>NZ_JACHXS010000033.1 GCF_014192225.1 Pseudoduganella umbonata | reverse complement strand
ACACCCGCGCCGACGGTACGGCCGCCTTCACGGATTGCGAAACGCAGGCCTTCTTCCATCGCGATCGGGGAGATCAGCTTGACGGTGATCGACACGTTGTCGCCCGGCATGACCATCTCTTTGTCCGCTGGCAGCTCGATCGAGCCGGTCACGTCCGTCGTACGGAAGTAGAACTGAGGACGGTAGTTGTTGAAGAACGGGGTGTGACGGCCGCCTTCATCCTTCGACAGAACATAGATCTCGCCGGTGAAGTGGTTGTGCGGCTTGATCGAGCCCGGCTTGGCCAGAACCTGGCCACGCTGCACGTCTTCACGCTTGGTGCCGCGCAGCAGCAGGCCGACGTTGTCGCCAGCTTGACCCTGGTCCAGCAGCTTGCGGAACATTTCCACGCCGGTGCAGGTCGTCTTCACGGTGTCGATGATGCCGACGATTTCGATTTCTTCGCCGACCTTGATCACGCCACGCTCGACACGGCCGGTCACCACGGTACCGCGGCCGGAGATCGAGAACACGTCTTCCACAGGCATCAGGAAGGCGCCGTCCACAGCGCGCTCAGGCGTCGGGATGTAGGTGTCCAGTGCGTCCGCCAGGCGGATGATGCACTCTTCGCCCATTTCGCCCGGCTGGCCTTCCAGGGCCATACGTGCCGAACCTTTGATGATTGGCAGGTCGTCGCCAGGGAACTCGTACTTGGACAGCAGCTCGCGCACTTCCATTTCCACCAGTTCCAGCAGTTCTGCGTCGTCGACCAGGTCGCACTTGTTCAGGAACACGATGATGTAAGGCACGCCAACCTGACGGGCCAGCAGGATGTGTTCGCGGGTCTGCGGCATCGGGCCGTCAGCTGCGGAGCACACCAGGATCGCGCCGTCCATCTGGGCAGCGCCGGTGATCATGTTCTTGATGTAGTCGGCGTGGCCTGGGCAGTCAACGTGCGCGTAGTGACGGGCAGCGGTTTCGTACTCGACGTGCGCGGTGTTGATCGTGATGCCGCGTGCTTTTTCTTCCGGAGCAGCGTCGATCTGGTCGTA
>NZ_JACHXS010000032.1 GCF_014192225.1 Pseudoduganella umbonata | reverse complement strand
GCCCAGGCTGCTGGCCTGACGAGCGCGCAAGTGCAAGCCCTGTCGACCGACAACCTGCAGGCCATGGAAACGGCCGACCTGCGTGCGTTGAAGACGAACGTGATCTCGGCCCTGAGCTCCGACCAGATCAAGGCCCTGACCTCGGCCCAGCTGTCGGCATTGAGCACCGGCCAGATGGCGGCCCTGAACAGCGATGCGCTGGAAAACCTGACGTCGGCCCAACTGGCCGGCCTGACCTCGGCACAGATCGCCGGCATGAGTACCGCCCAGATCGCCGCGCTGTCGACCGACGCGCTGGCATCGCTGAGCACGTCCGCAGTCGCCGCCCTGAAGACCAGCGCGATTGCCGCGCTGACGTCGGCGCAGGTTGATGCTCTGACCTTGGCACAACTGGTAGCCCTGACCACTGCCCAGGCGGGCGCCCTGACCACCGGCCAGATCGGTGCACTGAATAGTGCCGACCTGAACGCCATGGAAACGGCCGACCTGCGCGCCCTGAAGAGTGCCGTGATCGCTGAACTGAACAGCGCACAGATTGCCGGCCTGTCCTCGGCAGGCATTGCCGCACTGACCTCGACACAACTGGGTGCACTGGACGCAGACCTGTTCACCGCCGGCCTGACGACGACACAGATCCAGGCGCTGACGACCGCCCAGGCTGCTGGCCTGACCAGCGCACAAGTGCAAGCCCTGTCGACCGACAACCTGCGGGCACTGGAAACGGCTGACCTGCGCGCGTTGAAGACGAGCGTGATCTCGGCCCTGAGTTCGGATCAACTGAAAGCGCTGACCTCGGACCAGTTGGGTGCACTGAGCACTGGCCAGCTGGCCGCCCTGAACAGCGACGCGCTGGAAACGCTGACCTCGGCCCAATTGGCCGGCCTCACCTCGGCCCAGATCGCCGGCATGGGCACTGCGCAGATCGCCGCGCTGTCGACCGACGCGCTGGCATCGCTGAGCACGTCCGCAGTGGCCGGCCTGAAGACGAACGCGATCGCTGCGCTGACGTCGGCCCAGGTCAGTGCACTGACTTCCGATCAA
>NZ_JACHXS010000031.1 GCF_014192225.1 Pseudoduganella umbonata | reverse complement strand
TCACCCAGCACGAGCGCTATCCCGACGGCGACAACGCCTTCAAGGTGCTGTGGGTCGAGCACGAGGCGCGCAACAACTTCGAGCCCCGGCTGGCCGGTGCCCGCTCCCGCGTGGAGCCGGGCACCTACCGCAACCGCTTCGGCTGCGTGCGCGACGCCGTGCCACTGGTGCCGGTGGCGACCGCCCTGCCCCATGCCCACACGGCGCTGGGCCCGCAAACGGCCCTGGTCGTCGGTGTCGCCAACGAAGTGGCCACCACCATGCGCGACCATCAGGTGCGCGTGCAGTTTGCATGGCAGCGCGGCGTCGGCGCCAATCCCGGTGGACTCGGTCATGACGTGGACGAAGAAGGCAGCGCCCCCGGCGACGAGCGCTCGGGTACCTGGGTGCGCGTGGCCGAAGCGCTGGCCGGTCCGAACTGGGGCAGCCAGTTCACGCCGCGCATCGGCACCGAGGTGCTGGTCGACTTCCTCGAAAACGACATCGACCGCCCGGTCGTGGTGGCGCAGCTGTACACGGGTGCCGATGCGCCGCCGTTCGCCGCCGGCGTCGACTCCGGCGCCAACCATCCGGGCACGCTCTCCGGCATCCATACGCGGACCTTCGATGGCGGCGGCTACAACCAGTGGCAGCTGGACGACACGCAGGGACAGCTGCGCATGCGCCTGGCCACGTCCGGTGCCGCTTCCCAGCTCAATCTTGGCTATCTGGTCGCCCAGTCGCCAGGCTCGGCGCAGCGCGGCGGGTATCGTGGAACCGGCTTCGAATTGGGCACCGATGCGTGGGCCGTGGTGCGCGGCGGAGAAGGCGTGCTGCTGACCACCGCGGCACGCGCGGGCCGGGGCGCCGGTGTCGCGTCGACGCAGATGGACCCATGGAAGCGGTCGGTTCGCTGAAGGCGGCGCAAACGCTCGACACCGCCCTGCTGGACTCGGCCAAGGCGCAGCAGGCGCTGACCAGCGAAGCAGCGGTGCAGGCCAAGAAGGACTTGCTGGCGCTGATCGATCCGGAAGAACAAGGCAAGCATCAAGGCAATGGGATGGACGCCCCCTCCGAAACGGCATCGATGTGCCAAAGTGGAAGTGTCAACAAGCCACGATATCGAGGGAGGCGTCATCATGA
>NZ_JACHXS010000030.1 GCF_014192225.1 Pseudoduganella umbonata | reverse complement strand
TGACAGCGTACATGGACGCCCCCGATTTGCAAGCACATCAGTCGTTAAAGGCAAATAGGTAAGTCTGCAAGCGTACATTCGGACTTTGTATGGGTTTTAACCCTGTCCCTGATGGGTTTCGCTGGTCAACGCCCCATCGCCTTAACGTACTGAAGGTACTGCGCTGTCATCGGGCTATGTCGACCACGGTCTAACCTGTTTTGCCATCAACCTCTGAGTGTCCTCGCAACTGGTGGAATCTGCTTACTACTGTACAGCTGAACCATTTTCCAACCGATCAGATTACGTCCTGACGTAATCTGATCGGAACTTCTGTTCGTGTGCCATCAAGGCCCAGATGACCCGCGCGTTCTTGTTTGCCTGCGCTACAGTCGCGATGTTGTTGTGGCTGCGGTCCATCAGTTTGCTAAGCCAAACATGCTGCTCAGGCTTTCGCTCGGCGCTTTTTACGACCGCTCGTGCTCCGTGTACCAGCAGGGTACGTAGATAACTGTCGCCCCTCTTGCTGATGCCTTGCAGTCTGGTCTTGCCGCCGCTCGAGTGCTGTTTTGGTACCAATCCAAGCCATGCAGCTAGCTGCCGACCATTCTTGAAGTTGCGCGCATCGCCAATTGATGCCACCAGGGCACTGGCTGTGATTGGGCCGACCCCTGGAATCTGTTCCAAGTTCCGGGATACCTCACTGGCACGATGCCACTGATGAATTTGAATCTCCAGCTGATCAACCTGGCGTGTTAGTTCCTTCATGTGCTCCAACAGGCGGTGGATGAGTTCCCGAAATACGCCAGGTATGGTGTCTTTAGCTTCATCGAGCATGGTGGGCACCTTTAGAAACAAGTGTGAGATCCCTACCGGAACAATCAACCCGAATTCAGCCAGCAGTCCTCGAATCTGATTTGCTTGAGCTGTCCTGGCTTTAATCATCCCCTGCCGTACTCGATGTACGGCAAGAATGCTCTGCTGGTCGACCGTCTTGATGGGAACAAACCGCATCGTCGGCCGACGGACCGCTTCGCAGATGGCCTCAGCGTCAGCCGCATCATGCTTGTTCCCCTTGACGTAAGGCTTTACGAACTGTGGCGCCATTAGCTTTACCGTGTGGCCAACGTCGCGAAGCCGCCGCGCCCAATAGTGGGCACCAC
>NZ_JACHXS010000029.1 GCF_014192225.1 Pseudoduganella umbonata | reverse complement strand
ATATCCGCAGCTTCGGTGACTGGCTTAGCCCCGTTACATCTTCCGCGCAGGACGACTCGATCAGTGAGCTATTACGCTTTCTTTAAATGATGGCTGCTTCTAAGCCAACATCCTGACTGTTTTAGCCTTCCCACTTCGTTTTCCACTTAGCCAATCTTTGGGACCTTAGCTGGCGGTCTGGGTTGTTTCCCTCTTGACACCGGACGTTAGCACCCGATGTCTGTCTCCCAAGCTCGCACTCATCGGTATTCGGAGTTTGCAATGGTTTGGTAAGTCGCGATGACCCCCTAGCCATAACAGTGCTCTACCCCCGATGGTGATACTTGAGGCACTACCTAAATAGTTTTCGGAGAGAACCAGCTATTTCCAAGTTTGTTTAGCCTTTCACCCCTATCCACAGCTCATCCCCTAATTTTTCAACATTAGTGGGTTCGGTCCTCCAGTGCGTGTTACCGCACCTTCAACCTGGCCATGGATAGATCACTTGGTTTCGGGTCTACACCCAGCAACTAACGCCCTGTTCGGACTCGATTTCTCTGCGGCTCCCCTATTTGGTTAACCTCGCTACTGAATGTAAGTCGCTGACCCATTATACAAAAGGTACGCCGTCACGGAACAAGTCCGCTCCGACTGTTTGTATGCACACGGTTTCAGGATCTATTTCACTCCCCTCCCGGGGTTCTTTTCGCCTTTCCCTCACGGTACTGGTTCACTATCGGTCGATTACGAGTATTTAGCCTTGGAGGATGGTCCCCCCATATTCAGACAGGATTTCTCGTGTCCCGCCCTACTTGTCGCATACTTAGTACCACCGGTCTGATTTCGCGTACGGGGCTATCACCCACTATGGCGCCTATTTCCAGAGGCTTCCACTACCAGTCCGACTATCATATGCAGGCTCTTCCCATTTCGCTCGCCACTACTTTGGGAATCTCGGTTGATTTCTTTTCCTGCAGCTACTTAGATGTTTCAGTTCGCCGCGTTCGCTTCACACACCTATGTATTCAGTGAGTGATGACCTATAAGGCCGGGTTTCCCCATTCGGAAATCTTCGGATCAATGCTCGTTTGTCAGCTCCCCGAAGCTTATCGCAGACTTCTACGTCCTTCATCGCCTGTAATCGCCAAGGCATCCACCATGTGCACTTATTCACTTGTCCCTATAACCTTGACGGCTATAG
>NZ_JACHXS010000028.1 GCF_014192225.1 Pseudoduganella umbonata | reverse complement strand
GGAGCAGCAATCGATCTCAATCCGGAAGAAGTAAAGCGAGGGTAACTCTCATCAAAGAGTAAATGCACTGTAACCGTCAAGGTTATAGGGACAAGCCGTACGGGCAATTAGTATCAGTTAGCTTAATGCATTACTGCACTTCCACACCTGACCTATCAACGTCCTGGTCTCGAACGACCCTTCAAGGAGCTCAAGGCTCCGGGAAATCTCATCTCAAGGCAAGTTTCCCGCTTAGATGCTTTCAGCGGTTATCTCTTCCGAACTTAGCTACCCGGCAATGCCACTGGCGTGACAACCGGTACACCAGAGGTTCGTCCACTCCGGTCCTCTCGTACTAGGAGCAGCCCCCTTCAAATTTCCAACGCCCACGGCAGATAGGGACCAAACTGTCTCACGACGTTTTAAACCCAGCTCACGTACCACTTTAAATGGCGAACAGCCATACCCTTGGGACCGGCTACAGCCCCAGGATGTGATGAGCCGACATCGAGGTGCCAAACTCCCCCGTCGATATGAACTCTTGGGAGGAATCAGCCTGTTATCCCCAGAGTACCTTTTATCCGTTGAGCGATGGCCCTTCCATACAGAACCACCGGATCACTATGTCCTACTTTCGTACCTGCTCGACTTGTCGGTCTCGCAGTTAAGCACGCTTATGCCATTGCACTATTAGCACGATGTCCGACCGTACCTAGCGTACCTTCGAACTCCTCCGTTACACTTTAGGAGGAGACCGCCCCAGTCAAACTGCCTACCATGCACTGTCCCCGATCCGGATAACGGACCAAGGTTAGAACCTCAAACAAACCAGGGTGGTATTTCAAGGTTGGCTCCACGAGAACTGGCGTCCCCGCTTCAAAGCCTCCCACCTATCCTACACAGATTGGTTCAAAGTCCAATGCAAAGCTACAGTAAAGGTTCATGGGGTCTTTCCGTCTAGCCGCGGGTAGATTGCATCATCACAAACATTTCAACTTCGCTGAGTCTCGGGAGGAGACAGTGTGGCCATCGTTACGCCATTCGTGCAGGTCGGAACTTACCCGACAAGGAATTTCGCTACCTTAGGACCGTTATAGTTACGGCCGCCGTTTACTGGGACTTCAATCAAGAGCTTGCACCCCATCATTTAATCTTCCAGCACCGGGCAGGCGTCACACCCTATACGTCCACTTTCGTGTTTGCAGAGTGCTGTGTTTTTATTAAACAGTCGCAGCCACCATTTTATTGCAACCCTGTCACCCTTC
>NZ_JACHXS010000026.1 GCF_014192225.1 Pseudoduganella umbonata | reverse complement strand
TGTTCGGGTTCAGGCCCTTCGGACAGACGTCCACGCAGTTCATGATCGAGTGGCAGCGGAACAGGCGGTACGGGTCTTCCAGGTTGTCCAGGCGCTGGCCGGTCGCTTCGTCGCGCGAGTCGGCGATGAAGCGGTAAGCCTGCAGCAGGCCGGCCGGGCCGACGAACTTGTCCGGATTCCACCAGAACGACGGGCACGACGTCGAGCAGCACGCGCACAGGATGCATTCGTACAGGCCGTCGAGTTCCTCGCGCTCGGCCGGCGTCTGCAGGCGTTCCTTCTCCGGCGGGATCGAATCGTTGATCAGGAACGGCTTGATCGATTCGTACTGCTTGAAGAACTGCGTCATGTCCACGATCAGGTCGCGGATCACCGGCAGGCCCGGCAGCGGGCGCAGGATGATCGGTTCCGAGAGCTCGTTCAGGTTCGTCGTGCACGCCAGGCGGTTCTTGCCGTTGACGTTCATCGCGTCCGAACCGCACACGCCTTCGCGGCACGAGCGGCGCAGCGCCAGCGAATCGTCGACGTCGGACTTGATGCGCTGCAGCGCATCGAGCAGCATCTTGTCGGTGTCCTTCAGCTCGACCGTCAGGTCCTGCATGTAAGGCTTGGCATCCTTGTCCGGATCGTAGCGGTAAATCTTGAATTTGAGAGTACGTGCCATGTTCTTGCTACCTTAGAAAGTGCGTGCTTTGGGCTTGAAGGTTTCCACCGTCAGCGGCTTGGTGACGACAGGCTTGTACTCCAGGCGGTTGCCTTGGGAGAACCACAGCGTGTGCTTCATCCAGTTTTCGTCGTCGCGGTTCGGGAAATCGCTGTGCGCATGGGCGCCGCGCGATTCCTTGCGTGCCACGGCCGACGTGATGGTCGCCTTGGCCGTCTCGATCAGGTTGTCCAGTTCCAGCGCTTCGACGCGGGCCGTGTTGAACACCTTCGACTTGTCCTTGAACGACACGTGCTTGCGGCGCTCGTCGAGCTTCATGATCTCGTCGAAGCCGGCCTTCAGCAGGTCGTCGGTACGGAACACGCCGCAGTATTTCTGCATCGTGGCGCGGATGTCGTTGGCCACGCCCTGCACCTTTTCGGAGCCGGTCGAGGTTTCCAGGCGGTTCAGGCGGTCCATCGCGAAGTCCGATGCGTCCTTCGGCAGGTCCTTGTGTTCCTTGGCCTTCAGGTTCGATGCGACGACGTGGTTGCCGGCCGCGCGGCCGAACACCACCAGGTCGAGCAGCGAGTTCGTGCCCAGGCGGTTCGCGCCGTGCACGGAGACGCAGGCGCATTCGCCGATCGCGTACAGGCCGTTGACGATCTTCTGGCCGCCATCGGCCGACGGTGCCACGACCTGGCCGTGGATGTTGGTCGGGATGCCGCCCATCTGGTAGTGAATCGTCGGCACGACCGGGATCGGTTCCTTGGTCGCATCGACGTTGGCGAACTTGTGGCCGATCTCCAGGATCGACGGCAGGCGCTTCTCGATGGTTTCCTTGCCGATGTGGCGCAGGTCGAGCAGCACGTGGTCCTTGTTCGGGCCCACGCCGCGGCCTTCCTTGATCTCCTGGTCCATCGAACGCGACACGAAGTCGCGCGGCGCCAGGTCCTTCAGGGTCGGCGCATAGCGTTCCATGAAGCGCTCGCCCTGCGAGTTGATCAGGATGCCGCCTTCGCCGCGCACGCCTTCGGTGATCAGCACGCCCGCGCCGGCCACGCCGGTCGGGTGGAACTGCCAGAATTCCATGTCCTGCAGCGGCAGGCCGGCGCGTGCCGCCATGCCCATGCCGTCGCCGGTGTTGATGAACGCGTTGGTCGATGCGGCGAAGATCCGGCCGGCACCGCCGGTGGCGAAGATCGTCGTCTTCGCCTGCAGGATCATCACGTCGCCGGTTTCCATTTCCAGCGCCACGACGCCGATCACGTCGCCTTCGGAATCGCGGATCAGGTCCAGCGCCATCCATTCGACGAAGAAGTGGGTGCGCGCGCGCACATTGCGTTGATACAGCGTATGGAGCAGCGCGTGGCCGGTACGGTCGGCCGCGGCGCAGGCGCGCTGCACGGCCTTCTCGCCGAAGTTGGCCGTGTGGCCGCCGAACGGACGCTGGTAGATCGTGCCGTCGGGATTGCGGTCGAACGGCATGCCGAAGTGTTCCAGCTCATACACGACCTTCGGTGCTTCGCGGCACATGAATTCGATCGCGTCCTGGTCGCCCAGGTAGTCGCCGCC
>NZ_JACHXS010000025.1 GCF_014192225.1 Pseudoduganella umbonata | reverse complement strand
TCACCCAGCACGAGCGCTATCCCGACGGCGACAACGCCTTCAAGGTGCTGTGGGTCGAGCACGAGGCGCGCAACAACTTCGAGCCCCGGCTGGCCAGTGCCCGCTCCCGCGTGGAGCCGGGCACCTACCGCAACCGCTTCGGCTGCGTGCGCGACGCCGTGCCGCTGGTGCCGGTGGCAACCGCCCTGCCCCATGCGCACACGGCGCTGGGCCCGCAGACTGCCCTGGTGGTCGGCGTCGCCAACGAAGTCGCCACCACAGTGCGCGACCATCAGGTGCGCGTGCAGTTCGCATGGCAGCGCGGCGTCGGCGCCAATCCTGGTGGACTCGGTCATGACGTGGACGAAGAAGGCAGCGCCCCCAGCGACGAGCGCTCGGGTACCTGGGTGCGCGTGGCCGAAGCGCTGGCCGGTCCGAACTGGGGATCCCAGTTCACGCCGCGCATCGGCACCGAGGTGCTGGTCGACTTCCTCGAAAACGACATCGACCGCCCGGTCGTGGTGGCGCAGCTGTACACGGGTGCCGATGCGCCGCCGTTCGCCGCCGGCGTCGACTCCGGCGCCAACCATCCGGGCACGCTCTCCGGCATCCATACGCGGACCTTCGATGGCGGCGGCTACAACCAGTGGCAGCTGGACGACACGCAGGGACAGTTGCGCATGCGGCTGGCCACGTCCGGCGCTGCGTCACAGCTCAATCTTGGCTACCTTGTTGCCCAGTCTCCCGGGTCGGCGCAGCGCGGCGGGTATCGTGGAACCGGCTTCGAATTGCGCACCGATGCGTGGGCCGTGGTGCGCGGCGGCGAAGGGGTGCTGCTGACCACCGCTGCACGCGCGGGCCAGGGCGCCGGCGTCGCCTCCACCCAGATGGATGCTTTGGAAGCCGTCGGTTCGCTGAAGGCGGCGCAAACGCTCGACGAGGCGCTGCTCGAATCGGCCAAGGCGCAGCAGGCGCTGACCAGCGAGACCGCGGTGCAGGCCAAGAAGGATCTGCTGGCGCTGATCGATCCAAAGGAAAAAGGCAAGCACGAAGGCGCCGTCAATGGCCAGGATGCGCTGAAAGCACAGAGTGGCTCGCGCCAGCTCGATGCTGCCGCGCCCGTCGAGAAATTCGGCGCACCGCTGGTGGTGATGGATTCAGCGTCCAGCATCAATTGGGCTTCTCCCGCATCGACGGTGGTGTTCACGGGCGCACAGTTGCAGTGGACTTCGCAATCGGACCTGCACATGGCGGCGGCTTTCACGGTGTCGTCCGTATCGGCCGAAGCGACCGGGCTGTACACGCACGAAGGCGGCGTGCAGGCGTTTGCCGGGAACGGGCCGGTGTCGCTGCAGGCGCACACCGGGCAGCTGGAGATCCTGGCGGACAAAGAAGTGACCGTCATTTCCGTCAACGACTGTATCGAGATCAAGGCCAGCAAGAAGATCGTGCTACAGGCCGGGCAATCGTCGGTGACGCTGGATGGCGGGGATATTACGTTTGCTTGCCCGGGGAATTTTACGGTGAAGGGTGGGAAGCATGTGTTCGACAGTGGCGGCAACAAGGCTGCTGAACTGTTGAAGCTGCCCGATACCCAAGTCAAGTTCTATGACGAAGCGTTCGTGCTGCGCGACCCGAGCGGGGAACCCCTGCGTGATCTTCCCTATGTTATCGAAAGCAGCGGCGGGAAAATCAAGGGCCGACTTGGCGAGATGGGCGACAGCGAGCGCGTTGGAACGACGGCGAGCGAAGAGCTGAAACTCTCGTTGCAATGGTTCAAGGTGGAAGAATAAACAGCCGCGGTCACATGCGGCATCTAGCAGGAAAATATGAGCAAATCTAATCCTATCATCGGGACGACGAATACCACACCCAAGTCTTGCGTGAACACTGATTGCGACTGCAATATGATGTGGTCGCTGGCGCAGCAGTTCAGTACCAAGCGGCTCTGCGTTCAGACAGGCGAGCATAAGGGAAAGCTGATTCGCAGTTACGAAGTTCGCGCCAGGCGGATTGCGGCCACCTATGCCCGTCTCTATCTGGAAACCGAGGAAGGTGGAAATCCTGCGTTGAAGGGCCGCTATTACTGGATGGCTCTCGGAGCTTTTGCCAGTAAGACTGTGGCTTGTACATTCGCGACGAAACGGGTGTTGGCCATGTCTAAGGGTATTAACACAGTGTGGGAAGGGCTTGGCAAAGGCAATTTCTGGCTCTTCTGCGACATTAGCGGGTGGCATTGGTATCGAAATATGTATCCCAAGTCGTTTAACCAATGCCTTAAGGCACGCAATACGCAGAACTATGTTAAAGAAGTGAAGGCGCAACTGAATCAACTGCCGTGGAAAGATGAAGCGCTTCCTATCATCAAGTACTTGCAGGTGTCTAACGAAGTGGTTGCTGGTTTTAAGAAAGTCGATGAGTACGAAGATGCCCCACCGCGTAGGCGCGCAAGCATCCAATTTGATCACTTGATGAGGATCGCCGAGCATGAACAGGGCGTCATATTGCAGCCATTGATCTATGAGGACGATTGTTTTGCGGGCTGGATCGAGATACAACGAGGCCTTAGTTGGTTTACTCCAACCGTCGAGCTGATTTTTACTCATGCGTGTTGCGAGACGAATGCAGAGTTAAAGTCTGTTGCCCCCGAAGAAACGAAGCTCGAAGATTACCAGAGCCGAATGAACTGGATCACGGACGCAGCCGAGCAATTTCACCGATTAATGCAAAGCAAATTGCCGCTAATGGAGCGTGAACTAGCTACAATGGCAGGATGGAAAGACATGGCAGATGACCCTACGTTCCGGCAACGTGCAATAGACGCAGTGGATAATTTCTAAGAACAGATTCTAAGAATACATGATCGCCAAAGGTAATGAAGGAACTTAAACTCTTTTCGACAATTTTATTTATCGTCGTGGCTGCTTTTTCCAGCGGCTGTACAGATTCAAATAACAATGAACTCGCAATAATGCCAAATACAGTAATAACGTTGACTTTGCACGAGACCGGCGATAGTTTCCATAAACGACATCCCGACCTTGTTCGAGTAACTCGTCAACCGTTGGGACTTTCTTTCTATAAAGCACAGTGGAGCAGCCGGTCCAGGGGAACCGTTAAGATCGCGGCTGGCAATCGCCTGCTTCAAGTTGAGGATGTGCTTTCATTGATAGGTACGCAAGACGACGACATTAGGACTGAAGGGATATCCACGGTACATTTAACAAGTGGCATTACCGGTCCTCACGGGATCACCCACGAAGCTGCCCGCGACTACTTCTTTGCCGTACTATCACGCCTTAGAAATGAAGGATGGAAGTCGTCGATTCCATTTGATGACCCCAGACTTCGGGGAAAGGACATGCTGAACTATCAGATGGCAGTTGGCAGCTCGACTCCTTTGGATGCTGATTACAAGCCGACTCTTCAAGAATGGATTAAACTTGAAGATCGTTCGGCTTGGGAGCTTTACAGCGATAGCGCTTTTCTCAGGATTAGTTTCAAGCGCGCTCCAAACCCCGACAATCCGTCCGGACCAGGCGTCTACCTGGTCCATTACGACCTCGACTCGAGCGTGAACCATTTTAAGGGGTTCGTGGATCCGCTACGGCGTGAGGAATGGAAAGCACTACTTCCTGCAGAGCTGAAAGACTTGGCAGCAAGGCGAAGCAAAGCTGAAGCAGCACTTCGTGAGAAGGGCATACCAATCGACACCGATTACGTAGATCCTCCAATTCCATGGTGATTCGTTCGATTCAGTTACCTATACGAATGAGCCGATTACTCAGATAAGGTGTTAATCAGTCAGTGCCGAGCCGACCAGATCATCAACAAGCTGCGCAGCGATTTCCCGCTATGGGTACTGGCCACCATGTTCATGCTGATCTGCGCGCTCGGCTACATCGGCCTGCGCACCATGCTGGGCAAAACCACCGAACAGCAGATGGCCGCGCACCACGACGTCGTCGAGATGGCGCCGCGCGCGGCCAACCTAACCATCACCCTGCCCTGATGGACCCGCATTCCATCATTTGGACACTGTGGCGCTTCGGCACAGGGCTTGGTCTCAGCACGCCCGCCTGATCACGCTGGCGAGTGCGCAGGATGCCAGCCTGCCCGAAGCGCTGATGGCCGAACGCTTCGCCGGCCGCGAAGCGGTCAACGAGTGCTATGCATTCGAGGTCGATGCGCTCAGCACGTCGACCGACCTGGCACTGGACGCGTTCATCGGCGAAGAGCTGACCGTGACGCTGCTGCAGCCCGACGACTCGCGCCGCGCCTGGCACGGCATCTGCACCCGCGCCGACTGGCTCGGTGCCGACGGCGGCGTGGCGCGCTACCGCCTGCACCTTGAACCGGCACTGGCGCTGCTGCGCCTGCGCCGCGACAGCTACATCTTCCAGGACAGGAACGCGCTCGACATCGTCACGGAACTGTTCGCCGACTACCCGCAACTGCGCTTCGCGTTCGACGTCACGCAGGAACTGGCCACGCGCTCCGTCTGCACCCAGTACCGCGAAAGCGACTACGATTTCTTCGTCCGCCTGATGGCCTCCAAAGGCCTGTCGTGGCGCTTCGAACACGACCAGGCCGAAGCTTCCGGCGACGGCCAGGCGCGCCACCAGCTGGTGATCTTCGACAGCCAGGCCGCGGCCCCCGCCACGCCCGGCAACCCGGCGATCCGCTTCCACGGCATGCGCGCCAGCGACACCGACGACGCGATCGACGGCTTCGGCGCGCGCCGGCAAGT
>NZ_JACHXS010000024.1 GCF_014192225.1 Pseudoduganella umbonata | reverse complement strand
TGTAAAGCATGCCGCCAGCGTTCAATCTGAGCCAGGATCAAACTCTTCAGTTTAATCTCTGTTTTATGTCGTTTCCGACATGGTCACTCACTCAAATAACTGACGAACCATCCGAAGATGATTACGTTTATTACTTGTGTAAGCGTTTGATGCTATATATTTTGAGCATTCCGAACCGAAGTCCGGAGGCACATCACATCAAACGCCCACACTTATCGACTGTTGATTGTTAAAGAATTCTGCCCTTGAAGGCTTGCTGCGGATCCGCTGAACTTTCGTTCGACCCGGCGACAAATCGTTGTGTTTGTCAGCAGCAGAGAGGCAAGATTATCGTGTGTTTCGTGCGATTCGTCAAGCTTCTTTTTCTTCCGCCTCGCTCTCACTTGCGTTACAGCGTTGCGGCAGGGACAGAACTATAGCAAGCGCCACTGCGCTCTGCAAGGACTATCTTTCCGATACTGTCACTTGCTGGCGGTTCCCATCCGCGAGGATCTGCTCGTGGGTAAATGGCAAGGTCGCCAGCTGCCTCGATACGAACAGCGGCAACTGGTCCGAGTAGTACGGCGATGCCGGGTCGGTCGACTGGCCATAAGCCAGCAATCCCCGTGCGACGGGGCCGCGGTCGTCAAAACCGACCAGCTGCACATAACTCGTGCCCCATGCCACGTCGCGATATCCCTGCTCCGTCAATGCGGACTTCATGTGCAAGGCGTTCGTGACGCCATCCACATCGCCAATGCCGCCATGGACGGGATACCGCACCCCCTTGCGGATTTCGATCTGGTACTCCCCTAGCGGCGCATCGAGCGGTACGCCCAGCGCATCCATCTGCAGCGCGGTTGCGCGCAGCGCCGCTAGCATGGACGCCACGGCCGCCGGCGCAACGCCGCGCGGCGTACGCACCGGGTCCGCGGGATCGAACGGCACGGCCCACATGTCGGGCAGCGTGGACGCCTGCAGCCAGAACTCCCTGAACAGGATCGCGCCTCTGCTGTCTACGTCGACTTTCCTGTCCCAGCTGGCCAACACGGCGCATGCAGCATCCAGTGTCGGATCCGCCGTGCCACGGCAACCGGCTATGAGGTCGGGGACGACGAGCTCGGCGGCATGGACGCGGTTCGCGAACAGCAACGCCTCCAGGTCGCCGAGGTTCAATCGGCCATGCTCGGCGAGCCGCTCGTCCAGCTGGACGAATCCCAGCCGGGTCCGCAAATGCTGCGGCACGCCGACCGGCCCATACAGTGGCGAGTAACCGCTTCCCGGCCCGGTCAGGAAATGCCGGCTATTGGTGAGCCAGTAGCTGTCATTTGAATTCGACACGTAATCGCGGCGCATCTGCGCGGGGGCGTTGCCGCTGCCGAAAATGCCCGGCGGCGCATTGCTGTCCTGGCCCCAGTGACAACGGCTGCGGGAGCCATCAAACATCAGTATCGGGGCAAACAGCAGGCAGTCGGGCGCAAACTTCTCCGGCACGACATGGGGAACGACACTGTAATCCGCGTACAGGGCGTTGCCATGCCGGTCGGCAGCAATGGTATTCACCCAGGGCAACCCCATGCGGCCCAGCGCCGTTTGCAAGGCGGTGGTGCTTTCCGCCATGCCCATCGCGATCCATTGTTCGACGGGACGCGTGTTATGGCGGTTGGGGTCGCCGAGAACCAGTATCCCGTCGCTCCCCATAGGCAACCCCGTTGCCGCCATTTCGATACCCAGCGGCGTTTCGCGAAAAATCTTGCGCTTCGTGCGCAGCGTGCCGTCCGCCTGCAATAACTGCACTTCCACCGTCCGCTCCGACATTTTCCGTGGAATACCATCCACCAGGTAAGTCATGCCGGAAGGATCGCTGCTGTCCCGCTGGAGACGGAACGTGGTGAAGTGGGCAGCCTTCGTCACCGTGTGGGTCCATGCGACATCCTTGTTGAAGCCGATGACGACGATCGGGACTCCGCCCAGGCTCACGCCCATCACGTCATAGATGCCGGGCACGGTCAGGTGTATCTGGTAAAAGCGGTCCGTATTGAACCAGGGGAAGTGAGGATTGGCCAGCAATATGCCCCGACCATCCGTGGTGGCATCGGCACCGAGCGCGATGGCGTTGCTGCCAGGTCCACTGTACGTCCGCGCCGGCGCGGGAAGGTCGCCACCGCTCGCAGCTCGCAGCTCGTCACGGGCCGCGGCAAGGATTTCGGTGGCAAACAGCTGTCCCGATGCGTGCAGCGCCTTCTCGCCGATCATCAGGTAGACATCGTCCACCGTAATCGGCTTGACCCAGACGGCACCGCGGCAGGCGGCAGGCAGCCTGCCGGCGTGCTCCCTCAGGTAACGGTTATATCCGGCCGCGTAACCGGACAGCAGTGCCGCGGCTTCGGCGCTGCCCGCTTCGTAGCCGGCACGCAGCCGCGCGGGATCCAGGTACGCCCTGAAGAAGAAATCGCTGTCCTCGTTGCGCAGGTTGAACTTGTGCTCGTCGAGATAGTCGATCACCACGCTGTATTCGCCATCCTTGCTCGCGGTGGGCATTGCTTCTCCGCCGAAATAGCGGGATCGTTCGCCCCGCACGGTCAGCAGGCTGTCGGCCAGCATGCACACGTTGTCTTGCGCATAGGCGTAGGCCAGGCCAAAGCCGATGCCGGCGAAGTCAGTGGCGCGAATGTGCACGACGCCGTACGACGTGCGCGTCAACTCGGCGGAAAGGCCTGCACGTGGCACCGGCACCGCTTCGTCGTCACCGCCATTGCAGGCGGTAAGCAAGCAGAACAGTACGAAAATGATCGGTATCCGCATGATAGTCCCCTGAGATCCAGACCATCATGGGGACATACCTTGCGGTGCGTTTGATCACGATCAAACGCGCGCAAGTGACTTGTCAATCGACCGACACTTGCGCCATGGCTTCCGGCTGGAGCTCAGCGCTCCGTCAGCACCTGCGAACGAACGCGTTCGGCCTTGATCTGCGCTTCCGTGAACGGCAGCGTCGGCAAGCGCTTTTGCGTGAACAGCGGCAGCTGGTCGGCATAGTTCGGCGATTGCGGATTGACCGACTGGCCATAGACAAGCAGCCCTTTTGCCACCGGACCAGAGTTGTCGAAGCCGACCAGGTGGATATAGCTGGTACCCCATGCGACATCCTGGTAACCCTTCGACGTCAGGCCAGTCCGCATGTGCAGCGTGCTGTACGTTCCGTCGTCGTCGCCCTGACCGCCGTGCAGCGCATGGCGTCTGTTGTTACGCGTTTCGGTCTGGTAGTCGCCGAGGCGGCCATACAGCAGTACGCCTGCGGACTGGAGTTTCGCACTGGCGGTCCGCAGCGCAGACAGCAATGCCGGTTCGGCAGCTGCCGCGACGCCGCGTGGAGTGTGGACCGGATCGGCCGGATCGAACGGGATTGCCCACAGATTCGGCGTGGTCCGGGCAATGTTCCAGAATTCACGGAACAGCACCGCGCCGCGGCTGTCGATATCCGCCTTCCTGTCCCATCCGGCCAGTGCCGCGCAAGGTGCCAGCAGGCGAACGTCGAGCGCCTTGACGCAGGCTTTCAACAGTGCCGGCATCACCAGTTCGGCCGCATAGACGCGGTTTTCGAACATCAGCTCCTGCACGTCGTCCATGCGTACGAACTGCTTTTCTTCCAGCATCTTCTCGACTTGCTTGAAGCCGATACGGGTGCGCAGCGTCTGCGGTGCTCCTGCCGCGCCAAAGAGTGGCGAATATCCGAACGGCGCCGGGCCGGTCAGGGGTTCCTTCGCATGGGTGAGCCAGTAAGAGTCGTTCGAGTTGGCAACATAATCCTGGCGCACGGCGGTTGGCGCATTGGCTTCGCCGAACACGCCTTCCGGCGCATCGGGATCCTGTCCCCATCCGCATTCGCTGCGTGTGCCGTCGAAGGCCAGCAGGTCGGGAATCAGCAGGCAGCCGGAAAGGAATTTATCGGTCGTGACGTGCGGCACGACGCTGCCATCGATATACAGGGTGTCGCCGCGGCGGTCGGCTGCGACCGTATTCACCCACGGCAGACCCTTCACGGCATGAATCGCGCTTTGCAGCTGGGCGACGTCGTCGGCCTGCCCCATCTTCAGCCACTGCTCCGCAAGACGGGTATTGGGACGATTGGCGTCGCCCAATACGAATGCGCTGTCGGCCGTCCAGCCGATGCCGGCCTGCGGCAGGACGATCACGGCGCCCTGGTGGCTGAAGTAGAACGTGCGCTTCTTCGCAAGCACCGATCCGTCCTGCTGCAGCACATCGACGCTCACCGTGCGCTCCGTCATTTTTCGAGGCGCGCCGTCATAGAAATAAGTGGTTCCAGTCGGGTCGGACGGGTCGAGGGCGAGGCGGAAAGTGGTGAAATGCTTTGCAGCGGTAACGGTATGCGACCAGGCGACGTTCCGGTTGAATCCGATGGCGACGATCGGCAGGCCGCCGAGGCTGACGCCCATCACGTCGTAACGGCCCGGAATCGTCAGGTGGATCTGGTAAAAGCGGTCGGTGCTGGACCACGGATAATGAGGATTGCCGAGCAGGATGCCTTTGCCGTTCGCGCTGGCTTCGCTGCCGATCGCCAGCGCATTGCTGCCGACGCCGGTGGGAATTCCACTCGGCATCGAGGTTACGGCTTTCGGCATGCTCTTTGCCAGGCTGACCGGCTCCGACGGATCGCGCGACGCACCGACGATGGCAGCGCCGAAGGCTTCGCCACTTGCGTGCAATGCCTTCTCGGCAATCATCAGATAGACGTCGTCGACCGTGATCGGTTTTACCCAGGCGGCGCCTTTGCAGGCATTCGGCAGGCTGTTCCGCTTATCCTTCAGATAACGGTTATATCCGTCCGCGAAACCAGCCAGCAATTCCCGCACGTCGGGCGAACCGGCCGCATAACCGGCGCGCAACTGGTCGAGGTCCACGTACCCCTTGAAGAAAAAGTCGCTTTGTTCATTCGGCAACTTGAAGAACAGATCGATCCCTGCGCCATATTCGCCATTCTTCGGCTCGGTTGCGAAGGCGGTACCGCCAAAATAGCGGGAACGCTCCCCGCGCACGGTCAGTACCGTGTCGGCAAGCATGCAGATATTGTCCTCAGCATAGGCATAAGCGGCTCCATAGCCGAGGCTCCGATAGTCGGTAGCCTTGACGTGAACGACGCCGCGCGCTGTGCGCGTGACCTCCGTGCGAATTGCAGCGGCGGCATAGTCGGTAACGACCAATGCAGTCAGCAGCGAGAGAGTGGTGAGCTTCATCGAACCTCCAGATATCATTATTAGAAAATTGTATTGGGAGGATATCAGCGTGTTACCTGAGCCACAGGAGGTCGCTTGCAAATAAATATTTTTTGCACAACATCCTGGGCCTGCGCGATTTTATATGATCTAATTGTAGATCCGCCTTCAATATTCACTTCGCGCTGAGCAATTTCACTAAAGAAACTGGCTCCAGTTTCTAACAAGTAACGAGTGAATAATATTGGAAATATTTGTTCCAATATCCGCATATCGGGCTACCGTTCTCGCACCAATATGCCATGTGCTGGACGGCTTTACGCCCACTGTCGGGATTGGCCAGGTTGCGGTGTCGATGAGTGAGGTTGGGGCGCATTTTGCGTTCAACGGCGAGAAAAAAATCCCTGCTATGTCATTGACGGAAAATTTCTGTATAAAGCCCGGCGATAAGCTGCTTCCGCTGGCATCGCTACCTTTATACAAGGTACAACGACGGGCAGTACCCGGCCGAGCACTGACACCCTGGAGCAGGTCAAGTCCACAGCGTATTGCAAAGCATGAAGCACAATAAAAAAGCCTGCCGGAGCGACGTCGGGCAGTGCCGGCCGAGCACTAAAACCCGGGACCTGGAGCCAAGTCCACGGCGTACTGCAAAACCTGAGTTCCAAAGCAAAAAAACCCGCCAGCACACGCTAGCGGGGTTTTTCTATATAACAGCCTGACGAGCGACGTCGGGCAATGCCCGGCGGAGCACTAAAACCCGGGACCTGGAGCCAAGTCCGCGGCGTATTGCAAAGCATGAAGCACAAATGAAAAAAGCCCACCAGATCACTG
>NZ_JACHXS010000023.1 GCF_014192225.1 Pseudoduganella umbonata | reverse complement strand
TGATAGTGCTGCAACCAGTGTGAAAGTAGGTTATCGTCAGGCTGTTATACCGAGAAAAGCCCACCAGTGATCTGGTGGGCTTTTTTCATTTGTGCTTCATGCTTTGCAATACGCCGCGGACTTGGCTCCAGGTCCCGGGTTTTAGTGCTCCGCCGGGCACTGCCCGACGTCGCTCTGGTGGGCTTTTTTCATTTGTGCCGCGTAGTTTGTAATCGCTGCGGATTCGGACCGCAAAACCGGTGACAGGCACCAGTTTTGGAGAAATGTTTCAAAATAATAGGTGCCTGTCACCGGTTTTCGACTCAGTCTGGCACTAGTAACAAGAAGCGCCGATGCTGCCGTCAATCTTGAGGTAACTCCTGTCATTGGCCGGTCATGCCACTCTCATAGACTGCGCCTTTTCATTCGAAGAGGCCCGCATGAAGCTCCCCCGTCTTTCCCTGTTATCGCTCGCTGTCATACTTGCCGCCTGTGGTGGCGACAACGATCCGCCAGCCGTCACCTCTCCCGCGAAGCCGCAGATCAGCGGGGTGTTCCTCGACGGTGCGGTCGAGGGTGCGGAATATGTCGCGGGAACCGCGGCGCGGGCGACGACGGGCAGCAAGGGAGAGTTCACGTGCACTGACGGCGATTCGGTCGCGTTCACGCTCGGCGGCATTTCACTTGGCAGTGCAGCGTGTGCCGCATCCATTACCCCGCTGCAGCTGGCCGGCGTTGCCGACGTCAAGGACATCAAGGTCAGCAATCGCCTGCTCGCGCTGCAATTACTGGACGAAGACGGCGATCCGTCGAATGGCATCAGGATCGCGAGCGATGTCCGTACCGCGCTGGCGGGCAAGAGTCTCGACTTCACTGCGGCCCCGACATCGTTCAATACGGCGTTGACGACACTGCTGGCATCCGCCGGCGCAAAATATGCCGCCCGCACGATCGATGATGCGCGCCGCATGCTGGTCCGGGAGCATTTTGAAGATACATTGGCATCGAAGCTCGGCATGCCGGCCGTCGAAAAATTCACGCAGAATGCCGTGGAGCTCAGCGTCACCCGCTACCAGATTCAGGCCGACAGTAAATTCCACATTCCCTACGAAGGCAGCAACAGCAAGGTGAAGGAAGACTTCCCGCTGGGCTTCCTGCCATCGTATGGCTCGTCCTTGGCCTTCAAGGGAACCAATGTCAATGGCGACCTGGAATTCTACGGCCTGACCGATCGGGGACCGAATGGCGACGGCCCGAACGTACAGCCGCTCAGCGGTTCCGGACCGACGGGCAGCAAGATTTTCCCGTCGCCATCGTTCGCGCCATCGATAGGCCTGATCACCGTCGGCAAATCCGGGGCGGTGCTGAACTCGGCCATGCCGATCAGGGCATCCGCTTCGGTGAATGCCACCGGCTTGCCGATCCCGGAAGGCTCGCTCGGCAATTCAGCTGAAATTCCGATCATGGATGCCATGAAATTCGATGCCGCCGGCAAAGCGAAATTCGATGCCAACGGTATCGACAGCGAAGCTGTGGTGTTCGACAAGGCGCGCAGCGTATTGTGGATTTCGGACGAGTACGGCCCCTTTATCGTCAAGGTCGATGCGGCCAGCGGCATCATCCTGGACAAATATGCTCCGGGTAGCGGCCTGCCGAAAATCTTCACCAAGCGCCGCGCCAATCGCGGGATGGAAGGCCTGACGCTGGATACCGGCACCGACAAATTGCATGGTTTCCTGCAGAGCCCCCTGAGCGACGGCAGCGCCATCTATGCAGTAACCGGCAAGAGCGAGCAGGTAGAACGTTTCGCGCGCTTTACCCGGTGGGTCGAATTCGATCCGAAAACGGGGGCGGCAACGAAAATGTACGCCTACCCGATCGCGGCCGCCGACTACCAGGACGGTCGCACCGGCAATGCGAAACTGGGCGACGTGGTCGCACTCGGCAATGGCAAGTTCATCGTCATCGAGCAGGGCGCCGATCCGGCAGGCAAGGTATTCAACAAGCTGATGCTGGTTGAAATCGGCAGTGCCACCGACATTGCTGCCACCACGTTCAACGCTGATACGTCCGATCTCGAAAAGAGCTCGATGTCCGGCGCGGCCGTCAATGGCGCGGACTGGTCCAAGGTGGTGCCGCTGAAGAAGACGCAGCTGCTCGACCTGAACGCGATCGGCTGGCTGGCCGAGAAGGCCGAAGGCCTCACCGTCGTCGATGGCAGCACGCTGGCAATCGCCAACGACAATGACTTCGGGCTGAGGACCAGGGTATTCGGCCCGGGCGGCGAAGCGTTGGCTGATGCCGACGTCACCAGGTGCAGCGTCGACGCCGCCGGCACGATCGTTACCGGCACTTCACCAGGCTGTAATGCCGCAAACGCGATCCGCGTGGCACGTGGCACCGATGCGGAACGGCCGAGCCGCCTGTGGCTCCTGAAGTTCGGCAAGCCGCTCAGCAATTACTGATCGTGTGCGCCGCTCCTGCCGGATCGCAGATAATGCCGGCAGGAGACCAGCATGAGCGCAGATTACGACACGATGGAGGTGAAGGGCGGCCGTCCCGTCAAGATGTGGACGCACGGCGTGCCTGTAGAGCCGGAAGCGAAAGAGCAACTGGCGAACACGGCAAAGATGCCCTTTATTTACAAGCACATCGCCGTGATGCCGGATGTCCACCTGGGCAAGGGTTCGACGATCGGCAGCGTGATCCCCACGCTGGGCGCTGTCATCCCGGCCGCGGTAGGCGTCGACATCGGCTGCGGCATGATGGCCGCCAAGACTACGCTGACCGCCAACGACCTGCCGGACAACCTGGGGCCACTGCGCAACGCGATCGAAAAGGCGATTCCGCATGGCCTGTCGCCGAAAACCCGCGGCTTCAAGGGCCGCGACGCAGGGTCGTGGCAGGATCCGCCATCCGCCGTCGACGCTGCCTGGTCCCAGCTGAAGGACGAGTTCGACGTAATCTGCGCCAAGACGCCGAAGCTGCGGCACACCAACAACTACAAGCACCTGGGCACGCTCGGCACCGGCAATCACTTCATTGAAGTCTGCCTCGATGAGGAAGGCGCCGTATGGCTGATGCTGCACTCCGGTTCGCGTGGTGTCGGCAATGCGATCGGCACGCACTTCATCGAATTGGCGCAGCAGGACATGCGCACTCACCTGGCCAACCTGCCGGACCGCGATCTCGCGTATCTGAAGGAAGGCACGCAGCATTACGATGACTACGTGGAAGCGGTAGGCTGGGCGCAGAAATTCGCCCGTATGAACCGCGAGGTCATGATGCAGAACCTGGTCAAGGCCGTTCGCACGGTTATCAGGAAGCCGTTCGAGACGCACGTGGAAGCCGTCAACTGCCACCATAACTACGTACAGAAGGAGCGTCACTTCGGCCAGGATGTCCTGGTGACGCGCAAGGGGGCCGTGTCGGCCAGGGCCGGCGAACTGGGCATCATCCCGGGATCCATGGGCGCACGCAGCTACATCGTGCGCGGCAAGGGCAACGAAGACAGCTTCACCAGTTGCAGCCACGGCGCCGGCCGCACGATGAGCCGCAGCGAGGCGAAGCGCCGCTTCACGCGCGAAGACCAGGTGCGCGCAACCCAGGGCGTGGAATGCCGCAAGGACGAAGGCGTGGTGGACGAGATTCCGATGGCCTACAAGGATATCGACGCCGTGATGCATGCCCAGCGCGACCTGGTCGAAGTGGTGCATACGCTGAAGCAGGTCGTCTGCGTGAAGGGCTGATGCGATGATCGAGCTGGATGGCTCAACAGGCGAAGGCGGCGGGCAGGTCCTGCGCTCGTCGCTGACGCTGTCGATGATTACCGGGCAGCCGTTCCGGATCCGGAATATCCGCGCCAACAGGCCCAAGCCGGGCCTGATGCGGCAGCACCTGATGGCGGTGCGGGCTGCCGCAGCAGTATGCGACGCGGATGTCAGCCATGCGGAAGTGGGCTCCACCGAACTGTCCTTCACTCCGCGCTGCATCAAGGGCGGCGTCTACGAATTCGCCATCGGCACTGCCGGCAGCGCCACGCTGGTATTGCAGACACTGATACCCGCGCTGCTGTATGCGGATGTCCCATCGGTGGTAAAGGTCAGCGGCGGCACCCACAATCCGAAAGCGCCACCGGCACACTTCATCGAGCGTGCCTACGTGCGCCTGCTGCAAGCAATGGGTGCGCAAGTCGACTTCGAGCTGAAGCGCTTCGGCTTTTATCCGAACGGCGGTGGCGAAGTATGCGCCGCTATCTGGCCGTGTGCGCAGCTGCGCCAATTGCATCTGCCGGAGCGGGGCAAGCTACAGGAAGGGCGTGCCGAAGCCTACGTGGCCGCGATCCCGCTATCGGTTGCGCAGCGCGAGCTCGAATACATCGGCAAGGCGCTGCACTGGCGGGACGACCAGCTGTTTTCGCATCCGCTCGCGAACGACCAGGGGCCAGGTAATGCGTTAGTGATCGTGCTGCAGAGCGAACATGTGACAGAGGTGTTTTCCTCGGTTGGCGAGAAGCGCCGTCGCGCGGAAGACGTGGCCGGCGACGCGGTGCTTGAAGCAAAGCGTTACCTGGTGTCTGGTGCCGCCGTGGGGGAACACCTGGGCGACCAGCTGATGCTGCCGCTCGCCCTCGCCGGCGGCGGCAGTTATACGCTCGACCACGTATCGCAGCATGCGATCACGAATGCGGAAGTGATCGCGCAATTCCTGCCGGTGCACGTGACGTTCGAAGCGGGAGAACGGTACAGCACCTGTACCGTCAGCCGCATCAGAACAGATACTGCGCGCTGAAGCCCGCTTGC
Organism: Pseudoduganella umbonata; assembly: GCF_014192225.1. GTDB lineage: Bacteria > Pseudomonadota > Gammaproteobacteria > Burkholderiales > Burkholderiaceae_D > Rugamonas > Rugamonas umbonata. The sequence continues at coordinate 2,284 of NZ_JACHXS010000023.1, read as the reverse complement.
CAGTTGCGGCCCGGCGCCGCTTCGTAATAGCGCTTGTTCGCATCGCCCACGATGACCGAACCGACGTAGTCCTTGTCGAGCAGATTGTTCAGGCGCACGAATTCCTTCAGCCGCCAGCCGCCAAGCGGCTGCATGGCGGTGAAACGCAAGTTGAGCAGGCCATACCCCGGCGCAGCTTTTTCACGGTTCGTATCCTCGGCATAGACCTTGCCATTGGCGAGCGCTTCGATCGCCGCGCCATAGCGGCCGGCATCGTCCTTCCAGGCCAGTTCTCCATAGGCGGTGGTGCGCGCGACACCGGGCAGTCGGCTACCCTTGTCTACATTGCCGAACGCCTGATCGTAGACGGCACGCAGGCCGGTCAACGCGGCGCGGGCCGAGAACCCGCCGGTCCAGGATGAATCGACCGACACCTCGATCCCCTGGCGCAGCGTCTTGCTGGCGTTGCGGTAGCTCGTGCGGCCGCCGCTGGAGGTATCCACCACCACCTCGTCGCGCGTGCGGACTTCGAACAACGCTGCGTCCACGCGCGTGTTCCCTGTCAGCCGGATCTTGGTGCCGGCTTCCACGTGCACGCTGCGTGCGGGACGCAGCCCGTAGTTGAAGCCATCGCCCGCACCGGAGTAGAACAATTCGTTCAGCGTCGGCGTTTCGAAGCCCCGTGCAGCGCTGACGTAGACATTAAGGTCAGGCGTTACCTTGTACAGGGCACCCACCACCGGCGTGGTGCGGGTAAATGTGAGATCGCCGCTGTCGTTGCCGTTGCCAACGAAGCGGTCTTCGACCTCGACCTTTACCCGGCTGTGCCGCACGCCGGCAGTAAGGCGCCACGGGCCACTCTGCCATTCAGTCTGCACATACGGGTCCACGTTGGAGACGACATCTTCCTCGTCTCGGCGAAGCGCGCCTTTCACGCCGAGCTGCGTGCCGGCAAAATTCTCGTAGCCCTTGCGATCGTCCGTCGAGCGGTCGTAATCCAGGCCGGCGGTGGTACGTAGCACGCCCTGGTTGAAGCGGCGCACGTCCGTCCAGTTGATGGCCACGCCGTGGAAGTTGCGATCAAAGTCGATCACGCCGCCGGAATGCGTTGCCGGGGCCTGGAAGCCGCGCGAGAAGGCCTGGTACTGCACCACTTCGCGGTTGCCGCCGTATGCCATCAGGTGCAGGCGATTCTCGCCGAAATAGATATCGTAGCTGGCTCCGGCCTGCTGATGGTCGATGCTCTTGCGGGTGTTATAGCGCTCCGCGTAGGTGCGTTTCGGTGTTTCGGTATCGGTGGGGTCGATCTCGCCTGCGCGCGGATCGCGCTCGTAGGTTGCCCACTGTACGCCAAGAGGATCTTCGGTATCTTTCTGGCGCAGGCTGCTGGCCACCAGCGTCAGCTTGCTGCGCGAATCGGGCGTTACGGTCAGCTTGGCGAACTGCTGGTCGCGGCGGGCCGCACTGTGGTCGCGGTAGCCGTCGGTCTCGAAGCGGGATACGTCCACGACATAGCCAATCTTGCCGTCGCGCCCCTGGGTGCTAAGGTCGACCTTGCGCTGGCCGTCGCTGCCGGCCATGACAGACATTTCAGCCGACGCCGGCTCTCTGCCGTCCTCCGTGAACAGTTGTACGACGCCGCCCGAGTGATTCCCGTACAGCGCGGAAAACGGGCCACGCAACACTTCGATGCGCTGTGCACGGTCCAGGTTGAATGTGGCGGCCTGGCCTTGGCCATCCGGCATGGTGGCCGGTATGCCGTCGGCTATCAGCCGCACGCCGCGTACGCCAAATGCGGAGCGAGCGCCAAAGCCGCGGGACGAGATCTGCAGGTCCTGTGCGTAATTCTGGCGGTTTTGTACCACCAGGCCCGGTACTGCCACCAGGGATTCGGAGGCATTCACCCGCAATTGCGCATCGCGGATACGGCTGGAGTCGATGACATCAATTGCTGCCGGCAATTCGAAGCTCGCATGTTCGATCCGGCTGGCGGTAATGACGACAACATCGGCCAAGGGTTCGACCGCGGTGGCGCCTGCGGAATAAGCCGCGCATAGCGCGGCACAAATCTTCAGTAAGGTGGGAGATTTCATGGATGAGCTCGTATAAGTTGTCGATTACTATACCTTGCCGATAAAAATCGCGTCGCTGACCTTGCGGAGCAGTTCACCGTTTGCTATAGTTCCGTCCCTGTCGCAACGTAGCCGTGCAAACGAAACAGCGCGACAGGGAAGTTTGAATCGCTGACGCAACATTGCGATACAAACTGAGGGGTTGACGAGATGCACGAAACGCCGCATAATCT
>NZ_JACHXS010000022.1 GCF_014192225.1 Pseudoduganella umbonata | reverse complement strand
ATTTTGAGCATTCCGGACCGAAGTCCGGAGGCACATCACATCAAACGCCCACACTTATCGACTGTTGATTGTTAAAGAATTCTGCCCTTGAAGGCCTTGCTGCGTTGTCGACAAATCGTTGTGTTTGTCAGCAGCAGAGAGATGAGATTATGCGGCGTTTCGTGCATCTCGTCAACCCCTCAGTTTGTATCGCAATGTTGCGTCAGCGATTCAAACTTCCCTGTCGCGCTGTTTCGTTTTAACGGCTACGTTGCGACAGGGACAGAACTATAGCAAAGCGAATAGTCGCCGGCAAGACCTCCGCCGGAATTATTTGTAGAAGCGAGCTCTGCAATATTTACTCAGCGTTAGGTATTAGCTAATATTTCCATACCAACGCCACCCGGGATGCGAAACGGTGAAACTGATCAGAAAGACCGGCCTGATACGCAGGCATGGGAACACCGTTGTCCATTGCGAAATCGAACTGTGCGAATTCGCTGCCGCGCCAGATCGTTACGTCGTCAATGTGCGGCAGGGCACGATGGGCGGGGAGTGGCGCGAATCCACCCACACGCCCCGTCCTGTGGAACTGGCAGTGGCGGAAACAATTTATCAGCAAACCCTCGCAGCGCGGATGACGCAGGGATTTGCCGACCCCGCGTTGGCTGTTGCCCCCGAAGCTTCATCAGCCCGGAACGACCTCACCAGCCAGCCCGCTCGCTCGGCCATCACCGAGGGCGACCGCACACTGTTGCGCCGACTGGAGCCGGGCAGCTGGAAACTGCTCGACCAGGGTCGCCGCAACCGTACCATCTGGCGCATCGGCGAACGCCGGCTCCGCACAGCCGTGCCAGTGCTTGTCGACCAGATCCAGCGTGGCGATGCAATGCAGGACTACTGTATCGCCTGGGCCATCGCACGGTGCCGCGATCCCGGCGCCGCCATCGCGATGCGCGAACTGCAGGCGCGCGGCACCACCGACGCGGTACGGCGCATGGCGCTGCTGGCATGGCTGATGCTGGCCACGCCCGAGGATCGGCAACGACACGCGCAGTCGCTGGTTGCGGCCTGGCCGGAAATACTGCGTGCTGCCTTCGAGCGCGGCGACAAGGCCACTTTATTGACACTTGCGACCTCGGAACTTGCGTGGGGCGAACCGGCACTGGATATCTGGCTGGAGCAGCTCGACCAGGTTGCCTTATGCCAGCCATTTGCCCGCGAGTTGCTGCTCGATCTGTTACGCAGCCTGCCGCTGCGGGCCGGCATTTTCCGCGCCATCCGCCACCTCTACAAGGCGGCCGAGCTGCGTGCCGATGCCGGCATGTTCGCGCTGCTGCATCGCCGCTTCGAGACCACCGCGCACCGTCCGGCCACGCGGGTCTGGATCGGCGGTCGCTACCTCTCCCATGCCGACGCGGCTGCCCGTCCGGACAGCACGGTTGCCTATGGCAAGCTGACACGCCACTATTTGCTGCGGCGCGGCTGGCGCATGCTGCGCCGCCTGGGCGAACAGGACGATCCTTCGTTCGTGCCGCTGGCACTCGGTGTGCTGATGCCGCTGGACGACAGTGAAGCATGTATGCCGTACCAGCGCGCCGGGCGCGTGCTCGATCGCTATGCCCACTGGATGCTGTTCAACCACTTGGCGCGCGCCCATGCAGGCCTGCGCCACACGCCTTCCGGACTGACCTGGTATCGCCGCGCCGGCGATCCGCCAGCTGACCTGGCTGCGAATAGCCGTCAGGAAGCGTTTCCCGCGATATGGGACCGTCATCCGGAGGCATTGCTGGCATTGATGCAGGAAAGCCGCTGCGACGGCGTGCACGCATTCGCCGCGCGCGCACTGGCCGACAACCAGGCATTCTGTGCGGCGCTTTCGCTGGACCAGTTGCGCCGCCTCCTGACCAGCCGCTACGAACCGACGGCGCGCTTTGCCTTTGCCGTGGCGCGCACGCGGTTCGAACCCGGTGAGCCGGATGCCGACTGGCTGATGCTGCTGGCTCGCGCGGCACTGCCGGCAGCCCGTGCTTATGCGATGGACTGCATTGGCCGCGATCCGGCGCGTTATGCAGGGGATCCATTGCTGGTACAGGCCATCCTGTGCGCACCTGACGCGCTGGTTCGGCGCCATGGATGGATCCTGTGCCAGTTCGCCCAGCGGCTGCCGGGAAAACCCGAGCAGATCGTGCTGCAATTGCTGGACTGGCTGGACTTCTGCACCGATATCGACGACGCCGCCAACGCGGCATGGGCGATTGCGGCGGACCTGTTCCAGGCTATCGACACGGCATTGCGCGAGGCAGCGGTGCGAGCGCCATACGAGCGCCTGCTGCAGCTGGCGGCGCACCCGCTGGCGGCTGTGCGCGTACTGGCTTGCCGTTGGCTGATGCTGCATGAGGTGCCGTCCACCGCGCTGCCAGGCGCCGTCCTCACCGCACTGCTGCGCGACGAAGAAGTGGCGGTGCGCGGCATGGCGGTGCGTTTGTTCGGCACCCTGCCCGACCCAATCCTGGCGCAGCAGCTGGACCTGATCGCGGCCTTCGCCACCAGTCCGGATGCGTTGGTGCGCGGTGCCATCGACAGTGTCATCGTTCGGCTGGCAAGCGATGCGGCATGCCGCGACGTGTTGTTGCCCGCCTTGCTCGACAGCCTGTTCCGCACCGAAACGGTGGAAGGGCTGCACGACGATATCTTGAAGTGGCTGACCGGACCGCTGGATGGGCCGCCGCTGTCCAGCCCCGACCTGTTGCGGCGCTTGCTGGCAGCGCGCGGCAAGGGAGCGCAACGCCTGGGCGCGATACTGATCGGGCGTTTCCCGGCCGGCCAGTTCGATGTGGCCGACTGGGCCGCATTCGGGCGCAACCAGAACGCGGCGGTGCGCCGCTGGGCCTACGCGGCTTTTGCCGGCCATCCCGACATGGCGAGGGCAAACATGGAGGCGGCACTGCGCCTGTTCGACAGCAAGTTCGACGATACGCGCGAGTTCGCCAGCGGCTTCTTCGGCACCGCCTGCTCGGGCAGCGACTGGACACCGCTGTTGCTGGTGAGCCTGTGTGACCATCCCGACCCCGCCGCCCAGCGCTTCGGGCGCGCCATGATCACCGAGCACTTCGACATTACCGATGTTGCTGAATTCATGTTGAAACTGAGCCAGCACCCTTCGGCCAATATGCAGCTGTTCGTCAGCGGCTGGCTCGAAAGCGCCAGCGGCGGCGATGCCGGCATGCTGCGCCGCCTGGAGCCCTATTTTCTCGGCGTGCTCTCCCAGGTCCACCGCGGCCGCGTCGTCAAGGGCCGCGTGCAGCGCTTCCTGCGCGAGCAGGCCATGCTGTCGGAGGAGATCGCCGCTTTCGTCGCGCAGGTGTTTGCGCGCCAGGTCGTCACCGTCGCCATCGGCGACAAGGCGCAATACATCGAAGCGCTACGCGAGATCCAGCAGCGTTATCCGGCCCTGCCAGCCGTCATGACCATCCATCAGCCGCCCGTGCGCAATACGGCCGGCACCGGCCAGGAAAGCTCGCAATGAGGTTCGACTACCGCTACTTCGGCACCACCACGGTCGACAACAGTGCCTCGGCCACCAGCATGCGCTTCGTACCGGACGCGCTGCGCCCACCCACCCACTTCGTCGCCGACGTCAACAAGCGCCTGCCGTTTCGCGAAGCCATCTCCGCATTGCATGACGTGGTGATTGCCGATCAGCGCTACCAGGCGCCCGACAAGACCGCCTACAAGGAATGGCTGGCGCTCAACGAAGAAGGCATGCTGGCCGAATATGTGGCCCGGATCGCGGACCTGCGCGCACGGCAGGCACCGCTGAAGGAGGAGCTGAAGGAAGTGCGCCTGCGCAAGGCCACGATTCTCAAGCCGTTCTACGAAGCGCAGCGCAAATACTTCAACTATCTGTATCACAACAACCGCGAGCTCTGGCTGGCATTCGACCCGGTGATCACGGTGCACCCGGACCGCATCTTCTTCGAATGCTTCAGTCGCGACGAATCAAGCTACGCCTCGCTCAGTTGCAGCCACAACGTGTTCGACCGCCTCGGCGATTTCGCCTGCGGCACTACCAATATCGACTACTCGGAAGCCTTGTACGGCGAATTCCAGAAGATACGCGACTACAAGAGCACGCGCCTGGCGATCGAGCCGGCAGGTTTCCAGGTACGGACGGCCGACGACCCGACCTTCATCGAACAAAAGATCGACGTGCCGGAGAGCTGGGTACGCGGCTTCCTGCAGGTGAGCAGCGCAATGGGCCTGCCGGCCCGCAGCTTCGACTTGCATCCGATGGACGTGCATAACTTCTGCCGGCAACTGCGCCGCCGCAAGGAGCGGACGGGGCCGCGCTCGTTGCGCTTCGTGCTGGCGCCGGGGGAACCGGTGCGTACCGTGTTCGAGCCATGGAACGAGGCAATCGCCTGCCGCCGCTCGATCTACACGGGCACGGTGCCGGAGGAGATCCGCATCTGGGGCAGGCGCCGGCTGCTGTTGCTCGAGCGCCTGATCCCGGCAGCAAGCAGCTTTACCGTGCACCTGATGGGAAGCGGCATGCCCAGCTTCTGGATCGCCAACCTGCCGGACATGCAGTTCACGCTGGGCCTGTCCGGCTGGACCGCCAACGATTGGTCGCGCGCCGGCCAGTTCGACCTGCTGGCGCCCCGTGGCGACGTGGACGACGACAGCAGGCAACGGGTATATGCCGCACTGGCGAAACGCTGGCTTGCGACCGCCGACCAGCTGGCGACCGATACCGGGCTGTCGCGGCTGACCGTCGAGCGCGCGCTCACGCTGTACACGCAAGCCGGCCGCGTGGTCTTCGACCTGGCGCAGCGTGTCTACCGCTTGCGCGAGCTGACGCGCGAGCCGTTACCGTTCGACGACCTGCGCTTTGCCAGCGCACTGGAAAGCGAGGCATGGTCGCTGGTGGCGCTGCACGCGGTCACGCTGCAGGCTTGCGAAGCCCAGGCCGACGGCGGGCTGAGGCTTGCCGGCCTGGCGCGCAGCGGCGAGCAGCGCCTTGCCGTGACACTGCGGCTCGATGCGGACCTGCGTATCGCCGACGGTGCATGCCAGTGCGAATACTTTTACCGCAACAGGCTGCGCCAGGGGCCATGCGCCCACATGCTCGCGCTGCGCCTGGCACAGGGGCACGGCGCTGAGCACGACCATCAGGACCAGGCAACCCGACATGGAGCGATCCGAAATGCTTGAAGCGCATTCGCCCGCACTGCTATACTCGACCGCGCAAGCATGGCGCGATGGCTCTTGCAACCCGGACGGCGGATCGCCGTCCTCGTATCCTGCTCCCCCCATGCGCCACTGGCCCGCTCTTCACTGGGCCGGACCAGCGCTGGCAGCGCGAGTCGGTGTGAATCCCATGAATTACGCCAGCGCTACCAGCGCGGTCCGGCGTCGAGTTGAGCGGTCCAGTCCTGCCGGCCCTTCGATGACGGTCGCGCCATGCTTGCCTTTCATCTCCACGCTTGCGGCTCCGCCTGGGATTGCCCGATGAGCGACAATACCCCTGCCCCGATGACCCGTGCCGCGCTGTATGCACGGCTGCGTACGCAATCCAGGGAAGAAGTCACGCTCGCCGAGATGCAGCGGCTAGGTTTCTGGCCGGAGAACGACCCGGGCAAGGCCGTGGCCGAACAGCTGATCCAGCGTGAGTCCGAGCTGGTTCGCGCGCTGCGCGAGCTGGGAAGCGACCTTCGCGTGGCGGAGGATCCGGCATTGGCCCTGAAGGCGATGCACAAGGAGCGCAAGGCGAAGGCCCGCGCGCGGCGCGAGGAAACACGGGAGCGTCGTGCACGCGAGCGGTTCGAGCGGGCCAACGCATGGCACCAGCGTCGCGCCGGCGAAATCCTCTACCTCGGCCAGGGTGTGTCGGCAGGTCTCGGCGAAGCGCGCAGCGATGCGGACAAGCTCGCGCGTGCCGCGCTGCCAGCCATGCATGATGCGAAGGACCTCGCCCAGGCGATGGGCCTGTCGCTGCCGGAACTGCGCTTCCTGGCATTCGACCGGCGCGTTTCCCGGATCAGCCATTACCGCCGCTTTGCGGTGCCGAAAAAAACCGGTGGCGAGCGAATCATCTCTGCACCGATGCCACGCCTGAAACGCGGCCAGTACTGGGTGCTGGACAATCTTCTGGCGCGCGCCGCGGTACATCCGGCTGCGCACGGCTTTCGCGCCGGGCGTTCGATCGTCACCAACGCCGGCCCGCACGTGGGCCGGGCCGTCGTGATCAATGTGGACTTGAAGGACTTCTTTCCTTCGATCGGGATGCAACGGGTTGCCGGCGTGTTCCGGCAACTCGGCTACAGCAAGCAGATAGCGACGATACTTGCCCTGCTGTGCACCGAGTCCGCAACGGAGCAGGTCAGCATCGATGGCGAGACATTTCACGTCGCGCATGGTCCACGCGTGCTGCCGCAAGGTGCGCCAACCAGCCCGGCGCTGACGAATATCCTGTGCCGCCGCCTCGACGCGCGACTGGAAGGCGCAGCGGCAAAACTGGGTTTTGCCTACACCCGCTATGCCGACGACCTGACCTTCTCGGGCGGCGAGGAGACACGCCGGCTTGCGGGCAAGCTGTTGTGGCGCGTTCGGCAGATCGTTGCCGACGAAGGTTTCACTCCGCATCCGGACAAGCAGCATGTGATGCGCGATTCGCAGCGTCAGGGCGTGACGGGCATCGTCGTCAACGAAAAGCCGGCTGTGGACCGGACGACGCTGCGCCGCTTCAGGGCGACGCTGTTCCAGGTAGAGCGCGACGGCCCCGCTGGCAAGGCATGGAACGGCAACGCCAATGTGCTGGCTGCGCTGGAAGGTTATGCACAGTTCATCCGCATGGTGGATCCGGCCAAGGGCACACCATTGCTGGCGCGTGTACGAGCAGCACGCGAGCGATGGAGCGATACGGGCTCGCCGGCGGTAACTGTAGCCAAAGCGATTTCCGCTGGCAATTTCCGCGCCCTGTCGGCGCAGGGCAAGGCACCTTGGCCGGGATTCTGGCAGGCCGGCATGGCGCCGGCACCGGTATTGGAAAAAACCCAGGAGCAGGTGGTTGCGATGAAAAAGGAAGCGCGGCAGCTGGCAAGGTCGCACGCTGCCACGTCTCCCACGCCTGGCGGGAAGGCGCGAAACGCTCGGTCACTGTGGCATGCACTGCTGTTGCAGATCCTGATCGCATGCTTCCTTGCCATCGCATTCCGCTCGCCCTGGCCAATCATCGCCATGCTCGCGCTGTTTTACCTGTCGCGGCGGGACCGCTCTGCTTACTGGACACGCTTCATCGGAATCCAGACGTTGGCGGTGGCCGGCATGCTGGCACTGATGAAACACTGAGGCGGGATTTTGAGCACTGCCCGCCGAAAGCAAAACCGGTGACAGGCACCTATTATTTGGAAACATTTCTGGAAAACTGGTGCCTGTCACCTGTTTTCCAGTCCGAATCGGCAGCGATTACAAACTACGCGGCACAAATGAAAAAAGCCCACCAGATCACTGGTGGGCTTTTCTCGGTATAACAGCCTGACGATAACCTACTTTCACACTGGTTGCAGCACTATCATCGGCGCAAAGTCGTTTCACGGTCCTGTTCGGGATGGGAA
>NZ_JACHXS010000021.1 GCF_014192225.1 Pseudoduganella umbonata | reverse complement strand
TCCCGAACAGGACCGTGAAACGACTTTGCGCCGATGATAGTGCTGCAACCAGTGTGAAAGTAGGTTATCGTCAGGCTGTTATACCGAGAGAAGCCGCTACGCGTGTAGCGGCTTTTTTCATTTAGTGTAAAGGTAGTTCAGGTAATAAAGAATTCCGGCACCGCGCCGAATGCGCGAGCCGAACCGGTCAAGTCTGATGACCATAGCATGTCGGTCCCACCCCTTCCCATCTCGAACAGGACCGTGAAACGACACTGCGCCGATGATAGTGCTGCAACCAGTGTGAAAGTAGGTTATCGTCAGACTAGTAATACCAAGAAAGCCCACCAGTGAACTGGTGGGCTTTTTTACTTTGGATGTGCCATCCCAGTAGAACGTCGCGGACCTGGGTCGCCGTCCCGGGTTTTTTTGCTCGGCCGGGCACTGCCCGACCTCGCTCTACTACAGGACCGTGAAACGACTTTGCGCCGATGATAGTGCTGCAACCAGTGTGAAAGTAGGTTATCGTCAGACTAGTTATACAGAAAAACCCCACCAGCGACCTGGTGGGGTTTTTTGCTTTGGATATGCCATTTCAGTAGAACGCCGCGGACCTGGATCGCCGTCCCGGGTTTTTTTGCTCGGCCGGGCACTGCCCGACCTCGCTCTACTCACAGGACCGTGAAACGACTTTGCGCCGATGATAGTGCTGCAACCAGTGTGAAAGTAGGTTATCGTCAGACTAGTAATACAGAAAAACCCCACCAGCGACCTGGTGGGGTTTTTTGCTTTGGATATGCCATTTCAGTAGAACGCCGCAGACCTGGATCGACGTCCCGGGTTTTTTTGCTCGGCCGGGCACTGCCCGACCTCGCTCTACTCACAGGACCGTGAAACGACTTTGCGCCGATGATAGTGCTGCAACCAGTGTGAAAGTAGGTTATCGTCAGACTAGTAATACAGAAAAACCCCACCAGCGACCTGGTGGGGTTTTTTGCTTTGGATATGCCATTTCAGTAGAACGCCGCGGACCTGGATCGCCGTCGCGGGTTTTTTTGCTCGGCCGGGCACTGCCCGACCTCGCTCTACTCACAGGACCGTGAACGACTTTGCGCCGATGATAGTGCTGCAACCAGTGTGAAAGTAGGTTATCGTCAGACTAGTTATACCAAGAAAGCCCACCAGTGAACTGGTGGGCTTTCTTCGTTTGTGCTTCATGCTTTGTAATGCGCCGCGGACTTGGCTCCGAGTCCGCGGTTTTAGTGCTCGGCCGGGCACTGCCCGACCTCGCTCCACTCACAGGACCGTGAAACGAACCCGCGTTACCACCGCGGCGCCAATTGCTCACCCGGCATGACTTCATATGGAGAAGCCCAGCCCGGAATAGCCTTCAGGCGCTCCACCCAGGCGCCGATGTGAGGCCAGCGTCCGGCGACATCGATGCCGCTTTCTTCTTGCGGGAAGAAGTGATAACCGCTCATCGAGAAGTCGGCAATGGTCGGGCTGTCGCCAACGATGTACTCCCGGGTAGCCAAGTGTTTATCGACGACCTTGAACGCACCTTCGATGCGGCCCAGCAGGAATTTCATCACCACCGGATCGGGCGGTGTCTTGGCCAAGGCCTTCATGAAGCGATAGGTCGCAAAGTAGCTGGTGAACTTGTGGTTGTCGAACAGCAGCCAGCGCAGCACTTCCAACTGCTCGCTCTCGGTGCTGCCGCCGAACCGCTCATGCTTCTTGGCCAGGTAGGTAAGGATCGCGCCCGACTGGGTCAGGCGCACCGGGCCATCTTCAAGGATCGGTGCTTCGCCCATTTCGTTATGGTCTTCGCGCCAGGCCGGGTCGGCGGTAATGCCGTTCAGGAAGTCCACGTGAACGGTTTCGAACGGCACATCCAGCGCGCGCAGCATGAACGCCACCTTGAAGGCGTTCCCGGATTGGGCGAAACAGTGAAGACGGACCATGCAACCTCCAGTTGATTATCATTTCCTTATGATAATTCAACGTGCGGCGCTTGCGGGGTTCGCTTTCGCATCACTGTGCCGCCGACTGCTCGGTCGCCGCCACTACTGTCGTGGGCTCGGCCGCCTTGGTGCCGCGGCTGATGCTTTCACCATCGTTCTTGCGCAGCGTCCAGAACATGCCTGCCGATAGGATTGTCAGTCCCGCCAGCGTCAGGAAGGCGTGATGCAACGCGCTGGTCAATACCACCCGGTCGGTCTGCGGCATGTCGCCCAGGTACCAGCCCGTGATCAACGAACCGCAGGCCAGGCCGAAACTCATCGACAGTTGCTGCATGGAGCTGGCCATCGTGCTGGCCATGCTGGAATCCTTCTGGTCGACGTCCGCGTACGCGATCGTATTCATGCTGGAAAACTGCAGCGAGTTGAAGAAGCCCTGGCACAGCGACAGCGTTACGATCATCCAGATCGGCGTGCCCAGCTGCACGAACGAGAACATCGCGATGGTCACGCCGATCAGCGCGGTATTCACCATCAGCACGTGCCGGTAGCCGAATCTTGCCAGCAGCCGCGCCGAGAAGAACTTCATGAACATGGCCGCCGCCGCCGACGGCATCATCAGCAGGCCCGATTGCCACGCCGGCAATCCAAGGCCCAGCTGGTACAGCAGCGGCAGCAGGAACGGCAGGCCGCCCACGCCCAGCCGGGTGAAGAAGCCGCCCAGCACCGAGACGCGGAACGTGCGGATCCTGAACAGCTGGAGGCGCAGCAGCGGAAACTCCTCGCGGGTCGCGTGCCACGCATAGGCCGCCAGCAGGCATACCGAAATGACGAACAGGACGCCCCACGACGTGACGTCGAGCCGGTGCTCGCCGAAGATCTCCAGCAGCCATGACAGGAGCGCGATGCCGGTGCCGAACAGGATCAGCCCCATCACGTCCAGCGGGCGCGCTTCTTCGCCGTGGTAGTCCGGCATGTATTTGTGCGCCAGCCAGATCGCGGCCACGCCGAACGGCACGTTGATGAAGAAGATCTCGCGCCACGACATCCAGTGCACGATCAGGCCGCCGACCGTCGGCCCGAGCAGGGGGCCGATCAGGGCAGGGATGATCACGAAATTCATTGCCGTCAGCAGCTCCGCCTTGGGGAAGGTGCGCACGATCGCCAGCCGGCCCACCGGCATCATCATCGCCGCGCCGAAGCCTTGCAGCAGCCGGGATGCGACCAGCATCGGCGAGTTGACGGACAGGCCGCACAGCACGGAAGCCAGCGTGAAGATGGCGATCGCAGTCATGAACACGCGCCGCGTACCGTAGCGGTCCGCCATCCAGCCGCTGATCGGAATCGCCACCGCGAGGCTGAGGATATAGCTGGTGACGACGGCCTTCAGGCTCAGCGGCGTCACCATCAGGCTGGCGGCCATGCTGGGAATGGCGGTATTGACGATCGTGGAGTCGAGTTGCTCCATGAAGAGGGCCGACGCGACGACCCAGGGCAGGTAGCGCTTGGTGATGGTTTCTGAAGTGGACATGGACAGCGGCGTAGCAATTCGTCCAGCGATTGTTGCACAAAGCGGCAAAGCGCGAAGCGCGCCGCCGCCACAACGCTACTTCAGGACAGGGAGCCTGTGCGGCAGAAGGAGGTTCGGCCTAAACTGCCGAGAAACCGGTATCGTTCGGCGCTACGGTTGGCGCCAATAGCCGGCTATTGGCACCGACCGTATCACCAAACGCTCCTCGGTTTTCGACAGTTCTGACTCGAACCCTTCTACCGCGCAGACTCCAGCAGCGCCTCCAGCAACGGAGTAGTCGCATCCGCCAGCCGTTCCAGGCTCGCTTCGCGCAGTGCGCCGAGGTCCACGCCCTGGTCGCCGCCGATCCCCGCCCAGCGCAGCAGCGCGGAACAGGCGCCCGGCGCATCGAACACGCCATGCAGGTAGGTCCCGAGCACCTGGCCGTCCGGCGAACAGGCCCCCTCGGGCCGGCCATCGACCTGGAAAGCGGGATGGGCAAGCGCGCCGCCGGTCGAGACGCCCATGTGGATCTCATACCCTGCCACCGGCGCATCGGCGAACAGGCAATGCCCGGCGACCTGCTGCAGCCGCTTCTCCTGCGACATCACGGTCGTCATGTCGAGCAGGCCCAGGCCCACGGAGTTGCCCGGCGCGCCTTCCACGCCATGCGGATCCTGGACCGACTGCCCCAGCATCTGGAAGCCTCCGCAAATACCGATGACCTTGCCGCCGTAGCGCAGGTGGCGGGCGATCCGTTCCGGCCAGCCTTGTGCACGCAGCCATGCGAGATCGCCGCGCGTGTTCTTGCTGCCGGGGAGGACGATCAGGTCCGCCGGCGGAATCGCATGCCCTTCGCGGATGAACTGCAGGTCCACGTCCGGATGGGCGCGCAGCGCGTCGAAGTCCGTGTGGTTGCTCATCCTGGGCAGGCTGGGAACCACAACGCGGAACGCGCCTTTGTGCTCCTGCGCCGGCTGTACCGCATCTTCCGCATCGAGGAACAGGCCGTGCAGGTAGGGCAGCACGGCCAGTACCGGCTTGCCCGTCTGCGCTTCGAGCCAGTCGAGGCCTGGCTCCAGCAGCTTGATGTCGCCGCGGAAGCGGTTGATGACGAAGCCGATCACGCGCGCACGTTCGCTCTCCGACAGGCACGACAGCGTGCCAACCAGGTGCGCGAACACGCCGCCCCGGTCGATGTCCGCCACGATCACGACGGGGCAGTCGACCGCTTCGGCAAAGCCCATATTGGCGATGTCGCGGTCGCGCAGGTTGATTTCCGCCGGGCTGCCGGCCCCTTCGACGATGACCACATCGTATTGGGCCGCCAGTCGCGCGTGCGACTCCAGCACGGCGGCCATCGCCACCGTCTTGTACCGGTGGTAATCGCGCGCGTTCATCTCGGCGCGTACCTTGCCGTGGATGATCACCTGTGCGCCCGTGTCGGACGAGGGCTTCAGCAGCACCGGGTTCATATCCGTGTGCGGCGCGATGCCGGCCGCCAGTGCCTGCAATGCCTGGGCACGTCCGATCTCGCCGCCGTCCGCCGTCACGGCACTGTTCAGCGCCATGTTCTGCGGCTTGAACGGCGCCACGGAGATGCCATTGCGCTTCAGCAGCCGGCACAGCGCGGCGACCACCGTGCTCTTGCCGGCGTCCGACGTGGTGCCCTGCACCATGAGCGTCTTGAACGGGAAGTGCATGTCAGCGCTTCCGGTGCTGGCGTGCGATCTCGAGCTTCTCGCACAGCGTTTCCGCGCCCTGGACCATGCGTGGTCCGGCGCGGTTCAGCAGATGGCCGTCGATCGTAAACAGGTTGTCGTTTTTCGATGCCAGCATGTTGGGATACTGGCGCCACATGGCCGCGCCGCCCTGTTCCTTCTCGGCCGTGCTGAACACGGCTTCCGGGTCTTCCTTCAGCACCGCTTCGATGCTGACTACCGGCGCCGTCACCTTTTGCGATGCGAAGATGTTTTCGCCGCCGCACAGGCGCAGCGCGTCGCTGACGATGTGCGCGCCGTTCAGCGTGTACAGCGGCTTGTCCCATACCTGGTAGAACACGCGCACCGGCGGGCGCCCGGCGTATTTTGTCCGGACGGCCGCCAGGCGCTTGCGCAGGTCCGCGGCCGCCGCTTCGGCCGCCGGTTCGGTGCCGGCCAGCTTGCCCATCGCAACCAGGTTGTCCGGGATCCTGTCGAGTTTCGTCGGCTCGCTGTGGAACAGCGGAATCCCGAGCTTGCGCAGCAGTTCGACCTGCCGTTCCGAGCTGCCGTGGCGCCACACCACGATCAGGTCCGGCTTCAGGGCCAGCACGCGTTCCAGGTCCACCTCGCGGTTGCTGCCCACCCGTGGAATCGCCTTGGCGGCTTCCGGATAGTCGCTGTAGTCGACCGCGCCGACGATCTTGCTGCCGGCACCGGCCGCGAACAGCAGTTCGGTCACGTGCGGTGCCATCGAGATCACGCGCTCGGCGGGCTTGGCCAGCGTGACCATCTTGCCGTCGTCGTCGCGCACGGACACCGCGGCATGCGCGGAAAGGACCGCCAGCAAGGCGGGCAGCAGTACCAGTTTCTTCATCGTCGTTCCTTCGTCCATTCTTCCAGCGCGCCGGCAAGGCGCGTCCATCCTGCTTCGTCCGGCGGCAGGCCAAGGCGGATGCCGCGCGGGCCGTCGCGGAACAGCCGCACCCAGATGCCGCGCTGCGCCATGTGCTCGTGAAATGCTTCCGGCGCCGCTTCGGGCCACCAGCGGAACAGGCTCGTGCCGCGAGAGGCAATGCCGTGTGCGGCCAGCAGCGTGTGCAAGCGCTCACCTTGGGCGCGCAATACCACCCGCGTGGTGCGCTGCCACTCCTCGTCCAGCAATGCAGTCTTGCCGATCGTCTGTGCCGGGCCGCTCACCTGCCACGGCCCCAGTTCCTCGTCGAGCGCGTCGAGCAGATCCGCATGCCCCGCGACAAAACCCAGCCGCACGCCGGCCAGTCCGAAGAACTTGCCGACCGAGCGCAGCACGACCAGGCCGGGCCGGTCCGCGTGGCCAGCCACGCTGTGTGCTTCATCCATGTCGGCAAACGCTTCGTCGACGACTAGCCAGCCGCCGCGTGCCGCCAGCGCATCCGCCCAGCGCAACAGTTCATCGCGATGAATCATGGCACCGGTCGGATTGTTCGGATTGCAGACGACGACCACGTCGCTGCACCCGACCGCGCCGGCCAGGTCGGCGTACGGCACCAGCCGGGCAGTGTGGCCATGGCGCGACCAGTGATGCGCGTGTTCCGCGTACGACGGCGCCGATACGGCAATGCGCGACGGCG
Organism: Pseudoduganella umbonata; assembly: GCF_014192225.1. Taxonomy (GTDB): domain Bacteria; phylum Pseudomonadota; class Gammaproteobacteria; order Burkholderiales; family Burkholderiaceae_D; genus Rugamonas; species Rugamonas umbonata. The sequence goes on along the minus strand of NZ_JACHXS010000021.1, from coordinate 14,765 downwards.
CCCGCAGCCGCGGCAGCGCCTGGATCGCCGCCTGCGTTCCGGCGACAGCCAGCATGCGCGGCGCGCCGTAGTAACGGCAGGCTGCCGCCAGGAGTCCGGTATCCGGTTCCGGCAGGCGATGCCACGCATTGCCGGGCAGGTCGGTCGCCGGGTACCAGTGCGGGTTCAGGCCGGCGGAGAGGTCGAGCCAGTCGGTGCGCCCATACAGCCGCGTCGCGTCGCGCAGGTTGCCGCCGTGTTCAGGCATCAGCGTACTCCCACCGCGATCGCTGCGGACACCGCAAGCCACAACAGCGTGGTCTGCCATACGAGACGCCATGCGCGTTCGATATCGCCCGCTGCCGCCGGCACGCCCTGGCCCAGTGGCGGGCGCTGTTCGACCTCGCCGTCATAGCGCGCCGCGCCGCCCAGCGCGAGGCCCAGCGCGCCGGCACCGCTGGCCATCACCGGTCCGGCATTCGGGCTGCTCCATGCCGGTGCCTGCTCGCGCCAGCAGCGCCATGCCAGCCGCTTGGCCGACGCGCCCGGCGCCAGCAGCACGTAGGAAAGTGCCGTCAACCGCGCCGGCACGTAGTTCAATGCATCGTCGATACGGGCCGCCACGCGGCCGAAATACAGGAATCGCGCGTTGCGGTATCCCCACATCGCGTCGAGCGTGTTCGCCAGGCGGAACAGCAGCGCACCGGGGCCGCCGGCCACGGCGAACCAGAACAGGGTGCCGAACACCGCATCGTTGCCGTTCTCCAGCAGCGATTCGGCGCTGGCCTTGGCAAGATCCGCTTCGCTGGCATCGGCCGTGTCGCGGCTGACGATGCGGCCCGTCAGTTCGCGTGCGGCGGGCAGGTCGCCGTTGCGCAGTGCAGTGGCAATCGGCAGGTTGTGATCGCGCAGGCTGCGCAGGCCGATGCAGAAGTACAGCATGGCCGCATGGGCGAGGGCGCCGGCCACGCCGCACAGCCATGCCGCCAGCATCGTCAGCGGCAGCACGGCGAGCGCCCAGCCCAGCGCGCCGCGCAGGATCTTACCGCTACCCCGGTTCAGGCGGCGTTCGATCGCACTGGCCAGGTTGCCGAAACCGACCAGCGGGTGAAAGCGCCGCGCTTCGCCCAGCAGCAGGTCGAGCAGCACGCCGGCCGCGAGCAGCGCGGCAACCGTCGGCCAGGACAGCCCGCTCAGCATGGGGCGCCCTTCAATACCAGCGGCAGGCCGGCGGCCACGAACACGACGTTGTCGCACGCTGCGGCCACTGCCTGGTTCAGCCGCCCCGCCTCGTCGGTGAACGCGCGCGTGACCGCGCCGAACGGCACGATGCCCATGCCGACCTCGTTCGACACGAAGACGATATCGCCGGCATCCTTGCGCACCTGCGCCAGCAGGGCGGCGCGCTCGTCGTGGAAGCGCCGCGGCAGCGCGATCGCGCCGACGTCCGGATACTCGGTACCGTCGGCAAACAGCAGGTTGGTGAGCCATAGTGTCAGGCAGTCGACCAGCACCAGCCGGTGCGGCGCGCGCCATCGTTCCAGTACCGCCGCCAGCGCGAGCGGTTCCTCGACGGTGGTCCATTCGGCCGGACGGTCGGCCCGGTGCGTCGCGATCCGCCGCGCCATCTCGGCATCGCCGGCACTGGCCGTGGCCACGTAGACGACCTCCTTGCCCGACTGCGCGGCAAGCCGCTCGGCATGCGCGCTCTTGCCGGAACGGGCGCCGCCCAGTACCAGCGTGCGGCTCACGGCACGGCCCTCGACAGCAGCGCCGCCGCCGCTTCCGGGTTCGACGGGAAGTAGCCGTGGAAGTACGACGCCGTCAGCGAACCGATCCGGTAGATCGCCTCGCCCTGGGCGCCGGACGGATTCTTGCCGGTATAGGCCATGACCGGCGCCGCCGACTCCAGCCGGGAATAGTGGAACGTGTGGCCGCGCAGCGTGCCTTGCGGTGTCGGCATCGCCTGCGGCCCCAGGCCCGCCAGCCGCTTCTGCACGACGACATGGCCCGGCAGCAGCCCGGCCATGGGCCACTGGCCACCGCCGTCGTCCAGCGTATCGGCCAGCGCCATCATGCCGCCGCACTCGGCCAGGATCGGCACGCCGTCGGCATGGGCGGCGCGGATCGACGCGCGCCATATGCCGGCTTCGGCCAGGCGCGGCGCGTGCAGTTCGGGGTAGCCGCCCGGCAGGTAGACGGCGTCGGCCTCCGCCGGCACGGGTTCGTCGGCCAACGGAGAAAAGTACACGATGGCGGCACCGAGCCGGCGCATCACTTCCAGGTTGGCCGCATAGACGAACACGAACGCCGCATCGCGTGCGACGGCGACGGTCTTGCCGGCCAGCGTGGCGGCCACCGGCACCTCGGACGCGGGCGGGGCGAACTCCACGCGGGGCAGGGCGTCCCATGCGGCGTCATCGAACACCAGTTGATCGGCCAGTTCATCGAGGATCGCATCCACTTCGTCCACCTCGTCCGGCAGTACCAGGCCAAGATGGCGTTCCGGCAGCGAGCGGCTTTGCTTCGGCAACGTGGCCAACAGCGGGATGTCGCGCAGGGAGGTCTTCACCATCGTGGCGTGGCCGGCACTGCCGACGCGGTTGGCGATCACCCCGGCCATCGTTACCGGGCCGTAGTCGCGCAGGCCATGCACCAGCGCGCCGGCGGTTTGCGCCATCGCGCCGGCATCGATCACGGCCAGCACGGGCACGCCGAATTCGCGTGCCAGGTCGGCTGCCGACGGCGTACCGTCGTACAGCCCCATCACGCCTTCGATCAGGATATCGTCCACTTCCTGCGCCGCCTGTGCCAGCAGCCGCTGGCAGCGCTCGCGGCCCACCATCCACAAGTCCAGCGATTCCACCGGCGCGCCGCTGGCGCGGCCGAGCACCATCGGATCGATGAAATCCGGGCCGCACTTGAATACGCGCACGCGGCGGCCGGCGCGCACCAGCTTGCGCGCCATTGCCGCGGTGACGGTGGTCTTGCCCTGGCCGGAAGCCACGGCGGCGATCAGGACCGCGCGGACGCCCATCACCACTCCGTTCCGGCTTGCGCGCCGATGCCGGCCTTGAACGCGTGCTTGACAACGTTCATTTCAGTGACGGTGTCGGCGATTTCGATCAGCTCGGGCGGCGCCCCGCGGCCGGTGATGACGACGTGCTGCATGGCCGGGCGTTCCAGCAGATCGGCGATCACCGTATCCACGTCCAGGTAGCGGTATTTCAAGGCGATGTTCAGTTCATCGAGCACGACCATGCCGATCGCCGGGTCGGCGAGGAAGCGCCTGGCCTGTTCCCACGCTTCGCCAGCCTTGGCGATGTCGCGTTCGCGGTTCTGCGTTTCCCACGTATAGCCTTCGCCCATCGCGTGGAAGCTTACTTCGTCGGGGAAGCGGCGCAGGAACTGTTCTTCGCCGGTAGCCATGGCGCCCTTGATGAACTGCACGATGCCGACCTTCATGCCATGGCCCAGCGCGCGGATCGCCATGCCGAAACCGCTCGAGCTCTTGCCCTTGCCGTTGCCGGTGTTGACGATGATGATGCCGATCTGCTTGTCGGCGGCGGCGATTTTTGCGTCGATGATCGCCTTCTTGCGTTCCATCCGTGCGCGGTGGCGCTCGTTCAATGCCGCGGTGTCGTCGGGAGTGGTCATGGGGTAGCCTCGGTGGGAATGAAGATCGTGCGGGCGCCGTGGCGCACCGTTTCGATAGGATGGTGCAGGTAGTCGGAAAGGATGTCGGCCCGCATCATGTCATCGCGCGGGCCGGCCAGCCAGCGGCCGTCGCCCATCAGCAGCAGCGCATGCGTGGAAATGCTGTGCGCAAGGTTCAGGTCGTGGCCGATCATCACGATGGTCTTGCGCTGTTCTCGGCACAGCTTCGCCAGCAGGCCCATCACGCTGACCTGGTGCGCCAGGTCGAGTGCATTGGCCGGTTCATCGAGCAGCAGCAGCGGCGTATCCTGGGCCAGCAGCGCGGCAATGGCGACGCGCTGGCGCTCGCCGCCGGACAGCGTGCGCACGTCGCGCGATGCCAGGTCGTCGACTTCCATCGCGGCCAGCATGCGCAGCGCGATCGCATGGTCGTCGCTGTCTTCCCAGTATCGCTTGCCGTGGTACGGGTGGCGGGCGGACAGCACCGTTTCCAGCACTGAATAGGCAAAAGCATCGCTGCGGGACTGGGCCAGGAACGCGCGCTCGCGCGCCAGCGCTTCCAGCGGCCAGTCGCCGAGCGCCCGGCCATGCAGCAGCACGCGGCCGCCGTCCGGCTCGCGCAAGCCGGCCAGCGTACGCAGCAAGGTGCTCTTGCCGGCGCCGTTGCGGCCGATCACGCTCCAGCATTCGCCGTCGGCGACGTGCCAGTCCAGCTTTTCGGCCAGCACGCGGGCACCGATCGCCAGGCGCAGGTTTTCAGTAGAGATCTTCTTTGCAGGGGAGATCATCGTTGCCGTGGCATTCATCATTTGCGCAGCCGGTGCAGCTGATACAGGAAGACGGGCGTGCCGATCAGCGCCGTGACCACGCCCACCGGCAATTGCTGGGGCGCGATCACGGTGCGCGCCAGCGTATCGGCCAGCACGAGGTAGGCGCCGCCGGCCAGCGTGGCGGCCGGGATCAGCACGCGGTGGTCCGGCCCGAACGCGAAGCGGCACGCGTGCGGCACGATCAGGCCGACGAAGCCGATGCTGCCGGCCGTGGTGACCGCGCTGGCCGTCAGCAGGCCGGAACAGAAGAACAGGCCCTTGCGCAGCGGGCCGACGCGGATGCCCAGCGTGCTGGCCGCTTCCGCATGCAGGGCCAGCACGTTCATCGAGCGGGCGGTGCGCAGCGCGAAAGCCAGGCCGGCGGCCAGCACGAGCCACGGCAGCCACCGCACCGGAGCGCCGGACAGGTCGCCGATCATCCAGAACACCATGCTGCGCAGCCGGCCTTCGGGAGCGATCGACAGCATCAGCATGATCAGCGCGGCGCAGCCGGCGGAAAGAATGGTGCCGGTCAACAGCAGCAACGCCGTGCCGCCCTCGGCGGCGCTGCCGCCGCGCATGTCGCGCCGTGCCAGCAGGTACAGCAGCATGGAGATGGCCACCGCGCCGATGAAGGCGGCCGCATCGACCATCCAGGCGGCGCACATCAGCATCAGCGCCAGCAGGGCGCCGACCGCGGAGCCGGCCGAGATGCCCAGCACGTAGGGATCGGCGAGGGGATTGCGGAGCAGGGTCTGCATCATGACGCCGGCCAGCGCCAGCGTGGCGCCGGTCACGAAAGCGGTGAGCGCGCGGCTGGCGCGCAGGTCGAGCAGGGTGGCGGCCAGCGTCTCTGCGCGGCCATTGACCAGTTCTTGCAGCGCACCGGGCAGGTCGGCGAGCGGAATGGCAACGGAGCCCGTGACGCCCGCGAACAGCAGGCTGGCGATCGACGCCAGCAGCAGCCCGGCGGTGACGATGCCGGTGCGGTAACGCAGGTGGGCGGAAATTGGATGCATGTTCTGCCTGTGGATGAAGCGCCGGGCGCATCGACGCGCCCGGCAGCTTAGCACTAATGAAGCTTCAACTACTGGGGTGTCAACTACCCCGGCTTCAATTACTCAGGCTTCAATTACTTGAAGCCGTAACGGAGGGCGGCAAACACGTTCGAACCGCCGGTCTGGTAATAGCGGGCCAGTTCGTAGTCCTTATCGCCCACGTTGTTCCAGCGCACCAGCGCCGACCAGTCCTGGTTGAAGCGGTAGGTTGCGTACAGGTTCACCACGCCGTAGCCCGGCAGACGGTTGCGGTTGGCGGCGTCGTCGAAACGGTCCGATGACAGCTGCAACTCCACGCCGCCGCGCACCAGGCCCATGTCGTATTCGGCCACGAAGTTGGCGTGCCGCTTGGCGCGGCGCTGCAGGCGCTTGCCGGTGGTTTCGTCCTTCGGGTCCTGGAAGTCGGCATTGGCGATCAGCAGCAGATTGCCCATCTGGCGCTCGGCCGACAGCGACAGGCCTTCCAGCAGCGCCTTGTTGACGTTGTAGGCGCAGCCGAACTGGTAGCCGGGGTACGGGCACGGCGTGGTGTTCAGCAGCAGGTTGTCCAGCTTGTTGCGGTAATACACGGCGCCCAGTTGCGTGGTGCCGTCGTCGTAGCGCAGGCCGGCTTCGGCGTTGCGGCCTTCTTCCGGACGGTTGTTCTCGTTGCCGTAGCCCGGGTAGAACAACTCGTTGTACGACGGTGCGCGGAAGCTGGTGGCGAAGCTGGCCTCGGCGCGCAGGGCGCTGGTGAAGCGGTAGCCGTAACCGACCGAGCCGGTGGTCTTGGAACCGTATTCCGAATTGTCGTCATGGCGCACGCCCACGTTGGCCAGGTGCGCACCGCGCTTCAGGCTGTAGTTGGCGGCCACCGAGTTGGTGTGGCGCGTGCGGTTCAGCTCCGCCGTCGAGCCGTCGACTTCTTCCTTGCGGTGTTCGTACAGCAGTTGCAGGTTGTCGCTGCCGATGCGGAAATCGTTCTGCAGCGTGAAGGTGCTGGTCGTCGTATCGATCTGGCTGGAGCCGAACGGGCCGGTGCCGTAGAACGAGCCGGACTTGTCGCGCGACTGCGATGCCTGGACCAGCATCGTCCAGAAGGGCAGGAACTGGCTGCGTGCGTACACGCCCACGTTGCTGACCTTCTGCGTGCTGTAGGAATCGAAGTTCGCACTGTCGTAGTCCGATTCGGTATCGGTGTAAAGGAACATCGCACCCAGCTCATGGCCGGGCGCCAGCTTGTAGGCCACCTGGCCGGCCGCGCTCTTGCGGTCGTAGCCGTCGTCGTCCGGATCGAAGCTGGAGCTCGGGCGTCGGGTCGACGAGAAACCGTCCGAACGCTCCTTCGAGACGGAGAACGCATAGCTCAGCTGGTCCGTGCCGCCGGACACCGCGGCGTCGGCCGCGAAGGTCTTATCGCTGCCGCCGCCAACCGACGCGGAAACGGCTGGTGCACCGGCACCCTTTTTCGTGAACAGCTGGATCACGCCGCCGATCGCGTCGGCACCGTACAGCGTGGACAGCGGGCCGTAGACGATCTCGATGCGTTCGATGGCCGACAGTGGAATGCCGTTCCAGCTGGCCGAGCCGGTCGATGCGGAGGCAATGCGTATGCCGTCCACCAGCACCACGCTCTGGTTGCCGTTGGCGCCGCGGATGAACACGTTCGACGCCGCGCCGGGGCCGCCGTTGCGGGTGACTTCGATGCCGCGCTGGCGCTGCAGCAGTTCGGTGATGGAGCCGGCGCCCGAGTTGGCGATCTGCTCGGCGGAAATCGTGACGGTATCGCTGATGACTTCGCTGGCCAGTTGCGGCGTGCGGGTGGCGGTGACGATGATCGAATCGATGGCAGTGGCCTGGGCGTGTGCGGCCGGCGCGGCAATGGCGAGCGCCAGCGACGCGAGCGCCGCCTGGGATGCTACAGGAGAGGTCATGGCAAATCTTTGCAAAAATGAGCAACCAGCCGACGTCCCCGCAGGCTGGATTGAACAGAGGCGCTCCCGAAGGGGCGGCTCCACCTGGTTTGGCCGGTATCCGGGCTGGCGGGCATCACCGTCCGACCTTCCCATGCGAATCGCACAGTGGTTGTCGCGGACGGCTGCCGCGCTGCGATTCGCTAGCGCGGCTGCCTGCTTACCGTTGCGGGGGCAGCATACGTTGGCCGATCAGGGGATCAGGCTGCGTATTTCCCGTTTAACTGCGCTCGAGGACTCGGGCGCGGGCACCAAAACCGCGCAATTATAGAGTATTCGGACTTGGAGTATTCGGCCAGTGGGTATCAGGCCAGGAGCTGGCGCTGCACGCCGCCGTAGGGGATGCGGTGCGTCCTGGAGGCGGCGGCCAGTGCTGCCTGTTCCAGCGGCGTGCCGTCGGCCAGCGTGGCGATCAGGCGCATGGTGCCGGCGTGGCAGATCACGATGGCACGGTCGCTGCCATGCTGGCGGATGCGGGCCAGCGCGCCGGCGACGCGGTGCGCCACGTCGAGCACGGATTCGCCGCCGCCGGGGCGGTAATGCAGCAGGTCGGCAGCCCAGGCATCGACTTCGGCGCGAGCGATATCGTTCCAGCTGCGTAGTTCCCAACTGCCGAAATCCATCTCCGCCAGGTTGGCATCGAACGTGACCAGGGGCGACAGCCGCTGCGCCAGGCCGGCGCAGCGCCGCAGCGGGCTGGAAATGACGGGGACATCGCCCGGCAGCCCGTCGGCGCGCAGGGCCTCGCAGACAGTTGCCAGCGCATCCGGATCGGCCGGCAGGTCGCTGCGCCCGTAGCAGATGCCTTCCGCCACGACCGGGCGCGGGTGGCGCACGAGGATCAGTTCCATCGCGCCAGTACGCACAGGTAGAAGGCCACTTCCGCCAGCTGCTGGACGGCGCCGAGGCAGTCGCCGGTATAGCCGCCGAGGCGCGCCTGCAGCTTACGGGCGAACCACAGCGTGACGAGCGCCATCGTCGCGGTACCGAGGGCGATGCCCTGCCAGCTGAGCCAGCCCAGGCTCGTCGCCGCCAGCACGGCAGGGATGCAGCACGCCGTGGCGATCGCGAACTCGGCGCCCGTCATCTGCTGGGCCATCGGCTTGGCCTTGCCTTCGGCGCGCGCATAGTCCATCCGCCAGATCAGGCTTGCCGCCATCAATCGCGACAGCGGATGCGCGATGCACAAGGCGGCGGCGGTCGCCAGCATGGGCAGGTGCGCCAGCGCGGCGCATTTCGCGGCCAGCAGCAGGACGATGCCGATCGCGCCATAGGCACCGATGCGCGAATCCTTCATGATGTCCAGCGCTCGCTCGCGCGTCATGCCGCCGCCCAGGCCGTCGCAGGTGTCGGCAAAGCCGTCCTCGTGGAATGCGCCGGTGAGATAGATGCCGGCCGCGGTGGACAGCAGCACGGCAATTGCCGGCGGCAATACCTGCGCGGCGGCCCAGTAAACCGCTGCGGCGAAGGTGCCGACGACGAGGCCAACCAGCGGGAAGTAGCGCGACGCGTGGTGCAGCCAGTGCGGCTCGAAGCCCACCCAGCGCGGGATCGGCAGGCGCGTGAAGAACTGCAGCGCGATGAAGAACAGCCGCACCTGCAGCATGGCGTCAGTCCTTGCCGCTGACCTGGGCCGACGCGAACGTGGCCATGCGGTTCAGGAAGTTGACGGCGGCATGCAGCAGCGGCAGTGCCAGCGCGCTTCCTGTACCTTCGCCCAGGCGCAGGTCCAGCTGCAGCAGGGGCTTGCCGCCCAGCGTTTCAAGCAACTGGCGGTGACCGTTCTCGTTGGAGCAGTGCGAGAACACGCAATAGTCGAGGATCGCCGGTTGCAGCCGCGCCGCCACGAGCAGCGCGCTGGTGACGATGAAGCCATCGATCAGCAGCACCATGCGGCGCTCGGCCGCGCGCTGCATCGCGCCGGCCATCATGGCGATCTCGAACCCGCCGAACGTGGCCAGCACGTCCAGTGGCGCCGTCACCGTGCCATGCAACGCGGCGGCGGCTTCGATCACCTGTCCCTTGCGCTGTACGCCTTCGGGACCCAGGCCGGTACCGGCGCCCACGCAGGCGGCGGCGGGAATGCCCGTCAGCTTGTGCATGAGCGCGGCGGCAGCGGTGGTATTGCCGATGCCCATTTCACCGAAACCGATCACATTGCCCGGCAGCGTGTCGACGAGTGCTGCGCCGTGCGCGAGCGCCTGCGCACATTGTTCAGCCGTCATGGCCGGTTCCACCGCGAAGTTGCGCGTACCGCGGGCGATCTTGCGGTCCGCCAGGCCGTCGCGCGGGCCGAAGTCGTGGGCCACGCCGGCATCGATGACCTGCAGCGCGCAGCCGTTCTGCGCGGCGAACACGTTGATCGCGGCGCCACCGGCCAGGAAATTCTCGACCATCTGCCACGTTACGTCCTGCGGGAACGCGGAAACGCCCTCGGCCACCACGCCATGGTCGCCGGCGAAGACAAGGATGGCCGGCGCTTCGATCGCTGGCGCGGTGGTGCGCTGGATCAGCCCCACCTGGTGCGCAAGGGTTTCCAGCATGCCCAGGCTGCCGGGCGGCTTGGTCTTGTTGTCGATGGCGTGCGCGAGGAGGGCGGCCAGTTCGGCGTCGGCCGTGGACACGATGGTGGGCAGGATCATGACAGGCGGGTCGGTGGGAAAGGGCGAATTATAATGGTGCGATGCGCCTCCTTATCATCGAAGACAATCCCGACATCGTCGCCAACCTGTATGGCTTTCTCGAACCGAAAGGCCATGTGCTCGATTCGGCATCGAACGGCTACGGCGGGCTGGCGCTGGCGACCGAGCACGATTACGACGCCGTGGTGCTGGATGTCATGCTGCCCGGCCTGAACGGGCTAGAGCTGTGCCAGAAGCTGCGCGGCGAACTGCGCAAGGACCTGCCGGTGCTGATGCTGACCGCGCGCGACACCCTGGAAGACAAGGTGGCCGGGTTCGACTCCGGTGCCGACGATTACCTGGTCAAGCCGTTTTCGCTGGTCGAGCTGGAAGTACGCCTGAAGGCGCTGGTACGGCGTGCCAAGGGCGCGCATGCCGCGAATGCCTTGCTGGCGTTCGGCGATCTCACCTTCAATACGGAAACGTTCGAGGCGAAGCGCGCCGGCCGCCCGCTGGCGCTGACGAAAACCGGTTACACGATCCTGCGGCTGCTGATGCGCGAGGCGCCCAAGGTCGTGTCGCGCGAGCAGGTCCTGAACGAGGTATGGGGCGACAATCCCCCCGATACCGACGCGCTGCGCGTGCATATCCACGCCTTGCGGCAGGCGCTGGACAAGCCGTTCCCCCACCCGATGCTGCACACGATTTCTAAGATCGGCTACAAGCTGGTCGACGCCGATGCGTGACAAGTGGCCGTTGCGCAAGGAAGATTCGCTGCGCAGGCGGATCACCGCGGCGTACCTGACGTTTGCCACGGTGTCGTCGGTATTCTTCGCGGTGATTGCCGCGCTGGCCGTCGAGGGCATCGAAGTGCGCCTGGTCGACGAGCGCCTCGAGGAGGTGGCCACCTGGGCCGGGCCGCGGCATGCGGGCGGTCTGCCGGTGGAGATGCCGGCGGGCCTCAGCTATCACGTCGGTGCCGATATTCCACGCTCGCTGCGCCCTTTGGCAGAAGGCGTGCACGAAGTCACGGTCGAAGGTGTCGACCTGCATGTGCTGAAAGGCCGGAACGCCGAGGGCGAATTCGCGGTGGTCGACCATGACAGCGCCTATGAAAAGATCGAGCTCGTCGTGTATTCGATGTTCGCGGTGGCCTTCCTCGGCTTCATGGGTTTTGCCGTGCTGCTGGGCCGCTTCCTGGGCAATCGCATCGTCAACCCGATCGTCGAGCTGGCCGGCGCCGTGGACGCGGGCGCCGGAGAATTGCCGCTGCAGGAGCGCGGCGACGAGCTGGGGCTGCTGTCGCGGATGATCGCCAGCCATACCTCCGAACTGCAGGAGTTCCTCGATCGCGAACGGTTCTTCACGGGGGACGTGAGCCACGAATTGCGCACGCCTTTGACCGTGATCGCGGGCGCCGCCGAGGTACTGCTGGCGCGAACCGAGCATGACCCGGTACTGCATGCGCCGGCCGAGCGCATTTACCGGGCCGCGCGCGATGCCAGCGATGTGACGTCGATGCTGCTGCGGCTGGCGCGTTCGCCGGAGCGGCTCGAGTGGGTGCCGATGTCGGCGCAAGCGCTGGCGCAGGAAGAGGTGGCGCGCTGCCAGGCCCTGGTGTCCGGGCGGCCGATCGAGCTCCGGTATGGCGGCGGCAACGACTTCACCTTGCTTGGGGTGCGGGAACTGGTGCTGGCGGCAATCGGCAACCTGGTGCGCAACGCTTGCCAGTATACGGAGCACGGCCATGTGGAAGTGCGGCTCGAAGGGCGCAGCGTGATCGTCGAGGATACGGGGCCGGGATTGCCGCCGGCGGCCCGGGCGCGCTTGCGCGGCGAGCCGATTCCCTCCGGTGCGCGTGGATCGTCCGGCACGGGACTCGGGTTGGGGCTGGTGCAGCGGGTTTGCGCGCACCTCGGCGCCAAACTCGTGCTGAGGGAGGCAGTGGCGGGAAGCTGCATCGAGATCCGCTTTCCCCAAGCACTGGGCGGTGCCGTGACCCCGCACGTTAACTCGTCCTTAACCGGTACTTGACGCGACGTTTACTTGCACGGAGGTACTGTTGATGCTTCGATTCCGGAGTCCTCACGGTGAAAAGTTCAACGCTGCCGCGCATTGGCGCCCCCCTGTTCACACTGGGCGCTTCCACTTTCCTGGTCCTGGCCTATAACGCCAGTTTCTGGAAGACCTTCTTTTCCGCGACCGGCGGGCTACGGCTCGGCAACCTGCCCGTCTACCTGGGCGCATTTGCGGCCCTGGTATTGCTGTTCAATGCGGTGCTCACGCTCGTCAATTTCAGGTTTGTCATCAAGCCGGTGCTGATCGCCCTGTTCCTGGGCGCGTCGGCCGCGTCGTATTTCATGAACCACTACGGCGTGGCGATCGACGCGTCGATGGTGCAGAACGTCGTCGAGACGGATGCCCGGGAAGCGCACGAGTTGCTGGGCTGGCAAATGCTGCAGACCGTCACGCTGCTGGGCATCCTGCCGTCGCTGATCGTGTGGCGTCTGCCGCTGCATTTTCCGCCCATGCGGCGGGGCCTGGTACTGAAGGTGGGCACGGTCGCGCTGTCGCTGCTGGCGATCGCCGGATTGCTGATGCTGCTTTTCAAGACGCTGGCGCCGGCCGTGCGCGAGCACCGTGAACTGCGCTTCCTGCTGACACCCACCAATATGTTCCAGGCAACGCACGGCTACCTGAGGCGCAAGTGGGCGGTGCCGGCGGTCATTGCGCCGCTCGGGACGGATGCGAGCCGGGGGAGTAAATGGGCTGCGTCGCCGGGGCGGCGCACGGTGACGGTCATCGTCGCCGGTGAAACGGCACGGGCGATGAATTTCTCGCTGAACGGGTATGGCCGCCAGACCAATCCGCTGCTGGCGGCACAACCCGGCCTGATCAATTTTCGGAACGTCAGTTCCTGCGGTACGGCGACGGCGGTGTCGATACCGTGCGTGTTCTCCAATCTCGGCCGCGACAATTACACGGCGGACAAGGCAGGCAGCCAGGAAGACTTGCTGGACGTGCTGCGGCATGGGGGATTCGACGTGCTCTGGCGCGACAACAATTCCGGTTGCAAGGGCACGTGCGACCGTGTCCAGTACCAGGATATGTCGCTGGCGCAGCCCGGCACGCCGCCTTGCGGTGCCGAAGAGTGCCACGACGAGCGACTTCTGGCCGGCTTGCGGCAGATGATTCGCGATGCCAGGAAGGATCTGGTCATCGTGCTGCACCAGAAAGGCAGCCACGGCCCGGAGTATTCAAAGCGTTATCCCGCGGCTTTCGAGAAATTCGGCCCGGTTTGCCGGACCAATGAACTGGAAGAGTGTTCGCGCGAATCCATCGTGGCGGCTTACGACAACACCATCCTGTACACCGATTTCGTACTGAGCAAGGCGATCGACCTGTTGCGCGCCGCCGCGGCGGAAGACGGTGTCGATACAGCGATGCTGTATTTCTCGGACCACGGCGAATCGCTGGGCGAACACAATATGTACCTGCATGGGGCTCCCTACATCATTGCGCCTGCCGAGCAGACGCACGTGCCGATGATGCTGTGGTTATCCGACGGTTTCCGCGAACGGTTCAGGATCGACTACAGTTGCCTGGCTGCCCGGACCCCCCAGCCGTTTTCGCACGATAACGTGTTTCATACGGTGCTCGGCATGCTGAATGTAAGCACCGCCGTGTATAACCCGAAGCTCGATATCATTCATCCGTGCTCTCGCGGCAGCTGAAGGAACACCCCATGGTCTTTACACGTACTGCCTGGATGGCAAGTGGTGCCTTATTGCTGTCCGCATTGATGATCCTGTGGCTCGGGCATGCCATCGATATCGATTTACTGCTGGCCGACCAGGCCTTTGACAAGGCAGCGGGCATTTTTCCGATGCGGCATGCCTGGCTGGCGGAGCAATTCAATCACGTCATCCTGAAAAGATTACTGTCGGCATTGGCGGCAGGGTTCATTGTGCTGGCACTGCGGGATACGGTATGGCCCTACCGCAGCTGGAGCGTTTCGCGCCGCACGGGCATCAGGGTAGCTGCAATGGCGGCCGTGCTGGTGCCATCCGTCATCAGCCTGCTGAAGCAGCTCAGCACTTCGCACTGCCCGTGGGATTTGCAGCGTTACGGTGGTACCGAGCCTTATCTCCGGTTGCTGGAATGGACGCAGGCGGGAACCGCTCCGGGGCATTGCATGCCGGCCGGGCATGCGTCGAGTGCGCTATGGCTCGTGTCGGTGGCGGCATTCTGGTGGCCGCACAGTCGGCGAAAGGCTTTGGCTGTGGCGACGGTAATGCTGGTATTCGGTATGACGGTCGGCTGGATCCAGCAATTGCGCGGCGCTCATTTCCTCACGCATACGCTGTGGTCTGCATGGATCGCTTGTGCAATGGTTGTGATCATTTACTCAAGCAATGTCCGAGCTAATGCGAGGGGCCTTGCAAGGTCATACGATGCTGGCTATAATTCTGTCCCTGCCGCAACGCAGACGTGAAAACGAAACGCTGCGACAGGGTAGTTTGAATCGCCGAGATAACATTGCGATACAAACTGAGGGGTTGACGGGATGCACGAAACGCCGCATAATCTCACCTCTCTGCTGCTGACAAACACAACGATTTGTCGACAACGCGGCAAGGCCTTCAAGGGCAGAATTCTTTAACAATCAACAGTCGATAAGTGTGGGCG
>NZ_JACHXS010000020.1 GCF_014192225.1 Pseudoduganella umbonata | reverse complement strand
GGCGCCGAGCTCTGCTGCACCCATACGGCCTCCTGATATACATGAAGTATCTCAACAGGAGATCAGACAGCAGTTCCGGGGAGAAGTTCCCTCAGTTAAAGCGAACAGCGCCTTTTAAAAGCGCAGCACTTGGCAGAGCGCAATGACGCGTATATAATACGGCCTCTTTCGGGTCGTTAGCTCAGCTGGTAGAGCAGCGGACTTTTAATCCGTTGGTCGCAGGTTCGAATCCCGCACGGCCTACCACGAATAGATCAGAGAAGCCAACCGTTCGCGGTTGGCTTTTTTGTTTTCAGCGCGCATGCGAATACAGCCCTGCGTGAACATGTCGTGCAATTGGCTGTACTGAGCGCTGTCATACATTCATGACAATTTCGCTTAACAATCCCTCAAAAATAGATACCGAGCTCAGCTACGATGGCGGTCATTCAATGTTGTCGGATCGATTCATGACATCGCCCCATTTACCGGCTTGCGCATCGGAGCGTTTCACCGCGCAAGCACGAACGGGCATCCGCAACTGCGCAAATTGAAGTAAGCCCTGAGCAGCACAGCACTACCCTCCCTACTTTGGCCAACCTGCGCAGTTGGCCTTTTTTTTGGCGCTGTCCGACGCGGGCAGCGCCTTTTTACACCGCCCATTCGTCACGACCGCAGCGTGACTTTTTCTCCCGTCCACACGGGCGCGGCGATCCGCGTCGTCGCGGCACGCACCATGCGGCCCAGCGGCACTTCCACCCACCGGTAGAACATGGCGCCCACCGCGAGGCTCGCGGCCCATGCGCACAGCACACCGGCCAGCTGCCAGAGCGGCTCGGCCGGCACGAAACGCGTGAACGCCGCGTTGACGACCAGGCACACAGGGAAATGCACGAGGAAGATCGCATACGAAATGCGCCCCAGCCCGCTTACAGCCGACGTCGCCAGGCCGCTCGGCAGCGTCCGCACGCGTCCGAACAGGAACAGCACGCAGGCAACCGCCAGCGCCAGTGCGATCCGGCCGCGGAATTCAAGCACCAGCGCGGCAAGCACCGGCAGCACGGCAAGTGCCACCAGCAGGGCCACGGCGCGGCCACTGCGCCGGCGGTCGCCGGCCCACCAGGCCATCGCCCCCAGGCCATAGCTGCCGAAGAAATAAGGGGCCCAGTCGTCCCAGCCGGCATCGAGATTGAAGTAGAACAGCGACACCGCGATGCCTGCCGCAACAGCGCACGGCACCAGCCACGGCAGCGGTCGCCGGTCCGCCACCCGGCCCGCCAGCCACAGCATCAGGACCAGCGCCGCGTACAGCTGGAAATCGATCGCGACATACCACGCGCCCGCCGACAGCGACTCATACTCCAGCACCCCGTGCAGCAATACCGCATGGGCGCACAACTGCGCGAACGTGGCGGGCGCGGAGATCGAGTCATGCACCATCCAGGCCGCGGCCCATGCGGTAGCGACGGCCGCCAGCAGCGTGGCGGCCAGGAATGGCGGCGCCAGCTTCACATAGCGCCGCCACAAGGCCGCGCGCGGATCGACCAGCCCGCCCTGCCCGTCCGGGCTCAGCGACTTCGCGGCAAGGAAGCCGCCGATCACGAGGAATACCTGCACGGCGATGCGTGCCGTATCGCCCAGCCAGTCCATCACCTCGGGCAACAGGGGGCGCGCGTGATCGGCCATCGGGCCATAGAACGCCAGGTGATGCAGCACGATCAATTGCGCGGCCACGGCCTTCAGCAAATTGATCAGTGCAAATTCCGGCGCTGCCCCGGGCTTCCCTGTCCCACCAGCACCAGGCAACGCATCATTCCCCCTGCTTGCCGGCGCGCCGGCCGGCTTGTCTGCCAACTTCATCCACTTCCCTTGCATCCACTTCCCTTACACAGCTCGCCGGTCCGAACAACCGTGACGATTTGATAAAGGACGGGAGGATAGCCGAGTTAGCCCATCCGTGGCGCATCAAAAGACTTTGGCCGACGCCCCAGCCCTGGCACAGCACGGAAGCGACCGCCCGCGAGCCGGCGAAGATGCATTTTTCCGACAAATCAACTTATAAATAACTTAAAAGTAAAATCACCGCCCGGCTAAGATGATGACCTTTCCTCAACATTTCCGGAGCTATCGTGAAACTGTCCGTTATCGCCGCCGCACTCGCGCTGTCCCTGCCGCTGACCGCCCTGGCCGATGTCACCTCCAGCGCGCAGATCAGCAATTTCCGTTTCGAGGTGATCGATCTCGACCTGAACGACGGGATCACCGCCGCACTGACGCTGGACGAAGGCGGCAAAGTGCTGAGTGCCGGCTACTACAACGGCAGCGGCATGCCAGACCCCTTCGATTTCCTGACGGAAGACGGCACCGTGACGGCCACGGTCGGCGCCGGCAGCTCGACGGGCACGCTGGCGAACGGCACGGCCGATGTGTCGGCACAATTCAGCGGCACCGAGGGTGAGCTCTTCAGCACCATCGCCATCGGCCATTCGTTTGCGCTGACGGCGAATACGCAAGTGGTGCTGTATGCGGACGGCAGCGCCATGGGCGGCGTCGGCAGCAGCGGGCAATACGGGGGAACGAGTTACAGCACGCTGTTCGGCATCACGTACGATCCAGTCACGGGCGATCCGACGCAGACCGAAGACTTCGTGGTCAGCTACCTCGGCGACACCCAGCAAGGCCTGCTGTCCGTGACGTTCTCGAGCGCCAACGCGGCGCTCGAAGGCGAGCTCGGCTACGCAGCCGGCGCCTATGCCGGCGTCAGCCCGGTACCGGAACCATCGCAGGTAGCACTGCTCACGCTGGGTCTTGCCGGCCTGGGCTGGCGGCTGCGCCGCGCCGGGCGTTCATGAGCCACACCAGGCCCAAGGCACGGCGCCGTACACGACAAAAAAGCCAACCGCATCGGTTGGCTTTTTTATTGTCGCGGCGGCGCGGCGCCGTGAAGGCCTCTTACCGGCCGCTCTTCAGCCGCCACAGCGAGGTCGGCAACGCGATCGGCGCGCCGGGCTTGAAGAACGCGGAATCCTGGATGCGCGACGTCGTCACATACACGGTGCCGTCCGGTCCCTGGCTGAACGTATCCGGCCAGCGCAGCCGCGGGTCGCGGATCAGCACGCGCGGTTCGGTACCGGGAGCCAGCAGGCTGCGCACCTTGACCGAATCGTCCTCCGGCGAGGTGATGTACATATGCCTGCCGCCGCGGTCGATCAGCAAGCCGTCCGCCACGCCGTTGCGGCCCACGGTTTCCACCTTGCCGCCGATATCGTCACCACGCCAGCCTTCCTCGGCCAGCACGCGGGTGGCGATGCGGTACAGCGTGTCGCCCTTGATCGCCTGCCAGTAAAGGTACTGGCCATCGGGCGACAGGGCAATGCCGTCGGCGGCGAACTCGATGCCCTTGCCATCGGGCCGGCGCAGCGGCTTGCCGTCCGCCGTCACGACCAGCCCCTTCTTCGGCTGCGTGGACGGATCGCCGTCCAGCAGACGCCTGGCCTCGCCCGTGCCCAGGTCCACCAGCACGATCGCGCCGCGCACGCCGGAATCGGTAATGTAGGCCCATTTTCCATCCGGCGAGAAGCGCACGTCGTTCAGGTACGAGCCCTGCGTGGCCACGCTCTCGTCGAAACGGATGTTCTGCAGCACCGCGTTCGACGCCAGGCTGACCCGCACCAGCTTCGGCCCGCCCGGCACGATCGGCCCCTGCGCCGGCGCGGCAGGATCCAGCACCCACACATTGCCCTGCTTGTCGGCCACCACGCTTTGCACGCATACCCAGTGCTCGCCGGGCGACAGCTCATCCTTGCGGGCATTGCGCCAGGCATTCCACTGCTCGTTCGGGAACGGCACCACGGCACCGTCCTTCACCTCGGCCACCGACACCGGCGAATCCTCCGTCCAGCGCGGGAAGTTGACGAAGGTGCGGCCGTCCTCCGCCACGGTCACGCCGGTGACCTGGTGATCGAAGTCCGCCACCTTTTCCAGGCTGACGCCTTTCAAGAACGGAAAGCTCTGCGCAATGGCAGGTGCGGCAGTGCCGGCCAGGGCCAGCACGAGGAAGGAAGCAAGCACGCGGGATGACATCGGATTTCCTTTCTGAATGTGATCGATCGGAGGCATGCGGTGGCATACGGATGCGCGCGATGATGACATACACGATGCATGTTGCGGCAAGGTAGCGGAACAGGGTGTACAGTGCCGCTTTCGCAAACAAGGAGCCCCCATGAACTGGCTGTACCTGGCAATCGCCATCGTGGCCGAAGTGATCGCCACCTCCGCGCTGAAGGCGTCCGAAGGTTTTACGCGGCCGGTTCCGGCGACGCTGGTGGTCATCGGTTACGGGATCGCGTTCTACATGCTGTCGCTGACGCTGCGCACGATCCCGATGGGCGTGGTCTACGCAATCTGGTCCGGCGCCGGCATCGTGCTGATCACGCTGGTGGGCTACTTCATGTTCCGCCAGCGGCTCGACCTGCCGGCGCTGGTCGGCATCGGCCTGATCGTGGCCGGCGTGCTGGTCATGCAGCTGTTTTCCAAGGCGACGGCGCACTGATACGCCGTCGTCCGTCCTACTGCAGCCAGGTGCGCAGCTGCGCCGTGCGGCGTTCGGTCAGGCGGGTCTTCCAGGCATCGGCCGGCACTCCCGGATAGCGGGCCTGGGCGAATGCGCTCCAGGCATCGCGGTAGGTGATCCAGGCCCGTTGCGTGGTACGGATATCCGCCTTCGTCACCGTGGTGTGGGCCACCCTGCCTTCGCTGTCGGCGGGCAGTGCCATTACCTTGCGATAAGCATCGTTGAGGGCCTTGTCGGCAGCGGCGAAGCCCGCGCCGGTACCCGGGGGTAGCTTGCCCTGCTCCGCCGCGCGCAGGTCGGCCAGCAGCTCATCCTGCACGGCGGCCGTGGCACCGATCGACATTGCGCCGCGCGCGGTACCGGAAAGATCCGTCTCGTTCCCGCCCACGCTTTGCGCGAACGCATCGGTGGCCTTGCGCAGCGCCGCGTAGCGGGCCTGCTGTGCAGCCGGGAATGCTGCGCCCAGCCTTGCCAGCGCCTCGTTGCGCCGCGCGCCGGCGGCATCCTCGGCGATGTTTGCGCAAAAGCCCATCATCATGCCGCTGGTGATGTCGTCGCACAGGTCGAAGCGTTTCCTTTCCTGGCCGCCCTTCATCCGCTGCAGATGCTCGAGCCGGCCTTCCAGTTCCGCGGGCGCGCTGTCGACCCGGCAGGCGTGGCCGATCGCGCGGTCGACGTCGCGCGGCACGCCGTAGCCGTTCGCGTACAGCATCATCAGCACGGCATCGTTGCGGTCCTTGACCGCGCAGCGATGCACCGCCTGCCAGTCAGGCCTGGCAGCTTGCAGCGCACCGTAATACTTGCCAAGCGGGTTGCAGCCTTCGTGGCCGTCGAAGATGGACGGAAGCTCGGCATCCGGCAAGGGACAGGCGGCCGGTGCCGCGCTGGCCGCCGCGCTGGCCGCCGCGCTGGCCGCCGCGCTGGCCGCCGCGCTGGCCGCCGCGCTGGCCGCCAGCAGGATGCCTGCCAGGAACGCTGGCCGCATCACGCACCTTCTCCGATCAGCCGCGCCAGGCCGGCGACGCGGACCGGCGCCCCGTGCCCCGGCAACGCCCGTGCCTGCAGTCGGCACGGCACGCCCATGTTTTCTCCCTGCACGATGTCGATCGCCGTTTCCGGCCAGCCACTGTCGCGCAGGTAGCCGGCCAGCGCGGCGGCGGCGGCGCCCGTCGCCGGGTCTTCGTAGACACCGCCGGAGGCGAATGGGTTGCGCGCATGAAAATACTGCGGGGTTTCGGCATGCACCAGTGCGATCGTGGCCCAGCCTTCGCGCCGCATCAGCGTGCGGCCGGCGGCGAGGTCGTAGCGCATCGCCGCCAGCGCCGCGCGCGAACGCAACGCGAGGATCAGGTGGCCGGCACCGCCGTTGGCCAGCGCCGCCGGAATGCGTTCATCGAGATCGGCGCGGGTGTAGCCGAACAATGCCAGCGCCTCGTCGACGATCGCCTGCGGGGCCGCTGTGCCGGTAGCGGCAGGCGATACGAGGCTGGCGGTAATCGTGCCGCCTTCGGCATTGCCTTCGACCGTCACGCGGGCGTGATTGGTCTGCAGCGCGAACGTGCCGGCGCCGTGTTCGAGCGCCAGCACGGCGCCCAGCGCGATCGTCGCGTGGCCGCAGAACGGCACCTCCGATTCGGGCGAGAAGTAGCGTACCCGCCAGTGCCCGTCAGGTTGGTCGCGCGCCGCGAACACCGTCTCCGAATAGCCGACTTCGGCGGCGACCTGCCGCATCGTCTCCTCCGGCGGCAGCGCCGCACCGGTCCACACACCCGCGGGATTGCCGCCGAAGCTGCTGCCCGCATCACCGGCGCAGAACGCCGCCACCCGTTTTACTCCATCGATCATTGGTCATCCTCCCGATGACCAGTATAGCCCGGCCATGACCACACGACAGGCCCCGGCCCGCGGCGTCGTGGCCGCTCCGGACGCCGTCAGGGAACGATCTTCCTGCTTTTCAGCCATTGCACGAAGTGCTCGTTCCAGTGATCGGCGCTGGTACCCACATTGCGCATGCTGAAGCCATGCTCCCCGGCGGAGTAGACATGCAGTTCGGCGGACCGGCCGGCCGCACGCCACGCCTCGAAGATCGGCACGCTCGCATACGCCATGATGCCATCGTCGGCGGCAACCGCGACGAACACGGGCGGCGCATCCTTCGGCACGGCCCGCTGCGGCGAAGCACCGTAGATCACACCGACGAAATCGGGCCGGCTGGCCGCATCGTAGGCGGTGGCGACATTCATGGCCGTCATGCCGCCGGCGGAAAAGCCCATGATGCCGATCCTGGCGGGATCGATGCCATAGTCGCCGGCATGGGCGCGCACCCAGCGCACCGCGGCCAGGCCGTCCTCCTGCGCCAGCGGGATCGCGCGGCTCTCGGCGGCATCCCGATGCGTCCTGCGCGGATCGGCGCCGCGCATGCGTTCACCCACCACCTTGAGGAACTGGCCGCTGTCCGCCGGTGTCGTGTCGAGCCGGTATTTGAGCACGAAGCTCGTCACGCCCTGTTCGGCGAGATAGTTCGCCACCATCAGGCCTTCGTTGTCGAATGCCAGACTCAGGAAGGCACCACCCGGGGCGATGATGACTGCCGCGCCATTCGCCTTGCCCGGTGCGGGGCGCACCGGATACAGGGCCGGCTGCGTCACGTTGCGCACCACGCGGTGGCCGAACATTTCCACCCACACTTCGGTGCCGGCCGATCCGGCGGACGACAGCGGGATCGAACTTTCGCTGGCAGGGCTGATGGGCCTGGGCGGATTGGCGGCCAGGTGCGCCGTCATGTCCCGCATGGTCATGGGCTTCTTCGGGGCGCCGTCCTGCGCGATGGCAGGGGCGGCCAGCAGCAGGCTGCCGGCCAGGGTGGCAATCAGTGCCAGCTTCATTGGGGTCTCCGTCGTTGTTGGAATGACCAATGAGCTTAGGCAGGTTCCGGCTGGCTGCAAAGCCGTCAATTGCGATAGCAGGTATCACGCAGTGCGCTCCGCCCGGCGCGGCACGCAAAAAAAAGGCCCGCGCGAAGCGGGCCAGACCGGAGATGCTGTAATCGCCGATGCTTATTTCTTGACCTGGATGGAGCTCTTCACGTCCGTCACGCCCTGCACGCCCTTGGCCAGTTCGACGGCACGTTCGGCCTCCGCTTTCGACGGCACGAAGCCGCTCAGCATCACCACGCCCTTCTGGGTTTCCACGTGCACATCCATCGCCTTCACGGTCTTGTCGGCAGCCATGTCGGCCTTCACCTTCGCGGTGATCATCGTGTCGGACATCGCAGCCTGGGCGGTGCCGGTGGCGCCAGCGGTCTTTTCGCGGGCCGTTTGTGCCATGTCGGAGGTTTTTTCCTTGGCGTTCTCGGCCAGGTCGGACGCTTTTTCACGGACATTCGCGGTGGCGGCGGCGGTACGGTCGCCGGCACGGTCCACGGCGGCGGCGGTGCGGTCGCCCGCGCGCTCGGCGGCGGCAGCGGTGCGGTCGCGCACGTCGGCGGCGGTGCCCGCTACGGCGGCGCCAGTGCCGGCCACGGCGGCGCCAGTGCCTGCCACGGCGGCACCGGTACCGTTATCGACCAGCACGGCGGTGCGGCCATCGCCGGCCGTCGATGCGGTCATGTTGGCTTTCATCGAACGGGCCTGGGCCTGGCAGGAATCCTTGGCGTCGCCGGTCAGGTCGTCGCATTTTTCCTGGGCCAGTTCAAACTTGGCCTCGGCCAGCTTGCGCTCGGCGCGCTGCAGTTCGTTGCCGGTGTTCTTGTGCTTGGCCACGGCATCGCGTTCGGCCTGGGCCTGCGCGACCTTGGCTTCTTCCTCGCACACGTCCTGGGCATTATCCTTAAGCTTGTCGCAGCGTTCCTTGGCGGCCTTGTAGTTGGTTTCGGCCTTGTCGTGTGCCGCCTTGTAGGCCGAGTTGTTCGCGGTCTGGGCGGTGGCAAATGCGCTGACCAGGGCCAGCGTGATGAATGCGGCTTTTTTCATGATAAGTCCCCTTAGGATGGTTGGCAGGGACCATTAAACGCTACCGCAACTTTTCCTTCTGTGCGCGGCCGTACACAGACCGGAATTTGTTGTCTATTTGTTACTCGTGGGTGAGCAATCCCTTGCTCCACAAGGCAGTGGCCTGTTCGAACGGCCCGGCACCGGCGGCGAACACGCCGCCGTGCGGAGCCAGGTGCAGCCATGCGCGGGTATCGTGCGAGCCGTGCGCGGTCGGCTGGTCGTCGCGCACCTTGCGCATCCAGTTGTAGACGTGGCCATACTGGTCGGGGTGGCGCCGCTGTGTCCACGCCAGCGCCACCAGGTCCGAGAATCCTTCCTCGCGGCGCGTTTCGCGCATCTGTTTCGACAACTCCAGCAAGGCGGGATTGTCGGCCACTTCCTGCCCCACTTCGGTGAACCCGGCCGGCAGCGCATGCCAGCTGCCTTGCGCGTAGCGCCAGCAATGGCCGACCTCATGCGCCGCCATCGCTTCGATCAGCACGTCGCGCCGCGCATCGGCCACGCTGGCCAGTATCGTTTCCGCATGCGGGTTGCCACGCATCGACAGCACCAGCTTGCAACGGCCGTCGGCAAACCCCATCGCCAGCGGCACGTCGTTCGGGCCGGCCTTCGGCTGCACGATGATGTCGATCGGCAGCCGCAGCGTTTTCGCATAGTCCAGCACGGGCGCGGCCGCGGCAAGCCAGCGGGTTTCCAGCGCGGTGAGCTGGGCGGCAAAGGTACTGGCGGAGGTCAGCAGTGCGGGGGCAAGGGCGAGAAGGCGAAAAAGCGTCGGCATGAAAGTACTCCATCGGGAAGAATTACTATACATGCCGCAAGGCAATTTGTTACGGGCAACCGATCGCTGTTACAAATTATTTTCTTGCCGTAATTTACAACTTTGCAGCAACGTTAAGGACCGTTGCAGGAATTTACGAGAAGAAACACGATGAAGTTACATGGGAACGGGCCAGTAATTTCCCCGAGTAAAGCCGATTTGCGGCATCGCAAATGGCGTGTAGGCTACAGGCAACACGCCATCCCGGGATCGTCAGTAGACGCGGTAGACCTTGCCTGTTTCCGGGCCGTCGACGCTGCGCTCGTAGGCCAGCGCGACGCGCCGGCCGTCGGCGGACTCGAAGCCGGGGAACAGGTGCCCGTACAGCGGCACCGATTCGGTCAGCACCGTCGGCGCCACGAGGTTGATGCGCACGCCCCGCTTCAGGTCCAGCGCGGCACCGGCGACGAAGCCCTCCAGCCCGAGATTGACGGCCATGGCGTTGGCGCCGTGCCGGATCGCGTGATAGGCGTCAATGCCGGAGGTCAGCGTGATCGAACCGCCATCGCTGAGTGCATGCTGCGCGGCCAGCGCCACGTGCACCTGCCCCATCAGCTTGCTATCCAGGCCGATTCGGAACTGCTCGGGCGTCATTTCCGCAAAGGGTCCCAGGTGCAGTGCGCCGGCCGCCACCACCACGCCATCCACGGGCCCCGTGCGGGCGAACAGCGCCTGCACGCTGGCGTAATCCTCGATGGCCACCTGCTCCTGGCCGCTGCCGCGTCCTGCGGTAATGATGTCGTGCCGCTGTCCCAGCCTTTCGACGACGGCTTTGCCGATGGTGCCCGCCGCACCGATGACGATGATTTTCATGTCCGCTCCTGATAGTAGGTGAGCGGCCAGTATGTTCTGCGTCATAGGAATAATAAATGCGCTAGCATGACGGACATTACAAACCCTGGATTCGCAATGGACAAGCTGCGCAGCATGGAAGTGTTCATTGCCGCCGTCGATGCCGGCAGCTTTGCCGGCGCCGCCCACCGTTGTGCGATGTCGGCGGTGATGGTTGGCAAGCACATCCGGGCGCTCGAACAGATGCTGGGCGCGGCCCTGCTGACGCGCACCACGCGCCGCCAGGCGCTGACGGAAATCGGCCGCCGCTACGCCGAGCAATGCCGCGCGATCCTGGCGCAGGTCGGCGCGGCGGAATCGGTGGCCGAAGCGATGCGCGCCGCACCACGCGGACTTGTCAAGGCCACGGCACCGGTGTCGTTCGGCGCGCAGTGGCTGAGCCCCGCGATCGCCGACTACCTGGCGCGCTATCCGGACGTGACAGTGGACCTGAGCCTGAACGACCGCACGGTCGACCTGGTGGAAGAAGGTTTCGATATCGCCGTGCGCATCGGGCCGCTGCCCGATTCCACGCTGGTGGCACGGCCGCTGAAGCCCTACGGGATGGCGATCTGCGCGTCGCCGGAGTACCTGGAAAACCATGGCACGCCGCGCACGCCGGAAGACTTGCCGCGCCACGAATGCCTGGAATTCACCGGCTGGCTGCCGCAGGCGCGGTGGAAACTGAAGGGAGAACGGGATGGCCGCCTGGTGCGGCCGGGACGCTTCCGCGCCAACAGTACGGCCGCCTTGCGGATGGCCGCGCTGAACGGCTTCGGCATCGTGATGCAGGCGGAACTGATCTTGGCCGACGACATCGCCGCCGGCCGGCTCGTCCCGCTGCTGCGGGAATGGCTGCCCGCGCCGCGCCCGATGCACCTGGTGTATTCGCGCGACCGGCGGGCGACACCGAAGCTGACGACGTTCGTCGATTTCCTGCTGGAGCGCTTCGGGCCCTGAACGGCGCGCCGGCCGCGGCCGCCCGTGTTCTACACTGTTTTTTTAAGCGACTTCGGTCACGAACTGCGCGCGCGGCCGGCGCACTTTCGGCAGGTCCACCAGCCAGTCGCCGGCATCGGCGCGATAGCCCAGCGGCAGCATCGCCACGCTCTTCAGGCCACGGGCGTGCAGGCCCAGGATGTCGTCCACGGCGGCCGGGTCGAAGCCTTCCATCGGCACGCTGTCCACTTCCTCGAAGGCGGCCGCGATCAGCGCCGCGCCCAGGCCCAGGAATGCCTGCCGCGCGGTGTGGCTGAAGTTCACGTCGGCGCCACGCTGTGGATAGGTAGCCAGCAACTGCTGGCGGTAGGCTTCCCAGCCTTCGTTCCTGAAGCCGCGCACTTCGTTGGTGTAATCGAACATCTGGTTGATGCGCTCGGCCGTGTAGTCGTCCCATGCGGCGAACACCAGCAGGTGCGAGCCGTCGACGACCTGCTGCTGGTTCCATGCCACTTCGGCGATGCGCTTCTTCACATCGGCATTCGTCACCAGCAGGATTTCATAAGGCTGCAGGCCACTCGAGGTCGGTGCCAGGCGCGCCGCTTCGATGATGCGTTCGACCTTGTCCGCTGCCACGGGGCGGCTCGGATCCATTTTCTTGGTGGCGTAGCGCCACTGCAGTTTTTCCAGTAAAGGCATGCGTAGTTCCTTTTGATGATTGGCCAAGCGAATTGGCGGAGTAAAGACATTGTATTTTTCGCCGAAGCGCCGATAAACTGGCCCTTCGACAAATCGATTGTTCTTGAAAGGCAAAAATGGCCCGCCGTTTCGACCACCTGGCCGACGTGGAAGCATTGCTGCGCGTCGTCGACGAAGGCTCGCTCACCAACGCCGCCGTGGTACTGGGCACTACGCCATCGGTTCTGAGCCGGGCCATCGCCCGGCTCGAGTCCCGGCTGGATACGCAGCTGCTGCGCCGCACGACGCGCAGCCAGAGCCTGACCGACGCGGGCCGCCAGTACGTCGAGGAGACCCGGCAGGCCTTTGCACTGGTCGAGAAAGCCGAACAGGCGATCTGCGGCCGCACGCGGCGCCAGGAACTGACCGGCCGAGTGCGCCTCAGCGTCCCCACCAGCTATGCCCACTGCCGGCTGGCACCGATACTGGCCGTGTTTGCCGGCCGCTATCCGCACGTGCACGTCGAACTGAACATCACGAACCGCAACGTCGACATGGCTGCCGAAGGCTACGACCTGGCGATCCGCTCCGGCCCGCTGCCGGACAGCAGCATGGTCGCGCGCAAGCTGGAGGAAGGCCGGATGATCCTCGTCGCCTCGCCTGCCTATGTACAAGATGCGGGCCGGCTCGACACCTTCGACGACCTGGAGCGCCAGCGCTGCATCGCCTTCGTGCGCCCCAGCACGGGCCGCGTGATTCCGTGGCAACTGCGCGTCGACGGCAAGGATGTCGACTGGCTGCCCACGCCGGCGATCACCGTGTCGGACGACGTGATGGGTGTCGTCACGCTGGCGGCGCAAGGCCTCGGCGTGGCCATCTGCGCGCAGCTGATGGCCGCCGAACGCATCGCCGCGGGCGAGCTGGTGCAGGTACTGCCCGCGCTGGGCGGGCGCACGCGCGCCTTCTCGCTGGTCTACGCGCCGCACCGCGGGCTGTCCCCTGCGGCGCGCGCCCTGATCGACCTGCTGGTCGAGCAAACCACGCCGTACACCGGCTGATCGTTACTGCCGCGGCGCCTGTGCCAGCTGGGCCAGCCTGCCTTCCGGCTGCCAGCCGGCCCCCAGCGCGCGGGCCACGGACACGGCGGCCAGCAGCCGCTGCGTGTCGATCTGCGCGGCGGCGCGGTCGGCGGCCAGCGCGCTGCGCTGCGCGTCCGTCACGTCCAGGTACGTCGACAGGCCGCGTTCGTAGCGGGCACGCGCCACCAGGTAGGCGCGCTCCGCCGCTTCGCGCGACACCGCCTGGGCCTGGCCCTGCCGCTGCCGCTGCTGCACGTCCGACAGCGCATCTTCCACTTCGCGCAGGGCGGTCAGCAGCCTGTCCTGGTGGTTCGCCACCGCTTCGTCGTAGCGCGCCTGCGCCGCGGCCAGGTTGGCCTTGTTGCGGCCGCCGTCCAGCACCGGCAGCGACAGGGCCAGCGGGCCGAAGCTGAACAGGCGCGAACCGCCCCTGGCGATCTCGGACAGGCTCTCGGAAGCGAAACCGAAGTTGCCGGTCAGGCTCAGCGACGGGTACAGCGCCCCTTCGGCCACGCCGATATTGGCGTTGGCCGCTTTCAGCGTGGCCACGCTTTGCGCCAGGTCGGGGCGCTGCGCCAGCAGGCTGGCCGGCAGGCCGACGGGAATCGCGGGCGGCTGCGGCAGGCTGGCACCCGGGGTGGGCGGCACCACCGTCGCCGACGGCGATGCGCCCAGCAGCACTGCCAGGCCGTGTTCCAGCGTGTTGCGCTGGCGCTGGGCCTCTTCCAAGTCGGCTTCGGCATTGGCCCGTTCGATCTTCGCGCGCGACGTGTCGAGTTCATTGGACAGGCCGGCATCGAAGCGCGCGTTCACCAGTTGCTCGGTCTCGCGGCGCGTGTCGAGCGCGCCGCGCAGGATGCCGATCTCCGTATCGAGCCCGCGCAGTTGCCAGTAGGTCGTCGCGACCTGCGACGTCAGCAGCAGCATCACGCCGTCGCGGTCGGCCTGCGCGGCCAGCGCCTGCGCGTCGGCTGCTTCCACGGCGCGGCGCACGCGGCCCAGCAAGTCGATTTCGTACGAGAACGACGAGCCGATCGAGTAGTTATTGCCGGCCACGGCGCGGCGGCCCAGCGCGATGCCCTGCGCCGTATTGGCCGACGTGCGCGTGTTCGACACGCCCGCGCTGACATTGAGCTGCGGCCGTTCGCTGGCACGGGTGACGCCCAGTTGCGCCTCGGCCTGCAGCAGCCGCTGCGCGGCCGCCTTCACGGTCGGGCTGTCGGCCAGTGCCTGCCGCTCCAGCCGGTTCAGCGTCTCGTCGCCGAACACGCTCCACCACTGCTGCGGCAGGCTTGCCGCGGCATCCACGCCTTGCGGCATGCTTGCCGCTGCGTCGCCGGCCTGCGGGGCATGGCGGAAGTGTGCATCGGCCACGTTGGCCGGCGCCGTGAAGTCGCTGCCGACGGTGGCGCAGCCGGACAGGAACAGGACGGCGGATGCCACCGCCACGGTGATGCTTTGCTTGATGAACATGGTGTTACCTCTTGTATTCAATGACCGCCGGCGCCGCCGCCGGACGGCGATTTGACCGGGTCCGACAGCCACAGGATGGCGATGCAGGACAGCAGGATGCCGCCGACGATGAAGAAGCCGTCGTTGTAGGCCATCACGTAGGCTTCGCGCCGCACGATGCCGTCGACGGCCTTCAGCGCCTTGTCGGCCGCGTTGGCGGGGTCGAAGCCCTGGCCGATGAAAGCCTGCGTCATCTGGTCGAGCCGCTGCTGCGTGGCCAGCGAATAGCGGGTAATCGATTCGCCCAGCCGCGCCGAGTGGAAATGTTCGCGCGTCGACAGCGCGGTGGCCAGCAGGGCGATGCCGATCGAGCCGCCCAGGTTGCGCGTCATGTTGAACAGGCTCGATGCCGACGGCATGTCCTTCGGCGCGATGCCGTTCATCGCGAAGTTCGACAGGGTCAGCATCACGAACGGCTGGCCCAGCGCGCGGATGATCTGCGACAGCATCAGCTGGTCGTAGCCCGTCGTCGCATCCATGTAGGCGTTCATCAGACACGAGCCGCCGAACAGCAGCAGGCCGATCGAGCACAGGATGCGGTTGTCGACCTTTGCCGACAGCTTGGCCGCGAACGGCATGATGAACAGCTGCGGCAGGCCGACCCACATGATCACTTCGCCAATCTGCATCGGCGAGTAGCCGGCGATCTGGCCGAGGAACAGCGGCAGCAGGAACGAGGAACCGTACAGCCCCATGCCCATCACCGCGGACAGCACGGTGGCGACCAGGAAGTTGCGCTGGCCGTACAGGCCCAGGTTGACGAACGGCTGCTCGCGCATCGCGCTGGTGACCACCCAGCCCAGCAGGCCGACCAGCGCCATCGCCGCGAACGCGATGATGAAGGCGGAATCGAACCAGTCCTTGCTGTTGCCTTCTTCCAGGAAAATCGTCAGGCAGCCCAGGCCCATGGCCATGAAGGCGATGCCCAGCCAGTCGGCGTTCCACAGCTGGTCGAGGTGCCAGCGTTCCTTGTCCAGGCCATAGGCGATGCCGGCCATCAGCAGCACGCCCGGCACCCAGTTGATGTAGAAGATCGACGGCCAGCCATACAGCTCGGACAGGTAGCCGCCCAGGGTCGGCCCCATCGCCGGCGCCAGCGTCGCCGTCAGGCCGAACAGCGCCATGCCGGCCGCCCGTTTCGACGGCGGCAGCTTGGTCATCACCAGCGTCATCGCCATCGGGATCAGCGCGCCGCCGGTAAAGCCCTGCGCCATGCGGAAGACGATCATGCTCTCCAGGTTCCACGCGAAGCCGCACAGCGTGGAAAACACCAGGAACAGCGCCGTGGTGCCCAGCATGTAGCCGCGCAGCGAGAACACGCGCGTCAGCAGTGCCGTCAGCGGAATGACGATGATCTCGGCCACCAGGTAGGCGGTGGAAATCCATGAGCCCTCTTCCTGCGTGGCCGACAGCGAGCCGAGGATGTCTTTCAGCGACGAGTTGGTGATCTGGATGTCCAGCACCGCCATGAAGGCGCCCAGCATGCCGGCGGCCACCGCGATCCAGGTGCGGCCGGATACCGCGCCGCTGGCCTGGCCATAGGCCGGTGCGCCGGGCAGGCCGCCACCCGGCGCCTGCGTGCTTGTCTGCGTGCTCATTGCAGCTTTCGGTTAGTGCACTTGCGTGCCGGCTGGCGACGCGGCCTGTGCATGCTGCTGCGCGTTGTCGCCGATTTCCACTTCGGCAATCACCGACATGCCGGGCACGAGGCGGCCGGCCAGCGCCTTGCGGTCCTTGTCGTCGAGCGTGATCTTGACGGGCACGCGCTGCACGATCTTGGTGAAGTTGCCGGTGGCGTTATCGGCCGGCAGCAGCGCGAACTGGTTGCCGGACGCGGGCGAGAAGCTGTCCACGCGGCCCGTCAGTTCCCTGCCCGGCAGCGCGTCGACGCTGATGTGCACCGCCTGGCCCACGTGCATGTCGGCCAGCTGGGTTTCCTTGAAGTTCGCCGTCACCCACACGTCGTCCTGCACCAGCGCCGTCAGTTGCTGGCCGGGCGATACGCGCTGGCCCACTTCGATGCTGCGCTTGCCGACGCGGCCGCTGACCGGCGCGACGATGGTGTTGTAGGAGAGCTGCTGTTCGGCCTCCTTCAGTTGCACGTTCAGCACGCCGATCTGCGCCTTCAGCACGTCGCGCGCGGACGACGCCGCGGCGATCTGCGCCTTGGCAGCGGCGGCACTGTCCTTGCGGGCCGCCACGTCGGCGCTGGCGCTGGCGCGGCCGGCATTCGCGGCATCGAGCTCGGCCTTCGAGACGGCCTTCATCTGGCTCGTGTACAGCTGGCCGTAGCGCTCGGCATCCTGGTTCGCGCGCACCAGCAGCGCCTCGGACTGCTTGACCTGGGCAGCGCTGGCGCTGGCCTGGGCCTTGACCTGGGCCACCTGGGCATCGGCCTGCACCACCTGCGTCTCGGCGCTGGCGATCTGGGCGCGGATCTGCTCGACCTTCACGCGCTGGTCGAACGGATCGAGTTCGGCGATCACGTCGCCTGCCTTCACATACTGGTTATCGTCGATCAGCACCTTCGTCACCGTGCCGGCAATGCGCGACGACACCGGGTGCACGTGGCCGGCCACGTAGGCATTTTCCGTTTCCACGAAATGCGCGCTGCGGTACCACATGCGGCCGCCGCCGGCGACGGCCGCCACGGCGATCAGGCCGGCCACGATCAGCACGCGCGGGTTCGGCTTCTTCGCCGGCGCGGCCGCGGGCGGGTTAGCCTGGCCGGAGGCCGGCGCCGTAGTGCCCAGCACTTTTTGTTCTGCCTGGTTGGACATGGAAAACGCTCCGAGAAATGAAATGGGTTGTGCGCATTATTGGTCATCGAATGCCTGAAGTCAAGAAATGAAACGATTGCATTTCATTTCTAGCTGGAATAAAGTGGTGGCCTCTGATAGCCTTTGGCGTTCCCCGCCTCTTTGGAAGATGCCCTGCCCCATGTCTGACGAGCAAGTGACTGCCGATTCCCCCTGCCCTGCCGTGGCCCGAAGTGCCGGGCGCCCGCGCGCCAGCGACGCCGAAGCGCGCACGCAGGAACTGATGAGCGCCGCCGCCGAGCTGTTCCTTGAAAAAGGTTATTCGAAGGTCAGCCTGGAAATGATCGCTCGCCGCGCCCGAGTGGCGGTGCGCACGATCTACGTGAAGTTCGGCGGCAAGAGCGGCCTGTTCCGTGAAATCCTGGCCTCCGGCCGCGGCGTGTATTTCGATACGATGGAAGACCTGGAGACCAGCCAGCGGCCGATCCGCGAGGTCCTGCTCGACTTCGGCTCGCGCTTCCACAACCTGGTGTCGTCCGGCGCCGTGATCAAGCTGTACCGGATGGTGATCGCCGAGGCGCACCACGACCCGGAGATGGCCGAGGCTTTCTTCGAATCCGGTCCGCGGCAAACCCGCCTGGCGCTGGAGCGCTACTTCAGCCGGCCGGACATCCGTGCGCAGCTGCGCGACATTCCGGCCGACCAGCTGGTCGTGCACCTGATGAATTGCCTGATGGGGGACCACCTGAAGCGCTACCTGTTCGCCGCGCCGGCGGCCTGTACCCCGCAACAGGACACGGCGCTGGTCGAACAGCGCGTCGACCTGTTCCTCAACGGTGCGAAGGCTTGACAGGGGTGCGCCCGTCACTCATCCTTGGTGACCAGCGCAATTGTGCGCTGCCGCACTGACGGTGTGCTACCCCTGAGGGATAATAGTTTCCTCAAGAATATATTTTTGCAGGGAGGCTCTATGAGCAAGTTCGACAGGCTGGAATGGACGCAGAAAGTCGCTGCGCTGAATGAACGCATTCGTGGTTTCCAAGCCAATCCCAGCCAGGAACAACTTGAATTGGCGATCAATGAATTGCGTGCGTATGCCGACGCGGCTTCCGCCGGCATGGAAATCCCGCCGCGTTTCATCGCCAGCTGATATTTCCAAGTAACACGACATGCGAAACCCGGGACGTCCCGGGTTTTTTTTCGCTGGTGAAAAATGGTGCGGGGGACCGGATTTTTTGTAATTGACAGGGGAATCGGCTTGCGGTCTAATGTTCCGCAGTGCATGAAATCGTTTTCAAGCATTTGCGTGCACGCCCACTTTTCTCTTCCAGCCGACTAAGACAATGACCGACACACTGCAATTTCCGCCTTCGTTCACGTGGGGCGTGGCCACCAGCTCGTTCCAGATCGAAGGTGCCGCCACTGCCGATGGCAAGGGCCCGTCCATTTGGGATACGTTCAGCCACACACCTGGCAAGGTGATCGACGGCAGCAACGGCGACGTGGCCTGCGACCACTACCACCGTTACGCGGAAGACGTCGGCATCATGGCGGACCTGCACGTGGACGCCTACCGTTTCTCGATGGCATGGGCGCGCGTGCAGCCGGCCGGCAAGGGCGCATGGAACGAGGCCGGTTTTGCATTCTACGAACGCCTGCTGGACGAGCTGGACAAGAAGAACATCGCGGCCCACGTCACGCTGTACCACTGGGACCTGCCGCAAGGCCTGCAGGACGAAGGCGGCTGGCTGAACCGGGATACCGCCTATCACTTCGCCGCGTATGCCGCCGAAGTGGCGCGACGTTTCGGCAACCGCGTGAAAACGATTGCAACGCACAACGAGCCGTGGTGCACGGCGAACCTGGGCTACGGCAATGCGCAATTCGCCCCCGGCGTGGCGGACAACAAGCAATCGGTACAGGTGTCGCACCACCTGCTGCTGTCGCACGGGCTGGCGATGAAGGCGATGCGCGCCGTCGGCAGCTCGGCACAGCTGGGCATTGTGCTGAACCAGTGGACCGCCGATCCGGCCACCGACAGCCAGGCCGACCGCGACCTCGCCACCTGGGAATACGCCCGCTCGGTGCAGTGGTTCATGGACCCGATCTTCAAGGGCCACTACCCGGAATACGCGCTGCGCGGCCACGGTGCCGACGCCCCCGAAGTCAAGGCGGGCGACTTCGACATCATCCGCCAGCGCATCGACTTCCTCGGCGTGAATTATTACTTCCGCTCGTTCTGCAGCGCCGAAACGCCGCCGCGCCAGGCCCCCGCCGCGCTGGGCACGACGGACATGGGCTGGGAAATCTACCCGCAGGGCCTGACCGAACTGCTGGTGAAGCTGAAGGGTGAATACGACCTGCCGCCGATCTACATCACCGAGAACGGCATGGCCAATCCCGACCATGAAGTGGTCGAAGGCCGCGTCGCCGATGCCAAGCGCATCGACTACGTGGAGCGCCACCTGGCGGCGTTGAAGGATGCCATGGCGCAGGGCGTCGATGTGCGGGGCTACTTCCTGTGGAGCCTGCTGGACAACTTCGAATGGAATTCCGGCTACGCCAAGCGCTTCGGCATCATCCACGTCGACTACGCGACCCAGAAGCGCACGCCGAAGGACAGCGCGCTGTGGTACCGCGAATTCATCGACATGCAGCGCCGCTGATAACGCGAAAAACCACGCTGTTGGCGCTATCATGGCAGGCAGCGTGGCAGGCACAGCGGCAGCATAGCCGCCCGCGACAATGACGACAGGACAGGAGACGACATGAACACGAAAGCCGCCACGCCGGGTGCCCTGCCCGCCGACGGCACCACCGGTGCCGCGCAACGGGTCAGCCCGTTGCTGTGGGTACCTTCCGGCTATTTCACGATGGCGCTGGCCTACGTCATGCTCACCAGCGTGACGGCGATCATGTTCAAGAACCTAGGCATGGACAACGGCAAGGCGGCCGAATATGCCAGCTACCTGATCCTGGCCTACACGATCAAGCCGTTGTTCGCGCCGTTCGTGGAAATGTACCGCACCAAGAAATTCTTCGTCCTGTGCGCGCAGCTCGTCATCGGCATCGGCTTCGGCCTGGTGGCGCTGGCGATGTCCCTGCCCGGCTACATGGCGATCATGATCGGGCTGTTCATCGTGCTGTCGTTCGTCGGCGCCACGCAGGACATCGCTTCCGATGGGGTATACGTGACGGCGCTCGACACGCGCACGCAGTCGCTGTACTGCGGCATCCAGAGCCTGTCGTGGAACGTCGGCCCGATCGTCGCTTCCGGCGGCATGGTTTACCTGTCCGGCTGGCTGCACGCCAACGTGTTCGGCCACGACCCGAAGGTGTTCGGCGAAGCGTGGATCGACAGCTGGCGCATCGTGTTCTTCATCGTGGCCGGCATCACGCTGGTGATGTCCGCATGGCACCTGCGCACGATGCCGGAAGGCTCCAGGGCGGAAAACGCCCCGGCGTCGATCGGGCAGGCCTTGAGCATCCTGTGGGATTCGTTCGTCACGTTCTTCCAGAAGCGCGACGTGTGGCTGATGGTGGGCTTTGCCTTCCTGTTCCGCCTCTCCATCGGGCTGCTGGAAAAGATCGGCCCGTTCTTCATGGTCGACCCGGTGGCCAAGGGCGGCCTGGGGCTGTCCAACGAACTGCTGGGCATCGTGTACGGCACCTATGGCCTGGTGGCGGTGCTGGTCGGCTCGCTGCTGGGCGGCTTCTTCGTGGCGAAGCGGGGCCTGAAGCCCACGCTGTTCGTGCTGTGCTGCGCCGTCAACATCCCGAACGTGACGTTCCTGCTGATGGCGATGTACCAGCCCACCAGCCTGCTCGCGATCAGCGCCGGCGTGGCCATCGAAAAATTCTTCTACGGCTTCGGTTCCGTGGGCTTCATGATCTACCTGATGCAGCAGCTCGCGCCGGGCAAGTATTCGACCACGCACTATGCGTTCGGTACCGGCCTGATGGGGCTGTGCATGATGGTGACGGGCGCCGTGTCCGGCCACCTGCAGGAGTGGATGGGCTATGTGAATTACTTCTGGTTCGTGATGGCGGCCACGATTCCATCGTTCCTGGTGACCTGGTTCGCGCCGTTCCATCACAAGGAGGGCTGAGGCCCCTGCCCGGTCCCGCCGGGCTTGAAGGCCCGGGCTTGGGACTTCAGGCTCGAGAGTTCAGGCTTGAGAATTCAGGCTTGAGAATTCAGGCTTGAGAATTCAGGCTTGAGAGTTCAGCTTGAGACTTCACCCTTGAAACGTCACGCTTCAGGCTTCGGCTGGTAATCCTCGGGCGCCGCGAACAATGCCGGATCCGGCTCGCCGCGCTCGAGGTCACTGATGGCGATGACGGATTCGCCTTTCGGGTCGCTGTTCCTGACATGCAGCGTGAGGCCCAGTTCCTTCGACGTCCAGCTTTCGGTGACGATCTCGAAGCTCCCGGCAGCGGTCTTGATGCGGTGCCGGGTACGTTCCCCGGTCGCCGTCACGCCTTCGATGTCGCGTTCCCCCAGGGACTCCACGGGCGGCATGGCCTCGGCATTGTACGGCGCGACTGCCGCCACCTCGACGACCGGAACTTCCCGCTTGGCCGTGCGCCTGGTAACCAGTCTGTTGCGGTGATCCAGCACGATGACCGCACCATCGGTGTCGATGATGAACGAACGGGTCGGGTTGCCCTCGCCGTCCAGCAGGTCGCGGCGCACCCTGCCGGCGCTGTCGCGGTACAGCTTCGTCACCGTCCGGTGGGCCGATTCGGCGCCGTCGCGCTGCTGGCGGCGCATCGTCGACGTATGCGTGGCGCTGTATGGCTGGTCGGCGATGAGCGGGCGCCCCGCCGGCGCTGCCGGCCGGTCGGCAGACAAAGCGGCGCCGGCATCCGCCGACCACGCATTGGCCGACAGCAGGCCGGCCAGCAGTATTGCGATGAAACGCTTGTTCATGGGGGCCCTTCCCTGTAAAGAATGACGATGCGATGCAAACTTGCCATCTTAGCATCGGCCGGGCCATCAAAATGCGCGGATCGTCACAATGGCCATCGCCTGCTGCACGTTCAAGCCCACCGGCAGCCTGACGAGAATGAACTCGTCGTCTCCCGCCTTTTCGGGTCGCCCCCGCCGGAGCCGCCCGGGTAGTTGTTGTCGTTGACGAGCATGAGGGTGTGCCGGTCGATGATGCGCACCGCTTCCACGGTCTCGAACGGGAACGTGAACACGCCGCCGATGGTGGCCGCGCCGCCCAGCCCTTTCGGGTCGGCGATGTTCATCAGGTCGACGATTTCTTCCTTCGCCTCCTTTACATTGGCGGACGTGCCAGGTTCACCCAGGCCTGGACCGACTCGCGGTCCCACTGGCGCCTGGCAAATTCGCGCAGTACCGGCGGCACCTCGTCGCCATTGAGCACGAGGCGGTTCAGCATCAGGGCGAGGTCCACGTCGGCGATGCTCCAGGCACCGAACAGGTGCTCGCCGCCATGGGCCAGCAGCGCCTGCGCCGCCTTGAACAGCTTGCCGGCGGCATCCCGTGCGCCGGCGGACAGCGGCGCGTCCGACGGTCCATAGAACACCACGTAAGTCGAGCGCTCCTGCCGGATCGGCAACAGGTCGCTGCGGATCCACGCCTGCACCTGGCGGGCCAGGGCGCGCGTTTTCAGGTCTGCCGGATAGAGGGCAGGCTCGGGCTGCAGCTCTTCCAGGTATTCCGTGATGGCGGACGACTCGGACAGCGTGAAATCGCCATCGACAAGCGTGGGAACGCGCTGCGTCAGCGAACGCGCGGCATACTCCCCGCCACGATTGGCGCCGGCCACCAGGTCGACCGTCTTCAGCTCGAACGGAATGCGCTTCTCGGTCAGTGCGACAAACACGGACATGGCATAGGGGCTGGTGTACTGGGCATCGGCAAACAGGAGCATGGCTTCCTTGGTATCGGCAGTTGAACGGACATCGACGATAGCATCGCCCCGGGCCGCCGTGCAAAGAACGTGACCGGCGGGCCTGCACGTGGGGCGCATCGCCGGCACGGCAGATTCCGCTTCGCCCGCCGGCTACCGCTCCGCGGGTGGAATAGCGCGGATGGCCGCGGCGAATGCCGCGTGCACGGCCGGATCGACGGGCCGGTATTTCGGTTCCGTGCGCGCCGGGTCGTTGCCGAGGTAATTGCCGTTCTTCCTGTTGTGCGCCGGGCGCACCGGGCGCGGCACGAAGCCGCCGCCGCAGTTCGGGCAGACGTCCTGCAGCAGGCTGTCGACACAGCCGGCGCAGAACGTGCATTCGTAGCTGCAGATGCGCGCATCCGTCGCGTGCGGCGGCAGCGCCTTGTTGCAGTGTTCGCAGGTGGGCCTGAGTTCGAGCATGGCATCTCCTTTCATCGACGACCCGATGATAGGCCGGCGGCGTTTGACAGGAATGACAGCGATGGTTGAATATCTGCCACATGCCCCCCTCCCCCGACATGCCTGCCGCACCAACCCCGCCTGTCTCGCCAGTCGATATCTGGCTGCTGGTGTTCCCGGGTTTCCTGCTGCTCGATGCCACGGGGCCGATCCAGGTCTTCGCCAGCGCCAACGATGAGGCGCGCGATGCCGGCCTGCCGGAACCCTACCGCATCCACCTGGTGGCGCAGGGCGGCGGCGCGGTCGAATCGTCGGCCGGCGTCAGCATGCTGGCGGCGCCCTTGCCGCGGCGCGGGATCGCGGGCGGCACGCTGGTCGTGTCCGGGGGCGGCAGCGCGGCCCTGCCTTCTTCCATGACGGACGAAGGACGTGCACTGCTGCGCTGGGTGGCCCGGACAAGCGAGGAAGCGGCGCGCTGCTGCTCCGTCTGCACCGGCGCCTTCGTGCTGGCCCGTGCCGGGCTGCTGGAAGGCCGCCGCGCCGTCACGCACTGGCAGGACGTGCCGGCCCTGCGCGCGCAGCATCCGGCGGTCGACGTGCAGGACGATGCGATCCACGTCCGCGACGGCAAGTTCCGCACCTCCGCCGGCATCAGCGCTGGCATGGACCTGGCACTCAGCCTCGTCGAGGAAGACCTGGGCCGCACGGCCGCGCTGGCGGTGGCCCGGCGCATGGTGCTGTTCCTGAAGCGCCCCGGCGGCCAGCGGCAGTTCAGCGCCGAGCTGCTGGCCCAGTCGGCGCCGGAAGGCGTCACCGCGCAGCTGACCGCATGGCTGCGCCCTCGTCTTGCGCGGCAGCTCGATGTCGACCAGATGGCATCCGCCTGCGCCCTCTCCGTGCGCACCCTGCACCGCCGCCTGCGCCAGGAGGCGGACGTCACGCCGGCGCAATT
Organism: Pseudoduganella umbonata; assembly: GCF_014192225.1. Lineage (GTDB taxonomy): Bacteria > Pseudomonadota > Gammaproteobacteria > Burkholderiales > Burkholderiaceae_D > Rugamonas > Rugamonas umbonata. Next base: position 23,591 of record NZ_JACHXS010000020.1, on the reverse strand, counting down.
GCTGGCGCGCTTGCGGATGGAACTGGCCTGCAGCCTGCTGGAACGGCCACGGATGACAGTCAAGGAAGCCGCCCGGCGCAGCGGCCACGGCAGCGAATACAACCTGCGCCGCGCCTTCATGGCCCGGCTGGGCGTGCTGCCCAGCGACTACCGGGCCCGCTTCGCCTGACAGCCCCACCGCAACTGACCAGCTGGTCTCAAAACAACACCGGGGACAGTCCCGCCCAGGGGGACTGTCCCCAGCCGGGTTGCAACAGTTTTCGTTGCAAAAACGCCACCCGAAGGCGGCGTTCGGGGTGCTGCGGGGGATTGCGATCAACACCGGGGACTGTCCCGCCCAGAGGGACTGTCCCCAGCAGGGTTGCAACAGTTTTTGTTGTAGAAACGCCACCCGAAGGTGGCGTTTGGGGTGCTGCGGGGGATTGCGATCAGCGCTTGCGCACTGGTGGCAGGTCGGTGCAGACGCCTTCGTACACTTCGGCGGCCATGCCGATCGACTCGCCCAGCGTCGGGTGCGGGTGGATCGTCTTGCCGATGTCGGTGCCGTCGGCGCCCATCTCGATGGCCAGCGCGATCTCGCCGATCATGTCGCCGGCGTGCGTGCCGACGATGGTGCCGCCCACGATGCGGTGCGTTTCGGCATCGAACAGCACTTTCGTGAAGCCTTCGTCGCGGCCGTTGGCCACGGCGCGGCCGGAGGCGGCCCACGGGAAGTGGCCCTTCTCGACCTTGATGCCCTTGGCCTTCGCTTCGTCTTCCGTCAGGCCGACCCATGCCACTTCCGGATCGGTGTAGGCGACCGACGGGATGACCGTCGCATCGAAGTGCGACTTCTGGCCGGCGGCCGCTTCGGCGGCCACGTGGCCTTCATGCACGGCCTTGTGCGCCAGCATCGGCTGGCCCACCAGGTCGCCGATGGCGAAGATGTGCGGCACGTTGGTGCGCATCTGGCTGTCGACGTTGATGAAGCCCCGGTCGGTCACCTGCACGCCGGCCTTGTCGGCGGCGATCTTCTTGCCGTTCGGGCTGCGGCCCACGGCCACCAGGACCATGTCGTAGATCTGCGGTTCCGGCGCGGTGGCACCGGCTTCGGCGGCTTCGAACGTGACCTTGATACCCTCCGGCAGCGCTTCCACGCCGACGGTCTTGGTCTTGGTCATGATGTTGTCGAAGCGCGCCGCGTTGTACTTCTGCCAGATCTTCACGGCATCGCGGTCGGCGCCCTGCATCAGGCCATCCATCATCTCGACCACGTCGATGCGCGCGCCGAACGTGGAATACACGGTGGCCATTTCCAGGCCGATGATGCCGCCGCCGATCACCAGCATGCGCTTCGGCATGAAGCGCAGTTCCAGCGCGCCGGTCGAATCGACGATGCGCGGATCTTCCGGCACGAACGGAAGCTTGACGACGGATGAACCGGCCGCGATAACGGCGTGCTTGAACTGCACGACCCTCTTCGTGCCGTCGGCCCCGGTGACTTCGATGTGGTTCGGGCTGACGAACTGGCCGACGCCCTGCACCACCTGCACCTTGCGCGCCTTGGCCATGCCCGACAGGCCGCCGGTCATCTTCGAGATCACGCCTTCCTTGTACTTGCGTACTTCGTCGATGTCCACTTCAGGCTTGGCGAACTTCACGCCATGCTTGCCCAGGTGCGACGTCTCGTCGATCACGGAAGCCAGGTGCAGCAGCGCTTTCGACGGGATGCAGCCCACGTTCAGGCACACGCCGCCCAGCGTTGCATAACGCTCGACGATCACGGTGTTCTGGCCAAGGTCGGCGGCGCGGAACGCGGCCGAGTAGCCGCCAGGACCGCCGCCCAGCACCATCATGTCGCACTGGATGTCGACATTGCCGGTGTACGAACCAGCCGCCGGCGCGGGACCGGACGATGCCGGTGCCGCGGCCGGTGCCGGCACGGCAGGGCCGCCGTACACCGGCGCCGCCTGGCCCGGCGCCTCGCCTTTTTCGGCAGGCGTGGCAACCGGCGCCGCGGGAACGCCAGCTGGTGCAGGTGCAGCAGCAGGAGCAGCAGCGCCAGCGGCTTCTTCCAGCAACAGCAGCAACGAGCCTTCGGACACCTTGTCACCCACCTTGAACTTCAGCTCCTTGACCACGCCGGCGTGCGTCGCCGGAATCTCCATGGAAGCCTTGTCCGATTCCACGGTGGCGATCGACTGGTCGACCTTGATCGTGTCGCCCACCTTGACGATCACTTCGATGACTTCGACTTCCTTGAAGTCGCCGATGTTCGGTACTTTTACCTCAACGATGCTCATGTAGCAGGCTCCTTACAGCAGCACTTTGCGCATGTCGCCCAGCACTTCTGCCAGGTAGACTGCGAAGCGGGCACCGGACGCGCCGTCGACCACGCGGTGGTCGTACGACAGCGACAGCGTCATCATCAGGCGCGGCACGAACTGCTTGCCGTCCCACACCGGCTTCATCGAAGCCTTCGACAGGCCGAGGATCGCCACTTCCGGCGCATTCACGATCGGCGTGAAGTGCGAGCCGCCGATACCGCCCAGCGACGAGATCGTGAAAGTGGCACCCTGCATGTCGGCCGGTTTCAGCTTGCCTTCGCGCGCCGCCAGCGACAGTTCCGTCATCTCGCGGGCGATCTGCGACACGCTCTTCTGGTCGGCATTCTTCACCACCGGTACCACCAGGCCTTGCGGCGTGTCGGCGGCGAAGCCGATGTTGTAGTACTTCTTCAGGATCAGGTTCTCGCCCTTCGCGTCCAGCGAAGAGTTGAACGCCGGGTATTTCTTCAGCGCCGCAGCGGATGCCTTGATGACGAAGGCCAGCATCGTCAGCTTGGCGGCATCCTTGTTCTTCGCGTTGGCGTTGTTGGTGTCGACACGGAACGCTTCCAGGTCGGTGATGTCGGCATCCTCGAACTGCGTCACGTGCGGGATCATCACCCAGTTGCGGTGCAGGTTCGGGCCGGAGATCTTCTTGATGCGCGGCAGCGGCTGCAGTTCCGTTTCGCCGAACTTGGAGAAGTCCAGCGACGGCCATGGCAGCAGGTTCAGGCCCGCGCCGCTGCCGCCGGCCGGTGCGGCGGCAGCGGTCGGCGCAGCGGCGGCGCCGGCGATCACGCCCTTCACGTAGTTCTGCACGTCCTGCTGGGTGATTCGGCCTTTCGGACCGGTACCCGGCACTTTCGCCACGTCCACGCCCAGTTCGCGGGCGAACTTGCGGACGGACGGCGATGCGTGGGCCAGCTTGCCCGATACTGCCGGGGCTGCCGGCGCGGCGGCAGGCGCCGGTGCCGGAGCAGCGGCAGCGGCAGGTGCCGGAGCAGCGGGAGCCGCGGAAGGAGCAGAAGCGGCAGGTGCCGGAGCGGCGGCGGCAGGAGCGGCCGAGCCACCGGTCGATTCAACCACCAGCACCAGCGAGCCTTCGGCGACCTTGTCGCCCACCTTGACCTTGATTTCCTTGACCACGCCATCGTGCGACGACGGGATTTCCATCGACGCCTTGTCCGATTCCACGGTGATCAGCGACTGGTCCTTCTTGATCGTGTCGCCCACCTTGACCATCAGTTCGATGACTTCCACTTCCTTGAAGTCGCCGATGTCCGGTACCTTGACGTCGACCGGGCCGGCGGCGGCTGCCGGAGCAGCGGCCGGTGCCGGCGCCGGTGCCGGCGCGGCGGCCGCGGCAGGTGCCGGAGCAGCGGCGGCAGGCGCCGATGCCGGCGCAGCGGCGGCGCCTTCGCCTTCCACCAGCAACAGCAGCGAACCCTCGGCGACCTTGTCGCCGACCTTGACCTTGATTTCCTTGATGACCCCGGCCGACGACGATGGAATCTCCATCGACGCCTTGTCCGATTCGACGGTGACCAGCGACTGGTCGACCTTGATCGTGTCGCCGACCTTCACCATCAGCTCGATGATCTCGACTTCCTTGAAATCACCGATATCCGGGACTTTGACTTCCACAATGCTCATAGCGTTAGCTCCGTATTCTCGTTATTGGGTCACCGGATTTGGCTTGTTCGGGTTCAGGCCGTACTTGACGACAGCCTGTTCCACCACGGCGAGGTCGATCTTGCCTTCGTCGGCCAGCGAACGGAGCGCGGCAACCGTGATGTAGTAACGATTCACTTCGAAGAACTCGCGCAGCTTGGCGCGGCTGTCCGAGCGGCCGAAACCGTCGGTGCCCAGCACGCGGTAGGTGCGGTCCTTCGGCATGAAGGCACGGATCTGCTCGGCGTACAGGCGCATGTAGTCGGTCGTGGCGATGATCGGGCCCTGCGTATCCTTCAGCAGGCCGGTCACGTACGGCACGCGCTGTTCCTTGGTCGGGTTGACGAGGTTCCAGCGCTCGGCATCCTGGCCGTCGCGCGCCACCAGCGTCAGCGACGGTGCGGACCAGACGTCGGCGGCGATGCCCCAGTCCTTTTCCAGCAACTCGGCGGCGAAGATCGACTCGCGCAGGATCGTGCCGGAGCCGATCAGCTGTACGCGCTGGCCGGCGTTCGCGGCGCCTTCCTGCAGCAGGTACATGCCCTTCAGGATGCCCTCTTCCTGGCCGGCCTTCAGGCCCGGATGAGCGTAGTTCTCGTTCATGATGGTGATGTAGTAGAACACGTCTTCCTGTTCCGTCACCATGCGGCGCAGGCCGTCATGGACGATCACCGCCAGCTCGTGGCCGAAGGTCGGGTCGTACGGCAGGCAGTTCGGGATCGCCGCGGCGAACAGGTGGCTGTGGCCATCCTCGTGCTGCAGGCCTTCGCCGTTCAGCGTGGTACGGCCGGCGGTGCCGCCCATCATGAAGCCGCGGGCGCGCATGTCGCCTGCCGCCCAGGCCAGGTCGCCCACGCGCTGCATGCCGAACATCGAGTAGTACGTGAAGAACGGGATCATCACGCGGTTGTTCGTCGAGTACGACGTGGCCGCCGCGATCCACGAGCTCATGCCGCCCGCTTCGTTGATGCCTTCCTGCAGGATCTGGCCGGCCTTGTCTTCGCGGTAGTACATCACCTGGTCCTTGTCGACCGGCTCGTACAGCTGCCCCTGCTGGTTGAAGATGCCGATCTGGCGGAACAGGCCTTCCATGCCGAAGGTACGCGATTCGTCGACCAGGATCGGCACCACGCGCGGGCCCAGGCTCTGGTCGCGCAGCAGCGCGGTGATGATGCGCACGAACGACTGGGTCGTCGAGATTTCGCGGCCTTCCGCGGTCGGCTCCAGCACGTTCTTGAACGCTTCCAGCGGCGGCACGACCAGCGTTTCATCGGCCTTCATGCGGCGTGCCGGCAGGTAGCCGCCCAGGGCCTTGCGGCGCTCGTGCAGGTACTTCATTTCAGGCGCGTCGTCGGACGGCTTGAAGAACGGGATCTCGGCCAGCTTGTCGTCCGGGATGGGAATGTTGAAGCGGTCGCGCATTTCGCGGATCGCCTCGTCGTCCAGCTTCTTGGTCTGGTGGGCGGTGTTGCGCGCCTCGCCGGACTTGCCCATGCCGTAGCCCTTGACGGTCTTCACCAGCAGCACGGTCGGCTTGCCCTTCGCTTCCTGCGCCACCTTGAACGCGGCGTAGATCTTGTGCGGGTCGTGGCCGCCACGGGTCAGGCGCCAGATGTCGTCGTCGCTCATGTTGGCGACCATTTCCAGCAGCTTCGGATGCTTGCCGAAGAAGTGCTTGCGCACGTAGGCGCCATCCTTGGCCTTGTAGTTCTGGTATTCGCCGTCCAGCGTTTCCATCATTACGCGCTGCAGGATGCCTTCCTTGTCCTTGGCCAGCAGCTCGTCCCAGCCCGGGCCCCAGATGACTTTCACGACGTTCCAGCCGGCGCCGCGGAATTCGCCTTCCAGTTCCTGGATGATCTTGCCGTTGCCGCGCACCGGGCCATCCAGGCGCTGCAGGTTGCAGTTGACGACGATGACCAGGTTGTCCAGCATCTCGCGGGCAGCCATGCCGATCGCGCCCAGCGATTCCGGCTCGTCCATCTCGCCGTCGCCGCAGAAGGCCCAGACCTTGCGGCCGTCGGTGTTGGCGATACCGCGCGCATGCAGGTACTTCAGGAAGCGCGCCTGGTAGATCGCCATCAGCGGGCCCAGGCCCATCGACACGGTCGGGAACTGCCAGAAGTCCGGCATCAGTTTCGGGTGCGGGTACGACGACAGGCCGCGGCCGTCCACTTCCTTGCGGAAGTTGATCAGCTGGTCTTCGGTCAGGCGGCCTTCCAGGTAGGCGCGCGCGTACACGCCGGGCGACGAGTGGCCCTGGATGTACAGCAGGTCGCCGCCGTGCTCTTCGCTCGCGGCTTTCCAGAAGTGGTTGAAGCCGATGCCCAGCATGTTCGCCAGCGAGGCGAACGAGGACAGGTGGCCGCCCAGGTCGCCGTCGGCGCGGTTGGCACGCACCACCATCGCCATCGCGTTCCAGCGCATCCACGAGCGCAGGCGCTCTTCGTATTCCAGGTTGCCCGGGCAGTGCGCGCCCACGTCGGCGGGGATGGTGTTTACATACGCGGTATTGGCGGAGAACGGAATATCGGCGCCGCGGCGGCGCGCCAGGTCGACCAGGCGCTCCATCAGGTACTGGGCGCGTTCCGGCCCTTCATTCTGCAATACGGCATCGAGCGCCTCGAGCCATTCCTTGGTTTCCAGTGCGTCCGGATCATTGGCGATTTGGGCCGTGACCTGGTCAAGTTGAGCTGACATCTATCTAGTCTCCTGAGTGAATTGGCCCGAACCGATGCGGTGATCGTGGCGGACGCGAGGGGGTGATTATTTACCAAGACTTTTACGAAGTGTGAGGATTCTAACAGTGAATTTCCCCATTTTCAAAATATGGAAGATGTTTTTACAATGTGAAATCTCCCTATGAAAAAATGCTGCAATGCCGCATAAACGCGCGGTTTCCGCTCACTTTTCGAGAGCAATAAATCAATTGTTTGAGCGGAGCGGAAGCGTTTCCGGCGCCGCGATGGATGGACCACCCGCAGGCGGCGAAAACCAGCGGTTGTTTTCGCCGGCTAGCCGCGAGACGGCTGCGCGCGCTTTCCCACCCTATGACGAGACGGGAAGTGCCGGCAGCCGGCAGCGCGCATTTATAATGGCGGTCTTTCATCCCACCTTAGCCAATCATCATGTCTGCCCAACTCATCGACGGAATCGCCCTCTCCCAGAAACTGCGCGCCGAAATCGCCTCCCGCGCTGCCGCATTGACCGCCAACGGCAAGCAGCCCGGCCTGGCCGTGATCCTGGTGGGCGAAGACCCGGCCAGCCAGGTGTACGTGCGCAACAAGGTGAAGGCCTGCGGCGACGTGGGCATCCACTCGGTGCTGGAAAAATACGACGCCGACCTGAGCGAACAGGCCCTGCTCGACCGTATCGCGGCACTGAACGCGGATCCGGCGATCCACGGCATCCTGGTGCAGATGCCGCTGCCGAAGCACATCAATCCGCACAAGGTCATCGAAGCCATTTCCACGTCCAAGGACGTCGACGGTTATTCGGTACTGTCCGCCGGCGAACTGATGACCGGCCTGGAAGGCTTCCGCCCGTGCACGCCGTACGGCTGCATGAAGCTGATCGAATCGACCGGCGTCGACCTGCGCGGCAAGCACGCGGTGGTGATCGGCCGCAGCAACACGGTCGGCAAGCCGATGGGCCTGCTGCTCTTGCAGGCCAACGCCACCGTCACCATCTGCCACAGTGCTACCCCGGACCTCTCCGTGTATACGAAGCAGGCCGACGTGGTCGTGGCAGCCGTCGGCCGCCGCAACACGCTGACCGCCGACATGGTGAAGCCGGGCGCAATCGTGATCGATGTAGGCATGAACCGCGACGATAATGGCAAATTGTGCGGCGACGTGGATTTTGCCGGCATCAAGGAAGTGGCCGCGCACATTACGCCGGTACCCGGCGGTGTCGGCCCGATGACGATCACGATGTTGTTGATGAATACCATCGAGTCCGCAGAACGCGGCTGAACAGTATCGAATGAGCCGGGCACGGCTCTCAACCATAGGAATGACCGATGACGACTGACAACCCCCTGCTGGACTTTGGCGGCCTGCCGCGTTTCGACGCGATCAAGCCGGAACACGTGACGCCGGCCATCGACGAACTGCTGGCGAAAAACCGCGCCGTGGTGACGCAGCTGGAAGCGCCGGTGGACCCGGTGACGTGGCAGAACTTCGTGACGCCGCTGGAAAACGCCACCGAACTGCTGGGCCGTGCATGGGGGATCGTCAGTCACCTGAACAACGTGGCCGACACGCCCGAGCTGCGCGCGGTCTATAACGAGAACCTGCCGAAGGTGACGGAGTTCTGGACCGAGCTGGCCCAGAACGAGGCGCTGTTCGCCAAGTACAAGGCGCTGCAGGCCTCGCCGGAATTCGCCACGCTGTCGCCGGCGCGCAAGCGCATCGTGGAAAATGCGATCCGCGATTTCCGCATGGGCGGCGCCGAGCTGCCGGCCGAGCAGAAGGAACGCTTCGCGCAGATCCAGGAAGAGCATGCCGCCACGTCGACGCGCTTCTCGGAAAACGTGCTGGACGCCACCAACGACTGGAAACTGCTGGTCGAGGATGAAGCCGAGCTGGCCGGCCTGCCGGACGACGTGAAGCACGCCGCGAAAACCCTGGCGGAGAAAGACGGCAAGCAGGGCTGGCAGTTCACGCTGCATTTCCCGTCGTATTACCCGATCCTGCAGTTCGCGGACAGCCGCGCGCTGCGCGAGAAGGTGTATCGCGCCAATGCCACCAAGGCTTCCGAGCTGGGCGACGTGTTCAGCGAGCGCGACAAGTGGGACAACGGCGCGAACATCGTGAAACTGCTGCAGCTGCGCGCCGAAGAGGCGCAGCTGCTGGGCTACCAGAACTTTGCCGAGGTCTCGCTGGTGCCGAAGATGGCGCAGAGCCCCGAACAGGTGATCGGCTTCCTCGAAGACCTGGCAAAGCGCGCCCGCCCCTATGCCGAGAAGGACCTGGAGGAACTGAAGACCTTCGCGGCCGAACACCTGGGCCTGACGGAACTGAACGCATGGGACCTGCCCTACGCTTCCGAGAAGCTGCAGCAGCACCGCTATGCATTCTCGGCGCAGGAGGTCAAGCAGTACTTCCCCGAACACAAGGTGATCGACGGCCTGTTCAAGCTGGTGCAGAACCTGTTCGGCGTGCAGATCCTGCCGGACCAGGCGCCCACGTGGCACAAGGACGTGCGCTTCTTCCGCATCGAACGCGACGGCAACCTGGTGGGCCAGTTCTACCTGGACCTGTACGCCCGCCCCGGCAAGAACAGCGGCGCGTGGATGGACGATGCGCGCAGCCGCCGCGTGGAAGCCGGCCAGCTGCAGACGCCGATCGCCTACCTGACCTGCAACTTCACGGAACCGGCCGTCATCGACGGCAAGGTGCAGCCTTCGCTGTTCACGCACGACGAGGTGATCACGCTGTTCCACGAATTCGGCCATGGCCTGCATCACATGCTGACCGTCGTCGAGGAACTGGGCGTGTCCGGCATCGCCGGGGTGGAGTGGGATGCGGTGGAGCTGCCGTCGCAGTTCATGGAAAACTTCTGCTGGGAGTGGAACGTGCTGTCGCACATGACGGCGCACGTGAAGACGGGCGAGCCGCTGCCGCGCGCGCTGTACGACAAGATGCTGGCGGCGAAGAATTTCCAGTCCGGCCTGCAGACGCTGCGCCAGGTCGAGTTCTCGCTGCTGGACATGCACCTGCACTACGACTATCAACCGGAATCGGGCAAGTCGGTACAGGACGTGATCGACGAAGTGCGCAGCCGCTTCGCCGTCATCGTCCCGCCGGCGTTCAACCGCTTCCAGAACTCGTTCGGCCACATCTTCGCCGGCGGCTACGCGGCGGGCTATTACAGCTACAAATGGGCCGAGGTGCTGTCCGCCGACGCGTATGCGGCGTTCGAGGAAGCGGCGGAACTGGAAGGCGCCGACGAGCGCGTGGTCGATACGGGCCGCAAGTTCCTGCACGAGATCCTGTCCGTCGGCGGTTCGCGGCCGGCGCTGGAATCGTTCACCGCCTTCCGCGGCCGCGAGCCGCAGATCGACGCGCTCCTCCGGCACAGCGGCATGGCAGCATGATGCGGCCGAAGTAAGCGCCATGGTGTCGGACACCCAACGGGTGTCCGACACCGGTTTCCCCTGCCCCACCGCGCTACAATAGCGCCCATGACCCGCATCGATTTCCACACCAACGTTCCCGACAAGATCGCCTACGCGTGCCGCCTGCTGCGCAAGGCCTACAACGCTTCGAGCTCGTCCAACGCTTCGAGCTCGTCCGGCGCGAAGAACCGCATCGTCGTGATGACGGAAGACGGCGCGCAGCTGGCGGCGCTCGATGCGGCGCTGTGGAGCTTTTCCGACGTCGACTTCCTGCCCCACGTGCACGCCAACGACCCGCTGGCGCCCGATACGCCGATCGTGCTGGCCGACAGCGACAGCGTGGAACTGCCGCCGGCCGACCTGCTGGTGAACCTGGCACGCCGTGCTCCCGTGCAGTTCGAAAGCTTTCCCCGCCTGATCGAAGTGGTGTCCACCGACGAAGACGACGCGGCCGCCGGGCGCATCCGTTTCGTCGCCTATAAACGGCAGGACTTCCAGCCCACCCACCTCAGCGTAGGCAAATCGTGAGCCCGGGACCGTTCGATGCCGGCATCCCGGTGCTGACGGAAGTGCTGCAGGAGATTGCGCCCGCTCCTGCTCCGACTTCGGCCCCTGCGTCCGCCGCTTCCTATGCGGCGACGCCGGCTCCCGCCTCCAGGCCGGCGGTCTGGCGCACCGGCGCGGGGGTAGCCGCAACCGTGCCTGCGCCGGCACCGGTGATCGACCTGGTCGTGCCGGCCGATGCCGACGTCGAGGCCGGCATGGAAGGGGAACCGGCGACCGCGGCTGAACCGGCGATGGCCGCGGAACCGGCCAGGGAAACCGCCGCGCCCGCCGAACCGCAGGCCGCCGAACCGCAGGCCGCCATTGATCTGGCCGCCGTTGATCTGGCCGCCATCGAGCAGGCGCTCAGCGAACGCATCGTGCGGCAATTGATGCCGCGCGTCGATGCGCTGGTCGCCGAACGTCTCGACCGGGTCCTGCAGCATCTCGCCGCCGACCTGCAGTCCGGTCTCGGCGAATCGATCGCCCAGGCCGTGGCGGCTTCCGTGCGGCAGGAGCTTGCGGCGCTGCAGGCACCAGCAGAGTGAAAGCACGGTGAAATGCGCCTGAAGAAGCGCCCGGAGCGGTGCATGCATGCCCCCTGCCGGTGCGCGCCGCAACAATCGCCATTTGCACCTTTGCCAATCGAAAAATTTGTTGTACCTTCTGCCAGAATGACGCTCACGAGGCGTCCACCACTTTCATTGGAGAGACGAGAATGCAGACGAAGTCCATCGCAGCAGCCATCGCAGTAGCCTTCGCGGCTGTCGCCACAGTGCCGGCAGGCGCGCAGGAAATCATCAAGATCGGCCACGTGGGCCCGGTCTCCGGCGCCCAGTCGCACCTCGGCAAGGATAACGAGAACGGCGCCAACATGGCGGTCAGCGACCTGAACGCGAAGGGCATCAAGATCGGCGGCAAGCCGGTGAAATTCGTGCTCGTCCTGGAAGACGACGGTGCCGACCCGAAACAGGGCACGACCGTGGCGCAGAAGCTGGTCGATGCCAAGGTCAACGGCGTGGTCGGCCACCTGAACTCCGGCACCACGGTGCCGGCATCGCGCATCTATTACAATGCCGGCATCCCGCAGGTCTCGCCGGCCTCCACCAACCCTGTCTATACGAAGCAGAAGTTCAACACCGCGTTCCGCGTGGTCGCCAACGATGCCAAGCTGGGCGGTACGCTGGGCAAGTACGCGGTGGACAAGCTGGCCGCGAAAAAGATCGCCGTGATCGATGACCGCACCGCCTATGGCATGGGCGTGGCAACCGAGTTCATCAAGGGCGCCAAGGGCGCGCAGATCGTCGACAAGCAGTTCACGAACGACAAGGCCACCGACTTCAACGCGATCCTCACCAGTATCAAGGCGAAGAACCCGGACCTGGTGTTCTTCGGCGGCATGGATGCGGTGGGCGGCCCACTGCTGCGCCAGATGAAGGCGCTGGGCATCAAGGCCAAGTTCATGGGCGGCGACGGCGTCTGCACCGACGCGCTGCCGCGCCTGGCCGGCACCGCGGCCGCCGATGGCGTGGTGACCTGCGCCGAAGCGGGCGGCGTGCCGCCGGAACTGCAAAAGAACATGGACGACTTCCGCGCCCGCTACAAGAAGGCCTACAACCAGGAAGTGCAGCTGTATGCGCCGTACGTGTACGATTCCGTGATGACGCTGGCGCAGGCGATGCAGGATGCCGGATCGAGCGATCCGAAGAAATACCTGCCGTTCCTGAAGAAGGTGAAGTACCAGGGCGTGACGGGCCTGATCACGTTCGACCAGTTCGGCGACATCAACGATGGCGCGCTGACGCTGTTCACGTACACCGGCGGCAAGAAGACGCGGATGGAAGTGGTCAAGTAAACAGGATAACGACGGAGACAAACCGTGCGGCCGTCCCCTGGTGGACGGCCTTTTGTTTTTTCAGCGGCCCTTATTTGCTGGCCGCATAAGTATTGGAGTAAACCGTATATGCAACAGAAGCTGATTTCCCTGGCCATCGGCGCCACCCTGCTCTCCGCTGGCGGCGCGATGGCGCAGGAAGTGGTCAAGATCGGCTATGTGGGCCCGCTGTCGGGCCAGTCCGCCCACCTGGGCACGGACACGTCGAACGGCGCGCGGCTGGCCGTGGAAGACCTGAACGCCAAGGGCTTCAAGATCGACGGCAAGGCCGTCAAGTTCGTGCTGCTGGCCGAAGATGACGCCGCCGAGCCGAAGCAGGCGACGGCGGCCGCACAGAAGCTGGCCGACCAGAAAGTGAACGGCGTGATCGGCCACCAGACGTCCGGCACGTCGATTCCCGCGTCGCGCATCTACTACAACGCCGGCATCCCGCAGATCTCGGCATCGGCTACCAGCCCTGTCTACACGCGCCAGAAATTCAACACCACGTTCCGCGTGGTCGCCAACGACCTGAAGCTGGGCGGCACGCTGGGCACGTACGCCGTGCAGAAACTGGGCGCGAAGCGGATCGCCGTGATCGACGACCGCACCGCCTACGGCATGGGCGTGGCGACGGAATTCATCAAGGCTGCGAAAGGCGCGCAGATCGTCGACAAGCAGTTCACCAACGACAAGGCCACCGATTTCAACGCGATCCTTACCAGCATCAAGTCGAAGAATCCCGACCTGGTCTTCTTCGGCGGCATGGATTCGGTGGGCGGCCCGCTGCTGCGCCAGATGAAGGCGCTGGGCATCAAGACCAAGCTGATGGGCGGCGACGGCATCTGCACCGAAGCCATGCCGAAACTGGCCGGCCCGACCGCGGGCGACGACGCGATCGTGTGCGCGGAGGCGGGCGGCGTGACGCCGGCGCAGCAAAAGAAAATGGAAGAATTCGCCGGCCGCTACAAGAAGCGCTATGGCCAGGAGCTGCAGATCTACGCACCGTATTCGTATGACGCGGTGATGGCGATGGCCACGGCGATGGCGAACGCGAAGTCGGCCAATCCGAAGCAATACCTGCCATCCCTGTCGAAAGTGAGCTATCCGGGCATTACCGGCACGATCGCCTTCGATGCCGCCGGCGACATCAAGGATGGCGCGCTGACACTGTTCACGTTCCGCGGCGGGAAGAAGACGCTGATCGAGGTGGTGAAATAAGCATGCGGCTGTGAACGAGCTGGCGTAAAAAAACCGGGCATTGCCCGGTTTTTTATTGCTACGGCGCGGAAGATTACTTCTGCGCCAGGATCCATTTGACGAGCGTTTTCGCATCCGCCTCGCTCACTTGGGGGTTGGCCGGCATCGGGATCGCGCCCCACACGCCGGAACCGCCCTTGATCACCTTGCCGACCAGCTTGGCTTCGGCATCCTTCTGGCCCGCGTACTTGGCGGCCACATCCTTGTAGGCCGGACCCACCAGCTTGTTCGCAACAGCGTGGCAAGCCATGCAGTTCTTTGCCTTCGCCAGGTCCGCATTCGCCATCGCCGACTGCGACACGAACGCCGCGCCCACTACCATTGCACCCATCACGAAACGTTTCATCGATCTCTCCAACGATTTCTCTACATTAAACCCGCGGTGATTCTAACGCGTTTCGCATCGGCGAGTACGTATGGCGGGGTACGTATAGCGTCTATTGCCACAACGGGTTGCCCCGGCAGTCCGTTGACCTCGAATTGTTGCAATACGTAAATTTTGTAAGTACCATGGACCGCTCACCGGAGCCAGCCATGCCGATCATCCTTGCCATCATTGTACTTTGCACACTGCGCTTTTTCGAAGTCTGGCGCTTTGCCGACCTGTCGTGGTGGTGGATCGTGGGGCTGATGGGTGTTGCGTTCATCTGGTTCGAGTTCGTCGAACCGATGCTGGGGCTGGACAAGCGCAAGGCGCACGACGTGGATGCACAACGCCGCAAGGACCGCGTCGCCGGCCGGTTCGGCTCGCGGAAAAAGAAGTAACGTTGCCGCTGAGGTCGTGTCACCGTGCCTGGCACGCGGACACGGGTTCGGCTCGCGGAAAATGCATAACGTTGCCGCTGAGGCCGTGTCACCGTGCCTGGCACGCGGACACGGGTTCGGCTCGCGGAAAATAAATAACGTTGCCGCTGAGGCCGTGTCACCGTGCCTGGCACGCGGACACGGCCTCGACCGTTTAAAAATTACCGCTTCAGCTGCGACAGGTCGCGCACGGCGCCGCGGTCGGCGGAGGTGGTCAGCGCGGCGTAGGCACGCAGTGCCTGGGAGACGGCACGTTCGCGGTTGACCGGATGCCAGGCGGCGGCACCCTTGTCTTCCATTTTGCCGCGGCGATGCGCCAGTTCCTCGGTCGTCACGCGCAGGTTGATCGTGCGGTTCGGGATGTCGATGTCGATCATGTCGCCCTCTTCCACCAGGCCGATGGCGCCGCCTTCGGCCGCTTCCGGCGAGGCGTGGCCGATCACCAGGCCCGAGGAGCCGCCGGAGAAGCGGCCATCGGTGAACAGCGCGCAAGCCTTGCCGAGGCCCTTCGACTTGATGTACGAGGTCGGGTACAGCATTTCCTGCATGCCCGGGCCGCCCTTCGGGCCTTCGTAGCGGATGATGACGACGTCGCCCGCATGGACCGTGTCGCCCAGGATGCCTTCCACCGCCGCGTCCTGGCTTTCAAACACGCGCGCCTTGCCGGAGAACTTCAGGATGCTTTCATCGACGCCGGCCGTTTTCACGATGCAGCCCTTCTCGGCGATGTTCCCGTACAGGACGGCCAGGCCGCCATCCTGCGAATAGGCATGCTCGCGGTCGCGGATGCAGCCGGCCGTGCGATCGAGGTCGTTGGCCTCGAAGCGTTCCGATTGCGAGAACGCCGTCTGGGTCGGCACGCCGCCCGGCGCGGCGCGGAACAGCTGATGCACCGCCTGGTCGTCGCTGCGCTTGATGTCGTATTTCTCGATCGCCTCGCCCAGCGTCCTGGAATGTACGGTCGGCAGCGACGTGTCGAGCAGGCCGGCACGGGCCAGCTCGCCCAGGATCGCGATGATGCCGCCGGCGCGGTGCACGTCCTCGATGTGGTACTTGTCCGTCATCGGCGCCACCTTGCACAGGCACGGCACGTTGCGCGAGATGCGGTCGATGTCGGCCATCGTGAACGACACCTCGGCTTCGTGCGCGGCGGCCAGCAGGTGCAGCACGGTGTTGGTCGAGCCGCCCATCGACACGTCCAGCGCCATGGCGTTTTCCCAGGCGGCCTTGGAGGCGATATTGCGCGGCAGGACCGAGTAATCGTCCTGCTCGTAGTGGCGCTTGGTGATCTCCACGATCAGCCGGCCGGCACGCAGGAACAGCTCCTTGCGGTCGGAGTGGGTGGCCAGGATCGTGCCATTGCCCGGCAGCGACAGGCCGAGCGCCTCGGTCAGGCAGTTCATCGAGTTCGCGGTGAACATGCCGGAGCAGGAGCCGCAGGTCGGGCAGGCCGAGCGTTCGATCTCCGCCACGTCGGCATCCGACACGGTGGCATCGCCCGCCTTGATCATCGCGTCCACCAGGTCCAGCTTGATGATCTTCTTGTCGGAGTTGACGACCTTGACGACCTTGCCCGCTTCCATCGGCCCACCGGACACGAAGATGGTCGGGATATTCAGGCGCATCGCGGCCATCAGCATGCCCGGGGTGATCTTGTCGCAGTTCGAGATGCACACCATCGCATCGGCGCAGTGCGCATTGACCATGTACTCGACCGAATCGGCGATCAGGTCGCGCGACGGCAGCGAGTACAGCATGCCGCCGTGGCCCATCGCGATACCGTCGTCCACGGCGATCGTGTTGAATTCCTTGGCCACGCCGCCGGCGGCCTCGATCTCGCGCGCGACCATCTGGCCCAGGTCCTTCAGGTGCACGTGGCCCGGCACGAACTGCGTGAACGAGTTGACGACGGCGATGATCGGCTTGCTGAAATCGCCATCCTTCATGCCGGTGGCGCGCCACAGCGCGCGGGCGCCGGCCATGTTGCGGCCCTGGGTGGTGGTGTAGGAACGGTAGGTTGGCATGATGGATGTCTCCTCGGACTTATATAAACAGCAGCAACCGCGGCACACGCGGACAGATGCGCGAAAGGGCATCAGCTTGCGCGCGTTGCCATCAGTTGTCAAATATATGATTTAATGCCCTGTGAGAGCCTGGAGATATCACTGAAATGAACATTGAACTACGCCAGCTGCGCTACTTCGTCACCGTTGCCGAGGAATTGCACTTCGGCCGCGCGGCCAAGCGCCTGCACATGACGCAGCCGCCGCTGTCGCAGACCATTCTCGCGCTGGAGGACCTGCTGGGCGCCGCCCTGTTCGACCGCAACCGCCGCGGCGTGGCACTGACCGCGGCCGGCGAAGCGCTGCTGCCCGAAGCGCGCCGCCTGCTGGCCCAGGCCGGAGAACTGCCGGGCCTGGTCAAGCGGGCCGCGTCGGGCACCACGGGCAAGCTGGTACTGGCGTTCGTGTCGTCCGCCGACTACAGCGTGCTGCCGCCTTCGCTGCGGGCCTACCGCGCCGCCTTTCCGCAGGTGCAGATCACGCTGCAGGAAGCCACCTCCGACCTGCAGCTGGAAGAACTGCTGCACGGCCGCGTCGATGCGGGCCTGCTGATCCCGCCGCTGCCGGACAAGGCGAAAGCGGATCTCGACTACCTGCCGGTACTCAACGAGCCCCTGATCCTGGCCTCGCCGGCCAGCCTGCCGGAACTGCGCGGCAAGCCCGAAGCCAACCTGCGCACGCTGCCGCCACTGCCGCTGATCATTTTCCCGCGCGCGATTTCGCCGGGGCTGTACGACGCGATCCTGGCCGTGTTCCGCGCCGCCGGCATCACGCCGATCATCGGGCAGGAAGCCATCCAGATGCAAACGATCGTCAGCCTGGTGTCGGCCGGCATGGGCATCGCACTTGTGCCACAATCGGTCTCCAACCTGCGCCGCCCGGGAGTAGAATACCGCCCGCTGGCGCAGGCCACGCCGCTCGTCGAGACGGGCCTGGCATGGCGCCGAGACAATACATCCCCTGTCCTCAAGGGCTTCCTGGACTTGATGAGAAAGAGACTCTGAATGCTGATCCACCCGATGCCCGATCCCGTCGCCCTGCATCTCGGCCCGGTCGCGATCCACTGGTATGGCCTGATGTACGTGCTGGCATTCGCGCTGTTCATCGCGCTGGGCCGCGTGCGCATCAAACAGCCGCACATCGCCGCGCTGGGCTGGAAGAACCAGGACCTGGACGACATGCTGTTCTACGGCATGCTGGGCGTGGTGGTCGGCGGCCGGCTGGGCGAAGTGATCTTCTACCAGCCGCACCTGTTCGCCACGCCGCTGGAGATCTTCAAGGTCTGGCAAGGCGGCATGAGTTTCCACGGCGGCTTCCTGGGCGTGCTGATCGCGATGTGGTTCTGGGCGCGCAAGGCGAAGCGCAACCTGCTGGACGTGTATGACTTCATCGCGCCGATGGTGCCGCTCGGGTATGCCGCCGGGCGCCTCGGCAATTTCATCAACGCCGAACTGCCTGGCCGCCCGGTACTCGACCCGAACCTGCCGTGGGCGATGATCTGGCCGAACGTGGACGCGCTGCCGCGCCACCCGTCGCCGATCTACCAGATGCTGGTGGACGGCATCCTCGTGTTCATCATCCTGTGGATGTTCGCCCGCCATGCCCGGCCGCGCCTCGCGGTAGGCGCCATGTACACGCTGCTGTATGGCTGCGCGCGTTTCTTCACCGAGTATTTCCGCACGCCGGACTGGGAAACCACGGTACTGGGGCTGCCGATCACGTCGGGCCAGGTGCTGTCGCTGCCGATGATCGTTGCGGCCATCGCGATGCTGGTGTGGTCGTACCGGCGCAAAAGCTACGGCGTGGCGCCGGCGCACGCCTAGCGCGCCCTGTCGCCGCATGCGCAGGCGGTCAAGCCTGCGCCGCCGGTCTCACGGCCGGTCCTTCATCGCCGGTCCTTCAGTTAGTCCTCGGCCAGTTCCTCGGCCAGTCTCCCGGCTGGCCCTTCAGCCGATCAGCTTCAATATGAAGCGCCACTCGTCCGCTTCCACCGGCATCACGGACAGCCTGCTGCCCTTGGCCAGCAGGCGCATGTTCTCCAGCTCGGGATGGCTGCGCAACTCCTTCAGCTCCACATAGCGCCCCTGCTTCACCGCCCTGACGTCGATGCCGGTCCAGCGCGGGTTTTCCGCGGTGGCCTTGGCGTCGTAGTAAGGGCTGGCCGGATCGAACTGCGTGGCATCCGGATATGGCGTGCTGGCGATTTCCGCGATGCCCGCGATCCCCGGTACCGCGCAGCTGGAGTGATAGAACAGCACGCCGTCGCCGACCTGCATGGCGTCGCGCATGAAGTTACGGGCCTGGTAATTGCGCACGCCATACCAGGACGTGGTCTGGTTCTTCGAGGCGAGCACGTCGTCGAAACTGACGTCGTCGGGTTCGGACTTCATCAGCCAGTACTGTTTCGGCATCGGCACGGCTCCGGACATGAATAGGATGGACGCGAGAAAGCTGGGCCCAAAAATCTGAGCGTAAAAAAGCTGGGCGTAAAAAAGCGGCTGCGCACCTTTCAGTGCGACAACCGCTTTCAGTACTGCAGTATAGGGCCCCGCCTGTGCCGTCATGCCGGCATCCTGAACCTAACGGTTCAAGGCGGCCACAGTCAGTTCAACTTCGGGTTCATCGGACTAGCGACGCTCACACCCGCCGAACAATGTTCCGCGACCTATGCGTGTTAATGGTTCAAGGAATATATGGCACTTCTCGAACACCGCAGGGTGAGACGCAGTTTACTCCTCAAACGGCCTGAGGGAAAGTCTTATCGTGCAAATGGAAGCACTAGAACAGATTTTCCTGGGGGGTCAACGCACTGTCGAGCACGCGGTGCATCGCGGCGATCTTGTGCTGCACTTCGAGCAGCGAGATCTCCGACAGCGGGCCGGCCGGCGCCTTCGCCGTCAGGAATTCGGCCGCCATCGACAGCGCCGCCATCACGGCGATACGGTCGTTGCCCTTCACCCTGCCGGTGTCGCGAATGGTGGTCATTTTCTTGTCCAGCAGCGCGGCCGCTTCGCGCAGCGCGCGTTCTTCGCCTTCCTTGCAGACCAGGCGGTAAGACGAACCGAGGATGTTGACGTCCACATTGCTCATGACTGGATGTCCTCTTTCTCGGGGGTTGCCGTTTCCAGCGGCGGAATATGTTCCAGCAATGCCGACACGCGTGCATGCGCTTCGGCCAGGCGCTTCTGGTGACCGAGGTTTTCAGCCACCAGCGCAGCGTTGGCCTGGCGCAGCTGCGCGTTTTCGCGACGCAGCGATTGCGTCAGTTCGGCCAACTGCTCGATCTTGTCGGAAAGTTCTTGGAAGTCTGCAATCATCCCGCCACTATAGGGCGGCGCGATAACATGGTCAACCGAATCGGCAGCGTTCTACACTTAATTACATCTTAATAAGGGAACGTGACGATAAGACAGCCGCAGCAAGCGGCTGGGCCATGCGTCTGGAACCATGCCACCGGGCGGCGGCATGGCGAGAATTGCCGGGAACGTCAGGTGACCGTGCCCAAGGCCAGCAGCAGCATGGCGCCAGCCAGCACGCCCAGCGCGGCACCGGCAGCCACGTTGATCGCGACACGCACCCACTCGGGCGCATGCAAGTCTCTCGGGAATTTCGTCTGGAACATCGCAGCCTCCGCAAAACAAAGATATCAATGCAATGTTTTCAATGCAATTTCTTGGGAATCGCTGGTGCAGTGTTGCTGGTGTGTTGCTAAGCAGTGTTGCTGGTGCAGTGTTGGATGATGCTTCCAAATGCGTAGGACAGTTTGCACCTCCCGCGAGGCTTTGTCAAAACACAAACGGGCTTCGCCGTGGTCCCGGCCATCGATGCCCGGGCATGCCCGCCGGCCCCTAGAAATTTTCCTAATATGAATTCTCTTGAAATCACTTATGACCATCCCTATAATTGTTGGCACTCGTTAGTCGAGAGTGCTAACAACGAATCAACCTCACTGTACACATAAGGAGTTTTGTATGAACCTTCGCCCCTTGCACGATCGCGTCATCGTTAAACGCCTGGACCAGGAAACCAAGACCGCGTCGGGCCTGATCATTCCTGATGCCGCCGCCGAGAAGCCGGACCAGGGTGAAGTGCTGGCAGTGGGCAACGGCAAGGTTGCCGACAACGGCACGCTGCGCGCACTGGAAGTCAAAGTTGGCGATCGCGTTCTGTTCGGCAAATACTCCGGCCAGGCTGTCAAGGTTGACGGCGAAGAGCTGCTGGTGATGCGCGAAGAAGACATCCTGGCGATCGTCAACAAGTAATCGGCCGACCCCTTACATAGAATCTGGAGATTTCCAACATGGCAGCTAAAGAAGTGATTTTCGGCGACGCAGCGCGCGCCAAAATGGTTGAAGGCATCAACATCCTGGCCAACGCGGTCAAAGTCACGCTGGGCCCGAAAGGCCGCAACGTGGTGCTGGAGCGCTCGTTCGGCGCCCCGACCGTGACCAAGGACGGCGTTTCGGTCGCCAAAGAAATCGAACTGAAAGACAAGCTCCAGAACATGGGCGCGCAGATGGTGAAGGAAGTCGCATCGAAGACCTCCGACAACGCCGGTGACGGCACCACCACCGCAACCGTGCTGGCCCAGGCCATCGTGCGCGAAGGCATGAAGTTCGTTGCCGCCGGCATGAACCCGATGGACCTGAAGCGCGGCATCGACAAGGCTGTCGCCGCCACCGTCGAAGAACTGACGAAGATCGCCAAGCCATGCACCACCTCGAAAGAAATCGCCCAGGTTGGCGCGATCTCCGCGAACTCGGACTACTCGATCGGCGAGCGCATCGCTGAAGCGATGGAAAAAGTGGGCAAGGAAGGCGTCATCACCGTGGAAGACGGCAAGTCGCTGAACGACGAGCTGGACATCGTGGAAGGCATGCAGTTCGACCGCGGCTACCTGTCGCCGTACTTCATCAACAACCAGGAAAAGCAAGTCGCTGTCCTGGAGAACCCGTTCGTCCTGCTGTTCGACAAGAAAATCTCGAACATCCGCGACCTGCTGCCGGTACTGGAGCAAGTGGCGAAAGCCGGCCGTCCGCTGCTGATCATCGCCGAAGACATCGAAGGCGAAGCGCTGGCGACCCTGGTGGTCAACAACATTCGCGGCATCCTGAAGACCTGCGCAGTGAAGGCTCCGGGCTTCGGCGACCGCCGCAAGGCCATGCTGGAAGACATCGCCGTGCTGACCGGCGGCCAGGTGGTGGCTGAAGAAGTCGGCCTGACGCTGGAAAAAGTCACGCTGGCCGAACTGGGCCAGGCCAAGCGCATCGAAGTGGGCAAGGAAAACACGATCGTCATCGACGGCGCTGGCGAAGCTGCCGGCATCGAAGGCCGCGTTCGCCAGATCCGCGCGCAGATCGAAGAAGCGACCTCGGACTACGACCGTGAAAAACTGCAGGAACGCGTGGCCAAGCTGGCCGGCGGTGTTGCCGTGATCAAGGTTGGCGCTGCCACCGAAGTCGAAATGAAGGAAAAGAAAGCCCGCGTGGAAGACGCACTGCACGCCACCCGCGCTGCCGTGGAAGAAGGCATCGTTCCTGGCGGCGGCGTGGCCCTGCTGCGTGCCCGCGCTGCGCTGACCGTGAAGGGCGACAACCCTGACCAGGAAGCCGGCATCAAGATCGTGCTGCGCGCGATGGAAGAGCCGCTGCGCATGATCGTGCAGAACGCCGGCGAAGAATCGTCGGTGGTGGTCAACGCTGTCCTGGGCGGCACCGGCAACTACGGCTACAACGCTGCCAACGGCACCTATGGCGACATGGTGGAAATGGGCGTGCTGGATCCGGCCAAGGTAACCCGCTCGGCACTGCAGAACGCCGCGTCGATCGCCGGCCTGATGCTGACGACCGACTGCATGGTGGCCGAAGTGGTGGAAGACAAGCCAGCCGGCGGCATGGGTGGCATGGGCGGCATGGGTGGCATGGGCGGCATGGACGGCATGATGTAATCATGCGGTCAAGCCGGCTCCGGTCGGCTGCACCTTGAAAGGCTGCTTCTTCGGAAGCGGCCTTTTTTATTGGCGCTGTCACCCGAACCTTTGGAAGTTTCGCCAGGTCATCAAGAAAGAGTGTCATTGCCGCGCAGCGCAGCGATCAGGCAGTCTGCAGGAGCAAGCCAGCGCCGCCCGTCGAGGCCATGGCGCCAACCCAGGTAGTTCGGCAGGTATTTGCTCGCTACGCCATTGAACCGCGACAGCCAGCTGTGAAAACGGCTGTGATAACCGTTCACATGTTGCAGGTGGATGGCGACGCGGGTGCGCATGCCTGCCCTCAGATTGACTGCTTGATGCAGGATGCCGGCGCGGCGCGCGAACGTGCGGTAAGCGGCAGCGCTGTCCGACACCAGCAAGACATCGGCGGCCAACACTGGGGACAGGTGGCGCGCCAGCTGGTGCGCCGTGACCGGGCCTCGGCCGCAGACGAAATCCCGGGTTTTGCCGTCACGGTCGCGTGCCACGAGGATGCAATCGAGTTCCTTGGAGATGCCGCGCCGCCTGGCCTTGCCGCCACGCCGGCGCGCCGGCCGGTCAAGGTGCCGGCTGCCTTTCTGCGATTCGAGCAGGTAGGTCTCATCCGCCTCGACGATGCCTTGCAGCCGGGGTGGCCGGTCGTGCCGTGCTGCGCCCATGAAACGATGGCGCCAGCGAAAGCTGGTATTGCGGTGGATGCCGATGTTTTCGGCGGCGCCCCGGACCGTGCGCGAATCCAGCACCGCCTCCAGGAACGGCAGCCATTTGCCGCGCAGGCGCAAGAAAGCGAAGGGTGTGCCAGTCAACGCATTGAAGGTGCGGCGGCACGCTACGCAGCGGTAGCGTTGCAGCCCACCAGTGCTGCCGTGACGATGGATGCGGGTAGTCGCGCAATGCGGACAACGATCGCAGGGCCGGCCGAACTTCTCGATCAGTTCAAGACAGGTCGCCAGTGAGGACGCCGACTCGAGCAGGGCACGCA
>NZ_JACHXS010000019.1 GCF_014192225.1 Pseudoduganella umbonata | reverse complement strand
GCGTAGTGACGGGCAGCGGTTTCGTACTCGACGTGCGCGGTGTTGATCGTGATGCCGCGTGCTTTTTCTTCCGGAGCAGCGTCGATCTGGTCGTAGGCCTTGGCTTCGCCGCCGAATTTCTTCGACAGCACCGTTGCGATTGCCGCGGTCAGCGTGGTCTTGCCGTGGTCGACGTGACCGATGGTGCCGACGTTGACGTGCGGCTTAGTCCGCTCAAACTTACCTTTTGCCATTTTATTTCTTCCTTAGAACTATGATTTAAGGTTGTCCGGCCGGGGTTTTGCCCCGGCCGATAAACGCTATTCTGATTTATTTCGCTTTCGCGGTCACGATTGCGTCGATAACGTGCTTCGGCGCTTCGGAGTAGTGCTTGAATTCCATCGTGTAGGTTGCACGGCCTTGCGTTGCGGAACGCAGCGAGGTCGAGTAACCGAACATTTCGGACAGCGGTACTTCGGCCTTGATGATCTTGCCGCCGCCGCCCGGGATTTCGTCCATGCCCTGCACCATGCCGCGACGGGACGACAGGTCGCCCATCACGTTACCGGCGTAGTCTTCCGGCGTTTCGACTTCCACGGCCATCATCGGCTCGAGGATGACCGGCGACGCCTTGCGGCAGCCGTCCTTGAATGCCATCGAACCGGCCATGCGGAACGCGTTTTCGTTCGAGTCCACGTCGTGGTAGGAACCGAAGGTCACGGTCACTTTCACGTCGACGACCGGGTAGCCGGCCAGGACACCGGTGTTCAGCGTTTCGCGCACACCTTTTTCCACCGCAGGGATGTATTCGCGAGGAATCACACCGCCCTTGATGGCGTCGACGAACTCGAAGCCCTTGCCCGGCTCTTGCGGTTCGATCGTCAGCACGGCGTGGCCGTACTGGCCGCGACCACCGGACTGCTTGACGAACTTGCCTTCCACGTCGGTGACGGTCTTGCGGATCGTCTCGCGGTAAGCAACCTGCGGCTTGCCGACGGTGGCTTCCACGCCGAATTCGCGCTTCATGCGGTCGACGATAATTTCCAGGTGCAGCTCGCCCATGCCGCCGATGATGGTCTGGCCGGATTCTTCGTCGGTCTTCACGCGGAACGACGGATCTTCCTGTGCCAGGCGGTTCAGCGCCAGGCCCATTTTTTCCTGGTCGGACTTGGTCTTCGGCTCGACGGCCTGCTGGATCACCGGCTCAGGGAAGACCATGCGTTCCAGCACGATCACCGCGGTCGGATCGCACAGCGTTTCGCCGGTCGTCACGTCTTTCAGGCCCACGGCGGCGGCGATGTCGCCAGCGCGCACTTCCTTGATTTCTTCACGCTGGTTGGCGTGCATCTGCAGGATGCGGCCCAGGCGTTCCTTGCGGTTCTTCACCGAGTTCAGCACGGTGTCGCCCGAGTTCACGGAACCCGAGTACACGCGGAAGAACGCCAGCTGGCCGACGAACGGGTCGGTCATGATCTTGAATGCCAGGGCGGAGAACTTCTCTTCGTCCGAAGCGGTACGGGTGACAGGCTGCTCGTCGTCATCGGTGCCTCCGACCGGTGGGATGTCCACTGGCGACGGCAGGTATTCGATGACGGCGTCCAGCATGGCCTGCACGCCCTTGTTCTTGAACGCGGTGCCGCACATCATCGGCACGATTTCCGAAGCGATCGTACGGGCGCGCAGCGCCTGCTTGATCTCGGCTTCCGACAGGTCGCCTTCTTCCAGGTACTTGTTCATCAGCTCTTCGCTGGACTCGGCGGCCGCTTCCACCATCTTCTCGCGCCACTCGGCGGCTTGCGCCTGCAGTTCGGCCGGGATGTCTTCGTAGTCGAACTTCATGCCCTGGGATGCATCATCCCAGATGATCGCCTTCATCTTGACCAGGTCGACCACGCCGGCGAACGAATCTTCAGCGCCGATAGGGATCTGGATAGGCACCGGGTTCGCCTTCAGGCGAGCGCGCATCTGCTCGTAGACCTTGAAGAAGTTGGCACCGGTACGGTCCATCTTGTTGACGAAGGCCAGACGCGGCACTTTGTACTTGTTGGCCTGACGCCACACGGTTTCCGACTGCGGCTGCACGCCACCCACTGCGCAGTAGACCATGCAGGCGCCATCCAGCACGCGCATCGAACGTTCCACTTCGATCGTGAAGTCGACGTGACCCGGGGTATCGATGATGTTGATGTGGTGCGGCTGGAAGTTGTTGGCCATGCCTTTCCAGAAGCAGGTCGTGGCCGCGGACGTGATCGTGATGCCGCGCTCTTGTTCCTGCTCCATCCAGTCCATGGTTGCTGCGCCGTCGTGCACTTCACCGATCTTGTGGTTCACACCGGTGTAGAACAGCACGCGTTCGGTAGTGGTCGTCTTACCGGCGTCGATGTGAGCGGAAATACCGATATTGCGGTAGCGCTCGATGGGGGTCTTGCGGGCCATAATGAGATCCTAAATCTTTGAATGGACAAAACCGAGCAGCATTCTTGAATCAAAAATGCGCCCGGCTTGAACAAAGGCCGGTCGTGCCGGCCGGAGTGTTTAGAAGCGGAAGTGCGAGAACGCCTTGTTCGCTTCAGCCATACGGTGCACCTCGTCACGACGCTTCATCGCGCCGCCGCGGCCTTCCGCAGCTTCCAGCAGCTCGCCACCCAGGCGTTGCGGCATGGATTTTTCGCTGCGCTTGTTTGCAGCTTCGCGCAGCCAACGCATGGACAGGGCCAGGCGGCGCACTGGGCGCACTTCAACCGGCACCTGGTAGTTGGCACCGCCGACACGGCGGGACTTCACTTCAACCATCGGCTTGGCGTTGTTGATTGCTGCGGTGAACACTTCCAGCGGATCCTTGCCGGATTTTTGCTGGATATGGTCGAATGCACCGTAGATGATGTTCTCTGCAACCGACTTCTTGCCGGACAGCATCAGAACGTTAACGAATTTGGCGACTTCGGTGTTGCCGAACTTTGGATCCGGCAGAATTTCGCGCTTGGGTACTTCACGACGACGTGGCATGTCTATTTCCTTCCTGTCTTCAGTTGAGCGCCTCGTTCGGCACTCGCGTGGGCCATCATGACCTCACACTTACTCGGTCTCGCGACCGCCTCAACTCATTATGGTTGCAACTAAGTTCGCACTTAGTGTGCACAGAGATTACTTCTTGGCTGCCTTGGCGCGCTTGGCACCGTACTTCGAGCGAGCCTGCTTACGATCCTTGACGCCCTGGGTATCCAGCGAGCCGCGAACCATGTGGTAACGCACACCCGGCAAGTCTTTCACACGACCGCCGCGCAGCAGCACGACCGAGTGTTCCTGCAGGTTGTGGCCTTCACCGCCGATGTACGAAATGACTTCGAAACCGTTGGTCAGGCGTACCTTGGCGACTTTACGCAGTGCCGAGTTAGGCTTCTTCGGAGTGGTGGTGTACACGCGGGTGCACACGCCACGCTTTTGCGGGCAGTTTTCAAGTGCCGGCGATTTGCTCTTCACGACCAGTGCGGTACGTGGGTTGCGAATCAATTGATTGATGGTTGGCATCGTTCTAAATCCAACAAAATTACTGCTATTGACAACCCGGGCGGCTGAACCATTTCCCGGGGGCTAAAACCAGTCTCCAGAGCCCGAATCGCAGGGACGCAAACAGCCACCTTGTCGAGAAGGCGGCCCAAAAAAGGCGTATACGAGGCGCAGACTAAATTGAGAACTCGCGAGTATAGATGGAGCGCAAGGTACAGTCAACTGGTTTGCCAACCAATTAAGCGCGGCAACGGCCGCCCGCGGGCGGGAAAAGTGCGCATAATAGCGCCCCGTGCCTTGCACACCCGTAACGTTTCCTTCTTCGCGCCCCGCCCAGAACCCGCCGCATGCCTCCGTTGCCCTTTGAAATCCGGTACCCGCGCCCGGCCCACCTGTTCATCCTGCTGAGTTACCTGGCGCTGTCGCTGGTGCCGTGGATCCGCGTTCTGCTGGACAACCCCGTCAACGCCGGCTGGCAGCTTCTCGGCATCGAGATCGCCGCATGGACCGCCGTATGGGCGATATTCAAGCGTCCGGCCTATTTTCACTGGCTGCTGATTCCCGCGTTCATGGCGCTGCCCACCGAGATCTACCTGCTGGTCTTCTACGGCCAGGGTATCTCGACGCACCACCTGGGTATCCTGGCCGAGACCAGTCCGGTCGAGGCCCTCGAATTCCTCGGCGGCACGGTGTGGACGATGCTGGCCGTGATGGTGCTCGTGGCCGCCTGGTGGGTGATGACATTCCGCGCCGCCCGCCAGACCCGGGGCCTGGACTGGCAAGGTCCGTCGCGCTGGGTCGCGCTCGGACTGCTGGGCGGCTTCGCGCTGCTGGCGGCCTATGGCTGGGAATTCGGCGCTGGCCAGCCACCCGCCGCGTCCGCGTCCGCGTCGGCGTCGGCGTCCGCCTCCGCATCGGCCAGGGCCGGCGGCGGCAGCCGCGGCGCGCACGTCACCGGCTGGCCGCTGGCGCCCCTGCCGCAATGGGCCCGCCCGCCAGTGCCCTTCGACGCCTTCATCGATTCCTGGCCGTTCGGGCTGGCCGCGCGCGGCATCGACTTCTACCGGGAACGGCGCTACCTCGCCCAGCTGAACGAGACCAGCCGCCATTTCAAATTCGGCGCCGACCAGGCCGCGGCGGACGACGTGCCGGAAACGATCGTGCTCGTGATCGGCGAATCGTCGCGCCAGGATCGCTGGAGCCTGTTCGGCTATGGACGCGACACCAATCCGCTGCTGGCCAGGCAAGCCAACCTGGTGCCGCTGCCGGACGTGATCACGGCGGTGTCGGCTACGCGCCTGTCGGTTCCCGTCATTATTTCCCGCAAACCTGCCCGGCAGAGCCTGAACGATGGCTTCAGCGAAAAATCGTTCATTACCGCCTATAAGGAAGCGGGCTTTCGCACCTGGTGGCTGTCGAACCAGATCTCGTTCGGCAAGTTCGACACGCCGATCTCCGTGTTCGCCCGCGAGGCGGACGTCGTCCAGTTCACCAACCTGGGCGGCTTCTCGGACAAGTCCAATCTCGACGAAGTCCTGTTCGAACCGCTGCGCACGGCGATGGCCGATCCGGCACGAAAAAAGCTGATCGTGCTGCACACGCTGGGCAGCCACTGGAACTACAGCCAGCGCCATCCGCAATCGTTCGACCGCTGGCAGCCCTCGCTGTTCGGCATCGACAAGCCGGTCTATACCGACATCGCCATCAAACCGCGCCTGAACAACAGCTACGACAACACCATCCTGTATACCGACTGGTTCCTGGCGCAGGTACTCGATCGCCTGCAATCGGCGCTGCAGCCGGCCGCCCTGCTGTACGTGGCCGACCACGGCCAGACGCTGTACGACGGCGCCTGCCGCATCGCCTTCCACGGCCACAATACGCAGTACGAGTTCCGCGTGCCGGCATTCATGTGGTATTCGGATCAGTACGGCGAGCGCTACCCCGCCAAGGTGCAACAGCTGCTCCGGCACCGCAAGGCGAAACTGGCCACCGAAAACATGTTCCACACGCTGCTGGACATGGCCGACATCCGCTACCCCGGCGAGCGCCTCGAATGGAGTTTCCTGTCCCCCGCCTTCAAGCGCCACACCCGCTGGGTCGACAGTTACGGCTGGACCGACTATGACAACGCGACGCTGAAGGGCGACTGCCGCGAAGTTATCGCGAAGAAGCCGAAAAAGCGCTGATCGCAATTGCTGAGCTCGTGTCATCGTGGCGGAACAGGGGTTTCGGCGAGCACGGCTCGTTGCCTGTGGAGCGGTGATGCCGTGCACGGCATCACTCCTTTCTGGCACCAGGACATTGCTGAGCCCGTGTCACCGTGCCTGGCACCGGGACATTGCTGAGCTCGTGTCACCGTGCCTGGCACCGGGACATTGCTGAGCTCGTGTCACCGTGCCTGGCACCGAGACATTGCTGAGCTCGTGTCACCGTGCCTGGCACCGCGACATTGCTGAGCTCGTGTCACCGTGCCTGGCACCGGGACATTGCTGAGCTCGTGTCACCGTGCCTGGCACCGAGACACGAACTCAGCGTTGGACGGTCGGAAGTTCCGGACGCTGCCGGACGCTGCCGGACGCTGCCGGACGGCGCCGGACAGCGGACACCCAGCCGCGAAACCCTGCCAAAACAACCACTTAGCATGTGGCATGGTTCCTGCACTGTAACGAACACATTACTTTGCAGGCCCGACCATGATACGCGACACCTCTCATCAAGATACCGTCATCGCCACGCCCCGGCAGCGGCCGTGGCAGCGGCACGCGCTGCTGGCAGCGGGCGCCGCCGCACTGCTGGCAGCCGCCGTGTTCACGTTCGGCAACTGGGCCGGCAGCGAACATTCGGTCAGCGCGGCGCGCCTGCGCATCGCCGAGGTCACGCGCGGCACGCTGATCCGCGATGCCGCCGTCAACGGCCGCATCGTCGCCGCCGTCAGTCCCACGCTGTACTCGACGGCGCCCTCCTCCACTGTGACGCTGAAGGCACGCGCCGGCGATACCGTGAAACAGGGCGACGTGCTGGCCGTGCTGGAATCGCCCGACCTGACCGACGAGCTGAAGAAGGAGCAGTCGACTTACCAGGAACTGGCCGCCGAGGTGGCGCGCCAGCAGATCCTGGCACGCAAGCAGAAGCTGCTGGCGCAGCGCGATGCCGACACGGCCGAGATCGACCGCCTGTCGGCGCAGCGCACGCTGGAACGCTACGACGGCGTGGCCAACGAAGGCGTGGTCGCCAAGATCGATTACCAGAAAGCCAAGGACGCGCTGCGCGCCGCCGAGATCCGCGCCCGGCATGCCATCGAGGCCTCGACACTGGAGAAGGACGACGTCGACCTGGCGCTGCGCACGAAAAGCGCGCAGCTGGAACGCCAGAAGCTGGTGCTGGCCAATGCCCAGCGCCGCGTCGACGAGCTGACCGTGCGCGCGCCCGTCGACGGCTTCATCGGCACGCTGAGCGTGGCCAACCGCAGCGTGGTGCAGGCGAACACGCCGTTGATGACGCTGGTGGACCTGTCCGCGCTGGAAGTCGAACTGGAAGTGCCGGAAACCTATGTCAACGACCTGGGCCTGGGCATGCGCGCCGAGATCACGGTGAACGGCGCCACCACGGTCGGCAAGCTGTCGGCCCTGTCTCCGGAAGTGGTGAAGAACCAGGTGCTGGCACGCGTGCGCTTCGAGGGCAGGCAGCCCGAGGGCCTGCGCCAGAGCCAGCGCGTGCAGGCACGCCTGCTGATCGACGAGAAGGCCAATGTGCTGCTGCTGCCGCGCGGGCCTTTCGTGGAATCCGAGGGCGGCCGCTACGCCTACCTGGTGCAGGACGGCGTAGCCGTGCGCACGCCGATCCGCATGGGTGCCACCAGCATCAACGCCGTGGAAATCCTCTCCGGCCTGAAACAGGGCGACAAGGTCGTCGTCGCCGGCACCGAAACGTTCGAGAACGCCAAGAGCGTCGCCATTAATCATTAACTGAGCATTAACCGAGCAGTATCCACTTCACTTCCGACAAGAGGCCGCCATGCTGCGCATGCAAAACCTGAGCAAAGTCTACCGTACCCACATGATCGAAACGCACGCGCTGCGCGGCTTCGAGATCCACGTGAAGCAGGGCGAGTTCGTCACCGTCACGGGCCCGTCGGGCTCGGGCAAGACGAGCTTCCTGAACATCGCCGGCCTGCTGGAGGAATTCACCGCCGGCGAATACATCCTCGATGGCGTCAACGTGAAAGGCATGGACGACAATGCGCGCTCGAAGCTGCGCAACGAGAAGCTGGGCTTCATCTTCCAGGGCTTCAACCTGATCCCCGACCTGTCGCTGTTCGATAACGTCGACGTGCCGCTGCGCTACCGCGGCTTCAACACCGCCGAGCGCAAGGAGCGCATCGAGGATGCGCTGGCCAAGGTGGGCCTGGCGTCGCGGATGAAGCATTATCCGGCCGAACTGTCCGGCGGCCAGCAGCAGCGCGTGGCCATCGCCCGCGCGCTGGCCGGCACGCCGAAGCTGCTGCTGGCGGACGAACCGACCGGCAACCTCGACACGCAGATGGCACGCGGCGTGATGGAGCTGCTGGAAGAGATCAATGCCCAGGGCACCACGATCCTGATGGTCACGCACGACCCCGAACTGGCCACGCGCTCGCAGCGCAACGTGCACATCATCGACGGCCAGGTGTCGGACCTGGTGCGCAAGTCGCCCACGCTGGTGGCATGAGGAGCGGCAGCATGTTCGCCTATTACTTCAAACTTGGCCTGCGCAACCTGCGCCGCAACCCGGCGCTGACGGTACTGATGGTGCTCACGCTGGCCATCGGCGTGGCGGCCAGCGTGTCGACGCTGACGATCCTGCATGTCATGTCCGGCAACCCGATGCCGCACAAGAGCGAACGGCTGCTCGTACCGGTATTCGACAACGGGCCGCTCGAGGGCTACTCGCCCGGCGACGAACCGAACGACAGCCAGCTCAGCTACCGCGATGCGATGAACCTGCTGGCGGGCGGACAGGGCGCGCGCCGCACCGCAATGATGGGGCTGGGCGGCTCGGTGCAGCCGGACCGCAAGGATATCGCGCCGTTCGCCGTCAGCGGCGGCGCGCCGACCCGCGACTTCTTCGCGATGTTCGAGATTCCGTTCCTGTACGGCCAGGCGTGGACCGACGCCGACGACAAGTCCGGCGCGGACGTAATGGTACTGACCAGGGCATTGTCCGAGAAGTTGTATGGAAACGCCAATCCGGTGGGCCGGCGGCTGCGCTATAACGGTTTCGACTACCAGATCACCGGCGTGATCGACACGTGGAAGCCGGTCCCCAGCTTTCACCGCATCATCGGCACCGGCCCGTTCGACGAAGTGGACGAGTACTTCATTCCGATCTCGTCCGCCGTGCGCCACGAGTCGAACAACAGCGGCAGCACCAACTGCACCAGCAATTCGGGGCCGGGCTACCAGGGCTTCCTCGACTCCGAGTGCACATGGCTGCAATTCTGGTTCGAGGTGCATTCGGCCGCCGACCGGCCGGCACTGCAGGACTGGCTGGACGGCTACGCGGCCGAACAGCGCAAGCTGGGCCGCCTGCAGCGCAATACCCCGAACCGGCTGTACGACCTGGCCGAGTGGCTGGAGCACCTGAAGGTGGTGGGCAATGACAGCAAGCTGTCGGCGTGGCTGGCATTCGGTTTCCTGCTGCTTTGCCTGATCAACACGATCGGCCTGCTGCTGGCCAAGTTCTCGGTGCGTGCGCCGGAAGTGGGCGTGCGCCGCGCACTGGGCGCCTCGCGCAGGGAGATCTTCCACCAGTTCCTGACCGAGACGGCGGTGATCGGCCTGGCCGGCGGCCTTCTCGGCCTGCTGCTGGCGCTCGGCGCCTTGGGATTGATCTCGATGCAATCGGCACAGCTGGCGATCGTGGCCCGGATGGACTGGGTCATGCTGATCGCGACATTTGCGATGGCGGTCGCTGCGGCAGTACTCGCCGGCCTGCTGCCCACCTGGCGTGCCTGCCAGGTGACGCCGGCCCTGCAATTGAAATCCCAATAAAGGAACTCTCATGGAAATCCGTCCTATCCTGTCTGCGCTGATGCGCAACAAGACCGGCCCGCTCCTGGTCGCCGTGCAGGTGGCGCTGAGCCTGGCGATCCTTGCCAATGCCCTGCACATCGTCAGCGAACGGCAGGCCGTTGCCGACCGCCTGTCCGGTGTCGAACGCGAAGAAGACATCTTCCACCTGCGGGTCAACGACCTGCAGACCGAAAGCACCTTCAACGAAATGGTGGCGGCGCAGGTGCGGCAGGGCGAGCTGCTGCGCGCCGTGCCCGGCGTGCTGTCGGTGGCGCAGACCAACCAGGTGCCGCTTTCCCGTTCCGGCAACAACACCAGCATGGCAGGCGTGCCCACCCAGTTGAAGCCCAGTACCGGCGCGGCGTTCTACGTGTCGCCCGATTCGCTGGTGAAGACGTGGGGCCTGAAGCTGGTCGAAGGCCGCGACTTCCTGCCCACCGAGGTCGTAAACCTGGACAGCACGAAAGGGGTGTACGAGACCGACGTGATCATCGTCACGCAGGCGCTGGCGCGCAAGGTGTGGCCGGATGCCGCCTCGTACGTCGGCAAGTCGATCTGGTTCGGCACCGGCAAGGATGCCACCTCCGCACGCGTGGTCGGCGTCGTCGAGCGCCTGCAATCGACCGGCGCGGAAGTGGGCGAACGCGGTGAAATGTCGATCATCCAGCCACTGCGCCGTATCAGCAGCCCGCGCGCCATGTTCACGGTGCGGGCCGAACCGGGCCAGCGCGAGCGCGTGATGAAGGAAACTGAAGCGGCGCTGCGCAAGGCGGCCAACAACCAGATCATCGTGCGCTCGAAAACGCTGGAAGGCGACCGCCTGGACCGTTACCGCGCCGACCGCGGCCTGGCGTGGATGCTGGTCACCGTCAGCGTGCTGCTGATGCTGGTGACCGCCAGCGGCATCGTCGGCATGGCCAGTTTGTGGGTCACGCAGCGGCGCAAGCAGATCGGCGTGCGCCGCGCGCTGGGGGCGCGCCGCGTGGACATCCTGCGCTACTTCATCACCGAGAACGTGATGATCACCAGCGCGGGCGTGGCCGCCGGCCTGGTCGGCGCGCTGGGCCTGAATCACCTGCTGGTGACAAACCTGGAACTGGCGCGGCTGCCCGGCACGTACCTGGTGGCCGGTGCCGCGATCTTCCTCGGCCTGGGCATCGCCGCCGTGTATGGCCCGGCATGGCGGGCGGCCAGCATTTCTCCGGCCACCGCCACCCGCGGAGTGGTTTAGGCAAATGCCGCAATGAAGTACAGCAATGTTATGCTGACGCCACCATGCCGACCGTACTGATCATCGACGACAATGCCGCCATCACGATGGCGCTGGAAGTGCTGTTTTCACTGCACGACATCGCCGCCCTGAGCGCGGCTTCGCCCGGCGAGGGCCTGGCCCTGCTCGAGCAACACGCCGCCGCGGTCGACCTGGTCATCCAGGACATGAACTTCAGCGCCGATACCACGTCCGGCGAGGAAGGCGTGGCGCTGTTCCGGGCGATCCGCAAGCGCCACCCCGACCTTCCGGTGATCCTGCTCACGGCGTGGACGCACCTGGATGCGGCGGTGGACCTGATCAAGGCCGGCGCCGCCGATTACCTGGCCAAGCCGTGGAACGACGGGCGGCTGGTCGCCACCGTCAAGAACCTGCTGGAACTGGGCCAGGCCAACCGCGCGCTGCGCCAGCGGCTGCAGGGCGAGCTGCGGCAGCGGCGCGAGCTGGAACAGTACGACCTGCGCGGCATCGTCTGGCAGGACCCGGCCACCGAGCGCGTGCTCCACCTGGCCTGCCAGGTGGCACGGGCCGACGTGGCGGTACTCGTCAGCGGGCCGAACGGTACCGGCAAGGAACGCATCGCCGAGATCATCCAGGCCAACTCGCCGGTGGCGGACGGCCCGTTCGTCGTGCTCAATTGCGGCGCGCTGCCGGCCGAACTGATCGAGGCGGAGCTGTTCGGCGCCGATGCCGGTGCCTACACCGGCGCGTCGAAAGCCCGCGAAGGCAAGTTCGAAGCGGCCGACGGCGGCACGCTGTTCCTCGACGAGATCGGCAACCTGCCGCTGGCCGGCCAGATGAAGCTGCTGCGGGTGCTGGAAACGGGCCGTTTCGAACGCCTGGGGTCGAACCGCGAACGCAAGGTGGCAGTGCGCATCGTCAGCGCCACGAATGCCGACCTGCCGGCCATGATCCGCGCCGGCACCTTCCGCGAAGACCTGTATTACCGCCTCAACGTGATCGAACTGAAGCTGCCGGCGCTGGCGGCCCGTCCGGGCGACATCCTGCCGCTGGCGCGCCACTTCCTCGGTACCGGCAAGGCGCTGCGGCCGGATGCGGAGGCGGCCCTGCTGGCGCACGCCTGGCCGGGCAATGTGCGCGAGCTGAAGAACGTGATGGCACGGGCCCGGCTGCTGTCCGCCGGCCCGGACGTGTGCGCGGCCGACCTGGGCCTGCCGGCCGCGGCGGCCGCTGCCCCCGGCAGCGCGCCGGACGTGGAACCGGACCGCGATGCGATCAGCACGGCGCTGGCGCGCGCCAACGGCATCGTGGCGCAGGCGGCCGCCGAACTGGGCCTGTCGCGCCAGGCCCTGTACCGCCGCATGGAGCGGCTCGGCATCGCGCGGCCCTGATGGCGCGCCCGCCAGGCGGCGAACCGGCCGGCAGCGGCGATCGTTCGCCCATGCCCGCCCCCATCCGCCTATCCCTGCTCACGCGCTGGTCGGCCCTGGTAGGAACCTTGCTGACTGTCGGCATCCTGATCGCCCTGGCACTCGACCATTATTTTCCCGACCGGCCATGGCTGGTGCTGGCCGTCTGCCTGCTGTGCGTGGTGCCGCTGTCGGTGATCACGATCCGTTCGCAGCTCAAGCCGATCATCTCGCTGTACCGCGCGCTGGCCGGCACCGTCACCAGCTATCGCGACGGCGATTTTTCGTTCAGCCTGCATTGGCCGCAGAACGACGAACTGCGCGAGCTGGTCGAGGCCCACAATGCGCTGGGCGAAGTGTTGCGCGAACAGCGGCTCAACCTCGTGCAGCGCGAGTTGCTGCTCGATACGATGGTGCAGAACACACCGGTGGCGATGCTGCTGGTCGCCGATGCGGGTGCGATCGTGTATGCGAACCTGGCGGCACGGCACATGCTGCACGATGGCCGCAAGCTCGAGGGGCACCGGCTGGACGATCTGCTGGAACGGTCGACGATGCCGCTGCGCGACGCGGTCGCCCGCGGTGGCGATGGCCTGTTTACGACCGGCGAAGGCGACGACGAGGAAGTCTTCCACCTGGCGCGACGCCGCTTCAACCTGAATGGCCGGCGCCACGAGCTGCTGCTGCTGCGCCAGCTCACGCTGGAATTGCGGCGGCAGGAAGTCCAGACCTGGAAAAAAGTGATCCGCGTGATCAGCCATGAGCTGAACAATTCGCTGGCGCCGCTGGCGTCGCTCGCCCATTCCGGCGCCGAACTGGTGCGGCGCGGCCAGACCGAACGGCTGCCGCAGATCCTGGCCACGATCGAGGAGCGCACCCGCCACCTGGAAGGCTTCATCCTCGGCTATGCCCGCTTTGCCAAGCTGCCGGCGCCGCGCAGGCAGGCGCACCCCTGGTCCGGCTTCGTGGCCCGCCTCGGCGAACAGGTGCCATTCCGGCTGGCGGGCACGCTGCCGCCCGAGCCGGCGGCATTCGACGCCGCCCAGCTGGAACAGGCGCTGCTGAACCTGCTGAAGAACGCGCATGAATCGGGCTCGCCACCGGATGCCGTCGCGCTGGCAATCCGCCACGTGCAGGATACCGTGCGCATCGAGGTGCAGGACCGCGGTCCCGGCATGAGCGATACGGTGCTGGCGAACGCCCTGGTGCCCTTCTATTCCACCAAGCGTAGCGGCACCGGCCTGGGCCTGGCGCTGGCGCGCGAAATTGCCGAAGCGCACGGCGGCCGGATCACGCTGGCGAACCGCGCCGGTGGCGGCCTCGTCGTGACGCTGCTGTTGCCGGCGGGCCTACCGGCGGAAGCCATCTAACCACCGTCGGCATTCTTGACGGCTTGAACGGGCGCAGACGCCACCCACAAAGCGCTGGCAACTGAACCCGGCAGTTCTAATGTGTCCCTACACGGCCCGTCGGGCCGTACTTTTATCGGGGATCCATGATGAAACTGTTATCGCACTTACCGGGCGTGGCGCTGGCGGCCGCGCTGGCCGTCGCGGGCACCGCGCTTGCCGACGATACCGTCACCAATGTCAACCTGGGTGGCAATGCCGATGGCACGCTGTCGGCGCACTTCGGCGTGACGCACATCCAGACCGGCGCCTTCACCGACACGTTCAACTTCTCGCCATCGGACGGTGCCTGGTTCGTCGACTCGAGCCTGGTGACGATCGGCTTCCAGCCGCTGTCGAACATCAACTTCAATTCGGCCAGGATCAACGGGCACAACATGACATTGACGGCGCACGGCGTCTTCGAATACGGCTGGCTGGTCAATGAACCGATCCTCGGTCCGCTGGTGCTGACCGTGCTCGGCGACGTGGTCGGCCAGGCCGGCGGGGCGTCGGCCAGCTATGCGGGCACCATCAACATCAGCCCGATCCCGGAACCGGAAACCTACGGCATGCTGCTTGGCGGCCTGGGCATCCTTAGCTGGCTGAGCCGTAGAAAACCATCAGTCGACAATAAAAATTCCAATCGGAATTAAATGTTTCGTCGAAATAAATTCCATGTGGAATTAATATTTCCTGCTAATATCAAATTTTGAAAGTTATTAACGCTTTCCTGTCGATAATTTATGTATTACTGGAATTATTAATTTCCTTATGAAATCAAATTTCCTAAAATACACTTAAGATTCAGCAACTTACGTTCAATCATTCCAAAGACGCTTAGGCGTCTTTTTTTTGTAGCCAAATGTAACGAAGCTAATAAATTATTGACAACACCTTAAAGCTGGCTTAACTTGTCGTCTCCTTATAGTTAATAACTCTTAGACGAGGTAAAGCATGAAATTGAAATCTCTCGTATTGGCAGCCGCACTGCTGCCGGCCTTCGGCTCCGCGTTTGCTGAAGACATCACCATCGACCTGATCGGCGGCCCGAACGTCTACTCGGCACTCGTGGGCAACACCCACACCGAAGGCGCTTTCAGCGATACGTTCACC
The DNA here is from genome assembly GCF_014192225.1 of Pseudoduganella umbonata. GTDB lineage: Bacteria > Pseudomonadota > Gammaproteobacteria > Burkholderiales > Burkholderiaceae_D > Rugamonas > Rugamonas umbonata. The sequence continues at coordinate 48,939 of NZ_JACHXS010000019.1, read as the reverse complement.
TTCACCGGCTTCAGCGGTGCAGGCACGGTCTTCGCTGGCCTGATCAACAACGCCGCCCCGTGGAGCGACGTGTCGTTCACCGAAGTCACCCTGAACGGCGTGGACGTCAACACGGCCGATCTGGGCCCACTGTCGATCGCCGCCATCCTGGGTCAGGATGTCACCGGCCCGCTGACGCTGGTCGTGTCGGGCACCGTGACTGGCGACGTTGCCACCTACGGCGGCAACTTCACCGTGACGGCAGTTCCGGAACCAGCAACCTACGGCATGCTGGCCGGCGGCCTGGGCGTGCTGGCCTTCGCAGCACGTCGTCGCAAGCAGCAGTAATAGAATTCAGCAGTAATGCACCCCAAAAAAGGCGCTTCGGCGCCTTTTTTTCATGGCTGGTAAACTTCCAGGATGCAAAAGACCCGTTTCGACCAGCCTGGCCACCCTCCGGCCACGATCACCGAATTCGAAGGCGTACGTTCGCTCCACCTTGGCACCTCGTGGGTGCAGGGCGCGATGCGCCTGTCGAAACCCGATGCCATCGAGCTCGAATACGTGCAGATGATGATGATGTGGATGCTGTTCCTGCAACATCCCCGCCATATCGCCCAGCTCGGCCTGGGCAGCGCCGCGCTGACGAAGTTCTGCTACGCACGCTTTCCCGGCGCGCGCGTCTCGGCAGCCGAACTCAATCCCAACGTGATCGCGATCTGCGAGGCCATGTTCGGCCTGCCTCCGAACGATGCCAGACTGCATGTGCACCGGATGGATGCCTGGGATTTCGTCAACGACCGGGCCAACCGCGGCGCCATCGACGTGCTGCAGGTCGATCTCTACGACGAAGAGGCGCGCGGCCCTGTGCTCGATACGCCGGAGTTCTACCAGGCATGCAGCGACTGCCTGACGGAACACGGCATCATGACAGCCAATGTGTTTGGCGAATTCGACAACTACGAGCGCAACCTGCAGCACATGGAACTGGCATTCGACGCCGTCGTGTGGCTACCCGAAGTGCACGATGCGAACATCGTCGCAATCGGTTTCAAGACTGCACCGGTGCTGGACTTCTCGGTCCTGTACGAACGCGCGGCGGCGATCAGGAAAACCTTCAACCTGCCAGCGAAAAAATGGGTGGATGGATTGAAGGAATGGATGCTGGACCAGCAGTAACACCGGCACCTCGGCGCAAAGCCTGATCGAGCGGCACGCCGCCGCCCTTCCCTTGGCCGACCTCCCCGGTCAGCCCCCCACCGTCCCGCTCACCAGTGCCAGCCATTGCACTTGTCGTGATGCTGGCGGACGCCCCGTCAGCACATTGCATCCGAGAACTGTCGTAAAAATGTCGCACCCTGGTGGGGAAATTGTCGGGTTCGGCGGATGGGGGGCAACAGCGTAAGCGAGCCAGGTACCGGTTTGCAATGGGTTTTTCATACTGATCACGCAATATTTTCAAGACGTTCACACGGCGCAACAGCGCGTTACAACTTTGTTACGCGCTTGGGTAGACTCAGCGCGGGACAACCCCATCCATGCTTCGCCCTCCATCCAACCAAGAGACGATAAAAGACACATGAAGCAGAACAACTTCCGCCGCACCGTACTCGCCAGCGCCGCGCTGCTGCTGGCCGCGCATGCCGGCGCGCAGACTGCCGGCGATGCCCAGCCAGCCGGGCAAGCCGCCGAACCGCAAGCCGAGCAGGCAACCGTGGTCGTGCTGGGCTCGCGCTCCGCCGCCCGCACCGCCCTCGACACCGCTGCGCCGGTCGGCCTGATCAACGTGAAGGACATGCAGACCGCCGGCCCGCTGGAACTGGGCAAGCTGCTGCAGTCGCTCGACCCGTCGTTCAACTTCTCGTCCACCTTCATCAGCGACGGTACCGACATCATCCGCCCCGCCACGCTGCGCTCGCTGGGCCCGGACCAGCTGCTGGTGCTGATTAACGGCAAGCGCCGCCACCAGCAGGCACTGGTCAACGTGCAGCAGACGGTGGGCCGCGGCTCGGCCGGCACCGACATCAATGCGATCCCGCTGTCCGCCATCCACCACATCGAGGTGCTGCGCGACGGCGCCGCCGCCCAGTATGGTTCCGATGCGATCGCCGGCGTGATCAACATCGTGCTGAAGTCGAACGTGAACGAAACCCAGGTGTCCGGCCAGGTCGGCACCACGTCCGAAGGCGACGGCGACATGATTTCCGGCAGCGTGAACCGCGGCTGGGCGCTGGGCACCGACGGCGGCTTCATCAACGTGTCCGTCGAAGGCCGCCGCCGCAACGAAACCAACCGTGCCGGCCTCGATACCGCGCGTACCGATCCGCCGCGCGTGACGCAGCGCATTGGCGACAGCGACGCCAAGGATGCCTACTTGTGGGCCAACGCGGCACTGCCAGCCGGCCGTGGCGGCGAGTTCTACGCCTTCGGCGGCGCCTCGAAACGCAAGGGCGATTCGTCCGGCTTCTTCCGCGCGGCCGGCGACGACCGCACCGTGCCCGAGGTGTACCCGGAAGGCTACCTGCCGAACATCCGCACCACGGTCAAGGATGCTTCGCTGGCCGTCGGCTACCGGTTCGACCTGCCGAGCGAATGGAAGGCGGACGTCTCCGTCAACCATGGCCGCAGCGAGCTGGCATTCAATGAAAAGAACACCATCAACGTCAGCTACTGGTACGAGCCGCGCCCGACCGGCGGCGGCATCTACGGCGAGTCGCCTTTGGCGGCCGATACCGGCACGCTGAAGTTCAACCAGACCACGTTCAACGCCGACCTGAAGGGTCCGGTCGCCAAGGGCGTGTTCTTCGCCACCGGCTTCGAATGGCGGCGCGACGGCTACGAGATCGAAGCAGGCGACCCGGTGTCGTACCAGTACGGCCGCACCAACAACCCGGCGATCCAGATCCTCACGCCGGCCGGCACGGTGGCCGCCTCCGGCACGCAGGGCTTCCCCGGCTACACGCCATCGACCGCGGTCGACGAAGGCCGCCACAACATCGCGCTGTACGGCGACGTGGAATGGCGCGCGCTCGACACGCTGCTGCTGACCGGCGCGGTGCGCTATGAAAAGTACTCGGACTTCGGCAACACCACCACCGGCAAGGTCACCGCGCGCTGGGATCCCAGCAAGCAGGTCGGCGTGCGCGGCAGCTTCTCGTCCGGCTTCCGCGCGCCCGGCGTGCAGCAAGCGTTCTACAGCTCGGTATCGACCAACCTGAATGCCGAGGGCGTGCTGACCGAAACGCTGACCGCGCGCCAGGACAGCCCCGTCACGCGGGCGCTCGGCATCGCGCCGCTGAAGGAAGAAACCTCGCGCAACGCCAGCTTCGGCCTGGTACTGCGCCCGGTGCCGAACTTCTCGCTGACGGCCGATGTGTACCAGATCAAGATCAAGGACCGCATCGTGTTCTCCAGCACGATCGCGCCGGAAGCCGGCGGCGGCCCGATCGCCAATGTGCTGGTTCCGCTGAAGGTGGGCCAGGCGCAGTTCTTCACCAATGCCGTCGACACGAAGACCAGGGGCATCGACATCGTGGCCGAGCACACGTCGCGCTGGACGGGCTCCACGCTGGTGCTGTCCGGCCAGCTGGGCTTCAACAAGACGGAAGTCACCGGCCGCCATTCCACCTCGTCGATCCTGACCGGCGAACAGCTGTTCGATGCGTCGCAGGTCACGCTGATCGAGCATGGCCAGCCGCGCAAGCACCACGTGCTGTCGGCCGACTACACGATGGGCAAGTGGAACGGCAACGTGCGCGCCAATTACTATGGCGAGGTGCAGGGCCAGGGCTTCACGCCCGGCTTCATCCAGACGTGGGAAGGCAAGTGGATCGCCGACATGACGCTGCGCTACAACTTCACGAAGAAGCTCGGCCTGCAACTGGGCGTGAATAACGTGTTCGACACTTACCCGACCGAGTGGGACAAGACGCGCGCCGCGCCGTTCCCGCAACTGGGCTTCACGCACTGCTGGGAAACCTGCCCGTTTGGCATCAACGGGCGCAGCATGTACGTGCGGGCTGACTACGCCTTCTGACGCAATCTGCCGGCCCGGCCGGAGTCAGGCGCCCTTGAAGGGTAGCCGGCTCCGGTTTTTTTTCGCCGTCGCGGACACGCGCCCGGCTTCATAGGCGGCCAGGTGGATCACCGCCGCCAGCCGCTTCACCAGGCCGTCCATCACGGCGGCAGGTACCTGCGCATAGCCGAGCATCAGCCCATTCCATGCCGCGCCATCCTGCACGGCGTGCGTGGACAGCGCATTGACGACGATCCCCTCCTGCCGCGCCCGGTCACGGATCGCTTCGTCCGGCAGCCAGTCCGGCAGGCGCAGCGACAGGTGCATGCCGGCCGATGCGCCGTGCACGGTGGCGATGCGGCCCAGGTGTTTTTCCAGTGCCGCGACGAGCGCATCGCGCCGCTCGCGGTACAGCCGCCGCATGCGGCGCAGGTGCAGCAGGAATTGCCCGCTGGTGACGAATTCGGCCAGCGCCAGCTGCTCGGCCACGCGGCCCGCCGCCGCCGACTGGGCACGCAGCAGCGCCAGTTGCGGCGCCAGGCCGGGCGGCACCACCAGGTAGCCGATGCGCAGCCCGGGGAACATGGTCTTGCTGAATGTGCCGCAGTACAGCACCGGGGCATCCGCCGCCAGGCCCTGCATCGCTGCCAGCGGCGGGCCATCGTGGCGGAATTCGCTGTCGTAATCGTCCTCGATGATCAGCGCGCCGGCACGGCGGGCACCGTCGATCAGCGCCAGCCGCCGCGCCAGCGACAGCACGGTGCCCACCGGATACTGGTGCGACGGCGTCGTGTAGATCAATGCCGGCCGGCGTGCCTTCCAGTCCTGCGCCGATGGCGCCATGCCGTCTTCGTCGACCGGAATGCCTGCCACCGCCAACCCGGCGTGGCGAAACGCCGCCAGTGCGCCGCCATAGCCGGGATTTTCATGCCACACGGTGTCTCCTTCGTCCGCGCAGGCTCGCGCACACAGGTCCAGCGTGCTCTGGCTGCCATCGGTGATGAACACCTGCTCCGCTTCGCAAACAACGCCGCGCGAAGCGCGCAGGTAATCCGCGATCGCGGTCCGCAATGCCCATGCGCCGGCCGGGTCGCCGTAGTTCAGCTGCGCCGCATCGAGGCCGCGCCAGGCCCGGTCCAGCAGCCGGCGCCACAGCGCCAGCGGGAACGCGTGCAGGTCCGGCACGCCCGGTACGAAAGCCTGGGCGTCGCTGGCGCCATTCGACAGCGGGCGCAGGTTCATCGCGCGGCGCGACAAGCCGGCGGGCCCGGCCGGTGGCGGTCCGCGGCGTTTCTGGCCAAGCCCCGGCCCGGCTTCCGGTACCGGCGCCGGGCTGACCCGGGCGACCACGGTGCCGCGGCGGTCGGGCACCACGAAGCCTTCGCTGGCCAGTTGCTCGTAGGCGTACAGCACCGTGTTGCGGGCCACGCCCAGCTCGGCCGCCAGCGCGCGCGTGGCCACCAGCCGGGTACCGGCTGCCAGCGTACCGTCGCGGATCGCATGGCGCAGGCATTCGTGCAGCAGCCGCTGGCGCGGCCAGCTGTGGTGACCGTGGTTGCGGTCGAAGTTCGACAGCAGCAGCGCGTAGTCCATCCTGGCTCCATGAGAATGCTGGCTCCTGGACCTGTTCCAGGGGCCAGCAGCGCCATTATAGTGCGCCCTCAACCCACCGAAACGGAGACCATGAACACTTCCTCTTCCGCAGCCCCTTCCGCGCCCCCTTCCGCAGCCCCTTCGCCCCGCACGCAGGTCAAGCGCGCCGCCAACCGCGCCAGCCACGATCCGGCCGTGCTGCACGCGATCATCGACGCCGCCTGGGTCTGCCACGTGGCATTTCGCGATGAACACGGGGTGCACTGCATTCCCACGGCATGCTGGCGCATCGGCGAGCACCTGTACATCCATGGTTCGAACGGCAGCCGCATGGTGAAGCGCCTGGCGGACGGCGAATGCTGCGTGACGATCACGCACGTCGACGGCCTGGTGATGGCACGCTCCGCGTTCAACCACTCGATGAATTACCGCAGTGCGGTGATCTATGGCCGCTTCGAGACGGTTGGTGAATACGGCAATGAAGTGAGCAAGCGCGCCGCGATGGAAGCGTTCATGGAACACCTGGTACCCGGCCGGCAGGAAGAGATCCGGCCAGGCAACGACAAGGAATATGCCGCCACGACGGTGCTGCGCATCGCCTTGGCCGAGGCGGCATGCAAGACGCGCAGCGGGCCGCCGGAAGACGACGAGGAAGACATGGCGGTGGCCGCCTGGGCCGGCGTGCTGCCACTGCGCGAGGCGCGCGGCACGCCGGTGCCGGATGCCGGCTGCCGCATCCCTGCGCCGGACTACGTGCGGCGCTGGCAGGAGTAGGCCGGGCACTCCAGGGCGCGGCGTTCATGCGCGCGCCGGCTGGGCATCGTTTGCACTCGTCTGGCCTCATTTGCCTTGACCGGCTTGCCTTTATTGCACATCATCGCCGGGTCGCGGCCAATCTCGCGCCGCGCATATGCTCATAAGGAGATCGCATGAAACGAATCCTCGCCGCCGCCATCCTGGCAGCGACCTTCAGCGCGCCGGCGCTGGCCGACGACGCGCTGAAGGCCGCCATCGGCGGCAGCCAGCGCAGCCCGGAGAATGTCAAACGGGATACGTACCGCCACCCCTACGAGACGCTGACCTTCTTCGGCATCCGGCCCGACATGACGGTGGTCGAACTGTCACCCGGCGCCGGCTGGTACACGGAAATCCTGGCACCCTACCTGCGCGAGCGGGGCAAGCTGATCGCCGCCGGCGCGACGCCGGATTCGAAGGCGGCCAACGTGGCGCGCGCCGGCGAACGCTTCAAGCAAAAGCTCGACGCCAACCCGGCCGCGTTCGGCAAAGTGCAACTGGGCGCCTTCGAACCCGGCAACGGTGTGTTCAGCTATGCGCCGAAAGGCAGCGCGGACATGGTGCTCACGTTCCGCAACGTCCATAACTGGACGGATGAAGGCGATGCACGCCTGAAGGCGGTGTTCAGGAGCGTTCACGACGCGCTGAAGCCGGGCGGCGTGTTCGGTGTCGTCGATCACCGCCTGCCGGCATCGACGACGCAGGATGCGACGGCGTCGAGCGGCTATGTGCATGAAGCCCATGTGATCCGGGTTGCCGAGGCGGCCGGCTTCAAGCTGGCGGCGAAATCGGAAGCGAATGCGAACCCGAAGGATACGGCCGACCACAAGGGTGGCGTATGGGCGCTGCCGCCAACCTATGGGAACAAGGACGTGGATCGTGAAAAATACGCGGCGATCGGCGAAAGCGACCGGATGACGCTGAAGTTCGTGAAACAGTGACGGCGCGGATCGGAAAGAGCGAAGCCGACGAATCAAGCTGAAAAATCAAGCTGACGAATCAAGCTGAAGAAATCAAGCCGATGAATCAGGCTGAACCCGGGCTGGCGAACAAGCTGGCTTCACAGCCGCCGGTCGATGCAGTCCGGCGGCTGGCGGACTCTATTTGCGCTGGAGGCGGCTCATGAAGCTGCAAAAGGCAACGAAGCCTACCACCATGGATCCGCAAACGGCGGCCACCGACAACATCAGCTCATTCATGCGAGGAAACTTTCACTTTATGACAACCGCGTGATTATGCTGCATTTGCACATGAAACAGTCTCACTGAAACTCACTGTTACAACAACAATGTTTGGTCGCTCCCTCCGGGTGCGCACCCGGCAGTTTCCTAGCTTACCCTCCAGGCAGCCGGTAGGACAACATCTACTGTTGTTTATTTTTATACTATATAAAATAATTTTTCCGGCTCATCCGCAGCAGAAGGTGCTAGCGCTATCATCAACTGACCGCTATCGCGGTACAACATTCCCTCTCTTACCAGGAGCTACCCCATGCGCAAAGCACTTGTCGGGCTGGTACTGGCGGCGACGGCACTCACGTCGCACGCCAGCGGTTACTTTACCGAAGACGCCGTACCGTTCGATATGCTCATCGGCAGCAATGCCCAGCACCAGGACTTTTCCGGCCCGTTCGTCCGCGATGGCTATTCGTGGAGCTGGGGCGACGTGACGTTCACCTGCAATGCCGTCCAGTGGTGCAACAACGAAAGCTTTGAATTCGGTGGTTACAACGACCGCTTCAACTTTGTCGAGGGCAATTTCGTTTACTACGCGCCACCAGATAGCGCTACCTTCACCTTTGCCCAGCCGATCATCGCGTTCGGCGTGGACGTCTATGGTGTCGGCGGCGGCCTGTACTCGCCCGGCGGCTCGCTGCAGCCGACGCCGATGATCGTGACCTTCGACGACGGGTCGCACGTCTTCTTCGAGGATTACGTGCACAACTACAACATTTCCGTCCCCGTCTTTGCCGGCATCCTGTTCGACCGGCCGGTCACGTCGATTACCGTCTCCGGAGAATGGGAAAACAACGGCATGTTCTTCACGAACCTGCGTTACGTGACGGCGCCGGTGCCGGAACCGTCGACTTACGCGATGCTGTTCGGCGGGCTGGTCATTCTGGGGGCAATCGCGCGGCGGCGCAGCAAAGCGGTTGGCTAGTCGCGAGAACTTCCAGAGAACAGTTGCCGAGAATCGGGGCGGCCGAGCGCTTCAGCGCCCGACCGCTATTCTGGCAACATCGTCGGCAGGCAAAGCCAGGGAACCGCTAGTCGGCCTTCCTTGCTTTTACCGGCGTCAGCGCAAGATCGTGGAAGTCATAGCTGAAGTCGGTTTCGTCGGAGATGGCCGCCATCCTGGCGCGCTCGATCGAGCCGTCAGGATTCAGCGCAAACGTCACGTAGGCATCGGCGTTGAAGTTGCGTTCCTTCCACCGCACGATGAAGGTGTCGTGCTGGAAGTGCTCCATCTCGCCAACCAGATCCGGCGTGCGCGTGAACTGCATCAGCTGCTTCTTCCCTTCGTGCCGGATGACGACCTTGCCGTACCACGGGTCGCTGTACTCGCCGTCGTACGACGTGCGCGGCAGTGACGGCTTCGAGCCGGCGGCGCGGGCGGCCTTGGCCTTGCCGGTCTTCTCCTGGTCCTTGCGAAGCCGTTCCTGTTCCTCGGCGGCGATGACGCCGATCCAGTCCGTCGGTGCCGCGCCCAGGTAGTGGTCGAGGATGCGCCATTGCAGCGACGTCATCGATCCGCCGTTCTCGGCGTTCGTGAAGATCGCGATGCCCAGCTTCTCTTCCGGCACCATCAGCACGCGCGAATAAAAGCCCTGCAGCGCGCCACCGTGCAGCACCAGCTTCTTGCCGCGGTAATCGCGGATGTTGAAGCCCAGCCCATAGGCATTGAAGTTCGCCCGCGTGGCGGCCAGTGCTCCTTTCGGCTCGGCGATCTTCATCGGTGTCACGGGCGTCCAGATCTCCTTCGACTGCGCGGCGGAGAACAGCCGCTGTCCGCCCGGCACTTCGCCGCCGGCCAGCAGCACGTTCATCCATTTCGCGATGTCCTCGGCACTGGTGTTGATGCCGACGGCGCCCACCGCGTTATCGACCGGCATTGGCTTGACGACCGACTGCCTGCCATTGATCTTGCTGTGCGGTGCCGAGTAATCGGCCGTTTTCAGCATCGCGGCAACGCTGGTGGTGGTGTTCGTCATGCCCAGCGGATCGAGGATCTGCTGCTGCATCGCATCGCCCCAGCTCCTGCCGGACTTTTGCGCAATGATGCGCCCCGCGACGATATACAGCAGGTTGTCGTAGGCATAGTCGGCGCGGAAGCTGGTGGCCGGCTTTACGTGGCGCAGGTTATGGATGATCTCGTCGGTGGAAAACGTCGTCGTCGGCCACCACAGCAGGTCGCCCGCACCGAGTCCCAGGCCGCTGCGGTGCGTCAGCAGGTCGCGCACCGTCATTTCCTGGGTCACGTAGGCGTCGTACATGCGGAAGTCCGGCAGGTGCTTGATGACCGGATCGTCCCATGCGAGCTTGCCCTCGTCGACCAGTTTCGCCAGCGCCACGGCGGTGAAAGCCTTCGAGTTCGACGCGATCTCGAACAGCGTTTTCGACGTGACCGGTGCCGGGTCGCCCAGCCTGCGTACGCCGAAACCCTGGGCGGCGATCACCTTGCCGTCCTTGACGATGGCGATCGCGATACCTGGCACGTCGAAGGTCTTCAATGCGCGGTTGACGTCGCGCGCCAGGTCGAAGGCCGGGGCGGTGGCACTCGTGTCCGGGACATTGACTGCGGCCACATTGACTGCGGCGGCATCGAAAGCCAGCGCCGGCGCGCTGACGGTGGCAAACGACGCGCAGGCGCACAGCACCAGCGCGGCGGTGGTTTTCTTCAACAGCATCCTTGCTCCCTTGCTTTGCTCGATTATTTTTTCAGCAGCCTGTCGACCGACTTCTGCGTTTCGGGGTGATAACGGGGCCGCGCCTTGGCAAACACGCTTTTCGCCCACGCCGCATCCCTGGCGTTTTTCAGCAGCGCGGCGTACAGCGGCACCACGAACTTCTGGCGGCCCACGCTCATCAGGAAGGTGTCGAGCTGTTCGCGCACGTCATAGCCGGCATGCACCGACGCCAGGTAGAAGCGGTAGGCGATCTCGTTGTTCTTGCTGGTCTTCAGCGCGAAGGTCTGGTCGAGCTCACGCAACTGGTCTGCGCTGGCCTTGTTGTCGATGTCGTTCAGGAAGTGCATCCACTCCGGAGCGCTCCAGCTGCGCGCGGTCAGGTCGGCCGTCGCCTGTTCGCCCTTCAGCCACGCGGTGCGCTGGGCATCGACTGCCTGGAAGCGCTGCGATACCACGCGCTGCGCGGTGGCGGGGATGCCCGGGCCGTAAAGCCATTCGTCGAGCTCCGCCTGGGTCATCACGTTCGGATGCTTGTCCAGCAGGTTGGCGCGCAGGTAGGCCAGGAACTGCTCGGTGGTGGCCGACTGGAACGCGTGCTGGTCGAACCAGCCGCGCAGGAACGGGTCGAACACTTCCCGGCCGGCACGCTGCTCGAGCGTGCGCAGCAGCCAGGCGCCCTTCGGATACGCCAGGCCTTCGTCCGTATAGGTGTCCGGATTGACGTCCGGGTCGCGCGTCAGCAAGGCCTGCTTCGCCGCCGGGATGTCCTTCAGCGACGCCAGCGCTTCTTCCTGCTCCACCTGCAGGTACATCTCCGCGACTTCGCGGCCGTAGAGAATCTCGATGATCCGCGTCGTCACGTAGGTGGTGAAACCTTCGTTCAGCCACCAGTGCTTCCACGATGCGTTGGTGACCAGGTTGCCGGACCATGAATGCGCCAGTTCGTGCGCGATCAGGTCGTTCAGGCTGCGGTCGCCGGCGATCATGGTCGGCGTCAGGAACGTCATGCGCGGGTTTTCCATGCCGCCGATCGGGAACGACGGCGGCAGCACGATCATGTCGTAGCGCCCCCACCGGTAAGGACCGTACAGCGATTCGGCGGCGGCGATCATCTTCTCCGTATCGGCCAGCTCGAACGCGGCGGCCTCGATGCGGCCTGGTTCCGCGTACACGGCCGACCGCGGGCCGACATTGCGCACATCGATCTCGCCGATCGCGATCGCCAGCAGGTAGGACGGCACCGGCTGCGGCATGCGGAACTTCCAGCCGCCGGCGCCGGTGGCCTGCGGGTCGTTCTCGGCGCTCATCACCACGCGCATGCCGGCCGGCGCCTCGATGCGCGCGCCGTAGGTGAAACGCACCGCCGGCGTATCCTGTACCGGCGCCCACGAGCGGGCTTCGATCGCCTGCGACTGGCTGAACATGAACGGGCGCTTGCCGGATAGCGTCTGCACCGGCGTCAGCCATTGCAGTGCCCCGGCGGTGGGCGCCGTGTGGTAGTACACGCGCACTTTCTTCGGCTGGTTGCGCAGCGAGATGCGCAGCGCCTGGCCCTTCTTCGGATCGGGACGGTCCAGCAGGTAGGAGGCGGGCACCCAGCGGCCGTCGTCGTTCTGCACCTGCACCCGCGCGATCTTCAGCTGGCGCGTATCGAGCACCAGCGTGCGCACGTTCTTGTCCAGCCAGTTCAGGGTCAGCTCGGCGTACCCGGTCAGCGTCTTGCGGGAGAAATCGGCCTTGAGATCGAGGTACAGGTCGGTCGTGCGCACCTCGTTGTAGCGGGCGTAGCTGAGCGGGTCCTGGGCGTGGGCCGCCGTTGCGAGCATTGCCAGCGCGGCGGATAGCGCCAGGCGCAAAGAAGGTTTTCGCATGTGCTTCCTTAGAAAGAGTCAGGCAGGCACCGGGATCGCCGGTGCGGGCGCGGTGCAGAATAGCATATGGAATGGCATTTTCACCCGCCCCGTGCGCCGACTCTGCTATCATGGCGCCCGTTCTTTGGGGAGTAGCCTCCTGCCGGTTTTACCGGCAGAACCTGTGTCAACACGATCGGCCCGCAGGCCGTGGCACAGGTGGCCGGCGCGGATGTTTACGGCGCGGGCCTGGCGAGACCAATGATCCAAGGGCGGCCGCATATATCAAGGGGCCGGGACTGCCCATGGATCCTTGGTTAACATCCGGCCCCCAGCCACCTACATGGAAGCCTTCCTCGTCTCCACGGGCATCGTTGCCCTCGCCGAAATCGGCGACAAGACCCAATTGCTCGCCTTCGTGCTCGCCACCCAGTTCCGGCGCCCGCTGCCGATCGTCGGCGGCATCTTCGTCGCCACCATCGTCAACCACTTCTGCGCCGCCGCCGTCGGCACCTGGCTGACCGAACTGCTGGGCCCCAATGCATTGCGCTGGATCCTCGGCCTGGGCTTCATCGCCATGGCCGCCTGGATCATGGTGCCGGACGAGATCGACGAAGACGAGACGCCCGCCAGCCGCTATGGCGTCTTCACCGCCACGCTGATCGCCTTCTTCCTGGCCGAGATGGGCGACAAGACGCAGATCGCCACCGTGGCGCTGGCCGCCCGCTTCGACGCGCTGATTCCCGTCGTGGTCGGCACCACGCTGGGCATGATGCTGGCGAACGTGCCCGCCGTGTACCTGGGCAAGCGCGCCGCCACCGCCGTCAACCTGAAGGTGGTGCACGGCATTGCCGCGGTCATCTTCGTCGTGCTGGGCGTGGCCACGCTGATGGGAGCCGGCACCGCGGTAGGCTTATAAACAACGATTAAGCTATGGTTCCTGAAAAATGGGGTACGTCCCCATTTTCCAGGCAACTTTTCAGGGCACGCGCAATTCGACGGCGTGCTCGCGCCCGTCGTCGACCAGTGCGATCGCGCCGTCTTCCTGTGCGGCGCCGTCGACCGTGAGCCCGGCCGCGCCGCGCGACACGCGGATCGCATAGTTCGCCGAACCGTAGCGGTATGACAGGCTGAAACCGTCCCAATCCTCGGGCATGCGCGGCGTGAGCGACAGCCGGTCGCCATTCCGCGCCACGCCCAGCAGCGATTCGAGGATCAGCCGGTACATCCAGCCGGACGATCCCGTGTACCAGCTCCAGCCGCCGCGTCCCACGTGCGGTTCGACGGCGTAGATGTCGGCTGTGACCACGTATGGCTCGACCTTGTAGACGGCCACGTTGTCCGCGCTGGACGCATGCTGCACCGGGTTGATCAGCCGCATCAGCTCCCAGGCCTTCGCGGTGTCGCCCATGGCCGCGAAGGCCATCACGGTCCACACCGCGGCGTGCGTGTACTGGCCGCCGTTTTCGCGTACGCCCGGCACGTAGCCCTGGATATAGCCGGGATTCGGGTCGGCCTTGTCGAACGGCGGGTCGAGCAGCTGGATGAAGCCGCCGTCGCGCCGCACCAGCCGCGCGTCCACCTGGGCCATCGCGCCTTTTACCCGTTCAGGATCGGCGGCGCCGGACAGTACACCCCAGCTTTGCGAAATCGAGTCGATCTGGCATTCGTCGCTTTCGTGCGAGCCGAGCGGCGTGCCGTCGTCGAAGTACGCGCGGCGGTACCACTGGCCATCCCACGCGTTCTGCTCCACGTTCGCCGCCAGCCTGGTGGCCTCGGTCCGGCACTCGCCGGCAAACCCGGCATCGCCGCGCCGCTCCGCCACCACGGCGAACTGCCGCAGCACGTCGACCAGGAACCATGCCAGCCACACGCTCTCGCCCTTGCCTTCCGCGCCGACTTTATCCATGCCGTCGTTCCAGTCGCAGGAACCGATCAGCGGCAGGCCGTGCTCGCCGAAGCGCAGGCCATGGCGGATCGCCCGCACGCAGTGCTGGTACAGGTTTTCCGCCAGCGGCGAGCGGCCCGGCATGTCGTAGTACGAATCCTCGTCCGGCTTGACCGGCCGGCCTTCCAGGTAATGCGCCTGCTCGTCGAGCACCGACATGTCGCCGGTCACCGTCACGTAGCGGGCGGTGGCCAGCGGCAGCCACAGGTAATCGTCCGAACAGTGCGTGCGCACCCCGCGGTCGGTCGGCGGATGCCACCAGTGCTGCACGTCGCCTTCGGCGAACTGGTGCGCCGCGCACAGTACCAGGTGCTCGCGCAGCAGGTGCGGCTCGGTGTGCACGATCGCCATCGCATCCTGCAACTGGTCGCGGTAGCCGAACGCGCCGCCGGACTGGTAATAGCCGCTGCGCGCCCACAGCCGGCAGGCGATGGTCTGGTACATCAGCCAGCCGTTGGCGATCACGTCCAGCGCCGGATCCGGCGTGGCGATGCGCACCGCCCCCAGCGTGGCCTCCCAGTGCGCGTGCACGGCGGCCAGCGCATCGCGTGCGGCCCCGGCACCGCCGTGCTTCTGTACCATCGTGCTGGCGTCGGCATTGCGGCGCCCGCCCATGCCGAGCACGAACACCAGTTCGCGCTCCTGCCCCGGCAGCAGCTCGAATGGCACCTGCAGCGCCGCGCAGGCATCGAGTGCCGTTCCTACCTTGCCGGACAGCCGTTGCCGGCGCAGCGCGGCCGGGCTGGCCAGCGTGCCGTTCCGGCCCAGGAATTCGGTACGGTCCGCCGTCACCGTGCGCGTCGTCGCGTCGACATTGAAGAACGCCACGCGGCCCGAGAATTCCGTGTTGTACGGGTTGCGGGCGAACAGCGCGCCGCTGACCGCGTCGAGTTCGGTCACGATGTGCATGCCGGATTTGGCGCGCATCTCGCCCAGCACCCATTCGACATACCCGGTGGCCGACAGCTTGCGCGCCACCTGCGAATCGTTGCGCACTTTCAGCACGGTGTAGCGCACCGGCGCGTCGTTCGAAACATAGGTCGTCAGTGCCGACATGATGCCGGCCTCGGTGTGCTCGAAGGTGCTGTAGCCGAAGCCGTGGCGCGTCACGTAATCGCCGCTGCCGCGCGCCGGCAGCGGCGTGGGCGACCAGAAATGGCCGCTGGCTTCGTCGCGCAGGTAGAACGCCTCGCCGCCGGCATCCGTGACCGGATCGTTGTGCCACGGCGTGAGCCGGAATTCATGGGCATTCTCGTGCCAGGTATAAGCCTGCCCGCTTTCCGAGATCACGCTGCCGAACTGCGCGTTGGCCAGCACGTTCGACCACGGTGCCGGGGTGACGCGGCCACGGCCCGTCACGATCACGTACTCGCGGCCGTCCGGCGTGAAGCCGCCGAAGCCGTTCCACAGGATCAGGTCGTGCGGGACGTGCGTGGCCGGGCCGGCATCGTCGTATTCGCCGCGCGGGTCGGCCAGCAGCGGCGGCATGCGCAGCCCCGGCGGGGACGTCCGCTTGACCTGCTCGCCCAGCGGGCCGCGGGCATCGTTGACGATCATCCGGGCCACCGTCTGCAGCAGGACCCGGTCTTCGCTCGAGATCTGTTCCAGCGGCCGCACGAAGATGCCGCCCGGCCGGTCGATCGCCTGCGCATCGATGCCGGACGCGATCATGCCGATGATCTGGTCGTACAGCGCCTGCCGGTAGCCGGAGGTGTCCTCGAACCAGATCACCAGGTCGACCGTCAGGCCTTTCAGGCGCCAGTACGCGTGCGCCTGCACCATCTGCCGCGCCACCTCGATGTTGGCGGAATCCTTCACCTGCAGCAGCACGATCGGCAGGTCGCCGGAGATCGCATACGGCCACAGGTTCGACTGGCCGCGCTGGTTCTTGATCAGCACCGAAGGATCGGCGCGCAGCGCGGCATTCGGATAGATCACATGGTTCGCCAGCCGGCTGTACAGCTGGCCATCGGCCTCGCTGGCGTTCAGCTGCCGCAGTACGACCTGGCTGTGCGTCCACGCCAGCTCGAACACGCGGTCGGCCATGTGGCGGTCCTGGTACTTGTCGATCAGGTGCCGCGCCGCCTCGCGCGTTTCGGTCATGCCCGTGGCGATGTCGACGGTCGCCATCTGGTCCGGCTGCAGCGTGATCCGGTAGCGGATCGCCACCGCCGGGTCCAGCACGGAGCCGTGGGCGCCGGAGAGCGCGCCCGGCTCGATCAGCGCGCGCGGTGCGCGCAGCGTATTGCCACGCCCGATGAAGTGGGCCCGGTCCGTTTCATACGATACCTCGACCACCTGCGCGTCGTGCACCGTCATCACGTGCAGCATGCACGGCGATTTCTCACCCTTGCCGCGCGGGCGCCGCGTGCACAGGATGGCGCTGTCTTCGCCGAGGATCTCGGTCTGCACGAACAGTTTCGAGAAGGCCGGGTGCGCGGCATCCGCGGCGGCCGGCGCCATCACCACCTCGGCGAAGCTGGTCAGCTCGATCGTGCGCGGCCGGCTCGAATGGTTCGTCACGCGCAGCCGGCGCATCTCGATATCGTCTTCCGGCGATACCACGATCTCGGTGTACAGCTCGATGCCGCGGTCGCTGCGGCGGTACTCGGCCCGGCCCTCGGAGAAGATCACCTCGTAGTTTTCCGGCTCGGCCAGCGTCGGCTGGTAGGTATTCGACCAGAAATGGCCATCCTCGTCGCGCACATAGCAGAACTGGCCCCAGTTGTCGCGAGTCGTATCCTCGCGCCAGCGCGTCACCGCCAGGTCGTGCCAGCGGCTGTAGCTGCCGCCCGCCGCCGTCACCATCACGTGGTAGCGGCCGTTCGACAGCAATTGCACTTCCGGCACCGACGTGTTCGGCTGCGTCAGCACCCGTACCGGCGCGGCCTGGTCGTGCGACGTCGAACCCACCGCGGCGGCCTGCTCGGAAGCGGTGGAGAAGAATGCGCCGATGCGCGGGCTGCGTTCCTGCAGCATCAGCAATGCCGATTGCAGCATCGGGTCGGATTCGAAGCGGCGCTGCATCGGCCGGTCGTGCAGCAGGTAGGACAGCGCCAGGAATCCCATGCCCTGGTGGTGCACCATGAACGATTTGACGACGGCGAACGACTGGCCGCGCGGCAGCCGCGCAGGGGTGTAGTCGATCGCTTCGTAGAAGCCATAGCGGCCCATGAAGCCGAGGCCGGCCATCTTCTGCAGGTTCTGGCACGCCGCTTCCGGATCCACCATCAGCGCCATCATCGACGCATAGGGCGCGATCACCAGGTCGTCCGCCAGGCCGCGCTTCATGCCCAGTCCGGGCACGCCGAACGCGCGGTACTGGTAGTTCATCGACGCATCCACGGTCGTATAGCCGGATTCGGATACGCCCCACGGCACGTTGCGCTGGCGCGCGTACTCGATCTGCGCCGCCACCACCGAGTGGTAGGTCTGGTCGAGCAGCGTGCTCGGGTAAGTCGGCATCACCAGCAGCGGCATCAGGTACTCGAACATCGAGCCGCTCCACGACATCAGTACCGGCTGGCCATGCACGATGGCGAGCTGCCGGCCCAGTGCGAACCAGTGCTCCTGCGGCAGCTGGCCCTGCGCCACGGCCACGTAGCTGGCCAGCCGTACTTCGGAGGCCAGCAGGTCGTAACAGCTGGCGTCGAGCCGCCGTTCCGTGACGTTGTAGCCGATCGCCAGCAGCTTGGTGGTGCGGTTGAACAGGAAGCCATAGTCGACCTGGGCGAAGCCGCAGGCCTGCATGGCCAGTTCGTGCAAGTGCGCCATGCGTTCGCGCGCTACGGCGGCGCCCTGCTCCACCAGCACGCCGAGCTGTTCGCGGCGCTCGCGCTCTCCCGGCGCCAGGTCCGACAGCGGCGCACCGGCAGGCGGATACGATGCCAGTTCGCGCAGGGTCGGAATCTTCAGCAGGCCGGTATCGAGCACGCTGCCGGTGCCGCCGGCGATCCACGGCGCCAGCAGGTTCAGCTCGTCGAGCGCGGCGCGGCACTGGGCCGCCAGCGCGCCGGCCCACATGTGCGCCGTGGTGTCGTTCGCCAGTCCGGCGCTCGCGGCAAAGGTCTCGGCGGCGGCGGTGGCGCGCTCCAGGTACGCGCGCACTTCCGGCAGGTTCGACGGATACTGCGCTTGCGATGGCGTCACCGCTTCGCGCAAGGCCGCCATTGCCGCGGGATCGATGCCGGCGGTTCCACCGGCGCCGGCGAGCGCTTCCTCGAGCACCGCCAGCGTGGTTTCCAGGCCCGCCACCGTCCGCGGCCCGGCGATCGGGTCGTCCGCCGCGTTCAGCAGCGCGGCCTGCAGCACCAGCAGGTGGCCGGCCAGGTTGCCGCTGTCGACGGTCGACACATACATCGGATGCAGCGGTTTCAGCGACTGGGTGTCGTACCAGTTGTAGAAGTGGCCCTGGTAGCGTTCCAGCCTGGCCATCGCATCGAGCGTGTTGCGGGTGCGCTGCAGCACCTGCGCCAAGGTCAGGTAGCCGAAATCGTAGGCGCTGACATTGGCCAGCAGCACCATGCCGATATTGGTGGGCGACGTGCGGTGCGCGATGACGGTGCCGGGGTGCTCCTGCACGTTATCGGGCGGCAGCCAGTTGTCGTCCGGCCCCACGAACGTGTCGAACCAGGCCCAGGTCTTGCGGGCCACCAGGTGCAGGAAGCGGCGCTGGTCGCTGTCCAGCTGCGCTTCCAGGCGCTCGACCGGGCGGCTGATCCACCAGGCCACCACCGGTGCCACCAGCCAGGCGACGAGGAAGATCGCGGCCGCCTCGAATGCCGGCACGCGCCACAGTGCCAGCACGGTGCCGACCGCCAGCGCCAGCGCCGGCGAGACCCACATCGCGCGCCAGTTGGCACCCAGCCCGCCATTGGCGCGCGACAGCGCCGACGGACGCCACTGCAGCAGGTGTTTTTTCGACACCAGCAGGCGCCATGCCGTACGCACGATCGCATCGAGGCCGATGTAGGCCTCGTACGGCAGGAACACCAGCGACAGCAGGCCGTGCGCGAATTGCAGTCCACTGCGACGCAGCGAATTCGGCAGGTGCTGCCGCCACAGCGTGTCCGGCGATTTGTGCGACAGGTCGTACAGCGCGGCGGCAATGGCGGGCACGAAAATGATGGCCAGCACCATGCTGGTATAGAACCACGGATGCGGCAGCACGGCGAAGGCGAACAGCAGCGACAGCGTGAGCGCCGGCGCCACCAGGCTGCGGCGCAGGTTGTCGAACAGCTTCCAGCGCGACAGTGCCGACAGCGGATTCTTCTCGCGCCCGCCGATCGCCGTGCGCACCCGGCCGAACAGCCAGCCGGCCAGTTGCCAGTCGCCGCGGATCCAGCGGTGGCGGCGACTCACGTCGTCGCGGTAGCGCTGCGGATACTGTTCGTACAGCTGCGCGTCGGACAGCAGGCCGGCGCGCAGGTAGCAGCCTTCCAGCAGGTCGTGCGACAGGATGCGGTTTTCCGGAAATCGCTCGCCCAGTACTTTCTCGAACACGTCCAGGTCGTAGATGCCCTTGCCGATGAACGAACCTTCGGCGAACACGTCCTGGTATACGTCGGACACGGTACGCGTGTACGGGTCGATGCCCGGTTCTCCGCCGCACAGCCTCTCGTACAGCGAGGCATCCGGGCTGGGCAGGCTGACGGCCACGCGCGGCTGCAGGATGCCGTAGCCGGAGACCACGCGGTTGATGCGGGCATCGATCCTGGGCTGGTTCAGCGGATGGCGCATCGTGGCGATGAACTGGCGCGCCGAATCGCGCGCCAGCTGCGTGTCGGCATCCAGCGTGATCACGTATTTCACGGTCGGCAGCCGGCTGCTCTCGCCGACGACCAGCATGAAGCGGTCGCGCGCGCCGCCGCGCAGGAAGCGGTTC
The DNA here is from genome assembly GCF_014192225.1 of Pseudoduganella umbonata. Lineage (GTDB taxonomy): Bacteria > Pseudomonadota > Gammaproteobacteria > Burkholderiales > Burkholderiaceae_D > Rugamonas > Rugamonas umbonata. Next base: position 28,968 of record NZ_JACHXS010000019.1, on the reverse strand, counting down.
AGGTCGGCCAGCTTGCCGCGCTTGCGCTCATGCCCCATCCATGCGCGCTCGGCAAGGTTCCACTGGCGCGGGCGGTGCAGCAGCAGGAACGGGCACGAGTTGTCGTCCTGGCCGTACTTGCGGTTCAGGTCTTCGATGTGGGCGCGGGCCCGTTCCAGCAGGCCGGCATCGGTGGGCAGCGTTTCGGCCTGCGCATCGGCAAAGTCGGACAGCAGGCAAAAATGCAGGTTCGGATCGCGGTTGGCGAGGTAGCGCACCTCGAGCTGCTCGCACAGTTCGTCGACGTTCTCCAGACTGTAGAACAGCGACGGCACGACGACGATCGCACGCGCATCGGACGGAATGCCTTCCTTGAAATCCATGCGCGGCAATGGGCTCGGCCGCGTGACCAGCGTGGCGAACCAGTTCACCAGCGCCAGCGCCAGCTGGCTGCTGCCCATCAGGCCCAGCACGGCCAGCACGACGACTTCCCAGCCGGCCACGCCGTCGCGCAGCGCGCGCTCGATCATCAGCGCGGTAGCGATCACCGACAGTGCGGCAATCGCCCCCAGGTACGACGTCAGCGGCGCGGCGCGCACGGTGGCGCGCAGCGATTCGCGCAACGAGCGGCGCCGCGCCACCTTTTTCTCCAGCAGCAGCACACCCTTGTCGACCAGGTAGAAGCCCACGTGGCCATGCCGTGGATCGTCGCTTTCCGTGTGCGCGCGCGCCAGTTCCACCGCCTCGCGCACCACCTGTGCTTCGGACAGCGTGCAGCCGCGTGCGATCTTTTCCACCACGTGGCGGTAATGGTCGCGGGTGACGAAGTCCATCGCCCCGTAGATACCGGACGGATCCTCGCGCAGTGCCGCTTCCACGAGGCTCATCGTTTCGACGAATTCCTGCCAGTCCATCGTGCCCAGGAAGCGCAGGCTGCCGATGGTGTTGGCGATCGACACCTGGTCGGCCGCCTGCTGGCCGATCTCGGTCTGGATCTGCTGCTCGATCGTCTGCCCCGTTTCGGCCAGCCGGTACGTGACCCACGTAAGCGCCAGCGTCAGCGCCGGGCTTTGTCCCTGCAGCCGCCGCGCCAGCTCGGCCACGAAGCCGCTCGTGATGGGCGGGTTCGACCGCGCCATGTCGGCCACCAGCAGGATCAGGCCGGACGGGTTCTTGTCGGCGATTTCCATCATCTGGTCGGCCCAGCTGTTCGCCAGGTCCCGCTGGTAGCGGTTCTCGGCCACGCGCGCGGCCACGCGGCGCAGGTTTTCCAGCAATGCCAGGCGCAGCATGATGGGGATTGCCCACAGCTCGCCGAGCGTCAGCGGCGCCAGTTCCTGGTAAGCCTCGACGAAGCGGCACAGGCTTTCCGGATCCACGCGGCCATCGCCGTGGGCGATCACTTCCAGCGCCAGCCGGTAGACACGGGGCGTGCCGTCGGCCGCGCCTTTCTCGAGGCGCGGCAATTCCTTGCTGTAGTCCTTGGGCAGGTGGCGCCGGGCAATGCGGACCTGTTCTTCGATCAGGTAATAATTATCCAGCAGCCACTCGGACGCTGGCGTGATCTGGCGGCCCTCCTTGACGGCCACCGTCAGTTCGTCGGCGGTGGTGCGCAATACGCGGGCGTTGTCGCTCAGGCGCGCCAGCAAGCGGTCGGGTCCGCCACGCTTGCTCAGCACATGCATTTCGGCCAGCGTGCGGCCATGGTGGGCCATCTGTTGAGCGCTGTAGAGCTCGGCGCGGAACGGCAGGTCTTCTTCGGGACCGGATGCGGCGGAACCGGACGAGGCTTCCTGGAATCCGGCAGTCAAGCCGGGCCACAATTTGAGGTGCAGTGTCAAGGGAGCCTCGCTTTGGGGCAGCAGGCAAGGAGGCCCGCCACGGCTGGGAGTATGTTGCAGGAAATATTATTCCGGCGCACGTCACACCACTGTACGCTAGCGTACATAGCAATGATGCAGTGCAAAAAACTCCCCGGCACGTGGTCCAAACAAAAGGCGGCCCGCAGGCCGCCTTTTGTTCGCGCGATGACTCGTCAGGCCAGCGCTACGCCACCGTGCACGTGGTAAGCCTGCGGATATCCCAGGCTGCGCAGGCACCCGGCGGCCCGCGCACTGCGGTTGCCGCTGCGGCAGTAAAACACCAGCGGCACCTGCCCGGCCTGCGCCATCCAGCGCGGCAATTCGCCGGCCAGCCGGCTGAGCGGAACGCTGGCGGCCGGCACGCCGAGGAATGGTACGGCGACCGCGTGCTCATGCGGCTCACGCACGTCCACCAGGACCGCATCCGGGCGCTGGCGCAGCAGGGCCGCCAGCCCGGCGGCATCGAGGTCGATGTCGCCGGCCGGTGCCGGGTGGGCACATAGCGTGGATAACGCCTCCGCGGCCGGGCAAAGCAATGCCTCCGGCGGCACGTGTCCGGCCAGGCCGGACGGGGCGGCGTCGCCGATGAACGCATGGCGCGGCCGTTCGCCCGCGGGCCCCAGCAGATAGCACGGCGTGCCGGCCCCGATCATCACCCGGCGCAGGCTTTGCCTGCCCAGTTCGATGCTGTCGCCGCTGGCCGGCCAGCCGGCACCGTTGCGCGTCGACAGCCGTGCCGCCACGCGAAAACCGTGCGTGCGCAGCAGCGCATCGATGCGCTCGGCCAGGGCCGGTTGCGGATCGATCACGGCGCAGGTGCCGCTGGCGGCGTCGAGCACGAGCCACGTATGGCGGCCGCCGTCGCTCAGTTGCAGCAAACCGTCCGGCCGTGTCGTCGCCGGCTCGCCGAGCATGCCCGCCAGTCGCAGCGCGCCGCCGCAGCGGGCAATCCGCGCGCACGCATCGGCCACGGTGGCGTCATCCATCAACGGGCCGAACGACAGCCGCACGGCATTGCTGCTACGCCATTCGGGCAATCCCATGGCCGCCAGCACGTACGACGGCTGCGCCTTGGCGGCGGAGCAGGCGCTGCCGGCCGACACGCGCACGGCGGCAGCGTCGAACAGATCCAGCAACTCCTTGCCGGACACACCGGGCACGGAAAAATTGAGCGTGGTCGGCAGCGCGTCGTCGAACGGCGCGTTGAAGACAATGCCGGGCAGCGCCTGGCGCAACGCGGCCGCCAGCCGTTCGCGGAACATGCACTGTTCGGCGTGCGAGGCAAATAAGGTTCCGTCCTCCAGCGCTGCCAGCACGGCACCGAGCGCGGCGATGCCGGCCATGTTCTCGGTACCGGAGCGCCACCCGGTTTCCTGGCCGCCTCCTTTCATCAGCGGCGTGAACGGTGCCCCGGCCCGCACGTACAGCATGCCGATGCCTTTCGGCGCATACAGCTTGTGTCCTGAGAACGGCGCGTAATCGATGCGGGTAGCGGCCAGGTCGAGCGGCAGCTTGCCCAGCGCCTGCACGCAATCCACCATCCACAGGGCGGGGCTACCTTCCAGGGCGGCGGCGATGCCCGTCAGGTCGGAGATCACGCCGGTCTCGTTGTTGGCGGCCATCGTGCAGACGAACGCCGCCGCGGGTGCCAGCCGGCGCAGCGCCGCCAGGTCGTGGCGGCCGTCCGTCCCGACCGGCAACGCCACCAGTTCCAGGTCCAGTCCCAGCAGCGCATTCCAGTGCGCCAGGCTTTCCGGCACGGCCTTGTGCTCGGTGGCGCCGTACACCAGCAGCGTGCCTGCCAGTTCGCCGGCCAGGCGGCGCGCGCGCACGGCACACAGCGCGGATAGTACGGCCGTCTGGATGCCTTCGGTGGCGCCGCTGTTGAACATCAGGCGGCCGGGGCCGACGCCAAGCAGGCGGCAGGCCCGCGCCCGCGCGGCATCGAGTACCGCTTTTGCTTTCAGCCCGGTGGCGTGCGTGCTGCTCGGATTGCCATAGCACTCTTCCATTGCCAGCAGGGCGGCCCGCAGCGCGGCAGGCAGGACGGCCGTGGTGGCATTGCCGTCGAGGTAGATTTCATTGTCCATCCTGCCAGATTAAAGGACGACGGCGGAGCAGGCATGCTAAAAATGCTTATATTCACCGCATAATGAGGACATCCATTCTTATATGTGACGGAAAACAGCATGAACGATCTCGACAAATTCGATTACGCGATCCTGGGTGCCCTTCAGGTGGACGGCACGCTGTCCGTGGCCGACCTGGCCGACAAAGTAGGGCTGACCAGCACGCCGTGCTGGAAACGGCTGAAGCGCCTGCAGGATGACGGCTACCTGGACCGCCGGGTAGCGCTGGTGAACCGCCGCAAGGCCGGGCTGCCGGTCACGGTATTCGTCAGTGTGCGCACCAGCCGGCATGACGAACAGTGGCTGGCGAAGTTTGCTGCCGCCGTGGTCGCACTGCCCGAAGTGATGGAATTTCACCGGATGAGCGGCGACGTCGACTATCTGCTGAAGGTGGCCACCACCGACATCGACGGCTACGACCGCTTCTACAAGAAGCTGATCCGCGCGGCCAACCTGACGGGCGTGTCGTCGGCTTTCTCGATGGAACAGATCAAATACACAACCGCCCTGCCGCTGGATCTGGTCGCGCATGGGGTCGCCATGGGATAATCGAAACATGCGTGTAAGATCTTTGTTTAGCGTTTTGCTCCCGGCCCCCAGCACGGCCAGTACCACCGAGCGCCTGCGTGCCAGCGCCGGCGCCTTGCTGGGACTCCTCGTCACGGGCACCGTGGCCCACCTGATGCTGGGTGAAGACGCGATCTGGCTGGTGGCGCCGATGGGCGCCTCGTCGGTACTGCTGTTCTGCCTGCCCGCCAGTCCGCTGGCACAACCTTGGTCGGTCATCGGCGGCAATGTCATTTCCGCCCTCGTCAGCGCCGCCTGCGTGCGCTGGCTGGGCCACCTGCTGCCGCTGCCCGCCCTGGCAGCACTGGGCACGGCGCTGGCGATCGCCGTCATGTTCTTTACGCGTTGCCTGCATCCGCCGGGCGGTGCGGCGGCGCTGACCGCCGTGATCGGCGGGCCCGCGGTGCATGCGGCCGGCTTCTCGTTCGCGCTGGGTCCGGTGCTGGTGGATTCGATGCTGCTGGTGGCGGCGGCGGTCGTCTACAACAACCTGACGGGGCGGCGCTATCCGCACGCGCAGACGCTGTCGCATCCGAATCCGCATGCCACCCGGGATGAGGTGCCGACGGTACGGCTGGGCTTCAAGCCGGAAGACCTGGATGCGGTGCTGCGGCGCTACGGCCAGGTGCTCGACATCAGCCGCGACGACCTGGAGGCACTGTTCCTGCAGACCGAAATGCGCGCTTACCAGCGCCGGTTCGGCGTGATCGCCTGCGGCGACATCATGTCGCGCGACGTGGTGACGGCGGAGTTCGCCACGCCGTTGACGGAGGCATGGCACGCAATGCGGGGCCGTCATATCGCCGCCCTGCCCGTGCTCAATCCGGCCCGGCGCGTGATCGGCATCGTCACGCAAAGCGACTTCCTGAAGCACAGCGGCCTGGACGACTACCGCGGCATGCGCGAGAAGCTGAAGGATTTCCTGAAGCCGACCGGCCTGTCGCATACGGAAAAGGCCGAGGTGGTCGGCCAGATCATGACGGCACGCCCGCGCGTGGCGCAGACCGACACCCCGATCGTGGACCTGGTGCCGCTGATGGCCGACGCCGGCCTGCACCACATCCCCATCGTCGACGCCGAGGAACGCTTCGCCGGCATCGTTACCCAGTCGGACGTGGTGGCGGCGCTGTACGAGCACCGGCTGACCGAAGCGTCGTCCCCGGCCTGAGTGCCGTTATGCCGGCCGCGTGAACTTGCCGGCGGCGCGGCGGCGGCCTGCCAGGGCCAGCACCAGGCCGCCGGCCATCAGCATGCGCCAGGTGCCCGGCTCCGGCACGGGGCTGACGGCGGCACCGCCGATCGCGGCGCCATACCAGTTTTCAAAGACAGGCGTGGTGAAGTAAAGGTCGGTGAAGGTGCCGTTCAGTCGCACCACGCCATTGCCTTCCTTGCCGGACACGGTATTGCCCACCACCGTCAGTTCGCCGTCGCCCCACGATCCCTGGCCTTCGCTGAGCAGGTCGATACTGGCGACATCCTGGAAGGTGAAGCTGGCGGCCTGGCTCGATGCGCCCAGGCTGATGAACGCGATATAAGGGTTCACGACGGCCGACGAAAAGTGCACGTGGTGCTGCTGTGCATACGTGCCGCCGGAAAGGTGCAGGAAGCCATTGGTGCCGGGGCCATTGCCGACCTCGTCGCTGAGATAGGTACCGGGAAAGCGCGTGAAGTAATCGGTGTGCGGTGTGCCGGCGGCACCCGTGTACGCGACGTCGATCGTCTTGCCATCCTGGACCATGGTGCCGTTTTTCGCGACGTTGCCGTTCCAGTTGATCCAGCTGACCGGATCGGCGGCCGCATGCAGTGGGGCGGACAAGGCGGCGGCCAGCAGGCCGAGACCGAACAGTTGCTTCATGTTTGCTCCTGATTGTTTGCGTTAGATAACTTTTAATTGCCTGTTTGATACAAGCTTTACGTTAGTCTAATGACATTACTATCGGAACAACACTGATATGACAAAGCAATACAATTGATCTGAATGCGCAGACATTTTCGCGGTCCGGCCAGCGCCCCCGCACCAGCCGGACGAGCAGGATCAGGCGGACTGTTCCAGCTTGTCGTTCTTGCGGCGACGGCCCAGCATGCCGAGCATGGCGCCGCCGACGGCCAGCATGCCCCAGGTACTGGGTTCCGGCACCGCCACGACCGGGATGCCGATCGACGCGCCATACCAGTATTCGTTCTGAGGGGTCGTGAAATACAGGTCCGTAAAGCTGCCGTTCAGGCGCACCACGCCATGGCCTTCCAGGCCGGTGACGGTACCGCCGGAAATACTGAGTTCGCCGTCGCCGAAGTAGCCATCACCTTCGCTGACCAGCGTGATGCTGGCGACATTGGAGAACGCGAACGATGCGGGGCTGCTGTCGCGGCCCAGGCTGACGATGGCCAGGTAGGGATTGAGGACTGCTTCAGAGAAATGCAGATGATGCACGACATTGGTTCCGCCGACGAAGCTGAACATGCCGTCGGTGCCGGGGCCGTTGGTGACTTCGCTGCTGATGTAGGCCGCCTCGCCAGTGTAGTAGTCGGCATGGGTCAAGCCCAGCGAAGTGTCGCTGAACGTGACGTCGACGGTGTTGCCGTTCTGGACGGCCGTACCGGCCAGGCCGGTCCAGTTCACCCAGTCGACGGTGTCTGCGGCAGACACGTGCAAAGGCGCGACTACGGCCGCGGCCAGCAGGCCGGAACCAATCAGTTTCTTCATTTTATTTTCCTTAGTTCGAGGTTGAGATTCGAGGTTGAGATCAACAATGAATCGAACGCTGAATCAGCGTGATGAATCCGATGAGGTGGTCAGCCCGGGCCCAGACTGAAAGTTAGTTTAAATGCATTGATTCGCCATTCCTACCGTCGCGACAAATCAATACAGTTTCCCGAACCGTTGGCGACAAATCCGTTCCGCCGCCGCGACAGATCGCTTATGCTTGCGCCGTTTGAATCATTCATATTCGGAAATCACGCATGACATCTCGCATCACCCTGGGCGCCCTGGCCGCCGCCCTGCTGCTGGCCTTTGGACCGGTCCACGCCGCCCCCGCAGCGGCGCAGCCCGCCGGCAAGGTATCGGCAGCCGTATCCGACGCCGAAAGCCGTAAATTCCTGGCGCTGGCGGACGAGTACTACGACGCCATCGCCCGCTTCGAACCGGTGTACGCGACCGACAACGGCGACAACCGCTTCGACGACCAGATCGGCATGGCCATCGCGCCGGCCGAGCGCGCCAGGCAGTTCGCCCGCTACCGCGACTACACCCGCCGCCTGGGAACGATCGACCGCAACAAGCTGACGCACCGCGACCGGATCAACTACGACGTGCTGGCGTTCGAACTGAAGACGCTGCTGTCGTACGAACCGTATCCAGGCCATCTGCTGCCGGTCAGCCAGATGGACAGCCTGCCGGTGACGCTGGCGAACTTTGCCAGCGGCGAGGCATCGCAGCCGCTGACCAACGTCAAGCAATACCGCGCTTACCTGAACCGGCTCACGCAACTGCCGGCATGGATCGACCAGGCCGTCGCCAACATGCGGGAAGGCATGCGCACCGGCGTCACGCAACCGAAGGCCATCATGGTCTCGGCGCTGCCGCAGTTCCGGAAGCTGGTCAGCACGGTACCGGAAGACAGCATTTACTACTCGCCCGTCAAGCGCATGCCCGCCGGCTTTTCCGCTGCCGACAAGGCGCGGCTGACCGCCGATTACCGCGCCGCCGTCGCCCGGCTGCAGCCCGCGCTGGCGAAGCTGGCCGCGTTCATCGAGAACGACTATATTCCGGCCTGCCGCACCTCCACCGGATTTTCGGCAGTGCCGAACGGCAGCGCCTGGTACGCCGTGCGCGTGGCCGAGTCCACCACGACCGACCTGGCACCCGAGGCCATCCACGAGATCGGCCTGAAGGAAGTGGCACGCATCCAGGCCGAGTTCGCCAAGCTGGGGCCGCAACTGGGCTATGACGGGCCGCCGGCCGGTTTGCCGGTGTGGGTTTCGCAACAGCCGCGTTTCTTCCCGTTCAAGACCGAGGACGAGGTGCAGGCTGTCTACCGCAAGCTGGACGGCGTGCTCGACGAGAAGCTGCCGGCCATGTTCACGCTGCTGCCGAAGGCCAGGCTGGACCTGCGGCTGGAGCCCGAACTGTCGCGCGATACGGCATCCGACCATTACACGGCGCCGGCGGCGGACGGTTCGCGGCCAGGCGTGTTCTGGTCCGTCGTCACCGATCCCGCCAAATACGGCAGCACGGGCATGACGACGCTGTTCCTGCACGAAGGCAAGCCGGGCCACCACTTCCACATCGCGCTGATGCAGGAACTGGGCTTGCCGAACTTCCGCAAGTTCGGCGGCAACACGGCATTCACCGAAGGCTGGGCGCTGTATGCGGAAACGTTGGGGCGTGAGATGCGCCTGTTCGACGATCCGGCCCAGTACTTCGGCCACCTGAACGATGAACTGCTGCGTGCGACGCGCCTGGTGGTCGATACCGGCATGCACGCGAAAGGCTGGACCCGCGAGCAAACGATCCAGTACATGAAGGACACGCTGGGTTACGACGCGGTGGCGCGCAGCGAAACGGAACGCTATATGGCGTGGCCGGGCCAGGCACTGGCGTACAAGATCGGCGCGTTGAAGATCATGGAATTACGGCAGCGGGCGCAAGCGGCGCTGGGTGACAGGTTCAGCCTGCCGGCGTTTCACGAGCAGGTGCTGGGTGACGGCACATTGCCGCTGAGTTTGCTTGAAGAGAAGATCGACGGTTGGATCGCGCAGCAGCGCGTGCCGTGATCGACACTACCTGGGCAATACGCTGCATTGTTTGGGCGCGCGTGTTTTTGCCAGGATAAGATCGATGCCTGCTGTCCGGCCGGTGCGGCGAAAGTCGCGCCGGGACAGTGGCTGGTCCCACCGTTATTTTCCGCCCTTGTTTTTCAATGCGTAACGTCCGATGCGTTTCAGGACCAGTTCCGGCAATGCCTTGATCTGCTTGGTGTGACTGGCGAATACGAGTTGCTGGCGCCCTCTGGCCACCAGTTCGCCGTTGGCATGGAAGCGGAATTCGAGCCAGAACGAGCAGCGCTTGATGTCGTAGCTGTTGACTTCGCAGGTGATGTCCTGGAAGGGGAAGGTTTCCTGCAAAAAATCCTGCTCGGCATGCTTGGTGATGAATACCCCCTCCTGCTGCAACATGTCGCGTGAAATGCACTCGTAGAACCATTTTTCGCGGCAGATGCCCTGCCACTCGAAATAGCGCGCAAAATACGTGTTTCCATAAGCATTCGAGTCTTTGAGATAGATCGACAGCTGATGATGGAACGTCAGCTCTGCATTCATGCTGGCATCGTTCGCGACATTGGCATGCATAAACATAACCTTCTCCTGAGTAGTGGGCGCCGGGCCGCCGGCAGGTGCTCGACACGATGCCGAACACCTCTACTTTTTGCCGTAAAGCATTATTCGCTTTTGACTAAACGCAATGTTTAGCTACTTACGGGGAACACGGTACGCACTTCGCTATTTTCTGTTGCTAAGATCGCTTGCCTGTTCACTGTAATCGCCCCAAGGAGCGCGCATGTATTCGATCTTGCCGGGATTGGTATCGCTGGTATTCATCAGCTACGGCGTATATGTGCTGAATTCGCGCGGCGTCAATCGTGCCAGCCTGACCTTCTTCCTCATTTGCATTACCACGTTCTGCTGGCAGGCCGCATGGGCGTTGATGTTCCAGGTGACGAATGCCGACACGGCGCTGATGCTGGTGCGCCTGGGTTACCTGCCGATCCTGTTCCTGCCTACCACGCTGTACCACTTCATCGCGGAACTGACGGGCCGCCGCAGCGAGCGTCCGTTCGTGCAAGCCAGTTATGCTCTGGCCGGCGTGCTGGCGTTACTGATCCCCACGACCGACTGGCTGCTGTCCGGCCTGTATCCCTATTTCTACGGCTTTTATCCGCGCGCCGGCTGGCTGCACCCTGTGCACCTGGTCCAGACGGCGGCCGTGATCCTGCGCGGACTGTACCTGCTGTACCGCCGCCAGCAGGTGGCGCTGTCGACGGAAAAGGCGCGGCTGCGCTACTGCCTCGTCAGTATCCTCATCTACGCCGTGGCATCCATCGATTACCTGTGCAATTACGGCGTCGAGTTTTACCCGCCGGGCGTGCTGTTCATTGCCGCCAGCCTGGGGCTGATCGCCCAGGCCATGGTGCGGCACAACCTGCTGGCCGATCCGCTGGCCACGGCGGCCAGCATCGCGCACGAGGTGCGCACGCCGCTGGCGACGATTCGCAGCCAGTCGCGCGTGCTGGCGCGCAGCCTGCCGGAACTGATTGCCGGCTACCGGCGCTCGCAGGCTCCCGGCTTGAACGAGGAGCAGCTGGAATACCTGAGCGAGATCGCGCGGCACATCGAGGCGGAAGTATCCCGGTCGAATTTCATCGTCGACATGCTGCTGGCATCGGCCCGCGTGGGCTCGCTTGAACGCGACAGTTTCTCGATGCATTCGGTAAAAAAAGTGATCGACGAAGCACTGGCCTGCTACCCGTTCGCGGAGCGCGAACGGGCCAGGGTCAGCGTGCGGCTGAGCGACGACTTCCGCTTCCATGGGTCGGACACGCTGCTCGTCTACGTGCTGTACAACCTGCTGAAAAACGCGCTGCACGCGCTGAAATCCAAGGGCGAAGGTGCCGTGGTGATCGAATGCTACCGGGACTTCGACCAGAACATGCTGGTCGTTACCGATACGGGCCACGGCATTGCCGCCGACGTGCTGCCGCATGTATTCGAGCCGTTCTATACGACGCGCAAGACCGGTGGCGGCACCGGCATGGGCCTGGCGTTTTGCCACAAGGTGGTGACGGCATTCGGCGGCACGATCTCCTGCGAATCCGAGGTGGGCCGGTATACCCGGTTCGCGGTGGGTTTCCCGCTGGAGCGCGCGTTGCCGGCGCAGGCCACGGGCCAGCGCCTGGCCGACGACCTGCCGCTGCCCGACCGGGCCAAGTGAGCGTCCAGCGCTTTTTGCTATTTGTCTGGTTGCTGCCTGCTCGTCTGCCTGCCTGTCTGTCTATATGTCCGCCTGCGCATCCTGCACGATGCGATCCAGGTCCGTTTCATCTCCCAGCACGAACATCTTGCGCTCTTCCAGCACGTTCAGGATGAAACCCTGCTGTTCGCGTACGCGCCGCTTGAAATCGGGCAGTGAATACAGATTGGGATTGATCTTGCGGCGCAATAGCCGCTCCGCCACCGGCATCCGGCTCAGCAGCTCCCCATACGTGGTGTTTTCGCCGATCAGCAACAGCTCGACGGCATCCGATGTCGGTTCGTGTTCCCTGGCCGTTTTCCCGTACACAAAAGCCACGTTCAGCGACTTGCGCAGCGGCCCCAGCGTGGAGTGCAGCACGCTGAGCAGGCCAAAGGTTTTCTTGACGATGCTCGTCAGTTCTTCATAAACGGGACTGTCCTTGTTCGGCCGGAACTGGCGCACATTGCCGATCCGTTCCGACACAATCAGGCCGGACTCGTGCAGCCGCTTCAATTCGCGCTGCGCCGATGCGCTGCCGAGCCCCGTCTGGCGCATGATTTCGTTCAGGTGGAATCCTTCGTTTACGCGCACAAACAACAAGCCCAGCAGTTTTTGCTGGGCGGGAGTAAACAGGGCCGATGGGATCATGGACCAAATATTAGCATGATGACCGCAGGCGATCGGCGCGTTATTGCCGTTTCGACACGCTACAATGCCCCTGGTCCGTCACCTCGGGGAGCCCCATGAAACGCACGCTTATCTTCGCCTTGCTGGCGGCTTGCATCAGCGCTGGAACCCTGGCCGCACCGCCGGCTATCAATACCCCGGCTGCTGCGCCCTATCAACGGCAGGCTTATGTCATCCCCCACAAGAAATTCGTGCTGCAGAACGGCCTGACGCTGATCGTGCATGAAGACCACAGCGTGCCGGTGGTCGGCGTGAATATCTGGTACCACGTGGGCTCGCGCAACGAAAAGCGCGGCAAGACCGGCTTTGCGCACCTGTTCGAGCACTTCTTCTTCAACGGCTCGGAAAACCATCCGCACGGCTTCCGCGAAGCGATGGATGACCTGGGTGCCAATAACCGCAACGGCACCACCAATACCGACCGCACCAATTTCTTCGAGGACGTGCCCGTGTCCGCGCTCGAACGCACGCTGTACCTGGAAGCGGACCGGATGGGTTTTCTCGGCAATTACATTTCCAAGGAAATGCTGGAGCGCGAACGGGGCGTGGTGCAGAACGAAAAACGCCAGGGAGAGAACCAGCCGTATGGCCGGGTGCACCTGGAAAAGTCGGCCAAGATGTACCCGTATTCGCATCCCTATTCGTGGCCGGTGATCGGCAGCATGGACGACCTGGCAGCCGCATCGCTGGACGATATCCGCGAGTGGTACCGCACCTATTACGGTCCGAATAACGCGGTCATTTCGCTGGCCGGCGACATCACCCCGGAACGCGCGCTGGCGCTCGTGAAGAAATACTTCGAGTCGATCCCGCCCGGGCCGCCGCTGCCGCGCCTGGAGGCGTGGATTCCGCGGCTCGAGCGCACTGTGCGCGACGAAATGGAAGACCGCGTGCCGCAGGCGCGCATCTACCGCAGCTGGCATGTGCCGGGCTGGCGCGACCGCGACGTGGTGAAGCTCGGCATGGTGTCCGACGTGCTGGCCAATTCGAAAAATGCCCGGCTGAACCGCCGGCTGATCGACGAGAAGAAGCTGGCAACGGGCGTGTCGGCAGGCGTCGACGTCAGCGAACTGTCGAGCACGTTCGACATCGCCGTCACGGTCACGCCCGGTGTCGACCCGGCATTGGTGGAACAGGAACTCGATGCGGTGCTGGCCGAACTGCTGGACAAGGGGCCGACCGCGCCGGAAGTGGCGCGTGTCAAGGCCGGCACGCTGGCGGCATTCGCACGCGGCATCGAACGCCTGGGCGGTTTCGGCGGCCGCTCGGACGTACTGGCCGAAAGCATGACCTATGGCGGCACGCCGGACGCCTACCTGAAGCAGCTCGACACATTGTCCGCCGCCCAGCCAGCCGCGCTGAAGGCGGCCGCGGCGCAATGGTTGCGCGCGCCCTACTACGCAATGACGGTGAAACCGTTCGCCAAGGTGTCCGCGGCGGCCTCCACGGTCGATCGCAAGGTGCTGCCTGCACTCGGTGACGCGCCCGACGTGAAGTTTCCCGCAATGCAGAAGGCCACGCTGTCGAACGGCCTGAAAGTGGTGCTGCTGGAACGCCACTCGGCGCCGATCGTCAACGTGGCGCTGGCGATCGATGCCGGCACGGCGGCCGATACGCCCGAGAAAGCCGGGCTGGCCTCGCTGACGCTGGAATTGCTCGACAAGGGGACCCGCATCGGCAACAAGACACGCGACGCCTACCAGATGTCCGATGCGCTCGAATCGCTGGGTGCGCGCCTGTACACCGGCACGGGCCCGGACATGTCGGCGGTACGGCTGCACGCCACCGCCGCGAACCTGGCGCCATCGCTGGCGCTGCTGGCCGAAGCGGTACTGGCGCCGGCTTTCCCGGCCGACCAGTTCGCGCTGGCAAAGCAGCGCCGGCTGGCCGGCATCGCGCAGGAAAAGGCGCAGCCGAATGCGCTGGCGCTGCGTACCTTGCCCGCCATCCTGTATGGCGCCGGCAGCAGCTACGCGCTGCCCGCTTCGGGCTTCGAAAGCTCGGTGGCGAGCCTTTCGCGTGACGATCTCGTTCGCTGGCATGGCGCATGGTTCCAGCCCGGCAACACGACGATCGTCGTCACCGGCGACACCACGCTGGCGCAGGTGGTGCCGCTGCTGGAAGCGTCGTTCGGCAAGTGGCGGCCCGGCAGCGCTCCCGCGAAAGCTGCCGCCACGGCACCCGCGGCGGCTCCAGCGAAGAAGATCTACCTGATCGACAAGCCCGATGCGCTGCAATCGACCATCCTGGCCGGCCACCTGTCGCTGCCGCCGGGCCAGCCGGAAGACCTGGCGATGGAACCGGTGATGCAGAACTTCGGCGGCATGGCGACGTCCCGCCTGAACCGCAACCTGCGGCTGGACAAGCACTGGAGCTACGGCGGCTTCGGCCGGCTGACCAGCGTGCGCGGCCCGCGCAATTTCTTCACGCTGATCGCCGTGCAGTCGGACAAGACAAAGGAATCGCTGATCGAAGTGAACAAGGAAATCCGCGACATCGCCGGCAAGCGGCCGATCGCCGGCGACGAGTTCACGAGCATCATGCGCAATATGACGTCGCGCCTGGCCGGGCGCTTTGAAACCATCGGTGCGCTGGAATCGGCGGCGCTGGAGACGATCAACCTGGGGCTGCCGGAAGATTACTGGGCGAACTACGCCGCCAATATGCGCGCCTTGCAGGCACCGCAATTGGCCGGCGCCGCCGGCAAATTCATCCGGCCGGACGACGTGGTGTGGCTGGTGGTAGGCGACCTCAAGAAGATCGAGCCGGGAATCCGCGCGCTGGGCTGGGGAGAAATCGTGGTGCTGGATAACGACGGCAACCCGGTGCGGTAAGCGGGCACATTAATGATGATGGGCAATGTTTGCGCCAGATCAAAATGGCGGCTTGCCGGCTGACTAGGATGGCGTTTCCTGCTGGCATTAATAAGCTTCATGCCCAGCAGTATCCGATAACGACAGGGGGAGTATCCATGAACCGCACGCACTGGCAGGCCATTGCCATCCTGATGGGAACGATCGCAACGATGGTCATTGCCGCCGAGTGGCGCTGGGAGCCGGCAAGTGCCGGGAATTACCTCGTCCTCGTGGAGACGAATGCCGCGGCGCCCCCGGACGAGAATGCTGCCAGTGCGGTGCAGCAGCGGCGCTAGCCGCTTTCGTAGTCTGGCGGCAGAAACCCAGGCGAAAAAAAACGGCACCTTGCGGTGCCGTTTTTGTATGCAGCCCGAAGGCTACAAGGAGGATCAGCCTTCGCCGCCCTCGTGGTGCTGTTCGGCCGGGGTTTCCAGCGCTTCCAGCTCCGTGCTCGCCTGGGCTGCGCGCTCGGCTTGCAGCAGGGCGTTGCGTTCTTCCGCTTCCCAGACTTCCTTCTCGCGACGGGCGCGGTGGAAGGCCAGGCCGGTACCGCCAGGGATCAGGCGGCCGACGATCACGTTTTCCTTCAGGCCGCGCAGACCATCGCGCTTGCCCATGATCGCAGCTTCGGTCAGCACGCGGGTGGTTTCCTGGAACGATGCGGCCGAGATGAACGAGTCCGTCGACAGCGATGCCTTGGTAATACCCAGCAGCACGCGCTTTGGTATCCTGTACGTGGCCGGCAGCTTCGCCACGGCATTCATCTTGTCGTTCTCGTCCAGCAGTTCCGAACGTTCCACCTGCTCGCCGACGATGTAATCGGTGTCGCCGGCGTTGGTGATCTGGACGCGGCGCAGCATCTGGCGAACGATCACCTCGATGTGCTTGTCGTTGATCTTCACGCCCTGCAGACGGTACACGTCCTGCACTTCGTCGACGATGTAGCGAGCCAGCGCTTCGATACCCAGCAGGCGCAGGATGTCTTGCGGATCGGCCGGGCCGTCCACGATCATCTCGCCCTTGTTCACCACCTGGCCGTCGTGCACCAGCACCTGCTTGTCCTTCGTGATCAAGAACTCATGCTTGTGGCTGACCATGTCGGTGATTTGCAGGTGCTGATTGCCTTTCGTCTCTTACCGAACGCCACCGTACCGGTGACTTCCGCCAGCATGCCAACATCCTGCGGCGAATGGGTTTCGAACAGTTCGGCAACGCCCGGCAGACTGCTGGCAATGCCGCGGCTGACAGTTAAAAAAAACGGCACCTTTCGGTGCCGTTTTTGTATGCAGCCCGAAGGCTACAAGGAGGATCAGCCTTCGCCGCCCTCGTGGTGCTGTTCGGCCGGGGTTTCCAGCGCTTCCAGCTCCGTGCTCGCCTGGGCTGCGCGCTCGGCTTGCAGCAGGGCGTTGCGTTCTTCCGCTTCCCAGACTTCCTTCTCGCGACGGGCGCGGTGGAAGGCCAGGCCGGTACCGCCAGGGATCAGGCGGCCGACGATCACGTTTTCCTTCAGGCCGCGCAGACCATCGCGCTTGCCCATGATCGCAGCTTCGGTCAGCACGCGCGTGGTTTCCTGGAACGATGCGGCAGAGATGAACGAGTCCGTCGACAGCGATGCCTTGGTAATACCCAGCAGCACGTTTTCGTACGTTGCCGGCAGCTTCGCCACGGCATTCATCTTGTCGTTCTCGTCCAGCAGCTCCGAACGTTCCACCTGCTCGCCGACGATGTAGTCGGTGTCGCCGGCATTGGTGATCTGGACACGGCGCAGCATCTGGCGAACGATCACCTCGATGTGCTTGTCGTTGATCTTCACACCCTGCAGACGGTACACGTCCTGCACTTCGTCGACGATGTAGCGGGCCAGCGCTTCGATACCCAGCAGGCGCAGGATGTCTTGCGGATCGGCCGGGCCGTCCACGATCATCTCGCCCTTGTTCACCACCTGGCCGTCGTGCACCAGCACCTGCTTGTCCTTCGTGATCAGGAACTCGTGCTTGTTGCCGTCCATGTCGGTGATTTCCAGGCGCTGCTTGCCCTTCGTCTCCTTACCGAACGCCACCGTACCGGTGACTTCCGCCAGCATGCCGGCGTCTTTCGGCGAACGTGCTTCGAACAGTTCGGCAACGCGCGGCAGACCACCGGTAATGTCGCGGGTCTTCTGCGATTCGGTCGGGATACGTGCCAGCACTTCACCCACCGACACCTGCTGGCCATCCTTCACCATGATCAGCGCGCCGACCTGGAAGCCGATCGCCACGGCGTGTTCGGTGCCGGCGATCTTCACTTCCGCGCCTTCTTCGTTCAGCAGTTTCACCTGCGGACGAACGGTCTTCGTCAGCGAACCGCGGCGCTTCGCGTCGATCACGACGAGCGTTGCCAGACCGGTCACTTCGTCCACCTGGCGAGCCACGGTCACGCCTTCTTCGACGTTCTCGAAACGCACGGTACCGGCGTATTCCGTAATGATCGGACGGGTCAGCGGATCCCACGTTGCCAGCGGCACGCCGGCCTTGATGGTCATGCCATCCTTGACGATCAGCGTGGCGCCATACGGCACCTTGTGGCGCTCGCGCTCACGGCCATGGTCGTCCGTGATCAGCACTTCGCCGGAACGCGAAATGACGATCTGGGCGCCCTTGCCGTTGGTGACGTAACGCATCGTGGCGGTGAAGCGCACGGTGCCGTTCGACTTGGCTTCGACGGACGAGGCCACGGCTGCGCGCGATGCCGCACCACCGATGTGGAACGTACGCATCGTCAGCTGGGTACCCGGCTCGCCGATCGACTGTGCCGCCACCACACCGACGGCTTCGCCGGTGTTGACCAGCTGGCCGCGGCCCAGGTCGCGGCCGTAGCACTTCGCGCACAGGCCGAAACGGGTGTCGCAGGTCAGCGGCGTGCGGACCTTGACTTCGTCGATGCCCATGCGTTCGATGTCTTCGACCATGTCTTCGTCCAGCAGCGTGCCGGCTTCGTACACGGTTTCCTGGGTTTCAGGATTGACCACGTCGTTGTTCGCCACGCGGCCCAGGATACGGTCGCGCAGTGCCTCGATGACTTCACCGCCTTCGACCATCGCCTTCATCAGCGTGCCGTTTGAGGTGCCGCAATCGTCTTCGATCACGACCAGATCCTGCGTCACGTCGACCAGGCGGCGCGTCAGGTAACCCGAGTTTGCCGTCTTCAGTGCCGTATCCGCCAGGCCTTTACGAGCGCCGTGGGTCGAGATGAAGTACTGCAGAACGTTCAGGCCTTCGCGGAAGTTCGCGGTAATCGGCGTTTCGATAATGGAACCGTCCGGCTTCGCCATCAGGCCGCGCATACCGGCCAGCTGGCGAATCTGCGCTGCGGAACCGCGGGCGCCCGAGTCGGCCATCATGTAAATCGCGTTGAACGATTCCTGCGTGGTGTTGGTGCCGTCGCGCTTGACGACGTCTTCCACCTTCAGCTGGTCCATCATCGCCTTGCCGACTTCGTCCGAGGTCTTGCCCCAGATGTCGACGACCTTGTTGTAGCGCTCGCCCGCGGTCACCAGACCGGAAGCGTACTGCTGTTCGATCTGCTTCACTTCCGACTCGGCGGTCGCGATCAGCGTCTTCTTCTCCAGCGGCACCAGCATGTCGTCCACGCAGATCGAGATACCGGCGCGGGTTGCCAGGCGGAAGCCCGACTGCATCAGCTGGTCGGCGAACACCACGGTGGCGCGCAGGCCGCACTTGCGGAACGACGTGTTGATCAGCTTCGAGATCTCTTTCTTCTTCAGCGGGCGGTTCAGCACGCTGAACGGCAGGCCTTTCGGCAGGATCTCGGACAGGATCGCGCGGCCGACCGTCGTTTCATAACGGGTCAGCGTGCGGACGAACTCGCCCGTCGCCGGATCGCGTGGATTCTCGACGATACGCACGGTGATGCGGGTGGCCAGCTCGACTTCCTTGTTGTCGTACGCGCGGATCACTTCCGACACGTCCGGGAACAGCATGCCTTCGCCCTTGGCGTTGATCGCCTCGCGGGTCGCGTAGTACAGACCCAGCACGATATCCTGGGACGGCACGATCGACGGTTCGCCGTTCGATGGGAACAGGATGTTGTTCGACGCCAGCATCAGCGTGCGCGCTTCCATCTGTGCCTCGATCGACAGCGGCACGTGGACTGCCATCTGGTCACCGTCGAAGTCGGCGTTGAACGCGGCGCAGACCAGCGGGTGCAGCTGGATGGCCTTGCCTTCGATCAGTACCGGCTCGAATGCCTGGATACCCAGGCGGTGCAGCGTCGGCGCACGGTTCAGCATGATCGGGTGTTCGCGGATCACGTCTTCCAGGATGTCCCAGACGACCGGCTCCTGCTGCTCGACCAGCTTCTTGGCGGCCTTGATCGTGGTCGCCAGACCCATCAGTTCCAGCTTGTTGAAGATGAACGGCTTGAACAGCTCGAGGGCCATCAGCTTCGGCAGGCCGCACTGGTGCAGTTTCAGCTGCGGACCCACCACGATGACCGAACGGCCCGAGTAGTCGACGCGCTTGCCCAGCAAGTTCTGGCGGAAACGGCCGCCCTTGCCCTTGATCATTTCAGCCAGCGACTTCAGCGGACGCTTGTTGGCGCCAGTCATCGCCTTGCCGCGACGGCCGTTGTCCAGCAGCGAGTCCACTGCTTCCTGCAGCATGCGCTTTTCGTTACGCGTAATGATTTCCGGTGCGCGCAGTTCCATCAGGCGCTTCAGGCGGTTATTACGGTTGATGACGCGGCGATACAGGTCGTTCAGGTCGGACGTGGCGAAACGGCCGCCATCCAGCGGGACCAGCGGACGCAGTTCCGGCGGCAGCACCGGCAGCACTTCCATGATCATCCAGTCCGGCTTGATGCCGGAACGCTGGAACGCTTCCAGCACTTTCAGGCGCTTGGCGTATTTCTTGATCTTCGCTTCGGACTTCGATTCCTTCAGTTCCACGCGCAGCGTTTCGGCATCGCGGTGGATGTCGATCGAGCGCAGCAGTTCACGGATGCCCTCGGCACCCATGAAGGCGGTGAAGTCGTCGCCGTACTCTTCGTACTTGGCGGCGTAGTCGTCTTCCGACATGATCTGGCACTTCTTCAGCGGCGTCATGCCCGGATCGGTCACGACATATGCCTCGAAGTACAGCACGCGTTCGATATCGCGCAGCGTCATGTCCAGCACCATGCCCAGGCGCGACGGCAGCGACTTCAGGAACCAGATGTGGGCGACCGGCGAAGCCAGTTCGATGTGGCCCATGCGCTCGCGGCGCACCTTGGCCAGCGTGACTTCCACGCCGCACTTTTCGCAGATCACGCCGCGGTGCTTCAGGCGCTTGTACTTGCCGCACAGGCACTCGTAGTCCTTGATCGGGCCAAAGATCTTGGCGCAGAACAGGCCATCACGCTCGGGCTTGAAGGTACGGTAGTTGATGGTTTCCGGCTTCTTGACTTCGCCGTAGGACCACGAACGGATTTTTTCAGGCGAGGCGAGACCGATCTTGATCGCGTCGAAGGTCTCGTTCGTCTGTACTTGCTTGAATAAATCGAGCAGGGCTTTCATGTATCACTCCAGGTAGTGATGAATTCTTGAAGTTGCCCGACCAGCCAGGCTGGTCGGGCGGCGTGCGGCTTAGGTGCGTTCCAGGTCGATGTCGATACCCAGGGAACGGATTTCCTTCACCAGCACGTTGAACGATTCCGGCATGCCGGCCTCGATCACGTGATCGCCCTTGACGAGGTTTTCGTACACTTTGGTACGGCCATTCACGTCATCGGACTTCACGGTCAGCATTTCCTGCAGCACGTACGATGCGCCGTACGCTTCCAGTGCCCACACCTCCATCTCACCGAAGCGCTGGCCGCCGAACTGGGCTTTACCACCCAGCGGCTGCTGCGTCACCAGCGAGTACGGGCCGGTCGAGCGGGCGTGCATCTTGTCGTCGACCAGGTGGTGCAGCTTCAGCATGTGCATCACGCCCACGGTGACCTTGCGCTCGAATGCTTCGCCGGTGCGGCCGTCGTACATCGTGACCTGGTTCTTGGACGGGGTCATGCCCAGCTTCGCGGCGATGTCGTCCGGATACGCCAGGTCCAGCATGCGGCGGATTTCCGATTCGTGCGCACCGTCGAACACCGGCGTCGCGAACGGCACACCCTTCTTCAGGTTGGCCGCCAGCTTCATGATCTCGTCGTCGGACAGCGAGGCGATGTCTTCCTTGGCGCCGGACTCGTTGTACACGGTCGTCAGGTACTTGCGCATCTCTTCGACCTTGATCTGCTGTGCCAGCATTTCGCCGATACGGATGCCCAGGCCCTTCGCTGCCCAGCCCAGGTGGGTCTCGAGGATCTGACCCACGTTCATACGGGACGGAACACCCAGCGGGTTCAGCACCACGTCCGCCGGCGTACCGTCGGCCATGTATGGCATGTCTTCCACCGGCACGATGCGCGACACCACACCCTTGTTACCGTGGCGGCCCGCCATCTTGTCGCCCGACTGCAGGCGGCGCTTGACGGCCAGGTAGACCTTGACCATCTTCTGCACGCCAGGCTGCAGTTCGTCGCCCTGCGTCAGCTTCTTGCGCTTCTCTTCGAAGGCCAGGTCGAACTGGTGGCGCTTCTCGTTGATCGATTCCTTGATCGCTTCCAGCGCGGTCGCCGCATCGTCGTCCGCCGGGCGGATGTCGAACCAGTGGTACTTGTCCAGGTCGGCCAGGTATTCCTTGGTGATCGCGGCACCCTTCGCCAGCTTCTTCGGACCGCCGTTGACGACTTTACCGATCAGCATCTTTTCCAGACGCTGGAAGGCATCGCCTTCGACGATGCGCATCTGGTCGTTCAGGTCCAGGCGGTAGCGCTTCAGCTCGTCGTCGATGATCTGCTGGGCACGCTTGTCGCGCGGGATGCCTTCACGGGTGAACACTTGCACGTCGATCACGGTACCGACCATGCCCGACGGCACGCGCAGCGACGTGTCTTTCACGTCGGACGCTTTTTCGCCGAAGATCGCGCGCAGCAGCTTTTCTTCCGGCGTCAGTTGCGTTTCGCCCTTCGGCGTCACTTTACCGACCAGCGTGTCGCCGGCCTGCACTTCGGCGCCGATGTACACGATGCCCGATTCGTCCAGGCGGGCCAGCTGGTTTTCCGCCAGGTTCGAGATGTCGCGGGTGATTTCTTCGGCACCCAGCTTGGTGTCGCGAGCGACCACGGACAGTTCTTCGATGTGGATCGAGGTGTAACGGTCGTCCTTGACGACGTTTTCCGAGATCAGGATCGAATCCTCGAAGTTCAGGCCGTTCCATGGCATGAAGGCCACGGTCATGTTCTGGCCCAGTGCCAGCTCGCCCAGGTCGGTCGATGCGCCGTCGGCGATCACGTCGCCCTTGGCCACGCGGTCGCCCACTTGCACGATCGGACGCTGGTTGATGTTGGTGTTCTGGTTCGAACGGGTGTACTTGATCAGGTTGTAGATGTCCACGCCGACTTCACCGGCTTGCGCCTCTTCGTCGTTGACGCGGATCACCACGCGGCCTGCATCGATGTAGTCCACCACGCCGCCACGCAGCGCCTGCACGGTGGTGCCGGAGTCGACTGCCACGGTGCGTTCGATACCGGTACCGACCAGCGCCTTTTCCGGGCGCAGGCAAGGCACGGCCTGGCGCTGCATGTTGGCGCCCATCAGTGCACGGTTCGCGTCATCGTGTTCCAGGAACGGAATCAGCGAGGCTGCCACGGAAACGATCTGGCCCGGTGCGACGTCCATGTACTGGATGCGCTCAGGGGAAACCAGGATGGTTTCGCCGGCTTCGCGGGCCGACACCAGTTCGTCGTCCAGCTGGCCTTCTTCATTGATGCGGGCGTTCGCCTGCGCAATGATGTAGCGGCCTTCTTCGATCGCCGACAGGTAATCGATCTTGTCGGTGACCTTGGAATTCTCGACCTTGCGGTACGGGGTTTCCAGGAAGCCGTATTCGTTCAGGCGGGCATACAGTGCCAGCGAGTTGATCAGGCCGATGTTCGGGCCTTCCGGCGTTTCGATCGGGCACACGCGGCCGTAGTGGGTCGGGTGCACGTCGCGCACCTCGAAGCCGGCGCGTTCACGCGTCAGACCGCCCGGGCCCAGTGCGGAAACACGGCGCTTGTGAGTGATCTCGGACAGCGGGTTGGTCTGGTCCATGAACTGCGACAGCTGCGACGAACCGAAGAATTCGCGGATCGCGGCCGAAATCGGCTTGCTGTTGATCAGGTCATGCGGCATCAGGTTGTCCGCTTCGGCCTGGCCGAGGCGTTCCTTGACGGCGCGTTCCACGCGCACCAGGCCGGCGCGGAACTGGTTTTCGGCCAGTTCGCCCACGCAGCGCACGCGGCGGTTACCCAGGTGATCGATATCGTCGACTTCGCCGCGGCCATTGCGCAGCTCGACGAGGATCTTGATCACGGCCAGCACGTCTTCGTTGGCCAGCGTCATTGCGCCGGTCAGTTCGTCACGGCCGATGCGGCGGTTGAACTTCATGCGGCCGACGGCGGACAGGTCGTAGCGGTCGGCGCTGTAGAACAGGCCGTTGAACAGCGCTTCCACCGATTCTTCGGTCGGCGGTTCGCCAGGACGCATCATGCGGTAGATCGCGACGCGGGCGGCGTTCTGGTCGGCCGTGTCGTCGATGCGCAGCGTCTGCGAAATGTAGGCACCCTGGTCCAGGTCGTTGGTGTACAGCGTCTGGATGGCGGAGATGTTGGCGTCGCGCAGGCGGTTCAGCAGCTCTTCGGTCAGCTCGTCGTTGGCCGAGGCCACCACTTCGCCCGTTTCCGGATCGACGATGTTCTTGGCCAGCACGCGGCCCAGCAGGTAGTCTTCCGGCACGGAGATGTGAGCGATACCGGCAGCTTCGATTTCACGCACGTGCTTGGCGTTGATACGCTTGTCCTTCGTGACGATCGTCTTGCCATCCTTCGGATTGACGATGTCGAAGCGCGCGACTTCGCCGCGCAGGCGTTCGGCCACGAACTCGAGTTCGCCGCCTTCCGAGCGCAGGTTGAAGTTGTCGAACACGAAGAAGTTCGCCAGGATCTGTTCCGGCGTCATGCCGATGGCCTTCAGCAGGATCGATACCGGCATCTTGCGGCGACGGTCGACGCGGAAGTACAGGATGTCCTTCGGGTCGAACTCGAAGTCCAGCCACGAGCCGCGGTAAGGAATGATACGGGCCGAGAACAGCAGCTTGCCGGACGAGTGCGTCTTGCCGCGGTCGTGTTCGAAGAACACGCCCGGGGAACGGTGCAGCTGCGACACGATGACACGCTCGGTGCCGTTGATCACGAACGAACCGGTGGTCGTCATCAGGGGCAGTTCGCCCATGTAGACTTCCTGTTCCTTCATTTCCTTGACGACCGGCTTGGTCGGCGATTCCTTGTCCAGGATCACCAGGCGCACTTTCGCACGCAGCGGGGAAGCGAAGGTCAGGCCACGGAGCTGGCACTCTTTCACGTCGAAGGCGGGGTCGCCCAGCACGTAGGACAGGAACTCCAGGCGTGCAAAGCCGTTGTGCGAAACGATCGGGAAGATGGAAGTAAAGGCCGATTGCAGGCCTTCGTTCTTGCGGGTTGCCACCGGAGTGTGCTCTTGCAAGAAGTTTTCGTACGACTCGAGCTGGGTCGCCAGCAGGAACGGAACGTTGTGGACGTTGGCGCGCTTCGCGAATGATTTGCGGATGCGCTTCTTCTCAGTAAATGAGTAGTGCATGGACACTCCGTGAGTGACAGGAAAGGGTAGAAAATTCAGGTTTCGGCTTGTATGCTTGCAATCGGTGGAAACCGAACGGCACTCAGGCGAAACCTCAAGGCACTACCATCTCGTGTCGGGACTAGGTACTGGGACGAGGGATACTGCTTTAAACAGTGTTGCTAAACTGGTATTGCTAAAACTGGTACTACTAAACTGGTGCTACTAAAACTGATGTTGCTAAACTGCTTCTGGTAACTGCTGCTGCTAAATACTGCAGGGACGACAAAGGAGCCAAAGCCGGCCCTCCCCCTTCAAGAGGGAGGGCCTGGGCTTTGGCTCGGGCGCTAAATAGTACCGGCGCCTATGATACTAAATTACTTCAGGTCGGCCTTGGCGCCAGCATCTTCCAGCTTCTTCTTGCCGGCTTCTGCGTCAGCTTTCGACAGGGCTTCTTTCACGGTCTTCGGTGCGCCGTCAACCACGTCTTTGGCTTCTTTCAGGCCCAGACCGGTGATTTCGCGAACTGCCTTGATGACGCCGACTTTGTTCGCGCCGACTTCGGTCAGCACCAGGTTGAACTCGGTCTGCTCTTCAACAGCAGCAGCAGCAGCGCCGCCGCCAGCTGCCGGAGCTGCCATTGCAGCTGCCGACACGCCGAACTTCTCTTCGAATGCCTTGACCAGGTCGTTCAGGTCCATCACGGACATTTCGGACACTGCGTTCAGGATATCGTCTTTGCTAATTGCCATTTGAAACTCCTAATTGATTTGTATGCTACAGATTGATTACTTGACGAGAACGTTTGGCAATTAAGCCGCTGCGGTTTCTTCGGCTGCCGGAGCAGCTTCGGAGCCTTCGCTCTTCTTGGCTGCCAGTGCAGCCAGACCACGTGCAAAGCCGGAAACCGGTGCCAGCATGACGCCCAACAGCTGCGAGATGAGGACTTCACGGCTCGGGATGCTTGCCAGTGCAGTCACGCCAGCTACGTCGAGCTGCTTGCCTGCATAGTTACCTGCCTTGACGACCAGCTTGTCGTTGGTTTTGGCGAAGTCGTTGATGACTTTCGCTGCTGCCACGGCATCATCCGAGATCGAGTAGATCAGCGGACCGGTCATTGCATCGGCCAGGTTGGCGAACTGCGTGCCTTCGACAGAGCGACGAGCCAGCGTGTTCTTCAGAACACGCAGGTACACGCCCTGGGCACGCGCGGTTGCACGGAGTTTCGTCAAGTGAGCAACCTGGATGCCACGGTACTCAGCCACGACGATCGTTTGCGCAGATGCTACTTTTGCGGAAACTTCGGCGACAACGGCCTTTTTGTCATTCAGATTGAGACCCACGGTCAATCTCCTTGTGAGATGCAGAATAATTTCCGCATCGGTTTCGAACAACGGCGTCCGAGGTTAGGAGTCCAATGGACTGCAAAACTTGTTCGGGTACACCATCTGCGTTGGGAACGGGTGTTACCCCGACTATTAACCCGGTGCCTGCCTGCTGCACTGAGCCCAACGGTCTTTGATTGCCTGGCGAACCCTTGCGGATCCACCAGCCCAAAGATCTGCCCCACGCCTGCTTCAGTTACCTGGCAGGCCCGAGGACTTAATACTGTACTTAAGCAGCCAGCGTGCCGTGATCGACACGGACGCCTGCGCCCATCGTCGACGACAGCGAGACCTTGCGCAGGTACACGCCTTTCGACGAGGCCGGCTTGGCCTTGTTCAGGGCTTCGATCAGAGCGACCAGGTTGGTCTTCAGATCGGCATCGCTGAACGATTTACGGCCGATGGTCGCGTGGATGATACCGGCCTTGTCGGTACGGTATTGCACTTGACCAGCTTTCGCGTTCTTGACGGCGGTAGCGACGTCAGGCGTCACGGTGCCGACTTTCGGGTTCGGCATCAGGCCGCGCGGGCCCAGGATCTGGCCCAGGGTACCGACGATACGCATGGTGTCCGGCGAAGCGATCACGATGTCGAACGGCATGTCGCCGGCCTTCACGCGTTCTGCCAGGTCTTCCATGCCGACCACGTCGGCGCCAGCTGCGCGTGCAGCTTCAGCCTTGTCGCCGGAAGCGAACACGGCCACGCGGACGGTCTTGCCGGTGCCTGCTGGCAGCACGACGGAGCCACGCACCACTTGATCCGACTTCTTCGGGTCCACGCCCAGCTGGACGGACACGTCGATCGATTCGTTGAACTTGGCGGTAGCCAGTTCCTTGATCAGGGTGACAGCGTTGTCGAAAGCGTACACCTTGGTACGGTCTACTTTAGCCTTGATGGCTTGAGCGCGTTTGGACAGTTTTGCCATGATTAGAAGCCCTCAACGGTGATGCCCATCGAACGTGCGGAGCCAGCGATGGTGCGCACTGCGGCTTCCATGTCGGCGGCGGTCAGGTCCGGGGTTTTCAGTTTAGCGATTTCTTCCGCTTGAGCGCGGGTCAGCGTGCCGACCTTGTCGGTGTGCGGCTTCGGAGAGCCTTTTTGCACGCCCGAGTGCTTCTTGATCAGGAAGGTTGCCGGCGGGGTCTTCATCACGAAGGTGAAGGACTTGTCCGCGAAGGCGGTGATCACCACCGGAATCGGCATGCCTGGTTCCAGGCCCTGGGTCTGCGCGTTGAACGCCTTGCAGAATTCCATGATGTTCAGGCCGCGCTGACCCAGTGCCGGGCCGATCGGAGGAGACGGGTTTGCCTTACCAGCTGGTACTTGCAGCTTGATAAAGCCAATGATTTTCTTTGCCATGATGGCTTTCCTATCGTTGGATTTGAGTGGTAGCGCCCCGCCGATACTGACTGGCAGGGCTCCTCGTACGGATTGAACGCTCCGTTAGGCGGGAAGCAGGTCAGACCTTCTCGACCTGCCCGAATTCGAGTTCGACGGGAGTGGCTCGGCCGAAGATGGTGACCGAGACGCGCACTTTGGACTTCTCGTAGTTGACTTCCTCGACGTTGCCGTTGAAGTCGGTGAACGGGCCATCCTTGATGCGGACTTGCTCGCCCACTTCGTACAGCACTTTCGGCCGCGGCTTCTCGACGCCTTCCTGCATCTGCGTCATGATCTTTTCGATCTCGCGGGCCGGAATCGGCGTCGGCTTGTTCGACTTGCCGCCGATGAAACCGGTGACCTTGGCGGTGTTCTTCACCAGGTGCCAGGTCTCGTCCGTCATTTCCATTTCCACCAGCACGTAGCCCGGGAAGAAACGGCGTTCGGTCACGGATTTCTGACCGTTCTTTACTTCGACAACCTCTTCAGTCGGCACCAGGATCTGGCCAAACTGGTCTTGCATGCCCGCGCGTTCGACACGCTCGGTCAGGGCACGCTGCACGCTTTTCTCCATGCCGGAATAAGCATGCACGACGTACCAGCGCTTATTGCTGACCGGTACGCTGACAGGAGCGGCCGCGTCCTGCGCCGGCGCGTCGCCTGGCACAGGAACATCGGTTGCGTCGTCTTGCACGTTATCGCTCATTTAGTTTTTCCAGCCAAGAATCAAATCGTACAACAGGAATTCAAGCAGCTTATCCGTTCCCCACAGGAACATCGCCATCACCACCACGAAGGCGAACACGGTCAGAGTGATCTGCGTTGCTTCTTTACGCGTAGGCCAGACGACTTTCTTGGTTTCGCGAACGGCTTCTTTCGAGAAATTGATGAAATCGCGACCAGAGGTGGAGGTGTAGGCAATGCCGACGGAAATAAGCAAACCAACCACAAGCGCAGCTGCCCGCACCAGGGTTGGTTGACCTGCCAGGTAGAAGAACCCGACTACGCCTGCAATCGCTGCAACCACCGCGAGCACGACTTTCAGCTTGTCGCCGCTCGTGCTAACGGTTTGCACGGATTGATTAGACATTCGTTTTTACTTTCGGTGCCCTGCACCAGAATTCGGTGGCAGGGGCGGAGGGCATCGAACCCCCAACCTTCGGTTTTGGAGACCGACGCTCTGCCAATTGAGCTACGCCCCTACGTAAAACTTACAGTGGAATCCGTAATTCTAGCACCCAACTTTGTTGGGTGCCAGCATTACTTGGCGGACTCTTTACTACTAATTAGCCCAGAATCTTGGCTACCACACCCGCGCCGACGGTACGGCCGCCTTCACGGATTGCGAAACGCAGGCCTTCTTCCATCGCGATCGGGGAGATCAGCTTGACGGTGATCGACAC
>NZ_JACHXS010000018.1 GCF_014192225.1 Pseudoduganella umbonata | reverse complement strand
ACGCAACTGGGTGCACTGGACGCGGACCTGTTCACTGCCGGCCTGACGACGGCACAAATCCAGGCGCTGACGACCGCCCAGGCTGCTGGCCTGACGAGCGACCAACTGCAAGCCCTGTCGACCGATAACCTGCGGGCACTGGAAACGGCCGACTTGCGCGCGTTGAAGACAAGCGTAATCTCGGCCTTGGGCTCCGATCAGCTGAAAGCGCTGACTTCGGACCAGCTGGGTGCACTGAGCACCGGCCAGTTGGCCGCCCTGAGCAGCGACGCGCTGGAAACGCTGACCTCGGCTCAATTGGCTGGCCTGACCTCGGCACAGATCGCCGGCATGGGCACTGCCCAGATCGCCGCACTGTCGACCGATGCGTTTGCCTCGCTGAGCGCTGACGCGGTGGCCGGCCTGAAGAGCAGCGCGATCGCCGCGCTGACCTCGGCCCAGGTGGGTGCGCTGACCTCGGCGCAGATCGTTGCGCTGACCACTGCGCAAGCGGGCGCGCTGACGACCGACCAGATCGGTGCACTGACCAGTGCCGACCTGAACGCCATGGAAACGGCTGACCTGCGCGCACTGAAGAGTGCCGTGATTGCTGAACTGACCAGCGCACAAATCGCTGGTCTGTCCAGTGATGGCATCGCCGCGCTGACGTCGACGCAATTGGCGGCACTGAGCACGGACCTGTTCACCGCCGGCCTGACGACGGCACAGATCCAGGCGCTGACGACGGCACAAGCTGCCGGCCTGACCAGCACGCAACTGCAAGCCCTGTCGACCGACAACCTGCAGGCGATGGAAACGGCTGACCTGCGTGCATTGAAGACGAGCGTGATCTCGGCCCTGAGCTCGGATCAGCTGAAAGCGCTGACTTCGGACCAGCTGGGTGCACTGAGCACCGGCCAGTTGGCCGCCCTGAGCAGCGACGCGCTGGAAACGCTGACCTCGGCTCAATTGGCTGGCCTGACCTCGGCACAGATCGCCGGCATGGGCACTGCCCAGATCGCCGCACTGTCGACCGATGCGTTTGCCTCGCTGAGCGCTGACGCGGTGGCCGGCCTGAAGAGCAGCGCGATCGCCGCGCTGACCTCGGCCCAGGTGGGTGCGCTGACCTCGGCGCAGATCGTTGCGCTGACCACTGCGCAAGCGGGCGCGCTGACGACCGACCAGATCGGTGCACTGACCAGTGCCGACCTGAACGCCATGGAAACGGCTGACCTGCGCGCACTGAAGAGTGCCGTGATTGCTGAACTGACCAGCGCACAAATCGCTGGTCTGTCCAGTGATGGCATCGCCGCGCTGACGTCGACGCAATTGGCGGCACTGAGCACGGACCTGTTCACCGCCGGCCTGACGACGGCACAGATCCAGGCGCTGACGACGGCACAAGCTGCCGGCCTGACCAGCACGCAACTGCAAGCCCTGTCGACCGACAACCTGCAGGCGATGGAAACGGCTGACCTGCGTGCATTGAAGACGAGCGTGATCTCGGCCCTGGGCTCGGATCAGCTGAAAGCGCTGACTTCGGACCAGCTGGGTGCACTGAGCACCGGCCAGCTGGCAGCCCTGAGCACCGATGCCCTGGAAAACCTGACGTCGGCTCAATTGGCTGGCCTGACCTCGGCACAGATCGCCGGCATGGGTACTGCCCAGATCGCTGCACTGTCGACCGATGCGTTTGCCTCCCTGAGTGGCGCCGCGGTGGCCGGCTTGAAGACCAACGCAATCGCCGCGCTGACCTCGGCCCAGGTGGGTGCACTGACCTCGGCACAAATCGTTGCGCTGACCACCGCGCAAGCAGGTGCGTTGACCACCGTGCAGATCGCTGCCCTGACCAGTGCCGACCTGAACGCCATGGAAACGGCCGACCTGCGCGCACTGAAGAGTGCCGTGATCGCTGAATTGACCAGCGCACAAATCGCCGGCCTGTCCAGTGATGGCATCGCTGCCCTGACGTCGACGCAACTGGCGGCACTGAGCACGGACCTGTTCACCGCCGGCCTGACGACGGCACAGATCCAGGCGCTGACGACGGCACAAGCTGCCGGCCTGACCAGCACCCAGCTGAAAGCCCTGTCGACCGACAACCTGCAGGCGATGGAAACGGCTGACCTGCGCGCGTTGAAGACGAACGTGATCTCGGCCCTGGGCTCGGATCAGCTGAAAGCGCTGACCTCGGACCAGCTGGGTGGCCTGAGCACCGGCCAGATCAATGCACTGAGCACCGATGCGGTGGAAGCGCTGACCTCGGTTCAACTGGCCGGCATGACCTCGGCGCAGATCGCCGGCATGGGTACGGCGCAGATCGTTGCACTGTCGACCGATGCGTTTGCCTCCCTGAGCGGTGCCGCGGTTGCCGGCCTGAAGACCAACGCGATTGCCGCGCTCACGTCGGCCCAGGTCGGTGCCCTGACCTCGGCTCAACTGGTGGCCCTGACCACCGCGCAAGCCGGTGCGCTGACCACCGACCAGGTTGGCGCCCTGAGCAGTGCCGACCTGAATGCCATGGAAACGGCCGACCTGCGCGCACTGAAGAGTGCCGTGATCGCTGAACTGAACAGTGCCCAGATCGCCGGCCTGTCCGCCGATGGCATCGCTGCCCTGACGTCGACGCAACTGGCGGCACTGAGCACGGACCTGTTCACCGCCGGCCTGACGACGGCACAGATCCAGGCGCTGACGACGGCACAAGCTGCCGGCCTGACCAGCACCCAGCTGAAAGCGCTGTCGACCGACAACCTGCAGGCGATGGAAACGGCTGACCTGCGCGCGTTGAAGACGAGCGTCATCTCGGCCCTGGGCTCGGATCAGCTGAAAGCGCTGACGTCGGACCAGCTGGCTGCCCTGAGCACCGGCCAGGTCACTGCACTGAGCACCAATGCGGTGGAAGCCCTGACGTCGGTCCAACTGGCCGGCATGACCTCGGCGCAGATCGCCGGCATGAGTACGGCGCAGATCGTTGTGCTGTCGACCGATGCAATGGCCTCGCTGAGCACGTCCGCGATCGCCGGCCTGAAGACGAACGCGATCGCCGCGCTGACGTCGGCCCAGGTTGGTGCGCTGACCTCGGTGCAGATCGTTGCGCTGACCACCGCGCAAGCCGGTACGCTGACGACCGACCAGATCGGTGCACTGAGCAGTGCCGACCTGAATGCGATGGAAACGGCCGATGTGCGCGCACTGAAGAGTGCCGTGATCGC
The DNA here is from genome assembly GCF_014192225.1 of Pseudoduganella umbonata. GTDB lineage: Bacteria > Pseudomonadota > Gammaproteobacteria > Burkholderiales > Burkholderiaceae_D > Rugamonas > Rugamonas umbonata. The sequence goes on along the minus strand of NZ_JACHXS010000018.1, from coordinate 79,788 downwards.
TGAACTGAACAGCGTTCAGATCGCCGGCCTGACGTCGGCAGGGATCGCCGTGCTGACGAGTTCGCAACTGGCAGCGCTCGACTCGGACCTGTTCACCGCAGGCCTGACGACGGCACAGATCCAGGCGCTGACCACGGCGCAAGCCGCTGGCCTGACGAGCGCGCAACTGCAGGCCCTGTCGACCGACAACCTGCAGGCGATGGAAACGGCTGACCTGCGTGCGTTGAAGACGAGCGTGATCTCGGCCCTGGGCTCGGATCAGCTGCAGGCACTGACCTCGGACCAGCTGGGAACCCTGAGCACCGCCCAGATCGTTGCCCTGAGCACCGATTCGCTGGAAGCCCTGACGTCGGCGCAAGTCGTTGGTCTGACCTCGGCACAGATGGCGGGCATGGGCACGGCGCAGATTTCGGTGCTGTCGACCGATGCGCTGGCAGCACTGGGTACCGCAGCAGTGGCAGCAATCAAGACGCATGCCATCGCCGCGCTGACGTCGGCACAGGTCGATGCCCTGACCTCGGCGCAAGTGATGGCGCTGACGACGGCGCAAGCCGGCTCCCTGACGACCGCCCAGATCGGTGCATTGAGCACGGAAATCCTGCAAGTGATGGAAACGGCTGATCTGGCCGCGCTGAAGTCCGACGTGTTTGCTGAACTGACGACGGCGCAACTGCAGGCCTTCACGACGGACCAGCTGCCGAAGCTGACGACGTCGCAGATTGCCTCCATGAGCTCGGAGCAGATCCATGCCCTGAGCACGGATCAATTCGCTTCGCTGACCACGGCCCAGATCGGCGCCCTGAAGTTCATGACCCCGGTGGTCCTGGACCTGGACGACAACGGCATCGATACCCTGGCCAAGTCCGCAGGCGTGCAGTTCGACCTGCTGGCCAACGGCGACAACCTGAACACCGGCTGGGTGGCTGGCAACGACGGCCTGCTGGTCCTGGACCGTAACGGCGACGGCGCCATCAACGACGGCTCCGAGCTGTTTGGCGAAGGCACCACACTGTCGAATGGCCAGAAGGCAAAGAACGGCTATGAAGCAATGGCCGAACTGGATACGGATGGCGACGGTGCCCTGACGGCCGGCGACACTGCGTTCGGCGACCTGAAGGTATGGGTGGATGGCAATGCCGACGGTGTCAGTGCCGCGAGCGAACTGAAATCGCTGGCCGATCTGAACATCACCAAGCTGAGCCTGGAAACGACAGCGACGGCAACGCTCAACAACGGCAATATCGTTGGCCTGACCTCGAGCTACGAAACGGCCGATGGCAAGTCGCATGCGGCGGCCGATGTCTGGTTCGCAACGAGCAGCGCAACGGCTGGCTCGAGCAGCCTGTCGGCGGCGATCGCTTCCTACGGCAACACGGCGGCGGTTCCAGCCGGTGCCACGCCGAAGCTGGAAGTGTCGGCAGCAACGAACCTGTCGGCCAGCGTGGCCAACATGGCCGCGTCGCTGAAGTCCTTCGACGAATCGGCCAAGCTGCGCACCGGCACCGAGTCGATGGCGTCGTCGGACGACACGCTGCGCCTGAAGGCCCTGCAGAACAGCGCAGGCCACGGCTTCCTGGCCAGCCCGTCGAAGTAAGCACGCTCGTAGTAAAAAAATCTCCGGCCGGTCGCTTCGGCCGGAGGCTACCGAAACGGCAAGACTGTGGTCTTGCCGTTTTTTTATCAATGGGTTTTCCCCCGCTGTTCCGCGCTTTGAGTGGCGCCTGAAACAGCCATGCGTAGGGTAGAATCCATTGGCGAAAACATTGCGTACCAGCACATGCCAGATAACTTTGCCCATACCGCCATCCAGTGCCTGACCGCCGTCGCCCAGCACCACGGGCTGCAGATCAATCCTCAACGCCTGATCGACGACTATGCACTGGTTGCGGAGGAGCCGAATGACGGCACGCTGCTGCGGATCGCCAGCGACATTGGCTTGAAGGCAAAGGCCGACAAGCTTTCCTGGCAGCGCCTTCTGCACCAGCAGGGCGTGTATCCGCTGCTGGCGCGGCTCAATGAAGGCAATATGGTCATCATCGTCGGCGGCGAAGGCGAAGGTGCGGAAGGCAAGGTGGCCGTGCTCAATCCGGCCGCCAACAACGGCCAGGTGGTGCAGGTCGGGCACGACGATTTCATGCGCCACTGGTCGGGCGAGGTCCTGTTCGTGAAACGGCAGCACAAGCTGACCGACCCGTCGCAGCCATTCGGGCTGAAGTGGTTCATTCCCGAACTGCTGAAGCAGAAGGCGGCGTTTCGCGACATCCTGATCGCCGCCATCGTCATGCAGTTGCTGGCCCTGGCGTCGCCGATCTTCTTCCAGCTCGTGATCGACAAGGTGCTGACGCACCAGAGCTACAGCACCCTGTGGGTGCTCACCGCCGGCATCGTGCTGGCTCTCGTGCTCGATGCGCTGTTCGGCTACCTGCGCCAGGTGCTGATCCTGGCAGCCAGCAACAAGATCGACATGCGCCTGACGCGCCGCACCTTCGCCCACCTGCTGTCGCTGCCGATCGATTATTTCGAGACCACGACCGCCGGCATCATTACCCGGCACATGCAGCAGCTGGAAAAGATCCGCAGTTTCCTTACAGGGCGGCTGTTCTTCACGGGGCTCGACCTGCTGTCGCTGGTGGTGTTCCTGCCGATCCTGTTCTCGTATTCGTTGAAGCTGACGATGATCGTGCTGCTGTTCGCCGTGCTGATCGCCGGCGTCGTGATGGCGATGATCCCCACATTCCAGCGCCGCCTGAATGCGCTGTACAGCGCCGAAGGCATGCGCCAGGCCATGCTGGTGGAAACCATCCACGGCATGCGCACAGTGAAGGCGCTGGCCATCGAGCCGGCCCAGCGCCGCGACTGGGACCAGCGCTCGGCCGAGGCGATCACGATGCATTTCCGCGTCGGCCAGATCTCGATCACCGGCAACGCGGTAACGGATTTCCTGGGCAAGCTGATGCCGGTTGTGCTGATCGTGGTGGGCGCGCAGGGCGTGTTCGACGGCACGCTGACGATCGGTGCGCTGATCGCCTTCCAGATGCTGTCGCAGCGCGTCACCCAGCCCCTGATCTCCATCGTCAGCCTGATCAACGAGTACCAGGAAACGGCGCTGTCCGTGAAGATGCTGGGCGAAGTGATGAACCGCGCACCGGAAGGCCGTGCCGGCGCCGGTGGCCTGCGCCCCGTGCTGAACGGCGAGATCAAGTTCGAGGATGTGACGTTCCGCTACCCGGGCTCGCAGATCAATGCGCTGGACCGCACCAGTTTCACGATCACGCCCGGCACGGTGGTCGGCATCGTGGGCCGCAGCGGCTCGGGCAAGACCACGCTCACCAAGGTGATTCAGGGCCTGTACGCGGTGCAGGAAGGGATCGTGCGCTTCGATGGCTTCGATGCGCGCGAGATCGAGCTGCAGCACCTGCGCCGCCAGATCGGCGTTGTGCTGCAGGAGAATTTCCTGTTCCGCGGCACGATCCGCGAGAACTTGCTCGTCACCAAGCCCGATGCCACGTTCGAGGAAATCAATGAGGCCGCGGCCGCCGCCGGTGCCGATGAATTCATCGAGCGCATGCCGATGGGCTACGACACGATGCTGGAAGAGAATGCCTCGAACCTTTCCGGCGGCCAGAAGCAGCGGCTGTCGATCGCCCGCTCGCTGCTGGCGAAACCGCGCATCCTGATCCTGGACGAAGCGGCCAGCGCGCTCGATCCGGAGAGCGAGGCCATCTTCATCCGCAACCTGTCGAAGATAGCAATCGGCCGCACGGTCGTGATGATTTCGCACCGCCTGTCCACGCTCGTCAACGCGGACTCGATTCTCGTCATGCAGCGAGGCCGCCTGGTCGACGCTGGCCGTCATGAAGAGCTGCTGACGCGCAGCGACACTTACCAGCATCTATGGAACCAGCAAACAAGCCACCTGTGATGGGCGAGCGCCGCTCGGCCAAGCGCCGCATGGGCGACGACACCGAAGTCGAATTCCTGCCCGATGCGGACGCCATCGAACGTACGCCCCTGCCGCGCTATGTGCGCATGACGCTGCACCTGCTCGTGCTGGGGTTAATGCTGTTCATCCTGTGGGCCAGCCTGTCGAAGATGGAAACCGTGGTCACCGCGCATGGCCGGCTGGTGAACCCCACCTCGAACATCATCGTGCAGCCGCTCGAGACATCCATCGTGCAGCGCATCCACGTGCGGGTCGGGCAGGTCGTCAAGCAGGGCGAAGTGCTGGCCGAACTCGATCCCACGTTCACGCAGGCCGACGAGCAGCAACTGCGGAATCGCCTGACAAGCCTGGATACGCAGGTGGCCAGCCTGCAGGCCGAGCTGGCCGGCACACGCGCGCCAGGCGGCGCGGGGAGCGGCGCCGACAATGCGCTGCAGGCGCAACTCTCCGGCGAGCGGCAAGCCAATTTCGAAGCGCAGAAGCGCCGGCTGGACGAGAATGTGCAGCGCCTGCGCGCCTCCATCGAAACGAACAAGCGCGACCAGCAGGTGCTGGCCGAGCGCCTGAAGTCGCTGGCGCAGATCGAGGCCATGCAGCAGCAACTGGTGGCCGAGAACTTCGGCGCCAAGCTGCAATTGCTGGAAGCGCGCGACCGTCGGCTGGAAGTGGAGCGCAGCCTGATCAACGGCCGCAGCCGCGATCTCGAACTGGCCAAGGAACTGGCGGCAGCCGAGGCGGAACGCGCCGCGCTGAACCGCGGCTGGCGGCAAAAGTCGCTGGAGGAATTGCTGAGCGTTACGCGTGAGCGCGACACCATCAACGAGCAACTGGCCAAGGCCGACAAACGCCGCCAGATGGTGCGCGTGACCGCACCGGCCGAAGCCATTGTGCTGGAAGTGGGCAAGCTGTCGCAGGGCTCGATCGTGCGCGAGGCGGAAGCCATGTTCACGCTGGTGCCGCTGGGCGCGAAGCTGGAGGCCGAGGTGCAGATCGATTCGGCCGACATCGGCTACATCAGCCCGAATGCGCACGTGCACCTGAAGCTCGATGCCTTCCCGTTCCAGAAACACGGCGCGCTCGATGGCAAGCTGCGCACCATCAGTTCCGATTCATTCAAGCGCGAGCAGGTGGCGGCGGGGCAGGGCACCGACGCGTATTACCTGGCGCGGGTGGACTACGGCAATGCCGGGCTGCGCCGCATGCAGCCCGGCGCCCGGCTGTTGCCCGGCATGACGGTCACCGCTGAAATCGTGACGGGAGAACGCACGATCATGTCCTACCTGTTGTGGCCCCTGACGAAGGCGATGGACGAGTCGATCCGGGAACCGTGATCGTGGCCGCCGGCGGCACCGTGCGTGCCGTGGCGGTACCCACCATCAATGCCTCATGCCGGTTCCTGCCCCTGGTCGCTGCGCCACGTCGTATGGGTGGAACTTCCCAGGTAGAACGCATATTCTTCCGCGGGCATCGGATCGGACAGGAACCACGGCAAATGCTTCAGCTCGAAGCCAGGGCCGCCCAGCCGCGCACCGGTGATCAGCGGTTTGCCCGCCTCGTAATAGGCCGGTATGAACAGGTGCATTGTCGTATCAATGGGCGCGTTGTAGACATCCGCTTCGATCGGTGTCGTCCAGTAGCGCGATTCAAACTGCGCCACACTCATCGGCCCGCTCGGGTCCACCTTCGTGATCAGATCGGGCTTGGCTTCATGCGGGGCTGGAATGGTGAGCGCGGAACCAACCTTGAAGATCCGGTAGCGGTGGGCGATGTCGAAATGCCGCGTCAGGAAGTTGGGGGCCAGCCGGTCCCATGTCAGGTCGGGGTCCGTATAGATCAGCGGCGCGCCGCCGAACAGGTCATACAGGCGCGACAGAAAGAATTCATGGGGCCCCTTGTTGGCGGCCGACAGCAGCGGCATGGCGTCCCCGCTCTGCTGCAGCGCTGCCAGATAGTTGACCAGTTCCGGATTGGTCGAAGCCTGGTCGAGCACGTAGATATTGCTGAAATCCTCTTCGCGCAGCTTGCTGACGATGTTCTTCAGGTACGTCGGTTGATTGTATGAATTGATGATCACCGGCGTGGTCCGGCGCAGCACGCGTTCTTTGATGTCGAGGTCTGCCATGGGCGATGAGTAAGGTCTGAAGGTGAAGGAGGCGCCACGTCAGCGCAACTTGTCGCGCAGCGCGGCGAATGCCTGCTGATATTCGGGGAAGCCCTGCTCGCGCATGGCGATCTTGAGCGCATCGCTCAGCACGGCTTCCATTTTGAACTGGTTGAGACGGCTGCCCGACCACGCACAGGCGAAGGTGTTGTAGGCGTTCACGCGCCATTGCGGCTGGAGCGCCAGCAGCAGGCTGGCAATACGCTCCATCAGGAACACTTTTCGTTGCACCGCGCCCGGATAGGCCGTGTCGGCCGTGAACTCGGCGCGCAGCGCGCTCTCCGGCCCTTCGCAGATGGCGAACAGCTTCTCGTTGATGTCCAGCCAGGCGCGCCAGAATGCGGGGCGCGCCACCAGGTAATTGCTGAAGACGATATTGCGGGAATCCATGACCAGGCTTCTCAGTTGGACATCGATGCCGAACGACGACAGGAATGCTTCGGTGCTCTGGATGAACCCCGCCTGGAACAGGTCTTCCTGCTCGAACACGTTCAGGAAAAATGCCCCCATGTCCGGCTGCGGGCTGAAGGTATGCACGTCGGCGGGTTTCGACTGAACGAATTGCGTGACGTAGTCAGCGCTCAAGCCCGTTTTCTCGTGGAAGCGCGGCGAAAAGAAACCATAGAACGCTTCCTCGTCGAGTGGCTGCGTGAGCAGGAAATTGCGCATCGGCCAGTACTCGCGCCAGTCATCCCGCCCACTGTCCAGGTTGTCCAGCAGATGGTAACCGGCCGGCAGGGCATCACGCGTCGCTGCGGAATAGGCAATGTGATAAAGGTGAACCTCGGGCGGCGAGCCGGCCGGGTCGGTGGACGTTGCTGCATTCATGTGTTGCGTCTTTCGGTCATGATGGAGAACTGCCGTGGATCATCGTGCAACGGCGTGAACGATATATTGGTAAGGCATCGCATCCTGTTCCGCCAGGTCGGGGTTGCCGCCCGCTGCCGTCGCGAGCTGGCGAATGGCCTGCAGCGTGGCAGCATCGGGTGGCGGAGCCAGCACGGTACGCATCTCGACAATGGCGAAGCCGCATTCGGCCAGCATGGCCGCCAGCGAGGCACGGGTGAACCAGTGCCTGCCGCGGCGATCGGCCAGCGCGCCCGCCTCGTGCAGAGCGCCGCGGGACAGCAGCGATTGCAGCTGCCAGTGCTGGCCGTTGGTGATGCATGCCACGATGTGAGGCTTGCCCAGTGCCGACAGCCTGATACGCTGCAGGAACTGCCACGGATCGCTCAGCCGTTCCAGCGTCTGCGGGAACAGCCAGCACTGCGCCGCCGTCAGCGATTGCCATTCCCGGTCATTTAGCTGCTCGGGGTCTTCAACGATCGCCCGCGGGTTGGTGATACGCGGCTGGCCGGCCGGGTCGATCGACGTGAAGTGCGAGTTCGGCCGGCGCGCGCGCCACGCGTTCATCAGGGACGCGCCGCCCACTTCGACCACGCTGTGAATGCCCGGCTGCACCATGTTCAGGATCGTGCCCAGCTGGATGCTCAATTCGCCCGCATCCGGCAAGCCCACGGCGTCCGGCGCCGGGTCGTCGCGCAGCGGTACGCCTGCTGGGCGCCGCACCACCGTTTCAAGCAGGTCTTCGTAGTCGCGCACGAAACGCGGCGTGTCGAACAGCGCGCTGGTGCCCAGGTTGGCGGCCAGGCGCTGGCGCAGCGCCAGCATGCGCGCGCGGTCATTGCCCAGCGCGATGGCGACGGCCTCATAGTCGGCCAGCGTATGCGTGACCAGTTCCGGCAGGCCGACCGCATGCAGCAGGCTGCCCGCCATGCGGGAAGAGAATGTACGGCCGGACCATGTCAGCACGGGCAGCCCGGCCCACAGCGCATCGCTGGCAGTGGTGCCGGCATTGAAAGGCGCCGTATCGAGGAACAGGTCGGCCAGCTGGAAACGCGCCAGGTAGTCGGCCGGTACCACGCGGCCGGCGAAGATCAGCCGATCCGGGCCGATACCGCACGCGGCAGCCTCGCGCCACAGGTTGTCCTTGGTTCCCTCCACATCGGCAACCACCCACAGCACGCTGTCCGGCACCTGTTGCAGGATGCGCATCCATGCGGCAAACACGTCCGGACCGATCTTGAAATTGCTGTTGAAGCAGCAAAACACGAACTTGTCTTCCGGCAGGCCATTGTCGATCCGCCGCGGCGGCGGTGCGATCTTTCTCTGGCGGTCGTTGATCTGGAATGTCTGCGGCATCCGCAGCGGCTTCTCGGTGAAGAACGGTTCCAGCTCCGGTGGCAGCACGAAGTCGTCCGCGATCACGTAATCGACGCCGGGAATCGCCGTCGTGCCGGGGAAGCCCAGCCAGGTCAGCTGCACCGGAGCGGCACGGTACGACAGGATCGAGACCCGCGCGCCGGATGTCAGGCCATGCAGGTCGACAAGGATATCGATTTCGTTTTCGCAGATGCAGCGCGCTGCTTCTTCATCCGTCATGTGATCGATGCGGATGTAATGGTCCATCGCACCGACGACCCGGGCACGCAGCGGCGAATTGTCTTCCCGGCTCCAGCTGAATGCATAGACCTCGACGCGTTCGCGGTCGTGCAGTTCGTACAGTTCCGCCGTAAGGATCGAGACGGCGTGCGAGCACAGGTCGGACGACAGGTAGCCGATGCGCATGCGCTTGTGCGGATAACCTTCGGTCGGGGCCAGCTGCGCACGGACGCCGCCGGGTACTTTCTCGTCGATATAGCGGCGCGATGCGGCAAGCTGCTCGGCAGGGTCGTGCGCCTGCGCCAGCGTCGCCAGCGATGACGTGCATTCGCGCATGATCTCCGGCGTCACGTCGCCGAACGGCTGGTAGACCGGCCAGCGGCACAGTTTCTGACGCAGGTGGATCCAGTGCGTCAGCACCTTCGGCTGGTCCGGTTTCAGTTCCAGGCTCCTGGTCAGCCAGGCCGCCGCTTCGGGCAGCCGCTTCAGGTTTTCCAGCAATCGCCCGATGTTGTTAATCGCCTGCAGTTTGAGCGGCATATGTTCGGCCGACTCGGGCACTTCATCGAGGATGGCTTGCCAGGTCGACAGCGCATCGTCTGGACGGCCGCGCCTTTCGCACAGCGTCCCCAGGTTCAGGCGCGGTTCGATGAAGCCCGGGTTTTGCAGGATCGCCTTCCCATAACTGACTTCCGCCGCCGCATCGTCACCGATTTCAGCCTGCACGACGCCGAGGTTGAACCAGGCGGCAAAGGCCAGCGGAGAGTGGGTATGTTCCAGCCAGACCTTGTACAGGTTGGCTGCCTGCTGCGGTTCATTGGCTGCCTGGAGCGCTTGCGCTCCTTCGAACAGCTCACCCAACGGCAGGACTCCCTGCTTAGCCCGGAGGATAACGTCGGGGCTGATTCCGTTGAGATTGGCAGGGAGATTCATCGGCGTGTCATCTGCAGTCAAGGAGTACCGATGATACCCTGTTGCGCTGGCTGCTACGAGTATTTCGCTCCTCTGCGGTGCGGGGTAAAAGCGGGTAGGATGGCGGCAGTCATCCTTAACATTGCCATGCTATCCACACCCGCCGATTTCACGCCGCTGATCGATCCCCCCCTGGCCATCCACAATCCGCTGACCTTCATTTTTAACAAGGGGCGCCTCCTGCTGCGCGTTGCCGCGCTCGATATGCCGGAAGGTACGCCACCATTAGCTGTTCCGCCCGAGCGCCTGCACCCGGTCGGCCTCTGGCAGGGACGCTATTGCCAGGCCGCCTGGGTCGACGACGACGCGCTGCCCGACGGTGCTCATGGCTGGCATAACCTGCGCGCGCTGTTCGGCGTCGCCGACGGCGGCTTCCTCGGGCTGGCGGGGCGGGCCAGCCAGATTGCGGAGTGGGCCCGCACCCACCGTTACTGCGGCGTGTGCGCGGCGCCGATGGGGCGTGCCCATGGCGAGCGTGCGTACAAGTGTCCGGACTGCGGCTACACCGCCTATCCGCAGATCTGTCCGGCGATGATGGTGCTGATCCGCAAGGGCGACCAGGTGCTGCTGGCGCTGCACACGAACTCGCCGGTGCGCCGCTATACGGCGCTGGCCGGCTTCGTCGAAGCGGGCGAATCGGTCGAGGAAGCCGTGCATCGCGAGGTGTACGAGGAAGTGGGGCTGCGCGTACACAAGCTGCAGTATTTCAGCAGCCAGTCGTGGCCGTTCCCGAATTCGCTGATGATCGCGTTCACCGCGGAATACCTCGACGGCGACATCCGCGTCGATCCGGCCGAGATCGAGGATGCGCGCTGGTTCGGGCCTGGCGACGAATTTCCCGACATCCCGCCCGCGGTGTCGATCGCGTACGCCCTGATCTCGGCGAACCGCCCCGGGCGCGCCGGCCGGTGAAGAGCGGCTATTTTATGTATACTGGCGGATACCCTTTCTTTTGAGCAGCATTCATCATGTCCAAAGACTCTTTTTCCGACCATGACTGGCGCCGATTCCTGACCTCGCTGGGCGAGAATCCGGACCGCCCCGGCCTGGCGGAAACCCCGCACCGCGTGGCCAAGGCGTGGAAGCACTGGACCTCCGGCTATGACCAGGATCCGGTCGAACTGCTGAAGGCGTTCGAGGATGGCGCGGAGGAATACAACGAGCTGATCGTCGTGCGCAACATTCCCGTCTACAGCCATTGCGAACATCACCTGGCGCCGTTCTTCGGCAAGGCCACCGTCGGCTATCTGCCGAACGGCAAGATCGTCGGCCTGTCGAAGCTGACCCGCCTGGTCGACTGCTTCGCCAAGCGGCTGCAGGTGCAGGAACGCATGACGGTGCAGATCGCCAATACGCTGATGGAAGTGCTCGAGCCCAAAGCCGTGGGCGTGGTGGTGAAATGCCGCCACATGTGCATGGAAAGCCGCGGCATCCGCACGCCGGGCGAAGAAACCATCACCTCGGCCATGCTGGGCGAACTGCAGCCGAACCTGGCTTTGCGCACCGAATTCCTGGCGCTGGCCCGCGACTGACCCGGCGAAAGGTTGAAATGTTGCCGGGAAAATGGGGTACGCCGGATCGCCGTACCGCCCCATTTTCCGGGCAACTGTTTTTGAGCGTTGCTTTTTGAGCGTTGCTTTTTCAGCGTTACTTCTCGCCGGCCTCGATGAAGGTGATCTGGTCGATCTCCGCCCGGAAATCGCCCACCTTCGTTCCCGTCGCCGGCCCGTCCGTGGCGACCAGCGCGCACGTCTGCGTTTCCACATGCCAGACCTGGCTGCCGGCGCGCAGCGCCCACTGGTTGTCGCCCTCGCTGAACAATTCCACGGTCGTGTCTTCGAGCGGCAATTCGGCCAGGTCGATGCGCCGCTGGCAATCGGGCTGCCGCGTGGCCATCAGCACGAAGCGGCCCTCGTCGCTCCAGAAATGGTCTTGCTGGCGCCGCACGGTCAGCGTGTGTTCCTGCGTGCTGTCCGCGTAATAGGTGGCGGAGTCGTTGTAGCAGCCGGCCAGCAGCAGCGGGGTCAGCAGAATGAGCTTGCGCATCGGGATCGGTCCTGGCGGGGTGGTAGTGCGGCCGATTATAGCGATGCGCGCACGATTGCCCAACCAGGCAGCATTCGTTGCAATTAGGATAAACTTGTCCTTTTCCCGTCCAGTTCGCGCATATGCCTCACACCCGCATCGACGACCACAGTTTTCGCCGCATCCTGTTCCGCAATATCACGCTGCCGCTGGCCGCCGGTGTCGTCAGCGCCGCCGTTTTCATTGCCGTGTTTGCCTACCTGCTGAATGCGATGACCCTGGTCGAGCACTCCGAACGGGTGGTCGGCAATGCCCAGGAAATGCGCAAGCTGGCCGTCGACATGGAAACCGGCATGCGCGGCTACCTGCTGACCGGCGAAGAATCGTTCCTGGCGCCCTACAAGCTGGCCCGGCCGAAGTTCGACACGTCGCTCAATACGCTGATCGAGCTGGTCGGCGACAACCCTGCCCAGATCGACCGGCTGCGCAATATCCGCGCGCAGCAGGCGCAATGGGAGCGGGCGGCGCAGGAAATGATCGACCTGCGGAAAAACGGCGGCGACTACCTGTCCACCGTGCGGGCGCAGCGGGGCAAGATCGAATTCGACGAACTGCGCTCATTGTTCCAGGCGTTCGTCGCCACCGAAGAACGGCTGCGCATGGACCGCAACCGGGACGCCAAGACCGTCACCTACGTCACCGTGGTCGGCTTCCTCACCGTCAGCCTGGTGCTCAGCGGCTTCATGGCCTGGTTCGGGCGCAAGGAGCTGATGCGGCTGTCCGAGGCGTACAACGTGGCGTTGAAGGAGCAGGGCACGCACGCTGAACGCGTGCAGCGGCAGTCGTGGATGCGCAACGGCCAGAGCCAGATGGCCGAACAGGGCATCGGCCAGATGTCGACGGCGGCACTGTCGACGGCGATGCTGCATTTCCTGGCGCGCTACCTGGATGTCGTCGTCGGCGCGATGTACGTGCGCGAGCCCGATGGCCTGCTGCGCCGCACCGCCGCCTTCGGCTTCTCGGCCGAGGACGAGGAACGCGGCCGCCTGCTGGCGCCCGACGAAGGCGTGGTCGGCCAGGCCGCGCAGATGCGCCGCCTGATCCACCTGGAAAACCTGCCGCCGGACTATCTCAAGCTGTCGTCCGCGCTGGGCAGCGCCACGCCCACGCAGGTACTGGTGCTGCCGGTGACCAGCGATGGCCGCGTCAACGGCGTGATCGAGCTGGGCTTCATGCACCCGGTGGGCGAGAAGGAAACCGAATTCCTCAAGCTGGTGGCGGACAATATCGGCACCGCGATCGAAGCCACGCTGGCGCGCCAGCGCATGCAGGAACTGCTGGTGGAAACGCAGCAGCTGAACGAGGAATTGCAGGTGCAGCAGGAAGAACTGCGCACCGCCAACGAAGAGCTGGAAGAACAGTCGCGTGTGCTGGAGGAATCGCAGGCCAGCCTGGAAAACCAGAAGGCGGAACTGGAGCAGACCAACGAGCAGCTGGCCGAGCAGGCCGTGGCGCTGGACCAGAAGAACACCGCGCTGAACGACGCCCAGTCGCAGCTGGAAGAGCGGGCGCGCGACCTGGAGCGCGCCAGCCAGTACAAATCGCAGTTCCTGGCCAATATGTCGCATGAACTGCGCACGCCGCTGAACAGCTCGCTGATCCTGGCCAAGCTGCTGGCCGACAATTCGCAGGGCAACCTGGACGAGGAACAGGTGCGCTTCGCGCAAACCATCTACTCGGCCGGCAACGACCTGCTGAACCTGATCAACGACATCCTCGACATCTCCAAGGTCGAGGCCGGCAAGCTGGAACTGAATCCGGAAGAGCTGCGCCTGCAGCAGGTGATGGAAGGCCTGCGCCGCACCTTCGAACCGCTGGCCCGGCAAAAGGGCCTCGGCTTCTCGCTGGTGCTGGGGGCCGGTCTGCCGGAAACCGTCTATACGGATTGCCAGCGCCTCGAGCAGATCCTGAAGAACCTGCTGTCGAACGCACTGAAATTCACCGACCAGGGAACCGTCATGCTGCGCGTGGAACCGGGGCCGAATGGCCAGGTGCGCTTCGCGGTCTCGGACACCGGCATCGGCATCCGCGCCGACCAGCACGAAACGATCTTCGGCGCCTTCCAGCAGGCCGATGGCACCACCAGCCGCAAGTACGGCGGCACGGGCCTGGGCCTGTCGATCTCGCGCGACCTGGCCATGCTGCTGGGCGGCACGATCACGCTGGACAGCACGGTCGGCCAGGGCAGTACCTTTACGCTGACGCTGCCGATGCAGTGGTCGGCGCCGCCGCATCGCGTGGAATCGTCGCTGGCGCCGGTCGCCGCGCCGGCCGCGCTGCCGGCAACGCCGCCGGCCATGCCGTCCGCTTCCGTCTCCGCCGCGCCATCGCCGGCGCAGTCGCCGGTGCCGCGCGCCTTCGAGGACGACCGCGACCAGGATGCGCCGCCGGAGCGCAGGCTGCTCGTGATCGAGGACGAGCCGGCGTTTGCCCGCATCCTGTACGACCTGGCGCATGAGATGGACTACCGCTGCCTGGTGGCATTCGCTGCGGACGAAGGCCTGCAGATGGCCGAGCAATACCAGCCGACGGCGATCTTGCTCGATATCCGGCTGCCGGACCGGTCCGGCCTGTCGGTCTTGCAGCTGCTAAAGGATAATCCGCGCACCCGCCACATCCCGGTGCACGTGGTGTCGGCTTCCGATGCCGGCGAGGCGGCACTGCACATGGGCGCGGTGGGCTTCGCGCTGAAACCCACCACGCGCGAGGAACTGCAGGAAGTGTTCGCCCGCCTGGAGCAGAAGTTCACGCAGAAGATCAAGCGCATCCTGCTGGTCGAGGACGACGCGCGCCAGCGCGACAGCGTGGTGCAGCTGATCTCGGACGAGGATATCGAGATCGAGGCGGTGGCCTCCGGCGAGGAAGCGCTCGCCCTGCTGGAGAAGACGGTCTTCGACTGCATGATCATCGACCTGAAGCTGCCGGACATGCAGGGCAACGAATTGCTGCAGCGCATGTCGCGCGAAGAGATCGCATCGTTCCCGCCGGTGATCGTCTATACCGGCCGCAACCTCACGCGCGCCGAGGAGGCGGACCTGCACAAGTATTCCCGCTCGATCATCATCAAGGGCGCCCGTTCGCCGGAACGCCTGCTGGACGAAGTGACGCTGTTCCTGCACAAGGTGGAGTCGGAGCTGTCGTCCGAGCGGCAGACGATGCTGAAGACGGTGCGCTCGCGCGACCGGGTATTCGAAGGCCGCCGCATCCTGCTGGTCGACGACGACGTGCGCAACATCTTCGCGCTGACCTCGGCACTGGAGCACAAGGGCGCGATCGTGGAGATCGGCCGCAACGGCTTCGAGGCGCTGGAGAAACTCGACCAGGTGCAGGACATCGACCTGGTGCTGATGGACGTGATGATGCCGGGCATGGACGGGCTGGAAGCGACCCGCCGCATCCGTGCGGACGGCCGCTGGAACCGCCTGCCGATCATCGCCATCACCGCCAAGGCGATGAAGGACGACCAGGAACAGTGCCTGGCCGCCGGCGCCAACGATTACCTGGCCAAGCCGATCGACCTGTCGCGCCTGTATTCGCTGCTGCGGGTCTGGATGCCGGCCTTGGACCGCATCTGAGAACGGGAATGCGATGAGCGAGATGCAGAAAGCGATGCAGCCGATCCGTCCCCAGCAGAGCGATACCGACATCGAGCTGAAGATGCTGATGGAGGCGATCTACCTGAAGTACAGCTACGACTTCCGCGACTATACGGGCGCCTCGCAGAAGCGGCGCGTGCTGCATGCGATGCGCGAAATGGGCTGCGACACGATCTCGCAGTTGCAGTCGCGCGTGCTGCATGAGCCGGCCGGTTTTTCCGAGCTGCTGCAGTACCTGACGATCCCCGTCACCGAGATGTTCCGCGACCCGACCTATTTCGCCGCGCTGCGCGAGCACGTGATGCCGGTACTGTCCACCTATCCGTCGCTGAAGATCTGGGTGGCCGGCTGCAGTACGGGCGAGGAAGTGTATTCGCTGGCGATCCTGCTGAAGGAGGAAGGGCTGCTGGAACGCAGTATCATCTACGCCACCGACATCAATCCGCAGTCGCTGGAAAAGGCCAAGAAAGGCGTTTTCCCGCTGGAGAACATGCGCGCCTACACGGAAAACTACCAGGCCGCCGGTGGCCGGCGCGCCTTTTCGGATTACTACACGGCAGCGTACAATGCCGCGCTGTTCGACCGCTCGCTGGCCGAGAACGTGACGTTCGCGGACCATAGCCTTGCCACCGACGCCGTGTTCGCGGAAACGCAGTTGATCAGCTGCCGCAATGTCATGATCTACTTTAAGAAGAAGCTGCAGGAGCGCGCGCTCGGCCTGTTTCACGAGTCGCTGTGCCACCGCGGCTTCCTGGGCCTGGGCAGCAAGGAAAGCATCGACTTTTCCGCCTACGGCCCGCTGTTCGAACCGGTCGTCAAGCGCGAACGGCTGTTCAGGAAGCTGTAATGAACGACGCGCAGAATGGATGACGGAACCCATGGATGACGGCACCAATGGATGACGGCACCCTGACGCTGGCCCTGGCGGGGCGCCGCATCGCCGCGATCGTCATCGGCGCTTCGGCCGGCGGCGTCAACGCGCTGATCGACATCCTGCCCGGGCTGCCGCGCGAGTTCCCGTACCCGGTGGTGACGGTGCTGCACGTGATGCGCGGGCGCCAGAACCAGCTGGTGGAGGTGTTCAGCCAGCGGCTGGCGCTGCGCGTGGAAGAAGCGGTGGACAAGGGGCAGCCGGTGCCCGGCACGCTGTATTTCGCGCCGGCGGATTACCACCTGTCGATCGAAACCGATGGCACGTTTTCGCTGAGCCTGGAGCCGCCGGTGCACTTTGCCCGGCCGGCGATCGATATCACGATGGCATCGGCGGCCGACATGTATGGCCCGGAGTTGATGGGCATTTTGCTCACTGGCGCCAACCAGGATGGCGCGGCCGGCCTGGCCGCGATCGGCGCGGCCGGTGGGCTGACGGTGGTGCAGGACCCGGCGGAAGCGCAAGTGAGCGTGATGCCGAACGAAGCGATCCGGCTGCGCACGCCGGACCTGGTGCTGCCGCTGCGGGATATCCGCAGGCTGCTGCAACTGTCGATGGAGAACAAGCAATGAATAGTGTGCCCAACAAGGAATGCAGCATGGGATTGATGAACGGCGCAGCCGGAAACCCCGTGGGCAATGCCACCAAGCTGTTGATCGTCGACGACCTGCCGGAAAACCTGCGCGCGTTGAACGCCATCATCCGCGCCGACAATCGTGCCGTCTACCAGGCCGCGTCCGGCGAGGAAGCACTGGCGCTGCTGCTCGAACATGATTTCGCGATGGCGATCCTGGATGTGCAGATGCCGGGCATGGACGGTTTCGAGCTGGCCGAACTGATGCGCGGCACGGACAAGACGCGCCATATCCCCATCGTGTTCGTCAGCGCGGCCGGCAAGGAGCTCAACTACGCGTTCAAGGGGTATGAAACGGGCGCTGTCGATTTCCTCTACAAGCCGCTCGATCCGGACGCGGTGCGCAGCAAGGTCAACGTGTTCGTCGACCTGCATTGCCAGCGCATGGAAATCCGCCGCCGCGTCGAGGAACAGCATGCCACGATGAACGAGCTGCGCGCCGCGCAGGAAGAGCTGCGCTATGCACTGCGCATGCGCGACGAGTTCATGTCGATGGTGGCGCACGAATTGAGAACGCCGCTGAACACGCTGTTCCTTGGCACGCAGATGCGCAGGATGCAGCTGGAACGTGGCAACCTCGAAGCGTTCGGCAAGGAAGCGCTGGAAAAGATGGTGGAGGGCGACGGCCGCCAGATCCAGGCGATGATCCGGCTGATCGACGACATGCTGGACGTCTCGCGCATCCGCAGCGGCGTGCTGTCGATCCGCCCCGCCTGGACCGAGCTGCAGGCCATGCTGCACCGGCTGACGGACGACCTGGCACGCCAGGCGCAGGACGCCGGCACCACGTTCGAGCTCGACGCGCCCGATGCCGTGAGCGGCTGGTGGGACGAATTCCGCATCGAGCAGGTGATCGTCAACCTGCTGACCAACGCGCTGCGCTACGGCGGCGGCAAGCCGGTGCGCATCCGGCTGAGCGCCAGCGGCACGGCGGCCCGCATCGACGTGATCGACCAGGGCGCTGGTATC
Source organism: Pseudoduganella umbonata (assembly GCF_014192225.1). Lineage (GTDB taxonomy): Bacteria > Pseudomonadota > Gammaproteobacteria > Burkholderiales > Burkholderiaceae_D > Rugamonas > Rugamonas umbonata. Next base: position 62,055 of record NZ_JACHXS010000018.1, on the reverse strand, counting down.
GACGAGGCGATGCAGTCCCGCATCTTCCTGCCGTACGAGCGGGGCGCCGGCAACGGCGTGCCGTCCGGGTTGGGCCTGGGGCTGTACATCTCGCGCCAACTGGCCGAGGCGCACCGCGGCACGCTGACGGTCACCAGCCGGCCGGGTGAGGGTTCCGTGTTCACGCTGGTGCTGCCGCGCGAGGAACAGCCGGCCTGAGCCTCGGCCGGTACGGCCGGCTGAGTGGGCTATCCGCCACAGAAGTCGCTTTCCGCAAGCTATCGTGCGGACAGGCGCGCGCGGATAGCGGTAAATTTTCCCGCACTCGATAGGAGGCGGGCATGACGACATTGCAGGGCACGGACACGACGTTCCACCATGCCGACGAGCATCACGCGCCGCATGGCTGGCGCCGCTGGCTGTTCGCCACCAACCACAAGGACATCGGCACGCTCTACCTGTGGTTCTCGATGATCATGTTCCTGTCCGGCGGCACGCTGGCGATGTTCATCCGCGCCGAACTGTTCCAGCCGGGCCTGCAATTCGTGTACCCGGAAGTCTTCAACCAGTTCACCACCATGCATGGCCTGATCATGGTGTTCGGCGCGATCATGCCCGCGTTCGTCGGCTTCGGCAACTGGATGATTCCGCTCCAGATCGGCGCCTCGGACATGGCATTCGCGCGGATGAACAATTTCTCGTTCTGGCTGCTGCCGCCCGCCGCGATCCTGCTGATCGCTTCCTTTTTCGCCGGCGGCGGCGCTACCGCGGCCGGCTGGACGATGTACCCTCCGCTGTCCACCCAGATGGGCATCGGCATGGACCTGGCCATCTTCGCCATCCACATCATGGGTGCCTCCTCGATCATGGGGGCCATCAATATCATCGTCACCATCCTGAACATGCGGGCGCCCGGCATGGCGCTGATGAAAATGCCGATGTTCTCCTGGACGTGGCTGTTTACCGCCTACCTGCTGATCGCCGTGATGCCGGTGCTGGCGGCGGCCGTGACGATGTTGCTGACGGACCGCCATTTCGGCACGTATTTCTACAACGCGGCCGGTGGCGGCGACCCGCTGCTGTGGCAGCATATCTTCTGGTTCTTCGGGCACCCCGAGGTCTATATCATGATCCTGCCGGCCTTCGGCATCATTTCCGAAATCGTGCCGGCGTTTTCCCGCAAGCCACTGTTCGGCTACGCCTCGATGGTGTATGCGGCCGGCTCGATCGCCATCATCTCGTTCATCGTGTGGGCGCACCATATGTTCGCCACCGGCATGCCCGTGACGGGCCAGCTGTTCTTCATGTACGCGACGATGCTGGTGGCCGTTCCCACCGGCGTGAAGGTGTTCAACTGGATCGCCACGATGTGGCGCGGTTCGCTGACCTTCGAGACGCCGATGCTGTTCTCGATCGGCTTCATCTGGGTATTCACGATCGGTGGCTTCACTGGCCTGATCCTGTCGGTGGCGCCCATCGATATCCAGGTGCACGACACCTATTATGTGGTGGCGCACTTCCATTACGTGCTGGTGGCCGGGTCGCTGTTCGCGCTGTTCGCCGGTTTCTACTATTGGGCGCCGAAATGGACGGGGCACATGTATCCCGAGCGGCGCGGCGAGTTCCACTTCTGGAATTCGCTCATCTGGGTGAACGTGACATTCTTTCCCATGCACTTCCTGGGATTGGCCGGCATGCCGCGCCGCTATGCCGATTACCCGACGCAGTTCACCGACTTCAACATGGTATCTTCGGTGGGCGCGTTCCTGTTCGGGCTGACGCAGCTGTACTTCCTGTTCTTCGTGGTGCTGCCCACGATCCGCGGCGGCGTACCGGCGCCGGCCAAGCCGTGGGAAGGCGCCGACGGGCTTGAATGGACCGTGCCCAGTCCCGCCCCGTTCCACACCTTCGAGAAACCGCCGGTCGTAAAATGACGGGGGAGGTAACATGCCGTGAAACGGGACTGGCAGGGTGGTGGCAGCAGGCGGGAATGGCTGGTGCGGCGCAATTGTTCGCTGTCACCGCGGCAAACCATGTTCGCCTGGCTCGCACTGCTTGCGCTGTCGCTCGCCGTCGGCATGTTCTTCGCGCTGCAGGGCGCCTGGTATGTGCTGGTCTTTTCGCTGATTGAAATGGCCGCCGTGACGGCAGCCTTCGTCGCCTACAGCCGGCATGCCACCGACTTCGACCGCATCGTCCATGAGAACGGCATGCTGTTCGTGGAAAAGATGCGCGGCAACCGTGTCGAGTTCACGCAACTCGATCCCTGTTGGCTGCGCATCGAGGCGCCGGCGCGGCGGCGCGATCCGATCCGGCTTGTGGCGCGCGGCATCACCGTCGAGATCGGCACCTGGCTGCCTGAAGAACCGCGGCGCGCGCTGGCGCGCGAACTGCGCAAGGAACTCACACAATAGTTGCCCGAAAAATGGGGCGGTACGGCGATCCGGCGGCCCCCATTTTCCTAGCAACATTTCCTGGAACCGGGGTCAGACCCCGGTTCCAGGAAATGTTGGCGTAAAAAAACCTGCCGCCGGTGAACCGGGGGCAGGCAAAAGGCTTGGAGATACTCCAGGTTGAAACGCTGTATTCGCTCCGTCAGAAGCGGTAACCGACGCCGACGCCGAACAGCACCGGGTCGACCTTGACCTTGCTGGCTTTCACGCCGCCGATCAGCACGTCGCTGCGCAGCTGCAGCTTCTTCACATCCACGTTCAGCGACCAGTTCCGGTCGAGCCTGAAGTCGATGCCGGCCTGCGCGGCCAGGCCGATGCTGTCGTGCTCCAGGCTGCCCTGGCCGTTGAGCAGCCTGTTCTTCGAAAACGTCGTCCAGTTCACGCCCAGGCCCACGTAGGGGCTCGCCGTGCTGCCCGGCGTGAAGTGGTACTGCGCCAGCAGGGTTGGCGGCAGGTGCCTGAAGCTGCCGATGGACTGGCCGTCGAGATATACCTCGTGCTTTTGCGGGTACGTGAGCACCAGCTCCGCCGCGACATGCGGGGTGAAGAAATACGCGATGTCGATTTCGGGAATCGTCCTGCTTTCGACACCGATGCGGTCGGCCGCGCCGCTGCCGGCAACCGGGCTGGATTTGTCGGCCGGATCGATGTGCACCGCGCGGGCGCGCACCAGCCAGTTCGAGCCATTGTCCTGTGTTTGTGCGATGGCCGGGCCGCCGAACATGGTGGCCGTGATGGCGATGACTGCCAAGACTGCTTTTTTCATGATGCTTCCTCTTTGTTTTCACTGTGATAGCGGCGCCAGTGTAGGGAAGCTCATCTGTAAAAACTTTGATACAAGTCAAAATTGCCTGAACGAATACAGATAGGTGAAAAACAAGTAAGATATTTGCGCGACGCACCCAACCTCTTCAGGAGACCAGGCATGAAGTTAAACGTGAACGGACAGGTCCGCGAGTTCCAGGCGGAAGACGATACCCCGCTGCTGTGGGTGCTGCGCGAGCAGCTGGGCCTGACCGGCACCAAGTACGGCTGCGGCATTGCCCAATGCGGCGCCTGCACCGTGCACATCGACGGCGAAGCGATGCGCAGCTGCGTGCGGCCCGTCTCCACCGTGACGGAGCAGATGAAGATCGTCACGATCGAAGGCCTGTCGCCGGACGGCTCGCATCCGGTACAGAAAGCCTGGGCCGCGCTGGACGTGCCGCAATGCGGCTTCTGCCAGAGCGGCATGATCATGGCGGCGACCGCGCTGCTGAAGGAAAAACCCAAGCCCACCGATGCCGACATCGACACGGCGATGACCAACATCTGCCGCTGCGGCACGTATAACCGCGTGCGCAAGGCGATCCACGTGGTGGCGCGTGGCGGCGATGCGAAGAGCGCCGGCCTGGCCATCGAACACCGCGAAGGGAGCAAGGCATGACCGCCCCCGGCAGCCCTGCACGCCGCAGGTTCCTCGGCCAGTCGGCCGGCCTTGTCGTCGCGTTTCACATTCCTTTCGCCGCGCCTGCACAGGATGCGCAGTCGCCCGAGGTCAATGCCTGGGTCGTGGTCAAGCCCGACGACACGATCGTCATCCGCATCGCCCGTTCCGAGATGGGACAGGGTACGCTGACCGGCCTGGCGCAACTGGTGGCGGAAGAGCTGGATGCCGACTGGAGCAAGGTCACCACCGAGTACCCCACGCCGGGAACGAACCTGGCCCGCAAGCGTGTCTGGGGCAGCTTCTCCACCGGCGGCAGCAATGGCGTGCGCGGCTCGCACGAGTATATGCGCAAGGGCGGCGCCGCCGCGCGGGCGATGCTGGTGCAGGCCGCGGCCACGCAGTGGGGCGTGCCGGCCAGCGAATGCGGCGCGGCGAACAGCGTGATCACACACGTGCCCAGCGGCCGCACCGTCACCTACGGCAAGGTGGCCGATGCGGCCGGCAAGCTGGAAGCGCCGAAGGAAGTTCCCGTCAAGGATCCGAAGGACTGGAAAATCGCCGGCAAGCGCCTGGCACGGCTCGATACCGTCGACAAGACCACCGGCAAGCAGGTCTACGGCATGGACCTGGCGATGCCCGGCATGCTGAACGCGGCCATCAAGGATTGCCCTGTATTCGGCGGCAAGGTGAAAAGCTTCAACGCCGATGCGATCAAGGACAGGCCCGGCGTGAAGAAAGTGCTGCAGGTGGGCGATTCCGCCGTGGCCGTGGTGGCCGATACATGGTGGCGGGCCAAGACCGCGCTCGATGCGTTGCCGATCGAATGGGACAAGGGGCCGAACGCGAACCTGTCCAGCAAGGACGTGGCGGCCACGCTGAAGGCCGGACTGGATGCGCCCGAGGCAGCCGTGGGCAATGAGAACGGCGATGCGAAGGCCGCGCTGGCCGGCGCGGCGCGGCGCATCGAGGCCGTCTATTCGTACCCGCACCAGAACCACGCAACGATGGAGACGATGAACGCAACCGCGCGGTGGACGCCGGAGCGCTGCGAGGTGTGGACGCCCACGCAGAACGGCGAAGCGGCGCTGGCCGCCGCATCCGAAGCAGCCGGCCTGCCGCAGGAGCGCTGCGACGTCTACAAGATCCACCTGGGCGGCGGCTTCGGCCGGCGCGGCGCCGTGCATGACTGGGTGCGCCAGACGGTGCAGATCGCCAAGGAAATGCCGGGCACGCCGATCAAGCTGATCTGGACCCGCGAGGAAGACATGCTGCATGGCCGCTACCACCCGGTCACGCAGTGCAAGCTGACGGCCGGGCTGGACAAGGCCGGCAACCTGACGGCGCTGCACATGCGCATTTCCGGCCAGTCGATCGTGGCGGCGCTGTTCCCCGGCAATGTCAAGAACGGCAAGGATGGCGCCGTGTTCCAGGGCCTGAATGCGCCGGGCACGGATGCCTCGATCGGCTACACGGTGCCGAACCTGCTGGTCGACCATGCGATGCGCAACCCGCCCGTGCCGCCGGGCTTCTGGCGCGGCGTGAACCTGAACCAGAACGCCATCTACCTGGAATGCTTCATCGACGAAATCGCCCATGCGACGAAGCAGGATCCGCTGGCGCTGCGCCGCAAGCTGATGAAGGACAGCCCGAAGCACCTGGCCGTGCTGAACGCGGTGGCCGAGCGGATCGGCTGGCAGAAGAAACCGAAGAAAGGCATCTATCGCGGTCTCGCGCAGACGATGGGCTTCGGCAGCTACGTGGCGGCGTGCGCCGAAGTCTCGGTGGACAAGGAAGGCAAGCTGAAGATCCACCGCATCGTCGCCGCCACCGATCCGGGCCACGCCGTGAACCCGCAGCAGATCGAGGCGCAGGTGGAAGGCTCGTTCGTCTACGGCCTGTCCGCCGCGCTGTACGGCGAGTGCACGGTGAAGGACGGGCAGATGGAACAGGCCAATTTCGACTCTTACCCGGTGATGAAGATGGACGAGATGCCGGCGGTGGAGACGATCATCGTTCCGTCCGGCGGCTTCTGGGGCGGCGTGGGCGAGCCGACGATCGCCGTGGCGGCACCGGCCGTGCTGAACGCGATCTTCGCCGCCACCGGCAAGCGCATCCGCGACCTGCCGCTGAAGAACCACAGTCTCAAGAAAGCTTGAGCAGTCATGACCGGCCGCGAGGGATCCGGCATGGCGGCGGTGGCCGAGCGGGCTGACCCCGCCACCATTGCCGCATCCCCGTGGCTGGTAACGCTGGCCAGGGGGCTGTCCCCGGTAGTGCTGGCCTGTGCCTCGTCTGTTGCCACTGCCGATGGCATCCCGTCGCCGCTGCCCGGCGCCACGGAAGGCAACCCGCAGCGCGGCCGCGCCATCGTGGCCGACCGCCATGTGGGTCTCTGCCTGCTGTGCCACTCGGCGCCGATCCCCGAGGAACGCTTCCAGGGCGACCTGGCGCCGAACCTGGCCGGCGCCGGCGCGCGCTGGACCGTCCCGCAACTGCGCCTGCGCATCGCCGACTCCGCCCGGCTGAACCCGGCCACCATCATGCCCTCGTACTTTCGCACCGAAGGTCTGGTGCGCGTGGCACCCGCCCATGCCGGCAGGACGATCCTGAGCGCCCAGCAAATCGAGGATGTCGTAGCCTACCTGGCCACGCTGAAGGATGCACCCGGCATCAAAACCGGTGACATCAAAACCGGTGACATCAAAACCGGTGACAGACACCAGTTTTTTTGGAACATTTCCCAAAAACCGGTGACAGACACCAATTATTTTACAGACACCAATTATTTTGAAACATTTCCTGGGAATGCGCCATGACCGACCGCCGCCGCCGCCAACTGCTTGCCGCCGGCACGCTGCTGGCGCTGGTGCGCCCGGCTGCCGCCACGCCGCAGCAGATGGCATCCGCGATCTCGGCTTATACCGGCAACAAATTGCCACAGGCCGGCCGCGTGACCTTCGAGATCGCCCAGCTGATCGACAACGGTAATGCGGTGCCGGTGACGATCCGCGTCGACAGCCCGGTGACTGCCCAGGATCACGTGACCGGCATCGCCATCTTCAACGAAAAGAATCCGGAAACCGACGTGGTGAAATTCTCGCTGGGCCCGCGCGCCGGCAAGGCGCAGGTCTCGACCCGCATCCGCCTGGCCACGTCGCAAAAGCTGGTGGCGGTGGCGAAGATGAGCGACGGCAGCTGCTGGCAGCAGACGGTGGATGTGATCGTCACGCTGGCCGCCTGCATCGAAGGGGAGGCGATGTAATGGCGCGCGCCCTGATCCACATGCCGAAGACCGCGAAGGCCGGCGAGGCGATCGAGATCCGCGCGCTGGTCGCGCATCCGATGGAATCGGGCTATCGGCCGGGCGCCGATGGCAAGGCGGTAGCGCAGGACATCATCCGCCGGTTCACCTGCACGTACGACGGCGAGCAGGTGTTCGCCGCCGAGCTGCATCCGGCGATTGCCGCCAATCCGTACATCGCGTTTTTTACGGTGGCGACGGTGAGCGGCACGCTGGAATTCACGTGGAGCGGCGACAACGGGTTTTCGCAGGTGGAGCGCATGGCGCTCACCGTCACGCCATGAGGGAATCGCCTGCATCGCTTGCGTGCCTGGCGCTGGCATTCGTTGCGCTGGCCGCGTCGGCGCAGGATGCGCGCAAGTCCGGTTCCCAATTCATGGGCGAATCCACCCGTGCGATGCAGCGCGACGACACGCAGAATCCCGGGATGCTATGGGTAGCGAACGGGGAGGCTGCCTGGAACGCGGGTGCGAAAAACAGCTGTGCCTCGTGCCATGGCGATGCGAAGACAAGCATGCGCGGCGTGGCGGCCCGCTTCCCGGCATTCGACAAGGGTGCCGGCCGCGTGATCACGCTGGGCCAGCGCATCGAGCAATGCCGCGTCGGCAAGCAGGGCAGGCCGGCATCGAAGCCGGACACGGACGAACTGCTGGCGCTGCAGTCGTACATCGCGCTGCAGTCGCGCGGCATGCCCGTTGCGCCGCCGCGCGATGCCGGTACCCGCGCGGCGGCGGAACGGGGCAGGCAGTTGTTCGGCCAGCGCATCGGCCAGTTGAACATGTCCTGTGCCCAGTGCCACGACGCCAACTGGGGCCGCAAGCTGGCCGGTGCCACGATCCCGCAGGGCCACGCCAACGCGTACCCGATCTACCGCCTCGAATGGCAGGGCATGGGCAGCCTGCAGCGGCGGCTGCGCAATTGCATGACCGGCGTGCGCGCCGCCGTGCCGCCGCCCGATGCGCGAGAGCTGGTCGACCTGGAAGCGTGGCTGGCCCTGCGCGCGGAAGGCATGCCGATGGAATCCCCGGGAGTACGTCCATGAAGATGATGACGCTGTTGATGCCGGTACTGCTGTCCGCGCCGGCGCTTGCCGCAGAACCCGTGAGCGCCGGCGAGCGGCTGGCCGCCACATGCACCGCCTGCCATGGCACGCGCAGTAACATCGCGGGCTCGGCGCTGCCGCCACTGGCCGGCCAGCCGAAGGAAACGCTGCTGGGCAGCCTGAAGGCATTCAAGGATGGCAGCCGCCCCGCCACGATCATGACGCAGCTTGCCAAAGGGTATACGGACGAACAGCTGGCGCAGATCGCCGACTGGTTCGCGGCGCAGAAGGGAGACCGGCCATGAAGCGCCGCGACCTGTTGCAGGCGGCCGGCGCGGCAGCGATGCTGGCCGGCTGCGCCGCAGTGGGCTCGCGCGCCAAGCCGCACGTGGTCGTCATCGGCGGCGGCTATGGCGGCGCGGCCGCGGCGCGCTACGTGCGGCTGTGGAGCGGCGGAGAAGTAAATGTGACGCTGGTGGAGCCGAATCCGGGATTCATCTCATGCCCGCTGTCGAACCTGGTGCTGGGCGGCTCGCGCACCATCGGCGACCTGACCCACGGCTACGATGCGCTGGCTTCCCGCCACGGAATCCGCATCGTGCGGGACAGCGCGGCCGGCATCGATACCGGAAAACGCACGGTGGCGCTGGCCAGCGGCAACCGGCTGGCCTACGACCGGCTGATCCTTTCTCCCGGCATCGAATTCCTGTTCGGCGAACTGCCTGGCATGACGGCCGACGGCCCGATCCTGCATGCGTGGAAGGCCGGTCCGCAGACCGTCGCGCTGCGCGCCCAACTGGAAGCGATGCCGGACGGCGGCGTGTATGCGCTGACGGTGCCGCCCGCGCCATACCGCTGCCCGCCCGGTCCCTACGAGCGGGCCTGCCAGGTGGCGCACTACTTCAGCCGTCACAAGCCGCGTGCCAAGGTGCTGCTTCTCGACGCGAACGACGACGTGGTCTCCAAGAGCGCCCTGTTCAAGAGGATATGGAAAGAGCGTTATGGCGGCATCGTCGACTACCGGCCCGGCTTCCGCACGGTGGAAATCGATGCCGCCGGCCGCACCGCCATCTCCGAACTGGGCGAGAAAGTGAAGGCCGATGTGCTGAACGTGATTCCGCCGCACCGGGCCGGCGCGATCGCTTCCTCTGCCGGCCTGGCCAATGTCAACGGGCGCTGGTGCGAAGTCGATTTCCTCACGTTCGAATCGGCGCGGGCGCCGCACGTGCACGTGATCGGAGACGCGATCCAGACCGCGCCGCTGATGCCCAAGTCCGCCCACATGGCGAACCAGCACGCCAAGGTGTGCGCCGCGGCGGTGGTCGACCTGCTGGCCGGCCGCGCGCCGAATCCCGCGCCGGTGCTGACCAACACCTGCTACAGCTTCGTGTCGGACCGCGACGTCATCCACGTCGCTTCCGTGCACGCGTATGACGCCGCGAAGAAGACGCTGCTGGTGGTGCCGGGATCCGGCGGCCTGTCGAAAGAGCCGAATGCGCTGGAAGGGGCGTACGCCGAGAACTGGGCAGCCAATATCTGGGCCGACACGCTAGGGTAACGGGCCGGCCCAGGGCGGAACCTTACATCAAGCAGCCTTCTGCTGGCGCGCCAGCGCCGCCTGGTATGGGCCGGCGTCGATCCAGCCGCGCACGTCGACCGCGGCGGGCAGGAAATTCCAGCGGAGCAGGAAATCCGCGAAGTCCTGCAGGCCGGCAATGTTCTGTTCCGACAGCGTGGTATCGAGCCGCAGATGGGCATCTTCTCCATACGCGACCGTGACCCAGTATTCGCTGGTGTTCGACTCACGCGCCAGGAAGCGGCGCGTGTCGTCGGGGTTGGCCCGGGCCCAGGCTTCCGCCCGCAACACCTGCTCGACGATATCCGCCGCCACTTCCGGGTGTTCGTCGGCCAGGTGCGCGTCCACCGTCAGCGTGCGCGGCGTGCCGTTGTTGGCGCGCACCAGCGGGTCCGGATGGACGCCCGTATCGATCACCGTGTGCAGGCCGAACAGCTGGGCGATGTGCGCGGCGCTGGCACCCTTCAGGAAGATCGCATCCACTTCGCCGCGCAGCAGCGCCGTCAGTTCGGCCGACTGGCCGCCGCGGCGCTGGCCGCCGAACACGTTGGTGCCCGCCACCCGCTCGGCCGGCGCGTCGCTCTGGCCCTGCTCGATCACGTAGTCGACCAGTTCCACGTCGGCCACTTCCAGCCCTTCCAGCCGCAGCGCGTTTTCCAGCCCGCGCAGCGCCTGCGCCCGGGCGAAGTCGATCTGCGCGTTGACCCACTTCGGCAGGCCGAAGCGGCGGCCCTTCAGGTCGCGCACCGTGCGGATGCCGCTGCCGGGCAATGACAGGATGCGCTGCGTCTCGTCGGACCAGGAAAGGCCCAGCAGCCGGGTCTCGCGCCCCGCCGCGCGTGCCCACACGGCGGGGATGTTGCCGCCATGGCGCACCGAGTCGCGCAGCGTATGGTCGAAATGCGATTCCCGCACCGCGCGGTCTTCCGATTCGCGCAGCGAGCGGAAGGTGGTGCCGCGCGCGGCCACGGCCGTTTCCAGCCAGCCCTTCTGGACGGCGATGCCCAGGCCTGTCGGCACCGGGCAGCGGGTGTACCACAGCGTGTCGAGTTGCTGGTTCGTCTTGTCGGTCATGATGCTTTTCCTTGTCGTTTGGTAGGGAATAAATGAGATACATGGAACACCAGCCAGGCCGCCGCCCACGGCAGCAGCCAGGCCAGGAAGACATTGCGCAGGCCGATGCCGTCAGCCAGCCGGCCCGCGGCCAGCGCGCCGATGCTGCCGCCGCCCATGGCGAACAGCGTCAGGTGCGCCGACACGCGGGCCTTGTCGACCGGCGCGCGGGCGATCCGGTCGGTATTGACCAAATTGTTGACGCCCAGCCCCGCCCCCAGCAGCACTGCCGCCGCGAGATAGGCCGCGCTGGTCGGCACGGTGCCCAGCAGCAGCAGCGCCAGCATCACGGCCAGGTGGGCGGCACCGTAGATGCGGTCGCGGGCCGGGCTGCGCAGCACGGCACCGCCCAGCAACAGCAGCACCACCACGAATGACAGGCCCTGCACGGCCATCAGCCACACGGCGTGCTCGCGTGGCCAGTGCAGCTCGCGGATCGCCAGCAGCAGCGAGAACACGGCCACGCTCGAAGCGGTGAAGCTGGCCAGGATCTCGAAGCAGTACGTGGTGCGCACCGCCGGGATCCGCCACAGTGCCCGCCAGGACTGCGCTTCGCCGGCAGCCGCCCGGCGGCGCACCGGTTCGGCCGGCAGCACCTGCCAGCCCAGCACCGCCAGCAGCGCGAACGCGGCGGCCGATACCAGGAAACCGGCGTGCAGGCCCAGGTGGGCGATCAGGTAATTACCCGCCAGCGGCCCGAGGAACTGGATGCCCAAGGTCAGCGTGCCCTTGTACCAGCCGGCCTTGCCCTGGCCCAGTTCCGGCAGGCGCTTCAGGAACACGGTGCTCATCGCCACGATGCGCAGCGAGATGCAGAGGCCCACGGCGAACATCGCCACGGCCACCCATTGCCAGCCGGGCAGCCAGGGCAGCACGCAGAACAGCCCGGCCAGCGCCAGGCTCACGCCGCCATACCAGAAGCGCGGATCGCCGCGGCCCAGGAGGCGGCCGGCCGGCAGCGTGCCGAGCGCCATGGCGATCGTTTCCGCGCTGCTGATCATGGCCAGCTCCAGGTTGCTCACATGCAGGTGCAAGCCGAGCAGCGTGCCCAGTACCTTGTTCATGCCGATCGTCAGGCCGGACAGCAGCGTCAGGCCCACGAAGCCCAGCAGGAAGCGGCGCAGTTCGTGCGCGTCCGTCCCGGCAGTTGGCAGCGGCGCGGTATCCCGCGTCCGCGCTGCCGCGCTGTCCGTCGTCACTTATCGATCGCTGGCCGGCAACAGCGACAGCTGGCGCGCCGTGTCGATCAGCTTGCTCATCTTCCATTGCTGCAGCAGCACGCCCGGACCGAAATCGCGCGAACCGCCGATCGCCTCGGCGGCGATCTGGATCTTCGCGCCTTCTTCCAGGATCAGGATGAATTCGGCCAGTTGCTGCAGGCCCTGGCGGCCCCACACGGTGGAACCGCCGTTCGCTTCCAGGATCGCGCTGGCGTGCGGGTTGCGGGCGATCTCGCCGAGGATGAAATCGACTTCCGGCTGGCGGCGGTCGATGTACACGGGGATCTCGCGCACCAGCTGGTAACGCTGCGTGGGCACGTAGCGGATCGGCAGCGTGCGGTGGGTCTGCGCCCAGGCACCCAGCGACGGCGAATGCACGTGCGAGATCGACGTCACGTCCGCATGCTCGCGGAACAGCTTCAGGTAGCGGCTCCCGCCGCCTTCCTTGCCGTGGTACGTGGTGCCGTCCAGGCCCACCACCGCGAATGCCGGGACTTCGCCCTTGCGGAACGGTCCCGGGTCGTTGACCACCACCACCTTGTCCTCGCCGGGCACGCGCTCGACGAAGCCCACGGTGCCCTGCGCCGTCAGGCTGCCCGTTTCGCGCAGCACCGCGAAGGCCTTCTGCGCCAGGTCGCGCACCTGCTGCGCGAACGCCAGTACTTCCGGGCTCAATGCCGCTTGTTCCACCACTTCAGCTTCCGCCATGTCCTTCTCCATTCGTTGTCACTGCTGTTGTCACGATTGATTGCCACGCCGGCGGCGCGGTTCCCTGCAGTTCCGCAAGAGGCGTGCCATGGTTTGAAGGACCTGGACTGCTGTGGCGCTAGCAGCGCATGCTGTTCCGGCAGCAGTGGCGTGGCGTCCGCTGCGGGCTGGCCAGCATTCCTGCGCCGCGAGGGCCGGAACGGTTCCTGCAACCGGTAAGGCAACCGGGAAGTCCCGGCCCATCCCTGAAGGAGAGCATTCGCATGAGTATCGACACGATCTGGTTTACCCGCTGCCCGGTGCCCACCGCCACCGGCCTGGCCTACAAGCTGGGCTGGCTGGAAGAGGAATTCGCCCGCGACGGCATTGCCCTGAAAACGCTGCAGGAAGTGGGCGGCGAGCTGGCGCGCCACCACTACGAGCATGGCCTGCAGTCGCTGATCCGCGAAGGCGGCAACCTGTTCGCGCTGCCGGCGAAGGCCCAGGGCGCCGACACGCGGCTGGTCGGCCTGACATGGATCGACGAAGCGCAGTCGATCCTGGTAAGGCCGGATGCACAGATCCGCCAGCCGGCGGACCTGAAAGGCAAGCGGCTGGCGCTACCGGCCTTGCGCCGCATCGACATCGACGAGAACAAGCGCGGCCGCAGCATCGCCCGCGGCATGAGCCTGGTCGGCTACCACGGTGCGCTGGCGTCGGCCGGCCTGGGCCTGCAGGATGTCTCGCTGGTGGAAGTCGGCGACGGCGTCGCGCAGCCGCCCAATGCCGTGCCGGGTGCCGGCCTGTGGCAGGGGATCGATGCGCTGGTCCGTGGCAGCGTGGACGCCGTGTATGTCAAAGGCGCGGCGGCGGTGGAAGCGGCGCGCGCCGCCGGCGTGGTGGTGGGCATCGACCTGGACGCCCTGCCGGAACGGCGCTTCCGCGTCAACAACGGCACGCCACGGCCGATCACCGTGCACCAGTCCTTCCTCGACAGCCACTTCGACCTGGTGGTGCGCTTCCTGGCGCAGACGCTGCGCGCGGCCGAGTGGGCCGTCACGCACCGCGACGACGTGCTGGCGATCCTGCAGGGCGAAACCCGCGCCGGCGGCGATGCGGTGGCCACCGCCTACAAGGATGGGTTCCATGCCGCGCTGGCGCCGGACCTGTCGGAAGAGCGCCTGGCCCTGTTCGAGCAGCAGAAGAACTTCCAGCTCGCCCATGGCTTCCTTGACCGCGACGTCGACGTGCGCGCCTGGGCCGATCACCGGCCGCTGGCGGCGGCGCATGCGCTGCTTGCCGAAGCCCGCGGCGCGGCGGCATGATGAGGTAGGATCGCTCGGCGATACCGGGCCAGGTGTAGCCCGGTATCGTCAGGTGAGGACGCCGGCTTTCTTCAGGTAGGTGCGCACCACGTTGCGGCTGATATTCAGGTAGCGTGCAGTGCGCAGCTGGTTGCGGCCGCTGCTTTCCCATGCCGTCATCACCAGTTGCAGCTGCAGGGCTTCGAACGTGATCTGCTCGCCCGAATCGAGCAGCGCCTGCCATGCGGCATGGAAGCGTTCCGATTCGCGCACCGGCGTGGCATCGGGCAAGGGCGCCGGTTCGGCGGTCGCAAGGGATGCCTGCACTGAGGATGCATGCATTGACGATGCATGCGTCGCCGGTGGCGGCAGGTACGGCGGCGTACCCGTGTCGCTGGCGGGCAGCGCCGCCGCGGCCGGCTGCGGCAACGGTGCGGCGAGCGGCGACAGGCTGAGGTCAGCCGCCGTCACCACGCCGTCGCGGCAGACCAGCAGTGCCCTGTGGATCACGTTCTCCAGCTCGCGGATATTGCCGGGCCATGGGTAATGGCGCAGCGCCAGCTCGGCGTCCGGCGCCAGCGTCACATGGTCCAGGTGCAGGCGCTCGGAGTAGGTTTGCAGGAAATGGCGCGTCAGCGGCATCACGTCGCCAGGGCGTTCGCGCAGTGGCAGCAGCGGCAGCGACACCACCTGCAGCCGGTAATACAGGTCTTCCCGGAAGCGGCCCGCCCGCACCGCGCTGGCCAGGTCCACGTTGGTGGCGGCCATCAGCCGCACGTCGATGGGTATCGGCCGGCGTGCCCCCAGGCGCACCACCTCGCGTTCCTGCAGCACGCGCAGCAGCTTGACCTGCATCGGCATCGGCAGGTCGCCGATCTCGTCGAGGAACAGCGTGCCGCCGTTGGCCGATTCGAACCAGCCCGGCTTGGTCTGCGACGCGCCGGTGAAGGCGCCCCGCTCGTAGCCGAACAGTTCGCTCTCGATCAGGGTTTCGGAAAACGCGCCGCAGTTGATGGCCACGAACTTGCCTTCGCGGCGCCGGCTCAGCGAGTGCACGTGCCGGGCGATCAGTTCCTTGCCGGTGCCGGTCTCGCCGGTGATCAGTACCGTTGCCTCGCTGGGCGCAATGCGTTCGATCAGCTCATGCAGGGTGCGCGAACGCGGGTCGGCGAAGACAAAGGCCGTGGCGCGCACCAG
Organism: Pseudoduganella umbonata; assembly: GCF_014192225.1. Lineage (GTDB taxonomy): Bacteria > Pseudomonadota > Gammaproteobacteria > Burkholderiales > Burkholderiaceae_D > Rugamonas > Rugamonas umbonata. The sequence goes on along the minus strand of NZ_JACHXS010000018.1, from coordinate 46,754 downwards.
CAGGCTGGTTTTCGGCGCGTGGGCAAAGGCCACCAGCGGTTCGGCATCGGGATCGCCACCTCTGGCCAGATGCGCACTGCGGGCAAATTCGGCGGGAAAATGTTGGGCAGTCAGGTTCATGAATCGAATATAGACCCCTGCCGCTTCAAGGTGAACGAATAGTCCGACGCATGCTTATCCGCTGAACGTATAAGGGCCGTTCGCATCGCCGGCGCCGGAGCGGCGCTGCGCATTAGCCAGCAGCAGCTGCGCATTAGCCAGCAAAAATGCCCGCCAGGGGCTGGCGCGGGGCTTGCTATCGATAGGTATCTTCCACCCGCGGCATCTTCGGCCCAACCAACCCCACATGACTCCACCCACTCACTCTCCCGTCGAACTCTGGTACAGCCACCGTGGTGGCGCCACCGCAACAGGCCTCGCTGTCCAGAAGGGCTGGCTGCAGGAAGCGTTCGCCGACGGCGGCACGGACCTGCGCGCGCTCGAGGATGCGGCCAGCCGCGACATCCGGCTGGCGCATTATCACCACGGGCAAACGGGCCTGATCCGCGAGGGGGGCAACATCGCGGCGATCTGGGCCCGCTCGGAAGGCCAGAGCGCCGTCGTCATCGGCATTACCTGGGTCGACGAGTACCAGGGCATCCTGGTGCGGCGCGACAGCGGCATCCGCACGCCGGCCGACCTGCGCGGCCGCCGCCTCGGCCTGCCGCTGCGCCGGCGCGCACTGATCGACCTGCAGCGCGCCAGTGCCCAGCGCGGCTTCGTCACGGCGCTGGAGCTGGGCGGCCTCGATCCGCGCATGGCGAAGTGGGTCCACATCGAGCGGCCCGATTTCGAATTTCCGCAGCGCCTGACCGCGCGCGACGTGGAGCTCGACGCGTTGCGCGCCGGCCACGTCGATGCCATCTTCCTGCGCGGTGCGCAGGGCTACGCGGCGGTGCAGGATCCGGCATTGCATGAAGTGATCGACCTGAATTGCCAGGACGATCCGCTCAAGCGCGTCAATCACGGCACGCCGCGCCCGATCACCGTGGACCGCGCCTTCCTCGACCGCCATCCGGAGATCGTGCGGCGCTACCTGGCCGTGCTGGTCAAGGGCGCACGCTGGGCCGCCACGCACGGCGACGAGGTACCCACCCTGGTCGCCGCCGATGTGCCCGGACATACCGCGGCCGAGGTGCTGGGCGCCCATGGCCCGCTACTGCACCGCAGCCTGCTGCCGTCGCTGCGGCCGTCGTACGTGGCCGGCCTGGCCGAGCAGAAGCGCTTCCTGCTGGAGTGGCGCTATATCGACCACGATTTCGATATCGACCAGTGGATCGATCCGGCGCCGCTGGCCGACGTGCTGCGCATCCACCATCCTGATGCCCACGCCGGCACGCCCCACGCGGCGCGCTGGAACATCGCGAAGGAGCAGATTCATGCCCGTTGAATTCGTTGGCGGCCTGTTTCCCCGCAACCAGCTGGCGCCGCGTTCGGCCTACCGTGCACCGATCGACCTGGCTTACCTGCGCGATCTCGCGCGCGCCCACGAGCACGCGGGATTCGACCGGGTGCTGATCGCCAGCGGCGGCGGCGATCCGGCGGTGCTGGCCGGCTTTGCCGCCGCGCAGACGGAACGCCTGGGCTTCATGATCGCGCACCGACCCGGCGTGGCGCCCCCGGTGCAGGCCGCCCGCGCGTTTGCCACGCTGGACCAGGTGACGGGCGGGCGCATCCGCCTGCACACCATCACCGGCTTCGCACCGGAGGCGGAATACGGCGACACGCTGGCCGACAAGGCCGAGCGCTATGCACGGGCCGACGAGTACCTGCAGATCGTGCGCCGGACCTGGACCGAAGACGCGCCGTTCGATTTCGACGGCAAGTACTATTCGCTGCGCAATGCGTTCTCGCCCGTCAAGCCCATCCAGAAGCCCCATATTCCCGTGTCGCTGGGCGGTTCGTCGGACGCCGCCTACCGCGTCGCGGTCCGCCATACCGACCTGTACGCGCTGTGGGCGGAACCGCTGGCCGATACGGCCGAGCGCATCGCCAAGCTGCGCGGCATCGCCGCCGCGGAAAGCAAGCCGGTACCGCGCGTCAGCCTGTCGGTGCGGCTGATCATCGGCCCCACCGAGGATATTGCCTGGGAACGGGCCCGCGCGATCGTGGCGGCACTGGAACGCAACACGGCGCAGGCCGGCGGACTGCCCGGCGGCGACCGTGGCCAGAGCGGCGGCGGCCAGCGGCAACTGGCCCTTGCCGCGCGCGGCGAAGTGTTCGACAAGGCCCTGTTCGTGGGAACTTCCGCAGCGATCGGCGGCGGCACCGACTCCACGTCGCTGGTGGGCACCCCGGAAACCATCGTCGAGGCGCTGCTGGCCTATCACGACATCGGCGTGACCACCTTCCTGACCCGCGGCTACGACCCGCTGCACGATGCGATCGACTACGGGCGCTACATCATCGGTGCGGTGCGCGAGGAGATTGCGCGGCGCGAACTGGCCGCCGCGTAGCAGCAAGAACGGTGACGCCGCGAGCGTCACCGTTCTTGCCTGAAGGCCTACCCGTTCGCCGCCAGCGGCAGCGTGTCTTGGCGTGCGCTGCCAGGTTCGGCCACCGCGGCGGCGGCGCGCTGGGCGCGGAAATGCGGCAGGATGTGTTCACCGATGCGATAGGCTTCCTCCAGGTGGGGGTAGCCGGCCAGGAAGAACAGGTCGATGCCCACGCCGTGGTATTCGCGGATGCGTTCGACCACGTTGGCGTAGCTGCCCACCAGCGCGCAGCCGGGAGGAATGCCGATGTAGCCGAAGCCGGCCCACACGTTCGGGTGGATGAAGAACTCGTCGTAGCTGCGGTCTTTTTCTTCAGTGGCCTCGCCGCGCCGGAATTCGGTCTCGTAACCCAGCTTGCGCGCCGAGCGCAGCCCCGCATGGGCGGCGGCCGCCTTGGCCGCGCCACGCTGTTTCGCCTCGTCGAAGAAGCGGCGCGCCTCGGCATGGGCCGCCTCCTCGGTTTCGCGTGCGATCACGTCGATGGACAGGCCGAAGCGGATCGCATCCTCGCGGCCCCACTGGCGCGCGCGGCGCCGCACGTCGGCGATCAGCTCGGCCACCTCGTGCGGGCGCTCGGCGCGCATCAGGTAGTAATCGGCATGCTTGGCACCGAACTCGCGCGCCGCTTCGGAGGAGCCGGCGGTGCAGATCAGCGGCAGCGCGGCCTTGGCCAGCGGCCCTTTCAGGCCGCCGCCGCTGGCGCGATAGTACTTGCCTTCGTAGTGGAAATCGGCACTGTTCCAGTAGCCGCGCACCACGTCCATGAACTCGGTGGCGCGCGCATAGCGTTCGTCGTGCGGCACGAAGTCGCCGACCTGCTGCTGCACCACTTCCGAACCGCCATTGATGATGTTCCATACCAGGCGGTTGCCGCTGGCGCGCTGGTACGTGGCGGCCATCTGCACGGCCGCCCACGGCGAGAAGTGGAAAGGCTGGAAGGCGGTCACGAAGCGCAGCCGGCGCGTTTCCCTGGCCAGCAGCGAGCACACCGTCCACGGCTCTTCGCCGGTCGGCGCGTTCACCATCAGCACGCCGCCGAAGCCGGCCAGTTCGGCGCCTTTCGCTACCTGCGACAGGTAGTCGATGTAGCCGAAGTCGTCGCCGACCGCGAAGTCGGACACGGCTCCGGTGGTGGCGCCACGGCCCAGGCCATGCCAGTCACCCCGGTTGCGGCTGTCGCCGGGCAGGTATTGCGTTTCGCCGTGCAGCGGCAGGCGCGAGAAGAAGTCGATGCTCATATGCGGTCCGTCGGAAAAGTCAGGGGGAAGGGAATGCATGGATGCTGGGCGAGTCGCCCACCAGCGTGCGGGTGTATTCGTGGCGCGGCTGTTCCAGCACCTGGCCGGTGTCGCCCGCTTCGACCACGCGGCCATGGCGCAGCACGACGATGCGGTCCGCCAGCGAGCGCACTACGCCCAGGTTGTGGGTGACGAACAGGATCGCCAGGCCGCCGGCCTGCAACTGCTGCAGCAGCTCGATGATCGCGGCCTGCACGGAAACGTCCAGCGCGGAGGTGATCTCGTCGCAGATCAGCAGTTTCGGCTTGCACAGCAGCGCGCGTGCGATCGCCACGCGCTGCCGCTCGCCGCCGGACAGGGCGGACGGATAGCTGTGCAGCACCCGCGGCGGCAGTGCGACCTGCCGCAATACTTCCTCGATGCGCGCGTCCGGCTTGCTCTCGCCGGGATAAAGGTGGCGCACGACGTGGCGCAGTATCGTGCCCACGCTTTGGCGCGGGTTCAGCGCCCGGTAGGGGTTCTGGAAAACGTACTGGATGTCGCGCCGCTGCGCCATGCTGCGGTTTTCGACCGTCATCGCCAGCAGCGCGTCGCCGTAGCGCACGTCCGCCTCGGCATGCTCGCCAAGGCCGGCCAGCAGCCGTGCCAATGTGGTCTTGCCGGACCCGGATTCGCCCACCAGTGCCACGCATTCGCCCGGCGCCACGGCCAGCGCGGCGTCGAACAGCACCTGCCGCGCGCCGTACCAGGCGCGCGCATGGCGTACGTCCAGCAGCGGCGCCGTCGCGGGCGCCGGAGGCGGCAGGTCGACGAAGCGGATCGGCGCCACGGCGGCCAGTGCCTCGGGCCGCGCGCATGCCGCGGCGTGCCCCGGGCCTACGCTGGCCAGTGCCGGCACGCTGTCGCACCCGGCGCCGCGCCAGGCGCAACGGGGCGCGAAGGCGCAGCCGCCGCCGTGCTGGCCGGGCGTTGGTGCCTGGCCGGGAATCGGCCGTGGCGAGCTGGCCTTGCGGATGTCGGGAATCGCCGCCAGCAGGCCTTTTGTGTAGGGATGCGCTGGACGGCCGAACAGCCCGGCGGCCGGCGCGCTTTCGACGATGCGGCCCGCATACAGCACCAGCACCCGGTCGGCCAGCTGGCTGACCACGGCCAGGTCGTGCGACACGTAGATCGCCGCCGTGCCGTAGCTGGTGCACAGCTGGCGGATCGTGTCGAGAATGCGTGCCTGGGTGGTCACGTCGAGCGCGGTGGTCGGTTCGTCCAGAACGATCAGCGCGGGGCGGGGCAGGAACGCCAGCGCCAGCAGCACGCGCTGCTGCTGGCCGCCGGAGAGCTGGTGCGGGAAGCGGCGCAGGAACGCGTCGTCGTCCGGCAGGCCCACGTCGTGCAGGGTTTCGCCGATGCGTGCGCGCCGCGCCTGTGCGTCGAGCCCCGCTTCGTGCAGCGCCAGCACTTCATCCAGCGCGCGGCCCAGCCGGTGCAGCGGGTTGAGCGCCGTCGCCGGATCCTGCGCCACGTGGGCCAGCAGCTTGCCGCGCAGGCGGCGCAGCGTGCGCTCGTCCGCACCCAGGATGTCGTGGCCATTTACGGTCACGGTTCCCGAAACGATGCGCGCACCCTTGCGCACGTGTCCCAGCAATGCGGTGGCCAGCGTGGTCTTGCCGGAGCCCGATTCGCCGACCAGGCCCAGCACCTGGCCCGGCGCCAGGTCGAAGGCAATGTCCGCCACGATGGGAGTTCCGCCGTCGAGCGCGACGCGCAGGCTGGCCACGCGGAGCGCAGCGGTGGCAGGCGATACGGTGGCCGGAGCGGCCGATGCCAGTGTGGCAAGGCGTGCCGGTGCGTTCATCGTTCGGTCCTCGCATGGATGCGTGCCAGGCCTTCGGCCAGCAGGTTGGCGCCCAGCGCGAACAGCACGATCATCAGTACCGGCGCCAGCACCGCCAGCGGCTGCGCCTGCAGGCCGGCCCGGTTTTCATTGATCATCAGCCCCCAGTCGGCCGCCGGCGGCGCCACGCCATAGCCCAGGAAGCTCAGGCCGGACAGGATCGTGACGGCCCACGACAGCATGGTGCCGAAGTGCACCAGCAGCGGCGTGAGCAGGTTCGGCAGGATTTCGCGCAGCAGGATCTGCCGGCGCCGGTAGCCCAGCAGCCGCGCCGCTTCCACGAATTCCTGCGCGGCCACGCCCAGCGCCAGGCTGCGCACCAGCCGCAGCACGCCGGGGACGAATGCCAGCGCGGCCGTCAGCACGATCAGCCACGGCTCGCGGCCCAGCAGCGAGACCACCAGCAGCACCAGGATCAGGTTCGGGAAAGCCAGCAGCACATCGGCGCTCCAGCCCAGCGCACGGTCGGTGCGCCCGCCCGCGTAGGCCGCCACCAGGCCCAGCGCGGTGCCGGCCGCCAGCGCGGCAAGGGCGGCGGCACTGGCCATCCACACGACCGACCAGCCGCCCAGCAGAAGGCGCGACAGCACATCGCGGCCCAGGTAGTCGAAGCCCAGCGGGGCGCCCGGCGCGCGGGCGCCATACACGGCGCCGACGAAATCGGCGGCGCCGTGCGGCGCCAGCAAGGGACCGGCGACGGCAGCCAGCAGTGCCAGCAACGTCAGGATCGCCCCGGCACGCAGCTGAGGCTGGCGCAGCCAGCGGGAGGTGGAAGACTGGTCCATCGAAAAAGGTGAGTTCATGCGCCTCCCGCTACCGCGGTACGCAGGCGCGGCGTCAGCAGCACGGTCAGCAGGTCGGCCGCAAGATTGATCAGCACCACGCCGCCCGCGACCAGCAGCACGATGGCCTGGATCACCGGCAGGTCGCGCATCTCGATGGCCGCGTTCAGCGCGCTGCCCAGGCCCGGATAGGTGAACACTACTTCGACCACCAGGGTGCCGCCCAGCAGCACGCTGAGCGTCAGCGCCAGGCCCTGGATCGCCGGGATCAGCGCGTTCGGCAGGGCGTGGGTCCAGATCACCGCGCGTTCCGGCACGCCGCGCAGGCGGGCTGCCTGCACGTAGTCGGCATCCAGCGCCTCGATCATCGCCGAGCGCACCAGCCTTGCCAGGTGCGGCAGGCCGGCCAGCACGAGCGTGACGGCCGGCAGGACGAGGAATTGCGGCTGCAGCCATGGGGAGCGCCCCGGTTCCAGCAGCGACACGGCGGGCAGCACGCGCCACACGGTGGTGGCGAACAGCATCACCAGACCGATGCCCAGCGCGAAATTGGGGATCGCCTTCAGGGCGATCAGCAGCGCCACGGCATGGCGGTCCAGCGCACTGTCGCGCCGCAATGCCAGCGCGACGCCGATGGCGACGGCGGCCGGTGCCAGCACGGCCAGCACGCAGCCCAGCAGCACCAGCGAATTGGCGGCACGGGCCTGCACCAGCGCCGCCACCGGTACGTGCGAATCGAGCGATCGTCCCAGGTCGCCCTGCAGCAGCTGCCCGGCCCATGCCAGGTACTGTACTGGCACCGGGCGGTCCAGCCCCAGCTGGCGCTGCAGCGTGCGCACCGAGGCTTCCGTCGCCTCAGGCCCCAGCACCATGCGCGCCGGATCCGAGGGCAATGCCTGGGTGGCGCCGAATACGATGACGCTGATCGCCAGCACGGCGCCGAGGCCGGCCAGCAGCCGGGTGCCGAGCCAGCGCAGCCACGGCCAGGCCTGGCGTGCGGTTGCGGGTGGCGATGCGGGTGCCGATGTCTCTGCCGGACCTGCGATCGCCGGTGACGAGGCATGTGCCATGGTCAGCTCCTCAGCCACAGGTCGTCGAAGCGCCAGGTGGGGAAGTGCGAGCGCTCGGCCCGCGCGCCGCCCACGTTGGCGGCGATGCCATCGACCACGTCGGTAAAGCCCCAGATCAGCAGGCCGCCCCGGTCGTGCTGGATCTGCTGCGCCTCGTGGACCAGCGCCTGTCGCTTGAGCACATCCGTTTCACCCAGCGCCTGTTCGAACAATTCGGCGAAGCGCGCATCCTTGAAGTGGGTCTTGTTGACGGCCGCCAGTGGCGCATCCGTGATCGACGCCGTATGCAGGAATTCGCCGCCGAGCCGGTAGGTAGTGCTCATCGCCCAGCTGTCGCGCAGCGGGCCGTTGTAGGTGGCGGCATCGACCTGGCGCACGCGCACGTCGACGCCGGCCAGCTTCGCCTGGTTGGCGAACACCTGGGCCGCCGGGGCGCCGCCCGGGCCGGCGGCCAGTTCCAGGCGCAGGTCCGCTTTGCCGGCCGCGCGCAGCAGCGCCCTGGCCTGTTCCACGTCGTGCGGACGCTGGGCAATCGCCTTGTTGAACGTGGGGTCGAGCGGCGAGTACAGGTCGTTGGCGATGCGGCCATGGCCGCCCAGCGCGCGCGCCACCAGTTCCGGGCGGTTGGCCAGCAGCCGGAAGGCCTGCCGCACGCGCACGTCGCGGAACGGTTCGGCGTCGAGGTTCATTTCGAAGCCGTGCCAGCCGTGCGTGCGGCTGACCAGCACCGACGCGCCGCCGTTGGCCCGCAACGGCACCACCTGCTCCGGGCTCAACGCATAGGCGGTATCGATCTGGCCGGCCAGCAGGGCGGCCACGCGCGAGGTCTGGTCCTTGAATTCGATGATTTCCAGCTCGTCCGCATACGGCTGGCCGGGCTTGAAGTAATTGTCGAAGCGGGTGAACAGCGAACGCTGGCCGGGGTTGAACGATTTTAGTTTGTAGGGCCCGGCGCCGACCGGATTGGTGACCGGGTGGTAATCGGTGGGGACGATGCCGCCGAAATTGACCCAGCCGTCCGGCAGCGGCAGGAAGCCGGCGCCATGCTTGATCGGTACGCGGATCGTGCGCTCGTCCAGCTTGACGATGTTGTCGCGGTCGATGCGGCTGACCAGCGCCGCGTACGGCGATGCCAATTCCGGATCGGACAGGCGGCGCGCGGAGAAGATCAGGTCGTCCGCCGTGATGGTTTTACCATGGTGGAATTCGAGGCCTTTGCGCAGCCGGATCGTCCACGCGCTGGCGTTGGCGTTGATGCTCACCTCCTCGGCCAGCGCCAGTTCCGGCGTCATGTGCTCGCTCCACTCCCACAGCTTGCTGTACAGCGCGAAGCCGCGGATGATGCCGCTGCCGACGGGCTTGTGGACATCCAGGTTGCCGCTCTGGCTGCCGTCGACGATGCCGAGCCGCAGCCTGCCGCCGCGGCGCGGCGTGTCGTCCACCGGTGCGGCGGGCGTGGCCGCCTGCTCCCTGCCGCAGCCGGCCAGCAGGGCACTGCCGCCCAGTGCCGCGGCGCCCAGCAGCAGGCCGCCCTGCAGGAAGTGCCTGCGCGAAGTCGGTTCCGTCATGGCCGGCCCCTCAGGCGGCTGCCGGCAGCGCCGGTGCCGCCGCGGGAACACTCCGGCGTTTATGCGGCGACAGCAGCGGCACGTCGAAGCCATGGTCCAGGTCCAGCAGCGGGAACAGCAGGTCCGCCACCCGGTACGCTTCCTCGATCAGCGGCCAGCCCGACAGGATGAAGGTGCCCACGCCCTGTTCCTGGAATTCGCGGATGCGCGCCGCCACGTTCTCGGCGCTGCCGACCAGCGTGGTGCCCTGCGCCGGGCCAAGCACGTTGAAGCCGTGCAGGGCGGGGCCGGTCCAGATGTTCGGATAGATCTCGTAGTCGCGCGCCTTCGGCAGGCGGCCGGCGCGGATCTGCTCGAGGTTGCGGTTCACCTGCGGGTCCGGGCTGACGTACGTGTCGAAGCTCTCGCCGGGCGGAAGCTGCCGCTCGATCGACTGGCGCGCATACTCCACGGAGGTGCGGCTGACCAGGTACTCGGCATACTCCCACGCCTCTTCTTCCGTTTCGCGCACGATGATCTGCAGGCGCGTGCCGTATTCCAGCTGGCGGCCGATCTTCGCCGCCTCGGCGCCGACATTGCGGAACTTGTCGCCCAGTTTTTGCGGCGTGTTGGCGAAGCTCAGGTACACGTCCAGCGACCGCACCGAGTGCGCCACGCCGGCACTCGACGTGCCCGCGCCCCACAATTCGAACGGCTCGTAGCGCGGCGGCGGCGCACCGCGCTGGCTGCCGCCGCCGAAATTGGCGGGCCGCGGCGCGATCTGGATGTACTTGCCGTCGTAGCCTTCGGTACTGCCGGCATACAGGCGCTGGAACGCTTCCCAGTATTCCAGGCTGTATGCGTAGCGTTCGTCGTGCGCCAGGTGGATGCCCTGGGCAGGCAGCATCGCATCGCTGCCGTTGACGGCGTTGTACACCAGCCGGTTGCCGGAAAAGCGGTTGATCGTCTGCGCGATCTGCGCCAGCTTGGCCGGCGCGATCAGGCCGGGGTAGACGGCGGCGACGAATTTCATCCGCGACGTGACCGACAGCACCGATGCCGCCAGCACGTTGACCTCGTCCGCGCCGGTGGCCAGCAGCGCGCCGTAGTAACCCAGCTTGTCGATCGTGCCCGCCAGCTGCTGCAGGTGGCCGAAACCGGTCTGCCAGCGGCCGTCCGCTTCCCACGGCACCTGGCCGTCCGGCGCGGTGAGGTACCACAGGATCCTGACACCGTTGTTCTTGTTGCTCATGCTTGACTCCGTGTTTGCTGTATCCAGATATTTGCAAGAGCCGTGCCATTCGCGGCGGGGCAAAAGGCGGCATGGATGCTGCGCGCGCAACGCGGCACTGCTGATTTTTCAACAGTGCCGTGCTGTCCAGCCAACCGCGCCCCGTCCGCGGGGCCTGGCCGCAGCCTAGAAGCGGTAGGCGAACGTGGCCTGCAGCGCACGTGGAATGCCCGGCTGCAGGAACTCGGTGGTGGGGCCGGTGAGGCCGTTGACGAAGTTGCGCTCGTCCGTCAGGTTCAGCACGCGCAGTGCCACGTCCCACGTCGGCTTGCGGTAGTACAGCGTCAGGTTCACGTTATGCCCGCTCGGCACCCATGCCGTCTGTGTCAGGCTGGTGGCCCACTTGCTGGTCCACCATGCCGATACCTCGGAACCGAAGCCGCCGCCGAACTTCACGTCCACGTAGCCGGTCAGCGAGTGTTTCGGAATGCCGGGTGCCGCCGCGGAGCCGGGGGCGGCACGCTGGTTCAGCGCATTCCCGTCCGCGAACACGGTGGCGTTGTCGGCCACGAAGCCCCACGGCGAGAAGAAACCGGCCGGGTAGCTGACATACGTGTACTTCGCATTGAGCAGCGTGTAGTTCAGGCCGGCCGCCACGTCGCGCGAGGCCTGCCAGCGCAGCGACGCATCCACGCCATGCACTTCCAGCTTTGGGATCGAACCGTCCGTCAGCGGTGCCGTATCGCGTTTCTGGCGATAGGCGGCGATGGTGGCGTGCAGGCGATCCGGGATCAGTTCCGCCTTCGCGCCCACTTCGAGCAGGCGGCTCAAACTGCGGAAGTTCAGCGGGTTGAGCTGGTTGTTCGCGCCCCACGTGAGGACGTCCGCGAAACCGCCCGTGTTGATCGCATACGAGCGGTCGTGCGTGATGTACAGCGTGCTCGATGGCGTGGGCTTGAACAGCAGGCTGACCTGGGCGGCCGGCAGGTAGAAGCGCTTGCCGTCGCGCACTTCCTGCGCCGGCGTGACGAAGACCGGGTTGTGGATGTCCGCATCGACCCGGGTGCCGGACAGGCCGATGTTGATGCCGTAGCGTTCCGCGACCAGGAAATTCTGCTGCGTGAACAGCGCCAGGTTGGTCCAGCGGCCATCCGACGTGTAGACGGCGCCACCGGCGGCCGGCGAGCCGCCGCGCTCTGAATAGAAGTCGCCGCCGGCCGGATACATTGCCGGCAGATTCAGGTAGCCGAACGCGCCGGACAACTGGGGTACGCCGACGGTGCCGATCCACGAGCCGGGACCGGCCGGCGTGGGCAGGCCAAGCAGCGTGGCGGGCGTTTTCAGCTCCAGCGGTGCCGTCAGGTCATAAGGATTGATGGTGAAGCTGTTGTTGGCGGCACGCGTGATGTAGCGCTCGCGCCGGTAGCTGGCGCCGGTATTGCTGTCGTGGCGGACCGGCACGCCGAACAGCGTGGTGCCGGCCTTGCCGCGCAGTTCCAGGCGGTTGTCGAAGATGCGGTCTTCGAACTGGGTGAAGAAGCTGCCGACCGAGTTGCCGGTATCCTTCGAGCGCTGGTACAGCGTGCTGTTGACGATCGACCAGTCGCGGTTCAATTCGTAGGCTACCTTCAGCTGCGAGGTATCGCGCCGCGCCGTGTTCTGGTCCTGCGGCCGCGAATACGCGGAGTCCGACAGTTCGACCAGGCCATTGCCCTGCACCGTGGGATCGTAGACCCAGCCGCGCACCGTGCCCGGCGTGGCGGGATTGGCGAGGAAGCCCGGCCACTGGCTGGCCGGCAGCAGGGACCCGGCCACGAACTGGCGCACCCCGGCGGCATTGGTGACCAGTGTGCGCTGTTGCCAGCCGGTGACGGCGGAGTTGTAGGCGCCCGACGCATACACCGGCGAGTAATAGCGGGTGGCCGCGCCGCTGCCCACGCTGATGATCGGCGTGGCGCGGCCGCCGTAGTACTGGCCGCCGTCCACCAGTTGCTGCGTGACGCGGTTCCAGCCGTGGGTGACGTTGAAGTCGTAGTAATCGTCGACGCTGGCATTCCAGTCGATGCGCAGCCCAGGCAGCGGTTTCCACGCCAGCGCGCCATAGAAGGCGTTGTAGTTGTTGCTGACGCCTTCCGCATAATCCTTGGCGCGCTGCGGCGTGACGCTGACGCGGTAGGCCAGCGTGTCGCTCAGCGGGCCGGTGAGATCGAATGTCAGCGAATGGGCGCCATACGAGCCGCCGCCCGGTACCCAGGTACCGACCTGGCCCGTTACCTGGCCGCGCGTGCGCTCGAAGTCCGGTTTCTTCGACAGGTAGTTGGCATAGCCGCCGCTGCGCGACGAAATGCCGAACACCTGCGGCGCCGGGCCGGCGACGATGTCCACGCCTTCGAAGGCGTTGGTATTGAACGGGTGGCGCACGTTGTAGGTCCGCTGGCCATCCTGGTACAGCTCCGAAGCCTGGCCGCGGATCAGCGGCGCCACCGACACGTTCTGGCCGCCGTTGCGGGTGACGCCCGGTGCATATTTCACCAAGTCGTCCGCGGTGCGGATGCCGTCGCGTGCCAGCTGGTCCGCCGAGATCTGCGACACGGCCCGCGGCGTATCGAGCAGGCTCGTATCGGTTCCATACACCGAGCTGACCGGCCGCGTGGCGATAGCATGGTTGACCTGCGCGCCAACGATCACCACCGACGCCACCGGCAGCGTGGCATCCTGCGCCTCGGCGGCATCGGGACCGCCCCCGGTACCGGCGACGGCGTGCATGGCGGCCAGCGCCAGGTGGACGGCAAGCGTCAGCCGCTGGACGCGGATCGGGTGGCGTGGGAACTGCGTCATCGATAAATCTCCTGCAAGTCGTGAAAAGGGTTACCCCTTGTTTTGCAGGTTTCATGCCACGCGGCTGGACGCATACAGGCCGGTTTTTTGCTGCCGGAAGCGTAACGGTTGCTGCTTTTGCATCAGCCGCACGGATCGTGCAGCGCCGGGCGCTGTTACTTAAGCGACAGCGGCGGGGTGGCCGGTATAATCGCGCTCCGCACTGGTTTCCTCCTTACTCATGTCCATCGACTGGTTCTCGCCGGCGCAATGCGTCGGCTACGTTGCGTTCGTCCTCGGTGTCGGCTCCTTCCTGCAGACCGACGACCGCCGCTTCAAACTGTTCATGGCCGGCGAATGCCTGGCCTACGTGGTGCACTTCGCGCTGCTCGGGAATCCGACGGCGGTGGCCAGTTCGACGATGTCGCTATTGCGGTCCCTGCTGGCGCTGCGCACCCGCTCCGTGTGGGTGGCGCTGGCCGTCGTGGCAATCAACATCTGCCTCGGGCTGTATTTCGCGAAGCAGCCCAGCGACTGGCTGCCACTGGGCGCATCCTGCCTGGGTACGCTGGCGCTGTTCCTGTTGCAGGGCATTCCGATGCGGCTTGTGATGCTGGTCGGGACCTGCTTCTGGATCGCCAATAACGTGATTTCCGGTTCGATCGGGGGAACGGCGCTGGAAGTGGTGATTGCTGTCGTCAACCTGGTGACGATTGCGCGGATGGTACGGCAGAGGGCTGCGAGTCCGGCGTGATGGCGGCCCGGCTGTTGTATTTTGCTCGGCAGCGTGCCGACTAGACTTTCGGGGGACAGCCAAACTGTCCAGCTGATGTTATTTTTTTTGCACCAGTTGAAGTACCCAACCTCGAAAGGGCAGTGCGTGAAAAACCTGAAACCGGTACGTAGTGTGATGTTCGCCGCCATCGCGGCATGCGCCATCGGAGGGGCCGCCAACGCGGCGGACCTGACGAAGACCGTCACCTTGTCAGACGTGGCAAGCAACACCTACCTCAGTTGGGAAGGCAATACGGTGGTGGAAGTGGACCTTGGCGCGCAGTCGCATTTGAACACGTTCGCATGGGACGTGACGCTGACCGCGAACGAGGGCAGCTTCCTGAACGAAGCCTTCGTGCAGCTCAGCGACAGCCAGCAGTGGAACCAGCTTTACTTCCTGCCCAGCTTCCTGGCCGATCCGGACGGCGGCTATCACGCCGGAACGGCGCAGTATTCGGGCAGCGTGGATTTCCGCCACCTCGACACGGGGGCGGAACAGGGAGATTACAGCTTCAGCGTCGGCCAGGATGGCATCCTGCGCCTGGAATTCGCGGAGAACATCGACGGCGTGGCGGGGGCTGACGCCATCTGGAATTCGGCCACGTTCACGTTCGGCTATACCGTTGCGGCGGTGCCGGAACCGGCTAGTTACGGGATGCTGCTGTTGGGGCTGGGTGCGGTAGGGGCTGTGGCGCGGCGGGGAAAGAGCCTGGTTGTAAACGCCTGATCATGAAGGGGCCGTGCGCCCCTTCATGATTTGCAGCGCGAGAAAAACAAACTTCAATATCGGACCGGCAGAGCCTTTGTCTCGATGACATGCCTGCGCGGCTCAACATCATCCCATCAGTATCCTGAAGTCATGATCCCCGCGACCGCATCTTGCGATTGTTGTGATCAATCAGATTTACCTCGTGCGGGTATAGCACAAGTGATATGCCGCTTGCCCGCATCTGCCGGCAAGCGGCAGGGAATTGCCTAGCGTCAATATGCGTCGGATCTTGCTATGCGATATTGCTTTTCGTTATCAACGGAAAGCAATGATGGGGCGAGCTCCCATCGTCGGCCTTCCCATCTGAGAGGTCGATCGATGGACAAACTTCTTCCGTACTTCGAGCGCGAGATGGGTATCTTGCGCCGCAATTTTAAAGAGCTGATATCGCGAAATCCTGCGTTGGCTTCCACGCTTGGGGTATCGGCCGGGCAGGGTGTCGATCCGGTGACCGAGCGAGTAATGCAGGGAACCGCCTTGCTGTGCGCGAAAAATGCGTGGAATCTCGACTATTACCACACGCGGCTCACCAACGACCTGCTGGCCATCCTCAGCCCGTTTTACCTGAACCCTGTGCCTTCCTGCTCGGTGGCGCACTTTGACGCGGGCACGCAACGGGTGAGCGCCACGATCCCGCGCGGCACCGAGTTCCATTTCAAGTCAGAACCGGCATGCCGGTTCCGCACCGTCTACGACGTGACCATTCCGGCGCTTGCGCTGACCGCCAGCTATACGGCCCGTGTGGATGCGCCACTATCCCTTGGCCTGCCACCGAGCGCGGGCGGTGCGATCAGGATCGTCATCGAAAGCACGGATCCGGCCATCTCGCTCGACAAGGCCATCGCCGAGCCGGTACGGGTCTTCATCGATACCGATGCCGCCACGCGCACGGCCCTCTATGAAGGCCTGTTCGCGCGCACGCTGTGTACCTGCGTCGAGTCGGAACAGCAATGGTGGAAGCTGAAAATATCGCCATTGACACCAGTAGGCCTTTCGCGCAGCGAAGCCCTGCTGCCGACGCCGCGGCGACAGGAGGACAGCCTGCGCCTGCTCGCCGAGTATTTTGCGTTCCCGGAGAAGTTCGACTTCTTCGATATCGACCTGAAGTCCGTACTCGCCGAATCCCCGAAGGGCGCGCAGCGTGTGGTGCTGCACATGATCGTGCCGGACCTGCATCAGACATCCACGCCGCAGCTGCTTCGCGCCTTGCCGGCGACGGCATTGCGGCTCGGCTGCACGCCTGTCGTGAACATGTTTTCCAATGCATCGGAAGCGATCCGGATAACGGAGGGGCAGGACGTCTATCCGCTCATCGCGCGGCGCTCGAACGATGCGGAGATCGCGATCTACAGCATCGATTCGATAAAGCTGTTATGCGCGGTGGACGGCGGCAATGCGGCGGTCGACCTGGAATGGGCTGGTGAGCAATGCGTGGCGCCAACGAAACGGTGGACCTTCAAGCGGGCGAACCCTACGCTCGGCACCGAAGACACGGTGTCGTTTCTGGACGACCGGCGCAAACCGCTCCTCCTGGCTGAAGGAACGGCGACAGCGCAGCTTACCTGCACCAATGGGAGCCTGCCTGCGACGCTGCCGGTGGGCCGCGCCGGCGGCGACCTGGTCGGCGATGAGGTGGCAGCAGCATGCACCATCCGCCTGCTATGCACACCGACTGCGCCGCTCGTCCTGGCGGACAAGCCGGACGATCACTTCGAGGTGCTCGGCGCCGGCAGCGCCGGCGGCCGAGCCTTAACCCAGTTCGACCTGCCAAGCCTACTCGAGCTGCTGCGCCTGCACGCGAGGCCCGATTGTGCGGTAACGGAACGTCAATTGGCTGGCATCGTCGCGGTGGATCGCAGCGAAATCAAGGGAGCGCTGCGCCACGAATATGGCTCGTCGCTGGCCTATGGCTACCAGATACGGCTGACGGTCGATGAAGCAGCCTTCACCCATCGCAGCATTTACTCGCTTGCCCAGGTGATGGATTACGTCTTCGGTTACTACATCGCCTGGGGAAATTTCAGCAGGCTCATCGTGCAAACGGTCGACGGCCGCGAGCTGGTGCGCTGCGCCCAGCGGCCGGGTTCCCAGTCGCCGGCTTAGGAGGCCTTGATGGAACTTCTCAATGCATTCGTCAATTTCCTGGTCTCGCATCGCGACTTGGTCACCAGCGACCGCCCAGTGCGGTTGCGTCTCGATCACCCGAAGTTGATGATGGAAGACGTACTGCTGCCACAGCGCGTGGAGGGGCATGAATCGCTGTGTGGCGGCTTCGAGTACCGCGTGCTGTGCGTGGCGCTGGACGCTCGTCTGCCGCTGAAGGAATTCATCGCGCTGCCTGCCGCGATCGACATCGTCAACGACCGCGGCAGGCTGCGCACCGTGTGCGGCGTGGTCACCGAAGCGCGCGCCGGTGACACCGACGGCGGTCTGGCCAGCTACCAGCTCGTGATCCGCGACATGCTGGCGGTGATGGAAAAGCGCACCAACACGCGCGTGTTCCGCAATCTGAATGAGGTGGAGATCCTGTACCGGCTGCGCGACGAGTGGCATCACAGTAATCCTGTTGTGGGGCCAAGCTTCGATGTCATCACGGATAACATCTTCGACGACATGAAGTACCCGAAGCGCGAATTCACAATGCAGCACAACGAATCGGATGCCGCATTCATCCGGCGGATCCTGCGGCGACGTGGCATCTCATGGATTTTCGAACCGGACGTGGGCAACCAATATCCGTCCCACCGCATGCGCCTGTTGAACCGCTTCGAAAGCGTGCGCGCGAACGCCGCCGGCACCGTGCGCTATCACCGCGATGCGGCCACGGAAGAACGCGACAGCATCACCGCTTGGACCGCCGTACGCACGCTGCAGCCGATGTCCGCGACGCGGCACAGCTGGAACTACAAGACGCCGTTGTCGCTGGACGCCATGCGCGTGGGGATGCTTGGCCAACTTGAGCAGGGGTCCGTCGAACGCACCCTCGCCGCCACGCTGGACGACTACCAGGTCTGGTCGCCGCACGCGGGCGATGACCGCAAGGATCTTACTGCGCTCGGAGAGCTGGCGATGGACCGGCATGACTTCGAGACCAAGTGCTTCATGGGCGAAGGCGCCGTGCGTGATTTCCGCGCCGGCGAGCATTTCACGCTGACAGGCCATCCCGAGATCGACCGCCACCAGGCAATCGACCGGGAGTTCGTCATCACCGAATTGCAATTGGCCGTGCAGAACAACCTGCCACGCGACCTTGCCGATCGTGTTGCCAGGCTGTTCGCGCGCAGCGGCTGGGCTGGCGACGACCTGGGCAAACGCCCGGTCAAGATGCGCTTTACCGCCGTGCGCCGTGGCGTGCCCATCGTGCCTGCCTATGACCCGCGCACGGATCTGCCTCCCGTGCACATGCAGAGCGCGCTGGTGGTAGGACCTGCCAAGGAGGAGGTGCACTGCGATGCAATGGGCCGCGTGAGGATCCGCTTCCCCGCCACCCGGGAGCAGGATCATGCGCATGCATCGGGAACCGGCGCCACCCAGACAGATCGCGATTCTGCCTGGGTGCGCGTGGCAAGCAGTTGGGCAGGCAATGGACCGGGATACGACCAGTGCGGTGCGGTGATGCTGCCGCGGGTTGGCAGCGAGGTACTCGTGGCGTTCCTGGGTGGCGACCCCGACAAGCCCGTGATTGTGGGGCAGATGTTCAACCAGGTGACCACGCCGCCTGAACTGAGCAGTGGTGGGGGGCTGCCGGGGAACCGGTATTTATCGGGGATTCGCAGCCGGGAGGTGCTGGGCGGGAGGAAGGGGAATCAGTTGCGGTTCGACGATACCAAGGGTCAGATCAGTGCGCAGTTGAGTAGCGATCATGGGGAATCGCAGTTGAATCTGGGGTTTTTGACTCAGCCCAAGAAGAATGGGTATGCGGAGAAGCGGGGGGAGGGGGCGGAGCTTTTCAGTGAGCTTGCTGTGGCTGTCAGAGGCGTCGAGGGTGTTCTTATCACCGCAGAGAATGGCGGCGGATCGGAAGGCAAGCAACTGGAACGCGCAGGCTTGACCAAAGTCGCGGCTGGGATAGGGAAATTGGCCGGGCAACTGTCAAAGCTTGCTGAAAGGTTTGCCGAGGATGAGCCGATAGGTACGGAGCTGAGCGCCTTGGTTGAGAAAGTGGAAAAAATCGATCAAGTCAAAGGCCGGGTTATCGCGATTAACGGACCGGATGGCGTTATTGCGACAAGCGGTCAGTCGCTGGCGATTGGTGCCGCCTTGGACACCGACCTCGTCTGCAGCGAGCAAATGAGGTTGTCGGCGGGAGGCAGCACATGGATTCGCGCGGCCCGAGGCGTCAGCCTGTTCACCAACCAAGGCGGGGCCAAGCTTATTGCTGCGGGGGGAAAGGTCCAGATCCAGGCGCAGAACGATGAGCTGGAAGTGCTTGCGAAAAAAGTCATCGAAATCATCAGCGCGACCGACTGGATAAACCTGAAGGCAAAAAAGGGCGTTCGCATCAACGGCGGTGGTAGCGAACTGGTGCTAAGCGCGGACGGGATAAAAGGCTACACCAGCGGCGACAGCGAAATGTATGCAGCCGGTCATCAGACGATGAAAGGCCAGGATAGAAAAGCGACTTTTCCCGGTTCGGATACCTGTGCAATGCAGGCCAAGGGCGCCGCAGGGACCGGGGCCGCGACCGTTCCGGTGAAAGGAGAGTGATGATGCTGATCACACCGACCCAGTCGCCTTCGCCTGTGCCCAACAATGGCTATCTATTGATCGAGCCGGCAAATTTACCCGCTGAGCTGAACGAGCTGTTACCTGAAATGTACCCCTGCGTGCCGCCGTTCCTATGGGCAGCGGAAGATTCGATGCCTCGTCTATTAAGACTAGAAAATTTAACGCACTCGGAACAGGAGGTCGTGTCTCAACTCATGGAACCGGAAAAGTCGGAGCAATACCCGCCAGTGGTGTGCGCATGGCTGCAAACCGATAGTAGTACGGAAGAATTGGCAAACTGCTTAGCTAGGTTTTTAACTGGTCGAGTATCAGAAGGGGCGGTCATTTGGCGGTATTACGATCCACGTGTATTTATCCTCACGGCGCATCTTTTTACAGATGAGCAAGGGAATGCGCTCCTTGGTGCGGTTGCACGCTGGTCGTTTCCATGGCGTCGACAATGGTGGTACGTTCAGCCAACGCAGCGTTTTATTCCGTCCACTGCTGACTTACAACTTGGATGGCCAACTAACTCACAGTGGGAATTGCTGAGCAAGAGCAGAGTCTTCGATCGCCTACATGCGCGATTAAATGAAAAAAACTCATCGCCGTATCAATGTTTCGACGATCTCAAGCATTCAGTTAGCGCATTTATGGAAACGAATAATTATCTTCATACAGGTAATGATGATGAACGCGCTGAGTTTGCATACTTTTCGACGCTTTACCGAAAGTTATTCCGTGGCCATCACGAACTAATGCCAAAATGGGCGCAATTACGGAGAAAAGAGATCTCATTGCAGCAATTGATGGCTTGTATCACCCCTGCGGATGTTGAGCTCATGGAATGTAAGATTAATGAAAAATGGAGATATATATGACAGATTCAGCCTGCAGCTATTGCGGACGGAAAGGACTTCTTGTATATCCAGTACGATATGCGGTGGCCTGCCCAAACGGAAAAGACGATGTGCCTGGACTATCTGGTAACTTTAAGATTGCTGGAGGTCCGGATGATATTTCGCCAGCGAAATACACGCTAAGGGCTTTGAGAACAGGCTATTTTTATGTCTATGAGGAAAAGAGAAAACGGCTTAAAGCTTACATTGTTCTGCCTAATGGGGCTCTTTGGGAGTTCCCCGTCGAATATATCCCAGCAATCGATACCGATCGTATGGATTTCTGCTGCCTGAATCGGGTGAGTGTTTCTCTTTCTTATTGTATCGATATAGAGCCATTTCCTTGTGAGGTAATGGGTAATATATGGATGGGATGGTCTAACGTCCTATGGACAAAGTCAACTATATCAAAAGTGCCAGACGTAAAATGGCGACTGAAACACTTGCAATGCATTGACGCACAAGCGATGCTGCATGGATCGGCCGCCCATTCTGCCAAATTCAAAGATTATTCGTCAAAAGTCCCGCATTTTTCCAGCAGTGAAGAGGTGTTAAAAAAAGCATTTGACTTCAGCAACACGCTATCGCAGCGTGAAAAGCATCTACGTGATGCACGAGGGAACATAGAAAGCGTTATGCAGGAAAAGTGTCCATATGGAGGATTTATAGTCGCTGTTAATGATCCGGTGGGTATAACGAACGACTTAAGCGAGTTGACATGCCCTACTCATCACTCTGGCTTCGACGAGACGATTTACCGGGGAGAGATATGTAGGCAATTGCTAGATAATATTGAGAAATCTGTCCGACATGATGCACGAACGAATGCTGAGATGGACATTATGTTGGAAAAAGCTACCGAAAAAGATCTCAGAGTCGCTGAGGCGGATTGGGGAAGGCAACTTTGGAAGGTTATTAAAGCCGGTGGCCCTGAAAAATACGAAAAGAGAAAACAAGCAGAGCGAAGGAGATATGGTGATTCTATCGAAGGAAGGATTGCTGCCGCTGAAGACAGAGCATGGAAGGATTTCACAAGTGATACAGATGGCAAAACCTTGTTCGATAGCGAACTTCTTAAAAATTTCCCGATACATCATGAAATCGCAACAAAGAAATATGAATCCATTGGTGCTCGATTAGCCATTGCACATTCAGCTTGGCTGAAATGCACGCAACTCCGTGATTGGATGCATGCTGTTCATGATACATGTGATATCCGGAGTGGGTTTTCGTATCGCGAATCGTTGGCTCAATGCATAGGAAAAGGTGTTGCGACTAGTCAATGTGAAGCTATCTTATACCAATGGCTTTCTTCCGAAAATCTATCTGATTCTGATAATTTATATGTTCGGGCTTTGTTGTTCAATCAGGATGAGCTTATTGATGCCGCAGGGGTAGATATTCGCGGAGCAGATTATAAGCCCAAATATTTGCTAAGCGTATACAAAGGTGCGTTAAGCAGATTTAATAAGAAAGATAATGCGCATCTGGTGGATCGTCTTGTGCTTACAACCGCAAATATATTGGCTCGTGCCTTGGGGCAGGCGGGTAGTATAGTAATGCGTAATTTAACTCTAGCGGGATTGACTCTGCTAGGAAAGACACTAATAAACAGAAGTAATTTGACTGAAAAAGCATTGGTAGATTGGGTAATTCACCAATCCAACGAACAATTTGGGCAATTCGATAAAAAATTTATCGGTCACCTTTCTAATGCGCGAAAAGAGGCCAAGCGTGTAATAAGGCGAAATCCTTCACATGACGTTGTATTTGCCTTTGAGCTTGATGTAAAAAGTTTAGAGAAGGAAGGCCGTATTCGCGCGGGAACAATGCGTGGGGTAGGTATTCCTGGCCGAGACTTAATCAAAGAATGGTTCGACTCTAGTGATGTTAATACTGGCAGTGTTGGTGTAGTATTGCAACTCTGTGCTCTATATTACGCGAATGAAGATTTTAGAAGGGCTGATGAGTTTGATCGAACGAAATTAGGCTTAAAGGTAGCAGTTGCTGTTCTTGCCGTAGCAGCCTCGACATTAGAAGCAGTAGCCACTACGCTTGATAAAGTTCCAGACTATCCATTGTCGCGTTTTGTAATGAAGCATTGGAACTTCGGGAGTGGTGCGATTAAGAATGGTGTCACGATCGGAAAATTCTTTGGTGCTATGGCAGGTGCAGCTAATGCGGTTTTTGATTTCGTTAACTCATATCAAGCATTTAAAGACGGTGATAAATGGCTAGGACGCGCCTATTTTTTGAACGGTGTATTATCGTTGGGTCTAGCAATAGTAGGGTATTTTATCGGTGCGGCGATATTCTGGCCAATTTTTGTTTTGGCGTTCGCATTCAGTTTGATCGTTGCAGCCATTCGAACTCCGCCTTTAAAGCGATGGGTATCACGTTGTTATTTTTCTATTCAAAGCGGTAACGATGCAAAGGCTTACTCATCGCTTGAAGAAGAGCTGATTGCATTTAACGGAGCGGTAGGATCCTAACATGGATGATCGAATTTTTGGGGCCAAGCTTGGAAAACCGATACCTGCGTGGGATCTTGCGCACCGATTGCCCGTATCAGGGTGGGTTGGTCCGCATATCAAGGAGGATGGTACAACTTTCAGAATTAATTCTGTCTATTTAGACGCTACCGATCAGTCTCATATGATTCGACAATGGTATGCGGGTGGTGTATTGATGGCGATATTTGCAGTGTGTATTCATGCCTGGCTGTTGGTTGCTATGCTTCTAGTCAGTTCAGATAGGCTGTGGCCAAATGATGACATTTTATCCATATCTATGGTTGTCGTTTCGATGTTAGGGTTCGGTATATTCGCTATTTGGTTTGGTAAGGGCGAGTTCTTTGCTCGAAATCGCTATCCAATTCGGTTCAATCGAAAAACTAGGAAGATATATGCCTTAATTCGTCCGAGCAGGGGCGAAAGTGTGCATCGGAATGAGGACTGTATCGAGGAGATTGAGTGGAGTGAACGGACGATCTTCTGCATTCATCGCGCCTCTCAGGATGGATATCATTATTGGATACGCTACTATCGAGTAGACATAAATGGAAATGTTGAGAAGGCTGTTACGCTAGGGCGGGATTGGGAAGGAATTGAAGGTTTGGAGGGGTTGCTTGGCCAGTGGAATTACTGGTGCTGGTACATGAACAAAGGTCCAGTAGACCTTCCGAAGCCAGGTCTATTTCTCGCCGAACAGGAATCCATGTATGAGTCCTTTTTGTACTGTGTATATGAAATGGGATTCAGGGCGAGCCCTTCTTTTAGACTATTGCTTTTGCCAGTTTTTCTGTTGCTTGCATCGCATCGCGTTCTTTCGCTATGGACGTGCAGCTCCCCTCGGTGGCCTTCAGAAATCATTACGCTATGTAGTATCGATCCAGACGATCCTTTCGATGAGCCTACAGGTCTAACTCCGATTGGATGGCACCCAACGGATTTGGCAGTACAGAAAGGGAAATTCCCTGATTTGCTAGCAAAAGATATCGAAGACTGGAACGGAGAGCCTGACGCAAAAAAGAATGCGCTCAGGTGGGCTGAGGGTAAATTCGCCATGTCAGACACGAAACAACTTGCATCATCGGGAAACCAACGGAGATCAAAATGAAAGACAGCAAAGGCCGCGGCATCATCCGCCTGGGAGATTCCACTACCCATGGTGGCAAAGTCCTCACCGCCAGCACCGATTTCAAAGTCTACGGCAAGCCAGTCGCAGTCGAGGGCGACACCGTAAGCTGCCCTCAGTGCAAAGGAGTCTTCCCGATTCAACCTCAAAAGGGCGACCGCACCCACAACGGAAAGCTTGTCGCCTACGACGGCGACAAAGCCGCCTGTGGCGCAAAGCTGATCTCTTCGGTGTAGCGAAAATCCGGGCAATAAAAAAGGGGCCGCAAGGCCCCTTTCCCATTACCAGCGCAACAACATCAAACGTCGATATTCCCCGCCCGCAGCGCATTCGTCTCGATAAAGTTACGGCGCGGTTCGACATCGTCACCCATCAGCGTCGTAAAGATCTGGTCCGCCGCGATGGCATCTTCGATCTGCACCTTCAGCAAACGCCGCACGGTCGGATCCATCGTGGTTTCCCACAGCTGCTCGGGATTCATCTCGCCCAGACCCTTGTAGCGCTGTTTCGACACGGTACGTTCCGCTTCATCCCGCAGCCACTGCATCGCTTCGTGGAAGTCCTTCACGGCGAATTCCTTGGTCCGCTCGCCTTCACCGCGCCGAATAATGGCACCCTCACCGATCAAACCGGTGAAGGTCGCAGCGGCGGTGGACAGCACACCGTAGTCGGCGCCGCTGACGAAGTCCGCGTCGATCGTGGATACGCGCACATTGCCGTGATGCAGGCGTTCGATCCACAGCAGGTGCTTGTCCGACAGGTCGTCCGAACGTACCGAGACGGTGACGGCCGGATCGTTGATGTTGTCGGCCAGCGCCTGCGCGGAGGCGCGCGCGGCGTCGGTGGTCGACAGGTCCAGCTGCACGCCGGTCATGATGGCGGTCAGCGCGGCGCGGTCGATCACGCGGGTCAGACGCAGCATCACGGCGTTCGCCAGGTTGTACTGGCGGGCCAGTTCGGTCAGCGGTTCGCCGGTGATCGGGTCGGCGCCGTCGCGCGGGGTCAGCACGGCGGTGTTCAGTGCCACCGTCATCATGTAGCTGGCTTCTTCCGTGTCGTCCTTCAGGTAGCGCTCGTCGCGGCCGGCCTTCACCTTGTACAGCGGCGGCTGGGCGATGTAGATGTGGCCGCGTTCCACCAACTGCGGCATCTGGCGGTAGAACAGCGTCAGCAGCAGGGTGCGGATGTGGGCGCCGTCGACGTCCGCGTCGGTCATGATGATGATGCGGTGGTAGCGCAGCTTGTCGGCATTGAATTCGTCCGGGCCGATCGAGGTGCCCAGCGTGGCGATCAGCGTAGTGATCTGCTCGGAGGACAGCATCTTCTCGAAGCGCGCCTTTTCCACGTTCAGCACCTTGCCGCGCAGCGGCAGGATGGCCTGGAATTTACGGTCGCGGCCCTGCTTGGCGGAGCCGCCTGCCGAGTCACCCTCGACGATGTACAGTTCGGCCAGCGCCGGGTCGCGTTCCTGGCAGTCGGCCAGTTTCGACGACAGGCCCAGGCCATCCATCACACCCTTGCGGCGCGTCAGGTCGCGGGCCTTGCGGGCCGCTTCGCGGGCGCGCGCGGCTTCCACGATCTTGCCGCAGATGATCTTCGCGTCGTGCGGTTTCTCCTGCAGGAAGTCCGTCAGCGTCTTTGCCACGATCTCCTCGACCGGGCCACGCACTTCGGACGACACCAGCTTGTCCTTGGTCTGCGACGAGAACTTCGGTTCCGGCACTTTCACCGACAGCACACAGGTCAGGCCTTCGCGCATGTCGTCGCCGGAGATCTCGACTTTCGCCTTCTTGGCGAAATCGTGTTCGTCGATGTACTTGTTGATCACGCGCGTCATCGCGGCACGCAGGCCGGTCAGGTGGGTGCCGCCGTCGCGTTGCGGAATGTTGTTCGTGAAGCAGAGTACCTGTTCATTGAAGGCATCGTTCCACTGCATCGACACGTCCACCGAGATATTCGTGTTCTGGTCCGACATGCGGTCGCCGGTGGCCTGGAACACGGTCGGGTGCAAGACCGTTTTCGCCTTGTTGATGTACTCGACGAAGCCGCGCGTGCCGCCTTCGAACGCGAAGATCTCGTCCTTGCCGGTGCGCTGGTCGGACAGCTTGATGTTCACGCCATTGTTCAGGAACGACAGTTCGCGGATGCGCTTGGCCAGGATCTCGTAGTGGAACTCCACGTGGCTGAAGATCTCTTCGTCGGCCCAGAAGTGCACGTCGGTACCGCGCTTGTCGGTTTCGCCGATAACCTTGATCGGCGAGACGGCGATGCCGTCGCGGATTTCGATTTCGCGGTTCTGCGGCACGCCGCGCACGAATTCCATCTGGTGCACCTTGCCGTCGCGGCGTACCGTCACGCGCAGCAGTTTCGACAGCGCGTTGACGCAAGAAACGCCCACGCCGTGCAGGCCGCCGGAGACTTTGTACGAGTTCTGGTCGAACTTGCCGCCGGCGTGCAGTTCGGTCAGCACGATCTCGGCGGCGGAGCGCTTCGGCTCGTGCTTGTCGTCCATCTTCAGGCCGACGGGAATGCCGCGGCCATTGTCGGTGATCGAGATCGAGTTGTCCGAATGGATCGTCACGTGGATCTCGGTGCAGTAGCCGGCCAGCGATTCGTCGATCGAGTTGTCCAGCACTTCGAAGACCAGGTGGTGCAGACCGGTGCCGTCCGAGGTGTCACCGATATACATGCCGGGGCGCTTGCGGACTGCTTCCAGGCCTTCCAGGATCTGGATCGAGGAGGCGCCGTAATCCTCGGAGTTGACCTGCACTGGTACTAGGTTTTGGCGTTCGGACATGGACTACTTTCTCAAAAAACGATTACTGGAACCTCGATGGGCCTGCCGCGCGGTGCCGCCTGGCGGCGCCGCGCATGCGGTTCATCGGGGCCCTCTGCAGTTAAAACGCGGGTCGATCAGATCCGCATCGGCATCACGACATACTTGAAGTCGGGATTGTCCGGAATCGAGATCAGTGCGGACGAATTCGAGTCGCCCAATGCAACGTTGACCTGGTCGCACTTCAGGTTGTTCAGCACGTCCAGCAGGTAGGTGACATTGAAGCCGATGTCGAGGCTGTCGCCGCCGTAGTCGATCTCCAGTTCCTCGACCGCTTCTTCCTGGTCCGCGTTGGTGGACGAGATCTTCAGCGAACCCGGGCTGATGATGCAGCGCACGCCCTTGAATTTATCGCTGGTCATGATGGCGGCGCGCTGCAGGGAGCGCAGCAGCTCGTCGCGGCTGATCGTGAAGTCGTTCTTGTAGCCCTTCGGGATCACGCGCGTGTAGTCGGGGAACTTGCCCTCGACCAGCTTGGAGATCAGCTCGATGTCCGTGAAGCCCAGTTTCACCTGGTTGGCGGCGATGTCCAGCTGCACGGCTTCATCGTTTTCTTCCAGCAGGCGCTGCAGCTCGATGATGGTCTTGCGCGGGATGATCACTTCCTGGCGTTCGAAGGCCTGCTCGGTCTTCACCTGGCAGAAGGCGAGGCGGTGGCCGTCGGTGGCCACGGCGATCACGTTCTCGCCGTCGAGCACCAGCAGCAGGCCGTTCAGGTAGTAGCGGATGTCCTGCTGGGCCATCGCGAAGTGCACCATGTTGAACAGGTGCTTCAGCGTTTTTTGCGGCAGCGTGAACGAGGCGTTGAAGTTTTCCGCTTCCTGCACGGTGGGGAATTCCTCGGCGGCCAGCGTTTGCAGCGCGAAGCGCGATTTGCCGCTTTGGACCGTCAGGCGCTTGTTCACCAGCGTCAGCGACACGTCGCCCGATTCGGGCAGCGCGCGCAGGATGTCCAGCAGCTTGCGCGCGGCCACCGTGGTGCCGGTCACTTCGGCGCCGGAGCCGATGTTGGCGTTCGTGGTGATCTGCACTTCCGTATCGGTGGACAGGAACGAGACTGCTTCGCCTTCCTTGCGGATGAGGATATTGGCCAGAATCGGCATCGTATGCCGACGCTCGACAATACCGCTCACGATCTGCAGTGGCCGAAGTAGCGTATCTCGGGTGGTTTTGACCAGTTGCATGGATATCCTCGATAAAAAATTAATGACTAGTTTGTAATGCTAAAGGTTGCCGGGCTGGAAGGCAAAGCGGCGCTGCAAGCCCCTGGCAAAGGCGCGCGCCGCATGCGATTGCCCGCCCATCAGCCTTTCAGCGTCTGCTCCAGCACGTGCAGCTCGTGGTTGCACTCCGGGTTCTTGGTGCGGTCCTGGGCGATCTTGCGCACGGCGTGCAGCACCGTGGTGTGGTCGCGGCCGCCGAACAGCTCGCCGATCTCCGGCAGGCTCTTCTGCGTCAGTTCCTTCGCCAGGTACATCGCGATCTGGCGCGGCCGCGCGATATTGGCGGGCCGGCGCTTCGAGTACATGTCCGCGACCTTGATGTTGAAGAAGTCCGCGACCGTCTTCTGGATGTTTTCCACGCTGATCTGGCGGTTCTGCACGGAGAGCAGGTCCTTCAGCGCTTCCTTCACGATGTCGATCGAGATGTCCTTGCCGTGGAAGCGGGAGTACGCCAGGATCTTGCGCAGCGCGCCTTCCAGCTCGCGCACGTTCGAGCGCAGGTGCTTGGCCACGAAGAAAGCCACGTCGTCCGACAGGGTCACGCCTTCCGACTTGGCCTTTTTCAGCAGGATCGCCACGCGCATTTCCAGCTCGGGCGGCTCGATCGCCACCGTCAGGCCGGAATCGAAACGCGAGATCAGGCGATCGTCCATACCGGTGATCTCTTTCGGATAGGTGTCCGACGTGATGATGATCTGCTTCTTCGCGGCGATCAGTGCTTCGAACGCATAGAAGAATTCTTCCTGCGTGCGGCTCTTGCCGCCGAAGAATTGAATATCGTCGATCAGCAGCATGTCCAGCGAGTGGTAGTAATGCTTGAAGTCGTCGAAGCCCTTGCGCTGATAGGCGGTCACCACGTCGCGCACGTACTGCTCGGCGTGGATGTAGCGGATGCGCGCACCCGGCTGGTCGGCCATCACCTGGTTGCCGATCGCGTGGATCAGGTGGGTTTTACCGAGGCCCACGCCGCCATAGAAGAACAGCGGGTTATACGACACGCCCGGATTGTTGGCGACCTGGATCGCGGCGGCGCGCGCCAGCTGGTTGGCCTTACCGGTCACGAAGCTTTCGAACGTGAGATCGGTATTGATGCGGCTTTGCTCGCGGCCACGCTGGTTCGCGTATTCGTTGCCGGCCGGCGGCGTGACCGGGTCGCCGGTGCGCACGTCCGCCGGA
Source organism: Pseudoduganella umbonata (assembly GCF_014192225.1). Lineage (GTDB taxonomy): Bacteria > Pseudomonadota > Gammaproteobacteria > Burkholderiales > Burkholderiaceae_D > Rugamonas > Rugamonas umbonata. Next base: position 17,627 of record NZ_JACHXS010000018.1, on the reverse strand, counting down.
TGCATGGCGGGCGCGCCGGCGCCGTTCGGCACGCTGGCGGCCGTGCTGGTGCTCTCGGTCGGCCGGGCGCGCGGCGGGTTCAGGCTCGGGTTCAGCACGAACTGCACCTCGATCGGCGCTTCCCAGTATTGCGATGCAAGGGCAGTGATGCGGCTGGCGAACTGGGACTTCACCCAGTCGAGCTTGAAGCGGTTGGGCGCCGCGATGCGCAGCTTGCCGTTCTCGTAATCGAGCGGCACCAGTGGTTTGATCCACGCGCTGAATTGTTGCGGCGTCAGCTCCAGTTCCAGTTGGGCGGAACAGGTCTGCCAGAAATTTTCCATGAATCGTCTATCTGCAAAAGCTGTGGGAGGGCAGCATGTGTCGGCCGCGAGCTACCGTGAGGTATACGGCAAGGTATACGCAAACGAAGACGGTAACCAAGCGGCAACTGACGCATATGCGCCACACGTAACACGCTATTCTAACTCCGAATCCCACAAGTTATCCACAGGGTTGCGCCCGAAATCGCGGAAAAAACGGCCGGGAAGCGCCTCGGCAACCCGGTTCCGCTGTTGACAAGGCATGCCTGAATGCTGATAATTCAGGGTTCCCCGCCCGTACTCCGTGTTTTTTCAGTTTACGATCAGCGCGGATCCTTGCGGGCGATGAGATTGGCCAGCTTGTGCCGGACGTGTGGGCATAAGTGCGCGAAATGTCATTGGCACCAATAACTGAAGGGACCACCTGGCGTCCGGCCTGATTCGTCAGCGGTGCGGCAGCCCGATTTTGCATTTTTTTGCTTCTTTAGCGAGACCAACATGAAACGTACTTACCAACCTTCCGTCGTGCGTCGCAAGCGTACCCACGGTTTCCGTGCACGTATGGCTACCCGTGGTGGCCGTCAGGTCCTGAACGCACGCCGTGCCAAGGGCCGCAAGCGCCTGGCTGTATAAGCCATCGCTTGTTCGCTGAGCGTGGACAGCAGTTCCAACGGCTCGACAGGCGAAGGTTCCCACGACTTCGCGCGCGCTCGGCGCATCGTTAAAACGGATGAATTTTCATCCGTTTTTCGTTTGCGCCCGGCCCAGAAAAGCGCGCACTTCGTGCTCTATACCCGCCAGAATCAGCTGCCTCATGCGCGGCTGGGCGTTGTCGTTGCCAAACGCCTGGCACCTCGCGCGGTCACGCGCAACACCATCAAGCGCCTGACGCGCGAACTGTTCCGCACCACGGGCTTGCCGGCCATCGACTGCGTCGTACGGCTGTCCAAGGCGGTCAACACGAAAGCCGATCCAGCCACCAATGCCAAGCTGAAGGCCCTGCTGCGCATCGAGCTGGCGCGCCTGTTCGCGACGCAGGCGAAAGCACGGCGATGAAACTGGTGCTTCTCAAGTTCGCCACGCTGCTTTTGCGTGGCTACCAGATCGCCATCAGCCCGCTGATGCCGCCCTCCTGCCGTTTCTACCCAAGCTGCTCGAATTACGCGCTCGAAGCGCTGCGCGAGCATGGCGTGGCGAAGGGCGGCTGGCTGGCGGTGCGCCGTGTCTGCCGCTGCCACCCGTGGAACGCGGGCGGAGTCGATCCCGTTCCGCCAAAGCATTCCTCTACGACCGCTTGCGGTTGCAACCACTCCTGATTTGACCCAATGGATCTCAATAAACGCACAATCCTGTGGATCGTCTTCGCTGTTTCACTGGTCGCCCTGTGGAACGAGTGGATGATCTCCACCGGCCGGCAGTCCATGTTCTCGGCCCCGCCGAAGACCGCGCAGGCCGATGCCAAGACCACTCCGGCCGGCGTTCCTGCCGCTGTCGGCACCCCTACCGCCGGCGCCGCCGCGGTACCCGGTACCGCGGCACCATTCCAGAGCCAGATCGTGACCATCACGACCGACGTGTTCAAGGTGGACATCGACACGCTGGGCGGCCAGATCAAGCGCCTCGAACTGCTGAAGTTCAAGGATGGCTACGACCCGACCAGGAACCAGCAGCTGTTCCAGCAAGTGGGCGACCGCGTGTACCTGGCTCAGACGGGCCTGGTGGGCGCGGCCAACCTGCCGAACCATAACACCGGCTTTACCGTTCGCCCGGGCGCGCGCGCGCTCGACAACGGCAACCAGGTGCAACTGGTGATGGATGCCGAGCAGGGCGGCGTGCGCCTGACGAAGACGTTCACGTTCAAGCGCGGCGACTACGTGATCGACGTGCGTCACGATGTGACCAACACCGGCGCGGCGCCCGTGAATCCGGAGCTGTACCTGCAGCTGGTCCACGATGGCAACAAGCCGGAAGGTTCTTCGTGGTTCAACCCGAGCTTCACCGGCCCCACGCTGTACACCGACGCCGACAAGTACGTGAAACTCACGTTCGAGAAGGTGGAGAAGGAAGACGCTTCGAAGCGCACCAACCCGAACTTCGTGCCGGATCACCCGGTCAAGGCCGACAACGGCTGGGTCGCGATCTCGCAGCACTTCTTTGTCTCCGCACTGGTGCCGCAGGCGAAGCAGATGCACGACATCTTCACGCGCAAGGTCGGCCCGAACACGTACTCGATCGGCGTGGTGCAGCCGCTTGGCGCGCTGGCACCTGGCGCCACGGTGTCGAACACCGCCAAGCTGTATTCCGGCCCGCAGGCAGAACAGGCGCTGGAACGCGTGTCGCCGGGCCTGGAGCTGGTGAAGGACTACGGCATGCTGACCATCATCGCCAAGCCGATGTGGTGGGTGATGGAGCATATCAACAGCGCCCTGCATAACTGGGGCTGGACGATCATCGCCTTCACGATCCTGATCAAGCTGATCTTCTTCCCGCTGTCCGCCGCCAGCTATCGCAGCATGGCGAAGATGAAGGTGGTAACGCCGAAGATGACGTCGATCCGCGAGCGCTACAAAGGCGATCCGCAGAAGATGAACCAGGCGATGATGGAGCTGTACAAGACCGAGAAGATCAACCCGCTGGGCGGCTGCCTGCCGATCGTGGTGCAGATGCCGGTGTTCATCGCGCTGTACTGGGTGCTGAACTCGTCGGTCGAGATGCGCGGCGCGCCGTGGCTGGGCTGGATCACCGACCTGACCAAGCCGGATCCGTTCTTCATCCTGCCGGTGCTGTATGCGATCTCGATGTACGTGACGATGAAGCTGAACCCGCAGCCGGCCGACCCGATGCAGGCGAAGATGATGCTGTTCATGCCGCTGGCGTTCTCGGTGATGTTCCTGTTCTTCCCGTCGGGCCTGGTGCTGTACTGGGTCGTCAACAACCTGTTCTCGATCGCCCAGCAGTGGGTGATCACGAAGAAGATGATGCCGGACGCGAAGTAAGCGCTAACCGGTCCGTGTCCAGCCTGCTGGGCGCGGACCCGGCAGTAAAAAATCGAAACCCGTGCGCGACACGGGTTTTTTTTCGTTCCATTAAAATTTGTCCATGAATCTCGATACCCTCCCCATTGCCGCGATCGCCACCGCCCCGGGCCGCGGCGGCATCGGCGTCGTGCGCGCGTCCGGCAAGAACCTGCGGCCGCTGGCGCAGGCGCTGTTCGGTGGCGCGGAACTGAAGCCGCGCCACGCTACCTATATTCCGTTCACCCAGGCGGACGGCACGCTGATCGACCAGGGCATCGCGATCTATTTCAAGGGACCGCACTCGTACACGGGCGAGGACGTGCTGGAACTACAGGGCCATGGCGGCCCCGTGGTGCTGCAGATGCTGCTGCAGCGCGTGCTCGAGGCAGGCCGCGATGTCGGCCTGCGGCTTGCCGAGCCGGGCGAGTTCACGCGCCGCGCCTACATGAACGACAAGCTCGATCTGGCACAGGCCGAGGCGGTGGCCGACCTGATCGACGCGTCCACCGAAGCGGCGGCGAAGTCCGCCTCGCAATCGCTGTCCGGCGCATTTTCGCAGGCCATCCACGCGCTGGTCGACCGCGTCACGCACTTGCGCATGCTGGTCGAAGCCACGCTTGATTTCCCGGAAGAGGAAATCGACTTCCTGGAAAAGTCCGACGCGCGCGGCCAGCTGCGCGGCATCGTCGAAGCGCTGGATCACGTCTTCCGCCAGGCTTCCCAGGGGGCGCTGCTGCGCGAAGGCCTGAACGTGGTACTGGTGGGGCAACCCAACGTAGGTAAGTCCTCACTTCTCAACGCGCTGGCCGGGGCGGACGTGGCCATCGTCACGCCGATCGCCGGCACCACGCGCGACAAGGTCACCGAAACGATCCAGATCGAAGGCATCCCGCTGAACATCATCGACACGGCCGGTATCCGCGGCCACGACGAAGCGGTGGATGTCGTCGAACGTATCGGCATCGAGCGCACCTGGGGCGAAGTGGGCAAGGCGGACGTGATCCTGCACATGCTCGACGCGAACCATGGTCCGACCCGCGCCGACGAATCCATCCTGGCCGGCTTCCCGGCAGGCGTGCCGGTTCTGCGCATCTGGAACAAGATCGATCTTTCCGGCCACAAGGCGTCGATCGACGCGAGCAACGATGCCACGCATATCTACCTGTCGGCGCACGATCATGCCGGCATCGACCTGCTGCGCAAGGAACTGCTGCGCATCGCCGGCTGGCAGCAGACCGGCGAATCGCTCTATCTGGCCCGCGAGCGGCACCTGGTCGCGTTGAAATCGGCCGCGCGGCACCTGGACCATGCCGAAGGCCATGCCGCGCAGACCGACCAGTCGCTCGACCTGTTCGCCGAGGAACTGCGCCTGGCGCAGGTGCAGCTGGCCACGATCACCGGGGCGTTTTCGTCGGACGACCTGCTGGGCGTGATTTTCAGCCGGTTCTGTATCGGCAAATAAGGGATCGAGCCACCAGCGTCAGGGGAGTCGATGCCTGCCATCGATTTCCCGGCATGGCGCGGGAGCGCGAGCTATCGCCCGCTTCGTTTCCATAGAAAAATTTTCGATCGCTCCTCTCTTTGTAGCAACCTCGCTGCAATTGCCCCAGTTACGTGTGCTGGCGCACGTAACCCTGCCTGTTGGCCTGTTTTAATGCTGCTATGATTGATTTGAGCAACAGAGTCTGATGCGGCGGGCGACAATTTTTATAGTGTTGATATTGGTCACTTCCGCAAACTTCCGCTGACGTAATCTTGCTGGCAGTTGATGTGTCTGGAGAGGGGAAGATCATGGAAACGACCGAACAGGCAGTGCCGGACAGCGCAGTGTCGATGATGCCATCGATGATGCCGGCAATGGCTGCCACGCCGCGACAGAAGTTGCCGCCGAAGGGCTCGTGCTGGTATTGCGAGAAGCCGCTCGACAGCGTGAAACGCTTCTGCGGCCGCGACTGCGCATCGTCCTTCGACGAAGAAGCCCTGTACACAGGCTGACGCGCCGGTCTCCGCGGCCAGGACCTGACCGCGGGCAGTCATCCATCCCGTCAGCGCTCCCGGCTGCCGCTAAATGCGCGGCTTGCGGTGCGACGACACCCGCCTGGTTGTCATCCTGCGCCGCCATGATGGTTCCCCAGGCGGCAGTATCCAGCGCCTGTTCTGCACCGTTCCCTATCTGTCCCGACTGCCCGGGCGCCGTATTGTTGCGCCGGTCCAGGACGGCCCGGTCATCCAGCCGGGGCCGCCGTCATCGGGTAGTGAATGACCAGTCACGGGTCACGTTGACATTGTCGACGGTACCTCTGAAGGCGACGTCGTACGTGGTGCCGGCGGCGAGCCGGGCAAGGGGAACGACGGCCGCCGCCGACTTTGGCGTGTGCGTGTCGGCCGCGCTGGCCAGCAGGCGTACAGCCAGGTCCGAACCGCCACGTGGCCTGATCGTGAAGCTGGTGACGCTCAGCGCCGACGAAATGTTCGCATGCACGCTGACCGGATAGCCTACCTCGTTCAGGTTCGGCACCGGGTCCGGCGATTCGCTGTCGCTCATGAAGTTGACCGGGACCGCGGTTTGTCCGCTGGCTGGATAAGTCGCCACGCTGCCGCGCGCGACGCCTGCGCCGTAGCCGCCGCTGGTGGCGAAATCGGCCGTGAAGTAGGTGTAGTTGTTCGCCGTGGCGGCACCCACCCCCATCTCGCGAAATACCGGCTCGAACACCAGGAAGCGGTGATAGATCGCAGTGATCAGCTCCTCCGCATGGAAGAATCCGGCTCGGTCGCCCGCGGCGGAAATCACTTCGCCGTACGCATAATTCCCGGCCGGCGCGTAACCCGCTGCCGCCAGCCGGTTGCCCAGCGCGGCACCGGTGAAGCCGGGATTGCCGGCCGCCTGGTCGTGCGAAACAGTGTTATTGAGGCGCAGGTAGTTCGAATGGCCCGCCGCCGCGGCGTCGATCAGCGCATTGCGCGCCAGCGGTGCCAGGCCGATCTGGGTGCGACGATAGTTGAACCACGCGAAGCCATCCGTCGCGGTGTCCCCGGTGGCGGCCGGCGCGCCGGGCTGCACCTCGGGTGCGACAGGGGTATTCGGCGGGACATTCGTGGTCGAAGAATCGCCACCGCCGCCGCCACCTCCGCAGGCAACGAGCACCGCGGCCACCGGCAGGAACGACAGCCAGGCCGCTAACCGGACTGGCAGACCGTCCGACGACCGGGCCGGCAACACGGCCGGCAACTTCGCTTCACATCGCATGTGCCGGCGCACCTGCCACCGCATTTGCCACCGCACCTGCCACCGCGCCTGCCACCGCACTTGCCACCGCATTTGCCACTGCATTTGCAACCTGCACGTCGAGCGCATGATCAGCTCCCGTCTCGCCCCGGTCAGCGCGGCCATTGGGCGATTCTATGCCTATTTTGCCCCGGCGGGTCCAGTGCCGGCCGTATCGTCACGCTGGTTATCGTTGGACGATGCGGCGCGGCATGCCCGATGCCGGCGTTACAATAAGGTCCACTCAACACAGGCCAGCCCAATTGAACAACACGCGCACCCGGCGCATGCAGCGCGCCAAATTCGCCTTGCCCAGCTTCGTCACGCTGCTGTCGATCGCCTGCGGTTTCGGCAGCATCGTGATTTCCGTGGACAACGCGCACTTCGGATTTCCCCAGGACTACCGGCTGGCGGCCGCGCTCCTGGTCCTGGCCGGCATCTTCGATGCGCTCGATGGCTTCGTTGCGCGCGCCACCGGTACCAGTTCGGAGTTCGGCGTGCAGCTCGATTCGATCGCGGACGTGATGAACTTCGGCGTCGGCCCGGCGATACTGCTGTATTGCTATGCCTTCGTCCAGATCGGCCCTGCCGACCCCGTTCTGCTGCGGGCCGGCGGCCTGGCGGCATTCTTCTTCGTGGCCTGCGGCGCGTTGCGGCTGGCGCGCTTCAACGTGAGCGTGGGGCGCACCGATCCGAAGTATTTCGTGGGCATGCCGATCACGGCAGGTGCCGCCTGCGTGGCATCGGTGGTGGTGGCCTGGCCGTTCCCGCCGGAGACCAGCCTGCACGGCTGGCTGGTGGTGGTACTGCTGTTCGCGGTGGGCAGCCTGATGGTTTCCACGATCCGTTTCCCCAGTTCGAAGCAGAAGAAAAGCATGGCCGCACTGGTACTGTTGCTGGTGAACGTGGGCCTGCTGGTCTGGCTGCGCTTCTATTACTTCGTGCTGTTCTTCGTGATCTACATCGCCGGCACCCTGGTGCTCAACCTCGCCTGGAAGCGCGGCTGGAAAGGCGTTCCGCCGCCGCTTGTCTACGAAGAAGAGTGAGCCGGCGCCGCCGGTCAGGGAACTTCGTGGCCCTGCGCGGCGCGCAGGATCTCGAACCACTGGCTACGCGACAGCCTGATCTGCGTGGCCCGCACGGCTTCCTCGATCGCCTGGATGCGGCCGCTGCCGGTCAGCGGGATCGGCCTGGAAGGCAATTGCATGATCCACGCGAACACGACGCTGCCGAAGGGCTGCCCGGTTTCGTTGGCGATGCGGCCAATGGTGCTGCGCAGCGCTTCGGTGGCGGGATCGTCGCGGAACAGGCGGCCGCCGGCCAATGGCGACCAGATCATCGGCGCCACCCGTAAATCCTGCAGGCCGTCGAATGTTTCGTCGTACATCGGTGTCGTGTGCAGCGGCGAGAACTCCACCTGGTTGGTGACCAGCGGGATCCGGCGGTGCAGGCATTCGAACTGGTGCCGGCTGAAATTGGACACGCCGAAATGCTTCACCTTGCCTGCCGCGCGCAGCTGTTCGAACGTTTCGGCGATCTCGTCGAAGTCCATCAGTGGATCGGGGCGATGGATCAGCAGCAGGTCGAGGAAATCGGTGCGCAGTGCTTTCAGCGAGTTGTCCACCGAGGCGGTGATGTGCGCCGCCGACGTATCGTACTGCTTGATCGTGTGCGCCGGGCGTGCCGGCGACACCAGCTGGATGCCGCACTTGCTGATCAGCTGGATCCGCTCGCGCAGGGCCGGCCGCAATGCGAGTGCCTCGCCAAACAGTTCCTCCACGCCGTAGTTCCCATAGATGTCGGCATGATCGAAGCTCGTCACGCCCAGTTCGATGCACTGCTCGACCAGCGCCAGCCGCTCCTGCGGCGACATTTTCCACTCCCCCATGCGCCACATGCCGGCAACGATGCGCGACAGCGCGGGTCCAGATTCGGAAGTGCGGACGGTGGGGCAGGAAGTCATGACGGCCTTCTTTCAAATTGAATGGAACGACGATTATAGAGCGGTGCGAATGCAAAAAGCCCGCCGGACGGCGGGCTTTTTGCAGCGCTTACAACGGCTTGTAAAGGCTTACTTCATCCACAGGCGCATCGAATCCCATGCGCGGCCGAAGATCGAAGCCTGTTCCACCGTTTCCAGTGCAACCACCGGCAGTTCCAGCATCGGTTTGCCGTCCACCACCATTTTCAGCTTGCCCACGTTGGCGCCTTCAGGGATCGGTGCCACCAGCGGATCCTTCCGCTCCAGCACCGGCTTCATCTTGGCGGCCACGCCTTTCGGCACGGTGACCATCACATCCTGGCGGAAGCCGATCTTCATCGTGTTCTTCGAGCCCTTCCAGATCTGCGGCGTATCGACGGCCTGGCCCTTCGCATACAGTTTCACGGTATCGAAGTTCTGGAAGCCCCAGTTCAGCAGCTTCTGGCTTTCCGCCGTACGGGTGGCATCCGAGTTCGTGCCCATCACCACCGAGATCAGGCGGCGTTCCACGTTGCCGCTCGGGCGCTTGGCCGAGGCCACCATGCAGTAGCCGGCCGATTCGGTATGGCCGGTTTTCATGCCGTCCACGGTCGGGTCGAGCCACAGCAGGCGGTTGCGGTTCTGCTGGGTGATCTTGTTGTAGGTGAAGCTCTTGACGGAGTCGATCTTGTAGTACTGCGGGAATTCCAGTATCACGTGCTTGGCCAGGATCGACAGGTCGCGTGCCGTGGTGAAGTTGTCCGGGCTGGGCAGGCCATGGGGGTTGGCGAAGCGGGTGTTGGTCATGCCGAGGCGCTTGGCCTCGCGGTTCATCAGCGTGACGAAGGTGGCTTCGTCGCCGGCCACCGCTTCGGCCAGCGCCACGGCGGCGTCGTTGCCGGACTGGACCATCAGGCCATGCAGCAGGTCGTCGATCGACACCGGCACGGCCGGATCGATGAACATCTTCGAGCTGGAGGAATCGACTTTCCAGGCACGCACGGAGACATTGACCTTCTGGTTGATGTCCAGCTTCTTGTCGCGCAGTGCCTCGAAGGTGAGGTACGCGGTCATGATCTTGGTCAGCGATGCGGGTTCGACGCGCAGGTTCGGGTCCTGAGCGGCGATCAGCTGGCCGCTGGTGGCATCGAGCAGCAGCCACGATTTGGCGGCGATGGTCGGGGCAGGGATGGTTTGCGCAACGGCGGAAGTCAGTAACAGGACACTGGAAGCCAGTGCCGCGAGCAGTTTTTTCATGGATCTGGAATCTCTATGTGAGGCATAACCGGGAACCATTTTGTTCAGGAGAAAAAAATGGCCCGGTCATTATAGGCGCTCAGGCGTCCTCGGGGTCGTCCCGTTGTTGCGCCCGGCCGAGCCACAATGCGATCACCCAGCTCTTGATGTGATTGAGCTTGCGGTGGAAGAAGTGGTCCGCGCCGGGAATCACCAGCACCGGCACATCCTGCGGACGCGCCCAGTCGAGCACGGCCTGCAGGGGAATCGTGTCGTCGTTCTCGCCGTGGACCAGGATCGTGTTCGGCGCGATGTCCGCCATCTGCCACTTGCCGGCCGCGGCGCCCACCAGCACCAGGCCCTCGACCGGCGTACCGGCTGCGGCCAGGCGCTGTGCAAGCTGCGACTGCACGTAGGTGCCGAACGAGAACCCGGCCAGTGCCACCGGCAGCCCGGGGAATTTCTCGACCATGTGGCGGTACAGCAGTTCCATGTCGTCGGTTTCGCCATGGCCGCGGTCATGCTCGCCTTCTGACTGGCCCACGCCGCGGAAATTGATGCGCGCCACAGCGTAATCGAGCGCCACGAAGGCGCGCGCCAGCGTTTGCGTGACCTTGTTTTCCATCGTGCCGCCATACAGCGGGTGCGGGTGCGCCACCAGGGCGATGCCGCGCGGCTTCCTGCCGTCCAGTGGCAGGTCGATCAGGCCTTCCATCAGGCCGGCATTGCCCTGCATCGTGAAATGCTTGGTGTTCTTGTTCATCATTACTTGATCTTCAGCCTTTCCACCGGTTGACCACCGACCAGGTGGCTGTCGATGATTTCATCGATGTCGGAAGTGTCCACGTAGGTGTACCACGTGCCTTCGGGGTAGACGACGAGCACGGGGCCGTGTTCGCAGCGGTCCAGGCAGCCGGCCTGGTTGATGCGCACACCGCCCGCGCCATTGATGTCCAGCTGCTTGCAACGCTTCTTCGCGTGCTTCTGCGCCTGCTCCGCGCCACGCGGGCCGCAGCTCTCGCGGCCATCTTCCCGCGTATTCATGCAGAAGAACACGTGGTGCTTGAAATAGGGAGTCTCGCTCATGCTTGCCTCATATTTGCTTCGATCGAAGCCAGGCCATAATGATACCCGCGATCAGGATTTATTGAGTTTATGGGACGGCAGCCACAGGAACCACAGCGCGCAGAACGGCCACAGCAGGGAAAGGAACTGCGCCGCGCCGTTGAAGTTCAGGAATTTGCCCTGTACCCATGCCTGCATGGTGGCGCTGAAGTACGGGTTCACGGGCGTGCTGTTGACGACCACGATGCCGAGCAGGATGGTGGCGATCGCCAGCCGCCGCTGCGCCGCCGGCGGCGCGAACGCCAGGCCGGCCACCATGATGCCGCCGATCAGGAAGCCGCCCTGCGCACCGGGCGTGATCCAGGCAAACGCGTTTTCGGGCGTGAACAGCAGCGCCGACGCCAGCGTTTTCGTCAGCACGGCCGTTGCCAGCAGCGCCGCCGCCAGCAGGAGGCGTGGCGCGGGGCGGCGCATCAGGCACAGCAGCGTAAGCGCGCCGCCGACCATGCCGCATGCCGTGATCATCGTTTCGGACAGCCAGTACTGCTCCACGGTCAGCTCCGGATCGGGGCGCACGAAGGCCAGCAGGTCGATGTCCATGTCCAGCAGGTCGCTCAGCCAGCCGGACAGCGTCGGCAGCACCTGGCCCTGGCCGAACAGGAACGAGGTCGGGTAGATCTGCGCCAGCGGCCACAGGGCCACCAGCACCAGGCCCTGGCTGGCATGCAGCGCGAACCAGCGCTGCCGCAAGCGGTACAAATGGCTGGTATCGAGCAGCTTGCGCGCGGTCAGCACACCGATCAGGCCGCCGATCGCGCAGCCTGCCGCGTTGGTATAGAAGTCGAGGTTCGACGACACGCGGCTGGGCAGGAAGGTCTGCACCGCCTCCATCAGCCCCGATATGAATGCGCCGAGAATGGCCGCGGCAATGAATGCCAGGATGCCGCGCAGGGCGGGGTGCAGCGCATAGGCGATCAGCATGCCGAACGGGATGTAGCCGATCACGTTGACGGTGGCATCGAACTTCGTCCAGTAGCGCGGCATCGACGTATGCTCGAGGAAGATGAGCGGCGACAGCCCCTGGTTATGCCAGCCGGAGAATGGATACCAGCTGGCGTAGATGATCAGCAGAAGGTAGGCGAGCAGGCTGGCGCGGGCCACCGGCGAGCCGCGTTGTGGCCGCGTTTCCGCTGCCGCGCCGCCCTGGGCCGGCGCGGGCGCCCGTTCCGGTGCGGGTGGTGGAACGGGTGGCGTGCCCGCTGCCGTACCGGCGCTTTCGTCCCCGCTCATGCTCAGCGCGGCGGCAGCGTGGCCAGCCAGGCGAGAAGATCGGCCGCGATCGCGTCCGAGGTGGCGGCGAGCGCGCTGGCGCCGCCGGCAGCGTCGGCACTGGGTGCGGCGGCCGAACGGGTGAATGTGCGCTGGTCCACCAGCTGGTGGCCACGGAACAGCGAGGCGCGCAGCGAGATATTGGCGGTGCTTTGCGTGGCGCTGGCGAAGTTCTGCGAAAACTCGTCCATCTCCAGGCGCAGCAGCGGCAATCCACCCGTGGCATCGGTGGTGGACAGCACCTTCACGCCGCCCTGCGCAATGCGCGCCTTCAGCCGCTGCGACATCAGCTGCAGCGGCGTGGCGGCCCAGCGGTTGTAGGCATAGGGCAGGGCCTGCTGAGCATTGGCATAGGTGAGGCGATAGAACATGCGGTCCGTATCGAGCGTGGCCGGGCCGCTCACGTCCGCCACGACCATGGCCGGGAAGCTGGCTGCGGCCGGCGTCGGCGTGGCAGGGCCGGCGACCGGGCCGAAGTCGTAGCTGCTGGGGACCGGGCTCTTGGTCGAGGCGCAGCCGGCCAGCAAGGCCATGGCTGCCACCACGATGGCGGCGTTCTTGCACAGCTTGGGCCGGAAGCGGAATTGTTTCATGGTGTGATCGTTCATCGCGGGATTGTCAGTTCATCGTCACTTGGCCGGCGCTGTGAAGCCGGGCTCGCCGGGGCCTGGCGCCACTTCCGGTGCGCCGAACAGGATGCTTTGCGGGCGGTCGTTCAAGGTATTCATCGTGCGGCGCACAGAGCGCATCGACGAGCGGGTTTCGTCGGTCAGTGCCGTGATGCTCGGCAGCGTTTCCAGCTGCGCGCCGGTGGTCACCGCTTCCACGCCGACGACGGCGCGGTCGACCGAATCGCCGATGCGCGTCAGCGTGCCCTCCGGGCCGTGCAGGCTTTGCGACAGTGCCGTCACGTCCTGCGCCAGCGTATTGACGGAGTCGATCGCCGTTTCGGCCTTGGCGGCCAGCGCCGGCAGCTTCTCGATCGTGGGGCCCAGTTGACCGGGCAGTTCCTTGTAGCGGTTGACGGTTTCGCTCACGTCGGAAAATGCCGCCAGGATGGTCTTGCGGTTGTCATCGCTGAGCAGGTCGTTCAGTTTGACGGTGACCTGTTCCGCCTGCGCCAGGATGGCCGTACCGCGCTTCTCCAGCTGGTCCAGCAGGCCCGGTTGCAGCGGGATGCGCGCCGGGTTCTCTTCCGTGGTGGCCAGGCGCTGCGAGCCTACCGACCGGTCGTCCAGCTGGATGTAGGCGATGCCGGTCACGCCCTGGTAGCCCAGCGTGGCGTAAGTGGTTTGCGTGATCGGCGTGGCCGGGTCGATCGCCAGGTGGATCAGGATCTGGCCGGCCATCTTCGGATCGAAGTCGATCGCATCCACCTTGCCCACCTCGAGACCGCGATAGCGCACGGCAGCCTGCGGATTCAGGCCCGGGACCGCCAGCGTGGTGGCCAGCAGGTAGGGATCGTATTCCACGCGGTCGCGGTTGAACCAGATGCCGAACAGGACGGCTGCAGTAAGCAGGGCCAGTGTAAAGATGCCGGTCATGAAGGCATGCGATCGGTTTTCCATGTGTGCTCCTTGTCTGCTTAGTGTCTTCTCTGGGGCGCTATTGCAGCGCTTCGAGTGCCCGCTTGCCGCGGTCGCCCAGGAAGAATTCCTTGATGAACGGATGATCCACGTTGATCACATCCCGCGTCGGCCCCACGGCGATCACGTGTTTTTCGGCCAGCACGGCGATGCGGGTCGACAGCGCGAACAGCGTATCGAGGTCGTGCGTCACCATGACCACGGTCAGCCCCAGCTCGCGGTGCAGCGACTTGATCAGCGAAACGAAGCTTTCCGAGCGGTCCGGATCCAGGCCGGCCGTGGGCTCGTCCAGGAACAGCAGCTTCGGCTCGAGTGCCAGTGCGCGGGCCAGGGCCACGCGCTTGACCATGCCGCCGGAAAGGTCGGAGGGCATCTTGTTCGCATGCTCTGGACCCAGGCCCACCATGTTCATCTTCAAAAGCACCGCATCGCGCACCAGCGCATCGGGCAGCACGCGCAGCTCGCGCATCGGCTGCGCAATGTTCTCGAACACGGTAAGCGCCGAGTACAGTGCGCCTTCCTGGAACAGCATGCCCCAGTGGTTGCGCAGCAGTTGCAGCTGGGCCGGTTTGGCTTGGGTGATGTCCTCGCCGAATATACGCACGCAGCCTTGCGTCGGATGCTCCAGGCCCAGCATCTGCCGCAGCAGCACGGTCTTGCCGGTGCCGGAGCCGCCGACGATCGACATGATCTCGCCGTCCTCGATCGTCAGGTTCAGGTCATTGTGGATGACCGTCTTGCCGAACCTGGTCTGCAGGTTCGTGATTTCGACGACGGGTACGCTGCCGTCCAGCGTCAGTTCGCTCGGCCCCGCCGGACAGCTGCGGTCGATCTCTTCTTCCGTTGCCATCAGAACCCCACCCCGTTGAAGACGATCGCGAATACGGCGTCGGCCAGGATCACGACGGTGATCGCGGTAACGACCGAGGTGGTGGTGCCGCGGCCCAGGCTCTCGGTGTTCGGCTGGATGCGCAGGCCGAAGTGGCACGACACCAGCGCGATCAGCATGCCGAACACGGCGCCCTTGCCCAGGCCGATCATATAGTTCGCCAGCGGCACCGCATCCGGCAGTTTCTGGATAAAGTAGCGGGCCGAGAGGTTCAGTTCCACCTTGGCCGACACCATGCCGCCGATCAGTGCCATCGTATCGGTCCAGATCACCAGCAGCGGCATCGAAATCGCAAGCGCCACCACCTTCGGCATCACCAGGCGGAAGCCGTGCGAGATGCCCATCACGAGCATCGCATCGAGTTCCTCGGTGACCCGCATCACGCCCAGTTGCGCGGTGATCGACGAGCCGGAGCGGCCGGCGACCAGGATCGCGGCCAGCAACGGGCCGAGTTCCCGGATGATGCTCATGCCGAGCAGGTTGACGAGGTAGATGTCGCCACCGAAGTTGCGCAACTGCTGGGCGGAGAGGAAAGACAGCACCACGCCGATCAGGAAGCCCACCAGTGCGGTGATGCCGAGGGCCTGGAAGCCGGCATGGAAGATGTTGGCGGAAATTTCCTTCCACGGTCCGCGCTGCGGCGCGGCGGCGAAGCGCCACAGGTCCTGCACCACCTGGCCGATCAGCTGCACGAAGCCTTGCATGTGGTCGACGAAGTGCAGCACGCCGGCGCCCAGCGTGGTGACCCAGTTCATGTGCAGGCCGCGCTGGCGGGGCAGCTCCAGCTTGCCGGTGGCCTCCAGGCGCTTGAAGAATTCCTCCTGGCCGGGCGCCAGCTTCAGGGTGACGGGGCGCTTGTAGCCCCAGGCCTGCCAGAACAGCTGTGCGCCGATGTGATCCATGCTGTCGATCGCGGAGAGATCCCATTGCGCCTCGGGACTTGCCCGGTTCAGCTGCGTGGAGATGGACTTCATGGTCTTGCGGTGAGCCAGTGCGTGAACCTGCCATGTGCCATCGGCGGTCACCGTCGTTCCCGACGTGCCGCCGGGGGCAAAAGTTAAGGTTGGCTCTTGTGCAATGGGCATGTCGCCAGTGTAAGTGAGATTCGTTTCGTTCGCTACAGCCCCCGCCTCTACCGTGTGTCGGAGCTCGCTTACGCTGCCAGGTGCCGTGCCTGGCGCTGTGGCGCCGCCACCGATGGTACCGGTGCCGTTTTCTGTTTGACGCCGTGGCCATCGCTCGCGAGCAGTCCATCCACGTCTTCGACACCCTGCAGCCGCAGGTACTTGCCTGTGAGGGCCGCAAGGCGGTCCAGCGCGATGCGGTGGGTGGCATCCGTGTTCGCATACAACCAGTCCGCGAAGGCCATGAAGTTGGCGAACGGGCTGGTGCCCAGCAGTACGGGCGTCACATGCGTGAAGCGGCCCGAGTTCGCCACCAGGTCCCAATAGCGGGCAAAGCGCACCAGGCGCTGCATGGTGAGGAAGTCGATGTCCCTGTTTGCCAGGATCGTGTACGGCGGGTGCGGGTCGAACACCAGGCCGAAGGCTTCGGTATGGCGGATGATCGGGGTGCCACGCAGCCGCTTCAGGATGCCGAACTGGATCTCGTGCGGACCGAGGGCCCACAATTTATCGAAACCTTCGGCGAAGCTTTCCACCGTTTCGCCAGGCAGGCCGGCGATCAGGTCGACGTGCATGTGCACATGCGAATGTTCGCACAGCCAGCGGATGTTGGCCGCGGCCTTGTCGTTGTCCTGCTTGCGCGAGATGTTGGCCTGTACCGTTGGATTGAAACTCTGGATGCCGATCTCGAACTGCAGCGCGCCGGGCGGGAACTTGGCAATACCTTCCTTCAGCGCGTCCGGCAGGTGATCCGGCACCAGTTCGAAGTGGACATACACCGGGTCTTCCGGATCCGCAGCCAGCTTGTCGAGGAAGAACTGCATGATCTTCAGGCTGGTCTTGATGTTCAGGTTGAACGTGCGGTCGACGAATTTGAATACACGCGCGCCGCGCGCGTGCAGCGCTTCCATCTCGGCCAGGAAGGTATCGATATTGAACGGCCAGGCAGTCTTGTCCAGCGCGGACAGGCAGAACTCGCATTTGAACGGGCAGCCGCGCGAGGCTTCCACATACAGCGTGCGGTGGGCGATATCGTCGTCGCTGTAGATGGAGTAGGGCAGGGCGATATCGGCCATCGGCGGTTGCACCCCGGCGTGGATCTTCATCAGCGGCTTCGGGCCGCGCAGGATTTCGCCGCACAGTTTCGGGAAGGTGACATCGCCCCAGCCGGTAACTACGTAATCGGCCAGCTGCACGATCTGCTGTTCGTTCGTTTCATGGGAGACCTCGGGGCCGCCCAGCATGATCACGATGTGCGGGGCCACGCGCTTGAGCGTGGCGACCAGTTTCGTGGTTTCTTCGACATTCCATATATAGACGCCGAAGCCGACGATCTTCGGAGCGTACGCGAGAATGCGCTCGACCATTTCCGTCGTCTTCGCACCGATGACGAATTCCTGGATACGCGTTTCATTCTTGAGTTCGCCCATATTGGCGAGCAGATAACGCAGGCCCAGCGATGCGTGGGTATAGCGGGCGTTGAGGGTGGACAGCAGGATCGTCATGGAGCTTTTGGGGCAAATTCGGGGGATCGCGCATTTTACCTCTTGCGCGGCAAGCGGCCTTTCGTTATAGTTCTGTCCCTCGCAGCAACGTGCCTACACGAAAGTGACTACGGCAAGTTGATGTGGGAAGAAAAGAGGGGTTGACGAAGCGCACGAAACACTGCATACTCTCGCCTCTCTGCTGCTGACAAACACAACGATTTGTCGCCGGGTCGAACGAAAGTTCAGCGGATCCACAGCAAGCCTTCAAGGGCAGAATTCTTTAACAATCAACAGTCGATAAGTGTGGGCGTTTGATGTGATGTGCCTCCGGACTTCGGTCCGGAATGCTCAAAACATATAGCATCAA
>NZ_JACHXS010000017.1 GCF_014192225.1 Pseudoduganella umbonata | reverse complement strand
AGGTACAGGATGAACGGCAGCAGCACGAACAGCAGCATGCCGCTGATGCGGTGCAGGATCGATACGATGGCCGACAACGGCATGCGGTATTGGCCTAGTTCACCGATGTGGATGTTGCGGTATTCTCTCCGCGGTTTTCTTTGGGTTTCTTGTACAGCCATTGGAGACCTCTCACCTGGTTATAAATCCCGCGCGTGACCATGCCCATGATCAACGCAGGTTGCAAGGCGTGGATTATCGTGGAATGCCGCTATACTGTCCAATATATGAAACGTTTTGAATCAAGACGATAATCAGATACCGGAGCGGGAGGTTGTCATGGAATTAAGACGTTTGCGCTACTTCGTTGCCGTGGCCGAGGAGGGCAATGTGACCCGCGCAGCCGAGCGCCTGGGCATCGGCCAGCCGCCGCTGAGCCAGCAAATCCTCACGCTGGAGCGTGAACTCGACGTGCCGCTGTTCCATCGGACAGGGCATGGCATGTCGCTGACCGAGGCCGGCAAGGCGCTGATGGTGGACGCGAGACGGCTGCTGAACGATGCGCAGAGTGCTGTTGCAAACGCGCAACGCGCGGGCCGCGGTGAAACGGGCCACCTGCACCTGGGCTTGACGGCCTCTGCGGCCTTTCACCCGATCGTGCGCGCGCTGATCCGCGCTTTCCGCGCCAACTATCCCGGTGTCGCGCTGACCCTGACCGAGGGCACCACGACCCAGTTGCTGGCCTTGCTGGAGGAGGGCCGGCTTGACCTGGCGCTGATGCGGCCGGGAACCCACTCGTTTGCCGGCATCGCGCTGTACCAGATCGCCAGCGAGCCGATGAAGGTGGTGCTGCCGGCCGGCCACCGGCTGGCGAAGCTCCGGCGCATTCCGCTGACGGCACTGGCCGGCGAATCCTTCGTGCTGATTCCCCGCGAGGAAAGCCCGATGCTGCACGACGAGATCCTGAATGCCTGCCGGCTGGCCGGCTTCGAGCCGGTGCCGGGCCAGCAGGCGCCCCAGCTGTCGTCGGTCGTCAATCTGGTGTCCGCCGAGTTCGGCGTATCGATCGTGCCCGCTTCCGTCAGCCAGATCCGCGCCGAGGGCGTCGTCTACGTGGACATCGCCGATGTGAATGTCGTCACCAACCTGGCGCTGGCCTCGCGCGATGCCGAACCGTCGGCGAAAGTGGTCAATTTCCTGGCACTGGCGGACCAGGCGCGCTCGGCGGCGTCGGCCGGGGCGCGCGGGCATCCCGCGAAACGGCGCAAGGCGAAGGAGGCGGATCATGCTCAAGCCTGATGTGGCGTCATGGCGGGTGGCGCCCGGCATCCTTGCCCGCGCCATCGGGCTCGGCTTCCTGTCCATGCTATTGGCGCTCGCCCTTGCGCACAGTTCCGTCCTGGCGCAGGGCCGCCTGCAGACCGGTACCAGCGGCACGGTGGCCTATGCCAGCGGCGGCAGTACCGTGGACGAGCGCGCCGCGCTGGCCGCCATGCGCGACAAGTACAACCTGCGCCTTACCTATGCGGTCCACGACAGCGGCGCCATGGTGACCAATGTGGCGCTGACGGTCGACGACGTGCGGCAAGGGCGTGTCTTTGCGCTGGCGGGCAGCGGGCCGCAGGTCTACCTGAAGCTGCCGGCGGGGACCTACACGGTGTCGGCCATCTGGAAGGGTGTCGAGCAGCGGCGCCGGGTCACGCTGGACCGTTCCGGCGACGGGCGCGAGCTGTTCCTGTACTGGATCCCGTGACGTCGATGGTTGCGGCGGACGTGAGCGGCCCGGACAGAGCACTCACCATGGCGGACAGCCGATCGTCGACGAGCGGCGATTCGACGGGCTGCGATTCGACGGGCTGCGATATTTCCGCATAAAATCGTCGTCCGTTTCTTATTTCAACTTTGTCATGCAAATCCGTCAGGCACGTCCCACCGATAATACGGAAGCCCGAGCCGTCGTGTTTAAATCCCTGGCTTCATTCGGCCTCGTCGCCGATTTCGAGACGCTGGACGCTGCCATTGGCGTTATCGGACAGCCCGGCTCGCCCAACGAGATCGAACTGGTGGCGGAGATGGCTGGCAAGATAGCCGGCTGCCTGGTGATCCAACGCCGAACAGATAGTTCCGCCAAGTTGTTCGGCTTCCATGTCGATGCCAGCATGCAGGGACGTGGCCTCGGTCGCGCGTTACTTTCCGAGGCCATCGCCGAGGCAGCCAGGCGGGGTTTCGCCGAGCTGGAACTGGAAACTTGCGGCGGGATGCACGCTGCGATTCATTTGTATGAGTCATTTGGGTGGAAGCGTGGGCCCGACCCGCTGCCGGGGAGTGGAGGGGATCGCTTTTATTCGCTGGCGTTGATTGAGCAGGCGCCGCGGGCAATTGGAAAGCGGGCTGCTTTGGGAACATGAGTGCGGCTTACTGAATGGCAGCAATCGGCTGGCGTTAGCAGTCGTTGCCTCGACCAACTTTATTGTTAGCGCCGCGGGCCCCTGCTCGATCGGGCACACCCGACGAACTACCACGCCGTATTCGCCGCCGGCGGCGCCTTGCGTCTTACTTCACCATGCCCAGCTGCTTGAACATGTTGATGTCTTCCAGGTGCCAGTTGTCAGTGATCTTGCCGTCGACGACCTGGTAAAGGTCCATGGCCTGGAAATCGATCTTCTGGCCTTTGCCCTGCACCTTGCCCATTTTGCCCGTGAACGTGCCCGTGAAATGCAGGCGCACGACGACACGGTCGCCGGCGGCGACGACTTCCTCCAAGTCGGCGCGCAGGTCCGGCACGGCGGCGCGAAACGCCTGCGACGCCTTGATCGGACCTTGCGGGCCTTGCGGACGGCCTGCCGGCAGCGTGCGGTCTGTGAAATTCGGGGCCAGCGCGGCCTCGGCGAATTCTGGCTTGCCGGTGTTCCAGAACGCGGCATAGCGGCGGGCGGCCAAGATATTAGCGGCGGTGCCCGGGCTATCGCCGTTGATCACGCGGGGCGTCGGCAAGTCGGCGTCCGTGGCGGCGTAGGCGGCGGGCACTGCCAGGGAGCAAACGGCTATGGCGGCGAGCAGGGAAAAGCAATGCGGACGGAAGCGGAAAATAGTCATGGGTCGATCCTTTAGCTGTGGATGAAATGGCGGGCGCCATCCGCATGATAGCGCTATCAAACGACGTGATCAATGATCCGTGAGGAACGCCGCGTGCCGGTTGCGCGGCAGGCGGCTGGTGCCCGTGATCTTCCGCCAGACCACCATTCGGGCATCGCCGTAGCACCGCGCACTTCGTTCGACCGAATGACCCGTTCCTCGACAAGCACGGCATCAAGCATGTCATCGACAAGGTCTATGCATTCGACGAAGCCGAGCAAGCCTACAAGCATCTGGCGCGTGGACCATTCGGCAAAGTGGTGATCAAGGTTGCCGATCAATCTCGACCGCTAGCCTGCCAGAAGTAGGCCCTGCGGAAGACAAGGCTAACGATAAGGACGCTGTGATTGAACGTCTGCAATGGGGTGGAACCTGACGGTCGTGACAGTTCCCGACCATTGCGGTGCGGCAAGCTGCTATGCTGCGTCTAGCGGCCGAGATCGGCCAGAAGCGGTCCTTGGGGTTCCCAACGGCGGCTGTATCGACACAACGTTTCAACGACTTTTGAAAGATCGGCATGCTACGACTCGGAAGAG
Organism: Pseudoduganella umbonata; assembly: GCF_014192225.1. Classification (GTDB taxonomy): domain Bacteria; phylum Pseudomonadota; class Gammaproteobacteria; order Burkholderiales; family Burkholderiaceae_D; genus Rugamonas; species Rugamonas umbonata. Next base: position 102,520 of record NZ_JACHXS010000017.1, on the reverse strand, counting down.
TGTTGTTGGTAGCTCTGATGCTATTCCCTCTCCCTGGGCTTACCGCCGACTGTGAGGTAGTCCCTGGCGGCGAGTTCGGTTCCGAGATTGGCAAAATCTCGCGCGTTAGCCAAACATCCGGATTCATTGTCGAAGTACAGGACAGTGACGTTGCTGGGAAACGGAGGACGTGGGAACGATACCGCTTCGATGGCAAAAGATTTCTACGACTTAGGACGCCCTAGCTGCGTTTGTTGACCGTCTGCTTCGGGGCGGAACCTGCCTGTTGTGGCAGTAAGTGACGTTCCACCAGATCCGGCCCGCATGAGCTTCTTTATCAGCCTGCCGCTGCACATGCTGCAAAAGAATGCGGTCCACCAGCTGTTACAGATATCGGTCGCGCCGCCGCGCGATGTGCGGCGCGGCGCAGTGCACGCCGGAGGGCATTGAAAACCATCCACTGCCTGCGTCCTCGTTTTCTGCGACTCGTCTAAATCGATCTAAAAGTATCGAAAAAAGTCTAATGCGCTCTCGTTCCAACCACCTGCCATCGAATAGTGTCTAAAAGGTCGCCTGCCTGGGTCTATTCCTATCTATCTCAAACAAGAAAAAGTCTAAAGCGACCTAATCGCCGGGTGCCGATCCAAAGTTTATATCCGTTTAGAGAGAACGAATCATGGAACAGCGTTCCTGGCGACGAGGCGGATCCGCGCTGACGACTGACGGGCACTCAGATGCTCGTTCGCTAAACCAGTCTAAAAAACCAACAGGAACAGTCTAAAACGGTCTCAGACGACCGTGCCGAACGGTCTAATTCCGCCCGGAGTCCGCCGGAAAAAATCGATTCCGGTCTAATTTTTCGCGCGCAACGCCGATTTCAGACCTTATTAGAGCATTCGAGCTCGTTTTAGAGCGTTTTAGACCGGATGTCGTGAAGGGTAACGTGCATCCCACGGCCAGCCAGCGTCATGTCAGAGCCAACTGGACTGTAGGATCGCCCTCCCACATGGTCGGTCAAGCAATCGGTCACTGACTGACCTCTACTGGGCGGACACCCAAAGGTCCGCAATAGAGCGAGAGCTGCCGTTGCACTGCGCTGGAGCAGGCTGCCAAGTAAATAATTGCAAGGTAGGTATGACGCACTCTGCGAAAATCGTTCTAGTCTCGACTTCCGCCTATTTTCCTGAGCGCGACAAGCAATTTTTTGCAGGACATGATCGCTGCGCGAATCGAGCTTTCTGCGCAACAGGGGTGGGCACGAAGGGGTGGGAAGATGCCTTGATCGGGCCGGATAAGTCCCAAGTTATTCATCGGTGAGTGCATTAGTTCGAACGTCCGCTTGGAGGCGGAATCAGTTTGCCGCAGGTTCGGCAGCAAGAGCCCAGGATTGAGCTTTCTCCTACGGAGCACACAATGGCAACAAGAACCGCATCGTGCAGCTGCGGCCAGCTGCAGATCGAAGTGGCGGCCGAGCCGAACGGCGTCGGCATCTGCCATTGCCTGGCCTGCCAGCGGCGCACCGGCAGCGTGTTCGCGCCTGTTGCCGGGTTTCCTCTTCCCTATACCGTCAGCGGCCGCTCCACGGCCTACGTGCGCGTGGGCGACGCTGGCTGCGGCTTTGTCTACCATTTCTGCCCGGTGTGCGGCACGACGGTCTTTCACACGGAAGACGACGTCGACGATGAAGTGTTCGTGGCGGTCGGTGCTTTCGGCGACCCGGACTTCCCGCCGCCGCAGATATCAGTGTACGACTGCCGCCGCCATCCCTGGGTCCAGCTGCCTCCCGGAACCCGGGCGTTCGAACGTGATCCCGACTGAGTGCCACGGCACGCTTACAATCGCATCAACGAAACTGACTGGTCAACAATGCAGAAAATCGCTTTCGATACACTGATGCGCCTGGCACAGGCTTCCGCTGCCGTCACGGTTCCGTGCACGTGCAACATCGTGCCGGTTGCCGCCTGGAGCGCATTGCCGATGACGCTGGAATTGAATCGGTTCGAAGAGACCGGCGTGCTGTTCGACGATCCCTACGACGAGCCGACGTTTGCCGAGTTTCACCCCGCCGGGACGCGCTACGACAGCGACACTGCCCCGATCGCGCTGAATTTCTACCCCTACAATCGCTGCGCCGTGGCGCGCTGCCTGGACTGTGGCCGCCACTATCTGCGCTATAACGAGGCGGGCGGCTACTTCACGGAACTGCGTATTCGCGCGTTGCAGCCGGAGCTGATCGTCGATACCCCCGCACCGGGAGCGTAGCTGGCCAGTCTGGCACCAGCGCATGAATTACGGGTGGGATTCCAAGCGAAATGTCCGCTTCCCGGCAGGGTTTCGCAGTCATCGGAACCCGGCATGGAAGAATAATGTTCAGAACCTCAACACCTCGCCATCGGCAGGAATGCGCACGCGGTCGCCGATCTTGTGCTCTTCCACGTGGTCGCGCAGTTCCTTGCGGCTCAGCGTCATGTGGTTGATGGCATCCATGTGGGTGGCGATGATGGTCGCGTCGGGCATGGCCTGCCAGGCGTGCAGCACATCGTCCTTGCCCATGATGATGGAGCCGGTGTAACCCTTCATGCGGGCGTCGCCCGTATTGAGGATGACGACGTCGGGCTTGAACCTGGCCAGCGTGCGATCGACGGTTGCGTTCCATACCGTGTCACCCACGATATACACGGTCTTGGCGCCCGGTGCCTGGAACACGACACCCATTGCCTCACCCAGCGCGTCGCCCAGCGGCTTCTTGCTGTACATCTCTTCGGTACCGTGCCGGCCGCCCGTTTTGGTCAGGCGCACGCCCTCGAACTCGGTGCTGTCGGTCATGATGCGCACATCGGTATAACCCTGGCTGCGGATCACTTTGGCGTCGGCTTCATGCTGGACAAACAGCGGCATCGCTTTCGGGATGAATTTGTGGTCGCCGCCGTCCCAATGGTCGAGGTGGGTATGGGTGACGATCACCGCGTCCACGCCGCGCATGATGTCCTTCACCGGCAGCGGCAACTCTACCGTCGGGTTGCGCAGCTCGCTGTGGAACGTGCCTGGAAAGCCGGGGTAGGTGCCTTTCCTTGCCAGGAAAGGATCGACCAGGAAGGTCTTGCCGGCGTAATCGATCTTGGCCGTGGCGTTGCGGATCTGCTGGACCTGAACCGCTGCCTTGGCAGTGGCAGTGGCAGTGGCAGCGCCAGTGTCGGCGTGGGCGATGCCCACTGCGTTGCTGGCAGCCAGTGCCATGGCCATGGCCAGTGTTTTGAGGGCTTTCATTGTTACTGCTCCTGATGAAGTATCGACAGGCAGCATTGTGGCGGGGGCGGCGCGAACATGAAATCGACCCGAATGCCAACTATCGAAACTTTCGGGCCAAATCCGCTATCATCCGGCCATCATGCAGAAAAAGCCTCCGGTCGTTGCCCTCATCCTTTATGCCAGCTTCAGCCCGTTCCACTTCTCGGTGCCTTACCTGGTCTTCAGCGCCGCGCAGCCGGAAGGGCCGCTGTTCGATTTGCGCATCGTCTCGTCGGGCGCGGACTCGCTCAGCGCCGAGCGTGCGTTGACGGTGCATCCTGATGGCGGGCTGGAACTGGCGGAAACAGCCGATATCCTGGTGGTACCCGGGTGGCACGACCTGGACGCCCGCCCCGGTGACGATCTGGTGGGTGTGCTGACGCGCGCCCACGCCAGGGGGGCGCACGTGGTGGGACTATGCTATGGCGCCTATCCGCTGGCGTACGCCGGCCTGCTCGACGGCAAGCGGGCATCCACGCACTGGATGGCGGAGCAGGATTTCTGCCGGCGCTTCCCGCGTGTCAAGCTCGATATGAATGCGCTGTATGTCGAGGAGGACAAGCTGATCACGTCGGCGGGCACCGGCGCCGGACTCGATTGCTGCCTGTACCTGGTGCGCGAATATTATGGTGCCCGCGTGGCCAACAAGGTGGCGCGCACGATGGTCATACCGCCTCACCGCGAGGGTGGCCAGGCCCAGTTCATCGAGCAGCCGGTCGCCGCGTCCACCCAGGATGCGCAGCTCAACATCCTGCTCGACTATCTTCGCAATAACCTCGACCGGGCACACAGCATCGACGACCTGGCCGAGCGTACTGCCATGAGCCGCCGCACCTTTACCCGCCACTTCAGCAAGGCGACGGGCATGACACTGGTCGACTGGCTGGTCAATGAACGCCTTCACCGGACGCGCGAACTGCTGGAAACGACATCGCTGTCGATCGACAGGATTGCGGGTATGGCAGGGTTCCAGACGCCGACCTCGTTCCGCCAGCATTTCAAGAAGCGGTTCCAGGTCAGCCCGAGGGACTGGCGCAAGACCTTCAGCGCCATGAAATAGCCGGAAGTACCGTTGAAAAGCCTGCGTTGGTTCAGGCGCTGTTCGCGCCAAGCCGGGGCGCCATCAGGGACGGCTGCTGTCCGCCGCCTTGTCCGCCACCGGCTCGCCGAAATCCGGCGTACCGTCCGCGCGCCAGGCAATGGCCTGCGCGCGCGTATGCCGGTTCGGATCGTGCAATGAGTCGCCGGGAATGTGTTCGTAGGAGCGCGCGTGGTAGACCAGGATGTCGGTCTTGCCGTCCGGCGTGGTGGTGAACGAATTGTGCCCGGGGCCGTACTGGCCGGTGGCCTGGCTGCTGGCGAAGACGGGGCGGGCCGACTTCGACCATGAACGGGCATCGAGCAGGTCGGCGCCGGCATCGGCCGTCAGCATGCCCAGCGCATAGTTCGCATCGGTCGCGCTGGCGGAATAGGTGACGAACACGCGGCCGTTCTTCACCAGCACGGCCGGCGCCTCGTTGACGTCGAACTTGATCTTTTCCCACGGGTGCTCGGGCGTCGTGAGCAGGGTTGCCGCACCGGTGATCGACAGCGGCGTGTCCATCTCCGCCATATACACGGCGGTCATGTGCTTGTCCGACGCGGGCGGGCGCTGGGTCCACAGCAGGTAGCGCTTGCCGCCGATGGCGAACGTGGTGGCGTCGAGCGCGAATATTTCCCAGCCCGTCTTCAACTGCCCGCGCTCCTTCCATGTGCCCTCGAGCGGATTGGCGGCCGCGTTTTCCAGCACGTACAGGCGAATGTCCATCGGTGCGTCGGCACGGCCTGCGGTGAAGTAGATGTACCACTTGCCATCGATCCGGTGCATTTCCGGCGCCCAGATGCTGGCACTCATCGGGCCGGCCGCGTGCTTGCGCCACACCACCTTGCTCTCTCCCTTGCCGATGCCGTTCAGGTCGCGCGCGCGGCGCACCTCGATCCGGTCGTATTCGGGCGCCGTGGCGGTCAGGTAGTAGTAGCCGTCCGGCTGCAGCGTCACGTGCGGATCGGCGCGCTGCTGCACCAGCGGATTGTCGAACACCGGCGCGGCGCCGGCGGGCAGGGCGAGGAGGGCTGCGGCGATCAGGGAAACGAAACGGTAAGGCATGGCATCCGGAGGTCGTGGAAGTGCGGGGAGTGTGCCATCGCAGGCGCCGCGCGCACCAATCACATTTGCCCGCGCAAGGATGCCCGAATCGGTATCGCGGCCCGCCGGCGCTGCCGCGACGGAAGTTCCACTGTTGATGTTTGCGCTATCTTTCGGGGCGCGATTATGCGACCATTCATCCACGGTGGTGTATCTGTTTGCGCTACCTTGGTGGGCCGGACGGCACGCGATCACGGCGCTGTCCTGAACGCCTGATTGACCGGCCATGCCAGCCAGGCACGGCCGGAACCTCGAGAGGAGATCGAATGCAAGCCAAGATTTGCATGGAGACAAAACGCCGCCCGGTTCCGCTGGCGGCAAGAATGGCCGCCGGCGCACTGCTGCTGGCCTGTGCGTTCGCTACGCCGGCCATGGCGCAGGACGACCGGATGACGCCGATCGCGGCCCCGGCCCAGCCGGATGCGATCGTGCTGGACACCGGCCCGCTGCCGGGAGCGAAGGTGCAGGAATCGTGGCACCGCCAGTACGGCAGCGTGTTCGCCCGCAACGTCACCGTCGCCACGCTGACGCCGGTGCTGCCGGCCCGCGCCAAGGCGACCGGTGCCGCCGTCATCGTGGCACCCGGCGGCGGCTTCCGCACGCTGTCGATGAACAACGAAGGCTGGGACGTGGCGCGCGCGCTGGCCGACAAGGGCGTCGCCGCGTTCGTGCTGAAATACCGCCTGGTCCAGACACCGGCCGAGATGCCCGCGTTCGAGCGCAGCATGGCCGAGATGTTTTCCGGCGCCGCCCGCCCGCGGCCGCAGCAGAATCCGGCCGTCGAACTGGCGCCGCAGATCGCCGACGCCCGCGCCGCCTTCGCCCTGGTGCGTGCCCGCGCGGCGGAGTGGGGCATCGATCGCGACCGCATCGGCATGGCCGGCTTCTCGGCCGGTGCCATGCTGACGCTGTCCACGGCGCTGCATGGCCAGGATGCCAAGCCGGCCTTCATCGCCAACATCTATGGTCCGCTGACGCCGGTCACACCGCCGCCCGATGCGCCGCCGCTGTTCGTGGCGCTGGCGGCGGACGACCCGTTCTTCGCCAACGCCGGTTATGGCCTGGTCGACAGCTGGCGCGCCGCCAAGCGCCCCGTCGAATTCCACCTGTACGAGCAGGGCGGCCACGGCTTCGGCATGTATCCGAAGACGACCACCAGCACCGGATGGTTCGACGGCTTCACCCGCTGGCTGGGCATGCACGGCTACCTGCAGCGCAAGGGCTAGCGCCAGGTCCTAGCGCAAGGTTCTAGCGCAAGGTTCTAGCGCAAACGAGGCCGCGCGGCGGCACCGATCAAGTTCCTGAGTGATTCGGTGCAGCGCTGGCCTGCCGGGGCGGCCGGCTCTACCATGCCCTGTCTTGTCCATCGGAGAGCCGGCATGTCCCACCCTTCCACCGCCCGCCGCGGCGTCGCCCTGTCGCTGCTGGCGGCCCCAATGCTGGCACTGCCGGCCTGCGCCTCGCTGGCCCAGCCACGGCGGGCCGCGATCACCGACTTCGGCGCGCTGGCCGACGACCGGACCGTCAATACCATCGCGATCCAGAAGACCATCGACCACGTGGCCGGGCAGGGCGGCGGCACGGTGGTGGTGCCGCCCGGCGTATTCGTCAGCGGGGCGCTGTTCCTGAAGCCGAAGGTGCACCTGCACCTGGAGCAGGGCGCAGTGCTGAAATGCTCGACGGACATGCGCCACTTCCCGGCGCAGCGCACGCGCATCGAGGGGCATTTCGCGCCGAGCTTCAATCCGGCGCTGATCAATGCGAACGGCTGCGACGGCCTGAAGATCACCGGCGCCGGCACCCTCGACGGTGCGGGCCGGCCGATCTGGGACCTGTTCTGGAAGCTGCGCAAGGCGGCGCCGGATCCGCACAACTTCGCCAACATCGGCGTGCCGCGCGCCCGCCTGGCGCTGATCGAGCGTTCGCGCGGCGTTACCGTCGAAGGCGTCACGTTCAAGGATTCGCAGTTCTGGAACCTGCACCTGTACCGCTGCCAGGACGTGACGGTGCGCGGCGCCCGCTTCGAGGTGCCGGACGACTACAAGCAGGCGCCCAGCACCGACGGAATCGACCTGGACAGCTGCCAGCGCGTGACCGTCGAGGACTGCTATTTTTCCGTCACAGACGACTGCATCGCCGCCAAGGGATCGAAAGGCCCGCAGGCCCTCGAAGACAAGGACAGCCCGCCCGTCGAGCACATCCGCGTACGCAACTGCGAGTTCCGGCGCGGCCATGGCGTGATGACGCTGGGCAGCGAAGCCACGCTGGTGCGCGACGTGCTGGTGGAGAATTGCCGGGTCGGGCCGCGGGTGCAGAACGTGGCCGTGCTGAAGCTGCGCGCCGATACGCCGCAGCACTACGAGGACATCCACTTCCGCGGGCTGACGCTCGATTCGGACAGCGGGCTGATCGTGGCCATCCGGCCGTGGACGCAGTATTTCAACCTGAAAGGCGCGCCGCCGCCGAAGTCGATCGTGCGCAACGTCAGCCTGGTCGGCATCAAGGGGCGCTTCGGCACGTTCGGCAAGATCGCGCCGAATCCGGGCCAGACGGAGATCGGCGACATCCTGCTCAAGGATATCGACGTCGCGCTCGGGACGGGCACGCTGGACGCCACCGGTGCGCCCGGCCTGCGGCTGGAGAACGTGCGCGTCAATGGCAAGCCGCTGACGCTGTAGCGGCAAGCCGCTGGCGCTGGCGCTGTAGGCAGGTAAACGCCCCTTACCGCGCCTCTCGCTTTGCCGCTTACTGCGCGGGCTTGCAGTGGTCCCGTTTCGGCGGCGGCGACGGTGCCATCGCGTGGTCGCCGTCGAGGTCCACGCGCTGGTTCAGGACCTCGATCCTGCCGCCCGCGTCGCGCACTTCGTACAGCTTGCCGCGCGCGTTCTTGAACGGCCGGTGCACCACCAGCATGCGCTTGCCGTCGAACGTGTCGAACAGCATGCCGTGGCCGGAATCTCGGCGCACGATCGGCTCGAGCTGTTCCCACGGGCCGGCCAGTTCGCCGGATGCCGAGCGGGCCACCGACTGCACGTACCCGTTGCGGTCATAGCTCGACCACAGCATCAGCAGGCTGCCATCCTTCGACGGGTACAGTTGCGGGCCGTCGGTCACGTAGACATTGGCCTTGGCGGGCGTGCCGTCCGGCGCCACCGGCCGTTGCCCGTTCGACCACGGCGCGCTGGACGCCTTGAACAGCAGTTTCGGCGGTCCCGCCGGTTTCAGGTCCTGCGTCAGCGGCAGCGCCTCGATGGTGCCGTCGCCGGCCTGGATCCACTCGTGGGCATACACATACGACGGCTTGCCGGCGCGGTCCACGTACAGCGTGCCGTCGAGCGTCATCAGGCCTGCCGGGGCCACCGGCTCGCCGCCGTTGGCCACCGTGAACGGGCCTTCGGGGCGGTCGGCCACCGCCATCACGGTGCCGCGCCGGTAGGCCGGCCAGCCCGAGGCCGACGGCGCGGCGATCCTTGCCGCCTCGTTGTGCAGCGTGGTGAACAAATAATACTTGCCGCGCCACGCATGCACTTCCGGTGCCCAGGCGCCGCCGTTCGCCCACGAGTTTTCGGGCAGGCGGAACACCACTTTCGGCGTCGTCCACGTTTTCAGGTCGCGGCTCTGGTAAGCCATGATGCCGGTGCCGCATTCGCCGCTCACCGACGGCACGTTCGACGTGTACAGGTAATACGTGCCGCTGGCCTTGTCGGCCACCACGAACGGATCGTGCAGCGGCATGTCGGGCATCGCCAGGCCGCCCGGCGCGGCGGCACCGGCCGGCAGCGCCGGCGCGGCCAGTGCCGTCAGCAAAAGCGCGGACTGCGCGAGGGGGCGTGCTTGCATAGTGTCTCCGGGTCAAGATAACGGCCGAGTGTAGCCGACCGTGCCCGCCGCGGAGAAGAGCGGGCCGATCAATCGGCTGACCGGTTTGTTGCATCGGCGTCGCACCGCGGCAAAAAAGCCGTGGACAAAAGGGCAGCTTTCACGACGATAGCCACGGATCGGCGCTATTATTGCCGTGTGGCTACATCTCGCCACCGATCCCGCGGCAGATCCGCCGCCCCTTGCCCGACATCCAATGATTCAACGCCCATACCGGAGCCGTGCGCTCCTGCCCGTGCTTTGCCTTGCCGCGTGTGCGGCCACGCTACAGGCGCCCCTTGTCCAGGCTGCCGAAACCGCCGGCGAGCCGCCGGCGCCGCAATGGTCCGCGAACGCGGGCGTCGTGTCGCAATATGTCTCGCGGGGCATCCGCCAGACCTGGGGCAAGCCCGCCGTGCAGGGTGGCGTCGACTACGTGCGGCCGGACGGCTGGTCCGCCGGCACCTGGGCGTCCACGGTCAGCGACAGCTTCATGGAAGAGGGCCGTGCCGAGTGGGACCTGTACGGCGGCTACAGCGGCAGTGCCGGTGCCATCGGCTACAGCGTGATGGCGTATTACTACGCCTACCCGGGCGCCCGGATGAGCGCCACCGGCGACCGCTTCAACTATGCCGAACTGGCGCTGGGGGTGACCTGGCGCGCCGCGTATGCAAGGTACTACCGCACCGTCAGCGCGATGTTCTTCGGCATTCCGGATTCGCGCGGTACCGGCTACCTGGACGTGGGTGCCAATCCCGGTCTCGGCAACGGCTGGACGCTGAACCTGCACGCCGGCAATGGCCGCGTGGCCGGTGCCGGCAACGGCATCTGGAACTGGCGCGACGCGAAGACGGGCGTCACGAAGGACCTGGGCGGCGGCTGGAGCGCGACCGTCGCGGTAACGCGCGCGTGGGGCAGGACGAACATCTACAAGAGCTATACGACCGGCATGCCCGATGCGGCCGGGAACATCCGCCTTGCCAACGTGGCCAAGGCAACGGCCATCGTCGGCTTGAATCGCGCCTTCTGACCGCGCCTTCTGATCCCGCTTCTGAACCGCCTTCCGACTCGCACTCTCTCACGGAACCCGCATCAGTGAAAATCCTGAACAACCTGTCCCTGAACGCCCGCATCGGCACCGCCGCGACCACGCTGGTCATCGTCAGCCTGGCGCTCGTCGCAGCCATCACCGGCATCCGCAACCGCGACAGCGCGGAGCAGGCCGCGATGCAGCTCGCCCGGACGTCGGCCGCCGGGGCCGCGGCCACACTGGCGGGCCGCATCGAAACGAATTTCGCCGCCACGTCGACGCTGGCCGGCACCGTCGGCGCCACGCTGGCCGCCGGCCGCAACCTCTCCCGCGAGCAGGTCGACGAGGCGGCGCAGGCCATGCTGCGCGGTTCGCCGGACCTGATGGGCTCCTCGGTGACGATGGAGCCGAACGCGCTCGATGGCCGGGACGCCGAATTCGCCGGCCGGAAGCCCCGTTTCGACGCGACCGGCCGCTACATGCCGTACTACACCCGCCAGGCCGATGGCCGCCTGCACGTCGAACCGATCACCTTCAGCGACAAGCCCGGCGCCAACGACTGGTATGACATCCCGAAAAAGACCGGCAAACGCTACTTCACCGAACCGGTCGCGTATCCGGTGGACGGCAAGGATGTGCTGATGACATCCCTGATGGCGCCGGTCGTCGCGAACGGCGAGGTCAAGGGCGTGGTCAGCGGCGACCTGCTGCTGACGAAGCTGGGCGAGATCCTGGCCGGCATGAAGACGGTCGAGCAGGGCCGCCTGTCGCTGGTGTCGAACGAAGGGCTGTACGCCAGCCACCCGGATGCGGCCCGCAACGGCAAGAAGGCCGGCGACATGCCGGCCGAGGCGCTGGCCGCCGTGCGTGCCGGCCAGCCGTTCCAGTACGAGGTGGACGGCATCGTGCACCTGGTGGAGCCGCTGCGCCTGGAAGGCGGTGCCGCTCCCTGGTCCGTGCGCCTGTCGTTCCCGAAAAGCGTGGCGACCGCGCCGGCGCACCATCTGCTGATGTATACGGCCGGTGCATCGGCCGCCTGCGCAGTTATCGCGGCCTTCCTGATGCTGTTCACGCTGCGCCGGCTGATGCGCCCGCTGCGCGACCTGTCCGCAACGATGGCGCAGCTGGCCGGCGGCAATGCCGACCTGACGAAGCGCCTGGCGGTCGACGGCAACGACGAGCTGGCTGTCATCGGCAACGGCTTCAACGTCTTCGTCGGCAAGATCGAGAGCGTGCTGGCGCGGGTGCGCGACAGTTCCGCCAGCGTGGCCGTCGCCAGCACCGAGATCAGCCAGGGCAATGCCGACCTGTCGGCGCGCACCGAACAGCAGGCCAGCGCGCTGGAAGAAACGGCGGCGTCGATGGAAGAACTGACCAGCACCGTGCGCCAGAATTCCGACAACGCCGCGCAGGCGCGCCAGCTGGCCGACAGCGCGTCCGGCGTGGCCACGCGCGGCGGCGCGGCGGTGGCCGAAGTGGTCGAGACGATGGCGGCGATCAATGCCTCGTCGGGCAAGGTGGCCGACATCATCGGCGTGATCGACGGCATCGCGTTCCAGACCAATATCCTGGCGCTGAACGCGGCCGTCGAAGCGGCCCGCGCCGGGGAACAGGGCCGCGGTTTCGCCGTGGTGGCCAGCGAGGTGCGCAACCTGGCCCAGCGCAGCGCCGCCGCGGCGAAGGAGATCAAGGCCTTGATCGGCGAGTCCGTGGCCCAGGTGGAACGCGGCAGCGCGCTGGTGCAGGGCGCCGGCGCCACGATGGAGGAAGTGGTGGCGAGCGTGCGCGGCGTGGCCGGCATCATCGCCGAGATCGCGGCGGCCAGCGTGGAGCAGAGCGGCGGCATCGGCCAGGTCACGCAGGCGGTCGGCCAGATGGACGGCGTGACGCAGCAGAACGCCGCGCTGGTCGAGGAAGCGGCTGCCGCGGCCGAAAGCCTGAAGCACCAGGCGGCCACGCTGGTGGCGCTGGTGGGCGAGTTCCGGATCGGGGATCGGGCGCAGCAAGCCTGACCGATGCGTGCATAGCGACTGATCCGACTCGCGCGCTACTTCAGCGCGGCGGAAAGTATCCGATCCATGTCCGGCCGGGTACGCTGGCAATTGGCCAGATGAATGATCGATGTGCGGATTTGCGGGAGTCTGACGATCAAACTGCCAAATCCCCAAAGACTACCGCTGTGGAACACCACTTCCTGTCCAAACCTTTGCGTCACCTCCAACCCGAATCGATAGTCAGGTACCGTTCCGTCCAGCAGCGGCGAGGGCTGCAGCATGGCATGCACGAGGCTGGAACTGTCCGACCACTGGCGATGCCATTCCATTTCCCATCGCGAGAGCTCTGCGGTGCTGCCATAGATGCCGCCATCGCCGACCGTGTTGGCGTTACCGAGGTGCTGTTTGTAGCCGAACGGGCGCGACCGGTCCGACTCGTAACTGGTTACGCGGTGTTCGATCACAGCGAACCGGTCGTCATCGAAGGTCAAGCGATGGATGCCGACAGGCGCAAACAGGTTTTCTCTGGCGTAGTCTGTAAGCGGGATCCCGGCGAGGCGCTCGACCAGGGCAGCAAGCAGGATGTAGTTGCTGTTGCTGTAGCGGTGCTCGGTGTGCGTTGGACACTCGACCGTGTCCATGCACGCGATTATTTTCAGGATCGTGTCGTTATTGAAGTAGTCGGCTTCATGACGTCCCAGCTGGCATTGCAGAAACTGGAAATAGTCCGGGATCCCGCTGCTATGGTTCAATAAGGTTCGCAAGGGGAATGCTTGTTCGAACTTCGCCAGCTCGGGCAGATAAGTGCAAACGTCGTCGTCAAGGCTGACAATGCCGTGATGGACCAGGGTCATGACACAGGCCGCGGTGAACTGCTTTGATACGGACGCCAGGTAGTAGGCTGAATCGCGCGACAGCGGCACTTTCAGTTCGAGCGAAGCGAGCCCGTGATGGATTTCAAACACCGTTTCCGCATCACGCATGACGACTGCACTGAATCCCGGCCCCTGTGACGGTAAGTCCGCCGCCAGATGCCTGTAATAATCCCAAAGTTCTTGCACAGCGCCCCGGCTTCTGTTTAAGGAAAACCGGGATTGTACAAGTCAGGCGAGTGCGCAGTGTCAAGAAGTAATTTGGGAATGAATGCTCTGGGGTGGAAGCCGCCGTGCACTTGACGGCAGCAATCGGCCAGAAGCGGTCCTTCGACATCTGTGTCGCACTTGCCTATGCTTCGAAGGCGTACCTCATCACTTCTCGCTGCCCAGCCTGGGCAGTTTGTCCAACAGTATGGACGCTATGTTGCGGCGAACGGCCGAGATCGGCCAGAAGCGGGACCTTTGCCCTTGTCGTAACGACCGGTCTGGCAGCGCCCATCTCGGTCAAGGGCATCGCTCATCTAACGGAAAGAGGTCCAATCGTGCCCTATGTGCGATTTAACCTACAACCTGATGAGGGTATTTTAACCCCGCGCACATTTGCAAAAAACACACCCACCTCGTACGCTGATACTTTTGCATGCTTAGTATCGAAGCGCCGGTTTTGACCCCGCTGAGCGCCACGATCAGAAATTCCGCGCCAGTCAGGTTCAGCCATTAAAATTTAATCTGCTTATGCATGAGATCGCCTTGGATTATTGACGAGATCATTTTGCCAATAAGTGTCATGCAATACGATCATACTATCTTATCTGAAATCAAAAGGCGCGCAAAGATATGATCAAGCCGTATGCAGTCTCATCGCTCCCGCCCAACCAGCTGGCTGAATTAACCCGGTTGATGATAGAAGAAGTTAAGGAAGCAGCGGTTTTTTTTCTAGATCCTAATGGCGTCATAGAAAGCTGGAATAGTGCAGCGGAACAAATTAAAGGGTTTACCGCAGAAGATGCGATCGGTAGTCACTTGTCATTGCTGTACACAGATGAAGACAAGGCTCTGGGATGGGCGGACCATAACCTGCACGAAGCACTAATAAATGGGTTCTTCAGGGAAGAGCGTTGGCGGCAACGTAAGGACGGCAGCGTGTTTTGGGCTAGGGTTTTACTCACAGCCTTGCGCAATGAAGCTGGCGAACATATTGGGTTCTCAAAAATTACACTCGACCTGACAGAACATAAACTTCTCGAGCGCTGTGTCAAAGAAAAGGAAGAGACCAGGCGAGTGCTATCAGCTGCTAATGCAGGCACATGGACGTGGCATCCTGAGAAGGGGCAGATGGACGTTTGCAAAAACTTCTTATCTCTGTTAGGTCACACTGGCGATGACGCCACAATTACGTTTGTACAGTGGTTAAATTTCATCCATCCAGATCAGCGGAACGTGGTGAAAGACCAACTCGAAAGTGCATATGCCGGCGCCCATCGTGACTCGGTCCATATTGAAATGTTGATGCACGAGAAAGGCGGCACGTATCGTTGGTTTGCTGCGCGTGCAGAATGGCATCAGGAAAGACCAAGCGATCCGTACATGCTTCAAGGCGTAAACATCGATATTCAAGAGCTGAAAACCATTGGGGAGGAACGTCAGCAGGCGAATGAACGATTAAGGGCTGAGGATGTTCGTAAGAATGAGTTTTTAGCCATGTTGGCACATGAATTGAGGAATCCTCTTGCGCCTATTAGCGCAGGGGCAGACGTCTTGGCCTTAGTGAGGCAGGATGAGGAGCGGGTACGAAAGATCGGTGAAATCATCAGTCGGCAAGCCACCCATATGACTAATCTCATCAATGACTTGCTGGATGTGTCACGAGTAACACGCGGCTTAGCCGAGCTCGAAAATAAAACTCTGGATGTGCGCCATGTGGTGCCTGACGCCGTCGAGCAGGCAAATCCACTTATCCAATCAAAGCATCATCACTTGACTTTACATATCGCTCCGCAAACTGCGCTTGTCAGAGGCGACAAAAAGCGCTTGGTGCAGGTGGTTGCAAATCTGCTCAACAATGCGGCCAAGTACACCCCAGAAGGCGGAAATATTGCTTTGAGAATCGAAGTGCAGGAATGGCATGTGATTTTGGAAGCTACGGATGATGGAATTGGCATGGAGCCAGAACTGCTCGATCACGTGTTTGATCTTTTTGCGCAGGCAGAACGCAGTTCGGACCGTTCCTCCGGTGGGTTGGGGCTAGGGCTGGCATTGGTCAAAAGCATCGTTGAAATGCACGGCGGGAAAGTTTCTGCTGCAAGCGAAGGGATCGGTAATGGCAGCAGAGTTACCGTGGTCCTGCCGCGAATTCATCAGAATTTGGAAGCGCCAGTCGAACACGGCGGCGGTCACCCTCTACAAGACGGGTCGCATCTAAAAATTTTGGTAGTTGACGACAACGTCGATGCTGCAGCAATGTTGAGTATGATCCTGGAAGCATCGGGTCATCAAGTGGCTGCGGAAAACGAAGCGAGGCGAGCCTTGGAACGAGCGAGCCGGGAAGCACCGGACGTCTGCCTGCTTGATATTGGACTACCAGAAATGGACGGACATGAATTGGCCCGACGACTTCGTGCCCAGCCTACCACAGCGAATGCGGTGCTAATTGCAGTCACCGGCTACGGCCAGAAAAACGATCGAGAAAAAGCTCTCGCCGCTGGCTTTGACCATCATTTCACAAAGCCTGTAGACGTAAAAAAACTGAGTTTAATACTTTCCGAAATTAGCTTATCCAAATAGCTGCTGGTTCTTAGGCGCAGACCTAGGCAGCATGAGAGATCCGCTTGGGGGCGTTAGCGGACTCTACAGTACTCCGCAATCAGCCCAGAGCGTGTAAAAACTTACAACGAAGGGCTGGGAGCCGAATTGTTCGGACTAGGGCTAATTCTGGAATAAACGGAAGCGTTCCAGCCTTCGTAGACCGATTTGGGTGTTTTCAGCAAGACCAGCACGGAAAGCGCCTCAAGCAGGCTTGGGAGCGTCACAAAATGGGCGTATGCCCTGATCGCTGCCAGCATCCTCTCAGCCCCGAGAATCGTCATCAAACGCCTGAAGTTATAGGCGAGCGCGTGCAGGCTCATCTCAGCCTTCACACCCTCCAGGCCTTCCGTCAGGAAGTGTGTCGCTCCCATCCATGCCTTGATGGTTGCGTACGGATGCTCGACAGTCGAGCGCCGGATTCGCATCGCATCCGGCGTCTGCTCAAGACGCGCCTGCATCTCATCGAGCACGTCCTGATGTTCCCGGCGCGTTATGCGTCGTTGCGGGCTTGGCGTGCATTTGTCCTTGAGCGGACAGCCCTTGCAGTTCGAACTCCAGTACCGGTGGTTCGTCATGCCTTTCTCGATGCTTGCGAAGCGCCATATGAGGGATTCGCCTGCCGGGCAGCGGTACTCGTTCTTTTGCGGGTCGTAGATGAAATCGGCCTTGTCGCACCGACCGTCGGCTTTGGCGCCGGAGGTTTTCGTAGGCGGCACCAAAGTGCAGATTCCAGCTTCGTGGCAAGCCAGGATTTGTTCCCCCTTGAAGTAGCCGCGATCCGCAATTGCCGTCAATGTCGTCGTGCCGATCGCAGTGCGCGCTTTCTTGGCCATGCCAGACAATTGGTCGCGGTCGCTGCCGGTATTGGTTACCTCATGCTCTACGATCAAATGATGCTTGGCGTCGACCGCAGTCTGCACGTTGTGGCCAACAATTCCTGAACCGCGCATCATCATCGAGCGCGAGTCCGGGTCAGTTAGCGAGATCTGCGTTTCCCCAGTCTCTATCAGCTTCGCTTCAATTTCCTTCAGCGTAGCCATTGGCGATTTCATCGCTGCGATCTTGTCGTTCAGGCGAACGCTTTTCGCCTGTGCGGTAGTCGGTTCGTGCCGGTCGGCCGTGTCAAGTTCTGCCAGGTAGCGACTGATGTTTGCCTCGATCTCGGCCATCCTGCGCTTGAGTTTTGCATCGGTAAAATTGCGGGCGCTGCTGTTGACGCCACGTTTTTACACAGGCTGGGCCAACAGCGGCCCGTCAGCGATCAGGCCCCACCGTGCGTAATAACGCATCCTTGTGGCGATAGTTATCAATTCCGGAAACAATCAGTTGCCGTCAGCCGATCTTCTCGACGATCGAACACCTCTTTATAGTTTGCCGGTGTCCAGCTTACCTCGCCGTCCTTCGACGCTGGCGTAAGCGGATCCGTCAATTACCAATTCCGTCACCTTGACGGCATATCGAAAGCAGGAGAAGAGTTATGGCACGTCATGTTCGTTTTCACAAAACCGGTGGTCCTGAAGTTCTGCAAATCGACGAGGTACCCACGCCCGAGCCGAAGGCCGGCGAGGTACGCATCAGCGTCCGCGCGCTGGGCCTGAACCGCGCCGAGAGCATGTACCGCTCCGGTCGCTACGTGATCGAGCCCACCTTCCCGGCCACGATGGGCTATGAGGCATCGGGCGTGATCGACGCTGTCGGACCGGAGGTAAGCGGTCTGGCAGTCGGCGATTCGGTCGCCGTCATCCCGGCCTTCATGTTCGACCAGTACGGCCTGTATGGCGATCTCGTGATCGCCCCGGCCCGCGCCGTGGTCAAGAATCCGGCTGGCGTAAGCTATGAAGCCGCAGCCGCCACCTGGATGCCGTTCACCACTGCCTGGGGCGCACTGATCGACCTGGCCAACCTGGGCAAAGGCGACTTCGTGGTTCTGTCGGCGGCGTCGAGCAGTGTGGGGCTGGCCGCGATGCAGATCGCCGCGTCCGTCGGCGCCACCCCGATCGCCATTACCCGCAATGGCGAGAAGACCGATGCACTGAGGCAGGCAGGCTTCGCCCACATTCTGCAGACCGGCCTGGACGACATCACTGCGGAGATCATGCGCATCACCGGCGGCGCCGGTGCACGCGTGGTCTTCGATCCGGTAGGTGGCCCCGACTTCGAAAATATCGTCAAGGCGACGAGCAAGGATGCCATCGTGTTCATCTATGGTGCACTGAGCCGCGACGCAACCCCGGTGCCGGTGCTGCACGTGCTGGGCAAGCACACAACGATCCGCGGCTACGAATTTATCGAAGTCACGGCCGATGACGAGAAACTTGCCCGCGCCAAGACCTTCATCAGCGAAGGTCTGAGCGCTGGAAAGTTCAGCCCGCAGATTGCCAGGGTCTTCCCGTTCGATGAGATCGTCGAAGCCACCCGCTTCCTCGAGTCCAACGCGCAGTTCGGCAAGATCGTGGTCAGGCTGTAACGGTCAGGCTGTAAGTCTTGCCGGCGCACAGCCATGTGCGTCCGGAAGCCCCCGCTGCGGGGCTGTTGGCCGTGCAGGGGACGACGCTACCTGTTCATTCCCCGATTACTCAAGCCAGGTGCGGTCGATCGCGAGGAAGTGCTGTTGAAGCCAGTCCGAGAATGCCCGCAGCGGTGGCGCAACATGCGACCGGCTGGGATAGACCAGCGAGACAGGGCGCGGGGCGGGACGGTATTGCGCCAGGACCTCAACCAGCGTCCCATCGCGAAGATACCGATCCACCAGAATTCCCGGCACTTGAATCAAACCGAAGCCGGAGCGGGCGCACTGGACATAGGCGGCTGCGTCACTCACCAGCATCGAGCTGTCAGGTAGCAGCGATCTGCTCGTCCCATTCTGGCGGAAGTGCCATGGCAGCGTGCGCTTGCTGATTCCTGACAGAAAATTGACGCATCCATGCCGGTCAAGATCGTCCGGTTGCTCGAGCGCCGGTGCTGTCTCGAGATAGCCCGGCGCTGCGCAGGTAATCATCACGAGCGCACCCAGGCGGCGAGCCACCAGACTGGAATTCGGCAGTTCGCCGATGCGCAGCACGCAATCGACCCCTTCGGCGACGAGGTCGACCGAGCGATCGCTGACCCCCAGCGTGATCGACAACCTGGGGTACGCATTCCGGAACTGGCTGACCGACGCCATGAAGCCCTCTACGGCAAACGCCGAAGGGATATCGATCCGGAGCCGCCCGCTAACGGCGTTCCCCGGAGCCTGAAACATCGCCACCGCTTCCTCGACCCCGCCGAGAATCTCTTCAACCTTGGCCAGGAAGGCTTCCCCTTCGGCAGTCAAGCTGACCTTGCGTGTCGTTCTCTGGAACAGTCGTACATCCAGCGACGCCTCGAGCTGGTTGATGGCCAGCGTGACCTGCGGCCGGCCGATCTGCAAGGACTCGGCGGCCTTGGTGAAGCTTTGAAGCTGTGCCACCTTGGCGAACAGGCGCATTGATTGAAAGAGCTCCATCGTCACCTCTACTTCATTGTTTGCATTGCCGGGGTGGTGCAGCCGGCGCCCACAGTGCGGCGATCACTCCTCATTCCGGGGCGATATAGCGCGTCCAGACGCGGCCCTGTTACGCTCCACAGTGTCCAGCAACGTCGCGTTGGCTTCCGCCCAATCGTAAAGTGCCAGCAAGGGTTCGACGAATTTCTGTCCCAGCCCGGTCAGCGAATACTCGACCGCCGGCGGCACCACCTGGCGCACCTTGCGCGCGACAAGCTGGTCTCCTTCCAGTTCCCGCAGGGTTTGGGTCAGCATCTTCTTGGAGATCCCCGGCATGCTGCGCTGTAGCTGTCCGGTACGCAGTGGGCCGAAACTGAGCACGTAGATCACCATCGACGTCCACTTCGGTGTGAGCAGCATATGGATGCGTCGCGGCAAACACGTTTCGCTAACGACCAGCGGGTCGGGTGGTTGGCGGACGGTAGGAGTGGTCATGGTTACTCTTGGGTGCCTATGGTTCGAAAAAGTGCCTAATTTACTTGTGGGGCCGTATCGATCAATATTACTCCACACCTCATTTTATTTCCAAGAACCATTGTTAAAGGAAGCCCATCAATGACCACCCAAACCATGCGCGCGCTCGTGCTGAACGATTACGCCAACGGACAATTCAGCGACGCCCGGGTCCCACGGCCAGTGCCTGGCGCCGGCGAAGTCCTGGTGCAGATTTTTGCAAGCGGCGTCAATCCGATCGACTACAAGATTCGGAGGGGAGCCGCCCCGTACGCGGAGCCGGAGCTGCCTGCCATCCTTGGCACCGACCTGGCCGGCGTCGTGGTCGACGTCGGCCCCGACGTCACCGGCTTCAAGGTTGGTGACGAGGTGTACGGCCTGACCGGCGGCGTACGCGGCATGCCTGGGACCCTCGCCGAGTTCGCAGCGGTGGACGCACGCCTGCTGGCGCCGAAGCCGAAGAACCTCAGCATGCGCGAGGCCGCAGCACTGCCCCTCGTGTTTTTGACAGCGTGGGAAGGCCTCGTCGACCGGGCTCGTGTGCATGCCGGCCAGCGCGTGCTGATCCAGGGAGGCGCTGGCGGCGTCGGTCACGTCGCAGTCCAGATCGCACGCGCGTTCGGTGCCGCGGTCTACGCCACCGCCTCAAGCGGCAAGCACGACATCGTCAGGAGCTACGGGGCCACGCCGATCGACTACCGGACGACGAAGGTGGCCGACTACGTTACGCAGTATGCGGACGGGGTTGGCTTCGACGTTGTCTATGATACGGTCGGTGGACAGACGCTCGACGACTCGCTTGTCGCCGCCAAGCCGTACGGTCACGTGCTCAGCTGCTATGCGTTCAGCGAACACAACCTGGCTCCTGGCTCGCTGCGCTGCGTGACCCTGTCAGGTATCTTCGTGCTGCTGCCGATGCTCAGTGGAGAAGGGCGCGCCCATCATGGTGAAATCCTGCGCGAAGCAACCCGCCTGGCGGAAGAAGGAAAGCTCAAGCCGCTGGTCGACCAGAAGCGCTACACGCTGGCGGATGCCCATGCCGCCCACGATGCACAAGAAGCCGGCAAGGCATTGGGCAAGATCGTCATCGACATCGCATCCTGACCCATGGCCGGGCCGTCGCAAGCGGTCCGATGTCATGAATCGTCAGGGGCATGATCGGGCTGAGCCTTGCCGGTGTGACGGCACCCGGGCAACGGCCTGAATGTGGATCGCTGCGCGACGTCACCCCACCCGGCAGAATGGGCCGGGCGGGTGGCCGTGATCCGATCGTCAGTTCGAAGGAAATGCCGGCAGAACGAATTCCGACAGCTCCCGCAGCACGTTGCGTGCTGGCCGGCGAGAAGCCGCATGGCGCGCGATCCACTCCAGGTCCTGGCGGCTGCGTCCCGTCACGATCGTCGGGATTTTCCCATGGGCCGGTTTTGGCAGCAGGTCCGGCGAGCCGTCGAGCGAGCCAAAACGCCCAGACCTGCTGGTGTGTCTGCTGGCATTGCTTGTTCCTTCTTCGCTGGTAGCTGCGGCCTCAGGCGCTGTCGATGCATGCGGCGGATCTGGAAAGTCCAGTCGATCCCGGCAAGCGGAATAAGTAGGTAAAATTCCAGGCTTTCCAGCCCCACAGTCCATAATCCTCCATGGAAGATCGTTTCGTAGGCATCCGCGAATTTGTCCTGACCGTTGAGAAAGGAAGCCTGACTGCGGCTGCTGCGCAGCTCGGCATTACCGGCTCTGCGGTCGGCAAGAGCATCTCCAAGCTGGAGGCGCGGCTGGGTGTGCAGCTGCTGCACCGTACGACGCGCCGGATCGACCTGACAGGCGAGGGGGAGGCTTATTTGCTGAGCTGCCGCCGCGTATTCGAGGAGCTCGAGCAGACCGAGTCATTCCTTGCGACTGGTCACCAGCACCCGATAGGTCGGGTGCGTGTGGACCTGCCGACGACCTTTGGACGCCGCCACATCGTTCCAACGTTGCTGGATCTTGCGGAGCGCTACGAGAAGCTGGACCTGGACGTCACCTTGCGGGATCAGCCTGTCGACATGGTCGCCCAAGGAATCGACCTGGCTGTTCGTATCGGCGAATTGGGTGACCACCCCGATCTGATCGCCCGCCGGCTGGGCGAGCAGCATCTGATGACGTGCGCCTCGCCCGGATACCTGTCGCGCAGGGGCGTACCGCTGTCCTATGCCGATCTGTTCCAGCACGATTGCCTGACCGGGTGGCGACGTGGCGCCAGGCCTGCCTGGCTGTTGAAGGACGAGCAAGGGAAATTCGAACGACACGAGGTATCGGCACGGCATGAGCTGACAGACGGCGACGCGCTTCTGGAGGCGTGTATCCGCGGTGCTGGACTGGCACAGCTTCCTGTCTGGTTAGCCGGTGAAGCGATCCAGTCTGGAGCGCTGGTGCCAGTGCTCCCGGAAATTTCCGGCGCCTCGATGCCGATCCACGTGATCTGGCAGAAGACGTGGCACATGCAACCGAAGGTGAAAGTGACCGTCGATGCGCTGACCCAGCTGGCCGCCGCGCGTTCTGATATTTTCAATGCCAAGTGCGACGCATTGTAGAGCTGGAGGATGAAGTCTTCATCCAGGGATCTACTTACTGGAATTAGACACCGGATTTAGACTGCTATCAACGTTGTAGCTGAATGCATCAACGGTCGATCAATCGTTTATGAAAGCAGAACCATGAGTAAGAAATTCGGGATCCACGCGCGCAATCTGCTCTCCAACCTGGTCATTTCCTCGCTGATCGGTGCCACGGCGGCCCATGCCGCGGCACCGGTGCAAAGCGAGCAGGCCCCGGGCTTTTACCGGCAACAGGTCGGTGACGCGGTGGTCACGGCAGTCTACGATGGCTATCTCGATCTGGATCCCAAGGACTTGTCGGGAATGACCCAACAGCAGATTCAAGTCCACATCGCCAAGCTGTTCCAGGCAAAGAACTCCACGGTGCAGACCGCGGTAAACGCCTATCTCGTCCATACCAAGGACAACCTCATCCTGATCGATTCCGGCTCGTCGGATTGCTTCGGCCCGACGGTGGGGCGCCTGGTCGACAACATCAAGCTGGCCGGCTACGATCCTGCGGACGTCGATACCGTGCTGCTGACGCACCTGCACCCGGATCACGCCTGCGGCATCACGACACCGGGTGGCAAGCCGGCGTTTCCAAATGCGACCATCTGGGCCGACCGCAAGGATGCGGACTTCTGGCTCAAGCAGTCGTCGGCATCCAAACTGCCTGCAAGCCAGCATGTGTTCCTGAAGATGGCGCAGGCCGCAGTCGCACCGTATGCGGCGCAAGGCCGGTTCAAGACGTTCACCGGCAGCGACACGATCGTGCCGGGTGTCACCGTGGTGCCTTCCAACGGCCATACGCCGGGCCACTCGTCCTACCTTGTCGACTCCGGCGCGGAGAAACTTCTGGTCTGGGGTGACATCGTGCATTTCCATGCAGTCCAGCTGCCACACCCGGAAGTGACGATCGAAGTCGACGTCGCTTCCGAAGAAGCGGTCGCCTCACGCCGGAAGATCCTGGCGGAAGCCACTCAGCAGAAATGGCTCGTGGCCGCGGCCCATCATCCGTTCCCCGGGCTTGGCCATGTGCGCAAAGAGGCTATCGGGTATTCCTGGGTGCCTGTCGAGTACGCGCCGCTGAAGACCGCTGCCAAGGTCAAATAACCTGGGTAGCTCTCGGCCTGTCAGGCGCCATAAGCAATATGACCGGCCACATTATCTTGCTTCGTCAACTGTCAAAGCATTACACGTCCATGAGAGGAAATTTATGAAAATCGGCATTTTGGGAACAGGACATATCGGCAAGACGCTCGTCGTGCGCTTGAGCCAGGCCGGGCATGACGTAAAAGTCGCCAATTCGCGTGGTCCCGAGACGATTGATGTGCAGCTTCTGTCCTCCGGTGCACGTGCCGTGACCACCGAGGACGCACTCGTCGATGTGGACGCAGTCATTCTATCCATTCCACTTAACCGCATTCCCGGCGTCGCGCCCCTGGTCGCTCGCCTCCCGGAGAGGACAGTGGTGATCGATACATCCAACTACTATCCGTTCCGCGACGAAAAGATCGACGCCATCGAGCAAGGACAGGTCGAGAGCCTGTGGGTCGCCGAGCAGCTTGGTCGCCCGATCGCCAAGGCTTGGAATGCGATTGGCTCGGCATCCCTGGCCAGGAAGGCAAAGCCTGCCGGAGCATCCGACCGGATCGCCATTCCAGTGGCCGCGGATCGAGATCACGACCGCGAGGTAGCCATGTCGCTGGTCAACGATACCGGTCTCGATGCCTTCGACGCCGGCTCGCTCGCGGACTCGTGGCGCCAGCAGCCCGGCGCGCCAGCCTATTGCACCGATCTTTCCTATGCCGAGATCGGCGCTGCCCTGGATGCGGCGGAGCGAGACAGGCTGCCGAAGCGCCGAGACCTCGGCGTGGCGGTAATGCAGGAACGCCTTGGGGACGGCACGACCAACCCCGACGAGGAATGGGGCGTGCGCCTGGTCCGCGCTATCAACATGTAAATGTGGCCCCGCGCCGCGTCGATACATCCTGCAAGAGTGCATGGTCCGCAATGGGGCGGAAGCAGTCGTACGTGACCAAGGCCCAGGTGCCAGGCTGATGGCCGTGTTTCAGATGGCCGCCAGGGCCAGCCGCCGTGCCGGCTGCTCGTCCTCCACCGAGAACCGCCCCACGGCCGCCAGCAAGTCCCGGGTGCGCTGCTGCATCGCCTCGGCGCCGTGGGCGGCCTGTTCGACCAGCGCGGCATTCTGCTGCGTCACCTGGTCCATCGCGATCACGGCCTGGTTGACCTGGTCGATCCCGTCGCTCTGCTCGCGGCTGGTATTGCCGATTTCAACCATCAGCGCCGAGACCCGTTCGATCTCGGCCAGCACGGCCGACATGGTCCGGCCCGCTTCACCCGCATACCGGTTGCCGGCCTCGACCTTGCCGGCCGATTCCTCGATCAGCGCCTTGATTTCCTTTGCCGCGGCGGCCGAGCGCTGCGCCAGGTTGCGCACCTCGCTGGCCACCACCGCGAAGCCGCGGCCCTGCTCGCCGGCGCGCGCCGCTTCCACGGCAGCGTTCAGCGCCAGGATGTTGGTCTGGAAAGCGATGCCGTCGATGACGCCGGTGATGTCGCCGATGCGCCGCGACGATGCGCTGATGTCGCCCATGCGCTCCACTACCTGCGCCACTTCGGCGCTGCCCTGGGCCGCCACTTCGGCCGCCTTGCGGGCAATGCGGCTCGCTTCCTGGGCATTGTCCGCGCTCTGGCGCACGGTGCTGGTCAGTTCTTCCATCGACGATGCCGTTTCTTCCAGAGAGCTGGCCTGTTGTTCGGTGCGGCCCGACAGGTCGTGCGAGCTGTGGGCGATGTCGCCTGCCGAGCCGGAGATCGCATCGGCATTGGCGCGTACATCGCGCACGATGCCACCGAGGCTCTCGCTCATCGTGGCCAGCGCGCGCAGCAGCTGGCCCGTTTCATCGTCGGAACCGGCGACGATGCGTCGCGACAGGTTGCCCGCGGCGATTGTGTTGGCGATGTCGACAGCCTCGCGCAGCGGCAGCGTGATGCTGCGGCGCAGCCAGTACGCCATCGCCGCGGCGAAGGCCAGCCCGGCGCCGGCCAGCACCAGCGTCAGCGTGCGGCCGCTGGCATAGGTCTGCCCGGCCTGCACGGCGCTCTTTTCCATCAGTTCGCCGCCGAGGCGGTTCATATTGTGTACCAGGTCCATGTAGGTTCCGTGGCTGACGGACAGTGGCCCGAGCAGCAGTTGCGTCGCTTCCGGCTTGTTGCCGTCCGCCAGCAGTGCGAGGAAGCGCGCCTGGTCCGCCTCGTAGCGCTCGCGCGCCGCCATGACGGCCTTCATGCCGGCCCGGCCCTTGTCCGTGGTGATCCGGCTCTCGAAATCGCGCAGCGTTGCCGTGGCTTCCGCATCGCGCGCCTTCAGGCGGGCGCGCTCGGCCTGCAGTTGCGCGGGATCGTCGGCGATCAGCAGGCTGCGCATCGTCGTAGCCGCTTCCTGGATGCCGTCCAGTGCGCGCGTGCCCAATACCACTTTCGAATAGCGGTCGCGGACCACCAGGTCGATATCGTCGTATAGGGACGACTGGCGCGAAATGCTCAGCAGCGTGATGCCGGCGAGGACCAGCACGATGATGCCGAAAGCCAGCGTGAGGCGGGTACCGATGGAGGCGCGGATAATCATGGGCATGAATGAGAATGATGATTTTGGGCAATATCTGCCAGTTTACCGGTATTCGCCGTGCCGAGCCTCATTCCCTGCGTCGCCTGTTGCTTTTACGTCTTGACAGCTTGTCCACCTGCCGTTGGCCGAGGCCGGGGGCGTGCATACCACTTGCCACTGGTCTTAAAGCGGTACTACTGCTAGCATGATTCCCGGACAACATGGTTCACCGACAACACAGGGGAGTCGCATGCAGCAACCGACCAGGTTTCACCGCGCCGTACCGGCCACGCCATCGGAGCGCACGCCGTGGAAATGAGCATCGACACCGCCGGCGGGCCCGCCCGCCATTCGACGCGGGAGGTGGTGGCCGGCATGCTGTTCGTGGGGCTGCTGTTCTTCATCCTCGGCTTCGTCACGTGGCTGAACGGATCGCTGGTGCCGTTCCTGAAGATCGTCTGCGACCTGAACAATTTCCAGGCCCTGTGGGTGACGTTCGCGTTCTACATCGCCTATACCGTGATGGCGCTGCCGTCGGCCGCCGTACTGCGCAGGACGGGCTACAAGCGCGGCATGACGATCGGCCTGGGCATCATGGGCATCGGCGCGCTGCTGTTCATTCCCGCCGCGCACAGCACGCGCTACGAACTGTTCCTGGCCGCGCTGTTCGCGCTGGCCACCGGCATGACGCTGATGCAGACAGCCATCAATCCGTACATCGTCTGCCTCGGTCCGCGCGACAGCGCCGCCATGCGCATCAGCATCATGGGCCTGTTCAACAAGGGCGCCGGCGTGGTGGTGCCGCTGATCTTCACGTCGCTGATGCTGGCCGATATCGACCGGTTTTCGCATGCCTCGCTGGCCACGCTGGAGCCGGCGGCGCGCGCCGCGATGCGCGCCGGGCTGGCGCAGCGGCTGGTGTTCCCGTATGCCTGCATGGCGGCGCTGCTGTTCGCCATCATGGTCTTCATCCATTTCTCCCGCCTGCGCGATATCGCGCCCGAGGAGGATGCGCCCGACGCGCAGGCAGGGCAGGGAGCTCAGGTGGCAAAGACCGGCGTGCTGCAATTCCCGCAACTGGTGCTGGGCGCGCTGGCACTGTTTGCCTACGTCGGCGTGGAAGTCATTGCCGGCGACACCATCGGCCTGTACGGCCATGAACTGGGCGTCGCCAATTTCGGCGTGCTGACGTCGTACACGATGGTGTGCATGGTGCTCGGCTACCTGGTCGGCGCGGTGGCGATTCCGCGCTGGCTGTCGCAGCAGCGCGCGCTGCTGCTGTCGGCACTGGCCGGCATCGTGTTCACGATCGGCGTGGTCACCGGTTCCACGCGGGACGGCGCCATCGCGGCGGCGCTGCTGGGCTGGACCGGCATCGCGCCGGTGCCCGATACCGTGATGTGCCTGGCGCTGCTGGGCATGGCCAACGCGATGGTATGGCCGGCCATCTGGCCGCTGGCGCTGCAGGGGCTGGGCCGCTACACTGCCAGCGGGTCGGCGCTGCTGATCATGGCCATCTGCGGCGGCGCGGTGCTGCCGCTGCTGTACGGCCACCTGTCCGACCTCGCCACGCCGCGCGCCGCGTACTGGCTGCTGCTGCCGTGCTACTTGATGATCCTGTGGTACGCCGTGAGCGGGCACAAGCTGCGCAGCTGGCGCCGCACCGAATGACAACGCACCGGGAGACACGCTTGGGGAATCGAACGAAGGCCTGGGGCAGCGCCCCGGGCGCACGGCACTGGCTGGCGATGCTGGCACTGCTGGCGCCCGCATCGGCAACGGTGGCGGCAACCGCGCAGGCAGCCGTGAGTGCAGTGCCCGCGCAGGCCGCGTCCGCGGCGGTGCCGGATGGCGCGGTCAGGGCCGGCAGGCTGCAGGTGCGCTGGGAGCTGCAGCGCAATGTCTTCACGGAAGCGGCGCCGGACGGGCGTACCCAGGCGCGGCTGATCGTGACCAACAATGACAGCCAGCCGTTGCCCGCGCGCGGCTGGTCGCTGCATTTCAACAGCATGGATGCGCTGCAGACCGGCGCCGTCGGCGCTGGCCTGGTGCTGGAACAGATCGCCGGCGGCTATTTCCGCCTGAAGCCGGGCGACGGCTTCGCCGGGCTGGCGCCGGGCCAGTCGCTGGAAGTCAGCCTGCTGTACCCGTACCGCATCGTCAAGCTGGACAAGGCGCCATCCGGCCCCTACCTGGTGTACGACGCCGCGCCCGACGTGGGCATGGCCATCGCCGACTTCGCGCTGCTGCCGGTCACGCGGCCGGAACAGGTCGATACCGGCAAGACCGGCCTCAATCCGCGGGTCACGCCGGCCGACACGTATCGCCGCAACGCCCGTGCCGGCCTGCTGCCGGCGGCCGAGGTGCCGCCGGTACTGCCGACGCCACTGCACATGCAGCCCGGCGCCGGCAAGCTGCGTTTGACGGGAAATGCTTC
Source organism: Pseudoduganella umbonata (assembly GCF_014192225.1). Taxonomy (GTDB): domain Bacteria; phylum Pseudomonadota; class Gammaproteobacteria; order Burkholderiales; family Burkholderiaceae_D; genus Rugamonas; species Rugamonas umbonata. The sequence goes on along the minus strand of NZ_JACHXS010000017.1, from coordinate 73,892 downwards.
GGTGAAGGCGCCGGCCGCGCTGGCTGCCGAAGCGGCGCTGGCGCGCGAACTGTTCAAGTCAGGCGGCGCCCCGTTGCAACTGGGCGTGGGCAAGGTGGAAGGGCACGACTCGCCCGAAGCCTATCGGCTGACCATCGGTGAAAAGGACGGCATTGCGATCACCGGCAACAGTGCGGCGGGCGTGTTCTACGGCCTGCAGACGCTGCGCGACCTGATGCCGCTGCCCGGCGCCGCCGATCCGGCATTGGCCGAGGTGGCGATCACCGATGCGCCGCGCTTCGGCCACCGCGGCTTCATGCTCGACGTGGCGCGCAATTTCCACGGCAAGGAAACGGTGTTCAAGTGGCTCGACCTGATGGCGCGCTACAAGCTCAATACCTTGCACTTCCACCTGACCGACGACGAAGGCTGGCGCCTGGAAATCGCCGGCCTGCCGGAGCTGACGGCCATCGGCGCGGTGCGCGGCCACAGCGCGAAACCGGGCGTGCGGCTGCAGCCCGCCTACGGCTCCGGCCCCGATCCGCGCGACGCGAGCGGCAGCGGCTATTTCAGCCGCGCCGACTACATCGAGATCCTGCGCTATGCCAAGGCGCGCCATATCGACGTGATCCCGGAAATCGAGATGCCCGGCCACGCGCGCGCCGCCGTGCAGGCGATGGAAGCGCGCTACCACCGGCTGAAGGCGGCCGGCAGCAAGGATGCGGCGAAGTACCTGCTGCACGATTTCAGCGACCGCTCGGTCTACAAGTCGCCGCAGCTGTACACGGATCACGTGATCAACCCCGGCCTGGAATCGAGCTTCACCTTCATCGGCCACGTGGTGGCGGAAGTGGTGAAGCTGCACCGTGCGGCCGGCGTGCCGCTGCGCACGATCCACATGGGCGGCGACGAGCTGCCCGACGGTGCATGGGAAAAGTCGCCCGCCAGCCTGGCGCTGATGCGCCAGAAAAAGCTGGAAACCAGCGCGGACCTATGGGATTACTTCTACGACCGCGTCGATGCCATCGTCAGGAAGCACGGGCTGTACGCTTCCGGCTGGGAGGAGATGGCCGCGCGCAAGACCCTGCTGGCCGGGCGCCACAAGCTGATACCCAACCCCCGTTTCACGCAGCGCGGCTTCTCCGCCTATGTCTGGAACAATACGGTGGGCGCCGAGGACCTGGCCTACCGGCTGGCCAACGCCGGCTACGACATCGTGCTCGCGCCGGTGACGAAGATGTATATGGACATGGCCGCCAACCAGAACCCCGAGGAGCCGGGTGTCAACTGGGGCGCCTACGTGGAGCTCGACGACGTCTACGGCTTCATCCCGTTCGACTACCTGAAGAACGCCAGCGCCGAGGCCCGTCTCGGCAAGGACGGCCTGACCGATTACGGCAGGCGCCGCGTGCGCGGCATGCAGGCCACGCTGTTTACGGAAACCGTGCGCGACCCGGCCCGCATCGACTACCTCGCGATGCCGCGCCTGCTGGCGGTGGCCGAGCGGGCCTGGGCGCCGGACCCGGCCTGGGCCACCGAAGGCGATGCGGACAAGGCGGCCGCGCTGTACGGCAGCGCATGGTCCGGATTCGTCAACGCGCTGGGCCAGCGCGTGCTGCCGCGCCTCGACCTGGAGCGGGTGGGCGTCGACTACCGCATCGCGCCGCCGGGCCTGCTGGTCGAAGGCGGCCGCGTGCTGGCCAACCACGTGCTGCCCGGCATGGCGCTGCGCTATACCGTCGATGGCAGCGCCCCCACTGCCGCCAGCAAGCCGGTCACCGGGCCGATCGCCGAACGGGGCCTGATCAAGGTGGCCGCGTTCGACCGTAACGGCCGGCCGGGTGTGGTGGCCAGCGTAGACAACCGCTGACCGCCAGCAATTGTCAGCGAGGCGGCGGTGCCGTCACGCCGGCCTCGGTCTGCACCACCGTCTTCATCGTGCCGTCCGGGTTGTACTGCAGGTGTTCCACGGTGACGGCGCGCCGGCCGATGGCGCCGTTCATGTCGCCGATCGCCAGCGTGGCGTTGTGCAGGAACAGGTACCAGTTGTCCTTGAACTGCACGATGCCCGGATGGATCGTGAAGCTGTACTTGCCGGAACCGGTGAGCAGGCCGCGGTGCGTCCACGGGCCTTCGATGCTGGGCGCGGTGGAGTACGACACGTGCTCGTCGCGCTGCGTGGTGCGGTCCAGCGACGCATACGTCAGGTAGTACATCTTGCCGCGCTTGTGCAGCCATGGGCCTTCCTCGAAATGCGGCGGCGTGATCTCGCGGATCGGGCCGTCGATCTCGGTCATGTTGGGTTTCAGCTTGGCGATGTAGCACTGGCGGTTGCCCCAGGCCAGCCACGTGGTGCCGTCGTCGTCCGTGAACACGGTGGGGTCGATGTCTTCCCAGCTGTGGGTACCCTTCGGCGTCATCGCGTTGGTAACGAGGGCCGAGCCGCGCGCATCCCGGAACGGGCCGGTCGGCTTGTCGGAAACCGCCACGGCGATGGCCTTGCCGGGATGCGTGCCATCGTGTTCGACGGCGGCATAGAAGTAGAACTTGCCGTTCTTTTCGATCGTCTGCGATGCCCACGCATCGGCCTTCGCCCACTTGAAATCCTTGACGTTCATGATGGGGCCGTGATCGGTCCACGTCTTCATGTCCTTCGTCGAATACACCAGCCATTCGCGCATGTTGAACATTTCGTCGCGCTGGGCCTGGTCGTGGCCCACGTAAAGGTACAGCGTGTCGCCGACCACCAGCGGCGCGGGATCGGCGGTGAACTTGTCGCGGATGATCGGGTTCGATCCGGGCGCAGCTTTCGATCCGGCCTGCGCGGGCTTGTCCTGCACAGGATTGACCTGCGCCGCCGGCGCGGCCATCGCGGTTGCCATCGATGCCGCGCACAGCGCAACGCCGGCCACGTAAAGTGCCCGGCGGGCTGGCTGTCTCGTTTCTGGTTTCATGGTGGTTTCCTCTTATTTATTGATGTTCGCCTGCACATACGGACCGACCACGACGCCGACGAAGCCCTTGGCCTTCTGCGTGGACAGGAACGTCACGTCGACGTCCGCTTTCAGTGTCTTCAGCTGCTTGCCGACGCCATCACCGTAGCGGTAAGCGGACTGTCCGCCGCGCATCTCCATGGCCAGTTCGACGCGGCCGTCCGGCGCCGGCGCGGTGCCGAGCAGCGTTTCCTTGCCGCCTTCGGACTTGTACAACGCCACGACGCGTTTTCCCTCCACCCGCGCCACGCCCAGGAACATCCACGCGCCATCGTTCTGCATCGCCAGCAGGCCGGCGCGGTCGCCGTCGCGCCGGGGCGCGTAGTCGACGACGGTCGATACGGTGGCGTCGTGGTGCTGCTGGCGCCGGCCGACGAAGCCCGGCACGCCCGCCAGGTCGCCCAGCGGCTGGCCCGCATGCAGCACCAGTGCGCCGTCTTTCAGCTCGTGGATCCTGCCGCGGGGCGTGCGCAGGCCCATCCAGTGCGGCGACAGCGGCGCGTCGAATTCGTCGACATAAGCGAAATCGCCGTTCAGCGGCACCGCCGGCGCGGGCTGCGCCGGCAGGTTCGGTTTTGCGTGGGTGTACGGCACCGGCTTGCCCTGTTCGAGGATCGTCGGCCAGCCATCCAGCCAGCGCACCGGCAGCAGGAAGGTATCGCGGCCGATGTTATAGAAATTGCCGGGGTAGGGGCGCGTGGCCAGGAATGCGGCCCACCATTCGCCGTTCTGCGTCTGCACGAACTTGGCGTGGCCGGCAGTGGTGACCGGGTTGGGGCGCTGCGGGTCCAGGTCGCGTTGCGTCAGGATCGGGTTCGCCGGTCCCGGCACGTAGGGCCCCATGACGTCCTTCGAGCGGAACACCACTTCCGAGTGGTTGTCGGCGGTACCGCCTTCCGCGCAGATCAGGTAGTACCAGCCGTCCTTCCTGAAGATGTGCGGCGCCTCGATCCAGATCGGGTTCTTCTTCGGGTCGACGCCGCCGTCGACCAGCACCTTCGGCTTGCCGATGCGCTGCAGCGACGAGGGATCGAGCTCGGTGATCCAGATGGCGCGGTGGCCGTCGTAGCGGGGCGTGCCTTCGGGTGCATCGTTGTGCACGACATACATCCTCTCGCCATCGCGGAAGATGGAAGGGTCGATGCCGTTCAGGCCCTGCACGGTGACGGGCTTAGACCACGGTCCGGCCGGATTGGTGGCCGTGACGATGAAGTTGCCCACGCCGCCGGGGCAGCTGGCGCAGGTGGTGATGATGTAATAGCGGCCATCGTGGTACGAGATGTCCGGCGCGAAGATGCCCTGCGAGCCGCGCACGCCGGTGAAGTCGATCTGGCCAGGGCGGTCCAGCGCGTTGCCGACCTGCGTCCACGTGACCAGGTCCTTCGAACGCATGATGGGCAGGCCGGGGAAGTTGGTGAACGACGACGCGACCATGTAGTAGTCGTCGCCGGCACGGACGATCGACGGGTCGGGGTAGTAGCCTGCGAGGACCGGGTTGACGAATTCGCCGGCGCGCGGCTTTGCCTGTTCCTGCGTCTGGCCCGTGTAGCCGAAGCGCTCGAAGCGCGCGCTGGTCGCGGGGTCGTCCGCAGCCTCCGCGCGCAGAATGGTCGTGATGCACAGTGCGGCCAGCAGTGCCGGTGGATATTTCATAGGAGGACTCAAGTAGATGTGCCTGAAAAAAAGTGCGGCCCCGTGATGGCAGGGCCGCCAACTCGCCGGAGCGAGACCATGAACCGTTACATTGAAACTGAAACCAAACTGAAACTGAAACTGAAACTAGAACGCCGTGCGCAGTGACACCGTGTAGCTGCGGCCCGGCTTGTACTCGTCGTAGATCGCGTTGCTGAACTGCGTGTAGGTCTGGCTGATCGCGTTGTTCAGGTTCCAGGCCGACACCGTCACGTCGGTGTTGTACGCGAAATTGAACATGCGCTTCAGGTTCATGCTCAGCGACAGGTCGACCTGCTTGCGCTCCGTCGTGTACGCGTAGGCGCCGCCATCCACCGACAGGCCCGTGCTGGTATTGACCACGTGCGACGCCGTGTACTGGCGCGACACGCGGGCCGACAGGCCGTTGCGTTCGTAGTACAGCGTGAAGTTGTTGGTGCGCGGCGGCACGCCGGCGACGGGCGGCGCATTGACGGCTTCGTCGGTCTGCTTGGTGTAGGTGAAGTTGCCGGTGAAGCCGAAGCCCTTCACGGGCAGCATGTCGAGCGGCTGCTGCCACGTCAGTTCAACGCCCCGCACCTTCAGCTTGGTGTCGATGTTGTACGGCGCGGTGATTTCCACCAGGTGGTTGGCCCGCCCGCCGCTGGAATCGACGGCGACCTGCTGCGCGTCCGTCAGGCCGATGGTGCCGTACAGCGCATCCAGTTCGGCCAGCGTGTACTGCAGCACGCGCAGGCCGGGGCGGCTGGTGATGTCCTTGGCGAACACGCTGCCCGCCACGTAGGCTTCGCGGCTGAAGTAGTACTCGAGGCCGGCATCGTAGTTGTTGGCGGCGAACGGCTTCAGGTTCGGGTTGGTGAGGTTGCCCTGGCGCGCGCCCTGGTCGCCGATGGAAACGCGGGTCTGGCGCAGGTCGGCCGGGTTGGCGCGCGTCAGCGATTTCGAGCCGGACAGCCGGAAGATCGTGTTCGGCGTGATGTTGTACGCCAGCGTGGCCGACGGCAGCGTATTGCTGTAGTGAACCGTCTCGTAGGCCCACGACGAGATGTTCGGATACAGTCCGCCGGCCTGCAGCCCGGCGTTGCGCGGATCGGCCACCGACGACAGGTCGCCGATCGTCTGCTTGGTGCGCGCATGGCGCAGGCCGGCGTTGTAGCGCAGCGTGCGGCCGAAGACCTCGGCGCGGCCATTGACTTCTGCATACGCCGACGACACCACTTCGCGGATGTAGCCGCCGCTGCCGCTGTTGAAGCCGTTGTAGATATTGTCGCGGAAGTACTGGTAATCCGTATCCTTGGCGAACTTCGGCCAGTCGACGGTGATGAAGCCGTGGTTGCTGGCGTGCGCGTAGTTCGGTACCGCGGCATTCGGCACCACCGAGCCCAGGTACGCCAGCGGCGCGCCGCCGGCCGTGTAGCCGGTGCCGTAGCCCGGGTAGGCCGTGGCGGCATCGGCGATCGGACCCGGCGTGCTGCGCCCGTCGCAGCCGGGCGTGCGCAGTTGCGGGTTCGGCCCGAACAGCCGCGCATTGACGTTATTGCCGCAGGCAACGTTCATCCACGCATCGGCCGTGCTGTAGCCACGGTAGCGCCGTTCGATGTCATCCCACGCCGCGCCCACTTTCAGCGACAGGTCGCTGTCGCCCCACGCCACGTTCAGGCGCGAACCCTTGGTGGTGTTGGTGCGCTCGTACAGGTCCATGCGCAGTCCGGACAGGTTCTGGCCGGCCTGGTACCAGCCGAAGTTGGCCGGGTCGTTGACGTCCAGGTTGCCCGTGTAGGTCGGCGTTTGCCCTGGCGTGGTGTTGTCGTAGTCGATGACCGAGTTCGCCGAACGGGTGGCCAGCAGCACGGTCGGCATGTCGCGCCAGAACGTGCTTTTCGTGTAGTTCACGTGGCCGTCGACCGTCCACTTGTCCGCCGGGCGCCATTCGAAGCCGGGGTTGAAGCTGCGGAACAGGGTCTTTTCCTTCATCGGCCGGAATTCCAGCGACCAGAACGTGTTGGCGAACGTGCCCTTGGTGATCACGCAGCCCGTGGTGCAGTCGCTGCGGTCGAATTCCAGGCCGATGGGAATCGGCGTGTTGGCGCGCGTGCCCACGTTCATGCCCTCGGACAGCATGCTGTTTTCCTTTTGCGCGAACAGCGTGTCGAGGTAGATGTCCCACTGGTCGTTCGGCTGCCACTGCACGCTGATCACTTCGCCGGCGCGCTTGCGTTCGCCCTGGTAGATGATGTGGCGGCCCAGGCGGCCCATCAGGCCGTTGTCGATCTGCTGGATCGTCGCGCCGGGGTTCAGCGCCAGCAGCATGTTGCGGTCGATCTGCTTGCCGGGCACGAGCACCGATTGCGCGTACGAGGGCAGGGCGGCGAGCGGCAGGCCGGCAGGTACCGTGTCCGGCGTCGATTGCGAGCCGCCGCCCGTGCTGTTCGGCTTGTCCGCCGGGTTGGCCTGGAATCCCTTCAGCTGCAGGTTGCGCATGTCGACGGTCTGGAAGGCGTCGGTCTTGTACTTCGTGTTCCCCCAGGCCACGCCGCCGAGGATGCCGAAGCGCCCGAAGGTGCTGCTGTTCCAGGTGTTGCTGATCAGGCCCGAGCCGGTATTGCCCCATTTGCCGTCGCGGTCGCGGTAGTTGCCGGACAGCGTGAACGCCGAGCGCAGGCCCTGCTTGTCGAACGGGCGCACGCTGCGCATGTTGACGGTGCCGGCGATGCCGCCCTCGATCACGCTGGCCTGCTGGCTTTTATAGACGCTGGCGCTGCGGAACAGCTCGGAGGGCAGGAAGTCCATGTCCACTTCGCGGTTGGCGCTGATGTTGCCGCCCCAGCTGCCGGCCGACGCCGACGCCATCGGCGCACCGTTCAGCAGCACGCGGGTAAACGCCGGCCCCATGCCGCGGATCGAGATGTTCATGCCTTCGCCGTCGATCGAGGCACGGGTGACCTGCACGCCGGGCACCCGCGACAGCGCGTCGGCGATGTTCGGATCGGGGAACTTGCCCATGTCCTCGGAGAACACGGTATCGGACAGGCCGATGTTGTCGCGCTTTTCGGCGGCCGACAGGCCCAGCGAGCTGCGGAAACCGCTGACGGTCACCGTGGCGACCGGTGCCGTCGGGTTGTTCGACGCATTCGGCGTGGCGGCCGTGGCGCCGGCGCTGGCATTGGCATTGGCGTTCGCGGGAACGGGTCCCGGCGGCGTGTCTGCCTGCGACTGGGCAAAGGCGCTGCCGACGATTGTCGAGATAACGCTCAGTACGAGCGCATCGCGACCCAAGCGGCGCCGGGCGGCGCCTGCAACTGTTTTGTTCATCCATGTCTCCGTTATTGTTGGCCTCGACGGGCGCTGTCGGCCGGTGGTCCCGTGCCGCATGTTCTGCTGGATTTTTATTGCTGGACTAACAACATCTTTGCTTGCTTCGACTGGTTCCTGGTGCCGTGCTCCTTGGGCCGCAATTGGGCTGTCGTGATACCGTTGATCAAAGAATGATATGCGCAACCATCGATCATCTGCGTGAGCGGTTGAGCCATCCTGGCCCCCATTTTCACTGCGCTGAAATATTTGCTGGGCGTGAAACGGAATCTAGACCTTGTTTTAACGCTAATCCAATAACTTATCACGCGAGATTGATATCTAAAACGATATCAAGTCGCCTGATTTCTTCGAATCGTCTCGTAAGTCTCTGGATTGAAATGAATAGCGCAATCATGACCATTGGTAGCGCTTCCAATTTCTTTTTGACCCCTGCACGGCAATTGACGTGTTTTTGCAACATCGTCCATGCTGCAGGCGCTGTCACCCGAACGTGTGGAAGTTTCGCCAGGTCATCAAGAAACGGCGCAATTGCCGCGCAGGGCGGCGATCAGGCAGTCTGCTGGCGCGGACCAGCGCTGCCCGTCGAGGCCATGGCGCCAGCCCAGGTAGTTCGGCAGGTATTTCCTCGCCACGCCGTTAAAGCGCGACAGCCAGCCATGAAAACGGCTGTGATAAGCGTTCACGTGTTGCAGGTGGAGGGCGCCTCGGCTACGTACACCCGCGCTCAGGTTGACTGCTTCATGTACGAAGCCGGCGCGGCGCGCAAATGTGCGGTAAGCAGCAGCGCTGTCCGACACCAGCAAGACATCGGCGGCCAGTACCGGCGGCAGGTGGCGCTCCAGTTGACGCGCCGTAACCGGGCCGCGGCCGCAGACAAAATCCCGCGTTTTGCCGTCACGGTCGCGTGCCAAGAGGATGCAGTCGAGTTCCTTGGAGATGCCGCGCCGCCTGGCCTTGCCGCCACGCCGGCGTGCCGGCCGGTCCAGGTGCCGGCTGCCCTTTTGCGATTCGAGCAGATAGGTCTCATCCGCCTCGACAATGCCTTGCAGCCGGGGTGGCCGGTCGTGCCGTGCTGATCCCATGAAACGATGGCGCCAGCGAAAGCTGGTGTTGCGGTGGATGCCCGTGGTGTCGGCAGCGCCCCGGACCGTGCGGGAATCCAGCACCGCCTGCAGGAAAGGCAGCCATTTGCCGCGCAGGCGCAAGAAAGCGAACGGTGTGCCGGTCAACGCATTGAAGGTGCGGCGGCACGTCACGCAGCGGTAGCGTTGCAGCCCACCAGTACTGCCGTGACGGTGGATGCGGGTCGCGGTGCAATGCGGACAGCGATCACAGGGGCGGCCATACTTTTCGATCAATTCCAGACAGGTCGCCAGTGACGAGGCCGACTCGAGCAGGGACCGCAATGTCGCCAGTTGGGCGCCTGAGAAGCCGTCGAGTTGCCCGCGCAATCGTTCCAGCAAGCTGTTGAAAACGCCGCCATGCATCGCCGCCTCCATCGTCAATACGGCTGAGACAGAAATGGGGACGAATGGTTCAGTTCACCCCACGGAATCGGGTGACAGCGCCATGCTGTAAGCTCATGCTTTTGCACCAACCTCTTGCACGTCACCCATGCTGATCAACTGCGTCGCCTACCAGGAAGGCAAGAAACTGACCGATGTTCCCGTGGTGGACATCAGCGAATACCTGAAAGAACCCGAGACCTTCGTCTGGGTCGCGCTGCGCGACCCGAATGTCGACGAGATCGCCGTCATGCAGGATGAATTCAGCCTGCACGAACTGGCCGTCGAAGATGCCGCGCGGGGCCACCAGCGGCCCAAGATGGAGGAGTACGGCGCCAGCATCTTCATGGTCGTGCACGTCGTGGAACTGGAGGACGACGAGCTGAAGATCGGCCAGCTGGCCGTCTTCGCGGGACCGAACTACGTGCTGTCGGTGCGGCGCGATTCGGCGCAGGATTTTCTCGGCGTGCGCAAACGCGCCGAGCGCGAACCGCACCAGCTCGGCAAGGGCGCCGGCTTCGTGCTGTATGCGCTGGTCGATGCCGTGGTCGACCGGTACTTCCCGATCGTCGACATGCTCGAATCCGAACTCGAATCGATCGAAGACCACATCTTCAGCCAGAAGGATGCGCAGCGCGCCAACGTGGAGCGCCTGTATGCGCTCAAGCGCAAGGCGCTGGTGCTGCGCCACGCCGTGATTCCGCTGATGGATGCGGTGGGACGGCTGCATGGCGGCAGGGTGCCGGCCGTGGTGGCCGATACGCAGGACTACTTCCGCGACGTGCACGACCACCTGTTCCGCATCGCCGGGCGGCTCGACGCGGTGCGCGACACGATCAATACCGCGATCCAGGTGACGCTGTCGATGGTGGCCATCGAGGAGAACGACATCAGCAAGAAACTGGCTGCCTATGCGGCGATCTTCGCCGCGTTCACCGCGTTCGCCGGTGTCTGGGGCATGAATTTCGAGTTCATGCCGGAGCTGAAATGGAAGTACGGCTACCCGTTCGCGCTGTTGACGATGGCGACGGTCTGCGGCTACCTGTTCCGGCGTTTCCGGAAAGCGGGATGGTTGTAAAGGCGCCGTTGCTGCCCAGATGGGGGGTGTGCAAAAAACCCCTCATGATGTAAGGAAATATTTACTATTTGTCATAAACACGTCATACTTCAAGCCCTCCAAGTAATGCTCCAGACGCAGCACTGATAACGCTAGCAGCACCGGTCATCGGAGCAGATAGCCCATTCGGAAGAATCCGCAGGCGCGTCACCTCGTGTGGCCGCGCCCGGTAGCTCGCTGAGGAGGTCGAAGATGAGAACAACGGTAATGGAAGTGGCAGTAGCGGATGCGCCGGTTGACGAGGCGTGCCGTCGGGTAATGCAGAAATTGCTGGAAGCGGGTTGCGTCATGGCCGACGTGCCATATTCGCTGGAACCGTTCCAGGTAGCCGAGCCGGATATGCGCTACCTGTTGCAGCACGGTGAAGTGTATGAACCGGGAACGTCCCTGGTGATGCCGGTGCTGCAATCCGTCTCGGTGGAAAAGAAGGGCGCCGATGTCGGCAAGATTTCGTTTGTGCTGGCGGTGAATTTGGCCTGATCGCTGACCTGATCGCTGGCTTGATCGCGCGGCGCGTTGCCGCGCCAGGCATCACGCGGCGGTGCGGCCGATATCCGTCACGTGCTGGTGGATCGCATTCTTTTCCAGCATGTGCAGCGGCAGGCTGACGAAAATGCTCATGCGCGCGCGGATCTGGTGGAACGCCCGGTGAAACGCGGCACGCTTGTGCTCTTCGGTATCGGCCGCAGCTGTCGGGTCTTCGACATCCCAATGCGCGGTGATCGGGTGGCCCGGCCAGTACGGGCACGCTTCGCCGGCGGTCTCGTCGCACACCGTGAAGACGAAATCCATCACCGGCGCATCCGGCGTCGCGAACTCATCCCAGCTCTTGCTGCGCAGCCCGTCCAGCGGATAGCCGGTCGGCCGGATCTGCTCGAGCGCCAGCGGGTCGATGCCGCCGTCCGGGCGGCTGCCCGCGGAATAGCCGCGGAACCGGCCATTGCCCATCGTCGACACCAGTGCTTCGGCCATGATGCTGCGCGCGGCATTGCCGGTGCACAGGAACAGAACGTTATAAACCTTTTCTTCCATCGAACTCTTTCAGGATTGGGACCGCGGCGGCGCCGGCAACAGGATCGCCAACGATAACCGGCATTCTTGACCGGTTCGTGACACCTAGCCCTGCAATTCGGGATAGCGCCGGAACAGGCGCTGGTACCAGGGCAGTTGCCAGAACAGGCAGCCGGCGGCCCGCAATGCGTCGCGTTCGGGCATGCCGGCTGCGATCAGGCTGTCCGCGGCGCGCAGGTGGGCCACCAGCCGGAGGCCATCGCGCAGCAGCCAGGCTGCCATGGCCGAGATCAGCCCGAGCGCGATCCAGGCTGCCGCGTCGCCGGCGGCAGGAAATGCGGAAGCGATGCGATTCATGGTGCTGCCCCGTGGTGAAATGCCAGCTTGCAGCGTAGAGCGCGATTGTGACAGCAGGATGACACAGTGGCATTCCTGCTCCGCGCCAGCGGTTCCCTAGACTTCCCACTGCATCTTGACCGTCAGCGAGCCGTTGACGGCGTTGGCCTCGCTGGCCCGGTCCCGCGCGTAGCCAACCGACAACGAACGGCCATGCCGCCACAGGTGCCGGTACAGCAGCGAGCGGTGCGAGCCGCGCTCGGCCCACGGCGCCAGGCCGGACACGCCATCGTCGCGCCGCGACGACGAGGTGTTCTGCGCCAGCAGCCGCAGCGAATCGCTGGCGGTGAAGTGCAGCATGCCGAGCCAGCGCCAGCCGTTGTCGGCAAACGCGGGGCGGCCCCGCGTGCCCTCGATCCATGCCCGGTTGACGCGCACGTCCGATTCCATCGCCCAGCCGCTGCCGGCCGGCCCCAGCGGGAAACGGAAGCCGGCATCGACGACGACGTTGCCGCCGCTGCCCACCCGGTCGGCATCCACGTCGAGCTGCCGGCCCAGCGTGACCTCGGCCTTCAGCACCGGCATCCACGGCAGCGGCGACGAAGCGAAGCCGAAGTGCAGGGCGCGCGTATCGTGCAGCCTGCCGTCGCGGTGGGCGCGCTGGCGGTCGAAGCCCAGGTTGGCCCACAGGTCGGTCTGGCGGCCGGCACGGAACCAGATGCCCGGCTGCACCTTGCGCTCGACCACCTGGTTGGCCTGCTGGCCCAGCGCGGCATCGGACAGCGTGCGGATCTCGTGCAGGCCCAGGTGCGCCTCGAGCTCGTAGAGCCTGAGCGGCGCGGCGCCGAACGGCGACAGGGGCACGTCGTGCTCGCCGAGCCGGCGATTCAGGTGGATGTCCGTTTTCACCACGCCGGTCTGCGGTACGAAGCCGTTGTCGTTGACGAAGCCCGGACCGATCGCCTCCACCTTGAACTCGTTCCACCAGTCGTCGCTGATATGGATGTAGCGCCCCTGCGCATAGCTGCCGCTGCGTGCTGGCACCCTGACCGTGGCCGGCCGCGGCTCTTCGACGAAGCCGGCGCTGTTCTGCGAATGCATCAGCAGCCACGAGGCCTGCTTGCCGCCGCCGCGCCATTGCCCGTCGAAGCCGGCCACCGCGTTGCTGCCGCCATCGCCGTAGTCGCGCTGCGAGGCGAAGGCGCCCAGCACCATGCCGCCGCGATGCCAGCGCCCGCGCACCAGGCTGGCCAGCGTGCGCCGCGTCTGCTCATACTCCGCCGTTTCATACACGCTGCCGCGCTGGACCACCCCGCCTTCCTCGTCGCGCAGGCTCATCGCGGTGGCATCGGCCTGCGCATTGCGCCACGTGCCACGCAGGCCCCATTGCGGGCTGGCGATCGTGCGCGAATAAAACGCCGACAGCGGCAGGCCCAGCACGTCGGCACTCTCCAGGAAGAAGCCGCGCTTCTCCGGCAGCGACAGGGCGATGCGGCTGGCGCCGGTCGGCATCGGCTCATCGATCTCGACCTGCGAGAAATCCGGATTCAGCGTGGCGTTGAAAACCCAGTCGGCGCGCGGACGGGCATTGATTTCCAGCCCCATGCTGGCCTGGTTGCCGTGCTGGCGACCGGCATCGTCCCGGTCGCGGCTGGCGCGCACGGTGAGTTCCGGCTTCAGGTCGACAAAGGCGCGGTCGCGCACGGCCTGCACGGTGCCGCCCATGCCGCCGATTTCCTGCAGCGCGTCGATATAGCTGAGCGAACCGGTCTTCAGCGGTGTGCTCGTCAGCCGCAGCCCGCCCGCATGCGGCACGCTGCGCTCGACCATCAGGCGCCAGGCCTTGCCGTCCGCATACGGGAAGCGCAGGTTCGACATCGGCCAGCGGATCTCCATGCTGTAGCCGTCGGGCAGGCGGCGCACCGCGGCGTCGACGGGGAAATCCGGGCCGAGGTCATCCTCGTCCTCGTCGGCGCGGTACATGCCGTCGCTGAGCACGCCGTCGATGTTGACACGCACGAACTGCGCGGCGCGGCCATGCCCGGTCGGATCGAGCCAGATGCCGATGAAGTCCTGGTCCTGCGCCACCTTGTCGCGCCGCGCCAGCGAGCTGCGCATGCCGGCCGGCGTGCTGTCCCAGGCACGGATGCCGAAGATCAGCGCATCGCCGTCGATCAGCAGGCGCACGGAGGTACGCAGGCCGGCCGGCGGCGGCTTGCCGTTCTCGGGCAGGAACTGGTGGAAGGTGGCGAACTCGGGCGCGGCCTGCCACGGCGCTTCCTGCAAGTCGCCATCAACGGTGACGAGCTGGTGGCGCTCGAGCAGCAGTGCGGGCAGCGAGGGCAGCACCGTGCCTTCATTGGCGGCGACGGCGAGCGGTGCGGCAAGAAGGCAGATCAGTGTCGAGGTTTTTCTGATGAAATCCATGGGAGACTGGATGCTGGCGTCGGGGTGACGCGGGGCGGCAGTCTAGCATTGCTGTTTAGATATTTCCACAGATGAATTGTCGCCCGTTGTCGGCATCCCCGACAAACCGGGCGGGCCGCCAGCGGCCTTATACTTGCCGGATCGCCACTCCAGCACTGGACCGCCCATGCAAAGCCGTCCCGCCCCGATCCTGATGCGCAAGGATCTCGATGCCGCCGATGCCGCCGCGCCGCCCGGATTTCCGGCTGGCGTACACGTTGTGCCGTTCGACCCCGCCTTGCATGCATGCGCAGCGTACGCGCTGCTCGCCGCCGCCCACCCGGACCGTTGCGAGGGCTTCGATGGATGGTGGGGCGCCCTCAGCAGCGATGCCGAATACGACCCGGAGACCTTCTTCATCGCCATCGATGGGGCAGGCGACATTGCCGCGCTCGCGATCTGCTGGAGCGTGCCGTTCGTGAAGGACCTGGTGGTGGCGCCAGCTTGGCGGTGCCGCGGCCTGAGCGCGGCACTGATGCGGCACGCGTTCGCCTGGTTCGCGCAGCGCGGCCATCGCCATGTCGGCCTGAAGGTGGACAGCGACAATCCGTACAATGCACGCGCCCTGTACCGGCGGCTCGGCATGCTTGAAGTGACGTCCTGACCGCGCCCGGGCAGCTCAGTCCAGCATGCCCCGGCGCAGCGCGATCACGACCGCGTGCGTGCGGTCGCTGGCCTGCAATTTCTGCAGCACGTTGCTGAGGTAGCTCTTGACGGTTTCCTCGGCGATGCCGAGCCGGCGCGCCACGTCGCGGTTGCCGAGGCCCTGGGCCACCAGCGCCAGCACGTCGTGCTCTCGCGCGGTCAGCTGTTCCTGCCGGCCCGCCGCCAGGCGGCGCGTCAGGTCGGGAGCCAGCACGCGCCGGCCGGCGTGCGCCGACCGCACCAGGTCGGCCACCCCGGAGCACAGCTCGCTCTTCAGCACGTAGCCGGCCGCTCCCGCTTCCAGCGCGCGGTGCACCTGGCCGTCGCCGGCATA
Source organism: Pseudoduganella umbonata (assembly GCF_014192225.1). Taxonomy (GTDB): domain Bacteria; phylum Pseudomonadota; class Gammaproteobacteria; order Burkholderiales; family Burkholderiaceae_D; genus Rugamonas; species Rugamonas umbonata. Next base: position 58,520 of record NZ_JACHXS010000017.1, on the reverse strand, counting down.
GGTGCTGACGGCGAGGATGCAGGCGTGCGGGTCGTCGCGGCGGATCGCGCGGATCGCGTCGACGCCGTGGCAGCGCGGCATCGACAGGTCCATCAGCGTCACGTCCGGCCGGTGCTCGCGGTAGCAGTCCTGCGCGGCGAAGCCGTCGGACGCTTCGGCCACGACGACGATGTCGCCGGCCTCGTCGAGCACGCCGACGATGCCGCGCCGCATCAGCGGATGGTCGTCGACCACCAGCACGCGCAGCTTCGCCGCATGGTTCATTGCAGTTCTCCCTGGCGTGCGCCGGCGCCGCCGCCATGTTCCGGAGCATCACCGGCATAGGCCAGCCGGGCCGGTAGCCGCAGGCACCAGCAGGTGCCCTGGCCGGGCGCGCCGGACAGTTCCAGCGCGGCGCCCAGCTCGGCGGCACGCTCGCGCATGCCGGGAATGCCCCAGTGCCGGGTGCGGCCGTCGCGCCGCGCGGAATCGATGCCGGTGCCGTCGTCGCGCACGGCCAGCGTGAATTCGTGTTCGCCGTAATGCAGCGCGACGTCGATGCGCGCCGCCTGCGCATGCAGGAATGCGTTGCGGATCGCCTCCTGGGCGATCGCCAGCACCTCGTCATGGACCGGCGGATGCAGGGGCCGCGGCGCGCCGTCCCGGGTGACCGTGAACGCGGCCGTGCCCGGCGCGGCAAGGCGGCGGCCGTACGCTTCGAGTGGCGCCGCCAGGTCGCCGTCGGGGGCCGGCCGCGGTTCGCCCACCCGCAGTTCGCCGACCTTGCTGCGGCCTTCCTCGAGCACCTCCGCGGCCAGCGACAGCGCTTCCTGCATCATCGGCCGGGTCGGCGCGTCGTCCGGCGTGCGCAGCGCGATGCGGCGGAAATGCATGATCAGGCCCTGCACTGACTGCAACAGCGTGTCGTGCAGGTCGCGTGCGATGCGCTCGCGCTCGGCCACGCGGGCCTCGAAGGTGCGCGTCATGCGCTGCAGCGCCATGCGCAGCCGCAGCCGGTGCAGGCCGAACGCGGCCAGCGCCAGCGCCAGCGCGCACAGCACCTTGAACCACGTGGTCTGCGTGACGGTGGGCGGGATCTCGACACGCACCTGCGCGCCTTGCTCGTTCCACAGGCCGTCGTCGTTGGCCGCCTTGACGCGGAACGTGTAGGTGCCGGGTTCGAGGCGGGTATAGAAGGCCGAGCGGCGCTCGCCGGCATCCTGCCAGCCGGCATCGACACCCTCCAGCCGGTACTGGAAGCGCACGCGGTGCGGCACCGCGAGGCTGAGCGCGGTGTAGTCGATGCGCACGTTGCCGGGGCCGGCCGGCAGCCGGACCTGCGCCGCCGCGGGCCAGTTGCGGCCCGCGGCGGCGATGCCCGTCACGTGCACCGGCGGCACGACGCGGTTGCGTGGCGCACGGGCAGGGTCGAAGCGGTACACGCCGCTGGTGGTGGACATGACCAGTTCGCCGGCCGCGGTGCGCACCATCGACGGTGCCGGCAACATCGGCGGCGCGGTGCCGAACAGGCCGTCGTTCTCGTCGTAGCGGCGGAAGCGCACCCGATAGCCGGGGTCGGCCAGCGTGCGCTGCAGTTCGGCGCCGGCAATGCCGAACAGCCCGCGCGCGGTATTGGTCCACAACGTGCCGTCCGGCGCGAAGACGACGCCGGATGCGCCGGCAAACTGCTCGCCGCCCGCGCCGCGGATGCGCCGGGCGCGCTGGCCGTCGAAGCGGGCGATGCCTTCGTCGCCGCCCAGCCATGCGCCCGACGCATCGGGAACGATCTGCAGGACGCCGCCGATGTCGAGGCCTTGCGCCGGGCCGAATTTCTCGACCCTGCCGCCGCGCAGGATCGCCATCGCGCTGCCGATGGAGCCGAACCAGATGGCACCGTCCGCGGCGGTTGCCATCGTGGTCACTGCGAAATCCTTCAGCGCTGCGTGTCCGCCGTTCGGTACCCAGCCGCCATCCTCGGCGCGGAACGTGCCGCCCGGCCCGAACGACACCCACAGGGCATCGTCGGGACCCGTGGCGAACGAGAAGACGGCAAGCCACTTCGGCCGCCGGACTGGTTCCGGTACCGCTATCGGCACCTGCCTGAGTCCATCCATTTTCCAGATGGCGCCGTAGCCGCCGCCCCACACGGTACCGTGCCGGTCGCGATACAGGTGGGACACCAGGTTTTCCTCGCTGGGCGGCGGTCCGAACGTCTCCGGCTGCGCATCGCCGCCGGACAGCCAGGAGCGGTCGATCCACAGGCTGCCACCGGCGCCCGCCACCAGTGGCCGCGCATCGCTCAGGTAAGGCGGCAGCGCGATCTCGCGCATGCGGCTGGGGCGGAACTGGTCGAGGCCATTCTGCGTGGCGACCCACACGCTGCCTTCGCGGTCCTCGAACGCCACGAGGGCACGGTCGCCGCTCAGGCCCTGGCGCGCCGTGAACCCCTGCAGGCGCGGCTGGCCGTCCTCGAAAGCGATGCGCAGCACGCCGCTGGCGAGGGGAAACCAGAAATTGCCCCGGCTGTCGATGCTGAAGCGTTCGCCCGGCTTGACGCGCCGCAGCAGCTCGTCCAGGGGGCCGGAGGGCGCACTCGCTGGTGCAGCGGCCGGTGCTGGAAGTGGTGCCGTGCCTGGCGCGGCGGACGGTGCATCTGCCTGCGCCAGGTTATCCGCGCGGCGCAGGCCCCGCTGGCCGCCGTCGGACGCCCAGACCGCGCCGTCCGGCGCCCGCACCAGTGAGCCGGGTACCTGCTGCGGTGCCACCAGCGTGAAATGCGTCTCGCCCGGACGCATGCGGAAATTGCCGCGCGAGCCCTGCGCCCATACCGTGTCGGCGGCGTCGACCTGGACAGCGAAGATGCCGCCGCGCACCGAGCCGGCCTTGTTGACCTTGCGCCACTGCCCGGCGCCCTTGTCGAGCACGTGCAGGCCGCTGCCCGAGGCCAGCCACAGGCGGCCGTCGCGCGTGCCGGCGATACCGTTCACGAGGCCGCCCGCGAAACCGTCCTTCTGCAGGAAGACCTGGACCTTCTCGCCGTCGACGACATACAGGTCGCCAAAGTAGGGCGCGACCCACAGGCGGCCGTCGGGCAGCGTGCCCATGCGCCGGATGTTGACCGGCATGTCCAGCCCCGGCGGCGGGCGGTAGCGGCTGAACGTCACGCCATCGAAACGGAACAGTCCGGTGGGGCTGGCCAGCCACAGCCAGCCGTCCGGTGTTTGCGCGAGCGCCTGGATGTTGGGCGGCGCGCCGTCCCTGGTCAGCCAGCGCGCATGCAGCAGCGGAATCGCGGGCTGCTCCGCCGGCAGGGCTTCGGCGGATAGAGGTTCAGCTGGCTGAGGTTCAGCAGACAAAGGTTCAGCGGGCAATGCGGCCGGCGGGGCGGCAAAGGGCAGGGCGGGCGCTAGCAGGGACAGCCCGAGCACGGCGGCAATCAATGGTTTCATCCACATCCCCTGCGATCGTGGTCGCGTAATGGTGTTGTCCGGGCTCCGGTGGCGGCCGGCGGTACCGCCTGCTACCCCCGATCGAGCCTGTTGCGGGGATGCCAGTGCCCGTTATTCTTTCATTATGCTCTTTCCCGGCGTCAAATCAACATCGGCATGGGCACCTGTTTCCGCGGTTGCAAACGATGTCACAACCTGAATAACGAATTTTGTTTGGAGGGAATACGTATGGAGACCGCTTCGTTCGAGACGCTCGCATTCCTGGACTTCGAACTGACCCTGGCGCGCCGCCAGTTGTTGCGCGACGGCGTGCCGGTGGCGGTCGGCGGCCGCGCCCTCGAGTTGCTGGCGCAGCTCGCCGGGCATCCCGGCCAGGTGCTGGAGAACCGCGTGCTGATGCGCGCCGTATGGCCGCGCACGGTGGTGGAAGAGGTCAACCTGCGGGTGCAGATCGCGGCTCTGCGCAAGCTGCTCGGCGGAGACGGGCATTGCCCGTACATCGTCAACTACGCCGGCCGCGGCTACTGCTTCACCGCGCCCGTGACGCGGCTGGTGCCGCCCGGCCTGCAACCGGTACCGACGCAGCCGGTGCCGCTGCAATCCTTGCCGGCGCAGCCAGCCGCGGGGCAAACGCGGCTCAGGCCGGCGGCAGCAGATAGGCGCCCGGATCAGCCGATAATCCTCGCTTGACCTGCCGCGTGAGGTCGTCGGCCAGGATCTCCGCGGCACCCGCTTCCAGTGCCGCCAGCGCCTGGCGCACCACGTCCGCCGGTGCCGCCTTCGGGCCTGGCACGTGCGCCGTCATGTTGGTTTCCATGAACCCCACGTGCACGCCCAGTACCTGGGTTCCCTGGGCGCGCAGCGCGTGCCGGATACCGTTCGTCATCGACCAGCTGGCGGCCTTGGCCACGCAGTAGGGCCCGGCACCGGGCAGGCTGATCCAGCTGAGCACGGACAGCACGTTGATCAGCGCACCGCCGCCGTTGGCGCCCAGCACGGGGGCGAAAGCGCGGCACATGGCCAGCGTGCCGAACAGGTTGGTTTCCAGTTCGTGGCGCAGCACGTCGTCGCCGTCGGCAGCCAGCAGCTCGCCGCCACGGGCGATGCCGGCATTGTTGACGAGCAGCGTCACGTCGGCGCATTCGCGGGCGGCAGCCGCCACCTGTGCCGCGTCGGTGATGTCGAGCCGTATCGGGATCGCGCCGGGCAGGTCGACGGTGGCCGGATCGCGCGCCGCCGCATACACCTTGCACGCGCCCGCCTGCAGCAGCGCGGCGGCCCAGGCGCGGCCCATGCCGCGGTTGGCGCCCGTGACGAGGGCGATCGAATCGTTGACTTTCATGGCGGGCTCCGTGGTGGTTGGCAAACGGTGGTGCATCCAGCCATGTTAGGGATGGATGCACGGCGGGGCCAGTTAAAAACAGTGAAGGAGGCCGGGCGGTTTAACACCGTTTAACTTGTCCGGTCCCCAGGGCCATTCCATGATGGACTCGGCGCCGATCCCGCGCCTGCCGCCACCCACCCAGGAGGACCCATCATGAAGCACCTCACCACCGCCGCCGGCGCGCCCGTCGTCGACAACCAGAACACCATGACCGCCGGCCCGCGCGGACCGGCGCTGCTGCAGGATGTCTGGTTCCTCGAAAAGCTCGCCCATTTCGACCGCGAAGTCATTCCCGAGCGCCGCATGCATGCGAAGGGTGCGGGCGCGCACGGCACCTTCACGGTCACGCACGACATCACGCCGTTCACCCGTGCGCGCCTGTTCTCGGCAGTGGGCAAGCAGACCGACGTGTTCATGCGCTTTTCCACCGTGGCCGGCGAACGGGGCGCAGCCGATGCCGAGCGCGACATCCGCGGCTTCTCCGTCAAGTTCTATACGGAGCAGGGCAACTGGGACCTGGTGGGCAACAACACGCCGGTGTTCTTCCTGCGCGACCCGCTGAAGTTTCCCGACCTGAACCACGCGGTGAAACGCGACCCGCGCACCGGCATGCGCAGCGCCGACAACAACTGGGATTTCTGGACGCTGCTGCCCGAGGCGCTGCACCAGGTGACGATCGTGATGAGCGACCGCGGCATCCCGCGCAGCTACCGCCACATGCACGGCTTCGGCAGCCATACGTTCAGCTTCATCAACGCGGCCAGCGAGCGGCACTGGGTCAAGTTCACGTTCCGCACGCAGCAGGGCATCGAGAATCTCACCGATCCGGAAGCCGGCGCGCTGATCGGCGGCGACCGGGAAAGCCACATGCGCGACCTGTACGACAGCATCGAGCGGGGCGCCTTCCCGCGCTGGACGCTGTACGTGCAGCTGATGCCGGAGCGCGAGGCGGCCACCTGCCCGTACAACCCGTTCGACCTGACCAAGGTATGGCCCCATGCCGACTACCCGCTGCACGAAGTGGGCGTGCTGGAACTCAACCGCAATCCGGACAACCATTTCGCCGAAGTGGAGCAGGCCTCGTTCAACCCGGCGCACGTGGTGCCCGGCGTCGGCTTCTCGCCGGACCGGATGCTGCAGGGCCGGCTGTTCTCGTATGGCGACGCGGCGCGCTACCGGCTCGGCGTCAACCACCACCTGATCCCCGTGAACGCGCCGCGCTGTCCGGTGCACAGCTATCACCGCGACGGCCAGATGCGCACCGACGGCAACATGGGCGGCGCCACCTCGTATGAGCCGAACAGCCGCGGCGAATGGATCGAGCAGCCGGACTTCAGCGAGCCGCCGCTGTCGCTGGAGGGCGCGGCGGACCACTGGAACCACCGCGTCGACGACGATTACTTCAGCCAGCCGCGCGTGCTGTTCCGCAAGATGTCGCCGGCGCAGCAGCAGGCGCTGTTCGAGAATACCGCGCGCTCGATCGCCGGCGCCTCGGCCCCCGTCAAGGCGCGCCACATCGACAACTGTTCGCGCTGCGATCCGGACTATGGCGACGGCGTGGCGCGCGCCATTGCGCAACTGACGGAACTGCGCTGACCTGCATGGCGGCAGGCACGTGCCTGCCGCATCGATTTCGGGAGAAGGTCATGGGAATGAACGAAAAGTTGGACGAACGGCAGGCGGGCGGAGAGTGTCCGATACTGCTGTTCGGCGAATTCCGCCTCGATACGGCGCAGCGCCGGCTGTTCCGCAACGATGCCGTGCTGCGGCTCGGCGGCAGGGCGCTGGACCTGCTGGCAACCCTGGCGGAACGGCCGGGCGAGGTGCTCAGCCACGGGGAACTGGAGGCGCGCATCTGGCCCGGCACGATCGTCGAGGACAGCAGCCTCCGCGTGCATGTCGCCATGCTGCGCCGCGCGCTCGGCAAGGAGCGCTATATCGCCAACGTGCCGGGGCGCGGCTACAGTTTCGTCGGCAGCGTCGCGCGCGGCGGCTGACGCTGCCATGGTGCATGCCTACGCCGCGCTGGCTTGCGGCTGTGGTGTCGTACCGTGCAGCGCGCGCAGGTGGCGCACCTGCAGCCATGCGCCGACCAGGAAGAGCACGAACAGCGCGCCGACGACCGCCTTCAGCCACGGCTCTTCGGTGCTGGCGGCCAGCGGCGCGCCGACCGGCAGCCGCAGCGAGGTTTCCGTGATGCCGGGAATGAAGTGGAAGTACAGCGTCAGCGACAGCGCGACCGTTTCGACGTACGGCGAGCGGCTGCCGAGCCGCCGGCGTGCCGCCAGCCAGGCCACGCCCAGCGTCAGCAGCGTGATCACGCCCAGCATGTGGGCCTCGTTGAAGCCGCCGCGGCGGAAGATGCCGAAGCCGGTCAGGCAGGTCAGCAGCGTGGCCACCACATAGACGCGGCCATGCCGGGTGTGCCAGCCGATCAGGCCGCTGCGCGCCAGCGCGCTGAAGCCGGCGGCCAGCGCCACCAGGCTGATGGCCGTGTGGAGCGTGCCGAGCGATGTGAGTCCGAACATGATGCCTCCCTTCAGTGGACCGTATCGATGAATTGCCCGGCGCTGCTCATGCGCGCATAGGCGAAGCCCAGCGCCGCCATGAACGCCGCATGGGCGTGCGCCGCCGGCACCCGCACGCCGTCGAATTCCAGGTCGCGCGATGCGCACGCATCGTGGACGACCGTGACGGCGAAGCCGAAATCGTTGGCCGCGCGAGTGCATGCATCCACGCACATGTGGCTCATCGCGCCGCAGATCACCACTTCCTCGACGCTGTGCTCCTTCAGCGTGTCCAGCAACGGCGTGTCGCGGAACGAATTGATGTGATGCTTCAGCAGCACCGGTTCGCCCGGCGCGGGCGCCGCCGTCGGGTGGATCGCGGCGCCTTCGGAGCCTGGCGTGAAGAATGGCGCGTCTTCGCTGGGGAATTCGTGGCGGATGTGGACCACCGGCGCCTGCCGGGCGCGAAAGTGCGCCAGCAGCGCGGCCACGTTGGCGGCAGCGGCATCCATGCCCGCCTGTTCCCATTTGCCGCCGGGGAAATAATCGTTTTGCACGTCGATGACGATCAATGCCTGTCGTTTCATGATGTTCTCTCCTGGATGGGGTGTTACTGATTGACTTTGCCGGGCAACGTCAGCTTGCCCGAGGCGACTTTGAACACGTTCGCCACGCACAGCAGCGGACTGTGGACGCTGGCATTGACGCGCAGTGCCGCGCTGACGCCGTCGAAGCCGGCGTTGTTGACGGCGCCGATGTCGTCGAACGGCACGCGCACCGTCAGGTCGGTGCCCTTGAACACAGGGCTCCAGCCGGGGCTGTCGATCAGGATCGGCAGGTTGGGCCATGTCTTCGGCACTTTCGGCTTCGTGCCTTCCGGGATGTCGACCACCTTCAGCGCACCCTTGCCGCAGGCGTCGTCCAGCTGCAGCACCACCCAGTGCGAATGCCACAGGTCGCCGTCGTTGGCCAGGTCGCCGTCGCCATTCTCGTCGTACAGCGGCGTGTCGTCGAAATCGGGATGCGACGTGACCGCGAAGGCCAGGATGCCGCTCTTCGCCTCGAAGCCGATCGCGGAAGGGTCGATCGTGGTCGGCCACACGTACGAGAACACCGCGCTGCCGGCCAGCTTGCCGACCTTGCTGGGAAGGGATTTGCCGGCCTTGCCGGACACGGCAATGTGGAACACCGCCACGTTGCCTTCGGTGGTGATCTTCGTATGGAAGATGTCGAAGTCGGCCTTGACGCCCTTGGCCGGCGCGCTGCGGATGCCGCCCCTGTGTTCCTTCTGCTCCTTCTGTTCCTTTTCCTGATGGCCATGCCCCTTGCCTTCGTGGGCGCCGGCGGGGCCGGGGCAGAACATCGCCAGCGCGAGTGCGGCGGCGGGAAAGGCCTTGATGCGAGATGCTGTTCTCATGCGGATTCCTCTCTGGTATGGGAAGGTCAGGCGCGTGCGAAGGCCAGCAGGTCGGCGTTCACCTGTTCCTTGTGGGTGTCGGTCAGGCCGTGCGGCGCGCCGGAATAAACGATCAGTTTCGCGTGCTGCACGATCTTCGCGGAGGCGCGGCCGGCCGCATCGATCGGCACGATCTGGTCGTCGTCGCCATGGATGATCAGCGTGGGCCGGTCGAATTTCGCCAGGTCGGCGCGGAAGTCGGTTTCCGAGAATGCACGGATCGAGTCGTAGGTATTCTTGTGGCCGCCCATCATGCCCTGCGCCCACCACGACTGGATCAGCCCCGGCGACACCTTCGCGCCGGGCCGGTTGAAGCCGTAGAAGGGGCCGGCCGGAATGTCATGGTAGAGCTGCGCGCGGTTGGCCGCCTGGCCGGCACGGATGCCGTCGAACGTTTCCACGGGCAGGCCGAGCGGATTGTCGGGCGTTTGCACCATCAGGGGCGGCACCGCGGAAATCAGCGCCAGCCTGGCCACGCGTTTCGTGCCATGCCGCCCGACATAGCGGGCCACTTCGCCGCCGCCGGTGGAAAAGCCGACCAGGATCGCATCGTGCAGGTCCAGCGTGTCGATCAGCTGGGCCAGGTCGTCGGCGTAATGGTCCATGTCGTTGCCGTCCCACGGCTGGCTGGAACGGCCGTGGCCACGGCGGTCGTGGGCAATCGCGCGGAAACCGTTATCGGCCATGTGGAGCATCTGCGATTCCCAGCTGTCGGCGCTGAGCGGCCAGCCATGGCTGAACACCACCGGCTGGCCCTTGCCCCAGTCCTTGTAGTAGATGTCCACGCCGTCGCGCGTGGTGATGGTGCTGGCGTTCTTGCGCACAGGTGCCGCGGCGGCGGACACCGGCACCGCCTCGGCCTCGGCCGCGGCAAGGACCGCTCCGGCCGCGAACGCGGCGTGGCGCCCTTCATTCACATCGTGGTTATTGGTCAGCATGGGATGTCCTTTCGTCGGTCAGCGCAGCGTCTGCGCGAAAAAGCGGTCGGTACGGTCGTTGGCGAGCGTGGCGCTGGCCGCGTCGTAGTGGCTGCCGCCCGGGCGCGCGAACGCGTGGTTGCAGCCGGGGTAACTGTGTACGGTTGCGGAGGGCACGGCGGCCAGCGCGGCGCGTATGGCAAGCTGAGCGTCGCGGCCGATGTATTCGTCCTCTTCAGCCAGGTGATACAGCAGCGGCGCACGGATGCCGGCGGCGCGGTCGACGAAACGCTCGGTGCCGCCGCCGTAGTAGGCGGCAAACGCATCGCCATCGGTGCGCGCCGCCAGGAACGTCAGCAGCCCGCCCAGGCAGTAGCCGGTGACGCCCACCTTGCCGGAGCTGCCCGGCAGGGTGCGCGCCAGCGCGATGGCTGCCGCGATATCGTCCACGCCGCGGTCGAAGTCGTAGGCGTTGTACAGTGCGAATCCGCGCTCGGCGTGGGCCGGATCCGTTTCGGACATCGACAGATGGCGCTCGCTGCGCCAGAACAGGTCGGGACACAGCGCCAGGTAGCCCGCTTCGGCATAGTGCGCGGCGATGCTGCGGATGCCGGGGTTCACGCCGAAGATTTCCTGCAGCACGGCGATCACGGGGGCCGGCCCGGGCGCCGCGGGGCGCACCAGCAGGCAGTCGAACACGCCGTCCTGCACGGCGACCTGCACGGTTTCGCTATCCATTCGTTCTCCTTTCGTGTTGCGTTGGCCGGTAGGAAAAGCATAGGCGCGCAGCGGCGCGGCGGGCGTTAAAACTTGTGATGCCCGCAGCGGGACCGTGATTGAATGTCCAAAATATATACAGTACAATCGGGCGGCCCACATCACGGAACCACGCGACCGGAGACGCGCCCCATGCCCATCACGACCTCGATCCTGCAATTCGGTACCAGCCGCTTCCTGCAGGCGCATGTCGACCTGTTCGTCGACGAGGCACTGCGGCGTGGCGAGGCGCTGGGCCGCATCGCGGTGGTGCAGACCACCGGCAACCCGCAAAGCCTGCGCCGCATCGCCGCGCTGGCCGCGCCGGATGGCTACCCGGTGCGCATCCGCGGCCGCGCGGGCGGGCAGGTGATCGACGAGGAACGCCGGGTGACCGCGATCGCGGCCGGCTTCGATGCGGCGCGCGACTGGGCGGCGATCCGCGACCTGGTGGCCGGGACGGTGCAGGTGATCGTGTCGAACACGGGCGATCGCGGCTACGAGCCGGCCGGCGGCGATGGCCCGCACCTGCTCGATGGCGACGTGCCGCCGCGCGGGTTCCCGGCCAAGCTGCTGGTGCTGCTGCACTGGCGCTGGCGCCATGGCGGCGCACCCGTCACCCTCTACCCATGCGAACTGGTGGCCGGCAATGGCAGCGTGCTACGCGACACGGTGGCGAACCTGGCGCGCGCATGGCGGCTGGACGAGGACTTCATCGACTGGCTGCGCAGCCGCTGCCTCTGGATCGATTCGCTGGTGGACCGCATCGTCGCCGAAGCGATCGAACCGGCCGGCGCGGTGGCCGAGCCTTACGCGCTGTGGGTGGCCGAAGCGCAGCCGGGCATGGTGCTGCCATGCCGCCATCCCGGCTTTGTCGTGACGGACCGGCTGGCGCCGTACGAGCGGCGCAAGCTGTTCCTGCTCAATGCCGCGCACACCTTCCTGGCCGAGCTCTGGCTGGCCGGGGACGGCGCTGCCGATGAAACGGTGCGGCAGGCGATGGCCGATCCGGCGCGGCGGCGCGAGCTCGAAGCCCTGTGGGACGAGGAAATCCTGCCGGTCTTCGACGCGCTGGGCGAAGGAGCCGAGGCGCGCGCCTACGTGGACCAAGTGCGCGAGCGCTTCGGCAATCCGTTCCTCGCGCACCGGCTGGCCGACATCGCCCAGAACCATGCCGAGAAGAAGCGCCGCCGGCTGCTGCCGCTGGTTGCGCTGGCCAGCGAACTGGAGACGGGCCTGCCGCAACCCCGGCTGTATGCCGCGCTGCACGTGGAGGCCGCATGAGGATCGACGCCCACCAGCATTTCTGGCGCCTGGCGGCCCGCGGCGGCGGATGGCCGCCGCCGGAACTGGCCGCGATCCACCGGGATGTCGAGCCGGACGACCTGCAGCCGCTGCTGCGCGAACACGGCATCGACGCCACCGTGCTGGTGCAGTCGCTGCCCGACGAAGCCGATACGCGCTACATGCTCGGCCTGGCCGACCGCTATCCGTTCGTCGCCGCCGTGGTGGGCTGGACGGACCTGAAGGCGCCCGATGCGCCGCGGCGCATCGCCGCGCTGGCCGCGCACGGCCGGCTGCGCGGTTTGCGGCCGATGCTGCAGGGTCTCGACGATCCGCGCTGGATCGACGACCCTGCGCTCGGCGAGGCTGTGGAGGCCATGCTGCGCCATGGCCTCGCGTTCGACGCGCTGGTGCTGCCGCGCCACCTGCCGCCGCTGCTGGCCTTCGCCACGCGCCATCCGGAGCTGCCGATCGTCATCGACCACATCGCCAAGCCGGATATCGCGGCGGGCGACGCCGGCGCCACTGCCGGGTGGCGCGACGATATCGCCAGGCTGGCCGCGCTGCCGCAGGTGCACTGCAAGCTGTCCGGCCTCGTCACCGAGGCGGGGCGGGACTGGACGGTGGAGCGGCTGCGCCCCTGGGCGGCGCACGTGCTGGAGGCGTTCGGCGCGCACCGCGTGCTGTGGGGCAGCGACTGGCCTGTGCTCGACCTGGCGGCCGATTACGGCCGCTGGCTGGCGGCCAGCGAGGCGCTGCTGGCCCACCTGGACGAACCGTCGCGCCAGGCGATCTTTGGCGGCAACGCCGCACGGTTCTACCGCATCGGCTCGTAGAAGCGGTGCGTACCGAGCCGGGCTGGCGTATCACTGCTGCTCCTCCCGCTGATCCTTATTGCAACCGGATACCGACAATCCGACTACAATTCCACTGAACTTTCGCCGTGCATCCCGTGCCATCCTCGCCGGCATTCATTTGCCGATATCCGCCACCAATGGCGCAAGGGAGACACGATGATCCACTTCAATGACGTCCAGCTGCAGGACAATGCGCGGGACAGTGCGCAGGACAACATCACGCAGCTGGGTCGCAGGAAGATCCTGGCCGGCGATATCGTCACGATGGACGGCCGGCGCACGATCCACCGGCAGGGCCGCGTATGCATCGACGGGGCGGTGATCGTCGCGGTACTCGGCCAGGGCGAGCCGCTGCCGGCCGGCTTCGCGGGCGTCGCCGTCACCGCCACGGGCGGCACGATCTTCCCCGGCCTGATCGACCTGCACAACCACCTCACCTACAACATGCTGCCGCTGTGGCAGGTGCCGAAGCGCTACACCAACCGCAACCAGTGGCGCACGGAGGAGGCCAGCTATCAATCCGACGTGGCCCGGCCGGCCAGCCTGCTGGCCCGGCATCCGGACGCCGGCTACACGCGGGCGATCATCCGCTATGCGGAATGCCGCAGCCTGTTCGGCGGCGTGACCACGGCGCAGGGCATGTCGCTGTCGTCGTCGAACGGCACGCGCAAGCTGTTCGAGGGGCTGGTGCGCAACGTCGAACAGCCGCTCGAGCAGGACTGGCCCACGGCCGCCTGCCAGACGCTCGATTACCATCCCGACGAAATCGCCAGCAAGCTGGTGCCGGCACTGGCGACGGGCATGCCGTTCTTCTATCACCTGAGCGAGGGCACGGACCGCGTCGCGCGCCAGCGCTTCCGCGACCTGCTGCTGGACGACGGCAAGTGGGCCGTCGGCAAGTCGATGATCTGCATCCACTGCGTGGGATTGAAGTCGCGCGACTTCGACGTGATGGCGCGCACCGCCGGCATGGTCTGGTCGCCCACCAGCAACCTGCTGCTGTATGGCAGGACCGCCGATGTCGCCGCCGCGAAAAAACGCGGCGTGCCGATCGCGCTGGGCGCGGACTGGAGCCCCAGTGGCTGCAAGAACCTGCTCGGCGAGCTGAAAGTGGCGCGTGCCGTCAGCGCGAAACGGGGCGGCCTGTTCAGCCCGCGCGAACTGGTGGAGATGGTGACGTCGCAGCCGGCCGCGATGCTGGGCTGGGCCCGCCACGTCGGCACCATCGCCGCCGGCCTGCGCGCCGACCTGCTGGTCATCGAAGGAATCAACGCCGACCCGTACACCGCGCTGATCGACGCGGAAGAGACGGCGATCCGCGCCATCCTCATCGACGGGCGTATCCGCGTGGCCGAGGCAGGCGCGCTGACCGCCGCCGATCCGCTGACGAGCGAGTCGTGCACCATCGGCGGCAAGCAATATCACATCGACCTGGTTGAAAAGGGTGACGATGCGATGGGCGGCATGACGCTGGCCGAAGCGGTGGACAAGCTGGCCCATGGCCTGGCGAACCTGCCCAGGCTCGCCGAAGAGCAAGCGCCTCCCGCCGGGCTGATGGCGCGGGGCGCGGGCATGGCGGCGCGTGAGGAATGGCGGCTGGAACTGGACATGGAAGACGGGGAACACGGCCATGGACATGGCCATGCGCACGAACATGCGCACGGCCATGGTCGCGCCAGGGCGGCGGCGTTTGCCGCGCCGGGCGGGAAAGTCGCGCCCCGTGCCGCGGCCGAGGCGCCGGTGCGGCCGATGGCGCTCGATCCGCTCACCGCCGTCGACGACGAGGATTTCATCGAACGGCTGCTGGGCAATCCGAACCTGCCGGGCTATGTGCGCAAGAGCCTGCGCAGCGGCGCGCCGTCGTAGCCCGATGTTGTTGCGCTCAGGCGCGCAGGCGCGCCGGTTCGTCGTCCTCCAGCGGCGCGGGAGACGGGGAGGGAGCGGGGCGCCGCTGCGCATCGTCGACCAGTTCGAACCACATCGCGTTCAGTACCGCGAACGCGGCGGCGAGGGGCAGGCCCAGGAGCCAGGCGAAATACCACATGATGTTTCCTTTCTAGTGTCGATATCGATTCAATAGGCGTGCTGCTTGCCGCCGCTGATGCCTGCCGCGTCGACCTTGCCCCACATGACCTTGTAGACCCAGCTGGTGTACGACACGATGAGCGGCAGGAAGATCGCCGAGCCGACCAGCATGATGAACAGCGTCAGGTGGCTGGACGACGAATCCCACACGGTCAGGCTGGCCGCCGGCTGGAGGGAGGACGGCAGGATGAACGGGAACATCGAGGCGCCCACGCTCAGCACGATGCCGGCCACGGACAGGCCGGAACACAGCACGGCCGCGCCTTCCCGGCGCCGCGCCAGGGCCAGCATCGCCAGCAGCGCGCCGGCAAAGCCGGCCGCCGGCGCGGCGATGGTCCACGGATGCGCCGCATAGTTGGCGAACCAGGCACCGCCGGCGCCCGCCTGCACGGTCTTGAACAGCGGGTTCGACGCGCCGGCGGTGACCACCTCGCTGGTGATCCGGTAGCCGTCGATGAAGCTCCACAGCGCCGCGCCGGCCGCCGCGTACAGCACGACGGTCGCCACGGCCGCGCCGATACCCCAGGCGCGCGCGCGGGCCGCGACCGCGCCATCGGTCTTCAGCACCAGCCAGCCGGCGCCGTGCATCACCAGCATCGCCACCGACACCAGGCCGCACAGCAGCGCGAACGGATTCAGCAGGCCGAAGAAGCTGCCTTCATAGTAGATCTGCATGTCCGGCGCCAGGCGGAAAGGGACGCCCTGCAGCACATTGCCCATGGCCACGCCGAAGATCAGCGCGGGCACCAGGCCGCCGGCGAACAGCGCCCAGTCCCACGCGGCGCGCCAGCGCGGTTCGTCGCGCTTGCTGCGGTACTTGAAGCCGACCGGGCGCAGGATCAGCGCCAGCAGCACGGCCGCCATCGCCAGGTAGAAGCCGGAGAAGGACACCGCGTACAGCTGCGGCCAGGCGGCGAAGATGGCGCCGCCGCCCAGCACCAGCCAGACCTGGTTGCCTTCCCACACGGGGCCGATGGTGTTGATGACGACGCGGCGTTCCAGGTCGGTCCTGGCCACGAAGGGCAGCAGGGCGCCGGTGCCGAGGTCGAAGCCGTCCGTCACGGCGAAGGCGACCAGCAGCACGCCCAGCAGGATCCACCAGGTGAAGCGCAGCGTGTCGTAGTCGAGCAGGGTATGAAGAATCATGTTGTCACTCCGTAGTCATCAATGCGGCGGCGTGGGGAACGGCCGCCGGTTTCGCGGGAACGGGCGCCAGTTCGGCGTCCGGGCCCTTGCGGATCGCTTTCAGCATCAGCTTCATCTCGATCACGAGCAGGATCGTGTACAGCACCACGAAGCCGATCAGCGTGCCCAGCACGGTGCCGATGCCGAGGTTCGACACCGCCACCGCCGTCGGCAGCACGCCTTCGATGGCCCACGGCTGGCGGCCCAGTTCGGCGACGATCCATCCCGCTTCGGCGGCGACGAACGGCAGCGGGATCGACAGCACGGCCAGCTTCAGCAGCCACGGGTACGCATCGAGCCTGCGGCGCGCCGACAGCACGAAGAACGTGGCGGTCAGCGCGATGAAGTAGATGCCCAGCGCAACCATGATGCGGAACGACCAGAACAGCGGGGCGACGCGCGGTACCGTATCGTTGGCGGCCTGCCGGATCTGCGCGTCGGTGGCCTGGCGCGGATCGTCGACGTAGCGCTTCAGCAGCAGCGCGTAGCCGAGTACCGCGCCGTGTTCCTCGAAGCGGGCCTGCAGCGCGGCCGGTACCGTGGCATTGCCGCCCAGCGCGCGGATCTGTTCCAGCGCGTCGTAGGCCTGGATGCCTTCGCGGATGCGCGTCTCGGCAACGCCCACCAGTTCGTGGATGCCGGGGATCTCGGTATCGAGCGAGCGGGTGCCGATCAGGCCCATCACGAACGGGATGTGGATCGCGTAGTGGGTCTCGCGGGCCTCCTGGTCGGGGAAGCCGAACGCGGTGAACGGCGCCGGCGCCTTTTCGGTATGCCACATGGCTTCGATCGCGGCCAGCTTCATCTTCTGGTGTTCGGTCGACAGGTAGCCGCTTTCGTCGCCCAGCACGACCACCGACAGCGACGCGGCCAGGCCGAACGAGGCCGCCACCGTCAGCGAGCGCTTCGCCAGGTCGACATGGCGGCCCTTCAGCAGGTACCAGGCGGACACGCCCAGCACGAACAGCGCGGCGACGACATAGCCGGCCGACACCGTGTGCACGAACTTGGCCTGCGCCACCGGGTTCGTGATCACGGCGAAGAAGTCGGTCACTTCCATGCGCATGGTCTGCGGATTGAGCGCGGCGCCGACCGGATTCTGCATCCAGCCGTTGGCGATCAGGATCCACAGCGCCGAGAAATTGGTGCCGATCGCCGTCAGCCATGTCACGACCAGGTGCTGGGTTTTCGTCAGCCTGTCCCAGCCAAAGAAGAACAGGCCGACGAACGTGGCTTCCAGGAAGAAGGCCATCAGGCCTTCCATCGCCAGCGGCGCGCCGAACACGTCGCCCACGTAGTGGCTGTAGTAGCTCCAGTTCATGCCGAACTGGAATTCCATCACGAGACCGGTCGACACGCCGATCGCGAAGTTAATCCCGAACAGCACGCCCCAGAACTTCGTCATCTGCCGCCAGATCGGGCGGCCAGTCATCACATACACGGTTTCCATGATGGCCAGCAGCATCGACAGGCCCAGTGTCAGCGGGACGAACAGGAAGTGGTACAGCGCCGTCAGCGCAAACTGCAGTCGGGAGAGCCCGACAACGTCGAGTTCCATGGTGAATCCTTTCTAGTATCAACAAACAAGTAACAGCGATCAAAAATCCGGTTCAGTCGGGACGCAGCGCCGATAGCGCCGCGTCGAATTCGTTCGTGCCGCGCCGCACGTCGGCGACGAGGCGGCCGCCGCGCATCACCAGCAGGCGGTCGGCCAGTGCCGCTTCGCGCCGCAGGTGCGTGGCGACCAGCACCGTGCGGCCGGCCGCGTGCCGGGCCAGGCGCGCCAGGACGTCGGCGGCCGTGGCGCCATCGAGCGCCTCGGTCGGCTCGTCGAGCAGCCAGAAGGCGGCATCGCGCAGCAGCAGCCGGGCCAGCGCCAGCCGGCGCGACTGGCCGCCGGACAGGCCCAGCCCGCCTTCGCCCAGCGGCGTGTCGAGGCCGCGGGCGAAGCGGCGCACGTCCTGTTCCAGCCCGGCGGCGCGCAGTGCTTCCCACAACCGCTCGTCGCCGGCCTGGGGCGCTGCCAGCAGCAGGTTGTCGCGCAGGGTGTCCTGGAACAGTTCCGTGCGCTGCGTCAGCCAGGTGCACGGCAATGCGCGCACAGTGCCGGACTGCGGCGCCAGTTCGCCCGCGGCCAGCGCCAGCAGCGTGGACTTGCCGGCGCCGCTGGCGCCGACCACGGCGACCCGTTCGCCGGCGGCGATGCGCAGGCTGGCGTCGCGCAACGCGGCGCATTCGCGGCCTGAGTGTTGGACCGTGACATCTTGCAGCGTCAATGCGTCGCCGCTGGCCGCGCCGGCGCTGAGCTGCTGTGCGCACGGGACGCCCTGCGCACGCAGGCGCGGGGCGATGCGCCGTGCCGCCAGCCAGCTGCGGCCCGCCTCGATGGCACCGCGCCGCAGCGCGGCGAACGGTTCCAGCGCCGCCAGCGCGACCAGCAGGGCCAGCGCGGCGCCAGGCGCGCCCACTGCGCCGTGCCGGGCCAGTGCCCCGGCCGCGAGCAGCACGCCGGCTACGGTCACATGGCCCGCCGCGGCGTACGTCCAGCCGGCGCGGGTCTCCAGGCGGTGCAGCGCGTCGTCGGCGCGGGCCAGTTGCAGGTCGCGGTAATACAGTTGGTCGCATTGCGCCGGCAGCCTCCCGGCCATGGCCAGGTCGGCCTGGCCGGCGACCAGGTCGATCGCCCCGGCGCGCAGGCGTTCCAGCGCGCGGGCCCGGCGCAGTGCCGCCGGCCGGGCCCGGCGTGCCACGACCACGGCGGTGCCGGTGCCGGCCACGACCAGCCAGGCGCAGACCGCCGCGCCCAGCCGCCAGTCGATGGCGCCCAGCACCAGGCCGGCCAGCAGTGCCGCGCCGCCCGCGGCCAGTGCCGGTACCAGCAGGCGCAGGTAGACCGATTCCAGGGCATCGATGTCGCTCGTCAGGCGGAACAGCAGGCGCGACGGCCGGCGCAGCAGGGCGCGCGCGGCATCCGGCCCGGCCCAGCCGCGGAACAGGCGTTCGCGCAGCGCGGCCAGCACGGCCAGCGTTGCATCATGCGTGACCAGCCGTTCGGCGTAGCGGCCGAACGTGCGGCCCAGCGCCAGCAGGCGGATCGCGGCGCTCGGCACGAACACGTTGAACAGCGCGCCGGCACCGGCCAGCGCGGTGGCGGTGATGAACCAGCCCGACGTGCCCAGCAGCGCAATCCCGGCCAGCACCACCACCGTGGCGAGGAACGCGCCCAGCGCCAGCCGGCGGCCGCCATGCCGGGCGAACAGCGCGAGCACCCGCGCCACATCGCTGTCCACGAGCTGTGTGCGTAAGGGCTTCATGCTGCCTCCCGCATGCCGCGCAGCGCGCCGATGTCGATCACGCGGCCGATGCGGCGGGCCAGCGCCAGGTCGTGGGTGGCGACGACCAGCGTGCGGCCTTCGGCCAGCCGGAGCAGCGCGTCGACCACGCCGGCCGCGGTGTCGCGGTCGAGGTGGGCGGTGGGTTCGTCCGCCAGCAGCAGGCCGGCCTGCGGCAGTACGGCGGCGCGGGCCAGGGCCAGCCGTACCAGCTCGCCGCCGGACAGGCCGGTACCGCCTTCGCCCAGGCTGTCGTCCGGCGTGGCGTGCTGCACGTGGCCCAGGCCGGCGCGGTCGATGGCGGCGCTGACGCCGGCCGTGGTCACGCCGGGGCGTTCCAAAGAGACGTTGCCGCGCACCGTGCCGGCAAAGACGTGCGGTTTCTGGCCGATCCACGCCATGCGTGCGCGCAGGCCAGCCGCGCTGTCCCCGTCCAGCGCCACGCCGCCGATGCGCACGGTGCCGGCCGCGGCGGGCACCAGGCCGGCGACCAGCGACAGCAGCGCCGTCTTGCCGCTGCCGCTTGGGCCGACGAGGGCGACGTGTTCGCCGGCGCCGATGTGCAGCGCTGCGCCGGCGAACAGCGGCGCCTCCCCGGCATGCGCGAAGTGCAGGTCGTCGACGTCGACCGCCACGGCGCCGGCCGGTGCCGCCACGGGAGCGGCCAGCGCACCCGGCAGCGGCATGCTGTCGCCATGCAGTGCGTCGAGCGCCGCCAGCGCCGCCTCGCCGGCCGCCTTGTCGTGCCAGACCGCGGCTAGTTCGCGCAGCGGTTCGAAGAATGCGGGCGCCAGCAGCAGGATGAACAGGCCCTGTTCGAGCGTCAGCCGGTGGCCCCAGCTGCCCGGATCGATCTGTCCCAGCAGGTGGAAGCCGATATAGACGGCCACCAGCGCAACGCCCAGCGCGGAGAACAGTTCCAGCGCGGTCGAGGAAAGGAAGGCGATGCGCAGCACCCGCATCGTCCCGGCGCGCACCGCTTCGGCGGTCGCGCGCAGCCGCGTGGCCGTGGCATCGACGGCGCCGAGCGCGCGCAGCGTCGACAGGCCGCGCAGCCGGTCGAGCAGGAAGCCGTTCATCCCGCCCGCCAGTTGCAGCTGCGCGGCGCTGGCATCCCTGGCGCGCCAGCCGATGACGGCCATGAACAGCGGGATCAGCGGCGCGGCGCCGGCGAGGATCAGCGCCGCCGCCCAGGATTGCGTGGCGACCACCAGCGCGATCGCCGGCAGTACCAGCATCGCGCGCCAGCGCGCTGGCTGGTAGCGCACCAGCCAGGGCAGCACGGCTTCGGCCTGCTCGGCCAGCACGCTGGCGGCCGCGCCGGAAGGCAGGCGGCCGCGGTCCAGGGGGGAACGGCCGGCCAGCGCCCGGGCGGCGGCCGCGCGCAGCACCGTGACGCGCTCGCGCGATGCGGTGTACAGCCGGCGCGCAGCCCAGGCCTCCGCGCTGGCACGGGCCAGGCCCAGCAAAAGGTAAGCGATGGCGGCGCTGGCCAGCGTGGCCAGGCCGGCGCCGTCGGCGAGCCCTTGCACCGCCCAGGCGAGCAGCGCGGCCTGAGGGATCCACAGCAGTGGCGCCGCGCCGATCGCCAGTGCGGCGCGCAGGCTCCCGGCGGCGGGGGGCGGGCGCCGGGCTGTCACTGGATTGGGGGAAATGCGCATGGTGTCGGTCACGTCTGGTGTTTTGGGTTTACCAAATCTTTTGAACTTTCAGGAATTATTGAAAGTATGCCTGAAAATTTTATTGCTGTCAGGAAGCCCGAGTGGCGCGGTCGGATATTGCTGGACTGATAACGAAGTGAAAGCCGGGGCCATGTCGGTGCCGTGAGATAATCGGATTTCCTGAAACTTCGAAAAGTGCACAACGTGACGCCACTTGTCCAAACCTTTGTCAGCCACTTCGGCGAGATGGGCAGCCGCTGGGGCATCAACCGCACGGTGGGGCAGATCTACGCGCTGCTGTTCGTCACCGAGCGGCCGATGCATGCCGACGATATCGGCGAAAAGCTCGGCATCTCCCGTTCCAACGTCAGCATCGGCCTGAAGGAACTGCAGGCCTGGGGCCTGGTGCGCCAGAGCCGCCTGCCGGGCGACCGGCGCGAATACTTCACGTCGCTGGGCGATGTGTGGGAAATCTTCCGCGTGGTGGCGGCCGAACGGCGCCGCCGCGAAGTGCTGCCCACGCTGTCGGTACTGCGCGAATCGCTGCTGGTGAAGGCCGGCACGCCGGACGATGCCTTTGCCCAGCAGCGCATGCGCGAGATGCATGAACTGGTCGACATGGCCAATACATGGTTCGACGACATGCAGCGGCTGTCGCCAGAATCGATGGCCCAGCTGATGAAGATGGGCAGCCGGGTGCAGAAGCTGCTGTCGGCCAAGGACCGCCTGCTCGGCGCCGCCGCGAAGGACGAGTGAGCCCCGCGGTCCGGTGAACGAATAGTCCAGTAGAATCGGGCCTTCCTCTCTACCGGCTACTTTCGTGACAGACCATGACCAGCTTCTCGCCTTCACCCTCAACGGTGGCGCCACCGGCGCGCGCATGCGCGCGCGCGACTGGTCCGGCCATCCGCTGGGGCCGCTGCATGGCTGGCCGTCGGCGCTGCGCACCACGCTGGGCATCGTGCTCGGCTCGTCGTTCCCCACCTTCGTGACCTGGGGCGAAGCGAACTACCTTTTCCACAACGATGCCTACCTGCCGATGCTCGGCAAGAGGGCGGACGGCACGCTGGGCCAGCCCTACGAGGAAGTCTGGAGCGAGGTGTGGTCCGACCTGGGGCCCTACGTGGCGCGGGTGATGGCCGGCGAATCGTTCTTCTTCGAAAACTACGCGACCACGCTGTACCGCAACGGCGCGCCGGAACAGACCTGGTTCACGTTCTCGTTCAGCCCAGTGCGCGACGAGGCCGGCATCGTGCGCGGCCTGATGTGCACGGTGATCGAGGTCACCGACAGGTTGCTGGCGCTGGCCCGGCACAAGGAGGCCGAAGAGCGGCTGGCGCTGTCGCTGGAGGCGTCCGGCAATATCGGCACCTGGTCGGTCGACGTGGAGACGGGGACCACCCACGTCGACGAACGTTTCGCGCGCCTGTTCCAGGTCGATGCCGCGCTTGCGCGTGCCGGCACGGCGCTGGTGCGCTTCACCGACATGATCCATGCCGACGACCGCCCTGGCGTGCTGGCAGCGATCGACGAAGCGATCGCCAACGGCACGCTGTACGACATCGAATACCGGATCCCGCAACGGTCCGGGCTCGACGTGTGGGTCAACGCGCGCGGCAAGCTCTTCGCCAGTCCGCAAACGGGCAAGGTCAGCTTCGCCGGCATCGCCATTGACGTCACCGATCGCAAGGTGGCCGAACAGCGCCGCATCGACAGCGAGCGCAAGGCGGCGGACAGCGAAACGCGCTTCCGGCTGATGGCCGACGACATTCCGCAGATCGTCTGGGCGGCAAACGGCGCCGGCGTCAACGACTATATCAATACGCGCTGGTTCGAATACACCGGCGAGCCGCCGCCGCGCCGGCCCGACTGGGACTGGCGGCCGCAGATCCATCCCGACGACTTGCCGCTGCTGGAGGACGCGTGGCGCGTCAGCCTGGCCACCGGCCGCCGCTTCGAGATCGAGCACCGTCTGCGGCACCATTCCGGCCAGTTCCGCTGGGTACTGAACCGCGCCGTGCCGTCGACCGACGCGGTCGGCCCGGAGACCCGCTGGCTGGGCACGCTGACCGACATCCACGACAAGAAGTCCGGCGAAGAGGAACTGCGCACGCAATCGCGGCGCAAGGACGAGTTCCTGGCCATGCTGGCGCACGAACTGCGCAATCCGCTGGCGCCGATCAGCACGGCCGCGCACATGCTGGCGCTGGGCCGGCTCGATCCGCCGAGCGCGCAGAAGACCAGCGAGGTGATCGTGCGGCAGGTGCGGCACATGACGAGCCTGGTCGACGACCTGCTCGACGTGTCGCGCGTCACGCGCGGCCTGATCGAACTGGAACTTGAAACGGTCGACCTGCCATCGGTGCTGGCCAGCGCGATCGAGCAGGTCAGGCCGCTGGTCGATGCGCGCGGCCATGCGCTCGCGGTGGAGGCGCACGGCCCGCTGCCAAGGGTCCACGGCGACCGCGTGCGCCTCGTGCAGATCGTGACGAACCTGCTGAACAACGCGGCAAAGTACACGCCGCCGGGCGGCCGGATCGCCGTGTCGGTCGCCGTCGCGGCGGACAGCGTGGCGATCGCCGTGCGCGACAATGGCGTCGGTATCGCCGCCGACGTGCTGCCCCACGTGTTCGAACTGTTTACGCAGGCAGAGCGCACGCCGGACCGTTCGCAGGGCGGCCTGGGCATCGGCCTGGCACTGGTGCAGAGCCTTGTGCAGCTACATGGTGGCACGGTCTCGGCCCGCAGCGCGGGGCTGGGGCAGGGCTGCACGTTTACGGTCACGCTGCCGGTCGCCGGCGCAGGCGCGCCGGCCGGCATGTGACCGGTTCATGACAAGATATCGTTTTTCGTGATGATTGGTATGGCCAATATAAATTGGCCTGACCGGGTGGCAGGTGGCATGATGCACCTGTCTCCTCCAATTTCCCAAGAATTGGAATTTTGCCGGCCTCAGGGTCGGCATTTTTTTTGCCTGCAACATGGGAAAAGGCACGAGAAAAGGCACGGCGAAAGCAGGCCAAAAGCAGGGGGAACGCTTCCACAGGGATGACTGCAAATGCGTATGGTTCGCATTTCCCGAACCAACGTTCATATTAGTTCGGCTTATATATTCGGCCCGGACGTTCTACACTTGGCCTGGCGATACAGCTCGCACAGTGTTTCGACAGCGCCTGCCCCATGGCGCGCTTCCCTTCGCGGTGGTCCGGTTTCCCGGCCGCCGCTTTTTTTTGGGCGCTGCTGTGAACGACCCTGAAACACTGCGCGAACCGCATTTTCGCCTGCTTTTGCGAAGTACGCCAGTCCCGCTCGGCAGTAAAGGCGTCCGCCATCCCGCAAGGCGGGTGCGTTCAGCCGCCCGGCTGTTCCCAGCCGCCGCCCAAGGCGAGGAAAAGCGCCACCTGGTCGGCGGCCACCTGCGCATCGGAGGCGGCCAGCGCGCTGTCGCCGGCGGCCAGCGTGCGGTCGGCGTCCAGTACCGGCAGGAAGTCGATCTTGCCGGCCTCGTACAGCCGGTGCGACTGGCTGGCGGCCAGCGCGCTCTGCTCGCGGGCTGCGCGCAGCGCGGCATTGCGATCGAGCTCGCGGGCATACACCGTCATCGCCGTTTCCGTTTCGCGCAGCGCGTTCAGCACCAGGCCGTCGAAGCGCGCCAGCGCGGCCGCCGTGGCGCCTTCCGCTTCGGCCACGCGGGCGTGGCCGGCGTTGGTCGGCAGCGTCCACGAAATCAGCGGGCCCACGCTCCAGCGCAACGCATTGCCGGCGCCGAAGCGCTCCAGTGCGCCGCTGCTGCCGGCGGAAAGGCCGAGGCTCACGCTGGGATACAGTTCGCTGACGGCCACGCCGATGCGCGCGGTGGCGCCAGCCAGGCTGCGTTCGGCACCACGGATGTCGGGCCGGCGGCGCAGCAGGGCGGCGCCATCGCCCACGGGCACCGGCTGTGCCAGCCGCGGCGCGGCAGTGCAGGCAATTTCGCTGTCCGCCATCTCGGCGGGTGCACGGCCTGTCAGCGCGGCGAGCCGGAACTGGGCGGTACGGGTTTGCGCCAGCAGCGGCGGAATCGCCGCACGCAACTGCTCCAGCTGGGCGCGGGCGCGGGCATCGTCGAGCGCCGTACCGCGGCCGGCACGGATGCGCCGCGCGGTCAGTTCCACGAAGCGCTGCTGCAGGTCGACGGACTGGCGCGCCACGTCGAGCTGGTGGCGCGCGCCGCAGGCATCGACGTAGGCACGCGCGGTATCGGCGGCCACGGTCACGCGGGCCAGGTCCAGCGCCGCCTCGGCCGCTTCGCGGTCCGCGCCGGCCGCCTCGACGCCGCGGCGGATCTTGCCGAACAAATCGAGCTGGTACGAGACGCTGATGCCGGCGTCATGGCTGTAGCCGTCCGCCAGCGCATCCGGCAAGCCCTTCGCCGCCGCCGATGCGCGGCCATAGGCCGGTGCGGCGGAGGCGCCGACCACGGGATCGGCGGCGCCCGCCACTTCCTGCACAATGGCGCGGGCGCGCGCCAGGTTGGCCGCCGCCACGCGCAGGTCGGTATTGGCGGCGAACGCCTTGCCGACCAGTGCGTCGAGCGCCGGATCGCGGTACAGCCGCCACCAGTGGGGCGGCAGCGGTTCGCTGCGAAACACGGGTTCGCCCGCGCTGGCGAACGGCGCGGCCGCGGCAGGGCGCTGTATCGCCGCTTCCGCGGGTACCTTGTAGTCGGGCCCCACGGTGCCGCAGGCCGCCAGCACGGCCAGCGACGCAAACAGTGGCAAATGCCGCGAAATACGCATCAGCTTATGCATCTGGTTGTGCATCAGTCCTCCTCAGGAATGCGTGGCGCGC
Source organism: Pseudoduganella umbonata (assembly GCF_014192225.1). Classification (GTDB taxonomy): domain Bacteria; phylum Pseudomonadota; class Gammaproteobacteria; order Burkholderiales; family Burkholderiaceae_D; genus Rugamonas; species Rugamonas umbonata. Next base: position 32,838 of record NZ_JACHXS010000017.1, on the reverse strand, counting down.
GCCGGGGTTATGCGGCGTTCGGCGACGGCGTCAGGGGCGCGGACATCGACCGTGACGGTCTGGCCCGCGACGAGGCGGATGCCGGCCGGCAGCGCGTCGAGCTTGACGCGCACCGGAATGCGCTGCGCCAGCCGCACCCAGTTGAACGTGGGGTTGACGTTCGACAGCAGGTTGGCCGACGTGCTGCGGTCGCGGTCCGCGATGCCGCCGGCGAAGCTCTCGACGCGGCCGCGCAGCACCTGCGAGGCGCCCATCGGCGTTACCAGCACCGGGGCGCCGATGCCGATCGCGCCCAGCTTGGTTTCCTCGAAATAGCCTTCCACATAGAACGAATCGCGGTCGACCAGCGCCATCACCGCATGGCCCGCCGTCACATAGGCGCCGGCCCGCAGGTCCAGGTTGGTGACGGTGCCGTTGACGGTGGAGACGACGCGGGTGCGCTCAAGATTCAGTTTCGCCACGTCGCGGCTGACGAATGCCTGGGCCAGCGCGGCGCGCAGTTCCTCGACCCGGCTCGAGGACTGCTCGCGCACTTCCTGCGCCACCAGGTCGGACAGTTCGGCATTGCGGCGCGCGTCCCTGCCGGCCTGGGCAAGGGCCACGCGCTGCGCCTGCACGGCCGCCTCGGCCTGCCGCAAGGCCAGCGCGAAGCGCGCGGTGTCGATCTCGAACAGCACGTCGCCGGCCTTGACCTGCTGGTTGTCGTGCACCAGCACGCGCGTGACCTGCCCGGTGACGTCCGGCGCCACCTGTACGACGTCGGCCTTGACGCGGCCGTCGCGCGTCCAGGGCTCCACCTCGTAGTGCTGCCACAGGCGCCAGCCGAGGAAGGCGGCGGCCGCCAGCGCGGCCATCGTGACGAGAAAGCGCGCCAGGGCCAGCGCGGAGGATTTAACGGTCGATTCAGTAGCCATAGCGGTTCACCAGCAGGGAGAAGCTGCCCAGCAGGATGCCGAACAGCGCGAAGTCGAACAGGGCGGGATGCCATACCAGCCGGTAGAAGCCCAGCCGCAGCAGCAGCTTGCCGAGCACGCGGGTACAGGCCAGCGCGGCCAGCGCCAGCAGGAGAAGGGTGGGCACGTACAGGCCGTGCAGGCTGATTTCAGCGCTCATCGGGATCATCGGGACGTGGTTGATGGATCGGAAAACGGTTGATAGGACGCCGCGTGCGGGAACAGGTCGCGGCGCATGCTGGCCAGCGCGGCCGCCGCCGTGGCCTGCTCTTTGCCATCGCCCTGGCCGCCGGCCGACCGGCAGACGGCGCGCAGCGTCGCATCGAGCTGCGCCAGCAGGCCGTGAGCGGCGGAGGATCCGGAGCCGGTCCGTGCCGCGGAAGCACCCGCGAAATGCGCGGCCAGCTGCTGCAGCAGGGCGGCCAGCGGCACGCCGCGCGGTTCGAGCTGCGGCGCCAGGCCGCGCAGCTGGGCGATGTGCAGGCCCACGCGCAGTTCGCGGATATTTTCCAGCGCGGCGGCGCGTACCTCCGGCGCCGCTTTCGCCAGCGCCAGCCGGGGCATCAGCAGCGCCACCCGGTCGACCACGCGGGCGGAAACTTCCAGCAGCGCCGGCGCGCGCGGTGCGCGGGCCAGCTGTACCAGTTCGGCGCGGGCGCGTTTCAACATGCGGCGCGCCATCCACGGCGCATCCACGGTGCGGATGGTGCGGGTGACCAGCGCCGCGGCGATGTAGCCGGCCAGCTGCGCCAGCAGGCCGTTGGCGAACGATGCCATGTCCAGCTGGTTGGTGTCCTGCAGGGCCAGCGTGCTGGCGATGCCGATCACGAACGTGAGCGCGTTGCCGTAGGTGGCGGGGCGCGCCATGTACACGCCGAGCAGCAGGAACACCGGCGCCAGCGTCAGCACCAGCATTTCGTAGCTGTGCACGGCCGGCAGCACGACGAGGATGTAGAACGCCGAGACCGGCACCGACCACAGCGTGTACTTGACGAAGCCGGTGATGGCGGGAACCGGATCGTCCATCGTCGCGAAGAAGCAGCAGGCCACGCCGGCCAGCATCGGCGCAGCGGCGCCGGCCGGCCAGCCGGTCAGGATCCAGAACGCGCAGCAGGCCAGGATGGCGATCGCCGCCGCCAGCGCCGAGCGCAGCGCCATGCCGTGGTCGCGGTGCAGGACCGACGGCGTCAGGTGCGGCGGAGCGGACGGCGGCTCGCCATGCATCACGGCGTCGATGCTGTCGCGCAGTTCCAGGCTCTCCTGGCACGCCCTGACCAGCGCCGCGAGCCGCTGCGCCAGGTTCACCTGGAGGATGGTGCGCCATGCGGCATCGGGCGCCAGCGGCGGGGCCAGCGCATCGAGCCGCGCGCGCAGCGCCGCAGCGCGTGCCGGGTCGGCGGCCCGGCCTTCGCCGATCCACTGCGCCACGTCATCGAGCATCGCCTGCCATGCCGGCTCCACCGGCCCGTCCTCCGCCAGCGCCTGCAGGCGGTCCTCGACGGCCAGCAAGAGCGGCACCATCACGGCCAGCCGGTCGTGCAGCGCGTGCACCATCGCGCCGGTCCAGCGCAGGTGCGAGGTGTCGAACGGCAGGTGGGTGGACATGATGCGCATGTCGCTGATCTCGGCGGCGAGGGCCAGGCGCACGTGGGTGTCGCGAGTGGCGGGACCATGCTGGCCGCCGGCGCCAGGTTGCACCGAATGCACCGCTTCCAGCATCCAGCGCCGCGCGTCGCCGATCGCGCGGTCCAGGCGGCCCAGCAGCGCCGGGCCGACGCCCTGCGGGAACACCAGCGAGTGGACCAGCGTGGCCGACAGGATGCCGATACCGATCTCCTCGACGCGGGCAATCGCCGTATCGAACACGGAGGCCGGATCGGCCACCGCCGGAAAACCGATCAGGCCGGCCGTATAGCCGGCCAGCATGAAGATATAGGAACGGGGTGTGCGGTCGAGCAGCGACACGTACAGGCATGCCGCCACCCAGCACGCCAGCGCCAGCGACAGCAGTTCCGGCGCATTGGCCAGGTTCGGCACCAGCGCCACCGTGGCCGCCGAGCCGGCCAGCGTGCCGCACACCCGGAAAATCGCCTTCGAACGCACCGCGCCGGCCAGCGGACTGGCCACGATGTAGGCCGTCATCATGGCCCAGAACGGGCGGGGCAGGCCGGCCGCCATCGACACGTACAGCGCCAGCATCGACGCGGCAAAACACTTTGCCGAGAACAGCAGCTCGCGCGGCTGCGGGTATGCCGGCAACATCGCCGCTCAGCCTTTCGCGCGGGCGGCCAGCGCCGCATCCAGCCGCGTCAGTACGCGCACGCAGGCTTCGATGTCGGCCTGCGGCAGGTCGCCGAACAGTTCGCGCCGGAACGGCAGCAGCAATTCTTCCAGCTGGGCCGCGCAGTGGCGGCCTTCGGCGGTCAGATGCAGCGTTTTCGCGCGCCGGTCGGCCGGATCGTCCTGCCGCGTCACGAGGCCGGCCGCGACCAGCTGGTCGACGATGCGCACCAGCGACGGCGGCTCGACGCCGAGCGCCTCGGCCACCGTGCCCGGCCGCACGCCATCGCCGAGGCGGGCGATCATCACGACCGGCCAGCCGCTGGCATGGGACAGCGAGAAATTGCCGGCCACCCGGTCCGCCGCCGCCTTGTACGCCCGCGCCGCATGGATCAGCGTGTGGGTAAGGGACATCAGGGTCTTGTCGAGGTCGGTCATGGCGGCGTTTTAGCTTAGGATGCGAAAGTTTAGCATCCTAAGTAAAAAGGCGCAAATGCCGGCGTGACGGCCGGGGGGGGCGGTCCGCGGAGCTTAGCGGTTGCCGGCGCCGTCCAGCAGTGCGCCCACGCTGTGCACCACCCGCTCCAGCAGCGCTTCGTCGTAGGGCAGCCATGGAACCGCGCCCAGCCGTTTCGAGGCCGGTTTCAGCGCCAGCTCGACCGGTGCGCCGCCACGCAATACCCGGCCGGTGCGCAGGCTGATTTTCGTGTCGCCAACGTGCACATGGAATCCTTCCAGCGACACGGTACCGGCCGCGATCTGTGCCGCCAGTACGCGTTCCAGCACCTGCCGCCGCGTGCCGTCGATGCCGGCCTGGTCGCGCAGAAGGAACAGGCGGTCGGTACGCGCCTGCCAGGACGATTGCCCGTCGTCCGTCTCCAGGGCGATGGCCGAGACGGAGACCAGCAGGTCGACGGCGCGGCATGCTTCGGAATATGCGCGCGGCGGCACGTCGCGCGGCGCCACCTGCTGCGCGCCACGCCAGAATCCGATCGGCCCGCTGGCGACGATACCGCTGAAGCCCGGATACAACCGGCCCACGTCGAAAACTGCCCGGATGTCGCCGAACTGGCGCGCCATGCCGTCGAATTCCAGGCGCCAGCCGTCGCGCCCGGCCAGGCCGATCAGGCGCCGGCCATCCAGTTCATAGCCGCAAAACGCTGCGCTGCGCTCGCCGTCGGGCGCCGCCGCATAATGTTCCCGAAAGGCCTGCCGCAGCGCCTGGCGCAGCTGGCGCCGCAGCAGGCGCGCGCGCCACGCGCTGCGCTCCGGCTCATCCGCTTCCACCGGGTGCCACAACACGATGCCGGCGTCGCCGGCGATCGCCACGGGCGTGCCTTGCGCATCCACCGGCTGGTCGTTCTCGTCCAGCATGAAGGACCCGGCGGCGCGCCAGACCAGTGTCCGCGCAAAGTCGGCCGCCGCCCCGGAGCCGAGCAACCGCTCGCGCCACTCGTGGTAGGGAAGCGAGATGGGGCGGCTGAAGCATGCCTCCAGCAGGGCGGCCAGCATGGCGCGCTGCTGCTTTGGTTCCAGCCCGGCCAGGCGCAGCGCCACTTCGGGCCTGGTCGCCAGCCGGCGTTCGGCAGGCTTCAGGTTGCGCGCCAGCTTTTTTTCCAGCCCCGCATGGCGCACCGCCTTCAGGGCCGTGCGCAGGGCGGCCACGCCTTCGGGCGTCGGCACCGCCTCCGTTACGTAGCCCAGTGCGATCGTCAACGACTGCGAAGGGGCGCTGCGGGCGGCCGTGGGGGCCACGCAGGCAAGCGGCAGCAGGCGGCCGATGACGGCGCGGTACCAGGGCTCGTCGCCCAGCGCCCCCACCCGTGCCGCCAGGGCCAGTACGTGGCCATCGTCCGAATCGTAGAAGTCGGCCTTGTACGGTATCTCGCCGGCATGCATCCGTTCCAGTACCTGCGCTGCTTCCTCCAGCGCCGCGCGCGCGAACGCCGCGTAGTGCGGGTCGCCAAGCATGGCTTCCGACGGGTGGGGCTGCCCTTCCTCGTCGCCGCCGCGGACCCAGAACGCGCCGCCGCCGGCCAGCGCCATCAGCGCCGCCGGTGCCGCCCTGGCGAGTACCTCCAGCTCGCGGGCCGGCAATCCATTACCGTAGTGTTCCCGGATGCTGTCCAGCAGGCGGGCCGCCAGGCGGCGCGCGCCGGCCACCCGGGCCATCGCCAGGATGCCGTAGCGCCGGTAATGCCAGTGCTCGACGGCCGGCAACAGCAGCGCCAGCTGCGCTTCCAGCATGGCCGCTTCGTCCGCGGAAGCGGGCACGGCGGCAAGATGGCCGACCTGTGCGACGAGCCAGTCGAAATCGTCGAAATAGGTGCCCGGCGTGGTCCGGTCCTTTGGCGGCAGTGCGCGCAGCGTGGCGATCAGCAGGGCGGCGTCGAGGCGCGGCGCCAGCCCCAGCTTGCGTGCCTGGGCCAGTACATCGTGCGCCAGCTGGAAGCGGGCCGGATCGCCGTCCCGGGCTCGCGCCGCCGGCTGCAGCAGTGGCCAGAGCTTGCCCAGCTCGTCCGGCGCCAGCCCTTCGATGTCGACCGGCGGGCCGGTGAAGCGTTCGTGGTCGGGAAAGGGGCCGGCAAGGCGGGCATGCAGTTCGGCGAAGGTAGTCATCGGCGGTCCGGTCGGGTGGACCCGTGATTGTGACGGATGCAGGCCGCGTACATTCTCGCCGATTGTCACGACGCTATTGTTTCGGTTGTTTCTATTGTTTCAGCGGATGCAGGAAGAATCGGGCGCCCAAAGCAAAGCGGCGGCAAGCCCCGTGAAGAGGCCTGCCACCGCCGTTTGCCGGTGCGGCGTGACTGTCAGTCCTGCGGTCAGCCCAGCGGATTGATGACGAACGCCGGCATCTGCGCCTTGTCGGCCGCGGATTCGAGGAACTTGTCGGCCGTGCGCAGCGCCTCGTCGATCGTCACGTCCATGTCGAGGTAGCGGTAGGTGCCGAGGCGGCCGATGAAGGTCACGTTCGGTTCGTCGTTCGCCAGCCGCACGTATTTTTCCAGCTGCACCTTGTCGCGCGCCAGGCGGATCGGGTAGTACGGCGTGTCCTTCTCTTCGCACTGCCGGCTGTACTCGAAGTAGCAGACGGTGCCTTCGTGCTGTTCCCACGGCGAGAAGTGCTTGTGCTCGGTGATGCGCGTGTAGCGCTGCGCATTGTCGCAGTAGTTGATCACCGCATTGCCCTGGTAGTCGCCCTGGTCGCGATGCACTTCGAAGTCCAGCGTGCGGTACGGCAGGCGGCCTTCGCGGTGGCCGAACCACGCGTCGATCGGGCCGCTGTAGAACACGTGGCTGTAGTCGCCTTTCTGTTCCGGGCTGAACGCGGTGTTCAGGTGCACGGTAATGCCCGGCACGTCGAGGATCTTTTCGACGATGGCGGTGTAGCCGTCCTTCGGCATGCCCTGGTACTTGTGGCTGAAATAGTTGTCGTCGTAGTTGAAGCGCACCGGCAGCCGCTTCAGGATGCTGGCGGGCAGTTCGGTCGGCTGCAGGCCCCACTGCTTCACGGTGTACGTCTTGAAGAACGCTTCATACAGTTCGCGGCCGACGAAGCGCAGCGCCTGGTCTTCGAAGGTGACCGGGTTCTCGATCGACTTGTCGCCCAGCGAGGCAAGGAATTCCTGCGCCTCGGCCGGCCGGAACGTCTTGTTGAAGAACTGGTTGATCGTCAGCAGGTTGATCGGCAGCGTGAACACGCGGTTGTTCGTGATCGCCTTCACGCGGTTCACGTACGGCATGAACTGGGAAAACTCGTTGACGAATTTCCATACCCGCTCGTTATCGGTGTGGAAGATGTGCGGGCCATAGACATGGACCAGCACATTGGTTTCTGCATCGCGCTCGGAATGGCAGTTGCCCGCGATATGGGATCGTGATTCGAACACTTCGACTTGGTAGCCCGCTTTTGCGAGCTGGTGCGCGATTACCGCGCCGGAGAAGCCTGCCCCGACAATAGCTACGTTCTTTGTCATCACGCTCACTTGGATTTTTAGGTTGATCTGCAATGCCGCTTGTGGCTCCGGATGCCGGGCGACGTGGCAAGATTACCATGTAAAAAAAACAAGCGTTGCACGGTTAACGTGGCGAATCGCGCGTGCGCGACATCGGCGCTTGCGTTCGCCGCCGCACATTGCCCGCCGCGGCGGTCGCCTATCATCGGCCCGTTCGGAAAACGGGAGAGCTGGTGGCTGAAGACGTACTGATCATCGGTGGCGGCCTGGCCGGCCTGGCGTGCGGCGTGGCGCTGGCCGACCGCGGCCTGCGCTGCCGCGTGTTCGAGGCCGGCGAACGGCTGGGCGGGCGCGCCGCCAGCTGGCGCGACGAGGTCACCGGCGACACGGTCGACATCGGCCCGCACATCTTCCATTCCGAATACCACAACATGCTGGCATTCCTGCGGCGCCTCGGCACTGCGCAGCTGATCACCTGGCAGCCGCGCAAGGTGCTGGCGCTGGCCAGCAAGCCGCGCCCGGTGCACCTGCGGCACGCGCCGCTGCCGCCTCCGCTGAGCCTGGTGCCGAGCGCGTTGCCGGCACCCGGCCTGACGATGCTCGACAACCTGTCGATGGCGCGCCTGGCCTGGAGCGGCATCACCTTCCACGAAGCGGACGTGGCCCGGCTCGACGGCATCAGCGCCGAGCAGTTCCTGCGCGACAAGGGTGTCAGCGAGCGGATGATCGACTGGTGGTGGCGGTTCGCCGCGATGGTGGTGACCAACCTGCCGCTTGAGCGCTGTTCGGCCGCGTCACTGCTGCGCATCCACGCGCTGTTGAGCAATTACCGCGGCCTGCACTTCGGCTTCGGCGCCGTCGGCCTGGCCGAGCTGTACGCCACCCAGGCCACGCAGGCCATCGTGGCGGCGGGCGGCGCGGTGTCGGTGGACGCGCCGGTGGCCGGCTTCGTCGGCGGCGAGCGCGTCGAAGGCATCGTGCTGGCGGACGGCACGCGCATCGCCGGCGACGTCGTCAGCGCGCTGCCGCCCACCGCGCTGAAGACCATCGTGCCGCCCGCATGGCGTGCGATGGCGCCATTCCGCCAGCTGGACGCCTTCGAGCCGAGCCCGTATGTATGCGTCTACCTGTGGTTCGACCGCCAGTTCCGCGTCGAGCGTTTCTGGTCGCACCTGTATTCGGCCGGGCGGCTCAATTACGATTTCTACGATTTGCGCCAGATCCGCGCCGGCTGGCAGGGCAGGGCCACGGTGGTCTGCTCGAACATCATCTACAGCCACCGCGCCCATCGCCTGAGCGACGACGACATCGTGCAGGCCACGCTGCGCGAACTGGTCGAGGGGGCGCCGGAAGCGGCGCACGCGCGCCTGGTGCATGCGCGCGTGCACCGCGTGCCGATGGCGATCCCGTGCCCGGTGACGGGATTCGAAACGGCGCGGCCGGCGCCGGAAAGCCCGGTCCCGGGCCTGGTGCTGGCCGGCGACTGGGTGCAGACGCACCTGCCGTGCACGATGGAGAGCGCGGTGAAATCGGGCTTCATGGCGGCCGAGCGCGTGCTGGCACGGCGCGGGATGGCCGCGCAGCTGGCGATCGCCTCGCGGCCGTTCGACGGCCTGACGTGGCTGGTCCGCAAGCTGGCCGGCGTGCCCGCCGGCCCGGAGCTCACGGCACGATCGTGATGAACAGGTAGACCGCGAAGATCACCACGTGGACCATGCCCTGCATGATCGTGGTGCGGCCGTTGCCCAGCGAGATCGTGGCCACGATGATCGACAGCAGCAGCAGCACGGTGGACTTGACGTCGATGCCCAGCGACAGGGTCCAGCCGTTGGCCAGCGACACGATCGCCACCGCCGGAATCGTCAGGCCGATGCTGGCCAGGGCCGAACCGAGCGCCAGGTTCAGGCTCGTTTGCAGCCGGTTCGCGCGCGCCGCCTGGTACGCGGCGATTCCCTCGGGCAGCAGCACGACGGCCGCGATGATGATGCCGACCAGCGCCTTCGGCGCGCCCAGTGCCAGCACGGCCGCTTCCAGCGGCGGCGACAGCGACTTGGCCAGCAGCACCACGCTGCCCAGGCATGCCAGCAGCAGGGCGCTGCTCCACCACATGACCTTCGCGGACGGCGGCGGCGCGTGCACCGCTTCGTCCGCGGTGGCGACTTCGGGCAGGAAGTAGTCGCGGTGCCGCACGGTCTGCACCAGCACGAAGGTGCCGTACAGGACCAGCGAGATCACGGCGATGAAGATCAGCTGGCTGCCGCTGTAGTACGGGCCCGGCGTAGTGGTCGTGTAGTTCGGCAGCACCATCGTCAGCACGGCGATCGCCGACAGCGTGGCCAGCGCGGCGGACACGCCGGTCTGGGTAAAGCGCTGTTCGCCATGGCGCCGCGCGCCGGCCAGCAGGCAGATGCCGACCATGCCGTTCAGGATCAGCATCACCGCGGCGTACACGGTGTCGCGCGCCAGGCCGGTGGTCGATTCGCCGCCGGCGATCATCAGCGACACGATCAGCGCGACCTCGATCGAGGTGACGGCCACCGCCAGCACCAGCGTACCGTACGGTTCGCCGATCCGGTGCGCCACCACTTCGGCATGGAACACGGCCGCCAGCACGCCGGCGAACAGGCCGGCAGCGAGCAGGGCGATATAGGCCCCGCCCAGCATCTGGTCGACACCGGCAGCCTTGCCGGCCAGCAGCAGCCAGGCGGCGACGGGCGCGGCGATCGTCCACGCGGGCAGGGAACTGGATATTTTCATGGCATTCCGCTCTCTTGTTCATTGACGTCGGCGGCCCGCCTCGGCAAAGCAAGGCAGGCACGGGCGCAGTGTACACGCTCGAGCGAGGAGATCTTTACGTGCCTTTTCCTTTGGCGTGGTTCAGCTCGCCGACGCGGTGCCGACGATGACGTCGCAAACAAAGGGAGGGCGACAGGCGAACGGGGGGCGGAGCAGCGGCAGGTCGGCAGGACCGGGGCCGCCGGGCAACGTGGTCGATACCTGCGCTTGACGAGGAGCGCCGGGAGCCGGTGTCGGCCAGAGGCCTTTCGAAAAGGGCCGGACACCCTGCGGGTATCCGATCCCCTCCATGCGCGCGTTGCCTACAGCGTGCGGAACGACACGCCCACCATGATGCGGCGGCCGGCGTAGGCATAGTCCAGCAGGTTCGGCACGCCGTCGCTGAGCGGTGCGTACTGGGCCTGGCTGTTCGACGTGGTGGCGTTGCCGATGTTGCGGCCTTCGATGAAGAACTCCACGTCCGGACGCCATTTCCAGCCGATCTTCGCATCGATGAAGCGCGTGGCATCCTTGAAGTTCGGCGAACCGGGCGAGTAGATCTTCGGCGTGGAATTGTTGGCGATCACGCCCTGCGCCGGGTAGTTGATCAGCTCGCGCGGGGTCTGGGTGCATGGCGAGATGCAGGTGAACCAGGCCGCGGCACCCTGCAGCGCCACGCGGGCCGACAGCCGGCCGTCGTCATACCACAGCGCCACGTTGTACTGCGATTCCGATTCGCGCGCCGGCGGCAGCGCGGTGCCGGTCAGCAGGTCGACGATGGCCGCGTTCACGTGCTTCGACTTCACCTTCGTGTAGTTGGCGTCGAAGCCCGTGTTGGACAGGAAGCCCGGCAGGAACGTGAATGCCGTCTTGGTGCTGAATTCGGCGCCCTTGCGGGTCGACACGGGGCCGTTCACGTAGGTCGCGTAGTTGAACGGCAGGTCGGACAGCTTCACGCCCGTCTGCGGGTCCACCAGGTCGGAGCCGGCGAACAGCTGGCCGCCGCTGACGCCTTCGGTGATGAACTGGCCGACCTTGCCCTTCTGCGTGAAGTAGGCGAGGCTGAACATCGTGTCGCGGTTCGGATAGTACTCCAGCGACAGGTTCTGGTTGACGTTCTTGCGCGCCTTCAGCGCCGGGTTGCCGATCGTGCCGTTGCAGCGCTGCGTGCCGTCGGAATCGAGATCCACGGCGCGTTCGTCGTAGATGCAGGTACTGGCCGGCAGCAACTGCTGGATCGGCGGCCGCGCCACCGTCTTGGCCACGCTGTAGCGCAGCACCAGTTCGTCCGGGCGCAGCCACGTCGCCAGGTTCAGGCTGGGCAGCACGTCGGTGGTTTCGGCGTCGACCGACGTGTTCTGCACGATCGACGACTGCACGTAGCCGGCCGAGTTTTCCGGGTCTTCCGCGTCGTACAGCGCCGTCTTCGAGTACGACGTGAACGTCATCGTGCCGGTGCCGTTGACGCGGCTGCGCACGTAGCGCACGCCCACGTTGCCGTCCAGTTCCAGGCCGAACGGCAGTTCCCGTCCGGTGTACGGCACCTGGTCCAGGCCGAAGTCGGTCATCAGGTAGAACGCGTCGATGCGCTCCTTGAGCTTGTTGACGGGCTGTTCGTACACCTTGCCGTCGGTGGCCGTGCAGGTCTTCACGCAGTCCCAGTTGCGGTTGGCGAAGTTGGTCAGCTTGACGGCGTTGGCAATGTCGATGCCCATCCAGTTCTGCGGCAGGATCGACGGGCGGTCCCTGGCGCCGTGGAAGAACGACGTGCCGGTAGCCGGCTTGGTCAGCGTCTGCGCGATGATGTTCTGGAATTCCTGCGGCGTCAGCACCAGTGTGCCATCGCGGCCCGAGCGCGGGTCGCCCGGTGGATTCATGCCGTACTGGCAGGCGTCGCCGCCCGGCGCCAGCGACGCGGCGGTGTTCTGGCAGCCCTCGAAGCGGTTGTCCACGCGCGCCTGCGGCAGGTAGATGCCGGGGACGTAGCCGGCGGTCCCATAGGTACCCTGGGCCGCGCGGACCGTCCGGTCGCCGGCACCGCCTTCCCACGAGTTGCTGTAGCTGTCGCGCAGGTTGAAGCCGGCCTTCAGGCGCTTGAAGAACGGGATGCTTTCCGGCGTCATGTACGTCACGTCCAGCCTGGCGGTGCGCTCGCCAGTTTCGCGGATCTGCGGCAGCCACAGGATGCCGGTCGCCATCGTGCGCAGCGGCTGCACGGCGGCCGGGTAGTTCGGCCGGAAGATGGTGTTGGTGTTGCCCAGCCTGGCGTCGCCGACGGTGCGCGGGAACAGCGCCGCGTAGCCGGCCGGGTCGGCCTGGTTGACGCCGCTCGGGAACTGGAAGCCCCACAGGCCGCTCGGATCGAGTTCGAACGTGGTCGGGCCGGTGTTCAGCGTGTAGCTCATGCGCTGCTGCACCCGGCGAAAGTCCGAGCGGGCATCGGCCAGGAAGAATTCGGCCGTCAGTCCATTGCTCCTGTAGGTGCCGCCCGTCTGCAGGTAGCGGCTGACGGTGCGGGCGAATTCCAGCGTCTGGTCGGGAATCGCCTGGCCGTCCGAAACCGTGAAGCGGGTCAGGTGGTGGCTCGGGTCGACCAGCACGGAAGCCGGATCGATGTTGGTGACGGCGCCGCGGATCGGGTAGTTGTTCGAACGCGTCGAATAGCCGTTCGGGTACAGGTGGAAGCCCGAGCCGGGCGCGACGCCGCGCACGTTGTTGACGTTGTCGTCGGCGAATACCGTGCCCGTGTAGCCGGGCGTGACCAGCGGATTGGGCAGCTGGTTCGGATTCTTCACGAGGCCGAGCTGGTAGGTCATCTGCTCGATGCGCGTCTCGCGGCGGTTGAAGCTGCCCTTGGCATACACGGTGAGCTTGCTGTTCACCTTGAAGTCGGCGCGCAGGTCCAGGTTGTCCTTGCGGTCGTGTTCTTTCTTGATGAAGTAGCGCACGTTGGACGGCGTGTAGTCGTTCCACTGGTTCAGGCAGGTGAGCAGTTCGTTGCCGCGCTGCGCCCGCGCCGGGCCCTGGCCGTTGGTCGGGATCAGTGCGAGCTGCGCGGCCGACAGGTCGGGGAACAGGTTGTGGCAATCCTGTTTGGTCTGCGCGCCGGCCGACTTGGTGATCAGCGACAGCGGCGACTCCGAGTTCAGGAAGTTGGTGCCGCCCATTGGCGTGCGCAGGATCGGCGTGGTGGCCGTGCTGTCGTCGCTGGCCACGGTGCCGGGCAGGAAGCTGTAGGTTTTGTCGGGCGAGTTGTCGAAGTCCAGCAGCCGGTAGTAACCCTGCTGCGCGGTCTGCGACACCTGCATCGAATGCGCTTCGTTGTTCAGCGTGCTGTGCGACGCGTTCAGCATCAGGCCGAGGCGGCCGTCCAGGTACTTGTTCGCCAGGATCAGGTTGGCGTCCGGCTTCCACTTCTTGTCGAGCGAATTGTGGCTGCCGCCCAGCCGCAGCGAGGCGAACGGCTTCTTGAAGTCGAGGCCGGTGCGGGTCTTGATGACGATGCCGCCGCCCAGCGCGCCTTCGGTCATGTCGGCCGTCGAGCCTTTCACCACGTCGACGCTCTTGATCAGGTCCGCGGACAGCTGGCGGAACTCGGTGCCGCGGCTGTTCGCGCCGCCGGACCCGCCGGCGTCGGTGCCGCCGGCCGACTGCACGCTCTGGCCGTCGAGCTCCACGCGGGTCAGGTCGGCGCCGTTGCCGCGCACCGAGACCGTCACGCCTTCGCCATAGTCGCCGCGGTCGAGCACGATGCCGGCCATGCGCGAGATCGCCTCGCCCACGTTCCGGTCGGGCAGCGAACCCACGTCCTCCGCCACGATCGAGTCCATCGCCGTGGCGGCGTTCTTCTTGCGTTCGATGCCGGACTGCTGCGAGGCGCGGGTGGCCACCACCTCGACCCGGTGCACCGGCCCGTTATCGGCCGCCGTGCCGGAATCGGCCGCGGGGCTGGAAGCCTGCTGGGCCAGCGCGGCTTGGCTGGCGACAAGCGAAACGAGCGCCAGTGACACTGCGCGCGTTAAACGTTTAACTTCAAAGTGACGGCTAGTGTGACGGTTCATGGTCTCCTCCATTGGGCTTTAGTGTTGTGTGCAGGCGTGCCGGGTCCGGCCGTGCCTGGTTTTGTCATGAAACGGGATACAGGACCTTAGCGGCCGGGAAATGTTTCCCGAAAATGGGCGGTCCGGCGCACCGGTACGTCCGGAACGCCGGACCGCCCATTTTTCGAGCAACAGTTGTCTGCGGGACTTCTACAAGGCGCCGGGTAACGTTTCCTGCGGCCGCCAGCCGTCGCTGCCGCCGAGGATGTTCGCGACGGTGTACTGCCGCGCTTCGGCGTCGGTCAGTTGCCGCGACCAGGCGACGCGCTGGCCGGGATGGGCACCGGGGCCGCGGCTGTTGTACTCCACATAGCGCGCGGTTTTCTCGTTGTCCGGCTTGCCCCAGTTGTGCCAGCCCTCGGGCCGGATGTGCGCGCCCATGTCGGTATTGATGAACGCGACCGCGCCATGCGGCCGCCACGGCCTGCCCAGGAAGGCCAGCGGCGTCGGCGCCTTGGCTTCGATCCTGCCGGTGGGGTCGACCCACGGTGCCGGATCGCTGGTCAGCCGGCTGTCGATGAAGACGAAGCCATAGGGCCGCTCGGCCGGCGTGCTGGCCGCCGTGACATAGCCGCCGTTCTTGCTGCGGATCTCGCACCGCTCGAATACCGACGTGCCGCTGCCGTAGATGAAATCGACGCGGCCCTCGATGTACGTGTCGCGGAAGTAGTGCCGGCCGTGGTTCAGCATCACCGTATCCTGCCAGCCGAGCAGGCGGCTGCTGGTGACCACGGCGCGGTCGCCGTCGATGCGCAGCGCCAGCGCCTGGCCATGGTCGCCCGAGGTGTTCCGGAAGGTCAGCCGGTCGGCGCGGAAGCCGTCCGCCAGCACGACCAGCGCGGTGCCCTTGTGGCGCGGGTCGGTGCCGTGCGGCTGTTCCTCGTTGGTGTTGACGTGCCAGGTCAGGATTGTGGTATCGGCCACCTCGCCCTGCAGCGTGACGTTGCGTTTTTCCTTGCGCAGGATCTTCTGGCCGTCATACACGCCCGGCTTGACCAGGATGACGGTGCGTTCCGGGCTGTTGTCGGGCACGGCCGCGAAGGCTTCCTGCACCGTGCGGGCGTCGCCGCTGCCGTCCGGCGTCACGACGATCGTGCGCGTTTCGGCGGATGCACCGATGGCGCTGCATAGCAGCAGGGCGGCGCCGGCCAGGGCGCGCGCTAGTGGCTTGTTCATGTCTCCTCCGTGAGGCGCTTCGTTGTTTTCTTTTTATTGATGCTACAAACAACCACGGTGTAAGTAAAACGTTTTTTGTTTGCGCTCACAACAGTGTCGTATAAATGTTTGCGCAATCAATCACGCATTTGATTGCTGTAACCATCGGCCGAAAAACCAGTTGACGGTACTGAATATATTTAATACATTGAGCATGGAAGATCGAACATGAAACATTGACCGAGTTGCCCGGGTTGCCCGAGTTGACGGAGATTGCCGCGATGTACCCAGATCCGGCGCCAGCGGCGCCCCCCCAGTTGGAAGCACAGTTACCGCAGCTGTTGCTGATGTCTCCCGAGGACAATTGCCTGATCGCCCGGATGCCGCTGGCCGCCGGCGAGGCGGTGGACATCGACGGCGTCCGCGTGGCATTGCCGGACGCCGTGCCGCTGGGTTACAAGGTGGCCCGCGTCGCACTCGCGCCGGGCGACAAGGTGCTGCGCTACGGCGCGCTGATCGGCAGCGTCACGGCGCCGGTGGCGCAGGGCGCGATCCTGCACACACACAACCTCGTCAGCGACTACATCCCCACGTACACATTGGCCGACGACAGCACATCCTTCATCGGGAGCACCCACTGATCATGAACGACCGCTCTTCGCTGCCGGCGCTGGCCGGCTACCTGCGCGACGATGGCCGCAAGGGCATCCGCAACGTCGTGGTTGTCATCTACACGGTCGAATGCGCGCACCACGTGGCACGGCTGGTCGTGAACACCTTCCATGGCCAGCCGGTGCACCTGATCGGCTTCCCCGGCTGTTACCCGAACGACTATGCCGACCGCATGATGAAGCGCCTGGCCACGCACCCGAACGTGGGCGCGGCACTGATCGTGGCGCTGGGCTGCGAAAGCTTCAACCGCCGCGGCCTGGAGGAGACCGTGGCCGCCAGCGGCCGGCCGGTACACACGATCACGATCCAGGAAAACCGCGGCACGCGCACCAGCGTGGCCGATGGCGTGGAATGGGTGCGCTGGGCGCTGGAGTCGCTGGCCGCGCAGCCGCGCGTGCCGATGCGGCTGGACGAACTGGTCGTCGCCACGATCTGCGGCGGTTCCGACAGCACCAGCGGCATCACCGCCAACCCCGCCGTGGGCGTGGCCTTCGACCGGCTGGTCGGCGCCGGCGCCACATGCATCTTCGAGGAGACGGGCGAACTGGTGGGCTGCGAATTCCACATGAAGCGGCGTGCCGCGACTCCCGAACTGGGCGACGCGATCGTGCGTTGCGTGGACAAGGCGGCGCGCTACTACACGGTGCTGGGCCACGGCAGTTTCGCCCCCGGCAATGCCGATGGCGGGCTGACCACGCAGGAGGAGAAATCGCTGGGCGCCTATGCGAAGAGCGGGGCGTCGCCGATCGCCGGCATCCTGAAGCCGGGCGACCAGCCGGCCACCGGTGGCCTGTACCTGCTGGACGTCGTGCCGGACGGCGAAGTGCGCTTCGGCTTCCCGAACATCTCGGACAATGCCGAGATCGTGGAACTGCTGTCGTGCGGCGCCCACATCACGCTGTTCACCACCGGCCGCGGCTCGGTGGTCGGTTCGGCCATCGCCCCCGTCATCAAGGTATGCGCCAATCCCGCCACCTATGAACGGCTGGCCGAGGACATGGACGTCAACGCCGGCCGCATCCTGTCGGGGCAGGCGTCGCTGCAGCAGGTGGGCGACGAGATCGTCGACCTGGTGGCACGCGTGGCGAACGGCGAGGAAACCTGCTCGGAGGCGCTGGGCCACCAGGAATTCATCCTGACCTATAAACAGTTCGATGCGTCCGGGCCCGCCGTGCCGGGCTGCCATCCGCTGAAGGCTGCCTGATGGAGCTTCACGCGATGCGCGGCATCGGGCGTACCCCGGAAGGCCGTATCCCGGGCGGCCGTACCCCGGGCGGCCGTACCCCGGCCACCTGCATGGGCCTCGGCTGCGCGCAGCTGGGCGGCCTGTACGAGGCGATGGACGAAGCGGCCGCGCGGGCCATCGTCGATACCGCCTGGGAGCTGGGCATCCGCTACTTCGATACGGCGCCGTATTACGGCTTCACGCTGTCCGAACACCGCCTCGGTGCCGCCCTCCGGGAGCGGCCGCGTGGCGACTATGTGATCAGCACCAAGGTCGGCCGCCTGATGGAACCCGACCGTTCCGTGCGGCCCGGCGAATGCGGCTGGGCGGCGCCGCTGCCGTTCCGTCCCCGTTTCGACTACACCTACGAAGGCATCCTGCGCTCGCACGAGGACAGCCTGCAGCGCCTGGGCATGGACTTCGTCGACATCCTGTACGTGCACGACATCGGCCGGGTCACGCACGGCGCCCGGCATGCGTTCTACTGGGACCAGCTGACCAGTGGCGGCGGTTTCCGCGCGCTGGTGAAACTGCGCGACGAGGGCAGCATCCATGCGTTCGGCCTCGGCGTCAACGAATGGGAGGCCGTGGCCGATGCGCTGGCGGTGTGCGACCTCGACTGCGCCTTGCTGGCCGGCCGCTACACGCTGCTGGAGCAGGCGTCGCGGGAACCGCTGCTGGACCGCTGCGCCGCGCGCGGCGTGGGCATCGTGATCGGCGGGCCGTTCAATTCCGGCATCCTGGCCGGCAACCGCAAATTCAATTACGAGGATGCGCCGGCCGGCATCGTCGCCCGCGTCGAAGCGATCGAAGCCACCTGCCGCGAGGCCGGCGTGCCGTTGCAGGCAGCCGCGCTGCAGTTCCCGATGGCCCACCCGGCCGTGGTGGCGTGCATTCCCGGCGCGCAAAGCCCGGCGCAACTGCGCCAGAACGCGGCCTGGTTCGTGCAGGCCATTCCACCCGGCCTGTGGTCCACGCTGGCGCGCGACGGCCTGATCGATCCGCGCGCGCCGGTGCCGGCGGCTTCCTGACCACGCACCGGCCCGCCGTGGTCACTCACCGATTGATCGTTGTTTTAATCTGCAAAGGAAACCCATGAAATTGCTGCGCCATGGCCCGAAGGGCGACGAGAAACCCGGCCTGCTCGATCCCGAAGGCCGCATCCGCGACCTGTCCGGCCACATTCCCGACCTGGCGTCGGTCCACCTGGGCAAGGAGACGCTGGCCCGCCTGGCGGCGCTCGACTGGCGCACGCTGCCCGCGGTGCCGGCCCCGGTGCGGCTCGCGCCGGTGGTTGCCGATACCGGCAAGCTCATTTGCGTGGGCCTGAATTACTCGGACCATGCGGCCGAATCGGGCATGGCCGTGCCGGGCGAGCCGGTACTGTTCATGAAGGCCACCAGCGCGATCGTCGGCGCCAACGACGCGGTGGTGCTGCCGCGCGGCTCCGTCAAGAGCGACTGGGAAGTGGAACTGGGCGTCGTCATCGGCACCCGCGCGCGCTACGTGGAGGAAAGCGAGGCCCTGAACCACGTCGCCGGCTACTGCGTGGTCAACGACCTGTCCGAACGCGAGTACCAGCTGGAGCGGGGCGGCCAGTGGGACAAGGGCAAGGGCTGCGACACGTTCGGTCCCGTCGGCCCATGGCTGGTGACGGCCGACGAGGTGCCCGACCCGCAGAACCTCGACCTGTGGCTGGAAGTGAACGGCAAGCGCTACCAGCAGGGCAGCACGCGTACCATGGTGTTTACGGTGGCGCACCTGGTCAGCTACATCAGCCGATTCATGACGCTGAACCCGGGCGATATCATCAGCACCGGCACGCCGCCCGGCGTGGGCCTGGGCCAGAAGCCCGACCCGGTCTACCTGAAGCCTGGCGACGTGATGCGCCTGGGGATCGCCGGCCTGGGCGTGCAGCAGCAGACCGTGCACGCATGGAACGAGGAACTGATCGACGCATGAAGCTTGGCCGCAGGCATTGACCGCTGGTAGTTGTCCTAACCCGAACAGGGCCGCGCAAAGTACGCGGCCCGCAATGGAGACGTTAGACATGACCGTACCGACCGCCCGGCGTTCCTACAAGTTCGCCTTCCTGATGCTCACCACGCTGTTCTTCATGTGGGGCTTCGTCCATAACCTCGATCCGATCCTGATCCCGCACCTGCGCCGCTCGTTCAGCCTGACCGTGCTGCAGGCCGCGCTGGTCGATTCGGCCGTCTACGTGGCCTATTTCGTGATGGCGCTGCCGGCCGGCCTGCTGATCCGCCGCGCCGGCTACCGCTGCACGATCATCGCCGGCCTGCTGCTGTTCGGCATCGGCTCGCTGCTGTTCCTGCCGGCGGCCGACACCCACCGCTACGCCGTATTCCTCGCCGCGCTGTTCATCATCGCCTGCGGCCTGACGCTGCTGGAAACGGCGGCCAACCCGTATGCGGCGCTGCTGGGCCGCCCGGAGCGGGCCACCCAGCGCCTGAATTTGGCGCAATCGTTCAACGGCCTGGCCGCGGCCATCGCGCCGATCGTCGGCGCGCGGCTGATCCTCGTCGAAGGCGCGACCGATGCGCAGTTGCGAACCATGGCGGCAGGCGCCCGGCAGGCGGCGCTGGCGGCTGAAGCGGCCAGCGTGAAAGGGCCTTACCTGGTGCTGGGACTGGTGATCTTCGCGATCGCGGTCGTGTTCTATTTCATCCGGTTGCCGGAACCGGAGCGCAAGGCCGCCGAACCCGGCGAGCGGGTGGCCGGTGCCATCGGCCGCGCATGGCGGCACGGACCGGTGCGGCGCGCCGTCGTCGCCCAGTTCTTCTACGTGGGCGCGCAGGTGTGCGTATTCAGCTTCTTCATCCTGTTTGCTGCCCAGGCGGCCGGCCTGTCGCAGATCGCCGCGGCCGACTACCTGGGCTGGGGCTGCGGCGTCGCCTTTGTCGCGGGACGCTTCGCCGGCACCTGCGCGATGAAGTACGTGGCACCGGCCCGGCTGCTGCTGGCGTACGCGCTGGTCTGTTCGCTGCTGTCCGTATTCACGATGTTCGCCAGCGGCATGGCCTGCGTGGCCGCGGTGATCGGCATCGTGTTCTTCATGTCGATCATGTTTCCCACCATTTTCGCGCTCGGCATCCAGGATGCCGGCGCGAATACGGAAATGGGCAGCAGCCTGATCATCATGGCCATCGTCGGCGGCGCGCTGCTGCCGCTGGCCTTCGGCTTCATCAGCGACATCACGCACAGCATCCAGCTGGGCTATGGCGTGCCGCTGGTGTGCTTCCTCGTCGTCGCCTGGTTCGCCCGCACCGTTCTCGTGCTCGAACGCACCGCGGCGCCGGTTCCTCCACTAACGAACGGAGCTCTGAAACGTGTTTGAACTGAACGACAAGAAGGCCGTCATCACCGGCGCCGGCAGCGGCATCGGCAAGTCCATCGCGAAACTGTTCGCGGCCCGGGGCGCGGCCGTCCACGTGCTCGATATCGGCGAGGATGCCGCGCGCGAAGTGGTGCAGGAAATTCGCCGCGACGGCGGCACGGCCACTGCCCATGCCTGCAATGTGGCCGCGCAGGCCGACGTGCTGGCCGCGTTCGCGGCCATCGGTCCGCTCGACATCCTCGTCAACAACGCCGGCATCGCCCACATCGGCAAGGCCGACACCACCGGCGAGGCCGACTTCGACCGCGTGATGGCCGTCAACGTGAAGGGCGTCTACAACTGCCTGCACGCGGCCATCCCCCAACTGCGGGCGAATGGGGGTGGCGTGATCCTGAACATGGCATCGGTGGCCGCGTCGGTCGGCGTCGCCGAGCGCTTCGCATACTCCACGGCGAAAGGCGCCGTGATGGCGATGACGCTGTCGGTGGCCAAGGATTACCTGCAGGACCGCATCCGCTGCAATGCGATCTCGCCCGGCCGCGTGCACACGCCGTTCGTCGACGGCTTCCTGGCGAAGAACTATCCGGGCCGCGAAGAAGAGATGTTCGAGCGGCTGTCGAAGACGCAGCCGATCGGGCGGATGGCCCGGCCGGACGAGGTGGCGGCGCTGGCGCTGTACCTGTGCAGCGACGAGGCGTCGTTCGTCACTGGCACCGATTACCCGATCGATGGCGGGTTCATGACGCTCAATACCTGAAACGTCCCCGTTGACGGAAAAGCATCGGCCGCGCTACCATCGCCGATTCAGCCAGCCTTCAGCACGAGAGCCAGCCATCGACCCTCGCTGAAGGAATCGCATGTTGTCACCACTCCCGCCGCGCCGCCGCGCGCGGCTCGGCGTTCTTGTCTCGGCGTCGTTGCCGATATTGGCGGCCCACGGCGCCTGGGCCCAGTCCGCGCCGGATCCGGAACCGTCCACGGTCGTCGTCTCCGCCACGCGCTCGAACCTGACCGCCGACGATGCGCCGCAAACGGTGCTCGTCATCGGCAAGGAGGACATCGCGCGGCAGCTGGCCATTTCCGGCAATTCGTCCGACGTGCTGGCCAGCCTGCTGCCGTCGTTCGCGCCCAGCCGGGGCAAGATGACGGGCAGCGCCGAGACGCTGCGCGGCCGCACGCCGCTGATCCTGGTCGACGGCGTGCCGCAATCGAACCCGCTGCGCCCCACCGGGCGCGAGGCGCACACGATCGACTATGCGCTGGTCGAACGCATCGAGGTGATCCAGGGCGCCAATGCCGTCAATGGCCTGGGTGCCACGGGCGGCACGATCAACATCGTCACGCGCCGGCCGGGCCGGGGCTCGCTGAGCCAGTCCATCGACGTGCAGACTACATTGCCGACGTCCGGCATCGGCAGCAGCATCGGCAATGATACGGCGAACTTCAAGGCCAGCTACCGGCTCGAAGGCCGGGGCGACGCGTTCGACTACCTGTTCGCGCTGAGCGCCGAAGACCAGGGCCTGCACCTGGACGGGCAGGGCCGGCCGCTCGGCACCGACAATACCCAGGGCGACCTGATGGATTCGCGCGCGTTCGACGCGCTGGCCAAGCTGGGCTACGACATCGATGCCGACCAGCGCCTGCAACTGTCCGTCAACCGCTACCGGCTGAAGTCGAAGGCCGGCTACCTGGCGGTGGCGGGCGACCGGGCGCGCGGCATTCCCACGCTGTCGGTGCCGGGCGAGCCACCGGGCACGCCGCCGTGGAACGATGTGTGGACCACCGCGCTGACCTACCGCCACGCCAGCCTGGCCGGCATGGAACTGTCGGCAATGGTGTTCAACCAGGAATTCGAAGGGCTGTTCGGCGCCGACAACTCGGCCACGTTCCAGGATCCGCTGATTGCTCCGAACGGCACGCTGTACGACCAGTCGCGCATCGTGGCGTCGAAATACGGCAGCAAGGTGGGGCTGACCAAGGACGGCCTGCTGGACGGCCGGCTGAAGCTGACTGGTGGCTTCGACACCCTGTACGACGAGGGCGAGCAGGACCTGTACGGTACTGGCCGGACCTACGTGCCGCCGTCGGAATTCCGCAACCTGTCGCTGTTCCTGCAGGGCGAGGCGCAGGTCACCGGTGCGCTGGCGCTGCATGCCGGCGTGCGCCGCGAACGCTCGGACGTGCGTATCGACAGCTACACGACGCTGGCCTCGTTCCGCCGCGTGGCCGTGGAGGGCGGCAAGCTCGATTTCAACGAAACGCTGAAGAACGCCGGGCTCGTGTTCAAGCCGCTGCGCCAGGTCAGCCTGTTCTCCAGCTATTCGGAGGGCTTCGGCATGCCCGACATCGGCCGCGTGCTCCGTTCGATCAACACGCCGGGTGTCAGCGTGGCGCGCATGCGCGACCTGCAGCCGATCCTGACCCGCAGCGCGGAGGCCGGCGTGCGGGTGCGCGAGGGCGCCTGGGACCTCGATGCCAGCTGGTTCCGTTCCCGCTCGGACCTGGGCGCCCGCGTCGCCACCGTCAACGGCGCGTTCGTGATGGCGCGCGAGAAGACCCGCATCGACGGTTTCGATGCCGCCGCCGCTTACCGCTTCGACAAGGCGCACCGGGCGCGGATCGCATACGCGCGCACCAACGGCCGCTACGACAGCAACGCCGACGGCACGCTGGATGCAAGGCTCGACGGCCTGAACGTGGCGCCGGACCGGGTGATCGCCAGCTGGACGGCCGACTGGAACGGGCGGCTGTCGTCGTTCGTGCAGGCGCAGCACGCGTTCGGCGACACGTTCGACGACCCGGCCATGAAGTTCAAGGGCTACACGCTGGTCGACGCCAGCGCAAACTGGAAGCTGCCGGCGGGCGAGCTGCGCTTCGCGGTGGCAAATGTGTTCGACCGCATGTACATCACGTACTTTTCGCAGAGCGGGCTGGTCGAGCCGAAGCGCTACTTCGCCGGCAGGGGCCGCGCGGTGAGCCTCGGGTATGCGCTCCGTTTCTGACAGACTGCAACTGGCAGTGCGCATCGCCGTCACGATCGGTGGCGGCTATGCGTGCACGGCGCTCGTGGTGACGGTGGGCGCCGCGCTGCTGGCCAGGGCCGGCATGGCCCGCTCCGAAGCGGTGGTGCTGATGGCGATGCTGGGCTTTCCGCTGCACCTCGCGCTGCTGTTGTGGGGATTCGGTGCGCGGCGGATGCGCACCCTGTGGCTGCTGCTGGGTACCGCCATCGTCGTCCGCATGCTGCTGCGGATCACCTGGGGCTGACGATGGGCGCCAGATGATGGGAGCCACATGATGGGAGCCACATGACGGGAGCCAAATTCGGCAAGTCGATGGCATTGCTGCATACCTGGGCCGGCGTGCTGGTCGGCGCCGTGCTGTTCGCCGTGATCTGGACCGGCACGCTGATCCTGTTCCGGGGCGAGATCGATCAGTGGATGATGCCGGATACCCGCCTGGCGCCGGCATCCGCGCCGATGTCGCTGGACCGTGCGGCGCGGCTGGTGCTGCCGCTGGTGCCGGACGGCGCCACGCAATGGCGCATCGACCTGCCGACGGCGCGCACGCCGGTCGCGGCATTCAGCTACAAGCTTGCCGGCGGCGAGGAGCATGCGCGGCTGTTCG
Source organism: Pseudoduganella umbonata (assembly GCF_014192225.1). Classification (GTDB taxonomy): domain Bacteria; phylum Pseudomonadota; class Gammaproteobacteria; order Burkholderiales; family Burkholderiaceae_D; genus Rugamonas; species Rugamonas umbonata. The sequence goes on along the minus strand of NZ_JACHXS010000017.1, from coordinate 8,734 downwards.
ATCCGGTGCGCTACCGGCTGCTGCCGGAGCCGGGCACGGATGGCGCTTCCGGCTTCCTGGTGCCGCTCCATTACAGCCTGCACCTGGCGTGGAAGGACGTCGGCAAATGGCTGGTGGGCCTGGCCGGCATGGCCATGCTGGTGCTGCTGGTGTCGGGCATCGTCATCCACAGGAAACTGGTCGCGCAGTTCTTCACGTTCCGGCCCCGCAAGCGGCTGCCGCGCAGCGCGCTGGACCTGCACAACCTGTCGGGCGTGCTGCTGCTGCCGTTCCACTTCATGCTTGCCTTGTCCGGCCTGGTCATCTTCATGACCGTGTTCTTTCCGCAGGCGCACGTGGCGGCTTATGGCACCGGGCCGAAGGCGAAGGCGGCGTTCATGGCCGAGGCTTACGGCAGCCGCAAGGCCGGCGCGAAAGTGGCAGGGAAGGTGGCCGGAGATGGGGGCGAAGAAGGGGCCGAAGAAGCCGCCCCGCCTGCATCGCTGGACGGCATGCGGCGCGAGGCGGCACGCCTGTGGGGTGCCGACCGGACATCCCATGTCGAACCGTATTTCGTCCGGGCCTGGCAGCCGGGCAGCGCCACCGCGCTGATCGAGTTGCGCCGCTCGTATGCGCGCGAGGTGACGATGAACCTCGACCAGCTTTATTTCGACGCGGCCACCGGCCGGCTGGTGCGCCGTTTCGAGGCGGGGCCCGTGATGACGGTACAGCGCGCGTTCTCCGGCGTGCACTTTGCCCGCTTCGATCACGGCACGCTGCGCGGCCTGTATTTCCTGGGCGGGCTGGGTGGCTGCGTGCTGGTCGCCACCGGCTTCCTGTTCTGGCTGGAGGCACGCCGCGGCCGGCATGCTCGGCAAGGACTGGGCGGCGTGCGCCTTGTCGAGGCGCTGGCGGCCGGCAGCATGACGGGCATCGTGCTGGCGACGCTGGCCTTTCTTGCCGCGAACCGCCTGCTGCCGGCCGGCGCCGAGCTGCCGGGCTGGGACCGGGCCGCGCTGGAACGGCTTGCCTTCTACGCGATGTGGCTGGCCGCCTTCGCCCATGCGTGGCGGCGCCGCACGGCCGCGTGGCGCGAGCAGTTGCTGGCCATCGCCGTGCTGGGTGTCGCGGCGGTACTGCTGAACTGGATCACGACGGGCGATCACGTGGCGCGCGCTCTGGGCAATGGCCTGCACGCGGTGGCGGGGGTGGACTCGGTGCTGCTGGCGTTTGCGGCCCTGGCGTGGCACGCCGCGCGGCGCATCGGCGTCACGGACAGGCGCCGCGACGGGCCCAGCGGGCCCGGCGTGGGCGGGCAGGGTGCGCATGGCTGAACTGCTCTCGACTGTAGCGGCGCTGGCCATGTGCGGCGTGGCCTGTGCCTTGCTGGCATTGTCGCAGCGCGAGCATTGGGCCGCGGCCGCCAACCTGCTGCCGTACCCCGCGCTGCAGACCGTGTGCAGGATACGTGTCGTTGCGTCGGTGCTGCTGGCAGCCGCGCCGGTGTCCTGCGTTGCCGCGCACGGCGCCGGCTTTGGCCTGCTGCTATGGATGCTGCTGCTGGCCACGGGCGGGCTGGCGACTGCGTTCGTGCTGGCATGGCGGCCACGCTGGCTGGCGTCGCTGGCGTTCTTTATGTGCGATATCGTATAACAATCCTCGTTTTTATTCCTTCTGCATTCAGTTGCCTGATTTTATGATGCGAATCAGTCAAGCCGCTCAGCGTTATCCACGTTGATGCGCTGCCGTGTCCGAGCGCCCGCTGCGATTTTTCCGCACCGCTGTGCGGCACGCCTGACGACCGGTTCGCCGCGTTGCCGCCCGCACGATCCCGTGGGCGCCAGCGCCGGCCGTCGATCCCGTTCATAACAATAATCAGGAACCACCATGCATACCTCTCTTCCGGGCGTCCCTCGCCGGCGCCTTGGCCTGCTCGTTGCAGGCCTGTTTGCCACCGTGCCTCACATCCATGCGATCGCGCAGGAAGCCACCGTCGGCGCGATGCTTACCGTGACCGTCAACGGCGAACGCGAGAGCGACGCGAAGCAGGCCCGCTCGCGTGGCGCGCTCGGTTCGCTGTCCGACCTGGAAACGCCGTTCGCCACCGCCACCGTCGGCAGCGAAAGGCTCGAGGACCGGCAGGTCACCACGCTGGCCAACGTGTTCTCGGAAGATGCCTCCGTCAGCACCAAAGGCGGTACCTACACGCAGAGCGCCTACGCGATCAACGTGCGCGGCCTGACGCTGGACTTCACCAACGGCTACAAGATCGACGGCCAGCCGTTCCAGATGTACGGCGTCGAACTGCCGCTGGAGACGGTGGAATCGGTGCAGCTGCTGAAGGGCGCGACCGGTTTCCTGTACGGCTTCGCCGCACCGGGCGGCATCATCAACTACGTGACGAAGCGCCCGACCGAGCAGCGCACCTTCAGTGCTTCCGCCGGTTACACCAGCGGCGGCCTGCTGCGCGAGCATATCGACACGGGTGGGCGCTTCGGCGACAACGGCCGCTTCGGCTACCGCGTCAACCTGGCGCACGAGGAGGGCGACACCTACAACGGCGCCGCCCTGGACCGCGATGCGGCATCGGTGGCGCTGGATGCGCGCCTGTCGCAGGACGTCACGTGGAGCGCGAACTTGCTTTACCAGGAGCGCGACCTGAAGGGTGGCGTGCCGACCGTGTCGCTGCAGGTCTATCCGGCCGCCAGCGCCGGCCTGCCCGTGGCGCTCGACGGCCAGGCGGACCTGGGAGCCTACCCGACCACGTACTACGATTCGACAATGTACATGGGCACCAGCGCCATCGACTGGCGGCTCGGCAGGGACTGGAAGCTGAACGTCAATTACGGCTATTCGCTGAAGCGCATCGACAGCTCGATCGAAACGCTGTACCTGACCAGCCAGTCGGGCAACTACAGCAACCGCCTGAACCCGTTCTACCGTCCGGAGCTGACGTATCACGCGGTGAATGCGATCGTCGAAGGCTCCTTCGCTACCGGCGCGCTGAAGCACCGCGTGTCGTTCGGTGCCGGCCGCCAGACGCTGACGCGGATGCTGAACGTGCAATCGGCCCTCAGCCTGTTCGGGCCCGACACGGTCGGCAACCTGTATGCCGCGCCGCCGGCGCTGGTCGACACGTCCGTCAACAATCCGCGCGTATTCAAGATCTCCGATTATGCGCAGAAGTCCGTCTTCGCCAGCGACAACGTCGACATCGGCGAGCACTGGTCGGTGCTGGCGGGCGTGCGGTACATGGACTACCGCAACCTGAACTGGAACGCGGCCGGCGCACAGACCTCGGACTACCACGAAAAGCCCACCACGCCGACCGTGGCGCTGCTGTACAAGCCCTCGGCCGACACCACCTTCTACACGAGCTACGTGGAAGCGCTGGAGGACGGCGGCACCGTCAGCACCACGTACGCCAATGCCAACGAGTCGCTGCCGCCGCTGACCAGCCGCCAGGCCGAGCTGGGCGTGAAGACGGACCGCGGCAACTGGGGCGCCTCGGCGGCGCTGTTCCGCGTCAAGCGCGGCGCCGCGTACGCCGACTACAGCAGCAACCCGCAGGGCATCTACGTGCAGGCCGGCGAGCTGCGCTACCAGGGCCTGGAAGTGTCCGGCCACGCCGACCTGCAGCGCTGGCTGACGGTGAACGCCGGCGCGACGTGGCTCGATGCCGAGTACCGCGCCACCACGCCGGCCATCGTCGGCAACCGCATCGAAAGCACGCCGCGCTTCCAGGCCGTGCTGGGCGTGAATGCGAAGGTGCCGCAAGTGGCCGGCCTGTCGCTGCACGCGGATGCCAGCTACGTGGGCGCCCAGGAGGTCAACAGCGCGAACACGTTCGAGGTGCCGGCGGTGACGCTGCTCAACGCCGGCGGCGCGTGGCGCACGCGCATCACGGACCACTACGTGACGCTGCGGCTGCAGGTGAACAACCTGGCCAACCGGGCCTACTGGTATTCGACCGGCTCGAATTCGCTGCAGGTCGGCGCGCCGCGCCAGGTTTCCGTCAACGCGCGCTTCGACTACTGAGGAGATAAGATGACACCCATTCCACACCGGCTTGCACTGGCAGCCGTGGCAGCCACCCTGCTGGCATCCTGCGGGCCCGTCAGGGCACCGGTGGGCGAGACCGCCGTCGCGGCCAGGCGCCCGAATATCCTGTACATCATGGCCGACGACCTGGGCTACTCGGACATCGGCGCCTTCGGCGGCGAGATCGAGACGCCGAACCTCGACGCGCTGGCCCGCGAAGGCCGCCTGCTGACCAACCACCATACCGGCACCGTGTGCGCGATCACGCGCGCAATGCTGATCTCGGGCACCGACCACCACCTGGTCGGCGAGGGCACGATGGGCGAGCCGCGCGACGAGCGCAAGGGCCTGCCCGGCTACGAAGGGTACCTGAACGAGAGCGCCCTGTCGGTCGCGCAACTGCTGCAGGACGGCGGCTACCACACCTACATGGCCGGCAAGTGGCACATCGGCAGCGGCCGCGAAGGCAAGGGCAAGACGCCGGACGCGTGGGGCTTCGAACGCAGCTACGCGCTGCTGCCGGGGGCGGCGCGCAACCACTTCGGCGGCGAGGCGCCGGACGCGAAGAACTACACCGAGGATGGCCGGTTCGTGCAGCCGGGGCCGGGCTTCTATTCGACCGACTTCTATACGCGCAAGCTGATCGAGTACATCGATTCGAAACGGGGCGACGGCAAGCCGTTCTTCGCCTATGCGGCCTACACGTCGCCGCACTGGCCGCTGCAGGTGCCGGAACCATGGCTGAGCAAGTACAAGGGCCGCTACGACGCCGGCTACGACGCGGTCCGGCTGGCGCGCATCGAGCGGATGAAGAAGCTGGGCATCCTGCCGGCCGGGTTCCAGCCGTACGCCGGCTTGCCGGAGACGCTGACCCGGTCGCCCGCCACGCCGAACAGCGGCACGCCGCAGGCGAAGTACGTGAACGCCATCAACGGCGCGCCCCAGGGCTACGTCGACCATGGGCCGGGCCGCGTCGCGAAGCGCTGGAGCAGCCTGACGCCGCTGGAGAAGAAGGCGCAGGCGCGCTACATGGAAATCTACGCCGGCATGGTCGACAACCTGGACCACAACATCGGGCTGCTGATCCGGCACCTGAAGGAGATCGGCGAGTACGACAACACCTTCATCATGTTCCAGTCCGATAACGGCGCCGAAGGCTGGCCGGTCGACGGCGGCGCCGATCCGAAAGCCACCGACGAAGCCAATGCCGCGCCGGAGGTGTTCGCGAAGCTGGGGACCGACCAGGTCAAGCGCATCCAGTACGGGCTGCGCTGGGCGGAGGTCAGCGCTGCGCCGTTCCGCAACGTCAAGGGCAGCGCGCACGAGGGCGGCGTGTCGACGCCGCTGATCGTGCGGCAGCCGGGCGGACGGGGGCAGGGCGCGAACGTGGACGTGAAAGATGCGACCTACGTCACCGACAATACGGCCACGTTCCTGGCCCTGGCGGGCATCACGCCGCCGAACCAGCCGGCGCCGGCGGACATCGATCCGGCCACTGGGCGCGACCGCAACGCCGGCAAGGTCGTCTATAAAGGCCGCAATGTCTACCCGGTCACCGGCACGTCGCTGCTGCCGCTGCTGGCCGGCTCGCAGGCGGCGCCACGCGGGTTGCCGCTGGCCGACGAGTCGTATGGCCGCGGCTACGTGTTCAGTACCGATGGCCGCTGGAAGGCGGTCTGGATGGAGCCGCCGCAGGGGCCGGTGGACGGCCACTGGCAGCTGTTCGACCTGCGCACCGACCGCGCCGAGAACCACGACGTCTCCGCCCAGCATCCGAAGGTGGTCGCCGGGCTGGTGGCGCAGTGGAAGCGCTACATGACGGCGGTGGGCGGCGTCGAACCGTTGCGGCCGGCCGGCTTTTACTAGGAGCATGCCATGCCGGGGAAATGGAACAAGCCGCTGACGATACTGGGCCTGCTGGCCTGCATCGGGCTCGCCGCCTGGACGGGAGCGGGAGCGGAAGCGGGGGTGGGGGCAGTGGCCACCTTGCCGCAGTCTGCGCTGGGTAATGCATCGCTCTGTGCAGCCGCCAGCGGCCTGCCGGCGGGTTGGGGCAGCGATGCCCGCGCGGGCATGGTGCGGGTGCCGGATGGCGAGTTCGTCTTCGGCAGCACGCGCGGCTATCCGGACGAGCGGCCCGCTACCGCGCACAAGGAAACGGTGGCGGCGTTCTGGATCGACCGCACCGAGGTGACGAATGCGCAGTTCGGGCACTTCGTGCGCGCCACCGGCTATGTGACGCAGGCCGAGCGCGAGGGCGCAGCCGTCGTTTTCCACCGGCCGGACGAAGCGGAACTGAATGCCCGGCCCTACGCCTGGTGGCGTTACGTGCGTGGCGCGAACTGGAAGCATCCGGGCGGGCCTGCCATGGACGGCACCGTCCCGGCCGCGCCGCCGCCGAACCAGCCGGTAACGATGATCGCGCGGGCCGACGCGCTGGCGTATGCGCAATGGCTGGGACGCGACCTGCCGACCGAGGCGGAGTGGGAGTATGCGGCCAAGGGCGGGCGCGACGACGCTACGCTCGATGATGCGCCGGTGGACCCGGCCGGCCGGCCCACCGCCAATTTCTGGCAAGGGCCGTTCCCGCTGGCCGATGCCGCGCAGGATGGCCATGCCGGCCTGGCGCCCGTCGGCTGCTATGCGGCGAATGGCTTCGGTCTGTTCGACACGATCGGCAATGCGTGGGAATGGACGAAGGATCCGTACACCGGCGCGCGCCAGCCGCATGCCAATGGCGACACCTCGGCGGTTGCCGCCGCCGCTGCGGGCCCGCGGCGCCCGGACGAAGCCACCGTCATCAAGGGAGGCTCGTTCCTGTGCTCGCCGAGCTATTGCGTGCGCTACCGTGCCGCCGCCCGCGAATCGCAGGAAGCGGACCTGGGCGCCAGCCATATCGGTTTTCGCACGGTGTTAAGGGTGCTTTAACGCCCTGCCGCCATACTGGATGCCATTGTAATGAGAATTATTCTCATCTAAAATGGATTGGCATTCAAGCCAGGGTTTCATAAAGGATCACACGATGCACTTCAACGCCGACGACTTCGACCAGCTGCTCAGGGAACACGCCGCATTACTGCGGGCACATGGCGAGGCACAGGCGCGCTGCAGTGAAGTGATCCGCGCCCAGGCGACGGAAATCGCGCGGCTCGATGCGCAGGCCATGCGCCTTCGCATGGAGCTGGTGAAGCGGGAAACGGCGCTTGCCTGGGCGCGCGAAGACCGGGCCGCGCTGGAGCAGCTGGTTCCGGGCTTGCCGAAACGCGCGGTCCAGGCCCGGCAAGTTGAGGCGCTGCAGGCGCGCGTGCGCGAGCTGTCGGACGAACTCCATCGGCGCGACGTGCGCCAGGCGTTCGCGCCGGCACGGGCGTCGCACGTCGAGGAACTGGAAGGCCTCGAAGAAGATCTCGCCGCCGCCGACCTGGTGATCTGCCAGACCGGCTGCATGAGCCACGGGGCCTACTGGCGCGTGCAGGATCATTGCAAGCGCACCGGCAAGGCGTGCGTGCTGGTCGAGAATGCCGATGCGCTGCATATCGTGCGCATCCAGCGCGCCGGCGAAGGGCAGGGCGCGGCGCTGGTCGCGTCGCAGCAGGGCTGAAACGCTCCTTTGATGGCGATTTCGTTATCCATGTATACACAGAGTGCGGGGATACCACGGTTTTGTTGTCGAGTCGTGCTCGGCAGCTACCAGAATGGTGCCGTGGAAAAAGCTTCTGTAGTAAGCTGCGCGCTTCACAAAACGGATACGACATGCAGGACCAGACTCCAACATTCGAAGAGGTGGCAGCGGCCGCAAGTGCCCTGCACAACGACGGCAATCCCGTAACGGTCGAGGCGGTGCGCGACGCGCTCGGCGCCGGTTCTCCCACCGCCATCCACAAGCATCTTTCCACCTGGCGTGCCGACAACGTGCCGCCGCCGGAGCCGCCGAGGGCGGAGATTCCCGAGCCGCTGGCGGCGGCGCTGGCCGACTGGGCACGGCAATTCGCCGAGCAGTCCGGCGCCGGCAACCGTGACAAGCTGGCGCAGGCGGAGAGCGACCTCGAAGCGCTGGCCCGTTCCGGCGAAATGCTGGAGGCCGAGCGCGACGATCTGCTGACCCAGCTGTCCACCGCCAACGCGCTGGCGGCCGAGCGGGCCGAGCAGATCGAGCGCCTGACGGTCGAGTTGCGCGATGCCCGCGAAGTGGCCACCAATGCACTGGTCGGCAAAGCCAAGGACCAGCTGGCCATCGACGGCAAGGATCGCCAGCTGGCGGACCTGCGCGCGCAACTGGAGCGCAGCGTTGCCTCGGCCGCATCGGATTCGGACGCGCGCCTGACCGCGGAGATGGATCTGGTCGGCGCCGTTACCGCACGGGACAATTACGCGTCCGAACTGAAGGCCCTGCGCGCGCAGCTCGAATCGCTGAATGCCGACCGCACCGCGCTACGTGCCGAGGTGGATGGACTGCGTACGCGGCGTCCATGATTTTTCGCGAGGGGCTTGCGCAGAGGCATTGCGTTTGCTATAGTTCTGTCCCTCGCAGCAACGTGCCTTACACGAAAGTGACAACGGCAAGTTGATACGGGTAGAAAAGAGGGGTTGACGAAGCGCACGAAACACTGCATAATATCGCCTCTCTGCTGCTGACAAACACAACGATTTGTCGACAACGCGGCACCGCTGAAAAGCGAAGAATTCTTTAACAATCAACAGTCGATAAGTGTGG
>NZ_JACHXS010000016.1 GCF_014192225.1 Pseudoduganella umbonata | reverse complement strand
TGTCGACCACGGCCGAGAACCTGTCGGCATCGAAGAGCCGCATCGTCGATACCGACTTCGCAGCGGAAACCGCCAGCATGACCCGCGGCCAGATCTTGCAGCAGGCCGGTACCGCCATGTTGGCCCAGGCAAACCAGCTGCCGAACGGCGTGATGAGCCTGCTGCGTTAATGAACCTGCTGCATTGATGAAACTGCTGCGTTGATGAGCCTGCTAAGTTGACAAGCCTGCTACATGAGCCTGCCAGGCTGATCGGGCATCCACCTGCCTGAACAATAAAAATCCCCGGACTGCATCGCCAGCCGGGTTTTTTTGACGCGGCCTCCCACGCCGCGGAAGCACATCCCTGCCTCGCCACGAGGCCCGAGAGCCGTTCCTCACGGCTGACAATCCCCATCCCCTGCACCAAAGAAATAAATCCATACGGAAAAAAATACTTCCACAAATCCCTAAAGATTACCGATGGGAAACCGTAACCAGATACAACAGCGGCTTGATCGTCCCGGAACACGGGGACGGGCCAAAGTAAGCGAGCAAATGCCGAATCGAAGTATCTGTCTGGAGTAATACCATGGCTTCCCCAATCAACACCAACGTCGCATCCCTTAACTCGCAGCGTAACCTGAGCCAGTCGCAATCCGCACTGTCCACCTCGCTGCAACGCCTGTCCTCCGGCCTGCGCATCAACAGCGCAAAGGACGACGCTGCTGGCCTTGCAATTTCTGACCGGATGAATTCGCAGATTCGCGGCATGTCGCAAGCAACCCGCAATGCCAACGATGGCGTGTCGATGACGCAAACAGCCGAAGGCGCCCTGTCCTCGTCCGGCGACATCCTGCAGCGTATCCGCGAACTGGCCGTGCAATCGTCGAACAGCACCAACTCGGCTTCCGACCGCCAGGCCCTGCAGACCGAAGTCGGCCAGCTGTCGTCGGAACTGAACCGCATTGCCCAGACCACCACGTTCAACGGCCAGTCGCTGCTCGACGGCACGATGGGTACCGCGAACTTCCAGGTCGGCGCCGATGCCAACCAGCTGATCTCTGCCAACGGCGCGAACTTCCTGACCAGCACCTACGGCAACAACCGCGTGGCCGACGACCAGATCGCCGAAATCACGGATACCACCAACATTACCGCCGGCACGTTCACCATCAATGGTGCGCGCGGTTCGGCCAACGTCGACACCGTGGTGACCGACAACGCCGCGACGCCGCCAGTGGTCGGCGATACCGCAAAAAGCATTGCGGAAAAGATCAACAAGCAAACCGGCGACACCGGCGTGACGGCCACTGCCCGCACCGACGTCAACATGACCCTGACGGCCGGCACCGCCTACTCGTTCGACCTGAAGGGTGACAACGGCGAAGCGAAGACGATTTCGTTCACGACCGGTTCGGGCACCTCGGCCAGCGACTATGCATCGGGCATCAGCGCCATCAATGCGCAATCGGCCAGCACCGGCATTACCGCGCAGTACGACCAGGAAAACGGCGGCATCAAGCTGACCCATGCCAGCGGCAACGATATCGAGATTACCGACAGCTCGGAAACGATGGACCTGTCCACCTACAAGGCCGACGGTTCGAAAAACGAGGCGACCGAAGGCGTGAATGGCGGCCTGGTCAACGGCCGCATCACGATGGACTCCGCGCAGGGCTTCTCGATCGACGATAGCGCTTCCGGCCTGGACCTGGGCGGCTCCAACAACGGCTCCTCGAAGCTGAACTCGGTGGCAAACCTGGACGTGACGTCGTTCGAAGGCGCCCAGCTGGCCATCAAGATCGCCGACGCGGCACTGTCGACGGTCAACAGCCAGCGCGCCGAATACGGTGCACTGCAGTCGCGTTTCTCGTCGACGATCTCGAACCTGTCGACCACGTCGGAAAACCTGTCGGCATCGCGCAGCCGTATCGTCGATACCGACTTCGCTTCGGAAACCGCCGCCATGACCCGCGGCCAGATCCTGCAGCAGGCCGGTACCGCCATGCTGGCCCAGGCGAACTCGCTGCCGAACGGTGTGATGAGCCTGCTGCGTTAATTCGCGCAGGTAGCAACCGGTAAGCTTCGCGCCGGTTCACCCGTCACTCAACGGTTCCCCGTCTGGTCCAAACCAGCCGGGGAATTTTTCGCATCCAGGAGTTCATCATGACAATCGACCCGCTCGGCCTCGCCGCCATCCGGCCGGGGAACAGTTTCGCGGCCCAGGCGCCGCCGCCGGCAGCCAGCCGCGCACCCGCAGCGGCAGCCACTACCGCTACGACCGCCACCGCCACGGACGAGACGCCGCCAGCTGCCACGATCCCCGGCACCGACGGTTCGACCGACGCGCTGGACGACGCGGTCAGCAAGCTCAATGCCTCGGTCCACGCGCAAAGCCTGGAGTTTTCCATCGACGAGGACAGCAAGCGCACCATCGTCAAAGTCATCGACAGCGAGACGAAGGAGGTAGTGCGGCAGCTGCCGACTAAGGAAGCGCTGGAGATCGCCAAGTCGCTCGACAAGGCTTTCGGCCTGCTGATTCGCCAGCAAGCCTGACTGGCGGCTGGCTTGCGGCCACGCCGTACAGCGGGGCCGGCGCCTACACGGGCGTCGGCCCCGTTGCCATTGCGCTACCATCGGACGCATCGCGCAAACTGGGCTTTATTTCCCCCTCTCAAGTCTCGTTTGATTCTGCCGATAATGAACTACATTATCGCTTTCTCAGGAGCACAGCCGTGGCAACCATCACCGCATCCGGCGGCGTACTAGACGTCAGCAGCATCGTTTCCCAGCTGATGGCTGTCGAACAGCAGCCGCTGGCCAAGTTCCAGCAAAAGCAGGCGTCCTACCAGGCGACGCTGTCCGCCTATGGTTCGTTGTCCGGCGCCATCGGCGTCTTCCAGTCATCGCTCGGTGCCCTGAACAAGGCGTCCGACTTCAACGCGCTGAGCGCCACGCCGAGCAAACCCGAAGTCATGACTGCCTCGGCAACGTCGAAGGCCGTGGCCGGCAACTACAAGGTCAATGTCACGCAGCTGGCCCAGGCGCAAACGCTGACGACGCCGGGCATCACCAGCAACAAATCCGCGATCGGTCTCGGCGGCAAGACCACGCTGTCGTTCCAGTTCGGCACCGTCAGCGGCAATTATGGCCAGGCTGGCACCGCGCTGACCGGCGCTGTCGCCACGAACGGCATCAGCAACGGGTCGCTGACGATCAACGGCACCGCGATCGCCACCGACAGCACTACCAGCAGCGCCCGCGCACTGGCCGAAGCCATCAACGCGAAAAGCACGACGACGGGTGTCACCGCCACCGCCACGGCTACCGCGACGGACGGCACGCTGTTCAAGGTCTTCGGCGACGTGTCCACCACGTCCGGGACCTATGCGCTGAAGGTCGGCGGCATCGAGATCGCCGCCCTCGGCGAGAACGAGAGCGGCGTCACCTTCGCATCGATCGACGCGACGCTGGCCGGGCCGAGCACCGCGCTGACGGCACTGACGAACGCCGGCATTACCTTCACGGGCAGCGTTGAAAACGGCGACCTGACCTTCACGCGCGCCGATGGCTCGAACCTCGCAATCGAGGAAGTGGTAACGGGCGACGCCCAGGGCGGCATCGGCAAGCTCGCCGGCGCCGTCAACGCCGGCTCCAGCGTTACCGCTTCCAGCGGCGTTTCGCTGAGCTCCACGGACGCCAGCCCGATCACGATCGCCGGCAGCAATCCGGCTGCGGCCGGCCTCACGGCCGGCACCGGCGGCACATACCTCGGCGGCGGCTTCTCGCAGGATGCCAACGTGGCATCCGGCACGGTCACGATCGACTCCACCAACAACTCGCTGGAAGGCATTCGCGACGCCGTCAACAAGGCCGGCCTGGGCGTGACCGCCACCATTGTGTCGGACGGCAGCAGCACGCCTTACCACCTGGTGTTCACGTCGAATGCCACCGGTGCCAACTCGTCGATGAAGATTTCGCTGTCGGGGACCGACACCGATCCGCCCGATGCCGCGCTGGCCAACCTGCTGGCCTACGATCCGGCCGGCGAGCAGAAGATGTCACAGACTTCCGCCGCGCAGGATACCAAGCTGACGGTCAACGGCATTGCCGTCACCAGCAAATCGAACAATGTCGGCGAGGCGATCCAGGGCGTGAGCCTGACCGTGAACCAGATCGGCGCCAGCACGCTGGCGGTCAGCCGCAACACGGCACAGGTGAAGACCAATGTCGAAGCCTTCGTCAAGGCGTACAACGACCTCAGCGGCACGCTGAAAAAGCTGACGGGGTATAACGCCGATACCAAGTCGGCCGGTGCATTGCAGGGCGATTCGACGGCGCAGTCGGTCCAGTCGCAGATGCGCCGCATGCTGACTTCGAACATCACCGGCATCTCGGGTGCGTTCAGCAGCCTGAGCGACGTGGGCATCGGTTTCACGAAGGATGGCACGCTGGCACTCGATTCGACCAAGTTCCAGAAGGCCATCGACACCAATTTCGCCGATATCGGCACGCTGTTCGGCGCGGTCGGCAAGACCACCGACAACCAGGTTGCGTTCACCAGCTCCAGTGCCGCCACCAAGCCTGGCACGTATGACCTGAACATCACGCAAATGGCGACCCAGGGCGAGCTGACGACCGGCGCGGCAGTGCCGGCCAGCACCACCATCGCGGCCAACACCTCGTGGGCGGTCACGCTGAACGACACCAAGCCCAGCAGCAGCAAGAACATGGCCATGGTCACGATCCCGGCCGGTACCTATACCCCGGCCGAGCTGGCCAAGGTGGTGCAGTCGTCGATCAACGGCACCACGGCGTTTTCCAGTGCAGGCAATTCCATAACGGCTTCGATCGACGCCGACGGCAAGCTCGTCGTGTCGTCGGCGAAGTACGGATCGACCTCGAATATCGCCCTGGCGTCGGGCACCGGCACCACCACCGACAGCCTGTTTGGCGGCAGCACGGCGGTGGCCGGACTGGACGTGGAAGGCACGCTCGGCGGTCATCCGGTGACCGGATCGGGGCAAACCATGACAGGCAAGGCGGGTACGGATGCCGAAGGCCTGAAGATCGAGATTACCGGCGGCACCACCGGTTCGCGCGGCACCGTCAGCTTCTCGCAGGGCTATGCCTACCAGATGAACAACCTGGCCACCCAGATGCTGAGCAAGACCGGCCAGATCACCAGCCGCACGGACGGCATCAACCAGTCGATCAAGAATGTCCAGAAGCAGAGCGACGCGTTCACGGACAAGCTGGCCGGCATCGAAGCCCGCTACCGCAAGCAGTACGCCGCGCTGGACGTGATGCTGGCGAACATGCAGACGACATCGAATTATCTGACCCAGCAGTTGTCGGCCCTGGCCGCCAACAGCTGATCGCAACAAGGAACGAGGAGAACATTATGTTCGGAAGCCCCCAACGCGGCGTCAATGCGTACGCCAAGGTCGGCCTGGAAACCGGCGTCGCCGCGGCCTCGCCGCACAAGCTGATCACGATGCTGTACGACGGCGCCGTGCTCGCGGTGATCAACGCCACCACGCATATGAAGGCCGGCAATATCGAAGCGAAAGGCAAGGCCATTTCGCACGCGATCCAGATCATCGACAACGGCCTGAAGGCCAGCCTGGACAAGGAAGTGGGCGGCGAGATCGCCAGGAACCTCGATGCGCTGTACGAATACATGAGCTCGCGCCTGCTGACGGCCAACCTGCAGAACCAGGTCGAGATCCTGGACGAGGTGCGCGGCCTGCTGACGGACCTGCGCGATACGTGGAAGCAGATCGGCGAGGACGCCGGCGGCGCCCCGGCCGGTGGCACCCCGGTGGCCAACCACCGGCAGTAAGCAAGAACAAACAGCATAAAAACAAGCAGGACTTTTCCCGTTTCCAGGATTTACAAACGATGACGATGACCAATCATGACGTGCTGTCCGTGTATGCGGCAATGAGCGAACTGACCAACCAGATGGTGGCGGCCGCCAACGCTTCCGACTGGGAACACCTGCAGGACCTGGAACAGCGCATGAACGCGCACGTGGCCGTGCTGAAGGTCAACGAGGGCATGGTGCGCCTGGAAGGCGAGCAGCGCACGCGCAAGGCCACGCTGATCAAGCAGATGCTGGAAGACGACCGCAAGGTGCGCGACCTGATCACGCCATGGATGGCGCAACTGTCCCGGCTGATCAACAGCGCCGGCACGGAGCGGCGCCTGGTCAATGCCTATGGCGGCGTGTAAGCCGCCCCATGCGATAAACCGGTAAACGGAGCGACAAGCAGTGCAGACGCGGCTCGATTCTGCCGGGCTGCGGCCCCTGGTACCCGGTGGCGGCCAGCCGGCCGCCGATCCGCGGCAGGCCGCGTTCCAGCGCGCACTGGCGCCGATGGTGGGCAAGACCGTGCCCGGCGAAGTGCTGGCGAAGATCCCCGACGGCAGCTACCTGGTGCGCGTGGCGGACACCAATGCGCGCATGATGCTGCCCGGCGGTACGCAGGTAGGCGCCCAGGTGGCGCTGAACGTCGTGGCCGCGCACCCCAGGCCGCTGCTGCAGGTGGGGACCGAACAGGCCCAGCCCGCCACCGTGTACACCCCGCCGGGCGGAGCGTCCGCCGCATCCTCCCGCCCGATGAGCGCCGCCGCGGTGCTGCTGAACAAGGCGCCGCTGATCGCCGCCGACCAGCTCCCCACTCTCGACCATACTTCCGCGCAAGCCACGCTGAGTCCCGCCGCGCGCGCAATCGCCAGTGCGCTGACGCAGGCCTACACGGCGCCCGGTGCGCCGGTAACGATCCATGGCAAGCATCCGCTGGCGGCCGCCGGGGCGCCCGATCCCGCACGGGTCGAAACGGCCCTGAAAAATGTGCTGGGCGAATCCGGCCTGTTCTATGAATCTCACGTGGCCGAATGGGCCGAAGGCAAGCGCAGCCTGCAGGAACTGGCGCGCGAACCGCAGATGCAGCGGATGACGCAGCAGGGATCTTCCGAGGCGCTGGCGCGCGCGATGGGCGGTCCCGACCTGTCCGCCGCACAGATGATCAACCTGCAGCTGCACGCGCAGGAACAGGGCAAGGTGCAATGGCATGGCGAAGCGTGGCCTGGCCAGAAGATGCAGTGGGAGGTGGAACGCGAGGAGAACGACGGCCGTTCGCGCGGCGGCCGCGACGAGGCCGACGGGCAGCCGGTGTGGCGCAGCGGCGCGCGCTTCTCGCTGCCGCTGCTGGGCAATGTGGCGGCCAGTGTCACACTGGTCGGCGACCAGGTGCATGTGACCCTGCAATCCGGTACCGAGGAGTCGGCGGACGACCTGCGCGCGTGGTCCGGTATGCTGCAGCGGGCACTGGAGGCGGCCGGAACGCCGCTGTCGTCGCTGTCGATCGGTGCCGATGCGGAAAAGGAAACGGGCACGCAAGCAGGCGTGGCGGGAAATGCGGCCGGGGCGGTCGCGGCGCCGGAAGGAAATGCCGATGCGGCGTGACGAGGGCACCAAGCGCCCGCTGAACAGTGCCGCCGCCCTCGCCTATCGCGACGGCTCGGGGGCGCCGAAGGTGGTCGCCAAGGGACGCGGGCTGGTGGCGGAGCAGATCATCGCCGTGGCGGCCGAAGCGGGTGTCTACGTGCACGAGTCGAAGGAACTCGTGTCGCTGCTGATGGACATCGATCTCGACCGGCAGATTCCGCCCGCGCTCTACCGTGTCATTGCGGAACTATTGGCCTGGCTTTATCATATCGAAGCAGCAAAAAAATCCGGCACGGCGCCACCGCCCGCACCCGATACCGAAGCTGTCCTCCCCCCTTCCACATCTACCTCTGGCGAACCCTGATGCAACCCTTCATTGCGGACACGGATACCGAAAACTGGCACGATTTCGAGGTAGGATCGCGCCGTGAAATCATCGCGCTGCTACGCGCAATCTCTGACAAGAAACAGGAAGTGCGCGTGGCCGCGCGCGACGGCGGTGCCGTGTACACCACGTCGATCCTCGATGTCGACGGCGATACCGGCACCGTGCTGGTCGACCGCCCGCTCGACCCCGATTACGAGCGCGCCCTGCTCAGCGGCGACGTTTCGTTTGAAACCTCGCTCGACAAGATCCGCATCTTCTTCGGCACCGATCATTTGCAGGCATCGCTGCACGACGGCAAGCCGGCGCTGAAAATGGGCGTTCCCGCCAGCCTGATCCGGCTGCAGCGGCGCGAGTACTACCGGATGGCGACACCGCTGACGAACCCGGTGCGCGTCTCGATCCCGTTGCCGCCCGAGCTGGGCGGCGGCGTCGGCGTCTTCCCGCTGGCCGACATCAGCGTGGGCGGCATCGCCATCCTCGACAACCAGTTCGTACTGGGCGACACGATCGGCCGCGATTATGCGGAATGCCGCATCGAATTGCCGGACCTGGGCAATGTCACCACGGGCCTGCAGATCCGCAACATGCTCGACATGACGCTGCTCAACAACAACACCAACCGCCGCCTCGGCTGCCAGTTCACCGACATGGGCCGCGGCGCCGCCGCCGCCGTGCAGCGCTACATCACCAAGCTGGAACGCGAGCGCAACGCCCGCATCGCCGGACTGGGCTGATCGCAAAAGTTGCTTAAAAAATGGGGACGTACCCCATTTTTCAGGAAACATTGCTCGAAAAATGGGGTCCGTCCCCATTTTTCAGGAAACATTTCACACCTGCATGTTCATGATGTCGGTATAAGCCTGCACCAGCTTGTTGCGCACCTGGACGGTGGCCTGGAAGTTGATGCTGGCTTTCTGCATCTGGATCATCACGTCCGACAGGTTCACCGAATCGTCGCCGAGCTGGAACCGCTTCGACATGTCCTGCGCCTTGTTCTGGCTTTCCGCCACGGAATCGAGTGCGCCTTTCAAGGCGTTGGAAAAATCGACCTTGGTGGCCGGCTGCTCGGTCTGCACGACCGGCGGTGCGGCTTGCGGACGCGTGGCGGCCGCCTTCAGCTGGGCGATCATGGACTGGATCTGGCTGCTGTCGATACCGCCTGTGCGCATGGTGGACTCCGCTTGATGACTTGGGCTGTTGCTGTAGCGGAACAAATCCACGCAGAGTAAACATTGCCGCGCTACAATATGCATTCGGGCACCGGCAGCGTGCCAGTCCCTTTTCTACCCTCGCAGAATATCAGCCGGCATACCAGCGGCGGCGCCGAAGCAGGCCGGGAAACCGGCTTCTGTTCGGGGGATCGAAAGGCCGGGCGCGCACCCATAATTCGCATCACGCCCGCCCTGTCCGGGCTGCCCAACTCAACGTTCCCGGAATTCATCCATGGCCGCAGCTGCCGAACAACTCGACCTCGACGCCAACGCCGCCGGCGACGCGCGTCCACCGTTCTACAAGACCCCACTGGGCAAGAACATCATCCGCGGCGCCGCCGTGGCCGCGGTGCTGGCGGTGATCGCGATGGTGTGGATGTGGCAGACCCAGCCCGAATACCGCGTGCTGTTCGCCAATTACTCGGACCGCGACGGCGGCGCCATCACGGCCGCGCTGGACCAGATGCAGGTGCCTTACAAGTTCAGCGAAGGCGGCAATGCGATCCTGATTCCCGAGGAACAGGTGGCCGCCACGCGCCTGCGCCTGGCCTCCCAGGGCTTGCCGAAAGGCGGCAATGTCGGCTTCGAGCTGATGGAAAACCAGAAGCTGGGCATCTCCCAATTCCTCGAACAGGTCAATTACCAGCGCGCGCTGGAAGGCGAGCTGGCCAAATCCGTCGAATCGCTGGGCAGCGTGCAGGCGGCGCGCGTGCACCTGGCGATGCCGAAGCCTTCCGTGTTCGTGCGCGAACAGCAGCATCCGACCGCCTCGGTGGTGCTGACGCTGCACCCGAACCGTTCGATCGATCCCGGCCAGGTCAGCGCCATCGTGCACCTGGTCGCCTCCAGCGTGCCGGACTTGGCGCCGGCCAACGTGACGGTCGTCGACCAGCAGGGCAACCTGCTGTCGAACCAGAACAAGGACAGCAACACGGCCATCAAGAGCCTCGATGCGACGCAGCTGAAATACGTGCAGGAACTGCAGAACCAGATCATCAAGCAGGTCGAGAACATCGTCAAACCGATCGTCGGCGACCAGAACGTGCGCGCCGAAGCGGTGGCCGACGTGGACTTTTCCGCCGTCGAGCAGGCCGCCGAATCGTACAAGCCGAACTCGGCACCGGCACCGTCGGCGATCCGCAGCCAGCAAAGCAGCGAAACGACGGGCAACCAGAATGCCAACCCCAACGGCGTACCCGGCGCCCTGTCGAACCAGCCGCCCGGCACCGCGACCGCGCCGCTGACCACCACGCCGCCCGACGAGGCAGCGCCGCCGGGCACCGTTCCCGCCGGGGCCGGCGCGCCCGGCACGCTGCCGGGCCACAAGGAATCGACCACGAACTACGAAGTCGACAAGACCGTGCGCTACGAGCAGAAGGCCATTGCCGGCCTGAAGCGGATGACGGTGGGTGTGGTCGTCAACTACCGCCGCATCGTCGGCCCGGACGGCAAGGTGACCGTGCGCCCGCTCAGCGCCGAGGAGATGGCCAAGATCAACAGCCTGGTGCGCGAGGCGATGGGCTTCAACCAGGACCGCGGCGATTCCGTCAGCGTGGCCAACGTGCCGTTCGACGGCATCGACAAGCCGGCCGACCCCGTGCTCGACTGGTGGCGCGACCCGGCGAACCTGCCGCTGGCGGCCGAGATCGCCAAGTTCGCGATCGTGGCCCTGATCCTGCTGTACATCCTGCTGCGCGTGGTGCGTCCGATGATGCGGCCGGTATTCAAGAAGATCGACGAAATCAACGCGCCCGAACCCGAGCCCGAGGAAGAGATCGTCGAGGAACCCGCCGGGCCGACGGAAGAAGAGATCCGCGCCCAGGAACTGGCGGCAATGGAAGAAAGCACGGCGCGCACGTACCGCGACAACCTGGCGCTGGCGAAGAAACTGGCCACCGAGGACCCGCGCATCGTCGCCAACGTCATCAAGGCATGGATAGGCAACAATGACTGAAAATACCGGACTGCAAAAAGCAGCGATCCTGATGCTCGCCATGGGCGAGGCCGAGGCCGCGGAAGTGATGAAATTCCTCGGCCCGCGCGAGGTGCTCAAGCTGGGCGCGGCGATGGCGACGATGAAGAACGTGCCGCACGAGCAGGTGGTCGACGTGCTGGACGGCTTCCGCGACGAAGTGGCCGCGGCCTCCACCGTCGGCCTCGATTCCGACGAGTACATCCGCCAGGTGCTGACCAAGGCGCTGGGCGACGACAAGGCGTCGGTGCTGCTGTCGCGCATCCTGGGCGGCAAGGACGCGTCCGGCATCGAAAGCCTGAAGTGGATGGATTCGCAATCCGTGGCCGAACTGATCCGTAACGAACACCCGCAGATCATCGCCACCATCCTGGTCCACCTGGAGCGCGACCAGGCTTGTGAAATTCTGGGACACTTTACTGACCGGCTGCGCAATGACGTGGTGCTGCGGATCGCGACGCTGGATGGCGTGCAGCCGGCCGCCCTGCGCGAGTTGAACGACGTGCTGACCAAGCTGCTCTCGGGTAACGAGAACATCAAGAAGTCCACGCTCGGCGGCGTGCGCACCGCGGCCGAGATCCTGAACTTCATGAGCGGCGAGCAGGAAAACTCGGTCATGGAGAACATCAAGAACTACGACAACGACATGGCGCAGAAGATCATGGACGAGATGTTCGTGTTCGACAACCTGATCGACATCGACGACCGCGGCATCCAGCTGCTGCTGCGCGAGGTGCAGTCGGAAATGCTGATCATCGCGCTGAAGGGCGCTTCGCAGGAGCTGCGCGAGAAGATCTTCAAGAACATGTCGGCGCGCGCCAGCGAGATGATGCGCGAAGACCTGGAATCGAAAGGCCCGGTGCGGCTGTCGGAAGTGGAAACGCAGCAGAAAGGCATCCTGCAGATCGTGCGGCGCCTGTCCGACGAAGGGCAGATCGTCCTCGGCGGCAAAGGTGAGGATTCGTTCATCTAACGTTTCCCGACAACCGGTGACAGACACCGGTTTACTTGCAACGAATGTTCCAAAAAAACCGGTGTCTGTCACCGGTTTTGGGGGCAGATCCGACTCTGTAGTTGCTGTTTGAAGAAGAGGTAAGGCTTGGCGACTTTTCCAAAAGATGCGCAACCCGCGTTCCAGCGCTGGGAACTGAAATCGTTCGGCGACTTGCGGCCCAGCACGCTCGCGCAGCGCGAACGCGAGGAGGCCGAGGCGCGCGCCCGTGCCGAGCAGGCGGCGGCGCAGCAGGCGGCCGAGGCGGCGGCGCGGCAGGCCGAGTACCAGCGCGAGCTGAACGCTCCGCCCCCTGTCATCGGGCCGAGCGAGGAAGAACTGGCGGCGATCCGCGAGGAAGCGCGCCAGCAGGGTTACCAGGATGGCTACGCACAGGGACACCGCGCCGGCGAGGACGAGGCGATCCGCGAGGGAGAAGAAGCGCTGAAGGCGGCGCTGGCCCCGCTGGCAACCCTGGCCGACAATTTCGCCGAGGCGCTGCGCGGCGCCGACCAGTTGATCGCCAATGACGTGCTGGACCTCGCCCTGCACCTGGCGCGCAATATGCTCAAGCAGGCGCTGCCGGCCAAGCCGGAA
Organism: Pseudoduganella umbonata; assembly: GCF_014192225.1. Lineage (GTDB taxonomy): Bacteria > Pseudomonadota > Gammaproteobacteria > Burkholderiales > Burkholderiaceae_D > Rugamonas > Rugamonas umbonata. Next base: position 131,457 of record NZ_JACHXS010000016.1, on the reverse strand, counting down.
CTGATCGTGCCGATCGTCCAGGATGCGATCGCCTACCTGCCGACGATGCAGAAGCCGGCGGTGCTGTTCCTCCATCCCGACGATGGGGCGATCATCCGAGGCGCCATGGGCGAAGAACTGGACAAGGGCGGCTGGATCGTCAGCGACGACCCGACCATCGAACGGGGCGGCTGCCGCATCGATACGCCAAGCAACCAGATCGATGCCCAGGTGCAGGCGCGCTGGGCGCGGCTGGCGCACGCGGTCGGCAAGAACCTCGACTGGCTGGAGCACGATTAAATGGACACCTCCGTCCAGGGCCCCGAACAGCACGCCAACCGCTGGCGCTCTTACCTGAACGACTGCGGCACCCTGCTCGACTTCGAAGCAGTCGGACTCAGGTAGGCGGGACAAGCACATATGGATACTCAAGTACAAGGCCCCGAACAGCATGCCAACCGCTGGCGCTCTTACCTGAACGACTGCGGCACCCTGCTTGACTTTGTCGAGCCGATGCAAGTGTCCGGCCGCGTCACGCGCGTGGCCGGTCTCGTCATGGAGGCGGTCGGCCTGCGCCTCGCCGTCGGTGCCGCCTGCACGGTGCCGTTGCCGGCGGGTGGCAAGGTCGAAGCCGAGGTGGTCGGCTTCGAGGGCGACCGGCTGTTCCTGATGCCGCAAAGCGACGTGGAAGGCATCGTGCCGGGCACGCGCGTGTTCCCGATCGAACCATCGATCCCCAAGCCGGGCTCCGTCACGCACCCGCGCCGGCGCACCAGCGACCGCGCGCGGCAATTGCCGGTGGGCCCGGAACTGCTGGGCCGCGTGGTCGATGCGGCCGGCCGCCCGCTCGACGGCCTGGGACCGATCCAGACCAGCGATTCGGCGCCGATCAATGTGCGCCCCGCCAACCCGCTGGGCCGCGCGCCGATCGTGGAAACGCTGAACGTGGGCGTACGCTGCATCAACGGCATGCTGACCGTCGGCCGTGGTCAACGGATGGGGCTGTTCGCCGGCTCCGGCGTCGGCAAGTCGGTGCTGCTCGGCATGATGGCGCGCTATACCGAGGCGGACGTCATCGTCGTCGGGCTCATCGGCGAGCGGGGCCGCGAAGTCAAGGAATTCATCGAGCACATCCTGGGCGAGGAAGGCCTGGCGCGCTCGGTCGTGGTGGCGGCGCCGGCCGATACGCCGCCGCTGATGCGCATGCAGGGCGCCGCCTACTCGACGGCCATTGCCGAGCACTTCCGCGACAAGGGCCAGGACGTGCTGCTGATCATGGATTCGCTGACGCGCTACGCGATGGCCCAGCGCGAAATCGCCCTGGCCATCGGCGAACCGCCGGCCACCAAGGGCTATCCGCCTTCCGTGTTCGCCAAGCTGCCGGTGCTGGTGGAACGGGCCGGCAACGGCGAAGTAGGCGGCGGCTCGATCACCGCCTTCTACACCGTGCTGACCGAGGGCGACGACCAGCAGGACCCGATCGCCGACTCCGCGCGCGCGATCCTCGACGGCCACATCGTGCTGAACCGCCGCCTCGCCGAGGCAGGCCACTACCCGGCGATCGACATCGAGCAATCGATCAGCCGGGCGATGCATTCGATCACGTCGCACGACCACCAGAACAAGGCGCGCCGCCTGAAGCAGCTGTTTTCCGTGTACGAGCGCAGCCGCGACCTGATCGCAGTGGGCGCTTACACCCCCGGCACGGACCCGAAGATCGATGAAGCCATCAAGCTGCACGACCGCATCGAGCATTTCCTGCAACAAAAGATCACCGAGCGGGTCGACATGACGGAGAGCTTGGAGCAATTAGCCACGCTGTTCGACTGATTGATGCATCCGGCGCTCCGTATAATTTTCCATCATGGCCTCGACATCCCAACTTGAAACACTGATCGACATGGCGCGCACCGAAACGGACGATGCGGCCAAGCGCCTCGGTGCGGCCCTGAAGGCCGTCAGCGATGCCGAAGACAAGCTGAACATGCTGATCGGTTATCGCGACGAATACAGCCGCAAGTTCCTGGCGAACCAGCAGGCCGGCATCACGCCGATGGCTTACCGTAACTTCCAGGCCTTCATGGAAAAGCTCGACAGCGCCATCCACGGCCAGGAAGAAGTACTGCGGCACACCCGGAAACGCGGCGAACTGGAAAAGGCCACGTGGCAGGCGGCCGAGCGCAAGCGTGTGTCGTATTGCACGCTGCGCGACCGCGAGGCGACCAAGCAGCAGAAGCTGGAAGCCAAGCGCGACCAGAAAGCAATGGACGAGCACGCGTCGCGCCAGGCGTTTTTCCGGCGTTAATCCTTTATCTCCCAAGGCGCTTCATGCAGACCCAGTCCATCAAGAACCAGTCAACGAACCCGCTGCAGCCGCCGAAAAGCGCGCCGCTGCCCAGCAGCGACTTCAAGAACGCGCTGACGCTCGAGATCGAACGCATGCCCGTGTGCGCGGCGCCCGAACAGCCGGCCCCGGCGGCATCGCAGAGCAAGGCGCCGGTGAAGAATGCGCAAGCGGCAAAACCCGCACAGCAGGCAAACCGGCCGCAGGAGGCCGGCCGCGCCGACCAGGCCGATTCCGCCGCCAGCGCCAGCGAGGCGGCCGACGCCAGGCCGGCGACGGCGGCGCAGCCTTCCGGCGAAAACGACAGCGCCGACGAAGCCGACGACAGCGCGGTGGCCGATCCGGCCGCCGGCATGCTGGCGATGCTGGCCGCCTACGGCCAGCTGACGGCCAAGGCGGAGCTGGCCACCGACAGCGGGAGCGCGACCGCGGACCTGGCCACGGACGCCGCCGCGCTGGCCGCCCTCCAGGCGGACGCGGCCGGTAAAGCCACGCTGGCCGACCTGGCTGCCCGCGCGCGCGGCACGGATGGCTCATCCACGTCCGCACTGCAGGATGCGCTGTCGGAACAGGGCGGTGCCGGGCGGATGCCGAACGGGGGCACCGGACTGGCGCTGGGCGCCGACCAGAAGGCCCAGGCGTTTGCCGCGCGCCTGGCCGAGAGCGCGGCCGAGACCCTGGCTGCGACGCTGGCCGACGCCGCGCCGGCGGCCCAGCCGGTGGCGGCGCCAGCCGCGCAAGCGCTGGCCGCGACCATGCAGGCCGCCAATGCGGTGGCCGCCAGCCAGCTGCAGGCCCGGGTCGGCACGAATGTCTGGGAACAGCAACTGGGCCAGAAAGTGGTGTGGATGGTGGCCGGCGGCGACCAGAGCGCCTCGCTGACGCTGAATCCCCCCGATCTCGGTCCGCTGCAGGTCGTGCTGAACGTATCGAACGATTCCGCCACCGCCACCTTCACGGCGCACCAGCCGGAGACCCGGCAGGCGATCGAGAACGCGCTGCCCAAGCTGCGCGAAATGATGGGCGAGGCCGGCATCGTGCTGGGCGACGCGTCGGTATCGGCCGGCTCGCAGGAACAGCAGCAGGCATTTGCCGAACAGGCCGCCCGCAATGGCGGCGGCCGCTACGGCAATGGCGGCAATGGCGGCGATGGCGGCGATGCCGCCGCCCCGGAAGATGGCCAGCCGGTCATCCGCCGCACGGTGCTGGGCGCCGTCGACACCTTCGCCTGAACCGGCAACGCACCCTTATACGGCAGAGCTGGCGGGTCTTTGGCCCGCTGTTTCGCGTATCCCGACGCGCCGCCTCTGCCGATAATGCCATAATGGCGATACGTATCCATTAGCAAGATCGTGCGACAGCACAAGTAAAGTTGAAAGCAAAATCAAACATGAAAGCTGACCCAAAGGCTGAAGCGGCACCTGCCGGTGGCGGCAGCAAGAAACTGGTCATCATCCTCATTGCCGTGCTGGTCCTGGTACTGGCCGGCGGCGGCGCGGCCGCGTTCTTCCTGCTGAAGGGCGGCGATGCTGCGGAGTCCGAACACGCGGAGGAAACCGCCAAGCCGAAGAAGAAAAAGAAAAAGGGCGACGAGGGTCCGCCCGTGTATGTGACGGTCGAGCCGTTCACGGTCAACCTGAACCCGGAAGAAGGCGAGCAGTACCTGCAACTGGCGTTCACGCTGCAGGTACCGGATGCCGAGCAGTCGGACATCATCAAGAACAACATGCCGAAGGTGCGCAGCCGTATCCTGCTGCTGCTGTCGTCGAAGAAGGCTTCGGAGATCAACACGCCGGAGGGCAAGGTCCAGCTGGCCAAGGAAATCCAGGAGCAGGTGAACCAGCCGTTCCAGGAACACGACTACGACCAGGAAGTGTCGGAAGTCCTGTTTACCTCGTTTATTATCCAGTAAGCATCCAGCACCCCAATAAACCCCGGAATCCAGCGCAACCATGGCGGATAATTTTCTCTCCCAGGAAGAAGTCGATGCCCTGCTGAAAGGCGTCAACGGCGACCAGGACGACGTTGCGGCGCCGGAAGAAGTCGCGGGAGTCAGAACCTACAACCTGGCTACCCAGGAGCGCATCGTGCGCGGCCGGATGCCGACGCTCGAGATCATCAACGAGCGCTTCGCCCGCCTGCTGCGCGTGGGGCTGTTCAACTTCCTGCGCCGCAGCGCGGAAGTGTCGGTGGGCTCGGTGCGGGTGTCGAAGTACAGCGAATTCATCCGCAACCTGGTGGTGCCGACCAACCTGAACCTGGTGCACATGAAGCCGCTGCGCGGCACGGCGCTGATGGTATTCGACCCGGGCCTCGTGTTCCTGCTGGTCGACAACCTGTTCGGTGGCGACGGCCGCTTCCATACCCGTGTCGAAGGCCGCGACTTCACGGCGACCGAACAGCGCATCATCCTGCGCATCCTCGATATCGTGTTCGAGGCCTACACGAAATCGTGGGAACCGGTGTTTCCCGTCGAGTTCGAATACATCCGCTCGGAGATGAACACGCAGTTCGCCAACATCGCCACGCCGAACGAAGTGGTGGTGGCGTCGACGTTCACGGTGGAACTGGGCTCCGTGTCGGGCCAGATCCACTTCTGCATGCCGTACTCGATGATCGAACCGATCCGCGACGCGCTGACGTCGTCGCTGCAGGGCGAGGCGCTGGAAGTGGACAAGCGCTGGATCCGCCTGATGACGCAGCAGATCCAGATCGCCGAAGTGGAACTGGTGGCGCGGCTCGGCACCGCCAAGGTAAGCTTCGACGAGATCCTGAACATGCGCGTGGGCGACGTGATTCCGCTGAATATACCGGAAACAATCGAGGCCACGGTGGATGGCGTGCCGGTGCTCGATTGCACATACGGCGTGCTGAACGGACAATACGCGCTGAAGGTCGAGCGGCTGCTCGCCAACAGCGACAACTTAAGCAAGTAGGAGCACATCATGGCGGATAACCAGGACGACCAGAGCCTCGACGACGATTGGGGCGCGGCGATAGCCGAACAGGCCAAGGCCGAAGCGGAGGCATTGCAGAAGGAGGCCGCCACCGCTGCCGTGTTCAAGGATTTCTCGAAGGCGGCAACGCGTACGGAAACCCATAACGACATCGACTTCATCCTCGACATCCCGGTCCAGCTGACGGTGGAACTGGGCCGCACGAAGATCGCCATCAAGAACCTGCTGCAACTGGCGCAGGGCTCGGTGGTCGAGCTCGACGGCCTGGCCGGCGAACCGATGGACGTGCTGGTGAACGGCTGCCTGATCGCCCAGGGCGAGGTGGTGGTGGTGAACGACAAGTTCGGCATCCGCCTGACCGACATCATCACGCCTTCCGAACGCATCCGAAAACTGAATAAATGAAGCGTGTCCTGGTTTCCGCACTGCTGGCAGGCGGCGTCCTGGCCGGCAGCGTTGCGTTTGCGCAGCCGCAGGCCACCGCGCCCGCGCCTTCCACCGCCCCTGCGCCCGTCATCACCAATCCCGCCGACCGCACCGTCGCGCCCGTGAAGGCGGGCGAGCCGGCCACCGTCGTTTCGCCCGAACAGGCGCCGGCGCCGGGCCCGGTGCCGCCACCGGCCGCCACGCCGGAACAGCAGGCCGTGCTGGCCGGTGCCCGCACTGCGACGCCGCCGGCCATGCCCACGGCCCCATCGGCGGCGGGCAGCCTGCTGCAGACGGTGGCCGCGCTGGCCTTCGTGCTGGCCATCCTGGTCGGCCTGGCGTGGGCGCTGAAGCGCTTCGGCCCGCGCAATGTCACCGGCGGCAGTACCGTGAAGCTGGTCGGCGCGCTGTCGGTCGGCGCGCGCGAGCGCATTCTCGTCGTCGAGGTCGGCGACCAGTGGATCGTCGTCGGCGCCTCGCCGGGCCGCATGAACGCGCTGGCCACGCTGCCGCGGCAGGAAGACGACCTGGCCGGTTCGGCCGATCCGGCCCGGCAGCACGCGCTGCCGGCGACCAATTTCTCCGAATGGTTCAAGCAAACGATTGAAAAGCGCAATGGCAAGTAAATTCGTTCGAGCACTGCCGTTGATGCTCATGGCACTGCCGCTGGTGGCGGCTGCGGAACCCACGATTCCCGCCTTCACGAGCACGCCCGCGCCGGGCGGCGGCGTCCAGTATGGGCTGACGCTGCAGACGCTGATCCTGATGACGGCGCTGACGTTCCTGCCCGCCGTGCTGCTGATGATGACGGGCTTTACGCGGATCGTGATCGTGCTGTCGCTGCTGCGGCAGGCGATGGGCACGCAGTCGGCGCCGCCGAACCAGGTGATGGTCGGGCTGGCGCTGTTCCTGACGTTCTTCGTGATGGGCCCCACCTTCGACCGCATCTACACCGAGGCTTACCAGCCGCTGCAGGCCAACCAGATCACGATGCAGCAGGCCATCGAGCGCGGCGCGGCACCGCTGAAGACCTTCATGCTCAAGCAAACCCGGCAGGCCGACCTGGCGCTGTTCGTGAAGATCTCGCGCAGCCCGGCGCTGCAAGGGCCGGAAGACGTGCCGATGCGGATCCTGGTGCCCGCCTTCATTACCAGCGAGCTGAAGACGGCATTCCAGATCGGCTTCGCGATCTTCATCCCCTTCCTGATCATCGACATGGTGGTGGCTTCCGTGCTGATGGCGATGGGGATGATGATGATGTCGCCGGCCGTGATCGCGCTGCCGTTCAAGCTGATGCTGTTCGTGCTGGTCGACGGCTGGCAACTGCTGCTGGGCTCACTGTCGCAGAGTTTTTATTAGGAATAACGGAACATGACCCCGGAAACCGTGATGACGATGGGCCGCCACGCGATGGAAGTGACGCTGATGGTGGCCGCGCCGCTGCTGCTCGTCGCGCTCGGCATCGGCCTGGTCGTGTCGATCTTCCAGGCCGCCACGCAGATCAACGAATCGACGCTGTCGTTCATCCCCAAGCTCGTCGGCGTGTTCGTCGCGCTGGTGGTGGCCGGGCCGTGGATGATCGGCGTGATGACCGACTACATGCGCGAGATCTTCGGCGGCATTCCCGGCCTGGTCGGCTGACGCTCCCCGACCTTCACCTTAATCTTCGCCCTCATCTTCATCGCCATGCTGGCCCTGACGCTTGCCGACATCAACACGTATATCGCCGGCTTCATCTGGCCGCTGACGCGGGTGCTGGGGCTGATTGCCGCATCCCCCGTGTTCGGCAACGCGCGCGTGCCGCGCACGGCCCGGCTCGGCTTCGGCGTCGTCGTGGCGATGGCCATCGCGCCGGTGGTGCCGGCGGTGCCGGCGGCCGATCCCGCGTCGTGGGAAGGCCTGCTGATCCTGGCGAAGGAACTGATCACCGGCGTCATGATGGGCTTTGCCATGCGTCTCGTGTTTGCCGCCGTGGAAATGGCCGGCGAGATCAGCAGCCTGACGATGGGCCTGGGCTTCGCCAGCTTCTTCGACCCGATGTCGCAGGGCCGCTCGTCGGCCATCTCCCAGTTCCTGACGTGGATCGCCACGCTGATGCTGTTGGTCGCCAATGTGCACCTGTGGCTGCTCGAAGCACTGGCCGAAAGCTTCTTCACGCTGCCGATCTCGGGCCGCATGTTCCATGGCGGCGGCTTCTGGGACCTGGCGCTGTGGGGCGCGAAGATCTTCTCGGCCGGCGTGCAGCTTTCGCTGCCGATCGTCGCCGCGCTGCTGATCACCAACGTCGCGCTCGGCATCCTGACGCGCGCCGCGCCCCAGCTGAACCTGTTCGGCATCGGCTTCCCGATCACGCTGGGCGTCGGTTTCATCGTGGTGATGATCGCCCTGCCCTACCTTGCCACCCCGTTCGTCAACCTGCTGGGCCAGGGCGCCGAGAAAGCGCAGATGATCCCGCGCGCCCTGCAGGGCGAAGGCCAGTTCCCGGCGCGGCCGCAACCTCAAAACCGGTGACAGACACCGGTTTTTTTGCAACATTCTTGGGAAACTGCGAAGGAGGCTTCATCGCTCGATACTAGTCACTTGAGATTGCGCAGCAGCACGACCAAGCGCCACTATCACCATTGAGGATGTCTTCCAATGGAGGCCCCTCATGTCACGTCGCGCCCGACTTGTTTTGCCTGGAATGCCGCTTCATATCGTTCAACGCGGTCACAACCGTCAACCATGCTTCCATACCCCGTCCGACCATCTGGTGTACCTGGAAAAATTGAGCGAGCACGCATCGCTTACTGGCTGCGCAATCCATGCTTATGTGATGATGACCAACCATGTACACATCCTGACGTCGTTCGATGACATCAGCGCGCCGGCTCGGTTGTTCCGTTTGCTGGGTCAGCAGTACAGTTCTTACCTCAACAGGCGCCTGGGCAGGAGCGGCTCCACCTGGGAAGGCCGCTACTGGTCGTGCCCTGTGCCGACAGAGCAGTACTTATTCATATGCCAACAGTATATCGAGCTCAATCCGGTGCGTGCCGGGATGGTGGCTCATCAAGAGAGTTATCGATGGTCGAGTTATCGCGGTAATGCCGGGCTTGGCGAGGATCGCCTTCTAAGCCGGCACGAGCTGTATGACGGGCTGGGTTGCAATGACGCGGAACGTCAACAGAACTATCGCAGCTTGTTCAAACAGGCACTGACAGAAACCGAGCTGACACAGCTGCGGGAAGGATTCAAGGAGTCGCTGCCGAACGACCGCATCGCCAAGCAACCTGACCGTCCCGGCAAGCCATCACCGTGACTACTTTGACATAACAGCGACAGCGCCGGTATTCAGAAAATATTTCAAAAAAACCGGTGTCTGTCACCGGTTTCAAGGAAATATTCCAAAAAACCTGGTGTCTGTCACCGGTTTTGCCGTCAGATGTAGTTGAACAGCGAGAGCTGGGTGGCGGCGCGGAAGGTTTGCTGGGCGGCGGTCAGGCTGGTGGTCTGCTGCTGGAACAGGGAGACCGCGGCAATCTGGCCGCGCGTGGTCAGGCCGACCAGGTTGGTGATCTGGTCCACGTATTCGATGTCCAGCGCCGAGCCCGACAAATCGAGCGAATCGAGTTCATTCTGGCGCGCGCCGACCGAGGCGACGACCGACAGGACGTTGTCCTGCGCGTTCTGCAGGTTCTGGTTGGCCGTGTTCAGCGCGTTCGTCAGCTGCGCACCCGCGGTCGGGCCCGTGCCGGCCTCGCGCAGTGCCGTGATCACGTCGCGGATCGTCGCGAAGACGGACTGGTTCTTGCTGGGCTCGATCGTGAAGATGTCGCCATCGGCCGGTGCGCCGGCAATGTCGAACGTGAGTCCGTCGAAGGTGATCGGCTCGCCGGCCTTGAAGTCGGTGAGCGGCACGGCCTCGGTGCCGTCGGTGGTGTTCGTGACCGAAAATTGCACCAGGCCGGTGGTGGCGTCCTTCGTGAAATTGACCGTGTAGTTATCGCCGGTCAGCGCGCTCGCGTCGATGACGCTGCCAGGGGCGATGATGCCGGTGCCGCCCCGCTCGGCGTTGCCCGGATCGGCCTTGGTCTGGAACGTGCCGTTGCCGGTCAGGTTCTGCTCGAAGATCTGGCTGCCCGATGCGCTGATCGCCATCTGCCGCCCCGAACCGACCTGCAGTTCGCGCTGGCCCTGGTCGCCGAAATAGGTGGCCCCGGTGCTCGTCAGCGCGAACGGCTGGGTGTTGGTCTTGAACCCGGAGAACAGGTAGCCGCCGGTACCGTCGGCCGAGTTGGCCTGGCCCAGCAGATCGTTCAGCTGCCCTTCCAGCGCGGTAGCGACCGCGTCGCGGTCCGACTGGCCCTGGCCGGGGTTGCCGGCCCGTACCACCTCGGCCAGTGCCGCTTCCATGATGTCGCTCACCGACTGCATCACCGTATCGACCTGGCTCAGCGAAGCATTCGCATTCTGGCGGTTCAATTCGAATTGCTCGTTCATCTGCTGCGACTGCGTCACTTCCAGCGCGCGGGCCGATGCCACCGGATCGTCCGCCGGCGTCAGCACGCGGCGGTCGGTGGACAGCTGCATCTGCGTGCGCAGCATGTTACCCTGCAGGTTCGCCAGCTGCGAGACATTGCGGTCGTACATCGTCTGGGTACTGATACGGATTGCCATGATCAACCTCGAAAATTACTGTGCGATCGACAGCAGCGTGTCGAACAATGTTCCTGCCACCTGCATCACCTTGCCGGCCGCCTGGTAGGCCTGCTGGTAGCGCAGCAGGTTCGCGGCTTCCTCGTCGAGGTTGACGCCGGATACGCTCTGCTGCGCGGCAATGGCCTGGTCGACGGCGGTATCGCTGGCGGCGCTGCCTACCTGCAACTCGCGCGTCTTGTTGCCGACGAAGTTCACCGTTGCCGCATAGCCGCCCTGGAATGTGGACGTGCCGTTGTTCAGGATGTTCTGCGTTTGCAGGCTGGCCAGCAGCACGCCGTTGCGGCCATCGCCGACACCGCTCGTGTTCGGGCCGACGATGAAGGTGTCGCCCTCGGCCGGCGTGCCGGATATCGAGAAATTGATGCCGCCGAAACTGAGCGGCGCGCCTTCTTCGTACGCCACGGTGCTGCCGTCGGGGAAGCCGGTGATTTCGCCGTTCGTGAACGTCAGCGTCACCGGTTCCGTCAGCGGGCTGCCGATGTAGGCTTCGTCGACCACGCCGGCGCTGATCTTGCCGTTGCCGGCGTTCGTCGTCGGCACCGACGTCGCCACCGGGGACGCCAGTGCGATCTTGCGGTAATCGGTGATCGCCACGCCGAAATCGGCCGCCGTTGTGTACGTGGGGCGCACCTGGATCCGGTCACCCACCTGCGGGTCGCCGGTAAATGTGTACGTGACGCCATCGATCTCCTGCGGCACGGACGGGTCGGCGATCGCCGTCACTGCACCGTCCGAGCGCGTGACCGTGTAGGAGGCCGGATCGCCGCCATAGTTCACCTCGTAGTCGAGCCCGGTCAGCGCGCGGGCATCGGTGATCGACGCATCCAGCTCGGCCGTGCTGAGCGGCGAGTTGCGCGCATCGTAGCCGACATAGCCCTTCAGCGGCGTGAAGAAATCGCCGCCCAGGTCGCCGTTCAGGTCCTGCCCCAGGCGGTGCTGCTCGTTGAACGCCTGCGTCAGCCCGGCGGCCACCTGGCCGATCTGGTTCTGCACGCGGTCCAGCGATTCGCGGCGGAAGTCCATCAGCCCGCCCAGCGCGCCGCCGGCGAACGTATCGTCGGCAATGATCGTGCTGCGGCCGGTGGCGGGATAAGACACCACCAGGCGGCCGGGATCGGTCGGCGACTGCACGGCCGCCATCTCCAGGTGGCTGGTCCCCACCACCAGCGGCTGGCCGGAGCCGAACGTGATGTTCAGCATGTTGTTGTCCGACGGCAGCACGGTGATCTTCACCTGCTGGTTCAGCTCGCGCACAAGCCGGTCGCGCTGGTCGAGCAGGTCGTTCGGCGGGTTCAGCGGATCGGTGGTCAGCGCGGAGATCTGGTTGTTCAGGTTGGCGATCTGGGTCGCATACGAATTGATGCCGTTGACCGTGTTCGTGATGTTCGTGTTCACGCCATCCTGCAACTCCTGCAGCCGGCCGGACACTTCTTGGAAGCGCGCCGCCAGCGTTTCGGCGCCCGACAGCATCGACGTGCGCGACGATTGCAGCGACGGCGTCGAGTTGGCCGTCTGCACGCCGCGGAAGAAATCCTGCAGCGCCGGCGACAGCCCGATGGTGGCGTCGCTCAGCATGTTGTCGATCTGGCTCATCTGGCTCAGGTAGGCATCGACCGAACCCTGGGTCGACTGCGCGTTCATCACCTGCTTGTTCAGGAAATCGTCGTAGTAACGCTTGATCTGCGCCACTTGCGTGCCGGTACCCACGTAACCCACGCCCTGGCCGAGCGGTGGCAGCGTCGACTGCACCACGCCCTGGCGCGTGTAGCCAGGCACGCTCGAGTTCGTGATGTTGTGACCGGTGGTGGCGATGCCGGTTTGCGCCGCCAGCAGGCCGGTCCTGCCGATGCTGAGTAGATTGCTCATGCTTACGCTCTTTCCTGATGTGGCTAGTTTACGGCAATACGCAGCGGAACTTGAGTTGCCGCAAAGCTAACGTGCACGACGGGTGGTTTGTCACCCGCTACACGAGCGTCTTGTTGATGACGGCCGCCAGCTTCGCCGCATAGTTCGGATCGGTCGCGTAGCCGGCCTTTTGCAGGTTGCGCGCAAACGCGGCGGCATCGCCGGCGCTGGCCAGCACTTTCTCGTAGCGCGGGTTGTCCGTGATGAGCTTGGCATAATCCTTGAAGCTGTCGGCGTAGCTGTCGTAGGCGCGGAACCGCTCAATCTTGCGCTGCGCCCGGCCGTTGACGTACTCGGTGGTGGCCACGTCGACTGTCTTGCCCTTCCAGTCGCTGCCGGCCTTGATGCCGAAGAGGTTGTGGCTGCTGGCGCCGTTGCTCCCCTTGATCTCGCGCCGCCCCCAGCCGCTCTCCAGCGCGGCCTGGCCCAGCATGAACTTGGCCGGGATGCCGGTGGCGCGGCTGGCTTCCTCGGCGTGGCTGGCCAGCTTGTCGGCGAACGCGCGCACGTGCGCATGGCGCGAGGTGCTCGGTGCCACTTCGCTGGCCGCCGTTCCCACCGCCCTGGTCCCCAGGGCCGCGTTGCCGCCGGCCGCATCGATCGAGCGCTGCAGCCTTGCCGCATCCAGCATCGACTTCGTGAAGCCGCCTTCCGGCAGGCCGGTTTCCGCCCCTGCCGCGGCATCCTGGCCGCTCAGGCCGGCCGTCTTCGACAGTTGCCGCACCAGCACGTCCGCCAGCCCGACACCCTTTTTCGCGATGTTCTGGCTGGTCTGCTGGTCCAGCATCGTGGTGAACATCTTCGTCTGCGAATTGTCCAGCAGCCCTTCCTGCGGCGTGGCCTCGCGCATGCTCTTCAACATCATGTTGACGAACATGGCTTCGAATTGCGTGGCCGCGCCCTTCAGCGCCTCGGGCGAGCCCGCCTTGGCGCCCTGGCGCAATTCCGCCAGGCCCTTGGAGTCGAGCGCAAGATTGGCGGAAAGGTCGGTCGGTGTGCTGGTCTGGCGGATCATGGCGTTCCCCGGTCAAATAATCTCGAGTTCGGCGCGCAGCGCCCCGGAAGCCTTCATCGCCTGCAGGATCGCCAGCAGGTCCTGCGGCGACGCGCCGATGGCGTTGAGGGCCTTGACCACGTCGGCCAGCTGGGCGCCGGCCTGCAGTTGCAGCACCTTGCCCGGCGCCTGCTGGATGTCGACGGCGCCCGGCTGCGTGACGGCGGTCTGGCCGCCGGACAGCGGCCCCGGCTGGCTGACCTGCGTGTCGGGCGAGACCGACACCTGCAGGTTGCCGTGCGAAACGGCACACGCCTGCAGCGTGACGGACTGGTTCATCACCACCGAGCCGGTGCGCGCATTCATGATCACCTTGGCCGCCAGCGCGGCCGGCTGCACGTCCAGCTCTTCCAGCTGGCCGATGAAGGCCACGCGCTGGTCGGAGGCGGCCGGCGACGTCACGCGGATCACCCGGCCATCGAGCGCGTAGGCCACGCCGGCGCCGAAGCGGTTGTTGATGGCGGTGACCACGCGGCTGGTGGTGGCGAAATCGGCATTCTTCAGTTCCAGGCGGATCTGGCCGCCCTCGCCCAGCGCCGTCGGCACCGCGCGCTCGACGGTGGCGCCGTTGCTGATGCGCCCCACCGACAGGTGGTTGACGACGGTGGCGGCACCGCCACCCGGCGCTTGCGCGCCGACGCCGCCGACCACGAGATTGCCCTGCGCCATGCCGTACACGTTGCCGTCGGCGCCTTTCAGCGGCGTCATCAGCAAAGTGCCGCCGCGCAGGCTGCGCGCGTTGCCCAGCGACGACACCGTCACGTCGAGCTGCTGGCCCGGCTGTGCGAACGCCGGCAGCGACGTCGTCACCATCACGGCCGCCACGTTGCGCAGTTGCAGCTGCGAACCCGACGGCAGCGTCACGCCCAGCTGCTGCAGCATCGATGCTACGCTCTGGACCGTGAACGGGGTCTGGGTGGTCTGGTCGCCGCTGCCGTCCAGGCCGACCACGAGGCCATAGCCCATCAGCTGGTTTTCCCGCACGCCGGCAACGCTGGCGAGGTCTTTCAGGCGCTCGGCCTGGACAGCCGGCGCCAGCAGGGCCAGGCCAACGGCGAAGGCAGTAAGGAATTTTTTCATGTCAGAACGGCAGCAGGCTCAAGAAGAAACGCGACGCCATCGACGTCAGCTCGGCGCGGTCCAGGTGGGTATTGGTACGGTACTCGACGCGCGCATCGGCGATCGCCGTCGACGGCACCGAGTTCCCCGCGCCGATCGTATCCGGGTTGACCGTCCCGGAAATGCGGATGAACTCGGTACCCTTGTCCATCGCGATCTGCTTTTCGCCGGCCACCACCAGGTTCCCGTTCGGCAGCACTTCGACGACCGTGACGCCCAGCGTGCCGGTAAAGGCATTGCTGGCCGTTTGCGCAGCCGTGTCGGCGTAATTGTTGTCCGTTTCGGTCGCAATGCGCGCGCCCAGCCGGCCTTGCAGCGGCCCCGGAATGCCGATGCCCACGCCGCCCGTGCGGGTGGCCGAACTGGCGCCGTTCTTGTTGGCGGTGGTGCGCTCGGTGATGAGCACGTTGATGATGTCGCCCACCATGCGGCCACGGCGGTCCTCGAACACGGGCCGGAAGGTCTGCGCCTGGTAGATCGCGCCGTTGGCCGGAAGGTTGACCGGCATCGGCGGGATCGGCCGCGCGGAGGTGGGACCGGCCACGATCGATGGCGGTTCGCTGGCGCAGCCGGCCAGCAGGGCGGCGGCGGCGACAATGGTGAAAGCGGAGTACTTCATGGCGGATCCTTGCAGCGGCATCGGAAGTTAGAGCTGCATAATCAAAGCTGAGACAAGCGCTGCAGCATCTGGTCCGAGGTGGTGATGGCCTTGCTGTTGATCTCGTACGCGCGCTGCGTCTGGATCATGTTGACCATTTCCTCGACCACGTTGACGTTCGAGACTTCCACATACCCCTGCAGGATCTGCCCGAGGCCGTTGGCACCCGGTGCGTTGGCCTGCGCCGCGCCGGACGCGCCGGTTTCCAGGTACAGGTTCTCGCCGATCGATTCCAGCCCGGTGGGATTGATGAACGATGCCAGCTGCAGGTTGCCGATCTGCTGCGCGGCGGCCTGGCCGGGCAGTTGCACGGTCACGGTGCCATCCTTGGCCACGTTGATTTCATCGGCATCGATCGGGATCGTGATCGGCGGCTGCAGCGCGTAGCCGCTGGAGGTGACCATCTGGCCATTGCTGTCGCGCTGGAAGGAACCGTCGCGCGTGTAGCCGGTGGTACCGTCGGGCAGCAGCACGGTAAAGAAGCCGTTGCCGTTGATCATCAGGTCCTTGTCGTTGCCGGTGGCCTGGGGATTGCCCTGCGTGTGAATGCGTTCGATCGCCACGGGGCGCACACCGGTACCCTGCTGCAGGCCGGAAGGCAACTGGGTCTGCTGCGACGAACTGGCGCCCGGCTGGCGCACGTTCTGGTACAGCAGGTCTTCAAAGACCGCGCGCGATTTCTTGAAACCGTTGGTGCTGACGTTGGCGAGGTTGTTCGCCACCGTATCCATCTGCGTCTGTTGCGCTTCCATGCCGGTCTTGGCAATCCAGAGCGAACGTATCATCTGCTTTCTCCCTGCCCCGCGGGGCTTTCATCCACGAAAGCATTATGCGACGGCGGGGATCAGTTCAAAGCAAGGATCTGGGCGGCTTTCGCGGCGTTATTCTCGGCGTTCTTCAGGAGGCTCATTTGCGTCTCGAACGACCTGGCCAGCGTGATCATGTTGACCATCGCATCGACCGGATTGACGTTGCTGAGCTCCAGGCACCCGTCCGCCACGCGCACCGCCGGGTCGGCGGCGGCCGGCTCGCCGGACTGCTGGCGGAACAGGCCGTCGTCGCCGCGCACCAGGCCGGCCACGTCGGGGTTGACCAGTTTCAGCCGGCCGATGATGTTGGTGGGCCCGGCCTGTACCTGGCTGGCATCGATGCCGCTGACGGTACCGTCGGCGGAAATCGAGATATTGGTATTGGGAGGCACCGCGATCGGCCCGCCCTCGCCCTGCAGGGTCAGGCCGCCGGACGTTTGCAGCAGCCCGTTCTCGCTGACCTTGAAGCTGCCGTTGCGCGTATAGGCTTCGGAGCCGTCCGCCGACTGCACGGCGAACCAGCCTTCGCCGCGGATCGCCACGTCCATCGGCCGGCCGGTGGTTTCCATCGGCCCTGCGCGGAAATCCGAGCCGACCGTGTTGTCGACCACGAAGGTCCGCGTCGGCATGCCTTCGGACACCACGGGCACGGCGCGGAACGCATCGAGCTGAGCGCGAAAGCCCACCGTGGTGGCATTGGCCAGGTTGTTCGACGTGGTGGCCTGCTGGTCCAGGATGTGCCTGGCGCCGGTCATCGCCGTGTAGATCAGGCGGTCCATGGTTGCTCCTCGTGCTTGAACTGCAAAAATTGGGGACGGACCCTGTTTTTCAGGAAATTTCCCTAAAAACAGGGTCCGTCCCTATTTTTTATCAGCGCAGGTTGATCAGTGTCTGCAGGACCGAATCCTCGGTCTTGATCGTCTGCGCATTGGCCTGGTAGACGCGCTGGGCGGTAATCATGTCCACCAGCTGCTCGGTCAGGTCCACGTTCGACGATTCCACCGACGAAGCGCGCAGCTGCCCCATGCCACCCGTGTTGGGCGTGCCGATCTGCGGCACGCCGGAGGCGCCGCTCTCCGCCCAGGCGTTGTTGCCCAGCGGCGTCAGGTTGTCCACGCTGGCGAAGTCGGCCAGCACGACCTGGCCCAGCGCGCGCGACTTGCCGTTGCTGTACTGGCCCATGATGATGCCGTTTTCGTCGGCGGCGAAGCGCTGCAGGCTGCCGGACGAGTAGCCGTCCTGCGTGGAATTCTTTTCGCTGGTCGCGGTGCCGTATTGCGTGCTGCCGTCGAACGTGAGTTCGATCGGGATATCCAGGATGGCGCCATTGTCGGGGAACACCGGCAGGTTCACGTTCAGCGGCAGCGTGAAGCCGGCGGCCTGCATGGCGGCCGAGTCGATCAGGCCGTTCTTCGTGAAGATCAGCGTGCCCGCCTTTTCGGCCGGCACGTTGACAGCCCGGGCGAACGCGGCGTCGATCATGTCCGGCGTGTTGCTGGCCACGTTGCCCACGCTGGTGGTCGGATCGTACAGCGCGGCGATCTGGGCCAGCGCGGCAGCCGATGCGCCTTCCGCCGTGGCGACCGTCGTGACGGCGGTGCCGACCGCCGTGGCATACGCCTGGCGCGCAGTGGCGATCGCCGCGGCATCGCCACTGGAGACAGCCGTCGCGTAGCCGGCACGGGCGGCGACCACGGGCTCGCTGGCGACCACGTCGCGCATCACGGCCTGCGAGTTGACCTGCACGCCGTCGTTCGCCACGTACGCGTCCCAGGTGCTGCCGCCGGTGCGCACGTAGTACAGGCCCATCGTGTGCTCGTTGCCCAGCGAATCGTAGATCGGGATCACGGTCTGCTTGTTGTAGGTGCGCGGATCGCCGGCATCGAACGGCTGCACGGTCGGCGTGGCGGAATTGGACGACAGGTTGATCTGGAAGTTCGCCCGCGTGGTCTGCACCGGGGCCAGGTCGGCCGCGTCGATCTGCAGCGGCACCGGCGCGCCTTGCAGGATCTGGCCATCCACGGTGGCCAGGTAGCCGGTCAGCGCGGCACCTTGCGCGTTGACGATGGTGCCCGTGTTATCGAGCAGGAACTGGCCGTTGCGGGTGTACTGGATCGCGCCGTCCTGCACGGTGCGGAAGAAGCCGGCGCCGTTGATCGAAATGTCCAGCGGGTTATTGGTGGTCTCGATATTACCTTGCGAAAATTGCTGGGCAAGGCGGGCCACGGTCACGCCGATGCCGGGATTGCGGCCGCTGATGCCGTTCAGCGAATTCGCGTAGATGTCCGCGAACTGGGCTTCGGTACTCTTGAAGCCGACCGTGCTGGCGTTGGCGACGTTGTTGCCGATGACGTCGAGCTGCGTGGAGGCGGCGTTCAGGCCGCTGAGACCTTGCTGGAACATGGATTTCCCCTGCTGGTATAGATGGGTATTACAAGACTTGTTTGATGTCGTCCATGGTCAGCTGACCAAGTCCGGGAACATTGAGCTTCGCGCCCGCGGGGCCGGTCGACACGCTGGCCACGGTGCCGAACGCCAGCGCCTGCGCATCGGTCAGCGCCTCGCCGCCGGCGGTCGCGGTCAGCGCCAGCGTGTAGGTGCCGTTCGCGGCGGTGGTACCGTCTTCCAGCTTGCCGTCCCACGCCAGCGGGAGCACGCCGGCATCGACATTGGTCAGCGTCATCGAATGCACCACCTTGCCGCTGCTGTTCTTGATGTCGAGCTGCACGTTGTCCGCATAGGAGCCCAGTTCGATGCCGAAGATGCCCTTGCCCTCGGTGACCTGCATCGCCTTGCCCGGCGCAAGCACGCCGTGGTTGATCATGTTCACCGCCTGCGCCGACTGCGAGGAGGCCAGGTCGGTCTTCAGGGTCTCCAGCGTGTCGTTCAGCTTGTTGATGCCGGTGACTGTGTTCAGCTGGGCCAGCTGGCTGGTGACCTGGGCGTTGTCCAGCGGGTTGAGCGGATCCTGGTTCTTCAGCTGCGTGATCAGCAGCGTCATGAACTTGTCCTGCTCGGCCGAGATCGCGTTGCCGCTGCTGGACTTGGTGTTCATCGAGTCCATCAGCGACTGCGACACGGTATTGGAGGCGGCGCTGGGAGTGGTAATGACTGCCATGGTGGTTATTCCTGTTATTGACCGATGGTCAGGGTTTTCAGCAGCATGCTTTTCGCCGCATTCATCGTTTCGACATTGTTCTGGTACGAGCGCGAGGCCGACAGCATGTTGACCATTTCATCGACGACGTTCACGTTCGGCATCGTCACATAGCCGTTCTCGTCGGCCAGCGGGCTTTTCGGGTCGTACACCTGCTTCATCGGCGATGGATCCTCGATCACCTGCTGCACCTTGACGCCGGTGGAGGCGTTGTTCGCCGACGGAGTGGCTTCGAACACGACCTGCTTGGCCCGGTACGCTTCGCCGGTGGCGCTGGTGGCGCTGTCGGCATTGGCCAGGTTGCTGGCCACCACGTTCAGGCGCTGCGACTGCGCGCTCATGGCCGAACCGGAAACATTGAATATGCTGAACAGTGACATGGCGTTTCTCCTCGTTAGCCGGGGCTTACTGGCCCTGGATGGCCGTCATCAGGCCCTTGATCTGGCTGTTGATGAAGGTAACGCCCGCTTCATAGCGCAGCGCGTTGTCGGCGAACTGGTTGCGTTCCACGTCCATCTCCACCGTATTGCCGTCGACGGCGCCCTGTACCACGCCGCGGTACAGCAGCGGCGTGCCGTTGGCCAGCGTGCTGCCGTCCGGCGCCGGGGTGGGGAAATGGCGCTGCGCCGTGGTCTTCAGCGTGCCCGTCTGCGCCGTATTGTTCAGCGCGGTTTGCAGCGCGCTGGTGAAGTCGATGTCGCGCGCCTTGTAGTTCGGCGTATCGGCGTTGGCGATGTTCGATGCCAGCACGCTCTGGCGCGTCGAGCGCAGGCCCAGGGCCAGTTCGTTGAAGCGCAGGTGATTGTCGAGTTTTCCCAGCATGACGGCAGCCTTCCATCGGTAACAGGATCCATCTTACGGATGCTCCACGGCAAATGATCGTGGGAGAAGCACGGACTTTGCCACGCTGTTCGCTGCTTTCGGCACGGCCCGCGCGCGTAAGATGGCGGCATTCCACTCCGGACACGCCCCATGAAACCGCTGAACATTGCCTTTGCCTCACTGCTCCTGCTGGCCGGCGCCGCGCAAGCCGCCGCCGGCATGGACCCGGCCGCGCTGCGCCGCACCGTCGACGGCTTCCTGCAGGTGCAGAGCACCGGCTTGCCGGGCAAGGTGACGGTCACGGTCGGCAACGTCGACTCGCGCATGAACCTGGCCCACTGCCCTGCCCCGGAAGCGTTCCTGATGCCCGGCGGTAAAGCATGGGGCAAGACGACGGTGGGCGTGCGCTGTGCGGCCCCATCCCAGTGGACGGTGTATATTCAGGCGAATGTGTCGGTGCTGGGCAACTATATTGCCGCGGCCACGCCGCTGTCGCAGGGCCAGCCCATCCTCGACACGCAGTTGGTGACGATGCAGGGCGACCTGACCACGCTGCCGGCCAGCATCGCGACCGACAAGGCGCAAGTCGTGGGCCGCAGCACCAATGTTTCCATTTCGGCAGGCACGCCGCTGCGCCTCGACACGCTGCGCAGCCAGCCGGTGGTACTGAATGGGCAGATGGTGAAACTGGTCACGGCGGGCAGCGGATTCCGCATCACGGCCGAGGGCAAGGCGATCGCCAATGCCGCCGACGGCCAGGTGGTGCAGGTGCGCACGCAGGGTGGCCGCAGCGTCAGCGGCATCGCCCGCGCGGGTGGCCAGGTCGAGGTGGCGTTTTGAAAGATATTCGGTGGATGCCGCTAAAGTTTGCAGTGCGTCAGCCGTTAAGAACTCGTAGATGGAGTGAAATCGCGGAGCAGGAGCTCCGGCCAGACGAGGGATGATGCTGTGAAAATCAACGATTCAGTAAAAAACGCGGGCTTGCCGGCGACGTCGACGTCGGCGACGAGCAATGCTCGCAACGCCGAGAAAACGGCGGCCACCACTTCCACGCAAACGAATTCGGAAAGCGTCAAGCTGTCGGCCCAGGGCCAGGCCATGGCCACCAACAGCAACAGCGCCGTGTTCGACACGAAGAAGGTGGAGCGTATCAAGCTGGCCATCGCCGATGGCCAGTTCCAGGTCAATTCTGAAAAAGTGGCGGACGGGCTGCTGGACACGGTCAAGGACCTGCTGCATTCCCGCCAACGCTAAAGCCTTTTGAGGTCACCCATGCATGACGGCGCTCCCATATCGATGCTGCGCGAAGAGCAGCACCTGATCATCGAACTGCTCGCCCTCCTCCGGGACGAGCAGCAATCGCTGGTGGCCGCCGACATCGACAGGCTGTCCGCGCTGACGCCCCGCAAGTCCGAAGTGCTGGGCCGCATGGGCGCACTGGCCGCCGCACGCCACGCCGCGCTGGCCGAGGCCGGCTTCGAGGCACGCGAGGCCGGCATGGAAATGTGGCTCTGCACCCACGGCTCGCCGGACGACAAGACGCTGTGGAACGACGTGCTGGCGCATACCCGCGAAGCCAAGGAACTGAACCGCCTGAACGGCATGCTGATCAACAAGCAGCTGTCGCACACCCAGGGCGCCCTGCAAGCCCTGCGCCCGCCCAGCCCGGGCGGCAACGTTTACGGCCCGACCGGGCTGACCGCCACCACCACCACCTCGCGCGGCTTCCTCGCCGGCTGAGCCATTTTGTTGCCTGAAAAATGGGGTACGTCCCCATTTTCTGGGAAACATTGCCTGAAAAATGGGGCGTTACGGCGGCCGGCGGACCCTGTTTTCTGGGAAATGTTTCAAAAAAACCGGTGTCTGTCACCGGTTTTTTTTATTGCGGGGCTGGTGCCTGCTGCGCGGCGGGATCGGTGGGGATCTCGGTCTCCGGATCCGGCACCGACGACAGGATCGTTACCGCCACGCGCCGGTTGCGGGCGCGGCCGACCGGGTCGGCGTTGGGGGCGACCGGGTGGTTCGATGCGTGGCCGACGGCCGTCAGCCGTTCCGGGGCGACGCCCGATTCGATGAACAGCCGCACCACGGTGGCGGCACGCATCGACGACAGTTCCCAGTTCGACGCATAGATGTTGCGCACCGGCTGGTCGTCGGTGTGGCCTTCGACCTGGATCGCGTGCCGGTCGTTGACCAGCAGCGCGGCCACGGCGGTCAGTGCTTCGCGCGACTCGCTCGTGAGGTTCACGTCGGCCGGGTCGAACAGCACGCTGGCATTGATTTCCACCGATACGCCGCGGCTGTTCTGCGTGACCCGCACCTTGCCCTCCTTGACCAGCGGCGCCATCGTCGATTGCAGGTCCTGCGCCAGCTTGGTCAGCGAAGCGCGCTCCTGGCGCATCATTTCCTGCCGCTTCTTCAGGTTCGGATTCGGGATCGGCTGGTTCAGCACTTCGGTATTGGGCTTGACGTTGGCACCCTGGCCGCCCAGCGCATCGCCCAGCGCATCGGAAAAAATCCGGTACTTGCCGATGTTGACCGACGAGATCGCATACATCACGACGAAGAATGCGAACAGCAGCGTGATGAAATCGGAGTACGAGATCAGCCACCGTTCATGGTTTTCCGGTTCTTCGTCGAACGGGCGGCGCGCGCGGCGGTACTGGAAGCTCATCGTCGTCTCAGTAATCGTGCATCAGCGTGGAGATGCGCTCGTCCATGATGCGCGAGAAGTCGCCGCTGGCGATGTCGTGGAAGACGGCGGCGGCGATTTCCTGCTGGTGCACCTGGGCGATGACGATGTTCTTCAGCTTGTTCGCGATCGGGTAGAAGAACAGGTTCGCCAGTCCCACACCATAGATCGTGGACACGAACGCCACCGCGATGCCGGGCCCCAGCCGGGACGGATCGGTGAGGTTTTCCATCACGTGGATCAGGCCCAGCACGGCGCCCAGGATGCCGATCGTGGGCGCATAGCCGGCCGCCGATTCCCAGATGCGCACGGCCTGCCGCTCGGCCGTTTCGAATGCGGTGATCTCGGTATCGAGCAGCTGGCGCAGCTTGTCGGGCTGGATGCCGTCGATCACCATGCGCAGGCCCTTGGCCAGGAACACGTTGCGCGCGCTGTTCATGTGGCGCTCCAGCGCCAGCGGGCCTTCGCGGCGCACGGTCTGGTTCCACGCCTGGATGTCGCGCGCCAGCAGGATACGGTTATCCGTCGGCGGCCGGAACACCCACTGCAGCATCAGGATGCCGCGCCGCAGCGTGGCCGGCCGGGTCTGCAGCAGCACGGCGCCGAAAGTACCGACCACCACGATCGCGAATGCGGCCGGCTGCACCAGCGACGACGGGTCGCCGCCTTCCAGTGCCATGCCCACGATCAGGCCGGCCAGCGCCAGCAACAACCCCGCTACGCTGGACCAGTCCATGCCTGCTCCCGCAACGTGGCGCGCAGCCGGGATACCGCCTGGGTATGCAACTGCGACACGCGTGATTCGGAGACGCCCATCACGGCGCCGATTTCCTTCAGGTTCAATTCTTCTTCGTAGTACAGGCCCATCAGCAACTTCTCGCGCGGCGGCAATGCGTCGATCGCATCGATCACGGCCTGGCGGAAACCGGTGTCCATCAGCGAGCGCAGCGGATCGGCCTCGTCGTCCTGCGCGTAGCGGTCGAGGAAGCTGTCGCTGCCGTCTTCGTTCTTGAAGTCCTCGTAGTACACCAGCTGGTGGCCGCCGCCTTCGCCCAGCATGTCCTGGTAGGCCTCGAGCGACAGCTTGAGCGACTTGGCGACTTCGGATTCGGAGGGCGGGCGGCCCAGCTGCTGCTGCAGCACCGACATGGCGTTTTCGATCTTGCGCATGTCCTGCCGCAAGGTGCGGGGCATCCAGTCGCTGCTGCGCAGTTCGTCGAGCATGGCGCCGCGGATGCGCATCACCGCATAGGTTTCGAACTGGGCGCCATGCGTTTCCTCGTAGCGGTTGATCGCGTCCAGCAGGCCGATCATGCCCGCCTGTACCAGGTCATCCACTTCCACGCTGGGCGGCAATTTTGCCTTCATGTGGTGAGCAAGGCGCTTTACGAGGGGCATGTGCTCCGTCAGCAGCGAATCCTTGTTCACCTTCCCTTTGACCGTGTACATAAATCTCTATTCTTGTTCAGTGCTGCATGTAGTGGCCGTCCCCTGCATGATGCGACGACATCGACGAGATCGAAGAAATCGACGATAGCGACGGCGCTGACGATGGCGACGGCGCGGCCAGCGCGAACCGCCCCGCCAGTTGACGAAACGCTACCGAAGCACCGGCCAGCGGGAATGCGTCGACCACGGCGCGACCCAGACGCGCCGCACGGTGCAGGTATTCATCGGCCGGCACCGAACCCATCGAGACGAGATTCACTGCCAGGTAACGGCTTGCCGCCTGTGCCATATTATCGTAAACCACCCTGGCCTCCCGCTCGGACGCTCCAGTGACGACGATGCCGAACGGCCGCCGGCCCAGCTCGTGGTTGAGCCGCTTGATCATCATGTACGCATTCGTGATCGACGTGGCGCTGTTCGATACCTGCACCACGATTTCAGAGCTGGCCATGACCGGCACCGGGAATGCTTCGCCATCGAACTCGCCGTCGACGAGCACGATGCCGGCCTGCGCGGCCAGCACGTCGAACGCCTTGGCCAGCCGGCGCGCTTCCTGCGGGCCGTTGCGCGGTTCGCCGCGCGTCATCGACACCACGTTGAAGCCCTGCGGCACTTCATGGATGACTTCGTTCAGCGCGCATTCCTGGCGCGCCACGTTGAGCAGGCTGGCGCCGTTGTCGACGCCGAGGCGCGACGCCACGCCATGCGCGCTGGCGCAGGCATCGACCAGCACCACGTCGTTGCCGGCACGCGCCAGCGAAGCGCCCAGGTTGACCAGCATGGCGCCCTTGTCGTCCTGCGGCGTGGCCGACAGGAACGTGACGATGCGCGGCCGCGGCGGCCCTGCCAGCATGCGCCGCAGTCCTTCCGCCTGGTCAAAGTTAAAGTTAGCCAAGGTGCACCTCGCGCAGTCCATCGTTGCCGGCCGCCGCCATCAGCATCGGCAGCTCGCCATCGGTAAGGTCGGATCCGTCCTTCTTCAGCCGGAACGCCCGCTCCACGAGCTCGGCCGGCTGTGCCAGGTGCAGGTCTTCCGGCACGCGCTGGCCATTCGACACATAGAACAGTTGCAGCTTCTGGCGAATCACCACGTCGAGCACATTGCCCAGCGACGCCGCTTCGTCCAGCTTGGTGATGATGCTGCCGGCCAGGCCGCTGCCCTGGTAGGCGCGCACCACTTCGGTCAGCGTTTCCTGGGTGGACGTGGCGTTCAGGCACAGCAGCCGCTTGACGTCGACATCGGTGCCCTGCAGCATCGCCACCTGCTCGGTGACCATCTGGTCGCGCTGGCTGACGCCGACCGTATCGATCAGCACCGTGTGCTTGTTGCGCAGCTCTTTCAGGGCGATGCGCAAGTCGGCCTCATCCTTCACGGAATGTACCATCACGCCAAGGATCTTGCCGTAGATACGCAACTGTTCGTGTGCGCCGATACGATAGGCATCGGTGGTGATCAGCGCCAGCTTTTCCGGGCCATGGCGCATCACGCAACGCGCCGCCAGCTTGGCCGTGCTGGTGGTCTTACCGACACCGGTCGGCCCCACCAGCGCGAACACGCCGCCGCGCTCGATCAGCGCATCTTCGTTGGCCATCGCACCGATGTTCCGTGCCAGCACGGTGCGGATCCAGCGCAGCGCTTCGTCGGCGCCGCGGCCGGCCGGCAGCTTGTCCAGCAGGCGGCGCGCCAGCGTGGCTGAAAAGCCGGCGGCCAGCAGTTCGCGCAGCACGGCCGCCTTGTGCGGTTCGCGCTGCTGCGCGCTGCCCCACGACAGTTCGGCCAGCTGGGTTTCCATCATGCCGCGCATGGCGCGCAGCTCGGTCATCATGCCGTGCATCTCGGCGGCGGCATTGGCCTTGGCCGAGTTGACGGCCTCGGCCAGCAACGCGCTGATGCTGGCCATGTCCACGGCCGGCGGCATCGCTTGCTGCCGCGGCTGGTGCATCGCCTGCTGGACGGGCTGGTGCGTCGCTTGCTGGATCGGCTGGTGCGCCGGCGGCTGCATCGGATGCATCGACTGAGGCGGCATCGACGGCGCGAATGGCGCGCGCGGCATCGGTGCCGACGGCGCCTGCATGGCGGGGCGCGCGGCCATCTGCGGCTGCCGTGCAGCGACCGGTGCCGGCGCGGCGGCGTAGCCATCGTCCAGGTCCAGGTGCGGCGCGCCCGGTGGCGCATCGTCGACCGGGCTGGCCAGCGATGCGGCATCGTCGTTGGCCAGCGCCAGGATCTCGACCACGCCATCCATCGGGCGATTCGACAGGATCACCGCATCCGGCCCCAGGGCCTCGCGCACCTTGCGCAGCGCCTCACGCGACGTGGGCGCGGTAAATTTCTTGACGTTCATTGCTGCTCCTGTTCGCCATGCACAGAGTTTTTCTCGATGGTGAAATTATTGACGATGCCGTGGAGTAAGCATCATTGGAACAGGTGGGGAAAAGGGGGGTATTTCGACGACCGCTATACAGATGACTCCGAGCGAGCTCAGGTGTTGCCGGTTTAGCGACACGAACCAGGCCATCTAACTGACGAGTTCGTGTCCACTTTCGTGCCTGACCCCATGGTGGACACGAGCTCAGGTGTTGCCGACCAGCGCCGTCACCCGGATCGTCTTCGATTCCGGAATCTCGGCATGCGACAGCACCTTCAGGTGCGGCAGCGCGCGCCGCAGGAAGCGCGACAGCAGTGGCCGCAACGGGCCGGGCACCAGCAGCACGGCGTTGACGCCCAGCGCTTCCTGCTGCGCGGCGGCCTGCGCGGCCTGCTGGGCGATCGTGTCGGCCAGGCCAGGCTCGATGCCGGCACCGTCGGCGCCGCCCTGGGCCAGCGCCTGCATCAGCAGGCGTTCCAGGCGGTTGTCGAGCGTCATCACCGAGAGTTCGCCATTCCCCGGGAACAGTTGCTGGACGATCGCCCGGCCCAGCGCGATCCGCACCAGCGCGGTCAGTTCGTTCGGGTCCTGCGTGTGCGCGGTGTGTTCGGACAGCGCTTCGATGATCGAGCGCATGTCGCGAATGTGCACGCCTTCGGCCAGCAGGTTCTGCAGCACCTTCTGCAGGGACGACAGCGAGATCGTCTTCGGCACCAGGTCCTCGGTCAGTTTCGGCGCTTCCTTGCCCAGGTGGTCGAGCAGCGCCTGCACTTCGCTGCGGCCCAGCAGTTCCGAGGCGTGCGACGTGATCAGGTGGTTCAGGTGCGTGGCGACGACGGTGCCGGCATCGACCACCGTGTAGCCCATGCCCTGCGCCTGGTCGCGCAGGCTGGCATCGATCCATACGGCGGGCAGGCCGAACGCCGGGTCGGTCGTGGCCAGGCCCGGCAGCGTACCGCTCGCCATGCCCGGGTTGATCGCCAGGAACTGGCCGTTGAACGCTTCGCCGGTGCCCACCTCCACGCCCTTCAGCGTGATGCGGTAGGCGGAAGGCTTCAGCTCCAGGTTGTCGCGGATGTGCACCGGCGGCGCCAGGAAGCCGACCTCCTGCGCGAACTTCTTGCGGATGCCCTTGATGCGCTTGAGCAGTTCGCCGCTCTGCGCCTTGTCGACCAGCGGAATCAGGCGGTAGCCCACTTCCAGGCCGAGGGTATCGACGGCCATCACGTCGCTCCACGTGGCCTCTTCGTTCTCGCCGGCCGCGCCGCCGCCCTGCCCGCCCGCGGCCGCGCCGCCTGCAGCGGCACCGGCACCCGCACCGCCGCCGCCAGCCGGGCCGGCCGCCGCACCGCCTTCCGGCGCCTCCTTTTCCCGCTTGGCAAGCAGGTAGCCGCCACCGGCCAGCGCCCCGCCCAGCAGCAGGAACACCAGGTTCGGCATGCCGGGAATCAGGCCCAGCCCGCCGATGATGGCGGCGGTGATGTACATGACCTGCGGCTTGGCGAACAACTGGCCGACCAGCTGCGAGCCGATATCCTTTTCCGACGCCACGCGCGACACGACGGCACCGGCCGCCAGCGAGATGATCAGCGATGGGATCTGCGCCACCAGGCCGTCGCCGATGGCCAGCAGCGTATAGGTGCGCACCGCATCGCCGAATGCCATGTCGTGCATGATCAGCCCGACCAGCAGCCCGCCGACGATGTTGATGACGGTGACCAGGATACCGGCTACCGCATCGCCCCGCACGTACTTCGAGGCGCCGTCCATCGCGCCATAGAATTCCGCTTCCATCGACACTTCGCTGCGGCGCTGTTTCGCTTCGGCCTCGCCGATCAGGCCGGCGTTCAGGTCGGCGTCGATCGCCATCTGCTTGCCGGGCAGCGCATCGAGCGCGAAACGGGCGCCCACCTCGGCGATACGGCCAGCACCCTTGGTGACTACGACGAAGTTGATGATGGTGAGGATGATGAACACCACGATACCGACGGTGTAGTTACCGCCGATCAGGAAGTGGCCGAACGCCTCGACCACCTTGCCGGCCGCGTCCGGCCCCGTGTGCCCTTCGGTCAGCACGATGCGGGTCGAGGCCACGTTCAGCGCCAGCCGCAGCATCGTGGTCAGCAGCAGCACGATCGGAAACGCCATGAAATCGAGCGGCTTGACGGTATACAGCGCGGTCAGCAGCACGATCACGGAAATGGCGATATTAAAGCTGAAGAACAGGTCGAGGATGAATGCCGGCAGCGGCAGGATCATCATTGCCAGCAGCATGATGATCAGGACCGGCGCGGCCAGTGTCTGTGGCTTGCCGCCGGTGATACCGTTCATCCAGCCGGCCATCTTGAGCGCTTGCATCGTGTTCTTCCTTCGGTGTGACGGTTACGGTTTCGGTGGCGCGGTATTCGGATCCATGTCCGCCGGCACGTCGAGTTTGGTTGGACGATCCGGATAGCGCCCGCCCGGCCGGTAGGCGCGCAGCTGGTATACGTAAGCCAGCACTTCGGCCACGGCCGCATACAGCCGCTGTGGGATCTCGTCGCCGATATCGCTGTGCTTGTGCAGTGCGCGGGCCAGCGCCGGCGCTTCCAGGATCGCCACCCGGTGCTCCTTGGCCAGCTCGCGGATCTTCGCGGCCACCGCATCGGTGCCCTTTGCAACCACCTTCGGCGCGCCCTTCGAGCCGTCCGCATACTTCAGCGCCACCGCGTAGTGGGTCGGGTTGGTGACGACCACGTCGGCGGTCGGCACGTCCTGCATCATCCGGCGACGCGCCATCTCGCGCTGCATCTGGCGGATCTTGCCCTTGATCTGCGGGTTGCCGTCCGATTCCTTCGATTCCTGGATCATTTCCTGCCGCGTCATCTTCATCTTGTTCGCGTAGTGCCACATCTGGTACGGCGCATCGATGAGAGCGATGAAGCCCAGCGCGCCGACCAGGATCAGGAAGCTCATCGCCAGCATGTCCAGCATGTGCTGGTAGCCTTCATGGGCCGGCTCGGACACGAGGCCGAAGATGGCATCCTTGTAGCGCATCACGACCATGTAGGCGACGGCGCCGACGATGATGGTCTTGATGATGGCCTTGACCAGTTCCACCAGCGCGTTCTTCGACACCATGTTGGTGATGCCGTTGATGGGGTTCAGCTTGCCGAACTTCGGCATGAAGCCCTTGGCGGTAAACAGCCAGCCGCCCACCAGCACCGGCGAAGCGATCGCCACCAGCATCACGGCCAGGCCCAGGGGCAGGAACGTGATCAGTACCTGCACCACGTCGGCCAGGATGCGCGTGCCCAGCACATCCATGTCGAATACCTGCTCGCGCGTCAGCCTCAGGCCGGAAGCGAGCGTGGCCGACAGCTGGCGCGCCATCGTTGCACCAAAGATGTACAGGCCGGCGCCCGCGGCCATCAGCACGGTAAACGTCGCCACTTCCCGCGAGCGGGGAACATCGCCTTCTTCACGCGCCTGCTGGAGGCGCCTCTCTGACGCGGGTTCTGTCTTCTCGGCTTCGCTGTCTTCTGCCATGTTTTCTGCCTGATGCTCGACTGTGCTGGATTACTGAGCCTGCATTGTCGGGCATGGAATGAAAAGGCGAAGGCGGGAACAGCGCGGCAAAGCCGGGGTAATTCGGTGTTTCAATGATGCAATTTTTATAGCATTTGAGGTTTCACGAATGAATATTTTGACGTAATAGCCATTTTTCGTAACAATGTGTGAGATTTCGCAGGATATTTCCCTGTAGAATCGCGAATTCAAGCTAACCCTGCAGTACGTGACGTCAATTCGCAACATCTGACGTCAATGTTCAGTCCCTACGTTTGATGCAATTAAATCATCCCTGCGCGTGGGTGAAAAACGTGGCACGCTTATTCTCGCGATTAGTTCGACCAGAGTATGACTCTGCACGTCTTGATCTCAGCCAAGCCTGGTGGCGAAGACAGCAATACTCAAGTGAGTTTGAACAGGCACTGAAAACGAATAACGGACCGCGTCTTGCGGCCTGGTCCGTTTGATAGAACCGGGGTATTCCCGGAGATTACTAAACCTTAAGGAGTAGGTCTCTCATGTACGATACCAACCAAGCTGCCGTCACCGAAGCGCTGACGAGCGCGTCGACCGCGGTCTTCACCGAAGCTACCATCAACAGCATCTTGGCGCTGATCAGCCCAACCGCGACCGATACGATCGTTGCAGAAGAAATCACCGTTGCGGACGACGGCGCGCTGACTATCGCTGCTGGCACCGAGATCGCATTTGTTACCGTGTCGGACGATGAGCAAGCCACGGTCACCGTTAACAGCGATACGCCAGTCGTGCTGTTCCAGGGCGAAGGCGGCGTGGACGTGACGTTCGATTCCGCTGCTGCAGCCGGCGGCAAGGTACCTGGCGCTGTGGTACAGGCAGCAGTTGGTGACACGATCGAGCGTATCGTGGTTGGCACGGCAGCAGCCGACAACATCACGATCGCCGACGACAAGAACACCCATGTGACGGCTGGCGACGGCGACGTGGTCACGGCAGGTACCGGTCACACGATCGTTGTTGCGGCCGAGGGCAGCAGCACGGTGGTTGGCGGTGGCGACACCCTGATCCAGGCAGTCGGCGAAGCCGATGACTTCACCGTCGAAGTGGAAGATGGCCATGCTGTGGTCAACAACGCAGAGACCGGTGTGTCGATCGACATCTCGAACGCGCAATACGTGCAGCTGGACGATGGCGAAGCGCTGATCTTCGCTGCCGACGCGGACGAAGCCGCAGTAGCTAACCTGTACCAGGCGCTGTTCGACCGCACGGCCGACGCAGGTGGCGTGGACTACTGGTTCGCGCAACTGGAAGCCGGCTGGACGCTCGGCCAGGTAGCTACGGCACTGGCGGCTTCCGAGGAATACACCGGCGGCGAACTGACGAACGCCGAGTTCATCGCTGACCTGTACGAAGATGTACTGGGCCGCGAAGGCGAAGATGCCGGCGTAACGTATTGGACCACCGTTCTGGAAGCAGGCGGTTCGCGTGCATACGTGGCAGCCAACTTCGCACAGGCGGCAGCAACCGTCGAGTTGAACGAAGTGAACGTGGTCGGTTCGGTCACGATCGTAGACGGCATCGTCAGCTAACTGTTCGAACCATGCAACATCTGAAAGGGGGCCCTGCCCCCTTTTTTCTCTCTATGTGCACGCCCCGCTTGCGGGACGACGCGCTACTGACCCGAGCACTGGAAGCATTCCAGGCAGGCTATTACGCCGATGCGTTGCTGGCCGCCGAGTACGTTTGCCGGCGCTTGCCCCTGAAAAGTATTCCCGCCATGCTGCGCGCCAAGGTGCTGCAGACTGGCTATCCATTCATGGCCGCGCGCGCATGGCACGCGGCATGGCTTTCCGATGCCGAGAACCCCGTTCTGCAGGATGCGATGCTGCAAAGCTGGCTGCAGGATGGCGGCCGCGCCGACGTGGCCAGCCTGGGCCCGGCTTTCCTGCCCGCGCGCTGTCAGGCAGGGCGACACGCCAGCCTGCTGCCGCTATTGCGCGCGGCTGGCGTTGCCCATACCGGTGCCTGCTGGAAGGACGGCGACGCGATCGCAGGCATGGTGTTTTTGAATGTGCAGGCGGGCGCCTCCGCGCCGCGTGCAAAATTACTGTTGTCGGACGAAACCCGGCAATACCAGGTCGAGATACCAGCCGACGGCAGCCGATTCCGGCTCGCCTGTCCAAAGCCCGGCGCGGTCTGGTCTGTAACGCTTGTACAACCCGACGGGAAGCAACAATTGCTTCCGGGCTCGCCGCTGGCGTTTTACGCGCCGCCCGTCATCCAGGCACGGCAAAGCGACGACGATGGCTTTTCGTCGCGCCCGGTTTCGATCGTTATTCCGGTCTACCGTGAACTCGCGCTGGTACAGGCTTGCCTGAACAGCGTACTCGCCAGTCTGAAACAGAACCAAACGCCTGCGCGGGTGGTCGTGATCGACGATGCCAGCCCGGAGCCGGCCCTGTCGGCCTGGCTCGACAAACAGGCCACTGCCGGCCTGATTACCCTGTTGCGCAATCCGCGCAACCTGGGCTTTATTGAAACGACGAACCGCGGCATGCGCGAGTTTCCGGACCACGACGTGTTGCTGCTAAACGCCGACACGCAGGTACACGCTGACTGGATAGATCGCCTCAAACGTGCGTTGTATGCCGAACCAGACATCGCTTCGGTAACACCCTGGACGAACAACGGTGAAATCAGCAGCTTCCCTTTGATGAGCCAAGCTGCCTCTGCGCCAGACTTGCGTGAACTTGCGACACTGGACGATGCGGCTGCTCGGGTTCGCGCCATGAATGGCGGCAGCGATATCGAGCTCCCTTCGTGCTGTGGATTTACAATGTTGATCCGCCGTCCAGTGCTCGATGCTATCGGCATGCTCGATGGCACGTCGCTCATACGCGGTTACGGTGAGGAAGTGGACTGGTGCATGCGCGCCCGCGCTGCAGGCTGGCGCCACTTGCAAGCGACCGGGGTATTTGTGACCCACGCTGGTACCGTATCGTTCCGAGCCGAAAAAACGCTGCGTGTAGTGCAAAACCGCCGTGTGCTGCTCGCTCGCTTTCCGTCTTTCTATCCAGAATTTTCTGCGTTTCGCCAAAACGATCCGTTATCCACAGCGCGTGCCGCATTGCGTTTGGCCGTCGAGCGGTCGTGTGCGGCTAATTGGCTGCGTAAGGCCGATACTGCTCAGCAGCCAGCCACCTTACCTTTAGTTGTCGCAAAAAAGGCGATGCCGACAATGCTGCAGCGACTTCGATCGTCCAGTCAACGTATTGCAATTTGGAATCACGACGTCAGGAGACCAGCAGCGCATCAAGTGCTCGCTCTAGCACGCCTGGTCGCCAGCAAGCCAGATTTGCAGGTTCGGCTGCTGGTCTTTGGTGATAGTAGTGAGGCTCTCTGGCACACTGGGGTGGTGGATCTCTTACCGCGCATTGGCGATGATGCTCACCTGCTTTTAGACGATTCCCGCTTTCTACAGATTGCGGGTTGCAATGCTGTTTTAACAGATGATCCCACCGGCCTGCCATCGAAATTGCGTCCTGTATCGCTCGATGAGCGATTCGATGCGACAGCATGGTTGAAATCGTGGAGCAACACCCATTCAGGCGTGAAAGTTGCCTGATAATTTACGCTTTGGAAATGAAACCTGATTCTGCTGCTACTCGCACGCCTGGCATTGCGCCACTATCTCGCTCAGAGAATTTATCGAACGGCTCCCGCTGGCAAGGCGCAGTGGAAGGTTTGCATGGCCAACTGCTGTACGGCTGGGCGCTGGACTGCGAACGACCCGACGCACGTGTAATCGTCGAAGTCTGCCTGAATGATTCACCGTTCGGCACCATTGCGGCGGACGTCGCGCGCACTGACCTGCTGGAATCCTTTTGTATCCTGGCTAGTGACTCTGATGCCTGCCACGGCTTTGTCGCCGACATTGGTTCCCAACCTGCGAATTTGCAAGGTACGCTTTCAGTCCGAATCGCCAATACGGATGTCGCTCTTCCCGGTTCTTTTTCACTCGGCGAAAGCAAGACACCACCGGCGGCCGCCCTGAATACCGTGATCGGCGATGGCGGCCTGCGCTTGCATGGCTGGGCTGTTGATCCTGAAGATCCAAAACGCGTGCTGACAATTCGAGCATTTGTTGGAGAGCGCATGGTTGCAGAAACGCTCGCCAACGTGACGCATCCTTTCATACGGGGCTACGTGGATGGCGCTCACGGCTTCGACTTGGCTTTGCCCAACTCTCTAGCCGACGGCAAAGTCCATAACGTTCGTGTGGTGGATGACCACGGCCGCACGTTGAACGGTAGCCCGCTGACTATCAGCTGCTCTGTAAACGGCATGGCGGCGTTGCTGCCCGAGGACGCGGATCCGCTGACACTGGCCGTAGCAGACATTTACGAACGGCATCTGCCGCGCAGCCTGCCGCTGAGTGCATGGCCGGAATGGTCGACTCGCTTCGACGCGCCCCCCCCAGCTGTCATCTCAGTGCTTACTACGGCCATTCTGATCACAGACAGCGCTGCACGCAACGATCCTGCCGCACTTGATCGAACTCACGAGAGCATCCGCAAGCAGGAAGGAATGGCCGTGCAGATATTCGCAGGTGCGCCCTTCTCCGTCATGCTTGCCGACGCGCTGACTGCAGGCTGCGACGTGATCTGCTGTGTGCGTGCCGGAGATACACTGACCCCGCATGCGCTGGCCTATGCGCTAGAAGGGTTCAGCCGTCCTGAAGCCACGCTCGTCTACACGGACACTGAGCAGAATGGTCGCCCTTGGTTCAAGCCAGCTTGGAACCCGGACTATGCGCTGGCCAGCGACTATCCGATCGACTGGCTGTTGGTACGTATGGACGTCGCCAGTGCCCTGTCATCGGCGAGGGACCAAGCCGCCTTTGCCTGGTCCGCTCTCTCTGCCGCCTGGTCGAACGGTATGCACAGCATCGTACACGTGCCGCGTGTCCTATACCGCATGCTGTCGCCGCTGGAACCTGAAGAGCGTGAATGCCGCAATGCAGCTGCATGGCAAACCGTGTGCGCCCATGAGCCATCCGTCACGCTTGAGTCCCTGCCGGGAGTTCCAAGCGGCTTAACGCACGCCGCGCGCCGGCTCAGAGCGGCGCTGCCTGATTCAGCACGCGCGCTGACAGTAAGTCTTGTCATACCCACCCGCGACCGCGCGGATCTGCTTAAACGCTGTATAGATACCATCCGCCGTTTCACTTCATGGGCCAAGCTAGAGATTATCGTCATCGACAATGGTTCCACCGAAGCTGCAACCAAGTCTTATTTTGCAGAGATTATCGAATTGGGCGTCCGTGTGCTACCAATGCCAGGCCCATTTAATTATGCAGACCTGAACAACCGGGCGATTGCTCAGGCGACTGGCGACATCGTTGGCCTCGTCAATAACGACATTGAAGCGCTGCATGAAGGCTGGCTAGAAGAAATTGTGGCTCAGTTGCTACGGCCTGGTGTGGGCGCGGTAGGGGCCAAACTCTTATGGCCAAACGGCATGGTACAGCACGGCGGTGTATTGCTTGGCGTCGGCAATGTAGCTGGGCATTTCGGAAATCTCTTATCCGATGACGATTGGGGAGACCATGGCCGAAATCAACTTCCACAGCAAGTCAGCGCCTGCACAGCGGCATGCCTCTTCCTTCGCCGCCACGATTATCTGGACCTGGGCGGCATGGACGCTCATGCTTTCCCAGTCGCATTTAACGATGTCGATCTCTGCCTGAAAGTTCGAAAATCGGGGAAGTCAATCATATGGACACCCTTCGCCAAGCTTCTGCACGCTGAATCTGCGAGTCGCGGGCACGAAGACACACCGCAGAAGAAGTCTAGGGCGCGCCGAGAAGTTAACGAACTGCGTCGCAAATGGGGGGAAGTTCTCCAGAAAGATCCGTCTTATCATCCTAGCGCAAATTTGGATCCTCAAGCTCATGCTTATGGCGGGCTGGCTATCCCTCCCCGTACTCGAGAGCCACGCAAAGGGACATTGCCATGAACGAGCTCAACGACGTAAGGTCCCCCTTTCGATGTACTTACCCCTCTATACGGCTCATTCAAGCTTACATATTATGAATCGGTGGTTTTCGGAATATGAGTTTTCAACCGTATCTTCGCCTCAATTCTTAACAATCTAACGAGCCCGACTGGGATCTAAGGAAGCCTCCACAAGCACAGTAAATATTTGGTCTGTTAATTGTGCACTCCACACGGAGGTTATAGTAAAAATACTCGTCTTCCGAAATTTTACTATGCGGAAATTAATATCTTTAGCGTCGCCGTTCGAATAGCGACACCAGGCAAGCTGGAACATTATCGATGATAGATCCGCAATACCATATGCTTAGTTGAAAGACGATTAAAGAAGCCATTAAAATCAGTTCGGCTCGTTAGTCAAGTCACAATGAATAGCAATTATCAAATTATTAAGAAACTTAGATACCTATGAGTACGCCACAAGGCAAGGCAGACGCTGCCACTGCAAAGAAGAACCAAAACAAATCAATGCCGATCAAGCCAGATTTTTCAGGATCGTTTGACGACGTTGCATATGGATGTGTTGATACCATCGATCAAAACGGCGTAACCGGGTGGTATATAAGTGAGGCAGAGGACCCGCCTTTGCTCCAGATAAGCTATGGTGACTTAGTAATCGGGCATACCCGTCCGAATATGTTAAGGCAGGATATTTCAGCGGTGGCCGGGCGTCCTTCTCACAGCGGCTTTTTGTTTAGGTGGCAAGACCTCGCAACGAATATACCGCTACAGCTAACAGGTGAGGACGCGCACTTCACTGAAGTAACGGTAAAGTGTCTCAAAACCAATCGGCCGCTGCACAGTTTGAATTCCCAAGATGATATCCGAGAGCGCCTGCTCGAATGGATAAGGCCGTACTCCCAACGACACCCAACAACTGAACAGTTTAAAAATGGAGGAGGCCCCGTTCTCTGTTCCGAGAATTTAAACTCAGCTTCCCCTCCTTGTGTTGATATAAAAATTTCAGGATTGAATTCTGCAAAATTGCACGGATTGTTATCGTGGGACCAGAATAATGGGATTAATCCTTCCACCGTTCAATTGGCAATTTACGTCGATAAGATATTGATCGAAAAATTTGATGTTAACCCACGAAAAGGGGCAAGTTCGGAAGTCATTACACGGGGCTTTTCTTGGTTAGTTCCTGAGAAATTTCTTAATGGCGACGAACATATTCTAGAAATTAGAGCTACCGCATCTAGGCGTACGACCGTTTCGAGGGCCTTCAAGCTCGGCAAAGGGAATTTTGACGCTGAGCTCACCTATATGGGCGCAGGCCGCCTTGATGGTTTTTGTGCAGAGAGAACAATTGTACAAGAACGTGTGAGTGTAGAACTTCTCATTGATGGAGAAGACGTATTTCCGATTGCGGAAAGTGAAAAATCTCACACAAAAAAAGGGGCTTTTTCGTTTTATCTTCCGAATAAATATCTAGATGGTGCTCCACATACGGTTGAGTTGTTGTGCAATGGAAAATCAATATGCTCGATTTTTGCTGTTTGCGATATTAGGGGCCATATCGATGTCCTCAATGGAAACGAATTAGTAGGCTGGGCTTATGATGCCGCCAGCGAAAACCCGCTTGAACTAGTCGTAATTGTGGACGGAAGTGAACTACCTTATGTAATAGCGAGTGCATCGCGACAGGATGTCGGACGACCATCGGGCTTTCGTGTTGAGCTTTCTAGCTTAACCAAAGGAAAGTCAAGTTTCGATATAACCATAGCTCTCCGTCATGGAAAGGCGCCAATACTGCGCACTCCAAAAACTTTCTTCCGTATGGATGGGCTGATTGAAACGATACGGAAGATTATGTCTGCAGACGGAGAGACAAAATTATTCGAGAGCGAAAAATTGGCACTTTCCAAATACCTTGGGCCACGGCTCATAGACATACTTCGCCAAGAGGTAGGGCAAAGTGTATTTTTGATGAAACCAAATGATGCAATCAGTGAAAAAGTTAAAGTTATCGTGCCAGTATATGATGGCGTTGACGAAACCATTCGTTGCTTAGTTGCCCTATTCCAGTCAAAGGCAGCAAACGAAACTAAATTTGACGTGGTCCTCATTAATGACCAAGGACCTAATCCGGCAATTACACCGCTACTTGAAAAGATTTCGGAACGGAATGACGTAACGTTGCTGGTTAACGAAAGAAATATGGGGTTTGTCTTATCGGTCAACCGCGCTCTTCGGATTACAGCAGGTTATGATGTGGTTCTGTTGAATGCTGATGCTGTTGTGAACGGAAACTGGCTGGATCGTATTCGCAATATTGCATATAAGAACTCAACTATAGCGAGCGTAACTCCATTCTCAAATAATGCTACGATTTGTAGCTACCCTGATCTAGAGCTTGAGAACTCCATGCCACAGGAGATTTCTTTAAGTGAAATAGATCAGTTGTGTTCAAAGCTTAATCACGCTCAGGCTGTTGAAATTCCGAGTGGTGTTGGCTTTTGTATGTATATGAAGGCGGCCGCAATTGCAGAAGTTGGGTTGCTCGACGCGCAGAAGTTTGGCATGGGTTACGCTGAGGAGAATGACTGGTGCATTCGTGCGCGAGACCTTGGATGGAAACATATGCACGCCTGTGACACCTTTGTGGAGCATATTGGAGGAGTGTCCTTTGGAAAAGACAAAAAAAATTCGCTAGTCGAGAAGAATTTAGTTATCCTAGGCAACACTTACCCCGAGTATACGCCTGTCGTTATGGACTTTATCCAAGCCGACCCAGCAAGAATGTTTAGGAATCGCATCACAGTTGAGAGAATTCGCCGAGCCCTGAATAAATTTGCTGAAGCCCATCTGTATATATCGCACTCCTTTGGTGGCGGGATTGAGGTTTTCTGTAATAATCGCGCTAATGAGTTAGCAAACGATAACATTGCGATTCTTAAGCTCGAAAGCGTAGGTGCCGATAAAGTCCGATTACTTTATGAGGACTATACCGCCATATATCGATTGACTGAATGGGTTGGGGAACTGGTACCAGCATTAAAACAACTCTCACCGCAACGTGTCCATATTAACAGCGATATTGGCCACGGGACAAATGTATGGTCAATACATGAGATACTGCAGATTCCGTTAGATGTGACAATTCATGACTATACTGTAGTCTGCCCTCGCGTCAACTTTATGACGAGTAATCACACCTATTGTGGCGAACCCAAAGATAGCCAGACATGCAACAGTTGCATAGAGAATGAGGGGACATATGCGTATCTGAACACTCGCTGGAGAGAGTTAGGTGGCACAACTTCCCGTTGGCGTGATTTTTACAGTTCTCAGCTCAAACTAGCAGAAAATGTCTACGTTCCCGATCAAGATGTGGCTCAGCGTCTAAGTAAATATTTTCCTGACATCAAAATAACTGTTAACCCACACTCCTATATTGGTGAGATACCAAATATCACAATGCCTTCCATTTCGAAAGGCGAGGTCATGAGGGTTGCCGTAATTGGAGCTATAGGCCCGCACAAGGGTTATGATATGCTGCATGCATGCATAGCCGAAGCAAGCCAGAAAAGTCTGCCGCTACACTTTTTTGTGGCTGGCTACACATGCAATGACGACAAACTTCTAAAGTACAAAAATGTGTCGATCACAGGAAAATTTGAACAAGAAGATCTGCCAGACGTTTTGGAAGAACTCGACTGCCATGTCGCGTTGTTCTTAAGCCCTTGGCCTGAGACCTATAGTTATACTTTAACGGAAGCACTCCTCTCTGGCTTATGGCCGATTGTTTTGCCTATCGGTGCACAAGCATCACGTATTAGAGACGCGAACTACGGAACTATATTGCCGGAGAATGCGACCGCGCGTGGCGTTATCGAAACCTTATTGTCGTTGGCAACATAATTCTTTGCCGAAAAAATTTCGAAGATGGCTGGGCTATAAAGTTATAGCTCAGTCATCAATTTAGATACTTGTTGGAACGTAGCTGGGAGACCACTCACGTCGTTTAGATCTGTAGGAAGAAACCGTTCTGCAGGAAGCCATAGGATACAATCTGGCTTGAACAGTTCAATGACTCGATAGTCAAATGTATTTTCCCATATCATCAAAGTCTGCGCGAATCCACACGATAGCAATGGCAAAGCGTGGTAAGCAGATGATGTCCCAAAGACTAGGAGACGATTTTTTGCGTGCTCATTGACTACATATATTGTCTGCCCCCTCAGTCGTCCTCCCGAGGCAATCGTTTCCAAGACATTATCATGCTTGTAGTAATGTTCCGCTGAAGCTGGATGAGCGTACTCCTCCACAGTTTCGATTCGGACTGGACGAATTTTTCCACCCAAGTCTCCGCAGAATTTTGTGTTAAGAACCGGAGAGGGTAGCTTCACGTCTCCGAAAAGCTCTGGCAACTCAGATCGAATAATTTCAAATATTAATCTATATCCTGACGCGTTAGCATGTGTATCCGTCTTGGAGAATAAAATCGAAGCATTGCCGCGGAATTCATCTATAGGATATATAGCAGTACAATTAAGTCTACTCAACTGCTCCATTATCAAGTTAACCGGCCGCATCTCACTTACCGCCAGCCCTGGCAGAAATTGAGAGCATACTACATTCTTCTCTGGCAATATTAAGGATCGATAAGGAATTCCCAACTGTTTCAGTGTGGCTTCTCGCATAGCAAAAAGCAAAGCGGTGCGATGAATTTTCTCGGCTTCTATATCAACTTGAGCAGAAATGCGCAGGTTCACTTGATTGGAATCCGTATTCAGAAATAACCATTCATCCTCACCGAACGCGACCGCGCCCTCATACATCCACAATCCCTCATGTAGGAGATGTTTTTTGTCCGTCACTGCGAAGACGGAGAGATGCATATTCCTCGTGAATCCGTCTTCTTCGGTTGGATCAAAGGAGAACCCGTGATTTTCCTCTCCAACAGCATCTAGCAAGTCAATGCGACAAAAATCCGCAGTACAGCGGTAGATCGGATGTCCATTGTGCTCAATAACTATCTCAACTGCACGGCCAGGGTAATTGGGATCAAACGCCCATCCCGCAATAGTTGAGTTAAAGCGATCAATATGCCCTTTCATTGAAACTCCTAACAAATAGTGCACCATTAATAAATATAGTACGAAACCTCAAAATGCAAGAGGAAGGATTAGAAGATACCTCATAAAAAAGCTTCCCTCACACCTAGAGCGGGAGAATAAGCGAAATATATGGGTTGCCTGAAATGGCAGGAGTAACCAACACTTGAATGACCGCTTACAAAATGCACTTGATAGTAGCCTTCCAAGTGCATTTGACAATACCATTGTCATTAATTTATGTGCAAGCGAGTTCTCTTCGCAGCACAGATTCGTCTGTATGACTGGAAAACATATCGAACGATTTGCAATGCGCCTTCCACTTAATGCTCTTGAGTAACAGAAATGTGACTAACACTTACTGTATTCCTGCCCGCTCGAAGAATAAAGTTTCCACATTCGGTTTTATCGAACCCTGCTCGCGCAAATACAGTACGACAAGGGTTGTTTGATTCAGTTTCTACCAGTACTGCACTTAAATCCATGACTTTCTTCTCGCGCAGCATTTTGGCGATGTGATCGATAATTGAAAGCTCTACGTCTAACCCAAGCGTACGGCAACTCATAACAAATTGATCTATTTGCCCCTCGCGAACAAAAACAGCCCCAACGCTACCGTAATCGGAAAATTTATCGACTACGGAGAAAGCAAATATAATTCCGCCAGCAGAAAAATATTTATTATACTCATCTAATGCCCATCTTTTCCCTGTTGTATTAAACTGATTTGTTTTGTTAACAAGCTCAAATGTACGAGAAAACAGCTTATGTGATACATTTTCCACTATACTTATGCAAACCTTCAATTCTAGAGTTTGCAAAAATTCTTCCCTGGACAACTTTGCTGATATCGCTTTTCGATCAATCTTAGCTTTAAGCATATCCTCTCTGCGTAAAGATTCGGAACTTCTCCGGGCGATCTGCGTCTCCGGGGACCACATTAGTATTCTGCGAACGACAAACGGGTCTGATCCAATCGTCCGAATATCTGGAAAAGCAGCTTTGACAAAATCTCGCTCAACAGGGTTATCATCCACGAATACTACACTCTTTGGCGTGAGCGAAAACTCTTCCAATAATTCTTGTATTCCTTCAGCTTTTGGACGCCAACTGATCTTCGGACTTAAGAAATCCGAATATTTTATGAACGGTGGCTGAACAGCGTCATCCCATTTCTTTTTGACTAGCTCTTCGTCATTTTTTGATGCAATGGTAACGATTATGCCGCGGCGACGAAGTTGATGTATCGCATCCCACAATCCGAGCGGCCATCCGTCAGAATATGGTGCCTTAATTCCTGGTTGATAATGTTCAACCAACTGTCCTCGCCATAACGTGTTGTCGAGATCAAAGACGACGAGCTTGACCATATCGATCTGCATAACAGAGCGATAGATTGCGTCCATCTGTCGGAATACCGCATCGAAGAACTCGTCATTTTTATTTTCATAGGTTTCCCCCAAGTTTGGAATATCCTCGATTCGCCCCTTAACCGGTGCCGTCCAGCTAGGATAGCGTTCATGCCCGGACCAGTCGGTATAGAACAAGGCTCCGTGCGTGGAAAAAACAATCGAATCGTCTAAGAAGTATTTCTTCCCAATTGAGTTGGCTATCATATCCACGTCAGCTATATAGGCATTCCGAAGTTTACCTATCTCGCTTGCCAAATATTTATTTAAGCTTCGGACAACTTCAACGATATCATTGTCAGCCCCGAAATCAGATAAGCTAGGGGCTAATCTTCCTTGGGGGACTATAAAGTTCGCCACCAGAGTTAATAGTCCTGTCTGCCTATTATACGCTGTCGCCTTCTCAAGCATTGCATCAATATTACGCATACCCAACTCAAGCCAATCTGCCGGTGTTTCTGACTTATCATTGTCCGCTATGCGCACGACCGCGTCGGTAAGAACACTTCTCAAAGGAATTTGTATATACTGATAGTCGTACTGTTGCAATTGCTCGTCTGTTCGACTCTGTAAATCTGATGCATTATTAAATAGATCGTAATCATAGACAACATCTGGAAAGCGCTCTCGCATTTTTAAAACATAAGTCCGTGAAAGGCATGAGCCTATAACCAAAACCCGACGGAACCTTACATCACTTACCTGTAAGTCTTTTGGAAACAAAAAATCAGCAGTTCTCATATCATTTATAAAATTTCGTTAAGTTTCTAAAAATTTATTGAGCGAATTAGGCTGTTAAGAAAACTAAAACTTACTATCAGGAATTTTTTTCAGTACAAAATTCAGATAGTTATTCTTTCAACAGAACGTAATCGTACCAGAATTCAAGACAAAAAAAGATTGCTTCAAGAAAAATATTGTTACGTTGTACAAGAAATTAACTATGCTGTATCTCTAGAGGACGTTTGCAATCTATGCCGGCGATCGCGATCTGCCTCCCTACAATGGACGATTGTCGCAATCCCCCCATTAGAACCTAAAGGCTTGTCCACTTCAGTCGCTGGACTACTGGCAAAGCCCCTGTTACGGTATAAGCGATCCCGAGCCTACACAGCACGGAAATATAAGTTGTTACAGTTAGCGAAAGGATAACGTCGTAAATATTGCAGATTGACAATCCCTATGATCGCCCTACATCACCTTTGGTGTCACTAAGGCAAACAGGTAGAATAGGTTTCCGAGTTCAGATTATTTGAATAGACTAGTTGATAATCCTCCTTTGCGATGGAAAGTTCGAAGTTCAAAATTCACAGTTCAGTGACGGGTTTTCAGTTGGCAAAGTTTCACGTAACATCTGCTATTTATACCTAAAAGATCAAATGTCCGTCAATTTCCACAATTCCCTCCCCGGCGTCCCCCACGTCGAATCCCCCTTCTTCGCCCGCATCTTCGACGAATCCATCGCCCCGGAAACCCGCCGCATCGCCTTCGAACTTGCAGTAAAAGGCTACGCAGTACTCGACTTCCCCGATGCCGATTTCGACCAGATGGCAGAGTCGGTCAAGCAGGATCTGCACAGCTACTACGACTTCGACGGCTGGCGCGCAGAGGGCCACAAGGCCGGCATCAGCCTGCGCGTCCAGGATGCCTGGGCCTTTGACGAGAACGTAAAACGCATCGCCTGCAACGAGAAAATCCTCGCCCTGCTGTCGCAACTCTACGGCCGCCAGGCCTGGCCCTTCCAGACGCTGAATTTCCCGGTCGGCACCCAGCAGCACTTCCACACGGACTCGATCCATTTCAGCTCCAGCCCGGAACGCTTTATGTGCGGCGTGTGGGTGGCCATGGAAGATATCGATGAAACCAATGGCGCGCTGGTCTACTTCCCCGGCAGCCACCGTTGGCCCATCTATACGAACGAGCATATCGGCAAGTGCATCGCCGAGCTGGAAGGGACGAAATCCCAGGCGATCTACGAAGCAATGTGGCGGGATCTGGTGGAGGCGCACGAAGCAAAACCGGATTACTTCCATGCGAAGAAGGGACAGGCGCTGATCTGGGCAGCGAACCTGATGCATGGCGGCACCAAGCAACTGGACCCACAACGCACCCGCTGGTCGCAGGTGACGCACTACTTCTTCGAGGACTGCGCTTATTACACGCCGATGATGTCCGATCCGTTCTACGGCAGCATCGCGTTCCGCACGCTGAAGAACATCGTTACCGGTGAAGTGATTCCGAACCA
The DNA here is from genome assembly GCF_014192225.1 of Pseudoduganella umbonata. GTDB lineage: Bacteria > Pseudomonadota > Gammaproteobacteria > Burkholderiales > Burkholderiaceae_D > Rugamonas > Rugamonas umbonata. The sequence continues at coordinate 86,721 of NZ_JACHXS010000016.1, read as the reverse complement.
AGTGGCCGGCCACCGGATTCCCCAGCGCTTCATCGAGGCGACGTCTCCCGATCAGTTGCAATGGAAAGACGAAGACAATTTCGATCCGGCCTTGTACCTGCTGGCCAATCCGGACGTAGCGGCTGCCGGGGTGGATCCTGCGCACCACTACCTGCAACACGGCCGCAAGGAGCGGCGCAAGCTTCGGCCGTAACGCCCAGGCCCGCGGCACGAGCGCGGGCCACCAGGCAATTCAAGCGCACTTGATCCTCCACGTTGCAGATTTGACCGGGGCACCATGCGCACGCTCAACCAGTGTATACCAGAGGCAGGCCGCTCCCGCGCGCCGAGCTGACGAAACTCCTGGCAGCGTTTCAGCTCTTATGCAATCAGCAATGGATCGAAGGACTTGACCAGTTCGTCCAGGCGCTTCATCTGGGTCAGGAAAGGCTCGAGCTGCGCCAGCGGCAGTGCGCTGGGGCCGTCGCACAATGCGGCATCCGGGTCCGGGTGCGCTTCCAGGAACAGGCCTGCCAGTCCCACCGCCATGCCGGCACGGGCCAGGTCGACCACCTGTTGCCGCCGGCCACCGGAAGCCGCGCCGCCCGGATCGCGCTGCTGCAGGGCATGCGTGACGTCGAAGATCACCGGCAGGTTACCGCTGGCCTTTTTCATGACGCCGAAGCCCAGCATGTCCACCACCAGGTTGTCGTAGCCGAACGCAGTGCCGCGGTCGCACAGGATGATGCGGTCGTTGCCCGCTTCGCGGAACTTCTCGACCACGTGGACCAGTTGGGACGGGCTCAGGAATTGTGGCTTCTTGATATTGATCACGCGACCGGTACGGGCCAGTGCCACCACCAGGTCGGTCTGCCGGGCCAGGAATGCGGGCAGTTGCAGCACATCGACCACTTCGCCAACAGGCTGGGCCTGCCACGGCTCGTGCACGTCCGTAATCACGGGCACGCCGAATTCAGCCTTCACCTTCTGGAAGATGCGCAGCCCTTCTTCCAGCCCGGGTCCGCGATACGAATGGATTGACGAACGGTTCGCCTTGTCGAAGCTCGCCTTGAAAACGTAGGGGATGTCGAGCTTGGCGCAGACACGCGTGTACGCTTCGCACGCGCGCAGTGCCAGGTCTTCCGATTCAAGCACGTTGATCCCGCCAAAAAGGACGAACGGCAGCTCGTTGCCAACGTTAATTTTTTCACCAATGGAAATCATGCAATTACTCTCTTCAATGGGTAGGAATGAACCAGGGATGATTCACTGCACTCGACGTGGCCACGGCCTGGACTTTCGGCGGCACCCGGTCCGATATGCCGGCGGCCGGCGCCGGTCCATCCCCGCATAAACTGTAGCACGCCCGAAAGGAGTGCCGCGAGCTACGCCCGAACGCCAACTTCGCGTCCGGCCGTCGCGGGGCAGCGGGATTTCTTAGGCCGGCGCCAGCAGCGCCAGCTGTTCTTCTTCCAGGAAGCACCACTCCCCTTCATTCAGGCCCAGGTCGGCCAGCTGCAATCCGCCGATGGCCGACCGGTGCAGCGTGCTGCAATGATTCCCGGCGGCAGCGAGCATCCGCTTTACCTGGTGGTACTTGCCCTGCTCCAGCACGATCTCGAGCTGGTTGTCGCCTCTCCGCTCGCATACCAGTGCCGCCAGCGGCGCCGGTTCGTCGTGCAGCTGCACGCCGGACAGCATGTGCGCCACCAGCGCCTCCGTCACGGGCTCGGCGGTCGTGGCCTGGTACACCTTCGGCACGTGGCGCTTCGGCGAGGATTGGGCATGGATGAACGGGCCGTCGTCGGAAATCAGCAGCAGGCCGGTGGTGTCGTGGTCGAGGCGGCCCACCGGCTGCACTTCGCGCCAGGTGAACTGTTCGGGCAGCAAGGTCAGCACGCCGGGATGATGGCTGGGCTTGCGCGAGCATTCATAGCCGGCCGGCTTGTACAGCGCGATATAGACGTGTTCGCGATAACGCCATTCCTCGTCGAAGACGGTCAGGACGAGGCCGTCCGTTTCAATGGCGCTCTTGTAGCTGTCGACGATGGTGCCGTTGACGGCCACTTCGCCATCTTCGATCAGTGCGCGGCAGTATTTGCGGGTGCCGAAACCCTGGGATTGGAGGATGCGATCCAGCGATAATTTGCTCATGGGCGGCATTCTACCGGATTGCAAGGCGCAAACGCTTTGCCGTTGAGGAATGTCAAGTTGCGTTTCATCGCCATGGCTACACTGAGACTCATGTAGGAATTTGCTGAACAGCAGCCAATCTTCCTACCCTATCGTTAAGAAAGTATCCGAGATCCCGATACGTTCACCTGGAGGCCGTAATGATCACTGTTGAATGCCGCTCCGCCGTTGGCCGCCATGCCGCTGCCCGGTTCGCCACCGACTTGTTGCTGACCCGTTGCCGTACCGGCGCCGAACCGGCATTGATGCCGCAAAACCACTGGTTCGCGGCAACCACGCAAGGCTTGCACGAATGGCTGCGCGAAGGCGGTTTCCAGAGCGAGATCGAGGCAGTGCGGCGTTAGGATCACCGAGACTCCGGCAAGCGCGGCAAGCGCGACCTCGGCAAACGAGGCCACGACATGGGCATCCCCAACAAGGAGGACCCCAAACGAAAACAGCGGCAGAGCCGCTGTTTTCCAGCCCCGGAAGGGACCAGTGAGGAATTTAATTCTCTCAATTCGCTGATGCGATATATAGCTCACTACGCGAGTCGGTACGGATGACACTACGGATTAAACTCGCGCAATCGAAAGTTGAGTGCTTTTAAAGATTGCGCCCTCCGTTCAATGACTACAGGACTACTATAACCTATCTGGAGTCGTTTTCAAGCTCGCGAGCGCTTTTGTTTTGCAAGCGACGACAAGCTTCCCTGTGTTCACTTGATGACCGGCACACCCGCTTCCACGGCGGCCTTTACGGCGCCGTGACCCACGGCGGCACCGAATTTCTTCAGCACCCGCTCCGGCAAGCCTTCGTGTTGCGTGTAGTCGATGATGTCCTCGGCCTTGACGACGTCGCGCGCGACGCTGTCTACACTGCCCAGCTCGTCAGCGAGGCCCATGTCGATGGCCCGTGCGCCGGTCCAGAACGAACCCGAGAAGGTTTCGGGTGTTTCGTGCAGGCGCTTGCCGCGGCCGGCGCGTACGGTTTCGATGAATTGCTGGTGGATTTCATTGAGCATGGCCTGGGCGTGCTGCTTCTGCTTGTCCGACTGCGGGCTGAACGGGTCCATGAAGCCCTTGTTGGCGCCCGCCGTGAGCAGGCGCCGCTCGACGCCCAGCTTTTCCATCGCGCCCGTGAAGCCGAAGCCGTCCATCAGCACGCCGATCGAGCCGATGATGCTGGCCTTGTTTACATAAATCCGGTCGGCCGCGGAGGCGATGTAGTAGCCGCCCGACGCGCAGATTTCATCCACCACCACGAACAGCGGTTTTTCGGGGTAGCCCTGGCGCAGGCGGCGGATCTCGTCGACGATCATGCCGGCCTGCACGGGGCTGCCGCCCGGGCTATTGATGTGCAACACCACGGCCACCGAGCCGTCGTCGGCGAAGGCCTTGTTCAGTGCGGGTATGACGACCGCCGCCGCGCCGCTGCCCTGCGCTTCGATATCGCCTTCGATCTCGATCAGCGCCGTGTGGCGGCCCACGTCGCCTTCGCCGCCGAACACGTCGACCTCGAAATAGCTGGCGATCGCAAAGAACACGAGCAACAGCAGCGCGACCTTGTAGAAGATGCTCCAGCGGCGATTGGCGCGCTGTTCCTTGATGGTGGCGAACACCAGTTTTTCGAGCACCTCGCGCTCCCATTTGATGGGCGGCGTGTCCGGGCGGGCCGGATCGGGCGTCGGCGAGGTCGGGGTGTCAGGGATTTCGTTGCTCATGACGGGGATTTCGGAGGGCGGATGTAGTCGTCCGGTTGCCAGTACAGGTTGCCGTCGCGCTCGGCCAGCGCCACCGGCCGCAGGCGGCCGCCGCGGCACGGGCCGCCGGCACATTGGCCGCTGCTGGGAATATACACGGCACCGTGCGTGGAGCACATCAGGTACAGGCCGCTGGATTCGAAGAAATCGCCTTCGCTCCAGTCCAGCTCGATCGGCACGTGCGCGCACCGGTTCAGGTAAGCATAGGCCTTGCCGCTGTACCGGATGACGAACGCCGTGGCGGCCTCGCCACCGGCCAGCACGGGGAAGCGGATGCCCTTGCCGCCGTCCGGCACCGCATCCGCGGCGCAGATCAGGATATCGGTGGTCATGGCCGGCGTGCGCGTTTCCTGGCGTGTGCGTGGATGCCCATCAGGCGTTGGCGTTCAGCCACTGATGCAGTTCCGGCACGTTCTTCGCCGAGAAGACCGGGCGGCACGCGTGCAGCTGGTCGACCGGGTGCGCGCCATACTCGACGGCGATGCCGGCCGATCCGGCGTTCTGCGCCATCATCAGGTCGTGCGTGGTGTCGCCGATCATCACGGTGCGCCGCAGGTCCTGGCCCAGCTCGCGCGTGAGTTCCTGCAGCATGGCCGGATGCGGCTTGGAAAACGTTTCGTCGGCGCAGCGCGTGGCGTGGAACGTCGACAGCAGCTTCGCCGCGTTCAGCGCGCGGTTCAGGCCCACGCGGCTCTTGCCCGTGGCCACGGCCAGGAAATAGCCCTGTTGGCTCAGTTCGGTAAGCAGTTCCGGCACGCCGTCGAACAGCGTCAGCTCGTGGTCCTTGGTCAGGTAGTGATACCGGTAGCGCTCGACCATGCGCGGATAGTATTTCGGGTCCACGTCCGGCCCCAGCACCTTCTGCATGGCTTCCGACAGGCCCAGGCCGATCACGTGCGACGCCGCCTCGCGCGAGGGAATCGGCAGGCCCAGGTCCCTGGCCGCGGACTGGATGCTTTTCACGATGGTGGCGGTGCTGTCCATCAGCGTGCCATCCCAGTCGAAGACGATCAGGTCAAATTGCTTTCTTGCCATGTGCTCCGGCCGAGGCCGGCTCCATTCTTGTTGCCCACTTTATTGCAGAGCAGAGTTATCAGGTTGGCCCAAGCTTACCAAGAATTTTTCGCATTCGGGGGCGAGCGGCGCGTTCAACGTGATGATTTTCCCGCTCTCGGGATGCCGGAACGTGATCTGGTGCGCGTGCAGGAACATGCGCTTCAACGGCACCGGGCGCTTCTGCAGCGCCTTGTTCTGCGCGAAGTCGCCGTATTTGTCGTCGCCGGCGATGGGGAAACCGGTCGATTGCAGGTGCACGCGGATCTGGTGCGTGCGGCCGGTTTTCAGCTCCGCCTCGAGCAGCGCGAATTCCCGGTACTTGCGCAGCAGCGTGAACACCGTGTGCGAAGGCATGCCGGTTTCCATGACGGCCACGCGGCGCTCGCCGTCGCCGGTCGTGTACTTGTGCAGCGGCGCCTTGACGTGCTGGCGCTTGTTCTTCCAGTCGCCGGTGGCCAACGCCAGGTAGCGCTTGTCCGTTTCGCCGTCGCGCATCTGCTCGTGCAGGTTGGTCAACGCAGAGCGTTTTTTCGCCAGCAGCAGCAGGCCGGACGTTTCACGGTCCAGCCGGTGCACCAGTTCCAGGAATTTCGCGTCCGGCCGGGAGGCGCGCAGCTGCTCGATCACGCCGAACGAGACGCCGGAGCCGCCGTGCACGGCCACGCCGGCCGGCTTGTCGATGACGAGCAGGTGGGCATCTTCGTAAATGACGGGGAATTCCGCCGCCGGCACGACATTGTCCGGCTTCTCCGCGATGCGCACCGGGGGGATGCGCACCACGTCGCCCGCCACCAGGCGGTACAGCTGGTCGATCCTGCCCTTGTTCACCCGCACTTCGCCGGAGCGCAGGATGCGGTAGACATGACTCTTCGGTACGCCTTTGCAAATACGCAACAAGTAGTTATCGATACGTTGTCCGGCCTCTTCTTCGCCGATCGTCACGAATTGTGCTTGTGGCAGGACTGTTTGGGGGGAAGACTGCGCGGCTTCTGGCCGGGCCTTTTGGGTTGTCTTCCCAGAAAATCTCTCTAAGTCCTTCATTTTGAATATATAATCAATTCGCCGTAGCAATGCTGCACTTGTATAAGTGTTTGCCCTGCTGTTGCTGTGTGTAAGAAGAAAACCACGATTTTACACAGGGGCGCATCCGCTGGCCTCGCTTAAATGCGCATTCAGCGGAAATAAACGTATACGCACATACGGGCACGGATCAGGGTGGCAACCAATGTTGTCATCGGGTTGGGTGAACGGATGTTGGAATTAGATTGGCTGGATCGTTAGGATAACTCCGGCAAGCAAGCCCAGAGTCGTTGCTTGCCGGTTGATGAAGCTGATAACGCTTGCCGTTTTCGCCCGGCACCACACAAGATGCCAGGCTCGACCAATTGCGCACGCCCGCATTCTCCGCGGCCCACTTCATGGGCTGGACAGGATGAGTTGCAGGTGGTGCGAACTCGGCATGACGATCAGCTTCATGCGCCCACTGTGGCAGCTGCGCCTGCGCGCTGCCGCACGACGAGGCATTTCCCCGCAGCCTCCTTAATTCCGCGTATATCCTCGTACGATTGCCGCCCGGGCTCCCGAGCTTGAGCGGCGCATTTGGCCGAAGGGTCGCGGAGTCAAATAAAAAATGAAACGCATGTTGTTCAACGCTACGCAGCAGGAAGAGCTGCGCGTAGCCATTGTCGATGGTCAGAAACTGATCGACATCGACATCGAAACCGCCGGACGCGAACAGCGCAAGTCCAATATCTACAAAGGCGTCATCACCCGTATCGAACCGTCGCTGGAAGCGTGCTTCGTCAGCTACGGCGAAGATCGCCACGGTTTCCTGCCGTTCAAGGAAGTAGCGCGCAGCTATTTCCGTGAAGGCATCGACGTGCGCAATGCCACCATCAAGGATGCGCTGCGCGAAGGCCAGGAAATCGTCGTCCAGGTGGAAAAGGAAGAGCGCGGCAACAAGGGCGCGGCGCTGACGTCGTTCATTTCGCTGGCCGGCCGCTACCTGGTGCTGATGCCGAACAACCCGCGCGGCGGTGGCGTTTCCCGGCGCGTCGAAGGCGAAGAGCGCCAGGAACTGCGCGAAACGATGGACAAGCTGGACCTGCCGCAGGGCATGTCCGTGATCGCCCGCACTGCCGGCATCGGCCGCAACGTCGATGAACTGCAGTGGGACTTGAATTACCTGATGCAACTGTGGCGCGCCATCGAAGGCGCGTCGAAATCGGCCTCCGGCGCCTTCCTGATCTACCAGGAATCGTCGCTCGTGATCCGCGCGATCCGCGATTATTACCAGCCCGATATCGGCGAGATCCTGATCGATACCGACGAGATCTACGAACAGGCCCACCAGTTCATGAGCCACGTGATGCCCGACATGGTGCATCGCGTAAAGCGCTACAGCGACGACGTGCCGCTGTTCTCGCGCTTCCAGATCGAACACCAGATCGAAACGGCCTACAGCCGCACGGTACCGCTGCCTTCCGGCGGCGCCATCGTGATCGACCACACCGAAGCACTGGTGTCCGTCGACGTCAACTCGGCCCGCGCCACCCGCGGCTCCGACATCGAGACCACCGCCTTCAACACCAACTGCGAAGCGGCCGAGGAAGTGGCCCGCCAGTTGCGCCTGCGCGACCTGGGCGGCCTGATCGTGATCGACTTCATCGACATGGAAGTGGCGAAGAACCAGCGCGAAGTGGAACAGCGCCTGAAGGACGCGCTGCACCATGACCGCGCGCGCGTTCAGATGGGCAAGATTTCCCGCTTCGGCCTGATGGAACTGTCGCGCCAGCGCCTGCGCCCTTCGCTGTCCGAAGGTTCGCACGTGACGTGCCCGCGCTGCTCCGGCACCGGCCACATCCGCGATACCGAATCGTCCGCCCTGCAGGTGCTGCGCATCATCCAGGAAGAGGCGATGAAGGAAAACAGCGCCGCGATCCACGTGCAGGTGCCGGTCGACGTGGCCGCCTTCCTGCTGAACGAAAAGCGCGGCGAAGTGCTCAAGATCGAGAATCGCCACCGCATCACCGTGATCCTGGTGCCGAACAAGCACCTCGACACGCCGCATTACAAGCTCGAGCGCATCAAGCACGACGATCCGCGCCTGGAAGAAGCCCCGGCCAGCTATTCGATGGCCGAGCAGGCGGAAACCGACATGGGCTTTGCCAAGCGCCAGAAGGAAGAGCAGAAGCCGCGCCAGGAAGCCGTCGTGAAGACGATCACGCCAAGCCAGCCGGCCCCGATCGTCGACCGTACGCCGGCCCCGGCGCCGGTCCAGCCGGCGGCCCCCGCACCGGTTGCGGCACAGGCGCCGGCCGAAAAAGGCTTCTTTGCCAAGCTGGTGTCGTTCTTTACCGGCAAGACCGAGGAACCGGCAGCGCCGGCCGCCCCGGCCATCGTGACGAAACCGGCGGTTGCGCCGGTCGAGCGCGCCGACAAGAACGGCCGTGGCCCGCGCGCCCGCAACCCGCGCGGTCCGAAGGAACGCGAACCGGGTGCCCGCGACGAGGCAGCAAAGCCGGCACAGGAAGCCCGCCCGGCCCGCCCGCCGCGCCCGCCACGCGAGCCGCGTGAGAAGCTGGAAAAATTCGCCGACAAGGCGGTCGAGAAAGTGGAAGGCGTCGAAGGCGTCGTGGTGCCGCGCACCGAGCGTGCCGAGCGCCCGGAACGTGGCGAGCGCCCGCAGCGTGAACCGCGCGAAGCCCGTCCGCCGCGCGAACCGCGCGAGCAGCGTGAACCGAAAGCCCAGCCAGCCGAAGCCAAGGCCGATGAACTGGCACTGGCCGCGACCGGTGTTGGCCCGGTCGGCACCGGCACCGGCACTGGTACCGCCGTCGGCGTGCCGGCTGCCGCGCCGCTGGCCGCGCAGGCAGGCGAAGCGCCGAGCCTGGTGAAATCCACCGGCAACATCGGACCGGAAGGCGAGGAACTGGATGGCGAAGGCGGCGACGAGCCGCGCCGCCGCCGCCGTCGTGGCGGTCGCAACCGCAATCGCCGCGAGCGTGAAGGCGCCGAAGGCGAAGGCATCGAGTCCGCCGACGAGTTCAGCACCGGCACGGTCGAAGGCGATACCGTCAAGATTGTTACCGCGACCGTGGTGACCGAGCAGGTTCACGTTTCCATCCGTGAAGAAGCGGTAGCGCCGGCCGACACTGCCCAGGCTGCAGCTCCGGCCGAGCCGGTGGCCGCCGCCGCCTCGGAAGCGGTGCGCGACGCGGCTCCGGCTGCCGAAGCGCAACCGCAACCGGTGGCATCCGCACCGGTCGCCGAGCCTGCCGAAGCGGAAATCGTCCAGGCGCCGGCTGCGGAAGCCCTGCCGCCGGTAACGGCCGATGCCGCACCGGTAGCGATCGAACCTGCCGAAGCGGAAGTGGTGCAAGCCCCGGCCGCCGAGCCGCTGCCCGTGGCAGCGCAGGCAGCCGCGGAAACGCCAGCGGAAATGCCAGCTGCGGCGGTCGCCATCGAGCCGGCCGAAGCGGAAGTGGTGCAGGCGCCTGCGGCCGAACCGCTGCCCGTGGCCGTGGAAGCTGCCGTGGAACCGAAAGCCGCCGAGCCTGCCGAAGCGGAAGTCGTCGATGCGCCGGCCGCCGAACCGCTGCCGACCGCCACGACCGCGACGGCACCTGCCGCCGCCGCCGTGACGCCGGTGACCGAAGCGGGCGTGGCGATTCCTGCTGCTGCCGAGATCGCCACGGCGGAAGCCGTGGCCGCCGAAAAGGTGGCCACGCAGCCGGTGCCTGTCACGACGGCCGCCGAGCTGCCTGCCGCACAAGCTCCTGCTCCTGCTCCTGCTCCTGCTCCTGCTCCCGCTGCTGCTCCGGCACAGCCTGCCGCAGCGCCGGCGGATCTGCAAACGATCCTGGCAGCGGCCGGCCTGCAGATGGCTGCCACGGATCCGGCCAAGCTGCGCGCCGCCCAGGAAGCGGCCGCGCAGCAAGAGGCGCCGGTGCGGGCACGCCGCACCCGCAAGCCGGCACCGGTGGTGGCGGACGAGCCGCTGGTGCAGGTAGACACCCGACGCTGATAGCGATCCACTGAAAAGGGAAGCCGCGGCTTCCCTTTTTTTTCGCCCCATGCTTTTCGCCCCATGCTTTTCGCCCCATGACCACACCACCCTCCCTGTCGACCGCATTGCGCTACTGGCTGAAGCTGGGCTTCATCAGCTTTGGCGGCCCGGCCGGCCAGATCGCGCTGATGCATGCCGAGCTCGTGGAGCGGCGCCGCTGGATTTCCGAGCAGCGCTTCCTGCACGCGCTGAACTACTGCATGCTGTTGCCGGGGCCGGAAGCAACCCAGCTGGCCGTCTACATCGGCTGGCTGCTGCACCGGGCCCGCGGCGGCATCCTGGCCGGCGCATTGTTCGTGCTGCCTTCGCTGCTGATCCTGATCGGGCTGGCATGGATCTACCTGGCCTTCGGCGATGTGCCGGCCATTGCGGCGGTGCTGTATGGCATCAAGCCAGCCGTCGTGGCGCTGGTGCTGGCCGCGACGTGGCGCATCGGCCGGCGCACGCTGAAGAACGGCTTGCTGGCGGGCCTGGCAGGCACGGCCTTCGTTGCCATCGTGCTGGGTGTGCCCTTCCCCGCCGTCGTGCTGGCTGCGGCCCTGCTTGGCCTGCTCGGCGGGCGGCTGCGGCCGGCGGCGTTCGCGCCGGGCTCGCCCGGCCACGGCAGCGCATCGGCTAGCCATGGGCCCGCCGTGATCGACGACGACACGCCGACGCCACCCCATGCCCGCTTCGGGTGGCGCAAGTTGCTGGCCACGTCCGCCGCCGGCATCGGCCTGATGGCTGCCAGCTGGGCCGCGGTGGCGGCGCTGACGGGCCTGTACAATCCGCTCGCGCAGATGGGCTGGTTCTTTACCAAGGCGGCGCTGCTGACATTCGGCGGCGCCTACGCGGTATTGCCTTATGTCTACCAGGGTGGTGTGGAAACCCATGGCTGGCTGACGCCGGCCCAGATGATCGATGGCCTGGCGCTGGGCGAAACCACGCCGGGACCGCTGATCATGGTGAACGCGTTCGTCGGCTTCGTGGGCGGCTGGACGCACCAGGTGCTGGGCAACCCGGCCGCTTCCGGCGTGGCCGGCGCGCTGGTGGCGGCCTGGTTTACGTTCGTGCCGTCGTTCATCTTCATCCTGGCCGGCGGGCCGCTGGTGGAAGCCACGCGGGGCAATATCCGCATGACCGCGCCGCTGACGGCGATCTCGGCGGCCGTGGTGGGCGTCATCGCCAGCCTGGCCGTGTTCTTCGGCGAGCATGTCTTTTTCGCCGGCGCGCGGCCGGACTGGGCGGCAATGGCGATCGCCGCCGCCGCCGCGTGGGCGTTGCTGCGCTGGCAAACCGGCCCCGTCAAGTTGCTCGCGGCCTGTGCGATGGCTGGCCTCGTGCTACATTACGCCAAAGGAATCAACGCCTTAATGCCAATTAATTAAGCCTGCGCAATGATGCAGCAATACGTCAGCCCAATCAGCCAGCCCAATCAGTCAGCCCGATCATTCAGCCCAATCAGCCAGCCAAACAGTGCCGCCCCGTTCAGTAGTTTTGTCATGACCGAAAAAATCATCATCCTCGCCGACGGCCGCAGCCGGCCGCCGGCGATTCCGCCTGCCTTCGAAGCCCCCACCGGCGAAGTGCGCGACCGGCTCGCGCGGCCGCTGCGCGACCTGCGCATCTCGATTACGGACCGCTGCAACTTCCGCTGCGTGTATTGCATGCCGAAGGAAGTGTTCGACAAGGATTACCAGTACCTGCCCCATTCGTCGCTGCTGACGTTCGAGGAAATCACACGCCTGGCGCGCCAGTTCGTCGCCCATGGCGTGGAGAAGATCCGGCTGACGGGCGGCGAGCCGCTGCTGCGCAAGAATATCGAACGCCTGATCGAGATGCTGGCCGCGCTGCGCACCGTCGACGGCAAGCCGCTCGACCTCACCTTGACCACCAACGGCTCGCTGCTGGCACGCAAGGCCAGGGCATTGAAGGAAGCGGGCCTGCAGCGGGTCACCGTGTCGCTGGATGCGCTCGACGATGCCACGTTCCGGGCCATGAACGACGTGGATTTTGCCGTTTCCGACGTGCTGGAGGGCATCGAGGCCGCGCACGACGCCGGCCTCGGTCCGATCAAGGTCAACATGGTAGTGAAGGCCGGCACCAACGAGCAGGAAATCCTGCCGATGGCGCGGCACTTCCACGGCACGCCGCACATCCTGCGCTTCATCGAATTCATGGACGTGGGCGCCTCCAACGGCTGGAACATGAAGGATGTGATTCCGTCCGCCGAGATCGTGCGCCGCATCGGCGCCGAACTGCCGATGGTGCAGATGGATCCGAACTACACGGGCGAAACGGCGGCGCGCTGGCGCTATGCCGACGGCGGCGGCGAAGTTGGCGTGATTTCCAGCGTCACGCAGGCATTTTGCCGCGACTGCACGCGGGCGCGCCTGTCGACCGAAGGCAAGCTGTACACCTGCCTGTTCGCCACGCAGGGCCACGACCTGCGCGCGCTGCTGCGCGGCGGGCACAGCGACGAGGAACTGGCGGCGGCGGTCGGCGCGCTGTGGCAGGCTCGGGGCGACCGCTACTCGGAGCTGCGCACCATCAATACCGACGGGCTGTCGGGCAGCGGCGCGCGCAAGGTCGAGATGTCCTACATAGGCGGATAAAATCGCGGTGATGACATTCGCGGCGACCGCATGCGCCGCGAGGAATGTGCGTTGATTATTGACGGGGGAATCAATTGAGCGACAACGACGTCAGCGGCCTGATCTTCGCGGGTGGCCGCGGCAGCCGCATGGGCAACGTGGACAAGGGCCTGCAACCGTTCCGGGGATCCACGCTGGTGGCGCATGCGCTGCAGCGCTTCGCGCCGCAGGTGACGGCGCTGACGATCAGCGCCAACCGCAGCCATGAAGCCTATGCGGCGCTGGGCGCCCCGGTGCTGGCCGACGACCTGGCCGGCTTCGCAGGCCCGCTGGCCGGCCTGCAGGCGGGCTTGCGCCGTTGCGCCACGCCGCTGCTGGCCACGGTGCCGTGCGATTCGCCGTTCCTGCCGGAGGACCTGGTGCAGCGGCTGCGCGATGCGCTGCTGGCGCAGGATGCCGACCTGGCGCTGGCCGTGACGATGGAAGCGGACGACACCGGCGCGGCGCGCAAGCAGGCGCACCCGGTGTTCTCGCTGATGAAGACGGGCGTGCTGCCGCGGCTCGACGCCTACCTGGCCCGCGGCGGCCGCAAGATGGATGGCTGGCACGAGGGCCTGAAGGTGGCCGAAGTGCTGTTCACCGATGCTGCGGCGTTCCGCAATATCAATACGCGCGAAGAGCTGCTCGCCGAAGAGCGCGCCAAGCGGCTGGCCGATCTCACCACCGATCTCGATCCCGGCGCGATGCCGGTACGGCGCGCGCGGCAAGTCATCGAGCAATTCGTGCGCCCGGTGCGCGGCGTGGAAAAAGTGGCGCTGCGCGCGGCGCTGGGCCGCGTACTGGCAGAGGATGTGATTTCGCCGATCAACGTGCCCGCCCACGACAATTCGGCGATGGACGGCTTTGCGTTTGCGGGCGCCCAGCTGTCGGCCGATCATCCGACGAAACTGAAGGTGATCGGCACCGATTTCGCCGGCCGCCCGTCCGGCCTGCAACCCGGGCCCGGCCAGTGCCTGCGCATCATGACGGGTGCAGTGATGCCGGCGGGGTGCGACACGGTGCTGCCGCAGGAACACGCGGCCGGCATCGACGATGACTGCCTGACGATCGCGCCGCGCAGCGTGCGCCCCGGCGACAACCGCCGGCTGGCAGGCGAGGACCTGATGGCGGGCCGCCCGGCACTGGCCGCCGGCAAGATCGTGCGCCCGGCGGACCTGGGCCTGATCGCCTCGCTCGGCATTGCCGAGGTGCCGGTGCGGCGACGCGTGCGCGTGGCGTTCTTTTCCACCGGCGACGAATTGCGCTCGGTCGGCGAGCCGCTGGCGCAGGGTTGCGTGTACGACAGCAACCGCTACACGCTGTTCGGCATGCTCACGCGCCTGGGTTGCGAACTGGTCGACATGGGGATCGTCAAGGACGACCCGGCCGCGCTGGAGGCGGCGCTGCGCGATGCCTGCCAGAGCGCGGACGCGATCGTCACTTCCGGCGGCGTGTCGGCCGGCGCCGCCGACTACACGCGCGACATCATGGCGAGACTGGGCGAAGTGGCGTTCTGGACGATCGGCATGCGCCCCGGCCGCCCGATGGCGTTCGGGCGCATCGGCGCCGACGGCCACGATGCCTTCCTGTTCGGCCTGCCCGGCAATCCGGTGGCCGTGATGGTGTCGTTCTACTTCTTCGCCCGCCCCGCCCTGCTGCGGATGATGGGCGCCGACGCGCCGGCCGACCTGCTGGTGCAGGCGCGCTCCGCCGAGCCGATCCGCAAGCGCCAGGGGCGCACCGAATTCCAGCGCGGCGTGCTGAGCATTGCTGCCGACGGCACCCGCGAAGTGCGCATCACGGGCGCCCAGGGTTCCGGCATCCTGCGCTCGATGACGGAGGCGAACTGCATCGTCGTGCTGCCGGACGAACAGGCCAATGTGGCGGCGGGGGACCTGGTGGAAGTGCTGATGTTCGAGGGACTGCTGTAATCCCATTCTTGCCACGCGCGGTGGTGGTCACAAGCCTGATCGCGCATTTCCTGTGAGAGCAATCCTCCGGACTTCCACGCGGCGACAGGCTTCGTGCCGCTGTCCAGGCTGAACGGTACCGCCCCCGCCTCCCTGCACCCGCGCCCGGCGTATTTCGCCGGCTCGCGCGCCTCCAGCATTCCTCATCCATCATTTCTCATCCATCACTTCGCATGTCCTGTCGCCGGTGCGTCGGCGGGATCGTGCTTGCCAGCTGAGGCGGACGACGGAGTGTTTCCGCCAGTGGCGCCTCGATGGACACGGATCCAGCCACGTTGTATTTCCGCACAACAATACATTCCATATTGCAATTTATGTTGCCTAGTATGCGAGCGTGAAGCATACTTTGTCTAAGACATTTTGATAAACCTGAGGCAGCCATGTCGGACGTTCGGTCAATCGCGGCAATCTCCCTGGAGACCGGGATCGCCAAGGAAGTGTTGCGCAAGTGGGAGGAACGCTACGGCTTTCCCGTGCCGGAGCGGGACGCGAGCGGCCATCGGACCTATGCGGCACAGCAAACGGTGCGCCTGCTGTTGATCAAGCGGTTGATCAACAGCGGCAAGCGTCCTTCCCAGGTGGTTCCGTTGAACGAAGAAGCCCTGCACGCGCTGCTGCACCAGCAGGACAGCCAAACGCTACCGTCCCATGCGAATACCCGTGTCGTGAGCGAGTTGATGGATCTTCTTCATGCGCGCGACCGTCTTGCGCTCGATGACAGGCTGCATCGCGAACTGCAACAGGCGGGTCTGGAAAAGTTCGTGACGGAAGTAATGAGTGCGCTGAACATTGCCGTGGGAACCGCCTGGGAACAAGGCCGGATCGGCGTCCGGGATGAGCATATGTATTCGGAATCGATTCAACGCCTCATCCGGCAGGGTATATCGCGGGTCGCCCGGCGCGAAGGCCGGCCCCGCATGCTGTTCACCACGCCGTCTGGCGAGCTGCATACGCTCGGCATCCTGATGGTGGAGGCGCTGGCTTCGCAGCATGGGGCGTGCTGTATTTCGCTGGGCGCCCAGACGCCTGTCGAAGAGATACCCCTCGCCGCCGCCGACTGCGACGCCGATATCGTCTGTCTTTGCTTCAGTGCGGCATTCCCCAAGCGCCAAATCGTTCCGTACTTGAGAGAGCTGCGCAGTTCGATACCGCCTCGCGTGGAGATCTGGACAGGCGGCGCAGGTACAGGTGGCCTCGATCGTTTGCCCAGGGGTATCAAGGTACTGCCGACGCTCCAGGGTGTGATCGATGCCGTGCAGGGTTATGGCGTGCCAAAAAGCCGGCGGTCGGGGCGGCAAGGGCTGAACGGTCCACCGCGCACCGCCCAGGAAGAACCGTCGAGGCAGGAGAGGAGTCTTTAACGCGTACATGTCCGCTTCCAGCCCCCGCTGCCGGCCCCCGCTGCCAGCACCATCTTTACCGATTACAACTTTTACCAGTGAGGCAATGAAATGTCCATCAACCAGCTCGTCTACATCAGCCAGGCAGTGCGCAAAATGTCCGCCGAGGATCTGCACGCGATCCTTCACACCGCCAAGAGCAACAACCAGCACATCGATGTCACCGGCAGCCTGTTCTACAACGGCGGCTGGTTCATGCAGGTACTGGAAGGCCCGCTGGAGACCTTGAATGCGTTGTACAAGAAGATCGAGAAGGATCCCCGTCACAAGAATTCGCGCATCCTGTACAACGAGCCGGCAAAGTTCCGCACTTTTACGCGCTGGAGCATGAACATGACCAACCTGGAAAACCGGCAAGCGGATAAATACGATCAGCTGGTGGAAGTCATCGACGCAGCGACAACCGATCGCAAGATCGGTGCGGCATCTCCCGCGGTCACTCTGCTGAAAATGTTCAGGGAATAATCGCCGGCGCCTGGCGCCTCATTCGGCGTTCGTCCCTGCCCCCATCGCGCCCTCCCCGAACAGCCGCGCATCCATCGTCTTTACCTCCGCCGCGATGCGCGGCACGAAATCCATCTGCGCCAGGATATCGCGCTCGATATCGATTCCCGGCGCGACCTCGACCAGTTCCAGCCCCTGCGGCGTGAGCCGGAACACGCACCGCTCGGTGACGAACAGCGCTTCCTGCCCCCGCTCCAGCGCCACGGCGCCGCTGTACGTACGGTGCTCGACCTCGTGCACGAACTTGCGCGCCCCGCCTTCGCGCACGATGCGCAGGCTGCCGCCGCCGATCGCCACGTCCAGCGCGCCGGCGGTGAACGTGCCGATGAATACCACCTTGCGGGCGCTCTGGCTGATGTTGATGAAGCCGCCGGCGCCGGCCAGCTTGCGGCCGAACTTGCTGACGTTCAGGTTGCCCTGCCGGTCGGCCTGGGCCAGGCCGAGGACCGCCACGTCGAGCCCGCCGCCATCGTAGAAGTCGAACTGGTAGGGCTGGTCGATGACGGCGTCGGCGTTGACGGTGGCGCCGAAATCGAGCCCGCCTGCGGGCATGCCGCCGATCACGCCCGGTTCTGCCGTCAGCGTGAAACGTTCCAGCATGCCTTCCTCGGCGGCCACCGCCGCCACGCCTTCCGGCATGCCGATGCCCAGGTTGACCACGTCGCCGTCGGCCAGTTCCAGCAGCGCGCGCCGGGCGATCACCTTGCGGGCGGACAGCGGCATCGGGGCATAGCCGTCGAGCGGCACCCGCAGCTCGCCGGCAAACGCGGCATCGTATGACGTGCCGAACGTTTGCATGTGATATTCGGGTTTCTCGGCAACCACCACGCAATCGACGAGGATGCCGGGGATACGCACCTGGCGCGGCGGCAGCGTGCCGCTCGCCGCCAGCCGTTCCACCTGCACGATGACGATGCCGCCGCTGTTGTGGGCCGCCATCGCGATCGCCAGCGCTTCCAGCGTGAGCGCCTCGCGCTCCATCGTCACGTTGCCGGCGGCGTCGGCCGTGGTGCCGCGGATGATCGCCACATCCACCGGAATCGATTTGTAGAACAGCCATTCCCGGCCGCCGATCGTCGTCAGTTCGACCAGGTTCTCGGTCGTGCGGCCGTTGACCTTGCCGCCGCCGTGGCGGGGATCGACGAAGGTGCCCAGTCCCACGTGCGTCAGCAGGCCGGGCTTGCCGGCCGCCGTGTCGCGGAACAGCTGGCTGATCACGCCCTGCGGCAGGTTCCAGGCTTCGATGCGGTTGTCGATGGCGAGGTGCTGCAGTTTCGGCACCAGGCCCCAGTGCCCGCCGATCACGCGCCTGACGAGGCCTTCATGGCCGAAATGGTTCAGGCCGCGCTCGCCGCCATCGCCCTGGCCGGCCGCATACAGCAGCGTGAGGTCGCGCGGGCTGCCCTGGGAGGTGAAGCGGCGCTCGAGGGCGACGGCCACGTTTTCCGCGAAGCCCACGCCGACGAAGCCACCGGTGGCGACCGTATCGCCATCGCGGATCCTGCCAACCGCCTCCTGGGCACTGACGATCTTGTTGCGATGGGACGGCATGGCGGTCTCCTGAGAAATTTAACTGTCGTTAATGTTCTTCGGTTCGGTTCAGCTCAGTTCGGTTCAGCCCAGTTCAGTTTAGTTTAGTTCAGTTCGGCTCAGTTCCGTTCAGTTCGTCGAGCCCGATGTCGGCCTGCCGGCCCAGCAGCAGTTCCGCCGCCTCGGCCGGCAGCGCCTCGACGGATTTCAGCTTCCTGGCCATCTGGCGGCTGCGCACTTCGGCTGTTTCGATGTTCTTCGCGGCCCGCTCCAGCGTGGTCTTGGTGGCCGCCAGCACGTCGCCGAACTTGCCGAATTCCGTCTTGACCGCACCCAGCACCTGCCACACCTCGGACGAGCGTTTTTCCAGCGCCAGCGTCCTGAATCCCATCTGCAGGCTGTTCAGCAGCGCGGTCAGCGTGGACGGGCCGGCGATGCTGATGCGGTTGACGCGCTGCAGCTCGTCCGCCAGGCCGGGGCGCCGCATCACTTCCGCATACAGCCCCTCGGTCGGCAGGAACAGGATCGCGAAATCGGTCGTCTGCGGTGGGCAGACGTATTTGTCCGCGATGGTTTTCGCTTCGCTGCGCACCGCCCGTTCCAGCTCGCGCCCGGCCAGCGCCACGCCATCCGCATCGGCCCGCTCGGCCGCTTCCAGCAGCCGCTCGTACTGCTCCTTCGGGAATTTGGCATCGATCGGCATCCACACCGGCGGCCCGCCCTCCTTCTGGCCCGGCAGTTTCAGCGCGAATTCCACGCGCGCATTGGTGCCGGCCACCGTTTCGACATTTTTAGCATATTGGTCCGGCGTCAGCACTTGTTCGAGCAGCATTTCAAGCTGTACTTCACCCCACGTGCCGCGCGTCTTCACATTGGTGAGCACGCGTTTCAGGTCGCCCACGCCCAACGCCAGCTGCTGCATTTCGCCCAGGCCCTGGTGCACCCGCTCGAGCCGGTCCGACACCTGCCTGAACGATTCCGTCAGCCGCGATTCCAGCGTGGCATGCAGCTTCTCGTCGACGGTCTGGCGCATTTCCTCCAGCCGCGCGCCGTTATCGGCCTGCAGGTCGCGGATGCGCGTTTCCAGTGTCGCGCGCACTTCCGCCATGCGGCGCGCGTTCGATTCGGTCAGGACCTCGATCTGGCGGCGCATGCCGTCCAGCTGCTGGACGGTGGCGGCATGGGCCTGGGCCAGCGTGTGGCTCATTTCCTGCCGCTGTGCCTGGGCGGTGGCCTGCAGCTGCATGCGCACCTCGCGCTCGACCCGTTCCAGCCGCTCGCCGATGTCGCCGGGGCCCTTGTTGCCATTGCCGCGTAACAGGATAACGACCTGCAACGCAAGGATTGCGATGGCCAGCACCAGCAATGCGTGGATTTCCATGATTCAGTTTGCTTGATTCGCCCAGGTTCGGGCTCGGTTCAATCCGCGCGCTTAATTTGCACGGTTAATTTGCGCGGTTAATTTGCGCGGTTAATTTGCGCGGTTAATTTGCGCGCTTATTCTGCAGGGCCGATCTGCGCGGTCTTTCTGCGCAGTCAGCCTGCGCAGTCAATCCGCTTTATTGCGCATCCAGTCGGCGGTCTGGTAGAACGACTGCATCAGCCGCAGGCGCAGGTCCTCGGCGATGCCCACGTCTTCCATCGCCCACGCCATTGCGCGCAGCCACTGGTCGCGTTCGCTGCTGCCGACGGGGAACGGCAAATGCCGGGCGCGCAGCCGCGGGTGGCCGAACTGCTCCTGGTACAGGTCCGGGCCGCCCATCCAGCCGGTCAGGAACCAGTAAAGCTTGTCGCGCGAGCCATCCGTGGAGGGTGGATGCATGGCGCGGATCCCGGCAAATTCCGGCTCCAGTTCCATCAGATCGTAGAAACGATCGACCATCGCGCGGAGCTTTTCCGCGCCGCCGATGGTGTCGTAGAGAGTGCGTGTTTCAGTGCGTGATTCGGTCATGCCTTCCATGATAGCGCAATGCACGTAAGCAGATTGATCCAAATCAATCCACCATGCGATACCGCTCAACACGGCTGGGTTTGATAGGAAGATGGTCGCTTGTCTCGAGCCATTCAAACAGCCATGGGTCACGATGCTTTCGAACGCGCGGCCGGCGGCTTCATCGGCCGGCTGGCGCGGCGCCACCGCGGCGGCGAACGTGCGGCCATCCAGGCCTTTGTCCTGGGCTGGCTCAGCCTGGTTCTCCACCCCCTCTACTTCGTGGTGTTCACGTGGGTGTTCCCGCAACCCTACGAAAGCCCGGCGCTGCGGCTGCTGGGCACCGCGGTCGGCGCGGCCGGCATTGTCGCCGCGCGCTACCGTACCCGCTGGTGCGAGCTGTATGTGCCGGTCGCGCTCACCTTCGTGCTGCCGTTCTTCGGTTCCTACATGTTCATGATGAATGGCGCTTCCAGCGCGTGGACACAATGCCTGACGGTGATGATCGTCGGGCTGTTCCACTTTCCCACCGGGCTCGCGCTGCGCTGCTATGCGGGCGGCATCGCGCTGGCCTGCCTGTGCGTGGTGTTGCAGGACAACGGCGGCGTGATCCTGTCGCAAGGCGTGCTGGAGCAGTTACCGGTGCATGCCATGATCGTCCTGCTGCTGGGCCTGGCCCGCTTTTCCCGCGTGGCGCTCGAGCAGGAAAAAATGGCCGGCCTGGGCGAAGGGCTGGGCGCGGTGGCGCACGAGATGCGTACGCCGCTGGCCGCCATGGAAGCGAATGTGCGGGGCCTGACGCGGATGCTGCAGGCGCTGCCGGCCGGCCAGCCGGACGAACTGCGCCATGCGCTGGGCCGCGTGCAGTACGAAGTGCGCCACATGAACCACCTGATCGACCTGTTCCTGCTGTCGGCCAACGCCGTGCGGCGGCGCCACGAGCCGTTCGAGACGGTATCGATGGCCGATGCCGTGCAGGCCGTGCTGCGCCGCTATCCGTTCACCAGCCAGGAACAGAGCGAGACGGTGACGGTGGAGGTGCGCGGCAACTTTCGCTTTTCCGGCCAGCACGAGCTGACGGTCGTCATCCTGCTGAACCTTCTGCGCAACGCCCTCAAGGCGATCCACCGGGCCGGCAAGGGCCGCGTGCGCATCGTCGTCGACGGCAACCGCAAGGTTCCCCGGCTGCTGTTCATCGACACGGCCTGCGGCATCGCGGCACGCCGCCTGCCGCTGATCTTCCAGCGCTTCTACGCCTACCCCGCGCACAACGGCACCGGTATCGGCCTGGCCCTGTGCCGGCAGATCATGCGTGCATGGCATGCCGAAATCCGCTGCCTGTCGCGCGAGCATGCCTACTCGATCTTCGTGCTGGAGTTTCCGGTCCAGCGCAGCACTCCGCCATCAGGTGCCCCATGAGACTTCCGATCCTTTCCCATCCGACCACGGTCGTGCTGGTGGACGACAGCGACTCCTTCCTGAAAAGCCTGTCGTTCCAGCTCGACCCGCTGTTGCCGAGCAAGACCTTCCACGACACGGCCGTGGCACTGGACTGGTTCGCGCGCAGCACCCGGCGCGAAGACCTGCCGCTGCACGTGGATTTCGACAGCCTGAGCCAGTCGCCCGACCAGCCCAACGTGGCGGTCGACATGCGCCGCATCCACCGTGTGTGCGAGCAGCCGCTGCGCTTCACGATTCCCTCCGTGCTGGTGGTCGATTATTCGATGCCGCAGATGAACGGCGTGGAGTTCTGCGAGGCGCTGCAGCACCTGCCGACAAAGAAGATCCTGTTTACCGGCGCGGCGGACGAGAAGATCGCGGTGGATGCGTTCAACCGCGGCCTGATCGACCGCTACATCAAGAAAAGCGACGACGACGCGCTCGACCGGCTGGAGCTTGAAATCGGCAACATGCAGCGCGCCTTCTTCCTCGACTACGCGCAAACGCTGGCCGACATGCTGGCCCTGCACGACTACAGCTTCCTGCGCTGCCAGGCGATGGCCGCGGTGGTGCGGGAACAGTACCGCCAGCATGGCTTCGTCGAGCATTACCTGTATCCGGGCCCGGCCGGCATCCTGTTCTTCGACCGCTACGGCCGCGCCAAGCTGATGGTCATCGAAACGGAACAGGGCATGTGCGCGCAGTACGAAGTGGCGCGCGACAACGATGCACCGCACTCGCTGCTGCTGGCGCTGTCGGAGCGGCGCGTGCTGCCGTTCTTTCCGCCCGGCGACGGCATGTATTCCACCGAAGCGGGCGACGAGTGGCATCGCCACTGCCGCGCGCCGCAGGTGTGCATGGGCCGCGAAAAATACTACTGGGCGCTGTTCGATTTCCCCGAGCACTACCTGGCCGCGCCGCCGGCGCGGTTCGAGCAGTTCCTGAATGCGCGGCAGGCCGATGCCTACCTGGCGGCGTGAGGCAAAGGCAGCCGCCGACCGAAGGTGTCGGACACTGTTTTCTGGGCGCCTGTTCCAGAAAATGGTGTCGGACACCGGTTTTCTCCCTGATATCGCTGCCGAAAAACCGGTGTCCGACACCATGAAGCCGGTGTCCGACACCGCGACTTCGGCGCCGGTCAGGCTTCCCGCAGCGTCTGCAATGGCGGCTGCCGCAGCACATTGCGCAGGCCCAGCCAGCCGCCCACCGCGGCGCAGATAGCACCCACCACCACCCCGGCCATCCACGCGGTGGGGCTGAAGACCCAGTCGAACTTGAACTGGTATTTCGCCAGTCCCCAGCCCATCGCCGCGGCGCCGGTCGCGGCCAGCAGCCCGGCCAGCGAGCCCACCAGCAGGAACTCGATCATCTGCGCGCGCGACAGCTGGCGCCGCGTGGCGCCCAGTGCGCGCAGCAGGCCCGATTCGCGGGTGCGTTCATCCTGCGAGCCCATCAGCGCCGCGTACAGCACCAGCAGGCCGGAGGCGAGCGTGAAGCCGAACAGGAATTCCACCGCCTGGATCACCTGGTCGAGCACGGACTGGATCTGGCGCAGCACGCCGCCCACGTCCACCACCGTCAGGTTCGGATAGTCGCGCGACAGCTGCGTGCCCAGCGCGGTGGCCTTTTTCGGCAGGTGGAACGACGTGATCCACGTCTGCGGCGTGTCGGCCATCGCGCGCGGGTTGATGATGACGAAGAAGTTCACCCGCATCGAGCCCCATTCGAGCTTGCGCAGGCTGGTGATCTTCGCTTCCACCGGCGAGCCGGCGATGTCGAAGCGCATCGTGTCGCCCAGCTTCAGGCCCAGCGTCCTGGCCAGGCCTTCCTCGACGGAGGCCTCGGCGCTGCCGGGCGCGTCGTCATACCATTTGCCGGCGGTAATCCTGTTTTGCGACGGCATCTCGCTCATCGTCGACAGGTTGAACTCGCGCTCGGCCAGGCCGCGCGCCCGGCCCTCCGGATAGGTGGCCGGCGTGATCGCCTTGCCGTTGACGGCGGTCAGGCGGCCGCGGATCATCGGGTACAGCGGCGCTTCCAGGGCCCCGCCGGCGCGCAGCTTGCCGGCGATTTCCTCTTTCTGGTCGGGCTGGATATTGATGATGAAGTGATTCGGCGCATCCGGCGGCGTGGCATTGCGCCAGGACGTCATCAGGTCGTCGCGCACGATCGTCAGCACCAGCAGCGCCATCAGTCCCAGCGCCAGCGACACCACCTGCACCACCGTGGCGCCGGGGCGCCGCTGCAGCGACGTGACGGCAAAACGCCATGCCGGATGCTTCAATGTCGTGCGCAGCGACTTCAATGCCGCCAGGCCGCCATAGCCGGCCAGCGCGAACAGGCCGAACGCGCCGACGAAACCAAGCGCCGTGTACAGCGCCAGCTTCAGGTCGCCTGCCTGCCACAGCAGCAGCACGACGAAGGCGGCAAGGCCGAGGCCGTATGTGGCCAGCGCCATCGGCTGCGGCGGCGCCTGCTCGCGGCGGATCACGCGGTTGTGCGGCACGTTGCGCAGCTGCAGGATCGGCGGCAGTGCGAAACCGGCCAGCAGCAGCATGCCGGTGGCCAGCCCCTGCAGGGCCGGCATCACCGATACCGGCGGCAGGTCCGCCTGCACCAGGCGGCCCAGCAATTCGAGCAGCACGAAATGGCTGCCGAAGCCGACCAGCACGCCGATCACGCTGCCGGCCAGGCCCACCAGCAGGAATTCGATCAGGTACATCGCCGTGACCTGGTTCTGGGTCAGCCCCAGGCAGCGCAGCATGGCGCACGCGTCGAGGTGGCGCAGCATGAAGCGGCGCGCCGCCATCGCCACCGCCACGGCGGCCAGCATCGCCGACAGCAGGCCCACCAGCGACAGGAAGCGGTCGGCCCGCTCCAGTGTCTCGCGCATCTCCGGGCGGCCGTCTTCCAGCGTGTCGATGCGGATATTGCGTGCCTTGCCGGCATTGATCTCGCCGCGCAGCCATTCGGTGAAGTCCTTGACGGCGGCGCGGCCGTCCGGCCCCTGCCCCGCCGCCAGCAGGCGGTAGGTGATGCGCGAGCCGGTCTGCACCAGGTTGGTTTTCGCCAGCTCGTCGTGCCGCAGCATCACGCGCGGCGCGAAATTGATGAAGCCGGTGCCGCGGTCCGGCTCGGCGGCGATCAGTTGCGCGATGCGGAACGTGGCGTCGCCCACCCGCAGGTTGTCGCCGATGCGCACGTTCAGCGCGCGCATCACGGCCACGTCGATCCACACGGTGCCCGGCGCCGGAATGTCGGGCGCCGGAGCGCCGACGTTCTCGTTCGCCTGGTCCGGATCGGTCGTTACCTTCACGCGGCCGCGTAGCGGATAGCCCTGCCCGACCGCCTTCAGCGACGCCAGGACCGATTGCGCGGCGTCGCCCTCGCCGGCCTGCGCCATGCTGGGGAAGACGGCCGTATCGGACAGCACGAGGCCGCGGCGCGCCGCTTCATCGCGCCATGCGGACGACAGCTGCTGGTCGCCGGCGATCACGAGGTCGGCACCGAGCAGCTGGTGGGCATCGCGGTTCAGGCCGGCGCGCAGCCGGTCGATGAAGAAGCCGGCCGACGACAGCGCGGCCACGGCGACGATCAGCGCGACCAGCAGGAAACGCAGCTGGCCCGCGCGCCAGTCGCGCGCGGTCATGCGGAGGGCTTGAAGGAACATGGTTGCTCAGTTGATCAAACGACGTCGAACGCGGCGAAATACGCATCCACTTCGTCGAGGAACTTCTGCTTTTGCCCGGCCGGCAGGAACGATGCGGCAAAGCCGTTCCTTGCCAGCTCGTGCGCGTGCTGCAGCCCCAGCGGCAGCGAGTCGAACGCGGCCAGGAAGTTCTCGTTCAGGTAGCCGCCGAAATAGGCCGGATCGTCCGAGTTGATCGTGACGACGAGGCCGGCGTCGAGCAGCGTCAGCAGGTTGTGTTCGCCCATGTTGTCGAACACGCGCAGCTTGATGTTCGACAGCGGGCACACCGTCAGCGCCATTTTCTCGGCGGCAAGGCGGCGCGTCAGCGCGGCATCTTCCAGGCAGCGCACGCCATGGTCGATGCGTTCCACGTGCAGCACGTCCAGTGCCGACCAGATGTATTCCGGCGGGCCTTCCTCGCCCGCGTGCGCCACCAGGTGCAGGCCCAGTTCGCGGGCGCGCGCGAACACGCGCGTGAATTTCTCCGGCGGATGGCCGACCTCGGACGAGTCGAGGCCCACGCCGATGAACTTGTCGCGGTACGGCAGCGCCGCTTCCAGCGTGGCGAGCGCGTCCTCCTCGGACAGGTGGCGCAGGAAGCACAGGATCAGCGTGGCGGAAACGTCGCTGTCGGCGCAGGCGCGGTGGATGCCGTTGATCACGTCGCCGATCGGCACGCCGCGCGCCGTGTGCGTTTGCGGATCGAAGAAGATCTCGGTGTGGCGCACGTGGTCGGCTTTGGCGCGGTCCAGGTAGGCAGCCGTCATGTCGTAGAAATCCTGTTCCTTCAACAGCACGCTGGCGCCGGCATAGTAAATATCCAGGAACGATTGCAGGTCCTGGAACGCATAGGCCGCGCGCAGTGCGTCGACGGAGGGATAGGCCAGCTGCACGCCGTTGCGCTGGGCAAGCGCGAAGATCAGTTCCGGTTCCAGCGAACCCTCGATGTGGATGTGCAGTTCGGCTTTCGGCATGTTCTGCACGATGTGACGGATTTGGGTATTCATTTACGGTCCTTTGTTCGCTGATAAGGCGCATCTTATCGCAAGATGAAATGTTTTTTCAGCTCCTGCCCTGCCGCACGTTTTGTATGGTGTTCAGCACAGCTTGATCAACCATGCTACTGTGATGTCAAGCGTGAAGAAATTGGCAACAACGCTGTGAATGACGTCAGGCGTGCGCAGGTTTTTCCTTGTGAATCATGGCTTTACAGAAGAGATTGAGGATGTTGGATAATATTTTGACTTCCCGCACTATTAGCGCAATAATCGATTCCACAAGCGAATTTCACAATCGTAAGATGCGTTTCGGCGCAAACAGTTTCGACTCAAACATTCGCAAGCCGGCACCCTTCCACAGCGCCGCGAAAAAAAACTCAGCTCACGGCACGCGCAACGCGTGCTACGGACAGAAGCTGACGGTATTCATGGACAATCAAGGAGCATCACCCAGGATCAGGCCGACAGCCTTGCACGACGACTGCCGACCACAGTAAGGGAAGCCCTGCAGAACCGCCGCGCGCATCCGCCTGGATGGCGGCGCGGCAGCGATGGCGGACTTTCCGTGACGAGTAGGTTTACATCAGAGGACACGCACATGACGATCTTTGACACTTACGCAGCACGGTACGAGCGCACCCGGGAAGAGGAAATGTCCCTCTCGGAGTATCTCCAGTTATGCAAGAAGGATCACCTGACCTATGCGACGGCGGCGGAGCGGATGCTGGCCGCGATCGGCGAGCCGACGCTGGTCGACACGCGCAACGACACCCGGCTGTCCCGCATCTTTGCCAACAAGGTCATCAAGATCTATCCCGCCTTCCGCGAGTTCTACGGCATGGAAGAAGTGATCGAGCAGGTGGTGTCCTACTTCCGCCATGCGGCCCAGGGACTGGAAGAACGCAAGCAGATCCTGTACCTGCTTGGTCCCGTGGGCGGCGGCAAGTCGTCGATCGCCGAAAAGCTCAAATCGCTGATGGAACAGGTGCCGTTCTACTGCCTGAAGGGTTCGCCCGTGAACGAGTCGCCGCTCGGCCTGTTCAACGAGGCCGAGGACGGCGTGATCCTGGAAGAGGATTACGGCATCCCGCGCCGCTACCTGCGCAGTATTCCCAGCCCGTGGGCAGTGAAGCGGCTGCACGAATATAACGGCGACATCAACCAGTTCCGCGTGGTCAAGCGCTATCCGTCGATCCTGAAGCAGATCGCCATCTCGAAAACGGAACCGGGCGACGAAAACAACCAGGATATTTCTTCGCTGGTCGGCAAGGTCGACATTCGCAAGCTCGAGGATTACGCGCAGGACGATCCGGACGCCTACAGCTATTCCGGCGGCCTGTGCCTGGCCAACCAGGGCCTGATGGAATTCGTCGAGATGTTCAAGGCGCCGATCAAGGTGCTGCACCCGCTGCTGACGGCCACGCAGGAAGGCAACTACAAGGGCACCGAGGGCTTCGGCGCGATCCCGTTCGACGGCGTGGTGCTGGCCCACTCGAACGAATCGGAGTGGAAGAGCTTCCGCAACAACCGCAACAACGAGGCATTCCTCGACCGTATCTATATCGTCAAGGTGCCGTACTGCCTGCGCGTGTCGGACGAAGTGAAGATCTACGACAAGCTGCTGCGCAATTCGTCGCTGGCCGAGGCGCCTTGCGCACCGGGCACGCTGCGGATGATGTCGCAGTTCGCGATCCTGTCGCGCCTGAAGGAACCGGAAAACTCGTCGATCTTCTCGAAGATGCTGGTCTACGATGGCGAAAACCTGAAGGATACCGACCCGAAGGCAAAGTCGATCCACGAATACGTCGACTACGCCGGCGTGGACGAAGGCATGAACGGGCTGTCGACCCGCTTCGCGTTCAAGATCCTGTCGAAGGTCTTCAACTTCGACTCGACCGAGGTGGCCGCCAATCCCGTGCACCTGCTGTACGTGCTCGAGCAGCAGGTCGAGCGCGAGCAGTTCCCGCCGGAGACCGAACAGAAATACTTCTCCTATATTAAGGAGCACCTGGCGCAGCGCTACGTGGACTTCATCGGCAAGGAAATCCAGACCGCCTACCTGGAAAGCTATTCCGAATATGGCCAGAACATCTTCGACCGTTATGTGACGTTCGCCGATTTCTGGATCCAGGACCAGGAATACCGCGATCCGGATACCGGCGAGAGCTTCGACCGCGAATCGCTGAATGCCGAGCTGGAAAAGATCGAGAAGCCGGCGGGCATCAGCAATCCGAAGGATTTCCGCAACGAGATCGTCAACTTCGGCCTGCGCGCGCGCGCCAACAACGGCGGCAAGAACCCGGCCTGGACGTCGTACGAGAAATTCCGCACGGTCATCGAGAAAAAGATGTTCTCGAACACCGAAGAACTGCTGCCGGTGATCTCGTTCAACGCCAAGGCCAGCGCCGAAGATGCCAACAAGCACGCCGACTTCGTGGCGCGGATGGTGGAAAAAGGCTACACCGCCAAGCAGGTCCGCCTGCTTTGCGAGTGGTATCTGCGTGTGCGAAAGTCGTCGTAACGCTGTCGGTGCCATAATAGGTTCGACAAGCGAGTCTGGTTCACAGCAGTACCGGGCTTCGCGCTCCCGCCTGCCGGCGGGAGCGTGGTCCCCACCGCAGGAGGATTCTTTTGAGTTACCTCATCGACAGACGGCTGCAGGGTAAAAACAAGTCCGCGGTCAACCGCGAACGGTTCCTGCGTCGCTACAAGGCCCAGATCAAGGACGCGGTCGGACGCGCCATCAAGGGCCGTTCAATCACCGACATCGAAAACGGCGAGAAGGTCTCGATTCCCGTCAAGGACGTCAACGAGCCCTCGTTCGGCCATGCCCACGGCGGCGTGTGGGAAGTGGTCAATCCCGGCAACCAGGAATACCAGAAGGGCGACCAGATCGCCCGGCCCAAGGGCGGCGGCGGCTCCGGCCGCGGCAAGGCAGGCAACAGCGACCAGACCAACGAGGATGACTTCATCTTCGAACTGTCGCGCGAAGAATTCATGAATTATTTCTTTGAAGACCTCGAACTGCCGAACCTGGTCAAGACGCAGCTGACCGCCACCACCGATTTCAAGAGCCAGCGTGCCGGCTATACCGTGTCCGGCACACCCAGCAATATCCACGTGCTGCGCTCGTTGCGCGGCGCACTGGGGCGGCGCATCGCCGTGGGCGGTCCGTCGCGCAAGGCGCTGGCGGAAGCGGAGCTGGAACTGGAAACCCTGCTGCTGGCTGACGTGCCGCTGGACGATTCCCGCGTCGTCGAGCTGAAAAAGCGCATCCATCACCTGCACACCAAGCTGCTGGCGATTCCGTACATCGACCCGTTCGACCTGCGCTACAGCAACCGCATCAAGATCCCGAAACCGATGACGCAGGCCGTGATGTTCTGCATCATGGACGTGTCGGGCTCGATGGACGAGCAGCGCAAGGACACGGCGAAGCGCTTCTTCATCCTGCTGTACCTGTTCCTGAAACGGGTCTACGACAAGATCGAAGTCGTGTTCATCCGCCACCACACGGCGGCGGCCGAAGTGGACGAGCACGAGTTCTTCCACTCGCGCGAATCGGGCGGCACCGTGGTGTCGTCGGCGCTGAACCTGCTGAACAAGATCATCGACGAGCGCTACGGCGCCGGCCAGTGGAACAGCTACGTGGCGCAAGCGTCCGACGGCGACAACTGGGACAACGACTCGGTGCTGTGCCGCCAGTTGCTGACCAACACGATCATGCCGAAGGTGCAGTATTACACCTACGTGGAAATCACCGACGGCCCGCCGCAGAACCTGTGGGAGCAATATGCGCAGGTGCCCGAGATCCACCAGCACTTCGCCATGCAGAAAATTGTCACACCGGCCGACATTTACCCGGTGTTCCGCGAACTGTTCAAGAAGCAGCCTAAATAATGAACCAGATGATGAAGCGACCGCCCCACCCGCGCGCGCTGCCGGAACAGTCTGAATGGACATTCGAGCTGATCGAGCAGGCGCACGAGGAAATCAAGCGCGTGGCCGAAAGTTTTGGCCTCGACACTTACCCGAACCAGCTGGAGATCATCACGGCCGAGCAGATGATGGACGCCTACACGTCCGTCGGCATGCCCGTGTCGTACAGCCACTGGTCGTTCGGCAAGCACTTCCTGTCCACCGAAAAAGGCTACAAGCGTGGCCAGATGGGCCTGGCCTACGAGATCGTCATCAACAGCAATCCCTGCATCGCCTACCTGATGGAGGAAAACAGCCTGACGATGCAGGCGCTGGTGATCGCCCATGCGGCCTACGGCCACAACTCCTTCTTCAAGGGCAATTACCTGTTCCGTACGTGGACCGATGCGGAAGCGATCATCGACTACATGGTGTTCGCCAAGAACTACATCGCCGAGTGCGAACAGCGGCACGGCATCGATGCCGTCGAGCTGCTGCTCGATTCCTGCCATGCGATCCAGAACTACGGGGTCGACCGTTACAAGCGGCCGGCCAAGCTGTCGCTGGCGCAGGAACAGCGCCGCCAGAAGGAACGCGAAGCCTACCTGCAATCGCAGATCAATGAACTGTGGCGCACCTTGCCGCGCAAGACTGAAGAGGAGACGGTGGCGCAGGCGCCTGCCCGCTTCCCGCCCGAGCCCGAGGAAAACCTGCTGTACTTCATCGAGAAGTACGCGCCGCTGCTGGAACCGTGGCAGCGCGAGCTGGTGCGCATCGTGCGCAAGATCTCGCAGTATTTCTATCCGCAGCGGCAAACCCAGGTCATGAACGAGGGCTGGGCCACGTTCTGGCACTATACGATCCTGAACCAGCTGTATGACGAAGGCGTGATCGGCGACGGCTTCATGATGGAATTCCTGAAGAGCCACACCAACGTGGTGTACCAGCCGCCGGTGCACAGCCCCTATTACAACGGCATCAATCCGTATGCGCTGGGTTTCGCGATGATGACGGACATCCGCCGCATCTGCGAAAACCCGACGGCCGAGGACCGCGAATGGTTCCCGGACATCGCCGGCAGCGACTGGAAGCAAACGCTGCAATTTGCGATGCGCAACTTCAAGGATGAAAGCTTCATTGCCCAATACCTGTCGCCGCGGCTGATCCGGGAGTTCCACTTCTTCGCGGTGCTGGACGACGACCGCAACGAAAAGCTGTCGGTCTCCGCCATCCACGACGAAATGGGTTACCGCTACGTGCGGCAGCAGCTGGCCGACCAGTACAACCTGGGCAATCGCGAACCGAACATCCAGGTCTGGTCCGTCAATACGCGGGACGACCGTGCGCTGACCTTGCGGCATACCCAGTTCAATCGCCGCCCGTTGAACCAGCAGGCGCACGAGGTGCTCAAGCACGTTGCGCGGCTGTGGGGCTTCGACGTTCACCTCGATACCGTTTCCCCCGAAGGGAAATTGATCAGCACGCTGGAATGCAAGCGCGAGAAACGCGGCCGCCTGATCTGACCTTTCTTGCAGGGCCCCGGCGCCGGCCAGTCGAAAGACTGCCCGGCGCCGAATGTTTTGCTACTCTGTCACTGCGATCGGGGCTACACTTGGTAGCTGCGCTGATTGGCTGCGCTTTATGGGCTGTGCATTATCGGCTGCGCTTTATCGGCTGTTGATTAGCCGCACCGATTTGGCCACACTGGTTTGGCTGCTGCACTGATCCGGCTGCACTGGTTTGGCTGCACTGGTTTGGCTGCACTGGTTTGGCCGCACTGGTTTGGCTGCACTGGTTTGGCTGCACTGGTTTGGCTGCTCTGATTCGGATGCACTGGTTTGGTTGCACTGGTTTGGCTGCACTGGTTTGGCTGCACAAGTTTGGCTGCTCTGATTTGGCTGCACTGGTTTGGCTGCCCTGATTCGGCTGGACTGGTTGGCTGCACCGATTCGGCTGCACTTCGTGACTCCCATTGATGGCTGCCGGTGTTCCAGTACGCGCTGCCGCCGTCTCTTTCCTTCCCGCCTGCGTACCGAAAACCGCGTTATTCCGTGCGACGCAGGCACAGCTTCCATTGCTCTACCGAGTGGTCTGACCACCTTGACAAATCGGCTGGACCGAACCTACATTTTTCCACGCTCCAGCTATATTTTCTGTAGTGAACTTTCAAGCTTGTTTTTTTCGCATGCGGATGATCTAACGGCCTATAAATTGCTTATACTGGATAGGCAAAGGTACCGCTCCCATTTTTAACAAATAGCAATTTTCGGTACCAAATTTTTCATTGCTGGAAGGGAGGAAAGCGCGCAGAAAATTCTGTTTTTTTCGCATTTGGAAAACTTCATGGCACTGATTACACGGCTTGCACAGCGTTGGTCAGCGGTGCCCTGGAACGGACGCCAGATTGGTGCGGGGATGCAGCTAAGGGCATGAAATTTAACCAGTTTTTTGAGCCCAAAATTCTATGTACAATGAAGAATTCGTATGTATAATTCGCCGACGTCCCGGATGCGGCTGTAGCTTTGTGTCGCTATTTTGGGGTTCAAGTAGAGTAGGTATTGGAGAAAGCAGGCATGAATTTTAGTGATAACGGGAAGGTCAAAAAGAACTATACCGGCATCGTGGTAGTGGTTGCTTTGCACATCGTTGCTGGTTATGCGTTGGTGTCGGGCATGGGCAAACGGATCGTCACTAAAATGATCGAGCCGGTTGAAACCAAGATCATCGAAGAGGTCGCTCCGCCGCCACCGAAGGAGCTGCCACCACCGCCACCGCCGCCGGAAATGAAGGCACCACCACCGCCGTTCATTCCGCCAGTTGAAGTGAATGTGCAGCAGCCGCCGCCGCAGCAGAACGTGATCGCCAACACGACCCAGCAAAAGCCGGCAACGACCGAGCTGGCGAAAGCGGCACCACCGGCACCTCCTGCACCGCCGGCACCTCCGGCCCAGTCCGTGCGTGTTCCTGCAGTGGCTGACTTCAGCACCTGCGCGAAGCCGGAATGGCCGAAGTCGTCGCTGCGTAACGAAGAAACCGGCACGGTAACCCTGTCGTTCCTGATTGGCGTTGACGGTCGCGTTGCCGATTCCAAGATCGTGAAATCCAGTGGTTTCCGGGATTTGGACAAGGCAGCCGTGAATGGTATCGGCAAGTGCAAGTTCAAGCCGACCATGGTCGATGGCAAGCCGGAGCAGGCGTGGATGCAGATGCAATACGTCTGGACGCTGGAATAACCCGAGACAAAGTCTCATTTAGCAAGATTCGTTGTCGTTACGTTCAGCGAACTGATCTTTTATCAATTTGGAGGAAGCATGTTTAAGAATACCCGTTTGTCCGCTGTACTGGCCGCTGTGCTGTTCTCGGTGACCGCAGCAACCGCCCTGGTAAGCGCGCCGGCCATGGCCGATGCACCTGCCCCGGCCGCCGCGGACGCGCCTGCAGCGCCGGCAGCGGATGCGGCAGCAGCACCAGCAGCTGATGCAGCAGCACCGGCAGCCGACACAGCAGCCCCTGCTGCCGACGCAGCACCGGCAGCAGCTGGCGGCCACGGCGCCACGGAAGAAGTGGAAAACCCATTCGGCTTCAAGGCAGCATGGGAATCCGGCCCTGTTGCCAAAGGCACCATCATCATCATGTCGATCATGTCGATCGGCTCGTGGTACATCATCATCACCAAGCTGCTGGACCAGATGAAGATCATGCGTCAAGCACGTGAAGCTACCTCCAAGTTCTGGAAAGCATCGTCGATCGCTGCCGGCACCACGACCCTGGCTGAAGGCTCGCCATTCCGCTTCATCGCTGAAACCGGCACCAAGGCATCGGCCCACCACGACGGCGCCCTGCTGGAGCAGATCGACCTGTCGACCTGGGTGACGATGTCGATCCAGCGTTCGGTGGACAAAGTGCAATCGCGCCTGCAAGACGGCCTGTCGTTCCTGGCAACCGTTGGTTCGACCGCACCGTTCATCGGCCTGTTCGGTACGGTGTGGGGTATTTACGGTGCACTGACCGCCATCGGCATGACCGGTAACGCGTCGATCGACAAGGTTGCAGGTCCGGTCGGTGAAGCACTGATCATGACGGCATTCGGTCTGGCAGTCGCAGTTCCGGCCGTTCTGGGCTACAACTGGCTGGTGCGTCGTAACAAGACCGCGATGGAAGAAGTGCGTACCTTCGCAGCCGACGTGCACTCCGTGCTGATCTCGGGCGCGATGTCCACCGCTGACTCCGCTGCTCGCGCGAAAAAAGTAGGCTAATACCATGTCGATGTCCGTAGGCTCCGATAGCGGAGGCGAAGACCAGGTAATGTCGGAGATCAACACGACGCCCCTCGTGGACATCATGTTGGTTCTCCTGATCATCTTCCTGATTACTAGCCCGGTCGTTCTCAAACTGCAGAAAATCACGCTGCCGTCGGAGATCAACCAGGCGATCCAAACGAAGCCGGAAAATGTCAATATCGTCGTCAACAAGGACGGTGACATCTACTGGAATCAGAAGAAAATGGCGGACACTAATGAGTTGTTCGATTTTCTGAAGGTCGAGGCTGTCAAGGTCCCGCAACCCGAAGTGCACGTACGTGGCGACAAAGAAGCCAAGTACGAATCGATCGGTCGCGTGATCTTCACGACCCAGCGTGCTGGCATCCAGAAGGTTGGTTTCATCACCGAACCGCCTGACAAGATGTAAGGCCCCTGCCCGGCCGGCCGGTTTATTCACTGCCGGCCGGGCAGTCTTTGAAAAAGGAACACACCCATGAGTATGAATGTCGGTTCGGGCGGCGGTGCAGCAAACGCGGATCCGGAACCAATGATGGAAATGAACATGACACCGCTCATCGACGTGATGCTGGTGCTGATCATTATGCTGATTATTACGATTCCGAAAGCGAATCACTCGGTGAACCTGAACATGCCGGTCGGTACGCCGCCGCCATCGACGGTGGAACCGGTGGTCGTGACGATCGACGTGGACTTCGACGGCACGATCCTGTGGGATGGCCAGACCATTCCGGATCGCGCCACGCTGGAGCAGAAGCTGATGAACGTAGCGGCACAGGCTGACCAGCCGGAAGTGCACCTGCGTCCCAACAAGCTGGTCGAGTACAACGCCGTCGCAGGCGTGATGGCTGCGGCCCAGCGCCTGGGCGTCACGAAGATCGGCCTCGTCGGTAACGAGCAGTTCCAGTAAGAGTATTTACCTGGACAGTTTCGATTCCGGCATACGAAATCGCGGTACTTCGGTACCGCGATTTTTGTAAGTACGGGTAACTTTTGAAACTCAGGAGTACGGCTCTTTATTTTCCACGATAGGCAGGTTATCCTGCCTATTCTTGTTTTTTGATGAAAGATACCTCGCTTATGTCCAAGTTCCGTCTCGCCCATCTCGGCCTGGTAATGGCCGCCATCGGCTTTACCGCTGCAGCTCCCATGGCTGGCCTGGTGTCCGCTGCCCATGCTGCCGATACGGTCCGTGCCGATGTGGGCAAACCATTGCAGGAAGCGCAGCGCCTGCTCAGCAGCGGCAAGGCCCGCGAAGCGGTGGCCAAGCTGAAGGAAGCCGATGCTGTCGGCAACAAGACTGAATTCGAGAAATACCAGATCGAGCGCGTGCGTGCAGCTGCCGCATCCACCGCGGGCGATACGCCGACCGCCATCAAGGCATTCGAGACCCTGATCGCGTCGGGCCGCCTGTCCGCCTCGGAAAAGGGCAAGTTCCAGGAAGGCCTGGCCGGCATGTACTACCGCGCCAAGGACTATCCGAAAACGATCACCGCGATCCAGGGCCTGCTGAAAGACAACCCGAACAATGTGCAGATGCAGCAGCTGCTGACGCAGACCTACTTCATCAGCGGCCGCTACAACGAAGCCGCCGCCGCGCTGAAGTCGGGCAAGCAGTCCGAGGAAAGCCTGCAGATGCTGGCCAACATCCAGCTGAAGCAGAACGACAAGACCGGCTACGTGCAGACCATCGAAAAACTGGCCGGCAGCTACCCGAAAGCCAGCTACTGGGCCGACCTGCTGAACCGCGTGCAGGGCAAGCCGGGCTTCTCGCGCACGCTGGGCCTGGACCTGATGCGCCTGCGCCTGGCGCTGGGCCAGCTGAGCAAGCCTTCCGAGTACATGGAAATGGCCCAGCTGTCGCTGCAAGCCGGCAATGCGCCTGAAGCGATCGCGATCATCGACCAGGGGTACAAGAAAGGCGCGCTGGGCACCGGCACCGACGCCGCCCGCCACCAGCGTCTGAAAGACCTGGCGAGCAAGACGCTGGCCGACAACAACGCTGCCCAGGCCACGCACCAGGCTAACCTGATCAAGGAGAAGGATGCCGACGGCCTGTTCAACATGGGCTATGCGCTGGTTTCCGCTGGCAAGGCAAGCGAAGGTATTGCGTTGATGGACCAGGCAATGACGTTCGGCACGGCACGCCGTCCGGAAGAGATGAAGCTGCACTACGGCATCGCGTTGTTCAACGCCGGCAAGAAGCAGCAGGCGCTGTCGGCACTGAAGAACGTCAAGGGTACCGCCGGCGAATCCGACTTGGCACGCTACTGGACGCTGTACATCAACAATCCGAAAGTTGCCGCGTAAGCCACGCGCACTGCCGGCATTCAAAAGCGCCGCCCTGCTCCGCAGGCGGCGCTTTTTTCATTGGTACGAGCGGGCCGCTCTGGTGCGCTGCGGCATTTCCCCTGTGAATTTGTAAAACCGCCGTATAATCCCTGGTTCAGGCAAAAGATTTCATATCCATGAAGGTATTTCGCGGACTTCCCAACGCAGCGTCCCGTGCGCCTTGCGCCCTCACGATCGGCAATTTCGACGGCGTCCACCGTGGACACCAGGCATTGCTGGCCCACGTCCGTACCGCCGCCGACCGTCTTGGCCTGGAAGCGGCGGTGATGACATTCGAGCCCCATCCGCGCGAATTCTTTGCCCACAAGATGAAAGACCTGGCGAAGGCCCCGCCCCGGATCGCCAACCTGCGCGACAAGCTGGCCTCGCTCGAGACCAACGGCATCGACCGCGTCATCGTCGAACATTTCTCGGACAGCTTCGCCGCCCTTACCCCGCAGGAATTCACCGAGCGCGTGCTGGTCGATGGCCTGCACGTGAAATGGCTGATGGTTGGCGACGACTTCTGCTACGGGGCGCGCCGCGCCGGCAATGTACAGCTGCTGCATGAAGCGGGCGAGCGTTACGGCTTCCATGTCGAGACGCTGCCGACGGTGATGAACGGCACCACG
Source organism: Pseudoduganella umbonata (assembly GCF_014192225.1). Lineage (GTDB taxonomy): Bacteria > Pseudomonadota > Gammaproteobacteria > Burkholderiales > Burkholderiaceae_D > Rugamonas > Rugamonas umbonata. Next base: position 49,448 of record NZ_JACHXS010000016.1, on the reverse strand, counting down.
CGCATCTCCAGTTCGGCGGTGCGCTCGGCGCTGGCAGATGGCGATTTTGCCCGGGCAGAGCAGTTGCTCGGTCATCCGTATTCGATTTCCGGCCACGTGATCCACGGGCAGAAACTGGGCCGCACGCTGGGCTATCCCACGCTGAACCTGCGCGTGCCCCACCGCCCGGCGCTGTCCGGCATCTTCATCGTGCAGGTGCATGGCATCGCCGACAAGCCGCTGCCGGCCGTGGCCAGCCTGGGCGTGCGCCCCACGGTGGAAGATGCCGGCCGCGTGCTGCTCGAGGTGCACATCTTCGATTTCGCCGCCAGCCTGTACGGCCAGCGCGTCAAGGTGGAATTCCTCCACAAGATCCGCGACGAAGAAAAATTCATCGATCTGCCGACCCTCACCGAGGCGATCGACCGCGACGCTGCCGAGGCGCGGACATACTTCCGCGAGCGCAGCGGTGCCGTGACGGCCACCGACCGAATTTGAGTGCCGGCGACCTGCCCCGCAGCGCTGGCCTCCCTTGCGCCGTCACTCACCCGACGCTACTGAACCGAATTACTCCATAAAGAATCACCATGTCCGAAAAACCAAAAAAGGCCGACAGCAAGGCCACCAGTAAATACGCGGTCAACATGACCGAAACCCCGTTCCCGATGCGCGGCGACCTGGCCAAGCGCGAGCCGAACTGGGTCCAGCAATGGCAGGACAAGAAGGTCTACCAGCGCATCCGCAAGGCGGCCAAGGGGCGCCCGAAATTCGTGTTGCACGACGGCCCGCCGTATGCGAACGGCGACATCCACCTGGGCCATGCCGTCAACAAGATCCTGAAGGACATCGTGGTGAAGTCGCGCACGATGGCCGGCTTCGACGCGCCCTACGTGCCGGGCTGGGACTGCCACGGCATGCCGATCGAGATCCAGATCGAAAAACTGTACGGCAAGAACCTGCCGACCGCCGAGGTGCTGACCAAGGCGCGCGCCTATGCGCTCGAGCAGATCGACCGCCAGCGCGCCGGCTTCATCCGCCTGGGCGTGCTGGGCGAGTGGGACAACCCCTACCTGACCATGGCCTATGGTAACGAGGCCGACGAGCTGCGCGCGCTGGGCAAGCTGCTGGAAAAGGGCTACGTGTACCGCGGCCTGAAGCCGGTGAACTGGTGCTTCGACTGCGGTTCGGCACTGGCCGAGGCGGAAGTGGAATACCAGGACAAGCGCGACCCGGCGATCGACGTGGGCTTCCCGTTCGCCGAGCACGACAAGATCGCGGCGGCGTTCGGCCTGCCGGCACTGCCGACCCAGACCGGCTTCGTCAACATCTGGACCACCACGCCATGGACGATCCCGTCCAACCAGGCGCTGAACGTGCACCCTGAAGTGACCTACGCGCTGGTGGAAACGTCGCGCGACGTCGATGGATCGCCATCGCCGCTGCTGCTGATCCTGGCGCAGGACCTGGTCGAGGCGGCACTGCAGCGCTACAAGCTGGAAGGCAAGGTCATCGCGACCACGACCGGCGCGAAGCTCGAAAACATCCGCTTCAAGCACCCGCTGCACGCGCGCGACGCGTTCTACGACCGCTACTCGCCGGTCTACCTGGCCGACTACGTGACGACCGATTCTGGCACCGGCATCGTCCACTCGGCGCCGGCCTATGGCCTGGAAGACTTCGTGTCGTGCCGCCAGCACGGCATGAAGGACGACGAGATCCTGACACCGGTGATGGGCGACGGCAAATACGTGTCGACGCTGCCGCTGTTCGGTGGCCTGACGATCTGGGAAGCCTCGAAGCCGATCTGCGAGGCGCTGCGCGAAGCGGGCGCGCTGTTCGAACTGAAGATGTTCGACCACAGCTACATGCACTGCTGGCGCCACAAGACGCCCATCGTCTACCGTGCCACCTCGCAGTGGTTCGCCGGCATGGACGTGCAGCCGATCGACGGCGGCTCGACCTTGCGCGAGACGGCGCTGGAAGGCATCGCCGAAACGCAGTTCTTCCCCGACTGGGGCAAGGCGCGCCTGCACGGCATGATCGCCAACCGCCCGGACTGGACGCTGTCGCGCCAGCGCCAATGGGGGGTGCCGATGGCCTTCTTCGTGCACAAGGAAACGGGCGAGCTGCACCCGCGTACGCCGGAGCTGCTCGAACAGGTGGCGCAACGCATCGAAAAGGGCGGCATCGACGCCTGGCTCGCGCTCGATCCGCAGGAAATCCTGGGCGACGACGCGGCGAACTACGTGAAGAACAAGGACACGCTGGACGTGTGGTTCGATTCGGGCATCACGCACCAGACCGTGCTGCGCGGCTCGCATGCCGAACAGTCGCACTTCCCGGCCGACCTGTACCTGGAAGGCTCGGACCAGCACCGCGGCTGGTTCCACTCGTCGCTGCTGACGTCGTCGATGCTCAATGGCCGCCCGCCGTACAAGGCGCTGCTGACGCACGGCTTCACCGTCGATGGCGAAGGCAAGAAGATGTCGAAGTCGCTGGGTAATACACTGGCGCCGCAAAAGATCTCCGACACGCTGGGCGCCGACATCCTGCGCCTGTGGGTCGCCTCGACCGACTACACCGGCGAGCTGTCGATCTCCGACGAGATCCTCAAGCGCGTGACCGAATCGTACCGCCGCCTGCGCAATACGCTGCGCTTCCTGCTGGCCAATACGTCCGACTTCGATCCGAACGCGAACGCCGTGCCGGTGCAGGACCTGCTGGAAACGGACCGCTACGCGCTGGCCAACCTGGCGGTGCTGCAGGCCTCGGTGGAAAAGCACTACGAGCAGTACGAATTCCATCCGGTCGTGTCGAAGCTGCAGAACTACTGCTCGGAAGACCTGGGCGGCTTCTACCTCGACATCCTGAAGGACCGTCTGTACACGACGGCCGTCGATTCGACGGCACGCCGCTCGGCGCAGACGGCGCTGTGGCACATCACGCAAAGCCTGCTGCGCATGCTGGCGCCGGTGTTGCCGTTCACCGTCGAGGAAGCCTGGGCCGTGTTCGCCGCCGGCGAGCAATTCGCCGCCAGCGACGAAACGATCTACACGCAGACTTTCTGGCAGTTGCCGGCCGTCGCCGATGCCGAAGCGCTGCTGGCAAAGTACGCGACGATCCTTTCCGTGCGCGCCGCGGTCACCAAGCAGCTCGAAGACCTGCGCACCTCCGGCGCGATCGGCTCGTCGCTGCAGGCCGAACTGGACATCAAGGCGGCCGGCGAGAAGTTCGCCGCACTGGCCAGCCTGGGTGACGACCTGAAGTTCGTGTTCATCACGTCGCTGGCGCAGGCCGTGGAAGTGGCGAGCGAAGCCGACGAAGCGGTCACGGTGGCCGCCTCGAAAGCGGAAAAATGCGAGCGCTGCTGGCATTACCGCGCCGACGTGGGCGCGCACGCCGAGCACCCGACGCTGTGCGGCCGCTGCCACAGCAACCTGTTCGGCGCCGGCGAAAACCGCCGCTTCGCCTGACGCAAACAAAACCGGCGGCGAGGCAGCGGTATTACCCCAAAACCGGTGACAGACACCGGTTTTTTTGAAACATTTCTTAACAACCGGTGCCTGTCACCGGTTTTCCTGAAATATTGCTAGTCCCTGCGACAAGCTGCGTTGATGGAAATATTTCCAGAAAACCGGAGCCTGTCACCGGTTTTCCTGCAACATTTCGGCGGTACCACGGACCCGACAAGAACAATGGCAAAATCCAAGAAAACCTTCTCCAGCAAACCTTCCGGCGGCGGCATGGCACCGTGGCTCGGCATCGCCGCCATCATCATCCTGGTCGACCAGCTCACCAAGATCACGATCGAAAAGCTGTTTGCCTATGGCGAGGAGCTGTACGTCACAAGTTTCTTCAACCTGGTGCTGGCATATAACAAGGGCGCGGCCTTCAGCTTCCTGTCCGACCAGGGCGGCTGGCAACGCTATTTCTTCACCGCGATCGGCATCGGCGCAGCGCTGTTCATCGTCTACCTGCTGAAGAAGCACGCGGCCCAGAAGCTGTTCTGCTGGTCGATGGCGCTGATCCTGGGCGGCGCCGTCGGCAACGTGATCGACCGGCTGGTGCATGGCCACGTGATCGACTTCCTCGATTTCCACTGGCGTGGCATCGGCCACTTCCCGGCCTTCAATGTGGCCGACACGGCGATCTGCATCGGTGCCGCGCTGCTCGTCCTCGACGAACTGCGGCGCGTGAACAAGTGACGCACATCCATCCAGGCAAGGGAGCAGCAGCATGGAACTGACCGGCAAGAAGATCGTCCTCGGCCTGTCCGGCGGGGTGGCCTGCTACAAGGCGGCGGAACTGTGCCGCGCACTGACGAAGGAAGGCGCCTCGGTGCAGGTGGTGATGACCGATGCCGCCACCCACTTCATCACGACGGTGACGATGCAGGCGCTGTCCGGCAAGCCGGTCTACACGGACCAGTGGGATGCGCGGGTCGGCAACAACATGGCGCACATCGACGTCACGCGCAATGCCGACGCGATCGTCATCGCGCCCTGCTCCGCCGACTTCATCCGCAAGCTGGCGCATGGCGCCTGCGACGACCTGCTGTCGACGATGTGCGTGGCCCGCCCGCGCCACGTGCCGCTGCTGGTGGCTCCCGCGATGAACGTGGAGATGTGGACCAACCCCGCCACCATGCGCAATGCCGCGCAGTTGCGCGAAGACGGCATCCGCATCCTCGGCCCGGCGGCAGGCGAACAGGCTTGCGGCGAAGTGGGCATGGGCCGCATGCTCGAACCCGAACAGCTGCTCGACGAGATCGTGGCGGCGTTCCAGCCGAAGCTGATGGCCGGCAAGCGCATCCTGATCACGGCCGGCCCCACGTTCGAGGCGATCGACCCGGTGCGTGGCATCACCAACCTGTCCTCCGGGAAGATGGGCTACGCGGTGGCGCGTGCCGCGCGCGAAGCCGGCGCCGAGGTCACGCTGGTCTCCGGGCCGACCGCGCTGCCGACACCCCATGGCGTCACCCGCATCGACGTGCAAAGCGCGCAGCAGATGATGGACGCGGTGAACCGCGCCATCGACGGCCAGCACATCTTCATCGCGGTGGCCGCGGTGGCGGACTGGCGGGTCGCCAATCCGAGCACGCAGAAGGTCAAGAAGACCGACGGCGAGGCAGCCGCAAAAGGCCCCGAACTGCAGTTCGAGCAGAATCCGGACATCCTCGCCACCATCGCCGCACGCACCACGCTGGCCGGCCACCCTTACTGCGTGGGCTTTGCCGCCGAATCGGAAAACCTGCTCGAATACGGCTCGGCCAAGCGCGAGCGCAAGGGCATTCCCCTCCTGGTCGGCAACATCGGCCACCACACGTTCGGCCAGGACGACAACACGATCGTGCTGTTCGACGAGCATGGCCACACGATCCTGCCGCAGGCACCGAAACTGACGCTGGCACGCCAGCTGATCTCCGAAATCTCGAAACGCACCAGCAAGCACTCGCTGTTCCAATAACATGAAAACCATCGACGTAAAAATCCTCGACCCGCGCATGCACGAGCTGATGCCGGCCTACGCCACGCCCGGCAGCGCCGGCCTCGACCTGCGCGCCTGCATCGACGCACCGCTGACGATCGAGCCTGGCCAGACCGTGCTGGTCCCCACTGGCCTGGCAATCCATATCGGCGATCCGGGCTATGCGGCGATGATCCTGCCGCGCAGCGGCATGGGTCACAAGAACGGCATTGTTCTGGGGAATCTGGTAGGCTTGATCGACTCCGATTACCAGGGCCAGCTGATGGTCTCGACGTGGAACCGTGGCCAGAACGCTTTCACGCTGCAAGCGATGGAACGCCTGGCCCAGCTGATCGTCGTGCCCGTACTCCAGGTGGGCTTCAACGTGGTGGAGGAATTCGGTGCCAGCGAGCGGGGCGAAGGAGGCTTCGGCAGCACCGGCAAGCATTAAGAATCAACCAGGAAGGAAATATGGCAGGAACCGTCGCAACCGTCAGCGCAACTTCGCACCCCACTTCATTCTCATCCGCGCGGCCCGGCATATTGCTGGCGTCGATCGCGACGGCCCTGCTGCTGTCGGCCTGCGCGACGCCCCCGGCGCCTTCCTCCCGTTCCACCGTTCCTGTCCAGCCGGCACCCGCCGACGAAGCGCAGCCCGTCACGCCGCGCATGCAGGCCGCACGCGCGGCGCTCGACACGATGACCACCCAGCAGGACCGGCTGTACCGCGTGGCCGCGCCGCTGCTGATCAATAACGTCGACCTGTGCCGCACCGCGGCACGCGGCCTGCTGGGCTTCACGGCAAAGAACAAGTGGTCCTACCCGGGCGAATACGCCGATGCCGCGGCCGCCGTGCTGGGTTACGACGACGTGCTGCGCGTTTCCGGCGTGCTGGCCGGCAGCGGCGCCGCCCGCGCCGGCCTGCGCAAGGGCGACCAGCTGGTCGCCGCCGACGGCAAGGCGCTGCCGACCGGCCCGGGTGCCGAGACGGCAGCCTCCGGCGTGTTCGCCCCGCTGGTCTCCGGCCGCACGCAACTGTCGATGACGATCGGCCGCGATGGCAAGACGCAGGTGCTGAAAGTTCCTGTGACGCGCGCCTGCGCGATGCGCGTGGACCTGGGCAATGCCGACAACGTGAATTCCTATGCCGACGGCGGCCGCATCGCGGTCACGCGCGGCATGATCAATTTCGCCGGCGGCGACGAGGCGATCGCCTACGTGCTGGCCAAGGACATCGCCCACAATGTGCTGGGCCATGCCGCGGTGGCGCGCAATACGGCCGCCGTCGCGGCCATCATCGACAATGTCACGCGCGTGCAGCCCGACCAGGCGCTGCTGGCCGGCACCGCCAACGTGAAGCCGCTGGCGGCCAACCTGGAAGTGGCGGCCGACACGCTGGCGCTGTACATGCTGGCCCGCGCCGGCTATGGCGTCGAACGCTACAAGGCGTTCTGGCAGCGGCTGGCGGCGCAGTATCCGGCGTCGGTCCCGAACGGCTACATGGCGGTGCATCCGAACCTGGCGCCGCGGCTGGCCGCGATCGACAGGGTGGTGGCCGACATCAAGGCCAAGCAGGCCGCCAAGAAACCGCTGGTGCCGTGATGCCGCGTGCCGCCGTGCCTGTCTTGGGAATGCTGTGCACCCTGTGCCTGTTGTGCGCCTTGCCGACGCTGGCGCATGCCGTGACGTGGACAAAGGCCGGCAACACGAAGGACAGCCGGGTGTATATCGACAAGGCGTCGATCAGCAAGAGCAAGACGGGCATTGAGAACGGGCGCCGCGCCTGGACGCTCGAATCGTTCGGCAAGCCGCAGACCGCGCCGGACGGCAAGCAGTACCTGTCCGTGAAGGCACTGCACCTGTACGACTGCACGGAGCGCAGCGTGACGCTGCAATCGCAGACGTTCTATCCCGAGGCGATGGCCAAGGGCGAAGCGGTGGGCACCTACAAGTTCGAAGCCTTCGATGCCGAGCAGGTGACCGAGGGCAGCCGCTATGCCGCCGCAATGAACACCGTGTGCGGCAAAGGCACGGCGAAGGCGCCGGCAGCGAAAACCGCGCCGTAGTATAGTCCGGCCATGGACAGCATCGATCTCGAAGTACTCAAGACCAGCGCCGCGTGGATCGCGGCCGGGCACCGCTGCGAACTCGTCACCGTGATCCGCACATGGGGCTCGAGCCCCCGCCCGGTCGGCGCCACGCTCGCCATCTGCGACGACGGCCGCGTCGTCGGTTCCGTTTCCGGCGGCTGCATCGAGGACGACCTGATCGACCGCGTGCGGCGCGAAGGCATCACGCGCGAACTGCCGGAAATCGTCAGCTACGGCATCACCGCCGACGAAGCGCACCGCTTCGGGCTGCCGTGCGGCGGCACCATCGAACTGGCCCTCGAACCGCTGTCGGCGGCAAGCCGCATCGCCGAACTGCTCGACCGGCTGGAGCAGCACCAGCTGGTGGAGCGCCGGCTCGACCTGCGCACCGGCGCCGTGCGGCTCGACCGCGCCGTCGCCGGCAACGTGCTGACCCGCACGGACGAAGAGCTGGTCACCCAGCACGGCCCGCGCTGGCGGCTGCTGATCATCGGCGCAGGACAACTGTCGCGCTTCGTCGCGCAGATCGCCACCGCGATGGATTACCACGTGACCGTCTGCGATCCGCGCGAGGAGTACCGCTCCGGCTGGACACTGCCCGACGTGCGCCTGGTGCATGCGATGCCGGACGACCTGGTCGTCGACATGCGGCTGGACCGGCGCAGCGCCGTGATCGCGCTGACCCACGATCCGAAGCTGGACGACCTGGCCTTGATGGAAGCGCTGAAATCCGAAGCGTTCTACGTCGGCGCGATCGGCTCGCGCGCCAACAATGCCAAGCGGCGCGAACGGCTGCTGCAGTTCGACCTGACCGAAGCGCAGCTGGCCCGGCTGCATGGGCCGGTCGGCCTGTACATCGGCAGCAAGACACCTTCCGAGATCGCCATTTCGATCCTGGCCGAGATGACGGCGGTGAAGAACGGCGTGCCGTCGTCGCTGCAGGTCAACCACGCCGCCGCACTCGAGGCGCCGGGCGGCAATGTCTGTGCCGCCGAATTCGACAGCAAGATCCGGGCAGCGTAGCTCTCGCCCCGCGGCGACAATCGCCACCACAATCAAGACCACAGTCGCATCTACGGTCCAGCTTGTGTCCACCCCGGTGCCAGGCACGGAAGTGGACACGGGCTCAGCCGTATTATCGGTCTTACTAAAGACGATTCGGTCTTACTAAAGACGAACCCGTATCAACAAACGTGCCTGACCCCGTGGTGACACGGGCTGAACAATAACGACAAGTGCCATGTCCACCGCCAACCTGTTTCGCCTCATCCTGCTCGCGTCCATCTGGGGCGGCTCGTTTCTGTTCATGCGCATCGCCGCGCCCGTGCTGGGGCCTGCGGTACTGATCGAATACCGCGTGGTATTCGCCGCGCTGTTCCTGGCGGCGATCGCGCTGCTGATGAAGAAGCCGCTGGACTGGAAGCGCCACTGGAAACACTACGTCATCCTCGGTTTCTTCAATTCCGCGCTGCCGTTCCTGCTGTTCGCATGGTCGGCGCGTACCCTGTCCGCTTCCGTGCTGGCCGTGCTGAATGCCACGGCTCCCATGTGGGGCGCCCTGATCGGGGCGGTATGGCAGCGGCAGATGGTGAGCGCGCGCGTGCTGCTGGGAATCGTGCTGGGCACCGCCGGCGTGGCGCTGCTGGTCGGCTTCGACCACGTCAGCTCGCGCGAAGGCGCCGGGCTGGCCATCGCCGCGGCGCTGTTCGCATCGTTCAATTACGGCATCGCCAGCACGTACGCCAGGGCGGCGCCGGCCGTCGAGCCGTTCGCCAACGCGCACGGCAGCATGTGGACGGCGGCGCTGCTGGTCCTGCCCTCGCTGCTGTTCTTCCCCGCTCCCGGTGAGCCGACCGCCGGCATCATGGCCGCCGCCGTCGCGCTCGGTGTGCTGTGCAGCGGCGTTGCCTATCTGCTGTACTACGGGCTGATCCGGGATGTCGGCGCGACGTCGGCGCTGACCGTCACCTTCATCAGTCCCCTGTTCGGCATCCTGTGGGGCGCGCTGTTCCTGCAGGAAGTGGTGGGCTGGTACACGGTGGCCGGCGCCGCCATCGTCATTGCCGGCACCGCGCTCGTCACCGGCTACCGGCCGAACTTCGGCGCCAGGGCGAAGCCGGCGTGAACCTGCCCCGCACGATATCGCTGCCGCCCGGCTACCGCCTGGGGGACGTACTGGCGTTTCACCGCCGCGATGCGGAAAGCACGGCCGAGGTCGTCGGGCCGGCGTCGCTGCGCAAGGGCGTCATGCTGGACGGCGTGCCCGTCGTGCTGGCGGCCGACTTCTCCCCCTCCGCAGCCGCCTGCACCGCGCAGGTCGATGGTGCCGTCTCCGCCGCGCTGGAGCGCCGGATCGACGAAGCCTTCCGCAGCATCCTTGGCTTGCGCATCGATCCGGATCCCTTCTGCGCTTTTGCCGCCACCGATCCGCTGTTCGGTGCCCTCGTGCGCCGCCAGCCGGGCTTGCGGATCGTGCAATCGGCCACCGTATTCGAAGCCCTCACATGGGCCATCATCGGCCAGCAGATCAACCTGCCCTTTGCGATCGCATTGCGCCGCACGTTCATCGTGCTGGCCGGGCGGCAGCACTCCAGCGGGCTGTGGTGCTACCCGGAAGCCGCGGACGCGGCCCGCCTCGCTCCCGAGGATCTCACGGGGCGCAAGTTTTCGCGCGCGAAAGCGGAAACGCTGCTGCGCTTCGCCGGCCTCGTCGCCAGCGGCGAACTCGATCTCGAACCGGGCCCGGCCAACGCCATCGAACAGATCGGCCAGCGCCTGCTGGCCATCAAGGGCATCGGCCCCTGGACCGTCAATTACGGCCTGCTGCGCGGCTATGGCCATGCCGACTGTTCGCTGCACGGCGACGTGGCCATCCGCGCCGCCCTGCAGCGCCTGCTCGGCGAAGACGGCAAGCCTGACATTCGCCGCACCGAGCAGATCTTGCAACAGTATCAACCGCACCGTACGATGGCGGCGGCTCACCTGTGGGCCAGCCTGGCCCTACCCGACGACAGCGCCTGACCCTGAACGAGCAACGCAGCGCTTGACCCTCTCGCAACGTCAGGCTTGACGATGGCCTTACCGAAGAGGAGCTGACGATGCTGAAGATTGGACAACTGGCGAAACACGCGGGCCTGACGGTCCGTGCCCTGCACCATTACGACGACATCGGCCTGCTTCGCCCTTCGGTCCGTACCGATGCCGGCTACCGGCTGTATCACCGCGACGACGTGGCACGCCTGCAGCAGATCCAGGCGCTGCGTCAACTCGGCATGCCGCTGGCCGACATCGGACATTTCCTCGCCCATTCCGGCACTTCCCCGCTCGCCATTGTCGAGCGCCAATTGGCCGCGCTGCAAAAACAGATCGACGAAGCGGCCCGCATGCATGCGCATTTAACGGCGCTGCACGCGCGGCTGGCACGGGGCGAACGACCGGAATTGGCCGAATGGCTGTCCACACTGGAGCAAATGAAAATGTACGAGCAATATTTTTCCAAGGAAGAACTGGCAAACCTGCGCATGGTCCACGACGATGAATGCCGCGCCGAATGGGCAGCATTGGTTGCAGAGGTTGGAAATATCATGGCGGCTAAAACATTGCCGACCAGCCTGGAAGCCAAGCAATTGGGGCTGCGCTGGATGACGATGCTCGACCGCGATACGGGCGGCGATGCGTCGCTGATTGCCCGGCTCGATTCGATGCACGTCAACGACCCGGCAATTCAAGAGAGTACCGGCATCAGTTCGGCAATGCGCGATTATATTGCCGAGATAATGGGCGAAATAAAACTCGACACATGGGCAAAATACCTGTTGCCGTCGGAAGTGGAGCGCATGCGCCGCCACCAGCGTTCCCGTGGCAAGGAATGGCATCCTTTATTCGAATCGATCCGTGCCCAATTCCAGGCCGATCCGGAAGGCATTATGCCGGAGTCGACAGCGGTGGCACGTCAAAAGCATGCATTATTCCGGGACATGGTTGGCGATAACCCGGAAACGATCAACCGGTTCCGTGCCGCCCTTGAGAACGAACCCGTCCTTCACGTGGCACGCGGCATGACAAACGAGATGATCGCATGGCTGCACAAGGTGGAATCATGCCAGAAAGTAGCATGAACAGACCAGATTGAAGCTTAAATGGGGCTCTCAGCGCCCCATGCTGCGCGGGCAGCCGGCCATCTTCGGCTGCCCCGTGCCTTCCGTCAGCTTGTCAGGGTAATAAAGGCAATAGGTCCCAAATGCGGTCTCACCTGGTAGATCGGCTTGCGCGCGCCCGGCGCGCTGAATTCGGAAATACGGGCTGCCTCATACCATTTCAGCGGCACCGCCAGTCTGGCTTCCGTGAATGCCCTGGTCATGACCGCTTCCATCGAGCCGGATGCAGGTCCATATGCCTGCGTTTCATTGGCGGGGCGCGCTTCCCGATCCGCTTTGCCCGCCTGTTTTACCAGGCTGTCGATATTGAAGCGGATACTTTCATCGAACGGATCGGCCGCTGCGATGGCGGGCACAGTTTCAGGTGGCGGTAGTGAAGGAGACTCGATCGGGGTCGCCTCGGTCATGGTCTTTTCCCGCGGCGGTTTGACGACGGGAATCCGCGCCGGTTCCGGTATTTTCATCGCCGGTTTCGGCAGCGGCGGGAGAATAAACCGCAGCTGCGAATAACGCGTCGCTGCGGCTTTTTCGGTACCGGCCTGTTCGATCGATAGCAGATACAGGAAACAGGCATGCAGGCCCAGCACTGCTGCCAATCCTGCTAGGGAATGAACGCGGCGCGTCGCTACCATCATGCCAGCCACCTCGATTTACGAAATAGCAATTGTACAGATGAGACCCGAAAATAGCTGACTGGAAAAGGACATTCACGATGGTGGGTCTGGCTTGACGGAAACTAAACCAGGCCGAACGGCGAATGGTCGATGAGCGCGACAGTTCCTGCGCTTGCGCCCGGATCGGCAACAATGAGAAGGCCCCAATGCAAAAAGCCGTCATCGTTTTCACAATGACGGCTTCCTAGAATTTGGTTGCGGGGACAGGATTTGAACCTGTGACCTTCGGGTTATGAGCCCGACGAGCTGCCAGACTGCTCCACCCCGCGTCTGATGGAATGAATTATACGGCCTTCCGCGAGTTTAGGCAATATTTATGCTCGTTTTCCGCATGATAGATCGGCTATATACCTGATGGCGGGGCCGGACGACAGCCGGCGAGGTGCTGCCGAGACCGCGCCGGCAGTTCCGCGCGGCCCGTCAAACAGTGTAAAGTAGGCAAACGACAACCGATACCGAACTGTATGAAATTCTGTTCCGAATGCGCCCACCCGGTCGAGCTGATGGTGCCGGCCGGCGATAACCGCCCCCGCTACGTCTGCCCCCAGTGCGCGACGATCCACTACCAGAATCCAAAGATGGTGATCGGTACGATCCCCGTGTGGGAACGCGACGGCGAGCTGCGCGTACTGCTGTGCCGCCGCGCCATCGAGCCGCGCTACGGCTACTGGACGCTGCCGGCCGGCTTCATGGAAAACAACGAAACCACGGGCGATGCGGCGCAGCGCGAAACGGAAGAGGAAGCGGGCGCCAACATCGAGCTTGGCGCCCTGTTTACGCTGCTCAATGTGAAGCACGTACACCAGGTGCACATGTTCTACCTGGCCACGCTGCGCGACCTGGATTTCGCGCCCGGCGAGGAAAGCCTCGATGTACAAATGTTCACGGAGAGCGAGATCCCGTGGGACGACCTGGCCTTCCCCACGATCCGCACCACGCTGGAGTACTTCTTTGCCGACCGCGCGAAGGTACTGGAAGGCGGCCACTACGGTTTTCATGCCCAGGACATCACGCGCCCGATGCGCGGCGACTCATGATCCCCTGGCTCGGCGCCCACACTCCGTTCCCCGATGTCGCCGAAGCGCTGACCACCGAAGCGCCCGGTTTGCTGGCCGCCGGCGGCGACCTGTCGCCCGAGCGGCTGCTGGCGGCTTACCAGCGCGGCATTTTTCCGTGGTTCTCGGAAGGCCAGCCGATCCTGTGGTGGAGCACGGACCCGCGCATGGTGCTGCATACGGCCGAGTTCAAGATATCGCCGAGCCTGGCCAAAACGCTGAAGAAGGTGGAAAAGAGCGGCCGCACGGACGGGCGCTGGCAGGTGCGCTTCGACAGCGCGTTCGAGGAGGTGATGCGGGCCTGCGCGGCGCCGCGGCGCGACGGCCCCGGCACGTGGATCTCGGAAGACATCATTCGTGGCTACACGGGCTTGCATGCGCTGGGCTTTGCCCATTCGTGCGAAGTGTGGCTCGATGGCGAGCTGGTGGGCGGCGCCTACGGCGTGTCGATCGGCCAGATGTTCTACGGCGAATCGATGTTCGCGCGGGTGTCGGACGCGTCGAAGGTGGCCCTGGCCTACCTGGTGCACTTCCTGGCGCGGCATGGCGTGCAGATGATCGACTGCCAGCAGGAGACGGGGCACCTGGCGTCGCTGGGCGCGCGTCCCATCCCCCGTGCGGCCTTCCTCGATCACCTGAAGCGGGCCATCGCCAAGCCCCGGATTCGCGACTGGCGGCCGATACCGCCGATGGTGGCCGGCGGCGGGACAGGCAACTGAGTCAACGGCCGGCCGGGCACCCGGGCTTGGTGTGACGGCGAACACAGTGGCTTCCCTGAACGCGCTATGATACGAACAACCGCCATTCCACCGACAGGTTCTGCATGACGCAGCTGAACGACCTTCCCTTTGCCGCGCTCCAGTTCTATACCACCGCGCCCTACCCGTGCAGTTACCTGGAAACGCGCCAGGCACGCTCCCAGGTCGCCACGCCGTCGCACCTGATCAATGCGGACGTGTATTCCGAACTGGTGCGTAATGGCTTCCGGCGCAGCGGCATCTTTACGTACCGGCCCTATTGCGACGGTTGCCAGGCTTGTATTCCCGTGCGCGTGGTGGCCGACGAATTCGTACCCACCCGGGGCCAGCGCCGCGCCTGGGCACGGCACAACGACCTGAGCACGGGCGTCGCCACGCTGTCCTTCTCGGACGAGCACTATGCACTGTACCTGCGCTACCAGAGTACGCGCCACGCCGGCGGCGGCATGGACCAGGACAGCCGCGACCAGTATGCGCAGTTCCTGCTGCAAAGCCGCGTCAATACGCGGCTGGTGGAATTCCGCGCGCCGGACGGCACGCTGCGCATGGTGTCGATCATCGACGTCCTGTCCGACGGCCTGTCCTCCGTGTACACGTTCTTCGACCCGGACCTGCCGGGCGCCTCGTTCGGCACCTACAATGTGCTGTGGCAGATCCAGCAGGCACGCGAACTGGGCCTGCCCTATGTATACCTGGGCTACTGGATCGAGGAAAGCCCGAAGATGAGCTACAAGATCAAGTTCCAGCCGCTGGAAGCGCGCCGCAAGGGCGTGTGGGCCGTGATGCCGCGTCTGGCCGAGTAAGGACTGCCGCATAAGGGCCGCCGAGCAAGGGGCCGCCGCGCGGCGGCGGCGCTGTTTACTTGTAGAATACCGGGCAATCCGCAATCCACTTCCAGATTGCACCTCACTAGATTGCCCTCATGTCCGACAAATTCCTGTATTCCCTCGCGCGTCCGGCGCTGTTTTCGATGGATGCCGAGTCCGCGCACCATTTCACCCTCGACAACCTGAAGCGCCTGTCCAGGCTCGGCCTGATGCGCACCATCGTGCAACAGCCGAAGGCCGACCCGCGCACGGTGATGGGCCTGCTCTTCAAGAACCCGGTGGGCCTGGCCGCGGGCCTGGACAAGGATGGCGCCTACATCGACGCGCTGGCCGACCTGGGCTTCGGTTCGATCGAGGTGGGCACCGTGACACCGCGCGCCCAGCCCGGCAACCCGAAGCCGCGCATGTTCCGCCTGCCGGCCGCGCACGGCATCATCAACCGCATGGGCTTCAACAACGGCGGCGTCGACGCGTTCGTGGCGAACGTGCAATCGTCGCGCTTCTACCAGAACAAGGAAGGCGTGCTGGGCCTGAACATCGGCAAGAATGCCGATACGCCGATCGAACGTGCCGCCGACGATTACCTGCACTGCCTGCAGAAGGTCTATCCGTATGCCAGCTACGTGACGGTGAACATCTCGTCGCCGAACACGAAGAACCTGCGCCAGCTGCAGGGCGGCTCCGAACTCGATGGCCTGCTGGCGCAGCTGAAGGATGCGCAAGGGCGCCTGGCCGACCAGCACAAGCGCTATGTGCCGCTGGCACTGAAGATCGCGCCGGACATGGATGAGGAACAGGTCAAGAACATCGCGGACGCGCTGGTGCGCCACAACATCGACGGCGTGATCGCGACGAATACCACGCTGTCGCGCAGCGCCGTGGAAGGCATGCAGCACGGCGCCGAAGCGGGCGGCCTGTCCGGCGCACCCGTGTTCGAGCTGTCGAACCGCGTCATCCGCCTGCTGAAGGCGGAGCTGGGCGGTGCCCTGCCGATCATCGGCGTGGGCGGCATCATGCGCGGCGCGGATGCCAAGGTCAAGATCGACGCCGGCGCGCAACTCGTGCAGTTGTACAGCGGCCTGATTTACGCGGGCCCCGCGCTCGTTCGCGATTGCGCGGACGCCATGCGCAAGTAAGAAAGGACAGCAATCAATGGACAAGATCAAACTGGGCCGCACCGACACCGACGTCACGAAAATCTGCCTCGGCACGATGACGTGGGGCCGCCAGAACACCGAAGCGGATGCGCACGCGCAGCTCGATTATGCGATCGAACGCGGCATCGATTTCATCGACACGGCCGAGATGTACCCGGTGCAGCCGAGCGCCGAAACGCAGGGCCTGACGGAGCGCTACATCGGCACGTGGCTGAAGAAGAGCGGCAAGCGCGCGGACATCGTGCTGGCCACCAAGGCGGCCGGCCCGAATCCGGGTATCCACTGGCTGCGCGGCGGCCAGCAGAACTTCGACGAGCGCAACCTGCGTTCCGCCGTGGAGACCAGCCTGCAGCGGCTGCAGACGGATTACATCGACCTGTACCAGCTGCACTGGCCGAGCCGCAACGTGCCGGTCTTCGGCGCCACCGCATTCGATCCGAACAACGAGCGCCCGTCGGTGGCGATCGAGGAAACCCTGGCCGCGCTGGGCAAACTGGTCGACGAGGGCAAGATCCGGCACATCGGCGTGTCGAACGAATCGAGCTGGGGCGTCTCCGAGTTCGTCAAGCAGTCCGAGATGAAAGGCCTGCCGCGCATCGCGACGATCCAGAACCTGTACAACCTGACCGCACGCCATTATGAAACCAGCTTCCTCGACGAGACGTGCTTCCGCGAAGACGTGACGCTGCTGGCCTACAGCCCGCTGGCATTCGGCCAGCTGACCGCGAAGTACCACGACGATCCGAAGGCGCACGGCCGCCTGACGATCTTCCCGCCGACATGGAGCCCGCGCTACCTGCGGCCGAACGTGCTGGCCGCCGTGGCGCAGTACACGGAACTGGCGCGCGACAACGGCCTGACGCCCACGCAGATGGCGCTGGCGTGGTGCTACTCGCGCTGGTTCGTCGGCTCCACCATCATCGGCGCCACCACGCTGGCGCAGCTGAAGGAAAACATCGACGCCTACGCCGTGACACTGCCGCAGCACGTGCTGGAAGGGATCGATGCGATCCATGCCAGCATCACCAACCCGGGGCAGTGACCCAGTACCTGTCACCCGAAAACCGGTGGCGAAGCAGGGGTTTCAAGGAGCATCGCTCCTTGCCTGCGCAGCGGAGATGGCCTGCAGGCCATCTCTCCTTCCAGCACCTAATTTGAAATGTTTCCAGAAAACTGGAGCCTGTCACCGGTTTTTGCTTATGCAACTGAGGCATAAGCAAACCGCTACACAGTCGTTCGTGTCATGAGGCCAGGCGATTAATATAGTGTGATCGTCAACTCACAACAACAAACGATGAGCACACGTCTCCGCACATCCCCCCTCGCACTGTCGATCATCGCCGCCGCCGTGGCTGCCACCATCGCCCCGGCCAGCGCGCAGCAGCAAGCCCCCGCCGAAGAATTGCAGACCGTCGTCGTGACCGGCACGTATGCGAAGAACCGCCGCACCGCCGATTCCGAATCGCCGATCGACATCATCGGCGCGAAGGAACTGCAGGCCACCGGTTCGACCGAGCTGGCCACGGTGCTGTCGCGCCTGCTGCCGTCGATGAATTTCCCGCGTCCGTCCGGCGCCGATGCGTCCGATGCGGTGCGCCCCGCCCAGCTGCGCGGCCTGGCACCGGACCAGACGCTGGTGCTGGTCAACGGCAAGCGCCGCCACGCATCGGCCGTCGTCAACGTCAACGGTACCGCCGGCCGCGGGTCGGCGCCGGTCGACCTGAACGCGATTCCGCTGGCCGCGATCGACCACATCGAGGTACTGCGCGACGGCGCCTCGGCGCAATACGGTTCCGATGCGATCGCCGGCGTCGTCAACATCATCCTGAAGAAGGGCCCGAACGGCGGCGACGTCGAGATCGGCACCGGCTGGTACGGCGAAGGCGACGGCGAACAGGTATCGCTGAAAGCCTCGGCCGGCTTCGCGCTGGGCGACAAGGGCTGGCTGCGCCTCGCGGCCGAAGGCGCGGACCGCAATCCCACCAACCGGGCCGGCGCCGACACGCGCAACCCGGCCGAGCCGCTGTATGGCCAGGTCACGCAGCGCTACGGGGATTCGGACACCAAGCCGCGCAACGTATTCTTCAACGCGCAATACCAGCTGGGCGAGAACACCGATGCCTATGCATTCGGCCAGTACGGCGAGCGCGACACCGAGGCAGCCGCCACGTGGCGCACCGCGCTCAATGGCGGCGTCCAGCGTACCCCGCTGTTCCCGCAGGGCTTCCTGCCGCTGCAAAACAGCACGTCCACCGATGCGTCGCTGGTGGCCGGCGTGCGCGGCGACCTGGGAGAATGGCGCTGGGATGCCAGCCTGGACTGGGGCCGCAACCGCTTCTCGCTGGACATCGACAACACCGTCAACCAGGACCTGGGGGCCAGCAGCCCTACCCGCTTCCACCTCGGCAGGCTGACCAACACGCAGTCGGTCGCCAACTTCGACCTGGCCCGCGAGATCCCGGTGGCCGCGTTCTCCGGCCCGCTGACGGTGGCGACCGGCCTGGAAATCCGCCACGAGGAATACGAGATCAACGACGGCGACCCCGCGTCGTACACGGGTTCCGGCTCGCAGGGCTTCTCGGGTTTCCGCCCCGTCAACGCCGGCAAGAACAGCCGCAGCAACCAGTCCGCCTATGTGAACCTGGAAGCGCAGGTCACGCCAAAGCTGTCCGGCGTGCTGGCCGCCCGCTACGAGCACTACACCGACTTCGGCAGCACCACGTCGGCCAAGGCTTCCGCGCGCTACGCGTTCAACGACCAGGTCTCGGTACGCGGCACGGCATCGACGGGCTTCCGCGCGCCATCGCTGGCGCAGCAGTTCTACACCATCACGACGACCAATTTCGCCGTCGTCAACGGCATCAACACGCCGATCGAAACGGGTACGTTCGCGGTCGGCAGCAGCGCCGCGCAGGCACTGGGCGCGACGCCGCTGAAGGCCGAGAAAGCCCGCAACTACGGCATCGGCGTGCAGTGGGCGCCGACGCGCAATTTCAACACGACGGTCGATGTGTACCGCATCTTCGTCGACGACCGCATCGCCCTGTCGGCCAACATGACGCTGCCGCAAACGCTGCGCAACACGCTGGCGAACCAGGGCGTGCAGGTCGGCGCGGGCCGCTATTTCACCAACGCGATCGACACGAAGACCACCGGCGTGGACGTGGTCGGCACCTACCGCTGGAACCTGGCCAACCGCGACCGCGTCGACTTCACCGCAGCCTACAACCGAAACAAGACGCAGGTCGAGAACGTGGCCGCCAACCCGGCGATCCTCACCGCCAACAACCTGCTGCTGATCGATCGCCAGACGGTCCAGCGCAATACGGTCGGTTCGCCGAAGGACAAGCTCAGCCTGGGCGCCGACTACACCGCGCAGGCATGGAGCGCCCGCGCACTGGCCACGCAGTACGGCAAGTTCACCGTCCCGCAGAACAACCCGGCGAACGACCAGACCTACGGCCACCAATGGGTGCTGGACGTGTCGGGCACCGTGCGCCTCGCCACCAACTGGCGCGTGACCGCCGGCATCGACAACCTGACGGACAGCTACCCGGACAAGACGACCTCCGTCGCCAACCTGAACACGAACGGCATCTACCCGTATTCGAACTTCTCGCCGGCCGGCTTCAACGGCCGCTTCTTCTACGCGAAGGTGGGGTATAGCTGGTAAGCGCCGGCTCGCCTCAACTGAAAATCCCGCTCGCGAGCGGGATTTTTATTGGGCCGCCGACGCGCTGGTGTCGGACACTTTTCCGGGCGCCTCATCCGGAAAGGTGTCGGACACCGGTTTTCCCATCCGCCGGCAAGGACACGGGGCAACCGATGTCCAACACCGATGCTCATGCAGCCCTGGCTGCGGCAGGCAAAAAAAATCCCGGCCAAGGCCGGGCTAATTTGCTGCATCGCTGCTGAACCCTTCAACCGTCATGCCGCCTCGCCCCCCAGCAGCGCCTGCTCGATATCGCCCCGCTTCAGCTCCGGCGCGAACTGCGCGATGAATTCATACGCATACTGCCGCAGGTAGGCGCCGCGCCGCACGGCCAGCCGCGTGGTGTTCGATGCGAACAGGTGCGATGCCTCGATGGCACGCAGGCCCTTGTCGCGGCCATGGTCGAACGCCATCGACGCGACGATGCCGACACCGAGGCCGAGCGACACGTACTGCTTGATCACGTCCGAATCCATCGCGGTCAGCACGATATCGGGCCGCACGCCGGCCTTGTCGAACGCATCATCGATGTGGCCACGGCCCGTGAAGCCCACGTCGTACGTGATCAGCTGGAACTCGGCCAGGTCCTCCAGCCGTACCGGTGTGCGGCTCAGCAGCGGATGGTCGTCCGGCACCACGATCAGGTGGCTCCAGCGGTAGCACGGGAAAGACACCAGATCGGGGAACTGCGACAGGCCCTCGGTAGCGATACCGATATCGGCCTTGCCGGACAATACCCACTCGGCGATGTGTTCGGGTGAGCTCTGCTGCAGCGCGATCCGCACGTCCGGGAACGCGGTGCGGAAGTGCGACACGGCGCGCGGCAGCGCATAGCGCGCCTGCGTGTGCGTGGCGGCCACCGTCAGCGTGCCGGTGCTCTGGCCCTTGTACTCCATGCTGGCATGCTGCAGGTTTTCCGCCTCGATCAGCAGGCGGTCGATGATCTTCAGGATGCCCTTGCCCGGCTCGGTCAGGCCCGTCAGCCGCTTGCCGTTGCGCTCGAAGATGACGACGCCCAGTTCGTCCTCGAGTTCGCGGATCTGCCGGCTCACGCCCGGCTGCGACGTGAACAGCGCATTGGCCACTTCGGTCAGGTTGTAGTTGCGGCGGGCCGCCTCGCGGATGGAACGCAACTGCTGGAAGTTCATATGGAAGCTCCTTCATCGACGAACACGCGCAAGCGCTTCGGCCGCACCACCAGGGTCTCGCCCTCTTTCAGTCCCAGGTTCTGGAACCGCTCATTGGAAATCGTTGCCTCGATCAGCTGCGCGTTATCGGTGCGCTCGAGGTCCAGCTGGGCCAGCGGGCCGATCGCATGCGCGCGGCGCAGCTTGACGACGATGCCTTCCGCGCCGCTGACATAACGGTCCACGTCCATCTCGTGCGGGCGCACGTAGGCGGTGCCCTTGCCGTCGCGCACGCGGGTATGGTCCGGCACGTCGAGCTGCACGCCTTCGCTGGCCAGCACGCCTTCGTGCACGCGGCCGTGGAACACGTTCACGTTGCCCAGGAAGCCGTAGACGAACGGCGACGCGGGGTGGTTATAGACGTCGTCCGGCGTGCCGATCTGCTCGACGGTGCCCTTGTTCATCAACACCACCTGGTCGGCCACTTCCAGCGCTTCTTCCTGGTCGTGGGTAACGAAGATCGACGACACGTGCAGGTCGTCGTGCAGGCGGCGCAGCCAGCGGCGCAGTTCCTTGCGCACCTTCGCATCCAGCGCACCGAACGGTTCGTCGAGCAGCAGTACGCGCGGTTCGACCGCCAGCGCACGCGCCAGGGCGATCCGCTGGCGCTGGCCGCCGGAAAGCTGCGGCGGATAGCGGTCGGCCAGCCAGTCCAGCTGCACCAGCTCGAGGAGATCCTTTACTTTCCTGCGGATCTGGTCTTCCGAAGGCCGCTCGCTGCGCGCTTTCACGCGCAGGCCGAAGGCCACGTTCTCGAACACGGTCATGTGCTTGAACAGCGCATAGTGCTGGAACACGAAGCCCACCTGGCGCTCGCGCACGTGGCGGTCGGAGGCATCCTGGCCATCGAGCAGCACCTGGCCGGAGTCGGGGTGTTCC
Source organism: Pseudoduganella umbonata (assembly GCF_014192225.1). Taxonomy (GTDB): domain Bacteria; phylum Pseudomonadota; class Gammaproteobacteria; order Burkholderiales; family Burkholderiaceae_D; genus Rugamonas; species Rugamonas umbonata. The sequence goes on along the minus strand of NZ_JACHXS010000016.1, from coordinate 27,507 downwards.
AGGCCGGCGATGCAGCGCAGCAGCGTGGTCTTGCCGCAGCCCGAAGGGCCGAGCAGCGCGGTCAGTTCGCCGGCCGGGAAGTCCAGCGACACGTTGTTCAGCGCCACGAAGTCGCCGAAGCGCTTGTTGATGTTCTTGACTGCGATGGTCATGTCTTGCTCCAGCTTGTATTGGCCATTAGTTGTCGTTGTCGTCGGCGTTGCGCGATTCGTGCAGGCGCCATTCGATGAAGGATTTCAGCGCCAGCGTCACCAGTGCCAGCAGTGCCAGCAGCGAGGCGACGGCGAAGGCCGCGACGAAGTTGTATTCGTTGTAGAGGATTTCCACCTGCAGCGGCATCGTGTTGGTCTCGCCGCGGATGTGGCCGGAGACCACGGACACCGCGCCGAACTCGCCCATGGCGCGGGCGTTACACAGGATCACGCCATACAGCAGGCCCCATTTGATGTTCGGCAGCGTCACGCGGAAGAAGGTCTGCCAGCCGGAGGCGCCCAGCACCACGGCTGCTTCCTCTTCCTCGCTGCCCTGCGCCTGCATCAGCGGGATCAGTTCGCGCGCCACGAACGGGAACGTGATGAAGATCGTCGCGATCACGATGCCCGGCACGGCAAACAGGATCTTGATGTCGTGCTCGGCCAGCCACGGGCCGAACCAGCCCTGGGCGCCGAACAGCAGCACGTAGATCAGGCCGGAGATCACCGGCGACACGGAGAACGGCAGGTCGATCAGCGTCAGCAGCAGGCTCTTGCCGCGGAACTCGAACTTGGCGATCGCCCACGACGCGGCCACGCCGAACACCAGGTTCAGCGGCACCGCGATCGCGGCCGTGATCAGCGTCAGCTTGATGGCGGCGATCGCATCGTCCTCGCGGATCGATTCCAGGTAGACCTCGAGGCCCTTCTTCAGCGCCTCGGCGAACACGGCGACCAGCGGCACGAACAGGAACAGCGTCAGGAACGCCAGCGCCACGGTGATCAGCGCATAGCGCACCCAGCGTGGTTCCAGCACTTCGGATACGGACGGCAGTTCGCCGCGTTGGGAAGTTCCACTCATATTATTTCCCCGACTTTCCGCGGGCCCAGGCCTGCAACAGGTTGATACCCAGCAGCATGATGAACGACACGACCAGCATGACGACGGCGATCGCCGTGGCACCCGTGTAGTCGTACTGTTCCAGCTTGGTGATGATGAACAGCGGCGTGATCTCGGAGACCATCGGCATGTTGCCGGCAATGAAGATCACGGAACCGTATTCGCCGGTGGCACGCGCAAAGGCCAGCGCGAAACCGGTCAGCAGCGACGGAAAGACGGTCGGGAAGATCACGCGGCGGAATGTGGTCCACGACGAGGCGCCCAGCGACGCGGCGGCTTCCTCGATTTCGCGCTCGGCATCTTCCAGCACCGGCTGCACCGTGCGCACCACGAACGGCAGGCCGATGAAGGTGAGCGCCAGCACCACGCCCAGCGGCGTGAAAGCGACCTTGATGCCCAGCGTGCCCTCGACGAACTGGCCGATCCAGCCGTTCGACGAATACAGCGCCGTCAGCGTGATGCCGGCCACCGCGGTGGGCAGCGCGAACGGCAGGTCGACCAGCGCATCGACGAAGCGCTTGCCGGGAAAGCGGTAGCGCACCAGCACCCAGGCCACGATGAAGCCGAAGACGGCATTGATCGCCGCGCCGATCAGCGAGGCGCCGAAGGTCAGGCGGTAGGAAGCCATCACGCGCTCGGACGTGACGGCGGCCCAGAAGGCTTCCCACGTCATCGTGAACGTCTTCAGGAACAGCGCGGACAACGGAATCAGGACGATCAGCGTCAGGTAGAAGATCGTGAAGCCCAGCGAAAGCTTAAAGCCCGGCATCACCCGGTACGGCGCCCGCTTCCTTGCTTCGAACGGCACCGGTTGTGCAACCGGCAGTACTGCAGACATGGTGGCCCCTCTTATTACATTTTCGGATATTGAGGGCGAAGTCTCGCATCCGGCCGTTATAAACCAAACTAACCTTTTGTCATTTGCTTAGATGCAGGAACTGATATGGCGCAACCATGCGGGCTGGCGAAGTGTTATCGACAATAAAAAAACCCGGGGCTCGCCCGGGTTTTTGAAATGTTTCTCGGAAAATGGGGTACGTCCCCATTTTTCAGGCAACTTTACTTGTTCGGCTGCGGCGTCAGGCGCAGGTACGGTTTCGGGGCGGTGAAGCCTTTCGGGTACTTTTGCTTGATCACTTCCGGGTCCTGCACGGTCAGCGGAATGATGACGTCATCGCCGTCTTTCCAGTTGCCCGGCGTGGCCACCGTGTGCTTGTCGGTCAGCTGCAGGGCGTCGATGACGCGCAGGATCTCGTCGAAGTTGCGGCCGGTGCTCATCGGGTAGGTCAGTTGCAGGCGGATCTTTTTCGCCGGGTCGATCAGGAATACCGAGCGCACGGTGGCGGTGGCCGACTGTTCCGGGTGGATCATGTCGTACAGCGTCGCCACTTTCTTGTCGGCGTCGGCGATGATCGGGAAGCCGACGACCGTCTTCTGGGTTTCCTCGATGTCCTTGATCCATTCCTTGTGCGAGTCGGCCGGGTCGACGGACAGCGCGATCGCCTTCACGTTGCGCTGGTCGAACTCGGGCTTCAGCTTGGCGGTCAGGCCCAGTTCCGTGGTGCAGACAGGCGTGAAGTCGGCCGGGTGCGAGAACAGCACCACCCACGAATCGCCCGCCCAGTCGTGGAACTTGATGCGGCCGATGGAAGAATCCTGCTCGAAGTCAGGTGCGGTATCGCCGAGGCGTAACGTCATGGAGCTCTCCAGTGATAGACAAAGATCAATATTGTAGTGGTTTCATATTCTGCGCTCGATCAACCAGTAATTGCAACTGCCGCTGGCCGAAAAGCCAGTCACCCAACGCCGACTCGGCGTTGATGTGGCCGAGTGCGCCGGCATCGATGAAGGTGCTGCCCCAGCGCTGCGCCCATTGCCTTGCCCGTTCGAGCGGCATCCACGGGTCGTCCGTGCTGGCGATCATGATGGTCGGGATGGGGAGCGCCTCGTGCGGCAGCAGTGCGGCGACGCCGAACTTGTCCGGATCGGCCGGCGCCACCAGCAGCAGGCCGGCAACATTGGCCGGATCGGCCGCCACGCTGTGCACCGAAGCCAGGCAGCCGAAGCTGTGCGCGACGATCAGCGTGGGCCGGGTATCGCGCCGGCGGACTTCATCCACCCGCGCGCTCCAGATCGGCAGGATGGGATCGCTCCAGTCATCCTGCCGCACCCGCTCGAAGGCGGGATACAGGCGCTGCCAGCGGCTTTGCCAGTGTTCCGGACCGCTGTCGTGCAGGCCCGGTGCCACCAGAACGCGAAATCGCGAAAAACTGCCCGGCATGCGCCCTCCTGCTTACTTCTGGTAGATCTGGTCGAACACGCCGCCATCGGCGAAGTGCGTTTTCTGCGCCTTGGCCCAGTCGCCGGCCACGTCGCCGATCGTGAACAGTTTCACGGCCGGGAATTGCGCGGCGTACTTCTTGGCTTCCTTTTCCACCGTCGGGCGGTAGTAGTTCTTGGCGATCAGTTCCTGCGCCGCGTCGGTGTACAGGAAGTTCAGGTAGGCCTCGGCCACCTTGCGGGTGCCGCGCTTGTCGACGACCTTGTCGACGACGGCCACCGGCGGCTCTGCCAGGATCGACACGGACGGTGCGACGATTTCAAACTTGTCCGGGCCCAGTTCCTTGATCGCCAGCAGCGCTTCGTTTTCCCAGGCCAGCAGCACGTCGCCGATGCCGCGCTCGACGAAGGTGGTGGTGGCGCCGCGTGCGCCCGAGTCCAGCACCGGTACGTTCTTGTACAGCTTCTTCAGGTAGTCGCGCGCGGTGGCGGCGGTGCCGCCCGGCTGGCGCAGTGCATAGCCATATGCGGCCAGGTGATTCCAGCGTGCGCCGCCGGAGGTTTTCGGGTTCGGCGTGATCACCGCCACGCCCGGTTTGACCAGGTCGCCCCAGTCCTTGATGCCTTTCGGGTTGCCCTTGCGAACCAGGAACACGATGGTCGAGCTGTATGGCGTGGAATTCTTGGAAAGGCGCTTCTGCCAGTTCGGGGCCACGATGCCTTTCTCGGCGATCGCATCGATGTCGTAGGCCAGCGCCAGCGTGACGACGTCGGCTTGCAGGCCGTCGATCACGGAGCGGCCCTGCTTGCCCGAGCCGCCGTGCGATTGCTTGACCTTCACGTCGTCGCCCGTCTTGGCCTTCCATTCCTTGGCGAAGGCGGCGTTGACGTCCTGGTACAGCTCACGCGTCGGGTCATACGAGACATTGAGCAGCGTGATTTCGGCCGCGTGTGCGGTCAGCGATACGGCGAGGGTCGTAACAACTGCGGCGGCCAGCGTGGAAAGTTTTTTGGACAACATCTGATTCCCCTTTTTGTTGGAGGTTGCAGATTAGCTGCTGAGCTTATGAAAGAGAACGAAGTTTTCGTCCCTTCCTTATGCCAAAAACTTATAAAGGATCTACCAGAACCGGTTGAACAACACGACGGCCCAGGTGGCTGCCGCCAGCAGGCATGCCAGCAATACGGCGGCGCTGCCGAAGTCCTTGGCATTCTTCGACAGGGGGTGGCGTTCCAGCGAGATGCGATCGACCACGGCTTCGATGGCGGAATTGATCAGCTCGACAATCAGCACCAGTACCATCACGCCCACCAGTACCAGTTTCTGGAATGCGGAAACGGGCAGCAGCAATGCAACGATGCCGGCGACGACGAACACGACCAGCTCCTGCCGGAATGCGTGTTCATGGCGCCACGCCGCATGCAAGCCGTCGAGCGAGTAAAAGAAGGCCGACTGGATGCGTTTCAGGCCGCTCCGGCTCTTGAATTCACTGACAGGCTGGGTCATGGGGTTGCGTTTGAAAAAGGTGCGTCATTATAGCGACGCAACACGCCACAAGCCCCTGCAATTCCCATTATTTTCACATCATGGTATAAAGAAGCGGATACATACTGCACCGCACCAACCACATCATGAAAATCGAATCCGTTCCAGAACAAAAAACGACCATCCAGGTCATCGAACGCATGGTGGGCCTGCTCGACGCGCTGGCCAAGTACCCGGACCCGGTAAGCCTGAAGGAATTATCGAAGGTCTCGGGGCTGCATCCCTCGACAGCACACAGGATCCTGAACGACCTGGTGCTGACGCGCTTCGTCGACCGCATCGAACCGGGTACCTATCGGCTCGGCATGCGCCTGCTGGAACTGGGCAATGTCGTCAAGAGCCGGCTGTCGGTACGCGAGGCAGCGCTGGACTTCATGCGCGCACTGCACAAGAAAACCCAGCAAACGATCAACCTGTCGGTACGCCAGGGCGACGAGATCGTGTATATCGACCGCGCGTTCTCCGAGCGGTCCGGCATGCAGGTGGTGCGCGCGATCGGCGGCCGCGGGCCGCTGCACCTGACCTCGACGGGCAAGCTGTTCCTGTCGGTCGACGAACCGAAGGCGATCCGCGCCTATGCCACCCGCACCGGGCTGGCCGGCCATAACAAGAATTCGATCACGGACCTGGCCAAGCTGGAACGCGAGCTGTCGCTGGTGCGCTCGCGCGGCTATGCGCGCGACAACGAGGAACTGGAACTGGGCGTGCGCTGCATGGCCGCGGCCATCCGCGACGACAGCGGCAAGCTGGTGGCCGGCCTGTCGATCTCGGCGCCGGCCGACCGCCTGCAGGATGAATGGCTGGAAGACCTGGTCAATACCGCCAACCAGATTTCCGCCACGCTGGGTTACATGCCTGCGCCGGACTGAGACATCGCGGCAGCGCCGGAGCTGAATGCGCGGCCGGCGCTGAGGGCACTGCCGGCGCTCATGGCACTGCCGGCACTCATGGTATTACCGGAACCCACGGCTTCCGCGAACGGTGCCGGTTTCAACGCCGTCAGCCATTTCTTCATGCGCATCGCGTCGGCAACGCGGGCCGCGGTACCCTTCGCATCCAGCAACACCATGATGACCGAGCGGCCCTCGATGACCGCCTGCATCATCACGCAGCGCCCCGCCTCGTTGATGAAGCCGGTCTTTTGCAGGCCGATCTGCCAGCCGGACGTCGGCACGACGAGGCCGTTGGTGGTGCCGAACTGCACCGGACGGCCATTGCGTTCGACGATCGCCTTGGCGTCAGTGGAGAATTCGCGCAGGATCGGGTGTTCGTAGGCGGCCATCGCCAGCTTGGCCAGGTCGCGGGCGCTGGCCACGTTCTGTTTCGACAGGCCGGTGGAATCGGCATAACGCGTCTCCGTCATGCCCAGCCCCTGTGCCTTGGCATTCATTGCCGCCACGAAGGCCGGCAAGCCGCCCGGGTAGTTGCGGCCCAGTGCGGAAGCAGCGCGGTTTTCCGAGCTCATCAGGGCGATGTGCAGCATGTTACGGCGCGTCAGCCGGTCGCCCACCTTCAGGCGCGAGCTGGAAAACTTGGCGCGGTCGACGTCGTCTTCGGTCACGGTCAGCATTTCATCCATGTCCTGGTTCGCTTCGACGACCACGAGCCCCGTCATCATCTTGGTGATGGAAGCGATCGGCAATGCCACGCCGGCATTTTTTTCAAACAGCACTTCGGCATTGGCCTGGTCGACGACCAGCGCCACATTCGATTTCAGGTCGAGCGGATCGCGCGTGAGGTTCAGGCCGGCCATGTCGCCCATCGTCGGACGTGCCGCCACGGCGGGCACGGCGGCGGCGGCGACCAGCGCGCGCTGGTACACCACTTTTTTCTTTCCGCGCACGGTAATCACGCGGCGTACCATCTTGCCACGCGGCTCGGCCGCGGCCTGGCGGCGCACGCCGGCGCGCTTGACCGCTTTCTTCTTCTTGGCGGAAGCCTTCTTCACCACGGTCTTCTTGACGCCATCAGCCGCCTGCACCGCCGTGACGGGCACCGAGATGCACAGGGCGGAAATCAAGGCAGCAACGATTACTTTGTACATGAGATATCCCCGGGTCCAGCAGCTGAACGGTATATCGAAGGATTCAATATACGCGTCAATGAACGATACGTTGCAGTGTAGCAAAACACTGATCGCACTCAACAAAATTTCACATTGTCGAGCACAAAAATTGAGCGTTAAGGTAGCGCAATCAACAATCCTGACGCCGCCAAGCAACGGAACAGTCACGGAACATTATCTGCCGGCTAACGACATGCGCCCAGTCGCACTACTGCTCAATTATGGGCAACTGCCCGATTGGACAAGCGCCCGATTGGCAATAAGTAAGCCAATAAGCACGCCAATAAGTGAGCCAATGAGCAGGCCAACAAGCAGGCCAACAAGCAGGCCACCAAGTGGGCCAATAAGTGGACCAATGGCCAGTAGTTGGCCGATAAGTTGGCCGATAAGTTGGCCAATAAGTCGGCCGATAAGTTAGAAGTTTGCCAACAAGTTCGCCAACAAGTTCGCCGATCGATTCGCCAATAAGCTGGCCGCTCAGTCAGGCAAGCCGTCGACGAACGTCGCAAACCGGTCCACCGGCTCCCGCTCGGTCACCAGCGAGTTCTCGATCCGGGACGGATCGGCAACGCCGAGCGCCATGCCGCAAACGACCATTTCATTGTCGGGCAATGCCAGCTGTTGTGCAATGATCGAATGGAATTGTGTGAAGGCTGCCTGCGGGCAAGTATCGAGACCGCGCGCCCTGGCGGCGATCATGATGCCTTGCAAAAACATGCCATAGTCGAGCCACGAGCCCTGCTCCATGACGCGGTCGATCGTAAAGATCATGCCCACGGGCGCGTCGAAGAAGTTGAAGTTACGGGCGTGCTGGGCAGCCATGCCCTCCTTGTTGTCGCGCGTCAGCCCCAGCAGCGCATACAGGTCCCAGCCGACCTTGCGGCGGCGATCGATGTACGGCGATTTCCATTCACGGGGGTAGTACGCATATTCTTCCTGGTGGCGGCGGTTCTGCTCGGGATCCCTGTACGCGGCGGTGATGCGGGCGCACAGCGCGTCGCGCGCGTCGCCTGTCAGCACGTACACCCTCCACGGCTGTGTATTGGTGCCGGATGGCGCCCGGCTGGCCACCTCGAGTATCGCTGCGATGTCCGCACGCGCGACCGGCGTCGGAAGAAAGGCGCGAATCGAGCGGCGCGAAATGATGGCGGCGTCGACCGCCTGCTGTGCGGGACTGGAGATCATGCTTTTCCTTCCACTTTGCCGGTCATTTCCGGACCACGAAGAACACACCGGTCACAGCCAGCGCCATGCCGGCCACGCCCAGCAGACTGAACGCCTCGCCGAACATCAGCCATGCCATCAGCGCGGTCGTCGGCGGCGTCAGGTACAGCAGGCTGGTGACCCGCGTCGCATCGCTGCGGCGGATCAGGGCGAACAGCAGGAAGATCGCGCCGATCGACAGGCCCAGCACCGACCACAGCAAGGCAGCGACGAACCGCGGGGTCCATTCGATGGCCGGCAGGGCCGGCGTCAGTCCCTCAAAGATCAGGGCGAATGGCAGCGTTGCAACGAAGCATGCCGAAAACTGGATCGCCGTGCCGGTGCGCAGGTCGAATTGCGGGCACCAGTGTTTCTGGTACAACGTGCCGGCCGTGATCGACACCAGGGCGCCCAGGCACAGCGCGATGGCTTGCCACGACAGCCCCGTCAGCGTGATTTTCGCATAGACCACCAAGGCAACGCCGCCCAGGCCGAACAGCAGACCCAGCCACTGGCGCCGCGTGACGCGCTCGCCGATCAGCGGGGCCGCGAATGCCGTCAGGATCGGCTGCATGCCGACGATCAGCGCCGACAGCCCTGCCGGCATGCCCAGCTTGATGGCGCACCACACCCCGGCCAGGTAACCGCCATGCAGCAGCAGGCCGGAAACCGCGATATGCCCGGCCTTGCCTTTCGGCCAGGATGCCTTCAGCAGCCAGACCAGCGGGGCCAGCACGGCCACGGCACAGGCATAGCGCAGCAGCAGGAAGGTGAGCGGCGGCGCATAGGGCAGGCCGAACTTGGCCACGATGAATCCCGTGCTCCACAGGAAAACGAAAAACAGGGGGACCGGCGAGAAAAGCGGGGACATCGTTCCAGTCTAACACGGCCGAGTTGACGCGACCTTATTGATATAAGTGATCAGTTCGTTCTCTTGTGCAATGCACAAAATTCGCTTGACTTAATCTTGCGCAGCCGTAAAATCGAGCATGTTGCGTTGCACAATAGCTGTTCTAGACCACAGCAAGCTTTCATCAACGATTTTAATTTCTGGAGAACTACATGTTTTCGATTCCTGAGCAATTTTCCAATGCGACCAAGGCGAATTTCGAAAGCCAATTCGCGATTTTCTCCTCTCTGACGAACAAGACGTTCGAAGGCGTTGAAAAGCTCGTCGACCTGAACCTGACCGCCGCCAAGGCCTCCCTGGAAGATTCCTCCGCTGCCGCGAAGCAGCTGCTGTCCGCCAAGGATCCGCAGGAGTTCTTCTCGCTGAGCACCGCGCAGGCCCAGCCGAGTGCCGAGAAAGCCATCGCCTACAGCCGCCACCTGGCATCGATCGCCCAGAGCACCGCTTCCGAATTCTCGAAAGCCATCGAAGCGCAGATCCTGGAAACGAACCGCAAGATCATCTCGCTGGTCGACGAAGTGAGCAAGAACGCACCGGCCGGCAGCGAAAACGCCGTGGCCCTGTTCAAATCCGCACTGGGCAGCGCCAACGCCGGCTACGAGCAGTTCACCCGTACCGCCAAGCAGGCTGCCGAAGCCTACGAAGCCAACGTGAACGCCGCCGTGAACCAGTTCACCGCCGCCGTCAAATCCGCACCGACCGCCGCCAACTCGGCTGCCGCTGCCGCGTAATACCCGCGCCGGCAGCGCCGGCGCACTGAAAGCATCGCTGTATCAAGGTCTCCTCGGCATCCGTGGATCCTCTCAGCGGATGTCTTCGCATGCCCCGACGCGTTCGGGGCTTTTTTTGGCCGTCGTTCTATACATATTTTCCAGAATCAGATAATCTGTATATTTATCTCGACGAGAGGACGATGATGACTGAACCGAAGCTTCCCGCCTATGAAGACGTAGTGGCCGCCGCCGGCCGTCTTGCCGGGCATGCGCACCGCACGCCGGTGCTGACGTCGCGTACCGCCGATGAACAGCTGGGTGCGCATCTGTACTTCAAGGCCGAGAATTTCCAGCGCACGGGTGCCTTCAAGTTCCGCGGTGGATTCAATGCGCTGGCGAAGCTCGATGCGGACCAGCGCAAGGCCGGCGTCGTGGCCTTCTCTTCCGGTAACCATGCTCAGGCGATCGCGCTGTCGGCCAGGCTACTGGGTATTCCCGCCACGATCGTCATGCCGCTCGATGCGCCGGCGGCAAAGGTCGCCGCCACACGCGGCTATGGCGCCACGGTAGTGACCTACGACCGCTATACCGAAGACCGCGAACAGATCGGCCGCGAACTGGCCGCCAGGCATGGCCTGACGCTGATTCCGCCGTATGACCATGCCGACGTGATCGCCGGCCAGGGCACGGCGGCAAAGGAACTGTTCGAGGAAGTGGGCGAGCTGGACTATCTGTTCGTGCCGCTAGGCGGCGGCGGGCTGCTGTCCGGCACGGCACTGGCGACGCGGGCACTGTCGCCGAAAACCAGGCTGTACGGCGTGGAGCCGATGGCGGGCAACGACGGCCAGCAGTCGTTCCGCAGCGGCGCCATTGTCCACATCGATACCCCGAAAACCATTGCCGACGGCGCCCAGACGCAGCACCTGGGCAACCTGACGTTCCCGATCCTGCGGCGCGACGTGGACGACATCCTCACGGTAACCGATGCCCAGCTGGTGGACGAAATGCGCTTTTTCGCCAGCCGGATGAAGATGATCGTCGAACCCACCGGCTGCCTCGGCCTGGCCGCCGCCCGCGCGCTGGGCGAACAGCTGCGCGGCAAGAAGGTGGGCATCATCATCAGCGGCGGCAACGTCGACCTGCCCCGCTTCGCCGAACTGGCCGGCTGAAAGCAGCCCCAAAACCGGTGACAGGCTCCGGTTTTTTTGAAATATTTCAAATTAATAGGAGCCTGTCACCGGTTTTGTTGTCACTGGTTTTGTCAGGGGATTATTCGCCCAGGTAGGCGGCCTTGACGCGCGGGTCGTGCAGCATGTCGTCGGCATTGCCGGTCATCGTGATCGCGCCGGAATCCATCACGTAGCCGCGGTCGGCCGCCTGCAATGCCAGCTTGGCGTTCTGCTCCACCAGCAGGATCGTGATGCCCTGCTGCGAGACGTCGCGGATCACTTCGAAGATCTTGTCGACCATGATCGGCGACAGTCCCATCGACGGCTCGTCCAGCAGCAGCAGGTGCGGGTGGCACATCAGCGCGCGCGCCATCGCCAGCATCTGCTGCTCGCCGCCGGACAGCGTACCGGCCAGCTGGCCGGCGCGTTCCTTCAGGCGCGGGAAGATGTCGAACCACTTGGCGATATCGGCCTCGATGCCGGCCTTGTCGTCCCGCGTGTAGGCGCCCATCATCAGGTTTTCCAGGATCGTCATCCGCGTGAAGACGCCCCGCCCTTCCGGCACCATCGCCAGCTTCTTTTCGACCAGCTGGAAGCTCTGCAGGCCCCGCAGCGGCTGGCCCAGGTAGGAAATCGTGCCCTCCACCTTGCAGGCCGGCAGCGTGCCGGTGATCGCCTTCAGCGTGGTGGTCTTGCCGGCACCGTTCGCGCCGATCAGCGTGACCAGCTCGCCCTCGTTCACTTCCAGGTCGATGCCCTTGACAGCCTTGATGCCGCCGTAGGCGACCTGCAGGCCGTCGATCTTCAGCACATTCTTCGCGGCCGCCGGATGCGCCGCGGCCAGATCGGTTGCTACCATCAATGCGACCCTCCCAGATAGGCGTCGATGACGGCCTGGTTGCTTTGTATTTCGTGTGGCAGGCCTTCGGCGATCAGCTTGCCGTATTCGAGCACGCTGATGCGGTCGCACAGGCCCATCATCAGCTTCACGTCGTGTTCGATCAGCAGCACGGTCTTGCCTTCGGCCTTGATCTTGACGAGCAGCTCGCGCAGCGCCAGCTTTTCCGTCGCGTTCATGCCGGCGGCAGGTTCGTCCAGCGCCAGCAGTTGCGGATCGGTGGCCAGCGCGCGGGCGATTTCCAGGCGGCGCTGGTCGCCGTACGACAGGTATTTCGACGTGCGGCTGGCGAACTGGCCGATGCCGACGAAATCGAGCAATTCCTGGGCGCGGATGCGGATCGCCTTTTCCTCGTCGCGCGCGGCCTTGTGGCGGAAGACCGCGCCGAACACGCCCTGGTGCGTGCGCACGTGGCGCCCCACCATCACGTTTTCCAGCGCCGTCATTTCGCCGAACAGGCGGATGTTCTGGAATGTGCGCGCAATGCCCGCCTTCGCCACCGCATGGGGGGCGGACGGCGAGTACGGCTTGCCGGCCAGTTCGAAAGTGCCCGTATCGGGCTGGTACAGGCCGGTGATCACGTTGAAGAACGTGGTCTTGCCGGCGCCGTTCGGGCCGATCAGGCCATAGATCTGGCCGCGCTTGATGTTGATGCGGACGTCCGTCAGCGCCTGCAACCCGCCGAACCGTTTATTGACGCCCTGGATGTTCAGGATGACTTCTTCGCTCATCTGTTTTCCTTACGCTGCCACGACGCCGGTCGCCTTGCCCTTGGTATCGGAATCGCCGTCCGGGCGATCCTCGTGCTTCGGTGACGGCCACAACCCCGCCGGGCGGACCAGCATGATCAGCACCAGTGCCAGGCCGTACAGCAGCTGGCGCAGCACTTCCGCCTCGATCAGCACCTTGCCGAACAGTTGCATCTGCACCGGTTCGACGACATGGCGCAGCACTTCCGGCAGCGCCGCCAGCAGCAGGCCGCCCAGCACCACGCCGGGAATGTGGCCGATACCGCCCAGCACCACCATCGCCAGCACGGCGATCGATTCGGTCAGCGAGAACGACTCCGGCGACACGAAGCCCTGGAACGCGGCGAACATGGCGCCGGCCACGCCGCCGAACGAGGCGCCCATCGAGAACGCCAGCAATTTGACGTTGCGCGTGTTGATGCCCATGGCCTTGGCGGCGATTTCATCTTCGCGGATCGCCACCCAGGCGCGGCCCAGCCGCGAATGCTGCAGGCGCGCGGTGATGAAGATCGTGGCGATGCACAGGAACAGGAACAGGAAGTAGTAGGCGTTGACGGAAGGGAGCTGCCAGGCGCCGATGGAGACCATCGCGCCCGAGCCCTGCTCGCCGGCCAGGTCCACGCCGAATACCCGGATCGGGTCGATCAGGTTGATGCCCTGCGGACCGTTGGTGAAGTTGATCGGATCGTTCAGGTTGTTCATGAAGATCCGGATGATCTCGCCAAAGCCCAGCGTGACGATCGCCAGGTAGTCGCCGCGCAGCTTCAGCGTGGGCGCGCCGAGGATGGCGCCGAACAGCCCGGCCAGCGCCGCGGCGAGCGGTACGATGAACCACACGGACAGGTGGATGCCGTTGGTGCGGATCTCCTCGCCGAGGATCGCCACCAGCGTTTCCCCGAACGCCGGGTGCAGCATGATGACCGATTCGAGCAGCGTGGCGAACTGGGGCGAAGCCAGCAGGCCGGTCAGGTAGGCGCCCACCGCATAGAACGCGATATAGCCCAGGTCCAGCAGGCCGGCAAAGCCGACCACGATGTTCAGGCCCAGTGCCAGCATGATGTACAGCAGCGCCAGGTCGGCGATGCGTACCCACGAGTTGCCGAAGTTCTGGGCGATGAACGGAAAGACCAGCATTACGGCCAGCAGCAGCGCCATGCTGGTGTAGGCCTTCTTCGGATCGCGCGAGGTGTCGAAAGTGAGCAGTGCCATGTCGGACTCCTTAAGCGCGGTCGGCCACGCGTTCGCCCATGATGCCGGACGGGCGCACCGTCAGCACCAGGATCAGCACGATGAAGGCGAAGATGTCCTGGTAGTGGCTGCCGAGGAAGCCACCGGTCAGGTCGCCGATGTAGCCGGCGCCCAGGCTTTCGATGATGCCCAGCACGATACCGCCGATCATCGCGCCGTAGATGTTGCCGATGCCGCCCAGCACCGCGGCGCAGAACGCCTTCAGGCCGGGAATCGTGCCCATGGCGAACTGGATCGAAGCGTAGTTGGCACCCCACATCACGCCCGCCACGGCGGCCAGCGCGGCGCCGATCGCGAACGTGTAGACAATCACGCGGTTCGAGTCGACGCCCATCAGGCCCGCCACGCGCGGGTTTTCCGCCACGGCGCGCATCGCCCGGCCCATCTTGGTTTTCTCGACCAGCAGCACCAGGCCGCACATCGACAGCGCGGCCAGGGCCAGCAGCAGCACCTGCGTGACGCTGATGACGGCGCCGCCGACGGCGATCGGATCGGCCGGCAGCAGTTGCGGGAACGGCAGCGGGTTGCGGCCCCAGATCATCATGGCGAAGGTTTGCAGCAGGATCGACATGCCGATCGCCGTGATCAGCGGCGCCAGGCGCGGCGCGTTGCGCAGGCGGCGGTAGGCGATGCGTTCGATCAGCACGTTGACGATGATGCAGCCGGGAATGGCGCCCAGGATCGCAATGCCCAGCTGCAGCCAGCCGTTCATTTCAGGGAAATGGGCGCCGAGGATATTCAGGATCGTCAGGCCGATCATGGCGCCGATCATCAGCACGTCGCCATGGGCGAAGTTAATCAGGTTCAGCACGCCGTACACCATCGTGTAGCCCAGCGCTACCAGTGCATACATGCTGCCCAGAACGAGCCCATTGATAATTTGTTGGATGAAGGTATCCATCGCTCCCCTGTTCCGGCCTTGTGATCGGCTCGATTCATGCGCCGGCAGGACGTGTTTCGCCTGCCGCCGCGTAACAAAAACGGCACCCGGAGGATAGCCCCGCAGTGCCGCCGCATGGCGCCTTTCCGGCGCCGCTGTCCTTTACCGTCATTGTACGTATCGACGCACAATGCGGGCCTGCATCCTACTACTTCCGCACGCCTCCCGGAAGCCGGTTAAAAAGAAGTCTGATCGGCAAGAATGCTGATTTTCCCGCCATCATAACGATTCCGGCTGAAAACTACGCGTGGAAAAATCGCGGCAACGCTGAACAATATTCAGTTTATAACATGCCGGATGCACGACACGATCAAACCAGGCCCTTCGGCAGCGGGAACGTGACGTTCTCCTCCACGCCTTCCAGCGGCCGGACACTCTTCGCACCCAGCTCCTTCAGCCGGTCGATGACGGCCTGGACCAGGACTTCGGGCGCCGAGGCGCCGGCCGTGACGCCGATGCGCCGGTGACCGTCGAGCCAGGCGGGGTCGATCTGGTCCGCCCGGTCCACCATGTAGGCCGGCGTGCCCATCTTGCGGGCCACTTCGCGCAGGCGGTTCGAGTTCGAGCTGTTCGGGCTGCCCACGACGACGACGACCTCCACCTGCGGCGCCATGAACTTCACCGCTTCCTGGCGGTTGGTGGTGGCATAGCAGATGTCGCCCTTCTTCGGTTCCTGGATGGCCGGGAAGCGCGCCTTCAGCGCTTCGATGATCTCGGCAGTGTCATCCACCGACAGCGTGGTCTGCGAAACGTAGGCCAGGTTTTCTGGATTGCTGACCTGCAGTTTCGCGACATCGTCGATGGTTTCCACCAGGTGCATGCCCTCTTCGGCCTGGCCCATCGTGCCTTCCACTTCCGGGTGGCCGTCGTGGCCGATCATGATGATCTCGCAGCCGGACTTGCGCATCTTGGCCACTTCCACGTGCACCTTCGTCACCAGCGGGCAGGTGGCGTCGAAGATCGACAGGCCGCGCGCTTCCGCCTCGGCGCGCACCGCCTTCGACACGCCGTGCGCGGAAAACACCAGTGTGTTACCGGCCGGGACATCGTCCAGGTCTTCGATGAAGATCGCGCCCTTGGAGCGCAGGTCTTCGACGACATAGGCGTTGTGCACGATTTCGTGCCGCACGTAGATCGGCGCGCCGAACTGCTGCAGGGCGCGCTCGACGATCTCGATCGCGCGGTCGACGCCCGCGCAAAAGCCGCGCGGCTGGGCCAGGAGGATTTCTTTATCAATTTGCATGGCGGCGCTCATCGGCTCGTTCATCGGCTCGTTCATCGGCTACAGGACGGAAATCAGGTTCACTTCGAAGCGCACCGGCTGGCCGGCCAGCGGGTGATTGAAGTCGAAGATGGCGGCATCGTCATGCAATTCGCGCAGGATGCCGGAAAAGCGGCCGCCGCCCGGTGCGGCGAAGTCGACCAGGTCGCCCACGCGGTACTCGGCGCCGGGCACCGAATTCTCGTCCAGCGTGGCCCGCGTGACAGAGCGGATCAATTCAGGGTTGCGCGGGCCGAAGGCCACGCCCGGTTCCAGGTCGAAGGTTTTATGGGTACCTTCGGGCAGGCCGAGCAGCAACTCTTCCAGCACCGGCGCCAGCTGGCCGGAACCGAGCATCAGCGTGGCCGGATTGCCGTCGAAGGTGGAAACGATGTCGGTACCGTCCAGCTGGGCCAGGCGGTAATGCAGGGTGAGATACGCGGAAGGAGTGACGACGTTCGACATGATGTGACCCGGATTGCGGGCAATAAGCTGGGCAAACCGGTATTGTAAGCCAGCTTGGCCCCAGGAGTCTGCGCGGCCTGCTCGACAAGTCTTCCCATGTCTTCGCCATATCAGTATGGCCCGGCGCGCCGGCCCGGATAATGGCCGTCCGATCAAGCGAGGGGAGTCAAAGCATGAGCATCTCGAACTGGCCGGCGCACCAGCGCCCGCGCGAACGGTTGATCCGCGAAGGCGCGCAGGCCTTGTCCGACGCGGAACTGCTGGCCGTTTTCCTGCGCGTGGGCATGCGCGGCAAGAATGCCGTCGAACTGGCCGGCGACATGGTCCGGCACTTCGGCTCGCTGCATGCCCTGCTGCGCGCAAGCCTGAAGGACTTCACCGCCGTGCCGGGCCTGGGTCCGGCCAAGTATGCGCAACTGAATGCGGTGATCGAACTGGCGCGGCGCGCGATCAGCGACGAAATGCTGTCCGGCGAATCGATCTGCTCGCCACAGGCCGCCAAGCAGTACCTGCGCCTGGCGATGGCCGGCCGGCCCTACGAATCGTTCCACGTGCTGTTCCTGGACGTGCGCAACCGGCTGATCGCGGCGCGCGAACTGTTTCGCGGCACGCTGACGCATACCAGTGTCTATCCCCGGGAAGTGGTGCGCGAGGCGCTGAGCCGCAACGCCGCCAGCGTGATGCTGGCGCATAACCATCCGTCCGGCACGCCGGAACCCAGCGAAGCGGACCTGCTGCTGACACGCGCGCTGGTGCAGGCGCTGGCGCTGGTCGACATCCGCATCCTCGATCATTTCGTTGTGGCCGGACATCGCGTGCATTCGTTCGCGGAAAACGGCCAGATGTAACGATTCGCGCCCCACCCGCTTGGCGTTTACCGTTAGATATCAAGGACTTCGGCGCAGGAAGGCAGATCCGGAAGTATCTACCCCCGCAAATGTTAAATTTTTCTCGAATCTTATGACACAATTGTTTTTCCCAAGTGATTGAAAAAGCTCAGTTTTTTAGATACACTGCTGTTTTTCCGAATTCGGAAGTAATTTTAAGGAGTGCAACATGGCACGTGTTTGCCAAGTCACTGGGAAGAAGCCGATGGTCGGCAACAACGTTTCCCATGCAAACAACAAGACGAAGCGCCGTTTCCTGCCGAACCTGCAGAACCGCCGCATCTTCGTTGAATCTGAAAACCGCTGGGTCTCCCTGCGTCTGTCCAACGCCGGTCTGCGCGTGATCGACAAGGTCGGCATCGACGCCGTCCTGGCCGACATGCGCGCTCGTGGCGAAAAAGTCTAATAGGGAGCTATCATGGCAAAAACTGGCCGCGACAAAATCAAGCTGGAATCGACCGCTGGCACGGGTCACTTCTACACCACGACCAAGAACAAGCGCACGATGCCTGGCAAAATGGAGATCATGAAGTTCGATCCCAAAGCACGCAAGCACGTGACGTACAAGGAAACCAAGATCAAGTAATCGATCTTGCTCCAATAAAAAAGCCGCTCTCGAGCGGCTTTTTTGCATCTGGACTGTTGTAAAACTCATGGGGACTGTCCCCTCCGCGGGGACAGTCCCTCTCAGGGGGACTGTCCCGGGTCCAGACTTGGACTGTTGTAAAACTCATGGGGACTGTCCCCTCCGCGGGGACAGTCCCTCTCAGGGGGACTGTCCCGGGTCCAGAAACATTTCCTGAAACCGGGGTCAGACCCCAGTTTTAGGAAATGTTTTACGGGCGCAAATAAAAACGGCCCCAAAGGGCCGTTTCATGAAGTGCTGTCAGATCAAGCGTAGCTGCGCAGCCGCAGCGAGAAGTCCTGCAGTGCCTTGATGCCGGACGCCTCGGCGCGCTGGCACCAGTCCTGCAGCTTGTGGACCAGCTCCTCACGGGTGAAGTGCGAGCGTTCCCAGATCACGCCCAGTTCGACGCGCATATTGTGCATCGTTTCCAGCGCCTTGCTGTGCTGGAACAGCTCGGTCAGATGCGCCTTTTGCACCGCTTCCAGCTTCGCCGGTTCGCGCTGCATGGCCTTGCGGGCAGATTTCAGCACGCCCGATTCCAGCTGCGCCTTGTGCTTCAGGTGCTCCACTTCCTCGTCCCAAGCATGCTTGACCGACTTGGCGTACTTGGCCATCACGTCGTAGCGGTTGGCGATCACGGCCTGCAGCGTTTCGATGTCGGCCTGCAGCTTGGCGGCAGCGAACTTGGGCTTCGGCGGAAGCTTCTTCACTTTTGCTAGGCCGACCATTTCCATCATGCGGATATAGCCCCAGCCGATGTCGAACTCATACCACTTGGACGACAGCTTGGCCGACGTCGCATACGTATGGTGGTTGTTGTGCAGCTCTTCGCCGCCGATGATGATGCCCCAAGGAATGATGTTGGTGGCAGCATCCGAGCAGTCGAAGTTGCGGTAGCCCCAGTAGTGGCCGATGCCGTTGATGATGCCGGCGGCGGTGATGGGAATCCACAGCATCTGCACGGCCCACACGGTCAGGCCCTTGGCACCGAACAGCATGACGTTCAGGATCAGCAGCAGCGCCACGCCCTGCCAGCTGTATTTCGTGTACAGGTTGCGCTCCATCCAGTCGTCCGGCGTGCCATGGCCGTACTTGTCGAGCGTTTCCTTGTTTTTCGTTTCAGCGCGGTACAGCTCGGCGCCTTCCCAGAAAACTTTTTTGATGCCGCGGGTCACGGGGCTGTGCGGATCTTCCTCGGTATCGCACTTGGCATGGTGCTTGCGGTGGACCGCTGCCCATTCCTTCGTGACCTGGCCCGTGGTCAGCCACAGCCAGAAACGGAAGAAGTGGCTCGGGATCGCGTGCAGCTCCAGCGCGCGGTGCGCCTGGTGGCGGTGCAGATAGATCGTGACGGCCGCGATCGTAATGTGGGTGACGATCAGCGTATAGAGAACGGTTTGCCAGTTCGACAGACCGGTGATGCCATGCGTCAGGAAGTCCAAGACAGCGTTCAAACTAGTTCCATCCATTCAAATGATTTCCAGTCGCGCGGAAATCTTGCGCATCGCCAGCAGACGTTACCGTCAATTGTACGCGCATTCGTCCGGGACAGGCGCGACGATTACTTAACGTCATGTGGTATTTCGGGGATCGGCAATTGTCCGATGATGCGCATCTCCCGCTGCGGGAACGGCACCGATATCTGGTGGTCCTTCAAGGCTTTCCAGATGGCCCGGTTGACATCGGACGTGACGCCGCCGCGGCCGTTTTCCGGATCGCCGATCCAGAAGCCCACCTGCAGCTCCAGGCCGTCGGCACCGAAGTTGAGCAGCGTGGCGCCCGGCGGGCGCGACTTCAGCACCCGCGGCACCGATGCGGCCGCATCTTCCAGCAACTTCAGCGCGTAGTCGAGATCCGTGTCATACGCCACCGACACCTTCGTGCCGATCCATACTTCCTTGTTCGTCAACGTGGTGTTCTGGACCGGGCTCGACACGAACATCTCGTTCGGCACGATCGATTCCACGCCGTCCAGCCCCGCCAGCACCGTGTAGCGCGTGTTGATCCGCGCCACCCGGCCGCTGAACTTGTCGACGGTGATCATGTCGCCGATCTGCAGGCTGCGGTCCAGCAGGATGATGAAGCCGGACACGTAATTGCTGGCGATCTTCTGCAGGCCGAGACCCAGGCCGACGCCCAGCGCGCCGCCGAACACGGACAGCACGGTCAGGTCGATGCCCACCAGGTTCAGGCTGAACAGCACGGCAAACACGATCAGCAGCGCGCGGCCGATCCGTGCCAGCACCACCCGCACATTTGAATTGAGCGTATCCACGCCCATCAGCCGTTCTTCCAGCGCCGCGCCGGCCCACATCGCCAGCACCAGCGTGACGACGACCGAGACGATGCCCTGCAGGATTTCCGCCGCCGTCACCTTGTTCTTGCCCAGGTGCAGCGTCATGCTGTCGAGATAACGGTAGATGTCGTCCCAATAACCGGTGATGTACAGCGCGAACGCGCCCCACACCACCAGCTGGAAGATCTTCTCGAACGTCAGCATCGCCGCGCCGATTTCGCCGCGGCGTGCAAACACCCGCCGCAGCAGGTAGAACGTCAGCCGGATCACCGCCAGCGAGCCCCAGATCGGCAGCGCCACCTTCAGCAGGTTCACGTGATACCAGCGCCCCAGCACGATCTGCGACAGCCACAGCAGCAGGACGATGGCCAGCGGCCCGATCACGCGGGCAAAACTCTCCACGCCAAACCGCGCCATGGCGGTACGCTCTGCGCTCCTCCCGAGCCGGGACAGCACCAGCCGCGACAGCATCCATCCCAGCCCCACCGACAGGGCCAGCGCTCCCAGCTGCCACATCAGGCCCGGATCACGCAGGTCGCCCAGCAGGTCGTTCCACAATGCCGACAGCGGGATCTGCTTCATTCCTCTTCGGCCTCTTCGGCAGGTTCAGCGGCCGGCGCCGCCTTGGCCATCGGCTTGCGTTCGAACACGGCGGCAAAGAAGCCATCCGTCTGGTGCTTGTGCGGCAGCAGTTTCAGGTAGTCGCCCATGTCCAGGTCGATCTTCTGTTCGGCCAGCACCTGGCTCATCGGCACCAGCTGGAAGTCCGGATGGCCGGCGATGAACTGCTCCGCCACGGCATCGTTCTCTTCCTTCAGCAGGCTGCACGTCGCGTAGACGAGGCGGCCGCCGGCCTTTACCAGGCGCGCGGCGCCATCGAGGATCGACACCTGCTTCTCGTGCATCTCGGCAATCGCCTCGACCGGCTGGCGCCACTTGACGTCCGGGTTGCGGCGCAGCGTGCCCATGCCGGAGCATGGCGCGTCGACCAGCACGCGGTCGATCTTGCCGGCCAGGCGCTTGATCTTCGCATCGCGTTCGTGCGCGATCGCCACCGGATGCACGTTCGACAGGCCCGAGCGCGCCAGCCGCGGCTTCAGCTTGGCCAGACGCTTTTCCGACACGTCGAACGCATATAGGCGGCCGGTGTTGCGCATCTGCGCACCCAGTGCCAGCGTCTTGCCGCCGGCACCGGCGCAAAAGTCGACCACCATCTCGCCGCGGCGCGCACCCAGGATCTGCGCCAGCACCTGGCTGCCTTCGTCCTGCACTTCGATCGCGCCTTCCTTGAACAGCGGCAGGTTCTGCAGTTGCGGCTTCTTCAGCACGCGCAGGCCCAGCGGCGCGAACGGCGTGGCCGTGGCAACGATCGGTGCCTGGGCCAGTTGCTCGATGACCTTGTCGCGGTCCGCCTTCAGCGCGTTCACGCGCAGGTCCAGCGGCGCCGGCGTGTTCAGCGCATCGGCAAGCTGCAGCGCTTCTTCTTCGCCGTATTGCTCGGCAAGCTTTTCCCACAGCCATTTCGGCATATTGGTGCGCAGCGACTTGTGCAGCAGCGAGCGGTCGATGTCCCTCATTCGCGTCAGCCACTCGACCTCCTCCTCCGACAGGCCGGGCAGCGCGTCGATGCCGACGGCATCGGCCAGGCCCAGCAACGTCAGGCGGCGCATGGTCGCGCCGCCGTTCGGCTCGGAAAACTCGGTAAAGAAATTCTTGTTACGGAGCACCGCATAGATGCATTCGGCGATGGCACCGCGCTCGCGGCCGCCGAGGCGGGGATGATCCTTGAAGTAACGGGACAACGTGGTGTCGGCCGGCGCGGCAAAGCGCAAGATCTCGCGCAGCACTTCTTCGGCGCTGGCGAGTACTGCTGGAGGCAATCTCATGGGAATCCTGGTGATGAATTAGTTCGCGGACGTGGCCGGGGCGGCCGAATCGCGTGGACGATGGGGGCCATAAACCTGGCCGTTCTCGACAATCAGTTTATCTTCGATGAACCAGCGTATGGCGCGCGGGTACAGCACATGTTCCTGCACCAGCAGGCGTTGCGCCAGCGTGTCGGCGGTATCGCCCGGCAACACCGGCACGGACACCTGGTCCACCATCGGCCCATGATCCAGCTCGGCGGTAACGAAGTGCACGGTGGCGCCATGCTCCGCATGGCCGGCGGCCAGCGCTGCCTCGTGCGTATGCAGGCCGGGGAACAGCGGCAGCAGCGACGGGTGGATATTCAGCATCCGGCCGCTGTAGTGTTCGACGAACCCGGGCGTCAGGATGCGCATGAAACCGGCCAGCACGACGAGATCCGGTGCGAAACGGTCGATGACGGCCTGCAACGCGGCATCGAATGCCTCGCGGGTCGGGTACTCCTTGTTCGGTACGACGGCGGTCGGAATGCCGCGCGCGGCGGCGAATTCCAGGCCTTTGGCATCGGCACGATTGCTGATGACGGCGGCGATTCGGGCTGGCCACTGCTCCGCTTCGGCGGCGCGAACCACGGCTTCCATATTGCTGCCGCGGCCCGAAATGAGGATGACGATGTTTTTCATGGCCGACATTGTACCCGCTGCGGAAGGCCGGACCAACGGCAGGCCACCGTCGGACCAACGGCCGGCGGCGCCAGGGGCCGGCGCGGAACGCCTCAGGCGGCCGCCGCGGCGCTATTCAAAAGAATAGAATACGCGGAACGGGACTTTCTTTTCAGCCCACCAGTCGGCGGCGTCCCGGAATACGTCGAGCAGCGTTTCACGCGCTTCGCGGTCGAATTTCTGGGTATTGGGCAGTTGTTCGAGCACGATCACGAAGCCGGGCTGCTCTCCGGCCTGGAACAGCGTTTCCGTCAGGGTCGTGCGCAGCGCATCGAAATTCTTGCCACAGGGCTTGGGGAACCGAAAGGATTCGGCAATGATGCCCAGCACTTGCTGCTTGGTCAGGCCGGCATTGCAATACGCATATAAAAAATGCTGACCAAGGCGGCCGGCCTCCTCTTGCAGTTCAGCGATCCGGAATGCCCTGATGGACTGAACGAGGTTGGGCGGCACGGTTAAGAACAAACTCATTTTTCCCTCAAAATCGACCTGTTGTACGGTATGTGTTTTATATTGAAGGCACCTATACAAGGCACACTGCGGCACACTGCGAGGCATGTAACAACAATGCGTACAACAATGCGAACTACAACGCGAACTGCAACGCGAATGGCATTGCGAACGGCATTGCGAACGGCATTGCAAACGGCATTGCAACCTCGTGATGCGCGGCGTGCCGCTGCACCGGCAGCGCTAGTCGCGTTTCTCTCCGTCAATTCGATCCCTAGAGTGTAAGGGTAACGTGTTGTACAGCGTGAATCAACTTTAATGTGGCAGCGCGCGCAAGATTTGTTAAAAACCGGTCATTTTCAGGCAGCTTTAAGCTCTCTTCCCGACAATCCGCCTCCCGGCTCGTCGCAGGACCAAATGCCCGGCAAAGCATCGACGTGGGTTACATTTTGTTGCCATAAGCCCAGATTCGCCAGGCTCGCCGGCGTTACCATTGAACCGCCGAATACTTATTTTCCTGTTTTTCTCAGTCGGTCACTGATAACAGGACATTCACCGATAGAGGTACCTTAAATGAAACTGCAAGCTCAGTTGCCATCGAAACTGATGTTGTCGGCCATGCTGCTCGGTTCCCTGCCGGCCGTGCAGGCCGCCGATTTCGAAGACTACGGCCGTGTCGTGCGCGTGACGCCGCAGGTGGAACGGATCAACCGGCCGCAGCAGGAATGCCGTACCGAGTATGTGCAGGTACAGCAACAACAGCAGCGCAGCGTGGGTGGCTCGATCGTCGGCGGCATCGCCGGCGCGCTGCTGGGCAGCCAGGTGGGCAGCGGCAGCGGCCGCACCGCCGCGGCGGCAGCCGGCGCGATTGCCGGCGCAGTGGTCGGCGACCGGGTCGACAACCAGAATGCGGTACCGCCAGGCGTGCAGGAACAGGCGGTGAAACAATGCCGCACTGTCGACAGCTGGGAATCGCGCACCACCGGTTATGAAGTCGTCTACGACTATCGCGGCCGCAATTACACCAGCTATATGTCGCAGGACCCGGGCGAACGTGTCCGCCTCCGCGTTTCGGTCGAGCCGATCCAGTAAGCGTTCGATCGGCGCATGCGGAAAGTGGCATGCGAGACAGCAAACTGCCGGCCCTTGGGCCGGCAGTTTGCATTGGTGGAGAACGATTGCTGGCAACGGTAGCTGCCGACGGTCGCCGGGAAGCTTGCTACCGGACAAAGCGACGCGGGATAATAAGGCTCCACCGGGACCCCACCATGCTGATCAAACGTAAATCCATCGAAAAAGAAGAATCGTCCCGCCCTGCAAAGCCGGCGGCGAAGACCGCCGCGCGCAAGCTGGCGCCCTACAAGCCGAAATTCGCACCGGTCACGCTGTCCGAACAGGATGGCGTACGTTACCTGCATTTCGGCACCGAATGGGTGCAAGGCGCGATGCGTATCCGCAAGCCGGACTGGCCCGAGCTGGAATATGCCCAGCAGATGATGGCGTGGATGCTGTGGATCGACACCCCGCGCAGCGTTGCCCAACTGGGCCTGGGCACCGCCACCCTGACGAAATTCTGCTACAAGGCCTTTCCCGAGGCGCAGGTCACCGCGGTGGAGCTGAATCCGCACGTGATCGCGATTTGCCGGTCGATGTTCAAGCTGCCGCCCGACGATGCGCGGCTGCGCGTGCTGGAGATGGATGCGCTCGATTTCGTCAACGATGCCGCCAACCACAACACGCTCGATGCGCTGCAGGTGGACCTGTACGACGCCACGGCACGCGGCCCGGTACTCGATTCCGCCGAATTCTATGCGGCCTGCGCCGCCTGCCTGACCGAGGACGGCATCATGACCGTCAACCTGTTCGGCGACCACCCCAGCTATGCAAGGAACCTGAAGGCGATGAAGTTCGCCTTCCCCCAGGTGGTCAGCCTGCCGGAAGTCCACGAAGGCAACGTGGTCGCGCTGGCATTCAGGCGCGCCCGCCCGATCGACATCCCCGTCCTGGACGAACGTGCCGGCGAAATCCACGGGCAGACCAGGCTGCCGGCGAAATCGTGGGTCAAGGGCCTTGCCTCGATAAAGGCCTGACACCATGGCCGGCACACTCGACCTGCAACAGATCTTCACGTGGCTGCTGGCCGACGGCATGGTCGAGAAATCCGGCGTCAAGGCCCACTACACGCAGGCGCAAGGCATCCTGCGCAATACCGCCGGCGCGATGCATCCGCTATGCGCCGTGGCGCATTGCAAGATCCTGTCCGCCCAGGCGCCGCACCGGCAATTGACGCTGGACCTGCTGACCGAATGGCTGGCCGGGCGCGCCCGGCTGCCGCTGTACCGCATCGATCCGCTGAAGGTGGACTTCACGCGCGTGGCGGACGTGATGTCGGCCAGCTACGCGGCGCGCTTCAACATCCTGCCGGTGGAAATCACGGCCGACACCCTGACGGTCGCCACCGCCGACCCGTTCGCGCTCGAATGGGAACCGGAGATCGCCAAGATCTCGCGCCGCTCGATCCGCCGCGTGATCGCCAACCCGCTCGACATCGCCCAGTACACGTCGCAGTTCTTTTCGCTGGCAAAGTCGATCAGGGATGCCAACAAGTCCACCGGCCAGGATCTCGCGCTGCGCAACAACTTCGAGCAGCTGGTCGAAATGGGCAAGAGCAACCGTCAGGTCGATGCCAACGACCAGCACGTGATCAACATCGTCGACTGGCTGTGGCAATACGCGTTCGAGCAGCGCGCCTCCGACATCCACCTGGAACCGAAGCGCGACATCGGCAACATCCGCTTCCGCATCGACGGCATGCTGCACCAGGTGTACCAGGTGCCGGCCGTGGTCATGATCGCGATGACCGCGCGCATCAAGCTGCTGGGACGGATGGACGTGATCGAGAAGCGCCGCCCGCAGGACGGCCGGATCAAGACGCGCACCGCCGGCGGCCAGGAAATCGAGCTGCGGCTGTCCACGCTGCCGACCGCGTTCGGCGAAAAACTGGTGATGCGTATCTTCGACCCCGAGGTCGTCGTCAAGACGCTGCCCGAACTGGGCTTTCCGCCCGAGGACGCGGCGCGCTGGGATGCGCTGACGCGCCGGCCGCACGGCATCATCCTCGTCACCGGCCCAACCGGCTCGGGCAAGACCACCACGCTGTACACCACGCTGAAGGCGCTGGCCACTTCCGAAGTCAACGTGTGCACCGTGGAAGACCCGATCGAGATGGTGGAGGCATCGTTCAACCAGATGCAGGTGCAGCCGGGCATCGAACTGTCGTTCGCGGACGGCGTGCGCGCGCTGATGCGGCAAGACCCGGACATCATCATGGTCGGCGAGATCCGCGACCTGGCCACGGCCGAAATGGCGATCCAGGCCGCGCTGACGGGTCACCTGGTGCTGTCGACGCTGCATACGAACGATGCGCCGTCGGCCGTGATGCGCCTGCTGGAACTGGGTGTGCCTTACTACCTGCTGGAGGCAACGATCATCGGCATCATGGCGCAGCGCCTGGTGCGCACGCTGTGCGCCGACTGCAAGGCGCCCGACGGCGCGCTCGCGGACGATATCTGGGAAGGCATCGGCGGTGCCTGGAAGCTGCCAAAACCGCAGCAGGTCTACCGCCCGGTGGGCTGCCCCGAGTGCCGGCAAACGGGTTTTCGCGGCCGCACCGGCATCTACGAGCTGCTGACCGTCAGCGCCGCATTCAATGCGCTCGTCAGGGAAGACACCGATATCGGCGCGCTGCGCCGGCAGGCGATCGCCGATGGCATGAAACCGCTGCGCAACGCCGGCGCCTGGAAGATCATCGAAGGCGCGACCACCGCCGAGGAAGTACTGAAAGCGACCGCATCGCTCGTTTAAGCAATGGCGCACTTTTGAAGCCGCGCAGTTTTTAAAGGGCGCTGTTCGCGTTGGCTCGATATTTCCTGTCGGCACGGAACTTTTTACCCGTTCTGTTGTCCGTTCTGTTGTCCGTTCTGTTGTCTCAACGTGCCGGACTCATCCGCTGAATTTTTCCACAGCAACGCCGAGCCACTGCCTCGGCGTTGTTAATACCGCCGCATCAAGCACGCGTTGCCAGCCTGTGTAGTTGGCCAGGTAGCGGCTCGCGACACC
>NZ_JACHXS010000015.1 GCF_014192225.1 Pseudoduganella umbonata | reverse complement strand
GCGCCTGGACAACCTGGAAGACCCGTACCGCCTGTTCCGCTGCCACTCGATCATGAACTGCGTGGACGTCTGTCCGAAGGGCCTGAACCCGAACAAGGCGATCGGCAAGATCAAGGAACTGATGGTGCGCCGCGCCATCTGATCCGGGACCGCTTCCCTTCCCTGGCAATACCACCGGCCGCCGTCACTGGCGGCCGGTACCCGCGCCCGGCCTGCCGGGCGCTCTGCATTCCGCAGGCTGCATTCCGCACGCTGCATTCCGCACACTGAGACAGGCCCGACCGCGCAGTGGCACAATGCTGTCCAATGAGTGCGGTCCAATGAGTGCGGTCCAATGAGCCTCCCGACATTGACCCACGTCCCGCTTGGACCCGAACCCGGATTACACCACATTGCAGTTCGACCTGGACAACCCCGCCAGCCCGCCGCGCATGCTGCGCCACCCTGCCATTCGCCTGGTGATCCTGGCCACGGCATTGTCCTGCCTTGCGCTGGCCGGCTTTGCCGCGTGGTTCATCTGGTCCGCCAGGCAGGCGCAGATCCACCAGACCGAGGCGGCGACCTCGAACGTCGCACGCCTGGTCGGCGCCCAGGTCGATGCGGCGATGAAAACGGCCGGCATGGCGCTGACCGACATGGCCGAGCGCGCCAAGCACGACGGCACCGGCCCGGGCTCGCGCGAACGGATGAGATCCCACCTCGCCGAACTGGCCAGGGGCACGCCCGAGCTGTACGGCCTGTTCCTGTATGGCGCCGATGGCGAGTGGGTGGCGACGTCGCTGGGGCGGCACGTGCCCGGCAACAACGCCGACCGCGCCTATTTCCAGTACCACCGCACGCACACCGACCGCGGCATCCACGTCGCCGCGCCCGTCAAGAGCCGTTCGACAGGCATCTGGATCATTCCCGTGTCGCGCGGCGTCTACGCCGACGACGGCACCTTCCTGGGCGTGGCGCTCGTCACGCTGCGGCTGAACTTCTTCGAGCGCATCTACGACGAACTGAATATCGGCCGCACCGGCACCGTGCTGCTGATGCTGTCGGACGGCACGGTGGTCTACCGCCGGCCGTTCGACGAGAAAGTGATCGGCTCCGACCTGTCGGGCGGCGCCATCTACAACGAATTGCGCCGCCGCTCGATCGGCTCCACCTTCCTCGTCGCCAAGGTCGACAAGGTGGAACGGCTGTACAGTTACCGGCGCCTGCACGATTTTCCCTTCCTGGTCGCGGTGGGCCAGACCAAGGAGGAATTGCTGGGCAACTGGAAGCGCTCGAGCATGCTGGTCGGCGTGGCGGTGCTGCTGATCAGTGCCATGCTGGCGGCCTTTGCGACGAAACTGATCCGCCGGATCGCCGTGCAGGACCGGCTGGACCGCAAGCTGCGCATGTATTCGGAGGAACTCGAAAAGCACAATGTCGGCCTGCGCCAGCTGGCCGATACGGACAAGCTCACCCAGCTGGCGAACCGGCGGCGCTTCGACGAGGTGCTCGAAGCCGAACTGAAGCGGGCGCAGCGCGGCGGCACACCGCTGTCCCTGATCATCATGGACCTCGACTACTTCAAGCAGTTCAACGACCGCTACGGCCACCTGGCCGGCGACACCTGCCTGCAACGGGCGGCATCGGTCCTGTCGGCCCAGGTCAGCCGGGCTGGCGACCTGGCGGCCCGCTATGGGGGCGAGGAATTCGCCATCATCGTGCCGAACACCGGCGAAGAGGGTGCCATCGCCGTCGCGGAACGGATCCGTGCCGGCCTCCAGGCGCTGCGCATCCCGCACCAGCCTTCGCCGGCACGCGTCGTCACGGCAAGTCTCGGCGTGGCGACGCTGTATCCCGGCACTGGCACTGGCACTGGCACTGGCACTGGCACTGGCACGGCCACTGGCACCGCCACCGCCGTGGAACTGATCGAACGGGCGGACCGGCACCTGTACGACGCCAAGCAGGCGGGACGAAACCAGGTGCGCGGTGGCGGCGGCGATGCCGCGGCGCATGGCACCTAGGACTTGGCGACCTCGACATCAGCTGAGGCAATCGGCTTGATGGCAATGGCCTGCGGTCCTTTACCGCGCACGAACAGCATCGTGACGACCGCGGCGCTCATCGCCAGGCCAGCCAGCGCATACAGGCCGCCTTCGAAGCTGCCGGTGGAATCCTTGATCCAGCCGATCGCGTAAGGTCCGACGAAGCCGCCGATATTGCCGACGGTGTTGATAAAGGCGATCCCTCCCGCCATCGCGGTTCCGCTGAGATAAGCCGAGGGCAACGGCCAGAACGGACCCTTGGAGCCGAGAATGCCGATCGCTGCAAATGCCAGGGCGGCGATCGACCAGAAGCTGGCGCCGAAGGCACCGGCGAGATACAGGCCGGTTGCCGCAATCAGCATCGTGCCGATGAGGAACAGACGGCGTTCCTTGGTGCGATCGGACCAGTAACCGATGACCAGCATGCCGATGCAACCGACGATGTAAGGCAAGGATGTCAGGAAGCCGACTTCCATGTTCGAATAGCCCTGCGTCTTGATAATTTGCGGCAGGAAGAATGACAGTCCGATGTTTGCGCCGGTCGCGCCGAAATAGACGAAGGCCAGCGCCAGGATCGGCGGGCTCGTGAATACCGAGCGCAGCGAGGTGGACTGCTTCGTCGCACCAGCGATTTCCCTGTCGTTCGCCAGCTGTCCTTCGAGCCAGTCTTTCTCTTCCTGCGTCAGCCACCCGGCAACGGCCGGCCGGTCGGTCAGGAAGCGAAGCACCAGGAAGGTGGCAAATACCGCGGGCAGGCCTTCGATGATGAACAGCCACTGCCAGCCATGCAGGCCATGCCATCCGTCCAGATGCAGGATCCAGGTCGACAGCGGTGCGCCGATGGCAATGGATACGGGAATGGACAGCATGAATGCAGAGATGATGCGTGCGCGGTAGCGGGCCGGGAACCAGTAGGTCAGGTAAAGGACCACGCCGGGAAAAAATCCCGCCTCGGCTGCACCGAGCAGGAAGCGCATGACCAGGAAGCTGTTCGGCCCCTGCACCAGCGCCATGCAGGTGGAAAGCGTACCCCAGGTGAAGAGAATGCGGGCGATCCAGCGCCGCGCACCGACCTTGGCGAGCATCAGGTTGCTCGGCACTTCGAGCAGGCAGTAACCGAGGAAGAAGATGCCCGCTCCCCAGCCATAGATATAAGCGCTGAGACCGAGGTCCTGGTTCATCGTTAACGACGCGAAGCCTACGTTAATGCGATCGATATAGGCCAATACATACAGGAACATGAGCAGCGGGATAAGCCGCCAGAAAATCTTGCCCATGACCTTTTTTTCAATGACATCATCCATGTCCGTCTCCTGTTGACCGGTCCTGATGCACTTCGCTGCCCGCGCAGCGCATCCTTCTTCGGACCTCGGCTATTTTTCTGGTGCTGCTGTCTTAGTTGCGGTACGACGAATCGCGGCGATCGAGCAAACGCAGCATTGCAGGCCATTCCATCAGGCCGTATGGCCGGCGTACATGCGGTTCGAACAAATGGGCCGTCTTGGCGATGACGTGTTGCGGCGGCAGGTGCAGGGCCGTATTGCAGGCGAGCGCATCGAGCTGCACCTTGCACGCGTTCTCCAGCCAGTACATGGTATTGAAGGCTTCCGCGACGGTGGGACCGCAGGTCAGCAGGCCGTGATTACGCAGGATCATCACGTTCGAGGTGCCCAGGTCGGCGATCAGCCTCTCACGCTCGTCCAGATCGACCGCGACACCTTCGTACTCGTGATAGGCGACCTTGCCGAAGCGCATATTGGTCTGCGCGATGGGCATCAGGCCGCATTCGAGCGCCGACACGGCCATGCCTGCCCGCGTATGGGTATGGATCACGCTACCCACATCGCCACGTGCGCCATGGATCGCGCTGTGAATGACGTAGCCGGCCGGGTTGATGCCATACGCGTCGCCATTCGGGTTGAACAGGATATCGCCTGCCAGGTTGATCTTGATCAGGCACGAAGCAGTGATCTCTTCATACATCAGCCCGTACGGATTGATCAGGAACTCGTCTTCGGTTCCCGGGACGTGCACCGTAATGTGGTTGTAGATGAGGTCCGCCATGCCGAAGTGGGCAATCAGGCGATAGGCGGCAGCGAGATCGACGCGGGCGTTCCATTCTGCTTCGGAAACCAGGTCGCGAACACTTTGCGCAGGGCTATTCATGGGCTTTCCTTGTTGGGAGATGAGATATTCGAAATACGGATAAGCATTATCAAGCAGTTTTTTTGATTGATATACGGCCTATTCTCGTCTTTGAACACTAAGGAAATTATCTTCCCAGGCCCACGTGCTAGACTGACGCCATGGATACACGTTTTCTGCAAAGCTTTGTCGCCGTCGTCGAATGTGGCTCGATGGCTGAGGCGGCCAGGCGCCTCGACCTCACACCTGCTGCCGTGGCGGCACGAATTCGCACGCTCGAGGAAGACCTGGGTACCGTCCTGGTCAGCCGTTCCGGACGCGCCGTGAAAGCGACCGAGGCAGGTTTGCAGATACTGGATCAGTCCCGCAGTGTCGTCAGGAGCGTGAACGACCTGCGCGCCGCGGCTGTCGATCAGCAGGGGGTCGGTCAGTTGAGGATCGGTACATTCTTCTCGGCCGCGACACTGATCGCAGCGCCCGTGCTCGAAAAGCTCTATGCCGAGCACCCCGAACTGTCCGTATTCGTCGATGTGGGATACTCGCCCGATCTCTCGGCCAAGGTCATTGCCGGTGAGCTGGATGCGGCCATCGTGGTTGAACACCACTTCGTCATGCCGAAGTCCTGCCAGTGGCATGCATTGACGGAGGAACCCCTGGTGGTGATCGCGCCACCCGATGTCCAGGTTACCGAGGACGCACACACGCTGCTGCGTACCAGGCCGTTCATCAAATACGACCGGCGCATCTGGGGCGGCCGGCTGGCGGATCGTTACCTGAGAGAGCGTGACATCCAGCCAAAAATGAGGCTGGAAATTGACGGGATCATGACGATCGCCAGCCTGGTGAGCCGGGGGCTCGGCATTTCGCTGGTGCCGGACTGGTCGCACCTCTGGGGTCCGAACATACCGGTGACGCGCATTCCTTTGCCGGGTGCCGTACCGTCCAGGCGTATCGGTCTGGTCCGGACGGTAAAGGGCCCAAGGGAGCGACTGGTCGATGAGGTGCTTGCACACGCGACCGGGATTTGTGCTCCCGATACGCCTGCCAGGGCGTGACGGCGATCCAGGCTGGATTCCCGCACGCCGTGTGAAAGGGCCTTGTCAGGCCCCCGGCTTCTACCGCACGTCCAGCAGCTCGACCTCGAAGATCAGGTTGGCGTTCGGCGGGATCGGTCCCGCGCCGCCTTCGCCGTAGCCCATGCTGGCCGGCACGATCAGCGTGCGCTTGCCGCCCACCTTCATGCCCTGCACGCCTTCGTCCCAACCCTGGATCACCTGGCCGGCGCCAAGCTGGAAGCTGAACGGGTCGCGCCCGACCGATGAATCGAACTTCTCGCCGCGCTGTTCCGGGGCACCCGGCACGTGCAGCCAGCCCGTGTAGTTGACGACGGCCGTGGTGCCGGCCACCGCTTCCTTGCCGGTACCGGCCGGGTGATCGATCTTCTGGAACGGCACAGGGGCGGCCGCGGCGGCGGGCGCGGCCGGTTCCTTGGCGCGGTCGCAGCCGGCCAGTGTGAACGTGAGGGCGAGGCCCAGGGCGCAGGAGGAAAGCAGCTGTTTCATGAAAAATTCTTTCTTGATGGTTATCCGTAACGACGCCGCAGCATACAGGGCGGGCGCCGCCGTGCCAACTGCCGGCGCTGCGGCACAGGATGTCATCGGCCGGGCCGCGGCCCGTTGCTCAACCAGCAGATATACGTGAACTGCCGCCCGAGGATCGGCTCGTACAGGCGCACCCTGCCGGTCACGTCGCGCGAGCGCCGGTCCGTCGGCAATGCCGGGCTCACGTAGCGCGACACCTGCAACAGGCGCACGCCCTGCGGCGTATCGTAGTACGTGTAGAGCTTGATATACAGGATGGTCCGCGCATCGCCGACCATCAGCGCCTTGAAGCGGAACGGCTCGACCGTGACGGCGGTGGCGAGGTAGGGCCCGGCGACCGGCATGACCTCGACACGCCGGGCCGCGCCGCCGTATTCGGCCTCGCATGCCAGATGGGGAACGTTGCCCGCCGGCGATGCCAGCGCCAGCCCGGGCGCCAGCATCAGCATCAGCATCAACGACAGCGTCAGCGTCAAAGTAAGGGCTAGCGCGACAGCCGACAGACAGCCGGCCCGCGCGGAGATGCCACAGGAAAGGGGATGCATGAAAGCCTCCAGGAACGTCGATGGCGGCAGCATGGTCCTGCCCCGCCGCTGGCGGTTCCCAGCCTTGCCGTGCCGCGCGGCGTCAGGTGGCAAGCAGCATTCTCCGCTTATCGTGGCTGGCAGTTGTAGAAAATTGTCGCCTTGCGATGCGCACCGCACCGGCATGGATGGGCAGGCTGGCCCGGCCATCTCGACACGCCTGTACGAAAGCGTCACCAATTGTCGCTAGTTCTTCACGCGGCTTGCTCCCGTGCGCGCGGCGACTAAGCTGGGACCACCCGGCACACTGCACGATGGGAGGCGCAATGGGCAAACCGATGCACGCATGCCGAGGCATGGCGGAACAGGAAGACGCCCCGGTTACCCAGCGGCTGTACTTCCTGGACTGGATCCGCATCGGCGCGTTCTGCGTGCTGATCTGCTTTCACACGGGGCTGTACTACGGCCCCTGGGAATGGCATGTCAAAAGCGCGCATGCGGGCGCGGCGATCGAGCCGCTGCTGCTGCTCACGTCGCCCTGGCGGATGTCGCTGCTGTTCCTGGTCAGCGGCGCCGCGTCGGGCCTCCTGCTGGCCAGGGCGCCGGATGGGCGATTCCTGCGCGAGCGCAGCACGCGCCTGCTGGTGCCGCTGGTGTTCGGCATGCTGGTCATCGTTCCGCCACAGTCGTTCTGCGAGGTGGCGCAAAAGATGGACTACCAGGGAAGCTACGCCCAGTTCCTGCAGCGCTACCTGTCGGCCGACATGAATTTCTGCAGCGGGGCGCATTGTCTGGTGCTGCCTGCCTGGAACCACTTGTGGTTCGTTGCTTACCTGTGGGTCTATACACTCGTGCTGTCATCGATCGTCGCCATGGCTGGCCGCAAGCGCTTTGCCGGCGCTGGACAATGGCTGGCCGGCCTGCTGACGGGCTGGCGGGCCGTCGTGCCGCCGGTGATCTTCCTGGCCGCGGCGCGCGCGGCCCTGAGCCCGATCTTCGGCGACACGCATGCATTGCTTGGCGACTGGTACAACCACGCCGTGTACTTCCCGCTCTTCCTCGCCGGAGCGCTGGTCGCCAGGCAGCACGGCTTCTGGCGCGAACTGTCGCGCCTGCGCTTCATGACTCTTGGCCTGGCGCTGGCCAGCTGGGCCCTGCTCGTCTGCCTGTACGCCGTGCCGGGATATGAACAGCCCGGCGATCCTGTCGCGCTGGCCACGGCGTGCGTGCGCAGCACGCAGCAGTGGTGCGCCATCCTGGCCGTGTGCGGTTTCGGCTACCGGCATCTGAATGTCGATGGCCGGGCGCGGCGCTACCTCGCCGGCACGGTTTTTTGTGTCTACATCGTTCACCAGACGCTGATCGTCGTCGTGGCGAGCGCGCTGGAACCGTTGCACATCGCCCCCTTCACCGAAGCCGTCGTCATCGTCATCCTGACCTTCGCCGGCAGCTTTGCCATCTTCGAGGTGGTAAAGCCGCTGGCGGTGCTGCGGCCGCTGTTCGGCATTGCGCCCGCCCTGGTCGCGCCGACCTGTGGCGCACGCGACGCCGAGCCCCGGGCGGCCGGCGGCGTGGCGAAGTAACGCGACGGTCATGCGACCGCACGGCGGCGTTGCCGCGCGCCACCTGCGCTAACCCGGCTTTACAATCGCTGCTTTCCACCTTGAAAGCCATCATGCCGCCCCGCGCCGCCATCGCCGCCACCGCCCTGCTTTTCTGCGCAGCAGCGTCCGCCCAGACCGTCGTCAGGATCGGCACGGCTTCGCCGCTGTCCGGCCCCGGCGCGCACCAGGGCAAGGACATCGAGAACGGCGCGCGCATGGCGATCGACGACCTGAATGCCAAGGGCATCGCCATCGGCGGCAAGAAAGTGCAGTGGGAACTGCTGGCCGAGGACGACGCCGCCGACCCGAAATCCGGCACCGCCGTCGCGCAGAAGCTCGTCGATGCGCGCGTGGCCGGCGTGGTCGGCCACCTGAACTCGGGCACCACGGTGCCGGCATCGAAGATCTATGCCGCCGCCGGTATCCCGCAGATCTCGCCTGCGGCCACCACGCCGGTCTACACGCGGCAGGGATTCAAGACCGCGTTCCGCGTGGTGGCCAGCGACACGCTGATCGGCCGCACGCTCGCCACCTATTCCGTCAAGGCGATGAAGGCGCAAAGGATCGCCATCATCGACGACCGGACCGCCTTCGGCCAGGGCCTGGCCGACGAATTCGCCAAGGGCGTCCGCGCCATCGCCGGCAACGGGGCCATCGTCAGCCGGCAGTTCACCAGCGACAAGGCGGTGGACTTCAGCGCCATCCTGACGCAGATCCGCGCCAAGAAGCCGGACATCGTTTTCTATGGCGGCATGGACGCGGTGGCCGGGCCGATGCTCAAGCAGATGAAGACGCTGGGCATCAACGCCAGGCTGATCTCCGGTGACGGCATCTGTTCCGAACGCCTGCCTTTGCTGGCCGGCGACGCACTGGGCGACGACAAGGTGTTCTGCGTGGTGGCCGGCGGTATCGACGGCCCGCAGGAAGCCAGCAATGCGGCCTTCACGGAGCGCTACCGCGAGCGCTTCGATTTGCCGGTGGAAACCTATGCGCCGTATGCGTACGACGCCGTGATGGTGTTCGCGGCGGCGATGCAGGCCGCGCAAACCACGGCGCCGGCCAGGTTCCTGCCCGTGCTGGCGAAAGTGCGGCATGAGGGCATCACCGGCTCGATCGCATTCGATGCCAGGGGCGACCTGCGCGATGCGGCGATGACGCTGTTCACCTACCGCCATGGCAAGAAGGTCAAGGTGCAGGTGGTGCGGGGGCGCTGAGCAGGCCGCCGGCCGGCCCCGCCAGCGCCGCCCGCATGATTTTCCGTCTTAGAGTTTGATGTAGATGCGCCGCCGGTCCAGCGCCCACGCCACCAGCCAGCAGGCCAGCATGTAGGCCGCGGCAAAGCACAGCGAAGCGAGACGGGGGTCCGCCCAGGACAGGAAGACCTTTTCGTGCAGCCACTCGTGGAGCGACGTGCCGCCCACGCGCAGCCGCGCCAGCACGGTCACGGCCACGCTCGACAGCAGGTAGATGAACAGCGTGTTCTTGCCGAACACCTCGAAGAACGGCAGTCCGGCGCGCAGACCGCCGATGTCGACCGCCCAGACCAGCACCGCCAGCACCAGCAGGTCCCAGCCGACGGTGCACAGCACGTAGGAACTGGTCCACAGCTTCTTGTTAATGGGCAGAAGCATGTCCCACCCATAGGCCAGCAGCAGGCATGCGGCGCCGGCCGCGGCGAGTCCGCCGACCGCCGCCAATGTGCGGCCGCGCAGGTTGAGCCACGCGACGGCCAGGTAGCCGGCCAGCACGTTGACGATGGCCGGCAAGGTGCTGAGGATGCCTTCCGGATCGAACGGGATGCCGTCGCCGCCATACATGTGCGGCGCGCCCAGCACCGCCAGGTCGACGGCGCGGACGGCATTGCCGGCCAGCGTGTAGTCGCCGAACTGCCACAGCAGCCACCAGTAACCGAGCAAAGCCGCGACGCTGAAGCCGAGCGCGCCGCGAACGCCGCCATAGCGGACGATCACGGCGGCGCACAGGTAGCAGATGCCGATGCGCTGCAGTACGCCCATGATGCGCGTGGAACCGATCGGCATCGGCGTGAAATCGGCACTGAAGAACGGGAACCAGTACAGCAGGAAACCGCACAGGAAGATCAGCGCGCCGCGCCGCGCCACGGTGTGCAGGAACGAGGCGTGGTCCAGCGCAGCGAGCTTCTTCATGTTCAGCCGCAGCGCGGCACCGACCACGAACAGGAAGGTCGGAAATACCAGGTCGGTCGGCGTGAAGCCGTGCCAGGGCGCGTGCGCCAGCGGGGCGTAGATGGCACTCCAGCTGCCGGGCGTATTCACGACGATCATCAACGCCAGCGTGAGGCCGCGCAGCACATCGAGGGCCAGGTTGCGCGACGGCGCCGACGGGTAGGCGGAAGGAGCGGAGGTAGCGGAGCTGACGAAGGGCATGTTCACTGTTTCGGCCGAGCTGGAAGATGGTTTCAGGTTGTGACGGTCCCGACCGTAACACGGGCCGACGGCGCCGGCAATGCACTGCCCGGCCAGTGATCCGCTGCAGGCTTGCCAAACAGGTTCGGCGCATTCCTACAGACGTTGAAGGGTCGCCCTGACAGATTGGTGCCGATCACGCGGCTACCATGCGTTTTCCCGGCGGCGATGGCCTTCCATCGCCCCTACCGACAGCCAACGGAGGAAACCATGACGACCGACGTGAACGACGTGAACGACAACCTGAACGACTGGCTGCGCGACGCGCATGCCATGGAACAGCAGGCCGAAAAGATGCTGAACGCCCAGGCCGCCCGCCTCGAACATTATCCCGAGTTGAAGGCGCGCATCGTCCAGCACATCGAGGAAACCCGCGGGCAGCAGGCGCTGCTCGACGAATGCATGGCGCGCCGCGGCGTCAGCAATTCGGTGCTGAAGGACCTGGGCGGCAAGCTGGCGGCGTTCGGCCAGGCCGTCGGCGGCATGACCGTCAGCGACGAAGTGGTCAAGGGCGCGATGGCCGGCTACGTATTCGAGAACCTCGAGATCGCCAGCTACACTGCGCTGATCGCCGCCGCCCAGCAGGCCGGCGATGCCACCACGCAAGCCGCCTGCGAGCGCATCATCGTGCAGGAAAAGGCCATGGCGGCATGGCTGCTCGAGCACCTGCCGCAGCTGACGCAGGCCTTCCTCATCCGTTCGGCCACGCCTGGGGTGGAAGCGAAGGTGTAAGGAAAGTCATCAAGGCCCCGCTGCGGCCCCGCCCGAGGCCGCAGCCATTCGCCGCCAGTTTCGACTGATAGCGGCGCCGGCAGAGAATCGGGCAATCAATCGCTATTTTCCGGCCTATCCGCCGGCACGCGCCCGGCGGCATGATGGATGTCCTGCAACCTTCACCGGAGGACAACAGCATGCCGATCTTGACCGTTTCCAGCATCCAACCTCGCAGCCAGCACCGCACCGATGCCATGCGCGCGGCCCCGTGGCTGCACGCCCGGCGCGCCTTCGCCATCGCCTTGCTGGCAGCCGCCGGTGCCTGCGCCGCGGCGCCCGACATGCCGGCCGACACCGGCACCAACCGGCAACTGGTCGACGCGGCGTTCCAGCGCTGGGCCGCAGGTGGCAGCGGCTTCTTCAACGAGCTGCTGCACGAGGACGTGACCTGGACGATCGCCGGCAGCGGCCCCTCGGCCGGTACCTACCGCGGCCGCCAGGCCTTCATCGACCGCGCGGTCGCGCCGTTCGTGGCGCGGCTGGCAAGCCCGATCAAGCCCGTAGCGCGCCAGGTCTGGGCCGACGGCGAGCACGTGATCGTCCGCTGGGACGGCGAAGCCACCGCTGCCGACGGCCAGCCCTACCGCAACAGCTATGTGTGGATCTTCCGGATGCGCGGCGGACGCGCCATCGAAGCCACCGCCTTCCTCGACCTGGCCGCCTACGACGACGTGCTGCGGCGCGTGCCCGCACGGCGCTGAGCCGCTTCCCTGAATATCCCATAGTGCTTCGCTAACGCGGCAATAGAAAGATTTTAGTCAGGAGTCCTACCTAATACTGTTCGGCCGTGCTACGATGCTTTCCATGGACGGCGCGGCAAGCACTTCAAGCCACGACCGTCCAGAAATTCGCACGAATTGAATACTTAGGACTCCTGATGAAAGTGGCCCGGCCAGCCCTTCATTCCCCGAACGGCCACCATGAAAGGAAAGATCATGTCCCACAATGCCACCACCGCCCGCGTTGCCCTGCTGACCCGCGATACCGCCACCGGCGCCTCCCAGCAACTGCTCGCACAGGTGCACGGCGCGTTCGGCGCCACGCCGAACATGTTCCGGGCCGTCGCCAACTCCCCTGCCGCACTGGCCAGCATGTGGGCCGGTTTCGGCGCCCTCGGCAACGGCACGCTGGGCGCCAGGCTGGGCGAGCAGATCGCCGTGGCGATCGCCGACATCAACGACTGCGAATACTGCCTGGCCGCGCACACGGCACTTGGCCGCAAGGCCGGCGCCAGCGGCGACGAGATGGCGGCCGCCCAGGCCGGCCAGTCGGACGATCCGCGCACTGCCGCCGCGCTGAAGTTCGCGACGCGGGTGGTGCGCAACCGCGCCAAGGTCGATGCCGCCGAGGTCGACGCGCTGCGCGAAGCCGGCTTCGACGACGGCCAGATCGTGGAAATCGTCGCCCATGTGGCGCTGAACCTGTTCACGAACTACGTGAACGTGGCGCTCGCCGTGCCGGTCGATTTCCCGCAAGTGAAGCTGCGCGCCAAATGAACGCCGGGACCGCGACGAATTCCAGCAAGGCGCCCGAATTCGAGGTGGCGGCCTGGCTGAACGCCCGCGGACCCGTCAGCCTTGCCGCCCTGCGCGGCAAGGTGGTGGCGGTCTACGCGTTCCAGATGCTGTGCCCCGGCTGCGTGTCGCATGGCATTCCACAGGCGAAGAAGATCGCCGCCACGTTCGGCCGCGGCGACGTCGAAGTGCTTGGCCTGCATACGGTGTTCGAACATCACGCGGTGATGGGGCGCGAGGCACTGGAAGCCTTCGTCCACGAATACCGGATCGATTTTCCGGTCGGTATCGACCTGCCGTCCGATAGCGGCCCGGTACCGCGCACGATGGCGAAATACCGGATGCGCGGCACGCCGACGCTGCTGCTGATCGACCGCCGGGGCATGCTGCGCCACCAGGTCTTCGGCATGGCCGACGACATGCAGGTCGGCGCCCTGGTCGCCGGACTGGTACACGAAGATGAAGACAGGGACGCAGGTGTCCCGCAATGCGACGATGGCGGCTGCCGCATCGCGCTGTCCAGCGTGACCTGAAAGGAGACAACATGCCAGCGACGAACATGAAATGCATCGCCCTGTACCACGTGTGCTTCGAGGATCTCGGCAGCTTCGCCGCACCCCTCGAACGCGCCGGCTACCAGGTCGAGTACCGCCACGCCGGCGCGACGCCGCTGGCGCCCGACGAATGGCGCGATGCCGCGCTGGTCGTCGTGCTGGGCGGGCCGCTCGGCGCCGGCGACGTTGCCGCTTACCCGTGGCTGGCGGCGGAGATCGACGGCCTGCGCCAGCGGCTGGCGCTGGGCCTTCCCACGCTGGGCATCTGCCTGGGCGCCCAGCTGATGGCCGTTGCCCTCGGCGGGCGCATCGAACGGCGCGGCGCTGCCGATGGTATTGCCGCCATGGAAATCGGCTGGGCACCGCTCGACGTGGCAAAGGCCGCCGGCCCGCTCGACCCGCTCGATGCGCTGCGCGGCATCCCGGTGCTGCACTGGCATGGCGACAACATCGTGCCGCCGGCAGGTATCGCGTCGCTGGCCGCCACGCCTGGCACGCCGTGCCAGGCATTCAGCGCCGGGCGCCATGCACTGGGCCTGCAATTTCACGCCGAATTCGCCCAGCACGCGCTGGAGGAATGGCTGGCCGGGCACGCGGTGGAACTGGCGCGCGCCGGCGTCGACCTGGCGGCGCTGCGCCGCGACACGGCACGCCACGGCCGCGCGCTGGAGCAGGCGGGCCAGGCCCTGCTGCACGGCTGGCTGGCCGGCCTTCCCGGTGAGAGCCGGGCCTGACCGGAGCGGGCCATGCCGTCATCCATCCCGCTTGCCGCGCTGTTCACGGGCCCGGCGCGGCCGCTGTCGCGGACCGGTCATCCCAATGTCGCCAGCGGCATCGTCAAGTCGGCGCGGCCCGGTCCGGTGCGGCTGTCGCTGACCGGGCTGGAAGGCGACGAACAGGGCGACCGCGCGTATCACGGCGGCTTGGAAAAAGCCGTGCACCACTACGCCGGCGAGCACTATGCGATGTGGGCGGCGCGCT
The DNA here is from genome assembly GCF_014192225.1 of Pseudoduganella umbonata. Lineage (GTDB taxonomy): Bacteria > Pseudomonadota > Gammaproteobacteria > Burkholderiales > Burkholderiaceae_D > Rugamonas > Rugamonas umbonata. Next base: position 131,555 of record NZ_JACHXS010000015.1, on the reverse strand, counting down.
GGCCGGACAGCCCGGTGCCGCTGGTGCCGGGTGCGTTCGGCGAGAACGTGGCGACGTTCGGCATGACGGAAGCGAACGTCCACATCGGCGACGTATTCCGGCTCGGCAGCGCTCTGCTGCAGGTATCGCAGGGACGCCAGCCGTGCTGGAAACTGAACCGCCGCTTCGGCCGGGACGATGCTGCGGCCGCGATGCAGGGCTCCGGCCGCACCGGCTGGTACTACCGGGTGCTGGAGGAAGGCGTGATCGCGCGTGGCAACCGGTTCGAACTGGCCGAACGGCCCTGCCCCGCCTGGCCGCTGGAAAGGCTGGTGCGTGCGTTGTTCCCGCGGCTCGTGCCGACCGGCCTGGCCATTGAGGACCTGCGCGGGGAATGGGCGCTGGCCGCCGCGCTGGCGCCGCTGTCGCCGAACTGGCGCGCGGCGTTCGCGAAACGCCTCGACACCGGCCGTATCGAGGACTGGAGCCGGCGGCTGCGCGAGGCGCCCATCGGCAACTGACGGGCGTGTGGGCTACCTGCCCGTCTTCAGCGTGCAGCCCAGGAAGTCGGGCATCAGCGCGGCGATCGTGGCGCCCTCTTCCTACAGCACGAAATGCCCCGTGTCGAGCAGGTGCGCTTCTGCTTTCGGCAGGTCGCGCTTGTACGGATGGGCGCCTTCGGCCGGGAAGATCTTGTCGCCCTTGCCCCACACGATCAGCATGGGCCCTGGTGCTTGCGGAAGTACGCCTGCCATGCCGGAAAGTGCGACGGATTGGAAACTTGGTCGCGGAAGGCATGACATCGATGCGAGACGAATCGTTGACACCGCTACCATCGAGCGCTACATTGTTTGCGCTAACAAAAATTCAACAAATGATGGTAGCGAACATCATGACATCCCGGAGGAGACAAAATGATCGAATGGATGAGCGCCAGATCGCGCCGTAGCACGCCTTTGCAGGCGCGCTTGATGGCTGCCGTGGCCACTCTGGCCTGCCTTCTGGCAGCTCCCGCCGCACAGGCGCTGGGCACGGCGCAATTCGTACAACTGCATAGCCGGGAAGGTGTGATCCTTGCGGCGAACGGGCGCACCGCGCCCCTGCTGGTATCGGAGGGCGACTTTCCCGGCGTGCTGCGCGCGGCACGCGACCTGCAAGGCGATATCGGCAAAGTGAGCGGCCACAAGCCACAGTGGGTTACCGGTACCATTTCCATGGCGGGCGACGTCATCATCGCCGGCACGCTGGGCCGGCATGACGTCATCGACCGCCTGGCACGCGAGGGCAGGATCGACGCTTCGAAGCTCGCGGGCCAGTGGGAAGGCTTCGTGATCCAGACGGTCGCCGATCCGATGCCCGGCGTGAAGCGCGCGGTCGTGATCGCCGGCAGCGACAAGCGGGGAACCATCTACGGGATCTACACGCTGTCCGAACAGATCGGCGTGTCGCCCTGGCACTGGTGGGCGGATGTGCCGATTCCCCGCCATCGCGCGCTCAGCGTGCCGCTGGGCACGCGCATCACGGAAAAACCCACGGTCCAGTACCGAGGCATCTTCCTGAACGACGAAGCCCCTGCCCTGACCAACTGGGCGAAGGAACGCTTCGGCGGCTTCAACCGGCGGTTCTACGAGAAGCTGTTCGAACTGATGCTGCGCATGCGCGCCAACTACCTGTGGCCGGCCATGTGGTACTCATCGTTCTACGACGACGACAAGGGCAACGGCGAACTGGCCGACACGATGGGCATCGTGATGGGCACGTCGCACCACGAACCGATGATGCGCGCACAGCAGGAATGGCACCGCCATGGCAAGGGCCCATGGGACTACCAGCGCAACGGCGAGACGCTGCGCGAGTTCTGGGCCGGAGGCCTGCGCAATACCCGCGACTACGAAAGCGTGATCACGATGGCGATGCGCGGGGACGGCGACGAACCGATGTCCGAGAGCGCCAACGTGGGGCTGCTGGAACGCATCGTCGCGGACCAGCGTGAGCTGATCCGGAAGGAGTGGCAGCGCGAACCGGAGAAGGTGCCGCAACTGTGGGCGCTCTACAAGGAAGTGCAGGACTACTACGAGAAGGGCATGCGGGTACCGGACGACATGCTGCTGCTCTGGTGCGACGACAACTGGGGCAACATCCGCCGGCTGCCGACGGCGGAAGAGCGCAAGCGCAGCGGCGGCGCGGGCGTCTACTACCACTTCGACTACGTCGGCGTTCCCCGTTCCTACAAGTGGCTGAACGTCACGCAGATCGGCAAGGTCTGGGAGCAGATGAATCTTGCCGATGAATTCGGTGCCGACCGGATGTGGATCGTCAACGTGGGCGACCTGAAGCCGATGGAAGTGCCGACCGAGTTCTTCATGGCCTATACCTGGAACCCCGCGGGCTGGCCTGCCGAGAGCCTGCCCGGCTACCTGCGGCAGTGGGCCGCCCGCGAGTTCGGCGCGCAGCATGCCGACCGGATCGCGCAGATCGTCGACCGGTACACCCGCTACAATGCGCGCCGCCGCCCGGAACAGCTGGCGCCCGACACCTACAGCCTGGCGAACTATGACGAGGCGGAACGCGTGGTGGCGGACTACAACGCGCTGGCGGACGAGGCGCGGCGCATCGGCCAGGCGCTGCCGCCCGCCATGCGCGACGCGTATTTCCAGCTGGTCGAATACCCGGTGCTCGCTTCCGCGAACGCGCTCGACATGGTCGTCTCGGCGGGCCGCAACCAGCTGTATGCGCGGCAGGGCCGCGTGACGACGAACGACATGGCTGCGCGGGTACGGCAGCTGTTCAGCCGCGATGCGGAGCTGACCCGCCGCTACCAGCAGGGCACCAGCAACGGCAAGTGGAACCACATGATGTCGCAGACGCGGTTCGGCTACACGAACTGGGACCAGCCCTACCGCGACGTGATGCCGGCCGTGGCCGAGCTGCGCGTACCGGAGCCCGGCCAGCTGGCGGCGCCGAACGGTATCCACCCGTCGGACCGGATGGGCGTGGCCGTCCAGGGCGACGCGATCGCCTGGCCGGTCTTCCCGATCCGCCAGCTCGCCGTGCCGGCGCTGGACATCCACGAAAAGAAGGCCCGCCACATCGACCTGTTCAACCGCGGCAGCGCGCCGTTCGACTACACCATCGCGGCAAGCCAGCCCTGGCTGAAGGTCAGCCATGCCGCGGGCACCGTGCGCAAGGAACAGCGCATCGCGGTGGACGTCGACTGGAACGCCGTCCCTGCCGGCATTTCGGAAGCCGAGCTGGTCGTGCACGGCCCGGACAAGGCGCGGGTCGTCGTCAAGGTGCCGGTGCATGCGCGCACCGCCGGGCGCGGCCACGTCGAGACCGGCGGCGTGGTGGCCATCGAGGCCGAACACTACAGCCGCTCGCATGCGCCGGCTGGCCGGCGCTGGCAGACGATCCCGGGATTCGGCCACACGCTGTCCGGCGTGACGCCGCTGCCGGCCGCCTCCCCTGCCCTGACCGCGCAGGACGGCATGCGCCTCGAATACGACGTCCACCTGTTCAGCGCAGGCGAAGTCAAACTGCACACGGTGCTGAGCCCCACGCTGAAATTCCAGACGGGTGCCGGCTTCCGCTACGCGGTCTCGATCGACGATGGCCCGCTGCAGGAAGTCAATGTGCATGCGGACGGGACGGAGGACTACTGGCGCCGCATCGTCTCGGACGGCGTGGCGAAGTTCGTCACCACGCACAAAGTCGACCGGCCCGGCACGCACACGGTGAAATTCTGGATGCTCGATCCGGGCCTGGTGCTGCAACGGCTGGTCATCGATGCCGGCGGACTGCGCCCGAGTTACCTGGGCCCGCCGGAAAGCCCGCGGGTGTCCGGCAGGTAGCGCTGCCGGTCCTCGCGCCAGACCTCGCCGCCTGCGCCTACCTCGGGCCCGGTAACTCGCCGCGGCCCATCTCGACCGGCACGATGTTCGCCGCCACGATCTCGTGCGCCAGGATGTTTTGCTGGGCGAGCGAGTCCTGCACCCGGTCGAGTCCGCGCTCCACCTCGATGGCGCGCGCCCGCACCTGCCACGCCGGGTCGGGGTCGGGCGGACCGGTGGGGATCTCGCGTTGCGGAATCGACTTGCGGTCGAGCTCCTTCACCGTCTTGGCCATCTGCGCGACCGCGGCGCGATAGTCGGCAAAAAAATCGGCACCCAGGACGACGTAGGTGGGGACGAGATGCACGGTCATCGAATCGGCGACCACCTCCTCGGGCGCAAAATCGTCCCCGACCCGCGTTTCCAGCACCATCACACCGAGGATCGCCGCATCGGGGAAACTGTCGGGCTCCAGTGCCGAAATGGCGACCTTCACCGTCCCGGCATAGGCCGACGGATCGCCGCCCTTGAACGGCACGAAGCCGACCTCGACCCGGAATTTCGCCTTGCCCACGCGTTCGTTCAGGAACAGGCGCTCGGTGCCCGCGATCCGGCCATTGCGCTCGAACTGGTCTTCCCCGGCAGCGCTGACATGGGCGCTCTGGACGCAGTCGTAGACGCGGGTCTCGACCTCGCAGTCCGTTTCGATCGCGCCCGACGGGAAATCGCCGCCGGAGCGATCGGCGGCGGTGGCGAACGTCATCAGCCCGATCTCGGCGCCGCCGACCCGCAGCCGGTAGCCCAGCCGGATGCCCGACTGGTCGGCGCGCCGGGGCATGCTGAAGCTGAATTCCTTCGTGCCGCGCAGCCTGAAGCGCATGCCCGCGTACGTGCGTTCGGGTGCCGGCGAGAACAGCCGCAGGCGCCCCAGGTCCACCACCACCGGCGTGCCTTCGCCGGCGCTGTTGCCGTTCACCATGCCCCAGCCTTCCAGGCCGAGCAGCGGCCGGCGGAATTTCGCGTCCGGCAGCCTGACGAAATCGGAGCCCTGCGGGCTGCTGGCCAGCTCGCGCACACGCTGCGACAGGCGCAGCATCTTGTCCACCCCGCAGGCGCGCACGACGCTGTCGACCGCCGCCGTATGCACGGCGGTGATCGCCGCCAGGGCGGCGGCGGGATCGGTTGCCCGCGACTCATCCCACACGCCGCCCCACGCTTCCCCAGGAAAATAGCTGCGCTTGAACTCGACGGAAAAGCCCGACCATTGCGGCTCGAAGGACGACACCCCCGTCACCGGGTCGACCGCGCCGATGGGAACGCCCGGCGGCGCGCCCAGTTCCGGGCTGCGCATGGTGCCGCCGGCATTGAGCGCAAAGACGGGATCGGCAACCAGGATCGATGCGCGCCAGGTATGCGCGAACGCCAGCAATCCATCGGCGATCTGCCGCAACACGGCGCGGTCGTAGCCGGTCGACCGGAACGCCGGTTCCAGCGTCATGGCGACGGCGATACGGTCCTGGACCGAGCGGACCAGCACGTCGAGATAGTGGCCCGGATCCCAGATCTCCGCCTGCAGCTCCTGCCCGGGATCGCGGTAGTTGATGGGCGCACCGCCGGCGGTCTTCATGTACGGCGTCTGCGCGTAGGGAACCCACCACGGGTAGCCGTAGACCGAGCGCAGGAAGGCGATGCGGCCGGCACCGAGCATCTGCAGGATGGACTGGTTCAGTTCGCTCGCGCGGTTGGCCAGTTGCAGCAGGTTCTCGGGCGAGCGCGAGGTCTTGGCGTTCATCACGGCGTTGCGGGCATTGTCGCCGTTGACGCGCCAGAGAAGGGCCTGGTTGTACAGGCCGCGCCGTTCCTGCGCGGCCAGGTAGCCGTAGATCTGCTCGACACGCTGGCCGATCTGCTTCAGCGCCGCCTGCACGGGATCCTCGGCCGGCGACAGGATGCCCAGCTTGTTCATCAGGTCGATTGCCGCGCCCACGGCGCCGACGATCGAGACGATGCCGGCGGCGATGTTGATGGTGGAACCGATCACGTTGAACAGCACTTCCTGCTCGGATGCCGTGAACTTCAGGAATTGCAGCGTCTTGCTCAGGCCCTTGAAATCGTCCTTTTCCGGCTTGGGGATATCGATGAGGCCGACATCCTCCGACGAGCCGCCGCCGTAGAAATTCTGCAGCGGCGCTTCGGCGGGCGGCGAAAGCTCGGTCCGAATACGCTCCAGCATGGGATCGCCGGGCCGCCAGGCACTGAACGCCGGCTGGCTGATATGGGTCGTTTTCATTGGCTGCTCCTGAATGGTGAGGACGCGGACATCCTCCGGCACATCGGAAAGAGAAAGCGGAGAAGAGAGAGCAGAAACAGAGAGCGGAAACAGAGAGCGGAAACAGAAAGCCGGAAGGTGGAAACTGAAAGATGGACGCCGCAGCACGCGGTTAGCGAACCGGTCGCGCCCCCGGCAGAGCGCACGGCGCGAGAGAGACCCTGATCGAGTGTATGCCTGTTTTCGACCGGATTATGAATAGAATACTTATAGATCGGACGTTGCCGATAGCGGCGTGTGGTCTGCGCGGCCACCCTGGCGATCTCGCCCGGCCGCCGCGCAGGCACTTCAACTGAACCTCAAGGCTGCGGATCCCACCCTGCTCCGTTGCCGAACCCGGCAAACACCTTCGCGCGCGATGAGAAGCCTGCCTCCACATCGCTGGCGCTGAGCTGGAATCCGCCCACGCGGGCGGCCAGGTCGAGCGGCGTGCCGGCCAGGTCGGTGGTGCCGTACTCGCGCCAGCCGGAGGCGGCGTCCGGCTGGACCGGGTTCGGCGCCGGCTGGTTGTTCACCCCAAGGCCGGCCCAGCCCACCGCGGCAACGTGCCGGTCCATCCGGCAGTTGATGAAGGCGATGTTGTCCCAGCTCGACGTGCCGCCCGGGCTGCGCGCCAGGTAGGTGGCGCCGGCCGGCACGTCGCCATGCAGCGGCCCAGGGCCGGGACCATGCGTCAGCGTGCTGTCGAGGAAAACAAAGCCCTTGTCGAAGGCAGTCGGCACCCGCGCCTGCAGCACGTAGCCGCCGCTGGTCGCGCTGGTGGTGTCGCCCACCGAGCGGATCTCGCTTTGCTCGAACAGCGCCGCGCGGCTGCTGCCCCAGATGAAGTCGACATTGCCGGCCACCAGCGTGCGGTAGAACCACGACCAGCCCTTCAGGTTCAGCGTGTCCTGCTCGCTGAGGAAGGCCGCGTCCTTCGCCACCAGCCGCCCGCCGTCGCTGTTGAAGTACAGCGTTTCGGCCTGCGCCGAAATGGCCGGCGAGCGCAGTGTCGTGTTGTTGAAGGTGAGCGATTCCAGGGTGAGCATGTCGACCGCTTCGACCAGCATGATCGCGCGGCCGCCGCGTACCCCGCTGGTGCCCGCCCCCTGGCTGGCGCCGGTGCCCGAATTCAGCGAGTCGTTGTTGGTATAGCGGATCACGACGCCGTCGCGGCTCTCGCCGGTGATGCTGACATTGTCCTTGCCACGCAGGTACAGCAGCTCTTCGTACGTGCCGTTCTTCACGCGGATGGTCACCGGCGCGGCCTTGTCGAAGTACTGCATCGCGTGGTTGAGCGCGCCCTGGACCGTACGGAAATCCGCCGCGCCATCGTCGTCGACCGTGACCGTGTCGCCCGCCGGCGCCGCGGCAGCGGTAGTGAACGACCAGTTGCCCAGCCTGCCGATGCCGGCGAACGGAACGCCGCCCAGCGCGGTGCCGGTGAATACGCCGTCCGATATCGCGACGTAGTATTCGGTACCGTATTCGAGCTTGTTGCCGTGCAGCCGGATGGTCGCCGCATTGCCGTCGATCCGGATCGGCGTCGTGTTCACCTTGCGCACCTGCGACTGCCCGGCATGGCCGATCACATCGGTTTCGCCGGTGAGCCGTACCACGTCGACCAGCGCATCGTCGGCCTTGCGGAACACGCGGATGCTGCCGCCGCTGCCCAGTACCGGCGGCCTGTCGAACACGAGTTTCAACGACACGTCGACCGGCTCGGCATCGGCCAGCGCGGCCGGGTATGCGGCATTGTCGAGCGTGTAGGTCTGCGCCGGCTGCACGAATTGCGGGGCAATGGTGGCGTCGATCGTGCGCACCAGCAGCGGATCCGAGCCGGACGTGAAGACGATCTTCGCCGTGCCGCCGCCGACCGGCGTGATCGTGGCGACGTTGCCGTCCACGCTGACGGTTGCCACCGCCGGGTTGCTCGACACCGCCGTGTAGCTGTCCGCCGTGCCGTCGGGGGCGCGGGCATTCACGGTCACCTGCAGCGGCACGTCGCCCGCCTCCGCGGCATAGGTCGTCACGGCGGGGGCGAGCGTCATCTGCGCGGGTTTCAGGGCCGGGTCGCCGATCCGCACGTCGTCGATCTGGAACGATTTGTTGGCCGTGTACAGGCCCACCAGGCCGCGCGCGGCGAAGGCGCTGTCGGTCACCGAGCCCAGGTTCTCGCCATCGAGGTACACCGTCAGCGTGCTGCCGATCATCTCGAAACGCACCGTGTAGAACGGGCCATCCATTGCGACCGGCTTGCGCACCTGCTTCGGCCGGCTCAGCGCGCCGGCGAACATCTTCGCGATCTCGACCTGCGTGCTGGAGGTGCTGCTCTGCACGTTCAGGCCGCCGCCGTACCAGTTGCCGGCATCGACATAGCGCGTCACCAGGTACAGGTGCTTGTTGCCCGTGGTGCCGTTGGTCATCGGGCGGATGCGCGCCTCGACGAAGTAATCGCCCGACGGCACCTTGTCCAGCCCGGCCGGCTTGATCAGCGCCAGCACGCCGCCGGTCGACGCGGCCGTGTACTGCAGCACCTTGTTCGCGCTGCCGGCCACTTCATCCTGCACGCGGAAGCTGCCGTTCGGGCCGGCGACCGGCAGCAGGTCCCATTTCGCCGCATTGCCGCCCTGGAAATCGTCGCAGAAATACAGGCCGGTCGCCGGGCAGGCCAGGCTCGGACCGGTGTCGATCGTCGTGCTGCCGGTGCCGGTCACGGTGGTCGTCAGCTTGCCGCCGCCGGACTGCGCCAGCGCGTTGGCCTTCACCAGCGCCACCGGGCGAACGCTGAATGCGTACGGCGGGGTCCAGCCGGCGCTGGCGGGCACGCCGCAGGCACCGAGGGCCGCGCCGTTCAGCCGCGAGCCGGTGTCCTGGAACGCGCCTGCGATGGCGCCGGAAAAGTCCCTGACCACGGCGGAACAGGCGCCGGCCCCGGCGACGTCGAACACGTTGTTGTGCGACAGGATCTTCGCCGCGGTGCCCACGCCGACGGCGTAGCTCACCGGGTACACGGGGTGCGCCTTCGCGCCGGCATAGTAATTGTTGAACAGGTGGACCTGGCCGAAGCGCACCCGCGGCGCACGGCTGGCCACGTCGCGGAACACGTTGTTGCTGAAGGTGACGCGCAGCTTGCCTTCGTCGCCGGTGGCGCTGTCGCTGCCGCCGACCAGGTTGTTCTTGTTGTGCTGCTCGAACAGGTTGTACGACACCGTCACGTAGTCGGAACCGTTGGTGATGTCGAGCGCGCCGTCGTGGCATTGCTTCACATGGTCGTTCTCGACCGGCAGCAGGTCGTCCGTGACCGGCGCATCGGTGAAGCTGACGTGATCGACCCACACGTGATCCGACCCGGAGATGCCGATCGCGTCGAAGGCCGAATTCCAGTTGCCGGTGGCGCCGTCGGTGGGATCCCAGACGGGCCCAACGTCGCACGGATTGACCAGCTTCAGGTTGCGGATGATGACCTGCGAGACGTTCGACAGCACGATGTGGCCGTTGACGATGCCGGCATTGGCCGCGCCGCCGATCAGTGTCGTATTGCTTTTCAGGCGGATGGCGCCCCGCGCGGCCTGGTCGGCGCTGCTGGCGAACGGCTGGCCTTCGGTCATGTCGATGGTGCCGGCCAGCTTGATGATCTTCGCGCTGGTGCCGCCGTTGTGGATTGCCGCCAGCAGCTGCGCGCGGTTGTTCACGGTGTAGATCTGCTCTGCCGGCGCGGCCGAACCGCCCCGCGTGCCGCCGCCCTGGCTGGCCCACCCGTCGAGTGGCGCAGCCTGGCGCGCCGGATCGACCGGATCGGCGCCGTGGCCCGGCACCGCGCCGAGCAGGAATGCGGCGCACAGCGCCGCCTTGAATGCTGGAAATCGCATGTGATGCTCCTGTTGGAGGAAACGAATTGACGTGCGAAGCCGCCCCGCCCTGTCAATGCGGGGTTGCTCCTTGCTGAACGGTGTCAGTGGCGGTGCAGGTGCCGGCGGTGTGGGCGCCTTGCCAGCGCGAGCCCCGCCATGCCGGCAAACAGCAGCGCGGCAGTCGATGGCTCGGGAACCGCCGCGGCGGTCTCGATGCGGGCCGTGATGGCGCCGAACTCGTCCCATTCGATATCGCCCAGCTCGAGCGCGAGCGTGTGGGAATCGACGATCGACAGCCCCGGCACGCCGCTGGCGCCCTCGGTGCCGGCGAACGTGAAGGCGCTGATCGGGCTGGCCAGGCTGTTGCCGAAGTCGAAGCGCATGCTGTAGGCGCCGGTCGGGATCGCGCTGTTGGCGATCACGGTCAATGCGCCGTCGGCGGAGAAATCGATGCCGAACAGGAAGTCGGCCGTCAGGAATTCGACGCCCGTGCCGGTCGGATCCAGCCCGGTGGTGTTCGAACCGGGTTCGCTGGCGAAATCGTGGTCGAGGCCCAGCATGCCGGCCGCTTCGCCGTTGTAGGTGGCCGTGATGACGGCGTTCTGCAGCGGCAAAAAGCTCGCGTGTGCGGGACTGGTGGCGAGGGCGGTGCCCATGGCGGTAAATGCCAGGGCCTTGAAAAGGTCATGGGTGTTCAAGCATGTCTCCGATCTGGTTATTGTGATGTCGGAAGCGCCGCGGGGAGCGGTCGCCGTGGGACACCTCGCGTGTCCCGCGCCGCTTCGGGGGCGGCCGGGGCATGCTGAACCAGGCCTTGCCCGAAGACGGTCAATGCTGCGGTGATGCTGCCGGAGTTGCAAAAAAGCCAGCACATCCGGTCAGGCCCATTCTAGATTGGTCAGGCCGGTTTTGCAATATATTCGCTTGTTGCGGCCAGCTAACACCGGCTTACTGGAGGCGCAGGAGGATCAGAAGCATCGGTGTCGGACACCGCTTCACAGGTGTCGGACACCGGTTTTTGCGTGACGCTGGCTGACTATCTACGAGGAAACCGGTGTCCGACACATGAATGTGTCCGACACCAGTGGCGCAGACGCCGGTGGTGCCGAACACCCGCTACACAGGGCTTACTGCAGGCGCAGCAGGATCGGGCAGTGATCGGACAGGATGCGGCCCTCTGCCAGCGCCTTGTCGTAACGCAGGTGCGCCGCGTCGAGGGTGCGGCCTTCGGCCAGCGACTGGCTGACGAGGATGTTGTCGATCGGCGGACCGTCGTGGGGATCGCCATCGAAGCAGGAGCGTTCGGTGGCGCGCCGCAGCACGGCGCCGGCCGGCTTGCCGTCGCTGAGGGCGCGGAACACCGAGGCCGGCGCGGCTTCGTCCGGCCCGGCGCTGTATTTCGCATCCTGGTCGAGGGCGCGATTGAAGTCGCCCAGCACGGCGAAGCGCCCGCCTTCCGCGGCGCGCGCATCGACCCATTGCTCCACCACGGGAACCTGCCGCCGCAGCGACTTGCAAGGTTCGCTGGTGCTGGTCTTCAGCGAACCGTCGACGCAGCCGCTTTTCAGGTGGACGCCCAACAGCCGCACCGCCTGCGGCGTGCCCGGATACAGCGTCAGGTCGGCGCCGGCACGCGAGGCGCCATCGACATCGAGCGCGGCGAATTCAGGGTTGCACTGGTAGGGAATGCCCTCGCGGATGGCAAAGCCCACCTTCTGCACATGGGCGCGCGACACGAAGCAGTCCACCTTCCAGCCCTGCCGGAATACCATTGCCGCCGCTGCCGGTCCGTCCACCTCTTGCAGCGCGACGACATCCGCATGCAGCCGGCCGGCGACCGTGGCCAGCGCATCGAAGTCGGCCGCCTGCCGCTGCGGGATCGGGTCACGGCCCGGCGTGCAGGGAATGGCGCGTTCGTTGCTGCGGATCTGGCCGGTCTTGCGGCAGGCGGGCAGCAGTTCGTCGTAGGTCGCCGGCGTCAGCAGCCAGGCCAGGTTCCAGCTTGCCAGCACGGGCGCATCGGCGGCCGGCAGCGGCGCGGCCCGCAAGTTGGCGAACTGCGCGTCCGCGGTCTTGCCCAGGCCGCTCAGCCAACCGCCGTACATCGCGTTGGGCAGGATGAACCAGCGCTTGCCGATCTCGTCGCCTGCCCGCCGGCCGATGGCGGAGCCCGGATCGGCAAGCGCTTTCACGTCTTCCTGCGGCAGGATGTCGCGCATGTCGTCGCCGACCAGCATGACGATGCGGTGCTTCTCGGCGATCTGTTTGCGGCGCGTGACCTTGTCGCCGCGCGGGTCGCCGGGAACCTTGAACAGGAACCGGCTGGGGTCGGTGGCGCCGGGAAAACCGAGGGCGGCCATGTTTTCCATCGTGTTGCTGCGGTTCGGGCAATGCGCGGCATCCTTGCATTCCCGGTTGCTGACATAGAAAAGCGTGACCTTGCCGCTCTTCACGGCGGCATTGGCAAACTCGATCGCGCCCGGCAGCGCCCTGGCCTGCTTCAGCGCGATCCATGCATCCCACGTGGGCTCGGAAAACTCCACGCCGCGCCGCGCCAGCCAGGCCTGGTAGGGCGAGTTGTCGAGCATGGTCTCGTCGAGGTCGACGATGACCGCCGGCGGCTTGCCCGCGCCGCCGTCGGGCTGCTCGATCGCGGCCGACCCGCGCGATGCCAGCGCGCTCTTCAGCGCGGCGGTGGCGGCCGCAAAGGTGGCGCGGCTGATCAGTGCATACTCGGGCGCATGCTGCTGCCACAGGGTACTGTTGACGAGCTGGCGCTGCGGCCCGGGAATCGGGTCCGCCTGCGCCGTCGAAACCAGCAGGCACGCGGACAAGGCGATGGCAAGGCGGACAGGCTTCTGGACGACGGACATGTGGCTCTCCATGGTAGCGACGGTCGAGATATGGGCGCGTGGCGGCACGGTGCCGGGGCGGAATTTCAATCTAGCATGGTGTTGCCATAACTTCCACGCTTTCGCCGGTGGCGCCGGTACGGTGACGCGCCGTTGCGACAGGCCCCTTCAACATGCCACTGCCGGCGGGCTTGCCGGTCCATCGGCAGCAGGCACCCGCTCAGCGGCGCAGTTCCGCCATGATCCGCTCGGCCAGGAAATCGCATGGCGGCCGCCGCGACTTGGCGCTGCGCGCCAGGATGACTTCCAGTGCATCGATTTCCGGCAGGCCCTGCGCCTGGCCCAGCAGGGTCAGGTGCCGGGGCACCGCGCACTGCGCCAGCGGCGCCACCGCGAGCCCGGCTTCGACCATGCTGAGCAGCCCCATCAGGCTGGGGCTTTCAAACGATGTGCGGTACGTGATCTTCGCCCGCTCCAGGCTGCGGATGGCGTTTTCCCGCGCGACGCTGCCGGGCAGGAACACCGCGATCGGCAGCGGCCGCTCGCGCCAGATGTCGTTCGCGCTGGGCGAGGCCGCCCAGACCATCGGCTCGAAGCGGATGAATTCCCCCGACAGGCCCTTGACGCGCGTGGCGCAGACCAGGTCGACCGAACCGTCCTTGACCATCGGCGCCAGCGCCACGCTGGGCAGGCCGACCACCTGGATCTCGACCTTCGGATAGGTGGCCGAAAATTTTTTCAGGATCGCCGGCAGCAGCGACGAGGCATAGTCGTCCGGCACGCCGATGACGACACGGCCGGTGATATCGGGCCGCACCACGGCGGCCCATGCTTCTTCGCGCAGCGCCAGCATGCGCCGCGCGTACATCAGCAGCACTTCGCCGTCCTGCGTGGGCGTCACGCTTCTCGGCTTGCGCACGAACAGCGGCTTGCCGAGCGCCGCTTCGAGCGTCTTGATCTGCATGCTCACCGCGGACTGCGAGCGATGCACGACTTCCGCCGCACGGCTGATGTTGCCGGTATCGGCCACCGCGACGATCATCGTCAGGACATCCAGGTCGAGTGCTTTCATGGCAATGCATTGCTTTCAATAGTCGATCGATGGTCGATCAATGGCCGAGCCAATATCAGAAAATCTGATAATTACGATCAATATTATGCGATTTTCTTGGTCTTGTGCGTGATGCATAGTGGCGTCAAAGGAGCTTGAACATGAACGCACGAACCGACCTGTCGAACCTGGCCATCCCCGAGGTGTACTTCGCCACGCTGCCCTCGGGCACCCGGGTTCCCTACGTGGCGACCGGCTATGGCGAACCGCTGCTGTTCATCCATGGTTCCCTGTGCGACTACCGCTACTGGAACAGCCAGGCCAGCGTGCTGTCGAAGCAGTTCTTCTGCATGTCGGTCAGCCTGAGCCACTACTGGCCGGACGACCAGGACCGCATGCCGGGCGAATTCGGCTGGCGCACGCACGTCGAGGAACTGGCCGACTTCATCGCCATGATGGGACTCGGACCGGTGCACGTGGTGGGCCACTCGCGCGGTGGCTGCGTGGCCTTCCACCTGGCGCGCGAATATCCGCACCTGGTCAAGTCCCTGACGCTGGCCGATCCGGGCGGTCCGCTGCAGGTCGACGGCATGCAAGAGGCGCAACTGCCGGCGGCAACGCTGGCGCTGCGCGCGAACGTGGCCGAACTGATCGAGGCTGGCGCCATCGATGCCGGGCTGGAGATGTTCGTCGATTCCGTCAGCATGCCGGGTGCCTGGCGCAGGAGCCCGCCGGGCTTTCGCAGGATGGCCATCGACAACGCGTCCACGCTGCCGAAGCAATTCCGCGATCCGCTGCCGGCCTACACGCAGGCCGCCGCCGCGGGCCTGCGCTGCAAGGTGCTGCTCGTCGAAGGCGAGAAAAGCCCGCGCATGTACCGCGACAACGTCGCGCAGCTTCTCCAGTGGTGCGGCCACGCGGAAAAGCACACCATCGCGGGTGCTTCGCACGGCATGATCGCCACGCATGCGGCGGCGTTCAACCGTGCCTTGCAGGGCTTCATCGCAGGCTAAGCGGCAAGGCGGGACGATTTATCACCGGCCAGCCACCTGGCCAGTGGCCATGGCCGGATCGCTGCTGCCGTCGAACCCCGTCTCGACGCGGCCGGCGAAGCGCCATACCGCACCGCCGCTCTCCACTTGCGCGTCGTACCAAGGGCCGGGCAGTACGAGGCGTTCGCCGCTGCCCGGCGCGACGGTGACCGTGCGTGGCGCCGCAGCCGCGTAGGCCAGCATGGTCAGCGTCGCATCGCGCGGCACGGCGCCGCCGTTGCGCAATTCCAGCACGAGGCGGTCGCCCTCGCGCACGGCGCGCACCGCGATGTCCTGCGGCCCGCTGCCGCGCAGAGCGCGATGAAAGCCGTTCGGGCCGAGGATCCACAGGTCATGCGCGCCCGGCGCGACGGCACTCCCCTCCTCGGGTACGGTCCACAGGTCGGCCAGCTCCTTGCCCGCCTCCACCGTATAGCGGCGTGGCGCGCGGTCCAGCCGCAGCCGGTCGTAGACATGGAACACGGCGCCCGCCGTGCCGGCGTTGACGAACGTGAGCAGCACGCCGCCTGCTTCTGGCCCGGCCAGTGGCTCCTGCCGCGCATCGAGCCTCGCTTCAAGGCGCGCTTCGAGCCTATACGGCAGTGCGCGCGATGGCCGCGTGCCCGGTTCCTGCCGGGGTGCCGCCTGCGCGCCCTCGACCGGCACCTCGATGGCCGGCGTGGCGCGCTGGCGTGCCCGTTCCGCATCGGCCTGCGCGGTACCGAATGCGGGCAGGCGCGGCTTTCCGGCATCCGGCGAAGCGAAATCGAAGCAGCTGGTCAGGTCGCCGCACACGGCGCGGCGCCACGCGCCGATATTCGGTTCGGCGACGCCGAAGCGGCGCTCCAGGAAGCGCAGCACGGACGTGTGGTCGAACACTTCCGAATTGACCCAGCCGCCCTTGCTCCACGGCGACATCACCACCATCGGCACGCGCGGACCCAGCCCATACAGGAAGCCGTCGCCATGGCATTCGTCGCGGAAGGCCACGGTCGACCTGCCGGACCGCGTACCGTCGCGCAGCAGCGCCGGCGGCGCCGGCGGCGGCACGTGGTCGAAGAAGGCATCGTTCTCGTCGTACATCTGCAGGAACACGGTACCGCTCCACACCTCGGGATCGGCCAGCAGCGCTTCCAGCACCTGCAGCGTGTAGGCGCCGCCCTGCACCGGCGTCGACGGCCCCGGATGCTCCGAATACAGCCGCGGCGAAATCACCCAGCTCACCTGCGGCAGGCGGCCGTTGACGACATCGTCGCGCAAGCCGTCCAGCGTGGCATTGCCCAGCGTGCTGCTGATGCCCTTGTCCGCCAGCGCATTCGGCCTGGCTGCATGGGCCTCGCGGAAGGTGCGGAACGTCGTCAGCATATTGCAGTCGTAGTTGTCCGCCATGTCCGTGTAGACCTTCCAGCTGACGCCGGCCGCTTCCAGCCGCTCCGGATAGGTGGTCCACGTAAAACCCAGCTCGGGCGGGCCGAAGCCTTCCATGCGGTTGTCGATCGCCGGTCCCCGATGCCGGCCGGACGGATCGTTGGTGCCCGTCATCAGGAACAGCCGGTTCGGATTCGTGCCGCCCTGCAGCGAGCAGTGGTAGGCGTCGCACAACGTAAAGGCTTCGGCCAGCGCGAACTGGATCGGCAGCTCGGCGCGCGCATAGTGCGCCATCGACGCATCCGTCTTCGAACGGGGCCAGGCGTTCATGCGGCCATCGTCCCACGCGGCCTGGGCATCCGGCCAGGTATGCGGCAGGTCGAGCGCCGGCTGGGCATTGCCGGCACTGGCATCGAGCCGGTACGGCATCACGATGCGCCGGCCATTGTGCTGCTGCCAGACGGTGCGGCCGTCGCGCAGCGGGATCGCCATGCGGTCGCCGAAGCCGCGCACGCCGGCCAGCGTGCCGAAATAATGGTCGAAGGAGCGGTTTTCCTGCATCAGGATGACGACGTGGCGCACGTCGGCCAGCGTGCCGGTGGCCCGGCGCGCCGGCACCGCCAGCGCCTCGCGCAGCAGCGGCGACATCGCGCCGAGCACGCCGGCGGCGGCCGTACCGCCCAGGAAGCGGCGGCGGGAAAGTCGGGTCATGCATCCTCCGTGATGGGTGGGTCCTGTCCTGCATGGTAAGTCCGGTTTATGACCGGAACACTACAGGGACAGGAGCAGGGACCGCCGCGCCGATCGGTTCAGAAGTAGTAGCCGGCCTGCAGGTTGATCCGCCGCGCCCACCGGTCATGCTGACCCGCTGTCGAGGCCAGCCCGCCGAAGTCCGGCGAAATGTACGGATGATGCTTGCCCATCATCAGGTCGGCATAGAAGAACCATTTGCCGGCCGAGAAGGAAAGACCCGTCACGTTCTGCTTCGAGGGCCCATAGCTGGCGGTCCGCTTGTGCAGCGCGCTGTAGTCGTTGTAGACCTTGAAGCCCCCGAACGGGCCGATCCTGCCCGGAATGTCGTAGCTGACGTTGGCGATGACGATGTCGCCTTTCGTCGCGACCGGATACGGGTAGCCGAAGCCGCCGACCATGACGAAGCTGTTGGCATCGAGCCCGCCATAGGTCTGGCTGGGTGCGTGGCTGGTCTTGTAGCGGTAGCGCATCGCCTGCAGCATCACGGTGACCGGCCCCGGCGTGGCGCGGTAGTGAATGGCGAAGGCGTTGCGGCGGGTGTCCTGGCCGGCGCCGTTGCGGATGTCTCCGCCCAGCACCGATGCGCCGAATTCCTGCTTGATCGCGGTATCGGCGTGCCACGCCACGCGCGCAACCAGCGTGTTGCGCTCGCTGTCGCGCTGGCCCGTGCCGTAGCCGTGCTCGTCGTCGTCGCGGACGATGTTGTAGGAATAGCGGTTCGAGGCCGGCGCGGTGTTGTCGCCGCCGCCGTATGACCCGCCGTCGCGGGGGAAGAACGCAAGCTGCCACTCCAGCTTGCCGGGGGCGCTGGCGTAGGTGATGCCGGCGTCGTACTTGTCCTCGAAACCGGTATAGAACGCGATGGACTCGTAGAAGTTGTTGGACGCGAACGGCAGCAGCCCGAACGGCACCTTGTCCAGGCCAACCCGCACGGTGCTGCGGTCGTCGAAGCGCAGGCCCACCCAGCCGTGATGCAGGAAATGCTGCCAGTAGCCGCCCTGCCCTTCCGGATAGCGGTTGTAGCGGTACTGGGCCGAGGCGATGCGGGTGCCGTCGTCGTACTTGACTTCCAGGCGCACGGTATCGAGGCCAACGAAGCCGCGCGGCTTTTCCGCCTGCCACCCCTTGTGCACGTAATTGAAGCGGATCGCGCCGCCGATCGTGAGCGGCGATGCCGGCTCTTCCGCATGGGCCTGGCCGCCCGCCAGCATGGCGGCGCCCAGCACGGCGGCGCCTGCGCGCCTGACTTGAATGCTGATCATGATGTTTCTCCCCGGCGCCCGCGGGCGCCGGTCCTCTCGAAAGTTGATGTCCCGATGGCTGTCGCGGAAAGCGGTACTTCCGTTCCGGACGGGCAGTCAGCGCGGCTCTTTCGCGATGGCCTTGACGAAGCCGACGATGAGCAGCAGCATGAGGGCGATGAAGGGTGGTCCCATGGCGACCGCCCCGGCCTGGATGGCCTTGAGGGCGGTATTATCGCCGATGACGAACAGGATTACCGTCACGATTGAGATCAGCAGCAGCCAGATCACGCGCTGCACCGCCGGCGTGTCCGTATCGCCGCCGGCCGCCAGGCTGTCGACCACCATGGCGCCCGAGTTGACGGAAGTGACCATGAAGATCACCAGCAGCACCACGACAAGCATCGACGTCGCGCCGAACATCGGCAGCGTTTCCAGGAAATGGAAGATCGCCATGTCGACGTTCATCGTGCCGCTGGCCAGCGCGCCGGTTCCCGACGCCACGTTGCCGATGGCCCCGCCGCCGAACGCGGTGAACCAGAGGATGGCCACGGCGGTCGGCGCCAGCAGCACCACGCCGACCAGCTGGCGCAGCGTACGCCCTTTCGACACCCGCGCCACGAACACGCCGACCAGCGGGCCCCAGGTGCACCACCATGCCCAGTAGAACACGGTCCAGCCGTGGTACCAGGCCTGGTCATCACGGCCGATCCAGTTGCTCAACGGGATGAAATAGCGGCCAAAGTCGACCGTGGTATTCAGCACGCCCGAGGAAAACGCCATCACGCCCACGCCGGCCACGACGATCGCGAACAGCAGCAGCGCCAGCAGCATGTTGACGTTGCTGAGCAGCCTGAGCGCGGAATCGAGGCCGCGCCACAGCGATATCGCGGCCAGCAGCGTGACGACGGCAATGAACAGCATCTGGTGCATGATCGTATTCGGCAGGCCGAGCACGTGGGTGATGCCGGCGGTCGCCTGCATGGCGCCCAGGCCGATCGAACTGGCCAGGCCGAACACGGTCAGCACCACCGTGAAGGTGTCGACGGCGTGGCCGATGGGGCCCTTGTGCGCCTTGCCGAGCAGCGGTTGCAGGCCGGAGCTGAGCGAGAACGGCAGGCCCTTGTTGTACGAGAAGTAGCCGACCACGATCGCCACGGTCAGGTAGATGGCCCATGGGTGGAAGCCCCAGTGGAAGATCGTCGCGCCCATCGCCGCATGCGCCGCTTCGGGCGTGCGTGCCGCGACATTGAAGGGCGTCTCGAACCATGCGGTGTAGTGCGCCACCGGTTCCGCCACGCCCCAGTACAGCAGGCCGACGCCCATGCCCGCGGCGAACATCATGCAGAACCAGGACATCGTGCGGAACTCCGGCTGCGCTTCCTTCCCGCCCAGCCGGATTTTCCCGTACGGCGAAATCGCCAGTACGATACAGAACAGCACCATCACGTTCCCGCCGATCATGATCAGCCAGTCCAGATGTTTCAGGGTGGCCGTCCTGATGTTCTCCAGTGCGGCGGCGGCGGCCGGAGGATCGAACAGGGCGCCGAGCACGAGCGCCAGCACGACCAGGATAGAGAGCGGGAAGATGACACGGTGAATCTTCAGCCCGAACACTTCGGTATTGAAGTCCGTGGCTGAATGCGCTGCAGTGCGGCGCGTCGTGCGGACGGCCGTGGGAATGCCTGGGGCGATCTGCTTCATATTGTCTCCATTGTTGTTCACTATAGGCCGCGGTGCGCTTCCCGTCTGCTGCGGGAATTCAGCGCCGCGATTGGCGATGGCAGGCTTACATGATCGGGCGGCGTTGCATCATCGACAAATCATGAAAAATCGCCCTGCCATCAGCTTTTGTCATGAATCGGCATGGCCGATGGCGGGACCGAGCGCCGCTCCCTGCCGTTCCCGCCCGGTGGCCAGGACCAGTGCGACGGCGCATGCGGCGAAGAAGGCATACAGGCTCGATGCGCCCGCTTCGCTCATCCAGGCGCCGGCAAGCAGCGGCCCGATGCAGGAGCCGATGGCGAAGGTCGTCAACAGCACGCCGGCCAGGCCCACGCGCATCGCCGGGTCGACCAGTCCGTTCGCCCATGCGACGCCCAGCGGATAAAGGCAGAACTGCAGCGCGCCTGCGCAGCAGGCGAATCCCAGCAGGGCCGCCATGGGCATGCTGTCTCCTGTGCAGAGGACGGCACTGGCCAGCGCCAGCAGGACCGCCACGCCGCGGACCAGGACGAGCCGCGGCAGCCGGTCGGACAGCACTCCCAGCGGGAACTGCGCCAGCAGCCCGGCTACCACGGGGCATGCCAGGTAGACTGCCGTCGCGCCGGGGCTCATGCGGTGCTGCGCCGCATAGATCGCCGCCAGCCCGAAGAAGCTGCTGTTGAGCATGCCCGAGACGAAGACGGTGGCCAGCGGCCGCGGCACCCGGCGCACGATCTGCCCGAACGTGATGCCCGCCTGCGGCAACGCGGCCGGCGGCGGCATCCGCGTCATCGCCACCGGAATCACGCAACAGGCAAACGCGATGGCGACAACGATGACGGTACCACCGCCAGGCCCAGCGCCGCCGCCTGCGGCGACGCCGACCTGCCCCAGCATCATGCCGGCGTAGGTTGCGACCATGTACCCGGCCAGCACGCGGCCGCGCTGCAGCGCGCCGGCGCGGTCGTTCAGCCAGCTTTCCAGCGCCATCACCTGGGTCATCAGCGCCATGCCGGCGACGGCGCGCAGCACGATCCAGAACGGCAGCGCGGTACCCAGCTCATGGGCCAGCACGGCAGCAACCATCAGGCCGGTGGTCGCCGCGAACGTCCGCACATGGCCGATCCGCTCGATGAGCGTACGGCCGGCGCTTGCGCCGATGGCCATGCCCAGCGCATTGGCCGCCATCAGCGCGCCGATGCGCAGTTCGGAGGCGCCCCCGGCGCCCAGGCGCAGCGCGAGGTGGGAGATGAGCAGCGTGGCACCGAACTGCAGCACCGCGGCGGAGAGATAGAGCGCGCCAAAGGTCTTGCCGATGACGGGCATGGCTCAGCCCTCCCGAGCGTCGGCGGCACGCGGAACACCGTCAAGCGAGCCCATGCAGTTCTCTCCAGTTTGCCGGGCGCACCACATAGCCGAACAGCGCGTGACCGCCATACACCAGTCCGGTACCCTCGGGTATCCACAACAGTTGCCCCGGCACGATGCGGAAGGCCTCGTCATCGGCCCGCAGTTCGAGGGTGCCTTCGATTACGAAGATGAGCTCGTCGTACAGCACCGTCCATTCCACCTCGGCCCCCTCCCATCGGGCGAAGCCGAAGCCGATATGGGGCGACACCTCGTTCGATACTGCGCGGGCCACCCACGCGGCGCCGGGTGGTCCGCCACGCTGCGTGTAGTCGAGCGATGCCTGGTCGACCAGCACCACGGGGCGCTTGCCCGCCGCCCCTGACTTCGCACCCGGGCTCACAGTTCGCTCCTGCTCGACCAGGCCGCCAGCTGGATGCGCGAGCGCACGCCGATGCCGAGGAACGGTTCCGGTGGATTGCGCGAGGGCATGCCGGTGACGGCTTCGATATCGCGCAGCTGTTCGGAGCCGGCGCCGATCGCCCGGTCGGCCAGCAGGGTGCCCGAGATGGTGCCCCAGGCCGCGCCCACGCCGTTGTCGCAGGCCGTGGCGTACACGCCCTGGTCCAGCTCGCCAAAGAAGTTGGTGAAATTGCGCGAGATGGCGTATACCCCGCCCCACGTGTGGCTGAACGGCACGTCAGCCAGTTGCGGGAAGCGGGCCAGGAATGCGCCGCGGTGCCTCGCACGCACCTGTTCGCGCATCGCATCGCTGGTGCTGCGCCCGTAGCGGGGCACATGCTTGTACGTGTTGCGGATGATCAGCCGGCGGTCCCGCGTCATGCGCACCGTGGTGCCCGCATGGTCGGCCGGCGTCAGCCCCCAGTCGAGCTGCCCGCCGTAGCGCGCCAGTTCTGCATCCGTCAAAGGCCGGGTCCAGCTGGCAAACGTCATCACCGGCAGCAGGCGGTTGCGCAGGTAGCCGAATTCCTGGGTAAAGATGCTTGTGCCGAGCAGCAGCGTGGGGGTGGCAATGCTGCCTTCGTCGCCATGCAGTATCCAGCCGCCCTGCCCGTCGCGCTCCAGCCGGCGGATCGGCGACTCTTCCAGCAGCTCGACATTGGGTGGCAGCGAGCGCGCCAGCCCGGTGACCAGCGCCGCCGGCTGCATCAGGTAGCAGCCGGGCGTGAAGATCGCATCGCTGTAGTGCCCGGTACCGAGCACCGCCTTCAGCTCCTCCCGCCCGGCACGGCGGAAGGGCTCGCCCAGTTCGCCCAGCAGGCGTTCGAAATGGTCCAGGTAAGCCTGGCCGCGCGGGCCCACCGCGCCCTGGTACTTGCCGGCGTGCGACCACTGGCAGTCGATGCGGTGCTTTTCGACCAGGCCCTGCAATTGCCCGATGGCGGCCCGGTTCAGCCGCAGCAGGCGCTGCTTGTGGGCCGGATCGGGATGCTCCAGCGCGAATTTATGGGGCAGGTCGATGACGAAGCCGGAGTTGCGGCCCGAGGCGCCGAAGCCGGCACGCTGGGCATCGACGAGCAGGATGCGCGCTTCGGGCAGGCGCTCGGCCAGCCGGCGCGCGGCCGCCAGGCCGGCAAAGCCGGCGCCGATCACCGCGTAGTCGGCCTGCTGCCTGCCTTGCAGGCGCTTTACGTCCGGGCGCGGGGCGAGCGCCGCATACCACCCGCAACCGCTGTCGTCGAACGGAAGATTGATTTGCTTGGTCATGATGTTCTTTCAGGCGGCTGCCCGTTGGTCTTGCTGGCAGGTTTGCAGCCATGCGTTTCGCCCGGCCTGCGCCGCGGCGCCCAGCAGCACGAAGCCGCGCAGCGCGCCCTGGGCATCCAGGAACGCGGCCTCGAGGCCGTCGCTGGTGGGTGTGCAGCGCCATGCGCCCGCCGTTCCGGGTGCCGGTGCCAGCAGGCACAGCGGCATTGCCGGGGTCTTGACCGTCACCGGCATCGCCGGATATGCCACCGCCGTGGGCTGGCCGAGCAGCGTGCGGGCAAGGGCCTGGATGCCCTGATTGATCGGCGCGAGGTAAGGCAGCAGGCAACGGTCGATCTCGATGCAGTCGCCCAGCGCGTAGATGCCGGGCTGCGACGTCCGCAGGTGTGCATCGACCTGAATCCCGCAGCCGGTGGCAATGCCGGCGCCAGCGGCCAGCGATACGTCGGCGCGCAGGCCGATCGCCGACAGGACCAGGTCCGCGTCGATCTGCTCGCCGTCGGCCAGCGCCAGCCGGTAGCCGTTGCCGGCCCGGTCGATGCGCCGCACAGTGTTGTTCAGGCGCCACCGGACACCGAGCTCCGACAACGCATCCTGCAGCCGCTGCCCGGCTTCTGCCGGCAGCAGGCGCTCCATCGGCCAGCGGCCCAGCCCCACCACGGTGACTTCGATACCGGCGGCGGCCAGGTCGTTGGCGAACTCGCAGCCGATCAGGCCGTCGCCGAGGATGGCGATGCGGCGCGCGCCGGCCAGCCGTTCGCGGAACCGCCGGTATTCCTGAAGGTTGTTCACGCTCAGCACCGCGTCCGTATCGCCTTCGATCGGGGGGCGCACCGGCAGGGCGCCGCAGGCCAGCACCAGCTGGCCATATTCCATCTCGCCCAGGCTCGTGTGCAGGCGGCGAGCCTGCGCATCGATGCGCTCGACGCGGCAATGCGGATACACGCGAATGCCGAGGCGGCGCTCGATCGCCAGCGGCGACTCGGTCGCCATGGCCCCGGCCGCCCTGCCTTGCGCCACGCCGATCGACAGCGCCGGCTTCGAATACACGAAACCGTCATCGGCCGTCACGACGCGGATCTCGGCCTGCGGGTCGTTCCTGCGCAGCGCGGCGGCCAGGCCATAGCCGGCATGACCGCTGCCGACGATGACGATCGGCTGGCGCGGTACTGCCGCCGCCACTGCGACCGTCACGGCTTTCTCCGGCAGCGGTACCGGTGCCACCACCGCCGCCGCGGGCACGCTGACATCGAGCATCTCGAAATCCGCCTTGCCCACCTTGCAGTCGGGGCACAGCCAGTCTTCCGGCACGTCTTCCCAACGCGTGCCGGGCGCGATGCCGTCCTCCGGCCAGCCCCTGGCCTCGTCGTAGACCAGGCCACAGATAATGCACAGCCATGTTTTCATGATCGTCTCCTCCTGTTGCTGTTTATTCGCCGGCCACGCGGATGCCGATGTTCTTGGTGCGCACGTAGCTGTACAGCGCTTCCTGCCCCTTCTCGCGGCCGAAGCCGGACAGGCCCACGCCGCCGAACGGCGTCTCGATGCCGCCCGCGTACCACTCGTTGACGAACACCTGGCCCGCCTTCAGCCGGCGCGCGCAGCGCATGGCGCGGCTGATGTCCTGGGTGAAGACGCCGGCAACGAGGCCGAATTCGGTACCGTTGGCGATCGCCAGCGCTTCTTCTTCCGTGTCGAACGGGATCACGACGAGCACCGGACCGAATACTTCTTCCTGGGAGATGCCCATCTCCGGCGTCACGTCGCGGAACACGGTCGGCTGCATGAACCAGCCGGCCCGTTCGCGGCAAGCACCACCACCGGTGGCCAGCCGCGCACCGCCATCGACAGCCTTGCGGCACATCGCTTCGACCTGTTCGAGCTGGCCGGCGCTGATCACCGGCGTCAGGTCGGGATTGTCGCTGCCAGGGCCAATGTGCAGCCCGTCCGCCAGCGCGACCACTGCACCGACGACCTCTTCGTACACGGAACGCTGCACCAGCAGGCGCGACATGGCGGAGCACACCTGCCCGGCATTGAAGAAGATGCCGCTTTTCACGCTGTCCAGCAGCTGCGGCAGGTCGGCGTCGGCGAAGACCAGCGCCGCTGATTTGCCACCCAGCTCCATCACGCTGGGGATTGCCCGCGCAGCAGCGCTGCGCAGGATCGACTGGCCAGTGGACACCGAGCCCGTGAACACGATCTGGTCGACGTGCGGGTGATCCACCAGTCGCGCGCCGACCTGGCGCCCCGGTCCGCACAGCAGGTTGACGGCGCCTGTCGGCAACCCCGCTTTCGCAATCGCCTGGAACAGCACGCACATGCCCAGCGGCGACAATTCGGGCGACTTGACGACCACCGCGTTGCCGGCGGCCAGCGCCGGCGCCAGCGAGCGCGCACAGATCGACACGGGGAAGTTCCATGGCACGATCTGGGCAGACACGCCCATCGGGTCGTAGACCGTGAAATCCATGTAACCGTCGCCCAGCGGGATCGAGGTGCCTTCGATCTTGTCGGCCAGGCCGGCGTAGTACTCGAAATAGCGGGCCGCCTCGGTGAATTCATCCCTGGCGTCGCGCAGGCTTTTGCCGTTTTCGTGGCACAGTACCCACGCGCCCTCGTCGGCCACCGCGCGGATTTCCGCAGCGATGCGCAGCAGCCAGGTGACGCGCTGCGCCGGGCGCACACGGGTCAGTTCCGCGTTGTCGGCACAGCGGCGCGCTGCCGCCAGCGCGCGCTCGGCATCGTCGCTGCCGGCTTCCGCGATGGTGGCCAGCGGCTCGCCGGTGGCTGGATTGCTGACGGTCAGCGAACGCGGGCTGTCGCACCATTCGCCATCGATGTAGTTCAGCCAGTGCGGCTTGATCGGGAACATGGCCGCTCCTCAGGCCGCGGCCGTGCCGGATTGCGCTGCGGCCAGCAGCTGGCGCGCGCCCCACTGGTGGAAATAATGCGTGGGCACGTCCATCTCGGGCGAGAACACGCCGCCCTGGTAGCCGGGCGAAGAGCGGCCCTTCTGCATGCCTTCGACCGACGCCACGTCTTCGGCGAACACCACGCGCCAGGCTTCCAGCACGGCTGCATGGCAGGCGGCATACCGTTCGTCCAGTGCCTCGTCGCCCACGTAGAACAGCCGCAGGTGCTCGATGGTCTTGCCCGGCGCGATCGGCTGCAGCTGCATGGCAAAGGCATGGTCGGCCTGGATGCCCAGCAGCACGTTGGGGAAGAAGGCGACATATTCGGCGTTGCGCAGCCGGTCCTTCGGCCAGTCGGGGAAGGTGGGCAGGTTGGTGCCGGCGACGTCCGACAGGTTGTACGCGTAGCTGCCCTGCCCCGCGAAGTGCCCGGCGAACAGGATGTTGTAGTGGTCTTCCAGCCGCGAATAGGTGTTCAGCGCCGGATGCACCCATGGCAGGTGATAGGCCTCGCAGTAGTTCTCCACCGCGAGTTTCCAGTTGCAGTTCACCTCGATGCTGGTGGCGTCGCCGCTGCCCTTGCGGCGCAGCAGGCTCATGCCTTCGGGGCCGAGGAACTGCGACCAGCGCTCGGTGAGCGGTGCCAGCATGTCCTCCAGCGGTGCCGCGTCGCCGGACAGGTTGACGAACACCATGTCCATCCAGACCTGGCTGCGGATCGGCTTCAGGCCGTGCTTTTCGCAGGCGAAGCGCTCGTCCTTGTGCTGGTTGATGCCGCCGATGTGCGGCGTGCCCTTCAGGCTGCCGTTCAGGTCGTACGTCCACGAATGGTACGGGCAGCGGATCACGCCCTGTACTTCGCCGGGCTGTTCCACCAGTTTCATGCCCCGATGGCTGCACACGTTGTGGAACACCTGCAGCGCGCCGTCGCGGTTGCGCATCAGCAGCAGCGGCAGGCCCATGAAGTCGACCGGATTCACCATGCCGTTCCTGGGCAGGTCGCTGGCAAATCCAACGCAAGCCCAGGTCTTGCCCATCACGTTGTCCCGCTCCAGCGCAAACGCGGATTGCTCGGTATAGAACTCGTTGCCAAGGCCACTGGCCTGGTGGATGGGGCGCAGCACGTCTTCGAGCTTGTGGAAGGCGATGCGCTGGGAAGGGGTATGGCTCATGTGATCTCCTGTATCTGCGGGTCCGAAGGCCCAGGTGTTGTGGCACCTAGTTTCGGGCTGCAGGGGGATGATCGACAAACGAGTTTTACACGCCTATTTGTGAGTTTTTATCATGAATCGGCGCCGGCGACCTGCTCCAGCAGCCAGGCGCGGAAGCGCCGCACGCTGGGGCGCCAGGCGCCGCGATCTTCGGGTTCGAGCAGGTAGAACATGCCGCTGGTACGCAGGGCCGCGTCGATCGGCCGCACCAGTGCGCCTGTCTCCAGGTGGCGATCGACCAGGTTTGCCCACGCGAGCGCAATGCCCTGGCCGGCGACGGCGGACTGTATCAGCATCGCGTAGCTGTTGATGTTGATGCGGCGGCGCGGCTCGACCGGCACGTGCCCGGTGCGGCGATACCATTCCGCCCAGCCGATCCAGCCACTCTGCGGATCCTCCAGCCACAGCCAGGTGCAGTCGCACAGCTGCTCCGGCCCAGCCAGGCCGGGATGCTTCGCCAGGTACTCCGGGCTGCACACCGGAAATACCTCCTCGGCGAACAGCGGCGTCGCGTGGATGCCTTCCGGCCGCTGGCCGCTGTAGAACACGGCCAGGTCGCAATCGAGGCGGCTGAAGTCCTTCGCCTGGTCGTTGGCGATGATGCGCAGTTCGATCTCTTCGTTTTGCCGCTGGAATTCCGCCACGCGCGGCAGCAGCCACATGGATGCCAGCGCCGTACTGGTGAACACCGTGACCTGCTGCGCGCCCTTCCAGTGGCGCACCGCGCCGGTGGCGCGTGCCAGCTGCGTCAGTACGTCATGGATGTCCCGGTAATACTGTTCGCCCTTGCTGCTGAGGACGATGCGGCGCGTGGTGCGTTCGAACAGCGGCGTGCCGAGGTAATCCTCCAGCAGCCGTACCTGCCGGCTGATCGCTCCCTGGGTAACGTTCAGTTCCGCGGCGGCCACGGTAAAGCTGAGGTGGCGGGCGGCTGCCTCGAACGCCACCAGGCTGTTCAGGGGTGGCATCGGGTCGATCTTCATGGTGTCGCGTGTCTCGGTATAGTTGTTTTTTTAAGATACCACGCACCGGCAGCGGCATGCCACGTACCGGCCCGCGGACCGCATCACCTGACCCGCGCCCGCGATCCGGTTCATACTGTCGATCCCGCCAAACCGCCGAACGGAGCGCCGATGAAGACGAGTCCCACCGACACATGCTTTGAAGCCCGCCTGCTGCGCCCCGCGGACTTCCAGGGCGAGGATCCCTGGGCGTTCGCCATCCTGCCCAAGGCGGAAAGCGACCGGTTCGCGCGCCGTGGAAGAACCAGCGCGGAAGGCTGGCTGAATGGCCAGCCGTTCCAGGCCATCCTCGAGCCGGACGGCCAGTTGAGCCACTGGCTGAAGATTCCCGCGGCCTTGCTCAAAAAATCGGGTGCGCAGGCAGGAGAACTGGTGACCCTCGCGCTCCAGCCGCTGGCGGACGAACTGGAACCGCAGATGCCGCCGGATTTGCTGGCCGCGCTGGCCGCGTCGCCGCAAGCCGGCGCGACGTGGGACAGCACCACGACGATTGCCCGCATCGACTGGATACACTGGATCGGCTCAGCCAAGCAGGAAAAAACGCGCCTGAGCCGCATCGCCGATGCCTGCGACATGCTTGCGGAAGGCAAGAAACGCGTCTGCTGCTTCGACCCGTCCGGCTACTACAGCAAGGCGCTGCGTGCGCCCCGGCAGGCGCCCTGACGACGGGTGCAAACGTAACCGTCCTGCTCCCAGGCGCGTGGGCGCCATCCAAGATCCTGGACCGGGCCACCCCACCCAGTCCAATTTCTTGGACAATTTCCCTCTCCCCTTTCAACTTAATCGAGTAAAAACAATAACTTAGCCATTCAAACCAGAATGGCATGGCGCTTGCTATCTACGAGCCACCCCCGCGGTGGCTCACCGCGGTCCCAACAAAACGGAGACTGCAATGCAAAAAAAGCGCCCTCTCACCCTGTATATCCTGATCGCGATGCTGCTCGGCATCGTGGTCGGCCATGCCTGTCACACGGTATTCCCCGACAAGGCGATCACGACCGACATTTCCGCCAACATCTCGCTGGTGACGGACATCTTCCTGCGCCTCATCAAGATGATCATCGCGCTGCTGGTGTTCTCCACGCTGACCATCGGCATCGCCAACCTGGCGGACGGCAAGGCCGCCGGCCGCATCGGCGCCAAGGCGTTTGCCTGGTTCATGCTGGCCTCGCTGGTGTCGCTGGCGCTGGGCATGGGGCTGTCCAACCTGCTGCAGCTCGGTACCAACCTGGGCTTGCCGCTGCCGGCCGCCGACGCCAGCACCGGCCTGAAGACCGCCGCATTCACGCTGAAGGATTTCATCACGCACGTGGTGCCGAAGTCGCCGATCGAGGCGATGGCCAATAACGAGATCCTGCAGGTGCTGGTGTTCTCGATCTTCTTCGGTTCCGCGCTCGGCGCGTTGGGCGAGTCCGGCAAGCGGCTGGTGGGCGTGGTGGACGAACTGGCGCAGGTGATGCTGCGCATTACCGGCACCATCATGAACCTGGCACCGCTGGCGGTGTTCGCCGCCATGGCGTCGGTCGTCACCACCAACGGCCTGGGCATCCTGGTCACCTTCGCGAAGTTCATGGGCGGCTTCTACCTGGGCCTGCTGTGCCTGTGGCTGCTGCTGATCGGCGCCGGCTTCCTGGCGCTGGGCCCGCGCGTGTTCCGCCTGGTCGGCCTGATCCGCGAACCGTTCCTGCTGGCCTTCTCCACCGCCAGTTCGGAAGCGGCCTATCCGAAGCTGCTGGTGGCGCTCGACAAGTTCGGCGTGCAGCGCCGCATCTCCAGCTTCGTGCTGCCGATGGGCTATTCGTTCAACCTGGACGGCTCGATGATGTACTGCACCTTCGCCGTGCTGTTCATCGCCCAGGCCTACGGCATCGACCTGTCGGTGGGCACGCAGATCACCATGCTGCTGCTGCTGATGCTGACCTCCAAGGGCATGGCCGGCGTGCCGCGCGCATCGCTGGTGGTGATCGCCGCGACGCTGACCCAGTTCAACATTCCCGAAGCGGGCCTGCTGCTGCTGATGGGCGTCGACCAGTTCCTCGACATGGGCCGCTCCGCGACCAACGCGGTGGGCAATGCCGTGGCCACCGCCGTGGTGGCGAAGTGGGAAGGCGCGCTGGAAGAGCCGGCGCCTGGCCGCGACGAAAAACTGGCCGGACAAGGCCGCGTCCACGCCGCCTGACGATAACAACAACAAGGAGACTTCATGAAACACGCAGTCACCGCGGCGCTGGCACTGGCCTGCGCCGCCTCCCATGCGCAAACCCAGGTCAAGGTCTACGGCGTGATGGACGCCGGCCTGGTGGCCGAATACGGCAGCCCCGGCGGCAACCGCACGGGCGTCACCGGCGGCGTCGCGTCCGGCTCCCGGCTAGGCTTCAAGGGCACCGAAGACCTGGGCGGCGGCCTGTCCGCCAACTTCGTGCTGGAGAGCGGCATCAACATCGATACCGGCACGTCCGGCCAGGGCGGCGTGCTGTTCGGCCGCCAGGCCTGGGTGGGCCTGGCGGGTGCGTTCGGCAGCGTGAGCGCGGGCCGCCAGCTGTCGCCCTACTACAAGGTGCTGCGCGACGTGGCCGATCCGTTCGCGGACGGCCTGGCCGGCCAGGCGATGAACATCATCGCGGGCTACCGCCGCATCGACAACTCGGTGGTGTACGGCACGCCGAAGCTGGCCGGATGGTCGGCCGAGGTGGCGTACGGCGCCGGCGAGGTGCCTGGCGGCCTGGCTGTCAATGGCACCCGCAAGCGCGTGTTCAGCGGTACGCTGAACTATGCCGCCGGCGCGCTGGCGGTGTCGCTGGGCCACCATCGGCGCGAGGATGCGCTGCTGCCGGACCACATCGGCAATACGCTGCTGGCGGCGCGCTACAGGGTGGGCGCGGTCACCGCCCACGCGGCCCTGGTTCGCGCCCGCGGGCTCGGCGGCGAGACCAGCCGCGACGCCCTGCTCGGCCTGGCATATGCGGCGGGGCCGCACCGCGTGCTGTTCTCGGCCATCCGGCATGACGACGGCTCGGCGGCGCATCGCGACGCAAGCCAGTTCGGCGTCGGCTACCTGTACGCGCTGTCGCGCCGCAGCGACATCTACACGGCCTACGGCCATATCGACAACGACAACGGTGCCGCGTTCAGGGTCGGCAACGCAACCGACGACGGCAACGGCAACGCCGCGTTCAATCTCGGCTTCCGGCACGCGTTCTAGCGCTCCGGAATGGCGTATTTGCTATAGTCGCCAGCATGCCAGCACCGTCCGACAACATTGCCGAGGTGGCCAGGGACACGGCCAACGCGGCGGCCAATGAGGTAGCCAGCGGGGCCGCAGGCGCGCGGCTGCCCGTCGCACGCCCGCGGCCGTCCCGACGGTGGTCGCGGCGCAAGGTAATGGGCTGGTGCGCCGCTCTCGCGGGCGGCATGGTCCTCGCCCTCGCAGCCTACCGCTGGACCGAACAGTCGAGCACCGAACGGCTGCGAGCGGCGGGCGCGCAGCGCCTGGAGGTATACGCGGCCAGCCTGGAAAACCTGCTCGACAAGTACGACTTCCTGCCCCACATGCTGGAGCTGGACAAGGATGTGCAAGCCCTGCTGGCGCATCCGGAAGATCCCGTGCGCCGCCAGGAAATGAACGGCTACCTGGAACGCCAGAGCAGGCAGGCCGGTTCGCGCATCATCTATATCGTCGACCTGCAGGGCCGCACGCTGGCGGCCAGCAACTGGCGCCAGAAAGACAGCTTCGTCGGCGACGACATCGGCTTCCGGCCCTACCTGCAGGATGCGCTGCGCGGCCGCCCGAGCGGCTTCTACGGCGTGGGCACCACCAGCGGCGAGCCAGGCTATTTCTATGCGCGCGGCGTGCACCGCGACGGCCGCATGCTGGGCGTGGCCGTCGTCAAGGTGAACATCGAAGCGCTGGAACGCGGCTGGATGCAGGGGGCCGACAAGGTGATGCTGGCGGACGCCAACGGCGTGCTGTTCCTGTCGTCCGCGCCGGCCTGGAAGTACCACACGCTGCGCCCGCTGCCCGCCGGCGTGCGCGCCCGCCTGGATCAGACGCGCCAGTACCACCGCCTGCCGCTGCCGCCCCTGCGCATCGTTCGCGACGAGGCGCGCGCCGGCGGCACGCGCGTGGTGGCCATCGGTGCCGGCGCCGGGCATGACGCAAGGGCCGGTACGCCGCCCCTGCTGATGCAGACCCGCTCGCTGGCACCCCGCCAGTGGACCTTCATCTACCTGTCGGACCTGAGCCAGGCGCGCGCCAGCGCCCGGGCGGCCATGCTGTTCGCCTGCCTGGCGTACGGCTTCCTGCTGCTGCTGTTCCTGTACGTGCGGCAGCGCCTGCGGGCCAGGGCGCAGCTGCAGGATGCCTACAACAACCTGGAGGCGATGGTCGCGGAACGCACCGCCCGGCTGGAGCACACCACGCAGAGCCTGATCGACGAGATGGACGTGCGGCGCCAGGCCGAGCAGCAATTGCACCGCACGCAGAACGAGCTTTACCAGGCCGGCAAGATGGCCGTGCTGGGCCAGATGTCGGCCAGCATCACGCATGAACTGAACCAGCCGCTGACGGCGCTGCGCACGATGGCCGACAATGCCGTGCTGCTGTTCGACCGGGGCCGCATGGCCGAAGCCCGGGAAAACCTGGCGAAGATCTCGCAGATCGTGGCGCGCATGGGTACCATCACGGGCAAGCTGAAAAGCTTTGCGCGCAAGTCCAATGCCGGGCTGGCGCCCGTTTCCGTCCACACGGCTGTCTCGAACGCGCTGGTGCTGGTGGAGCGCCGCATGCAGCTGGACAAGGTGGCATTCACCTTCGACATCGGCCCGGCCGACATCTACGCGCTGTGCGACAGCAACCGTCTGGAACAGGTGCTGCTGAACCTGATGAGCAACGCGCTCGACGCGCTGGCCACGCTGGAGCGCGGCGCGCCTCGCGAACTCGCCGTGAGCGTGGCGCGGACCCCGGCATCGGTGCTGATCCGCGTTGCCGACAACGGTCCCGGCCTGTCGGGAGAAGCCCGCGGCCGGCTGTTCGAGCCCTTCTTCACCACCAAGCCGCAAGGCGAGGGACTGGGGCTGGGCCTGGCGATCTCGGAACAGATCGTCCGCGACTTCGGCGGCAGCCTGCGCGCCGAACCAACCGATACCGGTGCCTGCTTCGTCATCGAACTGCAGGCGGCACCGCTGGAGCGATGATGAACGACACAGACGCGAATGCGATGGAAACCGGCGGGATCGACGTGATCCTGGTGGAGGACGACGCCGCGGTACGCGAAGGCAGCGCCCAGGCGCTGGACCTGGCCGGTTTCGCGGTGCGCGCCTTCGACAGCGCCGAACCGGCACGCGAGCTGCTGCATGCGCACTGCCGCGCCGTGCTGGTGAGCGACGTACGGCTGCCCGGCATGAGCGGGCTGGAGCTGCTGGCCGCCATGCGCGCCGTCGATCCCGACCTGCCGGTAATCCTGGTCACCGGCCACGGCGACATCGCGATGGCAGTGCAGGCGATGCATGACGGCGCCTACGACTTCATTGAAAAACCCTACTCGTCCGCGCAACTGGCCGACGTGGTACGGCGCGCGGCCGACCGGCGCCGCCTGCAGCTCGAAGTGCGCGAACTGCGCCAGCGCCTGGCCCACAGCCAGGGCATTGACGCCGCGCTGCTCGGCAACGCGCCGGCAATGCGCGAACTGCGCCGCTTGATCCTGGACGTGGCCAGCCAGCCAGCCGATGTGCTGGTGTATGGCGAGACGGGCACCGGCAAGGAGCTGGTGGCGCGCTGCCTGCACGACTTCAGCGAACGCGCCGGCCACCATTACGTGGCCATCAATTGCGGCGCGATCCCGGAAACGATTTTCGAGAGCGAACTGTTCGGCCATGAAGCAGGCGCGTTCACCGGCGCGGCGAAGCGCCAGACGGGCAAGATCGAGCACGCGTCGAAAGGCACGCTGTTCCTCGACGAGATCGAGAGCCTGCCGCTGGCGATGCAGGTCAAGCTGCTGCGCGTGCTGCAGGAACGCCTGGTCGAACGACTGGGATCGGTCCAGCCGCTGCCGGTGGACGTGCGCGTGATCGCCGCGTCGAAGGCGGACCTGCAGGAGCTCGTGAAAACGGGCCAGTTCCGGCCCGACCTGTACTACCGCCTGAACCTGATCGTGCTGCGCATCCCGCCGCTGCGCGAACGGCGCGAGGACATCCCGCTGCTGTTCGAGCATTTCATGCTGGATGCCGCGGGCCGCTACCGGCGCGACGTGCCGTCCGTGCCGGCGGCGCACATGCAGGCGCTGATGCGGCACGACTGGCCGGGCAACGTGCGCGAGCTGCGCAACGCCGCCGACCGCTACGTGCTGGGCCTGCAGGGCGCCCTGCCCGGTATTGCGGCGGGTGCGGCCGCCGGCACGCCCCCAGCCCCGCTGGCGGACCAGGTCGGTGCGTTCGAACGCGCGCTGATCGAGGTCGAGCTGCGCAACGCCGGCGGCAACGTCAGCGTCGCGTGCGCCGCGCTGGGCTTGCCCAAGCAGACCATGTATCACAAGATGCAGAAGTACGGGCTGGTGGCCGAAGATTACCGGTAGGGATCCTCCAGCGCGCCAACGTAGTGCAGCGATGCCGCACCATGGGACACTGGCCGGGCCGCCCGCGTGGCGCCACACCCGCTGAGCAGCTTCCGTGCCCCTTGCATGATTCTTGCCTGACTGTTGCCTGATTTAGACACGCACCCCGATGCTGTACCTTGACCAGGAGAAGACCATGAACACGGCAGGCACACAAGGCGCCCCGGCGCTCAGGCAGACACTCGGCACCGTCCAGCTGTGGGGCATCGCCGTGGGGCTGGTGATCTCGGGCGAATATTTCGGCTGGAGCTATGGCTGGGCTTCCGCCGGCACGCTGGGCTTCACGGTGACGGCGATCTTTGTGGCGCTGATGTACGCCTGCTTCATCTTCAGCTTCACGGAGCTGACCACCGCCATCCCGCAGGCGGGCGGCCCCTTCGCCTACAGCAAGCGGGCGTTCGGCGCCACGGGCGGCTATCTCGCCGGCGCGGCGACGCTGGTCGAATTCGTGTTCGCGCCGCCGGCCATCGCGCTGGCGATCGGCTCCTACCTGAACGTGCAGTTTCCCGGGCTCGATCCGAAGTGGGTGGCGGTCGGCGCCTACCTCGTGTTCATGACGCTGAATATCGCCGGGGTGCAATTGGCCGCGACATTCGAACTGTTCATCACCGTCGTCGCGATCGGCGAGCTGCTGGTCTTCATGGGCGTCGTCTCGCCCGGCTTCTCGCTGGCCAATTTCACGCGCGGCGGCTGGGCCGGGCAGGACGCGTTCACAACGGCGGCCATTCCCGGCATGCTGGCGGCGATCCCGTTCGCGATCTGGTTTTTCCTGGCGATCGAGGGCGTCGCGATGGCGGCCGAGGAAGCAAAGGACCCGCGCCGCTCGATTCCCATCGCCTACGTGGCCGGCATCCTCACCCTGGTGGCGCTGGCCATCGGCGTGATGGTGTTCGCCGGCGGCGTGGGAGACTGGACGAAACTCGCCAACATCAACGATCCGCTGCCGCAGGCGATGAAGGCCGTGGTGGGCGGCGACAGCGGCTGGCTGCACATGCTCGTCTGGCTCGGCCTGTTCGGCCTGGTCGCCTCGTTCCATGCCATCATCCTGGGCTACTCGCGGCAGGTCTTCGCGCTGGCGCGCGAAGGTTTCTTGCCGCGTGGCCTCGCACGCATCCACCCGCGCTTTCGCACGCCGCACCTGGCCGTGCTGGCCGGCGGCGTGGTCGGCATCGTCGCCATCTTCAGCGATGGGTGGGTGAACTTCGGCGGCCAGACGCTGACGGCCAATATCGTCACCATGTCCGTGTTCGGCGCCATCACGATGTACATCGTCAGCATGCTCAGTCTCTTCAAGCTGCGCCGCACCGAGCCGGACATGGTGCGGCCATGGCGCGCGCCGGGCTATCCGTGGGTACCGGCTTTCGCTGTCGCCGCGGCGGTCGTCTGCCTGGTGACCATGGTGTACTACAATTTCCCGATCTTCTGCGTGTACGTCGGCCTGCTGGCGGCCGGCTACGTGGTGTTCCTGCTGAGCCGCGACAAACGCGCCGCGCTCCCCTCTTCCCCGCCAGCCGGAGGCTCGCACCATGCCTGAATATTCCCATACCGTCGGCGCCAGGACCTACCGGTTCGCCGGCCTGCGCGAGCTGCTGGCGCGGGCCACGCCGGCACGCTCGGGCGACTTCCTGGCCGGTGTCGCAGCCGGCAGCGCCGAGGAGCGCGTGGCGGCCCAGATGGCCGTCGCCGACCTGCCGCTGACCGCTTTCCTGAACGAGGCCGTGGTGCCCTACGAAACGGACGAGGTCACACGCCTGATCGTCGACGGGCACGATGCCGCCGCCTTCTCGCCCGTGCGGCACCTGACGGTGGGCGACTTCCGCAACTGGCTGCTGGGCGACGACGCCGATACGGCCGCGCTGGCGCGGCTCGCGCCGGGCATCACGCCCGAGATGGCGGCCGCCGTCTCGAAGATCATGCGCATCCAGGACCTGGTGCTGGTGGCGCGCAAGTGCCGGCCCGTGACGCGCTTTCGCAATACCATCGGGCTGCCCGGAACGCTGTCGACGCGGCTGCAGCCGAACCATCCGACGGACGACGCTTCCGGCATCGCCGCCAGCCTGTTCGACGGCTTGCTGTACGGCAGCGGCGACGCCGTCATCGGCATCAACCCGGCCACGGACAACGTGCCCCAGGTGATCCACCTGGTGCGGATGCTCGACGAGATCATCGCCCGCCACGCCATCCCTACCCAGTCGTGCGTGCTGACGCATGTGACGAACACCATCGCCGCCATCGAACGGGGTGCGCCGGTCGACCTGGTGTTCCAGTCGATCGCCGGCACGCAGGCGGCCAACGCCAGCTTCGGCATCGACCTCGCGCTGCTGGGCGAAGCCCGCGCCGCCGCGCTCTCCCTGGGGCGCGGCACCGTGGGCAACAATGTGATGTACTTCGAAACCGGTCAGGGCAGCGCCCTGTCGGCCGGCGCCAACCACGGGCTGGACCAGCAGACCTGCGAGGCGCGCGCCTACGCCGTGGCGCGCAGCTTCGAGCCGCTGCTGGTGAATACGGTGGTCGGCTTCATGGGCCCGGAATACCTGTACGACGGCAAGCAGATCACGCGCGCGGGCCTGGAAGACCACTTCTGCGGCAAGCTGCTGGGCCTGCCGATGGGCTGCGACGTGTGCTACACGAACCACGCCGAAGCCGACCAGGACGACATGGACGTGCTGCTGACGATGCTGGCCACGGCCGGCTGCACGTTCGTGATGGGCATTCCCGGCGCGGACGACATCATGCTGAACTACCAGACCACGTCGTTCCACGATGCGCTGTACGCGCGCCGCGCGTTCGGGCTGCGGCCGGCGCCGGAATTCGACCGCTGGCTGCGCGACATGGGTATTTTCGAGGGCGACGCCGAAGTGAGCCTGGGCCGCACGCTGCCCGCGCCGTTCCAGCGCGCCCTGCTGCAGCTTTCGTGAAGGAGCCTGTCATGTCGGACCCCATCGGCAAGCCCGATCCCTGGCAGGCGCTGCGCCGTTTCACCGCCGCGCGCATCGCACTGGGCCACACGGGCGTCAGCCAGCCAACCTCTGCCCAGCTCGACTTCCAGCTGGCCCATGCGCGCGCCCGCGATGCAGTCCACCTCGCGCTGGATGCCGGAGCGCTGGCTCGGGCCATCGAGACGGCGTGGCCGGAAGCGGCCCCCTGCCTGACGCTGCACAGCGCGGCGGAGAACCGCCACGTCTACCTGCAGCGGCCCGATCTCGGCCGCAGGCTGGACGCAGTTTCCCGTGCCACGGCTTCCCGTGCATCGTTGACTGGCAGGCAGGCCGCCGCACGGCCCTTCGACGTGGCGTTCGTGGTGGCGGACGGCCTCTCCGCGCTGGCCGTCGCGCAGCACGCGGCACCCTTCCTCGCGGTGCTGCGCGAACGGCTGCGGGATGAAACCTGGTCGGTGGCACCGCCATCGATCGTGCTGCAAGGGCGCGTGGCGGTCGGCGACGAGGTCGGCGAACTGCTGGGCGCGAAGATCGCCGTCGTGCTGATCGGCGAGCGGCCGGGCCTGAGTTCGCCGGACAGCATGGGCCTGTACATCACGTGGGCGCCGGCGGTGGGCCTGACCGACGAACGGCGCAACTGCATCTCCAACGTGCGGCCGGCCGGGCAGCGCTACGAGGAAGCGGCGGGCCGGCTGCACTACCTGCTGGCGGAGGCGCGCCGGCGGCAGCTGACCGGGATCGGCCTGAAGGACGAGAGCGGCGGCCCGGCGGTGCTGCCACAGGAAGGGAACGGGAAGTTTTTACTGTGAGTGCGTGCGGCGTCAGAAACCGGTGAAGGTATCGGTTTCCCAGGCGGTTTCCCCATTCGGATACACGGCGACGCCGGCGCCGCCCAGCGCACTCGTCGCACCGGGCGCCGAGACATCGCCCTTGATGAAGGCATCGATCAGCCGCACCGTTTCCAGCGGCCGCGCGACCGGAAAGCCGTGGTCGAAGCCCTGGTTCGGGTTGATCATCACGGCGGTCACATCGGCGCCCGCGCGCTTGAGATCGTATTTCGAGGTGGCCGTGTAGTTGTCGTAGATGACCTGGTCGCCGCGCCAGGCGGCAAAATCGGTGGTGGCCTTCACCAGCATGGCGCGCTTGCCGTTGAACAGCGCGCCTAGGCGGCCGTCGCCCGGGATGGTGACCACGGTGCCGTCGGCATTGGGTGCGGGCTTGACGACGTCGACGGGCGAGACGTTGAATTTATGCGAGTAGTACAGCGATTCCGGCATGTACTGGATAGTGAAGCCGTCGAGCAGTGAACCGTTGTAGTTCGGCGAGGCGCGGAACGTGGGATCGGTGACCGCCGCGGGCGTGAAGGCCTTGCTGATATCGTATTTCAGCACGTCGTTGTAGACCACCGCGTCCCAGGTGGCCTGCACGTTGGCGTAGGTGCGCTGGTCGCCCTGCCAGGAACGCTGCTGGAACCCGGTGCCGGCAATGCCGGCAGCATCGTTTGCAACGGTGACCCAGTCGCCGTTCGCCCATGCATGCCCGGTCGAATCGGTGCCGGCCTGGCCCGCGTTAAAGCCGACGCGGACACCGCGCGTGCCGATCCCCGCCAGGCTGACGACATTGGCGTACCGCCCCGGATTGGCGATGACCATCTCCAGCGCGGCGCCGAAACCCATCGAGTAGCCGACCAGCGTGACACCGGAGGCCGGCAAGTTGGCGATCTTGTTCATCACCTTTTCGAAATCGGCGGCGAAGTCCTTCAGCGACGTGATTTTCGTGTTGTAGCTCGACTTGCCGCTGCCGCGGTAGTCGAAGGCATACACGGTATAGGCGTCATTGAGCGCGTCGACGGAACGGAAGAAGCCCATCATGCCGTCGAAGGTGGCGCCCGACGTGTTATTGCCGGGTACCAGCACAATGACCTTCGGGCCATGGCCGGCCTTGCGGACATAGATGCTTTCCTTCGGATCGCCGGGGGCCGCGCCATCGATGATGATGGCGCCTTCGCCGATGGTGGCGATGGCATCGGCATTGGCGCCGGGGGCACCTGGGGCACCCTGCTCTCCCGGGACGCCCTGGTCGCCGTCGTCGCCGCCGCAGCCTTCAAGGCCGATCGCGAGGGGCAGCAACAGCAGTGAAATGACGCGCCTGGTCTGCAGCATGGTGTCCCCTCGTTAGTCCGGTGGCTATCAGGGTGCCGCTCCCGTCGCGGGATGGCGCCGAATAACGATAACACGACGATAGGAAAAAGACATGTCTGCGGATGCATTCTTGCGGCCGGGCGCCACACATGCCCGAACCGGGCCGGCGCCAGGAACCCGGCAGCCGGACAACATCGCTGATTCGCCGA
Organism: Pseudoduganella umbonata; assembly: GCF_014192225.1. Lineage (GTDB taxonomy): Bacteria > Pseudomonadota > Gammaproteobacteria > Burkholderiales > Burkholderiaceae_D > Rugamonas > Rugamonas umbonata. The sequence continues at coordinate 91,464 of NZ_JACHXS010000015.1, read as the reverse complement.
GTGCCTGCAACTTCACTCATTGTCGCTTGCTTTGGGAAGCAGATTGCCTATCCTGAGATGCAGCGGGCAACCTGACAGCCTGCGCCAACGGAGATGCCGATGAAAACGATCGTTTGCCTTGGTCTCGCACTGGCTGCCGCGGTAGCGCATGCCGAAGAGCCTCCCGTCTTCCATCGATACGCAATCACACCGCTGGTGGGCGGAACCGGCTTCGAGGCATACATCAACAGCAGCGGGGCGATAGCCGCCACGCAAAGAAGCCCCGATCGCGCGTTCGTCTGGACTTCACCCGGCCAGCGGAGATTCCTGGACATCCCGATAGCCGGGAAACCGGCAGTCTCCGGCATCAACGATGCCGGAACGGTTGTCGGGCAAGTCGAATACCAGATCGACCCATCATCCCTGAGCGCGGGGGCCTATATCGCGAATGCCAACGGCACCTACGTCAATATCGGCGCAGCATTTCCCAGCTATAGCCTGGCCCACTACGTCAACAACAGCGGGACCGCTGTCGGCGAATTCGGCACGGTCGCGGGCCCGGAAAAAGCATTCATCTACAACAACGGCACCTTGACGACGGTCGGCGCGGAGAATTCGTGGGACGGCATAGGCTTCCACGCCATTAACGATAGCGGCTCGATTGCCGGTTCGCAGCGTGGGAACAGGACCGGTGTCTTCACTGCGTTTACCTATCATGACGGGCAGTTCACCTATCTGCCCGGCCTTGGCGGGACAGTGAACAGTGTCCACGATATCGATTCTGCCGGCACAGTGGTTGGAGGGTCGAATTTTTCAGGCGACGCATATGGGCATGCAGTCATGTGGAGAGATGGCGAAGCGATCGACCTTACTCCCGGGTTCGCTTACTCCACGACTGCCTTCGGATTGAATGACCTCGGCCAGGTAGTGGGAACCGGATCGGGACCAGGCTGGATCTGGACCGATGGCCGCGTTGCGCAGCTGAACCAGTTGATCGACCCGGCGTCGGGATGGAGCATCGATAGCGCGTTTGACATCAACAACGCGGGCCAGATCGTTGCCCACGGTTGCAAGGCGATGCTTACGGAGTGCGGCGTGCTGCTGCTGGACCCGCTCGGCCTGGTGCCGGACCCGCCGCCAGTGCCCGAGCCATCGACTGTCCTGCTGCTGCTGGCAGGCCTGAGTGTTCTCTTCGCCGGGAGGCTGCATCACAGGTAAATGCGGCCGAGGCGTGACAAGCCCCAAGATCATGTCGTTATCAGGAATTTCTTCACATACCACGCCAGGTATTCTTGCTGTAGGGCGCTGACCGCGCAACGCGGCCGAAACCAGTCCTCGACCTGCCCGCTCTCCACCCGTCGCCCGTGCGCGCCTGCGTTTCGCTGCCCGCATAGGGCATTGGGTGCACTTCGCCAGGCACCCCGCTGCTGAGCGAGCCTGCTTCAATCATGCTACGCTGTCGCCCGCGCCGCCAGGCCTTCGCAATCCTGGCCGCACACCGACCGCCGTGGCGGCCGGCCGGATCCTGGAGGATCGGCCGGTTCCGCGCTCACTCCCACCGGCCTGGCGTACCACGCGGTACGCCAGGCCATCGAACGACATCAAGGAAATACCCGTGCTGCCAATCGTCGCTCTTGTCCTCGGCTCGTACCTGGCCTGGCGTTATGTATGGAGACTGCAACTCGGCGTCGCCGGCAGGATCGCTCTGGCGGTCCTGCTGATGGCGCTGCTCGAACACCACTGGCTCGTCAGCCGCCTGTTCGGCACCACCATTGCGTCGCCGGAAATTCCCCGCGCCGCGCTGATCGGCGTGAGCGTGGCCCATGGTACGCTGGTACTGACGGCTGTCCTGCTGCTGCTCAGGGACCTGGCCGGCCTGGCCGCCTGGCTGCCTTCGCGCGCCACCGGGCAAGCCATCCTGCGCAACAGGACCGCGCCGCACGTCTTCCTCGCCGTGAGTCTGGTACTGGCGGGCATCGGCGTGGCGCAGGCGATCAAGGTGCCGGCCATCAAGCGCATGGAGGTCGCGCTGGCGGGATTGCCGGCGGAACTCGACGGCTACCAGGTTGCGCATCTGACCGACCTGCACCTGAGCCGGCTACTGCAGGAGCCGTGGGCGAAGGCGGTGGTCGCGGCCACCAACGCGGTGGCGCCGGACCTGATCGTCATCTCGGGCGACCTGGTCGACGGCACGACGGCGGCCCGCAGTGCCGATGTGGCGCCGCTGGCGCAGCTGTCGGCAAAGGACGGCGTGTTCGCCGTGGCGGGCAACCACGAATACTATGCCGAGTATGCGGCGTGGATGCGCCGGTTCGACGAGCTGGGCATCGACATGCTGGAGAACCGGCACGTGGTCATCCGGCAGGGCCTCGTGCTGGCCGGCGTGCCCGACATGATGGCCGAACGGCACGGCCAGCCGGTTCCCGACACGGCCAAGGCCCTCGCCGGCAAGCCGGCCGGCCTGCCGGTCGTGCTGCTGGATCACCGGCCGGGGAACGTGCTGCGCAACCAGCCGCTGGGCGTCGACCTGCAGCTGTCCGGGCACACGCATGGCGGGCATGCCCGCGGCCTCGACTGGATCATTGCCCGCTTCAACCAGGGCTTCGTGTCCGGCCGCTATGCGGTCGGCGCAACCACGCTCTACGTGAGCAACGGCGCGGGGCTATGGCCGGGCTTCCCGATCCGCCTGGGCCGGCCTTCCGACATCACCCTCATCACGCTGCGCACGATGAAGCCGGCGGGCCAGGGGGCGAGCCAGGAAAGCTAGGCCGCCTGCCCCTCCAGCAGCCCCTCGAACGCCTCGCGGGGCACCGCCTGCGAGTAGAAATACCCCTGGATGTAGTCGCACCCGATGGCGGCCAGCGCATCGCGCTGGGCGCCGTTCTCGACCCCCTCGGCGATCGCTTCGATGCCGAGCCGGTGCGCGAGGTCGACGATCGCCTCGGTCAGCGCCCTGTCGCTGCTGTCGCTGGCCAGGTTGTCGATGAACGACTTGTCGATCTTCAGGTAGTCGACGTCGAACTGCTTCAGGTACGACAGCGCGGAAAAGCCTGTGCCGAAGTCGTCGATCGACACCCTTGCCCCGGCCGCATGCAGCCTGCCGAGGCAGCGCGCCACCTGCGCCGTATCGTTGACCAGCACGCCCTCGGTGATCTCCACGGTGAGGCTGTGATGCGGCAGGTCCGCCGCCACCAGCCGGTCGAGCCACGACAGCGGCCCGCGCTGGTCGAACTGCGTCGGCGAGATATTTACGCTCAGTTCGATCACGCGGCCGTACATGCGCTGCCAGCGCCGGATGCTGGCGATGGCCTCGCCCAGTACCCAGTCGCCGATCTCGGCGATCAGGCCGGATTCTTCCGCCAGCGGGATGAACTGCGCCGGGCTGATCATGCCCCGCTCCGGATGGCGCCAGCGCAGCAGCGTCTCGGCCTTGTGGATGCCGCCCGTCGCGACCTCGACGATCGGCTGGTAATACACGTGCAGCTGCTGGCGCGCCAATGCCTCGCGCAGTTCGTTCGTCAGCATCAGCTTGGCATGGGCCTGCCGCTGCAGCGATGGCGTGAAGTACTGGAACCGGCCACGCCCGGCCTGCTTGGACAGGCGCATCGCGTGCTCGGCATTTTTGACCAGTTCGGCGGCATCCGTGCCGTCGTCCGGATAGACGCTGATGCCGACGCTGGCGGTCACGTAGGCCATGTCGGCGGGGCCGAGGCGAAGCGGCGCCGCGACGGCCTCGATCGCGGCCTGCGCAATCGCCTCCAGGTGCGGGCGCCGGTCGAATTCGCCGGTCACCAGGGCAAACGAGTCGCCGCCCAGCCGCCCCATCGTGGCGTCTTCCGGAACGCAGCCGGCCACGCGCCGGGTGAGCTCGACGAGCGCGGCGTCGCCCCTGGCATGGCCGAAGCTGTCGTTGATGTCCTTGAAGCGGTCCAGGTCGAGCAGCAGCACGCCGAGCCCCGCGCCGGCGCCATGCGCCTTCCTGATGTCCTGCTCCAGGCGGTCGAGGAACAGGCGGCGGTTCGGCAGGCCAGTCAGCGTATCGAAGTTGGTCTGCCGCCACAGCAGTTCGTCCTTCTGTTTCTGCGCGCTGATATCGTGGAACTGGATGACATGGCGATAGATGCGCCCGTCCGGCCGCCGGATCACGCGGATATCGACGAACTTGGCCGTGGAGGCGCCCGCGCCGTCGCGGTCGTGGACTTCGCCCTGCCAGTGCCCGCTGTCCTTCAGTTGCTGTTCCATGCGGGCATAGAAGCCGTTGTCGTGCGTGCTCGACTCGAACAGCCGCGGGCGGGTGCCTGTCACTTCGGCCAGCGTCGCCTCGGCAAGGTCACGCCCGGCCTGCGCCAGGAAGGCCGGATTGGCGTCGACGATCCGGTTGGCCTCATCGGTGACGACGATCGCTTCGAGGCTGGTCTGGTAGATCAGGTTCGCCATGCGCATCGACTCTTCCAGGTTGCGCCGGTGGGTAACGTCCTGCACGGTACCGCGCAGTATCGCCACCCGGCCATCCTCGAGTACGGGGCTGCACAGGATGCGCACCCATTTGCGGCCGGCGCCGGTATCGATGTCCAGCTCCAGGTCGAACGGCGTGCCGTGGGTGGCGGCAGCATCGAGCGCGCGCCCGGCCTGCAGCCGTTCTTCCTCGCCGCGGCAGGCCAGGCAGTGCTCGAGCGTGAGCGGCTGGCCGGGCGCGGTGCCGTAGATCCGTGCCACCTCGCCGGTCCACTGGAACACGCCGGTGGCCGGCGCCAGTTCCCAGGCACCGATGCTGGCCAGCGCGCTCATTTCCTGGAGCAGGCGCTCCTGCTCGCGGATCGTGCGTTCGCGCTGGCGCCGCTCGGTCATGTCGCGCGCCACGCCCAGCACGCCCAATACCGTGCCGTCCGGCTTGAGGACCGGTGTCTTGATCGTCTCGAACACCCGGTCGCCGGCCTCGCCCGGTATCGCCACCTCGTCCTCGGACAGCAGTGCCCGCCCGGCCAGCAGCGTGGCAACGTCGTCGCGGCGATACCGCTCGGCCGCCGCTTCCCCGAACAGCGTGACGTCGTCCTTGCCGATGACCTGTTCGCGCGGCAGTCCCAGCAGCGCCAGCAGGCGCTGGTTGCAGGCCTGGTACAGGCCCGCCGCATCCTTCAGCCAGATCACGTCCGTGCTGCTTTCCACCAGGGTGCGCAGCTGGGCCTTCTCGGTTTCGAGTTCCCTGGTACGCATGCGCACCGCCCTGCGCATCGACAGCAGCCATGCCGCCAGCAGCAGCACCACGCCGCCCAGCACGGTCATTCCCTCCACCAGCGGCCGGGCATAGCGGGCGAAGCCCAGCGGGCGCGCCATCCACTTGTCGCGCAGCGCGGCGGTTTCGGCGGGCGTGATCTGGGCCATGCCGCGCTCGACCAGCGCGAACGTGGCGGTGTCGCCCTTGCGCACCGCGCGGTGCAGTTCGTCGCGGCCCAGCTCGAACGCCTTGGCATAGGTATCGTTCAGGTCCAGCCGGTACAGGTCGTAGTTGGCCGCGTAATCGTCCTTGCAGAACAGCCTGACGCCGCGCCCGGACAGCGCGTCGAGCAGGCTGGCGTACGTGGGGAAGACGCGCACGCTGACGCCGCTGATGGCGCGCAGGCGATCCACGCAGGCATCGCCCGCCTGTACCGCCACCTGGAAGCCGCTCAGGCTGGTACTGTCGCGCAGGCCGGCAATCGAGGTATCGGCATAGATCGACGTGGCGACCGACGCGTACGGTGCCGAATAATCGTAGCGCCGTGCCCGCGCTGCGGTATGGAAGATGGTATCGGCCACGTCGACCTGGCCATTTTCCAGCAGCGGCTGCACGCGCGGCCAGTCGACCGCGTGCAGCTCGACCTTGACGCCGGTCCGCTGCTCCCACAGGCGCCAGATATCGATCGAATAGCCCTCCAGCTGTCCGTCGGCGTTGCGAAAGACGAACGGCGGATAGTTCTGGTCCAGTGCCACGCGCAACGGCGCCCCCGCCACGGCGGACGGTGGCAGCAGCGGCAGCAGCAGAAACGTTGCCAGCAGGGCGCGGGCGATGAACACGATGATGGGCATACCTCCTCGGCGGGGAACCGAAAGTAACACATCCCCGGGTTTCGCCACGGACGGCAGGCTTCGCGGCCCGGGCGGTCCGTCGATGGTTTCAGTGCGCCAGCTTGCGCACCAGCATCGCGGGATTGTCCCACCCCAGCAGGAGCGCGACGCGGTGCGTGACCCAGTACGCCTCTTCCGGCGCGGTCCACCCCGAGCTGGCCAGCGAGATGCGGTATCGCTCCAGGATGTGGCTGCGCAGCAGGGACGTTGCGGGCGCCTGGCCGCTTTGCCGGATTTGTTCGCTCAGCCGCACGGCGAGGTCCCGGCAGGTGCGGTAGCGGTCGAGATATGCGCTGTGGAATTGCTTGTCGAGCACGCTGTAGTCGAGCACGCCTTCCGGCAGCTCGTCGTCGTCGATCAGGTCGAGCAGTTCATCGTGTACGGGGAAGTCGTCCGGAACATATCCGTCGATATCGGCATCTGCGGCGCTCGCAGGCGGAGTGCTAAAGGTTTTCATCTGGTGCTCCCGAAAGGACCGGCAAGCCTCCGCAAACCACCGGTCTCGTTGTTAGATCATGACATCATCCGCAGCGGCCTGGCTCCATGGCGGCGCGTCGTCGCACCGCCCTGCGTGAACCAGGTCTTGCAGGGCGACATCATAGAGCCTGCGCCGCAAAAGCAGCGCCCGATTGCATCGCGGAAGCCGCATCGGCCGGCGCGTCGGCCTTGCGCGCGCGCGACCGCTCGAGGACGATGGACATGATCTCGTCCAGGCTGCTCGGCTTGACGAGATGCCGGTCGAACCCCGAAGCGGCCACGCGCGCGGCGGTGGCGGCATCGCCCCACGCCGTCAGCGCGACGAGCATTGGCTGCGGACCTGGCCTGGCGCGCAACGCGCAGGCAGTGGCGTAGCCATCCATGACGGGCATGCCAAGGTCGAGAAACACGATGTCAGGCTGGAAGTTCTCTACTGCCGCAAGGGCCTGGACGCCGTCGTATGCCGGCCGGGCGTTGAAACCCCTGGCAACGAGGACGTCGGAGAGCAGGTCGGCGGCATCGTGGATGTCGTCGACGATAAGAATACGGGGAGAGGAAGTAAGCATGGCCGTGTGTCCGAAAGCGTCGCAAGGCGACATTGCAAGCGGCGTTGGCTCGGCCGGGATGGTAGGAAAAGCGATAACTGGGCTTTCCCTGCATCAAGTGTAACACGCTACCATGGCGCTATCGACGTTAAATGACGGCGGTCGCGAAGTTGCCCATGCCGGGTTCGAATCCTGTTGAGGCGGGCGTGCGCCTGCCGATGGCAAAGTACGCACGCCCGCGGCCCGGTGGCCATGCCTGGCCTACTGCAACCGCACAGCCCCGCACGTTCCGTGCCCCGGCTCCTTCCGGGCCAGGCGCCGCCACTGGTCAATGAATGAACTGTCGCGGCAGCATGTCCAGCAGTTCCCGCTCCGGAACCGGTTTCGAGAAGTAATAGCCCTGGCCGAAATCACATCCAGCCTGTGCCAGGATTTCCATCTGGCACCGGGTTTCGATGCCTTCCGCGATCACCTCCAGACCAAGCCGGTGCGCCATGATCACGATCGTTTCCGCAATCGTGCGATGGCTGGCATTCGTTTCAATGTCGTGCACGAACGACTGGTCGATCTTCAGGTAATCGATATGGAACTTGTGCAGGTACGACATCGACGAGTACCCGGTGCCGAAGTCGTCGATTGCCAGGCGCATGCCCGATTGCGCGTACTGCATCAGCATCTTGTTCACGTTCGACGAGGGATGCAGCAGCAAGCCCTCGGTGATCTCGACGATGATGCTGTTCGCGGAGATACCCATGCGCTCCAGGTACTGGAGCCAGTCCGACTCCTCATCCTGGCGGATGAACTGCAGTGGGGATTTGTTGATACCGATCGGGATCAGCTTTTTCGCATGCTGGCTGCAGCGCCTGGAGCATCCAACCGCCTGCTGGAAGACCCAGTTGCCGATCGCGTTGATCAAGCCGCATTCCTCGGCGATCGGTACGAACAGCGATGGCGCGATATTGCCGAGTGACGGATGCTTCCAGCGCACGAGAGCTTCCGCCTCGGCCATCACCCCGGTGCGCAGGTCGATGATGGGCTGGTAGCACAGCGACAGCTGGTTTCGTTCCACGGCATGCCTGAGTTCGTAGGACAGTTGCAGGCGCGCATGCGCGCGTTCGTCCATCTCGCGGGTGAAATAGCTGAACTGATTCTTGCCCGCCTGCTTGGCCGCATACATCGCCTGGTCGGCCTTGCGCATCAATTCGTCGGCCGACGTGGCATCGAAGGGGCTCACCGCAATGCCGAGACTCCCGGTGACATAGCCTTTTTCGTTGCCGAGCGTGAATGGAAGGGCCAGCGCGAGCAAAATCTTTTCGCTGACGAATTCGATGTGGTACGCCTCGTCCAGGCCGGTCAGGACGATCGTGAATTCATCGCCACCGAGGCGCGCGACAATGTCGGACTCGCGCACGCATTCCTTCAGGCGGCGCGCCACCTCGCACAGCAACAGGTCGCCGGCGTCATGCCCGAGCAGGTCGTTGACCTGCTTGAAGCCATCGAGGTCGACGAACAGCAGTGCCAGCGTCTGGTGCAGGCGGTGTGTCTCGTGGATAGCCGCTTCCAGCCTGTCGCGCAGCAGGCGGCGATTCGGCAGGCCGGTGAGGATGTCCAGGTTGGCGTGGCGCCAGGCCTGCTCTTCGGCTTCCTTGCGCGCCGTGATGTCCGACGTGGTGCCCACGATGGCGACAGGCTTGCCGCGCTCGCTCCAGGCAACGATCACGCCGCGCGACAATACCCAGCGCCACTGGCCCTGCTTGGTGGCTTGCCGATACTCGCATTCGTAGATCGGCGTTTCGCCTTTCACGCACGCGCCCAGCAATGCCGTGGCGCGCGGCAGGTCTTCCGGATGAATGAAGCGGCTCCAGTCGACCTTGCCGTCGATCGGTTCGTCCGGTTCCCAGCCGAAAATCTGCTTGAGCTTGCCGGAAAAGGTAAACGTGTCAGTGACGAGGTCCCAGTCCCAGATACCGTCGCCAGTGCCTTCGACGGCAAACTTCAACCGTTCGTGCATCAGCGACATTTCACTCTGGATCTGCCTGCGTTCGGTGACATCCCGGATCAGTACCTGCGCGGCTGCCTTGCCTTCCCAGCTGACCTTGTTGGTGCTGACTTCGACGAAGGCCATGGCGCCATCGAGGCGGCGCGCGGCCAGCGTGACGGGCGCCCCGCCGCAGTCCACGGCGGTGCTGACGGTGCGCTCGAAGATCTCGACGGTGACGGCATCGAAGAAGTCGGCCGCAGACCGCCCGATGAGATCGCCGGCATGGGCGGCGCCGAAAATGGGCGCCGCCGCCGCGTTGGCGTAGCGGATCCGGCTGCCTTCCTTGACGAGTATCCCGTCCGGACTGCTTTCAGCAAGCAGGTGATAGCGTTCCTCGACGGACCTGGCGGCCTCCTCGGCCTTTTTCCGGTCGGTGACATCCACGCAGGCCCCGACCAGGCGTTGGCGCGTGCCATTGCCGGCGTCGACCACCCTGCCACGCGTCAGCAGCCAGATGACGCGATCGTCGCGCCGGCGCATGCGGTGCTCGAGACTGAACGACTGCTTCGAGGCGATCGAACCGCCGAGGGCTTTCCTGACCGCCGCCAGGTCGTCCGGGTGGATGCCCTGCTCCCATTCGCCGGTTGGCTGCAGATGGACGGCTGGAGGCAGGCCGAGCATCGCCGACATGGTGCGGCAAAGAACGATCGTCCGGGCCACGGGATCGATGGTCCAGGTACCGATGCCGGCACTCTCCGCCGCCATGCGATAGGTCAGGGCCGATTCGGCGTCGTCCGCATTCTCTCCGCCAGGAGGACTCTCGTCCCCGGGGCTGGAGTGAACGCGACTATGGATGCCGGATCCGGTCATGACGCCGTGTGAAGAGAAGGGCCTGCCTTGCAGTGTAGGACTGCACGACAGGTTTGGCCACGACTTTCTTTTTGGTACGCAGTCGTTTCGCCATGAACACGATTGCCTGGCTCCGGCCCCGTCTCAACCCAGGTCGGCATCCCGGCCAGCGCCGATACCGGCCACCAGCAGGGCCGTCATGTTGACGATCCTGCGCACGGTTGCCGACGGCGTCAGCACATGCACCGGTTGCGCCGCGCCGAGCAGGATCGGACCGATGGCGATATTGTTACCGGCCGCCACCTTCAGCAGGTTGTAGGAGATGTTGGCGGAATCGATATCGGGCAGGATCAGCAGGTTGGCATCGCCTTCCAGCGTCGATTCCGGCAGCGTCCTGCTGCGCAGGCCGGCATCGAGCGCCACGTCGCCGTGCATCTCGCCATCCACTTCCAGCCCGGGCGCCCGCTCCCGCAGGATCGCCAGCGCATCCCGCATTTTTTGTGCAGAGGGAGCATTGCTGGAACCGAAGTTCGAATGCGACAGCAAGGCGATCTTCGGCTCCACGCCGAAGCGGCGTACTTCCCCGGCGGCCATCAGCGCGATCTCAGCCAGTTCGGCAGGCGTCGGGTCGGCATTGATGTGCGTATCGGCGATGAAGATCTGCCGTCCCGGCAGCACCAGCGCGGTCAGGGCACCGTACACGCTGCAACCGGCCTTCCTGCCGATGACCTGGTCGATGAAATGCAGGTGGCGGTGGGGCGTGCTGATGGTCCCGCAGATCATGCCGTCCGCCTCGCCGTTACGGACCATCATGGCGCCGATCAGCGTGGTGCGCCGGCGCATCTCCAGCTTGGCCATCTGGACGGTGACACCCTTGCGGCCCATCAGCCCATGGTAGGCCATCCAGTACTCGCGGTAACGCGGGTCATGGTCCGTGTCGACAACCGTAAAATCCCGGTCCTTCGCCAGGCGCAGGCCAAGTTTTTCGATGCGCCGGGCGATGACGTCCGGCCGGCCGACCAGCACCGAGCGCGCAATGCCCTCGTCCACCGCGATCTGCACGGCGCGCAGCACGCGCTCTTCCTCGCCTTCGGCAAAGACGATGCGCTTCCTTTCCGCCGCGATGGCGCGCGCCGCATGGAAAACCGGCTTCATCAGGCTGCCGCTGTGGTAGACGAACTGCTGCAGGTGCTGCTCGTACCCGGCCATGTCGTCGATGGGCCGCGCCGCCACGCCGCAGGCCATGGCCGCCTTCGCGACCGCAGGCGCGATCCGCACGATCAGGCGCGGGTCGAAAGGCTTCGGGATCAGGTAATCGGGGCCGAACGCCAGGTCGGCGGTGCCGTAGGCCGCGGCCACCACGTCGTTCTGCTCCTGCCGGGCGAGTTCGGAGATCGCATTGACGGCCGCGATTTCCATCTCGCGGGTGATGGTGCTGGCCCCCACGTCCAGCGCGCCGCGGAAGATATACGGAAAGCACAGCACGTTGTTGACCTGGTTCGGATAGTCGGCGCGGCCGGTCGCCAGGATGGCATCCGGCCTGGCCTGCAGGGCCAGCTCGGGCTGGATTTCCGGCGTCGGATTGGCCAGCGCCATGATCAGCGGCCGCGGCGCCATCGTCATGACCAGTTCCGGCTTCAGTACATTGCCCGCCGAGAGCCCGAGGAACACGTCGGCGTCGCCGATCACGTCGGCCAGCGTGCGGGCGCCCGTGTCGCGTGCGTAGCGTTCCTTGTCCGGATCCATCAGTTCCGCGCGGCCCTTGTAGACCACGCCGGCCAGGTCGGTAACGAAGATGTTATGCAGGTTCATGCCCAGGTCGACCAGCAGGTCGAGGCAGGCAAGCGCCGCCGCGCCGGCCCCCGAGGCCACCAGCTTCACGGCGTCGATCCGCTTGCCGACCACTTGCAGGCCGTTGATGATGGCCGCGGCGACAACGATCGCCGTGCCGTGCTGGTCGTCGTGGAACACGGGAATCTTCATCCGCGCCCGGCACTCCCGCTCGACAACGAAGCAGTCCGGCGCCTTGATGTCTTCCAGGTTGATGCCGCCGAACGTGGGCTCGAGCGCCGCGATGATGTCGGCCAGCTTGTGCGGGTCCGATTCGTCCAGTTCGATGTCGAAGACGTCGATGCCCGCGAACTTCTTGAACAGCACCGCCTTGCCTTCCATGACGGGCTTGGACGCCAGCGGGCCGATATTGCCGAGCCCCAGCACCGCGGTGCCGTTGGTGACGACGCCCACCAGGTTGCTGCGCGCCGTGTAGCGCGCGGCGTTCAGCGGGTTGGCGACGATCTCTTCACAGGGAAATGCCACCCCGGGCGAATAGGCCAGCGACAGGTCGCGCTGGTTGATCAGCTGCTTGGTCGGCAGCGTCTCCAGCTTGCCCGGCCGGGGAAATTCGTGATAGTCGAGCGCTGCCTGGCGCAGCGCGGAGGTTTCGGAAGTCATGTCGAGCCTTGTTCGATTCGGGGTAATGGGCGGTGATTACTTCTGCATCCGTGCGACGGGTACGACGGGCTCCAGCACAGGGGCGGGCTGGTCGTCGCCGAACGCGGCGCCGCGTTCGAGCACGGCCCTGGCCTGCGCCATGTCGATGGCCTTTTCCCAGCGCGCCACCACCACCGTGGCAACGCCGTTGCCCACCAGGTTCGTCACCGCCCGCGCTTCGTTCAGGAACCGGTCGACGCCCAGCAGCAGCACCAGTCCTTCGACGGGAATCTTGTGCATCGAGGCCAGCGTGGCCGCCAGCGCCACGAAGCCGGCGCCGGCCACGCCGGCCGAGCCCTTCGACGTGAACAGCAGCACGCCCAGCAGCACCAGCTGGTCCCACAGCGTCAGGTCGATGTTCATGGCCTGGGCGATGAAGATCGACGCCATCGTCAGGTAGATCGCCGTGCCGTCGGCATTGAAGGCATAGCCGGTCGGCAGCACCAGGCCGACCACCGGCTTCGGAATGCCCAGCTTTTCCAGCTTGACGAGCATCTGCGGCAGCACCGCTTCCGTCGATGCGGTGCCGAGCGTGACCAGCAGCTCGTCCTTGATGTAGCGCAGGAACTTGAACAGCGACAGGCCGCAGGCGCGCATGACGATGCCCAGTCCCAGCACGATGAACACGGCCGATGTCAGGTACAGGCACAGGATCAGCTGCCCGAACGAGGCCAGCGTGCCGATGCCGTATTTGCCGACGGTGAACGCCATGCCGCCGAAGGCGCCCAGCGGCGCGACGTACATGGCAATGCGCACGACGCCGAACATCCCCTGCAGGAACTGGTCGAGCATGTCGACGAACGGTTCGACCGTCTTGCCGGCGCGGGCCAGCGCGATGGCGAACAGCAGCGAAAAGAAGATGATCGGCAGCATTTCGCCGGCGGCGAATGCGCCCACCACGCTGTTCGGCACCATATTCAGGATGAAATCGAAGGCGCCGCCCTGCTGTTCCGCCCGCTTTGCGTAGGTTTCCACCGACGAACCGTCGATGTGCGCGGGGTCGATGTTCATCCCGGCGCCCGGCTGGAACACATTGACGACGACGAGCCCGATGGCCAGCGCCAGGGTCGACGCGATCTCGAAATACAGCACGGCCTTGATGCCGACGCGGCCCGCTTCGTGGACGTTGTTCATGCGGGCGATGCCGACCACGATGGAAGCGAAGATGATCGGCGCCAGCAGCATCTTGATGAGCTTGATGAACAGGTCGCCGAGGGGTTTCAGCTGGGCGCCCAGGTCGGGCATGAAATGGCCCAGCGCGATGCCGACGACAATGGCGATCAGGACCTGGACATAGAGTTTGGAAAGGGATTTTCCGATGACGTTGGTTCGCATGGCTGCCTCCTGTTGCGAATGTTTCGTACTGCGTTCCGGACTTCTGATGGACGAGCGCGACCGTCGCAGCTGCGCACGGCGGCAGCTGCGATGGTCCACGTCCTCTGGGTCGAATCGTTGGCGGACCGCGCCTCTTCTGCGGAGGCGTTACCGGTCCCCCGTCACGCGGGGCGGCTAAGGAAGCACTAGGCCGACAGCTTCTGCATTTCCGCGAACAGGTCCGCCTTGCCTTCGAAGCCGATACCGGGCAGGTCCGGCATGGTGATGTAGCCGTTGTCGACCGCCACCCCGTCGGGGAAGCCGCCGAACGGCTGGAACAGGTCGGGGTAGGACTCGTTGCCGCCCAGGCCCAGGCCGGCCGCGATGTTCAGCGACATCTGGTGCCCGCCGTGCGGGATGCAGCGGCTCGGCGACCAGCCGTGCTCGCGCAGCATGTCGAGCGTGCGCAGGTATTCGACCAGGCCGTACGACAGCGCGCAGTCGAACTGCAGCCAGTCGCGGTCGGCGCGCATGCCGCCGTAACGGATCAGGTTGCGCGCATCCTGCATCGAGAACAGGTCTTCGCCGGTGGCCATCGGGTTCTTGTAGTAGTTGCGCAGCGTGGCCTGCAGCTCGAAGTCCAGCGGGTCGCCCGGTTCCTCGTACCAGAACAGGTCGTACTGCGACAGCGCCTTGGCGTACTGGATCGCCGTGTCCAGGTCGAAGCGGCCGTTGGCATCCACCGCCAGCTTCTGGCCATCGCCCAGCACGGAAAGGATCGAGTCGATGCGGCGCAGGTCTTCGTCCAGCGAGGCGCCGCCGATTTTCTTCTTGACCACCGTGTAGCCGCGGTCAATGTAGCTGCGCATCTCGTCCTTCAGCTTCTGGTGGTCCTGGCCCGGGTAGTAATAGCCGCCCGCGGCGTAGACGAAGATCTTGCGGTCCGGCTGGCCGTTGCCGTAGCGGTCCGCCAGCAGCTGGAACAGCGGCTTGCCTTCGATCTTGGCCACCGCATCCCACACGGCCATGTCGATGGTGCCGATGGCCACCGAACGCTCGCCATGGCCGCCCGGCTTCTCGTTGGTGAACATGCAGTTCCAGATCCTGTGCGGATCGAGGTTGGTGCCGGCGTCGTCGACCAGCGAAGCGGGGTCCGCTTCCATGATGCGCGGGATGAAGCGTTCGCGCATCAGCTTGCCCTGGCCGTAGCGGCCATTGGAATTGAAGCCATAGCCGATGACCGGCTTGCCGTCGCGGATCACGTCGGTGATCACGGCGACCAGGCTCAGCGTCATCTTGCTGAAGTCGATGTAGGCGTTGCGGATCGGCGAGCTGATGGGCAGGGTTTGTTCACGGATTTCTACGATTCTCATGCGAGTCTCCTGGAAGCGCCGCCTTGCCCTGGAACCGGGCTGCGACTGGTATTGGGAACCCATAGATTAATCGCGAAACAAGCGTCTATAATTTCCCCGGATTGATTTCAAAAGTGAATACAAGTGAAGAATGACCCCACCTCGGACATGCAGCTGTTCGTCCTGATCGCCCGGCTGGGCAGCCTGTCGGCCGCGGCCAGGGCCGTCGACCTGACGCCGCCGGCTGCCACCAAGCGGCTTGCCACGCTGGAAAGCCGCCTGGGCGTGCGGCTGCTGAACCGCACCACGCGCAGCCTGAGCCTGACGAGCGAGGGCGAAACCTACCTGCAGCACGCCACCCGGATCCTGGCGGACGTGAAGGAGATGGAGGATCTGGTCTCGCAGGGGCGGGCAATGCCGCGCGGCCTGCTGCGGGTGAACGCGACGCTGAACTTCGGCCGCTCGGCGATCGCGCCGCTGGTGTCGGAGTTCGCGAAACGCTATCCCGAAGTGGAGGTACTGGTCGAGGTGACCGACCGGCCGGTGGACCTGGTGGAAAGCGGCTTCGACCTCGCCGTGCGCTTCGGCGACCTGCCCGACAAACGGCTCAGCGCCCGCCGCATCATGTCGAACCGGCGTTTCCTGTGCGCCTCGCCCGCCTACCTGGAAAGCCATGGCACGCCCCGGGAACTGGCCGACCTGGCCGCGCACCGCTGCATCATCCACCGCCAGAACGACGACGCCTACGGCATCTGGCGCTTCCTGCACCGCGACCACAGCGAAGTGGTGAAGGTGCATGGCATGTTGTCGAGCAACGACGGCGACATCGTGCTCGGCTGGGCACTGGACGGTCACGGCATCCTGATCCGGTCGGAATGGGACCTGGCCAGGTATCTCGACAGCGGCCGCCTGCGGATCGTCCTGCCGGACTTCAAGCTGCCGCCGGCGGACTTGTTTGTGTATTACCCCGAGCGCCGCAACCTGCCGTTGCGGGCGCGGGTATTCATCGACTTCCTTGCCGACCACTTCAAGGCCGCGCTCGACAGCCGGAGCGGCGGTGTCCGCGAGCACCTCGCAGCGGGCACGCGTTCGCGCAAGACGCGCAAGCAGGCGCAGGAATAAGGCCTTGCGCTAGTGCCCGGCGCCGCAGGTGCGGGCCACGATCCCGTCGACGAAGTAGCCGTCCCTGCCCGCGGCCTTGGCCGCGTACAGGGCTTCGTCCGCGCACTTCAGCAGGCTTTCCCGGGTGCTGTCGGCGCCGCTGAAGGCCAGGCCGACACTGGTGGTGACATTCAGGCCGCCGGCGATGACGTCGAACGGCACGCGCATGGCCTCGACGATCTTTGCTCCCAGGGCCGGCAATTCGTCGGCCGAGAACAACCCTTCGAAGACGACGACGAATTCGTCGCCCGCGTAGCGCGCCACGATGTCGGTACCCCGCACGGCCAGCTTGAGCCGCCTGGCGAATTCGACCAGTACCGCATCGCCGGTGCCGTGCCCATGGCTGTCGTTGATCTGCTTGAAATGGTCGATGTCGAGGAACGCCACGCCGAGGCCGCCGTGGGTGCGGCCCTGGCGCAGCACGGCCTTGTCCAGCTCGGATTCCATCGCGCGCCGGTTGCACACGCCGGTCAGCGAGTCGGTGCTGGCCAGCCGCGCCGATTCGGCCTCCGCCTTCGCCCGCTCCTCGGTCAGCGCGTGGATGGCCCGGCTCAGCGCGCCGATCTCGTCCCGGCGGGTCAGGTCGATGATGTCGATGCCGGCATCGCCGCGGCGGATACTGGCCACCTGGCGGCGCAGCGTCTCCAGCGGGCGCAGCAACAGCATGGTGGCGAACAGCCCCAGCAGGCCGGCGACGGCCGCGGCAATGCCCGTGCGCTCGATCGCGCGCTGGCGCATCGCCACCAGCGGCGCGAAGGCCTCCGCGGTCGGGTAGACGATGCCGACGATCCAGTCGGCGGTCGCCAGCCGCCGGTAGCCGATCAGCGAGTTGACGCCGGCCTTGTTCCTGGCCAGCACCCAGCCATTCATCCCGGCCAGCGCCTGCCGCGTCGACGGCACGATGCCGCCCTGTTCGTCGGCGACATTGCGCAGCAGGCGGCCGGCGTCCGGATGGTGCAGGATGACGCCCTCCGTCGTGATCACGAACATGTAGCCGTTCCGGCCCGGCTTGAGGCGGTCCAGGTGACGGAAGAATTCCGCCTCCGACAGGTCGATCGAGGAGGCCAGCACGAATTGCAGGGTACCGGCCGGGTTGAACACGGGCTCGGTCAGCAGCACGATGGGCTTTCCCGACAGCGCACTGCGCAGCGGCCGCGACAGCAGCCCCCTGCGCCTCTCCACCGTTTGCTGGAAGTACTCGCGCGCGGCCAGGGTGGACTGGGCGGTGGCCTGGCCCGCGGCCGCGTCGCCGGACAGGCTGGTCATCAGTACGCCTTTGGCATCGATGGCCACGGTATTGAAGAACTGCTGGTCCAGCGAAGGCACCTGCTCCAGGTGCCTTCGCACCGCCGCCGGGCGGAAGACCTGCGCGGCTCGCATGCCTTCGGCCGTCACGCGCAGCACCGCGCGCTTCGATTGCAGGTCCTGCTCCATCTGCGCCGCCGCGCTGGACAACAGGGCATATTCGCGATCGCCGACCAGCTTGGCCATGTCGCGCTCGACGATGTTCACCGCGTAGATGGCCAGCAGGATCCCGGACAGGAAGACCAGCGCGCAGACGATGACTGTCATCCGCGCCTTGAGCGTATTGAATGGGTGGATTCTGTGCATGGCAGGCCCCTGTCTTTTGGGGGCAGTCTACCATGCGGTACACAGTGCCTATTGCCTTGCACGTTGCTGCGGTGCCTCCTTTCCCACCGGCAGGCAACAGGCCACGCGGCTCAGCCCGCCGGCGTCGGCCTTTGCGGCACCTCGCCCCAGCGCCGCTCCGCGGCCCAGATGGCAAAGGCAAGGTACGTCGCATGCTGGGCACGCGCGGCGTTGGTGCCCGGATCGCCCATGTGGCCCGCGTACAGCAGGGTCTTCGACAGGATGGGATTGCCCGCCGTGGTCAGTCCCCGCGCCTTCGCGGCGAATTTCAGCGGTTCCCAGAACGCCACGCGGTCGTCCGCCACGCTGCCCTGCGCCAGCAGCGCCGGATACGCCGCGGGGCGCAGGTTATCGTACGGCGAATAGCTGGCCATGTAGGCATGGTCTTCCGGGATGCGCGGGTCGCCCCAGAACGGGAACGACGTGGTGCCCAGCGGATGGATGTCGAAATGCTCCATCGTGCTCAGCACGTCCAGGAACGGTACCTGTGCAATCACGCCCGCCCACAGGTCGGGCCGCATCGTGTAGACGGCCCCCATCAACAGGCCGCCCGCCGAATAGCCATGTGCGACGATGCGCTGCCTGCGCGTGTAGCCCTGCGCGATCAGGAATTCCGCGCAGGCGATAAAGTCGGTAAAGGTCTTGCGCTTGCCGCGCTTGAGCACCGAGCGCCACCAGTCGGTGCCACGCTCGGCGCCGCCGCGCACGTGGGCGATCGCGTAAATCCAGCCCTGCTCCACCAGGGCGATCGCCGCCGGCGAAAAATCGGCATCCACGGTGGCGCCATAGGAACCGTAGCCATACTGGAACAGGGGCGCGCTGCCGTCGAGCTTCTGGCCCTTGCGCATCAGCACCGTGATCGGCACCAGCGCGCCATCGTCGGCCCTGGCGTTCAGGCGGCGTACTTCATAACGCTGCCGGTCGAAAGCCTTCGATGCCACCGGCTTGCCCGCCCGGGCATACTGCGCGGTGGCCAGCGTCAAGGCGCACGGTGCGGCCGGCGTGCGGGGTGACTGGTAGGTGAATGCCAGCGTGGGCGAATGCCACCCCTGCCCTGCCGGCACGCTGATCGCGTAGGCCGCCTCGTCGAAGCCGATCTCGCGTTCCGTGCCGTCGGCCGCCATGACCACCAGCCGCGGCAGCGCGTCGCGCCACTCTTCCCGTACCAGGTGGCCGGCGAACGGATGGATGGCCGCGATGAAGCGGCCAGGCTGATGATCGACGAGCGGCTGCCAGCCTGCGCGGCCCGGTGCGGCGGCGCTTGCCGTCATCAGCTTGTAATCGGCCGCGCCGTCGGCATCCGTCAGCACCAGCAGCTTGCCATTCCATTCGTCGACGTCGTAATGGAGGCCAGGTGTACGCGGCTCGACCAGCAGCGGCGCGGCGGTCGGGTCGCTCATCGGCACCAGCCGCGCTTCGGCCATGTCGCCATTGAAGATGCGGATCACGACATAGCCGCCGGCCGCCGTGGTGTGCAGGCCCATGAAGAACGCCGGGTCCTTCTCTTCGTAGATCAGCATGTCGCCGCGCTCCGTGCCTGCACCGCCCGCCTGCAGGTCGCGGCGATGGACCGTCGATGGCCGTCCCTTGTCGGAACGCCCGACCCAGTACAGGTACCGGCCATCGGGCGAGAACGCAAAGCCGCCGTGCGCATCGCCGATATCGTCGACCACCATTTTTCCGGTGGCGATCTCGCGCACCAGCACGGAGAAGATGCCGGAGCCGGTCTGGTCGGCCGCCCAGCCCACCAGCCGGCCGTCGCGGCTGAACTGCGGGCCGCCCCAGCTCAAGCTGTAGAACGTCTTGCCGTGCGCTTCGGTGCCGACATCGAGCAGCACCTGTTCGGCGCCGCCCGCCACGCTCCTGCGCGCATGGACCGGATGGTCGCTGCCCTGGCGGCTGCGGCGGTAGTACAGCCAGTCGCCATTGCGCACCTCGATGGGCGCCCCCGCGATGCCTTCGAGCGCCGCCATGCGTCCGCTCAGCTGCTTCTGCAGTGCCTCGGTAGGCGCGAGCATGGCGGCAGTGTAGTCGTTCTCCCGCTGTACCACGGCCTTGACGGGCGCGTCGAGCGTGTCGGGGGCGCGCAGCACGGCGTGCCAGTCGCGCGGCTGGAACCACGCGTAGTCGTCGATGCGGCGATAGCCCAGCGCGCCGACCGCGGCTGGCTTGCGCGCGTGCTGCGGCGGCATGGGCCACCGGGGCGCTTTCGCCGCCCTGGCAGGCAGGCCCGGAAGCAGCGTGGCGGCCGCCGTCGCGGCGGCGGAAACGAGAAACCTGCGTCGGTCAGTCATGCGGCATCCTCTGGTTCGATAGCGGGGAATACGACAGCGTCCGGCACAGCCATGCGGCGCCATCGTCGATGGCATCGCTGGCCACCTTCGATACGCCCATCGCTTCGATGAAGCTGTGCGGCGCGCCAGGATACACCTTGACCTTGACAGGCACCTCCGCCTCCAGCAGGCAGCCGGCCATCAGCATGTTCTGCTCGGTCAGCACATCGCATTCGGCCACCACCAGGAACACGGGCGGCAGGCCGCGCAACGGTGCCAGCACGGTGGCCAGGTAAGGATCGCGCCGGTCCGCCACGGTGCCCACGTAGGTGTTCCAGAACTCGTCCATCTCGTCCGCCGTCAGCATGTCGTCCGGCGTGCCGTAGCGCTGCCGCGCCACCGGCGAGCAGTCGGGAGAGAAGCCGCCGTAGTTGCTGAGCACCGCCTTGACCGCATCGCCGTCGCCGTCGTCGCGCAGTTTCAGCACCGCGCCCATCGACAGGCTGCCGCCGGCTGAATCGCCGCCCAGCGCGAGCCGGTCGACATCGATGCCGTATTCGCCGCCGTGCCGGCGCAGCCAGTGCAGCACGCCCACCACCTGGTTCAAGGCGATCGGATAGCGCGCTTCCGGCGCCAGCGCGTAATCCACGCCCACCACCACCATGCCGCTGCGCGCCGCATATTCCCGCATCACCCGGTCATGGGTATCGAGCCCGAACAGCGCCCAGCCGCCGCCATGCAGGTAGACCAGCGCCGGCCTTTCCTTACCCGGATGAGACACCGGGCCGGGGTCGTAGAAGCGCAGCCGTACCGGCCCCGCCACGGTGTCAACCAGGCGTTCCACGGTGCTGGCCATCGACGGCCCGCCCTGCTGCCACGGCAGGCGCGACTGCAGCGCGACGATGCGGCGCTCCGGCCAG
Organism: Pseudoduganella umbonata; assembly: GCF_014192225.1. Lineage (GTDB taxonomy): Bacteria > Pseudomonadota > Gammaproteobacteria > Burkholderiales > Burkholderiaceae_D > Rugamonas > Rugamonas umbonata. The sequence continues at coordinate 70,368 of NZ_JACHXS010000015.1, read as the reverse complement.
TCCAGTGCGCGGCCGGCGGTCAGCGTGCGTGCCCGCTCGCGCACATCGTCGATGAAGCGCATGATGTCCGGATCCAGCGGCGATGGCGCGGGCAACGCGCGCGGCGCTACGGCACCGGCGGGGCGGTCGGCGAAGCGGCGCATCCAGTCGGCCAGCGTGCGCGATTCGCCCGCCGGCGCACTCACCTGCAAACCGTGCAGGATGTCGGCAAAGACATCGTCGCGCTCGTCCTGTCCCAGCTTGAAGCGGCCGCCGGCCGCCAGGATGCGGGCTTCGAAGCCCACCACGCCGCGCGCCAGGCCGGCATAGCGCGCACCCATGTCACCGATGTGCCAGGCCGCGGGCCGCCCCGCCTCCATCTGCGCGACCAGGCCGCGCAGCAGCGCATCGGCATCCTCGGGCGTGTCGCGGATCGTCACGTCGACGTCGAACCGTGCCAGCGCGTAGTTCCATGTCGGTGCCTGCGTGCGGTCGGCAAACCACGATGGCGAGATATAGCCATGCGGGCCAAGCAGCAGCACCGTGGCACGGGGCGACTGCGCCAGCTGCCGCCACTGCGGGTTGCCACGGCCGAAGTGGCCGAGCAGGCGCAATGGCTGGCCGTCGGCATCGCATTCGAGCTGGATGGGCAGGACGGATGCCTGCAAGGCGTCGGCGGGGCCGGAAACGATCCACGCCAGCGGATGGCTGTGTACCAGGTCGGCGATGTCGCGCGAAATGCGGGGAGAAAATTTGTCGGTCATCGGAACGGTCGTCATTGGTCGGAATCAGCTTGTCGGAATCAGCTTGTCGGAATCAGGCTTGTCGGGATCGGGTTGCCACCGAAACGGCCGGCCACCGCGCATGCCAGGGCTGCGCGTTTTCGAGTTCGTAGGCCAGCGCGAGCAGCATGTCTTCCTGGCCGCGGTCGGCGGAGAACATGCTTCCCACCGGCAGCCCGCCGCCCGGGGCATCGCTATCGCTGGCGGCAAACAGCGGCAGCGATATCGCCGGCGTACCCGCCAGGTTCTGCAGCGGCGTGTAGGCGATCCAGTCGAACATGGTTTCCATCAGCGTGGCGGCCGGCACGGTGGGCGCGAAGGTTCCCAGCAGCGGCGGAGGCGTGCTTGCGACGGGCGAGAGCAGCACGTCGTGCCGCGTAAAGAAATCCGCCAGCCGCGCCGGCAACCCGGCCAACTGGCGGTACGCCGCCTCCAGCGCGGCGGGGGACAGCATCTCGGCACGGCTGCCCAGGGCCAGCGTCCACGGTTCCAGTGCGTCCTCGAGGCGGCGCACGCCGCTGCCCGCGCGCACCGTGTCCACGCAGTCGGCGCCCAAATGGGTCCATAAATCCTGGAACGATTGCAGGAAAGCGGCGCCGTCGAGCGGCCAGGCCGCCGCTTCCACGCGGTGGCCCAGCGTGGCGCACAGGTCCGCGGTGCGGCGGACGACATCGGCCACGTCCGCATGCGGCGCGCCGCCCTGCAAGCCGTTCTCGATCACGGCAATGCGCAGGCGCCGCGCGGACGGCCCCGTGACCATCGGCCGCCGAGGCTGCAGGTGTGTGGCGGCAAATGCCCATGCGGTGTCGCGCACGGAACGCGACATCAGGCTGTCCCCTACCAGCAGGTCCTCCACGTTGTGCCGCGAGCGCACGCGAACCGTGGCATCGCGCCCGGGCTTCAGGCCGACGACGCCGCAGCACGAGGCGGGCAACCGGATCGAACCGGCGCCATCACTGCCGTGCGCCAGCGGCACCAGGCCCGCGGCGACCGCGGCGCCGGCACCACCGCTGGAACCGCCTGGCGAGTGCCGTGCCGACCAAGGATTCCTGGTGACGGGGCCGGCCAGCGGTTCCGTCGAACCGAGCAGGCCGAACTCGGGCATCGAGGTCTTGCCCACTGCGACCAGGCCGGCCGCATCGAGCCGGTCGACGAACGGATGCCCGGCCGCCGCCAGCATGCCGGTGCGGCTGCGCGAGCATGCGCGGCTGGGCATGCCCGGATAGTCGAGCGAATCCTTCGGCATCCATGGCACGCCGCGCATAGCGCCACCGCCCGGCAACCGCGCGGCGCGCGCGGTGGCCAGTTCCGATGCGACATGGCTGGCGGCGCGCAACGCCGGATCGAGGGCGGCGATGCGCATCAGCGCCGCCTCGGCCAGCGTTGCGGCATCGAGTTCGCCATTGCGCACCAGGGCTGCCTGGTCATGCGCGTCCAGCAGCCCGAGGGCAAACGCGTCAGTGAGTTCGAGCATAGGAGACGGCTTCCTCATGGTTCAGGATGGAGAGGCGGCGCGCACGCGGCTTGCCGAAGAAAAGATAGATCGACGTACCCAGCAATGCATAGACGCCGAGCAGGCCGACGGCCAGCCAGTCGCCACGGCGGGCCTGGTCGAGGATGTCGAGCGCCACCGGCAAGGTCATGACAAAGCTGGTGACGATCGCCGCCACGGGGACATAGCCGATCCAGAAGCCGCGGATGCGCACCCCGCCGAACGGTACGCGGAACCTGCGTTCCAGGTCCGGCCGGGTATTGCGCATGTGGATCAGGCTGACCGCGACCATGGCGAACATGAAGGCGACGCCGAACGAGATCAGGTCGGCCATGACAGAGACCGGCAGCAGCGCGGCGCTCACCGCCGCGATCCCGGCCAGCAGCAGATTGCCATGCCAGAGGCTGTTGCGCGTTTCGTGCACGCGGCAGAACAGTGCCGGCAGATAGCCGTCGCGCGACATCGCATAGCAGATGCGCGAGTGGCCGAATGCGTTAGCAAGCAGTACCGACGCCAGGCCCGCCAGTGCGCCGATCTTGATCACCAGCGCAATGCCCGGATAACCGATGCGGTCCACCGCAATTGCGATCGGATCGGGCACGCCCAGTTCCCGGAACGGCACCAGGCCGGTCAGCACAAAGCCGCTCAGTACATAGAGCGTCGTGCAGACCGCCAGTGCGCCGAGGATGCCGACCGGTACATCGCGTTGCGGCATGCGGGTCTCGGCCGCGGCGGTGGACACCGTCTCGAAGCCGAGGAAGGCAAAGAACAGCAGCGATGCACCGCGTGCGACACCCTCCCAGCCGTAGGTGAAGCCGCCCTCGTTCGGCGGAACGAACGGCTGCCAGTTGGCGGGATCGACGGCGCTTCCGCCGACCACGATGAAGCCCACCAGCACGGCGACTTTCAGCACCACCAGCAGCGTACTGACGAGCGCATAGCGCGACATGCCCAGTGCGGCAATGCCGCCGGCGCACAGCACCGCGAGCGCCGCCACGACGTTGCACCCCGCGCCGAGCGACAGCACATGCCTGCCCTCGACGACCTGCGAGTGGATCAGCGGCATGGACAGCGAGGCGGGGAAACCGATGCCGAAATCGCCCAGCAGGCTGCCGAGATAGCCGGCAAAACCCACTGCCAGCAGCGAGGCGGCCACGCTGTATTCCAGGAACAGCAGCCAGCCCAGCGCCCAGGCCGGCCCGCCGCCCAGCGCACGGCGGCAGTAGGTATAAGCGGAGCCGGATTCGGGCATGCACGACGCCAGCTCGGCGTAGCAGAACGCCACCAGCAGGCAGGCCGCGCCGGCGATGGCGAACGACACGGTGACCGCCGGCCCGGCAAAGCGGGCTGCCGCCGTGCCGGTCATCACATACACGCCGGCGCCCAGGATGTTGGCGATGCCGAGGACCAGCAGCCCGCCCCAGCCGAGGCTGTGGCGCAGGCCGGGAGAAGGCGTGGGCATCGCGTTCACAGCTGCCAGTGCAGGCGCACCCCTGCCGTACGCGGGCGGATGACGAATTCCTGCGCGCCGAAGGCGGCTTCGCTGCCGTAACTGAACGTGACACCGCGCTTGTCGGCGATGTTGTTGACGAACAGGCTCAGTTCGAGGTTGTCGAACCACATGGCATAGCGGGCATCGAATTGGCTGAAGCCGTTGATGCGCTGCCCGGACTGCTGCAGGTTGGCCGGCGCGCCGGACAGGTAACGGCCGCTGAGCGTGGCTGTTGGGCTGTACCGGCCGTCGAACTTCCACGTCGCGGTGCTCGACAGCTGGTGCTTCGAGGAGCCGGGCAACTGCTGGCCTTTGCGCAGCGGCACGGCGGCTTCCAGCAGGTCCTCCGTCAGCTTCGCATCGAGGAAGGTGTAGTTGAGGCCCAGGTCCAGCTGGTCGGTGGCGCGCCAGCTGCCGGAAAATTCCAGGCCACGCAGCCGGGCCCTGCCCGCGTTGGTGCCATAACTGAGATCGTCCGGGCGGAACAGGCGCACCTGCAGGTCGCTCCAGTCGATATTGAAGAGGGCGACATCGAACGCCAGACGACGCTCGAACAGCGACGATTTCACGCCGATCTCGTAATTGCGCAGCGAGTCGCTGCCCCAGCCCGTGGGCGTGTCGAAGCCGGCCATGGGCAGCAGGATGTTGGCACCGCCGAAGCGGAAGCCTTCCGAGGCGAGCGCGTAGTACAGGGTTTGCGGGCTGGCCTTGTAGCTCAGCGAAATCTTCGGCGAGAACCCGTTCTCGGCCTGGTAGCCGTTCGGCAGCGAAACCCCGCCCGGATACAGCACGCCATCGCGGTGGCCGTCGGTGCGCAGTGCCGTGTCATAGCGGCGGCCGCCAGCCGTCAGCTTCCAGCCGTCCGCGAAATTGACCGAGACTTCGCCGAACACTCCCTTGTCGGTACCGTACGTGCCGCCGTCGCCCCAGTAATAGTGGTCGCCGCGCAGCTGGCTGGCGCCCACCTGCGGCAGCAGCACATCGTAGGCGCCCTGCGCCGAAAGGTCTTCGTCGAAGCGCTTGTCGGTCTTCTGGTACGACAGGCCCACCAGCCATTCGAAGCGCCCGCCATCCGGCGACGCGAGCCGCAATTCGTAGTTGGTGTTCTTGCTGGTGCCCAGTTGGCGGAACAGCTGGGGATCGGTGGTGCCCATGAATCCGCCGTAATAAGGCGTGTAGTCGAAGTGCAGTTCCTGCTCCTTCTTGTTCCAGGAAGCGATCGCCGTGAGCCGGGCGACGCCGACATCGCGCTCCAGGCGCGCACTGTGCAGTGCGAAGTCCAGGTCGAAGCTGGCCGGCAGCGCAGTCGACCGTTCCAGCTCGCCATAGCGCGTCATGCGATAGCCACTGTCGTCCGCGAACGAGCTTTGCCACAGGCTGAGCCACGACAGCCGGGTCTTCCCGTCCGGCGTCCAGACCAGCGACACGCGGCCGTCCGAAACCCGGTTGTCGTTGCTGCCTTTCCTGCCGATGCCGACGTTGTCCAGGTAGCCGGGCATGTCGCGCTTGACCGCTACCACACGGGCGGCCAGCTTGCCGGCGACAAGCGGAACATTCAGCATCGCCTTGGCGGTATAGCCCAGGCTGCCCGCATTCACGGTCTTGCTGAGCGATGTTTCCAGCGCGGCATCGAAGCCTCCCGGATCGGCGTCGTTGGCGACATAGTTGACGGCACCGCCGAGCGACGATGCGCCATACAGCGAACCCTGCGGCCCGCGCAGCACTTCGACGCGGCGTACGTCGAACGTATCGATATCGGGAATCGAGACCGTATAGCCCACTTCGCTGAGGGGAATCTCGTTGATGTAGTAGCCGGTCGTCCCCTGCCCCTGGTCGAGGCCGGCGGTGGTACCGACGCCGCGGATGACGGCGGTCGAGTTGCCGGCCGGGCCCGCATTGAAGACGACGCCAGGCAGCTTGCCCAGGTAGTCGGCAAAGGATTCGGCCCCGGCCTTGCTCAGCGCTTCGCCGCTCAGGGCGCTGGCGGCACCGACGGTATTGGCTACGGTTTGTCCACGCTTGCCGACCACGACCACGGCCTGCGTGGTCGTGGAAGACTCCGAGGAAGACTCGCCCGACGCCGCTCCGGTGGCGTTGGCGGTGCCGGCGGCATCGTGGGGGGCGATGTCTGCCTGCGCCTGCGCCGGGCCGGCAAACAGGCCAAGCAGCGCCAGCGACATGGCACTGCGGTGCAGAAGGGCTGGGGATGCTGGTTTCATACTGGGCAAATCTCCGTGGCGATGTGCGGCGTGATGTGGATGGCGCTTGCAGCGGCTGGTCCGGTTCCGGGTTCGACCGGACCACTGCACCGCTCGACTGTAGAGCCAATCGCGCCGTCAGTCCATTGGCTGCCGGGCACCCTCGATCGGCCCCAAGCCTTTGAATTACAAAGCCTTTTTCTCCAACATCACAAGATTTCCCCGCCTGGGCACCCCAACAACCGCAGATTCTTGACAGGCAACGCATGAAATCGGCATTTCCTGCACCGTGGTGCACAGAAACGCTCTTGCCTTGTTCCGTGGTAACGGAAAGCACCCGAATGGTGCGCAGCTAGCGCCAAGTAGCTGATTTATATGGATTAACCAGCAGCGGCGGCACAACTGCAGGTCCGTCGCGGAGATATGCCGGGGAATCCGGCCGCGAACACGCGCACATTTGCGGTTCCCGCGCTGTCCGGCGGCGATAGAATCGTTCGACCGGCGCGGTTCGATGACACGGCAGCGACTGATATCGCTGCGTGCTTACCGGTATGGATCTTGCTTGACTAATAACAGGCTGCCATTCGTCATGATCGGGAGTGGCGCCGATAACCTGGAGCCCACTGCATATGACACAAAAAGACATCGACCGTATCGATCGCAAGATCATGGATCTGCTGCAGCAGGACGCACGCATCACCAACCAGGCGCTGGCCGACCGTGTGGCGCTGTCGCCGAGCGCCTGCCTTCGCCGCGTGCGCGACCTGGAGGAACGCGGATTCATTACGGGCTACCGAGCGCAGATCGCCGTCGACAAGATGCACAACGTGCTGATCGTCATGGCGCAGGTGTCGTTCGAACGCCATGCGCTCAACGACTTCGGCGCGTTCGACGACCGCATCGCCGCGATGCCCGAAATCGTCGAGTCCTGCCGCGTCAGCGGCATGTACGACTACATGTTACGCGCCGTGGTCGGCGACATGCAGCAATGGAAGCGCCTAATGCTGATCCTGCTCGACGGCGGTTACGGCGTCGAGAAGATCGTCTCGCACTTCCTGATGGATGAAATGAAAGCGTTCAGCGGATACCAGCTGATGCCGACCGCGGAGACGGCAGCGCGCAAGGCGCCGCGCCAGCGCGAAGCGCCGGCATCGCATGCGGGGGCCGAGCAGCCGGCGGCGCGGCGTTAGACCGCCTTGCCTGGCAAGGCGCCGCTGCCGCCCTGCTCCAGCAGCTCGTGCGCGGCCGCGGATCTGTCGTGCCGGATCAGCGACACGGCAACCGTCGCGATCACGGCCGGGATGGCGATCGCGGTGAAGTTCTGCTGCAGCGGCAGCGCCATGCCGACCAGCGTGCCGATGACGATCGGCGCCAGGATCGCGCCGCTGCGGCCCACGCCCGACGCCCAGCCGATGCCGGTGGCGCGCACCGCCGCCGGGTAGAACTGGCCGGCGTACGCATAGGTGACGATCTGCGTGCCGATCGTCGACGCACCCGCCAGCCCCACCAGCAGGAACAGCACGGGCGTCGATACCGGATAGCCGAGCAGCGTGATCGACACGGCCGCCAGAGCATACATCGCCACCAGCACGTACTTGATGTGGAAGCGGTCCGCCAGCCAGCCGCCGCCGACGGCGCCGATCACGGCGCCGAAATTGAGCACCAGCACGAACGTCAAGGCCGAACCGAGGCTGTAGCCGGCGCCGGCCATCAGCTTGGCCAGCCACGAGCTCAAGGCATACACCATGAACAGGCACATGAAGAAGGCGACCCAGAACATCGCCGTGGAGAAGCCGCGGCCGTCCTTGAACAGCTGGCCGATCGGCGTGCCGGTCGCGGCGCCGCCGGACGCCGGCGCATAGGAATCGCCCTGCTGCGGCACGAACGATGGTTCCAGCCTGCGCGCGATCTGCTGCACCTCTTCGATACGGCCCTTGCGGACCAGGAAGGCCAGCGATTCCGGCAGCGACTTCAGCACGAACGGAATCAGCACCACCGGCACGCCGGCGGCCAGGAAGACCGATTGCCAGCCCCACGCTTCGAGCATGCCCTTGCCCAGCAGCGCGGCCAGCATGCCGCCCACCGCATAGCCGGAAAACATCAGCGTGACGAGCGTGGCGCGGATCTTCTTCGGCGAGTATTCGGTCATCTGCGCCACCACGTTCGGCATCACGCCGCCGATGCCGAGGCCGGCCAGGAAACGCATCGCGCTGAAGACATAGGGATCGCTGGTCAGGCCCGCGGCCGCGGTGAACAGCGAGAACAGCGCCAGGCAGGTGGCGATGGCGGCGCGGCGGCCGATGCGGTCGGCGATGGTGCCCAGGAAGATGGCGCCGAACATCATGCCGAACAGTGCCGAGCTGACCATGAAGCCGGCGCTTTGCGCCGTCACGCCCATGTCCTTCATGATCGACGGCAGCGCGATGCCCGCCACGGCGAGGTCGTAGCCGTCGCAGATGATGATGATGGCGCACCATGCCAGGATGCTGCCGTGGTACCGGTTGAAGCTGGCCTTGTCCGCCAGTTGTTGCAGGTCGATTTGCCGCATGATTCGTGTCTCCTTTGATTGTTGGATGATGCTGTGTCGAATCGTGTATGAAGGCCGGTGCCGGTATTCCTTATTTGCGGGTCAGGAGAAAATGCGCGGCGATGCCGATCGCGATGCCCCAGAAGGCCGCGCCCAGGCCGAGGAATGTCATGCCGGAAGCGGTGGCGACGAAAGCGATCAATGCCGCCTCGCGGTCGGGCGCGGCCATCATGGTGCCCACGTTCGATGCGATCGGTCCCAGCAGGGCGAGCCCGGCGATGGTCGCCACCAGTTCCTTCGGCAGCGCCGCGAACAAGGTGACGATCGAGCCGGCGCACAAGCCGGCTAGCAGGTAGAACACGCCGTTGGCGACACCGGCGATGTAGCGCTTGCGGGGATCCTCATGGGCATCCGGACCGGTGCACATGGCCGCCGTGATGGCGGCGATCGCGATCGTGATGCCGCCCGTGAACGCAACCAGCAGCGACGCCAGGCTGTTGGCGACCATCACCGGCCTGGCGGGCAGGCTGTAGCCGGAAGTCTTCAGCAGTGCCATGCCGGGCAGGTATTGCCCCGTCAGCGTGACGAGCACCAGCGGCAGTGCAAGGCTGAAAGTGCTGCCGAGTGACCATTCCGGCGCGATCAGTTCCGGCACGGCCAGCGCAAAGCCGACGCCGCGGAAATCCGTCGTCCCCGAGGCCAGCGCCAGGGCGACGCCGGCCGCCAGCACGGCGACCACCGTGTAGCGGGGCAGCATGCGCCGGCACAGCAGGTAGGCCGCAATCATCCCGATCGCCACCACCGGCAGGCTGCCGACGCCGCGAAATGCGTTCAATCCGAACGGCAGCAGGATCCCGGCCATCATGCCGGCGGCGACGCCCTGCGGGATGTGGCGCATGATGCGGTCGACGCTGCCGGTCAGACCGAGCACCAGCAGGATCGCCGCCGCCGTGATGTAGGCGCCAACCGCCTCCGCCACGGACAATGCCGGGAACAGCGCGATCAGCAGTGCGGTGCCGGGTGCCGACCAGGCGGTGATGACGGGCACCCGGTAGCGGATGCTGAGGAAGATGCCGGTGACGCCGGCGCCGATCGAAATGCCCCAGACCCACGAGGCGAACATGGTGGCATCCACCTGCGCCGCCTGCGCGGCCTGGTAGAAGATCGCCAGCGGCCCGGCAAACGACACCAGCACCGCCAGGAATCCCGCCACGATCGCCGGCAGCGGCAGCGCGTGCGCCGCCATGCCGGCCGGGTCGCTCGGCCGAACCGTATCGCTCATGATGTCCTCAGGAGTGAAGGAAGGACTGCACTTCCCGCGCGAAGGCCGCGGGGACTTCAATGCTGGACAGATGCGATGCCGGCAAGGTAACCAGCCTGGCGTCGCGGATCCGCGTGCACAGCGCGACGCCATCGGCGACCGTGGTCACCGGATCGGCTTCGCCGGCGATCACCAGCACCGGTGCCGCGATCGCGCGGATGTCGTCGCCCAGGTCGGCGCCGGCCAGCGCATCGCAGCAGGCCGCGTAACCTTCGGGCGACTGCCTGCGCAGCGCATGCTGCAGCGGTTCGACGATGGTCCGGTACTCCGCCGCGAATGCGGGCGTGAACCAGCGTGCGGGCGACGTGGCGGCGATACCGGCCAGGCCATCCTCGCGCACCGCTTCGGCGCGGCTGCGCCAGCCGGCCGCCGTGCCGATGCGGGCCGCCGTGTTGGCCAGCACCAGCCGGTTGACCCGGTGCGGCGCGTAAAGGCCCAGGCACTGCGCGACCAGGCCGCCCATCGACAGGCCGACCACGTGGGCACGGCAGATTTCCAGGTGATCCAGCAGCGCCAGCGCGTCGTTGGCCAGCATCTCCAGGCTGTACGGGCCGGGCGGGCTGGCGGATTCGCCGTGGCCGCGCGTGTCGTAGCGCACTACGTGGAAGCAGCGCGACAGCGTGTCGACCTGCGCGTTCCACATCGTGTGGTCGGTGCCGAGCGAATTACACATCAGCACCGCCGGGTTGCGCGGATCGCCGTCGGTCCGGTACCGGCATGCGCTGCCATTGAGTTCGACGGTATTCATGACGGGATTCATGACGGTATTCATCCCTGGTCCCCGCCGCCGACCGGCAGCACGCTGCCGGTGATATAGGACGCTTCATCGGAGGCCAGGAACAGGATGGCGCCGACCTGCTCGCCGATGGTGCCGTAGCGGTGCATCGGACTGCTGGCGATGGTCTGGTCGACGATGCCCTGGTACCACGCCTGCTCCTGCGCGCTGAGCGGCTGCGGATTGCGCGGCACCACGCGCGGCGGCGCCTCGGTGCCGCCGGTGGCCACGGCGTTGACGCGGATGCCGTCCTGCGCATGTTCCAGCGCCAGGCTGGCGGTCAGCGCATTGATGCCGCCCTTCGCCGCCGAATAGGGAATCCGGTAGATGCCGCGCGTGGCGATCGACGAGATATTGACGATGCTGCCGCTGCGCCGTTCGATCATCGACGGCAGCACGGCGCGGCAGCACCACAGCGTGGGGAACAGCGAGCGGCGGATCTCCGCTTCGATCTGCTCTTCCTCGTATTCCTGGTAAGGCTTGGCCCAGATGGTGCCGCCGACATTGTTGACCAACACGTCGACGCGGCCGAATTCGGCCAGCGCCCTGTCGACGACGGCGACCGCGCCGGCATAGGTTTCAAGGTCCGACTGCACGACCGCTACCTGGGCCTTCAGTTCCGCGCATTCGGCGGCCACCTCGGCAACGAGGCCGGCGCGATCGGCCAGGACCAGCTGTGCGCCCTCCCGCGCGGCGGCAAGCGCCACGCCGCGGCCGATTCCCTGCGCCGCGCCGGTGACGATGACGACCTTGCCGCGGAAACGTTCGCGCCGGCTTTCCGTTTCATATGTCATGCGATCCGTCATCTCAGGCTCCCGTCGACGAGAATTTTTCGTAGTGGAAGCTGGCGGGCGTCACACCCGTCTCCGCAAACCAGCCGCGCACCGCGTCCACCATCGGCACCGGGCCGCACAGGTAGACATCGACGTCGCCGCCGTTCATCCAGCCCGGCTCCACGTGCGCCGTTGCGTACCCCTTGCGCGGGTGCCGGCTGTCCGCTGTCGCCACCGTGGTCACATACGTGAAATGGGGATGCGCCGCGGCGATGCGGTCCAGCTGTTCCAGCCCCACCAGGTCGTGGTCGTTGGTCACCGCGTAGACCAGCCGCACCGGATGCGCGAAACCTTTGACGGCCAGCACGTCGAGCATCGACAGGAACGGCGCAATGCCGGTGCCGCCTGCCAGCAGCAGCACCGGGCGTACCACCGGCCGCAGGTAGAAGCTGCCATACGGTCCCGTGAACGCGACCGGCTGGCCGGCGGCCGCTTCCTGCGACAGGAAGCCGCTCATCCGGCCGCCCGGCACGTTGCGCACCACGAAACGCGCCTGCGTGGAACCAGGCGGGGAGCTGAACGAGTACGAGCGGGTCAGCGCGGTGCCGGGAATGCCGACATTGACATACTGGCCCGGCAGGAAATCCGGCCCGTCGGCGTCGAGATCGATGGCGAACGCGATCGTCGATGCCGACAGGTGCTCGACGGCGGCGACCTTGCCGGCAAACGTGCTGGCCCCGGACTTGCACGACGCCGATGTGGCGGGAATACGCACCACGCAGTCGGAGGTCGGCTTGCACTGGCAGGCCAGGATGTAGCCTTGCGCCGCGTCCTCCGGCTCCAGGGCATCCTCGATGTAGCTCGACTCGGGCATGTCGTAGCTGCCCGACTCGCAGAAGCCGCGGCAGGTGCCGCAGGCGCCGTCGCGGCAATCGAGCGGAATGTTGACCTTCTGCCGGTATGCGGCATCGGCCAGTTTTTCGTTGTCGTTGCAGGTGATGAAGCGGGTGATCCCGTCTTCGAACTGCAGGGCGATGCGGTGGGTGTTCATCACCTGTCTCCTTGTGGCTTGTCGATCGACTAGATGTGATAGACGTCGATGACCTGGTTGATGTAGTCGTTCTTCAGCACGACGTATTTGTCGAGGATGCGCGGCCGGTCGCCGCCGAAATCGATCACGTAGCGCGACATGCCGAAGTACGCGAAGTCCGTCTTGTAGCGGTGGCTCAGCGTGTTCCAGTTGAAGCGCACCGTGACCGTGCTCCCTTCTTGTTGCACCACTTCGATGTTGGCGATGTTGTGGCTGGTACGCGTATCGGGAATCGTCGCGCTCGAGCGCTCCGTCTTGATGCGGAACACGCGGTCCTCCAGCCCCTGGCGGGTCGGGTAGTAGATCAGCGAGATTTCCCGCTGCGGGTCCGTCACCAGCGTGCCGTCGTCGTCCCAGGACGGCATCCAGAAGCGGGCGTCGGGGTGGTAGCACTCCAGCCAGTCGTCCCACTGCTCGTCGTCCAGCAGGCGCGCTTCGCGGTACAGGAAGGCGGCGATCCGTTCGATGGTGACGTCGCTCATGGCTGACCCTCCTTCACGGCTTTCTGCATCACGTCGAGCCAGTAGCGGTGCTGCACGGTGTACAAACCTTCGTCTTCGGTGCGCACGCCGGAGAGCACGGGCGCCAGGCCGATTTCCTTCGCCGCCTCGTCCGGTCCCTTGATCCAGTGCGTCGCGCCGCGGCACATGTCGTTCCACTCCATCGACGCGCCGGCATAGCCGGTCTGGCAGGCGCGGAACTCTTCCAGGTCGTCCGGCGTGGCCATGCCGCTGACGTTGAAGAAGTCCTCGTACTGGCGGATGCGGCGGGCGCGGGCCTCGTCGGACTCGCCTTTCGGCGCGATGCAGTAGATCGTCACTTCGGTCTTGTCCACCGAGATCGGGCGCAGAAGGCGGATCTGCGACCCGAACTGGTCCATCAGGTAGACGTTCGGATACAGGCACAGGTTGCGCGAGCGCTCGATCATCCAGTTCGCCGTCGCTTCGCCGAACTTTTCGGCGTACTCGGCGCGGCGCGGATAGTTCGGCCGGTCCTGCGGGTTCGACCACTGCGTCCACAGCAGCATGTGGCCGTACTCGAACGCGTAGAAGCCGCCGCCCTGCCGGCCCCAGGTGCCCGCATCCATCGCGCGGATCTTGTCTTCGCGGCCCGGCTGCGCTTCCTGTTCCTTGCGGCGGTTCGTCGTGGCCGCGTAGTTCCAGTGCACGGCCGACACGTGGTAGCCGTCCGCGCCGTTTTCAGCCTGCAGCTTCCAGTTGCCGTCGAACGTATAGGTGGACGCGCCACGCAGCACTTCCAGGCCATCGGCCGACTGGTCGACGATCATGTCGATGATCTTGCCGGCGCCGCCGAGGAACTCTTCCAGCGGCACCACGTCCGGGTTGATGCTGCCGAACAGGAAGCCCCGGTAGCTGGCGAACTTCGGCACCTTCTTCAGGTCGTGCGAGCCTTCCTTGTTGAAGCAGTCCGGATAGCCGGCGCCTTCCGGGTCCTTCACCTTCAGCAGCTTGCCGCTGTTGTTGAACGTCCAGCCGTGGAACGGGCACGTGTACGTGGCCTTGTTGCCGCGCTTGTGGCGGCACAGCTGCGCGCCGCGGTGGCTGCAGGCGTTGATGAAGGCATTCAGTTCGCCCTGCTTGTTGCGGGCGATAAACACCGGCTGCCGCCCGATGTGCGTGGTGTAGTAGTCGTTGTTGTTCGGGATCTGGCTCTCGTGGGCCAGGTAGATCCAGTTGCCTTCGAAGATGTGCTTCATCTCCAGTTCGAACAGATCCGGGTCGGTGAAGGCGCTGCGGTGGACGCGGTAGTCGCCCTTCCCTTCGTCTTCGATCAACAGACCGTCAACAGAGGACGGCATGGATGGCCTGGCCGGATGGATCGGGATCGTGGTGCGCTGGTTCATGGCGATACTCCTCAGGCGGCGGCGCGGGTGCGTTCGACGTCGCCGGCCGGGGCGGCCGCGCTGTCGGCATGCAGGTGGAAATCGAAGTCGATCGATGCGAACGGCTTTTGCAGGTCCTTCGCCGCGATGGCGGCCGGATCGTCGACGCGCACCACCGGCGGCACCAGGCCCTCGCGGCTGGCGAACGCGAAGTCGTCCCACAGGTATTCATCGCCGTCGATGTTGATCTGCGTGGTCAGCTTGCGGTGGCCGTCGGCGGACACGAAGAAGTGGATGTGCGCCGGGCGCTGTCCATGGCGTCCCAGCAGGTCCAGCAGCGTCTGCGTGCTGCCGCCCGGAGGACAGCCGTAGCCCTTCGGCATGATGGTGCGGAACTGGTAGCGCCCTTTGTCGTCCGCGACGATCGTGCGGCGCAGGTTGAACGGCGACTGCGTCTGGTCGAAGTGCGAGTAGTTGCCCAGCAAATTCGCGTGCCACACCTCCACCTGCGCGCCGGGGACCGGCCGGCCGTTCTCCCCGTACACCGTGCCCTGCATGAACAGCACTTCGGCGCGGTCGCTCTCGGTACCGTCGTCGAGCCGCGCGCTGCCCTGGCAGACCGGCGCACCGGCCACGTACAGCGGGCCTTCGATGGTGCGCGGCGTGCCGCCTTCCAGCCCGGCCTTCGCATCGGCTTCGTCGGCGCGGATGTCCATGAAGCGCTCCAGGCCCAGGCCCGGCGTCAGCAAGCCGAGTTCATTGTTCGCGCCGGCCGCGGAGAAGTATTCGAGACCTTGCCAGAATTCGTTCGGCGTGATGTCCAGGTCCTCGATCGCCTTGCACAGGTCGCCCACCAGGCGCACCACGATCTGCTGCACGCGCGGATTGGCGGGGCGGATCGCCGATTCGACGATCCAGCTGTTGACGAGTTTGTCGATGTCATTATGGGTCATGATTGTCTCCTTGTATTCCGGTCAAAAATCGTTGGTGCGGATCGAGGACGGGTGCCGGCACAGCGGCGTGACGTCGATCTTCATGTACGGGAACAGCGGCAGCGACATCAGCAGCGCGTGCAGCTCTTCGTTGCCGCCGACGTCGAAGATGCTGACGTTGGCGTACTGCCCGGCGATGCGCCACAGGTGGCGCCACTTGCCCTCTTCCTGCAGGCGCTGGGCCAGCGCCTTCTCGTCGGCCTTCAGTTGCGCGGCCTGGTCGGCCGGCATGCCCGGCGGCAGCTGGACATCCATTCGGACATGGAACAGCATGGTCTCTCTCCTTATTGATGACTTATTTGCGCGCCAGCCGGTGCAGCTTGTCGGTATCGATGGACACGCCCAGGCCCGGCCCGGCCGGCACTTCCAGCATGAAGTCGCGGTATACCAGCGGCTCGCACAGCACTTCCTCGGTCAGCAGCAAGGGGCCGAACAGTTCGGTATCCCAGGACAGGTCGGCGAACGTGGCGCACAGCTGCGCCGTGGCCGCCGTGCCGATACCGCCTTCCAGCATCGTGCCGCCATACAGCCCGATCCCGGCCTGCTGCGCCACCGCGGCGACCTGCTGGGCCGGCACCAGGCCGCCCGACTGCGCGATCTTCACGGCAAACACGTCGGCGCCTTCGATGCGGGCGATGTTCCAGGCGTCGACCGGGCCGTGCAGCGCTTCGTCGGCCATGATCGCCACGTCGAAACGGCGCGCCAGGCGGCGCATCGCTTCGCGGTTCTCGGCCCGCACCGGCTGCTCGACCAGGTCGACGCCGCCATCCTGCAGCGCGGCGATGCCGCGTACCGCCTGCAGTTCGCTCCATGCCTGGTTGACGTCGACCCGCACGCTGGCCGCGTCGCCCAGCGCGCGCTTGATGGCCAGCACGTGGGCCACGTCGTCGTTCACGCCGCGGGCGCCGATCTTCAGCTTGAAGATGCGGTGGCGGCGCAGTTCCAGCATCTTCTCGGCCTCGGCGATGTCCTTCGCGGTATCGCCGGACGCCAGCGTCCACGCCACCGGCAGCCTGTCGCGCACGCGGCCGCCCAGCAGTTCGCTGACCGGCACGCCCAGGCGGCGGCCCTGCGCATCGAGCAGCGCGGTCTCGATCGCGCACTTGGCAAAGCGGTTGCCCTGGATGGCCTTGCGCACCTTCGCCATCGCTTTCGCGACCGCGCCGGCTTCCATGCCGACCAGCAGCGGCGCGATGTGGGTGTCGATATTGGCCTTGATGCTTTCCGGGCTTTCCTCGCCGTAGGCCAGGCCGCCGATCGTGGTGCCCTCGCCCCAGCCTTCGATGCCGTCGGCGCAGCGGATGCGCACCAGTACCAGCGTCTGCGTGTTCATCGTGGCCACGGAGAGCTTGTGCGGACGGATCGTCGGCACGTCCACGAGGTAGGTTTCGATATGGGAGATCATATTCAGTCAGTATGGTTTGGAGCGGTATGGGTACAATATTCCCCGTAGAAGCGCCCGTCCAACACTGATTTGGTATGCTTTTCATACCTGGAAGGTATAGTCATGGAGCTGCGCCACTTGCGCTATTTCGTCGCCGTCGCCGACGAGAAGAATTTCACCCGGGCCGCCGAGCGGCTCAACATCGCGCAGCCGCCGCTGAGCCGGCAGATCCAGCAGCTGGAAGAGGAACTGGGCGTGGTGCTGATCGAAAAAGGCTCGCGGCCGCTGCGGCTGACCGAGGCCGGCCAGTTCTTCCACGCCCATGCCCAGGAACTGCTCGACAAGGCGCAGGACCTGAAGGCGATGACGCGCCGGGTGGGCAAGATCGAACGCAAGCTGTCGATCGGCTTCGTCGCCTCGACCCTTTACGGCCTGCTGCCGGAAATCGTGCGGCGCTTCCGCGACCGTTACCAGGCGGTGGACATCAGCTTCCACGAGCTGACCACCGTCGAGCAGCTGAAAGCGCTGAAGGATGGCACGATCGACGTCGGCTTCGGCCGGCTGAAGGGAGAGGATGCGGCGATCCGCCGCATCGTGCTGCGCGAGGAACCGCTGATCGTGGCGCTGCCCGTCGGCCACCGGCTGACGCGCGTGCCGGGAGCGCTGAAGATGTCGGAACTGATGGACGACCCGCTGATCGTCTACCCGAAAACGCCCCGGCCCAGTTTCGCCGACCAGGTGCTGGCCACGTTCCGCGAACGGATGCTGGTGCCGCGCCAGGTGATCGAAGTGCGCGAACTGCAGATCGCCATCGGCCTGGTCGGCGCCGGCCAGGGCATCGCGATCGTGCCCGACAGCCTGCAAGGCATGATCCGCACCGACGTGGTCTACAAGCCGCTCGACGACCGGCAGGCAATTTCTCCCATCATCTTCAGCGCGCGGGCGATGGACCGCTCCCAGGAGCTGGCGGACATGCTGGCGATCATCTACGAGATCTACGAGGAACGGCAGATCCCGCACGTGCGGGAAGAGCTTTAGCCAGAAATACTGCAAATCGCTTAGAATGCTTAATCGATTTGACTTATCAGGGGAAAACCATGCAGCGATATGCAGTAGGACTGATCGGATTCGGCCTGGGTGGTGCGATCTTCCATGCGCCGATGATTGCCGCCGTGCCGGGCCTGCGGCTGGCCCGCATCGCCAGCCGCAGCGCCGGCGAGGAAGCGTTGCGCCCGTATCCGGGCGTGCAGCGCGACGACACGCCGCAAGCCATGCTGGACGATCCGTCCATCGATCTCGTGGTGGTGTGCACGCCGAACGCCAGCCATTACGGCCTGGCCAAGGCGGCACTGCAGGCCGGCAAGCATGTCGTGGTGGACAAACCCTTCGTGCTGTCCTCGGCCGAGGGCGACGAACTGGCGGCCCTGGCGCGGGAGAAAGGCCTGAAACTGAGCGTCTACCAGAACCGCCGCTGGGACGGCGACTTCCTGACGCTGCGCAGCGCGGTGGCATCCGGTGAACTGGGCGCCATCCACACGTACCGCGCCCATTTCGACCGCTATGCGCCGCAGGTGAAGGTGCGCTGGAAGGAACAGGCGCAGCCCGGTGCGGGCGTGCTGTGGGATCTCGGTTCCCACCTGATCGACCAGGCGCTGCAGCTGTTCGGCACGCCCCGTGCGGTCACGGCGCACCTGTCGCTGCAGCGCGACGGCGCGCAAGTCGAGGACGCGTTCGAGCTGGTGCTGGACCATGGCGCCACGAAGTCGATCCTGCACGCGGGAGCGCTGGTGCGCGCACCCGGCCCGCGCTACCAGGTGCACGGCACACTGGGCAGCTTCGTAAAATCCGGCATCGATCCGCAGGAAGACGCGCTGAAGGCGGGCGTGCGGCCCGGCGACGCCGGCTGGGGCCACGACGCGCCCGCCGCCTACGCCATCATCACGCTGGCGGACGGATCGCACCGCGCTGTCGAAACCGTCCCCGGCGCCTACGAATCGTTCTACCAGGGCGTCCATCGGGCGATCGCGGAAGACGGGCCCGTTGCCGTGCCCGCCCGGGAGGCGGTGGACGTGGTCCGGGTGATCGAACTGGCCCTGCGCAGCCACCACGAACGCCGCACCGTCGATTTCGCCTGAGGAGAACCCCATGCAGGAAGACTACGCCAGCCTGTTGCAGGCACTCGCGCTGGAAGAACAGCAATTGCAGTTCGCCGCATTCTCGAACAACGACGCACTGAAGCTGGGCCTGGCCCTCGTCGAGCGCGCCCGGGCACTGGGCAAGGCCGTCACGGTCGACATCACGCGCAACGGGCACCAGCTGTTCCAGCACGCCATGGACGGCACCTCGCCGGACAATGCCGACTGGATCCGCCGCAAGAACAACGTGGTGCAGCGCTACGGCCGCAGCTCGTGGCACGTGGGCTCGCGCTACCGCAGCCAGGGCAAGACCTTCGAGGCCGACAGCAACGCCGCCGCCGCCGATTTTGCCGCCCATGGCGGCGCCTTCCCGCTGATCCTGCGCGGCACCGGCATCGTCGGCACGATCACGGTCTCCGGCCTGCCGCAGAAGGAAGACCACGACCTGGTGACCGCGGTACTGCGCGAATACCTGGCTGCGCCGGCATGAGCGGGGAAGGCGCGCTGCCCCAGCCGAAGCGGCTGGACGCGATCTGCGACTACCTGGGCCAGCACTACCGCATCGGCATCGAGGACATCTGCCGGCTGTTCGGCGTGACGCGCGATACCGCCCGCCGCGACGTGGTGCGGCTCGATGCGGACGGCCGCGTGCTGCGCGTGCGCGGCGGCGCCGTGCTGCCGCCGCAGGGCCGGCAGGTGCGCCAATATGCCGAACGCGCCGGCGCATCCGCGGCGAAGCAGACGATCGGCGCCGCCGCCGCGGCGCTGCTCCGGGACGGCGACCGGGTGCTGTTCGATACCTCCACCACCGTACTGGAGGTGGCCCGTGCGCTGACCGCGTCGCCGCTGCACGCGGTCACCAATTCGATCGACATCGCCGAAGTGCTGGGCGGGCGCGACGGCGTCGAGCTGCACCTGACGGGCGGGCGCTTCAATCCCTGGCAGCGCAGCCTGGAAGGGGCGCAGGCGCGGCTGGGCCTCGATCAGTTCCGGTTCGACAAGCTGATCCTCGGCGCCTGCGCCATCGACCCGCAGGGCCTGACCTGCCCGTCGGACGACGAAGCGTCTTTGAAGCAGGCGATGCTGCGCCAGGCCAGCCAGGTGATCGTGGTGGCGGATGCCGCCAAGTTCGGCAAGGGCTTCCTGCACCGCCTGTGCGCGTTCGAGGCGATCGACGTGCTGGTCACGGACCGGGCGCTGCCCGCCGTGCTGATGGAGACGCTCGACGGGCTGGATGTCGAGGTCGTGGTGGCTGGCGGGACGCTGTAGCGCAGCGCATGCCTAGTTCGCGGGTCTATTTTCAGCATGAATATTCGACATTTCCGCATTCATGCGGCAAATGATCTACAGTCTTGTCACGCATTCCACCCAGGAGACAATGTGAACAAGACCGACCTGAACCCGGGCTACCTGTCCGGCTTCGGCAACGAATTCGCCACCGAAGCATTGCCCGGCGCCCTGCCCGCCCACCGGAACTCGCCGCAGCGGGCGCCCTACGGCCTGTACGCCGAGCAGCTGTCCGGCACGGCCTTTACAGCGCCCCGCGCGCACAACCGGCGCAGCTGGCTGTACCGCATCCGCCCCGGCGCGATGCACCAGCCGTTCACGCGGCTGGACAACGGCCGCATCGTCAGCGCATTCGCCACGCTGGAGGCGCCGCCGAACCAGCTGCGCTGGGACCCGCTGCCGATGCCGGACACCCCTACCGACTTCATCGACGGCTGGGTCACGATGGCCGGCAATGCGGGCGTGGCCATCCACCTGTACGCCGCGAACCAGCCGATGGAAGGGCGCTACTTCTACGACGCGGACGGCGAGCTGCTGATCGTGCCGCAACAGGGCCGGCTGCACATCGCCACCGAACTGGGCATCGTCGACGTGGAACCGCAGGAGATCGCCGTGATCCCGCGCGGCGTGCGCTTCCAGGTGACGCTGCCGGACGGCGAGGCGCGCGGCTACATCTGCGAGAACTTCGGCGCCCTGCTGCAACTGCCCGACCTGGGCGTGATCGGCTCCAACGGCCTGGCCAACCCGCGCGACTTCCTGACGCCGCAGGCGGCCTTCGAAGACCGCGAAGGCGACTTCGAACTGGTGGCCAAGTTCGCCGGCAACCTGTGGCGCGCAGCGATCGGCCATTCGCCGCTCGACGTGGTCGCGTGGCACGGCAACTACGCGCCCTGCAAGTACGACCTGCGCCACTTCAATGCGATCGGCTCGATCAGCTACGACCATCCCGATCCGTCGATCTTCCTGGTGCTGCAGGCGCCGAGCGACACGCCGGGCGTGGACACGCTGGACTTCGTGATCTTCCCGCCGCGCTGGCTGGCCGCGGAGGACACGTTCCGTCCGCCCTGGTTCCACCGCAACGTGGCCAGCGAGTTCATGGGCCTCATCGCTGGCCAGTACGACGCCAAGTCGGAGGGCTTCCGCCCCGGTGGCGCGAGCCTGCATAACTGCATGAGCGGCCATGGCCCGGATGCGCCCACCTTCGAGAAGGCCAGCGTGGCCGACACGACCCGGCCGCACAAGGTCGACGCCACGATGGCCTTCATGTTCGAGACGCGCGACGTGATCCGCCCCACCGCCGCCGCCCTCGCCTCGCCCCAACTGCAGCCGGACTACTACCAGTGCTGGCAAGGTTTCAACAAGCATTTCAAGGATCCACGCGCATGACCTACCAACTCAACGAAACCCATGACGCAGCGCTGTCCAGCTGGGTCAAGTCGGCCAACGAAGCGGGTTCGGACTTCCCGATCCAGAACCTGCCGTTCGCCGTGTTCCGCCGTGCCGGCAGCAGCGAAGCGTTCCGCGGCGGCGTCGCCATCGGCGACCAGATCGTCGACCTGGCCGCGCTGGGCGATGCGCTGGCCGGCGCGGATCCAGCCGCCCGCGAGGCCGCGGCGCTGGGCTCCCGCGACAGCCTGAACGCACTGATGGCCGCAGGCCCGCAGGCCTGGTCGGCCTTGCGTCTTTCCCTGTCGAGGCTCCTGCGCAGCGATGCGCCGGCACGCCCCGACTTGATGGTGGCGCAGGCCGATGCCGAGTTCACCGTGCCGGCCAGCATCGGCGACTACACGGACTTTTATACGTCGATCCACCACGCCACGGCGGTCGGCAAGCTGTTCCGGCCCGACAATCCCCTGCTGCCCAACTACAAATGGGTGCCGATCGGCTACCACGGCCGCTCGTCCACGATCGGCGTGTCCGGACAGGCGTTCCACCGTCCGCGCGGCCAGACCTGCGGCGCCACCGAGACCGAACCCGTGTTCGGCCCCGCGAAACGCATGGATTTCGAACTGGAAGTGGGCATCTTCGTCGGCGGCGGCAATGCCGCGGGCGAACCGATCGCCGTCGGTGACGCGGAGGCGCACGTCTTCGGCCTGTGCCTGCTGAACGACTGGTCGGCGCGCGACCTGCAGGCGTGGGAATACCAGCCGCTGGGCCCGTTCCTGTCGAAGAACTTCGCCACCACGATCTCGCCCTGGATCGTGACGACCGAGGCCCTTGCGCCATACAGGACGGCCTGGCAGCGCGACGCCGCCGATCCGCAGCCGCTGCCTTACCTGGACTATCCGGCACTGCGCGGCAGCGGCGCCTTCGACATCGAACTGGAAGTGCTGCTGCAAACGGAGACCATGCGCCGCGAAGGCCAGGCGCCGGCTTCCCTGGCGACCTCGAACTTCCGGCACTCCTACTGGACCGTGGCCCAACTGGTGGCCCACCATACTGTCACCGGCTGCGCGCTGCGCCCCGGCGACCTGCTGGGATCGGGCACCCAGTCCGGCCCGGAAGCGGCGGAAGCCGGCTCGCTGCTGGAACTGAGCGCGGGCGGCAAGCAGCCGCTGTCGCTGCCGAACGGCGAGCAGCGCGTATTCCTCGAAGATGGCGACCGTGTCGTGCTGCGTGGCCGCGCCGCGCGTCCGGGCCTGCCCCGCATCGGCTTCGGCGAAGCGTCCGGCACGCTGCTGGCTGCCCGCTGACCCCATGGCGCGGACCGCAGTCCGCGCGCCATCTCCTCCTCTGGCACTACACTTGCATAGGCTGCTCCCATGCAAGTGGGCGCCACAAGTGGGAGCCACGACTGTGGCTCCCCAGCCAGGCTGGTTTGGTCCGTCCTGGTACAGGTGTTACATTATGGAACAGCAATTCCAGTACGAGAGCCCGTCACGGGCCAATGAGGAGACATGGGATGTTGCATCGAGACACGATGGGGGTGCCGCCAACGGAACGATTGACGGCGGCTGAGGGACCCGACACGCAGATGGTCATCGAGACATCGCGCCAGCGTTCCGCCGGGTACGGCTTGTGCCCGGGCGTGCGGCCGGATTTCGCGCCGCTGGCGCGCAGCGACATGTCGCTGCTGCTGGAGCAGAACACGCTGCTCCATGCGCACGCCGTGCCGGCCATGGAAACGCTGTACCAGCAGATCATCAATACCCACAACATGGTGCTGCTGACCGATGCGCAGGGCATCATCCTGCATTCGCTGGGCGACGCCGATTTCATCGAGAAAGCCAACCGCGTGGCGCTGGCGCCGGGGGTCGGCTGGTCGGAAGACCGCATGGGAACGAACGCCATCGGCACCGCCATCGCGGAAAAAGCGCCGTCGCTGGTGCACGCCGACCAGCACTATCTCGCCGCCAACCATTTCCTCACCTGCTCCGCCGCCCCCATTACCGACCATCAGGGCAAGGTGATCGGCGTGCTCGATGTCAGCGGCGACCGGCGCAGCTATCACCAGCACACGATGGCGCTGGTGCGGATGTCCGCGCTGATGATCGAGAACCAGGTATTCGCGGCGACCTTCGAACACGCCATCGTGCTGCGCTTCCATGCGCGCCCTGAATTCATCGGCACACTGATGGAAGGCATTGCCGCATTCAGTCCCGGCGGACGCTTCCTGGCCGCCAACCGGAATGGCCTGTTCCAGCTCGGCCTGCCCTGCCAGGCGTTGCAGATGCACACCTTCCATTCGCTGTTCGGCCTGCCCGTCTCCGCCCTGTTCGACCATTACCGCACGGCGGCGCCCGGCCTGCTCGACATGTGCCTGCACAACGGCGTGCGGGTGCGGGGCCGCGCCGAGCTCCGGCTCGGCAGCGGCATGCATGCGCTCACCGATCCCGACGAGGCCGCGGCGCCATCTCCTTCCGCCACCGCACAGGCCGGGGCGGCGGCCAGGCCGCGCCGCCTCTCGGGCCTGCGCTACCTGAACACCGGCGACCCGCAACTCGAGAAGGTCATCGACAAGGTCAACCGGGTGCTGGGCCGCGACATTCCCATCCTGATCATGGGCGAGACCGGCACCGGCAAGGAACTGCTCGCCCAGGCCATCCACAACGATTCGCCGCGCGCGGCGGGCCCGTTCGTGGCGGTGAACTGCGCATCGATCCCGGAAAGCCTGATCGAATCGGAACTGTTCGGCTACGAGGAAGGCGCCTTTACCGGCGCCCGCAAGAAAGGCGCCGCGGGCAAGATCCTGCAGGCGAACGGCGGCACGCTGTTCCTCGACGAGATCGGCGACATGCCGGTGAGCCTGCAGGCCCACCTGCTGCGCGTGCTGCAGGAACGCATGGTGACGCCGCTCGGCAGCGGCAAGTCGATCCCGGTCAACGTGGAGCTGATCTGCGCCACCAACCACAACCTGCGCGAGCGTATCGCCAAGGGGCTGTTCCGCGAGGATCTGTATTACCGGCTCAATGGCCTGGTCGTCAAGCTGCCACCGCTGCGCGAGCGCACCGACCTGGAAACCGTGGCCAGCAAGATCCTGTCGACCGAATCGGACGGCGGACCGTACCTCCTCTCGGACGAAGTGCTGCGCCTGTTCCGGCGCCACAAGTGGCCGGGCAACTTCCGCCAGCTCACCAACCTGCTGCGCACCGCCGTCATCATGGCTGGCGACGAGCACGAGATCGGCCTGGACCACATGCCCGACGATTTCCTCGACGACATCGACGCGATGGCCGGGCCGCCCACCAGCGCACAGACGTTCGTGGCCGGCAGCGCCAGGCTCGAAGACATGGAGCTGAGCGCGATCATGCAATCGCTGGAAGCCAACGACGGCAACGTGTCGGCCACCGCGCGCGCGCTCGGCGTGTCGCGCAACACCATCTACCGCAAGCTGCCGCACCTGAAATAGCGCCACCGGGCACATCACGTGCGCAGCGCCGGGAAACCGTGCGAACGCCACACGTGCCCCCCTTTGTTGATGGTCAGCAGGTCCACGCCCGGCAGGCGCGTCGCCAGCGCGTGCGCGGAGTGCGCGCCCATGACCATGAAGGCGGTTGACAGGCCATCCGCTTCCAGCGCGGTGGGTGCCAGCACGGTGACGCTCGCCAGTTCCGGTGGCGACAGGCCGGTCGCCGGATCGATGATGTGGTGGTGGCGAAAGTCCGCCGTGAATGCCGAGCCATAGTCGCCGGACGTCGCCACGCAGCGCCCGTCCGCCGCGAACGCCGCCGCCAGGCCGCCATCCGCCCGAGGATCGAGCACGCCGAGTGTCCACTGCCGCCCGCCCGCGTCGCCCATCGGGGCGAACTCGCCGGTATCCAGCAGCGCATCGCGAATGCCATGGCGGCGCACCGCCCGCAGTGCCAGGTCGGCGGCGTAGCCCTGCGCCATGCCGTTGAGCGTGACCCGCATGCCCGGCCGGCGCAGCGTGACGCGTTCGCGGCTGGCTTCGACATCGCGCCATCCTGCGAGGGCGCGGGCACGCTCCCGCTCCGCGAGCGTCGGCACGCCGCCGCGGTTCGCGGCCTCGCGCCCTGCCTGCCACAGCGGCTGCACGGTGATGTCGAACGCGCCATGCGACAGCTGCGACAGCGCACGCGCATGCTGCAGCACTTCCAGCAGGCGCGGATCCGGACTGCGCAGCACGCCATCGCGGTTGAGGCGGAACACTTCGCTGCGCGGATCGTGGATGCTCATCAGGTGGTGCACCCGGGCGACCACTGCCAGCGCGTCGCCGATCGCCAGCCGGGCGGTGTCCGCATCGTCGTGCCGCACGACGACGGAGATCGTGGTGCCGAAGGCCAGCGCCGCGCCGCCATGGAGCCGGCCGCCCGCGGCGGACGTGCCGCGCAGCCCGGCCAGCGAGCCAAGTCCCAGTGCCCCTGCCGCTATCAATGTACGTCGCTGCATCGTCGATCCCGCGTGGTGGTGGAGGTTCATGTGCGCGGCACCGGTTCGATCCGGATCGTGCGCGCGCCCCTGCGTGCGAGGATGCGCGGCGCGCACAGCGTATCGCTCTCGTGGATCGCCACGCAGTCCAGGCACTGGAAGCATTCGTCGTACGCCACCTTCCCCGACGGCAGGATGGCGCCGTAGCCGCAGCGGTGGCGGCAGGTCTGGCATGGCGTGCCGCATTCGGCGCGGCGCGCGATCCAGTCGCGCCGGCGCACCCGGCCCAGCAGGGCCAGCGCAGCGCCGAACGGGCACAGGTAGCGGCAAAAGAACTTGTAGGCAACCATGCCCAGCACCAGCAGGCCAGCGGCCCAGGCGACGTAGGGCCAGCTGCGCACGAAGGCGAGCGTGATGGCCGTCTTGAACGGTTCGACTTCGACCAGGCGGCCGGCCAGCGCGGGGGACAGCAACGCCGCACCCGCGATCCCAGCCAGGATGACGTACTTGACGCGCCGCAGCCGGAGGTCTGCGCGGTGCTTCAAGCGCAGTTGCGGCAGGCGCAGTGCCTTGCCGAGCTGCCCGGCCAGGTCCTGCATCGCGCCGAACGGGCACAGCCAGCCGCAGAACGTGCCCCGTCCCCACAGCGGCAGCGAAAACAGCACGAAACCCCATAGTGCCAGCGACATCGGATCGAACAGCAGGAAGCCCAGCCCCCTGCCCTCGCGCAGCGCTTGCAGCACGCCGGTGACGTTGACGATCGACAGCTGCGCCTGCGCGTGGTAGCCGATGAAGCCGATGGTAAACAGCAGCCAGCCGCGCCGCACCCATGCGAGGCGCCGCGCGTTGCGCGCAAGGCGTTCCGGCACGGCCAGCGCAATGGACAGCACGGTCAGCGCGACGGCCAGCACGAGCAGGTCGGGCATGCGGCTGCGCCAGCTGGCCTGCCAGGCTGCCGCCGCCGGCGGCGGCCTGCGGTACAGCGTTGCCGGCAGCACGTACCGCGCCGGCACGTCCCGCGTGATCCGTTCCGGATAGACGATGCCCTTGCTGCGCGTGACCGGCAGCGTGAAGTCGAGCGGCAGCGCCGGATCCAGCCCGGCCTGCGCGATGACCCGCAGCGCAATGATCTCCGTGGCCGGCAAGGCGCCGTGCACGGCCCGGCTCAGGCCCAGTTCCAGGTCGAGGTCGCGCATCTCCAGGGGCAACCCATCCTGGCGCAACGCGATGCGCCGCGGCACGCTGCCGCGCACGAAGTCGTCCGCCAGGATACCGTGCCGGCCCGCGCTCATCACCAGCAGCGCGTGGTCGCCCTCGTCCAGCCGCGCCGCCAGGCGGGTCCAGCTGCGTTCGTCCAGCAGGTTGCGGCCGATGGCCGGCACCGATCCCCACGCCAGGTACAGGTCGATGAAGGGCTCGTCCGGCCGCGCCAGCGAATCCCGATCGAGCCCGGCCCCCGCGCTGCCGGCGAACAGCCGTTCGACCTCGCGATTCGCCACGCGCACGTGCTGCACGAATCCGCCATCGAACAGCGCGCGCAGCGTCATCGGCGCGAACACCTGGTCGCGGATGCGCGCGATGCGTGCCGGGTCGCGGCCCTGCGCAAAACCCAGCTTCGCGCGCGCCACCTTCAGCGCCGCCGACAGGACGCTCTGGTTGACGATGCGCACCGACGCCGTGGCCTTCGACACGCCGTCCAGCCGCACCCGGCCCGCGCCCTCGGGCCCGCCCACGTCGATCTGCTGGCCCAGCGCCGCGCCGCGGTACTGGCGCACGAAGGCATGCAGCGGCTCTTCGCCCAGCCCGTCCAGGAATACCGGTTCGTGCTGCGACAGCACTGCCACGTCGAGGAAGTGCCCCGCCGGATCGATCGCCACCAGCAGGTTCGGCGGCACGCCGGTGAAACCGGGCACCGGCGCCAGGTCGGCCGACTCGAAGACATAGCCGGCCAGCTCCGTCGCCGTGCCGTTCCGCCTGAACAGCGGCCAGGCCGGCAGGTCCGCGTCCCTGTCGCCGACCATCAGCGGCGCCGGGAAGCGGCGCACCAGCTCCCGCTTCGTCAGCACGCCGGCCGTGGCCGCGCTGGCGGCCGCCGCCAGCAGAATCAGCAGTATCAGCTGCATCTGCAGCAGCGGGACAACCTTCGGCGCGCGCATGGCGGGCTCAGAAGAAGATGATGCCGCCGAGCGAAACCCCGTTCATTGTGCCCTCGGCGCCGGCGAAGGCTTCGGAGCGCGTCTGCCCGGCCTCGGCGACCAGCGTGATCGCGCTGTTCAGGGCATAGTAGGCGCCCAGTGTCGCGTTCGAGTTCGACTTCAGGCCGGCGGTGCCTGGCGCGGCGTCGCTGTTGCGGCTGCGGCCGTAGGCGACGCCGAGCTTGAGCGCATCGGTGACCTTGTACGTGGCCTGGACCAGGTAATGCGTGGTGCGCACGTCGCCCTGGTCGGCATCGGACAGGATGCCCAGCGCGGTGCCGCGCTGCACGTTGACGAGGAAGCCGGCCGGCCCGGCTTGCAGCGACGCGCCGGCCTCGATGCCGCGCATCGACAGGTCGGGCATGCCGGGCGTCTCCGCCTCGAAGCGCTGGCCCTTCACACCGAGCCATCCCTTGAAGCCGCCTTGCGCCACGCGCAACCGTGCCTGCAACTGGGGCGTCGAGCCCGACGAGTACGCGGCGCCGGCCACCACCGGCGTGTCGGCGACCGGGCTCATGACGGCGACGTCGGCGCCGACGCCGCTGGCGAGGTCAGGGCTGCTGTAGGCGATCTGGCCATACGTGCCGAGATAGGCGTAGCCGGCGCCGATGTGGCCGAGCGTGACGCGGCCGCGCTGCGTTGCCTGCACCGGCGCGCCGGCGCCCACCAGGGTCATGTCGCCCAGGATCGCGTTGCTGCCGAAGATGCCGTAGTCGCGCCCCAGCTTGAAAGTGCCCAGGCCGGCGCGGCCGAACGTAAAGTAGGCCTGGCGCACGTCCACCGTGCTGTTCTGCGAGATCGCACTGTCGGTGGCGGTGGCCGCGTAGATGCCGACCAGGGCCTTGACGTCGTAGCCGCCCTGCGTCGACGTGGCCGACGCCGTCAGCGCATTGGGCAGCAGGCCGTTGCCGATCGTGGTGCGCCGCTCCTTGCCGCCGCAGCCAAGCGCGGCGCCGCCGAGCGCCAGCCCGCCGGGTTGCTCGCCGCCGCAGTCGACCACGGTGGCGTAGGCATTGACGATGCCGCCGACCGCGACGTTCCAGTCGCCCGCCTTGATGTCGACCGCCAGCGCCGGCGGGATGCAGGCTGCCGACAGGGCCAGGACGCAAATGGTTTTCATGGAGTCTCCTTGCATTGTTCTTGTGTGGTTGGTTGCATCGGCTGATGCACTGGAAGGCAATGGCAAGGAGCGTGCCCGCAATTGCACGGAGGAGAACGGGCCGGGCCGGCCTCCGGCCTGCGCCGAAAATGATCAGTTGCGCCGCCCGCTGTCCGGTTCTGGATCGCCCTGCGTGCGCGCTCCGCCCCCAAAAAAACTGGCGACACGCGCCGCCAGCAAACCGGTCGCGGTGGCGCGTGCGCTGCCGCCCGGAGACACCTGTTCAGCCCTTGCCGGCCAGCTTGAATACCCACACGGAGCCGCCCTGTTCGAGGAAGTTGACTTTCTTGGCCACCTCGCCGCCCCACAGCGGCACGGCGCCGCCCCAGCCCGAGACCACGGCGACGTATTGCGTTCCGCCCTCTTCCCAGGTGACCGGCGGCGCCACCACGCCGGAGCCGGTCTGGAACTTCCACAGTTCCTTGCCGGTCTTCGCGTCCAGCGCCTTCAGGTAGCCCTCCGGCGTGCCGTAGAACACCAGCCCGCCGGCGGTTGCCATCGCGCCGCCCCACAGCGGCGCGGTGTTCTTTGCTTCCCAGACGATCTTGCCGGTCTTCGGGTCGACCGCGCGCAGCGCGCCGATATAGTCGTCGAACAGCGGCCGGATGGTGAATCCCGCGCCCAGGAAGGCGCCGCCCTTCTTGTACGAGATCGGCTCGTTCCAGATTTCCATGCCCCATTCGTTGGCGGGAATGTAGAACAGGCCGGTCTGCTGGCTGTAGGCCATCGGCATCTGGTTCTTCGCGCCGAGGAAGGCCGGCGCCGAGAACACGGTCTTGCCTTTCTTGCCTTCCTCGCCCTTGGTCGGGTCGCCCGGACGGTTGGCGGGGATGAAGTTCGGGCGACCGGTCTTGAGGTCGATGCCGCTGGCCCAGGTGATCTTGCGCACGAACGGGAAGGCGTTCTGCAGCTTGCCGCTGCCGGCATCGATCACGTAGAAGAAGCCGTTGCGGTCGGCCTTGCCGCCGTAGCGCTTGCCGTTCAGGTCGAAGGTCACGAACTCGTTGGCGCCGTCGAAGTCCCACGAATCGTTCGGCGTGTTCTGGTAGGCCCATTTGATCTGGCCGGTCTTCACGTCCAGCGCCACCGTCGACGAGGAATACAGGTTGTCGCCCGGGCGCAGGTGGCTGTTCCATGGCGCCGGGTTGCCGGTACCGAAGTAGGCCAGCCCGGTGCCGGCGTCGTAGGTGCCGCCCATCCACGTGGCCGCGCCGCCGGTTTTCCACAATTCGCCCGGCCAGGTCTTGTTGACGGTGCCGCTGACGCCCGCCGCGATCTCGTTGCCATCCTTGTCGTAGCGGTAGCCCATGTGGCCTTCGACGGTCGGGCGCACCCACAGCAGTTCGCCCGTCAGCGGATTGCGCGCCTCGACCCGGCCGACCACGCCGAACTCGCCGCCCGAGACGCCGGTCAGCAGCATGCCGTTGGCGACCAGCGGCGCGGACGTCATCGAATAGCCGGCCGCGTAGTCGTCGACCTTTTCCTTCCACACCACCTTGCCGGTGTTCTGGTCGAGCGCCACCAGCTGGGCGTCCAGGGTGCCGAAGATCACCAGGTTGCCGTACAGCGCGGCGCCGCGGTTGACCACGTCGCAGCAGGGCATGATCCCGTCCGGCAGGCGGTGCTCGTATTTCCACAGCTTCGCGCCGGTCCTGGCATCCACCGCAAAGATCCGCGAGTACGAGGCGGTCACGAACATCTTCCCGTCATGGATCAGCGGCTGCGATTCCTGTCCGCGCTGCTTTTCGCCGCCGAACGAGAACGACCAGGCCGGCACCAGGCGCGCCACCGTGCCGGTATTGATCTGGGTGAGTTTCGAATAGCGCTGCCCGTTGGTGCCCATGCCGAAGGACAGCACGTCCTTCTCGTTCCTGGCGTCGGCATCGATCATCGCCGTCGTCACGTCGGCGCCATGCGCGGCGCAGACTGCGGCCAGTGCGGCCGCCATGCACAGCAGGTTCGTCTTCATGTTCATCTCCTTGTTGTTATCGTTGATGGTCCGTCGATGCCGCGGCGGGCTGCCCGCCGGCCAGCGGGGACTCCTTGCCGGTGAACCGGCGCGAGCGCCTATGGAAGCGCCGGCCGGTGCCGTTACCTAGAAGAAGCCCAGCGCGTTCGGGCTGTAGCTGACCAGCAGGTTCTTGGTTTGCTGGTAGTGATCGAGCATCATCTTGTGGTTCTCGCGGCCGATGCCGGACTGCTTGTAGCCGCCGAACGCGGCGTGCGCAGGGTACAGGTGGTAGCAGTTGGTCCACACGCGGCCGGCCTGGATGGCGCGGCCGACGCGGAAGGCACGGCTGCCGTCGCGCGTCCACAGCCCGGCGCCCAGGCCGTACAGCGTGTCGTTGGCGATACGCAGCGCATCCTCCTCGTCCTTGAAGGTGGTCACCGACACGACGGGGCCGAAGATCTCTTCCTGGAAGATGCGCATGCTGTTGTCGCCTTTGAACACGGTCGGGCGCACGTAGTAGCCGCCGGCCAGCTCGCCCCCCTGCGTGTTGCGCTCACCGCCGGCCAGCACCTGCGCGCCTTCCTGGCGGCCGATGTCCATGTACGACAGGATTTTCTCCAGCTGCTCCTGCGACGCCTGGGCGCCGATCATGGTCGAGGCGTCGAGCGGATTGCCCTGCCTGATGGCGGCAACCCGTGCCAGCGCACGCTCGATGAAGCGCTCGTAGATCGACTCCTGGACCAGCACGCGCGAGGGGCACGTGCAGACCTCGCCCTGGTTCAGCGCGAACATTGCGAAGCCCTCCAGGCATTTGTCGAAGAAGGCGTCGTCGGCATCCATCACGTCGGCAAAGAAGATGTTGGGCGACTTGCCGCCCAGTTCCAGCGTGACGGGAATCAGGTTCTGCGCGGCGTACTGCATGATCAGCCGGCCGGTGCCGGTCTCGCCGGTGAAAGCGATCTTGGCGATGCGCTTGCTCGAGGCCAGCGGCTTGCCCGCTTCCAGGCCGAAGCCGTTGACGACGTTGATCACGCCCGGCGGCAGCAGGTCGCCGATCAGCTCCATCAGCACCATGATCGAGGCCGGGGTCTGCTCGGCCGGCTTCAGCACCACGCAGTTGCCCGCCGCCAGCGCCGGGGCCAGCTTCCACACCGCCATCAGGATCGGGAAGTTCCACGGAATGATCTGCCCCACGACACCGAGCGGTTCGTGGAAGTGGTAGGCGTAGGTCTCGTGGTCGATCTGCGCGACCGAACCTTCCTGGGCGCGGATGCACCCGGCGAAATAGCGGAAATGGTCGATCGCCAGCGGAATGTCGGCGGCCATGGTCTCGCGGATCGGCTTGCCGTTGTCGATGGTCTCGGCCGTGGCAATCAGCGCCAGGTTCTGCTCCATGCGGTCGGCGATGCGGTGCAGGATCGTGGCGCGCTCGGCGGGCGAGGTCCTGCCCCACGCTTCTTTGGCTGCGTGCGCCGCGTCCAGCGCCAGTTCGACGTCTTCCGCGCTGGAGCGCGCCACTTCGCAGAACGGCTGGCCGGTGATCGGCGTGACGTTGGCGAAGTATTCGCCCCGGACCGGGGCGACCATGCGGCCGCCGATGAAGTTGTCGTAGCGCTGCTTGAACGGATTGGCGACGCCGAGCTTGTTGATGTCCGCGAGATTCATGTCATCCTCTATGTTGGTGTGGTGTGGTGTGATGTTGTGCCTTTTGCCGGCAACGGTGCGTTGACACATGGTGCTTTCCGCAAGGGTCGTGCCAGCCCCCTTTTCCCGGCTGCCCTGCCCGGCACCCCGCAGTGCGGCCGCTTCGGAAGCGCCCCGGCGGCGGAGGCAAGCTGGCAGGCCCTGGTACACCTGCGCCAAAGTAGGACAGGTCAGCGGATCAGCACACCCCAGGGCAGCTGGCCGACCGCGATGTCGCCGATACGCGTGGCGGTGGCGGTGTCGATCACGCTCAGGGTCGCGGATTTTTCGTTGGGCACGTAGGCCAGCGGGGCGGCGCCGGCGCCGACAGACAGCGACACGGCGGCCAGCGTCAGCGTTGCAAGAACGAGGGTGAGGCGGAACCGATGCATGGTCGACCTTTCAGAAGCCGCGCCGAGGTGCGCGGTACACACCTGGATCCGGTCTAGAACCGGTAGCGCAGCCCGGCCGCCAGCGTGCGCGGCGCGCCGGGCGCCACGAAGCGGGTGATTCCGGCATCGGCGGCGCCGGCGTGCGGTTGCAGCAGGCGCCCGGCCGGGAACATGTCGACGGCCAGCGCGCCGAAGCTTTCGTAGCGGCGGTCCATCGCGTTGCCGATGCGGGCGAACAGCTGCCAGCCCCGAGCTGGCGTCCAGTTCGCGTGCAAGTTCAGCAGCGCGTGCCCGGCGATGCCCCAGTCACCATGGGCCACGCCGTCTTCTTCCACCGATCCATCCTCGTTGCCCTGGCTCGCCATGCGCGACAGCGCGCGCAGTTCCGCACCCAGCACCAGCCCCGGCCCCGCGTCCCAATCCACGTCGACGTTCAGCGTGTGGCGCGGCAACCCGGCGATACGGGTGCCGCTGTCGACCCGCACCGAGCGCGCGCCGGTAAACAGCGTTCCGGGTGCGCCATAAGCGGCGTGCAGGTAGCTGTAGCCGGCGCGCAGGTGCAGGCTGCCCTTGCGGAAGGTCCAGGCCAGCTCGGCGCCCTGGTGCACCGTACGCGCGAAGTTGGAGAAGTATCCCGCGCGCATGGCGCCGGCGCGGCCGAACAGGATATCGTCCCGGTTTACGGTACGGAACACGGTCGCGCCGAAGCCGTCGCCGCGCACGCCCGCTTCCACGGTGCGCGAGACGACCTGCGCCAGGTAGGGATCGGACTGCAGGCCCACCGGCAGGCGGCACGGTTCTGTCGGGTCGGCGCAACCCAGTTCGATCACGGTCGGCACGCGGTTGCTCTGGGCGGCATTGGCGAACCACGTCACGCCGCCGCGCGCATGCGCGATGCCGATCGACGGATTCAGCCGCGAATACGTAAACGCTTCGTGCGGCCTGGGCCCATCCTCCGTTACCAGGGTATTGCCGACCCGGGCCCGGTTGAAGCGGGCGGACGCCGTGACGCTCGTGCCGCGCCGCAGTTCGAGCGTGGCGGCGGCATGGGCGCTGGCGGCGTGCGAGGTGCCCGACACCGACGACGCGGGTTCGATATCCGCGTCCGGGTCGGCCTCGACGCCGCGCGATGCGGTAAACAATGCCGCCTGTTCGAATTGCGAGAAACGCACGCGGGCATGGTCCAGCGTGGCGCCGACGTCGAACGCGTGGGCGCCGGCGCGCCGGTGCAGGTTCAGGGCCGCGCCACGGCCGCGCTGCCGCGTGGAGGTGGTGTTCAGGCTGGCCGGATGCAGCGCCGCCCCCTCCTCGCGATCGGTACCGCACTCGCCGGGATCGGCCGGGCCGCCGCCGGCGTCGAAGCCATCGGCGCAACCGCTTGCATAATCGGCATACTCGTCGGCTACGTCGCCGCCCACGGTATCGCGCCGGCTGTCGCGCACATACGCCATGGCGCCGATGTCGATGCCCGCCTGCGGGCGGTGGGCGATACGCAGCGTGCCCTGCACCACGCGGTTGCCGGTGCGGTCGGGGTAGGTGTAGACGGCACGGCGGTCCGCTGCATACAGCCCGTCCGGCAGCAGGCCATTGCCGAGCAGCCGGCTGCGGCCCCCCGTCAGCGTCGCGCTCCAGTCGGTGGCGGCGCCGTCGCGTCCTACCTTGACCAGTCCGTTCGCCAGGTGTCCCGCCGAGTGCCGCCGCCAGCCGTCCTCGTCGAACAGCGTGGCCGCCGCGAATGCGTGCCAGCCATCGCGGTGCGTGCCATGGGCCAGGTCGATGCGGCGCCGGCCGTACGTCCCCACGCTCACCGACGCTTCCGCGCCCGGATCGGTGATGCCGGAGCGGGTCTCGAGCGCGATCGCGCCGCCGAGCGTGTTCAGGCCATACAGCGGGTTCGAGCCGGACACCAGCGACACCCGGCCCAGCGCCGCCTCGGGCACCATGTCCCAGTTGACGACATCGCCGAAGCCTTCGTTGATGCGTACGCCGTCCAGGTAGACCGACAATCCCTGCGAAGTGCCGAGCAGCGGCGAGGCACGGAATCCCCGGTAACTCACGTCGGCCTGGAACGGGCTGCCGCTGATCTCGTTGACGGTAATGCCATCGAGCTTGCGTGCCATGGTCTCCGCCAAGTTGCCGCCCTGGGCATCGCGCAGCGCCTCGCGATCGAGCATCTGGCGCGCGTACGGCAGGCGGTCCGCCTCGATACCGGCGCCGCCGAAGGGCAGCGCGCCGACGATCTCCACCCGCGCCATCGCGGCCCCTTCCGGCACGGGCGCCGCGGCCGCGGCGTGGGCCGCCAGCAGCAGGCCGACCGGGCCTGCCCATTTGCCGGCGTCCGCGTTCATGGCTTGCCCCACTTGACGCCGTGCCTGGCGAACAGTGCCTCCAGCTCGCCGTTCGCGGACATGTCGTTGATGGCCGCCTGCAGGCGCCGCGCCAGTTCCTCGCTGTCATTGCGCACCGCCATGCCGACCGCCCAGCCCGTGCGGGGCATGCGCTGGAAGCCCACCTCTTCCAGCGGGAACGCCGCGTCGCCGCGCAGGGCCGACTCGATTTCGGACCGCTTGGCCACCACCGCATCGAGTTCCCCCGCCTTCAGGGCCGCCAGCGCTTCCCCTGCGCCGGGATAGATCCGCACCTCGTCGCGCAAGCGCCCCTCCCCTTCGCCCAGCACCAGCATGCCGGAGAGCGATACCTTCTCGACGCCGATCCGCTTGCCGTCCAGCGACTGCATGCCATCGAAGCGTGGGATGCCGCGGGCGCTGCGCGCCAGGCGCAGCGTCTCGACGTAATACGGCGCGAAGATCCGCACCTGCGGGTTGCCGGCCATGAGGCGGCTGTCGACCGGCACGTGCATCATCACGTCGGCCGGACCATAGCCGAGGTAATGGCCCTTCCAGACCATGTTGCGCAGGTCATCGGCGACTTCCTCGTCGGCCGGGAACGGCAGCAGGCTGAGCTTCACGCCGAGTTTCGCTGCCAGTGCCTGCGCCAGGTCGATGTCGATGCCGGCGCCCTTGTCGGAAAAAGGCGCGAACTCGTTGTACACGGCGACCTTCAGCGTGCCGCTCCCGTATACCTGTTGCCAGTCCGCGCGGGCCGGCGCGGCGAAGAGGGTTGCCATGCCGGCGCAAGCCAGCAGCGCGCTGGCACGCGCGAAACAGCGTCGGTTCATGCCGGGCCTCTCAGGATGGTTCGGTGGCTGCAGCTGGCTCAGTTGGCTTCCCGGCGCGATTCCAGGTAGGTCTTGATGGCCCACATCGCTTCCTGGTTGAAGACGCCTTCGAACGGCGGCATGTAGACGGCACCGTTGCGCACCTTGCCTTTCCGGACGGCGGTCAGGTAGTAGTTGTCCATTTCCTTGAAACAGGCGGTCTTCTTCTTGGCGTTCTTCGTGCCGGTGCAGTCGCGGTCGAGCAGGCGCAGGTCGGGGGCGATGCCGCCCGAGACGGCATCGATACCGTGGCAGCGCGCGCAGTTCTGGTTATAGGCCGAGG
Source organism: Pseudoduganella umbonata (assembly GCF_014192225.1). Lineage (GTDB taxonomy): Bacteria > Pseudomonadota > Gammaproteobacteria > Burkholderiales > Burkholderiaceae_D > Rugamonas > Rugamonas umbonata. Next base: position 33,589 of record NZ_JACHXS010000015.1, on the reverse strand, counting down.
CGCCGATCTTCAGCGCGATGGCATTGGTACGGAAGGGGTTTTCTTCGTGCCACTTGTCGCCGAGTGCGGGAAGCCCCTTCGTGTCGACGGCCTGCGGCGTGACGGGGCCGTGGGCGGCGACCTGCAGCGAGGCCATGGCGGCGATGCAGAATGCTGCTGCGCCGATGAGGGTGCGGATCGGGTATTTCATGCTTGTCTCCTGCTGGTTTAAGAATCTTTGCTTCCAGCAGGAGCAAGCCGCGTGCCATCACATCGCCAGAGGAACGGCATGCCAGGCGCGAGGCCTGGGTGCGACAGTTTGGAACAGGTGTCACATGGCCCTGCTCCGAGGGAAACGCGGATGCACGAGGAGGCTTCGGAAACAATCAATGGTTTGCCGCCACCCGCGGGCTGCCGAACCCGCGCTCCTCGAAGGCCGTGCGGAACTCGTTCCACGGCATGGCCTTGGCGAACCGCCAGCCCTGCGCGAACTGCACGCCGCGTGCGAGCAGGTACTCCGCCTGCGCTTCCGTCTCCACGCCCTCGGCAATGATGCGCAGTTGCATGGTCTGGGCCATGGCGATGATGTGATGCACCACCTGGTCGGTCGGCGATCGCGTTCCGATGGCCTCGGTGAAGGCGCGGTCGATCTTCAGGAAATCGACGTCGAACGACTCGAGATAGGACAGGCTCGAATAGCCGGTCCCGAAATCGTCCACGGCCACTTCGATGCCGCCGGCCCGCAGGTCGGCGATGACCGGTTTCGCGGTGCTCACATTCAGCAGCGCACGCTCGGTCATTTCCACGATGAGGTTCGACGGTGCCGCGCCGGCATCGGCCAGCAGTTTGTCGAGCAGGATCTTGGTCCTGGGGGAATTCAGGTCGGCGGCGGACAGGTTCAGTGCGATGTGAAACGCCGGGTGATGGGCCAGGAACCCGCCGACATCGCGATGCACGAGTTCCACCACGCGTTCGGTCAACTTCGTGATCGTCCCGGTGCGTTCCGCGACGGGAATGAAGAGATCGGGCCCGATCATCTCGCCGTTCGACCTGCGCCAGCGCAGCAACGCTTCCACGCCCACCCAGCGCCCGGTCGCCAGCTCGACGATGGGCTGGTAGGCGAGGAAGAACTCGTTGCGCCGGAGCCCTTGCCGCACCGCGCTGGCGAGCGACAGCTGCTGCCGGGCGACCAGGAAGATCGCCAGGGCCAGGGCCAGGCCGGCGATCGCTCCCGCAGGCACGAATCGCCAAGCGAGGCCACCCGTTCTCCGGTCCAGGTAGGAAACCGGCACCGCGGCGATTCCCGCGGTGGGAAACTGCCGCGAGCGCACCAGTGCGACGAGGTAACCGCCCGTGACCACCGTCACCTGGTTCCGGTCCCCCAGCCGCGGCAGCCAGCCGGGGTCGACGTGCCCCCGATGGGTGACGGGCTTGCCGTTGCGCGAAAATTCCAGGTGCATCATCGCCAGCGAAACGTCCGGCACCGCCGTCCAGGTATCGAGCGGCAGGTCGCGGTGGATCAGCGCCGCGAAGTTACCCTTCTGGAAACCCAGCAGCGGACTCTTGACGTCATTGCCCAGCGGGACGCGGGCGTGCAGCGTTACCCCGGTCGACGAACGAAAGGCCAGCGACCCGAGCGGGACCGGGTCGTCGCCCATCGACGAGCAGACCAGGACGCCATCCTCGACATGGCCGACGGCCTGGATATAAATCGAGGTCAGGTCGATGAGCCGCATCAGCGCCTGCGACGCATCGGAACAGGGAGGATGCCCCGACCGCTCCAGCAGCCCGATGCCGGCCAGCGCCTGCTTCTCGGTATCGTCCGCGCGGCGCACGATGTCGTTGGCGTAGCCGAGCGCCAGGTCGGCCTCCGCGCGGTAGGCCTGCTGCCCGGCTTCGCGCAGCGCCAGCCAGGGGGGTATCGTGACCGCGACCAGCATCGCCAATGACGTTGCAACAAACACCGCGCGCTGCTTCATGGTGGACTCACGATCGATGAGCTGGTTTTCAGCTCGCTGGCCGCAAGTATACGCTCCGGCCCGCGGCACCGGCGCGCCGGCGGCGGATGCACGCCTTCAGAATTCCAGCGTTGCCGACACCGCCACCGTGCGGGGCGTGCCCTGCACGAGATAGCCGGCACCGGAAGCGCCGCCGGCTGACGCCCAGTAGTCGCGGTCGAACAGGTTGTCGATGCGCGCCCGCAGCGTCAGCGTCCGCTCGCCCAGGCTTGCCAGGTAGCGTATGCCCACGTCGGTGCGGGCCCACGACGGCACCTGCTGCAGGTTGGCGCCATCCAGGTACTGCTTCGACGTGTAGGCCACGCGGCCATTGAGGGCAAGGCCCCGCATGCCGGGCACGTCCCAGTCGGCGTTCAGGTTCAACTGCCGGTCCGGTACGCCGACCGCATCGTGGCCGTCGCGCAGGCCGCCGTTCGTGCGGCGCTGCTCCGCATCGATGAACGTCACCCCGCCCAGCAGGCGCAGGCCGCGCACGGGCTGGCCGAAGACGGTCATCTCCACGCCGCGGTTGCGCTGCTCGCCATTGAGTCCATACACATTGTCGACGACGTAGGCCTGCGGCTGCGCCGTGACGAAGGCGGCGGCCGAGAAACCGATGGTCCCGGCGTCGTACTTGGCGCCGATTTCCTTTTGCCGCGACACCGTCGGCGCGAAGGTCTCGCCCAGGTTGATCACGCCGGTACCGGAAGCGGTCATGCCCTTCTGCAGGCCTTCGATGTAGTTCGCGTAGACGGAGACCTGCTTCGACGGCTTGAACACCACGGCGGCCACCGGCGTGTTGCGGCTCTCGTCATAGGCCGACGTTTCCGCACCCGTGTTGTAGTTGTAGCTGTAATCGCGGATGCGCTGATGGCGCAGCCCCACGGTGACGAGCAGCCTCTCGTCCAGCAGCGACAGGGTGTCGGCAATCGCGTAGCTCGACAGGATGGTCTTGCCGGTGGTTCCGGGCGCGTCCAGCCGGCCGCCGACGATGTAGGTCGCCGCCGGCGCGACGGCGTCCACCGGCGCATACAGGTTCGTGCGGAACATGCCGGCAGCGGTGGAGTTGCTCATCGCATACGCGTTGCGCGAATCGTTCCAGAAGCCGGTTGCCGTCGCGCTGATGGCGTGGCCGACCGTGCCGATACGCAGTCTGGTACGGGCGCCCACTTCGCCGGTCCGCACGGTGTCCTTGCGTTCATTGTCGAAGCGGTACATGGCCGCGGTGCCGTCGGCGGCGGCGACACGGGGCGCGGCCAGGATATTCGACTCCTGCCCCGAGCGCGCACCGAACGCCGCCCAGGCAACCGTGTCCTTCGCGAGGTCCAGTTCGCCGCGCAGCGTGCCGAACGTGTCGCGTTCGTTCGAATGGGTCCACGGCTGCGCATAGTTGCTGCCGCCATCCGGCACGGCCGGGACGGGCACGCCAGCGTTGACATTGACGCTGGGGCGGGCAGCCGTCAACCGGTGATCCTGGTAGCCGACGTCGGCGGACAGGCGGTAGTTCCCGCCGTTCCAGTCCAGTCCCACCGAGGCCAGCGACAGCTCGCGCTGCTCCCGGTCCACCGCCGTATCGCCATCGCGGCGCACGACATTGATGCGGATGCCGGCGCGGTCGCCGGGTCCGAACCGCCGCCCGATGTCGGCCGCGGCATAGCCCTGGCCGCCGGATTCGACGCCGGCCGTCACCGATGTCAGCGCCGCATTGCCGGCACGCTTCGGCAGCAGGTTGATCGAGCCGCCGATGCCGCCGCCGCCGGGTGCGGCCCCGTTCAGGAAGGCGCTGGCGCCGCGGAAGACTTCCACCCGCTCCAGCAGTTCGGTTGCCACGTACTGGCGCGGCAGAATGCCGTACAGGCCGTTGTAGGCCAGGTCGTCCGAGTTGGCCGCGAAGCCGCGGATCACGTACATCTCCTGGTAGTTGCCGAAGCCGCGCGTGACACGCACGCCGGGGTCGTTCTGCAGCACGTCGGCGACGCTGTGGGTCTGCTGGTCCTGCAGCAGCTGCTGGGTGTAGCTGGTGGCGTTGAACGGCGTATCCATCATGTCCACGTTGCCCAGCAGGCCGACGCGCCCGCCCCGCGCCACCTGCCCGCCCGAATAGGCTTTCGTCAGGCCTTCGGCCGAGGCGTCGGCCGAGGCGCTGATGACGACGGTCTGCAGCGTTTGCGGTGCCGGGGAGTCGCTTTCTTGTCCATGCACGGCACCGGCGGCAAGCAGTGCCGCGGCGCAGGCGATGGGGGTAATGGAAGTCAGGGGGAAGGCGGGCTTGGTCATATGCAGGCAGTGAAAAGGCGATTCGCCATTATAGGCCGCCGCCAAAGAATACGAATCATTCTCATCTGGATATGCGAGCCGGTCATGGCGCACCGGGCCCGGATCCATCGCCCTGGCGGATACCTGCAATCGAAAGGTCCGACTTGTGGCGGTGACGTGCCACCGCTACATTCGCAAAGCCGTTACCAATACAAAAATACCAAGGGCCCCGTACCGCGGCGACCCATCGCCGCCGGCCATGTACGCGGACGGCCAGAAAAAATAAAGGAGACAAGCATGAACACGACAAGCGAAAGCCGGGCTGGCCGCGCCAGCCTGATGGTGGCGCATTGTGCCGGGATGGTCGACCTGGTCGCCCTGCCGGTGTGGGTCGGTGTGCTGATCGGCGGCTATGGCCTGGACCCGCAACAGGCGGGCGGGCTGGCCACGCTGTTCCTGGTCGGCGCCGTGTGCGCAAGCCTGTTCGTCGCCCCCCGCTCCGCCCGCCTGCCTGCACGAGCCACCGCGGCCGGCGGCTTTGCCGTGGCGGCGCTGGCCTTCGGCGCTGTCGGGTTCGTCGACGGGTATGCGGCGATGGCGGTGCTGCACGTGGCCGCCGGCCTGGCTGCAGCAACGGCATTGAGCGTGACGCATGCCACCATCGGCGGCAGCGGCAACCCGCATCGGCTGTTCGCCATCGTCGGCTTTGCACTGGGCGTGTTCGGCATCCTGTTCATGGGCGGCGTGCCGAAGATCGTCGCCGCGCTGGGCGCGCCGGCGCTGTTCTGGAGCTTCGCCGGCATCATGGCCTTTGCCGCCTGCGTGGCCGCCCTGGGTTTTCCCACGTCGCGCGCATCCAGCACGGGAACGCCGCGCATTGCCGGCAAACTGCCGCGCGCGGTATGGCTGGCGGCGCTCGGCGTCAGCTGCATGGCCCTGGTCCAGGCAATGATCTTCGCCTTCGTCGAGCGCATCGGCGCCGAACGGGGCTTCGACACCGCTGCGGTAGCGGGCGTGCTGATCGCACTGGGTTTCGCCAACCTTCTTCCGGCGCCGCTTGCCGCTTTCCTGCAGAAGCGCGTCAATCCGCGCGCGGTGCTGGTGTGCGGTCCCGTCGTCCAGGCGGTTCTGGCGTTGCTGATGACGCAGAGCCAAGCCTTCCTGCCGTATGCGGTCGGCGCGATGTTCTTCGCCGCCGTGATGATCTTCACCCACACCTTCGCGTTCGGACTCCTGGCCGCGCTCGACCCGAGCGGCCGCGCGGTGGGCGCGACACCGGCCATGCTGATGATCGGCGCGGCGATCGGCCCCATCCTCGGCGGGACGGTGGTGAAGCTGTCGGGCTATGCGAGTCTCGGGCTGGCCGCGGCCGGCATCGCCGCCTGCGCGGTGGCCTGCTTCCTGCCAAGCCGGGCAGACCGGGCGGTCCTTTCCCATTCCTGAGCCGGGATCCGGGCGGCACGGATTTGCGTGCCGTCCGCCGGCTCGTCCCGCACGATCCCTCCGTGCAGTGCCAAGGCACTGCGCCTGGAAAAGTGTGCCTCCCGATAACAACAATGGAGACTGTATGACGCATCAAGGAACGCGTGAGAAGGGAAAGCCTGCGCTGGCGCTTGTCGTCGCCATCGCCGTCCTGATGACCGCCTGCGGCGGAAGTAGTGGACGGATCGGCGACAGCAAGCCCGTCGCCGACCAACCCGCGGAGCCACCGCCGGATTTCGGACCGAACGTCACCATCTTCACGCCGGCAATGGCCGTTGCCGACATCAATGCGAAGCTGCAAGGCGTGGCGGCCCAGTCGACCGGCTTCGACGGAAAACGCCACGCCATCTATTTCATGCCGGGCACCTATGGCAGTGCAGCCGGCCAGTCCGATCCTGCCACTGCGACAGGACACGTCGACTCACCCGTAGGCGTCAACATGACGGTGCAGGGACTGGGCGCCGCGCCGACCGATGTGACGATCAACGGCAACCTGCGCGCCGGTGTCGCAGGCCAGCCTGCGCTCTCCACCTTCTGGCGGTCCCTGGCAAACATGACGATCAATCCGATCCAGGCCGACGAACCCGCGCACACCATGCGCTGGAATACGTCACAGGCATCCCCGCTGCGGCGCCTCAACGTCGCCGGCAATCTCGACCTGGCTGGCGGCATCGCATTCGGCAATTTCATCGCGAACAGCCGCGTCGCCGGAGAAGTGCGTTCCGCTTTCTCGTGGGAAGAAGACCGCAAGCCGGCCGTTACCGGCGGGGTCGAAGGCGGACAGGCGCAGTACTACACCCGCGACAGCGAAATCGGCAGCTGGCAGGGACGCTCCGCCAATATCGTGATGTCCGGCGTCGTCGGCGCGCCAGCTACGCAGTTTGCTCCAGGCGACAAGACTTCGCTGGCGTCGACTCCCCTGTCGCGGGAAGCACCCCATCTCTATCATGATGGCAAGAACTACAGGGTGTTCGTCCCGTCCCCGCGCACCGATGCGCGTGGCGTCAGCTGGGGCATGACGGCACGCGACGGTACGTCGCTGCCGATGTCCACGTTTCATATCGCCAAGCCCGGCGACTCTGCCGCGACGCTCAACGGGGCGCTTGCACAGGGCAGGAACCTGCTGCTGACACCCGGGGTCTACACGATTGACAGGCCGATCCGGGTTACCCGCGCCAACGCTGTCGTGATGGGCATGGGCCTGGCCACGCTGACACCGACCGACGGCACCGCCGCGGTCCTGGTCGACGACGTTCCAGGCGTAATCCTGTCGTCCTTCATGGTGGACGCCAATACGAAACGTTCGGACGTACTGGTGCAGGTCGGGCCGAGGGGAGCCAGCAAGGGAAAATCTTCCGATCCGACGACCCTGCACGATATTTTCATCCGCATCGGCGGTTCCTATGCCGGCATGGCGACAACCAGCCTCGAGATCAACCAGAACGACGTGCTGGTCGATCACGCCTGGCTGTGGCGCGCCGACCATGGCAATCCGGATACCGTCGGCTGGGACATCAACCTGGCCGACCACGGCATGATCGTCAACGGTGCCAATGTCACCGCATTGGCCCTGTTTGCCGAGCACTACCAGAAGACGCAGGTCCTGTGGAACGCCAACGGCGGCCGCACGATCTTCATGGAATGCGAGCCGCCCTACGACCCGCCCTCGCAGGCCCGCTGGATGAACAGCATGGGGAATACCGCGGAGAACGGTTATCCGTGCTACGAAGTGGCAGGCGACGTGACGTCGCACGAAGCCACCGGTTTGATCAGCTGGACATTCTTCCGTGCCCCGCCACCCACGGTCATCTATGCACGCAGCGCAATCAAGGCGCCGGTCGCGCCGGGCGTGCGCTTCACGAACACGAGTGCCGGCAAGGTCTTCGGGTCCGGTGGCTTCGAACATGTATTCAACGACATCGGCGGTCCTGTCGACGCTTCCGGACCAGCTTCCTTCGTGGTCGGCCTGGCCGCCCTGCGGCAGGTGCCGGTGTTCCCGACCGCTCCCTGAAAGACCGCAACGAGTAGCGAGATCGGCGTGGGAGCGAGGGCGATCCGGCTCCCGGTACGGCAACCATCAGCCCGCTCCATGTGATTTAACCCGAGGAACCAGTCCGCAGTACCTGATCGTTTTTTCGGACTGTGACGCAAAGTTAACAGTGTACCTAGCATGCTGCTTGTGACGTATGCGACAATATTTTTAATGGCTTCCACATGCAGATGACTCAGTAAAAACAAACAATAAAGAGACAATAAATTGCCTGTCGCGGTCAGGGAGCGCCGATGCCGGTAGACAAGGGAAATGCGCATTGCCGCAGGAAGAATTATGTCTGCGCCGCTTATGTAGAAGCGGCTATCTACATAAACAAGGCGTTCGGCTCCGACAGGGCGTATTGGATACTGATACGGGAAGGTACGCCGGCTTCAGTCATCGAGAGAGTACTGAAGGGAAATGAAAGCAAGGTACGGCGCAAGGATCGCCGCTATGCCGCACGCCGGGCTATCGTCGCTGGTCCAGAACTGGTCCAGCTCCCTGTGGATCGTCGGACCGACACGCTGAGCTCACAACGGGTAGAGGTGGCAATCGTCTTCCAGACCATGCTCGGCACGAACGCCGCCGCCGAATATCTTCGAAACGCCGGAGTACCCATCTGGATATCGGCACGTGTGCTCGGGTCAAGAAAAAGACGGCCATCGCCAGCACTTGTGACTGAATAGCGCAATTTAGCGCAATTGCCCTGCCCTGTCGCGATAACGCGGACGCTGCACGGCTCCGCGCCGTGATTGACTCACCGAACCGAGCCCCTGAAGAGCCGCCTCCCGTACACCAGCTGGATTACACCAGCGCGTGTCAACCTTATGTTGGCGCAGCAGTTCGCGTGGCCAGGCGTTCGGCCTGGCCACAGGGCGATTGATCCGCCATTGCGGGGCCCCTGGCCCAGCGGGATCAGCGGGATCAGCCGGGTTGGCCGCACGCCTGGGCCAGGCGCCCCAGGTCGATGGCCGGCGGGTGGAAGGCGGGCTGCGCAGCCTCGGTGGGGATGGCCTGCTGTTGCGGCGCGCTGTCGCGTTGCCAGACCACGGCGGAGGCTCCCGCCACGATGGCGATGCCGGACAGGGTAAGTGCGAGTAGTGTCATGACCGTCTCCGATTTTATGATCGTCCGCCGCAGGTACGCGCAGCGTCCGTAAGTCGATACTAGACCTCGGCGGAGGGGGACACCAATTGTTTTTGTCGATACCAGCAATCTGTTGCGGCTTGCCCGAAGATGCATCCGGACGGCGTGCGGGCGCCCCTTGCAGACGATAAATCCCGGGAGGCATGCGCACGCCTCCAGCCCCGTGGCGAAGCCGGTGCGCCTGGTGCGATTTCCCGATCAGCGAAGCCGCGAACGGCCCGGGCCAGCGCCAGCCATGCGTACGACACGCCGGCGGTCGCCCACCAGGTGACGTATCTCCGGCACGCTCAACCCTGTCGCTTCCTGGATGTGCAGCATCAGCGTGGCGCTGACGGAGATCCGGCGCTGCCGGATTCCCCCGATAACATGCTTGCTGACCTGCAGCTTCTTGGCCAGCCTGGCGTCGCTGGACGCTCCGGTATGCAATGCCAGCGCATCCAGCAGCCTTGCGGGATCATAGGCGTGGCTGCGCGTTGTATGGTCTTTCGTCTCCATTCCATGACTCCTGTTCTTGTCCCTTACAACTAGGGACTCGGCAGGACCAATTCAAGGCGTCGGATGCCATCGCCGTCATGCGCCGACCACGAAATCTCGTCGAAATCGGGGGTTCGGCTGCGGATTCCTCACAGTATCGTGTTGCAAGCAACCTGACTATCGGTTACGGTACGCCCTTAATATCAGATTAGCAACTTTCATATGAATAGTCGAAAGGACGTGCTCACCGCGCAGCACCTGCAGGTAGGCCTGGTTTACAAGAACATGCTCGGCGCGGCGGAAGCGGAATCGTATCTGCGCTCCGTCGGCATCGCGCCGCATCTGATTTATCGCCTGCTATATTCGGAAGAACACCGGCCCCTGCAACAGGTGCCCCCCGGACAATCCGGCGACGCCAAGGAAAACTGAGCAGTAATAAGAGCAGCAGGGCTGAGCAGCAGGGCTGAGCAGTAGTAGGACTGAGCAGCAGTCGTGACCGGGACGGCCCGCCGTGTGCTTATACGCGCTCATCAGGCGCGGGCAAGGCATCGCGTTGGCGCGACCCCAGGTGCTGGCCGATCAATGCCACGATTTCCGACGGGCTGACAGGCTTGACGAGGTGGACGTCGAACCCCGCCTCCTTTGTCGCCCGGCGGTCCTCCTGCTGCCCCCATCCTGTGATGGCAACGAGGACGACATCCCTGCCCCACTCCTGGGCACGGATCCAGCGGGCCACGTCGAGGCCAGTGGCGCGCGGCATGCCGATATCGAGCAGCATCAGATCGGGCCGCCAGCGTCCTGCCAGCTCGATGGCGGCTTCGCCGTCATAGGCGACCTCCACGGGATAGCCCTCCATGGCCAGCACGGCGCCCAGCAGGTCCGCCGCGTCGGTGTTGTCGTCGGCAACCAGCAACCGTCCCCCCTTGCCGGCGTCGAGCGCGCCCGACATGGATTGCGTCGCTTCCTCATCGTCGACACGGGGCAGCCTGATGCGGAACGTGGTTCCGCTGCCGGGCCCCTGGCTGAAAGCCTGCACCGTTCCGCCATGCAGTTCCACCAGCCTGCGGACGATCGCCAGCCCGATCCCCAGGCCCGGCACGCCACCGCTGGCCTTGCCCTTCCCCTGCACGAACATCTCGAAGACATGCTCGAGTTCCGACGGATGGATGCCCGTGCCGTTATCGGTCACCTCGATCGCGATAAACCGCCCATCGGCGGCGCCGGCGACCGTGATCGTGCCTCCCGCCGGGGTGAACTTCGCCGCGTTGTTCAACAGGTTGCTGAGTACCTGGGTGAGGCGTACTTCATCGCCAAGCACGGTCAGCGGCATCTCGGGCAGCGCGAACGCGATCCGGTGACGCTGCTGTTCCAGCAGCGCACGCGTGCTTTCGTAGGCATGCTCGATGACCCGCCGCAGGTCGAGCGGCTTGAGGAAAAGGTCGATGCGGTTATGGGTGATCCGGCTCAGGTCGAGCAGGTCGTCCAGCAGCTTGCGCATGTGCGCCGTCTGGCGGCCGATCACGTCGCGGGCCTTGTTGATGGCATCCGGTGTCGCAATGTGGCGCAGCATCTCGACCGAATAGCTGATCGCCGCCATCGGGTTGCGCAGCTCGTGCGCCAGCACCGACAGGAATTCCGTCTTCTGCCGGTTGGCCCCCTCCAGTTCCCGCTGCACGGACTTCAGTGCGCTCACATCCATGATCGCGGCAACCGCGCCACGCACCATCGCCTGCCGGTCCAGCAGCGGCGCGGCATTTACCAGGATGGTCAGCGCGCGCCCGTCGTCGAAACGCACTTCCAGCTCTTCGCCGCGTACCGGCGATCCCTGGCGGGCCGCGGCACGGATCGGCCAGTCGGCTGGATCGAGCGGCTGTCCGCCCCGGAAGTATTGGTACGGCTGCCGGCCATCGCCCTGGGGGAGGACCTGGGCGATATTGGTTCCGGGCGCGATGCCCAGCAAGCCGCAGAAATACGGGCTGACCGTGATCTCGCTGATCTGCGGATCGTGGCTGATCGCGACCCCGACCGGCAGGACGTCGAGTACCGCCTGCAGTTCTTCCTGCTGGGCGCGTTGCGCCTCCTTGGCTTCCACCTCGGGCGTGACGTCGCGGGCCGTCCCCACGACGATCCGCCGTGTGCCGGTTCCGTCGCCCACTGCCTTGCCGCTCAGTGCAAGCCAGCGTGTCCTGGCATCGGCGCCGAGGACGCGGGCCTCGATCGCAAAAGCCGCGTCGCGCTCGACGGCGCCCGCCCATGCCGCGCGCACCCGCTCGCCGTCCGCCGGGTGGACCTGCGCCAGCGCTTCGTCGACGGTTGCATGGACAAAGCCGGCGCCGTGGCCGAGCATCGGACCGATTTCGTCGGAAAACGCCAGCTCGCCTGTCTGCACGTCATACTGCCAGGTGCCCATGCGGGCCGACTGCAGTGCGATTTCCAGCCGCGCCTTGGCCAGTTTTTCCCGCGCCAGCGACTCCTGTAGCCGCAACCTGTTGTGGACACGCTCGAAACAGCCCAGCACCGCGTAGGGCACCCGGGGATAATGTTTCGGCGTCTTGGTGATGTAGTCGTCGAGGCCCTCCTTCATCGCCTCCACCGCGACCTCTTCATTGCCGCTGCCGGTAAACATCACCACGGGCGTGTTCGGATAGCGCTGCTTGATGGCGCGCAGCACGTCCGTGCCCAGCGTCCAGCGCAGGCGGTAGTCCGTCACGGCCACGTCGAACTGGCCGGCGGCCAGGGCCTGGTCGAGCGCGCCGGCATCGGACACGTGGCTCACCGACACGCCGGGAATACGCAGCCGCAATTCCCGCTCGACGAGTGCCCGGTCATCGGGATTGTCGTCGATGAGCAGGATGCGCAGCCGTTCGGCGCGACTGGACAGGTCAGGCACTTGGCAACTCGATCCAGAAGGTTGATCCGATGCCGGGGGCCGAATCCACCCCGACGCAGCCATCCATGCGCTCGACGCCTTTCTTCACGATCGCCAGGCCGATCCCCGTGCCCGGATACTCTTCTTCGCCATGCAGGCGCTCGAAGACGTTGAAGACCCGTGCGCGCGCCTCGTCGGCCAGGCCGATGCCGTTGTCCTGCACTTCGATGCGGACCTGGCGGCCGTGGGCGCGGGCCACCACATTGATGGCGGCATGCGTATTGGGCCGCACGAACTTGACGGCGTTACCCAGCAGGTTCGTCAGCGCCTGCACGAGAATCGGACGATGCGCCCGGACCCGCAGGTCTTCCGGGATGTCGACCTGGACCTCGGCGGCGCGATAGACCGGTTCGTTCTGCAAGGCGATCCGCGCATCGCGGACGATGTCCGTCAGCACCAGGGTTTCGGATGCGACCTCGGCCCGCGACAGGCGGGCAAACTCCAGCAGATCGGACACCATCTGGTCGATGCGCCGGGCGATCGCGTTGATGCGATCGACGAACTTTTCCAGATGGCGATGGTCCCCCGCGTGCAGGTCCTGCCGCAGCGCAGCCGCATATCCCTGGATGGTGCGCAGCGGCTCGCGCAGGTCGTGGGACACCGAAAAGCCGAACGTCTCCAGGGCTTCGTTGGCTTCCTGCAGTTGCCGGGTGCGCTCGACGATGCGCTGCTCCAGCTCCGCATTGAGGCGAAGGATCTCGGCACTGGCCCGGCGCAGCGACGTCGCGTCCTCGACGATACCGTCGACGACATCGTGGCCGTTGACCTTGACACGAACGAGCTTGACCACGAAGAAGCGGCCCGCGTCATCGATGGCGCCGAGTTCGGCCTGCAGCTCGGTGGTATCGAGCGTGGCCTCGAGTGCGGGCAATCGCGTCAGCACCTGGTCGAGCAACGGATGGCGCAACGTGTCCGGTGCCGTGGGATCGCCGCCCAGCATGGTCCAGAAAGCGCGGTTGCCTTCCTGCAGGCGGCCATCGAGGCTCATGCGAAACACCCCCAGCTGGATATTTTCCAGCAGACCGGCCAGCCGCGTCTCCGAGCGGATCGCCCGTGCCCGGATCTCCGAGCGGTCGAGGCAGGTGCGCACGGCAACCGGCAGGCGCGCATAGTGGCGCGGACTCTTGATGACATAGTCGTCGAGCCCGAGCTTCATCGCCTCGACGGCGATTTCCTGCGTGCCGGTGGCGGTGAACATGATGACCGGCAGCTGCGCATCGTAGGCCCGCACCTGCTTCAGGATCTCGAGGCCGGTAATCCAGCGCATCTGGAAATCCGTGATGATCAGGTCGACCCGCAGGCCATCCTGCATCTCGCGCTCGAAGCCGGCGCGGTCGCCCACTTCGCGGATCATGCACCCGTCGAAATGGCGTTCGAGTTCGCGCCGCGCCAGCGCGCGGTCATCCGGATTATCGTCCAGCAGTAATAAGGTAATCGTCACGCTTGCATCTTTCGGGCACGCCCTTTGACTCTAAATTTTTAACATCTAGCGCTGCGCCGTCCCGGGCGACGCGGTCAGGTTATTCTGCAGCCAGTACAAGCCCAGCACGCCCAGCAGCTGCACCAGGCCGTTGAACGCTACCGGCTTCTGCAGGTAGGAGTTGGCGCCCAGCGCATACGCTTTCTGGATGTCTTCATCTTCCGTGGAAGAGGTCAGCACGACGACCGGCGTGGCATCGTAGTGCCGGTTGGCGCGGATCCAGCGCAGTACTTCCAGGCCCGGGCGCTTGGGCAGCTTCAGGTCGAGCAGGATCAGCGACGGCGGCGCCGACTGCCCGCCCCCGCCGGCCTGCGCAGCCGCGTCCAGGTACCCGACAGCTTCATCGCCATCGCTGACGACTTCCATCGTCGCCGACAGGGCAGCCTTCTTGAAGGCCCGCTTCGCCAGCAGCACATCGTCCGGATTATCCTCCACCAGCAGGATGAGCGGAGCGCCGTCGGACGGCGGCGCGGCAATGGCGCTCTCCATTCCGGTCTCCGTCGTCATGCGGCCGCCGGCAAGACAAGCTCGAACACGGTACCGCCCGCGGCCGCCTTCAGGATGCGTACACTCCCGCCCATTCGTTCAATCCCTTTCTTCACGATCGCGAGGCCGATTCCCGTGCCCGGATATTGTTCCTGCCCGTGCAGCCGTTCAAATACCCCGAACACGTGCTCGTGATGTTCCGGGGCGATACCGATGCCATTATCCTCGATCGACAGCCTGGCGAGCGGTCCATCCTTTGTACCGCCGATCGACACGCGCGGCGGCGTGCCCGGGGCAACGAACTTGATCGCGTTCGACACCAGGTTGGCCAGCACCTGCACCAGCATGGCCTGGTTGCCCATCACCATCGGCAACGCCGGCGCGACGGCAATCACCGCGCCGCGGGCAGCGACCTCGCCTTCCAGGTCGCGCATGACGACGCGCAGGGCCGCCGCGGGGTCGACCGGCTCGATGCGCAGCTCGGCGCGCGACAGGCGGCTGTAGGCCAGAAGGTCGGTGATCAGCCGGTCCATCCGCGTGACGGCCGCGACGATCCGCTCGGCGAACAGGCGGCCATCTTCCGACATCCGTTCACCCTCGTCTTCCAGCAGCGCCGTCGCGAACCCCTCGACATTACGCAGCGGCGCGCGCAGGTCATGGGCGACCGTATGCGCAAAGGCACGCAGCTCGGCATTCGCTTCGCCGATCTGCATCGTCCGCTCCTCGATGCGCCGTTCCAGCGACTGGTTCGCATGCTCCAGCTCCAGCTGTGCCACCTTGATCTGCGTGACCTCGAGCAGTGCGATGACGACACCTTGCACTTCGCCGCCATCGAGCACGGGGAAGAAGCTGCCCAGCCAGTCGCGCCGCGCGCCGTCCGCGGCATGCGTGTCGGTGAATTCCGCACCGCTCAACTGGTGCCTCTGCCGCACGACCTCGTCCAGCACCGCACTGACACGCTCGCCAAAGGGCGCCGGCAGCACCGCGGCCGGTGTCATGCCGACCACCTCGTCCTTCGAGCGTCCCGCCACCTCGGCCAGCGCTTCGTTCAACTCCACGATCCGCGAACGGGTGTCCACGTAGCCGAGACCGATGGGAACGGCACGATAGATGGTTTCGACCTGGGCGAGCTTGTCGCGCAGTTCCTCTTCCCGGCGGCGCAGGGACAGTTCCGCTTCCTTGCGCGCATGGATATCCTCGGTCTGTCCATACCACGCGACGATGGCCCCCGACGGATCGCGCCGCGGGTTGGCCCGGGAGCGCATCCAGCGCAGGTCGCCATCCACGGTGTGGAGACGATGCTCGAAGTCGTACGGCTCGCCCGTCGCAACCGAGTGCGTCCAGGCAGCGACCATCCCCGGCAGATCGTCCGCGTACACGACCTCGCCCCACCCGGCCCCTGTCGCGGCGTCATGCGACTGTCCCGTGATCGCCAGCCAGCGCTCGGAGACGCCCTGGACGCTGCCGTCGGGACTTGCCTTCCACGGGATTTGCGGATTGAGTTCGATCGTGTAACGGTAATTCGCTTCGGATTCGCGCAGCGCACGCTCGCGCGCGTCGCGCTCGGTGACATCGCGCATGACCAGCACCGAGCCCTGCGGTGCCGCGTTGTCCGCCTTGACGGGGGCCACGGTCAACTCGACAACGTGGTTGCGTTCGCCGGCCTTCAAGTGCCAGCGGCCGGTACCGCTGCCGGCAATCGCCGCATCCATTGCCGTTACCGGTGCACCCGTCTCGTGATGCAGGTCCAGCAGGTCCGCAAGGCGTCGTCCCAGCGCCGCCTGCTCGGTGACCCCCATCAGGTCTTCCGCGACCGGATTCACGAGCGTGACGACACCGTCGCGGTCGGTGGCAACCACGCCCTCGCCGATACCGCGCAGTGTCGCGTCGAGCTGTGCGCGCTCGGCCACCAGGCGCGCGGCATCGCGTCGCGATATCACCCACAGCAGGACGATCAGGAAAACCGACAGGCCGGACACGACGGCAACCGCCGTGATCAGTTCCCAGCGCGTGCCTTGCGCGCGCGCTTGCCGCTCGCGCAGCAAACGCTGTTCTTCCAGGCGGATCGTGGTTGCGTGCGCGACGATCTGCTGCTTGATCAGGCGTCCGGACTCCAGCATGTCGGGATCCGCCATGGTGCCCCCCCGGTACTGCTGCATCACCAGTTCCAGCATGCGCAGGCGCCGTTGCAGCGCCGCCTCCAGCAAGCGCAAGGTCGCCTGCTGGCTTGGATTGTCGCTGGTCAGCTGGCGCAGGGTCTGCATTTCATCGGGAACCTGGTCACGCGCGACGGTATAGGCGGCGGCGAACTTCTCGTTGCCCGTCAGCAGGAAGCCGCGCTGCGCCGCTTCGGCGTCGCTCGTCAGCGTCATCGTGGTCTGGAGGTGCTCCAGGACCTCCCGCGTATGGACCAGCCAGGACCAGGACTCGGCTTCGTTCCTGATGCTGCGGCCAAGAACCAGCCAGGCCAGCGCCAGTATCACGAGGCTGACAGCGGTTGCCGCCGTTACGGGCGTGCGACGTAGCGATAAGGTCATGGAGCAAGCGATGACGAAGGTAACAAATGCCGAGGTGGTACGTCACCTGAAGCATACCCTGCCCGCGCCAGCTCCCGCGCCCGCTACAAGGGACTCAGCGCCGGCGGCCGAAGCGGCGCGTGGCCATCATCAGCAGCAGGCCCGTGCCCAGCACGGCCAGCGACCCCGGTTCGGGTATGGCGGATACCGCGGCGAAGGCACTGTCGGCGCTGACGGCGGTGCCGGCACCCGGCTGCAGGGCGAACGTGACCAGGTCGCCCGTGCCGGCCAGGTAGCCGAACCGGTCATCGAGCAGGGTGACCACCAGCGACGTTCCTGCGCCGGCAGGCCCCAGGTCGAACGCCACATCGAACTCCAGCAGGCCGCCCAGTTGCAGCCACTGGCCGTATTCGTTCCAGCCGCTGCCGTTACCGATCACCAGCGCCGAGGCGAGGCTGCCGGATACGTCGCCCTCCGCCAGGGTGACGCCGCCGGTATCTGCGGTGAAGCCGGTCACCGTGGCCTGGGCCGGGGCGGCATTGTCCAGGCCCGTGAACAGGAAGTCCAGCCACGCGTGCTGGCCGGCCAGCGACGTGGTGTCGAGGGCGACATGGTAGATCGGGCTGGCCAGCGCGTTGCCGGTGCCGGTGGCCAGTGCCAGCAGCAGGGCCAATCGCAATACAAACGCTTCAACTACAAGGGACTTCAACATCGTCGTGCCTTACAGGATGGCGGCGAACAGTTTCGGCGTGTAGCCGATGCTGACCCGCTGGGGGTTGAGGAAAGTGGTCGTCACGGTGGCCGTTTCGCCCGGCGCCAGCACCGGAACGGGCAGCGCCAGGATCGGTGCCCCGCCCTGGGCGCCGCTCTCGTTGTCGAGCACGACGCCGCTGCTCAGGTAGTCCAGGCGCAGGAACAGCGTGCCGGCGATGGCCGTGTCCGACGTGTTGGTAAAGGTGACGGTGCCGCGCTGCTTCTGCGTGGCGCGGTCCAGCACCAGGCCCGACTGCACGATGCGCACGCTGGCCGTCAGGTCGCTGTAGGCGGGCACCGGCGCCGTGCCTTCGTAGGCGCCGAGATCCGGCGCCGCGCCTTCGAACGCCAGGCCGACATCGATGCCGGCATCGACCAGGCCAGTGCCGGCGGCCAGGCGGCCGTGCGGCAGCGGCGGCAGGCTGCCGTCCGGCAGGCGCGGGGCGTCCCAGCCGGTGGTCGACACGCTCTGGAAATCGGCCGCCGTCACGGTGACGGGCAGGTTCCAGCTGTTGTGCGTGCTGTCCGTGCCGGCCACGTTGGCGGCCGCGGTGGTGCCGCCAACGACCAGGTTGTTGCGGGCGATGCCCAGGTTGACGTCCGTGTTGTCCTGGGCCACGCCGAGCAGGTTGAAGCCGGTGCGGTTGCCGATGGCCGTATTGTTGTAGAACTCGCTGGCCACCGGGTGGTGGTTGGCATAGAAGCCGTTGACCTTGTTGGCGATCGCCACATTGAAGCGCGTGACATGCACCGGAGCGTTGGCTTCCCACAGGCCGGAGAAGCCGCCGATCTTGAAGCCGTTGCCGTTGCCGGCCGGGATCGCCGTGCCGGTGCCGGGCAGGTAGCCGTGCGACCAGGCCCACGAATGCTCGATGGTCACGGGCGAGTGGGCATTGATGGTGTCGAAGCCGTCGTCCGTATTGGACCACGCGCGGCAGCCACGGAACACGTTGCCCGGCTCGTTCGCGGCGATGTGGGCGCCGAAGCCATCGGCATTCTGGCCGGCGCCGCTCCTGCTGTACGGGTCGTAGTTATGGTGCGAATCGGTGTTCAGCACCAGGTTGTGGCTGCCGCGCGAAATGAACAGGCCCGGCCCCATGTGGTGGTGGGTGTCGATCTGTTCGAAGATGTTGCGGCTGCCGCGGATCCACAGGCCCCACGATTCGTTGTTGAGCGTGTTGCCCGGCTGCTGCGGCGCGCCCGTGATCTCCAGCCCTTTCAGGTGCAGCCAGCTGGCCGTCACATTGAAGGCCTTGACCCGGCAATCGTCCTTCAGCCGGGAAAAGTCGAACTTCGGTGTTTCGCCCGGATAGGCCCAGTAGCGGATCGGTGCGCCTTCCTGGCCGCTCTTGTTGAGCGTGATGACGTTGACCACGTCCGTGCGCGTGGCGCAGCTGTTGAGGCCGGCCGTGTACACGTAATCGCCGCCACGGAAATAGACGGTATCGCCTGGTAGCGCTATCGACTGGGCCTTTGCGAAGCTTTTCCATGGCGCCGCCAGGGTACCCGCCGCGCCATCGTTGCCATTCGGTGCCACGTAATAGACCGCCGCCGCCGCATGCGACGATACCCCAGCGGCCAGGAGTGCAATACTCTGCCAACCTTTCATTGATACTCCGATGTGTTGTAGTTTAAGAGACGTGCGCGGCCGCTGCCGATGGGTGGGCCGCTGTGGAAAAGCCGCCAGATCTTATCGGTTCGGCAAGACTTTCGCTGCGACATTTGGTGATGTTCATAGACGGCCAGCGCATGAGGCGCTGGCCATGCGGGTTTGCGGGCGATCCGCGCCCTGCGGCACGCCATGAGTCCTGCTGCGCGACGGCGGGAAGAGACTGTGGAAATGCATGGCAGGCGGCTTCCTGCTATCGTCTTGCGATGACAGAACACATCCATTTCTACGAACCACGTGCCGGTCATGGTCTGCCGCACGATCCCTTCAATGCCATTGTCGGCCCGCGGCCGATCGGCTGGATCTCGTCGCGCGACGGCGCCGGCAGGCTGAACCTGGCGCCGTACAGTTTTTTCAATGCCTTCAACTACACGCCGCCGATCGTCGGCTTTGCCAGCATCGGCCACAAGGATACGGTCACGAACGTCGAACAGACCGGCGAATTCGTGTGGAACCTGGCCACGCGCCCGCTGGCCGAAGCGATGAACCAGACCTGCGCGGCGGTGCCGCCCGGAGTCGATGAATTCCAGCTCGCTGGCCTGACACCGGTGGCATCGCGCCTGGTATCCGTTCCCCGTGTCGCGGAAAGCCCGGTGGCATTCGAGTGCAAGGTCACGCAGATCGTGCAGCTGGAAGGCGCCGATGGCACCAGGGTGCCGACCTGGCTTGTCCTTGGAGAAGTGGTGGGAGTGCACATCGCCCGCGCCTCGCTGAAGGACGGCGTTTATGACACCGCGTCGGCAGGGCATATCCTGCGCGGTGGCGGCCCCGCCGACTATTTCGAGATCGTGCCGGCACAGCTGTTCAGGATGCACCGGCCGAAATGAATCGCGCATGACCCGCCATCGGTCGCGCCCGGAAGGGTCTTCCATTGCGGCGGCCATCCACAGGGCTGCATCAACCCGGCCATGGCGGCTATACTGGCTGCCCTGTCCCGTCCCAACCACCCCTGACATGCGTGTGCAATCCCTGAACGGCATTACCCTGGAATCCCTGCTTACCCGGCTGGTCGAGCACTATGGCTGGCGCGAGCTGGGCCGCCGCATCGACATCAATTGCTTCCGAAGCGAGCCGAGCGTGAAGTCCAGCCTGAAATTCCTGCGCCGCACGCCATGGGCACGCGCGGAAGTGGAAGCGCTGTTCCTGGCTACCGAATTTCCCGACTGACGAGGATGACCTGGCCTGCGGCCAGGCCGGCGCTGCTATCGACACCGGCAGCGGGTAAGCCAGCCTATTCCAGCAGGTAGGCGTCGTACACGACAGCGGCGCCGAGACGCATCGCCGCCCCCACGCCGATGGCGCGGTTGAGCCACGCATAGCGCGGGTCGGCCGTTTCAAAGCTCATGGTCACGCGAAACGTATATCTGGCTGGATCGACCGGGTTGCCCTTGGCGACTTCCGCCATCACATCGGCCGGACCGTAGCGAAAACCCTTGGTCTGCAGGTAGATCAGCGCCCCGTCGCCGGTCTTGAGCAGGTAGCGCGTGTCGATGATCGCCAGCCCCTGCGCAGTCACCACCTGCCAGTCCGCTCCGTTGTTCAGGATGGTGCCCTTCAGCCGCGCACCATCGAAACTGCCGCTGGTGATCGGAATGATGCGGCGGCGTCCCAGATCGCTGGTCGCGCCCAGCTCCCAGACCGGCGCTTCCAGGTTCACGGTGAATCGCGCCAGAGGTTCCAGCTTCGGTTTCGGCGGTTCGAAGACTTGCTTCTCCACAGCGCACGCCGGGCCGGATGCCGCGACGAATGACGACAGCATGAGGGCGGTGCCCAGGTATTTTTTCATGTCTCCTCCATTGTTATCGAATTGTTGAACTAGACGGATTCGGTCACAGCGGAGGTTGCCAGGTGAGGCTGGACCACCCTGATCTCCGCCGCAACCAGCTATCGCGACAATATCAGGATACCTGACAACAGTTCTTTCTACAACGCGCCGCCCGGCTAGCCGGTGCCGGCCTGGAGCCAAGTACATTGGCCAGGCACCGGCAAGCATGTGACGGTCTGGCAACGGCAAGAGGTTTCGTCTATACTGTATATCCGTACAGTATCAAAACGTCAAAAGCATGCCTGCTGCCTTGTCCCTGCCTTCACCCCGTCCCCGGCCGGTGCGCTTGCCGTGGTGCCGGTCGCGTGACGGCCAACGGGATGGCGCGTGAACTTGCCGGCACCCGGCTCCGCGATCGCACTGGACATGGCTGAGCCCGAGCATGCCGGCCCGGTACCGCACGCCAGGCCAGCGGTCACGCCGGTTCCGGCAGCTCCCTGCCATGCCTCCTGCGCACATGGATCGGACGAGCGCCAGCCAGCGAAGCAGACGATGCAGGAGCTGCGCAGGAACGCGCTGGTGTCCCGGCAAATCGAAACGGGGCTGATTTTCATGGAGATGCTGGGGGTCGACGATGCGCGCGCCTACTGGCGTGCGGCCGATATTCCCGAGATCGTGATCGAACGCCTCGTCAATGGGCAGCCGGGCGGGATTCCGCCGCTGCCTCGCCCAGCGCCATCGGTAGCGGCGGATATGCCGGTCGATCCGCACGTCAGCCTGTTTTATTGCAACGCCGGACGCCGCCAGGACCTGACTGGCGCCGCGGTCGTGCAGGCCGCGATTGCGCTCTCGCAGGAACTGGGCCGCGAAATGGCGGAGCGCATGCTGCGCCGCGAAGGACTGGGAGACGAAGTGATCGAGAGGGTTTTATCCGAGGAACGCAGTGGCAGGCGCATCTCCTGACAGGAACCCGTATCGCCGTCGCCGGCAGCTGTGGTATCGCGGGTATCGCGCTCGAACTGACGACGACGTTAGCGCTCCCCTACCCTGTCGGCCAAGCGTTGATCGCCCCGCGCGGCTGCAGCGCCGTCGAGTGCCCGGCACAGCTCGTCGAACGGTATCGCCCTGGAGAACAGCCACCCCTGCGCATACTGCACGCCGTTCGCCCGCAGGAACTCGGCTTGCTCCACGTTTTCGACACCCTCGGCAATCACGTGCAAGCCCATGGCGTCGGCCATGCGCATGATATGGCTGACCACCTGGTCAGCTTCGTGATAGTGCCGCTCTGTTTCGCAATCGGAATGAAGAAGTCGGGCCGATCAGCTCGCCCGTCGCGCGGCGCCAGCGCAGCAGCGCCTGCAGGACACGGGCATGCTATCCGCTGCGTTGACGAGCCAGGAGCACTGGAACTGCCAATACGGAAACGGGCACGACGCTACAGCAGTGTCGACGGGATTTCGTACGGCGCCGTTGTCCGCGCAGCCTGGTCTTCATCATCGACCGTTGCCACGCGACCGGTGCGACCGGAGAGCAAATTCTGGAGATCGTGCAGGTTTGCGGGCTTGACCATATGGTGGTCGAAGCCGGCTTCGAGAGCCTCAAGCCGGTCGCGTGCCTGTCCGTAGCCGGTAATGGCAATCAACATGGCATCGGCGTGCTGTGGCTGCCGGCGAATCCGGCGCGCCATTTCCATTCCGTCCATTCCGGGCAATCCGATATCAATCAGAAAAACATCGAACCGCTTATTGCCGGCAGTCTGCATGGCGGCATAAGGGTCGCGTTCCACGCGCACGTCATGTCCAAGGACACCCAGCACCATTCCCAACGCGTCGCCTGTGTCTTTCGTATCTTCGACGATGAGTATATTCAGCGAATGCGCCGTATCCAGGACGTCGGCGACTTCACTCGTCGTGACGGCCGATTGCGTTGCGCGCGGGAGTTCCATGGTTACTTTGGCGCCATGGCCTATGCCAGCGCTCTGGATCCAGACCGTGCCGCCATGCAGCAGAACGAGGCTGCGCACCAGTGCCAGTCCAATGCCCAGCCCTCCCTGGGAACGGTCCGGTGAACGTTTCGCCTGGGTAAAGAGTTCGAATGCGCGGCCGATCATTTCGGCAGTCATGCCGATGCCATTGTCCGACACTGTCACCTGCACGTGTTTCTCGAGCATGGTCAGGCTGACCAGGATTTCTCCGCCCTCGGCAGTGTATTTGGCGGCATTGCCGATGACGTTCGCGCATATCTGTACCAGGCGCTTGCGGTCACCCCAGACAGTCGCAGCTTGCTGCGCAACGTCGACAGTGAACCGGTGACGCTTTCCATCGATCAGTGGCCGAATCTGCTCGGCCGCATCGAGAATGACCGACGCCAGGTCGCACGCTGTCTTCTCAAGCCGCACATGCCCCTGGGTTACGCGCGAGGCGTCCAGCAGATCGTCGATGAGCCCGGTCATATGGCTGACCTGGCGCGCGATGATTCTGCTTGAGCGCCGGACACTCTGTTCGTCGAGTTTCTGGATCTCCAGCAGGCTGGCAGCCGCCGAGATCGGTGCCAGAGGGTTGCGTAACTCATGCGCCAGCATCGCCAGGAATTCATCCCTGCGCTGTTCCGTCTCGACCTCGCGCGTCACGTCGCGGATTTCGAGAATCTTGAGCACAGTGGCGTCGTCAACCATGATGGGACTGGCGGCACAGGACACATGAAACGACGTTCCATCCTTCCGGAAGAACAGGTCGCGGTGATTCCGCACACACTCGTTGTTACCGAGCGTACAGCCGATCGGACATTCGTGAATCGGCAGCGGTTGCCCGTTCGGACGGTGGTGATGTACCCAGTCGTGCACTGGCTTCGAGTGCATGTCAGCGGCTGAAAAGCCGGTGATTTCCAGCCACGCACGATTCGCGTACAGGCACATCCCCTGTTCATCCATCACGACTATCCCTTGCACGGAATTTTCGGCGATGGCTATCGCCATCTCCTTCATGTCAGAAAGAGAATTGAACATAACTTGGTTCGCCGTATTGAATGGGGTGGGCAGGAGGACGCGGGCTTGAAGGTCCATTATTACACGCAGGCAGCTCTCCGCGGATTTCTCCCGCAGCCGGCCGCATGCCATGATGCGGGGTGTTCTATCCGGATGAGACCCGGCCAGTGTGCCGATCGATGGAAGTTTCGATCACGGCCGCGGGCAAGTGATCGAAGGCATCCTCGTGCCGTCGTGCCGGCATGTTTGTGCACGGCACATCGGCTGGATCATGTGGCTGGGAACTTGACCAATACCACCACATGCGCGCCACCACGGTTCTCCCGGCTGATCGTACCGCCTGAGCGCTTGACCAGCGCATCGACCAGGCCACTGCCTTGCATGGGAGCGCGGGCGTCTTTCGCGACATGTGAAAATCCCACGCCGCGGTCAGCGACGAGGATTTTGATGTGCCCGTCGACATACTCCAGCTTCAGGAAAATCGTGCGGTTATCCTGGCCTGCATGCTTGATTGAATTCGTCACCAATTCGTTGACGACCATGCCGAGGTTCGCGGCGAGGTCATAAGGCACGCTCAACGGGCAGGCTTCCGTGACGAGTTCGATGTCGCCGATACTTTCGGCACGCAGGATCGACTGCGCCAGCCCGGATAAATATTCCGCCAGCTCGATGAAACCCGTGGCGTTCCGATTCAACTCGTCCTGGATGATGCCAATGCCCTTGACGCGTGACATGGCACCTTGCAGCAGCGATTTTGCTTCGTCGGTTTTTGCACGCAGCTTCGAGAGCTGAAGGAAGGACATGATGAGCTGGAGATTGTTCCGCACACGATGGTTCAGTTCCGCCAGCAAGGTGCGCTGGTGCTCTTCCAGTTCGCGATGTTCCGTGATGTCGACACAGCTGCCAAAATAGCCAGCGAATTCCCCATTGCGATAGAACGGCGCACCGTTATCGAGGAACCATCTGTAGACGCCGTCGTGCCGGCGAAGCCGATACGGCATCGTGAACTTTTCGCGGGCATCGAAGGCTGTCTGGTAGATCGACACGCAGCGCTCGAAATCCTCGGGGTGGACGTCATCGGCCCAGCCATAGCCGAACAGCTCTTCCTGGGTCCTGCCGGAAAAGTCCAGCCATGGCTTGTTGAACCAGTCGCATTGCTTGTCTGGCCTGGAGCGCCAGATCATGACTGGAGCGTTGTCCGCCAGTTCACGAAACTCCAGCTCCCCCATTTCCCGGAAGTTGTTTTCAGCGTTCATTGGTGCTCTTTCGATCCGAAGATCTCCAGTGCTGCCGGTTTCTGCAGCGTCGAAACGGAAGCGGGATTACGTGAATTTTGCAGATAATCAATACTGTCGAGCAAATCGTCAACGTCGTAGGGCTTGCGCAACAGGCCAAGAGCCAGACTGGCACTGTCACGCGCCGCCCCCAACTGGCCGCTGACGAACAACGCCGGGATGCCGCGCTGCCGAAGCTGGCGCGCGAGTTCAAGTCCTTCGTTGCCGCCGGCAAGATTGATATCCAACAGCGCGAGATTGGTACCGTCGAGTCCTGATATCGCCCGGAAGCTCTCGACATCGTGCACCGGGCCCACAACCGTGTGCCCGGCCTCCTCCAATGCCGCCGCGCACACCATCGCCAGGACGGCATCATCTTCCACCACCAATATTTGCATTGTTTACATGACCTTGGAATTTGCGCGCTGCCGGGTTGCAGGATGCTCGTAAGTACGAAGCAGTGTACACAATTTCGCTAAACGAGCTCTTCCTCTTGGCGGAGTGGAAAGCTTGCTTGCCGGCACCGACAGACCTGGAGGCCTGCCGATAGCGTTGCCAGTGCGCAACGTACGCCTGCAGGCCCGCGCATTTATTGCCTCACGGAACCACTCATGATAACGTCATGTTTCAGCTTTCGCCGTGGTCCCGCCCCCCCGCCTGCCACCGAGGTACGACAGCTTTTGGCCCTCTCCATTGCGCTGGCCCGGTATTTCTTCCAATCGATCATCCAGCAAGCAAGGCCCGTGCGGCCTGCTCGCAATACGAGGCAGTCCCACCATGATTCGCGAACGCAGCACATGCCGAGAACCACTTCTCCACCTGGCCTGGTCCAGCAACGCCGACGGCGTGTGCGCAGCTCCGCTGGCGTGGTGCCCGGAACTGCTGCCCGATATGGAGAGCAAGCCCCTGGCGGACTGGCTGGCGGCAGTCGCTGTCACGGACGGTGCGGCCCTGGCACGCGAGCTTGCAGGGGTGCTGGCCAGGCACCAGCCCTTCGAATGCGCGCTGGAGATTGCCTGTATCGACGGGCGGCATCGGCACGTGCTGGTCACCGGCCTGCCCCGGCAGGACGGCGGCTATGCGGGCGCGCTGGTCGACATGACGGACCGGCACAACGCGCTGGAGGACGCCACGCGCAGTGCGGCAACGTTGCGGCTGATGGTCGACAATGCCACCGACCTGGTTGGCTACTGCGGGCTGGATGGGCGCTATATCGACATTTCGTCTTCCTTCACGCGCAGCCTCGGGTGGGAAAGGGAACAGTTGATCGGGCAGCCCGCGATCGACTTCGTGCATCCGGACGACCACGCCCATGCCAACGACGACATGCGCCGCATCCTGGCCGGCGAGACCAGGCCGGACGCGATCGAACTTCGCAAGCGCGATACCCGTGGCCAGTATCTCGCCCTGGCATCGAAGACACGCATGGTTACCGACCCGGCGAGCGGGGAATGCCTGGGCGCCGTGTTCGTCTCGCGCGACATCGCGCGCGAAAAGGAGATGCTGCAGAGTCTGGAACGCATGGCCGAGCAAAACCGTACGCTGCTCGAGAGCATCAACGACGGCTTCTTCTCGGTCAATCCGGCCTGGGAAATCGTGTACGCCAATAACCGCGCGGCAGCCTTCGTCGGCGTCGACCGCGACACGGCAATCGGCAAGGTCGTGTGGGACGTGGCGGCGGGCCTGGCGGACTCGGTGGTCGGCGAGCAACTGCGCAGGGCCATGGAACGCCGCGAAAGCGCCAGTTTCGAAGCATTCTATGAACCGGTGGGCGTCTGGGTCAGCGAGCGGATCTATGCGCACGAGGAAGGCCTGTCGGTGTTCTTCCACGACATTTCCGAGCGCGTGGCGGCCGAACAGCAGATCCGCGACAGCGAACGCCGCTTCCGCGAAACGATCCGCATCACGCCGGCCGGCTACATGCTGGTCAACGGCGCCGGTATTGTCGAGGACATCAATCCCGCGCTGTGCCAGCTATCCGGCTATTCGCGCGATGAACTGGTCGGCAATCCGGTGGCCGCGATCCTGGTTGGCGGCGCGGCCAGCGCGGCCTTGAACGTCTGCCATACGGGCCAGCATGACCATGCACTCGAGACCGTGCTGCGGCATCGCCAAGGCCATCGCGTCGTCGCCCTCGTGAACCAGACCATCGAACTGGACGCGCAAGGCCACGCGCGGTCGTTGACGGCGTTCATTACCGATATCACCGAGCGCAAGCACGCAGAGGCCCGGCTGGAAATACTGGCCACGCGCGACACGCTGACGGGCTTGCCGAACCGCACCTGGATCAACCGGCGCGTGTCGGACATGCTGGACAACGGCCGGGGCTGCGGCGATACGACGCTGTTTTTCATCGACCTGAACCGGTTCAAGGAAGTCAACGATTCCATGGGCCACGCCACCGGTGACCGCCTGCTTCAGCAGGTAGGCAAGCGCCTGCAATCGTGCATGCGGCCGGGCGACGCCGTGGCCCGGCTGGGCGGCGACGAATTCGTGGTCGCGGCCAACTGCACGGGCCGCGAAGCGGCGGCGGCCATCGCACGGCGCCTGCTCGCCACGATGGACCTGCCATTCGACGCCGACGGCATGGAAATGCGGGTGGGCGCATCGATCGGCATCAGCCAGGCCGGGGCCGGCTTCACGTCGACCGAGGAACTGTTCCAGAAGGCCGATACCGCCATGTACAAGGCGAAGGCGCTGGGCGACGGCTCGTTCCAGTTCTTCGAACCGGTCATGTGCCTGGAAGCCAAGCGCCGCCTGCAACTGGAGGCAGCACTGCATCGTGCGCTGGAACATCGCCAGTTCGCCCTGCACTACCAGCCGCGCGTCGACCTGCGCTCGCTGCGCACGCTCGGCGTCGAAGCGCTGTTGCGCTGGCAGCATCCCGAGTTCGGCAGTATTCCGCCGCTGGAGTTCATTCCGCTCGCCGAAGAGCGCGGCCAGATCGGCAACATCGGCCGCTGGGTACTCGGCGCGGCATGTCGCGACGTGAAGCACATCAATGACCGGTATGGCCTGGCACTGCACGTGTCGGTCAATGTCTCGGCACGGCAGTTGCGCTCGCCCGACCTGATCGGCCAGGTGCACACGGCGCTGGCCGATTCAGGCCTGCCGGCGGGGTCCCTGGAACTGGAACTGACCGAGAGCGCGCTGATCGAGGATCTGGACCAGTCCGTGCAAGTGCTGCGCGGCCTGAAGGCGCTGGGCGTGCGGCTGTCGATCGACGATTTCGGCACCGGCTATTCGAGCCTGTCCTACCTGAAACGCCTGCCGATCGACGTGCTGAAACTGGACCGCTCGTTCCTGGCGGAGAATCCGGCCGGCGATGACTTCCTGCGCTCGCTCATCGGCATGGCACACGTGCTCAAGTTGTCGGTGGTGGCCGAGGGAATCGAGCACCGCGCGGCGATGGAGGCATTGCGCGACGCCTCGTGCGACGAAGGCCAGGGGTACCTGTTCGCCCGGCCGATGCCACTGGACGCGCTGGAGGCGTTCCTGGCGCAGGAAGACGGCGCGCGTGCATGCCAGCCTGAATTGAGTCACGAAAAACCGCAAATCACCAATTGAAAGCATGAATGCCTTGTATGGATAAGAGCGGCTGGTTTCACTGAAAGCTCGAGTATTACACTCGTCTCCGTCTTGACCTGAGCATGGAGAATCTGCATGGCTTTTCTGAGAAATTGCTGGTATGTGGCAGCGTGGGACCACGAGGTGGGCAAGGACGATCTGTTCCGCCGCACACTGCTGAGCGAACCACTGATGTTCTTTCGCGATACGGCCGGCGTGCCGCATGCCCTGCTCGACCGCTGCCCGCACCGCTTCGCGCCCCTGTCGAAAGGCACCCACAAGGGCGACTGCGTCAAGTGCCCGTATCATGGGCTCGAGTTCGATGCCACCGGCGCCTGCGTCCACAACCCGCACGGCAATGGCGTCATTCCAAAGGCGGCCATCGTTCGGGCGTATCCGACCGTCGAGCGCTACAGCGTGATCTGGGTGTGGATGGGCGACGTCGGGAAGGCCGATCCGGCGCTGATCCCCGACTTTTCCTGCATGGATCCGGCAACCAACCATGTCGGCAAGCGCTACCTGCATGCGCACGCCAATTACGTGCTGGAGACCGACAACATCCTCGACCTGTCCCACATCGAGTTCCTCCATCCCGGAACACTGGGCAGCCCCGGAGTCAAGGACGCGGTGACGCGGGTCGAGCAGCAAGGCAACCAGGTGACCATCCACCGCAGCACGGTCAACGATCACATGTCGCCCTTCCTGTACGACGCGATGGGACTGCCGCAGGGCATAGCGGTCGACCGGTGGTTCGACGTCCGCTGGAATGCGCCGGCCTGCATGCTGCTCGACGCCGGGGCAACGCCGACCGGGGAACCGCGCCGGCACAATCCGGGCGCGCCGATGTTCCCCCACCTGTTCAGCCCTGAAACCGAAAGCTCGACGCATTACTGGTACGCGACAACGATGGCGCGCTCCGCCGGCCCGCACGGCGAAGCAGTCGTGGAGAGCATCGTGGCGGGCGCCAGGCAGCCATTCGAGCAGGAGGACCTGCCGATGCTCGAGGCCCAGCAGGCAGCGATCGGCGACCGCGATTTCTGGTCGATGCACCCGGTACTCCTGGCAAGCGATGCCGGTGCGATCCGCGCGCGGCGCTTACTCGACAAACTGATCGCCGACGAGTGCGGCACTGGGAAGCGCGCAGGATCGGTGGCCGCCGGCTGACAATGCGGATGGCCAGCATGCTTCCTTTGCTGGTCGTGGCGCCGGCCGCACGGAAGGCCGTTTCGCGCTGCAGGCCGTGGTCGTAGCCGGCCTGCCTTGCGTACCGCATAATCACGGCTGGCCGGGCTTGCCAGTGATGGGTGGGGGTGTGATTGACCATCCCGAAACACTGATCGGCGCCGATGAACCGCTAACCCAGGCGTGCGCTTGTCACGCTTTCATGCAGGACGAATGATGATTGCAAAGACCGTTGTGGCATTGATCGGATTTTCAACGGTGTTTTCCGCCACCGCTCAGGACCGTCCCCCTTCGCAGCCAGATCCGGGAGATACGGAAGTATGGGCCGCGGAACCCAGGCGCGTCGTCCCTGGCTCCTCGGCCATCGCGCCTTCGGATGCGATCGTACTGTTCGGCGGACAGGATCTTCGCGAATGGGTGTCGACGACAGCGCCCGACAAACCGGCCAGCTGGATCGTAACGGACGGTGTGTTCACCGTGCGCCCCGGCAGCGGCAACATCCAGACCAGGCGGCTGTTCACGGACTACCAGATCCACCTGGAGTGGCGCGTGTCGCCATCGGCGACGGGAAGCGGCCAGGGCAAGGGAAACAGCGGCCTGTTCCTGGCCTCGACGGGCATCGACAGCGGCTACGAGATCCAGATTCTCGACTGTGCCAACAACAGGACTTATGCCAACGGGCAGGCAGCCAGCATCTACAAGCAGCACATCCCGCTGGTGAACGCCTGCTCCGCGGCCGGAGAATGGCAGACCTACGACGTGGTCTGGACCGCGCCGCGTTTTGCCGCCGATGGCACGTTGCTGTCGCCCGCGCGTGTCACCGCCCTGCACAATGGCGTGCTGGTGCAGAATCATGTCGAGGTCCAGGGCGAGTCGGTCTATGCCGGCAAGCCGTCCTATCGCAAACATGGTCCCGCGCCGATCAAGCTGCAGGATCATGGCGATGCGGTCAGCTTCCGGAATGTCTGGGTGAGACCGCTCTCCGGCACGGCTTCGCTGCCTTGACCGGATCCATGAGGCAGCTCACGGCGCCGCCGGGAAGCAGCGGCAGAACTCTCCCATGACCCCCGCCGGATCCGGGAACAATAGACCGGCGAGCCTTCAAGCGCTTCGTTTCAATTCGCTGGCTTCGTAGCGATACTGTTCATGTGCTGATTCCGCCCGGCCAGCTTTGCTTGATAAAGGGCTCGGTCCGCCATGCGGATGATGTCGCTTGGTGCGAGTCCAGTAATTGGTCGAACGCTGGCCATGCCGATGCTTGCAGTAAGAATGTGGAACTCGGAGCTTTCATGTGGCTGCGCCATATTCCTTATCGCTCCGCAAACCGCCGCGCCGAAACGGTCCGCCTCGTCCATGCTCATCCCAGGAAGCAAGTACACAAACTCCTCGCCGCCATAGCGGGCTGCGAACCCGTCCGGTCGGCGAGCGCATCCGCGCAACAAATCAGCCACCTGCACCAGACATTGGTCACCCTTCACATGGCCGTAGAAATCATTGAACTGCTTGAAGCGATCCAGATCGACGATTCCAATCGCTAAAGGTTGGCCAGAACGCCGATGCCGGGCCCACTCACGTTCAAGTCTCTCGTCAAAATACCGGCGGTTGAATATGCCTGTCAGCCCATCACGGCGAGCCAAATCCCAAATGTGCGCAACTTCGGCTGCCCGGTCCAGATGAGCTTGGACTCGCGCGCGTAGAAGAGCGGCACTCAGCGGCTTTCTTATGAAATCCGATGCTCCGGCGTTCAGCGCAGCTATTTCGTCAGATTCCGCGCAGGCGCCAGACACGCACACTACCGGGATATGCTTGGTGTCTTCGTCGGCACGAAGCTGGCGGCAAACCGCGTGACCATCTACCGTCGGCATTACGACGTCGCACAAGATCAAGTCCGGCTTCAATTCCGCAGCTGCCGTCAGACCTTGTGCACCACCGTTAGCGCAATCCACGTGGGCCAGGTCGCCGAGCATGTCGGCAATCATCGCGAGCGTAAAACTATCATCGTCGATTGCCAGGATTTTCATGCCATTGGTATTGCTCATGCATCCGTCTCCGATGGGCTCACTGTGGTGGTTTTTGACGTGGCCGCAACATATCCGGAAAGCAGCGGTCTCCGCTGATCTGAATATTGTTATAAAATTTAGAACGATCTTATCAGCTTGGTTACAAAATGCAAGTAATTATTGCTTGCAGGCTTGACAGACTGTTAAAAAACCGGTTCGGTCCATCAGTGCGAACCGGATGACCCTGTAGACTCCACAAGATCGGTTATCCGGTGTTGTCCACACAAAACCGTTCCAGGTGCTGTCTCGGATTGATGAGAAGGATAGCCTTCCTTATAGGCGGCTTCGCACGATACTATGCTGCTGTGGCAAGAGACTGTGCTCAAGTGCATCCCATTGGGACTGTAGCGCACCCATGCTTCTCGTTCCAGCAACACTGCTGCTACAGCGTGGCTCGGTATGGTCCCTACACAAATGCTCGGTCGCTATCGTTGGTCTCAATGATGAGGCGGCCACCGCTTGAGGACGAGTTTTGCCGCGTAGAGCACTAGAACGGTGCCGACAAAATCGCCAGTCGCCATGGCAATGAAACTGGGAAGTAGCTGACGCTCCGGCTCTGCGAAGCTGAACCAGAGATGGTGCAGAAATGGACTTGCAATCGAAAATGCGAGAGCACATAGAAGCAGGCGTCGGGGCGTCAGGTTCGCCAAGGTCTCCTGCAAGCCCCAATGGCGTTGCGTGAACCGATAGACGAGGTAAGGCGCAGCACTGGCAAGGATGCCGCCCATGAAAGCACGGACCATGTCGTTTGGAAAGAAATACAGGAATGATAC
Organism: Pseudoduganella umbonata; assembly: GCF_014192225.1. Taxonomy (GTDB): domain Bacteria; phylum Pseudomonadota; class Gammaproteobacteria; order Burkholderiales; family Burkholderiaceae_D; genus Rugamonas; species Rugamonas umbonata. The sequence goes on along the minus strand of NZ_JACHXS010000015.1, from coordinate 786 downwards.
TGCCCACGACACCAGCAGCAGCCCAACTATTCCAGCCTCGCCAAATAACAAAGTGCAGAGCAGTCGCACACCAGCTGGAAGATAGACCCAGTTGATACCACGCGTAAACTCGGACCGGGTAAAAAGGAGCTCGTTGATAGCAAGCGCTGTCAAGAATAGTATGACGGTGGTGACCACCATAAGGAATCTTAGTCGTAACTGGCTCATGCCCTGGTTCATCAAGTAATGGGGCCAAGCGGCACACCTTCCCAAAGCTTACTGGGTTCAGCTGCACTATAGCAACTTGAAATCTATGAAACTGATCCGTCCTGCTGACATTTACTTGCGGTTTCTGCAATTGACTGAAGCCATCCGTGGACTACCGTCGTTGCCGGAACTTGATCCTTTGGAGGAGCGTATCTTGACGATCGTTGCACGTGCACAGCAGGATAAGCTGCGGTTGTCGGTGCGCAGCATGATGGGGAAACACGAACTCGGTGCTCCAGCAACGGTTCATGCCCGCTTGAAGTCAATGCGTGAGAAAGGATGGATCATGCTGACCGATACCGAGGATTCCCGACGCAAGCAGATTGAGCTCACGCAGGCTGCACTTCTTCATTTCGACCGGCTATCTCATTGCATGCTTCGGGCTACGGAGGGGGGCGAATGACAGACGTTTCTGGCCTTCCCTGTTCCGAAGACCATTTTTGCCAGGCAATGGGATGGACGCCCCCTCCGAAACGGCATCGATGTGCCAAAGTGGAAGTGTCAACAAGCCACGATATCGAGGGAGGCGTCATCATGAAG
>NZ_JACHXS010000014.1 GCF_014192225.1 Pseudoduganella umbonata | reverse complement strand
GCGCCTGGACAACCTGGAAGACCCGTACCGCCTGTTCCGCTGCCACTCGATCATGAACTGCGTGGACGTCTGTCCGAAGGGCCTGAACCCGAACAGGGCGATCGGCAAGATCAAGGAACTGCTGGTGCGCCGCGCCATTTAAAGCACACAGCCAATGAGCACTGACAACAACCGTTCGCATCAGCAAGACCCCGCCAACCGTGCCCGCCTGCGCTGGCGTTCCCGGCGGGGCCTGCTGGAAAACGATCTGATACTGACGCGTTTTCTCGATGCGCACGAAACGGAATTGACCGACGATGAAGTGGACGCGCTGACGCGGCTTCTCGACTTGTCGGACAATGCGCTGATGGATCTGGTATTGGCGCGCAGCGAGCCGGAAGGCGAGCTCGATCTGCCGCACGTGCACGCACTGCTTGGTCGTCTGCGCCGCGCCTGATTTTTTTACAATAGCCGCACCTCATCCAGGAAGGAAGAGCATGAACACTTCTGATAACAAAGCCACCCTGTCGTTCTCGGACGGCAGCGCCCCGGTCGAATTCCCGATCTACAAGGGCACCGTCGGCCCGGACGTCATCGACATCCGCAAGCTGTACGGCGCCACGGGCAAGTTCACCTACGATCCGGGCTTCATGTCCACGGCGTCGTGCAATTCGTCGATCACCTACATCGACGGCGACAAGGGTGAACTGCAATACCGCGGCTACCCGATCGAACAGCTGGCCGTGAACGCCGACTTCATGGAAAGCTGCTACCTGCTGCTGAACGGCGAACTGCCGAACGAACAGCAGAAGGCCGACTTCGTGAAGCTCGTGTCGAAGCACACGATGGTGCACGAGCAGATGCAGTTCTTCTTCCGCGGCTTCCGCCGCGACGCGCACCCGATGTCGGTGCTGGTCGGTACCGTCGGCGCGCTGGCGTCGTTCTACCACGACTCGCTGGACATCAACGATGCCAAGCAGCGCGAAATCTCGGCAATCCGCCTGATCGCGAAGATGCCGACGCTGGTCGCGATGGCGTACAAGTACTCGATCGGCCAGCCGTTCATGTACCCGCGCAACGACCTGTCGTACAGCGCCAACTTCATGCGCATGATGTTCGGTAACCCGTGCGAAGAATACGAAGTGAACGACGTGCTGGTGCGCGCGCTGGACCGCATCCTGATCCTGCACGCCGACCACGAGCAGAACGCTTCCACGTCGACCGTGCGCCTGGCCGGTTCGTCGGGTGCCAACCCGTTCGCCTGTATCGCAGCGGGCATCGCCTGCCTGTGGGGCCCGGCACACGGCGGCGCCAACGAAGCGGCACTGAACATGCTGAAGGAAATCGGTTCGGTCGAGAACATCCCGGCCTTCATCGAGAAGGTCAAGGACAAGAACTCGGGCGTCAAGCTGATGGGCTTTGGTCACCGCGTGTACAAGAACTTCGACCCGCGTGCCAAGCTGATGCGCGAAACCTGCCACGAAGTGCTGGAAGAACTGGGCCTGCAGGACGACCCGCTGTTCAAGCTGGCGATGGAACTGGAAAAGATCGCGCTGGAAGACGAATACTTCGTGTCCCGCAAGCTGTACCCGAACGTCGACTTCTACTCGGGCATCGTGCAATCGGCACTGGGCATCCCGGTCTCGATGTTCACCGGTATCTTCGCGATGGCCCGTACCATCGGCTGGATCGCCCAGTGGAACGAGATGATCGCCGACCCGGAACAGAAGATCGGCCGCCCGCGCCAGCTGTTCGTCGGCTCCGCGCTGCGCGACGTGCCGCCGCTGAAGGAACGCAAGTAATCCATTGACGGAGTAGTGTCATCGAAAGGCGGACCTGCGGGTCCGCATTTTTTTTACCTATAGGATTGTATTTGGCCACGCATAATTGCATGTGAGCATAAAAGTGAGCATAAAAAATGGATGGTCGATGAAATACGCCTGGACAATGGTGGTACCCGCAGTGCTCGCCGTGGTGAACACAGCGGCCGCCGGGGCGCCGGAGGTGCCGGTCGAGGCATTCATCAGTCTCTGTATGAGCGCCAAGGGGAATCCCGACGTCGTTGCGAATGCAGCGCTTCAGCGTGGATTCAAGGTCGCGTCGCCGGAGCAGAAAGCGCGCCTGATGCGTGCCGGCGGACAGGGCGACGCTTATGTCGCGCGCGATATCGCTCTCGTGGTGGAAAAGGGCAGGCGAATGTGCACCGTGTTCGCGAAGAGCGATAACCCCGAGGCGACGGGAAAGCAGCTGAAGGATTGGTTGCCTCCCCCTTCCACCGGGTTCACGGTGCAAACCGAAGCAGTCGGCGACACGACGACGCAGTCCACCGTCATGTACCGGATCGGCCTGGCAGGCAAGCCGTTTGCAGCGTGGGTTTTCAGTATCAACAAGCGTCCGTCACTGTTCAATATCGCCATTACGCTGCAATAACAGACAGGCGGACCGGCCAGTTCGTCTCTTGTGCTGGCCGGCATCCCGGGTACGATGGGGCGGCTGGCATCTCTGGCACGGCGTAGCCAGTGAGCTCTCCATCGCGGGGCAGACTTACGAAACGCTGGCCAGTATCCTTGCCTGTTCCTCTTCCGGCCCCGGCCGCTGCTGCGCCCAGTAATCGATGACGAGCGAGCGCTCCAGGCAACTGGCGAGCGTTTTCACGAAGCGCACGTGGGCCGGGTGGTTCAGGTAGTCGTCCCGCGCTTCGGCGCTGCTGAACGTGAGCATGAAGCAGTGCGTATAGCCGTCGTTCAGGCCTTCCGGGCTGACGTTGGTGCCCGTTTCATAGCCGACGATGCCGGGGATGGCGTCCGGCAGTTTCGCGAAACCGGCCACGACGGCGTCCACGGCGTCCGCAGGGGCATCGTTCTTGAATGCGAACAGCACCACATGGCGCAGGAGCAGGTGTGGGACGGCAGTAGATTCGGCAAGCATGGCGGTCGGCAAGAGTGGATGACGGCCAATCGTACACCCGCCACGGCCGGTGTCGCGCACGTGTCGGCGAACTTGCCGCGCCTGTGGTGCCGGCGATCGGAATTTTTTCCCGGCGGTATCCAACGGCTTGCCATTCTGGTATCGTTTTACCCGCATTTTTTATCGGCCGGCGAAGGACAGCGGCGTGCATCCGTGGCCGACACACAACAAGGAAAACACGATGCACATGGGTACCACCGAACTGTTCCTGATCGCGATGACGGCCATCGTCGGCATCCCCTACCTGGTGTGGCGCCTGGGCGATACCGATTACTGGGCGCCGCTGGTCGTCGTGCAGACCGTTACCGGCATCATCCTCGGCCCAGGCATCCTCGGCAAAGCCTTCCCCGACTATTACAGCTTCGTGTTCACGCCGGCCGTGATCAATTGCCTGAACGGCCTGGCCTGGTGGGCCGTGATGCTGTTCGTGATGCTGGCCGGGATCGAGCTGGACCTGAAGAAGGCGTGGGCGCACCGCCGCGAAAGCTCGATCACGGCCGGCCTGGCACTGGGCACCCCGCTGGCGCTGGGGTGCGTGGCGGCCGCCTGCATGCTGGCGTTCGACGGCTGGACGGGCGCGCGGGCGGCCGGCTGGCAGTTCGTGACCGGTGTCGGCATGGCCTGCGCCGTGACGGCGCTGCCGGTATTGATCATGCTGATGGAAAAACTGGAGATCCTGCGCCAGCCGCTGGGCCAGCGCGTGCTGCGCTACGCCAGCCTGGACGACCTGCTGATCTGGGGCGTACTGGCACTGATCCTGCTCGAGTGGGAGAGGGTGGGGCGGCAGGTCGGCTTCATCGTGCTGTTCGTGCCGGTCACGATGCTGTTGCGCCGGCTGATGGCGCGGCTGGCCGAGCGGGACCGCTGGTTCGTGGCGCTGATCTGGCTTTGCATCTGCTCGTTCGCCGCGGATTGGGCGGGCCTGCATTTCATGGTCGGCGCGTACCTGGCCGGCGCGGTGATGGATGCCGAATGGTTTGGCGAAGAGAAGCTGGACAAGATGCGGCAGGTGCTGCTGCTGACGCTGATGCCCGTGTACTTCCTCAGTACCGGCCTGCGCACCAACTGGGCGGTGGGCGGCTACGCGGTGTTCGTTGCCGCCGCCGTGCTGTTGCTGGCGTCGACGGCCGGCAAGCTGGCCGGTGCCCACGCGGCCGGGAAGATGCTGGGATGGAGCCGCACCGAGTCCTCGTTGATCGGCTGGCTGCTGCAGACCAAGGGGCTGGTAATGATCATCTTCGCCAACATCCTGCTCGACAAGGGAATCATTTCCAGCGAGACGTTTACGGCGCTGCTGCTGATGGCCGTGGGCAGCACGATGCTGACGGTGCCAGCGGTATATCCGAAGCTGAAAGCGGCGGTGCAGCTGATTTTCAAGCCGGCTTGACACCGGTTTATTTATACATGGCCACGGGTTTGGTAAGCACCGGTGTCTGACACCATTTCCTGGAAGATCGCCCAGGAAATAGTGTCAGCCACCAACGCTGGATATTGCGCCGGCCCTTCGGATGCCGTCAGTGCGCCGCCAGCCACTCCTCCAGCGCGGGCCGCGTCATCGGCTGGCTGATGTAGTTGCCCTGCACGCTGGTGCAGCCGTTGGCGGCGAGGAAGTCGTGCTGGTCGCGGGTTTCGACGCCGGTCGCCACCACGCGGATGTTCAGGTTGTTGCCGATGTCGAGCATCGTCTTGACCAGCGCGCCGCTGCCGGGCATGGCGTCGATTTCCTGCACGCGCTGGCGCGTCATCTTCAGCTGGCTGACCTGGAGCTGGCGCAGGCAGGAGAGGTTGTTCATGCCGGCGCCGAACTCGTCCACCGAGAGGCTGATGCCGAGTTCCTGCAGGCCGTTGGCCAGCCGCGTGGCCTGTTCCGGATTGTGCATCAACTGTTCCTCGCGCATTTCCAGCGTGAGGCTGGCGGGATTCACGCCATGGTGGGCGATGCGTTTGGCGATATGGGGCAGGTAGTCGCGCTGCGAAAATTCGCGCGATGACGCGTTGACGGAGATCGGCAGGTCCGGAAAGCCCAGTTCGGCGAGCCGGCGCAGCATCGAGCAGACTTCTTCCAGCACGCGCCGGCCGAGCGGCACGATCAGGCCGCTTTCTTCCGCGTCGGGCAGGAAATCGGCCGGCAGCAGCTCGCCCCGCTCGGGATGGCGCCAGCGCAGCAAGGCTTCGACACCGAGGATCTTGCCGGTATCGACGGCCACGTGCGGCTGGAACAGCAGGTATAGATCGTCCCGTTCGAGTGCGTCGCGCAATGCCGCTTCCATGCGCTGCCGGGCGGCCGAGTTATCCGCCATGCCGGGCGAGTAGAAGTGCACGGCATCCGGCCCGCCATTCTTGCCTTCATACATCGCCGTGTCGGCAGCGTGCAGCAGGTCGCCCGGCGTGCGGCCATCGTCCGGCCACACCGCCACGCCCATGCTGGCGCCCACCGACAGCCACCGGCCATCGATCTCCATTTCAGGCGCCATCGCACGCCGGATGCGTTCGATCATCTTCAGTGTGTAGCGCAGGCTCGGCTGCGCCGCCAGCACCATGACGAACTCGTCGCCGCCGAGGCGGGCCACCGTGTCCGATTCGCGCAGCGCCGATTGCAGGCGCTGCGCGACGTGCTTCAGTACCGTGTCGCCCGCCGAGTGGCCCATGGTGTCGTTGATTTCCTTGAACTTGTTCAAGTCCATCAGGATGACGGCCACCTTATCGTTGTCGCGCTGGGCTGCCTGCACCGCGTGTTCGAGCCGGTCGCGCAGCAGCAGTCGGTTCGCCAGGCCCGTCAGCGGATCGTGCGTGACCAGGTGTTCGAGCTGCGCCGTGCGCTGCTTCAGCGCCGTGATGTCCTCGATGATGCCGATGAAGTGCGTCACGTGCCCGGCCTGGTCGCGCACCGGTGTGACCGTCAGGTGATTCCAGAACAGCTCGCCGTTCTTGCGCTGGTTGCGGAAGACCACGGTGGCGGCACGGTGCTCCGCGATCGCATTGGCGAGATAGGTGCGCTGGTCGTCGTCCATGCCGCGGGCCGCCATGAAGCGGGAATCGTGATTGATCGATTCCACGGCCGCATAGCCGCTGATGCGTTCGAACGCCGGGTTGACGTATTCGATCGGGTTGTCGCGGCCTTCATGGCGCGTAATGACGATGCCGTTGCTGGCTGCCATCAGCGCACGTTCGAACAGCTCGAGCTTGTCGCGCTGGCGATAATGCCGCGTCAGGTCGACGCCCATGCCGCACATGTAGCTGCCATCGCCGACGATCGACAGCCGGGAACCGACGAACAGGAAGGGCGTGGTACCGCCCGTGGCGTTGCGCACGCGTGCTTCGATCTGCACCCGCTCGTTGCTCTGGAATACGGTGCAGAATGCCTTGGCGACACGCGCGCGCATGTCGGGATCGAACAGTTCCAGCATGTGGACCGTACGCAGGCGCTCCGGCGACAGGCCGGTGACCTGCTCCAGCTGCCGGTTCCACAAGACGAAGTGGCCGGACTCGTCCAGGACATAAAAGGTTCCGGCGAGCAAGTCCATCACATCGCGCAGCGGCAAATTGCCGACCAGCGCTGCCGCGCTCTCCATCATGTCTGCTCCCCAAATCCTGTTGTTATGTTCGCTGTAATGCCGCCGTCAGGCTGGCTGCCAGGGTCTCTTGCAGGGTTGCGGCCACCATCCTTGGTACGTGCGAATAGATAACGGGGCGCAAGCGCCCCGCCATCTATGCACTACGGCTAAAGTGTGGATGAAATCACAAATATGTGACGCGCGGTTGCCCGCAATGGATGAGTGACAGTTTCAATCCTGCAGCCGCTCTTCGTCGAGCAGTGCGGAGATTTCAGCGCGTTCGCGGGCCGAGACGTGACCACCGCGAAGCGCCGCCAGCACCAGGGCCTTGCCGGAGCCGGCGAACGCTTTCTGGATCAGGTCCTTCAGCAGGCGGGTCTGCATGTGATCCTGCTCCTGGGCCGGTGCATAGACGTGCGCACGGGCGCTTTCGTCGCGCGTGACGAGGCCCTTGCCGTGCATGACCTGGAGCAGCCGCAGCACGTTTGCATAGGTCAGGTCGGGCCGACCGTCGAGAGCGGCCGCATGCACGTGCTTTGCCGTGGCCGGGCCCAGCGCGTATAGCAGCCGCAGCATTTCCAGTTCGGCAGGGGTCGGTTTCGGTGGCGTGCTCATGGCGGATGTCCTGGGAAGTCGAAAGTAGAATAAATGATCTAGAAAGGGATGTCCAGCAGGGTCGCTGTAGCGCTGTCCAGCGCTTTGCCAATGGATTGCCGCTGGATTGCCGCCAGGTCGATCCCGGGTTGCTGCCGGGTTGCTGTCGGGTTAATGCAGGGTTACTGCAGGGTTACTGCAGGGTTACTGCCGGGTTACCACTGGGTTACTACTGGGTTACTACTTATTTATATCTGCCATGCCATCGCCGAATGACCGATGAGGAAAGAAGTGTCCAATTAACTCATTGGTGGTTGTTGCATCTCAATGCAGCGTGCTATCCTAAGTGGCTATTTCTGGAAGCTCGGAATTAAATTGTCTTACGGGCAACCAAAGAGGTCCTTCCCCCACAACTTGATGTGCGATCCGCTAACCGGTCAGGCCGTGTCGCGGAAGGTTTGTATAACCCGCCCCATACTCGCGAAGCGCGAAGAAAGGTGAGCAAGAATGATGCAGCAACAGACGTCCAACTCCTACCTGTTCGGTGGGAATGCGCCGTACGTAGAGGAACTCTACGAAGCGTACCTGGAAAACCCAGGTTCCGTGCCCGATAACTGGCGCGCTTATTTCGACTCGATGCAGCACGTGCCTGCCGTCGATGGATCGAACAAGCCCGACGTCAACCACTCCTCCGTCATCGCCTCGTTTGCCGAGCGTGCCAAGGCTGGCCCGATCCGCACAGTGACCGCGACGGCCGACGCCGAGATGGGCCGCAAGCGCGTGGCCGCCACCCAGCTGATCGCAGCCTACCGTTACCTGGGCTCTCGCTGGGCCAACCTGGACCCGCTGCAGCGCCAGGAGCGCCCGGCGATCCCGGAACTGGATCCGACGTCCTATGGCTTCACCGATGCGGACATGGACACCGTGTTCAACATCAGCAACACCTACTTTGGCCCGGAAACCGCATCGCTGCGCGACCTGCTGAACTACCTGCGCGAAACGTACACCCGTTCGATCGGCGCGGAGTTCATGTACATTTCCGACCCCGCCGAAAAGCGCTGGCTGCAGGAACGCCTGGAATCGATCCGCTCCACGCCGAACTTCACGGCCGAAAAGAAAAAGCACATCCTGGAACGCCTGACGGCCGCCGAAGGCCTCGAGCGCTACCTGCACACCAAATACGTGGGCCAGAAGCGCTTCTCGCTGGAAGGCGGCGAAACGTTCATCGCCTCGATGGATGAAATCATCCAGCGCGCCGGCGAAAAGGGCGTGCAGGAAATCGTCATCGGCATGGCCCACCGCGGCCGCCTGAACGTGCTGGTCAACACCCTGGGCAAGGCACCGAAGGACCTGTTCGAAGAATTCGAAGGCAAGCATGGCGACGACCTGCCGGCCGGCGACGTGAAATACCACCAGGGCTTCTCGTCCGACATCTCCACCGCCGGTGGCCCGGTCCACCTGTCGCTGGCGTTCAACCCGTCGCACCTGGAAATCGTCAACCCGGTCGTCGAAGGTTCCGTCAAGGCGCGCATGGACCGCCGCGGCGATACGCAGGGCGCGCAAGTGCTGCCGATCCTGGTGCACGGCGATGCCGCATTCGCCGGCCAGGGCGTGGTGATGGAAACGCTGAACCTGGCGCAGACCCGCGGCTACGGCACGGGCGGCACGGTGCACATCGTGATCAACAACCAGATCGGCTTCACCACCTCGGACCCGCGCGATGCGCGTTCGACGATCTACTGCTCCGACGTCGTGAAGATGATCGAAGCACCGGTGCTGCACGTGAATGCCGACGATCCCGAAGCGGTGGTGCTGGCTTCGCAGATCGCACTGGACTACCGCGCGCAGTTCCAGAAGGACATCGTGGTCGACATCATCTGCTTCCGCAAGCTGGGTCACAACGAGCAGGACACCCCGGCGCTGACGCAGCCGCTGATGTACAAGAAGATCGCGCAACACCCGGGCACCCGCCGCCTGTACGCCGACAAGCTGTCGGCCCAGGGCGTGATCCCGGCCGACGGCGGCGACCAGATGGTGGCTGCTTACCGCGCCGCGATGGACGCCGGCAAGCACACCGTCGACCCGGTCATCTCGAACTTCAAGAACAAGTTCGCCGTCGACTGGCTGCCGTTCCTGAACCGCAAGTGGACCGATGCGGCCGACACCGCCGTGCCGCTGACGGAACTGAAGCGCCTGGCCGGCCGCATCACCACCGTGCCGGAAGGCTTCAAGGTGCACTCGCTGGTTGAAAAAGTGCTGGCCGACCGCGCCAACATGGGCAAGGGCGAGCAGAACCTGGACTGGGGCATGGGCGAACACCTGGCCTACGCTTCGCTGGTCTCGTCCGGCTACGCCGTGCGCCTGACCGGCCAGGATGCCGGCCGTGGCACGTTCACGCACCGCCACGCCGTGCTGCACGACCAGAACCGCGAACGCTGGGATGCCGGCACCTACGTGCCGCTGCAGAACATCTCCGAGAACCAGGCACCGTTCACCGTGATCGACTCCGTGCTGTCGGAAGAAGCGGTACTGGGCTTCGAATACGGCTACTCGACCGCCGAGCCGAACACGCTGACGATCTGGGAAGCCCAGTTCGGCGACTTCGTCAACGGTGCCCAGGTCGTGATCGACCAGTTCATCAGCTCCGGCGAAGTGAAGTGGGGCCGCGCTTCCGGCCTGGTGATGCTGCTGCCGCACGGCTACGAAGGCCAGGGTCCGGAGCACTCCTCCGCCCGCCCGGAACGTTTCCTGCAGCTGTGCGCGGAGAACAACATGCAGGTGGTGCAGCCGACCACCGCAGCGCAGATCTTCCACCTGCTGCGCCGCCAGATGGTGCGCCAGTTCCGCAAGCCGCTGGTCGTGATGACGCCGAAATCGCTGCTGCGCAACAAGGATGCCGGTTCGCCGCTGTCCGAGCTGGCCAAGGGCGCGTTCCAGACCGTGATCGGCGAGACCGATGACAAGATCGATGCGAAGAAGGTCAAGCGCGTGATCGCCTGCTCCGGCAAGGTGTATTACGACCTGGCCAACGCCCGCAAGACCCGCGGCCAGCTCGACACGGCCATCATCCGTGTCGAACAGCTGTACCCGTTCCCGCACAAGGCGTTCGCCGCCGAACTGAAGAAGTTCCCGGCACTGACCGAAGTGGTGTGGGCGCAGGACGAGCCGCAGAACCAGGGTCCATGGTTCCAGATCCAGCACAACATCTTCGAGTCGATGGATGCGGGCCAGCGCCTGGCGTATGCCGGCCGCCCGGCCTCCGCATCGCCGGCTGTCGGCTACTACGACAAGCACTACGCCCAGCAGAAAGAGCTGCTGGAGACGGCGTTCTCGAAGCTGAAGGGCTTCATCCTGACCAAGTAAGCACAGTACGCCGCGCGGCCCTTCGACGGGCCGCGCGGCAGCAACGCATCTATCGAATTCACGGAGTAACAACAACATGGCACAAATCGAAGTCAAAGTTCCTCAACTGTCGGAATCCGTCGCCGAAGCGACCCTGCTGGCCTGGCACAAGCGGGTTGGCGACACCGTCGCACGCGATGAGAACCTGATCGATATCGAAACCGACAAAGTGGTCCTGGAACTGCCGGCACCCAGCGCCGGCGTGATCGTGCAGATCATTCAGAACGACGGCGCCACCGTGGTTGCCGACCAAGTGATCGCCATCATCGACACCGAAGCCACCGCCAAAGTCTCGCCGATCCCTGTCACCGCCGCACCGGTCGCCGCCGAAGCAGCACCGACGCCGGCACCGGCCGCCGCTGCAGCCACCGGTGGCGCGAAAGGCGACGTGGCCATGCCGGCCGCCGCCAAGATCCTGTCCGAAAAAGGCCTGTCCGCGACCGACGTGTCCGGCTCCGGCAAGGATGGCCGCGTGACCAAGGGCGACGCCCTGGCCGCATCGGCCAAGCCGGCCGCTGCACCGGCACCGGCACCTGCCGCCGCCAAGCCGGCCCTGCAGAAGGTTGCCGCCCCGACCTCGCTGAACCTGGGCGACCGTCCGGAAGAGCGCGTGCCGATGAGCCGCCTGCGCGCCCGTATCGCCGAGCGCCTGGTCGAATCGCAATCCACCAACGCCATCCTGACCACCTTCAACGAGGTGAACATGAAGCCGGTGATGGACCTGCGCAACAAGTACAAGGACAAGTTCGAGAAAGAGCACGGCGTGAAGCTGGGCTTCATGTCGTTCTTCGTCAAGGCCGCCGTTGCCGCGCTGAAGAAGTACCCGATCATCAACGCCTCGGTCGACGGTAACGACATCGTCTACCACGGCTACTTCGACATCGGTATCGCCGTCGGTTCGCCGCGCGGCCTGGTGGTGCCGATCCTGCGCAACGCCGACCAGATGACGATCGCCGAGATCGAGAAGAAGATCGGCGAATTCGGCGCCAAGGCCAAGGAAGGCAAGCTGACGCTGGACGACCTGACCGGCGGCACGTTCTCGATCTCGAACGGCGGCACCTTCGGCTCCATGCTGTCGACCCCGATCATCAACCCGCCGCAGTCGGCGATCCTGGGCGTGCACGCGACCAAGGACCGTGCCGTGGTCGAAGACGGCCAGATCGTCATCCGCCCGATGAACTACCTGGCGATGTCGTACGACCACCGCATCATCGACGGCCGCGAAGCCGTGCTGGGCCTGGTGGCGATGAAGGAAGCGCTGGAAGATCCGGCGCGCCTGCTGCTGGACCTGTAATCGAAGCGTAGGTAAATCACCGCGTGCCGGTACACCACCGGCGTGTGAAGACGTGGTGTCGGACACCCTTGGGTGTCGGACACTGGTTTTTCCCGCCGGCGCAAGTGCTCTCAAAGCACTCCGGCACTTGAGCGAGAGGCATCCAATGACCATCTCCGACGAAATCCGCCGCCTGCACGAACTCCACCAGGCCGGCGCATTGACCGACGCGGAATTCGCCCGCGCCAAGGAGCGCCTGCTGAACGGCGTACCCGGCCAGGCGGCCGGCGCCGGCAACGGCGACCTGGCGAGCGAGTTCTCGCAGCTGCGCCGTTCGCGCGCCGACCGCTGGCTGGGCGGCGTTTGCGGCGGACTGGGGCGCGCTTCCGGTGTCGATGCATGGATCTGGCGCCTCGTCTTCGTGCTGTTTACGATCTCGTTCGGCTTCGGGCTGGTGATTTACATTCTGTTGTGGATATTCGTCCCGGAAGAGGCAGCTCTGCCGGGAGACGACATCATTAGGAAATAACACATGAGCAACAAACAATTCGACGTAGTGGTGATCGGCGCCGGCCCCGGCGGCTATATCGCGGCAATCCGCGCGGCGCAGCTGGGCTTTTCCGTGGTATGTATCGATGAATGGGCCAACGAAAAAGGCGGCCCGGCCCCGGGCGGCACCTGCACCAACGTCGGCTGCATCCCGTCGAAGGCGCTGCTGCAATCGTCCGAGCACTTCGAGCACGCCGGCCACGCCTTCAAGGAACACGGCATCGAAGTGTCCGGCCTGGCGCTGAACCTGGGCCAGATGCTCAAGCGTAAGAACAACGTCGTGAAGCAGAACAACGACGGCATCCTGTACCTGTTCAAGAAAAACAAGGTCACCTTCTTCCACGGCCGCGGCGCATTCGGCGGCGCAGCCGGTGCCGAAGGCTACCCGATCGAGATCTCCGGCCCGACCACCGAAACGATCAATGCCAAGCAGGTGATCGTGGCGACCGGTTCCAACGCGCGCGCACTGCCGGGCGCACCGTTCGATGAAAAGCTGATCCTGTCGAACACGGGCGCGCTGGCCATCGAAGGCGTGCCGGCCAAGCTGGGCGTGATCGGCGCCGGCGTGATCGGCCTGGAGATGGGTTCCGTGTGGCGCCGCCTGGGTTCCGACGTGACCGTGCTGGAAGGCCTGCCGACCTTCCTGGGCGCTGTGGATGAGCAGATCGCCAAGGAAGCGCACAAGATGTTCACCAAGCAGGGCCTGAAGATCAGCCTGGGCGTGAAGGTGGAATCCGTGACCGCCGGCGACAACAACGTGACCGTGAAGTATGCGGACGCGTCGGGCGCCGCCCAGGAAACCGTGTTCGACAAGCTGATCGTGTCGATCGGCCGTACGCCGAACACGAACGGCCTGGCTGCCGACAAGGCCGGCCTGGCGCTGGACGAACGGGGCTTCATCGCCGTGGACGACGAGTGCAAGACCAACCTGCCGAACGTATGGGCGATCGGCGACGTGGTGCGCGGCCCGATGCTGGCGCACAAGGCGGAAGAAGAAGGCGTTGCCGTGGCCGAGCGTATCGCCGGCCAGCATGGCCACACCAACTTCGACACGATTCCATGGGTGATCTACACCTCGCCGGAAATCGCCTGGGTCGGCAAGACCGAGCAGCAGCTGAAGGCCGCCGGCACCGCGTACAAGGCTGGTACGTTCCCGTTCCTGGCCAACGGCCGCGCGCGCGCGCTGGGCGATACGTCGGGCATGGTGAAGTTCCTGGCCGATGCCACCACCGACGAGATCCTGGGCGTGCACATCGTGGGCCCGATGGCTTCCGAGCTGATCTCCGAAGCCGTGGTGGCGATGGAGTTCAAGGCTTCGGCCGAGGACATCGCCCGCATCTGCCACGCGCACCCGTCGCTGTCGGAAGCGACCAAGGAAGCGGCACTGGCCGTCGACAAGCGCACGCTGAACTTCTAAGCGTCAACGTATAGCTCAGCTTGAGCTCAACCTGGGCCGGCGCTATTGCGCCGGCCCGGTGTTTTTGTACGAACCGAATCCGTCATGAACGTCCTCGAGTTTTACCAGCATGCGCTGGAACAGCGCAACTTCAAGCCCGACGAGGCCCAGCGCCGCGCCGTGGAACGGCTGCAGCAATGCTACGACGAATGGGTGGACTACAAGGCCCAGCGTTCGAACAGCTTCAAGCGCCTGATCAACCGGCCCGACGTACCGCGCGGCGTGTACATGTGGGGCGGCGTCGGGCGCGGCAAGTCGTTCCTGATGGATTCGTTCTATTCGGTGGTGCCGGTGGTGCGCAAGACGCGCCTGCACTTCCATGAATTCATGCGCGCCGTGCACATCCAGCTCGATGAGCTGATGGGCATCGCCGACCCGCTCGACGAGGTGGCGAAACGGATAGCGAAAAAATACCGGCTGATCTGCTTCGACGAATTCCACGTGTCGGACGTGGCCGATGCGATGATCCTGTACAACCTGATGAAGGCGCTGTACGACAATGGCGTGTCGTTCATCATGACGTCGAACTACGAGCCGTCGACGCTGTATCCCGACGGCCTGCATCGCGACCGCATCCTGCCCACCATCGCGCTCTTGAAGGAAAAGATGGATGTGCTGAACGTGGATGCGGGCGTCGATTACCGGGGCCGCGCGCTCGAGCAGGTCGACGCCTATTACACGCCGCTCAATGCCACGACCGACCACCAGCTGCGCGATGCCTTCGTCAAGCTGGCCGACACGCAGGAAGAGGATCCTCGCGTGACGATCGAAGGCCGCGAGCTGCGCGCGCTGCGCCGCGCCGGTACCGTGATCTGGTTCGATTTCCATACCTTGTGCGGCGGGCCGCGCTCGCAGAACGACTACCTGGAGATCGCCAGCCGGTTCCATACCGTGATATTGTCCGGTGTGCCGATGATGTCGGCCGGCCAGTCGTCCGAGGCGCGCCGCTTCACCTGGCTGATCGACGTGTTCTACGACCAGGGCGTGAAGCTGGTCATGTCCGCCGAAGTGGAACCGGAAGAGCTGTACACGTCGGGCATGCTGGCCAACGAGTTCCACCGTACCGTGTCGCGCATCGTCGAGATGCAGTCGCGCGAGTACATGGAGAAGGCGCAGCGCGGCGGGGCCTCGGCACTGACCTGACCTGCGGCGCCGTCCGCGGTGTGAAACCCGCGGTGCGAAACTTACGTGTGAAGCCGGCGGCGCAAAAACTACGGAATCAAAAGATGGAATTGCACTTGAAAGCTGTGATGTTGATCGGCGGCCTGCTGCTGGCGGGCGGCGCGCTGGCCCAGGCCGATGCGCCTGCGCCGGTACAGTCGGTGGAACAGGCCGACACGATATTGGCGCAGGTGGCGAAGGAGCGCGCCGCGGCGGAAAACGCATACGCCGAGCGCGAGCAGGTCTGCTACTCGAAGTTCTTCGTCAATAACTGCCTGGACGAGGCCAAGGAGGAACGGCGCGCGCGGCTGGCCGAACTGCGCACGCGCGAGATCGACGCGAATTACTTCAAGCGCAAGAATGCCGTCGACCTGCGCGACCGCGAGCTGCAGGACCGCAACCAGCGCGACGCCGCCGAGGAAGTGTCGCGCGCCGCCAATCCACCCGCGCCGACCGTGGATCCCGCCGACAAGCCGCGCCCCCAGCCGACCGGCAAGCTGCCGGCCCAGCGGCAGGCCGAGCACGCCGCCCGCGAGCAGCAGCGCGCCGCGCAGGAAGCGGCCGAAGCAGGCGAACGCGCCCGCAAGGTCGAGGAGTTCCAGCAGAAACAAACCGACGCCGCCGAGCGCCAGAAACGGGTGGCCGAAAAGCAGGCCGAACGCCAGGCCAAGCGCGCCAAGCGCGAAGCCGACGAAGCCGCGAAACAGGCAGCCGAGGCGGAACGGGCCAGGCAGAAGGCGCAGGGCAAGTAAGGTCCCAGTTGCAACACGAAAAAGCCGGCAGGGATGCCGGTTTTTTTTCTGCCTGGTGTTGCGAAAAAACGGGGACAGTCCCCAAGAAATTACAACACTTCCACCACGGTCTTCGTTGCGATCTCGCGTCACGCCGTCGCCATGACCAGCCCGCTTAACTCTGAACGAACGCAGTGTTGTAAAAATTCGGGGACTGTCCCCGAGTTTTTACAACAGTGATTTACAGCAGTGTCAGCGTGACGCCGATGTTGCCGCGCGGCCGCTTTCGCGGCCGCCCTTGCAGCGGTCAGGGCTTCTGGGCCAGCAGGGTGCGGATCGTGGCTTCGGTCTTGTCGTAGGCACCTTCGCCGAAGTGCGTGTAGACCACTTTTCCCTTCTTGTCGATCAGGTACACGGCCGGCCAGTACTGGTTGCTGTAGGCATTCCAGGTGGCGTAGCGGTTGTCCTGCGCGACCGGGTACGCGATGTCGAAGCGGCCGATCGCCTTTTTCACATTGCTGGCGCTGCGTTCGAACGGGAACTCGGGCGTGTGGACGCCGACCACGACCAGCCCCTGGTCCTTGTACTTGCGGTGCCATTCGGTGACGTGCGGCAGCGTGCGGATGCAGTTGATGCAGGTGTAGGTCCAGAAATCGACCAGCACGACCTTGCCGCGCAGCTGCTGCATCGTCAGCGGCGCGCTGTTGTGCCACTGGTCGATGCCGGTGAAGTCGGGCGCCAGGGCGGTTGCGGGAGCGGCAATGGAGGCAGTAGCGGGAGCAGCAGCGGAAGCAGCAGCGGCGCTGGTGCCGGCCAGCGCGGCGGCGAGGGTGACGATGGTGGCGATGGTACGCATATCGGAGTCCTTTCGGCTTAGAAGAGATCAGGGAAGAAGTCGGCGGCCTTTGCATAGATCAGCACGTCGTATTGCAGGTACATCGCCAGCGCGGTAAGCGCGATCAGCACGCCGAACACCTGTTGCAGCCGCGCGCTGTGGCGGGCCAGCATGCGCACCCGTTGCGTGACCGCCTGGCCGCCCAGCAGGATCGCCAGCATCGGCACGGCGGCGCCTACCGCATACAGGAACAGCAGCCAGGCCGAGCGCGCCACATCCTGCGCGCCGGCGACCAGCACCAGGATCGATGCCAGCACGGGGCCGGCGCATGGCGTCCAGACCGCGCCCAGCGAAGCGCCGAGCAGGAAGCCGCCGCCGGCAGGCACGGGGAACGACGGCAGCTTCGCCATCAGCCAGTCGTAGGGCTTGCTCCAGATGCGCAGCAGGCCGAAGGCGCCGAGCAGCAGCAGTGACGCGTTGCGCAGCGTTTCCTGCGCCACGTGCACGGCGCTCGACGCGGCGCCCAGCAGCAGGCCGAAAGCGGTGAAGGTGACGATGAAGCCGGCCATCGTCATGAAGGGGCGGCCGCGCCCCGATGCCCCGGCCGCGCTGCCGAACAGGATCGGCAGCACCGGCAGGATGCAGGGCGAGGCGACGGTGAAGACGCCGGCGGCCAATGCCAGCGGTGCTTCGAGCAGGTGGTTCATGGTGGACTTCCGTGAGTGGCGATATGTCCATTGGACCGCCGCCACGTATCGCCGGTGTGTCGCGCCACGGGGAGAAGTGAAACCGCGTATGTCCGCTGGCGGGCCGGATACATTGGCATACAAAAGCCGGCCGGCGATCGGCTATAAAGTCGCCACTGACACTGCGAACGGAGAAGCAAATGAGCGCATTCAAGACATTGAGACGCCTGGTGGCGGTACTGCTGTTCGCCGGCGCCGGCATTGCGGCCGAGATGCGCTACCCGGGACCCTGTCCTTTGGTGGCAATACAAGCGAAACGCCGTGCGCTAAGATGACGCGATGAACAAGACCCTTACCGATTCCGACCACGTCCTGATCGTCGACGACGACCGCGGTATCCGCGAACTGCTGGCTACCTACCTGGAAAAAGAGGGCATGCGCACATCGTCGGCGGCGAACGGCCGCCAGATGCGCGCGGCGCTGGAGGCGGCCACGCCGGACCTGATCGTGCTCGACCTGATGCTGCCCGGCGAGGATGGCCTGGCGCTGTGCCGCGAGCTGCGCTCCGGCAAGCACCGCAACGTGCCCGTGCTGATGCTGACCGCGCGCGGCGACGAGGTGGACCGCATCATCGGCCTGGAAATGGGCGCGGACGACTATCTTGCAAAGCCGTTCGGCGTGCGCGAGCTGCTGGCCCGGATCCGCGCCGTGCTGCGCCGCACGCGCATGCTGCCGCCGAACATCCAGGTGACGGAAAGCGTGCAGATGCTGGGCTTCGGCGAATGGAAGCTCGATACCACGCATCGCCACCTGCTCGATGAACAGGGCACGATGGTGGCGCTGTCCGGTGCCGAATACCGGCTGCTGCGGGTGTTCCTCGACCATCCGCAGCGCGTGCTGAACCGCGACCAGCTGATGAACCTCACGCAGGGCAAGAATGCGGACATCTACGACCGCTCGATCGACCTGCTGGTGAGCCGCCTGCGCCAGCGCCTGGGCGACGGGGCGCGCGAGCCCCGCTACATCAAGACGCTGCGCAACGAGGGCTATGTGTTCTCGTCCGCCGTGACGCTGCTGGCGGATCCGCCGTGACGGCCCTCGTGCACCGGTTCGTGCCCGGCAGCCTGTTTGCCCGCATCACGCTGATCCTGTGCCTGGGCCTGGCCGCGGCGCAGGGCCTGTCGACCTGGCTGACGGTGATGGAGCGCGACCGTACCACGCTCGACATCATGACCGGCTACGTGGAGCGCGAAGTGGTCACCTCGGTCGCGCTGCTCGACCACCTGCCGGCGGCCGAACGGGAGCGCTGGCTGCCGCAGCTGGCACGGCGCAGCTACCGGTTCGTCCTCGGGCCCGGCATTGCGGGCGTCACGCCGGACGCGGAATTGTCGCAACGCTTTGCAACGGCGATCACGGACGGCATCGGCAAGCACTACCCGCTGACGGTCAACGCGGTGCCCGGCGATGCCGAGCGGTTCCAGGTGCACCTGAAGCTTTCCGATGGCGCGCCGTTGACGATCGACATGCACCCGATGTACGGCGCGCCGCTGTCCGGCTGGCTGCCGGCGCTGCTGGCGGTGCAACTGGTCGTGCTGGCGCTGTGCTGCTGGTTCGCGGTGCGCCAGGCCACCCGCCCGCTGCACCAGCTGGCACAGGCCGCGGACGGCCTGGGGCCGGAGCTGCAGGCGCCAAGGCTGCTGGAAGAGGGGCCGTCGGAGGTAGCGCGTGCGGCGCGGGCGTTCAACGCGATGCAGGAGCGCATCGCGCTGTACGTGGCGGAGCGGATCCGCATCCTCGCTGCCATCTCGCACGATCTGCAGACGCCGATCACGCGCATGCGGATGCGGGTGGACATGATGGACGACAGTGCCGACCAGGACCGGCTGCGGCAGGACCTGCGCGAACTGGAAACGCTGGTGAAGGAAGGCATCGCGTATGCGAAGACGCTGCACGGCACGCAGGAAGAAGCGCGCCGGATCGACCCGGATGCGCTGATCGACAGCCTGGTCTGCGACCATGTCGATGCCGGGCAGGAAGTCACCCTGCGCGGCACGGTCGGCGCGCCGCTGGTCACGAAGCCGCAGGCCTTGAAGCGCATCCTGGGCAACCTTGTCGACAACGCCGTCAAGTTCGGCGGCGCGGCGGAAGTGGAGGTTGGCCGGGAACCCGAGGGCCGTGTCACGGTCGCCGTGCTCGATCGCGGACCGGGGATTCCGGACGACCAGCTGGCGGCAGTGTTCGAGCCGTTCGTGCGACTGGAAACGTCGCGCAACCGGGATACCGGCGGCACGGGACTGGGACTGTCGATCGTGCGGCAACTGGCGGGCACGCTGGGGGCGGAGATCGTGTTGCGCAACCGGGCAGGCGGCGGGCTGGAAGCGCGGCTGGTGCTGCCGGGCTGACGCCGCACCGGCGGTCGATCCTTAGGCGGTCGACTCTTCAGGCGGACGGTCCTTCAACTGGCGATACCAGCCGCAGGATCGCCATCGTGCAATTGTCGCCATTCCCCTGCGCACGCTCCCTGGCTTTGTCGATCAGCAGCTCGGCGGCCTGGCGCGGCGTGCGGCGCGATACGGCGGCGGCCAGTTCCCCATCGGCAAACCACGACCACAGGCCGTCCGTGCAAAGCAGGAAGCCGTCGCCCGGCTGCAGGTCTTCGTGGCAGCCGACAGAGACGAACGGTGCCTTCAGCCGGTTGCCGAGCGCATTGTTCAGCAGCCGCGATGCGCGGTGCCGGCGGGCGGCCTCGAGGGGAAGCTTGTCGGCGGTGACGAGATGGTCGATGTAGTCGGCGTCGTCCGTCTTGCCGGCCGGGGCACCGTTGGCGAAACGATACAGCCGGGTGTCGCCCACCGTGGCCCAGATTGCCTGGCGGTCCGGCGTCAGCACCAGCAGCGCCATCGTCGACAGGGCGCCGGCGGCGTCGGGCAGGGGATTCATCAGCAGCACGTCGTGCGTTTCCTGCGCGATGGCACGCAATAGCCTGCCGACCCGTTCAACGCTGGGCGCGTCGCCGGGCCGGAATTCATCGAGCAGTTGTTTACTGGTATGCAGCAGCTGTTCGGCGCCGATCGCATTCGTTGCGCCGCCATCGCCGACGACCGCCAGAACGTAGCCAGGTGCCTGCGTGGCGGTAAACAGGGCGGCGCGGTCGTGCTGGCGGGGGCGGTTGCCCACATGCTGGGCGGTGCCCGCTTCGAGTCGATAGATGCTCATGATGGCGGGAAATGCTCCCTGCTTCTTTCCAATGCTTACGTCGGAGCCTGCTCCTGGGTTAAACTATGCACCGGTAAGCGGTTTGATGGCAAGCAAATATTGCCGTACGGATTGTTGCAATGCTGGTAAGGTGATGCCGGCAAAGCGAAGTTGGCAACTCCTCACACTGGTAGCGAATCCCCATGAAGAACGAAGAAGAGATCCGGCGCCGCATCGTCGAACTGGATGTGGAGCATCGCGACCTGGATGCCGTGATCGAAATGCTGACGCGTGACGGACATCATGACCAGCTCCAGCTGCGTCGCTTGAAAAAGCGCAAACTGCAATTGAAAGATTACATCACGCTGTTGAAGATGCAGCTGGTGCCCGACGTACCCGCCTGATTTCCCGATTCGTACCACCCAAGAAGACAAAGTGACTGACCACGACCAGACGCCAGCCGTCCCCGACGGCAATGGCGAGGATTCCGTTTCCGCCGCCGCTCCCGGTAAATATGATGCCGAGGTCGAGCGGCTGTTCGGCGTCGGCGGCCCGCTGGGGCCGGCGGTCGGCGGTTTTCGTCCCCGCAAATCGCAAACCGAAATGGCCAAGGCGATTGCCCAGGCCATTGCCGAGCAGCAGACGCTGATCGCCGAGGCGGGGACTGGCACGGGCAAGACGTTCGCCTACCTGGTGCCGGCGCTGATGTGGGGCGGCAAGACGATCGTGTCGACCGGCACGAAGAACCTGCAGGACCAGTTGTTCCTGCGCGACATTCCCACCGTGCGCGCGGCGCTGAAGGCGCCGGTATCGGTGGCGCTGCTGAAGGGGCGCGGCAATTACCTGTGCCACTACCACCTGGAGCGCACGCTGGCCAACGGCCGGATGACGTCGCGCGAGGATGTCGGCTACCTGCGCGAGATTTCGCGCTTCCTGAAGATGACGCAGACCGGCGACAAGGCGGAGCTGGCGCGCGTACCGGAGAACGCGCCGGTGTGGAACCTGGTGACGTCGACGCGCGAGAACTGCATCGGCCAGGAGTGCCAGTACAACCAGGACTGCTTCGTGCTCAAGGCGCGCCGCGAGGCGCAGCAGGCCGACGTGGTCGTCGTCAATCACCACCTGTTCTTTGCCGACGTGGCGCTGAAGGATACCGGCGTGGCCGAATTGCTGCCGTCGGCGAACACCATCATCTTCGACGAGGCGCACCAGCTGCCCGATACCGCCACGCTGTTTTTCGGCGAGACGGTGTCGACCAGCCAGGTGCTGGAACTGTGCCGCGACGTGCTGGCCGAAGGCCTGGCCCATGCGCGCGACGGTGCCAACTGGGCCAGCGTGGTCTCCGCGGTGGAAAAGGCCGCACGCGACCTGCGGCTGACGTTCCCGCAGGACGTGGTGCGGCTGTCGCTGCCGCAGATCGCGCCGTCGTCGGACTTTTTCCCGGCGCTTGAAAAGCTGAAGGAAGAACTGGACGGCATGCTGGAAGTGCTGGAAGGGCAGGCGCAGCGCGCCGAAACGATCGAGCATTGCCGCACGCGCGGCCTGGAACTGGCGCAGAAGTACAAGGACTGGACCTACGACCCGAAGGTCAAGGTGCCGCCGGGGCAGGAAGCGGTGTACTGGGTGGAGGCATTTGCCAGCTCGCTGCAACTGCACAAGACGCCGCTGTCGATCGCGCAGATCTTCAGCAACCAGCGCGAAGGCACGCCGCGCAGCTGGATTTTCACTTCGGCGACGCTGGCGGTGAAGAACGACTTCAAGCACTTCTCCCATCAGCTGGGGCTGTACGACGAGCCGGCCATGTCGTGGCCGAGCCCGTTCAATTATCCGGAGCAGGGCATCCTGTATGTGCCGCAGGGCTTGCCCGATCCGAACTCGCTGGGCTATACGGACGCCGTGCTCGACAGCGCGCTGCCCGTCATCGAGGCGGCCGGCGGCCGCACCTTCCTGCTATGCACCACGCTGCGCGCCGTGAAGCGGGCGGCGGAACGCCTGCGCGACGAGTTCGAGCGGCGCGGCCTGAAGTTCCCCCTGTTCGTGCAGGGCGACCGTGGCCGCACCGAATTGCTCGACCAGTTCCGCAAGGCCGGCAACGGCGTGCTGATCGGCAGCCAGAGCTTCTGGGAAGGCGTGGACGTGCGCGGCGAGGCGCTGTCGCTGGTGATCATCGACAAGCTGCCGTTCGCGCCGCCGGACGATCCGGTACTGGCCGCGCGCATCGAAGTGATGGAAAAGAAGGGCATGAACGGCTTTGTCCATCACACGCTGCCGGAAGCCATCATCAACCTGAAGCAGGGCGCCGGCCGCCTGATCCGCGACGAAGGCGATCGCGGCGTGCTGATGCTGTGCGACCCGCGCGTGATCACCAAGCCCTATGGCCGCCGCATCTGGCAAAGCCTGCCGCCGTTCAAGCGTACCCGCGAACAGGCCGAAGTGATCGCCTTTTTCCAGCCGCCCGCGGCATCCTGAGTTTCCCTCTCTTCCTGTCTTTTTCCCGTGTCCACGCGGGATGACTGCGCAGTCGTTTGACTGCGCAGTCATCCACCGGATAAGGTTTGCGCCATCGCAAACCAACCGTTGACCAGCTTGTTACAGTGAGCCGCAGTAGTTACACAAAAAAACTCCATGATCAGGGGAGAAACAGGAGAGGACGACATGACGATCCGCTATGGCTGTTTCTTCAGCTATGCCCACGGCCAGCATGCCTACATGAGGGAATTCCGCAATGCCCTCGTCGACGCGCTGCGCTGCTATCTCGAACCACACCTCGATACGGAAGCCGAATTGTTCGTCGACAGCGAACAGCTCGGCGGCGGCGACGATCCCGATGCGAGAATCGCCCGTGCCATGTGTGAAAGCGTATGCATGATCATGATCTATACGCCCAAGTACGAGGCCCATGCGTACACCCGGCGTGAATTCGCAGCCATGCAGATGATCGAGGCGGAGCGCCGCGCCTGGTATCCGCTGCCCAGCCGCCTGATCATCCCCGTGGTCATGACGCGGCACTCCATCGGCCTGCCGCCGCAGATCAGCGAACCGGGTTTTTACGTGGACTTTTCGCGCTACACGCTGGCCACGGGCGACCTGAAGACGAATCCCGATTTTTTGCCGGACATCGACCGGATCGTGCAACGCATCGTTGCTCATTACCATTATTTGAAGTACAGCATCCCGCCCGAGCACGATTGCGGCCGGTTCGCGTTGCCGCCGGCTCCGCCGGAATGGCGCCCGATGCCGCCGCCGCATTTTCCGCGCTGATCCGGGTGATTGCAGATTCTGCAGATTCGGGCACGTTTCGCTGGTGCTTCGCTGGCCCCGATTCCGATTCCGGTTCCGATTCCGGCTCCGTTGCCGGCTCCATTGCCGGCTCGCTGATTCGTGCTGCGACTCACGCTTGTGACGCACACGCCTGATCCAGGCGTGTTCGTACCCTGTTTTACCTTCCTGCTGGTATTCACAGGCTTTTTTCTGAAAAGGGCTCGCCATGGAAACGCATCGACTGTCTCTACCGCCCCTGGACGAACCCGGCGAGGTCGTCACTTTTTATTCCCACAAAGGGGGCGCCGGCCGGACCATGGTGCTGGCAAACCTTGCCGTCATGCTAGCGCGCCGCAACAACGCGACCGTGCCCACGCTGGTCATCGACTGGGACCTGGAAGCGCCGGGCCTGCATCACTACTTCAAGCCGATCGGAGACGGGGCGGGCGTGCTGGAGTTGTTCGAAGCGTGCCGCGACCAGCTGCTGCGCCGTACCCGGCTGGATGGCGGCCGGGATGACGCGGCGCTGGCCCAGGCCGTGCTGGACGCGGTCGGCTGGGAACAATACATCACCCGGGCGGACAACGGCCGCCCGCTGTATCTGATGCGCGCGGGGCGGCAGGACGCCAGTTACCCGGAACGGCTCGCGCGGCTGGACTGGGAAGCGCTGTTCGATGCCTGCCCCGCGCTTTTCCGTGTGTTCGCGGAAAACCTGGCACGCCGCTTCCGGCACGTGCTGGTCGACTCGAGCGCCGGGCGCAGCGGCATGGCGGGTATCTGTACAACCCTGCTGCCGACGAAGCTGGTGATGGTGTTCGCCCCGAACCGCCAGGACCTCGAAGGCGTCGAAGCACTGGTGCAGCGGGCCACGGCCTGGCGCTGCAGCCACGAGGACGAGCAGCGCCAGATGCTGATCTACCCATTGCCATCGCGCATCGAGATGGACGATTCGGCGCACCGGGCGCTGTGGCGCCGCGGCGACCCGGAGCGTGGCATTCCCGGCTACCAGCCGCTGTTCGAGCGGGCATTTGCCGAGGCCTACGGCATGTCGCGTATTTCGCTGGAAAGCTATTTCGACGAAGTGCAGCTGCAGCAGGCGCGCAGCCTGGCGTACGGCGAACCGCTGCCGGTATTTGCCGACGAGGACGACGACCGTTTTTCCGTCACCCGTACCTTCCAGGCCTTCCTCGGCTGGTTTCTCGGTGGTTACCAGCCCTGGCAATCGCGCGACGAGATTCCGCTGCTGAGCGCGGTGGCGCAGGGCCGGACGGCGATGGAGCGCGGCGGCGGGCGCGGCGTTTCATTGCCGCTGGCGCGCGACCTGGCGCGCCTGGGCGAACTGTACCGCCGCGAGGGCCGCCTCGAGGCGGCTGCCGGCTGTCTCGAGGAAAGCCTGTCGCTGCACGTGCTGATCCTGGGTGACGACCATGTCGATACGCTGGACAGCAAGGCGGTACTTGCCGACCTGCTGTTCGAACAGGAGAAATACGGTGAAGCGCGTTTCCTGCAGGAAGCTGTATTGGAGGTGCGCGAAAAACTGTTCGGCGCTGGCGCTCCCGTCACGCTGGAGGCGGCATCGGCCCTGGCTGCCACGCTGGCTCAGGCCAACCAGATTCCCGAGGCGCTGGCGCTGCAGGATGCGGTTATCGACGCCCATCAACGCCAGCTGGGCAACGAACACCTGGCCACCATCGAAAGCCTGGCCGTACGGGCCGATATCCTGTGTCACGGCGAACAGCTCGAGGCGGCCGTGGACCTGCTCGAAGAGGTCGTTGCGCTGCGCAGCATGCTGCTGGGTCCCGAGCATGCGGACACCGTGCGCACGCGCAATATGCTGGCCCAGGCGCGCAGCCGCTCGAAGCAACCGGGGATCTCGGCAGGGCGCGACATGCATGCGCGCGATATCGAAGAAGCAGGAGAAGCGGGAGAAGTGCGAGGCAAGGAGCGTGAACCCGAACGGCGACGCGAGCGCGGACACGGGCACGGGTATGAACGGGGACGCGACAACCAGGGGGGCGGCATCGAGCAGCCGCACGCAGGATACCCGGCGCAGCGCGGCCGCCAGGTCGGTTCAGACGAGATGGTGGTGGATGGCGGCCCATCGCCGTCGCGCCTGCGCTGAAAGCGCCACAAATTCAGCATGGGAGCGGCTCCGCATGCGCTGGCGGCGCGTTGCTTCAGGTAAAATTCCTGTATGAGGATCCTTATCAGTAACGACGACGGCTACCTGGCACCCGGCATCAATGCGCTGGCGGACGCGCTGGCCGCGATCGCCGACATCGTGGTGGTGGCACCGGACAGCAACCGCTCCGGAGCATCGAATTCGCTGTCGCTGGACCGGCCGTTGTCGGTGCAGCAAGCTGCCAATGGTTTCTATTTTGTCAACGGTACGCCGACTGATTGCGTGCACGTGGCCTTGACCGGCATGCTGGTCGAGCGTCCCGACCTGGTGGTTTCCGGCATCAATAACGGGCCCAACATGGGTGACGACACGCTGTACTCCGGCACGGTGGCCGCGGCCACCGAAGGTTACCTGTTCGGCATTCCCGCCATTGCGTTCTCGCAGGGTGAATGGGGCTGGGCGCATATCGACGATGCGGCGAAAGCCGCGCGCGACATCGTGCTGCGCTACGCCGAGGTACTGGAAAAACCTTACCTGCTGAACGTCAACATCCCGAACCGTCCGTACGATGCGCTGGGCCAGCCGGTGGCCACGCGGCTGGGGCGGCGCCACCAGGCGGAGCCGGTGATCAAGTCGCACGATCCGCGCGGCCGCGAGATTTTCTGGATCGGCCCGCCGGGGGCATGCAAGGATGCCGGCGAAGGTACCGACTTCCATGCCGTGCAGCAGGGCCGCATCTCCATGACGCCACTGCAGATCGACCTGACCCACAGGCCACAACTCGACCTCCTGGCAAAGGCCCTCGGATGACCGACAAGCCCCGTACTTTTCCGCTGCCCCTGTCGTCGGTGACGGACAAGGGGCAGAAGAAGCAAACCGTGTTCGGCCCGGTGGCAACACCGCAGACGGCAACCCGCAACGCCGCCTACAACGCGCTGCACGGCGCAGCCCCGGCCACGGCGAACAAGCCGGCCCACCCCGCGGCCGCCACCCATGGTGTCAATGCCAGGCTCGCGCGGCCGGCAGGCGCGCCGGTCGAACGCGTTCAGCCGGCCGCGCCCAGGCAGGATGCGCTGGTGTCGGGCGCGGTGCGGCGCGCGATGGTGGCCCGAGTGGCGCAGCAGGGCGTGCGCGACCGGGCGGTATTGGGCGCGCTCGAAGCCGTGCCGCGTCACCTGTTCGTCGAAGAAGGGCTAGCGCCGCAAGCCTACATCGATGCCTCGCTGCCGATCGGCCACCACCAGACGATCTCGCAGCCGTATATCGTGGCACGGATGATCGAGGTGATGCGGCAAGGCGCGCAACTGCAGCGGGTACTGGAAATCGGCACCGGTTGCGGCTATCAGGCAGCCGTTCTTGCATGTATTGCACAAGACGTGTATTCCATTGAGCGCATCAAGCCGTTACATGAGCTGGCGAAAGCCAACCTGCGGCCGCTGCGGGTGCCGAACCTGCGGTTGCACTACGGAGATGGTATGCTTGGGCTGCCACAGGCAGCGCCGTTCGACGGCATCATCCTCGCCGCCGCGGGTCTGGAAGTACCGCGGGCGCTGCTGGAGCAATTGGCCATCGGCGGGCGACTGGTTGCGCCGGTAGGCGAGCGCAGCCAGCACCTGGAGCTGGTCACGCGCGTGGCAAAGAGCGAATGGCAACGCCAGATGCTCGAAGATTGCCACTTCGTACCGCTGCGGCCCGGTACGGTGTGAAAAACGGTGTGTAGCAGCACTGCAAAGAACAAGTAATAACCCGCCTGGCCGCACGATGATGCCCGGTCCTGAGGACTCTCATGAGGCTCCATGAGTCTCTCATGAGACTTGTATGAGACTCGAGACTCGAGACTCGTATCAGACTCGAGACTCGTATCAGACTCGCATGGCTCGAATGATCTTCCTGCGTTTGAAGATTTTCATGAGCCCGGGGTTTGGAGTCTGAAGACTTTGGAATCTGAAGATCATGAGACTGCAGATCATGAGTCGGAAGATTGTATGAGTCTGATGGTATGAGCCTGATGATGAGTCCGATTTTATGAGTCCGATGACCGGGACGCCGCGTGCCGCTGCCAAGGTGTAGCCGAGAGATATCAAATCAGATGAGCATGACGAAAAAAAGTACCCTGTTTGTGTTGTTGCCGCTGGCGGTGCTGACCGCCTGTACTTCCACCCCGCAGCAGGCGCCCGTGGTCGAGCGCCCCATCACCCGCCGCGCACCGCCGCCGGCACCCGCGCCGGCACCTGTCCAGGAAAACCGTGAAGGTTATTACACGGTCAGGAAGGGCGATACGCTGATCCGCATCGCGCTCGATCATGGCCAGAATTACCGCGACATCGTGGCGTGGAACAATCTCGCCAATCCGAACGATATCAAGGTGGACCAGGTACTGCGGGTAACGCCGCCGGAAGAGGCGCCGGGCGTACGCACCGCCGCCGTGGTAATGCCGCCGGATACGACGAAAGTCGCGCCGGTACCGAAGAAGGTGGAACCGAAGGGCGACAAGAAGCCCTACGCCGAAGCCGACCTGAAAAACGACAAGGATGGCGATGGCAGGCCGGACCCGGCACCGAAGCCCGCCGAGAAGCCGGTGCAGCTGGCCAGCGTGAAACCGTCGGTGCCGGCTGCGGCGTCCGCGCCCGCGTTGTCGGCGGAAGACCGCGAAGTCAGCTGGATGTGGCCGGCCGAGGGCAGGGTCGTCGGTCAGTTCGACGAAGGCAAGAACAAGGGTATCGACATCGCCGGGCGGCCCGGGCAGCAAGTGCTTGCCGCAGGTGCAGGAAAGGTGATGTATGCCGGTAGCGGCATCCGTGGTTATGGTAATCTTGTCATCGTAAAACACAGTAATGGCCTGCTTTCCGCGTATGCCCACAACCGGTCCATCCTCGTCAAGGAAGGCCAGTCGGTCGGCAAGGGGCAGGCGATCGCCGAGATGGGAGATTCCGACTCCGATAGCGTCAAGCTGCACTTTGAAATCAGGCAGCAGGGCAAACCGGTGGATCCTTCCAAGTTCCTGCCTAACCGCTAGGGAAACGCTGAGTTGATTCGATGATTGATTCGTCGAGTTGATTCGTCGAGTTGATTCTGCTGCGAGGGATTGGTTTTTGAAGAAGGTGCCAATTCCTTCCAGCAATGAATCAGCGGTTCCCAGGCATAGCGCCAGAAGTTGCGCGAGGCATCAGCCCAGGTATCGCCCATGAGGTAACGCCCATGTCCAGCTCGCCGAACGACTCCCTGGAAGACGACTCCCTCCCGGACGACTTGTCGGACGAGAATTTCGGGGGCGAGAGCCTGGCTGACGATCAGCTGGCTGGCGATGGCGACGAGGAAGGCGACGGCGGGGGCGGCAGCGCCGCCGTCGATGGCCGCAGTACTGCGCTGGCCAGTGTCGACGAGCTGAAGAAGGTGCTCGCGGCCGAGCTTTCCACCGATACCACGCAACATTACCTGAACCAGATCGGCACGCGGCCCCTGTTGACGGCGCCGCAGGAAGTGCATTTCGCCACGCTGGCCAAGGCGGGCGACTTCGCCGCCCGTCAAAAGATGATCGAGCATAACCTTCGGCTGGTCGTCTCGATTGCCAAGCACTACATCAACCGCGGTGTCGTGCTGCTCGACCTGATCGAGGAAGGCAATATCGGCCTGATGCGGGCAATCGACAAGTTCGAACCGGAGCGGGGCTTTCGTTTTTCAACGTATGCCACCTGGTGGATTCGCCAGAGCATCGAGCGCGCCATCATGAACCAGGCGCGCACGGTGCGCCTGCCGGTCCACATGGTGCGCGAACTGAACCAGATCCTGCGCGGCAAGTATCACCTCGAGGCGCAGCACCACAATGGCAAGGACGCCAGCGCGGAAGATATAGCCGACCTGGTCGGCAGGCCGGTGGAAGAGGTGCAGGATATCCTGGCGCTGTCCGAGCACGCCACGTCGCTCGATGCGCCGCTGGACAACGATCCCCAATCGTCGCTGATGGACATGCTGCCCGGCGATGCGGACGACAGTCCGGATGCGCGCGCCGAACACCGTGAAATGACGCATCTGATACGCGACTGGCTGTCGCGGCTGCCGGACAAGCAGCGCATCGTCATCATGCGCCGCTTTGGCCTGGACAACGACGATCCCGCCACGCTGGAAACGCTGGCAGAGGAAATGGGCGTAACCCGCGAGCGCGTGCGGCAGATTCAGCAGGAAGCACTCCTCAAGCTGAAGCGGGCGATGGCCGCGCGCGGCGTGGTGCGCGATTCGCTGCTGTGACACTGCCTGGATAGCCGTCCAAACCGCCCCAGGCACGATTTTTCGTCGAAGACTTGCGCCTGGCGCCACGTCTTTGCGCCCGTCAGCGGCGCATCCTGCCGTTCCTCAACTATCGGCTTCTGCTATCATACTGCCCTTCCAAATCGCCGCCTCGCCGGCCAATCGATAGACACTCATGCAAGACAACAGCATCGAAATCAAATCGCTCGACATGGACGCGCGCGGCGTCGGCCACATGCAGGATAACGAAGACGGCACGCCAGGCAAGGTGGTGTTCGTGGAAGGAGCGCTGCCGGGCGAGCGCGTCAGCTTTGAAATGCTGCGCAAGAAGAAGAACTGGGAATCGGGCCGCGTCACGCAGATCCACCGCGAGTCGGCCATGCGCGTGCAGCCGAAATGCGTGCACTTCGACTATTGCGGCGGCTGCTCGATGCAGCACCTGGAAGCTTCGGCGCAGGTGGCCATCAAGCAGCGCGTGCTGGAAGATAACCTGTGGCACCTGTCGAGAGTGAAGGCGGACGTGATGATGCGCCCGCTGCATGGCCCGACCTGGGGCTACCGCTACCGCGCGCGCCTGTCGTCGCGCTACGTGGCGAAGAAGGGCACGGTGCTGGTCGGCTTCCATGAAAAGAAATCCGTCTTCGTGGCCGACATCCAGAGCTGCCAGATCCTGCCGAAGCACGTGTCGGACATGATGATGCCGCTGCGCGCGCTGATTCATTCGCTGTCGATCTACGACAAGGTGCCGCAGATCGAACTGGCGATCGGCGAAGACCTGACGGTGCTCGTCATGCGCAACATGGTGCCGTTGACGGGCGACGACGAGGCGAAGCTGAAAGCCTTTGCCGACCAGTTCGACATCCAGTGGTGGCTGCAGCCGAAGGGCCCGGATACCGCTTATCCGTTCTATCCGCTGGACCGGCAACTGCACTACCTGCTGCCGGAATTCGGCATCCGCATGCCGTTCAAGCCGGTCGATTTCACGCAGGTGAACCACCAGATCAACCGTGTGCTGGTGCACAAGGCGCTGCGCCACCTGGACGTGCAGCCGGGCGAGCGCGTGGCCGACCTGTTCTGCGGCATCGGCAACTTCACGCTGCCGCTGGCGACGCAGGCGCGCGACGTGGTGGGCATCGAAGGCAGCACCGCGTTGACGGAGCGGGCGCAGCAGAATGCCGTCATCAACGGCGTCGGCGACAAGACCACGTTCTACTGCCGCAACCTGTTCGAGGTGACGAAGGACGACCTGATCGCACTGGGCAAGTTCGACCGCATCCTGGTCGACCCGCCGCGCGATGGTGCGATGGCGCTGTCGCTGGCATTGGCCGAGCTGAAGGAAAGCAACCCCGAACTGCTGCCAAAGCGGATCGTCTACGTGTCGTGCAGCCCGTCCACGCTGGCGCGCGATGCCGGCGTGCTGGTGCACCGCGCCGGCTACGTGCTGTCGCAGGCGGGGGTGATGAATATGTTCCCGCATACGTCCCATGTGGAATCGATGGCGGTGTTCGACCTCGCCTGATCGGATGCCAGCAAGGCACGTTGGCAAGTAGCTGCGCGGCGGCGCCCCCTCCCGGCCGCACGCCGCGCTACCGCAACGATTCTGTTGCAAAAAACTGGGGACAGTCTCCAATTTTTTACAACACTTTCTGTTGTAGATTTTCGGGGACTGGAAGGCGTGATGGCTTGCAAGCCATCACCGCTTGGCAGGCGCGGAGCATGCTCCACGAAACCCCTGCCGCGCCCCGGTGTTATTAGCGACCAGCTCAACAGTAATGGCGAAAAAAAAGCCGGCACAAGGCCGGCTTCCGATGGCTGCTAGCGGTGATCAGTCGCGGTCGCCGCTGGTGAAGCCCAGGATCGACAGCAGGCTGCTGAAGATGTTGTACACATTCAGGTACAGGCTCAGCGTAGCGCTGATGTAGTTCGTTTCGCCGCCGTTGACGATGCGTTGCACGTCATACAGGATGAAGGCGGAGAAAATGCCGATGGCCAGCACCGAGATCGTCAGCGTCAGGGCAGGGATGGCGAAGAAGATGTTCGCCAGCGATGCCAGGATGATGATGACCAGGCCGATCATCGCAAACTTGGCCACGCCGGAGAAATCGCGCTTCGACACGGTCGCGACACTTGCCAGCACGGCAAAGATCGTCGCGGTGCCGCCGAACGCCAGCATGATCAGCGTGCCACCGTTGGCGAACGACAGCGTACGGGTCAGCAATGGCGCCAGCATC
This sequence comes from Pseudoduganella umbonata, assembly GCF_014192225.1. Classification (GTDB taxonomy): domain Bacteria; phylum Pseudomonadota; class Gammaproteobacteria; order Burkholderiales; family Burkholderiaceae_D; genus Rugamonas; species Rugamonas umbonata. Next base: position 185,328 of record NZ_JACHXS010000014.1, on the reverse strand, counting down.
AGGCCCATGAAGAACGTGAAGCCCAGCAGCAGGGCAACGCCCAGCCCGCTGTCCTTGTTCTTTTCGATCGCCCAGATGAATCCGAACGCGATGCCCAGGAACAGCAGCGCGCCCAGGAAGCCGCCTGGAATCGGCACGCCGAGCGTCATCCCGGCCGCCGCGCCAAGCACGGTCGGGATCATCGACAGCGACAGCAGCCAGTACGTGTTGCGCAGGACGCGGTTCTGGGTGACTGCACGCCCATCCGCGTATTGATAAGTTTTTTCCAAGTTAGCCATAGTTGCACTCCTTTTGTCGGTACGGTGTACCCTTGCCAAAGCTTAGCACGCGAGGTGCCGAAAAGGGCTTAAGCCCGCCGGGATGGTCTGTCATCTAGAGTTCGCAATAGTGAGCCGACTCTTGAAATCCTCCGGAAACCGCCCAACTGCCTGCGAACGGCTGGGCTTCCCAGCCAAAACCGCCCGCCACGATGCGAGTTACCAGGGTTTCGATGCGGCTTTCCGCCGCTTGTTACGCCATCTTCCGCCCCAACACGCATAGTATATGGGGTGTTGTATGCTAAAATCAAAGGTTGATCGAGAAATCAATTTCGTTTTAACCCTTTCTTTTTACTGGAGTTTTTAATAATGGCAATCGAACGCACCCTGTCCATCATCAAACCGGACGCAGTGGCCAAGAACGTGATCGGCCAGATCTACAGCCGTTTCGAAGGTGCTGGCCTGAAGATCGTCGCTGCCCGCATGACCCAACTGTCGCGCGCTGAAGCCGAAGGCTTCTACGCCGTGCACGCTGCCCGTCCGTTCTTCAAGGACCTGGTGGACTTCATGGTTTCCGGCCCTGTCATGATCACGGTCCTGGAAGGCGAAAACGCCATCGCCGCGCACCGCGACCTGATGGGCGCAACCGATCCGAAGAAAGCTGAAAAAGGCACGATCCGCGCCGATTTCGCTGATTCCATCGATGCCAACGCCGTTCACGGTTCGGACGCTGCCGAAACCGCCGCCACGGAAATCGCTTACTACTTCCCGGCACTGAACGTGTACTCCCGTTAATCGAATCGATTAGCGGCGCTTAGCAATACATCAGTAGTATCGCCTGACGCCCCGGCATGTCCGGGGCGGAGGTGTTTTGAAAAAAGATTGAACAGTTATGGAAACGACCCTCACCAACCTGCTGGACCTCGATCCCGCGCAACTGATCGACTACTGCGCGCAGTTGGGTGAGAAGCCGTTCCGCGCCAAGCAGCTGCAACGCTGGATTCACCAGTTCGGCGCGTCCGACTTCGACAGCATGACCGATCTCGCCAAGTCCTTGCGCGAGAAACTGAAGACGCGCGCCCATATCACGGCGCCGGCCGTCATCAGCGACCATACCTCGACCGATGGCACCCGCAAGTGGCTGGTGGATGTCGGCAACGGCAACGCCGTCGAAACCGTGTTCATTCCGGAAGAAAATCGCGGCACGCTGTGCATTTCCACGCAGGCCGGCTGCGCCGTCAATTGCCGTTTCTGCTCGACCGGCAAGCAGGGCTTCAACCGCAATCTGACGGTGGCCGAGATCATTGGCCAGCTGTGGATGGCCGAGTTCGAGCTGCGCAAGACGAAAGGCATCGAGCCGGGTCCGAAGGGCGAACGCCAGATCACCAACGTCGTCATGATGGGCATGGGCGAGCCGCTGCTGAACTACGAGCCGACCGCCACCGCGCTGAAGCTGATGCTCGACGATAACGCGTATGGCCTGTCGCGCCGCCGCGTCACGCTGTCCACGTCGGGCGTGGTGCCGATGATCGACAAGCTGTCGCAGGACGTGCCGGTGGCGCTGGCCGTGTCGCTGCACGCATCCAACGACGAGCTGCGCAATGGCCTCGTGCCGCTGAACAAAAAATACCCGCTGGCCGAACTGCTGGCGGCCTGCAAGCGTTACCTGGAATTCGCCCCGCGCGACTTCATCACGTTCGAGTACTGCATGCTGGACGGCTTCAACGATTCCGACGAGCATGCGCGTGAACTGATCGCGCTGGTGAATCACCCGCAATATGGCATCAACTGCAAGTTCAACCTGATTCCGTTCAACCCCTTCCCGGAATCGGGCCTGACGCGGTCGAAGAACCCCCGCATCAAGGCGTTCGCTGAAATCCTGATGAATGCCGGTATCGTGACAACCATCCGCAAGACCCGTGGCGACGATATCGACGCTGCCTGCGGCCAGCTTGCCGGTGAAGTCAAGGACCGCACCCGCGTGGCCGAGCGCATGGAAAAGATGGCCGAATATAAAACGAAGTTCGGTGCCGATTTCGGCAAGATCGTGGAGATCCGGTCCTGATGACCGCAGCCGCCCAGTGCCGCGCGCACACGGCCAGCCTCGGCTTCGCCGGGCTGCTGGCCATGCTGCTGGCCGCTTGTGCGGGCGGACCCGCGGGTACCGGGGCGGATGGCACGAGCGGCAAGGCCGAGCTGGCCACGCTGTCGGATGCGACGGCTGCGCAGAAGCGCGCCCAGATCCGCATGCAGCTGGCGGTCGGCTACTATGAGCAGGGCCAGTTGCCGATCGCGCTCGACGAGATCAAGAAGGCGATCGCCGCCGATCCCGGGTACGCGGATGCCTATGGCGTGCGCGCGCTGATCTACATGGGCATGGGCGAGACGACGCTGGCGGACGATAATTTCAAGCGCGCGCTGCAACTGGCGCCGAACAATCCGGACATCGCAAACAACTATGGCTCGTTCCTGTGCCAGAACGGTCGCGTGGCGGAGTCGTTCCGCTGGTTCGACGCGGCACTGGCCAGCCGCCAGTATTCGTCGCCGGCGAAGGCGATGAACAACGCGGGCAGTTGCGCGCTGAAGAACAAGGAATACGAGCGGGCCGAGCAATATTTGCTGCAGGCACTGCAGCTGGCACCGGATCAGCCGTCGACCAGCGCCAACCTGGCGCGGGTTTATTATGAGCGCCGCGATTACGTGCGCGCCAACTTCTTCATTACCCGGCTCGGCAAGGTTGCCCGGCCCGACAGCCTGCCGGCGGAAGTGCTGTGGCTGGCTGTCAGGGTGCAGCACCGGCTCGGCGACAAGGGTGCGGAAGAAGGTTGGGCGACGCAGCTGCGGCGCCACCACGCCGCCTCGCCCGAGTATGCTGCGTATCAGCGCGGGGCGTTTGATGAGTGAGACAGGGGTAATAATGGATTCAGAAGGGCAAAAGAAGGCGCAGGGCCAGCCGCAGGGGCAATCGGCGGAGCAGCGCCACGCCTCCGCGCCGGGCGCGACGCTGGCCGCGCAGCGCGAGGCGATGGGCCTCACGATCGAACAGATCGCCGATCAGCTGAAGCTGGCCCCGCGCCAGGTCGTCGCGCTCGAGCAGGGCGACTTTGCTTCGCTGCCGAACATGGCCGTCACGCGCGGATTCATTCGCGCCTATGCCAAGGTGGTGCGGCTCGACCCGGCGCCGCTGGTGGCACAGATCGAGGTCACGCCATCCGTCACCACGACCGAACATGCGCCGATCAGGCGGGAAAAGATTCCGACGACGTTTTCCCAGTCGCGCTTCCCCACGCTGGCGTCGCGCCAGTCGAAGCCGAGAGTCTGGATCATCGGCGGCGTCGTGGCACTGGCCATCATCGCCGGTACCGGCGCCTGGCAGGCCGGACTGATCTCGCCGACCGCCTTGCGCAAGCCTGCCACCACCGCGACGCCCGCCGCCGTGCCCGCTGCGCCCGGTACTGTTGCGACCACTGCCACGACCACCACGCCATTGCTGTCGCCCAACGTGCCGCTGGTGTCGACACCTGGCCAGGGTCCTGCGACGCCGGAAAATACCGCGCCGCTGGTGACGACGCCGCCGAACGCCGCCGCGGGTACGCCGGCACCGGCAACCGCACCAGCCGCGACGACACCGGCAGCAACGCCCGCACCCGTGCCTGCCGCGCCGGTGGCCACCACGCCTGCACCTGCGCCGGCAGCGCAGGGCGCCAACACGCTGACGCTGGTTTTCACGGCCGATTCGTGGGTCGAGATCAAGCGGCCCGGCGCATCGCCGTTGATTTCCCGTCTCGTCAAGGCCGGCAGTACCGAGAGCTTTGAGATCGACCGCCAGTCGCAGCTGACCGTCGGCGCGCCGGAAGGCGTACGCGCCACGTTGCGCGGCCAGCCGCTGCCGCTGCCGAAAGTAGCGAACGGCACCATTTCACGTGTCCAGATCAAGTAATGAGCATGTCCGAACTTATTACCGCCATACCTTCTAACGCGATCCCTTCCGGCCCCCTGGCGCGCCGCGCCAGCAAGGGCGTGCTGGTCGCGCACGGCGACCGCAAGGTGTGGGTCGGCGGCGACCATCCCGTCGTCGTGCAGTCGATGACCAATACCGATACCGCCGACGCTGTCGGCACGGCGATCCAGATCAAGGAACTGGCCCGCGCCGGTTCCGAGCTGGTGCGCCTGACGGTGGATCGTCCGGAAGCGGCGCAAGCCGTGCCGTACATCCGCGACCAGCTCGACAAGATGGGCATCGACGTGCCGCTGGTCGGTGATTTTCATTACAACGGCCACACGCTGCTCACCGAGTATCCGGACTGTGCCGCGGCGCTGTCGAAATACCGCATCAACCCCGGCAACGTGGGCAAAGGCGCCAAGCGCGACACGCAGTTCGCCCAGATGATCGAAGTGGCGATCCGCCACCAGAAGCCGGTGCGCATCGGCGTCAACTGGGGCTCGCTGGACCAGGCCCTGCTGGCCCGCATTATGGACGAGAACGCGGTCCGCGCGAATCCCTGGAGCGCGCAGGCGGTGATGTACGAAGCGCTGATCACGTCCGCCATCGAGAATGCCCAGCGCGCCGAGGAAATCGGCCTGGGCCGCGACAAGATCGTGCTGTCCTGTAAAGTATCGGGTGTGCAGGACCTGATCGCCGTTTACCGCGAACTGGCCAAGCGGTGCGACTACGCGCTGCACCTGGGACTGACGGAAGCGGGCATGGGCAGCAAAGGCATCGTTGCCTCGACGGCCGCGCTGTCCGTGCTGCTGCAGGAAGGCATCGGCGACACGATCCGCATTTCGCTGACGCCGGAACCGGGCGGCGACCGCACGAAGGAAGTCATCGTCGGCCAGGAAATCCTGCAGACGATGGGCTTGCGCAAGTTCATGCCGATGGTGATCGCCTGCCCGGGCTGTGGGCGCACCACGTCGACCACGTTCCAGGAACTGGCGGACGATATCCAGACCTTCCTGCGCGAGCAGATGCCGGAATGGAAGAAGAGCCATCCGGGCGTGGAAGCGATGAACGTGGCCGTGATGGGCTGCATCGTCAACGGCCCCGGCGAATCGAAGCACGCCAACATCGGCATCAGCCTGCCGGGCACCGGCGAATCGCCGGCCGCGCCGGTGTTCGTCGACGGCCAGAAAGTGGCCACGCTGCGCGGCGACACGATCGTCCAGGATTTCCAGCAGATCGTGCTGGACTACGTAAAAAAGAATTACTCGACATCCGCCGTCGTCTGACGGCTGCCATCAAAAGAACTCAAGTCATGTCCGAAAACAAAAAAGCAGAGAAGATCACGTCGGTCAAAGGGATGCCGGACATCCTGCCCGCCGATGCCCACCTGTGGGAAATCTTCGAGAACACCGCGCAGTCGATCCTGCAGAGCTACGGCTACCAGAACATCCGCACGCCGATCGTCGAGGAAACCCGCCTGTTCGCGCGCGCCATCGGCGCCGTGACCGATATCGTCGAAAAGGAAATGTATTCGTTCGAAGATTCGATGAACGGCGACCAGCTGACGCTGCGCCCGGAAGGCACGGCCGGCGTGGTGCGCGCCGTGCTCGAGCATAACCTCGTGTACGACGGCCCGAAGCGCCTGTGGTACAAGGGCCAGATGTTCCGCCACGAGCGCCCGCAGCGCGGCCGCTACCGGCAGTTCCACCAGTTCGGCGCGGAAGCCGTGGGCTTCACCGGCCCGGACATCGATGCCGAGCTGATCGTGCTGTGCCGTCGCCTGTGGGACGACCTGGGCCTGCCCGACATCCGCCTGGAACTGAATTCGATCGGCGACGCGGCCGAGCGCGCCGCGCACCGCGTGGACCTGATCAAGTACCTGGAACAGCACGAGGAACTGCTCGACGCGGACGCCAAGCGCCGCCTGCACACCAACCCGCTGCGCATCCTGGATACCAAGAACCCGGCACTGCAGGCAATCGTCGACAACGCGCCGAAACTGCTCGACTACCTGGGCGAGGAATCCCTGAAGCACTTCGAGGGCGTGAAGAACATCCTCGACCGCAACGCCGTGCAGTACACCGTCAACACGCGCCTGGTGCGCGGCATCGACTACTACAACCGCACCGTGTTCGAATGGGTCACCGACGAACTGGGCGCGCAGGGCACCGTGTGCGCCGGCGGCCGCTACGATCCGCTGATCGAACAGTTCGGCGGCAAGCCGACGCCGGCGGTCGGCTTCGCGATGGGCATCGAGCGCCTGATCGAGCTGATGAAATCGGCCGGCGAAACGGCGGCTCCGGCCCAGTGCGACGTGTACCTGGTGCACCAGGGGGCGGAAGCGCAGATGCAGGCCTTCATCCTGGGCGAGCGCATCCGCGACGCCGGGCTGGACGTGATCCTGCACTGCGCCACCGCGGCCGGCGCCGGTTCGTTCAAGAGCCAGATGAAGAAGGCCGACGGCAGCGGCGCGTCGTTCGCCATCATCATCGGCGAAGACGAAGTGGCCAACAATACCGCCAGCGTCAAGGCGCTGCGCGGCGCCGAAGGCGAGCAGCAGCAGACCGCGGTGGCATTCGAGGAAGTGGTCGGCTACGTGGTCGACCAGATCATCGGCGGCCACGACTGCGGCGACGACTGCGAAGATCACCACCACCATCACTGATCCCGAAGGAAAGATTCCATGGCATTCGATCACCAAGAAGAAGAACAGCTCGCTTCCCTGAAGGCGTGGTGGGCTAGGTACGGCAACGCCGCAACGTGGGTGCTGGTGGCCGGCCTGGCCGCCTACTCCGGCTGGGCAGGGTGGCAGTATTACCAGCGCACGCAGGCCGTCGAAGCGTCCGCGCTGTACGACGAGCTGCAGTCCTCGGTCGGCAAGGACAACGCCAAGGTGCAGCGCGCCGCCGGCGATATCGAGAGCCGCTACGGCCGCACGCTGTATGCGCAGATGGCCGCGCTGACGGCGGCGAAGAGCGCCTTCGAGGCGAACGACCTGAAGACCGCGAAGGCAAAGCTGCAGTGGGTGATCGAACACGGCAACGACGAATACCAGGCGGTGGCGAAGATCCGCCTGGCCGGCGTGCTGCTGGACGAGAAGGCCTACGATGCGGCCCTGAAGGCGCTGGACGGCAAAGTGCCGGAGAAGTTCACCGCCGCTGTCAGCGATCGCAAGGGCGACGTGCTGGCCGCGCAGAACAAGCTGGCCGAAGCGCGTGCGGCCTACCAGGCCGCGCTGGCCGGTACGGACGAGAAGAATCCGGCACGCCAGCTGATCGAGCTGAAACTCGAAGCGGTCGGCGGCACGGTGCCGGAACCGAAGCCGGCCGCCGCCTGATTTACTGATCCACGCTGGCGCGAGCGCCAGGTTTCATCCGGCCCGCGGCCAGCAGGATGGCACGCGGGCCTGCATCATCCGTACCGCCTTCCACTTGTTAGGAGCAAGGTTTAATTTATGCGTATCACCGGTAAACTCATCGGCGTGAGCCTGCTGTCCATGACGGCCGCGTGCAGTACCATCAGCTCGCTGAACCCGTTCAAGGAAAAGGACAAGAATCCACCTGCCGCGCTGGTGGACATCAAGTCGCCGATCCCGGCCAAGGTCGTGTGGAAGCATTCGGTCGGCAAGGCCGGCCTGTACGTGTTTTCGCCGGCGCTGGCCGATAATGCGTTGTTCGTGGCCGATGCCGATGGCAATATCGAACGGCTCGATGCGGCCACCGGCCGCTCGCAGTGGAAAGTGAAGGCCGGCACCGAGCTGACCGCGGGCGTGGGCGCCAACGGCAAGCTGGTGGCGGTCGGCGGCACCAAGGGCACCGTGATGGCGTTCGACGCGGCAACCGGCAAGGTGCAGTGGAAAGTGCAGGCGTCGTCCGAAGTGCTGTCGGCGCCGGCCGTGACCGACGAGCTGGTCATCGTGCGCAGCATGGACAACAAGATCACCGCCTACGACACCAGGACCGGCGACCGCAAGTGGTTCCTGCAGCGCACCACGCCGCCGCTGACCCTGCGCAACGCGCCGGGCATGGTGGTGGCGCAGCCGAACGTGTACGTGGCGCAGCCGGCCGGCAAGCTGCTGTCGCTGGCCCTGTCGAACGGCGTGCCGCGCTTCGAGGTGTCCGTGGCGGAACCGCGCGGCGCCACCGAACTGGAACGCGTGTCGGACATCGGCGGTACGCCGGTCGTCATCGGCACCGACATCTGCACCGTTACGTACCAGGGCAAGGTCGGCTGCTTCGACCTGTCCACCGGCGCGGCCAAGTGGAGCAAGCCGGCATCGTCCGACGTGGGCGTGGGCGCCGATCAGCGCTTCGTCTTCGTGGCGGACGACAAGGGCCATGTGTCCGCGTTCAGCCGCGAAGGCGGGGCCAGCGCGTGGAAGAACGATTCGCTGGGCAACCGCGCATTGTCCACGCCGCTGTCGTACGGCCGCGTGGTGGCCGTCGGCGATTTCCAGGGTTACATCCACCTGCTGTCGCGCGAAGACGGCGCGATGCTGGGCCGCGTGGCCACCGACGGCAGCGCGATCAAGTCCGTGCCGGTGGTCGCGGGTTCGAACATGATCTTCCAGACCCAGTCGGGAACGGTGACCGCGATCGCGGTCGAGTAATACAGTAATTCGTAACTGAACAAGCAGCTGCGCAGTGAGAATGACCGCGAGCGCGGTCATTCAGTATTTTCAAAAACCAAGCAGTACTAATGACCGCCAACGCGGTCGAGCAGAAAACAAATGAAGCCGGTAATCGCACTCGTGGGGCGCCCGAACGTCGGGAAATCGACCCTTTTCAATCGTCTGACCCGCTCGCGCGACGCGCTGGTGGCGGACTTGCCTGGTCTGACGCGTGACCGTCACTATGGCGAGGGCCGCGTCGGCGAACGTCCTTTCCTGGTCATCGATACAGGCGGTTTCGAGCCGGTCGCCAAGGAAGGCATCATGTTCCAGATGGCCCTGCAGACCAAGCAGGCCGTGGCCGAAGCGGACGTGGTGATCTTCCTCGTCGACGGCCGCCAGGGCATGACGCCGCACGACAAGACCATCACCGATTTCCTGCGCCGCAGCGGCCGCCCGGTGCTGCTGGTGGTGAACAAGGCCGAGGGCATGAAATACACCTCGGCCGTGTCGGACTTCTACGAACTGGGCCTGGGCGATCCGTATGCGATCTCCGGCGCGCACGGCGACGGCGTGACCGACCTGGTCTACGAAGCACTGGACAAGGCGTTTGCTTCGCGCCCGGAAGATGCCGAAGAGCTGCTGCCGTCCGAGCGCGGCATCAAGCTGGCGCTGGTCGGCCGCCCGAACGTGGGCAAGTCCACGCTGATCAACACGCTGCTGGGCGAAGAGCGCGTCATCGCGTTCGACATGCCGGGCACCACGCGCGACTCGATCGAGATCCCGTTCGAGCGCGACGGCAAGCACTACACGCTGATCGATACGGCCGGTATCCGCCGCCGCGGCAAGGTCTTCGAGGCGATCGAGAAGTTCTCGGTCGTCAAGACGCTGCAGTCGATCTCGGAAGCGAACGTGGTCATCCTGATGCTCGATGCCCAGCAGGACATCTCCGAGCAGGATGCGCACATTGCCGGCTTCATCCTGGAGTCCGGCCGCGCCCTGGTGCTGGCCGTGAACAAGTGGGATGGCCTGCAGACGCACCAGCGCGACCAGGTCAAGAACGACATGGACCGCAAGCTCGATTTCCTCGGCTTCGCCAAGACCCACTTCATCTCGGCGCTGAAGGGTACCGGCATCGGCCCGCTGATGAAGTCCGTCGATGCCGCCTACGGTGCGGCCATGGCCGACCTGTCGACGCCGAAACTGACCCGCGCGCTGCAGGAAGCCATCGAAAAGCAGGAGCCGAAGCGTAAAGGCGGCCTGCGGCCGAAGTTGCGCTACGCCCACCAGGGCGGCATGAACCCGCCGGTGATCGTCATCCACGGCAACTCGCTGGATGCCATCAGCGAGCCTTACAAGCGCTACCTGGAAAAGCATTTCCGCGAAACGTTCCAGCTGGTCGGCACGCCGCTGCGCATTGAATTGCGCACGGGTAAGAATCCGTTCGACAAGCGCGAGAAGAGCTGATACGGAATACGGCCGGTGGCAGCTGAATATCAGGGGTCTGTCCCCGGTAAGTGTCGGTAGAAGCACTCGCCAGTAGCGTGGCGAGGGGACTGACCCCGGTTTTCGCCGCGCTGGCGTAGCGCTTGCGAAACCTGGGGCAGTCCCCTGGCAATGGCGCTAGTAATCGATTGAGCCAGCACTTACGAGGGGCAGCCCCCTGTGTACAGCCCTTCCAGAAACTTCACATTCCGAATGCAATTTTTTCCTTGTTTTCATTCGGACACCCCTGCATAAATCGCAAAAACCGGTTACAGTAGCTTCGAAGCATTTCCGTCTGGCGGAGGGGCTTTTTACCTCTGCAATAAGGAGTAGCCGGCACTTGAATTCAAGCGTTTCGCCTCCAATTCCAACACAACAACATAAACTGGAGCTGTTATGAGCAATAAAGGGCAATTGTTACAAGACCCATTCCTGAACGCGCTGCGCAAAGAGCACGTTCCCGTCTCGATCTATCTCGTCAACGGCATCAAGTTGCAGGGTCATATCGAGTCGTTCGACCAGTACGTCGTTTTGCTGCGCAATACTGTCACGCAGATGGTGTACAAGCATGCCATTTCGACCGTGGTGCCGGCCCGCGCCGTCAACCTCAATATCGATTCCGAGGCGGAGTAACGCGTTGATCGTTGAGACAACGCCGCAGCTTTGCCTTCCGCTTCATCGTCCCCTGACCGTCCCATGCGCGCAGCTTTAGTTGGTGTGGACTTCGGTCAGGGCGACTTCGCCGCCAGTATCGACGAGTTGATGCTGCTCGCCCGTTCGGCGGGAGCAGAGCCCATCACGACCGTCACCGGCAAGCGTTCCAGTCCCGATGCCGCCTATTTCGTCGGCAGCGGCAAGGCCGACGAGATCGGCCATGCCGTGCAGGATCATGGACTGGAGATCGTCATCTTCAACCACGCCCTGTCGCCTGCGCAGCAGCGCAACCTGGAGAAGCGCCTGAACGTACGGGTGCTGGACCGGACCAGCCTGATCCTCGACATCTTTGCCCAGCGTGCCCAGAGCCACGAGGGCAAGCTGCAGGTCGAGCTGGCGCAGCTGCAGCACCTTTCCACGCGGCTGATCCGCGGCTGGACTCACCTCGAGCGCCAGAAGGGCGGTATCGGCCTGCGCGGCCCGGGTGAAACCCAGCTGGAAACGGACCGCCGGCTGATCGGCGAGCGCGTGCGGATGCTGCGCGCGCGCCTCGCGAAACTGCGCAAGCAGCACGAGACGCAGCGCCGTTCGCGCGGCCGCAACAATGCCTTTTCGGTGTCGCTGGTCGGCTATACCAATGCCGGCAAATCGACCCTGTTCAATGCGCTGACCAAGGCCGGCGTCTACGTGGCGGACCAGTTGTTCGCTACGCTGGACACCACTTCGCGCCGCGTCTACATGGGCGAGGAGGCCGGCAATGTGGTGATTTCCGATACGGTCGGCTTCGTGCGCGAATTGCCGCACCAGCTGGTGGCGGCTTTCCGCGCCACGCTCGAGGAAACCATCCATGCCGACCTGCTGCTGCACGTCGTCGACGGCGCCAGCCCGGTGCGGATGGAACAGATCGAAGAAGTCAACGCCGTGCTGCGCGAAATCGGCGCCGACCATATCCCGCAGATCCTGGTCTGGAACAAGATCGACGCGGCTGGCCTGGAGCCGGCGGTGGAACGTGATGAGCATGATAAGATTTCACGCGTTTTCATCAGTGCCCGCACCGGCGACGGCCTCGATCTTCTGCGCGCGGCCATCACCGAGACAGCCCAGGTTCAACGGGAGGCGAATCTGCGTCCGAAGGACGACACGCCACCCGATGCCATTTCCACATTCACCGATGTCTAAAACATGCCTCTTTCCTCACTAGCGAAAAGATTAGGCCTGAAGCTGTCCCTGAACGACCCCCGCTGGGGCCAGGACAAGGACAACAACAGGCAGGCCCAGGAAGGCAAGAAGCCCGGCGACGGACCGCCGGACCTCGACCAGCTCTGGCGCGACTTCAACCAGCGCCTGAACGGCCTGTTCGGCAACAAGAACCGTAACAACAACAATGGCAGCGGCGGCGGCGGTGGCAGCGGCGGAGGCGAACTGAAAGGTGCCGGCGTGACCGTCGGCGCCGTCGCGGTAATCGCCCTGCTGGTCTGGCTGGCAAGCGGCGCGTTCATCGTGCAGGAAGGGCAGAAGGGCATCGTGACCACGTTCGGCCGCTACAGCCACGACACGCCGGCCGGTTTCAACTGGCGCTGGCCGTATCCGTTCCAGGCCAACGAGACCGTCAACGTGTCGCAGGTGCGCACGGTGGAAGTCGGCTATCGCGGCAATGTCCGCAACAAGCAGGCACGCGAGTCGCTGATGCTGACCGATGACGAGAACATCATCGACATCCAGTTCGCCGTGCAGTACCGGCTGAAGGATCCCGTGGCCTGGCTGTACAACAACCGCGACGCGGAAGATACCGTGCGCCAGGTTGCCGAAACGGCGATCCGCGAGATCGTCGGCCGCAGCAAGATGGACTTTGTGCTGTATGAAGGGCGCGAGAAAGTGGCCTACGACACGCTGCAACTGATGCAGCAGATCCTCGACCGCTATGCGTCCGGCGCCATGGTCACCAACGTGACGATGCAGGGCGTGCAGCCGCCGGAGCAGGTACAGACCGCGTTCGACGACGCCGTCAAGGCCGGCCAGGACCGCGAACGCCTGAAGAACGAAGGCGCTGCTTATGCCAACCAGGTCGTGCCGACGGCGCGCGGCGCCGCCTTCCGCCTGTTGCAGGAAGCCGAAGCGTATCGTTCGATGGTGGTGGAAAACGCCAGCGGTAATGCCGACCGCTTCAAGTCGGTATTGGTCGAGTACCAGAAAGCACCGGGCGTGACGCGCGACCGCATGTACCTGGACACGATGCAGCAGATCTTCTCTAACACCAGCAAGGTGATGGTCGATGCGAAGGCCGGCAGCAACCTGCTGTACCTGCCGCTCGATAAACTGATTGCGCAGGTTGCGGCCACCGAGGCGCAACGCGCCAACGTGACCGCACCGCCGCCGACCGCCGTGTTGCTGCCGCCGCCTGACCAGCCGTACTCCGGCGACCAGAACCGCGCGCGTGAATCGTCCCGTAGCCGGGAGGGCCGTTAATGAACCGTATCGTTACACTCGTCGTCACCGCGTTCATCGCGCTGATGCTGCTGTCGTCCACCGTGTTCGTGGTCGACCAGCGCAAGTTCGCCATCGTGTTCGCGCTGGGTGAAGTCAAGCAGGTGATCCGCGAGCCGGGCCTGCACTTCAAGCTGCCGCCGCCGTTCCAGAACGTGATGTGGCTCGACAAGCGCATCCAGACGCTGGACTCGCCGGAAGCGGACCGCTTCATCACGGCCGAGAAGATGAACATCCTGGTCGATTCGTTCGTGAAGTGGCGTATCGTCGATCCGCGCCTGTACTTCGTCAGCTTCGGCGGTGACGAAGGCCGTGCCGGCGACCGCATGTCGCAGATCGTCAAGGCGGCGCTGAACGAGGAAATCACCAAGCGCACCGTGCGCGAAGTGATCTCGGGCCAGCGCGGCAAGGTGATGGAATCGATCCGGGCCAAGGTCGTCAACGAAGCCCAGCAGATCGGCGTGCAGATCCTGGACGTGCGGCTCAAGCGTGTCGACTACGTCGAGCAGATCAACAACTCGGTGTACGAGCGGATGAAGGCCGAGCGCCTGCGCGTGGCCAACGAGCTGCGTTCGACCGGCTCGGCCGATTCGGAAAAGATCCGCGCCGACGCCGACAAGCAGCGCGCCGTGATCCTTGCCGAAGCGTATCGCGAAGCCGAGAAGATCCGCGGCGAAGGCGATGCCAAGGCCAGCGCGATCTACGCCGAGGCATTCGGCCGCAACCCCGAGTTCTACAAGTTCTACCGCAGCCTGGAAGCCTACCGGTCGTCGTTCAAGACCAAGGCCGACGTGATGCTGGTGGATCCGAATTCGGAGTTCTTCAAGTACTTCAAGGGTAGCGGTTCGGCTGGTAAATAAGCCTAGTCCGTCGCCGGAAAGCCGGTGACAGACACCAGTTTTCGAGAAACATTTCTCGAAAACTGGTGTCTGTCACCGGTTTTTGCTTGTCCTTTTTTCCTGTTTGGCCACGTTTTCGCGTAAAATATGCGGTTCGGCTTGCGCCGCACGCTTGCGCGCCGTGCCGATTGAACGTTTTTCAACAAACCGGTTTCCCCATGCCGAATTGGCTTTTGCCCGAACATATCGCGGACGTTCTGCCGTCCGAAGCGCGCAAGATCGAGGAATTGCGCCGCCTGATGCTGGATAACTTCCGCCGCTACGGCTACGAACTCGTGATGCCGCCGCTGCTGGAGTACGTCGAGTCGCTGATGACCGGCGCCGGCCAGGATACCGACCTGCGCACCTTCAAGCTGGTCGACCAGATCACCGGCCGCATGCTGGGCCTGCGCGCGGACATGACCACCCAGGTCGCCCGCATCGACGCCCACCTGCTGAACCGTGCTTCCGTCACCCGCCTGTGCTACGCCGGTCCGGTGCTGCATACCCGTCCGTCGGGCCTGCACGCCACCCGCGAGCCGCTGCAGATCGGCGCTGAAATCTATGGCCATGCCGGCCTGGAAGCGGATGCCGAGATTCAGGAACTGGCGCTGGCCTCGCTCGAGATGGCCGGCTTCGCCGAGGTGCGGCTGGACCTGGCGCACGTGGGCGTGCTGCGCGCGATCCTCGACCTGGATCCCGCCGCGCATCGCGACCGCGACGCGATCGTGCAACTGCTGCGCGCGAAGGACGTGCCGGGCCTGCGCGAGCTGACCGCAGGCTACGCGCCCGCCACGCGCGACGCCTTGCTGGCCCTGCCGAACCTGTATGGCGACGTGGACGTGCTGGCCACCGCGAAGCATGCGCTGCCGGACCTGCCGGGCATCGCCAAGGCGCTGGCCGAACTGGCGGCGCTGGCGGCGTCTGCGATCGGCCGCGCCGACGTGGCGATCGACCTGGCCGACCTGCGCGGCTACCAGTACGAAAGCGGCGCCACCTTCGCGCTGTACGTGCCCGGCCTGCCGAACGCCGTGGCGCGCGGCGGCCGCTACGATCACGTCGGCGAAGCATTCGGCCGTGCCCGTCCCGCGACGGGCTATTCGATGGACCTGCGCGAGCTGGCCCGCCTGCTGCCGACGGCCGACCGCAAGCATGCGATCCGCGCGCCATGGGGCAATTCGCCCGAACTGAAAGAACGTATCGCCGAGCTGCGCAAGGCCGGCGAGGTTGTGATCCAGTCCCTGCCGGGTCACAGCGATGAACAGGACGAGTTCGAGTGCGACCGCGCGCTGGTGCTCGACGAGAGTGGTAGTAACTGGATTCTTAAAAACTTAGGTTAGTGTGATGTCAAAAAAAATCACTGCAACAAACGTGGTCGTCATCGGTACCCAGTGGGGCGATGAAGGCAAGGGCAAAATCGTCGACTGGCTGACGGAGCACGCGCAAGGCGTGGTGCGCTTCCAGGGCGGCCACAACGCCGGCCACACGCTGGTGATCGGCGGCGTGAAGACCGCGCTGCAGCTGATCCCTTCGGGCATCATGCGCCCTGGCGTGGCCTGCTACATCGGCAACGGTGTCGTGGTGTCCGTGCCGGACGTGCTGCGCGAGATCGACAAGCTGGAAGCCGTCGGCGTGGAAGTGGCATCGCGCCTGAAGGTCTCCGAGGCTTGCCCGGTGATCCTGCCTTACCACACCGCGCTCGATGCGGCCCGTGAAGCGGCCCGCGGCGCCGCCAAGATCGGCACCACCGGCAAGGGCATCGGCCCGGCCTACGAAGACAAGGTGGCGCGCCGCGCGATCCGCGTTGCCGACCTGCTCAACGAAAAGCGTTTCGCCGAGAAGCTGGCCGAGAACCTGGACTACCACAACTTCGTGCTGGAGAACTACCTGAAGGCACCGAAGGTCGAGTACCAGAAGACCCTCGACGATGCGCTGGCCTACGTGCCGCGCCTGCGCCCGATGGTGGCCGACGTGTCGAGCGCGCTGTATGCCGCGCACAAGGCCGGCGCCAACCTGCTGTTCGAAGGCGCGCAGGGCTCGCTGCTGGACGTGGACCACGGCACGTATCCGTTCGTGACGTCGTCGAACTGCGTGGCCGGCAATGCCGCCGCCGGTGCCGGCGTGGGCCCGAACATGCTGCACTACATCCTGGGCATCACGAAGGCCTACACGACGCGCGTGGGTTCCGGCCCGTTCCCGTCGGAACTGCCGACCGATGCCGGCGTGGGTCATCACCTGGCGCAGGTCGGCCATGAATTCGGCACCGTGACGGGCCGCGCCCGCCGCTGCGGCTGGTTCGACGCCGCGCTGCTGCGCCGCTCCGTGCAGATCAACGGCGTGTCCGGCATGTGCCTGACCAAGCTGGACGTGCTGGACGGCCTGGAAACGCTGAAGCTGTGCACCGGCTACATGCTGGACGGCCGCAAGGTCGACATCTTCCCGGTCGGCGCCGAAGACGCGGCCCGCTGCGAGCCGATCTACGAAGAAATGCCCGGCTGGACCGAAAGCACCGTCGGCGCGAAATCGCTGGCTGCGCTGCCGGCCACCGCCCGCGCGTACATCAAGCGCATCGAGGAACTGGTCGGCGTACCCGTCGACATGGTCTCCACTGGTCCGGACCGCGAAGAAACCATCGTGCTCCGTCACCCGTTCGAATAAAAACGTAATTAATACGTAATAAATACGAAATACTTGCCACAAGCAGGAAGGAATTACATGAGCACCCCTCAATCCGACGACAAGCACCTGTGGGTGACCTGGGATGAGTACAATCGCCTGGTCGAAGGCCTGGCCCTGAAGGTCTACGAATCGAACTTCAAGTTCGACATGGTGCTGTGCCTGGCGCGCGGCGGCGTGCGCCCCGGCGACGTGTTCTCGCGCATCTTCGACGTGCCGCTGGCGATCCTGTCGACCAGCTCCTACCGTGCCGACAAGGGCACGGTGCAGGGCGACCTCGATATCGCCAAGTACATCACGGTGACGCGCGGCTCGCTGGGCGGCAAGATCCTGCTGGTGGACGACCTGGCCGATTCCGGTGTCACGCTGATGAAGGTCATCGATCACCTGAAGGCGAACTACAAGGATGTCGAGGAAGTGCGTTCGGCCGTGATCTGGACCAAGGGCAGCTCGGCGTTCAAGCCGGACTACCAGATGCAGGAACTGCCGCACAACCCGTGGATCCACCAGCCGTTCGAGGACTACGACGGCCTGCGCCCGCACCAGCTGGCATCCTGGTTGAAAAAAGGCGAAACGAACGCTTGAGGATGAAAAGAGCCTCTTAGCATTCGCGCCTGCGCGACAATGGCGGAGGGCCGAGAGGTCCTCCGCCATTTTTTGTTCTGGTACCGCAAAGATAAAAATAAAGAGAGTGCCCCATGACTGAAAACTTCTTCCAGACCTTCATCCTGCTGTTGCTGGTCACCGACCCTTTCGGCAACGTGCCGCTGTTCGCCGCAGCGCTGCAGCCGGTGCCACTGGCCCGCCGGCCGCGGATCGTGGTGCGCGAATGCCTGATCGCGTTCGCCGTGCTGCTGGTCTTCATGTTCTTCGGCCGGCCGTTCCTGCACGCGCTGAGCCTTTCCGAAGTCTCGCTGCGCATCGCCGGCAGCGTGATCCTGCTGATGATCGCGATCCGCATGGTGTTCCCGCATCCCGACGGCGTGCTGGGCAAGAGCGAAGGCGGCGAACCGTTCATCGTGCCGCTGGCGATTCCCGCGCTGGCCGGCCCGTCGGCGCTGGCCACGGTACTGCTGTTCTCCAGCGAGACCCGCGGCGACGTGATGATCCACGTCGCGGCACTGGCCGCCGTGGTCGTCGTCTGGCTGGCCGTATTCCTCGGCGCCGACCGGCTGCAGCGGGTACTCGGTACGCAGGTGATGACGGCCTTCGAGAGGCTGATGGGGCTGATCCTCGCGGCGATGTCGATCGAGATGCTGCTGGGCGGGATCAGGGAGTTCGTGAAGACGCTGTAGCCGCCACCATGCGCGCATGCACAGGCCGGGCTTGCCCCGGCCTTTGTTTTGTCCTATATTTAGATATCCATCTAATTAGTGATCGATCGAAATACGATGCCAGTCCCCACCGATGCCTTCAAGGCCATGGCCGATCCGGCGCGCCGCGAAATCCTGCGCCTGCTGCGCGATGGCGAAATGACGGCCGGGCAGCTGGCCGAGCATTTCGACATGACGCGGCCGACCATGTCGCACCATTTCTCCGTGCTGTCGGAGGCCGACCTGATCACCCGCCGCCGCGACGGCCAGACCATCTGGTACGGCCTGAACACGACGGTGCTGCAGGATGTCGTGGCGTGGATGATGGACCTTACCGAACCCCAGCCGAGAAGGAGAGGTACATGACAAGGCAGCACCTGATCGCCAATATCGTTCTGATCCTCGCCGCCACCGTGTTGACGGCGTTCTGCTGGCCGCAGCTGCCGGAGAGCATTGCGATCCACTGGAATCTTGCCGGGGAGCCCGATGGGTGGGCCGGGCGCTGGACGCTGTGGCTGACCGGGCCGGGGCTGATGGCGCTGCTCCTGGCAATCGGGGCGGCGCTGCCGTACCTGTCGCCGCGCGACTTCTCGGTCGCCAGTTTCGGTGCGACCGCCGGCCATATCGTGACGCTGATCGTGCTGATGGCCGGCGCTGTACACGTCCTGCTATTGGCCGGCAACTTCAATATGGACATCGACATTGCCCGCGTGGTACCGGCCGGCGTATTCCTGCTGCTGATCCTGATCGGCAATCCACTGGGCAAGGTACGGCGCAATTTCTACATCGGCATCCGCACACCGTGGACGCTGGCCAGCGAGCGTGTCTGGTATGCGACGCACCGCATGGGCGCGCGCGTGATGGTGGCAACCGGCATGTGCGGCCTGGCCGCCGTCCTGCTGCGCGCGCCGGCGCCGATGCTGCTGGCACTCATTGCCGCCGCGGCGTTGCTGCCAGTGCTGTACTCGCTGATGCTGTACAAGCGGCTGGAGCGGAAAGGGCAGGTGTAGAAAAAGAAAAACGCCGCGTCGACCGCGGCGTTTTGCATGAGGCGCAGCCTGCAGGGAGGCTTACTTCCCGGTGATCGAAATCACGTCCGCCCCTGGCGCCCCGAAGGCCTGTTCCTTCAGCAGGTGCAGCTGGTCGCGCACCTGCGCCGCCTTTTCGAACTCCAGGTTCTTCGCATGCTCGACCATGAGCTTCTCGAGGCGCTTGATCTCTTTCGAGACCTGCTTCTCGCTCATCGTCTCGTACTTGGCCGTTTCCTGCGCCGCCTTCAGGTTCGTCGACTCGCGGTTCGGGTCGTACACGCCGTCGATCATGTCCTTGATGACCTTGTTGACGCCGCGGGCAATGATGCCGTGCTTCTCGTTGTGGGCGATCTGCTTGGCGCGGCGGCGTTCGGTCTCGTCGATCGCGCGCTTCATCGAATCGGTCATCTGGTCCGCATACAGCAGCGCCACCCCGTTCAGGTTGCGGGCGGCGCGGCCGATGGTCTGGATCAGCGAACGTTCGGAACGCAGGAAGCCTTCCTTGTCGGCGTCGAGGATCGCCACCAGCGACACTTCGGGCAAGTCGAGGCCTTCGCGCAGCAGGTTGATGCCGACCACGACGTCGAACGTGCCGATGCGCAGGTCGCGCAGGATTTCCACGCGCTCGACCGTTTCGATGTCGCTGTGCAGGTAGCGCACCTTGATGCCGTGGTCTGACAGGTATTCCGTCAGCTGTTCGGACATCCGCTTGGTCAGCGTCGTCACCAGCACGCGTTCGTTCTTGGCGATGCGGTCGTTGATTTCCGACAGCAGGTCATCGACCTGCGTGCGCGCCGGCCGCACGATCACCTGCGGGTCGACCAGGCCGGTCGGGCGCACCACCTGTTCCACCACCTGGTCGGCATGCTGCTTCTCGTACTCGGCCGGCGTGGCGGACACGAAGATCATCTGCCGCATCTTGTTCTCGAATTCCTCGAATTTCAGCGGGCGATTGTCGAGCGCGGACGGCAGCCGGAAACCGTAGTCGACCAGGTTGGTCTTGCGCGAGCGGTCGCCGTTGTACATGGCCGACAACTGGCCGACCAGCACGTGCGACTCGTCCATGAACATCAGCGCATCCTGCGGCAGGTAATCGATCAGCGTCGGCGGCGGCTGGCCCGGCAGCGCGCCGGACAGGTGCCGCGAGTAGTTCTCGATGCCTTTCGTAAAACCGATCTCGGCCATCATTTCCAGGTCGAAGCGGGTGCGCTGCTCGAGGCGCTGTTCCTCGATCAGCTTGCCTTCCTTGCGGAAGAATTCGAGCCGGTCGCGCAGTTCCGCCTTGATGCTTTCGATGGCGCGCAGCACGGTCGAACGGGGCGTCACATAGTGCGAGCCTGGGTAGACGGTGAAGCGGGGGATCTTCTGGCGCACGCGGCCCGTGAGCGGGTCGAACAGCTGGATCGATTCCAGTTCGTCGTCCCACATTTCCAGGCGCACGGCCAGTTCCGCGTGTTCGGCCGGGAAGATGTCGATCGTGTCGCCCCGCACGCGGAACGTGCCGCGGCCGAAGTCCACCTCGTTGCGCGTGTACTGCATCTGGATCAGGCGCGCGATGATGTCGCGCTGGCTGACCTTGTCCTTGGCGCGCAGGGTCAGGATCATCTGGTGGTATTCGGTCGGATTACCGATACCGTAGATCGCCGACACGGTGGCCACGATGACGACGTCGCGCCGTTCCATCAGCGACTTCGTGCACGACAGCCGCATCTGCTCGATGTGCTCGTTGATCGAGGAATCCTTCTCGATGAACAAGTCGCGCTGCGGCACGTAGGCTTCCGGCTGGTAGTAATCGTAGTACGACACGAAATACTCGACGGCGTTCTGCGGGAAGAATTCGCGGAATTCGCTGTACAGCTGGGCTGCCAGCGTCTTGTTCGGCGCGAACACGATGGCCGGGCGGCCCATGCGGGCGATCACGTTGGCCATCGTATAAGTCTTGCCGGAACCCGTCACGCCCAGCAGTGTCTGGAACGACAGGCCGTCGGAGATGCCTTCGCACAGGCTGTCGATCGCGGTCGGCTGGTCGCCGGCGGGCGGGAACGGCTGGTGCAGCTTGAACGGGGAATCCGGGAACGTCAGCACGGTGGGCTCGGGAGCGCCGGCCAGTGATAAATCAGCCATGAAGTCAGACCTTTGCTAGAATAGGGAGTTGCACACCACATTGTGCAGTCATTGCGCGGTGGCCGGCACACCTGGCCAACGCCGCGCATCGGAATTGCTGTGCACCGTCATCACTGTCCAGAGTAATTGCCGCTGAATTTCTTGCTCAGTAATTCACTCAGTAATGTTGTAGTGCTCATCCGCTGCGAATCGCATCCAATCGAATCCAATCCTACCATGACGAATCCTTCCGTTTTCAGTGCCATCGAGATGGCTCCGCGCGACCCGATCCTGGGTATCACCGAAGCTTTTAACGCCGACACCAACCCCAATAAAATCAACCTGGGCGTGGGTGTTTATTATGACGACAACGGTAAAGTGCCGCTGCTGTCGTGCGTGCAGAAAGCTGAAAACATCCTGATTGAACAGCCAGCCCCGCGTACCTACCTGCCGATCGAAGGCCTCGCCGCGTATGACAAGGCGGTGCAGGAGCTGGTATTTGGTGCCGACAGTGCTGTTATTCAAGAGCGCCGCGCGATCACCGTGCAGGCCATCGGCGGCACCGGCGCACTGAAGCTGGGCGCCGACTTCCTGAAGCGTTTCTCGCCGTCGTCGGACGTCTACATCAGCGATCCGAGCTGGGAAAACCACCGCGCGCTGTTTGAAAGCGCCGGCTTCAAGGTCAACAATTACGCTTACTACGATGCCGCCAGCCATGGCGTGAACTTCGACGGCATGCTGGCCGCGCTGAAGGCGATGCCGCAAGGCGCCGTCGTCGTGCTGCACGCGTGCTGCCATAACCCGACCGGTGCCGACCTGACCCAGCAGCAGTGGGACCAGGTGATCGACGCCGTCGTGACCGGCGGCCTGATCCCGTTCCTGGACATGGCTTACCAGGGCTTCGGCGCCGGCATCGCCGAAGACGGCGCCGTGGTGCGCCGCTTCGCCGCCACCGGCGTGCCGCTGCTGGTGTCGAACTCGTTCTCGAAGTCGTTCTCGCTGTATGGCGAGCGCGTGGGTGCCTTGTCCGTCGTGGCCGCCACTGCGGAAGAAGCTTCGCGCCTGCTGTCGCAGCTGAAGCGCGTGGTGCGCACCAACTACTCGAACCCGCCCGTGCATGGCGGCAAGGTCGTCGCCACCGTGCTGTCCACGCCGGAACTGCGCCAGCTGTGGGAAGAAGAGCTGGCCGCGATGCGCGTGCGCATCAAGGCAACCCGCGACCAGTTCGTGCAGAAGCTGAAGGAAAAGGCCCCGGGCCACGATTTCGCTTTCGTGCGCGAACAGGTGGGCATGTTCTCGTACTCGGGCCTGACGAAAGAGCAGGTCGCCAAGCTGCGCGAACAGTCGATCTACGCGGTGGACACGGGCCGTATCTGCGTGGCCGCGATGAACTCGAAGAACATCGACATCGTTGTTGACGCGATCGCCAAAGTTCTCTAAAATCCTGCTTCTTCGTTGACGCAAGTCAGCGAAGAAAGCAAGCAGTAAAGTAGTTCGCAGCAAACGATACCGATAAGCAAGCTTGCAAATGTTGCTCTGAACGTATAAAATGCTGCTTCTAATCCCTGATAGCTCAGTCGGTAGAGCGACGGACTGTTAATCCGCAGGTCCCTGGTTCGAGTCCAGGTCGGGGAGCCAGAATTCATGTGAAGAGCCCAGCCTTTGGTTGGGCTTTTTTCATTTCGAGATGTAATTCCGGCCGCGTTCCAGCCTTCGTTCCGGGTCCCGGTTCAGATCTCATTTCACTCCCCATTTCAACTTCGAGCGTTCACCATGGAAAACATCGATCAGCGCTACCTGGTCCAGCAAAACAAAATCAGCGACGGCGACAGGAAGCCGCCCGTCTTCGCCAAGGTCATGCGCAGCAAGGAAGGGGTGTTCGAAGGCGTTTCCTTCATCAAGAACAAGGAAAAGGCGACGGTGATGACCATCGCCCAGGCGGAGGAGGCGGTCGAGTGGGCGAAGAAGAAAAAGGCCGCATCCCACGAATATGAAACGAAGATCATCTGCCTGGGGCAATAAAGGATCTGGCGCGCGGTGATCCAGGCCGCTTCGCGCCATAGGGGGCCTGTTTCACGCTGCGCCACCGCGGTTTCGTCGCCCGGCCGTTGCCATGACACCGCTGCCGCGACAGAATGGCTGCTCACCCACCCCGAGCCGCCATGAACGACACCGCCACCCTCGACCGATCGCACCCCGCGCGCCGCTTCCCATGGCGGCGCTTCGCCACCGATGCCTGCTGGATGATGGTTCTGGTCGCGATCTGCGCCGTGATCATCACCTGGTCGTTCGGCGACGGTACCGGCTTCGGCATCAACCTGCTGGTCTCGGCCTGCATCGGCACGATCGCGTTCGTCATCATCGACGGTGTGCGGCTGGCATTCTGGGGGCAGGGCGTGCGCCCGCACTGGCTGGCGTTTGCCGCCATCATCGCGGTCGGCGTGCCGGTCGGCCAGATTGGCGGCGCGCGCGTGGCCGGCTGGCTGCTGGGGCGCGAGCTGACCACGCTGCACACGCTGGGGTCGAGCCGCACCACCGGCATGCTGGTGTTTACCTTGCTGACCACGGGCGCCGTGACGCTGTTCTTTGCCAGCCGCGACCGGCTGGCACGGGCGGAAGCAGCGGCCGCGGAAGAGCGGGCGCGTGCCGAAGCCGTCGAGCGCCAGGCGCTGCAGGCGCAACTGCAGCTGCTGCAGGCGCAGATCGAACCGCACATGCTGTTCAACACGCTGGCCAACCTGCAGGGCCTGATCGCGCTGGATCCGGAACGCGCCCAGCAGATGCTCGACCAGCTGATCCAGTACCTGCGCGCCACGCTGTCGTCGTCGCGGGCGCAGCGGACCACGCTGGCACAGGAATTCGCGCTGCTGGATGCCTATCTCGGCCTGATGTCGGTGCGCATGGGCGCCAGGCTGACCTACGCGTTCGACCTGCCGGACGCGCTGCGCGCCGTCGAGATTCCGCCGATGCTGCTGCAGCCGCTGGTGGAAAACGCCATCGCGCATGGGCTGGAGCCCACGATCGACGGTGGCCATATCCGCGTTTCCGCCCGGCGCGACGCAGGCCTGCTGACACTGTGCATCCGCGATGATGGCCGCGGCCTCGATGCCGGCCCGGGCAAGGCCGGCACGGGCCTGGGCCTGGCCAATACCCGCGCCCGCCTGGACGTCCTGTTCGGCGGGCGCGCATCCGTTACCCTGCGCCCGGCCGATGGCGGCGGCGCGCTGGCCTGCATCACCATTCCACTGACGTGAAAACCTAGCCATGACGACTGCCCTGATTGCCGAAGACGAACCGATCCTCGCCGCCACGCTGGCAGCCAGCCTGAAACGGCTATGGCCCGGCCTGGAGATCGTGGCCACGTGCCCGCACGGCGTGGCCGCGCTGGCCGAGGCGCTGGCGCGCCAGCCGGATGTGCTGTTCCTCGACATCAAGATGCCGGGCAAGACGGGACTGGAAGTGGCGGAAGAGCTGGCCGAGCAATGGCCAGCCGGCAAGCCGTTCCCGCAGATCGTGTTCGTCACCGCTTACGACGAGTATGCGGTGCAGGCTTTCGACAATGCCGCCGCCGATTACGTGCTGAAGCCGGTCAGCGACGAGCGGCTCGGCCGCACCGTGCAGCGCCTGCGCCAGCGCCTGGAAGCGCAGCCCGGTGGCGGCATGGAGGCATTGCTGGCGCAACTGCGGGCGGTCGCGCAGTTCCAGCCGCAGCCGGCGCAGGCGCCCGTCGAGCGGCTGACGGTGATCCGCGCCGCCGTCGGCAACCAGGTGAAAATGATTCCGGTGGCCGATGTGATCTATTTCGAAGCGACCGACAAGTACGTCAACGTGGTCACGGCGGAAGGGGAAGCGCTGATCCGCACCAGCCTGAAGGAGCTGCTGCCGCAGCTGGACGACCGGCAGTTCTGGCAGGTGCACCGGGGCACGATCGTCAATGCGTCCTGCGTACTCAGCGCGGTCAAGGATGAGGCCGGCAAGCTTGCACTGAACATGAAGCGCCGGCCGGAAAAAGTGCGCGTCAGCCCGCTGTACGCGCACCTGTTCCGGCAGATGTGACTTGCGGCGACAGATGTGATGTGCGGCGGCACTGCGCCCCCGCACGGCGCTCGCCGGCGCGCTATCGCACGACGTACACCATGCCCGCGCCGCCCACGGCCATGCCCTGGCTATTGAGCTGGGCCACGCCGAGCATGAACTGCTGGCCGCCTTCGGCCGAGGCGGGAATCGTGGTACGCAGGGCCAGCGGGTAGACGATGCCGGGCGCCTTGTCCATTGTCACACGCACCAGCGGACTGGTAATGTCCACATAGCGCTGGCCGTTGCGCACTACCACGTCGCCGCCCTGCACGGTCACGTTGCCCGGCTTGTGCGCCTTGTTGCACTCGAACTTGGAGCCCTTGCCCAGCGTGAGGATACCGGCGCAGCAGCCGAAGCGGGTTTTCACCCGCGTTTCCTCGAGGAAGACCAGGCCGTCGCAGCCGCCATCGTCCGGCTGGTCGCCGGCGCCGGCCTGGTTGAGGAAATCGACCGCGGGGAAAGCGCTGCCGGGTTCGTCGAGCGAGAGCGTGACCGGCATCCCGGCCGGCAGTCGGCTGCGGTCGATCTGCAGCGTCATCCGGCTTTCCAGGTTGAAGCGGTTGCCGGCGATGAAGTGGAACGCGGCCGGCGCGCCGGCCAGCACGTCGATGACGGACAGGTTGCGCTGCGCCAGGTTGTTGCGCAGCGCGCTGATCGGGTCGCCGGTCAGCGGCGCCGTGGCGAACGCATAGTCGTTGTCGGCATTGACCACCGCCACCAGGCAGCCGTGCCAGCCGTTGCCGGCCTGCCAGCCATACAGCGTTTCGGTCTGCGGCGCTTCGATGCGGAACTTGGCGATCACGGAAGTGCCGGGCGCCACGGTGCCGAAGCTGGTGGTGATGCCGGTCGGGGCGACGTGCATCGCATCGGTCAGCGTCCAGTCCTGCGGGTAGACGAACTGGGTGCCGACGAACGGCGTGATGCGGGCGCCGACGGTGACGTTGCGGGCTTCCCGCGCGCCATTGTTCGTCACGCGCACGTAGATGTAGTTGGCCTGGCCCCGTTCCACGTTCTTCGATTGCAGCGGGTCGCTGGGCTGGAACACGTTGTCGTCCATGATGCGCACGACGACGTCCGAGAAATCCCAGAAATTGCCGCCGGTGAAGGGCTCGTCGCCGGTATCGGAGGGCGCGTCCTTGATCATCACATCCGCCTCGTCGAGCGCGCGGAACACGTTGATGCGGCCGTAGCCCATTTCCTGGTTCCAGCTGCCGTTGGGCCGTCCGAGCGTGTCGGCATAGGCCACCGCGCCGACCTTCTGCGCGGTGCGTTCGATGTGGGCGCGCACCTGGACATTGGTCAGCGCGGGATAGGCGCTGCGGATCAATGCGGCCAGGCCGGCCACGTGCGGCGTCGCGGACGAGGTGCCGTTGAACACCAGGTCGTAGTCGCCGGCGGTGCCGGCGCCAGTGTTGTAGCCACCGGTGCCCTGGATATCCGTGGTGGGGATGTGCACGCCGGGCGAGACGACGGAAATCTGCGGGCCGAAGTTCGAGCCCCAGTTTTCACCGTCGGGCGAGAGCGGCGTCTTGCGGTTGTCGATTTCATCGGATGCGCCGACCGCGATCACCAGCGGGTTGGTGGCGGGGTAGGTGATCGGGCCGTTGTAGTTGTGCGTGGCCACGCACATCACCACGTCGTTGTTGAAGGCATTCTGGATCGCCGGGTCGATGATCGCCGCGCTCCAGGCGTTCCAGCCGAAGCTCATGCTGATCACGCTGGCACCGTTGGCGGTGGCGAAGTTGATGCCGGCGGCCACTTCCACATCGGTCCAGGCATCGAACGCCACCGGCAGGATGCGCGCATTGCCGGCCACGCCGGTCACGCCGGTGCCGTTGTCATAGGTGGCCGCGACGATGCCGGCGCAGGCGGTGCCGTGGTTGCCCGTGGGCGCGCCGTCCGGCAGCATCGTGCCCAGGTTGATGCCCGGCGCGGAAAAGCGCAGGTCCGGATGGGTCAGGTCGCAACCCTCGTCGAGCACGCAGACCACCACGGTCGACACGCCGGTGGTGATGTCCCAGCCGGTGGTGCCCGGGCCGCCGGCCTCGATGCGCGTCATGTCCCACTGCTGTGCGAACAGCGTATCGTTGGGGGCGATCGAAGTGGGCGTCAGCAGCGGCATCGTCTCGAACTGGAAATCCACCAGGCCGGCATTCGGTGACTGGCGCACGCGTTCACGCAGTTCATAGGCGTTGACGTCCTGCGGATTGGCGATCCTGAAGTAGCGGTAGCCGTTCAGGTAGCGCGATTTTTCCGGCACTTCGTTCAGGATCGGCTCCTTGCCCTCCGCGCTGGCCAGGCCGTTGGGCAGGGGAGCGCCCGCCGGATCCTGGCCGCGCCCGTCGCGCAGCTTGATCACGCCGACGTCCGGCAACGGCGTCATCAGGCCGCGCCGCCCTTCCTGGCCCGCCATGCGGTACACGGGGCCGATCCATTCCAGGCCCACCGCCGCGCCGGCCTGCGTGATCGCCTGCAGCCGCTCGTCGTTCAGCGGGCGCCGTGCCTGCGCCCAGTAGCGCGTTTTCGTATGATTGACCCGTTCGCCGGGGATGTTGGCACGCTCCGCTTCGTCTTCCAGGAACATGTCGAAGCCGTGCAGGAACTTTTCAACGTCGGCCCTGTCGCGCGGTGCCTTCAATGCCAGCAGGAGACGGCCGGGGTCCAGCGCCAGCGGGGCGCCAGAGGCATGCGACAGTATTTGGGGAAATTTGCTCATGATTCTTCCTTGGGTAATCCTCGTTGTTTCGGAGGTCCCTCGGCCGGGGGATGTTGCCGCCCTTGCAGACGGTACGACCCAGTCTACGCGCTGCAATCGCACATGCTAGTCGCAGTATGTCGTTCCTTTGCCGCCGCTTTGAGACAGTTCGAGACACCATGCGGAAAAATAGTGTTGTCGACTTTGCCTGGCGCCGCTATAATGCGGCCTCTTTTCCCTGATAGCTCAGTCGGTAGAGCGACGGACTGTTAATCCGCAGGTCCCTGGTTCGAGTCCAGGTCGGGGAGCCAGAATTTCAAAAGCCGCGTTTATCGCGGCTTTTTGTTATCCGCGACAATGACAGAATTACAGGTAGTTGGCAGTGCGTACATACAGAGACGGAGCCGGGCCGTTGGGCATCCGCACGAGGACGTTAAAAATCCGGAGACAGCGTTGACCACCTTTGCAGCATTATTTTTAACCCAGGAAGGCAAATGATGAAACTGTCCAAGATGCACAAGCGTCTCCTCGCGCTGACGGCCGTGCTGCCGATGGCCGCCATGGCCCAGGACGCTACCCAGGCAAACACCGAACAAACCACCCAGCAGGCTGCCCAGCAGCCGGTCGCCAGCGGCCAGCTGGAAACGGTGACCGTCACGGCCCAGCGCCGCGCCGAGAACATCAAGGAAGTGCCGGTATCGGTATCGATGCTGCAGCACGAAAAGCTCGACGTGATCCTGTCCGGCGGCCAGGACGTGCGCGTCCTCGCCGGCAAGACGCCCAGCCTGAACGTGGAATCGTCGACGGGCCGCGTGTTCCCGCGCTTCTACATCCGCGGCTACGGCAATGCCGACTTCTCGATCTTCGCCTCGCAGCCCGTGTCGCTGATCTATGACGACGTGGTGCAGGAAAACCCGATCCTGAAGGGTTATCCGATGTTCGACCTGGCCAACGTGGAAGTGCTGCGCGGCCCGCAGGGCACGCTGTTCGGCCGCAACACCCCGGCGGGCGTGGTGAAGTTCGAATCCGCCAAGCCGAGCCTGAAGGGCGTGGAAGGCTACTACAACTTCTCCGTGGCCTCGCACGGCACTACCAACGTGGAAGGCGCCGCCAACATTCCGCTGTCGAACGAGTGGGCACTGCGCGTTTCCACCCTGCGCCAGCACCGCGACGACTACGTGGCCAATGGCTTCACCGACGGCCGCGATTCGCTGGACGGCTACAACGAGCACGCCGAACGCGTGCAGCTGCTGTACCAGCCGAATGGCACGTTCAACGCGCTGTTCAACGTGCACCAGCGCACCACGACGGGCAATTCGCGCCTGTTCCAGGCCAACATCATCAAGAAGGGCAGCAACCAGCTGGTCGACAACTACGATGAAGGCATGGTGTTCACCAACGGCCAGAACTACCAGAACCTGACCACGCGCGGCGGCAACGTACGCCTGTCGTGGGACCTGGGCGCGGTGAAGCTGTACTCCGTGACCGGCTACGAGTCGATCGCCGAGTACAACAGCCGCGGCGACATCGACGGCGGCAATCCGGTCTACGGCCCGGGCGTGGTGCCGTTCCAGGTGGAGACGGCATCCGTGCTGCCGGACCTGAAGCAGTACACGCAGGAATTCCGCATCGAATCGAAGAAGGCCGGCCCGATGAGCTGGCAGGCTGGCGTGTACTACTTCGATGAAGACGCCACCGGTGGCAGCGACAACTTCAACACCGCCGGCGCGCGCACCAGCCGCGTGATCAGCAACCAGCGCAACAAGGCCTGGGCGGCATTCGGTTCCGTGAACTACGCGGTGACCGATGCGCTGACCGTGCGCGGCGGCCTGCGCTACACCAACGACAAGAAGGACTTCCGCACGATCGAAGCGACCGGCACGACGCTGCAGGGTCCGGCCACGATCAACGCTGAACGCCACAAGACCAACTGGGATCTGTCGGCAACGTATGCGATCAATCCGGACGTGTCGGCCTACGCCCGCGTGGCGACGGGCTTCCGCGCTCCATCGATCGGCGCGCCTTCGGCTTCCGGCCCGGCCACGATCGCCGATGCGGAAACCATCACGTCGTATGAAGCCGGCATCAAGGCCGACCTGCTGAACCGCCGCGCCCGCGCTTCGCTGTCGATCTTCGACTATGACGT
Organism: Pseudoduganella umbonata; assembly: GCF_014192225.1. Classification (GTDB taxonomy): domain Bacteria; phylum Pseudomonadota; class Gammaproteobacteria; order Burkholderiales; family Burkholderiaceae_D; genus Rugamonas; species Rugamonas umbonata. The sequence goes on along the minus strand of NZ_JACHXS010000014.1, from coordinate 154,977 downwards.
GAAGGACCAGCAGCTGACGGTGGTAGGCGGCAATTCCAACGTGACCGCGCTGATCAACGCCGAGAAGACCAAGGGCCGCGGCATCGAAGCGGAGATCGAAGGCTTCGTCACGCCGGACTTCAAGGTATCGGCATCGACCAGCTACAACTACACGAAGATCCAGGATCCTTCGCTGTCGGTCAACAAGTGCGCCCAGTGCACGGTGGTCGACCCGATCAATGCCGCCGGCCGCGTCGTCATCGACGGCAATGCGCTGCCGCAGGCGCCGAAGTGGATCGTCAACCTGACGGCCCGCTACAACTGGCCGCTGGCCGAAGGCAACCTGTTCGTGCTGACCGACTGGTCGTACCGCAGCAAGGTCAACTTCTTCCTGTACGAGGCGAAGGAGTTCACCGGCGCACCGCTGACGGAAGGCGGCCTGCGCATTGGCTACAACTGGCAGGGCGGCAAGTATGAAGTGGCCGCGTTCGGCCGCAACATCACCGACCAGCGCCGCATCACGGGCGCCATCGACTTCAACAACCTGACCGGCTTCGTCAACGAGCCGCGGCAGTGGGGTGTGCAGTTGAAGGGTCTGTTCTAAGGCCGCCGTAAACGAGCCGTGGCGTTGTTGCGGCGCCTTGCCGTACAGATGGGTACTGTCTGCGGCGCCGCGCCTAGCCACAACTCGTTTGCGACAGCCTTAACGCTTGCTGGGAGAAATGTTTCTTCTTGCCAGCGGTCAAAGCGGCCGCTATAATACGGCCTCTTTTCCCTGATAGCTCAGTCGGTAGAGCGACGGACTGTTAATCCGCAGGTCCCTGGTTCGAGTCCAGGTCGGGGAGCCAGAATACAAAAAGCCCAGCAGCGATGCTGGGCTTTTGCATTTCCTGCGGCGTGAGCGTTAGCCAGCCAGCTGCTTCAGGATCGCCTCATTGAATGCCGGGATATCGTCCGGCTTCCGGCTGGTAACCAGCTTGCCATCCACGACCACTTGCTCATCCGTCCATTCGGCCCCTGCATTGCGCAGATCGAGCTGCAAGGTCGGCCAGCTGGTCAAGCGCTTGCCCTTCACGAGGTCGGCGTCGATCAAGGTCCACGGGCCGTGGCAGATCGCGGCGACCGGCTTGTTCTCGCGGCCGAATTCACGGATGAAGGTGATCGCTTCCGTCGACAGGCGCAGCTGGTCCGGGTTGGCCACGCCGCCGGGCAGCACCAGCGCGTCGAACTCGATGGGGCGGGCATCGCGCACATCAAGTTCCACGTCGAATTTCTGCGCCGGATCGAGGTGATCGAAGCCCTGGATCTGTTCGCCCTTTGCCTTCGGCGAAATCAGTGTCACCTTGGCGCCATGCTGTTCCAGGAACTTGCGTGGTTCCGTGTATTCGACCTGCTCGACACCGTCCGTCATCAGGATGGCGACGTTCTTGCCGTTCAGTTTGTTGCCATTGTCTTGCTGTGTCATCGTGTTCTCCCATGTGAATACGAGGGCGACAGCATGCCATGGCGCCCCGCACCGGGATGTGCGCGCACGAACGTTTCAGCAAAGGTGCCTAGTCGGCATGGCAGGCTGCGTCGCCGGCCCGGGTGGCGCAGATGCGGATCGCGCACAGCCGGCCTTCCTCGCCACCGACGCGCCGGCAGCGCTGCAGCAGGCTCGCCGCACTGTCTCCGGCGCGCGCTTCGACCACGTCATGGTCATTGGCATGGGCAACCAGGGCTGACAGCAGTGCCACGTCCGTATCGGCAGGCGTCCGCGCCGGGCGGAAGGCCTGCTCGCGCGACACCGCGAATTGCTTCACTCCAGGTTTCGGTTTCGGCTTGGGCTGCGCCATCGCCACGCGGTCGCGGCGCATCACGGCCGGGGTGACCGGCGCCGGCCCCAGCACGGCGATCAGCGATGGCGACACGGCTGGCGGCCGGGCAACGACGGGAGGCAGTACATCGTCGACGATAGCAGCCGCCGCGGCTTGCGTCATCGGTGCCGGCTCCTGTCTCGGAGGAGCGGCCTGCGCGAAGGGCGGCAGCGCTTCGTGCACGATCACGGGCGAGGGCCCGTTCGACAGCCACCAGGCCAGCAGCGCACCGATCAGTACGCCGCCAGCCACGATCAGCGCGGCACCGCGCCCCCGCGATGGCGCGGTAGTGGCGGAATATCGCGGCGTTTCCGCGGCCTTGTGTTCGAGGCTGGCCAATATGCCCCTGCCGGGTTTTGATCGATCCAAGGTCGTTCTCCAAAGCTTGATGTAGGCGGTCCTGCGCGGGGCTTTGCCTGGCTTACGATGGCAGCCCGCCCGCCGGTTAGTGTCGCGCGGAAACTTTTTGATCATGTTGACGGAGCTCACCATGTTTCTCCTTTCGATGCTGCTGTTGTTCGTGACCGCCTGCGTGGCAGGTTGGCTGCTCGTGTTCCCTGCCGGGCGGGATCTCGCAGGCGCGGCGCTGTTGCGGCTGGGCCGCGATGCCGATCGCGTCCGGCAAGGCATCAGCATGGGAGGCGTGCAGGCCCTGCTGTCCGCCGGTCGTGCGGCGCATGCCGTGCTGGCGCGGGCGGGGCGGCTGGTGCAACGGTCTCCGCTGCTGACCGTCGGCTGCGCCGCGCTGGTGCTGGTGCCGCCGCTGACGGCGCTGCTGCTGGCCGTCCGCACGTCGCTGCCCAGCGGGGCGACGCCAGCCCACGCGGTCAATGAGCAGGTGGCTGAACTGCTGCGCGGCGAACGGCTGGCGGCACCGCCCTCATTGCCACCCACCGTTTTCACCACGGCCGAAGTGACGCTGGTGCGCCCCCAGGTGGCCAGCGCCAACCGCAACTGGGATTTGCTGGACGCGGACTTCACGCAGCGGCTGCTGCTGGTGTTCAAGGTCATGCGCGACCAGTACGGCTACGAGATGGTGCTACTGGAGGGCTACCGCAGCCCGGAGCGGCAGAACCGGCTGGCCGACGCCGGCGGCCATGTCACGAACGCGCGCGCCTTCCAGAGCTGGCACCAGTTCGGCCTGGCTGGCGACTGCGCCTTCCTGCGCAACGGCAAGGTCGTGATATCGGAAAAGGATCCGTGGGCGATGCGCGGTTACGAGCTGTACGGGCAGGTGGCCGAAGCGGCCGGGCTGACGTGGGGTGGGCGCTGGAAGATGATGGATTTCGGCCACGTGGAATTGCGTGGCCGCCGCCGCTAAAGTTGCGTTCAGTCAATAAATTTCCTGGAGGATAGTGGCACCATCATCCGATCCGAAACGAACGGGTGGACATGATGCGACGAATCTGGCTGTTCCTGACGGACTCCCGTCACCTTGCGATCCTTGGCCTGGCCGCGATGGCAGGTCTTTATTATCTCGGCGCCGAGCTGATGGAGCTGGCGCTGATCTGGGTGATTGCCGCCACCTGCGCGACCGTGCTGCTCTGGCTCGCGGTGCGATGGCTGCGGCGCGCGCTGGCGGCACGCCACGCTGCCCGGATGGCACGGGCCATCGAAGAAACGTCCCGGGCGTCGGGCACGCGCGGCGACGACGACGTCGATGTGCTGCGTACCGGCTTGCTGAAAGCGATCGACACGATCCGCACGTCGAAGCTGGGCATGAAGTCCGGCAGCCGCGCGCTGTACGAACTGCCGTGGTACATGATCATCGGTAATCCGGCGGCCGGCAAGAGCAGTGCCATCGTGAACTCCGGCCTGCAGTTCCCGATCGCCGACAACAAGGTGGTGCAGGGCGTGGGCGGTACCCGCAACTGCGACTGGTTCTTCACCACCGAGGGCATCGTGCTCGATACCGCGGGCCGCTATTCGGTCGACGACGAGCACCGCGGCGAATGGCACGGCTTTCTCGACCTGCTGAAGAAGCACCGTGCGCGGGCGCCGATCAACGGCATCCTGGTCGCCGTCAGCATCGCCGAACTGCGCGGCGGCGACGCCGATGCCGGTATCCGGCTTGCGCGCGGCCTGCGCAAGCGCGTGCAGGACCTGATCGAACGGCTGCAGGTGTTCGCGCCCGTGTACGTGGTGTTCACGAAGGCCGACCTGATCGCCGGCTTCGCCGAGTTCTTCGCGCCATTCGAGCGCGCCGAGCGCGAACGTCCCTGGGGTGCCACGATGCCTTACCAGCGCAGGGCGGGAACGCAGGAAATACTGGCGTTCTTCGACAGTGCGTTCGACGAACTGCACGAGGGCCTGAAGGAAACCTGCGTCGCCAACATGTCGCTGCAGCGGCGCGACGGGCCGCCTTCCGGCATCTTCACCTTCCCGCTCGAGTTCTCGTCGCTGCGGGTGCCGCTGCGCGCTTTCCTGGCCACGCTGTTCGAGGAAAACCCGTTCCAGTTCAAGCCGGTATTCCGCGGCTTCTACTTCACCAGTGCGCTGCAGGAAGGCGTGCCTGCATCGGCGCAGTCGCACCACGTGACGCAGCGCTTCGCCCTGTCTCGCCGGCCGGAGCCGGAGCCGGCGCCGCCACAAGCCGGCGAAGTGCGCCAGGCCGGCTACTTCCTGCTCGACCTGTTCCGCAAGGTGATCTTCGAAGACCGCAACCTGGTGTCCCAGTACGCCAGCCGCGGCACGCTGCAGTTCAAGGTTGGCGCATTCATCGCGGTGGCCGTGGCGCTGGGCGTATCGCTGGCAGGGTGGAGCTGGTCCTACGTCGGCAACCGGCAGCTGCTGGCCTCCGTGCAGGGCGATCTCGACAAGGTGGTGCGCCTGCAGGACCGCCGCCTCGACCTGCAAGCGCGGCTGGAAGCGCTGGACGTGCTGCAGCGGCGCATCGAACAGCTTGAAAAATATCGCCGGGACCGGCCGTGGGCGCTGTCGTTCGGCCTGTACCAGGGCGAGCTGCTCGAGCGCAAGCTGCGCGAGGAATTCTTCGGCGGCGTGCGCGAGGTGATGGTGAAGCCGGTGGCGGCCAACCTGGAGGCGCTGCTGTACGAGATGAACGCCAGCGCCGGCCAGCTGGTTGCGCCCGCGGCGGCGTTGCAACAGCCAGCGCAGCCGCCTGTACACCAATCTGCGCGCGCTTATGCCGATGCCTCGCCGACCAATGTGGAAGATGCCTACAACGCGCTGAAGACCTACCTGATGCTGGCCGATCCCTCGCACGCCGAACGAGGCCACCTGAACGACCAGTTGACGCGCTTCTGGCGCGGCTGGCTGGAGGCCAACCGGGGCACGATGCCGCGCGAGCAGATGATCCGCAGCGCCGAGCGGCTGATGACGTTCCATCTCGCGCAAGTCGGCGACCCGTCATGGCCGCGGGTCGAGCAGAAGCTGGCGCTGGTGGACACGGCACGCGAGAACCTGCGGCGCGTGGTGCGCGGCATGCCGGCGCGCGACCGGGTGTATGCGGAGATCCGCGCCCGCGCGGCGACGCGCTTCCCGGCGATGACGGTGGGCCGCATCGTCGGCGAACAGGATGCCGCGGTAGTACAGGGAAGCCACGCGATCTCCGGCACGTTTACCCGCGAGGCCTGGGGGAAATACGTGGCCGGCGCGATCCGGGAAGTGTCGGCGAAAGAACTGCAAAGTACCGACTGGGTCCTGAAGACCGCCAGCCGCGACGACCTGACGCTGGAAGGCAGCCCGGAACAGATCGAAAAGAACCTGGTTGCCATGTATCTTGCCGACAAGGCCGCGGCATGGGCGGCGATGCCTTTGCATCAATGGCTGCGCGCCGTCGTCAAGGATCCCGGCCAGATGGCCCAGCTCGATGAGTTGCTGGGCACTGTCGCGCGGGAACCCGAGAACTGATTTCGGTTGCCGCGTTCCGCTTGCATTCTCCCTGTGTTATCGGCAGACTGGCTTGCAACGGTAATGCAGGGAGGCAATATGGGCAATCTTCGTATCGGCGCGCGGCTGGCGCTCGGCTTTGCGCTCGTGCTGGCGCTGCTGGCGGCGATGACGGTCACCGGCGTGCTGCGCATGAACGGCGCCAGCCGGCTGACCGACGAACTGGTCACCCAGCGGGTCCATAACGAGCGCCTGATGGCCGAGTGGAACAAGGTCATCGAAGTCAACGCGGCCCGCACGATCGCCGCCTTCCTGGCACCGGACGCGGCAACGCAAAAGGCCATCGAGGCGACAATGGCGGCCTCGTCGAAGCGGGCCACGGAAATCCAGGACCTGCTGGGGCGCACGCTGGCCGATGACGACTCCCGCCGCGGCCACGCCGCCGTGATGGCCGCGCGCAAGCAGTACAGCGATATCCGCAAGAACATGCTGGCGGCGAAGGTGGCCGGCGACATGGCCACCGCCCAGCGCCTCTACGCGACCGACCTGAATACGAGCCGTGAAACGTACCTGGCCGCGCTGGCAAGCTTGCTGAAAACGCAGCAGACGGCGCTCGATGCCACTGCCGCCGCCATCCACGCCAACTATGCCGCCGGCCGCAACCTGCTGGTTGCGCTGGGTATCGGCGCCACCGTGGCCGGCGTGCTGCTGGCCTGGCGGCTCACGCGCGCGATCACGGCGCCGCTGCGGCAGGCCGTGCAGGTGGCCGAGAACGTATCGTCCGGCAATCTCACCAGTGCCATCGATGCTTCGCGGGGCGACGAGACCGGTGAACTGATGCGTGCGCTGAAAAAGATGAACGGCAGCCTGCAGACCATCGTCGGCCAGGTGCGCAACGGCACCGACACGATCGCCACCGCCGCCGCGGGGATCGCCGCCGGCAACTTCGACCTGTCGTCGCGCACCGAGCAGCAGGCCAGCGCACTGCAGCAGACCGCCGCCACGATGGAGGAACTGACGTCCACCGTGCGCTCGAATGCCGACAACGCGCGCGCAGGCCGCACGCTGGCCGATGGCGCCGCCGTCCTTGCCGGCCAGGGCGGCACCGTGGTGGCCGACGTCGTGCGCACGATGGAGGACATCAACGCATCGTCGGCCCGCATCGTCGACATCATCGCCGTCATCGACGGCATCGCGTTCCAGACCAATATCCTGGCGCTCAATGCGGCCGTCGAAGCGGCGCGCGCAGGCGAGCAGGGCAGGGGATTCGCCGTCGTCGCGTCCGAAGTGCGCGCGCTGGCGGCGCGATCGGCGGCGGCGGCCAGGGAAATCAAGGAACTGATCGGCGACTCGGTACAGAAGGTGCAAGCCGGTTCCGCGCTGGTGGACCGCGCCGGCCAGGCGATGGGCGACATCGACGCGGCGATCGGCAAGGTCACGCAGATCATGAACCAGATCGCCGATGCCAGCGCGCAGCAGCAGGACGGCATCGAGCAGGTCAACACGGCGATCACGCAGATGGACCAGGTGACGCAGCAGAACGCGGCGCTGGTCGAACAGGCCGCCGCCGCCGCGGCGGCGATGCAGGAGCAGGCCGAGCGGCTGGCCGACGCGGTGGCCGTGTTCCGGCTCGATACGGCACCGCCGTCGCGCCGCCGCGAAGATCACGGCAGCGGTGAAGACCACCGTGGCGGGAGCCGGCCCATCGCGCTGCCCGCCTGAAGATGGTTGCAAGCCCGGCTACAATGCGCGGATGACGAAGAAACGGGCCGAATGCCCCACCTGCCTGCGTGCCGCCAGTGCCTGCATCTGCCACTGGATACGCCCGGTCGACAGCCGCACGGCGTTGCTGATCCTGCAGCATCCGATGGAAACCATGAACGCCAAGAACAGCGCGCGGCTGCTGCACCTGTGCCTGCCCGGCAGCACGCTCGCCGTCGGCGAGACTTTCGACAGCCTGGATGAACGATTGAGCGGGCCGCGCCGGCCCGTGCTGCTGTATCCCGACACGCCGGGCGACCGTTCGCTCGGCATTCCGGCGCCGCCGCCATACCGGCCGGAAGAGGCGGAGCAGGTGCTGCTGGTCGTGCTCGACGCCACGTGGCGCAAGAGCCGCAAGATGCTGTACCTGAACCCGGCGCTGCAGGCGCTGCCCCGGCTGGCGTTGCACGATGTGCCGGCCTCGCATTACCTGATCCGCAAGGCGCACGCGCCGGGCCAGCTGTCGACGCTGGAGGCAACGGCGTATGCGCTGGCCCGGCTGGAAGGCGACCCGTCGCGCTTCGCGCCGCTGATCGACGCGTTCGACGGCTTCGTCGGCCAGCAGCAGATGCTGGCCGCGCAGCGCGGCCAGCCAGGGCTGGCACAGGTCAGCTGATCGGTTTCAGCTGCTCAGTTTCAGCTGATCAGCTTCAGCCCCGGCGGCAGCGCGTCGCCGAACATGCGCTGCTCGCTGGCCTGGTCCAGTTCGACGACGTCGCGCACCATCGCGCTCCACGTCGGCGGTGCGCCCACGCCGGTCAGCCGGCGCAGTATTTCCTCGCGCAGGGCGGGATTGATGTCGCGCGACCGGTCGCCGGTCATGCGCGCCAGGTGCGCGGCGGCGAAGCCGGCCGGCTCGATCTTCTTCCAGTCCAGTTTCAGGATCGCGCCCAGCCAGCCTTCCACCGACGCCACCGGCGCCACTTCGTGTGCGCTGCCATGGAACGGCTTGCGTGCGCCCACCCGGCCCAGCGCCCACAGGTAGCGGGTAAAGCTGGCGGCCGCCTTCGCGTCGAATTTCGGGCCCGATGCGGGCAGCTTGCCGATCGTGCCTACCATCCAGTCGCCGATCTCCGCCTTGTAGGCGGCCGGGATGCGTTCCAGCGAAGCGCCGAGGCGCAGCATGTCTTCCTCGCTGCCGTCGACCAGTGTGGCGGGACGGGTACCCCGCTCGGCGGCAGTGGCCTGCAGGTTGAACGCGAAGTCGTCCAGCAGGCGCAGCTGCATGTCGGTGGACAGGCCGCCGGCCACGCGGCGCCACAGCGTCCACCATTCGGCGCGCACCTGGCTGTCCTTGAAATACTGGGCGCCGCTGCCGAACAGCGCCCACAGCTGGCCGATGCGCCAGTCGTCCAGCGGCGCGCCGAAGCCCGGCCGCAGGCACCAGCCGGCCAGGTTGAGCCACACGCGCTCGTGCTCGGCCGAACGGCGCCGGCCCTTGGCGCGCGCCATCAGCGCATCGAACAGGTGCCGTAGCAGCGCGGTCGGCCAGCGCTCGCGGCTGCCCAGCAGTTGCTCGAGCTGGCCGCGCAACTGGCGTACGTCCTTGCTCTCCACCGGCAGCACGCGGGCGCCGAAGATGCGCTCGATCTTCTCGACGGCATCGGCGAAGCGCGGCGGCGGCGCGTTGTCCTGCGGCTCCGCCGCCTGCTCCTCCTCGCCGCGCAGCTGGAACTCCAGCAGCCAGCGCCGGCCGCTCGCCGCTTCCACGCAATGCACTTCCAGCGTGCCGACTTCGGACAGCGCCGCCGCCAGCCGCACGGGGATCTCCTTCGGCATCTTCGTGTCGTCGGTCTTCAGCACCGTGGAGATCGCCGGCAGCGCCACGTAGTCGGCCGGATCGAGGTCGGCCAGGTCGCCGGCGCCGTGGCGCAGGTCGGTCACGGTGGAGACCAGGTGAAAGCGCACCGGGCGGCCGACGCGCAGGCCGAACGTGCGGTCGGCCAGCGTCACCTCGCTGCCCGGCTGGGCGCCGCGCGGCAGGATGCAGACGGCGCGGCGCTTCACGCCCGGCGCCTTGTCCGCATCGAGCAGCAGGTAGTAGGCGCGCGCGGAACCGCCGGCAATCGACGGCGCCATGCCCTGCCGCGACAGCGAATACGCGACACCGCCGCGCGCCACGGCCACGTCCGGGTTGTCGTTGTGCAGTACCTTGACCGGCCCCAGTTGCTGCAGGCCGCGCCAGCCGTCCAGCGTGGCGGCCAGCCGCTGCGCCAGCGCATCGGCACGGAACACGCCGCCGTTCAGCAGCAGCGTGTCCGGCACCGGGAACGTGGTGTCGTCGGCAATGCCCAGCGCGGCCCGCGCGGCCTGCCCATGCTGGCGCAGGAAGCTGGCGAGATGCCGCGTGACGGCGGCATCGCTGGCATACGGCAGCCCGAACTCGACGATGGCGCCACGCGCGCGGCGCGCATCGGCCTGCTCCTGGTTCAGCGGGAAAAAGCCTTCGACGACGATCTGCGCCACGTCGGCCCGGGTCAGCGTCACCGAGCGGCTGCCGCCGATCAGCTTCGAACCGCTGCCGAGCAGCGTGACGTTGGCCTGTTCCGGACCGCCCGCCGCCAGCAACTGCTCCTTCGCAGCGCGGCAGCGTTCCGTCAGCTGCGCCAGCCGTCCCGCGGACAGCCGCTGCTGGCTGTCCGGCGGCGCCAGGCGCGATTCGGCCAGGTGCGCCAGGGCCAGGTCCATGTTGTCGCCGCCGAGGATCAGGTGGTTGCCCACGCCGATCCGTTCCAGCACCGGCTCGCCGTTCGCTACCCGGACCTGCACCAGCGAGAAATCGGTGGTGCCGCCGCCCACGTCGGCCACCAGTGCCAGCCGCGTGTCCGCCAGTTCGGCGGCCAGCGTGGCGCGGTGGCGGTACAGCCAGTCGTACAGCGCCGCCTGCGGCTCCTCCAGCAGGCGCACGCCATGCAGGCCGGCCAGCTTGGCCGCCTCCAGCGTCAGCGCGCGCGCACCTTCGTCAAACGATGCGGGGACCGTCAGCACGATGCGCTGGTCTTCCAGCAAATGATCGGGGAAACGGGCATTCCAGGCGCCGCGCAGGTGCGCCAGGTAGCTGGCGCTGGCGGCCACCGGGGAAACTTTCGGCACTCCGTCGGGAGCGCCCCATGGCAGGATCGGCGCCGTGCGGTCGACGCCCGGGTGCGACAGCCAGCTTTTCGCGCTGGCCACATAGCGCCCCGTGACCTGCGCGCCGAGCGTGCGGGCCAGGCGCCCGACCACGAACCGCTCGACGCCGGCCACGTCGGCCTGCAGCCATGGCAGCTGCAGTTCGGCCGGACCCAGTTCGCCTTCGGCGGGGTGATAGCGGCTCGACGGCAGCAGCAGCGCGCCGTGCACTTCGCCCGGCGCGGTCAGCTGGTCGATATCGAGCAGTTGCACTTCGCTGGCGCCGGGCGCGGCGTAGGCCAGCACCGTATTGGTGGTGCCGAGGTCGATGCTGACCAGGTAAGGTGTCATTGCCCCTCGGCGGTGCCCCGCACGTCGAATTCCACTTTCCAGCGCTGGCCGTCATCGGCCACCGCCAGCAGTTCCAGCGTGCCCGCCTCGGTGGCGTGCGCATGCAGGCGCACCTGCACCACGTCGCCCGGCCGGCGGCCTTCCGGCGACAGCTCGGCCTGGATCTCGTTCAGCTCCACCAGTTCGTCCGGTGCCCAGAAATCGAGCACGGTGCCGATCGTGTCCTGCCGGCGGGTGGAGGAACCGAAGAAGCGGAACTGCACCGGCTCGCCGACGACGAGGCCGAATTCCTGCCCCGGCAATTCCAGCTCGCTGCCTTCTTCCATGCCGAACGGCGCCACGCACAGCGCCTGGATTGGCGGTTCCATGCCGGGAATGGCCGGCATCGACGATTCCACGGCCACGTAGTACGAACGGGCCGTGCCGCCGCGGATGCGCACGCCGGTGCCGCGCCGCACGTAGCTGTAGTACGCCGCGCCGCGGGCGACGGCCAGGTCCAGGTCCGCGCCGCCCAGCATGCGCGCGGCTTCGGCGCCTTCCATGTACAGCCAGTCGTTGATGGTGTCCATCACGCGCTGGGCCAGCAGCGCCGACTTGAACACGCCGCCGTTGAACAGCACGGCGCTCGGGTGCAGGAACGAATGGTCCGGGTTCTGGCGCTCGGCGAAGCCGGGGACGTCGGCCGTCGCACCCTTCTGGCGGCCCAGGAAGGCGGCCAGGTGGCGCGTGATCGCCGCATCCTGCGCATACGGCAGGCCCAGTTGCGTCAGGCCGGCGCGGGTGCGCACGGCCGGGCGGGCGGTCGCTTCCACTTTCGGGAAGAAGCCGTCGGTGATGAACGTCGTCACTTCATCGCGGGTCAGCTCGGTGCGGATCGAGCCGCCGATCAGCTTCGAGCCGCGGCTCGGCACCACGATCGGCCAGCTGTCGGCGCTGGCGTCGGCCAGCAGGTTTTCCTTGGCGGCGCGGCAGCCGTAGGTCAGCGCGCGCAGTTGCCACGGGTCGAGCTGCGTGCCGTTCGCGGACAGCTTGCGCGCCACCAGGTGGGCCAGCGCCAGGTCCATGTTGTCGCCGCCCAGCAGGATGTGGTCGCCCACGGCCACGCGGTGCGGTTCCAGCACGCCGTCGCGCTCGGCGATGGCGATCAGCGAAAAGTCGCTGGTGCCGCCGCCCACGTCGACGACGAGGATGATGTCGCCGGGCTTGACTTCCTTGCGCCAGCGGCCTTCGCTGCCCTGGATCCAGCTGTACAGCGCGGCCTGCGGTTCTTCCAGCAGGGTCACGGCATCATAGCCCGCGGCCCGGGCCGCCTCGGCGGTCAGCTCGCGCGCGGCCGGGTCGAAGGAGGCGGGAATCGTCACCGTCACGGCCTGTTCGCCGAACGGCGCATCCGGGTGCGCGGCATTCCACGCCTGGCGCAGGTGGGACAGGTAGCGGGTGGACGCTTCCAGCGGCGAGACGCGCGCGACTTCTTCCGGCGCGTCGTTCGGCAGGATCGCGGCGCGGCGGTCCACGCCGGGGTGGCACAGCCAGCTCTTCGCGCTCGACACGAGGCGGATCGGCGTGGTGGCACCGCGGCTGCGCGCCATTTCGCCGGCGACCGAAGTCTCCCCCTCGGTGCTCCATGGCAGCGCGAGCTCGCCGGGCGGCACTTCATCCGGATGCGGCAGGTACAGGAAAGACGGCAGCAGCGGCAGCTCTTCGACCGTGCCGGGCGCCGTCAGCTGCGGCACGCCCAGTACGGTTTGCTGGGTCTTTTCGCCATCGCTGGCAGCCAGGTCCACATACGACAGCGCGCTGTGCGTGGTGCCCAGGTCGATGCCGATCGCAAAACGTGGCGCGTTGTTTTCGCCGCTCACAGTTCCACCTCCGCCGGTGCCAGGATCTTCGCATCGTGGGCCTCGGCCAGCTTCGGCAGGCGCACCGCCGTGGCACGCCAGCCGCGGTGGCTCAGCGTACCCTTGAACGGGGGCTTGCCGACCACGTTGCCGGTCAGGCGCACGGCGCCCGCATCGAAGCCTTCTTCCAGCGTCACGCGGCTGCCTTCGGCTTCGGTGCGCGCCGGCTCGATCGTGAAGTGTTCCTTGAGTACCTTGCTGCAGCCTTCGTGCACCACGCGGGCCGCGGCGCCGATGTCGGCATCCGAATAGCCGGCCAGGTTTTCCTGCGTGAAATCGATCAGGCGCGCTTCGCGCTGCAGCAGCGACAGCAATTGCAGGGCCGCATCGGGGGTTGCTTCGCGCAGCGGCGGTGCGACCGGCGCGGAAACCGGGGCAGGGGCGGGTGCTGGAGCAGGAGCCGGTGCGGGAGCCGGTGGCGCGGCAACCGGGCCGATCTGGTCGTTCTGGTAACGGCCGGCGAATTCGGCGTCGCCCAGCGTCTTGAAGAAAGCGCTGAAGGCAAGCGGGATCCTGGCCAGGAAGGACGGATTTTTGGTAGTCATATTGCTTATGGATGGTGGGTCCGGGTCGCTCCGGACAGGCAATTGCGAATCATACCAGTTGGCGAACTGCCAAGGTGCATGTAGCGGTTGCATGCCCTTGAAGATCGGCCTAGAATACTGTATATACATACAGTCATAGCGAAACTCTGGAGCGGCCATGCACCGAGACAACTTCACCACGAAGAGCTTTACCAGGAACGACTTCACCAGGAACGACTTCACCAGGAACGATTTCCCCGATAACGACTTCCCGGCGAATGAATTCACCAGGGAATTCGATCCCCAGGCCGGACAGGTCATGCTGATGCCCCGTTCGCTGAAGGCGCTGAAAGGGCGCGGCGCCGTCGCGAACGTGCAGGGCCGCTACGAGGTGGACGTGCGCGAAACGTTCGACGACGGCTGGCTGCGCGAGGAAGAGGAAGCGCGCGTGTGGCGCACCCATGTCACCGAGGAAACGGCCAAATCGATCCTGTCGCGCAACCAGTCGCCCGATATTCCGTTCGGCGTGTCGCTGAACCCATACCGCGGCTGCGAACATGGCTGCATCTACTGTTTCGCGCGGCCCACGCACAGCTACCTGGGCCTGTCGCCGGGGCTCGATTTCGAGAGCAAGCTGTATGCAAAGATGAACGCGCCCGACTTGCTGCGCAGCGAACTGGCGAAACCCGGTTATGCGGTGGAGCCGATCGCGCTGGGCGTGAATACCGATGCCTACCAGCCGATCGAGCGCGAACTGAAGCTCACCCGGCGCGTGCTCGAGGTGTTGCAGGAATGCCGGCATCCGGTCGGGCTGATCACGAAATCGGCACTGATCGAGCGCGATATCGACATTCTCGCGCCAATGGCGGCACAGGGGCTGGCGGCTGCATCGATCACGCTGACCACGCTCGACCCGAAGATCGCGCGCACGCTGGAACCGCGCGCCGCGGCACCGGAGCGCCGGCTGCGCGCGATCCGCACGCTGACCGAAGCAGGCATCCCGGTCGGCGTGTCGGTCGCGCCGATCATTCCGTTCGTCACGGAACCGGAGATCGAGAAAGTGATCGAGGCCGCTTTCGATGCCGGCGCGATCCAGGCCAGCTACGTGGTGCTGCGCCTGCCATGGGAAGTCAATCCGCTGTTCAAGGACTGGCTGGAAGCGCATTTCCCGGACCGCGCCCAGCGCGTGATGAACCGCGTGCGGGAGATCCACGGCGGCAAGGATTACGACGCATCGTTCGACACGCGGATGGGTGGCCAGGGCCTGTGGGCGGACCTGATTCGCCAGCGCGTGGAAAAGTCCATCCAGCGCTGCGGCATGGCGGGCCGTGGCAGCCGGTTCAGGCGGCTCGACTGCACGCAGTTCAGGGCGCCGCTGGTGGTGCCGCCGCAGGGCGCAAAGGCGCGGCGGGCCGAGGCGGCAGGGCAGTTGAGCCTGTTCTAAGTGTCTTCAGCGACCGAGGCCGGCCAGGTGCCGCTCGATCGCGAACACATGCTCGTCCTCGTGCCCCATGTCGCGCAGCGCGTGTGCCAGGTGTACCAGGTATTCCACGTTCGGCCCGCTGGGACCGCGTGCGCCGGCGATGTGCCGGGCGATCTCCAGTTCCGATGCCTCGCCCAGGTAGGCGGCATTGTCGTGCCGGGCAATGTAGACCAGGCCTTTCTCGCTGCCGCCGCCGTCGAAGCGCATGTCGATCGGCAGCCGCAGGTAGCCGTTTTTTTCGCGGTGGTCCAGGTGCAGGAATTCTTCCGGCGTCACCAGGTAGGCCATGCCGTGGCACACGGCATTTTCCTGCGGCACGAGCGTCACCACGCGGCCCGGCGCATCCGGTGTGCCGCGGTGGTCGTGCGAACCTTGCCAGAAGCGCCGTACCCAGCCGGCGATGCTGGCCGGCCGCCGTTCGATGAACGGGAAATCGGCCTTCCAGATCAGCGAACCGTAGCCGAACAGCCACACGCTGTGGCGGCCGTCGAAGAGGTTCATCGAGCGGTCCATCGCGCGGTTGATCTCGATGGTGTTATGCGACATGGCGGCAAAGGGAAATGTTGGATGGGCAATTATAGGACGCGAACGCGTGCGATAAGGCGCGAACGCGTGTCATAAGCAAGAACGCGTGTTGCTGCCGGCGGGAGGCCAATGCTAGAACCGCACCACGCGGTCGCGGCCTTCCTGCTTGGCGCGGTAAAGCGCCTGGTCGGCGCGCATCAGCAGCGTCGACGGCGTGTCGCCGGCGATCGCCGACGCCACGCCGATGCTGATCGTCAGCGTGACCTCGCTGCCATCCTCGCTGTGCAGGCGGAGCGCGGCAGCCGCTGCGCGCAGCCGTTCCGCCGCCACCGCGGCCACCGCTTCCTCGGTTTCCGGCAACAGCACCACGAACTCCTCGCCGCCGAAGCGCGCCGCGGTATCGATCACCCGCAGCGACTCGGCCAGCAGATTCGCCACCGCCACGATCGCGTGGTCGCCGGTGTCGTGGCCAAAGGTGTCGTTGATGCGCTTGAAAAAGTCGATATCCACCATCAGCACCGAGACCGGGTGGCCAAAGCGCCGTGCGCGTTCCTGTTCCGCGACGATCTGCTCGGTCATCTTGCGGCGATTGGCAATGCCGGTCAGCGGATCGGTGGTGGCCAGCTGTTCCAGCTGGGTGTTCGCGGTGCGCAGCTCCAGCGTGCGGCGCTGTACACGCTCTTCCAGGTGGTCGCGCTCGTCGTTCAGCGCGGCCAGCGTGCGGCGGCGGTCGCGCAGCGCCACCACCAGTGCCGAGATCAGCGCGCCCTGCAGGACGATCAGCGTGATGCCGGAAACGATCTGCCAGCGATAGCGTTCCCATACGCTGTCCGGCCGGTTCAGCAGCTTGGCCTCGGGCGGCAGGTTCCGCAGCTTGAAGCGGGCGACCGTGGGCGCATCGAACACGTAGCGCTGCAGCGGGATATCGTCGGTGCGCGCATCCACCAGGATGCGGGCGATGACGCGCCCGATGCCTTCGCCGCTGACGACATAGCCGCCCACCATGCCAGGCAACACCAGCGAATCCAGGTGCGTAAACACGGGGACCGGGCTGGCGGCGGCGATGCGGTGCGCCATGTCGTGCGGATCGAGGCGGCCGGCCTTGTCGTTCAGGCCGGCGGCCAGCAGCAGCAGGGCGCTGTGCCGGTCCAGCGTCGACAGCTTGCGTGCCACCTGGTCGAAGTCCTCCCCGGTCCAGTACTCGAACGTCAGTTCCCCGGCATGGCGTGCCGCCGCGGCACGGATCGCGGTGATCCAGCGCTGCACGCGCGGGCTGCTGTCGCCGATCACGACAAGGTGCCGCACGTCCGGTGCCGTGCGCGCCACGATGCCGACGGCCCGGTCGAAATCGGGATGCACCGCGATCGGCGTGCCGTCCGGCGGCTGCCAGCCCGTGTGGCCGTAATTGACATAGAAGCGCCGCGCACCGGGAAACAGGTCGGGATGCTCGCCCAGGAACATGGCGGCCACCTGCCCTTCGGTCACCACCAGGTCGAATTTCACCCTGGCGTACTTGCTGCGCAGGTAAGGGGCCATGCCGGCCGTTGCGGCGTCGGCACCGACGCGGATCGCGTCCAGCCGTTCCTCGTGGATGACCGGCATCGCGGCGGCACCGCGCTTGCCCAACTCGTCATACATGCCGTCGTGCAGCAGCCGCTGCCAGTTCGACATGGTATCCGGGCCCAGCGAATACAGCACGAGTACGCGGCGTTCAGCCACCGCTTCTGTCACCGCGCCTGTCATCGCTTGTGCCGCATGCGTTGGCAACAAGACCAGTGCGAGCACGGCGGCCAGCCAGCAGCCGGCGATCAGCCGGTAAAGCCTGGAGGACGGCGCGAGGGGCAGCGTGAAGTGCATCGGATGGTGGAAACGGCAATGGCGGAGAGGCTGGCCGGGCATGGAGGCCGGCGCAAGGTTTTACATGCAGAAAAGTGTAACACCGCCACGTGGAAAATAGTTACTTTAAGGGAATACTCCGGACGCCGTTGCAATGGCGCGACGGCGTCTTACTGCACTTGCGCTTCGTCTTCGACCAGCGTTTGCAGTTCGCGCGCGTTGATCGGCTTGGTCAGGTGCGCGGTAAAACCGGCCGCGGCGGCGCGTCGCTGATCGGCCTGCTGGCCATACGCCGTCAGCGCGATCAGGCGGGTATCGCGCAGGTGTGGCCGGCGGCGCAGTTCGGCAGCGAGCTCGTAGCCATCCATGCCGGGCAGGCCGATGTCGAGAATGGCCAGGTCCGGCGCCAGGCTGTCGGCCAGCCGCAACGCCGTGGCGGGATCGGACACGGCATGCACTTCGTGGCCGCGCAGCTCGAGCAGAGCGCGCAGCCCGTCCAGCACGTTCGGGTTGTCGTCCACCAGCATGACCCGGCTGCGCGCGGCCGGTATGGCCCTGCCTGCCGAAACGGGCTCGATCGCGGCCGGCAGCAGCGTGGACGTCGCCGTTCGCGTGGTCCCCGTTGCCAGCGGCAGGCGTATCTCGAACACGCTGCCCCGGCCTGCGCCGGCGCTGCTGGCGGTAACGGTGCCGCCGTGCAGCGTGACGATGCTCTTGACGATCGCCAGGCCCAGGCCGAGGCCGCCGCGCGAGCGGTCCAGCGCCTGGCGCTCCTGCACGAACTTGTCGAACAGCTGCGGCAGCATCTCGGGCGAGATGCCGATGCCGTTGTCGGTCACGCGGATCACCACGTGGTCGCCCGTGCGCAGCGCCGTCAGGCCGATGTCGCCACCGTCACCGGTGTACTTGGCCGCGTTCGTCAGCAGGTTCGACAACACCTGGACGAAGCGCACCGCGTCGGCGTCCACCGGCATGCCGGCGCCCGGCACGTCCAGGTGCAGCCGGTGCCGCCGCTCTTCCAGTAGCGGGCTCACCGTTTCCACCGCCTGCGTGACCAGCGCCCCCAGCTCGATCCGCTCGCGCCGCAGTTCGAACTTGCCCTGGGCGATGCGGGCCACGTCCAGCAGGTCGTCCACCAGGCGCACCAGGTGGCGCGCCTGCCGCTCGATCACGGCGTGCTCCCTGTCCAGCGTGCCGATGCCTTTCAGGCGCATCAGTTCCAGCGCCACCAGGATCGGCGACAGCGGGTTGCGCAGTTCGTGGCCCAGCATGGCCAGGAATTCGTCCTTGGCGCGGTTCGCCACCTCGGCCTCGCTGCGGGCCCGTACCAGCGCGGTCACGTCGAACGCCACGATGGCGACACGGTCCACCACGCCGCCCGTATTGCGGATCGGCTGGTGCACGTAGTCGAAGAAGCATTCCTCGGGTGCGGTGTCCGGCTGGCGTTGCAGCAATACCCGGCGCGCCCGGCCCACCGCCGGTTCGCCGCTGGCCAGCACGTGTTCCAGTTCCTCGAACAGGGCCTGGTCGGATACTTCCGCCAGCGCTTGCCGGAACGGCGTGCCCTGCACGTCGCGCCCGCCGATCAGCGCCGCGTAGCGCGCGTTCACCAGCTCGTAGACCAGGTTCGCGCCACGCAGGATCGCGATAGCCGCCGGCGCCTGCATGAACACCTCGGCCATCCGCTCCGCATGCGCGCGTTCCACCTGGCGGATGCGGTAGCGGATCAACTGGGACTCGATGCGCGTGAGCAGCTCGCGCGCCGAGAACGGCTTGACGAGGTAATCGTCGGCGCCTGCGTTCAGGCCTTCGATGCGCGCCTCCTCGCCGGCGCGCGCCGACAGCAGCAGCACCGGCACGTCGTGCAGCGCATCGTCGGCCTGCAGGGCGGCGATCAGGCCGAAGCCGTCCAGCTCCGGCATCATCACGTCGGAGACGATCAGGTCGGGCCGCTCATGCCAGGCCGCTTCAAGCGCCTCGCGGCCATTGGCCACCGTCGTCACGCGCCAGCGCTGCTTCAGCAGGCGCTCCAGGTAGCCGCGCATGTCGGCGTTGTCGTCCGCCACCAGCACGTGGGCGCCATGCGCCAGCAGCGTGCGATCGTCTTCCTCGTCGCCGGCCTGCCGCGGCAGCCAGCGCCGCGCCTCGGTCGTATACGCTTCCAGCGTGGCCGCGGACACGGTGCCGTCGGCACGGCCCGCGAGGCGTTCTTCGGGGAGGTGCGCGTGGCCCAATGGCAGCGTCACCGTAAAGCAGGTGCCCGTGCCGGGTTCGCTGCGGACAGCGATCGCGCCGTGATGCAGGTCCACCAGGTCGCGTACCAGCGCCAGGCCGATGCCGGAGCCTTCGTGCGACCGCGAGCGCGCGCCTTCGACACGCTGGAAGCGCTCGAAGATCTTGTCCAGGTGTTCGGCGGCAATCCCCACGCCGGTATCCTGCACGGTCAGCACCGCGTGGCCATCGTGCTGCCGCAGCGCGACCTCGATACGGCCCGCGAAGGTGAACTTGAACGCGTTCGACAGCAGGTTCAGCACGATCTTTTCCCACATCGACGTGTCCACCCAGGCCGGCGCCGGCAGCGCCTCGCAGTGCACGTCCAGCGCCAGCCCGGCGCTCTCGACGATCGAGCGGAAGCCGCTGGCCAGGTCGCACGTCAGCGCGGCCAGGTCCACCTGCGCATACGAGGCGTGCATGCGGCCGGCCTGCACGCGCGAAAAATCGAGCAGGGTGTTGACGAGCTTTTGCAGCCGCAACGCATTGTCGTGCGCCAGCTCCAGCCGCTGGCGCTGCGCAGGCGGCAATGGCGCCGTCTCGTCGTCCAGCGCATCCTCCACCGGCCCCAGCATCAGCGTGAGCGGCGTGCGGAATTCATGGCTCACATTCGAGAAGAAGGCCGTCTTGGCACGGTCCAGTTCGGCCAGCGCGTCGGCGCGGCGGCGCTGCTCCTCGGCCGCGGTGGCATTCTGCAGCGCCGCCGCAACCTGGCCGGCGACCAGGCCGAAGAAGGTCTGGTGGTCGGCATCGAGCGGCCGCGCCGGGTTGACGCCGGCGATCAGTACACCGGCTGCCCGGGCGCGGCCCGGGATCGACAGCGGCAGCGCGAGCGCCTGCGTGACCGGTTGCCCGGCAACGCCGGCCGGCAGGCCCGCCACGTCGCCGACCGGCACCAGCACGGTGCTGCCGGTCGTGCAAACCTCGGCAATGGGCCACGGCGCGGCGGCATCCTCGAGCGCGATGGCGGCGGGCGTGACGCCATCGGAGCCCGGCAGGTGCACAGCGTGCTGGAGCCGCGCGGTCCCGGTTTCGTCGTCGACCAGGTAGAGCAGGGCGAACGGCATGTCGAGCGGATTGCGGCCGATGATGGTCATCGCCGCCGCGCAGGCGCGCGTGACGCTGTCCTCGCCGGTGGCGGCCGCCAGCGCCGACAGCGTGGCAAGCCGGCGCGTGTTCAGGTTGCTGGCGGTAACGTCCGTGGATGGGCAGAACAGGCCGCCGACGCCGCCGGATTCGTCGACGATCGGGCTGTACGAGAACGAATACCATGTCTCTTCGAGGTAGCTGCCGCGGTTCATGTACAGCTGCACGTTGGCGACGAACGTGGCTTCGGCCTGGCGGAATACCTTGTCGGCAAGGGGGCCGCAGAAGTCCCAGATCTCCGCCCACACGCGGGCGGCGGGCAGCCCTAGCGCCCATGGATGCTTGGCGCGGCTGAGCACGTCCACATAGGCATCGTTGTACAGGAAGGTCGCTTCCGGCCCCCAGCCGATCCAGATCGGGTGGCTCGAGTTCAGCATCAGGCTGACCGTGGTGCGCAGGCTCTGCGGCCATGCATCGAGCGGTCCGAGCGGCGTGGCCGACCAGTCGTGGCCGGCAATCAGTCCGGCCATCTCGCCAGGGGCGGCGAGAAAACCCAGGTGGGTCGGTACAACGGGTGGCGCCGGCTGCTCGTGGTCCTTCAAGGCGCTCTCCGTCGAAGGTTTTGCAAAATATTGTGCAATGTTGATGAATGTCTACTTTACGGCAATCCAGCAAGCAAGTCGCGCACGATAGAGGGGGACGTTGCGGAAATCCATACAGCCGAGCTTGCGCTTGCACACGCGTTTGACACCTCGAAGCGTGCGCAGGATACTTTTCCAGCCATTACTTTCACGCCATGTTCCCACTTCCGATCCGCAAGGAGTGCCCGCCGGGCGCTTGCGACTGCAAGCGCGAGCTGCTGGACAACGACCCGCAGGCGGATGTCCGCGTACTGCGCCTGACGCGCGACGAAGAAAAGCGGCTCATCGAGCGCATCGAGGCACTCGGCAGCTATGCCGAGCTGATGCGGCTTGGCCAGCGCTTGCAGGAACAGCTGGGCGTGACATTGACGATCGCGCCGGGGCCGAACGAAGTCCGCACCGTGCGCGGTTTCGCCATCGAGCTGGCACCGCGGCCCGGCCTGTGCCGCAAGACCCGGCAAGCCGTGCCCGCCGCGATCCGGCGCTGCCTCGAAGCCCGCCCGGAAATCGCCTTCGCCATCCTCGATGCGCACGACCTGCTGGGGCGATAGCGGTGCCGATAAACAGGGACGCAAAATAGGACGGAAAATTGGGACGGCCCCTGTTTTCCAGGCAATAAGTTGCCCGGAAAATGGGGACGGACCCCATTTTTCAGGCAACAACCTGCCCGGCGGTAGAGCTTGTGTAAGGTAAAATCCCGCCCTTTGCCTTCTTCGCCAGCGCATGACGATTCCCCCGCATTTCCTCGCCGCCCTCGACAGGGCCGACCCTTCCTGGCATCCGGTGCTGGTAAAAGGCCTCGAAGCTGTCGCCGCCGCGGATCCCGCCTATCTGCCGGCGCTGGCCGAAGACACCTACCTGCCCACCGAAATGCGCTTGTTTGCCGCCTTCGCGCTGCCGCTGGAGCGGGTGCGCTATGTGCTGGTCGGCGAGGGCCCGTACCCCCGTGCGGAAAGCGCGACCGGGGTGTGCTTCATGGATGGCGCCGTCGACAGCCTGTGGTCGGAGCTCGCCGATGGCGGCCTGTCGAAGCGTGTCAACCGTGCCACGTCGCTGCGCAATTTCATGAAGATGCTGCTGGTGGCGGACGGGCAACTGCAAGAGGCGGACACCGCCGGTGCCGCACTGGCCGCCTGCGCGACGCGGGCCCGGGCCGGGGGCGCAATCGGCACGCTGGCCGAACTGCAGGAGCGGCTGACGGAGCATGGCTTCCTGCTGCTGAATGCGTCGCTGGTATTCCGCACGCATGTGGCGCCGGTGAAGGATGCCAAGGCATGGCTGCCGTTCTTCGCCACCGTGATCGACGCCCTTGCGGCGCGCGCGGAGCAGCCCCAATTGGTGTTGTGGGGCAAAATTGCCGAGCAGCTCAACAAGCTGCCGGCCGTGCAGGCAATGCCGCAGGCGGTGGCCGAGCACCCCTACAACCTGTCGTTCATCGCCAACAAGGACATGCATGCCCTGTTCGGTCCGCTGCGCGTGTTGCATCGCAGCTAATCCTTCGGGGGCGACGGGCAGGGGGATGGCGGAAGGAGCAAGCTGGGCCCGGTACGGTGCCGTTGAAAACGGAGGCGCGCCGGGCAAGGATCGGGCGAAGCTGTTATACTTGACTAAATCGTTCAGGTAATCAGGTTTTGTTTGCAGCGCCGCAGGATGTTTGCAAAGGAACCTGTTAGTTGAAGCACGAGATTTTACCTTAGTTCAACGAAGCCAAGCACTGAGCTGAATACAGAGCTGAACACAGAAGCTGAACACCAAGCAGCGACTGAGTGGGCACTTCGTTGGACACCCAGTTGGAACCGTGCCGGGTTAGGTTGTTCCCGGCGGCATTTAATCGAGGTCGTATGCGTCTGACTACCAAAGGCCGCTTTGCCGTGACGGCAATGATCGACCTGGCAATGCGCCAGGGCAAAGGTCCCGTCACGCTCTCTGGCATCAGCCAGCGGCAGGCCATTTCGCTGTCTTACCTGGAACAGTTGTTCGGCAAGCTGCGCCGGCACGAGATCGTGGAATCGATTCGCGGTCCCGGCGGCGGGTACAGCCTGGCACGCCGTGCCGACAAGGTGACGGTGGCCGACATCATCATCGCCGTCGACGAGCCGCTGGATGCGACCCAGTGCGGCGGCAAGGAAAATTGCCATGGCGCGGACCACGCCAGCGGCGCCCGTTGCATGACCCACGAACTGTGGACCACGCTGAACGAGAAAATGGTCGATTACCTTGACTCGGTCTCGCTGCAGGACCTGGTCGACCAGCAGAAACAGAAGAACGCCGAGCAGAACGTGGTGGTCATGCACCGCAACGAACACGCCGCCCTGGCAAAGTAAGCCCAGCTACACAGATAACCCATACACGCCGCAAAGCACTGGAGTGAAAAGATGAACGCCCCTGAAAAAAACGTCCCCAAGGTTGCCCCGGTCGATTTCAAGACCGCGCCGCACTTCCCGATCTACATGGACTATTCGGCGACCACGCCGATCGACCCGCGGGTGGCGGACAAGATGATTCCGTACCTGCGCGAGCAGTTCGGCAACCCCGCCTCGCGCAGCCACATGTACGGCTGGACGGCCGAGGCGGCCGTGGAAGAGGCGCGCGGCCACGTGGCGGCGCTGATCAATGCCGATCCGCGCGAGATCATCTGGACTTCCGGCGCGACCGAAAGCAACAACCTGGCAATCAAGGGCGCGGCGCAGTTCTACAAGACCAAGGGCAAGCACATCATCACGGTGAAGACCGAGCACAAGGCCGTGCTGGACACCGTGCGCGAACTGGAGCGCCAGGGCTTCGAAGCAACGTACCTGGACCCGCAGGACAACGGCCTGATCACCGTCGAGCAGCTGGCCGCGGCCGTGCGCCCGGATACGATCCTGGTCTCCGTCATGCTGGTCAACAACGAGATCGGCGTGATCCAGCCGGTCGGCGAGATTGCCGCCTTCTGCCGCGGCAAGGGCATCATCTTCCACTGCGACGCGGCACAGGCGACGGGCAAGCTGGCCATCGACGTGCAGGCGCTGAAAGTGGACCTGATGACGTTCACCGCCCACAAGACCTACGGCCCGAAAGGCATCGGCGCGCTGTACGTGTGCCGCAAGCCGCGCGTGCGCCTGGAAGCGCAGATGCACGGCGGCGGCCACGAGCGCGGCCTGCGTTCGGGCACGCTGCCGGTGCACCAGATCGTCGGCATGGGCGAAGCGTTCCGCCTGGCCAAGGTGGAGATGGATGAAGAGATCGCCCGCATCAAGGCGCTGCGCGACCGCCTGGCCACGGGCCTGCAGGAAATCGAAGAGGTCTACATCAACGGCGACATGGACCACCGCGTGCCGCACAACCTGAACGTGTCGTTCAACTACGTGGAAGGCGAGTCGCTGATCATGGCCGTGAAGGACCTGGCCGTATCGTCCGGTTCGGCGTGCACGTCGGCCAGCCTGGAGCCGTCCTACGTGCTGCGCGCGCTGGGCCGCAGCGACGAATTGGCGCACAGCTCGATCCGCTTCACGATCGGCCGCTTCACGACCGAACAGGACATCGACTTCGCCATCGAACTGATGAAGTCGAAGGTGGGCAAGCTGCGCGAACTGTCGCCGCTGTGGGACATGTTCAAGGAAGGGATCGACATCAGCTCGATCCAGTGGGCCGCTCACTAAGCTGGCCGTCATAACGAATCTTTAGGAGCAATATCATGGCTTACTCGGAACAAGTACTCGATCACTACGAAAACCCGCGCAACGTGGGCGCCTTTGAAAAGGGCGATGAAACCGTCGGTACCGGCATGGTCGGCGCGCCGGCCTGCGGCGACGTGATGAAGCTGCAGATCAAGGTCGGCGCCAACGGCCTGATCGAAGACGCGAAATTCAAGACCTACGGCTGCGGCTCGGCCATCGCTTCCAGCTCGCTGGTGACCGAATGGGTCAAGGGCAAGACGCTGGACGAAGCACTGGCCATCAAGAACACGCAGATCGCCGAAGAGCTGGCGCTGCCGCCGGTGAAGATCCACTGCTCGATCCTGGCGGAGGATGCCATCAAGGCGGCCGTCAGCGATTACAAGGCAAAGCATTCTGCTTAATTGGTAATACCAGTACGACGGGGCTCGCGAGGCGGGCCCCGATGAAGGAGGAATTCGCATGGCAGTCACCCTGACCGAAAAGGCAGCAAAGCACATTTCCCGCTACATCGAACGGCGTGGCAAAGGCGTCGGCCTGCGCTTCGGCGTGCGCACGACGGGCTGCTCGGGGCTGGCCTACAAGCTGGAATATGTCGATGAAGTGGCACCGGAAGACACGGTGTTCGAATCGCACGGCGTGAAGGTGTTCGTCGACCCGAAAAGCATGCCGTACATCGACGGTACCGAGCTCGACTTCGCGCGCGAAGGCCTGAACGAGGGCTTTAAGTTCAACAACCCGAACGAAAAAGACGCCTGCGGTTGCGGCGAAAGCTTCCGCGTCTGACGCATTGACATCATCTCCACCGTGCAGAATTACTTCGAGTTATTCCAGCTGCCGCGGCAGTTCGCCATCGATACCGCCGCGCTGGACGCCGCTTACCGCGAAGTCCAGGGCCGCGTCCACCCCGACAAGTTCGTGAACGCCACGGACGCTGAAAAGCGTGTCGCGATGCAGTGGGCCACGCGCGCCAACGAAGCCTATCAAACGCTGAAGAATCCGCAGCGCCGCGCCCAGTACCTGTGCGAATTGCATGGTGTCGACCTGCAGACCGAGTCGAACACGGCGATGCCGATGGCGTTCCTCATGCAGCAGATGGAATGGCGCGAGGAACTGGCCGAGGCGCGCGCCAGCCGCGATGCCGGGCTGCTCGACCAGCTCGACGGCCAGTTGCGCACCGCGCGCAAGGGGCAGCTGAAGGACATCGAAGCGCAGCTGGACGTGGGCGACTACCACGCCGCCGCGCAGGGCGTGCGCGCGCTGATGTTCCTGGAAAAATTCGGCGAAGACGTCCGCCACGCGTTCGACGCGCTGGACGCCTAGGCGGACTTCAACAAGCGCCGCAACGTCGTCCCCGGCGGCACGCAGCATACAACAAGCGCACAACAA
This sequence comes from Pseudoduganella umbonata, assembly GCF_014192225.1. GTDB lineage: Bacteria > Pseudomonadota > Gammaproteobacteria > Burkholderiales > Burkholderiaceae_D > Rugamonas > Rugamonas umbonata. The sequence continues at coordinate 128,758 of NZ_JACHXS010000014.1, read as the reverse complement.
GAACAGGTTTCACATGGCTCTTCTGCAAATTTCCGAACCCGGCATGTCCACCGCACCGCATCAGCATCGGCTGGCGGTCGGCATCGACCTGGGCACGACGAACTCGCTGGTCGCCACCGTGCGCTCGTCCATTCCCGAGGTGCTGAACGACGAGGACGGCCGGCCGCTGCTGCCGTCCGTCGTGCGCTACCTGCCGAATGGCCACGCCAACATCGGCTACAAGGCGCTGGCGGCGCAGACCACCGACCCGAAAAACACGATCGTCTCGGTCAAGCGCTTCATGGGCCGCGGCCTGAAGGACATCGCCTACGCCGAGAACCTGCCGTACGATTTTGTCGACGCTCCCGGCATGGTGCAGCTGAAGACCGTGGCCGGCGTGAAAAGCCCGGTCGAGACGTCGGCGCAGATCCTGGCCACGCTGCGCCAGCGCGCCGAGGATGCGCTGGGCGACGACCTGGTGGGCGCCGTCATCACCGTGCCTGCCTACTTCGACGATGCGCAGCGCCAGGCCACCAAGGATGCGGCCCAGCTGGCCGGCCTGAACGTGCTGCGCCTGCTGTCCGAGCCGACCGCCGCGGCGATTGCCTATGGCCTCGACAACGGCTCCGAAGGCCTGTTCGCCGTGTATGACCTGGGCGGCGGCACGTTCGACATCTCGATCCTGAAATTGTCGAAAGGCGTGTTCGAAGTGCTGGCCACCGGCGGCGATTCCGCGCTGGGCGGCGACGATTTCGACCACCGCCTGTTCTGCTGGATCCACGCGCAGGAAAAGCTGGCACCGCTGAACGAGAAGGACACCGCCGTGCTGATGGTGAAGGCGCGCGAAGCCAAGGAGCTGCTGTCGACCAAGAACGAGGTGCTGGTCGATGCCAGCCTGTCGTCCGGCGAGAACGTGCACCAGATCATCACGGCCGAAACGTTCAACGAGATCACCAAGCACCTGGTGGCCAAGACCATCAACGCCGTCAAGAAGGCGCTGCGCGACGCCAACATCGATGCCGACGATATCGACGGCGTGGTGATGGTGGGCGGCGCCACGCGCATGCCGCACGTGCAGCGCGCCGTGGGCGAGTTCTTCCATACGATTCCTCACGCGAACATCGACCCGGACAAGGTGGTGGCGCTGGGCGCCGCGATCCAGGCGAACCTGCTGGCCGGTAACCGCGCCGCCGGCGACGACTGGCTGCTGCTCGACGTGATTCCGCTGTCCCTGGGCATCGAGACGATGGGTGGACTGGTTGAAAAGATCATCCCGCGCAATTCGACGATTCCGTGCGCCCGCGCGCAGGAATTCACGACGTTCAAGGACGGCCAGACGGCACTGGCGGTGCACGTGCTGCAGGGCGAGCGCGAGCTGGTGTCCGATTGCCGTTCGCTGGCGCGCTTCGAGCTGCGCGGCATTCCGCCGATGGCGGCCGGCGCGGCGCGCATCCGCATCACCTACCAGGTCGATGCCGACGGCCTGCTGTCGGTCTCGGCACGCGAGCTGCGTTCCAACGTCGAGGCATCGATCACCGTGAAGCCGTCGTATGGCCTGGGCGACGACGATGTCGCGCGCATGCTGCAGGATTCGTACACGTCGGCCGAAAGCGACATGAAGGCGCGCGCACTGCGCGAAGAGCAGGTCGAGGCCGAGCGCATCCTGCTGGCGACCCAGTCGGCGCTGGATGAAGACGCGGCCCTGCTGACCGCCGAAGAACGGGCCGCGGTCGATGCGCTGATGCAAAAAACGCGCGAGATCCTGGCGCAGTCGGTCGCCGGCACGGTCGATCACCTGGCCGTGAAAGCCGCCGTCGAGGAACTGGCGCACGGCACCGAGGAATTCGCTTCGCGCCGGATGGACCGCAGCGTGCGCAGCGCACTGGCCGGCAAGTCGCTGGACCAGGTCGCGTAATCCAGCCGCATAAGTTAGCCGCATAAGTTAGCCGCATAAGCCAGCCACGTCTTCCACCGCGTCATCTACAAATATTACAGAGGTAGCAAGTGCCACAAATCGTCATCCTGCCCCACGCCAAGCTGTGCCCCGAGGGCGCCGTCATCGAGACGGAAGCGGGCAAATCCGTCTGCGATGTCCTGCTGGACAACGACATCCACATCGAGCACGCCTGCGAGAAGTCGTGCGCCTGCACCACCTGCCACGTGATCGTGCGTGAAGGTTTCGACTCGCTCAACGAAGCCACCGAGACGGAAGAAGACCTGCTCGACAAGGCATGGGGACTGGAAGCACAATCGCGCCTGTCGTGCCAGTCGATCGTGGCGGACGAGGACCTGGTCATCGAGATCCCGAAATACACCATCAACCACGCCAGCGAAGGCTCGCACTGAGATGAAATGGACGGACATCACGGCGATCGCGGAAGCGCTGTATGACAAATATCCGCACCTGGACCCGACGCAGATCCGCTTTACGGACCTGCACCACTGGGTGGTGACGCTGGAAGGATTCGACGACGACCACAAGCGCGGCGGCGAAAAGATCCTGGAAGCGATCCAGCAGGCGTGGATCGATGAAGCGCAATAAGACGAACAACGTCGGCAAGGCGGACAAGGCGCCGTTGCCGGCGACCGTGACGGATATCCCGGAAATCAAGCCAGGGCAGTCCGTCGCGCTGCTGCAGGAACTGCACATTCTGACGCGCGACGGCAAGCTGAACCAGGACAGCCGGCGCAAGCTCAAGCAGGTGTACCACCTGTACCAGTTCATCGAGCCGCTGCTGAACGACGTGGTGAATGACAAGGGTGCCGTGTCGCTGGTCGACCATGGCGCCGGCAAGTCCTACCTCGGCTTCATCATCTACGACCTGTTCTTCAAGGCCTTGCAGGACGGGTCGCATGGCAATTCGCACATCTACGGCATCGAAACGCGCGACGAGCTGGTACAGCGCTCGCGCGAGCTGGCCGCCAGGTTCGACTTCCCAGGCATGTCGTTCCTGCCGCTGTCGGTGGCCGAATCGACGACGTCGTCGGAACTGCCGGCGACCATCGACATCGTCACCGCGCTCCACGCCTGCAACACGGCCACCGACGACGCGATCGACTTTGCATTGAAGAAGCAGGCGAAGCACATCGTGCTGGTGCCGTGCTGCCAGGCGGAAGTCGCGTCGGTGCTGCGCAAGAACAAGGGCCAGTCGCTCGGCAAGAGCGCCCTGACGGAAATCTGGCGCCATCCGATCCATACCCGCGAGTTCGGCAGCCAGATCACCAACGTGCTGCGCTGCCTGCAGCTGGAAGCGCACGGCTACCAGGTCAATGTGACGGAGCTGGTGGGATGGGAGCATTCGATGAAGAACGAGCTGATCATCGCCACGTATAAAGACCTGCCGCGCAGGCGTCCCGCCGACCGCTTGAAGGAAGTACTCGATACCGTAGGATTGCAGGAAATGGGCCACCGTTTCTATACCGGCGCGGAGGCTGCCCATGAGTGACGAGTCGATCCGCCTGTCGAAGCGGGTGATGGACGAGAAGGGCTGCTCGCGGCGCGAAGCGGAACTGTACATCGAAGGCGGCTTCGTGCTCGTCGACGGAACTGTCGTCGAAGAACCGGGTGCCCGCGTGGCACCGTCGCAGGCGGTGGCGCTGGCTGCGGACGCCACGCTGCTGGACATCGTGCCGGTCACGATCCTGCTGAACAAGCCGGCCGGCGCCGATGCGCTGCGCTGCCTGGTGCCGGAGGCGCGCAGCGAGCACGCTGCGAAAGAACGCTTCCTGAAGCGGCACCTGCACAACCTGACGCCGGTGCTGCCGCTCGACCTCTCGGCCAGCGGCTTGTTCGTGTTCACGCAGGACTACCGCGTGATCCGCAAGCTGGTGGATGAGCCGGGTTCGGTGGAGCAGGAGCTGATCGTCGATGTCGACGGCAGCATCGTCGACAACGGCCTGGCCCAGCTGAACCAGGGCGCCACGAAGGTCAGCTGGCAGAACGAGCGGCGGCTGCGCTTCGCCGTCAAGGGCCCGAAGCCGAGCCAGATCGAGCGGATGTGCGGCGCCGTCGGGCTGACGCCCACCGCCATCCGGCGGCTGCGCATCGGCCGCCTCTCGATGGGCAGCCTGCCCGTCGGACAGTGGCGCTACTTGCTCGGATACGAACGCTTCTGACGCCCCAGAACCGGTGACAAAACCGGTGACAGGCACCAGTTAATTTGCAATATTTCCTCAAAACCGGTGACAGGCACCAGTTAATTTGCAATATTTCCTGAGCAAACACGGTGTCGAAGCAGGTGCTGCGTTGCGGTGACAGGCACCTGTTTATCTGAAATGTTTCAAATAAATAGGTGCCTGTCACCGGTTTTGTCGTTGGTCATTTCCGCTTCTTGCTGTTCGCGGTGGCCGTGGTCGTATAAAACTCCGGCGGCTTGCGCGCGACCCAGTCGATGAAGGTGCGGATGTCTTCGTTCTCGCGCAATTTTTCCCACGTGTGATATGTGCGGAACAGTTCCTTTTCGGTGAAGACCGAATGGATTTTCCGGTGGCAGATCTTGTGGATGGGGAACTGCGCACGGCCCTTGAACGTCTTCGGCACGAGGTGGTGCCGGTCGATGTTGACGGTACCGAGCGGGCGGCCGCAGAGCGGGCACCGCGGTTCGGTGAGGGAGTCGTCGTCCGGGATCATCCGGGACAGGTGAGGGCGGCAATCGCCCCCTGCAAGGTCAGGCCGCCTGGGCGGAAGCCTTCTTCGGGGGCTTCGGCAGTTGCACCAGTCGCGTACCGGCGATCCGGTCATGGAGAAATTGCCGGTTGCGGTCGAGGAACGCCGTCAGCGACCAGGCGCCGATGCCGATCGCGATGGCGCCCAGCGCATGCCAATGGGCGAGTCCGAACGCCCAGCTGGCGACGAGCGCGGGCAGCACCCACATCCAGGCCAGCAGGTAGCGTAGCGCGGCGCGCTTCGGCGTTACCGGCGCGCCATCGGCCAGCGTGACACGCAGGCGCCAGGTCTGCATCGCCAGCGTCTGGCCGTTGCGGCTCCACTGATGAATGAAATACGCACCCAGCACGAGGAAAGCAAGCGCCTGCCGGCCATGCTCGACCGCGGTGGAATGGCTGGCATCGACAAGGAATTCGAACACCAGGAAAGGCAGGAACAGGGCGGCGAACGCGAGCAGCAATTCATAGACCATCGAGACCAGGCGGCGCCTGATCGAAGGCATGGATACTGTCGCGTTACTTGACTGCATTGGGCGCGGCGGACGACGCGGCGGGCGCTGGCGCCGGCGCGGTCGGGGCCGGCGCGGGCACGAGTGCCGGGGCAGTCGGCACTGCCGGAGCGGGCGCCGGCGAAGGCGGATTCTGCTGCAGCATCACGGCCGGCGTGGCGGCGCCTTCGAGCGGATACACGAGTTCCTGCACCGGCTGCTGTGGCGGCGCCGGCGGCGGTGCGGCGGGTGCCGGGGCCGGCGTCGCGGCTACCGCTGGCGTGGGAGCGACCGGCCCGTGCGGCTTGGCCGGATGCGGCGTCTTCGCCAGGCTTTGCGCCGGCGTGGGCGGCTTCGCCACCTGCTGCTTCTTCACGGTGCCGGCCTTGGCCAGCTTGCGTTTTTCCTCGTCGGAAAGCTGCTGGTATTCTTCCCACTGGGCCGCTTTCTTGCCGCCGACGGCGCGCTGCGCACGCGCGTAATTCTCGCGCACGGCCTTGCGTTCCTCCGGGGACATCTCGGTCCAGGCACGCATGCGCTCGAGCATGCGTTTCTTCTCGGTGGGTTTCATCGACGCATAACGGCCGGCGATGTCGAGCCACTTCTGCTTGCGCACCGGGCCCAGGTCGTCCCATCCCGCTTTCAGCGGGCCGAGCGCTTCCTGCTGCGCGGGCGTGAGATCCTGCCAGCGCAATTCGGTCACGGAAGAGGAAAGCAGTGCCGAGGCCGAGGCGGCGGGCGACGGCGCGACGTCCGCACGATGATGCCGCAACACGGCAGCGCCGACGGCGATCGCCACGATCAGCGCTGCGCCACCGCCCAACAGCCACGCGCGGCCATTCTTTTGCGCCATCCTACGCGCCTTCCCTAGCGTCCGCGGGTTTCAAGATAGGCGTTGAATCCGTTATCCAGGTAGGCCGACAGCGGCAATTCATCCGACAGCAGGGCCGCATCCAGTTCCGCCAGCTCGGCGATCGACTGCTGCTGCTCGTACTGGTACACACCGACCATGCCACCCACGACGAGCAGCAATGGCAAGACCACGGAGAAGCGGCTGATCCAGCCGAACGGTGCCGAGAAGAAGCCGTTACCGCCTGCGGTGGCAGCCACCGTCGCGGTACGGGTCACGCGCACTTCCACATGCGCTTTCTTGCGGGCCATGGCGGCCTGGCGGGCGGCGGCAAGGCGATCGGTAGTCGAGGCCGGTAAATCGTCCAGCTTCTCGTTGAGCGCATGGCGCACGCGGTAAGCGAAATTGATTTCTTCGGTATTCATAATTTGATTCCCTTGGCTTTGAGTGCTTCGGCGAGAGTGTGATTTGCTCTTGAGCAATGTGTTTTCACGCTCCCTTCGGAACATCCCATCGCTGCGGCCGTCTCTGCTACATCCATATCCTGCCAGTAACGCATAAGGAACGCTTCCCGTTGACGCGTCGGGAGCTTTTGCACTTCATCTTCAATGATTTGCAGGACCTGCATGCGTTCGACCTGGTCGGCGCTCGATTCGGCAGCCTGGGTGCCCTGTTCGGCCTCGTAGGATTCGAGTATATCAAAATCCTCATGTTCCTCCTGGGAATTTCCCAGTCCGGAAAACAGGCTGACCCAGGTATTTCGCACCTTTTCGCGGCGAAAATAATCGAGGATGGTGGTTTGCAGGATGCGCTGGAACAGCAGGGGCAGTTCGGCAGCCGGCTTGTCGCCGTATTTTTCCGCCAGTTTGATCATCGCGTCCTGGACGATGTCCAGTGCTGCCTCATCCTTGCGTACTGCATAGACCGCCTGCTTGAAGGCACGTCGTTCGACGTTTTCCAGAAAGTCTGAAAGTTCTTTATCTGTTGCCATCAGGAGGGGTGCATGGGAAATTCGGTGCCGTTGAGGTCTTCTGAACTCTGCATCCTAGCAAAAAACCGGTATTCCCGCATTTTTTTGGCGCTTTTCGCCACGCTTGCCCCCGCGCGGTGCACCGAACCGGCGCATAAGTACGAAAAAATCATAATATTTCTTGACCATCGATGGTGCAACGCAGTAACGTATGGGACGCTTTGTACACCACGAAGCTCCCAGGTCGCGCGCAGTTGCACACAACGCCGCCGTGCACGATCCGCTTTCATATGTCAGCAGTTTGCTCCAGCCCGTGCCAAAAGCGCGAGAGGTCGTCCGAACAGCTGCAGAAACTCCAGCGGAAATAATTGCGTTACAGCGTCCGTCTCGCACCCCACTACGGTTGGGGGAACAGCCGGCGTCACCGCAAATGCAAGTACGCTCGAGGGAGCTGTGGCGATAGGCTAACTTCGACAGGCAAGAGCATCCGTTCAATCTCCTATGGACCTTGAAAGGAATGTTTCATGAACAACGAAGCAGCCATCACTGGCGCCGAGATACTCGTGCGCTGTCTGGCCGAAGAGGGCGTCGAACACGTCTTCGGCTATCCGGGAGGAGCAGTCCTCTATATCTACGACGCCATCTTCAAGCAGGACAAATTCCAGCACATCCTGGTTCGCCATGAGCAGGCTGCCATCCATGCGGCGGACGCGTACTCGCGCAGCTCGCAGAAAGTCGGCGTTGCCCTCGTCACGTCGGGACCGGGCGTCACCAATGCGGTGACCGGCCTGTCGACCGCGTACATGGATTCCGTGCCGATGGTCGTCATTTCCGGCCAGGTGCCGAGCCATGCGATCGGCCAGGATGCATTCCAGGAATGCGACACGGTCGGCATCACGCGCCCCGTCGTCAAGCACAATTTCCTCGTCAAGGATGTGAAGGACCTGGCCGAAACGGTCAAGAAAGCCTTCTATATCGCCCGCACCGGCCGTCCCGGCCCCGTGCTGGTCGACATCCCGAAAGACATCTCGATGCACAAGCACGTGTTCTCCTATCCGAAGGAGATCGAGATGCGCTCGTACCGGCCGGTCGACAAGGGCCACTCGGGCCAGATCCGCAAGGCGGTGCAACTGCTGCTGGCGGCCGAGCGCCCGATGATCTACACGGGCGGCGGCGTGATCCTGGCCAATGCATCGAACGAATTGAACAAGCTCGTCGAGCGCCTCGGCTTCCCCGTCACGAATACGCTGATGGGCCTGGGCGGCTCGCGTTCGTCGAGCGACCAGTGGGTGGGCATGCCCGGCATGCACGGCACCTACGAAGCGAACATGGCGATGCAGAACTGCGACGTGCTGATCGCCATCGGTGCCCGTTTCGACGACCGCGTGATCGGCAACCCGAAGCACTTCGCGTCGAACCCGCGCAAGATCATCCACGTGGACATCGACCCGTCGTCGATCTCCAAGCGCGTGAAGGTGGACATTCCGATCGTCGGCAACGTCAAGGACGTGCTGATCGAATTCCTGGCGCAGCTCGACGCCGCCGACCACCGGCCGAATCCGGCCCAGCTGTCGAAATGGTGGGGCCAGATCACCGAATGGCGCAACCGCCAGTGCCTGAAGTACCCATCGTCGGACCTGATCATCAAGCCGCAGTCGGTGGTTGAAAAAGTCTACGAAATCACGCAGGGCGACGCGTTCATCACGTCGGACGTCGGCCAGCACCAGATGTGGGCGGCGCAGTACTACAAGTTCGACAAGCCGCGCCGCTGGATCAATTCCGGTGGCCTGGGCACGATGGGCGTGGGCCTGCCGTACGCAATGGGCGTGCAGATGGCGAATCCCGATGCCACGGTGGCCTGCATCACCGGCGAGGGCTCGATCCAGATGAACATCCAGGAACTTGCCACCTGCAAGCAGTATCACCTGACGCCGAAGATCATCATGCTGAACAACCGCTTCCTGGGCATGGTGCGCCAGTGGCAGCAGCTCGACTACGGTTCGCGTTACTCCGAGTCCTATATGGATTCGCTGCCGGACTTCGAAAAGCTGGCCGAGGCCTATGGCCACGTCGGCATGCGCATCGAGAAGCCGGGCGACGTCGACGGCGCTTTGCGCGAAGCCTTTGGCATGAAGAACCGCCTGGTGTTCATGAACTTCATTACCGACCAGAGCGAAAACGTGTGGCCGATGATCCAGAGCGGCAAGGGCCTGTCCGAAATGCTGCTTGGTTCGGAGGATCTCTGATATGCGACACATCATTTCTGTTTTGCTGGAAAACGAAGCCGGCGCGCTGTCCCGCGTCGTCGGCCTGTTCTCCGCGCGCGGCTACAACATCGAGACGCTGACCGTGGCGCCGACCGAGGATTCCACGCTGTCGCGGATGACGATCGTCACCAGCGGCTCCGATGACATCATCGAGCAGATCACCAAGCACCTGAACCGGCTGATCGAGGTGGTCAAGGTGGTCGACCTGACCGAAGGCCAGCACATCGAGCGCGAGCTGATGCTGATCAAGGTGAGGGCAGTGGGCAAGGAGCGCGAGGAAATGAAGCGCACCGCCGACATCTTCCGCGGCCGCATCATCGACGTGACCGAGAAGACCTACACGATCGAACTGACCGGTGCGAAGAGCAAGCTCGACGCCTTCATCGACGCCATCGACCGCACCTCGATCCTGGAAACCGTCCGTACGGGCGGCTCCGGCATCGGCCGCGGCGAACGCATCCTGAAGCTCTGAACACGCTGCACGCGGTATCGACACCGCGTTGAAGCTACCGGGTTAAAGCTGCCGGCTTTAAGCTGCCGGCTTTAAGCTGATTAATACGATTCACACAAAATACTTAGGAATGACCATGAAAGTTTTCTACGACAAAGACGCCGACCTCTCCCTGATCAAGGGCAAAAACGTTGCCATCATCGGCTACGGCTCGCAGGGTCACGCGCACGCACAGAACCTGACCGAGTCCGGCGTGAACGTCACCGTCGGCCTGCGCAAGGGTGGCGCGTCGTGGCAGAAGGTCGAAGCGGCCGGCATCAAGGTTGCCGAAGTCGACGACGCAGTGAAGGCGGCCGACGTCGTCATGATCCTGCTGCCGGACGAGAACATCGCCCAGGTCTACAACGAAAACGTGGCACCGAACATCAAGCAGGGCGCCGTGCTGGCCTTCGCCCACGGCTTCAACGTGCACTACGGCCAGGTCGTGCCGCGCGCCGACCTCGACGTGATCATGGTCGCACCAAAGGCCCCCGGCCACACCGTGCGCAACACGTACAAGCAGGGTGGCGGCGTGCCGCACCTGATCGCCGTGTACCAGGACAAGTCCGGCCACGCTCGTGACATCGCCCTGTCCTACGCTTCGGCCAACGGCGGCGGCAAGGCCGGCATCATCGAGACCAACTTCCGCGAAGAAACCGAAACCGACCTGTTCGGCGAGCAGGCCGTGCTGTGCGGCGGCGCCGTGGAACTGATCAAGGCCGGCTTTGAAACGCTGACGGAAGCGGGCTATGCGCCGGAAATGGCGTATTTCGAGTGCCTGCACGAACTGAAGCTGATCGTCGACCTGATCTACGAAGGCGGCATCGCCAACATGAACTACTCGATCTCGAACAACGCCGAGTACGGCGAATACGTGACCGGCCCGCGCATCGTCACGTCCGAGACCAAGGATGCCATGCGTGCGGTGCTGAAGGACATCCAGACCGGCGAATACGCCAAGTCCTTCATCCTGGAAAACAAGGCCGGCGCCCCGACGCTGATCTCGCGCCGCCGCCTGACGGCCGAGCACCAGATCGAAGAAGTCGGCTCGAAGCTGCGCGCGATGATGCCTTGGATCGCCGCCAACAAGATGGTCGACAAGTCGAAGAACTAAGCGGCTTTCGCCTGACGGAAAACGGCCCTTGCGGGCCGTTTTTTTTTGCCGAGACATTCCGTGAACCCGGAGCGGAACGCTCAAGCGGCGGTCCGCTGCCGCTCCAGCGCCGCCAGCAGCGCGTCGATATACGTACGGCTGGCGCGCAAGGGCGTGCCGTCGCGCAGCCGCAGCACCGCGTCGCGGTTGCCCAGCGTGCGCAGTTCTGCCACGCGGTCCAGGCGGACGATGGCCGAGCGGTGCACGCGGACGAACGCCGCGGGGTCGAGCGACTCGGCCAGCCGGTGCAGCGGCGTGCGCACCAGGTATTCGCGGCCAGCCGCGTGCAGCGTGGCGTAGTCGCCCGCCGCGTCGATCCAGTCCACGTCCCCCGCATCGACGAACACCAGGCGGCTGCCGTAGCGCACCGTGAAGCGCGACAGGTATCCGCCATGCCGCTGCGCCGCTTCCGGCGCCTGGTGCCGGAAGCGCCATGCCTGCCGCGTGCGCGCCACCGCTTCCGCGAAGCGCTCGTCCTCCACGGGTTTCAGCAGGTAATCGACGACGTCCAGCGCAAACGCCTGCACGGCGAACTGCTCGTACGCCGTCAGCAGCACGGCCAGCGGCCGCTCCGCCGGCGGCAGCGCGGCCAGCACATCGAGGCCATTCAGGCCGGGCATGTCCACGTCGAGGAATACCAGGTCGGGCCGGGCATCGCGGATACCGGCCAGCGCGGCGGGTCCGTCGCCGTACTCCGCCACCACGTCGATATCCGGGCATTGCCGCAGCCGGGCCAGCACGCCGGCACGGGCCAGCGGTTCGTCGTCGATGACGAGCGCGCGCATCATGCCGCACGCACCCCTGACCCACGCACCCCTGACCCACGCTCCCATGATGCGCCCGCGCCCGCGTCGCGCCGCAGCGGCAGTTCGATCGTGACCTCGAAGCGGCTGCGTGCCACGTGCCGTGCCGTGAAGCGGTACGTACCGCCATACAGCTTGCGCAGCCGCTCGGCCACATTGCGCATGCCCACGCCCAGGGAGTCGCCATTGGCGCCCTCGCTGCGCGCGTCGTTGACCAGCAGGATGCGCAGTCCGCTGCCGGCCGCAGCGATTGTCAGTGCCAGTTCGCCACCGGCGGGATCGGGCGCGATGCCGTGCCGCACGGCGTTCTCGACCAGGGGCTGCAGCAGCAGGCACGGTACCTGCACATCGAGCAGGCCGGGCCCGATGTCAATGGCGATGCGCAGCCGGTCGCCCAGCCGGGCCTTCTCGATTTCCAGGTAGTTTTCGGTCAGTGCCAGTTCATCGGCCAGCGCGTGCTCGTGCGCGTGTTCGGTGGCCAGCGTGGCGCGCAGCAAGTCGGCCAGCTGCGCGATCATCCGGTTGGCGTCGCGGTCGCGGCCCGTGGCCACCAGCGTGGAGACAGCGTTGAGCGTATTGAACAGGAAGTGCGGCTGCAGCTGGTAGCGCAGCGCGCGCAATTCGGCATCGCGCGCCAGCAGCAGGGCCTCGGCCGCGCGCGTGCGCTCGGTCCCCAGCGCGCTGTTGTAGGCCACGACCGCATGGGTGGCGCAGAACGCGATCAGTGGCAGCCAGCAACCGTCCAGGCCTGCGAACAGCATGCCCAGGCGGTATTCGTCGCGCAAGCCGAGCCGGATGCCCAGCGTCTGCCCCAGGCCGCTGTTCGCCACCGACATCGCGTACGTGGCCGCCAGCAGTGCCAGCGCCACGACCCACCACGGCAGGCCGCGCCGCCACAGGCGGCGCTGCAGCCACGCGGTGGGCGCGATCCACGCCAGGTAGGTGCACAGGTACAGCGTGCGGAAGATCAGCGGCCGTTCGTGGCCGAAGTCCGGCACGCCCATGATCGCGATGCACGCCGAGATCGGCAGCGCCGCCAGCAAGGCATGGTGAAAGGGAAGGTCGGCCAGGCGGGCCGTGTCGAACGTGCTTGGGGACATCGGGCGATTGTAGCCGCAATTTCAACAATTTCAGCCGAGTGAAAACACCATCGAACTGATCTTCCAGCCGCCTTCGGTTTTCACCAGGTGCCATGATTCGGCGCCCTTGTTGATGACCTTGCCATCCTCGATGAAGTCGAAATCGAAGTACACCATGCCGATGCTGCCATTGCTGTGGATACGCACGTTGTAGAAGCGCTCTTCGACGGGTACTTTGCTGGCGCCGATGGATTCGGCAAACTGTCGGTAGCTGGAAGCCCGCACGCGCGGCCGGCCCGGCTTCAGACGGGACGGATCGCTGGCCACCATCAGCCAGCTGTTATCGGCCGGAAGGAACATCGCCTCCAGGGCGGCGCGGTCTTTCGCAATGATCGCGGCCTGGAAAGCCTTGACGATGGTATCGATCTCCGCCACGGCAGCCGCATCGTCGCCGGCCGGTCCGGCGTGGGCGATCGGGCAAAAGGAAGACACCAGCAGGGAGGACAGCAGCAGGGTTGCCAGCAGTTTTTTCATCGGGATTCTCCGGATTCATGGCGACACCGGCACTGTAGGACGGCGGCCAGCCCGGCGGGAGCCTTTTGCGGCGAACCGGTAGTTGCTCGCGCTGAAGCGTGCAAGGCGTTGCGTGCCTTGCTCGGATAGAATGCGTGTTGCTGTTTCGTTATCATCGCCGCATTACCGTCATTCGACATCCCCATGCCTATCCGAACCCGCCTGCTGCTGCTGATCCTGTCGATCCTGTTCCCCGCCGTGGTGGTGGCATCCGTGGCCGTGTGGTACGTGTACCAGGAACAACGCAAGGCCGAACAGGCCGGCACGAAGGAAGCGGTGCGTGCGCTGTCGCTGCTGGCCGACCGCGAAGTGCTGGCGATCGAAGGCATCCTGCGCACGCTGGCCGCGTCGCCGGCCCTGCGGGATGGGGACTTCCGCGCGTTTCACGAGCAGGCCCGCAGCGTGGCGCCGCCGCAGACGTCGACGGTGGTGATCCAGGACCTGGAAGGGCGCCAGCTGCTCAATAGCCGACAGCCGTTCGGCAGTACGCCGCCGCAAGGCGGTTCGACGCTGCGAGAACTGCGCCAGGCCAAAGGCGAGCACGGCACGGTGGTCTCCGACCTGTTCATGGCGCCGGTCGGCAAGCGTCCCGACATTGCCGTGCAGATTCCGGTGCATATCGGCGGTGAGTTGCGCTACTACCTGGCGATGGGCATGGCGGCGGAACGGCTGGTGCCGCTGCTGGTCCAGCAGGGGCTGCCGCCGCAGTGGACCGCGTCGCTGGTGGACCGCCAGGGCCGCGTGATCGCGCGCAGCCGCGACGCCGGGAAGTACATCGGCATGAGCGTGCGCCCTGTGCTGCGCGGGCGCATCCTGGCCGGCGAGCGGTCCGGCGTGCACCAGGGCGTCACGCTGTCCGGCATCGACACCAAGGCGTTCTTCAGCCGTGCCCCGTTGTCCGGCTGGACCGTGATCCTCAGCGTGCCGCTCGACGAGATACGCCGGCCGGCCATCTACGCGGCCACCGGCTTTGCCGCGATGATCGTGCTGATGCTGGCACTGTCGATCGCCGGCGCACACTGGTACGCGCGGCGCACCGCGGCGCCCATCGAGCGCCTGCGCCGCAGTGCCGAAGCGCTGGGTGCGGGCGAAGCCGTGGCGGCGCTCGTCTCGGGCATGGCCGAGGCCGATGCGGTCAGCCGGGCGCTGGCCGATGCCGGTGCCCGGATCCGCGGCAACGAAGCCGAGCTGGAACGCAAGGTGGCCGAGGCGGTGGCCGCGGCCGAACGTGCCCAGCGCGCGCTGCTGCAGGGCCAGAAACTGGAGGCGCTGGGCCGGCTCACGGCGGGCATCGCCCATGATTTCAATAATGTGCTGCAGACCCTGTCCGGCGCCTTGCAGCTGATTCCGCTGACGCAGGACCGCGCGCGGGTGCAGGCGCTGGCCGAGACCTGCCAGCGCGCCATTGTGCGCGCCACCACGCTGACCGGCCAGATGCGCTCGTTCGGCACCGTGCAGGATGCGCGGCTGGCCACCGTCGATCCGGCAACGGCCGTGCACAACGTGCTGCCGATGCTGAAGAATGCACTGCCGGACAACGTGGACCTGGTGCTCGACCTGCAGCAGGTGCCGGAAGCGCCGTGGCCCGTCACCATCGATCCGCTGCAGATGGAGCTGGCCTTGCTGAACCTCGTCATCAATGCGCGCGACGCGATGCCTGCCGGCGGCAGGGTGAGCGTGGCGCTGCGCAACGAGGCATTGCCGGTCGCAGGGCAGGGGCAGACGGCGGACCTGGCGCCGGGAGACTACCTGCGCCTGTCGGTGACCGATACCGGCACCGGCATGAGCCAGGATACGCTGGCGCATGCGCTGGAACCGTTCTACACGACGAAGGGCGTGGACAAGGGTACCGGTCTCGGCCTGCCGCAGGCGTATGGCTTCGCGGTCCAGTCGAACGGCAAGCTGGTACTGGACAGCACGCCGGGTGCCGGCACGACGGTGACGGTCTGGCTGCCGCGCGCCGCCGGCGCGGCCGCTGCCGCCGACGATGCCGGCCGGGCGGCGCCGCCCGAGCTGCAGCCCGCTGAAGGAATGGTGCTGTTCGTCGAAGACGACCCGCTGGTACGCGAAACCATGCTGGCCGCGCTGGCGACGGCCGGCTTCGAGGTGCGCGCGGCAGCCAGCGGCGACGAGGCGCTGGCCGTGCTGGAGTCCGGCGCGCCGGTGCGCCAGGTTTTTTCCGATATCGTGATGCCGGGCGCGATCGGCGGCGTCGAACTGGCGCGCATCGTGCTGACGCGCTATCCGCACGTGCGCATCGTGCTGGCCACCGGCTATACGGACAGCCGGGTCAACCTGCCCGGCGTGCGGCTGCTGGCCAAGCCCTACGATATCGCGGAGCTGTACCAGGCCTTGCGGTGACAAGGCCGGGCACCGGTGCCCGGCACCGGATCGCCCGGCATTGCCGGCATCACCGGCGCCGCAGGATTTCCGTCAGTACGCGGCCTTCGGCGCCGGCCGGGGCCCGCACCTGCAGCAGCGCGGCCAGCGTCGGCGCGATGTCGACCACTTCGGCGTACTGCGTGTAATTGCCCGGCGCGATCCAGCGCTTGCCCATCATCAGCAGCGGCACGCTGGTGTCGTAGCGGTACGGCGTGCCGTGCGTGGCACCGCTGGTGCCCGAGCCGAATGCCCAGTAGGCGCGCGGCACCACGACCAGGTCGCCGGATTCGTGGCGATGCCAGCCGCGGCGCATCAGCAAGTCCTGCCGGGTGCCGCTGGCGCCGCTTTCCTCGAAGCGCGTACGGGTGTAGACGTCGGCGACGCCGTCCCGCGCCAGCAGCCATTTGCTGGCCGCCGCCTCGACGTCGGCGCGCTTCAGCCCGGCCTTGTCGATCGCGGCGCCGTCGAAATAGATGTTCGGCGGTACCGCATTGGCGATCGGTTTCGCTCCGTTGAACGTGGTGGCCAGGTGCTGTTCGAGCCCGGCCAGCAGCTTCTTGCCGTCGATGCGGCCGGCATCGATGCGCTGCCGCTGCGAGAACTCGGCGCTGTTGGCAAAGCCGTGATCGGCCGTCAGCACGATCATCCATTCATCGGCCCCCACGCGTTTGTCGAGGTAGGCGAAGAAGCCGGCCAGCATGCGGTCCAGGCGCTGCAGGTGATCGTGCGACATTCTGCTTTCCGGGCCATGGCGGTGGTTTACGTAGTCATGGCCGGAAAGGCTCACGCCCAGCAGGTCGGGCACGCCGGCCGGGTTGGCGCCCAGCGCTTCGCCATCGATGGCGGCACGGGCAAAGTCCAGCGTCAGCTCGTCGACGGCAGGGCCTTCCTTCAGGCGCTTGTAGTAGCCGGCATCCGGCTTGCCGCTCTCGCTGTAGTACGGGAAGTCGAACAGCGGACCGTCGGCATCGCCGGCATAGGCGCTGTCGGCCAGCAGCGGGCGCCATTTCTGCCCGTAGTAGCGGTCCTGCGGCTTGCCTGCCAGGTAGCGCTGCACCCATTGCGGATGCTGCTGCATGTACCAGGTGCTGCTGGCGAAATTGCCGCTGCGTTCCATGTACATGTATGCGGTGCCGCCCCTGCCGGCCAGCAGGATGGCGCCGCGGTCCTTGCCGGAAACGGCCACCACCTTGGCCCGGTTGCCGGTCGCATAGCGCAACTGGTCGCCCAGCGTATCGACGCGCAGCCGCGCCGGCGAGGTGCCGTCGTCCGGCTCGGTGTGCTCGCCGATGTACTGGTGGTTGTGGTCCTCGGTGCAGTAGACCTGCTTTCCGGTGGCGCGGTCGACCCAGTTGTTGGCGACGATGCCGTGCTGGTTCGGGTAGGCACCCGTCAGGATGGCGGCGTGGCCGACCGCCGTGACGGTGGTGCCGTGCGCCTGGTGCGCATCGGTGAACCAGGCACCGCCGTCGAGCAGGCGCCGGAAGCCGCCGCTGCCGAACTGGTCGCGGTAGCGCACCAGCTGTTCCTGCGGCAGGCCGTCGACGGCCATCACGACGACGAGTTTCGGGGCGGTATTCGGAGCGGTATTCGGCTTGGCAGGCGCGGCCACCGCAAGGCTGGGCAGAAAGAGGAATAACGGCAGGGACAGCGACAGGAAGATCGGTGTTTTCATTTTCAGGGAATAAAACGGTCAGTCTTCCATGATGACAGATTCGCGTGTCGCCGCGATGACACTGCTGTTACAAACGTTCACCAAGTGTTCCCGGCCGTGGGTGGCGGATCGGTTAAAGTGCGCTCACCATTTCAACCGAGGAGAAGCGCATGACCCTGATGAAAACCGTGGCTCCCGCCGCACTCGTACTGACGCTTTTGCTTGGCTCCGCACACGCAGGCGCCCAGGCCCAGGCGCCGGCCTCCGGCACCACCGTCATCATTCCCGCCTACGGCGAGGTGAAGGCGGCGAACGACCAGGCCACCGCCGTGCTGGCGGTCGAGGAACAGGACAAGGACAAGGCCGCCGCGGCCTCGCGCGTCAACCAGAAGATGAAGCAGGGCCTCGAGATCCTCAAGCGCGAAGACCCGCGGGCCAGCCTGAAGACGATGAACTACTACACTTACCCGGTGTATCCGGAAGACCGTCCGGTGCAGCCGATGGCGGCGAACAAGCCGCGCGTGCCGACCGCCTGGCGCGTGGGCCATTACGTGGAAGTGAAGACGACCAACCTGGCCGGCCTGCCGAAAACCGTGGCCGCGGCACAAAAGATCCTGACCCTGAACGCGATCAATTTCGGCCTTACGCCGGAAGCGACCAAGAAGCTGGACGACCAGCGCATCGCCGCCACCTACAGGAACCTGAACGAGCGCATCACCTCGGTGGCCGCGGCGATGGGCCGGCCGGTGGCCGATGCGGTGCTCGATACCGTGGATTTCGAAGGTTCCGGCAACTACGCCGACCGCGAAGGCGCCCCCGCACCGGTGATGATGGCGATGCGCAAGAGCATGGATTCGGCCGAAGTGGCCGAGCCGTCGTTCGAGCCGGGCGAGACCACGTTGCAGATGCGCCTGGTGGGCAAGGTGCGCTTCCGCTGAGCAGGAACCGGCGTCGCGCGCAGTCCGCACGTGCGGACTGCGCGGCACGCGCCGCACGCCAGCCACCCGACCTGAGTGCTCCCCAATCTGCGTGCTCCTCTATAATAGGGTTCACCCGGCCGGGCTTCCCCCGGCCGGAACAGAACAATAGCGCAGCGCTCACGCAGCAATAACGCACCAGGTAACTCAATGGCTAAATTCCCCCGCCGCCGGCCCAAGTCCGGCGCCGTCCCCAATGGCAAGGCGCCGCGCCGCAGCGCATTCAGCAGGTTTGCCCGCAAATACAACGAGCGGGGCGAACTTCGGCCGCGCCGCGGCATCTACCTGCTGCCGAACGCGTTCACGACCGGGGCGCTGTTCTGCGGTTTCTACGCGATCGTGATGGCGATGAACCAGCGCTTCGAGCACGCCGCCTGGGCCATCTTCGTGGCGATGCTGCTCGACGGGCTCGATGGCCGCGTCGCCCGCCTCACCAACACCCAGAGCGAATTCGGCGCGCAATACGACAGCCTGTCCGACATGGTGTCCTTCGGCGCCGCGCCCGCGCTCGTGATCTATGAATGGTCGCTGCGCGGCCTGGGCAAGCTGGGCTGGATCGCCGCATTCGTCTACTGTGCCGGGGCCGCGCTGCGGCTGGCCCGCTTCAACACCAACATCACCGTCGTCGACAAGCGCTACTTCCAGGGCATGCCGAGCCCGTCGGCGGCGGCGCTGATCGCCGGCTTCGTGCTGGTGATGGTCGACATGGGCGAGCATGGCGTGTACTACCCGTGGGCATCGTGGGCGCTGGCGCTGTTCGCCGGCCTGACGATGGTCACCAACGTGCCGTACTACAGCTTCAAGGACGTCAATTTCAAGAAATCGGTACCGTTCATCACCGTGTTCCTGATCGCGCTGGCGTTCACGCTGGTGTCGCTGGATCCGCCGAAGGTGATGTTCCTGCTGTTCGTGCTGTACGGACTGTCCGGCTACGTGGTGTTTGCCGTGCGGCTGGCCAAGGGCAAGCCCGTGTCGATCGTGCAGGTCGACGAGGAACCCGAGGAAACCGACCGCCGTTGAGCGGGAGTCTGCGGGCAGACTCCTATAGGCGGTTAATCGAGGAGCAATTCATGAGCAACCGCCTGATCATTTTCGATACCACGCTGCGCGACGGCGAGCAATCGCCCGGCGCGTCGATGACCAAGGAAGAAAAGATCCGCATCGCGCGCCAGCTGGAAAAGCTGCGCGTGGACGTGATCGAAGCCGGCTTCGCCGCCGCCTCTCCCGGCGACTTCGAAGCCATCCGCGCCATTGCCGCCGCCGTCAAGGATTCCACGGTCTGCTCGCTGTCGCGTGCCAACGACCGCGATATTTCCCGCGCCGCCGAGGCGCTCGAACCGGCCGCCAGGAAGCGCATCCATACTTTCATCGCCACGTCGCCGCTGCACATGAAGATGAAGCTGCGCATGGAACCCGAGCAGGTGCTGGAGCAGGCCACCCAGGCGATCCGCTTCGCGCGCCGCTTCACCGACGACATCGAGTTCTCGCCCGAAGACGGCAGCCGGTCCGAGGAGGATTTCCTGTGCCGCGTGCTGGAAACGGTGATCGCCGAAGGCGCCACGACGATCAACTTCCCCGATACCGTCGGCTATGCCGTCCCCGAACTGTTCGGCGAATCGATCCGCCGGCTGCGCGAGCGCATCCCCAACTCCGACAAGGCCGTCTGGTCGGTACACTGCCACAACGACCTTGGCCTGGCCGTGGCCAATTCGCTGGCCGGCGTGATGATCGGCGGCGCGCGCCAGATCGAATGCACGATCAATGGCCTGGGCGAACGGGCCGGCAATACCGCGCTGGAAGAAGTGGTGATGGCGCTGCGCACGCGCGGCGGCTACTACAACCTCGAATGCGGCATCGACGCCACGCAGATCGTGGCGGCGTCGAAGATGGTGTCGCAGATTACCGGCTTCGCCGTGCAGCCGAACAAGGCGGTGGTCGGTGCCAACGCGTTCGCGCACGCCTCGGGCATCCACCAGGACGGCATCCTGAAGGCGCGCGAAACCTACGAGATCATGCGCGCCGAGGACGTGGGCTGGACCGCCAACAGGATCGTGCTCGGCAAGCTATCCGGGCGCAACGCCTTCAAGCAGCGGCTGCAGGAGCTGGGCATCGAGCTCGATTCGGAAGGCGACGTCAACGCCGCGTTTGCCCGCTTCAAGGATCTGGCCGACCGGAAGGCCGAGATCTTCGACGAGGACATCATGGCGCTGGTCTCCACCGAAGAGCGGGAGGAGGGCGAGTACTACCGGCTGGTATCGCTGGCGCAACGCAGCGAAACGGGCGAGTTGCCGCACGCGCGCGTGGTGTTCGCGATGGGCGAGCGGGAAGTGCTGTGCGAAGGCAGCGGCGACGGCCCGGTGGATGCGATCGTCAACGCGATCGAGACCGAAGCAAGGAGCGGCGCCGAGCTGGTACTGTTCTCGATCGCCGCGATCAGCCCCAGTTCGCAGTCGCAGGGCGAGGTCACGATGCGGCTGTCGCAGGCCGGGCGCATCGTCAACGGCGTGGGCGCCGATCCGGACATCGTGGTCGCCTCCGCCAAGGCCTACCTCGCCGCGCTGAACAAGCTGCATGCGAAGGCGCGGGTCAATCCGCAGACCGAGTAAGCAAGAAGAGGGAACACACAGCAAGGGGACAGGCACCTATTAATTTGCAACACGCGTGTTGCAAATTAATAGGTGCCTGGAAGGAGAGATAGCCTGCATGCTATCTCCGCTGCACAGGCGAGGAGCGGTGCTCCTCGAAATCCCTGTTTCGCCCCCGGTTTTCCGCGGTTTCGGGTTTCGCCGGTTCGGCTGCCGCGACCTCAGAAGAACCCTTCCCGGTGGTCGCGCATCGGATCCGGCCCGGCCATCATCTCGCGCACCTTGCCATCCCGGCTGAAGTGGATGTGCATCATCGAATCCCACACGCCCGACTGCTTGTAGCGGTAGCTCCACACTTCCAGGTCGCGGCGCGACAGGTACATCGTCTCGGCCGGATGGCCGAACGTGTGCAGGATCGTGGTCTTGTCGTCCATGCCCAGTTTCACGCCGGCGAATTTTTCATCGGTCAGCACCTGCTCGTACGAGCGCAGCCGACCGTCGGCGCCGTAGCGCGCCATGTAAGTGAACTGGCCGAACGCGCCGGCACCGTACTCATGGATCGTTTCGCCGCCGCTGGCAAAGCGGGCGCTGGGCGTTCCCAGCCTTGATTCGACCGCGGCCATCGGCTCGCCCGGCTGAGGCGGCGGGCCGAAGGCGCAGCCGCATAGCAGTGTGGCAAGTAGCACGCACGGCAGCACGCCCGGCAGCATCCGGGGTATTGCATGAATGATCATCTTTTTCATGTTGCGCTCCTGGCTTGTTGAATGATTGTAGTCAGAAGTTGGTACAGCCCGCGCGAATTCCGTTATACTTGCGGGCCTGTCCGTATGGGCAGGGTTTTTCATTTATCGTAACTCACGATGTGCAGGGTTGCTTACTCCGCGCATCGCATGTGAAAGGTTTATCATGTCCGTAGAAAACATCAACAAATCGGCGATCATCGCCGACAACGCACGTGGCCAGAACGACACGGGCTCCCCTGAAGTGCAGGTTGCGCTGCTGACCGCACGCATCAACGAACTGAACGGCCACTTCAAGGCCCACAGCAAGGATCACCACTCCCGCCGCGGCCTGATCATGATGGTCAACCGTCGCAAGAGCCTGCTGTCCTACCTGAAGAACAAGGACGCAACCCGCTACCGCGACCTGATCGCCAAGCTCGGCCTGCGTAAGTAATACTTGCATCACCGGTTTCATTCAATGCCTGCGCCAGTTCGCTGACGCGGGCATTTGTCTTTTTAGAGCGTTAAATTATTGCCAACCAGAATTCACGATTGGCATGCGCAGGGCAATAAGGCGCCAGGCATCAGCAGGGCGCCCGTGGTGAGGTGAACGACAGCGCCTGAAAATCTGTCGGCAAATAGAAAGGGATTACCCATGTTTAACAAAGTTACGAAAACCTTCCAGTACGGCCAGCATACCGTGACCCTGGAAACCGGCGAGATCGCTCGCCAGGCCTCCGGTGCTGTCCTGGTGTCGATGGATGACACCGTCGTGCTGGCGACCGTGGTGGCGCGCAAGGATGCCAAGCCCGGCCAGGATTTCTTCCCGCTGACGGTCGACTATATCGAGAAGACCTATGCAGCCGGCAAGATCCCCGGTGGCTTCTTCAAGCGCGAAGGCCGTCCGTCGGAGAAGGAGACGCTGACGTCCCGCCTGATCGACCGCCCGATCCGCCCGCTGTTCCCGGAAGGTTACATGAACGAGGTGCAGGTCATCATCCACGTTCTGTCGGTTAATCCCGAAATCGACCCCGACATCGCCTCGATGATCGGTGCCTCGGCCGCCCTGTGCGTGGCCGGCGTGCCGTTCAACGGCCCGATCGGCGCAGCCCGCGTGGGTTACGCCAATGGCCAGTACATCCTGAACCCGACCACCAGCCAGCTGAAGACGTCCGAGATGGACCTGGTGGTGGCCGGCACCGAAACCGCCGTGCTGATGGTGGAATCGGAAGCCAAGCAGCTGACCGAAGAAGTGATGCTGGGCGGCGTGGTCTACGGCCACGAGCAGATGAAGGCCGTGATCGATGCGATCCACGCGCTGGTGGAAGAAGGCGGCAAGCCGGAAATCGAGTGGACTCCGCCGGCCAAGAACGAAGCGCTGATCGCCAAGGTCGCCCAGTTCGCCGAAACGAAGATCAACGAAGCGTACCAGACCAAGAACAAGCAGGCCCGCCAGCAGGCCCTGCGCTCGATGCAGACCGAAGTGATCGCCGACCTGGCCGCACAAGCCGCTGCCGAAGGCACCGACGCACCGGATTCCGTCGAAGTGGGCAACATCCTGTTCGACATGGAAGCCAAGGTCGTGCGTTCGCAGATCCTGAACGGCGAACCGCGCATCGACGGCCGCGATACCCGCACCGTGCGCCCGATCGCGATCCGCACGTCGGTACTGCCGCGTACCCACGGTTCGGCGCTGTTCACCCGCGGCGAAACCCAGGCGCTGGTCGTGGCCACGCTGGGCACCGCCCGCGATTCGCAGAAGATCGACGCGCTGATGGGCGAATACACCGACGACTTCATGCTGCACTACAACATGCCACCGTTCGCCACCGGCGAAACGGGCCGCGTGGGCACGCCAAAGCGCCGCGAAGTGGGCCACGGCCGCCTGGCCAAGCGTGCACTGGTTGCCGCGCTGCCGACGCCGGAAGAGTTCAGCTACTCCGTGCGCCTGGTGTCCGAGATCACCGAGTCGAACGGTTCCTCGTCGATGGCTTCCGTCTGCGGCGGCTGCCTGGCGCTGATGGATGCCGGCGTGCCGATGAAGGCCCACGTGGCCGGCATCGCCATGGGCCTGATCAAGGAAGGCGGCAAGTTCGCCGTGCTGTCCGACATCCTGGGTGACGAAGACCACCTGGGCGACATGGACTTCAAGGTGGCCGGCACCGCCAAGGGCATCACGGCGCTGCAGATGGACATCAAGATCCAGGGCATCACCAAGGAAATCATGCAGGTCGCACTGGCGCAAGCCAAGGAAGGCCGCGAGCACATCCTGGGCGAGATGCAGAAGGCCGTGCCGCACGTGAAGACGGAACTGTCCGACTTCGCACCGCGCCTGATCACCATCAAGATCAATCCGGAAAAGATCCGCGACGTGATCGGCAAGGGCGGCGCCGTGATCCGCGCGCTGACCGAAGAGACGGGCACGCAGATCGACATCAGCGACGAAGGCGTGGTGACGATCGCTTCCGTGGATGCCGCCGCCGGCCAGGAAGCCAAGCGCCGCATCGAAGAGCTGACCGCATCGGTCGAAGTGGGCAAGACCTACGACGGCACCGTGCTCAAGCTGCTGGACTTCGGCGCCATCGTGCAGGTCATGCCGGGCAAGGATGGCCTGCTGCACATCTCGCAGATCGCCAACGAGCGCGTCAACGCCGTGGCCGACTACCTGAAAGAAGGCCAGCAGGTGCGCGTGAAAGTCCTGGAAACGGACGATCGCGGCCGCCTGAAGCTGTCGATGAAGGCCGCCGCCGAAGAAGGCGCCGCTGCCAAGTAATCGTCCTTCATGGATGACCGAAAACCGCCGGTGCGCAAGCCCGGCGGTTTTTTTTTAGAGTCCTGCCACAGCTTCGTGGCGGCGAAAGCCGCTATGCTCCGTTCCGGTCCAACTTAGCGGGAGCATCACGATGAGCAAAGCACTTCGCCTGTCCGAAAAATGGTTCCAGCGCGGTTTATGGCTGGTGGCCTTCCTGTTTGCCGGCTTCCTGATCGGCCTGGGCGGCAAGATCGTCGACAACCTGAATCTTGTCGAGGAGCCGATCCAGCTGGAGCAGTTCATCGATCCCGCCAGGCTGGCGGCGGTACGCGACACGATCGCGGTCGCCGAACGTAATGAACGGGCCGCCGACAACGCGCTAGAGCAGGCCGAGCAGCAGCACCGGGTGGCCAAGGCCAACACGGCATCAGCCCGCGAAACGTTCGACAACTGGCTGTCGACCCGCCACGCCACGGCCCGGCCCGACCAGGATCCGGAGCTGATCGCCCGCACGCGCCAGCTTGATGGCCTGGCCGCGGCGGAGCGGAAGGCATTGACCGGCGTGCAGGAACAGGAGCAGATCCAGCTCGATGCCCGGCAGGCGCGGGCGGCGGCCCACACGCAGCTGCAATCCCTCCAGGAGGCGGCGCATCCTGCTTTTGAACGGGCATTGCACCTGCGCGAACTGCGCGTGTTCGCCTATCGCCTCGCGCTGACGTTGCCGCTGCTGCTCGTCGCGGGCTGGCTGTGGAAGACCAGGCGCAAGAGCACGTGGTGGCCGTTCGTCTGGGGCTTCATCTTCTTCGCGCTGTTCGCATTCTTCGTCGAGCTGGTTCCTTACCTGCCCAGCTACGGAGGCTACGTGCGTTACGTGGTCGGTATCCTGCTGACGGTGGTGGTCGGCCGGCAGGCCATCCTCGGCCTGCAGCGCTACCTGGAGCGGCAGCGTGCCGCCGAAGCGCTGCCGGACACGCAGCGCCGTGAAAACCTCGGCTACGACATCGCGCTGGCGCGCATGGGGAAGGGCGTCTGCCCCGGCTGCGAACGGGGCGTGGACCTGAAAGACCCGAAGATGGACTTCTGCCCGCACTGTGGCATCGGGCTGTTCAACCGCTGCACCGCCTGCACAGCGCGCAAGAACGCGTTCACGCGCTTCTGCTACGCCTGCGGCACCCAGGCCGCCGCGAACAAGGCGTAAATTCTGTCAAGAATAAACAAGTTGCCAAAAACCGGGGTCAGACCCCGGTTTTTGGCAATATTTCCTGGAACCGGGGTCTGACCCAAGTTCGATTTTGAACAGCTTACTGCCAGGCCAGCTGGCCGACTGGCCGGGCAGTCGGGCGGGCAGTCGAGCGAGAAACCGCAGCGGCGGCGCGTGCCGGCGCCTGCTCGTCCAGCTGGAACACGGCAACGGTCTGCTCCAGCGTGGCGGCCTGTTCCTGCAGCGATCCGGCGGCAGCGGCGGCTTCTTCGACCAGCGCGGCGTTCTGCTGGGTTACCTGGTCCATCTGCGTGACGGCTTCGTTGATCAGGTCGATGCCGGTACTTTGTTCCGACGTGGCGGACATGATCTCGGCCATGATGTCGGCCACGCGGGCGATGCCCGTCACGATCTCGTCCATCGTGGTGCCGGCCTGGCCCACCAGGGTCGAGCCGGCTTCCACGCTGGCTACCGAGTCGTCGATCAGTTCCTTGATTTCCTTGGCGGCGGCGGCCGAACGCTGGGCCAGCGTACGCACTTCGCTGGCCACCACGGCAAAGCCGCGGCCCTGTTCGCCGGCGCGGGCCGCTTCCACGGCGGCGTTCAGCGCCAGGATATTGGTCTGGAAGGCGATGCTGTCGATGACGGAAATGATGTCTTCGATCTTCTTCGACGACGTGGTGATGGCACCCATCGTGTCGATCACCTGGGCCACGATCTGCCCACCCTGCTGTGCCACCTGCGAGGCGGAGACGGCCATGCCGTTGGCCTGGCGGGCATTGTCGGCATTCTGGCGCACGGTCGCCGTCAGCTCTTCCAGCGACGATGCCGTCTCTTCCAGGCTGGCGGCCTGCTGCTCGGTGCGGCGCGACAGGTCCAGGTTGCCGTCGGCGATCTCGTTGCTGGCCACGGCGATCGAGCCGCTGCCTTCGCGCACGATGCGCACGGTGTCGGCAAGTTTTTGCTGCATGCTGGACAGGCCTTTCAGAAGCGTGCCCATCTCGTCTTGCCGGGTGGTGTCGACACGGCGCGACAGGTCGCCGGCCGCCATCGCGTCGAAGTGCGCCAGCGCTTCGCCCAACGGGCCCATGATGGCGCGCAGCAGTGCCATGCAAGCGACCAGGATGAGGAGTACGCCGGCAACGATGGCGCCGATCGACAGTGTCATCACGGTGCCGTACAGGCGCTGGCTGGCTTCAAACCCTTCCTTTGCCGTCGTCATCTGGTAGTCGTCGAGCTTGTCGGATGCATCGCTGTAGGCGGAGAACAGCTTCTGCATGTCCTTCATCGCGATCTGGTTGATGCGGGCAGCGTCACCATCGCGCAGCGCCTGCGCCAGCGCGCCCAGTCCCTTGTCGACCATGTCCTTGCGCGCTGCCGCCACCTTGTCGGACAGTGCCTTTTCGTCCGCATCCTGGTCCAGCGCCAGGTAGCGCTGCCACGCCACATCCGACTTGGCCATGAAGTCGTCGGCGCGCTTGAGCAGCGCGGGGATCTCCGGCGAGTCGGGATGGAACACGGCGCGGTCCTGTACCAGCCGGGCGCGCATCAACAGGGTTTTCGCGTCGGCCATCGCCAGCGCCGATGCCAGCTGGTTGCTGTAGGTTTCTTCGAGTGCGGCGTTGACGGAGCGGACGCCGTAAATGCCCACCGCGCCGGTAATGGCGATCAGCAGGCCGAGAACGGCCATCGTGGCAATCAGACGGGTGCGGATGGTAAGTCGCTTGAACATGGAGTGTTCCGTGAAAAAGCAGGGCGGACGCGCCCTGGACAAATCGGGTCGCCAAAGGTTGGCGGACGAATGCGCAGGGACGTGGCGCGGGTGCTGCCGGAATTCCGTTCAAAGCGGGGCAGGGAGACAGGCAGGGGATTGGGCCGTCTCGTTCCAGGAGCGAAGACCCGCACCTTAACATGGTTATTGACGCAACGCAACATTTTAAGTCGTACGATGTCGTACCAATGTTGCGTAAGCGCCGCAAGGCCAGCCCGAGCAGCATGCACGGGCCGGGACGTACCGATTATTTTCCCGTATAGGTCACGCGGTAGATCCTGCCCGCATGGTCGTCCGAAATCAGCATCGCCCCATCGGCGGCAATGGCGATGTCCACGGGCCGGCCACTCACGTCGTCGCCCTGCAGGAAACCGTCGATGAAGGTCGTTGTCGTCACTTCCTGGTTGCCCAGCAACGTGACGAGGCTGACCTTGTAGCCGATCTTCTGGGTGCGGTTCCACGAGCCGTGTTCGGCCACGAATACCTGGTTGCGGTACTGCGACGGGAATTGCGTGCCCGTGTAGAACGCCAGGCCGAGCGGCGCCACGTGCGGGCCCAGCTTCGCCACCGGCGCCGTGAACTGCGCGCAGCTGCGGCCGGCGCCGAATTTCGGATCCGGGACCACGCCGCCATGGCAGTACGGGAAGCCGAAGTGCATGCCCGTCTTCGGCGCCACGTTCAATTCGCAGGATGGATTGTTGTCGCCCATTTCATCCGGGCCGTTATCGGTGAACCACAGGTCCTTCGTCACCGGGTGCCACGCGAAGCCGACGGTGTTGCGGATGCCGTTGGCGACCATTTCCCAGCCCGTGCCGTCCGGGTTCATGCGCCAGATCTTCGAGTACACCTCGTCGTCCCGGTCGCAGGTATTGCAGGGCGAACCGACCGGGATGTACAGCTTGCCATCCGGGCCGGCCTTGATGATCTTCTCGCCGTGCCACTTGTCGTCCGGCAGGTCGTCCTTGACCACCTTGTAGGCCGGCTTGCTGGCGTAGGTCCTGTCGATCGCATCGAAGCGGATCACACGCCCGATCTCGGCCACGTACAGTGCGCCGTTCAGCAGCGTCACGCCGATCGGGTTGTCCAGCCCGGAAGCGATCGTGACGACCTTGTCGGCCTTCTTGTCGCCGTTTTCGTCGACCACCGCATACACCTTGCCGGCCTTGCGCGAACCCACGTAGACGATGCCGCCGGGCGACACGGCCATCGAGCGGGCCGTCTCCACGTTCTCGGCATAGACGGAAATCGAGAAGCTCTTCGGCAGTGTCAGCCGCGCCAGCCCGTCGTCGGCCTCCGGCTGCGCGGACGGTGCCGTGGCCTTGGCCGCGGCGGCGTTCTTGCGCCCGCCCGGCGCCACGTAATCGGCCAGCGCCGCGATCTGCGTCTTGTCCAGCGTGCCTTCCCAGCCCGGCATGCCCTTGTCCGGCAAGCCCTTGGCGATGATCTTCGACAGGTTGGCGCGGGTGGGCGTTCCGTGCACCCACTGGCTGTCGGCCAGGCTGGGCGCCGTCGCGCCTTCCAGCTTGACGCCGTGGCAGGAGGCGCAGTTGTTCTGGTACAGGCGCGCGGCATCCGGCAACTGCGCCGCTGCGGGTGCGGCATGGACGGCGGCGGCCGCGGTCATTCCAACGCCCAGCAGGGCGAAGGGGAGGGCAAACTTCATCGATTACTCCGGTCGGGTTGGCAATCCCGCCATCATAAGCTCAACCGTTGCCCATCTCCAGCACCAGCCGTTCGATATCGGCCAGGGCCGGCGGCGAGGCGCCGGCGCCGATACAGGCCGCGGCGCCGCCGGCAACGGCAAAGCGCAGGTGCCCGGCCGGCGACCGTTCCGGCACGGCCAGCTGGCTGTAGGCGAAAGCGGCGATGCTGGCGTCGCCGGCACCCACCGTATCGGCCACCGTCACGGCCACTGCCGGCGCATTCCACGAGCCGGCACCCACGTGCAGCGAGGCACCCAGTTCGCCGCGCGTGTACAGGTACTGGGCCGCCGGGTTGAAGCCGCGCAGCGTGGCGAACGCGCGTTCCAGGTCGCTGGTGCGGAACAGGCCCGCCAGGTCCTCGTCGGACACTTTCACCACATCGGCCAGTTCCGTCATCGCGCGCAGCGTGGCGTCGTAGCGTTCGTCCATCAACAGCCGCCAGTTCGGGTCGTAGCTGATGCGGATGCCGGCGCGCTTCGCTTCCCGCGCCAGTTCCACCAGGCGATCGGCCAGCGGCCGGCGTGCCAGGCTGATGCCGCCGAAGTGCATCCAGCGGCAATGCGTACGCCACTGTTCCGGCAGCGCGCGCGGATCGAAGTGCAGGTCGGCGCTGTCGTCGCCCACGAAGAAATAGCTGGGCGGAGAGAGCCGGTGCACGATCGCCAGCAGCGGCGACTTGTCCAGCCGCTGCACGAAGCGGGCATCGAGCTGCGACGCCATCGAGGCTTCCCACAGCGCGTCGCCGAACACGTCGCGGCTGATGGCGCCGGCAAACGCGCTGGGCACGCCCAGCTTCGCCATCGCCCGCGCCACGTTCCATGTCGAGCCGCCGGTGCGCGCGGTCCATTGCGTATGCGCCGTGTCGGCCACGATCAGGTCGGTCAGCGCCTCGCCCGCCGCAATGAAGACGGGCTCGTTCATTTCAGCACCGCCAGTACTTCATAGCAGGCGCCCATCGTGTGGTAGTCGGTCTTGCCGGCCGGGCTTTTCTCGTCGGTCAGCTTCGCATTGTCCGGGCCGAGGATGCGATACCAGGCACCGTGCGCATGGTCGACGAAATGCTCCCAGCTGTATTGCCAGATGCGCTCGTACCAGTCCCAGTAGCGCTGTTCCCCGGTGCGCGCGCCCAGCAGCGCGGCGGCGGCGAAGCTCTCGGCCTGCACCCAGAAATATTTATGGGCATCGCAGATCGAGCCGTCCGGCGCGAAACCGTAGTGGATGCCGCCATGCTCGCCGTCCCAGGCCCTGGCCAGCGCTGTGTCGAAGAAGTGGATGGCGCGCGGCAGCAGCCAGTCTCCCGGCTCCGCGAGGCGGTCGGCGTGGCGTTCGAGAATCAGCAGAAGCTTGGCCCACTCGGTGAGGTGGCCCGGCTGGTAACCCCAGGGGCGGAAGATATTGGTGCTGTCGTGGCGGTTGTAGTCGGCGTCGACCGACCAGTCCTGCCGGTAGTGCTCCCAGACCAGGTCGTCCGCGCGCTGCGCCTGCCGCACGGCGATGTTGCGCGCCAGCGTCTCGGCGCGATGCAGGTAGCGCACCTCGCCCGTCGCATCGAACGCGGCCAGCATCGCTTCGCACGAATGCATGTTGGCGTTCTGGCCGCGGTATGGCGATACCTGCCAGCCGGCCGATGCCTCGTCCGCATACAGGCCGTGCTCCGGCTCCCAGAAGCGCGTTTCCATCAGGTCGTAAGTTTCCGCCAGCCAGCCGCGCGCCTCTTCCACGCCCGCCTGCAGCGCGTGCGCGTAGGCCAGCACCACGAATGCGAGGCCATAGCAGTGATTCGTGGCATCGCGGACGGTCTTCCCGCCGCCGCGCCAGTCCAGCTCCCACGCGTAGCCGCCGGTGGCCGGATCGCGGTGCACGTCGCGCAGGAAGGCCAGGCCGTGGCGCACGCGCTGCAGGTCCGCCTCGTCGTGGAAGTGCCGGTACGCCATCGCATAGTTGAACACGAAGCGCGTGCTGCTGACCAGGTGGCGCGTGTGCGCATCGTAGACCGTGCCGTCATCCTTGTAGAAGTGGAAGAAGCCGCCACTGGGGTCGACCGAGCGGGGATCGTAGAAATTACGGGTGTCGCGGATATGCCGCAGCAGCGTTTCGCGGGAGTGAAAATCTGGTAACATCGATCGTCCGTTTCAAGAAGTTTTCGCCGTGCCGGCGTCCATCGCGAAGCCCATCTCCGGGTGGCGGCCAGGTCAGCGAAAATCGTTTGTCCATATCGTTTGCAGCGCTTGCATTGTTTACGTTCGCAGCGTTTGCATCTTTCGCATCTTTCGCATCGGTTGCAGCGGTTGCATCGTTCGCATCGTTCGCATCGTTCGCATCGTTCGCATCGTTCGTGCAGGTTCCCCCGCCGCCATTCGCGCGGCAAGCAAAGCAGCTTCATTCACCGTTGCGTTTTTTTGGGCGAACAGCCGCCCCACGCGGCCGGCGTGGCCGCGGCGGTACCGCGTGCAGGGGACAGGTTCAGGTGGTGAATTCCTCCTGGCAGCTCAGCTCAGCACACGGTACTGGCGCGCACCACCAGCTCGACCGGCGCGACCTTTTCCACCACGTCGTCGGCGCGGCCGTTCAGCAGCAGCTCCACGCCCAGCGACCCCAGTTCCTTCTTGTTGATGCGCAGCGTCGTCAGCGGGCGGTGGCCCAGCACGGCGGTCGAGATATCGTCGAAGCCAACGATCGCCACGTCGTGCGGCACTTTCAGTCCTCTGGCAAGGCAGCACCGCATCGCCACCAGGGCGGCGCTGTCGTTGTAGCAGAACACCGCATCCGGCGGTTTCGGCAGCGCGAGCAGCGCTTCCATTGCTTCCCATGCTCCCTGTTCCAGGTCGACGCCGTCGGGCAGCGGTGCTTCGAGCCGCGGATCGGCCAGGATGCCCGCATCGAACAGCGCCTGCCGGTAGCCGCGCGCCCGCTCGCGGATGCTGTAGTGCGACAGCGAGCCGCAGATGAACCCCACGCGCTCGCGGCCCCGCTCGATCAGGTGCCGCGTGGCCAGGTAGCCGCCCATCATGTTGTCGGGGTTGACCGAGCTGTAGCCGCGCAGCTTCATGTCGATCAGCACGATCGGCTTGCCGGTGCCGCGCAGGGCGGTCAGCAGCTCGGGTTCGAAGAATCCCGCGCAGACGATCGCATCGGGCGCGTGCATCCGCAACTGGTCCACCAGGCCATCGGCCGGGCCGACCGCCATGAACGACAGCACGATACCCTGCTTGCGGCACGCTTCCTCGGCGCCATGCAGGACAGGCGAATAGAACGGGCTGCTGGACGCCGTGTTGTGCTGGCGGTGCAGCAGGAACGTCAAGCGCCGCAGCCGCTTCGGCCGCAGCTTGCAGAAGTCATAGCCCAGGTCGCGGGCCGTTTCCAGCACCATCTGGCGCGTGACTTCG
This sequence comes from Pseudoduganella umbonata, assembly GCF_014192225.1. Lineage (GTDB taxonomy): Bacteria > Pseudomonadota > Gammaproteobacteria > Burkholderiales > Burkholderiaceae_D > Rugamonas > Rugamonas umbonata. The sequence continues at coordinate 96,308 of NZ_JACHXS010000014.1, read as the reverse complement.
GTCAGTCCCGGCTCGTTCTTCAGGGCTCGCGAGATGGTGCCCGCCGAAACCCCGGCGGCGCGCGCGATGTCGCGGATCGTGACGCCGCCCTGCGCTGTACTGGCGGCGCTCATGGACGGCCGCCCGCTGGATATATGCTCATGGATCGCCTCCGTTGTGGTTGAGCGGCTGCCTGGCCTGGTGACCCATTGGCCGCTCTTTATGGGCACAGTCTTGCACAGCCGCGCGCGCATGGTCAAACAGCCGATGGCGGGGGCGCGGCAGTTTAGTCGCATTTACTAAACAAGGTGGCGCGCGGCGCAACGATGCTGCAGCGCGCCATGGTCAGGGTGCGGCATGGCTGTTTAGTGAACGCCGCTAAACTGGCCCCGTTTCGTCGATCGGATTTGACCCGCCGCGGGAGCTTGGGGAGAATCGTTGCCATAACTACACCCGGCACCGCCGGATACCAGGAGACGATCGATGGCACAGATGTCACCCGCGGCCTTGGCGCCGCAGGGCAGCGCACCCGCGCAGCCGCAGCAAACCTTCCCCCTCGTCGTGATCACGGTGCTGTTCTTCATGTGGGGGCTGCTCACGTCGCTGAACGACGTGCTGATTCCGCACCTGAAGTCGGTCTACACCTTGAACTACGTACAGGCGATGCTGGTGCAGTTCTGCTTCTTCGGCGCGTATTTCATCGTGTCGCTGCCGGCCGGCGCGCTGATCCGCCGTATCGGCTACAAGCGCGGCGCCGTGGCCGGGCTGATGGTCGCGGCGCTGGGCTGCGCACTGTTCTATCCGGCGGCCACCAGCGGCTATGCACTGTTTCTGTTCGCCTTCTTCGTGCTGGCGGCCGGCATCACCGTGCTGCAGGTGGCGGCCAACCCGTTCGTCACGGTACTGGGGCCGCCGGCCACGGCATCGAGCCGCCTGACCTTGACGCAGGCGTTCAATTCGCTGGGCACGACGATCGCCCCGGCGCTCGGCGGCATGCTGATCCTGGGCGGCGTGGCCGCCGGGGTCGACGTCGGCCAGCTGTCCGGCGAGGCGCTGGCCCGCTACCGGCTGGCGGAAGCGGCGGCAGTCCAGGGCCCGTATCTCGCGCTGGCCGGTGCCCTGCTGGTACTCGCCGTGCTGTTCGCCCTGGTCAGGCTGCCGGCCATCACCCACGCCGGCGATACGCCGCAGGCGGCGAGCGGTTCCGTACTCGCGCACCGCCACCTGGTGCTGGGTGCGATCGGCATCTTCCTGTACGTGGGCGGCGAGGTGGCGATCGGCAGCTTCCTGATCAACTTCATCGGCGAGCCGCAGATCGCCGGCCTGGATCATGGCGCGGCGGCGCACTATGTCAGCTATTACTGGGGCGGCGCGATGATCGGCCGCTTCATCGGCTTTGCCGTGATGCAGCGCGTCAGCCCGGGCAAGGCGCTGGCGTTCAATGCCGCGGCCAGCATCGCGCTGCTGCTGGTGGCAATCTTCGGCACCGGTGCCGTGGCGATGTGGGCCGTGATCGGCGTCGGCCTGTTCAACTCGATCATGTTCCCGACCATCTTCAGCATGGCGCTGCACCGGCTGGGCGCGCAGACCGGGCAGGGCTCCGGCATCCTGTGCATGGCCATCGTCGGCGGCGCCATCGTGCCGTTCGTGCAGGGTGCGCTGGCCGATGCGATCGGCCTGCAATGGTCGTTCTTCGTGCCGGCCGCCTGCTACGTCTTCATCCTGTACTTCGGCATCCGCTATGCCCGCATGTACGTGGAACCACAACAATAAAACGCGTGAGGAGACCCATGAAACGCAACGCAGCAATCCTGCTGGCGCTGGCCGCATTGCCGTGCCTGGCCGTGGCCGCGGCCGCCGATGCCGCCCGGCCGTGGCTGGACCCCAGCCTGGACCCCGACCGGCGCGCCGCGCTGGTCCTGAAGGAAATGACGCAGAAGGAAAAGCTGAAGTGGGTATCGAGCCACTTCGGCGCGGACCATGCCGGCAACAAGACGAAAAAGGTGCCCGAGGCGATCCCGTTCTCGGCCGGCTACGTGCCGCCGCTGGACCGCCTGGGCCTGCCGGCACTGTTCCTGACCGATGCCGGGATCGGCGTGGCCACGCAGAACACGACCACGCCGCGCGAGCGCACCGCGCTCCCTTCCGGCATCGCCACGGCAGCCACGTGGAACCGCAAGCTGGCCTATGAAGGGGGCCGCATGATCGGCGCCGAGGCGCGTGCTTCCGGCTTCAACGTGATGCTGGCCGGCGGCATGAACCTGCTGCGCGAGCCGCGCAACGGCCGCAACTTCGAGTATGGCGGCGAAGATCCGCTGCTGGCCGGCGTGATGGTGGCCGAGCAGGTGCGCGGCATCGAGTCGAACCACGTGATTTCCACGATCAAGCACTATGCGCTGAACGCCCAGGAAACCGGCCGCTTCGAACTGGACGCCCGCATCGACCCGGCGGCGCTGCGCATGTCCGACCTGTTCGCGTTCCAGGTCGCACTTGAAATGACGGATGCCGGATCGTTCATGTGCGCCTATAACCGGCTCAACGGTCCGTATGGCTGCGAGCATCCGTGGCTGCTGAACGGCGTGCTGAAGGGCGACTGGGGCTACAAGGGTTTCGTGATGTCCGACTGGGGCGCCACGCACAGCACGGTGGAGGCAGCCAATGCGGGCCTGGACCAGCAGTCCGGCTTCGAGTTCGATCGCTCGCATTACTTCGGCGGTGCGCTGGAAGAAGCCGTGGAAAGCGGCTTCGTGCCGCAGAAGCGGCTCGACGACATGGTGCTGCGCGTATTGCGCACGATGTTCGCGAAGGGGGTGGTCGACCATCCGGTGAAACAGGACGGCGCGATCGACTACGAAGCGCATGGCCGCATTAGCCAGGCCGATGCCGAGGAGGGCATCGTGCTGCTGAAAAATTCGGGCAACTTGCTGCCGCTGGCGAAGGATGTGAGGAAGATCGTCGTCATCGGCGGCCATGCGGACAAGGGCGTGCTGGCCGGCGGCGGCTCGTCGCTGGTGTACCCGCGCGGCGGCAATGCCGTGCCGGGCCTGCTGCCGGCCACCTGGCCCGGCCCCATCATGTATTACCCGTCGTCGCCGTTGAAAGCAATCCAGGCCCGCGTCCCTGGCGCGCAGGTGGTGTTCGATAGCGGTACCGATCCGGCAAAAGCCGCGGCCGCCGCGGCGGGAGCCGACGTCGTGCTGGTGTTCGCCACCCAATGGGTCGGCGAAGCGCTGGACGCGACGTCGCTGGCGCTGCCCGATAACCAGGACGCGCTGATCGCCGCGGTCGCCGCGGCCAACCCGAAGACGGCCGTGGTGCTGGAAAACAGCGGCCCTGTGCTGATGCCGTGGGTGGACCGGGTCGCCGGCATCGTCGAGGCGTGGTATCCGGGCACCAATGGCGGCGAAGCCATCGCCCGGGTGCTGTTCGGCGAGGTCAATCCGTCCGGGCGCCTGCCGGCCACGTTCCCCGCTTCCGAGCAGCAGTTGCCGCGGCCGAAGCTGGACGGCGACCCGGCCAAGCCCGACGAGCGCTTCACGGTGGACTACCACGAAGGCGCCGCCGTCGGCTACAAGTGGTTCGACCTGAAGGGCCACAAGCCGCTGTTCCCGTTCGGCCACGGCCTGTCGTACACGCAGTTCGGCTACAAGGACCTGAAGGCGCAGCTGGTCGACGGCAAGGTGCAGGTGCGCTTCACCGTCACCAACACCGGCAGCGTGGCGGGCAAGGACGTGCCGCAGGTGTACGTGTCGCCGCTGTCCGCCAGGTGGGAGGCACCCAAGCGCCTGGCCGGCTGGGACAAGGTCGAGCTGGCGCCAGGCGCGAGCACGAACGTGACGCTGGCCATCGATCCGCGCCTGTTCGGCATGGTGAAGGGCAGCGCGAACACGTGGCACGTGGCCGGCGGCCGCTACCAGGTAAAGCTGGCGCGCCATGCGCTCGATGACGCCGCACAAACCGTAACGATTCAACTGCCTGCGCAGGTGCTGGACGTGGCAGGCCGTCCCATGACGAAGAAAACGAAAGGATGACGATGAAAAAGATGATCGCACTGGCAGCCTCGCTGCTGATGATGGGCGTGGTACCCGCGGCATCGGCCGCTGCGCCGGAATTCGTGGCGGTGAAGAAGACGCAGTTCACCCGGAACGGCCACCCGTACTACATCGCCGGCGCCAACTTCTGGTATGGCGCCTACCTGGGCGCCAACGACCGTCCACGGCTGCTGAAGGAACTCGACACGCTGAAAGGCATGGGCATCAACAACCTGCGCGTGCTGGCCGTTTCCGAAAAGACCGACATGAAGAGTGCCGTGCGCCCGGCAACCACCAGCGCGCCGGGCAAGTACGACGAACGCCTGCTCGCCGGCATGGACTTCCTGCTGGCCGAGATGGCCAAGCGCGACATGACGGCGGTGATCTACCTGAACAATTTCTGGCAATGGTCGGGCGGCATGACGCAGTACCTGAACTGGTTTGCCGGCACGCCGGCGCTCGACCCGAACGTGACGAAGGACTACGAGACCTACATGCGCGAGACGGCACGCTTCTATGCAAACGACAAGGCGCAGGCCGAGTACCGCAACGTGATCCGCACTTTCATCGGGCGCAAGAACACGGTGACGGGCAAGCCGTATGCCGGCGATCCGGTGATCATGTCGTGGCAGCTGGCCAACGAGCCGCGCCCTGGCAACGCGTCGTCCACGCCGGAAGAAAAGGCGATCTACGTGAAATGGATCGCCGACACGGCCGCGTACATCCGCAGCCTCGACAGGAACCACCTGGTCAGCACCGGCAGCGAAGGCCTGGCCGGTTCGGCGCAGGATGCCGAACTGTTCGAGAAGGCGCATGCGTCGAAGGATGTCGACTACCTGACCTACCACCTGTGGCCGAAGAACTGGGGCTGGATCGATTCGAAGCGGGTCGACGCCACGTGGAGCGGTGCGCTGGAGAAAAGCAGCCATTACCTGAACGTGCACATCGACTACGCGAAGAAGATCGGCAAGCCGATCGTGCTGGAGGAATTCGGCATGGACCGCGACGGTGCCTCGTTCGACATCAAGTCGCCGACCACGGTGCGCGACCGCTTCTACAAGGTGGTGTTCGACGTTGTCGTCGACCGTGCCGAGAAGGGCGATCCGATCGCCGGCTTCAACTTCTGGGCCTGGGGCGGCGCCGGCCGCGCCGCCAATGCCGACTACTGGTGGAAGGAAGGCAACGACCTGATGGGCGATCCGCCGCAGGAAGAGCAGGGCCTGTACTCGGTGTTCGACACCGACAAGTCGACCATCGCGCTGATCCGCGGCTACGCCGACCGGCTGCACGCGCTCGAGCGCAAATGAGGAAGCTCGTCGTTGCGGCGCGGCCGATGGGAAGTGGATGACGGCTGGCGCTGGACGACGGGCGGGCGCCGCGCAGCGCGATGGTGCTGCGCCTGGATGCCCCTGAGCGGGTATCATTCCGGCACTCGATCAAGAACGGAGATGGCATGAACAAGAAGGCGAATGTACTGGCAATGCTGGCGGCACTGGCCGCGCTGGGGTTTGCGGGGGCGGCGTCGGCCGAAGGACGCTCGTGCGCGCTGAACGTCGAACCGCGCACCGTGGAATACCCGTGGATGTCGATCGCGCGCTGGCACGAGATGAACGACGGCCTGAAGGCGCGTGCCGCGCAGGGCGATGTCGACGTGCTGTTCCTCGGCGATTCGATCACCGAGATGTGGGACAAGAATACGTGGGACAGCCGTTTCGGCAAGTACCGCGCGGCGAACTTCGGCATCGGCGGCGACCATACCGGCAACGTGCTGTGGCGCCTGAAGAACGACGGCATGGACAAGCTGCGGCCGAAGGTCGTGGTGCTGCTGATCGGCGTAAACAACTTCGGGCTGTGCAACGAACAGCCCGAGCAGGTGATTGGCGGCGTGAAGGCCGTCGTCGCCCAACTGCGCACGCTGTACCCGGATGCCAGGATCCTCCTCAACGGCATCCTGCCGAACGGGCAGCAGGCGCAGGACGAGCGGCGCGCCAAGGCCAAGGCCGTGAACACCGCGATCGCCACGCTGGACGATGGCCGGCACGTGTTCTTCCGCGATTACGGTGCGCGCTTCCTGGAAGCGAACGGCGATATCGCGGCGGAGACCATGCCGGATTTCCTGCACCTGACGCCAAAGGCCTACGTGACCTGGGCTGACGCGATGGCTCCGGACATCGAGAAGCTGATGCGCGAAAAACCGGCCCGCTGATGTCCTGCCCGCGATGGCTTGCCGCCGGCGCCAGCCTGGCCGCCTTGTGCTTCCAGGCTGGCGGTACCCATGCCGCCGAGGCGGTGCTGGCCGGTGGTGACAGCGTGGCGCGCATGGGGCGGATGGCCGACGGGCCGGATGGCGCCGTACGCTTTGCCTATCCGGGCGTGTCGTCGTTTCTTCGCTTCGAAGGGCGCGAGCTGGTGCTCGACGCGTCGACGACGGGCGACAGGAGCTACCTGGACGTGATCGTCGATGGCGCCTACGCGCGGACCGTTCACCTGTCTCCGAAGCGCTCGACCTACCGTTTGGCCGAAACGCTTGCGGCCGGGCCGCACACCGTGCAGGTGCTGCACCGGTCCGAAACTTGGCACGGCATCGTCACGCTGCACGGCTACGCGACCGATGGCCGCGTGCTCGCGCCCCCTGCGCTGCCGTCGCGCCGCGTGCTGTTCCTGGGCGATTCCGTTACCTGTGGCGAAGCGCTCGAACGCACACCGCCGGGGACGAAGCAGCCCGTATGGTGGAACCCGCGGCTGTCGTACGGCATGCTCGCTGGCGCCGCACTGGACGCGCAGGTGCAGCTGGTCTGCCACGGCGGCCGCGGCCTGGTGCGCAGCTGGAACGGCCGCACCGATGAATTCAACCTGGACCGTTTCTACGGGCTGGCCATCGCCTCGCCCGACGCGCCCGAGCCCTGGAACCAGCGGCTGTACGCGCCGGACCTGATCGTCAGCGCGATCGGTACCAACGACTTCAACCAGGGCATCCCCGACCGCGCGCAGTACGTCGAAGCCTACGCCGCCTTCGTCGGCACGCTGCTGCGCGACCATCCCCAGGCCCGGATCGTGCTGACCGAAGGCGCCATCCTGAACGGCGACAAGAAGGCCGCGCTGACCGCGTACATCGCCGACACCATCGCCCGCACCGGCAGCCCGCGCGTGCACCACATCCCCTCCCGCCACTACCCCGGCGACGCCCAGGACGCCCACCCCACTCGCGACCAGCACCGCCAGATGGCCGACGACCTGGCTCCGGCACTGCGGCAACTGATGAGCTGGTAGCAAAACAACACCGGGGACAGTCCCTTTTTTTTGGAAATATTTCCAAAAATCGGGGACAGTCCCCGATTTCCGGAAATATTTTCCGCCGAATTAATTCTCGCGGTTGAGCCGGATTCGTCAGGCGGGATCGATGCGGCGATTGCCGGCAGCTGCGCTTCGGATGGCTTGAAGATGCACGGGATTAAGTGGTTCCGAGAACAGGTTCCGGTAGCTCGCGAAGCGCGGTGCCGGATCGCTGCCCAGGCCAAGATAAGTGGTATGCGGCGTTAGCAGGTTATCGGCCGCCAGGCCGGCATTGCCGGCATAGCTCGACCATCGGTATCGGGCTGGCGAGTCGACGATCGTTGCGCGAACGGGATTCAGTTCGACGTAGCGTAGACAGGTCAACAAGTACGCGTCGTCGATGATGGGAGACGAGTGAAAACGGTCTTCCCACAAGCTACCGGTGCGCTTGAGACGCCGGTTGATGTATTGCGCGTAGTTCTGGGCGACTCCCTTCATCAGTGGTGCAAGCATTGTGACGTCATCCATAGTGACGAGCAGATGAACGTGATTTGTCATCAGCACATAGGCGTGAATCGCACCACCGTAGAGCGATGAATGCTCGCGCAGGAAATCGAGATAAACGATGTAATCCGAACGCTGAAAGAAGCAGGGCTGCCGGTTGTGGCAGCGTTGGGTGAGGTGATGAGGATGGCCTGGCAGCAAGACTCGGGCACGGCGTGGCATGAGTGTCTCCTTGAATGCAAGAAGCTTCACTTTGGCATTCGTCGTCGCTCCCCCTGCTGGGGTGACTCAAATCGTCGCACGGAACCAACATAAAATCGTTTCCAGAATTCGGGGACAGTCCCCAATTTCAAGAAATATTTCCAAAAAAAGGGGACTGTCCCCAGTTTTTGGAAACAAAAAAAGCCGCGCGGAGCGCGGCTGTGAGGGCACATCAGAGAGCGGTCAGTACTCGGCGCCCAGCCGCACGCCGAACATGCGAGGCTCGACGAAGTTGGCTTTCATGAAGCCGCCGTTGACGGAGTCGCGGTTTTTCGCGGCGTGGCTGTCGGAGACGTTGCGCACGTACAGCTCCGCGTACCACTTGTCGTTCGGCGAGTCGAGGCGGGCGGAAACGTCGCCCATCGCGTAGGCCTTCTGGTAGCGGCCGATGTGGGCGAACTCGGAGTTGCGCATGTCGAAGTAGGCCTTGTCGCGCCAGTTCACCTTGACGTACGGCGTGAGGCGGTAGCCGCCGGCGAGCGCGAATTCCTGCGAGAAGTTCAGGTTGACCTGGTACTTCGGCGTGTTCGGCAGGTGGTTGCCGTCGACGTTGTACAGCCGCCGGCCGATCAGTGCCTTGTCCGGGCCGGCGTACGCGGTCGGGCAAGGCTCGATGCCCAGTTCGACACGCACGTCGCACTGGTAGTCGTCGGAGAACTCGCGGAAATCGTGCACGTCGGTGTTGATGAAGGCGAAGCCGCCGCCGAAGCGCGCGCCGCGCCATGGCCGGTAATCCCATTCGATCTCCAGGCCGGGGATGTCCACCTTGCCGACGTTGATCGTGCGCCAGCCTTCATACACGTCGCACTTCGGCTGGTCGGACGGGCAGGGCAGGCCGGCGGCCGGGATGATCTGGTTGATGAAGTAGGTGCCGGTCAGCTGCATGTCCTTGTACTTCATGAAGAACGCTGTGGCCGACAGCGACAGCCGGTTGTCCAGGAACTTGCCCTTGTAGCCCAGCTCGAAGTTCGTCACCGTTTCGGGGCCATACGGCAGGAACGTCACGACGCCCGGCTGGCCGTCCGCGCACAGCTGGTAGTTGCAGCTGTCGGTCTTGTCGGCGAAACCGCCGGCCTTGTAGCCGGTCGATACCGACGCGTACCCCATCTGGTTCGGATTGAACTGCTTCTGCAGGCCCACGCGCCAGGTGACCTTCTTCCAGGTTTCCTTGTGATCGTTCGAGGTCGGCGCGCCGTACAGGTGATACGCGCCCACGCTGCCGCCCATGGCCGGCGTCAGGTCGGTACCGTCGTGGACGCGGAAGCCCGGCGTGCCCGGCGTGCCCTGGCTGTACAGGCCATTGTAGTAATTGCTGCTGCCGATCCAGTTGGCGCCATACACCTCGCCGCCCTTGTCTTCCTTGCTGTCGCTGCTGTAGCGGGCACCCAGCGTGCCGGTCCAGCCGGGCGCGAACTTCCAGTCGGCCTGCGCGAAGGCCGCCTTGGCGTCCACCTGCCGGTTCGGCTGGTGATACAGCACCGATCCGACGTCGCCGAACGGCTTCTGGATCGTCTCCGTCATTTCATAGTCGATGCTGTTCCGCTCGTGCATCCAGAACAGGCCGGCCACGTACTGCAACGGCCCGAACGTCTGCTTCAGCTGCGCCTCGTGCACGGTGGAGAAATAGCGCGAATCGAGCGTGCGGTGGAACACGTCCTTGATCGGCCAGGTGCCCCAGTTGCCGGTCGTCGTGTTCGGATACATGCCGTTGACCTGGAACGGCGCGGCGTGCTGCATGCCGCGGTCGTCGTCGGTGATTTCCGAGCGCTTCTGGTCGGCCACCTGGAACGTGTAGTCGAACGTGGTGTCGGGGCTGATCGTCCACGACAGGCCGGTGCGCAGCGTGCGGATCTGCATGTCGACGGCACCGGGCACGTTGATCAGCAGGTCCCACTTGCCGGTACCCGGTGCGCACGCATAGCGGGTGCCCGCGGTCGCGGCGCAGTCGCGGAAGTCGGCGCCGCCGGCGCCGTTGTCCTGGAAGTGCTCGTAGGCCGCCTTCAGCGTCACGTCCTGGTTCACCTTGTACAGCGCCGACAGGCGCGCTGCCCACTGGTCCTGGTTGGTGTAGAACTTGTCCTTGCCGATCACGGCGTTGAAGCGCTGGTCGACGTCCGGCTTGCCGTTCGGGACCCAGCCATACTCGGGTGCGTTGGCCTCGGACATGTCGCGCATCTGGTTCGCGTAGCCGTCGCGCTGGACGATCATGAACGTGCCGCGCAGCGCCAGCTTGTCGCTGACGGCGATGTTCTGCACCGCCGATACCTGCTTCTTGCGGTAGTTGCCGATGTCGACGTTGGCCTTGCCGTAGTTGCCCGAGAAATCCGGCTTGGCCGAAATGACGTTGATGCTGCCGCCGGTCGAATTGCGGCCGAACAGCGTGCCCTGCGGGCCGCGCAGCACCTCGACCTGGTCGATGTCGAACATCAGCGCCTGCGCGCCCTGCGGCCGCGGCGAGTACATGCCGTCCACGTGGAAGCCCACGGCGGGGTCGCCGGTCTCGGTGAAATTGGTCGACGTGATGCCCCGGATCGTTACCTGCACGGCCGAATCCAGGCTGCCGCTCTCGATCACCACGTTGGGGATTTCGTTGGCCAGGTCGCGCAGGCTGGTAGCGCCCTTGCGCGTCAGCTGCTCCTGGCTGAAGGCCGACACGGCCAGCGGGGTGCGCAGCAGCGATGTCGAATAGCGCGTTGCCGTCACCTTCACTTCTGGAATCTGGTCGCCGCCATTGGTCGGGCCCAGCGTAGGGGCCTCGGCCGCGGGGATGTTGTTCGGATCGGCGGCGGCAGCGCCGGCCTGGGCGTACGCGGATAGCGGTGTCACTGCCGCGGCCAGGCTGCAGGCGCTGGCCACGGCCAGGCTCATCAGGGTTCTCGTGGATCGCATTTCGTCTCCTTGGAATAGTGGCCGGGGGGCGGCCTTTTTGTCGAGACGAGTATTCATTTTTAAAAAAGCAAGATCAAGGACTTCGCAAAATGCCGTTGCTGTTTAATCCGCTTTACTAAACAGCGGTGGCTTGGCGTGCCGTGCGCCTGCCAGCCCCGATGGATGGCGCCCCGGTTGTTGCGTGAAGCATGGCGGCCTGCACGGCCTGGCGCACGATTTTGTCGTCTGGACCGCGGATTCTGCATTTCGTCGCACCCGGCAAGTCATCGTGCCCCGCGCGGGTTAACATGCCACCATCGACCCCACCTACCCGGAAGGAGCACAACGATGATTACCGCACCGATGATGTGTCATGCCTTCCGGGTCCGGCCGGCGTACTTCGCCCGCTGAGCAATCAACCCGAGAACACCTAGGAAGCCCCATGCACAAACCACTCAGCTTTGCCCTCCTGATGACGACCCTGTGGCTGATGCTCGGCGCGGCCGCCGCTGAAGAAGCCACCGCGACCAGGACCATCGACGCCAGGGTGGTGCGCGTCAAGCTCGACGGGGTAGTGAACCTGAAACTGATGCAGGGTGCCGAGCCGTCGCTGCAGATCATCGGCGACCGGCGTTTCATCGACAAGGTGATCGCCGTGCAGACGGGCGACACGCTGCAGATCGACAGCGACACCAACGGCGGGAAGATCAGCCGCGCGGCGCTACGGGCCGAACTGGTGCTGCCGCAGCTGCGCGAACTGGTGTCGGAAGGACTGGGCTCGACCGAAGTCGCCGGTTTTTCCGGCGACGATCTCGACATCACGCTCGATGGCGCGGGCAGCATGAAGATCGTCAGCGCCTTCAAGCGCCTGAACGCGACCTTGTGCGGCATGGGCAGCATGCACCTGTGGGTTGCCGACAGCGAAAACGTCGAACTCGACCTGCGTGGCGCCGGCTACGTGACGCTCGGCGGCAGCAGCCGGCAACTGCGCGCTTCGCTCGGTGGACTGGGCGGCCTGAATGCGCAGCAGTTCCAGGCCGACTCGGTGGACATCGACCTGTCCGGCCTCGGCAACGCCACGGTGAATGCACGGACGAATGCGAACCTGCACCTGTCCGGGCTCGGATCGGTCACCGTGTACGGCAAGCCGCTGAACCGCAACGTCAGCGTCGATGGCCTGGGCAAGGTCAGCTGGAAGTAGCGGCAGGGAACAAGGCGACCGGGCACCATGCGCCACCAAGCCCGGACGAGACGGAAACAAGTAAAAGAACGAATCCCATTCTCGCAATGAAAAAACCAGGACGTTTCATGAAGGCGTTCGCCGCCTCCACCGTGATCGCGCTGGCCCTGCAGGGCAGCGCGATCGCCGGCTTTGCCGAAGGCGCGACCGCGTACAACAACCGTAACTACGGGCTCGCGTACAAGGAGATCCTGCCGCTGGCACGGGCCGGCAACGCCGATGCGGAGCACCTGCTGGGCCTGATGTACTACATGGGCCGCGGCGTGCAGCAGGATTACCGGCAGGCGCTGATGTGGCACCGGCGCGCCGCCACGCAGGGCAAGGCCGACGCGCAATACGTCGTCGGCGCCATGTACTACACGGGCAATGCCGTGATCCAGGACCACCGGCAGGCCGTCACCTGGTTCCGCAAGGCAGCCGAGCAGGGCCACGCGGATGCGCAGCAGGTGCTGGGACTGATGTACCGGTACCACATCGGCGGCATGCCGCAGGATAACGTGATCGCCTACATGCTGTGGAACCTCGCCGCGGCCGGCGGAAATCCCAACGCCGCCGAGCAGCGCGCCGCCGTCGCGAAGAAGATGACGCCGGAACAGGTCGAGGAAGGCCAGGCCCTGTCCGCCGCCTGGCGGCCCGGCAAACCACTGCCGCGCACGTCGCGGACAGGTGGTGGGTGAGACAGGGGTTTCGCGAAGCACTGCTTCGCGCCTGCCGAACGACGCAGCCTTGCAAGGCTGCGGCTGGGCCTGGAAAATGGGGACGGACCCCATTTTCCGGGAAACATTGCTCGAAAAATGGGGTACGTCCCCATTTTTAGGGAAACATTGCTTTTCGCCGCTGCGCTAAAATCGCCCTTTCCCTGAAAGGACGACCATGCGCGCAATCGAGATCACCAAGGCCGGCCCGCCTGACGTACTGCGGCTCTGCTATCGCGACAAGCCACAGCCCGGCCCGGGCGAAGTACTGATCCGCGTGCACGCGGCCGGCATCAACCGGCCGGACGTGTTCCAGCGCCTCGGCAGCTATGCACCGCCGCCGGGCGCGTCCGACCTGCCGGGGCTGGAGGTGGCCGGCGAAGTGGTCGAAGGCGATCTCGCCAACAGCGAGTTCAAGCCCGGCGACCTGGTCTGCGCGCTGGTGCAGGGCGGCGGCTATGCCGAATACGCGGTCGCGCCCGTCGAGCAGTGCCTGCCGGTGCCGCACGGCCTGTCGCTGATCGAGGCGGCATCGCTGCCGGAAACCTATTTCACCGTCTGGAGCAATGTGTTCGACCGCGCCCGGCTCGGTCCCGGCGAATCGCTGCTGGTGCAGGGCGGCACGTCGGGCATCGGCGTCACGGCGATCCAGCTGGCCAGCGCGCTGGGGCACCGCGTGTTCGCCACCGCGGGCAGCGAAGAGAAGGCGCGCGCCTGCGAACAGCTGGGCGCCGAGCGCGGCATCAATTACCGGCACGAGGATTTCGCCGCCTGCGTCAAGCAGCTGACCGGCGACAACGGCGTCGATGTCATCCTCGACATGGTCGGCGGCGACTACCTGCCGCGTGAAATCAACTGCCTGGCGGACGACGGCCGCATCGCCATCATTGCGCTGCTGGGCGGCGCCAAGGGGACGCTGGACATGGGCCAGGTGCTGCGCCGCCGGCTTACCGTGACCGGCTCGACGCTGCGCCCGCGTTCGGTGGCCTTCAAGGCCGCGATCGCGCGCCAGCTGCGCGACAAGGTCTGGCCCTTGCTGGAATCGAAGAAGATCCGCCCGGTGATCTACGAGAGTTTCCCGCTCGAGCAGGCGGTGGAGGCGCACAAGCTGATGGAGAGCAGCACGCATGTCGGCAAGATCATGCTGCAGGTGACGTAACGGCACCATGGCGGCGGCGCCGCGGCGACGTCACCGGGCCGTCACGGCCGGGCGCTATGGTCGGGCGCTGAATTCACACGCCACGCTTGCTCAGCAGATTGACGATTGCGGGTTTGACCCTGTATTGCCGAGCACGTTACAATCCCGGGTTACCTTACAACTCAAACAACTCGGACAGCCATGCGTCGCAAACTCGTCATCGGAAACTGGAAGATGAACGGCAGCCTTGCCGGCAATTCTGTATTATTACGCGGGATCGTTGACGGCCATGCCGCCGGCAAAGCCGATCTGGCAGTGTGCGTTCCCGCGCCATACCTGGCGCAGTGCCAGGCGGAGCTGTCCGGAACCCCGGTCGCGTGGGGCGCCCAGGATGTGTCGGCCTATGCGGCTGGCGCCTACACGGGCGAGATGGCGGCGTCGATGCTGCAGGAATTCGGATGCCGCTACGTGATCGTGGGTCATTCGGAGCGCCGCGCGTACCACCACGAAAGCAATGAACTGGTGGCGCAAAAGGCGCACGCCGCGCTCAACGCCGGGCTGACGCCGGTGGTCTGTGTCGGCGAAACGCTGGAAGAGCGCGAGGCCGGACGCACCAACGTCGTGGTATGCGCGCAACTGCAGGCGGTGCTCGACGTGCTGGAAAATCCGGCGCTGGAAAAGATCGTTCTGGCTTACGAGCCGGTGTGGGCGATCGGTACCGGCAAGACGGCGACTCCGGCGCTGGCGCAGGAAGTGCACGCGGCACTGCGCAAGCAGGTGGCAGTGCGCAGCGCGGATGCGGCGGCGAAAGTGCAGATCCTGTATGGCGGCAGCATGAAGCCGGACAATGCAAAGGACCTGATGGCGCAGCTGGACATCGATGGCGGCCTGATCGGTGGAGCATCGTTGAAGGCGCAGGATTTCCTGGGTATTGCAAAGGCGGCGGACTGATATTGTCCGGCAGCGGCAATACCGATTATCTTCCCGGTAATTGCCGGGTTGGCGAACCGGCAATCATCGCGCCGGCATGGATTAATAACCGGTCGGCCAATATGGCCGTCGGGGCAGGAACATCCCGGCAACGGGTGGGGTAGGCGGGCGGCAAGCCCGCGCATTTAAAATCGAGAATGGAATAGCATGAACACCTTGTTCAATCTGGTCGTGGTAGTACAGGTTTTATCGGCGCTGGCGATCATCGCCCTGGTGCTGATGCAGCACGGTAAGGGCGCCGACATGGGCGCCGCGTTTGGTTCCGGTTCGTCCGGCAGCCTGTTTGGGGCCAGCGGCTCGTCGAACTTCCTGTCGAAGTCGACGGCACTGGCGGCCGCGATCTTCTTCGGTGCGACGCTCGCCCTGGCGGTGATGTCCAATGGGCGTACCGCGAACAGCGACGGTGGCCTGCTGCAGAACGTGACCGTGCCGGTCAAGGGTTCGGCGGCGATTCCCGCAGCTGCCCCGGCAGCGCCGGCCGCCGATGCCGGCGTGCCGCCTGCCTCGAACGAAGGCGTGCCGCCTGCGGCCGGCACTGCGCCAGTTGCACCGGCTGCGCCGGCTACGGCGCCTGCGCCGGCTACGGCGCCTGCGCCGGCAGCACCGAAGTAAAACCAGTAATTTTGAAGTTTTTGCCGTTTTTCTCCTTGATATCGCGCAATTGACATTAACAAACGGCGCAAAGAAGAGTAGAATAGCGGCCTTAATGCCGACGTGGTGAAATTGGTAGACACGCTATCTTGAGGGGGTAGTGGCGCAAGCTGTACGAGTTCGAGTCTCGTCGTCGGCACCAGAAATTTGAGAAGCCAGCAAAAGGCCCAAGGAGTTTGTCCTCACAGCCTCTAGCTGGTTTTTTTACGAGGATGTGTCGTTCGGTCCCCGTCTCAGCGTTTGATCGGGATCGAGCGTTCAAGCCGCATCGCAATGGTGTGGCGCCTCGCCAACCGGTCGTTCAACAACAGCTGTGACCCTATCGTGAACCTCGAAACTTATTTCCCCGTTCTTTTATTCATCCTGGTGGGCATCGGTGTTGGTGTCGCTCCCCAGATCCTGGGTCGCCTGCTCGGCCCATATCGCCCGGATGCGGCGAAACTCTCCCCCTACGAGTGCGGCTTCGAAGCCTTCGAAGACGCGCGCATGAAATTCGACGTGCGTTACTACCTCGTCGCAATCCTCTTCATCCTGTTCGACCTGGAAACGGCGTTCTTCTTCCCGTGGGGCGTCTCCATGCGCGAACTGGGCTGGCAAGGCTACGTGACGATGATGGTGTTCATCGCTGAATTCGTCGTCGGTTTTTGGTATATCTGGAAGAAAGGTGCCCTTGATTGGGAATAAGCCATGGCTATTGAAGGCGTATTAAACGAAGGTTTCATCACCACCTCGGCCGACAAGCTGATCAACTGGGCACGCACCGGGTCGATGTTCCCGATGACGTTCGGCCTGGCGTGCTGCGCGGTTGAAATGATGCACGTGGGCGCTGCCCGTTACGACATGGACCGCTTCGGCGTCGTGTTCCGCCCGTCGCCGCGCCACTCCGACGTGATGATCGTGGCCGGCACGCTGTGCAACAAGATGGCACCGGCACTGCGCAAGGTGTACGACCAGATGCCGGAGCCGCGCTGGGTCATCTCGATGGGTTCCTGCGCCAATGGCGGCGGTTACTATCACTACTCCTACTCCGTCGTGCGCGGCTGCGATCGCATCGTGCCGGTCGACGTCTACGTGCCGGGCTGCCCGCCGACCGCGGAAGCACTGTTGTACGGCATCATGCAGCTGCAAAACAAGATCAAGCGCACCAATACGATCGCACGTTAAACGGGGCGCGCAAGAACTATGACAACAAAACTGGAAGCTTTGCAAGGCGCCCTGGCCAGCGCCCTGGGCGAGCGCGTCACGACATCCGTGGCCCTCGGTGAAATCACCCTGGTCGTCAAGGCCGACGACTACCACGCAGTAATGCAGACGCTGCGCGACAATGCCGCACTTGGTTTCGATACCTTCATCGACCTGTGCGGCATCGACTATTCCGCTTACGGCGAAGGCACGTGGGAAGGCCCGCGCTTCGCGGCCGTGACGCACCTGCTGTCCGTGAAGCACAACTGGCGCGTACGCGTGCGCGTGTTCTGCCCGGACGACGAGATGCCCCTGGTGCAGTCGATCACCGACATCTGGCGTGCCGCCAACTGGTACGAGCGCGAAGCGTTCGACCTGTACGGCATCCTGTTCGAAGGCCACAACGACCTGCGCCGCATCCTGACCGACTACGGTTTCATCGGCCACCCGTTCCGCAAGGACTTCCCGGTCGCCGGCTATGTGGAAATGCGCTACGACGCCGATCAGGGCCGCGTGATCTACCAGCCTGTGACGATCGAGCCGCGCGAAAACGTGCCGCGCGTGATCCGCGAAGAAAAATACGGGATGAAATAATGGCTGAGATTAAGAATTACACCCTGAACTTTGGTCCGCAGCACCCGGCAGCGCACGGCGTGCTGCGTTTGGTGCTTGAGCTGGACGGCGAAGTCATCCAGCGTGCCGACCCGCACATCGGCCTGCTGCACCGCGCCACCGAGAAGCTGGCCGAGCAGAAGACCTACCTGCAGTCGGTGCCGTACATGGACCGCCTCGACTACGTGTCGATGATGTGCAACGAGCACGGCTACGTGCTGGCCATCGAGAAGCTGCTGGGCATCGAGGTACCGCTGCGCGCGCAGTACATCCGCGTGATGTTCGACGAGATCACCCGCATCCTGAACCACCTGATGTGGCTGGGCGCGCACGCGCTGGACGTCGGCGCGATGGGCCCGTTCCTGTACTGCTTCCGCGACCGCGAAGACCTGTTCGACTGCTACGAAGCGGTCTCCGGCGCGCGCATGCACGCGGCCTACTACCGCCCGGGCGGCGTGTACCGCGACCTGCCGGACGCGATGCCGAAGCACCGTCCGTCGTCGATCCGCAGCCAGAAGGAAATCGACCGCCTGAACGAACACCGCCAGGGTTCGCTGCTGGACTTCCTGGAAGCATTCACGACCCGCTTCCCCGGCTATGTCGACGAATACGAGACCCTGCTGACCGATAACCGTATCTGGAAGCAGCGCACCGTGGGCATCGGCGTGGTCTCGCCGGAAGATGCGCTGGCGATGGGCTTTACCGGCGCCATGCTGCGCGGCTCGGGCGTCCAGTGGGACCTGCGCAAGAAGCAGCCGTACGAAGTGTACGACCTGATGGATTTCGACATCCCGATCGGCACCAACGGCGACTGCTACGACCGCTACCTGGTGCGCGTGGAAGAACTGCGCCAGTCGAACCGCATCATCAAGCAGTGCATCGAATGGCTGCGCAACAACCCGGGCCCGGTCATGACGGACAACCGCAAGGTCGCTCCGCCGTCGCGCGTGGACATGAAGTCCAACATGGAATCGCTGATCCACCACTTCAAGCTGTTCCAGGAAGGCTTCCACGTACCGCCGGGCGAGGTCTACACGGCCATCGAACACCCGAAGGGCGAATTCGGCATCTACATCGTTTCCGACGGTGCCAACAAGCCGTACCGCCTGAAGATCCGTACGCCGGACTACACCCACCTGCAGAGCCTGGACGAAATGGCGCGCGGTCACATGATCGCCGACGCCGTCACCATCATCGGCACGCAGGACATCGTGTTCGGCAGTATCGACCGCTAACGAGGCAGGAAAAGATTATGTTATCCGAGCAGTGCTATAAAAAAATCGACCGCGAGTTGGCCAAATACCCGGCCGACCAGCGCCAGTCGGCCGTGATGGCCTCGCTGGCTCATGCCCAGGTCGAACTGGGCTGGCTGTCGCCTGAAACGATGAAGGAAATCGCCGACTACATCGGCATGCCGGCCATCGCCGTGCAGGAAGTGGCGACCTTCTACAACATGTACAACCTGAAGCCGATCGGCAAGCACAAGATCACCGTGTGCACCAACCTGCCGTGCGCATTGAGCGGCGGCGTGAAGGCCGGCGAGCACCTGAAGCAGAAGCTGGGCATCGACTACCGCGACACCACCGACGACGGCGAGTTCACCTTGCTGGAAGGCGAGTGCATGGGTGCCTGCGGCGACGCGCCGGTGCTGCTGGTGAATAACCACCGCATGTGCAGCTTCATGAACAACGACAAACTCGACGCGCTGGTGGAGGAACTGAAGAAATGACTTCGCTGCACGACCGTCACATCAATCCGCTGATCCTGAAGGATTTGAACGGCGATAACTGGCACCTGGCCGACTACGTGAAACGTGGCGGCTATTCGGCGCTGCGCCGCATCCTCGAGGAAAAGATCCCGCCCGAGCAGATCATCGCCGAGCTGAAGACGTCCGGCCTGCGCGGCCGCGGCGGCGCGGGTTTCCCGACCGGCCTGAAGTGGAGCTTCATGCCGCGCCAGTTCCCGGGCCAGAAGTACCTCGTCTGCAATACGGACGAGGGCGAACCGGGTACCTTCAAGGACCGCGACATCATCCGCTACAACCCGCACTCGCTGATCGAGGGCATGGCCATCGGCGCGTACGCGATGGGCATCACCGTGGGCTACAACTACATCCACGGCGAGATCTTCCAGGACTACCTGCGCTTCGAGGAAGCGCTGGAAGAAGCCCGCGCGGAAGGCTTCCTGGGCGACCGGATCATGGGCAGCGAGTTCAGCTTCCAGCTGCACGCGCACCACGGCTACGGCGCCTACATCTGCGGCGAGGAAACCGCGCTGCTGGAATCGCTGGAAGGCAAGAAGGGCCAGCCGCGCTTCAAGCCGCCGTTCCCCGCATCGTTCGGCCTGTACGGCAAGCCGACCACGATCAACAACACGGAAACGTTCGCGGCCGTGCCGTTCATCCTGAACATCGGCGCCGAGAACTACCTGGGCCTGGGCAAGCCGAACAACGGCGGCACGAAGATCTTCTCGATCTCCGGCGACGTCGAGCGTCCGGGCAACTACGAGGTTCCACTGGGCACGCCGTTCGCGAAGCTGATGGAACTGGCCGGTGGCATGCGCGGCGGTAAAAAGATCAAGGCCGTGATTCCCGGCGGTTCGTCCGCACCGGTGGTGCGCGGCGAGATCATGATGCAGACCGACCTGGACTACGACTCGATCGCGAAGGCGGGCTCGATGCTCGGTTCCGGCGCCGTGATCGTGATGGACGAGACGCGCTGCATGGTCAAGGCGCTGGAACGCCTGTCGTACTTCTACTACGAGGAATCGTGCGGCCAGTGCACGCCATGCCGCGAAGGCACCGGCTGGATGTACCGGATGATCCACCGCATCGAGCACGGCCAGGGCCGCCAGACCGACCTGGACATGCTGAACTCGATCGCCGACAACATCCAGGGCCGCACCATCTGCGCCCTGGGCGATGCCGCGGCGATGCCGGTGCGCGCGTTCATCAAGCAATTCCGCGAAGAATTCGAATATCACGTCGAGCACAAGCACTGCCTGGTGCCTGTGTCGGCCTTCTAAAGCGTTGATCATGGTTGAAATCGAAATTGACGGCAAAAAGGTAGAAGTCCCACCGGGTTCAATGGTGATGGACGCTGCCAACAAACTGGGAACCTACATCCCGCACTTCTGCTATCACAAGAAACTGTCGATCGCAGCGAACTGCCGCATGTGCCTCGTCGAGGTGGAAAAGGCGCCGAAGCCGCTGCCGGCTTGCGCCACCCCCGTCTCGGCGGGCATGATCGTGCGCTCGCACAGCGAGAAGGCCGTGCAGGCGCAGAAGTCGGTGATGGAATTCCTGCTGATTAACCACCCGCTGGACTGCCCGATCTGCGACCAGGGCGGCGAGTGCCAGCTGCAGGATCTGGCCGTGGGCTACGGCAAGAACAACTCCCGCTACGAGGAAGAAAAGCGCGTCGTCGTGCCGAAAGAGGCCGGCCCGCTGGTCTCGATGAAGGAGATGAGCCGCTGCATCCACTGCACCCGTTGCGTGCGTTTCGGCCAGGAAGTGGCCGGCGTGATGGAACTGGGCATGCTGGGCCGCGGCGAACACGCCGAGATCACCACCTTCGTCGGCGAAGCCGTCAGCTCCGAGCTGTCCGGCAACATGATCGACCTGTGCCCGGTCGGCGCGCTGACGTCGAAGCCGTTCCGCTACAGCGCCCGTACCTGGGAACTGTCGCGCCGCAAGTCCGTATCGCCACACGACGGCCTGGGTGCCAACCTGATCGTCCAGGTCAAGCAGGGCTTCGTCAAGCGCGTGCTGCCGCTGGAAAACGAAGCGATCAACGAGTGCTGGATTTCCGACAAGGACCGCTTCTCGTACGAAGCGCTGACCAGCGCCGACCGCCTGACGCGGCCGATGCTGAAGCAGGGCGGCGAGTGGAAGGAAGTCGACTGGCAGACCGCGCTGGAATATATCGCGCACGGCTTGAAAAACATCCGTCACGAACATGGCGCCGATGCGATCGCCGCTTACGCGACCGCCCATTCCACGCTGGAAGAGCTGGCACTGCTGAAGAAGCTGGCCTCCGGCATCGGTTCGGACAACATCGATTTCCGCCTGCGCCAGACCGACTTCGCGCTGGACGGCCAGGTCACGCCGTGGCTGGGCATGCCGATCGCTGAAGTCTCTAATCTCCAGAGAGCACTGGTCATCGGCTCGTTCCTGCGCAAGGATCACCCGCTGCTGGCATCGCGCCTGCGCGCCGCCGTGAAGAACGGCGGCCAGCTGACGCTGGTCCACGCCACCCGCGACGACAGCCTGATCACGGTGGCCAACAACATCGTGGCCGCGCCGTCCGACTGGCTGGCCGTGCTGTCGGGCATCGTCTCCGCCGTGGCATCGGCCAAGGGCGAAGCGGCACCGGCCGGCTTCTCCAGCGACTTCAGTGACGCCGCCAAGGCCGCTGCCGCCAGCCTGCTGTCCGGCGAACAGAAAGCCGTCTTCCTGGGCAACGCCGCCGTGCATCACCCGCAAGCGTCCGCGATCGCGGCCGCCGCGCAGTGGATCGCCAACGCGACGGGCGCGAAGTTCGGCTACCTGACCGAAGCGGCGAACACCGTCGGCGGCTACATTGCCGGCGCGTTCTCGCAGAAGGCCGAAGCCGCATTCGCGACGCCGAAGAAAGCGTACGTGCTGCTGAACGCCGAACCGGAACTCGACGCCGCCAACCCGGCGCAAGCCGTGGCCGCTCTGACCAGTGCCGAGATGGTCGTGGTCATGTCCGCCTTCAAGCACGGCACGGAATATGCCGACGTGCTGCTGCCGGTCGCGCCGTTCGCCGAAACGTCCGGTACCTTCGTGAACTGCGAAGGCCGTGCGCAAAGCTTCAACGGCACCGTGAAACCGCTGGGCGACGCACGTCCGGCCTGGAAGGTGCTGCGCGTACTGGGCAACATCCTGGGCTTGCCGGGCTTCGACTACGAAACCTCGGAAGCGATCCGCGACGAAGTGCTGGGTGCTGGCGTTGCCGACGTTTCGTCGAAGCTGTCGAACGTCTCGAACGCGGCGCCGCAAGCCGCTTCCTTCGGTGCCGGCGACAAACTCGAACGCATCGCCGACGTGCCGATCTACTTCGCCGACGCGCTGGTGCGCCGTTCGGGGCCGCTGCAGGCCACCGTCGACGCGCAGGCGCCGAAGGCTGTCATCTCGGCCGCGCTGGCCGAACAGATCGCCGTGAAATCGGGCGACCTGGTGCAGGTACTGCAAGGTAACGGTTCGGCGATCCTGGAAGCGCGTGTCGATGCCGGCCTGCCGGCCAACGTGGTACGCGTCTCCGCGGCCCACGCTTCGACCGCGACGCTGGGCGGCATGTTCGGTCCGATCTCGGTCGCTAAAGCTGGAACTGCCGCAGGGGAGGGCAAATAATGGCGCTGGAATTCGTCAATACCATCAATACCGCCGGCGCCGACGCGCTGGGCGCGGCCTGGCCGTTCGTCTGGACGATGATCAAGCTGCTATGCGTGCTGATGCCGCTGCTCGGCATGGTGGCCTACGCCACGCTGTGGGAGCGCAAGCTGATCGGCTTCATCCAGATCCGTATCGGCCCGAACCGCGTGGGCCCGATGGGCCTGCTGCAACCGATGGCCGACGGCATCAAGATGCTGCTGAAGGAAATCGTCATCCCGACCAAGGCCGCCAAGGGCCTGTTCGTGATCGGCCCGGTGATGACCATCATGCCGGCGCTGGCTGCCTGGGCGGTGGTGCCGTTCGGCCCGGAAGCCGTGCTGGCCAACGTCAACGCCGGCCTGCTGGTGCTGCTGGCGATCACGTCGATGGAGGTGTACGGCATCATCATCGCCGGCTGGTCGTCGAACTCGAAGTACTCGTTCATGGGCGCGATGCGTGCATCGGCGCAGATGATCTCGTACGAGATCCCGATGGGCTTCGCGCTGGTCGTGATCCTGATGGTGTCCGGCTCGCTGAACTTCATCGATATCGTCACCAGCCAGCAGGTGGGCCGCTTCGCCGACATGGGCGTGAACTTCATGTCGTGGAACTGGCTGCCGCTGCTGCCGCTGTTCGTCGTGTACCTGACCTCCGGCCTGGCCGAGGCGAACCGCGCACCGTTCGACGTCGTCGAGGGTGAATCGGAAATCGTCGCCGGCCACATGGTGGAGTACTCCGGCATGTCCTACGCGATGTTCATGCTGGCCGAATACGCCAACATCATCCTCGTCGGCGCACTGGCATCGATCATGTTCCTGGGCGGCTGGTCCGCACCGTTCGCGTTCCTCGAATTCGGCGGCGGTTTCGGCGGCTTCTTCTGGCTGTTCCTGAAGACGTTCCTGATCGTGTCGCTGTTCATCTGGGTGCGTGGTACCTTCCCGCGTTACCGCTACGACCAGATCATGCGTCTGGGCTGGAAGGTCTTCATTCCCCTCACGCTGTTCTGGCTCGTGCTCGTCGCGACCTGGATGCAGACGCCGTGGAACATCTGGAAGTAAGGAAGCGCACAAAATGACTCGAGTAAAAGATTTTATCGGCAGCATGATGCTGACCGAACTGATCAAAGGGCTTGCGCTGACGGGCAAGTACATGTTCTCGCGCAAGATCACGGTGCAGTACCCGGAAGAGAAGACGCCGATGTCGCCGCGCTTCCGCGGCCTGCACGCGCTGCGCCGCTATCCGAACGGCGAAGAACGCTGCATCGCCTGCAAGCTGTGCGAAGCAGTGTGCCCGGCCATGGCGATCACGATCGAATCCGACGAACGCGATGACGGCACGCGCCGCACCACGCGCTACGACATCGACCTGACCAAGTGCATCTTCTGCGGTTTCTGCGAAGAGTCGTGCCCGGTCGATTCGATCGTCGAGACGCACGTGCTGGAATACCACGGTGAAAAGCGGGGCGACCTGTACTACACCAAGGAGATGCTGCTGGCTGTCGGCGACCGCTACGAGGCGGACATCGCCGCCAACCGCGCCGCGGATGCCGCGTATCGCTGATCTGAATCGGACTTACACATGACTTTTACAACCGTTTTGTTCTACGTGTTCGCGGCCATCATGGTGGTTTCCGCGGCACGCGTGATCACGGCGCGCAACCCCGTGACGGCGGCACTGTTCCTGGTGCTGGCCTTCTTCCAGGCAGCCGGCATCTGGATGCTGCTGAAAGCCGAGTTCCTCGCCGTCGTGCTGGTGCTCGTCTACGTGGGCGCCGTGATGGTGCTGTTCCTGTTCGTCGTGATGATGGTCGACATCGACCAGACCGAGTTGCGCAAGAACTTCTGGAGCTACCTGCCTGTAGCGTCGATCGTCGGCGGCATCATCGTGCTGGAGATGGCTTCCGTGCTGTGGCGCAGCTTCGGCGTGGAAACGCCGGTGCCTGAAGCGGCCAACACCATCGGTACCACGAAGGCGCTGGGCATGCTGATCTACACGCAGTACATCTACGCGTTCGAAGTGGCCGCCGTGATCCTGCTGCTGGCGATCGTCGCCGCCGTCGCGCTGACGCTGCGCCGCCGCAAGGACATCAAGTACTTCGATCCGGGCGAGGCCGTGCGCGTCAAGCGCAACGACCGCCTGAAGATCGTCAAGATGGACGCCGTCAAGAAAGAAGTGGCGTCGACCGTAGCAACCAAGGAGGCACCATGACCCTGTCACTGGCACATTACCTGGTCCTGGGCGCGATCCTGTTCGCGATCGCGATCGTCGGTATTTTCCTGAACCGCAAGAACGTCATCGTGCTGCTGATGGCAATCGAACTGATGCTGCTGGCGGTGAACACCAACTTCATCGCGTTCTCCCACTTCCTGGGCGACGCGGCGGGGCAGATCTTCGTGTTCTTCATCCTCACGGTGGCGGCGGCGGAAGCGGCAATCGGCCTGGCGATCCTCGTGCTGATGTTCCGTAACCTGGACACCATCAACGTCGAAGACCTGGACAGCCTCAAAGGCTAGTTTTTAACCCTCGAATAATAAACAGATAGGTTCATCATGACGGGGCTTAACCCTAACCTTCTCCTCGCTGTACCCCTCGCGCCACTGGCGGGGTCCGCGATCGCGGGCCTGCTGGGCACGAAGTTCTTCGGCAACGTGGTCAATCGCAAGGTGGCCACGGCCGCCACGATCCTGGGCGTGCTGGTCGCGTTCCTGATTTCCTTCCAGGTCTTCCTGCAAGTGCTGGACGGCGCCACCTACAACGATACGGTGTATCGCTGGATGACGGTGGCCGGCATCAATTTCGAAGTCGGCTTCCAGGTCGACTCGCTGACCGCAATGATGATGTGCGTCGTGACCTTCGTGTCGCTGATGGTGCACATCTACACCATTGGATATATGGCTGAGGACGAGGGATACAACCGCTTCTTCTCGTATATCTCGCTGTTCACCTTCTCGATGCTGATGCTGGTGATGGCCAACAACTTCCTGCAGCTGTTCTTCGGCTGGGAAGCCGTGGGCCTGGTGTCCTACCTGCTGATCGGCTTCTGGTACAAGCGCCCGACCGCGATCTTCGCCAACATGAAGGCGTTCCTCGTGAACCGCGTGGGCGACTTCGGCTTCATCCTCGGCATCGGCCTGATCCTGGCCTACACCGGCACGATGGATTACCAGGAAGCCTTCGCCAAGAAGGACCTGCTGGTCAACGCAACGCTGCCGGGTACCGACTGGATGGTCATCACCGTGGCCTGCATCTGCCTGTTCATCGGCGCCATGGGCAAATCGGCCCAGTTCCCGCTGCACGTGTGGCTGCCCGACTCGATGGAAGGCCCGACCCCGATCTCGGCACTGATCCACGCCGCGACGATGGTTACCGCCGGCATCTTCATGGTGTCGCGCATGTCGCCGCTGTTCGAACTGTCGGACGTGGCGCTGTCGTTCATCCTGATCATCGGCTCGATCACGGCGCTGTTCATGGGCTTCCTGGGCATCATCCAGAACGACATCAAGCGCGTGGTTGCCTACTCGACGCTGTCGCAGCTGGGCTACATGACGGTCGCGCTGGGCGCGTCGGCCTACTCGGTCGCCGTGTTCCACCTGATGACGCACGCGTTCTTCAAGGCGCTGCTGTTCCTCGGCGCGGGTTCCGTGATCATCGGCATGCACCACGACCAGGACATCCGCAACATGGGCGGCCTGCGCAAGTACATGCCGATCACGTGGATCACGTCGCTGCTGGGTTCCCTGGCACTGATCGGCACGCCGTTCTTCTCGGGCTTCTACTCGAAGGATTCGATCATCGAGGCGGTGCACGCCACCAACCTGCCGGGCGCGGGCTTCGCGAACTTCGCGGTGCTGGCCGGCGTGTTCATCACGGCGTTCTACTCGTTCCGCATGTATTTCCGCGTGTTCCACGGTCCGGAAAACTTCGGTAAAGCCCATGCGCACGGCCATGACGACCACCATGCCAAGCATGACGATCATGCGACGGCCAAGGCGGCCCATGGCGACCCGCATGCGCTGCACGATTCGGATGCGCACCACGAGGAAGAGGAAGACGACCATGGCCACCATGGCCTCGAGCCGGGCCAGAAGCCGCACGAGTCGCCGTTCGTCGTCTGGTTCCCGCTGGCCGCGCTGGCGATCCCTTCGGTGATCATCGGCTTCCTGGCCGCCGGCCCGATGCTGCATGGCGACTTCTTCAACAACGTGATCTTCGTCGACGCGGCCAAGCACCCTGCGATGGCCGAGCTGAACGAAATGTGGCACGGTCCCGTCGCGATGGCCCTGCACGGCCTGCAGACGGCACCGTTCTGGCTGGCCCTGGCCGGCGTGGCGGCGTCGTACTACTGCTACATGATCAATCCGCGTGTTCCGGCGTGGTTCTACGAGAAGTTCAAGTTCCTGCACACGCTGCTCGACAACAAGTACTACATGGACGCGTTCAACCAGGCCGTGTTCGCCAAGGGCGCACGCGTGCTGGGCAACGGCCTGTGGCAGGTTGGCGACCGTGCCATCATCGACGGCTTCGTCGTCAACGGCTCGGCAAAACTGGTGGGCTGGTTCTCGTCGCTGACGCGCCTGGCGCAGACGGGTTACATCTACCACTACGCGTTCGTGATGATCATCGGCATCCTGGGCTTCCTGGTGTACTTCCTGCCGTTCTGGCACGCCTAACGCCACACGCAAAAGAGATAAAAGATGCAGTCAACGATTAATAATCTTCCTCCTTACCTCAGCCTGTCGATCTGGCTGCCGATCCTGTTCGGCGTCATCATCCTGGCGATCGGCCGCGATTCGCGCGCCGGACTGGTACGCGTGCTGGCACTGATCGGCTCGATCGTCTCGCTGCTGCCGACGATCCCGCTGTTCACGCAGTTCGACAATGCCGCGCACGGCGTGCAGTTCCTGGAAAGCTCGCCCTGGATCGAGCGTTTCAACATCTTCTACACGCTGGGCATCGACGGCCTGTCGCTGTGGTTCGTGCCGCTGACCGCGTTCATCACGATCATCGTCGTGATCTCCGCCTGGGAAGTGATCCAGGAGCGCGTGGCCCATTACATGGGTGCGTTCCTGATCCTGTCGGGTTTGATGATCGGCGTGTTCACCGCGCTGGACGGCCTGCTGTTCTACTTCTTCTTCGAAGCCACGCTGATCCCGATGTACATCATCATCGGCGTGTGGGGCGGTGCCAACCGCGTGTATGCGGCGTTCAAGTTCTTCCTGTACACGTTCCTCGGCTCGCTGCTGACGCTGGTCGCGATCATCTACCTGTACAACAAGTCCGGTTCGTGGAACATCCTCGAATGGCACCAGCTGCCGCTCACGATGACCGAGCAGGTCGCGATCTTCGTTGCCTTCTTCATGGCGTTCGCCGTGAAGGTGCCGATGTTCCCGGTGCACACCTGGCTGCCGGACGTGCACGTGGAAGCGCCGACCGGCGGTTCCGCCGTGCTGGCCGCGATCATGCTGAAGCTGGGCGCCTACGGTTTCCTGCGCTTTTCGCTGCCGATCACGCCGGACGCCTCGCGCGACCTGGCACCCGTCGTCATCGTGCTGTCGCTGATCGCCGTGATCTACGTGGGCCTGGTGGCCCTGGTCCAGAAGGACATGAAAAAGCTGGTCGCCTACTCGTCGATCGCGCACATGGGCTTCGTCACGCTGGGCTTCTTCATGTTCAACGACATGGGTACCCAGGGCGCCATCATGCAGATGATCTCGCACGGCTTCGTGTCCGGCGCGATGTTCCTGTGCATCGGCGTGCTGTATGACCAGGCGCACTCGCGCCAGATCGCCGACTACGGCGGCGTCGTCAACAAGATGCCGAAGTTCGCCGCGTTCTTCATCCTGTTCTCGATGGCCAACTGCGGCCTGCCGGCCACGTCGGGCTTCGTCGGCGAGTTCATGGTGATCCTGGGCGCCGTGCAGTTCAACTTCGTGACCGGCATCCTGGCCGCGACCGCGCTGATCCTGGGCGCCGCCTACTCGCTGTGGATGGCCAAGCGCGTCATCTTCGGCAAGGTGGCGAACCACCACGTGGCCGAGCTGAAGGACCTGAACAACCGCGAGTTCCTGATGCTGGGCCTGCTGGCGATCGCGACCCTGTACATGGGCCTGTACCCGGCGCCGTTCACGGATACGATGCAAACCTCGGTGGCCGACCTGCTCCAGCACGTCGCGCAGACCAAGATTGCGCAATGATTGCAGATAGGACCCTAGTTACATGAATCCGAACGATACCAATCTCGCACCGATCTACGCGGAGATCTTCCTGCTGATCGCCACCTCGGCGATCCTGCTGATCGACGTGTACCTGCCTGCCGCGAAACGGAACATCACGTACATGCTGTCGCTGCTGGCCCTGGCCGGCGCGGCGGTGATCACGTACGGCGATTTCGCCACCGGCGCCACGACCTATGCATTCAACAACATGGTCGTGTCCGATCCGATGGGCAACCTGCTGAAGCTGTTCACCTACCTGGCGGTGGGTGTCACGCTGGTGTATGCACGCCAGTACACGACCGACCGCGGCATGCTGGGCGGCGCCCTTGGCGGCGAGTTCTACGGCCTTGCGCTGTTCTCCACGCTGGGCCAGATGGTGATGATCTCGGCCAACAGCTTCCTGTCCATCTACCTGGGCCTGGAACTGATGTCGCTGTCGCTGTACGCGCTGGTCGCCCTGCGCCGTGACAACACCAACGCCACCGAAGCCTCGATGAAGTACTTCGTGCTGGGCGCGCTGGCTTCCGGCTTCCTGCTGTACGGCATGTCGATGCTGTACGGTGCCACCGGCACGCTGGACCTGACCACGATGTCGGCCAAGATCGCCGCCGGCACCATCAACGACACGATCCTCGTGTTCGGCCTGGTGTTCGTCGTCGCCGGCCTGGCGTTCAAGCTGGGCGCCGTGCCGTTCCACATGTGGGTGCCGGACGTGTACCAGGGCTCGCCGACCGCCGTCACGCTGCTGCTGGGCGGCGCGCCGAAGCTGGCCACGTTCGCCATCGTCGTGCGCCTGCTGGTGGAAGGCCTGATCCCGCTGGCGTTCGACTGGCAGCAGATGCTGCTGATCCTGGCCGTGATGTCGCTGGTCATCGGCAACCTGACCGCGATCGCGCAAACCAACCTGAAGCGCATGCTGGCTTACTCGACGATCGCACAGATGGGCTTCGTGCTGCTGGGCATGATGGCCGGTGTCGTCGGCACCGACCAGTCCAACGGTACGGCTGCCTACAGCGCGGCGATGTACTACTCGATCACCTACGTGCTGACCACGCTGGCCACTTTCGGCCTGATCATGGTGCTGGCCCGTGCCGGACACGAGGCCGAAGAGCTGGTCGACTTCAAGGGCCTGGGCAAGCGCTCCGGCTGGTACGCGCTGCTGATGACCGTGCTGCTGTTCTCGCTGGCCGGCGTGCCGCCGATGATGGGCTTCATGGCCAAGCTGACCGTGCTGCAATCCGTGCTGAAGACCGGCCACCTGTGGCTGACCGTGTTCGCCGTGATGGCGTCGCTGGTGGGTGCGTTCTACTACCTGCGCGTCGTGAAGGTGATGTGGTTCGACGAGCCGGCCGACACGGCACCGATCCGGGTTGCCGGCGACAAGAACGTCGTGCTGGCCATCAATGGCCTGATGGTCGTGGTGCTGGGCGTGGTCCCCGGCCCGCTGCTCAACGCGTGCATGCACGCAATGAGCAAGACGCTGGCGTCCTGATCCATGGATATCGGCGCCGCGGCCTGGTTGGTCATCCTGCTGGCACTGGTGCTGGCCAACCTGCCGTTCTTCAATGAGCGCTTCCTCGCCCTGGTTCCATTCGCCTTTTCTTCGGCGGACGGGGCCGGGCGGCCCCCCGCCAAACCCTTCCTCGTGCGGCTGCTCGAACTGACGGTGCTGTACTTCGTCGTCGGCGGCATCGGCCGCGCGCTGGAAGGGCGCATCGGTACCGTTTTCCCGCAGACGTGGGAGTTCTACGCGATTACAGCCTGCATGTTCCTCGTCCTCGCTTTTCCCGGCTTCGTGGTCCGCTACCTGAGGAAGCGCCACTGAGGCATCGCCGGATGCGCGGCGCTGCTACACTGTGGCCTTTACGATCACGGGAGTTTGCATGAGCAACGACGCTCACCTGGAAGAAGTGAAGGTCGACGGCGGCATCGCCTACGACGGCGGTTTCCTCAAGATCCACAAAGACCATGTCCGGCTGCCCAACGGGGCCGTGACGAGCCGCGAATACATCCGCCATCCCGGCGCAGTGGTCGTGCTGCCGGTGCTGGACGATGGCCGCATCCTGCTGGAACGCCAGTTCCGCTATCCGAATTCCCAGGTCTTCATCGAGTTCCCGGCCGGCAAGATCGACGAGGGCGAAGACCCGTTCGACAGCGCGAAGCGCGAGCTGGAAGAAGAGACGGGCTACACCGCCACCGACTGGCAGTTCGTGGCCACCATCCACAACGCCATCGCCTATTCGGACGAGCACCTGGACCTGTACCTGGCGCGCGGCCTGACGAAAGGCGAAGCGAAGCTGGACGAGGGCGAATTCCTCGAATGCTTCACCGCCACGCTGGACGAGCTGCTCGAGTGGGTGCGCACCGGCCGCATCACGGACGTGAAGACGATCATCGGCACGTTCTGGCTCGACAAGCTGCACCGCGGGGACTGGAAGCTGGGCTGACCATGCCGCGCATTTCGCTGGTGCCGTCGCTGCCGTTCTTCCTGTTGCTGGTCCTGTTCTTCCTGCTGTTCGCGGCGCAGGCCGCGCAGGCCGCGCCGGCGCGCACCGCTTTCCAGGTGCGCTGCGAGGACACGATCAAGAAGACCGTCTCCGTGTTCTCGGCAAAGCAGAATGGCTACACGATCAACACGCAGCTGTCGTATAAGATGCTGACCGCCATGAAGGGCGTGGCGCGCCGCAATGAATTCGTGCTGGGCCTGACGCGCACCGAATCGGTGGTGCAGGTTGGCGCCGAGGGCGCGATGCTGCAGGATCCGGCCAGCGGCTACGAATGCATCGCGCCGCAGCTGAAGGTGCAACTGACGTACGCACCGGTGAAGATCTACGTGGGCAGCGAGTTCCCGGCGGGTTCGTGCGGCTACAGGGAAATCCTGGCGCACGAGATGCGCCATATGCAGGCCTACATGGACCACCTGCCCAAAGTGGAGAAGACCGTGGCCGCCGCACTGGCGAAACGTTTCGGCGGCAAGCCGTTCTATGCGCCGCGCGGCACGGCGCGCACGGCGCTGTCGTTCGAGATCGATTCCGGCTGGCTGCCGTACATCAAGGCCGAGATGGCCAAGGTGGAGGCGGTGCAGGCGGCGATCGATGCACCGGCCGAATATGCCCGGCTGTCGAAGGCCTGCGGTGGCGAGATCCAGAAGATCCTCGTCAAGACGCGCGCCGGGCGCTGAACCTGAACAAGACATGAATTATTTTGCATTGATCCCCGCCGCCGGCGTGGGTGCGCGGATGGCGGCAGGCTATCCGAAACAATACCTGCCGCTGCTGGGCAAGCCGATGCTGCGGCATACGGTCGAGGCGTTCCTGCGTTCGCCACTGGTTGCGCACACGTACGTCGTCGTCAGCGCGGACGATGGCTATGCCGACGACGTATTGCCGGCCGACCTGGATGGCGTGACGGTGCTGCGCTGCGGCGGCGCCACGCGGATGGAATCGATCCGCAACGGGCTGCGGCTGCTGGCATCGCGCATCGGCGCGGAAGACCGCGTGCTGGTGCACGACGCGGCGCGGCCCGGTCTGACGCCGGAACTGATCGAAAAGCTGGTCGCCGAAGCGGGCGCGGAGCCGGCCGGCGGCCTGCTCGCGCTGCCGGTCGTCGACACGGTGAAAAGCAAGCGCGGCGGCACCGTCACCACCACGCCGCGCGACGGACTATGGCTGGCCCAGACGCCGCAGATGTTTCCCAGCGCGCTGCTGCGACGTGCGCTCGAGGAAGCGCCCGATCCGGATGCGATCACCGACGACGCCAGCGCCGTCGAACTGCTCGGCCTGTCGCCGCGGCTGGTCGAGGGCCATCCGCGCAACCTGAAGGTGACGCTGCCGGCCGACATCCGTATCGCCGAAATGTATTTATCGATGGAATCCACGCAATGAAAAAACTCCCGTTCCGCATCGGCCAGGGCTATGACAGCCATCGTCTCGTCGAAGGCCGCAAACTGATACTCGGCGGCGTCGACATTCCCCACGTCAAAGGGCTCGACGGCCACTCCGATGCCGATGCGCTGCTGCACGCCGTCACCGACGCAATCCTCGGCGCCGCCGCGCTGGGCGACATCGGCAAGCACTTCCCGGACACCGCCATCGAATTCAAGGGCGCCGATTCGCGCGTGCTGCTGCGCGCCGCCGCGGACAGGGTGAAAGCGACGGGCTACGACATCGGCAACGTCGACGCGACGATCATCGCCCAGCGGCCGAAGATGGCGCCGCACATCGCCACGATGGTTGCCAACATCGCTGCCGACCTGGGCGTCGAGCCGGACCAGGTCAACGTCAAGGCGAAGACCAACGAAAAGATGGGCTACCTGGGCCGCGAGGAGGGCATCAACGCCGAAGCGGTCGCGCTGCTGGTGCTGCGCCCGGAATGACGGGGCCGCGCTGAATGTCACGCGACCTGTCCGCCTACCGCGAGGTGGCCGTGGAAACGTTCGACGACCGGGGCACCGTGCGCGTGCGGCCGATGGTCGGCCAGGCCTACCATCCGCTGCTGCGCGTGCAATGCTCGCGCGCGTTCGTCACCGATTACCCGGTAGGCACGCGCTTCCTGGTCCATGCGAAGCTAACCGACCGGCTCGGCGGCGCGCCATTCCTGTATGTCTACCATGGCGATGCCGTGGTCGTGCTGACCCCGGCGCAGGCCAGAAAATTCCTCGCCGAATTCAGGCGCGGCCGCATCTGACACCCGAAAACCGGTGGCAGGCTCTAAAACCGGTGACAGACACCCGTTTTTTTGCAACGGATGTTCCAGAATAACTAGTGTCTGTCACCGGTTTTTTTGCAACGAATATTCCAGAATAACTGGTGTCTGTCACCGGTTTTGGGGCGGGCCCTCAGTGGACGGCATGCAGCGTGGTACGGTTGCGTTCGCGGCCGAAGTGCCAGCCGACCGCGGCGGTGGCCAGTGCGAATGCGCCGCCGACCAGCATCGCGCTCGGCACGCCCAGGTGGTCGACGGCCAGGCCGCCGACGCCCGCGCCCGAGGCCAGCGCCACCTGCGCGGTAGCGACGAACAGTGCGCCACCCGTTTCCATGCCGTCCGGCGCGGCGCGGAACATCCAGTTCTGCAGGGAGATCGGCATCGCGCCGAAACCCAGTCCCCATACCATGACCAGGACCGTCGCGGCAATCGCATTCTGGCCGAACAGCGGCAAGGCCACCGTTGCCAGGCCGACGACCAGTCCCGTGCCGATCAGTGCGCCGCGGGCACTGCGCTCCGCGGCCCAGCCGCCGACGATGTTGCCGAGGAATCCGGCAGCGCCATAGGCGAGCAGCAGGACGCTGACCGTGCGCACGCTCATCGCCGATACCTGCACGAGGAAGGGCGTGATGTAGGTGTAGGCGGCGAACTGGCCGACGAACATCAGCACCGTGGCCGCCAGGCCGACCCGGGCCTTGGCATTCTTCAGCAGCAGCGGCAGGTCGCGCGCCTTCGTGGCCCTGGTGGGCGGCAGCGGCGGCAGCAGGAAGACCTGGATCGCCAGCACCAGCACGCCGATGCCGGCGGCGATGCCGAACGCGGTGCGCCAGCCGAACAGTTCGCCGATCAGCGCGCCGGCCGGGACACCGGCCACGGTGCC
This sequence comes from Pseudoduganella umbonata, assembly GCF_014192225.1. GTDB lineage: Bacteria > Pseudomonadota > Gammaproteobacteria > Burkholderiales > Burkholderiaceae_D > Rugamonas > Rugamonas umbonata. The sequence goes on along the minus strand of NZ_JACHXS010000014.1, from coordinate 61,690 downwards.
GATCGAGACCCCGCCGAAGATCAGCGCGGTGGCGCGGGTGGTGTAGCGCAGCGGCACCAGCCGCGGTCCGATGGCGACGCCGATCGACCAGAAGCCGCCCACACCGATACCCAGCAGGGAACGGCCCAGCAGGATGGGCCAGAACGACGTGGCGAACGTTACCAGCAGGTTCGAGATCACCATCACGCCCATCAGCCCCCACAGCACATGGCGCCGGTCGGCCCGCCCCACACCGACGGTCACCGCCAGGGCGGAAATGGCGGCGACGATGCCGGGAACGGTCACGAGCAGTCCGGCCAGGCCTTCGGTGACATGCAGATCCGCAGCCATCTGCGGCAGCAGGCCGACCGGCAGGAACTCGGCGGTGACCAGCGCGAAGGCGCCGATGCCCACCGACAGGACGGCCAGCCAGGCAGCGAGGCCGGGCGGCCCGTCGTCCGGTGCGGCGGGAAGGGGATCGGGAGTGGACGTGGCGGGAGCATGCATCATGAATTCCTTGAGTTTTTAACCGTCCGGTTATAATCTATCGGGGCAGCACCACACGTCAAGGAATTTTTTAACCGATCGGTATGAAAGAAATGACGCACAAGACGATGGACCCGCCGGACCGGCCGAGCCGCCCCCGCACGGGGCGCCCGCGCACGTTCGACGAGGACGACGCGCTGGACCGCGCGATGGAAGTGTTCTGGGAAAAAGGCTACGAAGGCAGTTCCTTGCCGGAACTGACCGCGGCGATGGGCATGAACCGGCCCAGCCTGTACGCGGTATTCGGCAACAAGGAGGCGCTGTTCCGCCGCGCGGTCGAGCGTTACCAGAGCACGCGGCTGGACTTCTGCGATGCGGCGCTGGAGGCGGCCACCTCGCGCGAAGTGGTGGAGCGGCTGCTGCGCGGCTCGGCCGATGTGCAAACCTGCCCCGACAGCCCGCATGGGTGCCTCGGCACCAGCGGTGCGCTGGCCTGCGGCGACGAGGCGCGCCCGCTGCGCGACGAGCTGGTGGCACTGCGCAGCGCACGCGAGCAGCGCCTGCGCCAGCGTCTCGAACGCGCGGTTGCCGAGGGCGACCTGCCGGCCCATGCCGACGCGGCGCAGCTGGCCAGCTTCGTCGCCACGATCGTGCAGGGCATGGCGGTGCAGGCCGCCGGCGGCGCGACCAGGGACGAGCTGTACCGCACCATCGATTTCGTCATGGCGGCATGGCCGGGCAAACAGGAGAACCGATGATATGCATCCGTGAACTCGACCACATCGTGTTGCGCGTGATCGACCTGGACAGGATGATCCGCTTCTACGGCGACGTGCTGGGCTGCCCAATCGAGCGGCGGCAGGACGAGCTCGGCCTCGTGCAGCTGCGCGCCGGCAGCGCGCTGGTCGACCTGGTGCCCGTGCACGGCAAGCTCGGCCGGATGGGCGGCGCGCCGCCGGGGAAAGAGGGCCGCAATGTCGACCATTTCTGTTTCCGCGTCGAGCCGTTCGACGAAGCCGCGATCCGCGCGCACCTGGACCGGTTCGGCGTGCCCAGCGAACCGGCCGAACCGCGCTATGGCGCCGAAGGGGAGGGCCCGTCGATCTACATCACGGACCCGGAGGGCAACACGGTGGAGCTGAAGGGCGGTCCCTATCCACCAGCGGAGAAAGCCCAATAAAAATGTTGCTCAAAAAATGGGGCGGTACGGCGCTCCGGCGGACCCCATTTTCAAGCAACATTCTCAGGCGGCGCGCAGCGGGAAGGCAACGCGGAACACCACGTGCGGCGCTTCATAGCGGTAGGTGACGCTGCCCCCATGCCCCTTGACGACGTTCTCGGCGATATACAGCCCGAGGCCCATGCCGGTGCGGTTGGCGCGGTTCTGCAGCGCCATGCGCTTGAACGGGTTGAACAGCTGCGCTTCCAGTTCGGCAGGGATCGGCGCGCCGTCGTTGCGCACTTCCAGCACCGCCTGGCCGTCTTCCTCGCGTAGCGACACGAGGATCGGCAGGCCATTGGCGCCGTGGTGGCGTGCATTGCTGAGCAGGTTGCTGATCACCTGCGCCATCCGGTCCGGGTCGGCGCAGCCGAGCACATCGGGGGCAAGCTCGGCGTGATACACGGTGCCGGGATGCGCCATGCGGATTTCATCGAGCAGGTCTTCCACCATCTTCGACAGGTCGACCTCGGTCTTGCGCATCGCCAGTCCCAGGCCGCTGTCGAGCCGGCTCATGTCCAGTACCTGGCTGATCAGTCGCTGCATCCGGCCGGACGAGCGCTCGATGCGCTGCCCCAGTTGCTGCGGCTGGGCGCCATGCTGCAATACCGAGGCCGCCATCGAGATCGACTGCAGCGGATCGCGCAGGTCGTGGCCCAGCATCGCCAGCAACTGCATGCGCGCCTTTTCCGTCTCGGCATGGCGCGCCATGCTGGCACGGTGCATTTCTCCCAGCAGCTGGTCGGCCACCATCAGGCGCCCCGGTTCCCACGGCACCGCCTTGTCGTGCACCGATTCCACCCATTCGTCGAACGAGCCGCGCGGTGTCAGGCGGTGGCCCAGCGGGCCGGTCCTTTCCAGCTTGTCTGGCTTGCCCGCCCAGCGCACCGTTTCGATCTGCTCCCTGCGCAGCGCCAGCAGCCAGCCGGCCGTCGCCGGGTCGAAATGCAGCGCCAGCATGCCGACCCAGGGGCCGATGCATTCGCGCAACGATTCCGGCCACTGCTCGCGACTGAAGCGGTGCAGCATCTCGTCGCCGTCCGGCGGCAGCGAGGCGACGATGGCCGCGGCCAGTTCCTCGTCCACGCCGTGCGCCGTCAACTTGCCCTGCTGCGCGAAGACCAGCGCATCGGCCGCCAGGTTGGTCGCCAGTTCGTCGGCATGGTGCTCCAGGGCGGCCAGCACGTCGTCCTCGTGCAGCAGCGTTTCGATCAGGCGCGTGCGCGCCACCGCGGCCTGTTCGGCCAGCGCCGCCCGCTCGCGCGAGTCGATGCTTTGCACGGAAGCGGCCAGCACCTGCGCCATCACGTCGCACGCCATCCGCACCGAGTACGGCACGCGCAGCGGCGCCATGTGGTGGCACGCGATCAGGCCCCACAGCCGGCCATTGATCACGATCGACACGCTCATCGACGCGCCCACGCCCATGTTCTGCAGGTACTCCACGTGGATCGGCGATACGCTGCGCAGCACGCTATGGCTCATGTCGAGCGGCGGGTCGCCGGCCACGCCCAGCACCGGCACCGGCGTGTAGCCGACGTCGGCGATCAGGCGCAGCGTGTTGATGGTGTACAGGCGGCGCGCCTGCGCCGGAATGTCGCCGGCCGGGTAGCGCATGCCGAGGAACGGCGCCAGTGCCTCGGCGCGCGCCTCGGCAACCACGTCGCCACTGTCGTCGTGGCGGAAGCGGTAGGCCATCACGCGGTCGAAGCCTGTGATTTCGCGGACCTGCTCGACGGCATGCCGCAACAGCGCCTCGGTCGAGCGCTGGCGGCGCAACCGCTCGATCGCCGCATGGGCCTTCAGCGCAAAGGCAGCCAGCGCGTCGGCGGCCACCTGGCGCAATTCGAATTCGGCGATCGCATGGGTGCCGTTGCCGTGCACGACGCAATCGAAAGTATGGCCGTTGCCGCGCGTTTCGATGCCGCTCGGCGAATCGGCGCCTTCCTCCAGGCAGGCGCGCAACTGCTCCACCACGACCGCCTCCAGCGCCATCTGGCCATACGGCATGCCGATGGCGGGCGTGAAGCCGAGCAGTTCGGCAGCGTTGGCGCTCCATGCGCGCAGCGTGCCGTCGGCCGCGAAAGCCAGCAGTGCGCCATGCGGTTGCACCAGGCCTGGGATGTGGATCGGTTCATCCGCGCAGTTGTCCAGGCCGACCGGAGGGACCGGCACCACCTGGGTGCCCGGCTTTCCGTTCATGCGGCGGCCTGTGACGGCACGGTAGAAGCGGCCTCTGCAGCGCGCCGCAGGGCGATCAGGCTGTCGAACGCGTCGCACGCGCCCCGGCAGGCCTCGGCGATGGCGGCTTCGTCGTGTACCTGCGCGCGCAGCGTGCGGATGAAGTGCTGCCAGCGCGGGCCGGGCGGCGTGCCGGGGTGCAGGTAGCGCAGCGGGTGCGGCGCCAGCCGTTCCGCCAGCCGGCGATACAGTACCGCGCCGCCCAGCCGCGAGCCTTCGATCACGTATGACACGCCCCAGCGATAGGCGGCACTGTCGCGGCCATGCCAGGCCGGCGCGGCAGGTGCTGTGGCGGATAAGGGGCCGCTGCGTTCCAGCGACGGATGGGCCAGGTCGGCCTCGATCAGCGGCAGGTGCGGCATCGGCGCCAGCAATGCGGCGCACTGCGGGCCATCCGTGAAACGCTGTTGCCAGGCCTCGATCGGCAGCAGCCAGCGATGCAGCAGCGCGAGGTGGTCACGGTAGTCGTCCAGCGTCGCCGCCGGCCGGGCAAGCGGCATCCCGCCGTCCAGTTCGGCATGGCGGGCAGCGGTGGCATCGCGCAAGGCGGCGAGGATGTCGTAACGTTCTGCGGTCATCCCGGTATTGTATCGTTCAGTCAATAGTATCGCCGTCCGATTCGCCGTCGTCGCCCGGTACGTCATGCTTGCGCTCGGCATCGGCCTCGAGCCGCAGCCGCCCGGCGGCGCCCATGAAATCGTCGACGCTGTGGTCCGGGCTCTGGCGCACGGCCGGCGGCAGCAATACCGACATGTACAGTTCGTCGGACAGGCGCCCGGTGCCCTGCAGGTTGCTCATGATGACCAGCCCGGAGCCCAGCCCCAGCAGGATGCCGCAGGCGACCTGCAGGCGCCTGGCCGGCATGTGCGGGCGCACGGTGCGCACATGGAAGTACACCATGCAGCAGACGATCAGGATCGTCACGTGGTTGCCGTACCGTGTAAACGCCTCGGCGGACCAGGCAAACGCCAGGACCGCGGACAGCACCTTCCACGCGCCGATGGACACCAGGCCGGCGCCCAGGATGAACAGGTGCCGCCCCAGTCGGGCGTGGCTGCCGAACAGGCGGTTCACCAGCGCCCACACGCCGCTCCACACCAGCCCGGCGCCCAGGCCGGTGGCGATCGTCAGCAGGTAGCGGATCGCCTGGAAGCCTTCGGTATCGGTCAGCGCTTCGTCCACGCCGAGGAACAGCGCGATCAGTGCCAGCCCGGCCATTGCCGGTGCGCCGCCTTCCCAGGCATGCATCGTGGTATCGGTCAGTTCCGGCTCCACCGGGAACGCGGCGTTGCGCACGCGCAGCCGCGTATGCCCGAGCCGCACGGTGGTCGTGCCGTCCAGCGCCACTTCGTCCTGGCGCCGGCCGTGCAGCACGATGCCGTTCCGGCTGCCCAGGTCGCGCAGCACGAGGGCGCCGTCACGGTCCTGCTCGAGCACCGCATGGCGCGGCGCGGTATGGGCATCGTCGAGCACGAAATCGTTGTCGTAGCCGCGGCCCAGCGTGACGGGCAGCGACTCGAAGCGCTGCCTCGACAGCACGTCGCCGTTGCGGGCCAGGATCTCGATGAAATACGGTGCCGTCATTTGGCACCCGTGCGCGCCAGCGCTTCGAGGAAGGCGCGTGCCGTGCGCATGCCGTTGTCATAGGACACGCCACGCGCGTCCAGCCGGCTTTGCAGGTTCATCATGCCGTCGTCGGTACTGGCCGTCAGCAGCGAGAAATCGTACAGGCCGGCGAACTTGCGGTAGGCGCGCACGCACAGCACGGCGCGCATCGGCAGCGAGCCGTTGGTGACGAACTGCTCGGTGCATTGCGGTCCGGTCAGGCGGCTGTCCTTGTAGCTGCCGAACGACTCGTTCTTGAACGAGCTCGACGACAGCTGGGCGAAGCGGATCGCATCGAGCCCGGTACTGCGCAGGTATTGATGGCGGATGCCGATCGCCCCGGTCTGCAGCGAACCGGAGACGAATACCGACGACTCCATCGTGCAGCTGGTGGTGTCGACGGTGAACGGTTTCTCGGTGCGCGACGTGACCTGCGCGCTGGAGTTGCCCCAGCAGCGCATCTGCTCCGTCTCGCGCACCGGCACCTCGTAGGGGCCCATGGTTTTCTTCGTCAGCGGCCCGGCCAGCAGCTGGTCGACCATCGCCTTCTGGTGCGCCAGCAGCTGCTGGGTGACGACGGCCGTGAAATCCTTCGGTGCGACGGTTTTTTCGCCGACCTGCTTGAGCAGGCGCTGGGCATAGCGGATCGGTACGAGGAAGCTGACCAGCTCGCCGTCCAGCCGCTTGGCCACGTTGACCCCGGCCACCTCGCCATCCGCCGTCACGCTGGGACCGCCGCTCATGCCGGAATTGATCGGGCCGGTGAACATCAGCTGGTCGTAGAAGCTGCGCGAGATCACGCCGTTGTACGCGCCTTCCGAGATGGCGAAGCCCAGGTCCAGCGGATTGCCGAGCGAATACAGGTACTGGCCCTGGGTCAGCCGCACCGTATCTTCCGGCACCTTGAAGAAACCGGTGCCGTAGCGGTTGACGCGCACCACCGCCAGGTCGTGCAGCACGTCCACGGCCAGCAATTCGATATTGCCGCGCTGGCCGGAGGTATCGACCCATTCCCCGGTATAGGTGTCCGGATCGAGCGCGAATTGCGACACGACGTGGTAGTTGGTCAGCACCAGGTTCGACGTGCCGACCAGGAAGCCGGAGCCGACCGAGGATTGCGTGCGGCCGCTTTTCAGCAGCGAACGCACCTGCAGCAGGTCGGCCTTGGCCGCCGCATACAGTTTCTGCGCGGCGGAAGAGGGCGTGGGCAGCGGTTTGGAGTCAGCCTGCGCGCCTGGCGCCGGCATGCGCCGGGGAGCGGGCGCGGCGCCGGGCGGGTTCTGCGCGCCGGGCAGTGCCGGCGGTACCGATGGCGGAACGGGGGCGGCCGCTGCGGCGGCACCCCAGGACACGGTGATGGCGAATTGAACGCTTGCGGCAAGCCGGGTAGGTTTCATGCAGTTCCTGAACTACTTTTCGACAACGAAGAGTGTACCTCAGGAACCCACGACCGGGACCGGCGCCAGCCCGGCCGTTACGCTTGGTTACGTTTTACTGACGAATCAATATACGTGGCGTATCGGCCGGACGATTTTACTGTTCGCCGTCGCTGGTAGCGGTGGCGACGACCGGCGACATCATGTGGCCCAGTTTCAGCGCCTTGGTATTCAGGTAATGCTGGTTGAACACGTTGCGGTTGACCAGCAGCGGCACGCGCTCGGCAACCGGCATGCCCAGCTTTTCCATCGCGGCGATCTTGCGGGGGTTGTTCGTCATCAGTCGCAGCGTCTGCACGCCGAACTGGTGCAGCATCGGTGCCACCAGTTCATAACTGCGCTGGTCCGGCTTGAAGCCGAGCTGCTCGTTGGCCTGCACCGTATCGGCGCCCGCTTCCTGCAGCCGGTACGCGCGCATCTTGTTCAGCAGGCCGATGCCGCGGCCTTCCTGGCGCAGGTACAGCAGCACGCCGCGGCCCTCGGCCGCGATGCGCTGCAGCGCGCCTTCGAGCTGGGCGCCGCAATCGCAGCGCTGGGAAAACAGCACGTCGCCGGTCAGGCACTCGCTGTGCACGCGCGCCAGCACCGGCTTGCCATCGCCGATATCGCCCAGCACCATCGCCAGGTGTTCCTTGCCGGTCGAATGCTCGATGAACGCGTGCAGCGTGAATTCCGCCCAGGGCGTGGGCAGCGCGCACGAGGTGACGTATTCGAGATCGGCGGGATCGACAGGGATTTCAGCAACGGGCAACATGGCTAAGCTCTTTTCATTCGGGTACGCATAAGCCCTTCATCATAGCAAAGATTGCGCTTCCGGCAGTAGCGGCCAACGGCCGGGCAGGTGTTTCCATGCCCGAGCTCGCGTCCCCATGCCTGAGCTCGTGTCACCGTGCCTGGCAGGGCGAGCACTGCTCGCCCAACACGAGCACGGCCATGGTGATCGATCAGTACGGCAAGTCGAACACCAGTACCTCGGCGGCCTCGGCGTGGTCCAGCTTCACCTGCGTCTCGCGGGTGATCTTGACCGCGTCGCCGGTTTTCAGCGCGGTGCCGTTGACGCTCACCGTGCCGCGGATCACGTGCACATAGCTGGTGCGCTCGTCGTCCAGCGCATGCGTGACGCTGTCGCCCTCGTTCAGGATGGTTGCATAGATGCGCGCATCCTGGTGGATCAGTACCGAGCCGTCCTGGCGGTCCGGCGAAGCGATCAGGCGCAGCTTGCCGTGCTTGCTCTCAGGGGAGAAATGCTTTTCCTCGTATCCGGGGGCGATGCCGGTTTCCGACGGCTGGATCCAGATCTGCAGGAAGTGCACGCGCTCGGTCTTCGAGTGGTTGAACTCGCTGTGCCGCACGCCGGTGCCAGCCGTCATGCGCTGCACGTCGCCATAGCGCAGCACGCTGCCGTTGCCCATGCTGTCCTGGTGTTCCAGCGCCCCTTCCAGCACGTAGGAAATGATTTCCATGTCGCGGTGGCCGTGCGTGCCGAAGCCCTGGCCGGGCATCACCTTGTCTTCGTTGATCACCAGCAGCGGGCCAAAGCCCATGTGGCGCGGATCGTGGTAATGACCGAACGAGAAGGTATGGCGCGAATCGAGCCAGCCGTGGTTGGCGACACCGCGTTCTTCACTGCGACGGACTTCTTGCATGATATGCTCCTTGAATGTTGTTTGCGATCGTTTCGAACACATCGTCTGGTGTGTTCTCTGCTCGGATGAAAAGAGTATAGGCCTGTGCAAACGATTAAAAAAACGGAAAATTTACCCCTGTATTATCGAAAAAATCGAACATGCTCAGACTCAGCCTGGAAGCCTTGCAGATCGTCGATGCGATCGACCGCCGCGGCTCGTTTTCAGCCGCCGGCAAGGAATTGCACCGTGTACCGTCGACCATTTCCTACACGGTGGGCAAGCTCGAGGATGATCTCGGGGTGCAGGTGTTCGAGCGCAACGGCCCGAAAGTGGAGTTGACGAAAGCCGGCCGCGAACTGCTGAAGGAAGGCCGCTACCTGCTGCGCGCGGCGCAGGACCTGGAGCACCGGGTCAGGCGCGTGGCGTCCGGCTGGGAAACCGAACTGGCGATCGGCCACGATTCGATGTTTTCCAGCCTGGCATTCGGCGACGACATCCGCGCCTTCTATGACGTCGCCCAGCAGACGCGGCTGCGCATCGTGCGCGAGGCACTGTCGGGCACCTGGGAAGCACTGCTCGACCGGCGTGTCGACCTGGTGATCGGCGCGCCCGGCGACGGTCCGGCCGGCGGCGGCTACGTCTCCGAGCCGATCGGCACGCTGCGCTGGGTATTCGCGGTGGCGCCTGCCCATCCGCTGGCCAGCGTCGAAGGCACGCTGGGGCGAACCCACCTGCAGCAGTACCGCGCCGTCGCGATGGCCGATTCGGCGCGCCAGATGGCTCCCCGCACGGTCGGCCTGCTGCTGGGGCAGGATACGCTGACAGTCCCCGACATGGCCTCCAAGGTGCAGTACCAGGTGGCCGGGCTGGGCTTCGGCTTCCTGCCCGAACCGTGCGCGCGCGCCGCGATCGCCGCCGGCCTGCTGGTCGAGAAAGAGGTCGAGGAACCGAAACCGGACGAGACCTTCTACCTGGCCTGGCGCACCGGCGAAACGGGGGCCGCGCTGCAATGGTGGCTGGCGCGGATGCGCGCCGGCGAGCTGTTCGACCGCATGTGCCGCCATCTGCCGGCGACATGATTGCGGTGCGTCAATAAGATGCGATGCGGCAAGATTTTGTCCGACATTGTGTTGCGGTAACAGTTGACTGACGCCAATTATTCAAGGGTATCTTCTCGTGGTCGGCTTCCGCCCCTTCGAGAGAGTTGCCATGAATACGATCTTCCTGCAGTTGCTTGCCGACCGTCACGGCAGTCCTGCCGGCCTGCTGCTGGCCACATGCGCGGGCCAGCCGGACGAGCCCGCGCAAGCGCTGCTCCTGCTGGCGGCGAAATTTCCCTGTCACTACCGCACCGGCCTGGCCGAGCGCCTCGCGCTGCCGTTGCACCGGGCCGGTTGGCATCCACTGCCCGCCACCCGCATCTGGCGTGCCGATGTGCCGCCCGGCAAATCCTTGCCCGGACACGTGCTGTGGATCGAAGGCGACTGGGCACTGGCACCGCCGGAACGGCCGGTCGGCAACGGCGCGGCATCGCGCGCGCTGGCAATGCAGCTGGTGCAGCGCGTCAGTGCCGAGGCGGATACCCACGAGATCGAGGAACTGCTGCGCCACGATGCCACGCTGTCGTATCACCTGCTGCGGCTGGTCAATTCGCTGGGCATGGGCAACGGCCGCAAGGTCACCAGTTTTTCCCAGGCCATCCTGCTGCTGGGCAGGCAGCAGCTGCGCCGCTGGCTGAACCTGATGCTGTTCGCGGCGCGCGGTGGCGACGAACGTTCGGCCATGCTGCTCGCGCGAGTCTCGGTAAGGGCGCGGTTGATGGAACTGCTGGCCCGCGCCACCGGCCTGGATCGGCTGAACCAGGAACTGGCCTTCATGACCGGCATGTTTTCGCTGCTGGGCGTGCTGTTCGGCGCGCCGCTGGCCGACGTGCTGGCACCGCTTGCCATCGCCGATGCCGTGCAGGGTGCGCTGCTCCACCGCCAGGGCGAGCTGGGGGCGTTGCTGGCACTGGTGGAAGCGGCGGAGCGGGGCGATTTCGACCCGGTGGCGGCCGCGCTCGACCGTGCCCAGCTGCCTGCCGCCAGGTTCAACGACATGGTCGTCGAGGCCAACGAATGGATGCTGGTCGTGGCCGGCGACGCGGCGGGCCATGGCCATGGTTGACGAGGCGATCGCGCACTGCCAGTCGCTGTGCCGTGCGGCCCGCTCGCAAGCGGGCATCGCGCTGGCGGCAACGCTCGACCGGCTCGACAGCGCGCTGGGCGAACTGCGGAACGCCAGCGCGCCGGCCGCAGTGGGCGATCGGCCGCCTCCGCCCGAAGCGGACGAAGCTGCCGATGGGGCCGATGGGGCCGATTGGGCCGACGCGGCCGAAGCCGCGCTGGAACTCGATCTGGCCGGTTACGTCACTGCCTGGAACGCCGGTGCCGTGCGCATGTTCGGCTACACGGCCGGGGAAGCGGTCGGCCGCCACGTGCTGTTCCTGTATACGGACGACGACGGGGACGGCAGCATTGCCGAGCTCGTCCTGGAAACGGACCAGGCAAGCGCCGAGGTGCGGCGCCGCACGAAATCCGGCGACACGATCCGGGTTCGTCTCGCCATCATGCTGATGACCGATGGCCTGGGTAACGCTACCGGCATGCATGTGCGCCTCGGGCAGGTCGACGAAAGCCTGTCGGCTGCCGAGAAAGCCAGCCTGCACGCCCGCATCGTCGAAGACACTGACCAGGGCGTCATGATCACCGACGCGAGCGAACGCATCGTCTCGGTCAACGGTGCGTTCACGCGCATCACCGGGTACACGCTGGCCGACGCGGCAGGCAAGACCCCCGACCTGCTGTGCTCCGGCGTGCATGGGGAGGGCTTTCGCGCGCAGGCACGGGCCGCGATGGCCGGCGCGGCGCCGTGGCGCGGCGAAATCGTGGGCCGCCGCCGGAACGGCGAGCTGTTTCCGCAATCGGTGGTCGTCGGCGCCGTGCGCGATGCGGCCGGCCGCATCAGCCACGCCTTCTCGCTGTTGACCGACATCAGCGTGCACAAGAATGCCGAAGCGCGCATGCAGCGCATGGCCAACTACGACGCGTTGACCGGCCTGCCGAACCAGGGCCTGCTGATGCAGCTGCTGGGGCAGGCAATGACGGAAGCGCGGCGCAACCGCGAGCCGGGCGCGCTGCTGGTCGTGGAGGTCACGCGGCTGGGGGCGATCGCCGACACGCTGGGTCACGATGTGGGCAACGCGGTGCTGGTCGAAGCCGGCCGGCTGCTGCGCTCGCGTCTGCGCGAAGGCGACATCCTGGCGCGGCTCGGTGGCGGCAAGTTCGCCGTCGCGCTGCCGCGCATCGACCGGCGCGAGCATGCGGCGCTGGTGGCACGCAAGCTGGTCGACGTGCTGTCCACGCCGATCGCTGTCGGCACGCACGCGCTGCAGGTCGGCACCCAGGTGGGCATCGCGGTCTGGCCCGAGGATGCGGAGGAGCCAGGCGCCTTGCTGCGCGGCGCCGACGTGGCCGCCATGCGCGCCGGCGCCAGCATGGAACCGGCGCTGCAGTTCTTTTCCGAAGAGATGAACCAGCGCGTCAGGGAGCACCTGCGCATCGAGAGCGAATTGCGCGAAGCGCTGGCGAACGGCGAACTGATGCTGTACTACCAGCCGAAAGTGAGCCTGCGCAGCGGCCGGATCGTCGGCGCCGAGGCACTGCTGCGCTGGCGCCACCCGGTGCGCGGCCTGGTTTCGCCTGGCGTCTTCATCCCGGTCGCGGAAGAAACCGGCCTGATCACGGAGCTCGGCAACTGGGTCATCGAGGAAGCATGCGGGCAAATCCGGCGCTGGCGCGAGGCCGGGCTGGCCATGCCGCCCGTGGCGGTCAACCTGTCGGCGCGGCAGTTCGACCGTGGCCTGCCGCAGCGCATGGCCGACGCACTGGAACGCCACCAGGTGCGCCCCGAGCAGATCATGCTGGAGATTACCGAAAGCCTGCTGGTGCGGGGCGCCGAGCCCGTCGTGGCGATCATGAACGAGCTCGTGGCGATGGGCCTGGCACTGGCGCTGGATGACTTCGGCACCGGCTATTCAAGCCTGGCCTACCTGAAGAAATTCCCGATCAGTACCCTGAAAATCGATCGCGCCTTCGTGGTTGGCCTGCCGCACGAAGAAAACGACTGCGCCATCGCGCGCGCCATCGTCACGATGGGGCAGCAGATGCGGCAGGAAATCGTGGCCGAAGGCGTCGAGACCATGGACCAGATGGCGTTCCTGCGCGACCTGGGCTGCGACCAGCTGCAGGGCTACCTGTTCAGCCAGCCGGTCCCCGCCGCCGACTTCGAACGCATGGTGCGCGCGGGGCGGCGCCTGGCACTGGCCCTACCGGATCGCTGAACGCTGGCTCTTGGAAGGAACCAGCGGCACGGCGAGAATGATCCCTCGACAACAGGAGCGAGGGAATATGCAACTTACTGAACCGCCGGGCGTGGCCATGCAGCGCGCCGAAGCAGGTCAACTGGTGCTGGTGGCGGCGATCTGGGGCGCGTCGTACCTGTTCATCCGCATCGCGGCACCGGCATTCGGCCCGGTGGCGATGGCCGGCGCGCGGGCGCTGCTGGCGGCGCTGATGATGCTGCCGCTATTGCTGTGGCGCGGCCTGGGAGGCACCGCGCTGCGGCACTGGAAAGGCATCGCGCTGGTGGGCGTGACCAATGTGGCAGTGCCTTTCCTGCTGTTCAATTTCGCCGCGCTCGCCATTCCGGCCGGGTTGTCGGCCATCCTGTCGTCGACCACGCCGCTGTTCGCGGCGCTGATCGGCGCAATATGGCTCGGCGAAGGATTGACCGTGCAGCGGATGGTTGGGCTGGCGACCGGCTTCGCCGGCGTGGTGCTGCTGGTCGTCGACAAGGTGCAATTCGGCCAGGGCCCGCTGTGGCAGACACTCGCGGCAACGTTCGCGTGCCTGGCCGCGACGATGCTGTATGGCTTCACCGGCAACTTCACCAGGCGCCACATGGCGCACGTTCCGCCCGTGGCGGTGGCCGCGGGCAGCCAGGTGGCGGCCGCCGCGCTGCTGGCCTTGCCGATGGCGGCCAGCTGGCCAAATACGCTGCCTCCGGCACACGCCTGGACGGCGTTGCTGGCGCTGTGCGCGCTGTGCACCACGTTTGCGTACGTGCTGTTCTACGGCCTGATCGCGCGCCTCGGCGCCAGCCGGGCAATGAGCGCGCTGTTCCTGATTCCCGCGTTCGGCGTGCTGTGGGGCGGCCTGTTCCTGGGCGAACCGTTCACGCTGCGGATGGCCGCATGCTGCGGCGTGATCCTGTCCGGCTGCGCATTGACGATGGGCCTGCTGAAACTGCCGGGATGGCGGCGTGTGCCGGCGGCCGGTGACGCGCCTTTGTAAACGGGAAAGCCGCTCTGGCGAGCGGCTTTCGGTGTTCCCGAATGGCCGGGAACCGCGCCTGGGCGCAGGATGCTGCTACTTGCTGCGACTAGCGCTTGTCGTCGTTCTTGTGGCTCTGGCGACCGGCTTGCGCATGCTGTTCGGGCGTGCCGCCCCGGGTGCCGCCACCTTGACCGCCCTGGCCGCCCTGGTTGCCGCCGCCGCTTGAGCCTTGATTGCCCTGGCTGCCGCTCTGGCGGTTGCCATCGTTCTTGTGGCTCATGCTGCCAGCCTTGCGTGCCTCTTCCGAGGTGAATTCATGCGCATTGCCGGAAGCGTGCGCTGCGCGGCCGCCTTCGGAAGCGATTTCGCGCTGGCGTTCAGGGTCCATGGAAGCAAAGCCGCGGTTGCTGGTATCGCCGCTCTGGTTATTGCCTTTGTTGCCGCCCTGGTTGTTGCCTTGGTTCGATGATGCCATGGTTCTCTCCTTAGTCATGATGAACATTGCACATCCGTTACCCGACCTGTTGTCACACTGCTTTCGTGTGCAAGTCGTGTAAGGGAGCGCTCATCTTAGGCCCGTTGGATGGACGTTTTTATAAGAGCTCAGGAGGGGGGCGTGTAGGATAAAGCCTCATTGAAAAGTAACACAGCGGTTGCGTGATGTGACAATGCTAGCCGTGCTGAGACGTGCATTCCAGACATAAAATGCGCCGGTCACGACCGGGGCAGCGGGTCGAGCAAGCCGCGCAGATTGTTGTGATCGAGTTCGTACATCAGCGCCAGCAGCGCGCCCAGTTCGCCCTTCGGGAAACCCGCGCGCGCCATCCAGCCCAGGTAGTGGCCGGGCAGGTCGGCCAGCTTGCGTCCCTGGTATTTCCCATAGGGCATTTCGCGGACGAGCAGCAGGGATAACGCTTCGCTATTCATAGTAGAAACATGAATTGTTGCGCCCAGGTCAAAAAACTTCTGCGTGGGCGCGTCTTTTTCGAAAGAATGACTTCCGTGATACTGCACGGCATCCGCTACTTTACAGGAGTCATCCATGCCCATTGCCTTGCTGGCGCTCACCATCAGCGCCTTCGCCATCGGTACCACCGAATTCGTCATCGTCGGGCTGCTGCCCACGATTGCCGCCGACCTGCATGTCACGCTGCCCTCGGCCGGCCTGCTCGTCAGCCTGTATGCGCTGGGCGTCGCGGTCGGCGCACCCGTGCTGACCGCGCTCACCGGCAAGCTGCCGCGCAAGATCCTGCTGCTGGCGCTGATGGTGCTGTTCACTGCCGGCAACCTGCTGGCCTGGCAGGCCCCCGGCTATGAATCGCTGGTGGCCGCGCGCATCCTCACGGGCCTGGCGCACGGCGTGTTCTTCTCGATCGGCTCCACCATCGCCACGTCGCTGGTGCCGAAGGAAAAGGCGGCCAGCGCGATCGCCATCATGTTCACTGGCCTGACGGTGGCGCTGGTGACCGGCGTGCCGCTGGGTACCTTCATCGGCCAGCATTTCGGCTGGCGCGAAACCTTCCTGGCCGTGTCGGCGCTGGGTGTCGTCGCCTTCGTCGGCAGCCTGCTGTTCGTGCCGAAGCAGATCCCGCACACGAAACCGGCATCGCTGCTGGCACAGGTAAAGGTGCTGGCGCAACCGCGCCTGCTGCTGGTGTATGCCATGACGGCGGTCGGCTACGGCGGTTCGTTTATCGCGTTCACGTTTCTGGCGCCGATCCTGCAACAGCTGGCCGGCTTCGGCGAGAGCGCCGTCGGCGCCGTGATGCTGGTGTACGGCGTGTCGGTCGCGGTCGGCAATATCTGGGGCGGCAAGCTGGCGGACCGGCGCGGCCCCGTCGGTGCCCTGAAGATCATCTTCCCGGGCCTGGCCGCCGTGCTGCTGGCGCTGACATTCACCGCGCCGCACCCGTGGCTGGCAGTACTGACGGTCCTGCTGTGGGGAGCGGTGGCATTCGGCAACGTGGCCGGCCTGCAGGTGTATGTGGTGCAGCAGGCGGAGCACTACACGCCCCGCGCGGTGGACGTGGCATCCGGCCTGAATATCGCCGCGTTCAACCTCGGCATTGCCGGCGGCGCCTGGGGCGGCGGCCACATCGTCGATCGGCTCGGCCTCGTGCACACCGGCTGGATCGGCGCGCTGGTGGTGCTGGTGGCCTATGGCCTGACGGTATTGTCCGGCCGGCTGGACCGGCTGGATCCGCGGCTGGCCGCGTCAGGCCGATCGGTGCACGCGGCGGTTCACTAAGGCGTTTCGGGGTCCGCCGCCGGCTCGCCCGGCTGGGCGGGCCCTTTCTTCAGGTGCTTCATGAACTGCTTGAAGTGCGGCTGCAATTCCGCGAACAGCGGGTGGTCGCGGTTCTCCAGCATCACTTCGGAAAACAGCTTCAGCCCGACGGCCAGCGACGTGGCGGTCGGCGCGTCGAAGTCGCCGCGCCCGCGCATCCGTTCGACGATGGCGAAAATGTCGTCGTGGTTGCCGGTCTCGAATGCCAGCGGATCGCGCGTGACCGGGTTGCCACCGGGGTCCTGCAGGTGTTCGATCGTGATGCGGTAGCGGTGCTGTTTCATTGACTTCTCCGGGTTGGACTGCAGTGCCTTGGCATGCATGGCGCTGGCGCCCTGCAACGCATCACTGGCAGCTTATCAGCGGTATGCAGCGGACGGCGGCCGTTTGCTGCGCCCGCCTGAGCATGCCCGTGGCCGATCTGTAGTGCACGGGAGACACTTGCAGGCAGCAACCTTGGCGATCCGTATAGGTTCTACATCTCACTCAAGCGGAGATGCCGATCATGCGCAAACTGGCTGTTTCACTGTACTTCACGCTGGCAACGCTGCCGGCAGTTGCTGTACCGAACTATACGCTGACGGTGCTCGGCGACGCCGATGGCACGCAAGCCTGGGCCATGAACAATCGCGGGATCGGCGTCGGCGAGAATTTCCGCACGGACGAGACACTGATGTTCAGCAGGGGCGGCATTTCCGTCCTCCCGATGCCGGCGTCGGCGCAACACACGCCGCATGCCATCAACGACGCGAACACGATCGTCGGAACGACAAGGCCCGATGCCGGATACGCCCGCGCCTTTGTGTTACAGGATGGTGTGTACCGGGATATCGGTGGAAGGCAAGGTACCTACAGCCACGCCTGGGACGTCAACAATACCGGCACCGTGCTCGTCAACTATCTCGATATCCAACCAGATGGAGGCAGGGAGGGCGCCTACATCATGAAAGCGGACGGCAGCATGGTGGACCTGGGCGCGCTGGATCCCGGTGGCGACACGTTTGGAGTAGGAATTAACGACCGCGGGCAAGTTACCGGAATGGTGCGGTGGGCGGCGGGCGGATACGCCGTGCCATTCATCTGGGAAAACGGCACGATGACGAGCTTTGGCGGACTTGGAAGTACGTTCGGCGGCGTAAACGGCATCTCCGAACTCGGCCATGTATTCGGGACTTCTGCGGACTTGTTCTCCAGCCATGCCTGGGTCATCAGGGATGGCAGCGCCGAGTCCTACTCCGACCTGGCGCGTATCTTGTACATCGATACGGCCGGCCGGATCTATGGCCTTGACCAGCAATGGCAGGCCGCCATCGTCGAGGGCGGGACCATTACCCGTGTCGGCGACCTGATCGATGGCGCGTCCGGCTGGACCTTCTGGATGGACGCCGCCAACGAACGCGGCGACATCCTGACTTCGGCCTGCTACGCCGGCAATTGCGACTATACGGTGATGCTCACGGCGGTGCCGGAGCCCTCCACGTACGCGATGCTGCTGCTGGGCGGCCTCGCCCTGTATGGGCACGCGCGGCGGCGGCGGGCCTGATCGCCATCAGTCCGGCAGCAGCAGCGCATGCTGCGTAGCGGTATGAAAATCGCGCCAGACGCGGTTGATCGGCACGTCGTCGCGTGCCGCCTGCAGGCCACAGTAGGGATACAGGCAATCGACGGTACGGCGGCAGGTGTCGACCAGCTGCAAGGATACCCGCTGCAGGCCCGCCTCGTCCGCCACGGCGTGGCGCACCACGTCGGCCCAGGCGCGGTCGAGGACTTCGTACAGGGCCGCGCGGTGCGTTGCCAGTGCTTCCCGCGCCGCGGCCAGCCGTACCGCCACCGAGGGTACTTCGCCCAGCGGCACGCCGCTGCCATGCTGGCGCCGCGCGGCGATCAGCGGTTCGGCAAGTGCCAGGAAATGCGTCGCCATGCCGAGCAGGTTGGCGGCCAGCGTCACGTAGGCCAGCGCCATGAACGGAAAACGGTACAGCGGGCCGTCGGCCGTCGCATGGGCGGCGTCGATCGTGAAGCCGTGGCTGGCCGGTATCCGCGTGCCATCGAGCCGGTAGGCGTGCGACGCCGAGGCGCGCAGGCCGATCGCCTGCCATGAAGCTTCCAGCGCCACGTAGCGGGCCGGCACGACAAAGGCGCGGATGCGCGGCTTGCCCTGTTCGTCGCGCAGCACTTCGCCACGGGCGCGCAGCACGGCGTTCAGCGTGAAGTGGGTGGCCATCGGCGCACCGCTGGCGTAATCCCACCTGCCGCTGAGCACGAAATCGTCGCCGTCGGCATCGGCGAAGCCGGTCGGCGCGCCGCTGCCGGCCAGGCAAACGCCCGGCGTGGCCATGATGTCATGTGCCAGGGCAGGGGGCAGAAAACCGGCGAACCAGCCGGCGCCCGCGCACAGCGTGACGACCCATCCCAGGCTGCCGTCGGTGGCGGCGATCCGTTCTTCCAGCCGGACGACTTCGGGCAGCGGCAGCTCGGCACCGCCGGCGGCACGCGGTGCCAGCATCTTCAGCCAGCCCTGTTCATGAATGTCGGTTTGTTGCTCGGGCAGCAGGAAGCCCGCCAGCTCCGCCTCCCGCCACGTATCCGTTGAAGGGGTGACAAAACCGGTGACAGGCACCAGTTTTTTTGAAACAGATGTTGCTAAAGAACCGGTGTCTGTCACCGGTTTTTTTGAAACAGATGTTGCTTTAGCCATAGATGCGCTCCAGGCTGCCCTTGCCGAAGTATTTTTCGTATTCGGCGGCGGCGTTCACGTCCATCATGCCGGCGATGTAGTCGAGGACGAGCCGTTCGCGCGAGTCCGTCAGGCAGCGCAGCTCGGGCGGCAGCAGCACGTTGTCGCGGTTGTAGCGGCGGTCGGTCAGGACTTCGAAAAGCCCGCGGATGATCTTCTCGCCCTTTTTCTCGTACAACTGGACGTCCTTCTTGCGCAGGATCGCCTTCCACAGCAGCGTCTTCAGGCCGCGCGCCAGCGGCCCCATCGTGCGGTAGCCCAGTTCCTGGCCATGCTTGCCGTCGACCACGGCGATATCGCGGCACAGTTCGTGCACGATCTGCGACGTCATTTCCTTGCGCAGCACGATCGAATATTCCTCGGAGCTGGCCTGCGCCTCGCTTTTCAGCGCTTCCTCGTGCGCGCAGTGCGCGATGCGGGAAAACGGCTCGAAGGCGTCGGCAAAGTCCCGGCTGATGCGGAATTCGTGCAGGATTTCTCCCCACGTGATGATGCCGAAGCTCATCGCGTCTTCCAGGTCGTGGGCGGCGTACGCGATTTCGTCCGACAGGTCCATGATCTGCGCGTCGATGGTCTTGCGGATCGCCAGCCCGTGCCGCGCCAGCTCGCCGGACAGGAAATGGAAATCCTCGTCATACAGGAATTTCCGGGGATTGTCGGCGCGGCGGTAAAAATACTTGGTGATGCCGGCCAGCGTGCGGACGGTCAGGTTCAGGCCCGCATACGCATGGTGCTTCTTCTCGAGGGTGCGCAGGATGCGGAACGCCTGCGCATTGCCTTCGAAGCCCCCGTGTCCGGCACCCAGTTCGTCGAGGATGCGCTCGCCATAATGGCCGAACGGCGGGTTGCCCAGGTCGTGCGCCAGCGCGCACGTTTCGGCCACCACGCTGCGTTCCAGTCCCAGGTCGGCGGCGATCGAGCGGGCGATCTGCGCCACTTCCAGGCTGTGCGTCAGCCGGTTGCGGTTGAAATTGCTGGCATCCACGCCGAGCAGCTGCATCTTGCCCTGCAGCCGGCGGAACGACGACGAATACAGCACGCGCGCATAGTCGCGCATGCATTCCTCGCGGCCCTCGGCGCGGCCGTCGGCCTGCGCATGGACGCGCACTTCGAGCGGCAGGATCAGCGCTTCCTGCCCGCACGCGAATTGTCTGGTTGCGGCACTGTACATGGCGTTTCCTCGGGTGTTTCCTCGGGTGTTTCCTCGTTTCCTGCACGGATTGTAGCCCGGCAGCCGGTGTATATTGCTGCCGATTCACACTTCAGATGGTTCCAGCATGTCCCCCGCTTTCCTGTTTTTCGTCATCTTCGCGTATTTCGGCCTGCTGCTGGCGGTGGCGTGGGCCACCTCGCGCAACGCCGACAACGCCAGCTTCTTCATCGGCAACAAGAGCTCCAGCTGGGTGCTGGTCGCGTTCGGCATGGTCGGCACCACGCTGTCCGGCGTCACGTTCGTCAGCGTCCCCGGCGCCGTCGGGCGCGACGGCTTCGGCTACCTGCAGATCACCGCGGGCTACGTGATCGGCTACCTGGTCGTGACCTTCGTGCTGCTGCCGCTGTATTACCGGCTGAAACTGACATCGATCTACCACTATCTCGACACGCGGCTGGGCCGGCGCGCCTGCCAGAGCGGCGCCGCGTTCTTCATCGTGTCGCGCACGCTGGGTGCCACCGCGCGGCTGTACCTGGTCGTCAATATCCTGCAGGCGACGATCCTGGACCGGCTCGGCGTGCCGTTCTGGGCCACCAACCTGGTGATCCTGCTGATGATCCTGCTCTATACGTACGAGGGCGGCGTGAAGACGATCGTCTGGACCGATACGCTGCAGACCGCCGGCATGCTGGCCGGCCTGGGCGCCAGCGTGTGGTTCCTGCTGCATGCGATGGACCTGTCCGTGGCCGACAGCCTGGCGCGGATGCAGGCGGCCGGCCTGGCGCGCGTGTTCGACTTCAATGTCGACAGTCCCGGCTACCTGTGGAAGCAGGTCGTGGCCGGCGCCTTCATCACGATCGCCATGACGGGAATGGACCAGGAAATGATGCAGAAGAATATCTCGGTACGCACCCTGCAGGGAGCGCAGAAGAACATGCTGCTGCTCACGTTCATCCTCGTCATCGTGCTGGGCCTGTTCCTGTTCCTGGGCGGCCTGCTGCACCTGTACGCACCGCAGGCGGGCGTGACCGCCAGCGGCGACAAGCTGTTTCCCGCCATCGTGATGGGGCACCTGCCGGCGGCGATGCAGCTGGTCTTCTTCATCGCCCTGGTGTCGGCGCTGTTCCCCAGCGCCGACGGCGCGATCACCGCGCTGACGTCGTCGTTCTGCATCGACCTGCTGGGCGTTCAGCGCGGAAAGGGAGCCGATGCGCTGGACGAACGGACCGCCATGCGCTGGCGCCACCGCGTGCACCTGGGCTTCTGTGCATTGTTCCTGCTGCTGGTGATGGTCTTCAAGTGGATCGACAGCGCCAGCATGATCGGCGTGATCCTGAAACTGGCCGGCTACACGTATGGTCCGCTGCTGGGCCTGTTCGGCTTCGGCCTGCTGACGCGCCGCGCCGTGCGCGACCGGCTGGTGCCGGCCGTCGTCGTCGCCGGGCCGCTGCTGTGCGCGCTGCTGGAGCACTGGCAGCACCTGTTCTTCGGCACCTACCGGCTGGGGCTCGAACTGCTGCTCGTGAACGGCCTGTTCGTGTTTGCCGGGCTGTGGCTGGTTTCCTCACCCGGAAGGCGTGGCGCGCCGGCCCGCGCAAACTGATACAGTTCACATAGCGAGAGTCACCTTATCAACATTGCCCCGGAGTTGCCTGTGTCCCGATCCGTGTTTTCGTATGTCCGTGGCGGCCTTGGCCGCGTGTGGCGCTTCATCGATGCCAGCCGCCGCACCGTGATGAACCTGATTTTCCTGGTCATCGTCATCGCGCTGCTGTACGCGCTGTTCGGCGGCGGCGCCAAGCCGCTGGGCGAGAAGACGATGCTGGTGCTGAATTTGAATGGCCAGCTGGTCGAGCAGGCGCCGGGCGGCGCCAAGCTGGCGGCGCTGGCCAATCTCGGCGACGACAACGTGCGCCGCTACATCCAGCTGCGCGACGTGCTGCGCGTGCTGGACAATGCGGCGCGCGATCCGAACATCGGCGGCGCCTTGCTGCTGGTGGACGAGATGGAAGGCGGCGGCCCGGCGATGCAGCGCGAGATCGCGGCGGCCATCGACCGCTTCCGCGCCGGCGGCAAGAAGGTGGTGGCCTGGGGTTCGAACTACAACCAGAGCCAGTACCAGATCGCCGCCCATGCCAGCGAGGTCTACCTGCACCCGATGGGTACCCTGATCCTGGACGGCTACGGCAAATACCGCACCTATTACCGCGATGCCCTCGACAAGCTGGGTGTCACGGTGAACCTGCTGAAAGTGGGTAACTTCAAGAGTGCCGCCGAGCCGCTGGTGGCGAATGGCCCGTCGCCGGCCGCGATGGAAGCGGAAGCCTACCTGAACAACGACCTGTGGAACCGCTACCTGCAGGACGTGGAAACGGCCCGCAAGCTGCCGGCCGGTACGATCGCGCGCGGCATCGAGAACCTGCCGGCGCTGCTGGAGCAGAGCGGCGGCAACCTGGCGAAGATGGCGCAAAGCGTGAAACTGGTCGACGGCCTGAAGACGCGCGACGAGATTCGCGCGTTGGTGCTCGGCTATGGCGCCCCCGATCCGCAGAACAAGTCGTTCCGCCAGGTCGGCTTCGACGAATACCTGGCGCGCCTGGCGCCGCAGCTGAGCGGCGACGCGATCGGCGTGGTGATGGCGGTCGGCGAGATCGGCGACGGCATCGCCGCGCCGGGCTCGATCGGCGGCCTGTCGACATCGAACCTGATCCGCATGGCCCGCGAGGACGACAGCATCAAGGCCATCGTGCTGCGCGTCGATTCGCCCGGCGGCAGCGCATTCGGCTCGGAGCTGATCCGGCGCGAGCTGGAACTGACGCGCGCGGCCGGCAAACCGGTCGTCGTCTCGATGGGCAACCTGGCGGCGTCGGGCGGCTACTGGATCTCGATGTCGTCCGACGAAGTGATCGCCGACGCATCGACGATCACCGGTTCGATCGGCGTGTTCGCGCTGTTCCCCACCGTCGACAAGGTCATGGACAAGCTGGGCATCCACAGCGGCGGCCAGCCGACCACGTGGCTGGGCGACGCCGGCAACCCGACGCGCCCGATGGACCCGCGCTTCGGCCAGCTGCTGCAATCGTCGATCAACCACGTCTATGCCGAGTTCACGACGAAGGCCGCGCAGGCCCGCAAGAGTACCCCGGAAAAGATCGACGCCGTGGCGCAGGGCAGGGTCTGGACCGGCGCCCAGGCGCAGGAGCGCGGCCTGGTCGACACGCTGGGCAGCTTCAACGACGCGGTGCGCTCGGCGGCGCGCCGCGCCAAGCTGGGCGCCGACCCGCGCATCGTTTACATCGAGCGCGAAACCACGCGCTTCGACAAGCTGCTCGACTTCTTCGGCGCGCCGCAGGCCGTCAGCGAGCTGATCGACGCGGCCGTGGCGCGGCAAGTGGGAACGGTGCTGGCGCCGGCCGGCATCCCCGCCGGCGTGGCGGGCCATGTCGCGAAGGAGCTGAACTGGCTGAACGAGATGACGGCGCAGAAGAAGCCGTTCATGGCGCTGACGCACTGCATGTGCGGGGTGCCGGAGTGACGCATCCGGCGACGGCTGGATGACCGCCGCGGCACGGGGCAGGGGTATGAGATCGCCCTGGCTCGGGGCGGCATCGGCGCACTGGCCGCGCCGTCAGCGCGCCGATTCCTGCTCCAGCGCATTGCCGGAGCGGGTTTCCTCGTCCGCCAGGAACGCTTCCAGCTCCTCGAGCGGCATCGGCCGCGCAAACAGGTAACCCTGCCCCTCGTCGCACGCGGCATCGCGCAGCGCCGCCATCGTGCCGGTGGTTTCGATGCCCTCGGCGACAACGGAAAGATTGAGCGCGTGCGCCATGCCGATCACCGCGCGCACGAAGCCGTCGCCGGCCGGGCTTTCGGCCACGAACGAGCGGTCCAGCTTGAGCACGTCGATCGGGAAGCGCTTCAGGTACGACAGGCTCGAATAGCCGGTGCCGAAATCGTCGATCGACAGCCGCACGCCCAGCGATTTCAGGCCGCGCAGTACTTCGGCCGACTGGTCGAGATCCTCGATCAGCGCGCTTTCCGTCAATTCCAGTTCCAGCGCGGCGGCCGGCAGGCCCGAGCCGGCAAGCGCCTGCTGCACCTGGGCCACCAGGTCGGGCGAGCGCAGCTGCCGCGCCGATACGTTGACCGACACATGCAGGGCCATGCCGAACCGGTCGTTGATGCGCTTGACGTCGCGGCATGCCGCCCCCAGCACCCACTGGCCGATCGTACCGATATGGCCGCGTTCTTCGGCCAGCGGAATGAATTCCAGTGGTGCGACCCGGCCGAATTCGGGGTGGTCCCAGCGCAGCAGCGCTTCCACGCCGAGCGTACCCATCGTGCCGAGGCTGACGCGCGGCTGGTAGTGCACCTCGAACTGGCCGTGGTCCAGCGCCCGGTGCAGCGCCGCCTCGAGCTGCAGGCGGCGCTTCGCCGCGACGCACATTTCCGGCTCGAAGAACTGGAACGAGCCATTGCCCTGTGCCTTGGCCTTGTACATCGCGGTATCGGCTTTCTCGAACAGCTGCTCGGTCGACATGGCGCCGGGTCGTGCCAGGCTGATGCCGATCGAGGCGCCCACGCGCATTTCCAGGCCGTCCGTGTAGAACGGCAGCGCCAGGGTGGCCAGCAGCCGCTGCGCGATGGCGGCGGCGGCATCCCGGCCGGCGCAGCTTGCCGCCACCACGAATTCGTCGCCGCCGAGCCGGGCCACCACGTCGCCCGGCCGCATGCAGGACTGCAGGCGCTCGCCGACCTGCTGCAGCAGCCGGTCGCCGGTAGCGTGCCCGAGCGAATCGTTGACTTCCTTGAAACGGTTCAGGTCGATGAAAAACACGGTCGTGTACGTCTCATGGTGGGGGCCACCCAGCATGTCGCCCACGCGCCGGTTGATCCATGCCCGGTTCGGCAAGCCCGTCAGCGTGTCGCGCGTGGCCATTTCCTCGAGCCGGGCTTCGGCGTGCTTGCGCTCGGTGATATCGGTGATGAATGCCGTGAGCGAGCGCGGCTGGCCGTCGGCGTCCACCTCGATCGTCTGGTTCACCAGTGCATACACGCGGTGGCCCTGGCGGTGCAGCAGTACCGTTTCCAGCGCATGCACGCGATGGCCGGTCTGGCGGAGGTTCAACGCCGCGCTGGCGTCGCCATCGGCGAGGAATGACGCCACCGCCTTGCCGACCAGCTCTTCGCGGGCATGCCCGGACAGCTGGCACAGTGCGGGATTGACATCTTCGATGATGCCGCCACCGTTCACCAGCACGTAGCCGGCCGGCGTGATGCCGATCGTCTCACGGAAGCGCCGCTCGCTTTCGCGGATCTGCTTCTCGCGTTCCACGCGGTCCGAGATATCGTGGAAGAACACCGACAGGCCGTCTTCGTGCGCGTAGATCCGTTCGCTGACCCAGACGCCGACCGGCTCGTAGAAAGCTTCGAAGCTGGCATCCTTGCGGTGCGCCATCGCGCTGCGCAGGTGGCGGCCGACAGTCGACTCCTCCAGGCCCGGCGCCACTTCCCATACCACCCGGCCGATCGCGGCATCCCGTTCGACGCCGACGAACGCGGCGGCACGGCTGTTGGCATAGGTGATTTCCCAGTTCCCGTTGACGGAGAAAAAGCCGTCGTTGATACTCTCCAGCAGCGTCATGTTCTGTTCGGCCATGCGTTCGAGCCGTGCCAGCATCTCCGTTTCACGCGCGATGTCGCGCGACACGAGTACCGCGCCGAGGCAGGCGCCGGTGTCCGGGTCGAGTACCTGCCGGGCGATCGTCCCCAGCGCTACATAGCCGCCCGCCGTGGTGCGTTTGCGAACCTGCATGGGATCGTTGCGCTGCGAGGTGCCCGCGAGGGTGCGCATCAGCCTTTCGCGCGCCGGCGCCTGGTCGTCCGGATGCAGGAAGCCGATCACGGACTGGCCGATCATCTGCGCAGGTGTCCATCCCATGATCCGGGTGTACGAGGACGAGATGTGGAGATAGCGGCCATCCGGGTCGCAGCGGGCGATCAGGTCGGTGGTGTTATCGACGATGAGGCGATGCGCCGCCTCGCTGCGTAACGCGTGCGCGAGCTCGCTGTGGTGCGCGGTGATGTCCACGAGCGCTCCCGACCAGCCGGCATGGTGGCCGTTTGCCGCCATGCGGGGCAGGCCGGTCAGCAGCGCGTGGCGCCGCCAGCCATCGTGGCACGTGATTTCCAGTCGATAGTCGAAGGGACGGCCGTGCCGCAGCGCGGCACCGATCTGCAGCGCCATCGCCGCGCCGCCTTCCATCGCCAGCGATGCAATCCATGCCGGCAGCGACAAACCGGCCATATCGGGAAGCAGCCCTGGGCAACGCTCACAGGTCGATTCGCACAAGCCTTCCGCATTGGTGGACCAGGTCAGGCCGATGACGGCTTCCCGGGCTGAGCTGCTGACAGGGTTCATCTTATCGCTGCCTCATGGCTGGACGGCGCCACCGGGGCGCACGCAACATTCTTCAATGGACTGTAGGAGGCGGCCTGGTCGGTGACGAAGCCGCAAGCACGGCGCAGCGGGGGGCCGTTTGCTCGGTGCTACTGGGAAGGGCAGGGGTGGGGCCGGATCGGGAGCAAGCCCGCCACACTAGCATGAAAAGTTCCTAAAAGCAATATGAAGTTCATTGCGGAACTTTTTGCGTCATCCCGGCGTTCCTGATGCAGGCCCTGTAGGGAAGCGCAAGAGACCTTATATCGCCCATGCATGAACGACAACTGTTACGGCGGTGTTTTGCGCCAACAGCAAGAAACGCTTCGTTTCTGTCGTTCCATCGCGACTGCCTTCGCACGTTCTCGGCGATGTTTGACGCAGGGCAAAGGCGCGATATGTCCCACCGGCATCATTTGAATTCCAAAAATTACTGTTGGGAAATCGCGATGAGTACCGTTACGACCCTGTTCGAAGCCGTCCTGGACGGCACGCACCAATATAACCGTCCTCGTCTGCCGTGCGATTTTCCTGGCCAGGACAACGACATCGGCTATTCCAAGATCTGGTATGAGGCCGATATTCTCGCGGTCGACCAGACCAATCAAACCGCACTCTTCAGTTACACGACGCAGATCCTCACGCCGACCGTCAGCGGCGCCTATACGCTCACCGTGGACTCCGCCGTGGACCTGTGGACCGACGCCGGCGTGGGGGATCTGCGCCATGACACGCAGATCTGGCTGTATGACACCACCTTCGATCCGCAGAATCCCCTTGTCAATATCATTGCGGCGAACGAAGACATCGACTTCAAGGATGACAATGGCGATCCGGTGAACTGGTTGTCGCAACTGCCGAACATGGCGCTGGTTGCCGGGCACACCTACGTGCTGGTGGTGACCACGTATTCCGCCGACGCCACCGGTGCAGCGAACTTCAGCGCCATCGGCCCCGGCGAACTGATACTGGGCGAACTTCCGCCGGATGCCACTGCACCGGTTGTGAGTGCGGTCGGCGCGCCGGCAGCGGATACCTACGGCGCTGGAGAACACCTCGACTTCACCGTCACGTTCGATGAAACGGTCATGGTCGACACGAACGGCGGGGTGCCGGCACTGGGCCTCGTCATCGGCGGCCAGGCGGTGCGGGCGGAGTACGCCGGCGGCAGCGGCACCGCCACGCTGACGTTCCGCTACACGCTCGTCAATGGCCTGCAAGATACCGACGGTATTGCGGTCACGGCGCTGGCGCTGCACGGCGGCACGATTCGCGATCTCTCCGACAACGATGCCGACCCCACGCTGCACGCCGTGGACAGCACCTCCGGCGTGCTGGTCGACAGTGTCGCACCCGCGGTCGTTGCCGTCGCGGTACCGGTAGCGGGCACCTATACGGCGGGTGGGCAGCTGCAGTTCACGGTCACGCTCGATGAAGCCGTTACCGTCAATACCGGCGGAGGCACTCCGCGTATCGCGCTGGTCATCGGCAGCCAGACCGTCTATGCAAATTACGTGAGCGGCAGCGGCACCACGGCGCTGGTTTTCCGGCACACCCTGACGGGTGGCAAGTCAGACAGCGACGGCATCACGATTGGCGCCCTGTCGGCCAATGGCGGCACGCTGAAAGATGCCGCCGGCAACGATGCCGCGCTTGCGCTGCAAGGAGTTGCCAGCACTGCGGGCGTGCTGGTCGACAGTACTGAACCCTCCGTTTCCGGCAACATCGGCATTCCTGCGCCAGGCACGTATCGTGCCGGGGAAACGCTGAGCTTTACCGTCACCTTCGACGAGAACTTGACCGTCACGGGTACCGACAGCTCGCTGAGCATGATCATCGGCGGCACGGTGCGCCTTGGCTCGTTTGTTTCGGCGACCGCCAATTCGATCACGTACACGTATACCGTGCAGGCAGGCGACAACGATGCCAACGGCATTGCCATCAGCGCGCTGTCCGCAGGCACCGGCACGATCCGGGACGCGGTCGGCAATGACGCTTCGCTGACGCTGTTCCGGCATGTACCATCGACCGCCAGCATCCTGGTGGATACGCAGGCGCCCGCAGTGACCGGCGTTACCGTACCTTCGAATGGCACGCATACGGCCGGCACGCACCTCAATTTCACAGTGGCGTTCGACGAGGCGGTCACGGTCACCGGTACCGACGGCACGCTGGCCCTGACCATCGGCGGTACGGCGCGCAGCGCGACGTTCCTGTCCAGCAGCGGCAATACGGTGACTTACCGCTACACGGTGCAGGCGGGCGACAACGATGCGGACGGCATCTCTGTCGGCGCGCTGGCCCTGGGCACGAGCACGATCCGCGATGCGGCCGGCAACAACGCCGCGCTGTCGCTGGTCGGAAAAGCGCCATCGACCACCGGCATCATGGTGGACGCGCAGGCGCCGGCAGTGGCCGGCGTTACCGTACCTTCGAATGGCACGCATGCCGCCGGCACGCACCTCGATTTCACGGTGGCCTTCGACGAAGCAGTCACCGTCACCGGTACCGACGGCACGCTGGCCCTGACTATCGGCGGCACGGCCCGCAGCGCGACGTTCCTGTCCAGCAGCGGCAATACGGTGACTTACCGCTACACCGTGCAGGCAGGCGACAACGATGCCGACGGTATCGCTGTCGGCGCGCTGGCACTGGGCACGAGCACGATCCGCGACGCGGCCGACAACGACGCCGCGCTGTCGCTGGCCGGGAACGTGCCATCGACCGCCGGCATCACGGTGGATACCCAGGCGCCAGCCGTGGCCGGCGTGACGGTACCTTCGAACGGTACGCATGCCGCCGGCACGCACCTCGATTTCACCGTGGCGTTCGATGAGGCGGTCACCGTTACCGGCACCGATAACACGCTGTCCCTGACCATCGGCGCCACGGCCCGCAGCGCGACATTCCTGTCCAGCAGCGGCAACACGGTAACTTACCGCTACACGGTGCAGGCCGGCGACAACGATGCGGACGGCATTGCTGTCGGTGCGCTGGCACTGGGCACGAGTACGATCCGCGATGCCGCCGGCAACGACGCCGCGCTGTCGCTGGCCGGGACGGTGCCATCGACAGCCGGCATCACGGTGGATACCCAGGCGCCAGCTGTGGCCGGCGTGACGGTACCTTCGAACGGTACGCATGCCGCCGGCACGCACCTCGATTTCACCGTGGCGTTCGATGAGGCGGTCACCGTTACCGGCACCGATAACACGCTGTCCCTGACCATCGGCGGAACGGCCCGCAGCGCGACATTCCTGTCCAGCAGCGGCAATACGGTGACTTACCGCTATACGGTGCAGGCCGGCGATAACGATGCGGACGGTATCGATGTCGGCGCGCTGGCCTTGGGCACGAGCACGATCCGCGATGCGGCCGGCAACGACGCCACGCTTTCGCTGGCCGGGACCGTGCCATCGACAGCCGGCATCACAGTGGATACCCAGGCGCCAGCTGTGGCCAGCGTGACGGTACCTTCGAATGGCACGCATGCCGCCGGCACGCACCTCGATTTCACCGTGGCGTTCGATGAGGCGGTCACCGTTACCGGCACCGATAACACGCTGGCCCTGACCATAGGCGGGACGGCCCGCAGCGCGACATTCCTGTCCAGCAGCGGCAACACGGTAACTTACCGCTACACGGTGCAGGCCGGCGACAACGATGCGGACGGCATTGCTGTCGGTGCGCTGGCAGTGGGCACGAGCACGATCCGCGATGCGGCCGGCAACGACGCGACCCTCACGCTGACGGGCCAGGTACCCGCCACGGGCAACATCCGGATCGATGCCGATGCTCCCGTCGTGGCCAGCGCCATCGGCGTGCCCGCCGCCGCCACGTACGCGGCCGGCGACACGCTGGTGTTCACGGTGACGTTCGATTCGAATGTCGTCGTGCAGGGCGGCGGCAGCGTGCTTGGCCTGGTGATCGGCGGCTCCGCGCGTGAAGCCACGCTCGTTTCCGCGCCGGGCACGGCAACGCTCACGTATGCCTACACGGTGCAGCCGGGTGACAGCGACGCCGACGGCATCGCCGTCACCGGCATCGCCCTGAATGGCAGCACGATCCGCGACACGGCCGGTAACGATGCGACGCTGGCCCTGGCCGGCCACGTGCCGCCGCTGGTGGGCGTGCTGGTCGATACGCAGGCCCCATCGGTGGCAGGCGTCATCGCTCCGGCGGCCGACACGTACCGTGCCGGCGAGACGCTGGGCTTTACCGTCGCCTTCGATGAGGCTGTCACCGTCAGCGGCGGCGGCAGCACGCTGGGCTTGACGGTGGGCGGCACCGCGCGCAGCGCAACGCTGTTCTCCAGCAGCGGCAATACGCTGACGTACCTCTATACGGTGCAGGCGGGCGACAACGATGCGGACGGCATCGCCATCACCGGTCTGTCCCTGAACGGCACAACAATCCGCGATGCGGCGGGCAACGATGCCGTGCTGTCGCTGGCCGGGCACCTGCCGTCGACCGCGGGCATCCTGGTCGACACGCAGGCGCCGTCGGTGACGGTCGTCACGGCGCCGCCGGGCGGCCTGTACGGGGTAGGTGCGTCCCTCGATTTCACTGTTGCCTTCGACGAGGCTGTCAATGTCAGCGGCGGCGGCAGCACGCTGGGCCTGACGATCGGCGGCACCGCACGCAACGCGACCTTGATGTCGAGCGGCGGCAATATGCTGACGTACCGCTACACGGTGCAGGCAGGCGACAGCGATGCGGACGGCATCGCCATCACCGGCCTGTCCCTGAACGGCACCACGATCCGCGACGCGGCCGGCAACGATGCCGCGCTGTCGCTCGCCGGGCACGTGCCGTCGCTGGGCGGCGTACTGGTCGATACGACGGTACCCGGTCCTGGCGATACGCAGGCCCCGTCGGTGGCAGGCGTCATCGCTCCGGCGGCCGACACATACCGTGCCGGCGAGACGCTGGGCTTTACCGTCGCCTTCGACGAGGCTGTCAATGTCAGTGGCGGCGGCAGCACGCTGGGCTTGACGGTGGGTGGTACCGCACGCAGCGCAACGCTGTTCGCCAGCAGCGGCAACACGCTGACGTACCTGTACACGGTGCAGGCGGGCGACAACGATGCGGACGGCATCGCCATCACCGGCCTGTCCCTGAACGGCACCACGATCCGCGATGCGGCCGGCAACGATGCCGCACTGTCGCTGGCCGGACACCTGCCGTCGACCGCGGGCATCCTGGTCGACACGCAGGCGCCGTCGGTGACGGTCGTCACGGCGCCGCCGGGCGGCCTGTACGGGGTAGGTGCGTCCCTCGATTTCACTATTGCCTTCAACGAGGCGCTCAGTGTCAGCGGCGGCGGCAGCACGCTGGGCCTGACGATCGGCGGCACCGCACGCAACGCGACCTTGATGTCGAGCGGCGGCAATACGCTGACGTACCGCTACACGGTGCAGGCAGGCGACAGCGACGCGGACGGCATCGCCATCACCGGCCTGTCCCTGAACGGCAGCACGATCCGCGACGCGGTCGGCAACGATGCCGCGCTGTCGCTCGCCGGGCACGTGCCATCGCTTGGGGGTGTGCTGGTCGATACGACGGTACCCGGTCCTGGCGATACGCAGGCCCCGTCGGTGGCAAGCGTCATCGCTCCGGTTGCCGACACGTACCGTGCCGGCGAGACGCTAAGCTTTACCGTCGCCTTCGACGAGGCTGTCAATGTCAGCGGCGGCGGCAGCACGCTGGGCTTGACGGTGGGCGGTACCGCACGCAGCGCAACGCTGTTCTCCAGCAGCGGCAATACGCTGACTTACCTCTATACGGTGCAAGCGGGTGACAACGATGCGGACGGCATCGCCATCACTGGCCTGTCCCTGAACGGCACAACAATCCGCGATGCGGCGGGCAACGATGCCGTACTGTCGCTGGCCGGGCACCTGCCGTCGACCGCGGGCATCCTGGTCGATACGCAGGCGCCGTCGGTGGCGATCGTCACGGCGCCGCCGGGCGGCCTGTACGGGGTAGGTGCGTCCCTCGATTTCACTGTTGCCTTCGACGAGGCGCTCAGTGTCAGCGGCGGCGGTAGCACGCTGGGCCTGACGATCGGCGGCACCGCACGCAACGCGACCTTGATGTCGAGCGGCGGCAATATGCTGACGTACCGCTACACGGTGCAGCCGGGAGACAGCGACGCGGATGGCATCGCCATCACGGGTCTGTCCCTGAACGGCAGCACGCTCCGCGACGCGGCCGGCAACGATGCCGCGCTGTCGCTCGCCGGGCACGTGCCATCGCTGGGCGGCGTGCTGGTCGATACGACGGTACCCGGTCCTGGCGATACGCAGGCCCCATCGGTGGCAAGCGTCATCGCTCCCGCGGCCGACACATACCGTGCCGGCGAGACGCTGGGCTTTACCGTCGCCTTCGACGAGGCTGTCAATGTCAGCGGCGGCGGCAGCACGCTGGGCTTGACGGTAGGCGGCACTGCGCGCAGCGCAACGCTGGTGTCCAGCAGCGGCAATACGCTGACGTACCTGTACACGGTGCAGGCGGGCGACAACGATGCGGACGGCATCGCCATCACCGGCCTGTCCCTGAACGGCACAACAATCCGCGATGCGGCGGGCAACGATGCCGTGCTGTCGCTGGCCGGGCACCTGCCGTCGACCGCGGGCATCCTGGTCGACACGCAGGCGCCGTCGGTGACGGTCGTCACGGCGCCGCCGGGCGGCAATTACGGGGTCGGCGCACACCTCGATTTCACTATTGCCTTCGACGAGGCGCTCAGTGTCAGCGGCGGCGGCAGCACGCTGGGCCTGACGATCGGCGGCACCGCACGCAACGCGACCTTGATGTCGAGCGGCGGCAATATGCTGACGTACCGCTACACGGTGCAGGCGGGAGACAGCGACGCGGATGGCATCGCCATCACGGGTCTGTCCCTGAACGGCACCACGCTCCGCGACACGGCCGGCAACGACGCCGCGCTGTCGCTCGCCGGGCACGTGCCATCGCTGGGCGGCGTGCTGGTCGATACGACGGTACCCGGTCCTGGCGATACGCAGGCCCCATCGGTGGCCGCCGTGGGGGCGCCGGCGAACGGTACATACGCCGTCGGCGGGCAGATGGAGTTCACGGTGACGTTCGATGAAGCGGTAATCGTCAGTGGCGGCGGCAGCACGCTGGGCCTGACGGTGGGCGGTACTGCGCGCAGCGCAACGCTGGTGTCCAGCAGCGGCAATACGCTGACGTACCGCTACACGGTGCAGGCGGGCGACAGCGACGCGGACGGCATCGCCATCACCGGCCTGTCCCTGAACGGCAGCACGATTCGCGATGCGGCCGGCAACGACGCGACGCTGGCCATTGCCGGCCGCGTGCCGCCGCTGGGCGGCGTGCTGGTCGACGGCAGCGTACCCGATACCAGTGCCCCGGTATTCACGGGCGCCACCGTCAACGGCCGCACGCTGGTACTGTCGTACGACGAGGCCGGCCAGCTCGACGCGGCACATGGTCCGGCAGCCGGTGCGTTCACGGTGATGGCGGCCGGCAGGGCCGTGGCCGTTTCGGCGGTGGTCGTCGACGCCGCTGCCGGCACGGTCACGCTGACCCTTGCCAGCGCGGTGCAGCATGACCAGCCGGTGACGGTTGGCTACGAAGACCCGACCGGCGGCAACGATGCCGCCGCGATCCAGGATACGGCCGGCAACGATGCCGCGCTGCTGGCGGCAACGCCGGTCCTGAACACCACGCCGCCGGTCCTGAACCCTCCGCCGGTCGATCCGCCGCCATCGGGCGGCGACACGATCGATGGCGTAGTGGTCCGGGTCGTCACCGTCACCAACGGCGACGGATCGGTGTCGCAGGTCGTGACGATCCCGGTCGTGATGCCGACGCGCGTCGAGCAGGTGGGCGACAGGGACATGGCCGACATCCCGCTGGTGAAGGACGCGGCCGGCACCAGCCTGCTGACCGCGCAGCTGCCGCTGGGCTTCGGCCTGGAGGCCAGCGGCGCGGCGCGGCCGGCATCGGCGGCGGCATCGGTGGCGGATCTGGTCAGCGAAATCCGCGCGCACACCGTGGACGGTTCGGCCGACCAGGCGCGACTGACCGGGGCCGGCAGCAACTACGTCGGCACCCTGGAGGATGCGACACCGCTGCTGGTGCAAACCCTCGTGCCGACCGCCGCGGCAAATGCCGCTCCGGGAACGCTGGTGATTTCCGGCGCGGCCGCCGCCGCGGGACACGTGCCGACGGCCCTGGTCATCGATGCCTGTGGCTTGCCGGCCGGTTCCAGCGTTGCATTGCACGACGTGGAATTCGCGGTGGTGATGGGTGCCGCGTGGATCGTCAGCGACGCCGGAGCCCAGGTCGTCTGGGGGGACAGTGCCGCGCAGGCAATCATGCTGGGTGCGGGCGACGACGTCGTGCATGGCGGTGCCGGCAACGATATCGTCGGCGGCGCCGCCGGCAAGGACATCGTGTCCGGCGACGAGGGCGACGATCTCGTCTTCGGCGGCCAGGACAACGACACGATCGACGGCGGCAGCGGCAACGATATCGTGCAACTGGCGGGCAACGGCCGGGCCGACTACATCGTGCGCGTGGTTGACGGAGAGCTCGTGATGACGCACAGCGGCGGCGGCAGCGATGGCACCGACATCGTCGGCAACGTGGAAACGCTGCGCTTTACCGGTGCGGACATGTCGGTTGCCGGTACGGCGGCGCGCGTGGTCGAAGCACTGACCGGCGCGCAGGCCAGCGTGGCCACCGTGGACACGATGGAGCGCATGGTGGAGCAGGGCGCCAGCCTGTCGCAGGTCGCGCAGGCGCTGTACGGGCAAGCCGGCGCCAACGCCGCACTGGACGATGCCGCATTCGTCAGCCGGCTGTACCGGAATGCACTCGACCGGGAGGCCGACAGCGACGGCATGGCGTTCTGGCTCGGCCATCTGGCGCGCGGCGTGACGCGGGCAGACGTGGCGCTGGGCTTCGCCAGTTCCGCGGAAAAGCTGGAAATGCCCGCCGAGGTGGAATTCAGGGCCACCGACGTGGCGGCGATCGTGCGGCTGTACAGTGTATTGTTCGACCGGGCGCCGGAGGAAGCGGGCCTGAACTACTGGATCGGCGCGCATGAAGCGGGCATGTCGATCATGGCGATCGCCGATGCCTTCGTGGCCAGCAGGGAAAGCGCT
This sequence comes from Pseudoduganella umbonata, assembly GCF_014192225.1. GTDB lineage: Bacteria > Pseudomonadota > Gammaproteobacteria > Burkholderiales > Burkholderiaceae_D > Rugamonas > Rugamonas umbonata. The sequence continues at coordinate 25,947 of NZ_JACHXS010000014.1, read as the reverse complement.
GCCCTGCATGGCGCGTCGAGCGACCTGGCATTCACCGAAGCGTTGTACCTGGGCGGCATGCATCGCGACGCGGCGCCGGACGAGGTGCGCTTCTGGACCGAGCTGATGGCGAACGGCCAGGTCGACCGGGGCGACATGCTGCTGGCCTTCGCCGATTCGCCGGAAAAGGTTGCGCTGATGGGAGTCATGTCGACCAGCTTCGAGGTGCTGTAACCCGCCCGGCACAGGAAGTGGTGCGCCGGGGCGATCACTGCGGCGCGGAAGGAAACGCGGCGCGCCCGGACCAGGTCCCGGCGCGCCGCCGCTTTTTTTGCTTCCTGCCCGGGGCCGTGCCGCACGGAGATTTGTAGCCAGTTTGTAACTGCCGCCGGTCCGGGCCCCGCCGCGCGGCCGGCACCGCGCAAGCCCTGCCAGTTCAGCCTTTCCGCCGGCACGCGTGCGGCTGCGGTCCGGTACATCTTCCCTTATCCCATCGTTTCAGCGTGTAAATGTACGCAAACCGAAACAAGCCGCAGAATTCGCTGTGATAGAGTCGATTTGATAAGCATAGTTACTCTACTGAACAGCCACAAGGATCAGCGATGACCTCGCCAGCAGCGCTCACGAACTCCCCGAACAAACCCCGCCGCCGTACCCGCATCCTCGGAACCATCATTGCCATTCTCGCCATTGTCGCCATGGGCTGGCTGGCGTGGTATCTGACGCACCGGCCCGCCGAGGGCGGGCCAGGCGGGCCAGGCATGGGTGGTCCGGGCGGGCCTGGCGGCCCGGGTGGTCCGGGCGGGCCGGGCGGCCGCCGCGGTGGCATGGCGACTACCGTCGGCGTCGCAACGGCCGAGCAGGCCAACCTGCCCGTCACGCTCGACGCGCTCGGCACGGTGACGGCCGCCGCGACCACCACGGTGCGGCCGCAAGTCTCGGGCATCCTGCAAAAAGTGCTGTTCAAGGAAGGCCAGCTGGTGAAGGCGGGCCAGGTGCTGGCGCAGATCGACCCGCGCCAGTTCGAAATGGCGCTGCTGCAGGCCACCGGCCAGCGCCAGCGCGACGAGGCGCAGCTGGAAAACGCGCGCCTGACGCTGGAGCGCTACCGCACGCTGCTGGCGCAGGATTCGATCGCCCGGCAGGACGTCGACACCCAGGCCGCCCTGGTGAAACAGCTGGAGGGCACGGTGATGACGGACCGCGCCGCCGAAGGCACGGCAAAGCTCAATCTCGGCTACACGAAGGTGGTGGCGCCCATCACCGGACGGGTGGGCCTGCGCGTGGTCGACGTCGGCAACCTGGTGTCGAGCGGCGACACCAGCGGCATCGCCGTGATCACGCAGCAGTCGCCGATCGACGTGGAATTCGCCGTGCCGCAGGACCGCGTGCCGGACATCATGAGCCGCGCCTCCACCGGCGCCACGCTGGTCGCCCAGGCGTATGATCGCACCCGCACCGAAGTGCTGGCCAGCGGCCGCTTCGCCGCGCTGGACAACCAGGTCGATACATCCACCGGCACGGTGATGGCCAAGGCCCGCTTCGACAACGACAGGATGACCCTGTTCCCCAGCCAGTTCGTCAACGTGCGGCTGGAAATGCGCACGATCGCCAATGCCGTGCTGGTGCCGGTGACGGCGCTGCGCCATGGCACCGACGGTGACTATGTGTGGGTGCTGAAGAGCGACCGCACGGTGACGATGCGTCCGGTAAAGCGCGGCCAGGCCACGGTCGACAAGGTGCAGGTCGTCTCCGGCCTGCAGGTCGGCGAGAAGGTCATCACCGAAGGCGCGGACCGGCTGAAGGAAAGCGCGAACGTGACGCTGCCGGGGGATAAGCCGGGACAGCAGCATGGGGGACAGCGGCGCGCGGGCGGCCAGCCGGGAGCGGCCGGGAGCGGCGCCGCCGGCCAGGCAGGCACGCGCCCGGCCGGCACGCCGGACGTGGCGCCGGGCGCGGTGGGCAGCGATGCGGCGAAGATGACGGGCCGCCGCGCCACGCAGGGCGAGGCGCCCGAGCGTTCGATGCCGGAAGAGGGCGGCCGCAGTGCGCCGAGCGCCGCGGACGGCAGCAATACCGCGGCCGGCGTGAGCGGTGGCCAACGCCCTGCTGAACGCCGCGAACAGCCGGCGGCCGCACGATGAGTCCATCGGCACCATTCATCCGCCGGCCGGTGGCGACATCGCTGCTGATGCTGGCGATCATGCTGGCCGGCCTGGTGGGTTTCAAGTTCCTGCCCCTGTCGGCGCTGCCGCAGGTCGATTTCCCCACCATCCAGGTGCAGACGCTGTACCCGGGTGCCAGTCCGGAAGTGATGGCGCAGACCGTGACGGCACCGCTGGAACGCCAGTTCGGCCAGATGTCCGGCCTGCAGCGCATGAGTTCGAACAGCGCGGCCGGCGTGTCGATCATTACCCTGCAGTTCGGCCTGGGCCAGACGCTCGACGTGGCCGAGCAGGAAGTGCAGGCGGCCATCAACGCGGGCAGCTCGCTGCTGCCCACCGACCTGCCGGCGCCGCCGGTGTACGCCAAGGTCAACCCGGCCGATGCGCCGGTGCTGACCCTGGCCATCACGTCGGACACGATGCCGCTGACGGAAGTGCAGAATATCGTCAATACCCGCCTGGCCCTGAAGATCAGCCAGGTGTCGGGCGTGGGCCTGGTCAGCCTGTCCGGCGGCCAGCGCCCCGCGGTGCGCATCCAGGCCGATACACTGGCGCTGGCCAGCTACGGACTCGGCCTCGACACGCTGCGCACGGCGATCGGCAATGCCAATTCGAACAGCGCCAAGGGGTCGTTCGACGGCCCCACGCGCGCGTTCACGATCAACGCCAACGACCAGCTGCTGACCGCCAACGACTATAAAAGCCTGATCGTCGCCTACAAGAACGGCGCGCCGGTGCGGCTGGCCGACGTGGCGCGGGTCGTCGACTCGGCCGAGAACATCAAGCTCGGTGCGTGGGCCAACATGAAACCGGCGATCATCCTGAACGTGCAGCGCCAGCCCGGCGCCAACGTGATCGCCACCGTGGATGCGATCAAGCAGCGCCTGCCCGAACTGCAGGCCGGGCTGCCGAGCGCGCTGCGGGTGGACGTGCTGTCCGACCGCACCACCGGCATCCGCGGTTCGGTGCACCACGTGCAGCTGGAACTGCTGCTGGCCGTCATCCTGGTGGTGCTGGTGATCTTCCTGTTCCTGCACAGCGTGCGCGCGACGGTGATCGCCAGCCTGGCGGTGCCGATCTCGCTGATCGGCACGTGCGGCGTGATGTACCTGATGGGCTACAGCCTGAACAACCTGTCGCTGATGGCGCTGACGATCGCCACCGGCTTCGTGGTCGACGATGCGATCGTCATGATCGAAAATATCGCCCGCTACATCGAGGAAGGCGAAACGCCGATGGCCGCCGCGCTGAAGGGCGCCAAGCAGATCGGCTTCACCATCATCTCGCTGACGGTATCGCTGATCGCCGTGCTGATCCCGCTGCTGTTCATGGGCGACGTGGTGGGGCGCCTGTTTCGCGAGTTCGCCGTCACGCTGTCGATCACCATCCTGATCTCGGCCGTGGTGTCGCTGACGCTGGTGCCGATGATGTCGGCGCGCTGGCTCACGTCGCACAAGAACGACGATCCGAAAAGCTTCGGCGCCCGCGTGCAGCATTTCTTCGACTGGGTGATCCACCATTACGACCGCTCGCTGCAGTGGGTGCTACTGCGCCAGGGCCTGACCATGCTGGTGGCGCTGGGCACGCTGGTCCTGACGGCCGTGCTGTACGTGCTGATTCCCAAGGGCCTGTTCCCCACGCAGGACACGGGCCAGCTGCAGGCGCGCATCGAGACGGCGCAGGCGGTGTCGTACAGCCGCATGGCCGAGTTGCAGCGCCAGGCCGCCGCGGCGATCCTGCAGGATCCGGAGGTGCAGTCGCTCAGCTCCATCGTCGGCGTGGACGCCGCCAACAACACCATGCTGCACACGGGCCGCATGCTGATCAACCTGAAAGAGGGCCGCGGCGACCAGGCCGACCTGATGAACCGGCTGCGCGAGCGTGTCTCCGAAGTGGCCGGCGTGCGTATCTACCTGCAGCCGACGCAGGACCTGACGATCGATGCCGAGAGCGGTCCGACGCAGTTCCGCGTCTCGATCGAAGGGGCCGACACGGCCACCGTGACCGAATGGGCCAACAAGCTGGCCGTGCAGATGGCGAAAAAGGAACAGTTGCGCAACGTGGTATCCGATGCCGGCGCTACCGGTGCCGCGGCCTACATCAACATCGACCGCGACACCGCGTCGCGGCTGTCGATCACCGCGTCGGCCATCGACGACGCGCTGTACAGCGCCTTCGGCCAGCGCATCGTGTCGACCATCTTCACGGAAACCAACCAGTATCGCGTGATCCTCGAAGCGGCGCCGGGCATGCTGTCGACGCCGCAATCGCTGGGCGACCTGCAGATCCGTACCGGCGGCGGCAAGCCCACGCCGCTGTCGGCCGTGGCGACGATCACCGAGCAGCCGGCGCCGCTGCAGATCACGCACGTGGCGCAGTATCCGGCCACCACGCTGGGCTTCGACACCGCCGATGGCGTGTCGCTGGGCCGCGCCGTGGAAGCGATCCGCGAGGCCGCCGCCGATATCGGCCTGCCCGGCTCGGTGACGATGACGTTCCTCGGCGCAGCCGGTGCGTACCAGGCGTCGCTGACCAACCAGCTGTGGCTGATCCTGGCCGCCGTGGTCTGCGTGTACATCGTGCTGGGCGTGCTGTACGAAAGCTATATCCACCCGCTGACGATCCTGTCGACGCTGCCGTCGGCCGGCGTGGGCGCGCTGCTGGCGCTGATGGTGTCCGGCCAGGACCTGGGCGTGATCGGCATTATCGGCATCATCCTGCTGATCGGCATCGTCAAGAAGAATGCGATCATGATGATCGACTTCGCGATCGAGGCCGAACGGGATGACGGCCGCAGCCCGCGCGAGGCAATCCACCAGGCCGCGCTGCTGCGCTTCCGCCCGATCCTGATGACGACGCTGGCCGCGCTGTTCGCCGCCGTGCCGCTGATGTTCGGCTGGGGCGAGGGCGCCGAGCTGCGCCGGCCGCTGGGCCTGGCCATCTTCGGCGGCCTGCTGCTGAGCCAGTTGCTGACGCTGTACACCACGCCGGTGATCTATCTGGCTTTCGATCGCCTTGGCCAGCGCTTCGGCAGGAAGCCCGGCTTGTCCGCGGGCGACCAGAATCCTGGCGGAGCGGCATCGTGAACCTGTCCGAACCGTTCGTCCGGCGCCCGATCGCCACCGTCCTGCTGACGATCGGCCTGGCGCTGGCCGGCATTGCCGCGTTCTTCGTGCTGCCGGTTTCGCCGCTGCCGCAGGTCGATTTCCCGGCCATTTCCGTGTCGGCCAACCTGCCGGGCGCCAGCCCGGACACGATGGCCAGCAGCGTGGCCACGCCGCTCGAACGCAGGCTGGGCGTGATCGCCGGTGTCAACGAGATGACCTCGAACTCGTCATCCGGGTCGACCCGCATCAACCTGCAGTTCGACCTGAACCGCAAGATCGATGCGGCCGCCCGCGAAGTGCAGGCGGCCATCAATGCCTCGCGCGCCGACCTGCCGGCCACGCTGAAGAGCAACCCGACCTACCGCAAGATGAATCCTTCGGATTCGCCCGTGATCATCCTGGCGCTGACGTCGCCGACGCGCCGGCCGGGGCAGATCTACGAGGCCGTGTCGAACATCGTGCAGCAGAAGCTGGCGCAGGTGAAGGGCGTGGGCGACGTGGAGATCGGCGGCGGTTCGCTGCCTGCGGTGCGCATCGAACTGCTGCCGTTCGCGCTGAACCAGTACGGCGTGTCGACTGAGGACGTGCGTGCGGCGATCCAGGCCACCAACGCGAACCGGCCGCGCGGCGCCATCGAAAGCGAAGGCCGGCGGCTGCAGATCTATTCGGCGCCCGGCACCGAAACGGGCGGGCGCACCGCAGCGGACTACCGCGACCTGGTGGTCGCATGGCGCAACAACGCGGCGATCCGCCTGCGCGACGTGGCCACCGTCGAGGATGGCCCGGAAAACAAGAATACCCTCGGCCTGTTCAACGGTAAGCCGGCCGTGATCGTGCTGATCACCCGCCAGCCGGGCGCCAACATCATCGAGACGGTGGACAGCGTGCGCGCGCTGCTGCCGCAACTGCGCGCCCAGCTGCCGCAGGACATCACCGTATCCGTCGCATCGGACAGTACCACCTCGATCCGTTCGTCGCTGCACGAAGTCGAGTTCACGCTGATCCTGTCCGTGGTGCTGGTGGTGCTCGTGGTCAGCGCCTTCCTGCGCAGCGTGCGTGCCACCATCATCCCCGCCATCGCCACGGTGGTGTCCCTGCTGGGCACCTTCGGCGTGATGTACATGCTGGGCTTCTCGCTGAACAACCTGTCGCTGATGGCGCTGACGGTGGCCACCGGCTTCGTCGTCGACGATGCGATCGTGGTGCTGGAGAATACCGCGCGCCACGTCGAGAACGGCATGGACCGGTTCAAGGCGGCGCTGGTCGGCGCGCGCGAGGTCGGCTTCACCGTGCTGTCGATCAGCCTGTCGCTGGTGGCGGTCTTCATTCCGCTGCTCTTCATGGGCGGGCAGGTCGGCCGGCTGTTCCGCGAATTCGCCGTGACGCTGTCGGCCGCCGTGATGATCTCGCTGGTGATCTCGCTGACGACGACGCCGATGATGTGCGCATGGCTGCTGAAGGCCGAGAAGGACCGCAAGCCGCCGGGCCGCGTCTCGCGCGCGTTCGAAGCCGCTTTCAGCTGGATGCAGCGCGTCTATGCGCACGCGCTGGACTGGGCGCTGCACAGCGTGTGGCTGGTGATGCTGATCCTGGCCTTCGTGGTGGCGCTGAACGTGTACCTGTTCGCGGCCGCGCCGAAGGGCTTCTTCCCGCGGCAGGACACGGGGCAGGTCAACGGCGGCATCCGCGCCGACCAGAGCATCTCGTTCCAGGCGATGCAGCAGAAGCTGCGGCAACTGGTGGAGATCATCCGCAAGGATCCGGCCGTCGATACCGTGGTGGGCTTCACCGGCGGGTCGCGTGCCGGCGGCGGCTTCATGTTCGTCAACCTGAAGCCGGCCGGCGAGCGCGACGTGGCGGGGCAGGCCGTGATCGACCGGCTGCGCCCGCAGCTGGCGAAAGTGACCGGCGTGCAGCTGTTCCTGAACCCCGTGCAGGACCTGCGCATGGGCGGGCGTTCCAGCAATTCCACCTACCAGTACACGCTGAAGAGCGATAACCGGGCAGACCTGAAGAACTGGGCGACGAAACTGGCCGACGCGATGAAGAACCAGCCGGAAATGACGGATGTCGATACCGACCAGCAGGATAACGGCGTCGAGACCTTCGTCACGATCGACAAGGAAACCACGGCGCGTTTCGGCATGAGCGTGCGCGACGTGACCAATTCGCTGTACAACGCGTTCGGCCAGCGGCAGGTGGCCACCATCTACGATGAGCTGAACCAGTACAAGGTGGTGATGGAAGTGGCGCCCGAGTACGCGCAAAGTCCCGAGGCGCTGCGCGACGTATACGTGCCGGCCAGGGCCGCGGAGACGGTGGAGACTGGCACCGGCACCGGCACCGGCACCGACACTTCCGCGACTTCCGGCGGCACCAACGCATCGGCCAATAACGCGCAGGGCCAGCGCGATACGTCGACCGGTTCGGCATTGTCGACCGCGCGCTCGGCGATGGTGCCGCTGTCCGGCATCGCCTCGTTCGCCGAAAGCGCGACGCCCACTTCCGTCAACCACCAGGATGGCGAACTGGCGACGACGATCTCGTTCAACCTGGCCGACGGCTTCACGCTGAGCCAGGCGCAGGAAGCGGTGAAGCAGGCCGAGGCCGAGATCGCGATGCCGAACAATGTGCGCGGCAGCTTCGAGGGCCAGGCGAAACAGGCGGAGGAATCGAACAACCAGCAGCCATTGCTGATCCTGGCCGCCATCATCGTCATCTACATCGTGCTGGGCATCCTGTACGAAAGCCTTGTGCACCCGATCACGGTGCTGTCCACGCTGCCGTCGGCCGGCGTGGGCGCCGTGCTGGCATTGCTGCTGTTCCGCATGGAGTTTTCCATCATCGCGCTGATCGGCGTGTTCCTGCTGATCGGCATCGTCAAGAAGAACGCGATCCTGATCATCGACTTCGCGCTGGAAGCGGAGCGGGCGCGCGGCATCCCGGCCATCGAGGCGGTGCGCGAGGCCTGCCTGCTGCGCTTCCGCCCGATCCTGATGACGACGCTGGCCGCGGCGCTGGGCGCACTGCCGCTGGCGATCGGTTTCGGCGAGGGCTCCGAGCTGCGCCAGCCGCTGGGCATCGCCATCATCGGCGGCCTGATCGCCAGCCAGTTGCTGACGCTGCTGACGACGCCGGTCGTCTATATCCTGCTCGACAAGCTGCGCACGCGCAATCCCGAAGAACGCAACCTGAGCCGCGCCGCTGGCGGCGACGAGCCTTTGACAACATGAAGACACCCATGATTTTTCGCCTGACCGCCATTTCCCTCGCCGCCGTGCTGTGCGGTTGCGCCGTCGGCCCGAAGTACGAGGTGCCGGCCGCCGCGGCGCCGGCCACGTTCAAGGAAGCCGAGGGCTGGACGCCGGCGGCGCCTGCCGATGCGCTGGAGCGCGGTCCGTGGTGGATGCTGTTCGGCGACCCGGTGCTGAACGAACTGGCCGCGTCGGTCGAGGTGAACAACCAGAACGTGGCGCTGGCCGCCGCGCAGTACGCGCAGGCACGCGCCGTCGTTGCCGAGCAGCGCGCGTCGCTGTTCCCCAGCGTGGCGCTGAACGGATCGGGCTCGCGTTCCGGTGGCGGCGGGGCGTCGCAGGCATCGAACAACTACCGTGTGGACATCGGCGGCAGCTGGGAGCCGGATATCTGGGGCAGCCTGCGCGCCGGCGTGACGGGTGCGCAGGCCAGCGCCCAGGCCAGCGCCGCCGATCTCGCCGCGGCGCGGCTGTCCGCCCAGGGCGAGCTGGTGGCCAACTACATCGGCCTGCGCCAGGCCGACGTGGAAAAACAGATCCTCGAGACGACGATCGCCGGTTACGAGCGCGTGCTGCAGATTACGCAGAACCGGGTGAACGCCGGCGTGACGGCACGCTCCGACCTGCTGCAGGCGCAGACGCAGCTGTTCAACGCGCGTGCCGACCTGCTGACGGTGGTTCGCCAGCGCGCCGTGTACGAGCATGCGATCGCCGTCCTGCTGGGTAAGGCGCCGGCTGAATTCGCACTGGCGCCGGCGTCGTGGCGCATCGCCGTGCCGGAGGTGCCGCTGGGCGTGCCGTCGACCCTGCTGCAGCGCCGGCCGGACATTGCCGCCGCCGAGCGCGATGTGGCCGCCGCGAATGAAAACATCGGCATCGCCCGCGCGGCATACTTCCCGTCGCTGAACCTGTCGGCTTCTTATGGTTATGGCAACAGCCAGGTGGGCGGCCTGTTCAGCGCATCGAACAGCCTGTGGTCGCTCGGCCTGTCGGCCGCGCAGACGATCTTCGACGCCGGCGCCATCGCCGCCCGTGTCGAGCAGACCAAAGCCGCGCGCGACGCCGCCATCGCCCGCTACCGGCAGACGGTGCTCGACGCGTTCGCCGACGTGGAAGACCAGCTGGCCGCTACCCGCGCACTGGCGCAGCAGCAGGAACTGCGGCGCCAGGCCTCGGAGGCCGCCGACCAGGTCGAGCAGCAGATGGAGAACCGCTATCGCGCCGGGCAGGTGAATTACACCGAAGTGGTCAGCGCGCAGGTTACCGCGCTGTCGGCCCGGCGCGCGCTGATCCAGGCGCAGGCCGACCGGCAGACCACCGCGGTCGCGTTAATACAGTCATTGGGAGGTGGCTGGCACGTGCCATGATGGTCCGGTGCAGGCGAAAACCGGTGTCCGACACCCTGCGGGTGTCCGACACCAGCGCGGGCCGACGCCGCTGGTGTCGGACATTATTTCCCGGGCGGTTTACCGGGGAATAGTGTCGGACACCGGTTTTTTCCCCCACGCCGCCGATTTTTTCCTATACTTCCCCGGCTTTTTATCAACCCCAGGGGAACATATCTTGTTCAAAAAACTAGTCCTGCCGGCCACTTTGCTGGCCGCCTTCGGTACCGCACACGGCGACGAAGGCCAGTGGCAACCCCACCAGCTGCCGCAACTGAAATCGGAACTGAAGCGCATCGGCATCCAGATTCCGGCCGAGCGGATCGCCGACCTGACGAAGCACCCGATGAGCGCCATCGTGTCGCTCGGCGGCTGCTCGGCGTCGTTCGTGTCGCCGGACGGCCTGGTGGTCACCAACCACCACTGCGCCTATGGCTCGATCCAGCGCAACTCCACGGCGGAGAAGAACTATATCGTCAACGGCTTCCTGGCGAAGACGCGCGCCGAGGAATTGCCGGGCGGTCCGAACGCGCTGGTGTACGTGACCGAGAAGGTCGAGAACGTGACGGAGCGCGTGCTGAAAGGGCTGGACAACGTGGGCGGCAAGGCGCGCCACGAGGCGATCGCCAGCCGCATCAAGGCGTTGACCGCCGAATGCGAGACGGATAAATCCTACCGCTGCTCGGTGCCCGCGTTCCACCGCGGCCTGGAGTACTACCGCATCCGCCAGATGATGATCCGCGACGTGCGCCTGGTCTACGCACCGGCGGACATGGTGGGCAACTACGGCGGCGATATCGACAACTACGAGTGGCCGCGCCATACCGGCGACTACTCGTTCCTGCGCGCCTACGTGGGCAAGGATGGCCGCCCCGCCGATCCGTCGCCGGACAACGTGCCGTACAAGTCGAAGGACTTCCTGGTGGTGTCCGCCGAAGGCCTGAAGGCCGGCGATCCGATCCTGCTGGCCGGCTACCCCGGCCGCACCAGCCGCTACAAGCTGCCGGCGGAGATCCGTTTTGCACGCGATGTGAGCTATCCAGCGACGGTGGCCGAATACCAGGCCGACCTGGATACCATCGCCGCCGCCACGAAGAGCAGCAAGAACGACGAAGTGCGCTACGCGTCGGTCGTCAAGTCGATCAACAACCGCATGAAGAAGACGCAGGGCCTGCTGGACGGCTTCGCGCGCAAGGACCTGGCCGCCATCAAGGATGGGCAGGATGCCGAGTTCCGGGCGTGGTACGGCAGGCAGGCCGGCGTTTCCGGGTCGATGTTGTCCGACCTGGACGCGGCCATCGCCGCCGACATGGCGCTGGAACAGCAGACGTTCGGCTGGAACGTCGCCACCAACTCCGACCTGTTCAAGAGCGCCCGCACGCTGTACCGCCTGGCGCTGGAGCGCAAAAAGCCCGATGCCGAGCGCGAATCCGGCTACCAGGACCGCGACCTGGCCATGATCAAGGCACGCCTGACGCGCCTGGAACAGTCGTACGTGGGCAGCGTCGACGAGGCGCGTTTCGCGGCAGGCCTGCAACGCTATGCCAAGCTGCCGGCCGCGTTCCATCCCCAGGGCCTCGATGCGCTGCTGCCGTCGGTGGCCGACGTGCCGGCGCTGTACCGGAAGTCGGCGCTGGGCGATACGAAGACGCGCCTGGCGCTGCTGGACGCCGACGCCGCCACGCTGGAGAAATCCGCCGATCCGTTCATGCAGCTGGCCGTGAAGATGCATGCCTTCGCACTGGCGCTGGAAGACCGCTCGAAGGAATCGGAAGGCAACCTGGAAAAGGTGATTCCGCAGTACATGAGCGCCGTGATCGCGTGGAAGAAATCGCAGGGCAAGCCGGTCTACCCGGACGCCAACTCGACCCTGCGCGTGACCTACGGCACCGTCGATGCGTATTCGCCGAAGGATGGCATCACCAAGGGGCCGTTCACCACGGTGGAAGGCATCGTCGAGAAGCATACGGGCAAGGATCCGTTCGATGCGCCCAAGGCACTGCTGGACGCGGTCAAGGCGAAGCGCTATGGCCAGTTCAAGGACCCGGTGCTGGGGACCGTGCCGGTGAACTTCCTGTCCAGCGCCGATACCACCGGCGGCAATTCCGGTTCGGCGATCGTCAACAAGCGCGGCGAACTGATTGGCCTGAACTTCGATTCCACCTATGAGTCGATCACGAAGGACTGGTACTTCGACACCGCCATCACGCGCGCCATCCACCTCGACGTGCGCTACATGCTGTGGGTGATGAAGGAAGTCGACGGTGCCGACAACCTGCTGAAGGAAATGACGATCAAGTATCCGAAGAAGTAATTCCTTCGGTACCTGGTCCCGGACAGGCCGCCGCTCGCAGGAACGGCGGCCTGTTTCGCATGGGGCCCGACATTGCCCGCGGCTGGACCTTTCGGGATGGCTCCCTATACTGGTGGGTGACCATGATCGGGTTCAACCACGAGAGAAGCTGCCATGCGATGCTGCTGGGTTGTGCGATCGTGGCGGTCGCCGCGCGCAGGGGCCGGCGGCGCCTGGCAACATGACAGCACGTCACCCGGCCAGCAGGGCAAGCGTGGCCCGGTCGGGCTGGCCTTCGTAGAAGGCTGCCAGCGCTCCGGTGAACAGGTCTTCGCCGGGCCGGGCCGAGGCGAACAGCGTCATCGACGAACGGAACTTCAAGGCATCGACATGGCCCAGGATCGTATCGATCGGCGTGCCGGCATGGTCATTGACGAGCCGGGTGCATTCGCGCAGCCGCGCGCCCAGCACCGCATGATCGAGATAGGCGCGCGCCTCGTCGAGCGTGGCGATGCCGTAGAAGCGGCTCGTGTCCGAGCGGCCCAGGTCCTTCAGCTGCGGGAAGATGAACCACATCCAGTGGCTCGACTTGCGCCCGGCGCGCAACTCGCGCAGCACGTCGCCATAGATGCGATCCTGCGCGGCGATGAAGCGGTCGAGATCGTGCGGCATGCTTCCTCCTGTGGGCGAACCCGCAGTCTACCCCGGCTTACCTGCGCAGGTGTTTCGCCAGGAAGGTTTCCAGCCTGCGGTACACCTCGACCTGGTTCTCGGTGTCGTAGAAGCCGTGCCATTCATAGTCCACGTAATACCACTCGGGCGGCCGGCCGGCCTTCGCCAGCGCATCGCGCATGCGGAAGGCGTGTTCCTTGGGCGTAATCTTGTCCTTGCCGCCATGAATGAGCAGCACGGGCGCCTTGATCGTGTCCGCATGCAGGGCGGGAGAGATACGGTCCAGTTCCTTGACGTCGTCACCGATGTACCGTCGCCAGTAGCTGGTAAACGTCTTCGAGCGCTTGACGTCGTCGCCTTCGAGCAGCAGCTTCAGATCGTAGGCGCCGGCGTAGCCGACGGCGCACTTGAACAGGCCCGGCTCGCGCGACGCCAGTGTCATTGCCGCATAGCCGCCGAAGCTGGCGCCGAAGACGCACATCCGGTTGCTGTCGACGCCGGCATTGCCGACCGCCCAGCGCACGCCATCGACCAGGTCGTCCATGATTTTGCCGTGCCATTGACGGTAACCGGCGGCCTCGAACGTCTCGCCGCGGCCGCCCGAACCACGGAAGTTCACCTGCAGGACCGCGTAGCCGCGGCTGGCAAGGAATTGCGCGTCGGTGTCGAAGTACCAGCTGTCGTAGGGTCCGTGCGGGCCGCCATGCGGAATCAGCACCAGCGGCAGCTTGCCGGCAGCCGGCTGGCGCGGCACCGTCAGGTAGCCATGCAGCTGCAGGCCGTCGCGCGCCTTGAAGGAAACCGGCTTGCGTTCGGCCATCTGGTCGGGTTCGAGCGATTCCATGGCGGCAAACAGCATGTCTGCGCGGCCGTTCTTGCGGTCGAACAGGTAATATGTTCCCGGATCGCGGTCGCTGCGAACGACGAACAGCACCTTGCCACCATCCTGGGTGACGTCGAGGAAACGCACGACGTCGCCAGGGAACTGTGCGGCCAGCTGCTTGTGCAAGGCCACGTCGGCATGGCTGTCCGGCTCCACATAGCGGACCTCCGGCTTGCCGACGGACGTAAAGGCGGCGATCGGCAGGTAACGGCGGCTGCCGAACATGGCATCGCTGACGGAGCCGTCGGCGTGCGAGGCGACCACGTGCCGGGCGCCCGTGGCAAGGTTCTCGCGCACCAGTACTTGCGGTCCACCGCGCTCGGAGTGCCATGCCATGAACTCGCGATCGTCCGCCGAGAACGCAAAAGGATCGAGCAGCGTGCCGGTTTTTTCCTGCGGAACGCGGGTCCATTTGCCGCTGTCGCCTTCGCGCCGCAACAAAGCGAATTGCGCGTTGTCGTCACTGCCGACAGCAAACCGCGGCTGGCCATCGTTCTGCACGTAGAAATTGAAGCGAGAATGGGGCACGCGCGCGACCGAGCGGCGCTTGCCCTTGACCGTGTCGATCTCGAGCAATTCGCTGAAATCGGCGTCCCACAGGTAAGCGGACAGGAAGACGCGGCCATTGCGTTCGGCCGGGATGTCCGAGACGTAGGCGTAGCCATAATCGTCCTGGTAGCCGCTGGTGCGCGCCGAGTTCTGGAACCGGTCGTAGCCGTACAGGTATTCCTGCTTCTTGCCGTCGTATTCCATCGCCAGGACTTCGCCGTAAGATGTGGGGATCTCGCGCGAGCCCTGTTCATGCCCCTTGCGCACGACGAGGCGGGTGTTGCTGACCCAGTAGTAGCCAAGCGGTACCTGGAACGCCGGCAGCCGCACCACGCTTTCGATCTTCAGGTCCGGCAGGCTGTAGAACGTCATCGTCGGCACGTCGCGTGCGCCGATCGGCATGCGCACCGTGACGGCGAGGTGCTTTCCGTCGGGCGACAGGCGCGGCTGGGAAAACTGTTCCTGCTTGACGAATGACTCGATGGGGATCGGTGCGGCGGGCGCCTGCGCGATGGCGGGCAAGGCGGGTGCGGCGAGAAGGAGGGGCAGGGTGCGCAGCATGGCGGGACAGGGGGATGTGGTAGTACGCCATTATTCGGCAAGCCGGCGATATTAACAATATGCAATAATTGGTGAGAATTGTGCACGGTTGCCGGGCATTGGCGCCGCAGCGGCGGCCACGCTGTGCCGCATCCCGCCGCCATGGCATAATCCGCAGTCCTCCAGAGCGCTGCCTCATGAACGAAACCCTCAATATCCTCCCCGGCCTGTCCACCACGCCGCTCGAACTGCTGTCCTTTGTCCTGTCGATTGCCACCGTGTGGCTGAACATCCGCCAGAAGCACTGGGCCTGGCTGTTCGCGATCCTGTCATCCGCGCTGTACGGCGTGGTGTTCTTCCAGTCGAAGCTGTATGGCGACATGGGGCTGCAGCTGGTGTTCATCACGGTATCGTTCTGGGGCTGGTACCAATGGCTGCATGGCGACGACACGCATGCGCGCCTGCCGGTCACGCAGCTGTCCTGGCAGGGCAGGGCGGTGGCTGCGCTGGGCTGGATCGCCGGCTTCATCGCGCTGGCCTGGTTCCTGAAGACGTTTACCGATACCGACGTGCCGTTCGCGGACGGTTTCCTGACCGCCGGCAGCCTGGTGGGCCAGTTGCTGCTGTCCCGCAAGAAGCTGGAGAACTGGCACGTATGGATCATCGTCGACGTGCTGTACGTGGGGCTGTACGTGCACAAGGGCCTGATGTTGACGGCCGTACTGTACGGCCTGTTCGTGGTGATGGCGGCGATCGGCCTGCTGGCATGGCGCAAGTCGATGCAGGCCGACGAATCGGGCAAGGAGCCGGCCAGCGAAGCGATGGTGCTGCGGTGAGGGCGATGCGCATCGCGATCGTCGGCAGCGCCTCGTCGGGCAAGACGACGCTGGCCCAGGCGCTGGCCGAGCGCTATCGGGACGTGTGGGTGCCGGAATACCTGCGCGAGTTCGTCGACCTGCACCAGCGCGTGCCGGTCGAGGCCGATCAGTTGCATATCGCCGAAACGCAGGCCGCGCGCGAGGAACTCGCGATGGCGCGTGCCGGCCGCTTTTTGTTTTGCGACACCACGCCGCTGATGACGGCCGTGTACAGCCGCCATTACTTCGGCCGCATCGATCCGCGCCTCGCTGCACTGGCGGCGTCGCGCCGCTACGACGTCACGCTGGTCTGCGCACCCGACATGCCATGGAAGGCCGATGGCCTGCAGCGCGAGCCGGAGGACCAGAGCGCCGCCGTCCACGCGCTGCTGGCCGAGGAACTGGCCGCACGCGCGATCGCGCACGTGCGCATCCACGGGCCGCTGGCACAGCGCCTGCGGCAGGTGGAGGAAGTGCTGGGCTCCTGATTCGCCGGATCAGAAATCGAGCTGCGCCGACACGTGGAACGTGCGGCCCAGCCCGGGCATCAGGTAGCCGCCCAGGTCCGGCGTCACGTCGCGCCAGTAGAACTTGTCGAGCGCATTGCGCACCTGGGCGCGCAGCATCAGCGGCATGCCGTTCACGCGCGTGACATAGGAAGTGCCGACGTTCAGCAGGTGGTACTTCGGCACGAATACCCGGTTCTCTTCATCGAACGCCTTCTTGCCGGCGAACTGCCAGTCGCCGTTCACCTTGAACGCCGCCGATAGCGCATATTCGGCGAACACGGTGGAACGGATGGCCGGCACGTTGGTCACGCGCTTGCCGTCGTAGATGGCCTGGCCGGTGCCGTCCTGCCTCGTGCTCAATGCGGCCAGCGAGGCGCCCACGGTCAGTTCGCGCGTCGCCTTGCCCTGCGCCGCGAATTCGACGCCGCGATGCTGCGCCTCGCCGTTGCGCACGAAGGTATTGGCGGCATCGATGTATTCCAGGCCTTTCTCGATCTGGAACAGCGCGGCGGTATAGCTGATGCTGCCGACCAGGGCCTTGGCGCCCAGTTCGACCTGCTTCGACTTCGACGGAGCCAGCGCGCGATTCTCATTCACCGTCTGCAGCGGCGCGATGCCGCCGTGCTGCAGGCCGCGCGCGTACGTCGCATACAGCGACACGTTGCTGCGCGGGCTGTACACCAGCGCCACGTTCGGCAGCCAGAAGTTGGCGCTGCTCGGCGCCACGCCCGCTTCGTCGCGCTTCAGCTTCACGTAGCGCGCGCCGGCATGCAGCGTCAGCCCGCTGGTAAGGCCGACGATGTCCTGCACGAACAGGGCGCGTTCGTTGTCCTTGCGCTGCACGGATGCCGGGCCGGTCTCCAGGTCGCTGCGCGGCGGTACCACCACCGGGCGGTAGATGTTGCTGGTGCCGGCATATTCATAGACGTCCTCGCCCCAGCTTTCCTTGTTGCCGTAGTAGGCGAAGCCGGTCGACAGCTCGTGCGACAGCGCGCCGGTGGCAAAGCGTCCCTGCAGCATGGCCTGCGCGGCCAGCGGCTTCTTCTGTTCGCCCAGGCTGCGGTAGTCGTACACGTCATAGTCGCCGTTGGCGCAGAAGCCCGGATACAGTTCCTGGGCCGAGCAGCCGTACGGGAATGCGGTGTAGTCGTCGCGCTTGAACACGTGGCGGTTCGCTTTCAGCTCGACTTTCCAGTCCTGCGCCAGCTGGTACTGGAAGCGCGCGCCGAAGTTCATGCTTTCCGTGGCCACCGGGTAGCTCCAGGGCTGGTCGTTCAGCAGCGTGTCGGCATCCACGACCGGCAGCGACACGTTGTTGATCAGCTGGAAGCCGGGCGCCGAGACCTGGGATTTCTTCTGGTAGTCGGCGTCGACCTGCAACAGTGCCTGCGGCGAAATCTGCCAGTCGAATGCGCCGGACACGAAGCTGCGGCGGCCATCCGCGCCGTCGACGTACGAGCGCAGCCGCTCGCCCGCCACGTTGACGCGGTAGCCGAAGCGCCGGTCCTCGAAGCGGCCGCCCAGGTCCACCGCGCCGTAGACGGTGCCCCGTTCGCTGACCCCGAACAGGACCGAACGCAGCGTGCCGTTGGTCGGCCGCTTCGTGGTGTATTCGACGATGCCGCCCGGCGCCGCCACGCCGGCCGTCAGGCCCGCCAGCCCTTTCTGTACCTGGATGTTTTCCTTGTTCTCCAGCGGGATCTGCGTGTCCGCCGAAATCGCCAGGCCATCCTTGCGGTAGCTGCTGGCATTGTCCAGCTTGAAGCCGCGGATCGAGAACTGTTCGGCGTAGCCGACCGCGTTGTAGGCGTCGCTGATACTGGCGTCGTAGCGTGCCGCATCCGTGGTGGAACGGATGTTCAGCGCCTGCATCTGCTCGCGCGTGACGACGCTGACCGAGGCCGGCGTCTGCAGCAGCGGCCGTTCCGAGAAGCCGGCGACGGACGCGCTTTCGGCGGTCCCGCGCGCCGCGGTGATGACGACTTCCGTCATCGTGGGCTCATTGGTACCCGCCGCGGCCTGCTGTGCAAATGCGGGGAAGGCCTGTGCGATGGCCAGCGCGGCGGCGGATACGGCGAAAGTGGTCTTGTTCATCGATGTGCTCTAATTCTCGTTCTCGTTCGTTATCGAACCAGCGAGGGAGCACACCCGGGAAGAGGAAGGGGAGAGTGACGAGCACTGCGTTGCGCTTTCCTTCGCTGGCATTATCCAGATCAGGTACGAAGGGTATCTCTCACCCGGAACATGCAAACCTGTCCAGGACCCCTAGCGAAGCCGGAAGCTTATCACATCCGAATGCAATGTCGTGCGCCATCCGTCCCGGGCCATTGTTATACTTGTGGAAACATGGACTCCGAAGCACAATACCGGCTTTCCATGCCACGCCGACAGGAGGGCGCCATGACGCAGGAACACGTCGTTGAAAACCGCGAGAGCCTGGATGCCCAGGTGCTCGACATGCATCGCGCATTGACCTCGCTGATCGACCGGCTTGGTGCGTTGGACATGGCGAACCAGCGTTGCGCGGCGTGTACCGATCCCGAACTGAAACTGGTGCTGGCCAGCCAGCGCGACAGCGTGCGCAAGCACGTGGCCATGCTGGTCGAATGGGTGCGCCGGCGCGACCCGAAGCTGGACAAGGAACTGCGCGATGCGCTGTTCAAGGCCGGCCCGATCGCGGCCCAGTACCGCTACGACGAGAACATGTAAGGCAGTCCACATAATGAGAATCGAATGAAGCAGCCGTATCACGAAGGAAGCTGGTTCGCCGTACCGCTGATTAACGGCGGCTACGCGGCCGGGCTCGTTGCCCGCATGTCGCCCCAGGGGAAGATCATGCTGGCCTATCTGTTCGGACCGAAACGTGCCACGATGCCCACGCTGGCCGATGTGCAGGGCCTGAAGGCGGGCGATGCCGTCAAGGCCATCCGCACCGGCGACATGGCGCTGGCCAACGGCCGCTGGCCAGTGCTCGGCGAAGCCGACAACTTCGAGCGCAACGACTGGCCGGTGCCGGTCTTCATCCGCCGTTCGGATGCGCTGAAACGCGCCTGGCAGGCCACGTATGCCGACGACCCGGCCAAGCCGGAGCGCGAAGTATCGGTACCGTATGAAACCGCGGGCCTGGAAAGCGATTCCCTGTACGGCTACGGGTCCACCGAGCTGCTGCTGACCAAGCTGCTCGAGCAAGGCTGAAACAGGCCGGCAAGGAGAGGGGAATGCACCAGGGAGGCTGCTTCTGCGGTGCCGTGCGCTACCTGGTCACGGCCGTACCGTTCAACAGTACGCTGTGCCACTGCACGATGTGCCGCCGCTCCAGCGGGGCACCCTGCGTGGCGTGGTTCTCGGTGCCGCGCACCGGCCTGCGTTTCACGGCGGGCATGCTGGCGTACTATGCGTCCAGTCCCGGCGTGCGCCGAGGCTTCTGCGCCGGCTGCGGCACCCAGGTCACGTTCGAGGACGCACGCTGGCCGGGAGAACTCGATGTGACCACCGCCAGCCTGGACGACCCGGAGGTGGTGCCGCCCGGCGATCATACCTATATGCAAAGCCACTTGCCCTGGATAAAGCTGGCGGACAGCCTGCCGCGCTATCTGCGCACGCGCACCGAGGGTACCCGCGACATGCCCTAGTCCTTCATCCCGTCAGCCCGACATTCCGCCATCGGGTGACCCGACATCCCCAACATCCCCAACATCCCGAAATCTCGCCCATCCGTGCATCCGGTCATCCCGGCAGCGACGGGCAGGCTGCCGCGCGTGACAGCAGCAGGGTGCGTTCGCGTTCGTTCTGCGTCAGTTCGGCGGCGCGCAGGAACTCGGCGCGCGCTTCGTCCAGCCGGCCCAGCTTGAACAGGAAATCGCCGCGCACGCTGGGCAGCAGGTGATAGTGGCGCAGCGCCGGCTCGCCGACCAGCGTATCGGCCACTTCCAGCCCGGCGGCGGGGCCGAACGCCATCGCCAGTGCCACGGCCCGGTTCAATTCCACCACCGGCGATGGCGCCAGCTGCGCCAGGCCGTCGTACAGCGCGGCGATGCGTTCCCAGTCGGTATCCGCCGCCCTGCGGGCACGCGCATGGCAGGCGGCGATCGCGGCCTGCAGCCCGTACGGTCCCAGGCTCTTGCCGAGCTGGCCGGCGCGCTCCAGCGCGGCAAGGCCACGGCGGATCAGCAACTGGTCCCAGCGCGCGCGGTCCTGGTCCAGCAGCAGTACCGGCGCGCCGTCCGCCGCGATGCGGGCACGGGCGCGCGAAGACTGGATTTCCATCAGCGCCACCAGCCCGTGCACTTCCGGCTCGCCCGGCATGAGCCCGGCCAGGATGCGGCCCAGGCGCAGGGCCTCGTCGCACAGCGCGGGGCGCATCCAGTCGGTGCCGGCGCTGGCCGAATAACCTTCGTTATAGATCAGGTAGATCACCTGCAGGACGGAAGACAGCCGCTGTACCAGCTCGTGTTCGGCCGGTACCTCGAACGGCACGCGGGCTTCGAGCAGCGTGCGCTTGGCGCGCACGATGCGCTGCGCCACCGTGGGCTCCGGCACCAGGAAGGCGCGGGCGATTTCATCGGTCGTCAGGCCGCCCAGCAGCCGCAGCGTGAGTGCCACGCGGCCTTCGGTGGGCAGCACCGGATGGCAGGCAATGAAGACGAGGCGCAGCAGGTCGTCGCCGATGCGGTCGTCCAGCGCGCGGTCCAGCGCCTGTTCCGCATTGTGCGCGGCGTCCTCCAGCAGGCTTTCGATCTCGTAGGCAAGCTCCGGTTCCCGCTCCTGCACCAGCTTGCGGTGGCGCAGGTGGTCGAGCGCGCGGTTCTTCGCCGTGGCCATCAGCCATGCGGCGGGATTGTCCGGCGTGCCGGTGCCGGGAAAACTCGCCGGCCACGTTTCCAGCGCGGCGACCAGCGCTTCCTGCGCCATTTCCTCGGCCAGGCCGACGTCGCGCAGCATGCGTGCCAGGGCGGCGATGATCTTCGCCGACTCGATGCGCCACACCGCCTCGACGGTGCGATGGACCCTGTCGTTCAATGCGCGGCGGGGCAGGCGGGCGGGCAAGCCACGGCACGCAGTTCCAGCGTCACCTCGGGCCACGGGAACGGGTAGCTTTTCACCCAGGCGATCGCTTCGTCGCGCGAGGCGGCCTGGATCAGCCAGAAGCCGGCGATGAGTTCCTTGATTTCGGTGAACGGGCCGTCGACGACCGATGGCCGGCCGCCCTTGAACTTGACCCGCGCGCCTTTCGCGGTGGGTTTCAGCCCGTCGCCGGCCAGCAGCACGCCGGCCTGGGCATCCCGGGCATTGCGCGCGTTCATCAGGGCGATGACTTCGGCCGGCGGCATGTCGTCGGCCTCGAGGGCGGGGCTCGAGCGCAGCAATACAGCATACGACGTCAGGTGCGGCGGCGATTGCGTGTCGATGCCATGGCAGCCGCCGGAGCAGCCGGTTTCGCGCACTTCCAGTATCGCGCCGCCTTCCGCATCGGCCGTGGGCCACTGCGAAGCCCAGGCAATGGCCGCTTCCTTCGACGGCACGTCGATGATCGCGAAGCCGGCCGCCAGCTCGCCAGCCGGAAACGGGCCGTGCTCGACGCGCCATGCGCCGCCGGCGCGATGCAGCCGCGCGGCCTCCGAACCGGGATGCAGCCAGCGGCCGGCCGGTATGGCCTCCGCCAGCGGTGCAGGGGGAAAAGCGCTGCTTTCGGAACCGGCGTCGGCGCGCCGTATCACCATGAAATGCATCCCGTTCTCCTCGTCGCGGTGTGAAATTCAGGCAGGGCTTGCGGAGATGCGCTCGCGCAGCCGTTCCTCCTGTTCGCGCAGTTCCGGCGTGAAGTCGGCGCCGAAGTCTTCCGCCTCGAAGACCTGGCGGATCTCGACTTCATCGCCGTCTTCCATCGGGGCGCGCTTGAGCCACTCGATGGCTTCCTCGCGCGACTTTACCTGAATCAGCCAGAATCCCGCAATCAGTTCCTTGGTCTCGGCGAACGGGCCGTCGATCACGGTGCGCTCCTTGCCGTGATAGCGGATGCGCACGCCTTTCGAGCTGGGATGCAGGCCTTCTCCGGCCAGCATTACGCCGGCGTTGACCAGTTCTTCGTTGTATTTGCCCATGGCTTCGAGCAATGCGGTGGAGGGCATCCTGCCCGCTTCGCTGTCGGCGGATGCTTTGACGATGATCATGAATCGCATGGCGGTGTCTCCTTGTCGCGCTGGTTATTGGCGCAGTTCAGGGCAGTCCATTGCCGTCTTCGACGCTTCGATGGCTTCCTCGGGCGGCACGTCGCGGATGTGCGTGGCCAGCGACCAGCTGTGGCCGAACGGGTCGCGCAGCACGCCGTAACGGTCGCCCCAGAACATGTCGGCCGGCGGCATCTTGGCCGTGGCGCCGGCGTCGACCGCGCGCTGGTACGCGGCATCGACATCCTCGACGTAGCAATGCAGCGTCACCGGGGAAGCCGGCAGGTCCTGCGGGCCGAAGCTGCCATAGTCGGGAAATTCGTCGACAAGCATGATTTTCGTATCGCCGAACTGGATCATTGCGTGCATCAGCTTGCCGCTGTCGTCGGGCACCGGCATCCGCACCAGCTCGACGGTGCCGAACGCCTTCCTGTAGAACTCGATCGCGTCCGCGGCGTTGCGGCAGACGAGGTGCGGCGTCACGGTCGGCATGCCGGCAGGGATTTTTTCGACTTCGCTCATGGCCTATCTCCTTCATGGTGGTTTCAGGGAACACGAACTGCGTTTCCATACTCCCACGACGAACGGCGAAACGCCAGATCGACAAACCGCTGAAACTTTTTTGGCGCCAGCCGTCCGCGCGTGGGCACGGTGCCAATGGTAGGCGCGGAGGCTGACAGCTCCTGTCAGGAGCAGGAACGGATGGACTTCGCTAGACTGCTTCCAGCGTGATCTGGATCGACAGGCCGCCACCTTCGCGATTGCTGAGGTTGAGCTCCGCATCGTGCCGTTGCAGCACGCGCTCGACGATGGCCAGGCCCAGGCCGGCGCCGTTGGCCTGGCTGCGCGCCTCGTCGAGCCGGGTGAACGGTTTCAGCAGCTCGGCCATCCGCTCTTCCGGCACGCCCACGCCATGGTCCTCGACGTCGATCACC
This sequence comes from Pseudoduganella umbonata, assembly GCF_014192225.1. GTDB lineage: Bacteria > Pseudomonadota > Gammaproteobacteria > Burkholderiales > Burkholderiaceae_D > Rugamonas > Rugamonas umbonata. Next base: position 2,652 of record NZ_JACHXS010000014.1, on the reverse strand, counting down.
ACCCGTTTCGCGGTATGCATGCCCTTGACGGAGCAGCGGATGTCGATCTCGGCCATGTCCGTGCCGGGCGTCTTGCCATAGCGGCGCGCATTCTCGATCAGGTTGTGGAACACCCGTTTCAGGTCGGTACCATTGCCCATGACCTGGGCCGGGCAGGTGATGTCGGTAGTGACTTTCACGTCCGGCAGGCGCGACACTTCATGTGCCACTTCTTCCAGCATGGCCGTCACGTCCAGCGGCACGAAGGTGGAAGCCTCGGTCGGTTTCGCGTAATCGAGGAACTGGGCGATGATCGCATCCATCTGCGCCAGGTCGGACTTCATGCCGTCGCGCGCATCCGCCGACAGGTCGGCCATTTCCACTTCCAGCTGCATCCGCGTCAGCGGCGTGCGCAGGTCGTGCGAGATGCCGGCCAGGATCACCGCGCGGTCCGATTCCACCTGCTGCAAGTCGTCGACCATCTGGTTGAAGCTGCGGTTGGCCTGGCGGATTTCCTGCGGCCCTTTTTCCGGCAGCGGCTCCGGGCGGCGGCCCTGCGCGATGGCGCGGAACGCGGCGGTCAGGCGGCGCAGCGGCGCGTTGACGAGACTGGAAATCGCGGCTGCGCCCAGCAGGGAAACCAGCGACACGACGGCCGCCCAGCCGAGCCACTGGATGCCTGTCAGCCATGGAATGCGTTCGCGCTCGAGCATCAGCCAGTACTGGTCTTCGCCGATGTAGAAGCTGACCCAGAAGCCGCGCATGCCGTTGACGCGCGCCGAGAAGCGGGTGGACTTGCCCAGCTTGGCCTTGACGAGCCGTTCGATGTCGGGCATCAGGGCGATGTCCGGCGGCGGGTCGACTTCGTCGTTTTCTTCCAGCAGGAATACGCGGATGCCTTCGTTCGACACGAGTTCGAACAGCAGTTCGGTGCGCAGTTCGGGGGCGGAGTGGGTCAGCGCCGCGCGCGTGATGGTGACGACCGAGATCACCTGCGCGGCCAGTTGCTGCGCCTGCGGCCCGCGCTGGACCCAGCTGATCATGCCGGTCCACGACGCCATCGACAGCGTCGTCAGCACGCCGAGCAGCAGGAAGGTACGCCAGAACAGCCCGCTCTTCAGGCGGGCCAGACTTATATTACGGAACCTCATCGGACGGCACGCATCAGCGCGGCTGTCCCTCCGGGATGAACACATAGCCCAGGCCCCATACGGTCTGGATGTACAGGGGGCTGGACGGATCCGGCTCGATCAGCTTGCGCAGGCGCGAGATCTGCACGTCCAGCGAGCGGTCGAAGACTTCGTACTCGCGCCCGCGCGCCAGTTCCATCAGCTTCTCGCGGGATAGCGGCTGGCGCGCATGCCGGGCAAACACTTTCAGTACCGAGAATTCGCCGGTCGTCAGCGGTACCGTTTCACCGTTCTTCTTCAGCGTGCGGGTGCCCAGGTCCAGCACGAACTGGCCGAATTCGAAGGTTTGCGGGGTTTCCGACGGCGCGCCCGGGATTTCATCGGGCGCCTTGCGGCGCAGCACTGCGCCGATGCGGGCCACCAGTTCGCGCGGGTTGAACGGCTTCGGCAGGTAGTCGTCCGCACCCATCTCGAGGCCGACGATGCGGTCCACGTCCTCGCCCTTCGCGGTCAGCATGATGATCGGCGTCTGGTCGCCGGCGCCGCGCAGGCGGCGGCAGATCGACAGGCCGTCCTCGCCCGGCAGCATCAGGTCCAGCACCAGCAGGTCGTAGCGCTCGCGCAGCCACAGCTTGTTCATCGCGGTGGCGTTTTCCGCCGTGAACACATTGAAACCCTGTTCGGTGAGGTAGCGGCGCAGCAGGTCGCGCAGGCGAACGTCGTCATCCACGACCATGATCTTGGCCTGGTGGCCACCGTGCGAAGCGGTGGAAGAAGAAGAGGTGCCGTTGTTGCCGGTGTCGGTCGATGTCATCATATTGCTGTCGGAATTGTCAGAAGCATGTCGCTATGGTAACGTCTTAACGCGCTGTGCGGCGCGCACGGGCGTACCCATTACAAAGTGTTACAAACTTTACCCAATCACCCTTATACGTATGGGTAAAGGGGCATACACTTCGTCCATCGGGTACAGGTTACCAGACACCAACAAGGACATCGCATGAACCAGCAGGCACACGATCGGAGCAGGGCAGACGCGCAGCGCGCGCGCGCCGCGATCGCGTCGCTGGCGGCGTTTGTTTTTGTCACGCTGTGCGGCGCAGTGCCGGCGATTGTCCATGCCGGCCCGAACGACGGCCCACCGCGCCGCGATGAACAGCAGCAGCAACAGCAGCAACCGCGCCGCGACAGCCGCTGGGGCGGCGCGGCCGATTCGCGGGCCTTCGAAGCCCGCGCCGAAGAACAGCGCCGGATGATGCAGGAAAGTGCCAGCAACGCCGAAATGTCGCGCCGCATGAGCCGCATGACGCCCGACGAACGGCGCGACCTGCGCCGCCAGATCAACGAAGCGGGCATGGAAGTGTATTCCGTGACGCCAAAGCGCTGACACTGCCGAAAGGCCAGCATGTTTCCCCAACGGGCCGGTTGATTACCGGCCCGTTTTCATTGGCAATGGGATGGACGCCCCCTCCGAAACGGCATCGATGTGCCAAAGTGGAAGTGTCAACAAGCCACGATATCGAGGGAGGCGTCATCATGAAGA
>NZ_JACHXS010000013.1 GCF_014192225.1 Pseudoduganella umbonata | reverse complement strand
TTCATGATGACGCCTCCCTCGATATCGTGGCTTGTTGACACTTCCACTTTGGCACATCGATGCCGTTTCGGAGGGGGCGTCCATCCCATTGCCTTGTAAATCGGCCGTGGCCCAACCGTGCCCAACAGAGCCGCGCCAAGCATGAAAAACGGTATGATATTCACATGACCACTGCCACCGCCAAACCGAAAAAGTCCGCCATCATCGACGTGCACGATTCGCCGATCCACGGCAAGGGTGTCTTTGCCCGCCGCAAGATCCCGGCCGGTACCCGTATCATCGAATATACCGGCGAGATCGTCGACTGGGACGAAACCTGCCGCCGCACCGCCGAGAAGGGCGGCCCGATCAACCATACCTTCTTCTTCACGCTCAATAACGGGCTGCTGATCGATGGCGGCGCCGGCGGCAACGAGTCGCGCTTCATCAATCACTCGTGCGACCCGAACTGCGAAGCGATGGAAGAGGATGACCGCGTGTTCATCCACGCGCTGCACGACATCGAAAAAGGCGAGGAACTGCGCTACAACTATGGCCTGATCTACGACGAGCGCCATACCCCGGCCGTGAAGAAGGCGTTCGCCTGCCGCTGCGGCGCGCCGAACTGCACCGGCATCATGTTGGCGCCGAAGAAACGCAGCCGGGGCAAGAAGGCAGCGGCGTAAGTTGTAACAGGCGTAGCTGATCTACAATGAAACAGCGACGGTTCAGTCAGCAGCGAACTTCGTTCTTTCACGCCCGATGACGAAAGCTGCCGAGAATTCCGCAGCCAAGGCTGTAGACCCGCGTCATCAGTCACCTCTGGCACGGACACACCGATGGCTGCGGCCAGCGGCAGCATCACAGGCCTGACGAGCGACGGATCGCGGCGCGGAAAGGCCGGGCGCTGGCGAAACCGTGGCAGCGAAAGTCACTGATATTGCTCATTCGCAATATTGAGCGCGACATGAAATTCTATGCTCCTTGTTCCTGTCGCCGGCAGCCGGCCGGCGCGTATATCAAGGAGATGCTCATGGAGGCTTGTGAACGCTGCGGTACCGGGACAGTCAAGGTGGGCGGATGTGCCGGGTGTAATCCCAACCTGCATCAGTCGCTGGATGGATTGTCCGCTGTGTGGAAAATGCGTTTCGCCATGATCGAACGTGCGGGCGGCTCGACGTATTCAAACATCGCAGCCTTGTCGGTAATGGAAAGGTTCAGGATCATGTTTAATTTCTGGGCATTCCTGTTCGGCACCTTTTACTTCCTGGCGAAAGGGATGTGGCGGCGCGCGATCACCTACACCGTTGCGGTGTTCACGGTTGCAGCGGTGATCGACATTTTCCTTGACGCGTCCGGCTCCGCCAGCACGCTGTTCCATCCGATGAATTACGCTGGGCCGATGTTATTCGCTTGCACGGCAAACCTCTGCTATTACAAGGAAAAGGTTCTTGGCGACCGCGGGTGGTGGTAGCACATAAACAAAAATGCCGCGAACATGCCGCGGCATTTTCACATCAAGGTCAATTCGCGTTACACCTGCCCCAGCAGCGTCTCCGCGTTCGACACTTCGAACTTGCCGCCCTGCTCGACGTTCAGCTGCTTGACGACGCCGTCTTCGACCAGCATCGAATAGCGCTGCGAGCGCGTGCCCATGCCGAACTTGGAGAAGTCGGCGTCCAGGCCCAGGGCCTTGGCGAATGCGGCGTTACCGTCTGCCATCATGCGCACGATGCCGGTGGCTTTCTGTTCGCGGCCCCAGGCGCCCATCACGAACGCGTCGTTGACCGACACGCACCAGATCTCGTCCACGCCCTTCGCCTTGAACGCGTCGGCATGCTGGACGAAGCCTGGCACGTGCTTGGCCGAGCAGGTCGGCGTGTAGGCGCCCGGCAGGCCGAAGATCGCGATCTTCTTGCCCTTCACGAGCTCCTGCACGTTGAACGTGTTCGGACCCAGCGAGCACGCTTCGGTTTCCACTTCGATGAATTCGGACAGCGTGCCTTCCGGCAGCGTATCGCCGATCTTGATGGTCATATGGTTCTCCTCGAATCTTGCGCAACAAAAAAAATGCCGCTCATGGGTGGCTGCACCCAGGGCGGCAGCTCCGGCAGTATGCCAGAGCGCGAGCGAACCCGCTCGAAGACGCCGGCCCCTCTCGCGAAGGCCGGCGCGGCGGAGTTCGCGAGAACTCCGCAATGACCAGCGGGTAGCCGCTACCGTATCAGTCGGCCTGCTTGCGCAGGAATGCCGGGATATCGTAGGTTTCCATGCCGTTCTTTTCCATCGCGCGCACCTGCTCGGAAGCCGATTCGCGGCGCCACACGGCCGGTGCTTTCTGGCCTTCGAAGTTGTGGCCGGCGGCCACGCCCATCGCAACCGACGCGGCAGCCCCGCCCAGCCCGGCCTGCGGGTTCAGCGGGTTGTTGTGGGTACCGGTGCGCAGCATCTGCTGCGGTACCAGCTGCACGTGCTTCTTGTTCTTGCCCAGGCCCGTGGCCACCACGGTCACGCGGATCGAATCGCCCATCGAATCGTCGTAGGCGATGCCCTGTGCGATCGATGCATCCGGTGCGGCGAAGGCGCGCACTGCCGCCATCACTTCCTTGATCTCCTTGCCCTTCAGCCCGCGGCTGGCGGTCACGTTGACCAGCACGCCGCGCGCGCCGGACAGGTCGATGCCGTCCAGCAGCGGCGACGCCACTGCCTGTTCGGCGGCGATGCGTGCGCGGTCCACGCCGGCGGCGGTGGCGGTACCCATCATCGCCTTGCCCTGCTCGCCCATGATCGTCTTCACGTCATTGAAGTCGACGTTGATGTGGCCCGGCACATTGATGATCTCGGCAATGCCGGCCACCGCGTTGTTCAGCACATCGTCGGCATGCTGCAGCCATTCGATCAGCGACTCGTCCTCGTAGATCTCTTCGAGCTTCTCGTTCAGGATCACGATCAGCGAATCGACATTCTGCGACAGCTGCTCCAGGCCTTCGTCGGCGATTTCCATGCACTTCTGGCCTTCGTGCGAGAACGGCTTCGACACCACCGCCACCGTCAGCGCGCCCAGCGATTTCGCCACTTCGGCGACGATCGGCGCGGCTCCGGTGCCGGTACCGCCACCCATGCCGGCGGCGATGAACACCATGTGCGCGCCGCGCAGCGCATCCTCGATGCGCGCACGCGACTCTTCGGCCAGCTTGCGGCCGACGTCGGGCTTCATGCCCGCACCCAGGCCGGTCTCGCCGATCTGGATGATGTTGTCGGCCTTGGAAGCCGACAACGCCTGGGCATCGGTATTGGCGGCGATGAATTCCACCCCGCTCATGCCCTTGTTGATCATGTGCTGCACCGCGTTACCGCCCGCGCCGCCCACACCGACCACCTTGATCACCGTTCCCAGTGATGCGTTATCGACCATATCGAACTCCATGATGTGCTCCTAGTTGAAAGCGCCCGTCAAGCGCCAGCCTTCATATCGGTAGAGGCCGGGGGTTGAAGAATGCGTATATATGAAAATAGTTTACCCTGTTGTTACCGTTTTGGGTGCATCGCAGGCCGCCGTCAACGCGGCAGGCCCGCAAGCGCCCCCTCAGAAGTTCCCGAGGAACCATTCCTTCATGCGTTGCCAGACCGCCTTCACGGACCCGTCCTGGCGCGTCACGATATGACCGCGCAAATACTGCTTCTTCGCTTCCAGCAGGAGGCCGAGCACGGTGGCATAGCGGGGGCTGCGCACCACGTCGGCCAGCTGGCCGCGATAGTCCGGCGTGCCGAGGCGCGCCGGTTTCAGGAAGATGTCCTCCGCCATTTCGACCATGCCAGGCATGATCGAGGAGCCGCCGGTCAGCACGATGCCGGACGAGAGCACGCCCTCGTATCCGGACTCGCGCACGACCTGGTGCACCATGGCGAACAATTCCTCCACGCGCGGCTCGATGACGGCAGCCAGCGCCTGGCGGGACAGGTTGCGGGGGCCGCGGTCGCCCAGGCCCGGCACTTCCAGGTGTTCCCCCGGATCTGCCAGTACCTGCTTTGCCACGCCGTAGCGGATCTTGATTTCTTCCGCTTCGGACGTGGGCGTCCGCAAGGCCATCGCTATGTCGTTGGTGATCTGGTCACCGGCGATCGGGATCACTGCCGTATGGCGGATCGCGCCGTCCGAGAACACTGCAACGTCGGTGGTGCCGCCGCCGATATCGATCAGCACTACACCCAATTCCTTTTCGTCCGGCGTGAGCACGGCATCCGCGGATGCCATCGGCTGCAGGATCAGGTCGGAGACCTCGAGCCCGCAGCGCCGCACGCACTTGACGATGTTCTGCACGGCGCTCACCGCGCCCGTGACGATATGTACCTTCACTTCCAGCCGGATGCCGCTCATGCCGATCGGCTCGCGCACGTCTTCCTGGCTGTCGACGATGAATTCCTGCGGCACCGTGTGCAGCAGCTGCTGATCAGTAGGGATGTTAACGGCCTTCGCCGTTTCAATGACGCGCGCGACGTCGGTGGCCGTGACTTCCTTTTCCTTGATCGCCACCATGCCGCTCGAATTGAAGCTGCGGATATGGCTGCCCGCGATGCCCGCATACACATTGCGGATCTTGCAGTCGGCCATCAGCTCGGCTTCCTCGAGGGCGCGCTGGATGGATTCCACGGTCGCTTCGATGTTGACCACCACGCCCTTCTTCAGGCCTTTCGATTCGTGCTGCCCCAGCCCGATCACTTCGTGGCGGCCATCGCCCATCACTTCGGCGACCACGGCCACCACCTTCGAGGTGCCGATGTCGAGACCGACGATCAGGTTTTTCGCGTCTTTTGTCATTATTTGCTCGTTAAATTCGTTTCGCTCTGCTTGGCCCGTTGCGGCCTGTTCTTCAGCTTTTCTTCTGCGCTATTTCTTCGCTATTTCGTCGCTATTTCTTGACTATTTCTTTGCCTTCTCAGCCGGTATCTTCAGGCCCGCCGCCGACAGCGCCAGCCCGTTCTGGTAGCGCATGTCGATCGTTTCGATGTCCGGCACGCGCGCCGCCAGTTGCGGCCACACCGACACCAGCCGCGCCACGCGGTCCTTCAGCATCGTCGGCGTCTGCTCGCGGCCCAGCGCCACCACGGCGCCGCTGTCCAGCGTCACCGTCCACGCGTACCGGCTCGACAGCGCCAGCCCGGCCGGCACCAGCCTGGCCGGGGCAAACCACTTGCGCAGTTCGGCGTAGCGCGACAGCACTTCCTTCTCGCTGCCGTCCGGTCCGGAGAACTGCGGCAGTTCGTGATCCTCTTCCGCCTCGGCCAGGTTGGCCGTGAACACATCGCCCTTCACCGACAGCAGCCGGCCATCCTCGCCCCACGTGCCCAGCGCCTCGTGCTCTTCCACTTCCACGATCAGCTGGTTCGGCCATTCGCGCCGCACCGTGGCGCGCCGTACCCAGGGCACCGCCTCGAACACCTGGCGCACCTGGTCCAGGTTGGCCGTGAAGAAGTTGCCGGGAATGCGGCCCTGCGTGCCGTTCTTCAGCGTCAGCAGGTTGACGTGGCGCAGGTCAGCTTGCTCGATCGCCTCGACACGGATCGTGCGCAGGTCGAAGACCGGCCGGTGCGCGATCCACCAGACGCCGGCGGCGACGCAAACGGCAAACACCAGCGCGAAGATGCCGCTGGCGGTTGCGTTCAGGGCTTTTGCGTCGTGCCACATCGCCTGTTATCCCTTGATCTTCAAACGCGCGCTGCGCAGGATTTCCACGCACAGCGCCTCGTACGACATGCCCTCGGCCCGCGCCGCCATCGGCACCAGCGAATGGCTGGTCATGCCGGGCGACGTGTTCGCCTCCAGCAGGAACGGCCGGTTGTCGCTGTCGCGCAGCAGCACGTCGACACGCGCCCACCCTTCGCAGCCGAGCGTGCGATAGGCTTCCACGGCGATGCGGCGCATCTCGGCCTGGATCGCCTCGTCGAGCTGCGGCGGGCAGAAGTACTGCACGTCGTCCGTGAAATACTTGTTCTGGTAATCGTAGTTGCCCTTCGGCGCCACGATCTCGACGACCGGCAGCGCACGCGCGCCGGCGCCGGTGCCCAGCACCGCCACGGTGAACTCGCGGCCGGACACGAACGATTCGGCCAGCACCGAATCGTCCAGCGGCGCGCACTTGGCATACGCCGCGCCGAACTGGTCCACCGCGTCGACTTTCGAAAAACCGATCGACGAACCTTCATGCGGCGGCTTCACGATCAGCGGCAGGCCAAGCCGCGCGGCAACGGCCGGCAGGTCGGAAGCATCGTCCAGCACCGCGAATTCCGGCGTCGGCAGGCCGGCCTTCAGCCACAGGATCTTGGTGGTGATCTTGTCCATCGCCACCGAGCTGGCCATCACGCCGCTGCCCGTGTACGGAATGCCCAGCAGTTCCAGCGCGCCCTGCAGCGTGCCATCCTCGCCATAGCGGCCGTGCAGCGCGATGAACACGCGATCGAATTTTTCAGCGGCCAGCTCGGCCAGCGAACGCTGGCCCGGATCGAACGGGTGCGCGTCGATGCCCTGGCTGCGCAGCGCCTCCAGCACGCCCGTGCCGGACATGATCGACACTTCGCGCTCGGCGGAACGGCCGCCGAACAGCACGCCGACCTTGCCGAACGATTGCGCTTCTTCTTTCGTGATACCCGTACTCATGTTCATGCCTCGTCATTCATGCCGTGTAGTTAAGCAGTTTCGCGGGAACGCCGCTGATCGAGCCCGCTCCCATCGTCAGGACCACGTCGCCATCGCGCACCAGGTTCATGATCGTTTCCGGCACCTCGGCGATCGTTTCGACGAATACCGGCTCGGTCTTGCCGCGCGCGCGGATCGCACGCACCAGCGAACGGCCGTCGGCACCGACGATCGGCGCTTCGCCGGCCGGATACACTTCCACCAGCACCAGCAGGTCCACCACCGACAGCACGCGGGCGAAATCCTCAAACAGGTCGCGCGTGCGGGTATAGCGGTGCGGCTGGAACGCCAGCACCAGCCGGCGGCCCGGATACGCGGCGCGCGCGGCGGCCAGCGTCACTTCCGTTTCGACCGGGTGATGGCCGAAGTCGTCCACCAGCGTGAAGGTGCCACCGGCATTTCCCTTGCCCTGGATCGCCACCTCGCCGTACTTGGTGAACCGGCGGCCCACGCCGGCGAAACCGGCCAGGCCGGCCTGCGTGGCACTGTCCTCGATGCCGATCTCGCGGGCAATCGCCACGGCCGAGCAGGCGTTCTGCACGTTGTGCATGCCGGGCTGGTTCAGCACCACGTCGAGGGCCGGGAAGCCTTCCTGCAGCACCGTGAAATGCATCTGCGTGCCGACCGCGCGGGCGTTCACCGCGCGCACCTCGGCGTCCTCGGCGAAGCCGTAGGTGGTGACCGGCTTGGTCACCTGCGGCAGGATGCTGCGCACGTGCGGATCGTCGATGCACAGCATTGCGCGGCCGTAGAACGGCAGCCGGTGCGTGAAGTGCACGAAAGCCTGCTTCAGCTTCTCGAAATCGTGCTCGTACGTATCCATGTGGTCGGCATCGATGTTGGTGATCACCTCGATCATCGGCGCCAGGTTCAGGAACGATGCATCCGATTCGTCCGCCTCGGCCACCAGGTATTCGCCGGAACCCAGCTTGGCATTGGCGCCGGCCGCGGTGAGCCGGCCGCCGATCACGAACGTGGGGTCCAGGCCGCCCTGGTACAGCACCGAAGCGACCAGCGACGTGGTCGTGGTCTTGCCGTGCGTGCCGGCGATCGCGATGCCCCGCTTCAGGCGCATCAGCTCGCCCAGCATCACGGCGCGCGGCACGATCGGGATTTTCTTCGCGCGGGCCGCGACCACTTCCGGGTTGTCCGCCGCCACGGCGGTGGACGTGACGACCGCATCGGCCGCGCCGACATACTCGGCCGCATGGCCCTGGAACACGGTGGCACCCATGCCGGCCAGGCGCTGGGTAACGGCGTTACTGCCCAGGTCCGAGCCGCTGACGTTGTAGCCGAGCGTGACCAGCACCTCGGCAATGCCGCTCATGCCGCTGCCGCCGATGCCGACGAAGTGAATATTCTTGACCTTGTGTTGCATGTTTGTGTTCGTCCGTGTTCTGCCAGGGGTCGGTAATGTCGATTAAGCCAGTCGTGCCGGTTATGCCAATTGTTCGAGTACGTTCGCGATCGCTTCGTTCGCGTCGCGCTTGCCCACCGCGTGCGCCGCCACGGCCATGCCGCGGCAGGCATTGCGCGTCAGCGTCTGCAGCAGCGTTGCCATGGCCTGCGCGGTCAGTTCGGTCTGCGGCATGTGGATCGCCGCATTCTGCTTCGCCATCCATTGCGCGTTGTCGCGCTGGTGGCTGGTGGTCGACGCCACCAGCGGCACCAGTACGCTGGCCACGCCGGCCGCCGTCAGTTCCGACACGGTGATGGCGCCGGCGCGGCAGATCACCACGTCCGCCAGCGCATAGGCGCTGGCCATGTCGTCGATGAAGTCGACCACGCTGGCCTGCACGCCCGCCTGCGCATAGCCGGCGCGCAGCGCATCGATGTTCTTCTTGCCCGACTGGTGCGTGACCAGCGGACGTTCGCCTTCCGGCAGCAGGGCCAGGGCGGCCGGCAGCGCATCGTTCAGCGCCTTCGCCCCCAGGCTGCCGCCGACGACGAGGATGCGCAGCGGCCCCTCGCGGCCGGCGAAGCGCACTTCGGGTGCCGGCAGCGCGAGGATTTCCTTGCGCACCGGGTTGCCCGTGACGACGGCCTTGCCGGCCGCGCGGCCGAAGTCGGCCGGGAAACCGAAGCACACCTTCGAGGCGACCGGCGCCAGCGTCTTGTTCGACAGCAGCAGCGCCGCGTCGGCATTGACGAGCACCAGCGGCACGCCGCGCAGCTTCGTCATCATCCCGCCCGGCACGGTCACGTAGCCGCCCATGCCCAGCACCACGCCCGGATTCCGGCGCTTCAGTATTCCGTAGCAATCCCGGAATGCCTTCAGCATCTTCAGGCCGCCGGAGACCGTGTGGCCCAGGCCCTTGCCGCGCATGCCGGAAAAATGGATGGTGTCCATCGCCACGCCCGACTTCGGCACCAGGTCGCCCTCCATGCCATGCGACGTGCCCAGCCACGACACTTCCCAGCCGCGCGCGCGCATCGTCTGCGCGATCGCCAGGCCGGGGAAGATGTGGCCGCCGGTGCCGGCCGCCATGATCACGAGCTTCTTCATTGGTGTGTTCATCGTCGTGCCTGATGGGGTACCTGCCGGCGTCGTCATGTGCGGCCTCCCCGCATCAGCACCCGGTTCTCGTAGTCGATGCGCAGCAGGATCGCCAGGCCGAGGCAGTTCACCAGCACGCCCGTGCCGCCATAGCTCATCAGCGGCAACGTCAATCCCTTGGTGGGCAGCAGCCCCAGGTTAACTCCCATGTTGATGAATGTCTGGATGCCGATCCAGATGCCGATGCCCTTGGCGACCAGGCCGGCGAAGGTCTGGTCGATGGCGATCGCCTGGCGGCCGATCTCGAAAGCGCGTTTAACGATCCAGTAGAACATTCCGATGACAGCGAGCACGCCGATCAGTCCCAGTTCCTCGCCGATCACGGCCAGCAGGAAGTCGGTATGCGCTTCCGGCAGGTAGTGCAGCTTTTCCACGCTGCCGCCCAGGCCCACGCCGAAGATCTCGCCGCGGCCGAAGGCGATCAGCGAGTGCGTCAGCTGGTAGCCCTTGTCCAGCGCATTGGCTTCGTCCCACGGGTTCAGGTAGGCGAAGAAGCGCTCGCGCCTGAATTTCGACAGCGCGATGATCGACACGAACACCGTGACCAGCATGCCGGCGATGCCGCCGAACCAGATCGCGTTCACGCCGCCAAGGAACAGGATGCCCATGGCGATGCAGACGATCACGCCGAACGCGCCCAGGTCGGGCTCGAGCAGCAGCAGCAGGCCGACCACGCTGACCGCCAGCGCCATCGGCAGGAAGCCCTTGGTCAGCTTGTGCATGTATTCCTGCTTGCGCACCGTGTAGTCGGCGGCGTACAGCACGATGAACAGCTTCATCAGCTCGGAAGGCTGCAGGTTGTAGATCTTCAGCGACAGCCAGCGCCGGCCGCCGTTCACCACCACGCCCACGCCGGGGATCAGCACCAGCAACAGCAGGAACATCGTGCCGAGGAACAGGTAAGGCGCCCAGCGCTGCCAGGTGGCGACGGGAATGCGGAACGCGACAAACGCCACCACCGAGGAGATCGCGATGAACGTGGCCTGGCGCGTCAGGAAATAGGCATTGTCATACGAGGCGTACTTGCGCGAGTCGGGCAGCGCGATCGACGCCGAATACACCATCACCATGCCGAGCAGCAGCAGCAGGATGATCACCCACAGCAGCGGCTTGTCGTACTCCATCATCCGCGACTGGCGCGCGCGGATGTCGATCGGCGTGATCGAGCCACTGCCGGAGAACTTGAATGGCAGCTGGAAGGCCATCAGATCTCCTGTCCCGCGTCGAGCGCGATGTCGCGCACGGTGTCGATGAACACCTGGGCGCGATGCGCGTAGTTCTTGAACATGTCCAGGCTGGCGCAGGCGGGCGACAGCAGCACGGAATCGCCGCTGAGCGCCGCCGCGGCAGCGGCCCGGGTAGCCTCTTCCAGCGTGGCGAAGTCTTCCAGCCGCACGCCGGTTCCCGCCAGCGCCGCGCGGATGGCCGGCGCGTCGCGGCCGATCAGCACCACGGCGCGCACGTAGCGCGACACGGGACCTGCCAGCGGATCGAATTCCTGGCCCTTGCCGTCGCCGCCGGCGATCAGCACGATCTTCTGCGCCTCGCCGCCGAAGCTCTTGCCGAGGCCGTCGATGGCGGCCACGGTGGCGCCCACGTTGGTGCCCTTGCTGTCGTCGTAGAAGTCGACGCCGTTGATCGAGGCTACCAGTTCCACACGGTGCGGCTGGCCGCGATAGTCGCGCAGGCCATGCAGCAGCGGCGCGAAAGGCAGCCCGATCGCGCGGCACAGCGCCAGCGCGGCCAGCGCGTTGGTGGCGTTGTGCGTGCCGCGGATCTGCAGCGCGTCCGCCGGCATCAGTTTTTTCGCGTACGTCTCGACCGCCGGCACCGGCTCGTTCTTGCGGCGTTTCTTCGCCGGCTCGGCATCGTCGGTCGGCTCCGCGGTGGCCAGCCACCACACGCCCCGTTCGTTGACGAGGCCAAAGGTATTCACGCCTTCGGGCTCGCCGGTGCCGAAGGTGACATTGGTGCCGACCGGATTCGCCATCCGCATGGTCCAGGCGTCGTCGCGATTGAGCACGCGCACGGTGCGCTCGCCGAAGATGCGCGCCTTGTCGGCGGCATAGGCTTCCATGCTGCCGTGCCAGTCGAGGTGATCCTGCGTCAGGTTCAGCACCGTGGCGGCATCGGCGCGTAGCGAGTACGTGGTGTGCAGCTGGAAACTGGACAGCTCCAGCACCCAGGCCTGCGGCAGCGAATCATGTAACTGAGCTTCCGGCTGCGCGGCATCCATCGCTTCGCGCAGCACGTCCAGCGCGGCCGGGCTGATGTTGCCGGCCACCTTCACCGACAGGCCGGCACGCTCGCACAGCTGGCCGGTCAGGGTGGTGACGGTGGTCTTGCCATTGGTACCCGTGATCGCGATGACCTTCGGCGCATAGCCGCGGTCGGTCTCCAGCCACGCCAGCGCCTGGGCGAACAGTTCGATTTCGCCCCAGACCGGGATGTTCTTCTGCTGCGCGGCCGGCAAAATTTGCGACAGTTCGCGGTTCGGCGCCAGGCCGGGGCTCACGGCAACGAAGTCCACGCCGTCCAGCAGCGCGGCATCGAACGGTCCGGAGATGAATTGCGTGCCGGGCACCGTTTCGCGCAGCGCCGGCAGGCGGTCCGGCACGGCGCGCGTATCGGCCACACGCAGCAGCGCGCCGCAGCGGGCCAGCCACTGCGCCATCGCCAGGCCCGATTCGCCAAGGCCCAGCACCAACGCGATTTTGCCGTTGTAGATCATCGTCGCTCGTCGCCCGTTATCGCAGTTTCAGGGTCGAAAGACCCACCAGCACCAGCATCATGGTCACGATCCAGAAGCGCACCACGACCTGGGTTTCCTTCCAGCCCTTTTGTTCGAAGTGGTGGTGCAGCGGCGCCATCAGGAATACGCGGCGGCCCTGGCCATAGCGCTTCTTCGTATATTTGAACCAGCCCACCTGGATGATCACGGACACCGTTTCGGCAACGAAGATGCCGCCCATGATGAACAGCACGATTTCCTGGCGCACGATGACGGCGATGGTGCCCAGCGCGCCGCCCAGTGCCAGCGCGCCGACGTCGCCCATGAAGACCTGCGCGGGGTGCGTGTTATACCAGAGGAAGGCCAGGCCCGCGCCGGCCATCGCGCCGACAAAGATGATCAGTTCGCCCGCGCCGGGAATGTGCGGGATAAACAGGTACTTCGAATAGGTGGCACTGCCGGTCAGGTAGGCGAACAGGCCGAGCGCGGAGCCGACCATCACGGTCGGCATGATGGCGAGACCGTCCAGGCCATCCGTGAAATTGACGGCGTTCGACGAACCCACGATCACGCAATAGGTCAGCGCGATGAAGCCCCACACGCCTAGCGGATAGCTGATCGTCTTGAAGAACGGCACGATCAGGTCGGCCTTCGGCGGCAGGTCCATCGAAAAGCCGGACTGCACCCAGTTGAAGAACAGCTTGAACACTTCGGCCGGCGTCGGCGCCGACACGGAGAACGCCAGGTACAGCGCGGCGGCCACGCCGACCAGCGACTGCCAGAAATATTTTTCGGCCGAGCGCATGCCCTCCGGGTCCTGGTTGACCACCTTGCGATAGTCGTCCACCCAGCCCACCGCGCCGAAACCCAGCGTGACGACGATGACCGGCCAGATCAGCCGGTTCGACCAGTCGCACCACAGCAGCGTGGAAACGCCGATCGAAATCAGGATCAGCACGCCGCCCATGGTCGGCGTGCCGTGTTTTTTCAGGTGCGTCTGCGGGCCGTCGGTGCGCACGGCCTGGCCGTACTTCATCGCGGTCAGCTTGCGGATCACGGCGGGACCGGCGACGAGGCCGATCACCAGCGCCGTGATCGTGGCGAACACGGCGCGGAATGTAATGAAGGTGAAGACGCGGAAGGCGCCGATATCGTCCTGCAGGTACTGTGCGAGCCAAAGCAGCATGATCAGTGGGTTTCCTTGTTAGCTTGTTGCGATCCAATCAAATGCTGCACGACCCGCTCCATCTTCATGAAACGGGAGCCCTTGATCAACACCGTGGTGTCCGGCGTGACTGCCGCGTCGACTGCCGCGAGCAATGCGTCGAACTGTTCGAAATGACGGGCCGCGCCGGCGCCCGGCATGCTCATATGCCTGGCCAGTTCGCCCGTCACGAGCACCTGTTCGATGCCCTTCTGTGCCGCATAGGCGGCGATCTCTTCGTGGAATTCCTTTCCCTGCGTTCCCACTTCGCCCATGTCGCCCAGCACCAGCACGCGCGGCGCCGGGCTGTTCGCCAGCACGTCGATCGCGGCGCGTACCGAGTCGGGGTTTGCGTTGTACGTATCGTCGATGACGATGGCGCCATTGGCGGCCCGCTTGCGCTGCAGGCGGCCGCTGACCGGCGCGAAGGTCTCGAGCCCCGCCTTGACGCGGTCGAACGAAATGCCGGCTGCGGCCGTGCAGGCGATGGCGGCCAGCGCGTTGCGCACGTTGTGCTCGCCGGCTGCCTGCAGGGCGGCATAGAACTGGACCAGTTCGCCATCACTGCAGCGGATCGACACGAACATCTGGTTGCCGAAATCCGCCGGGCGGAACGTGCAGCTCACATCGGCCTCCTTGGTCAGGCCGAAGGTGATCGTGCGGCGGCTGCCGGCAAGCTCGCGCCAGATCGGCGTGAATTCGTCGTGCGACGGGAACACCGCCGTACCGTCGGCTGGCAGCGCGGCCAGCGCGGAGCCGTTTTCGCGCGCCACCGCTTCCACGGTGTGCATGAATTCCTGGTGCTCGCGCTGGGCATTGTTGACCAGGGCGATGGTCGGCGCGGCGATGCGCGCCAGGCGGCCGATCTCGCCCGGGTGGTTCATGCCCAGTTCGATCACGGCGGAAGAATGATGCGGTGCCAGCCGGAACAGCGTGAGCGGCACGCCGATCTCGTTATTCAGGTTGCCGCGCGTCGCCAGCCGGTCTTCCTCGCCATGCGCGGCGGCCAGGATGGCGGCGATCATTTCCTTGACCGTGGTCTTGCCGTTGCTGCCGGTGACGCCGATCACCGGCAGGTCGAACTGGCTGCGCCACCAGCTGGCGATCTGGCCCAATGCGGCCAGCGTATCGGGAACCACGATTGCCGGCGAAGTCCAGCCTTCCGGCACGCTCTCGACGACGACGGCGGCCGCGTTGTGCGCCACCTGGGGCAGGAAATCATGGGCGTCGAAATGCTCGCCGCGCAGCGCGACGAACAGGGCGCCCGGCGCCACCGTGCGGCTATCGGTCGACACGCCGTCGAAAGCGATCGTTTCGGAGCCGGACGCTCCCTGCAGGCGCGCACCGGAGAGCGCGCCAAGAATCTCGTGCAACGTGGCGCGCATCAGTTCGACCTCATCATCGTCAATCGGGCCGTCAGCGCCAGCTGGGCGTGGTCGGCATCGGAGAACGGCAGTTTCTTGCCCTTGATTTCCTGGTACGGTTCATGGCCCTTGCCGGCCACCAGGATCACGTCGTTCTTCGCCGCGTGCTTGACGGCGGAAAGGATCGCGGCGGCACGGTCCTCGATCGCCTGCGCGGGACGGGCGGCATCCATGCCTGCCACGATCTGCGCGATGATCGCGTGCGGATCTTCGCTGCGCGGATTGTCGCTGGTCACCAGCACGTGGTCCGCCGCCTGCGCGATGCGGCCCATCTGCGGGCGCTTGCCCGGGTCGCGGTCGCCGCCGCAGCCAAACACGCACCACAGCTGGCCGCCGCGGTCGGTGGCCACCGGGCGCAGTGCCTCGATGGTTTTTTCCAGCGCATCGGGCGTGTGGGCGTAATCGATGACGACCATCGGCGCATCGTTGCCGCCGACCAGCTGCATGCGGCCCGGCGCCGGCGTCAACGCTTCGATCGCATCGACGGCGGCGCGCAGTGGCATGCCCTTCGCCAGCAGCGCACCAAGCACGCCCAGCGCGTTGCTGACGTTGAACGCGCCCACCAGCCGTGTCTTCACCTGCGCGGCGCCATACGGCGAATCGAGGTGGAACTCGGTGCCGGCACTGCGACTCCTGACCTGGCTGGCGCGCAGCAGCGCCATGCCTGGCACCTGCGCAGCCGCGCCGGCAACCTCGGCCTCGCTCCTCAAGGTGTAGCCGATCACCTTGGCATCCCTCACCTGCGAGGCCATCCGCACGCCGGCCGGATCGTCCAGGTTGATCACGGCGGCCTTCAGGCCGGGCCAGGCAAACAGCTTCTGCTTGGCCGCTTCGTAGGCTTCCATCGAACCATGAAAATCGAGGTGGTCGCGCGTCAGGTTCGTAAACAGCGCCACGTCGAAATGCATGCCCGCCACGCGGCCCTGCTCCAGGCCGATCGACGACACCTCGATCGCCAGCGCGCGGGCGCCGGCGGCGCGGCATTCGTCCAGCGTGCGGGCCAGCAGCACCTGGTCCGGCGTGGTGTAGCCGGTGGCTGTGAATTCGGGCTCGGTGCGCCCATGGAACAGGCCTACGCCCAGCGTGCCGATGACGGCCGCGGTTTCGCCGGCGCGCGACAGTGCATGGCCCAGCCACACGGCCGACGACGTCTTGCCGTTGGTGCCCGTGATGCCGACCGTGAACATGCCTGCGTCCGGCATGCCGTACACGGCATGCGCGATCGGACCGGCCTGCTGCTTCAGGTTTGCCACCGGCAGGCCGGCCACGCGCCATTCCTCATTCCAGGCGAATCCCTGCGGGTCGTACAGCACGGCCGCGGCGCCCTGCTCGATGGCCCGCTCGATGAAGTTGCGGCCGTCGCCGGCGTCGCCCGGGTAGGCGAAGAATATGTCACCCGGCCGGATGCGGCGCGAGTCCGAAGCCAGCTGGCCGTTCGGCGCCGCTTCCCTGATCCAGTTACCGATCTTGTCGATGTCGTCGTTTTTATTCATGTTCGTCATTACATGGCCTCCCCGTCGTTGTTCGTCGGAGCCACGATTTCCGTCACGGTGGAATCGGGAGGCACGTTCATGGCGCGCAGCGCGTTTTCCGCGACCTTGGCAAACGTGGGTGCGGCCACCTGGCCGCCGAAACGGCCGCCCTGGGTCGGCTCGTCGATCATCACCGCGATCACGAAGCGCGGTGCCGACAGCGGCACGATGCCCACGAAGGAGCCGATGTACTTGCGCGGGATCGGGTAGCGGCCGTTCTCCACCTTGTAGGCGGTACCCGTCTTGCCGCCCACGCGGTAGCCCGGGATCTGCGCCTGCTTGGCGGTACCGTCCTTGCCGGTGACGACCATTTCAAGCATCTCGCGCATCTGGCGCGCGGTCTGCGGCTTGATGATCTGCTGGCCCTGCGGCAGCTCGTGGCTTTTCTGGAAAGTGAGGGGAATCGTGTCGCCGTCGCGGGCAAACATCAGGTACGAGCGGGCCAGCTGGATCAGCGATACCGAAATGCCGTTCCCGTAGCTCATCGTGGCCTGTTCGATCGGGCGCCAGTTCTTGTATGGACGCACGCGGCCGGCAACGGCGCCGGGGAAGCCCCACTTCGGCTGCTGGCCGAAACCGACCTTGGTAAACATTTCCCACATGTCCTGCGGCGGCATCGACAGCGCGATCTTCGACGTGCCGATATTGGACGACATCTCCATGACCTGCTGCACGGTGATCACGTGGTGCGGCTTGGTGTCGCTGATCGTGCGGTCCTTGATCGTCAGGCGGCCGTTGCCGGTGTCGATGTGGGTGTACGGCGTGACCACGCCCTTGTCCAGCGCCAGCGCCACGGTGATCGACTTCAGCGTCGAACCCGGCTCGAACGAGTCGGTCATCACCCGGTTGCGCAACTGCGCGCCGGTCAGTTTGCGGCGGTCGTTCGGATCGTAGCTGGGGTAGTTCGCCAGCGCCAGCACTTCGCCGGTGTGCACGTCCAGCACCACGGCGGCGCCGGCCTTGGCGGCGAATTTCTCGACCGCGGCCTTCAGCTGCGTGAACGCGATGTACTGGATCTTCGAATCGACCGACAGCACCAGGTCCTTGCCGTCGTGCGGTTCGTGCTTGGCGCCGATATCCTCGACGATGTGGCCCAGGCGATCCTTGATCACGCGGCGCGTGCCGGGCTGGCCCACCAGCGTTTTCTGGTGCGCCAGCTCCATCGATTCCTGGCCCACGTCTTCCACGTTGGTGAAGCCCACCACGTGCGTCATCACTTCGCCCTGCGGGTAGAAGCGCTTGTATTCCTTGCGGGTGTCGATGCCGTCGATCTTCAGCTTGGCGATCTGGTCGGCCACGTCCTGCTCGACCTGCCGCTTCAGGTAAACGAAGTTGCGGTCGGAGTCGAGTTTCTTGCGCAGCTCGGCCTCGCTCATGTCGAGCAGGCCGGCCAGTGCGCGCAGCTTTTCCGGCGGCGCCTGCAGCACGTCGTCCGGAATCGCCCAGATGGCCTTGACGGGAACCGACGATGCCAGCACCTGGCCGTTGCGGTCCATGATCTTGCCGCGCGTGGCGGGCAGCTCGATGGTGCGCGCGTAGCGGATTTCGCCCTGCCTCTGCAGGAACTGGGTGGACAGGCCTTGCAGCCACAGCGCCCGCACCGCCAGCGCGGCAAACGCGGCGAACAGCACGAACAGCACCACGCGCGAACGCCAGGTGGGCAGCCGCACGGCGAGCACGGGGCTCTTCGAGAACGACACGCCTTTCGAGGCGGCCACGCGGGAGCTTGCGGCGTTCGAGCGGCTCATTCCTCGCCCTCCGTCAGGTATTGCGTGCGCGCCGGCGTCAGCTGGGTCATGCCCAGGTCGCGGTGCGCGATATCCTCGATGCGGGCGTGCTTGCCCAGCGTGGACTGGTCCAGCTGCAGCTGCGCCCATTCGATGTCGAGCTGGCGCGCCCTGGACTGCGCCCGTTCCAGCTCGATGAACAGGTGGCGCGCCTGGTATTGCGCGTTAACGAGCGACAGCGCGCAGCCCACCAGCAGCGCGGCCAGCACGGCGGCGAGCTTGCCGCTCATGCCGGCCTCTCGTGTCTGGAAGTCGTTCCCGGGAGCCGCATGGCCACGCGCATCACCGCCGAGCGGGCACGCGGGTTGTCGTCGACTTCCCGGTCGGAAGGCTTGATCTTGGCCAGCAGCTTGACTTCCGGCTGCGGCAGGTCGACGGCGCGGATCGGCAGCCGGCGATCCGGCTGCGGCACATTGGCGCGCTCGGCAAGGAAACGCTTGACGATGCGGTCTTCCAGCGAATGGAAGCTGATGACGGCCATGATGCCGCCCGGCGCCAGCGCGTCGTATGCCTGCTTCAAGCCTGCCTGGAGGTCCTCAAGCTCTTGATTGATGTAAATCCGGATAGCCTGAAAGGTCCTTGTGGCCGGATCCTTGCCCTTCTCCCGGGTTTTGACCGCGCCTGCCACGATGCCGGCAAGCTGTCGTGTGCTTGAAATTGGTTCGACTGCCCGGCGAGCAACAATCGCCTTTGCAATCTGAAAAGCAAACCGTTCTTCCCCATAATCCCTGATCACCTTTTCAAGAGTCTGTTCAGATTCCGTGGCCAGCCATTCGACCGCGGAGATGCCGCGTGTGGTGTCCATCCGCATGTCGAGCGGCCCGTCATTGCGGAATGAGAAGCCGCGCGCGGCGTCGTCGACCTGCGGCGACGAGATGCCCAGGTCGAGCAGCACGCCGTCCACCTGGCCAATGCCGCGTTCGGCGAAAGCGGCCGCCATCGTGGCGAAACTGTCGTGCACGATGGTGAAGCGCGGGTCTTCGATGGTTTGCGCGGTAGCGATCGCCTGCGGGTCCTTGTCGAACGCGACGAGGCGGCCGTTCGCGCCAAGGCGCGACAGCAGCAGGCGGCTGTGGCCGCCGCGGCCGAACGTGCCGTCGACATAGATGCCGTCGGCGCGTGCGCCGGCAATGGCAAGCGCGTCGACCGCTTCGTCCAACAGCACCGTACGATGCTGGAATTCTGGCACCGCTGTGTTCGTCATGTTGCGGGCCTTTAGAAAGAGAAATCGGACAAGGTGTCCGGCATGCCGACGTCGATCGTGGCTTGCTCGTTTTCGGCGCGCTTGGCCGGATCCCAGATTTCAAAGTGCGTCAGCATGCCGGACAGGATCACTTCGCGGCCCAGCCCGACGGCGGCGCGCAGTTCCGGTGCCACGAGGATGCGGCCGGTGGCATCCATTTCCACGTCGCTGGCATTGCCCAGCAGGATGCGCTGCCAGCCGCGGGCCGACATCGGCCACGACGCGATCTGGTCGCGCTTGGCTTCCCAGACGGGACGCGGATACATCAGCAGGCAGCCGTCCGGGTGCTTGGTCAGCGTGAGGCGACCTTCGCACTGGATCGTCAGTGCGTCACGATGCTTGGCGGGAATGGACATCCTGCCTTTCGCATCGAGAGTGATCGCGGAAGCGCCCTGGAACACGGCTGTACTTTCTCTTCAGAACCTGGTTTGGATAAATCTGTTGTTGGTTTTGGGTGGCGCCGTTTCCGCCCCGGTATCCCACAAATCTGCACTTTTTGACACAGGTGCCCACTTTAAAGGTCGGCACGACAGTGGTCAAGCGATTTCCAAACGGTAAAACCCGATTTTTACTAATGAAATTAAGGACTTAGCGCGTATCGTTCAAGCAGTCTCAAGGCAGAAAACGTCGACAAATCAGGTACCTAGGCTATTTAGTGCATGTGCTACCTCATCTGCAGCGCAGCACAAAACACTGCCAAGTGGCAAACAATAAAATTTGAGAAAAATATAATGTTGCCCCAGTACAACGCCCACGTGGTGGGCTGACGTCGGCCGCAGAAAGGGAATTGAGGGGTCGGTGTGTCGCCGTTTCCCGACACTGTATCCGCATACAGTCTGCGTTGTGGGCGCAGTGGGTACTAGCGGGGGTGGGCAAATTGAGTGTGGATAAGGCAACGAATGCAGCTTTTGATGAAAGACTGACACATCACAAAAGATTCTCCGTAGAAATTAAATGTATAGACAACTTCACGATGCATGTATAGCCTGATGCCCGCGATTATACGCAACCCCTTCCTTTCATCTTGCTAGTCATGCGCAACGATGCTTGATGCTTTCATGCGGCTTCCAGCCGAAGCAAGTACTCATCAGCAAAAAAGAATTTTCTCGCTCGATCGGATCGATTGAAAGAGCAGGCGGCACCCCAGCCCTCAGCCGCGCACGTCAACCGGGCACGACCGACTATTGCGTCACCGCAACTCACGAAGAGCAAACTGATTCAACAATCTCCTGCGAGACATTTCCAGGAGGAAATCAGTGAAACAAGTGGATAGCACCTATCGAGGGGCGTTGCGTGGCCGACTCGTATGTATTGTGCAATCCGCCATATAGCGTGCTCAAGTTGAATGGCCTCCAGAGTTGGAGCGAACTGCATATGAAAGACCGCCATGGCGGTACCGGGCGGCAGACGGCGCAAGCGCGGTTTCAGACGCTGCGCGCCTTCTTCGACATTGTTCGCGAACCGGCATCGAACCAACAGAAAGCCGAGGATATAGACAAGCGCATGGCGAACCGTGCGCATGGATTCGATACGGCGAGCGACCGGCAAGCCTGCGGCTACGGCGAGCGACCGGCAAGCCTGCGGCTACGGCCCGCGTCAGGGTACCTGCGGCCGTATTACGTTGTACTGCAACCCGCATGATCAAGTCATCTCCGCCACGTCGATACAAGGCATTGGATGGCGCGGTATGAGCCAGGAGGAAATCATGGCGGCCGGTGGCACTGGTGTGTTCAGCCAGCGCGTCTTTGCTCAAGGCTTCAAGGTAGGAATCAAGAAGAACTACCACTTCTGGAACGACCGCCACAACAGGAACGCAATATCCGGCAGCAAGGAATTCTGGATACCAGCGTCTCCAAAAGTCAAATATTCGCTTTCTCAGGGCATGAGTGCCAGCAAGACCTGGTATGGCAAAGTTCTAACTGTCGTCTCGGCCCCGGTCATCGTTCCCGTTACCGAAACGGCGGCCATGTTTGGTGCGTGCATTAACGCGACGCCCGATAAGAGCTGGTCCATCCCCATTGACGCTCCTGAATTGCCCGAGGCATTTGAACCGGAAGGCCTACGCTTTGGCAAGTCTGGCGACTTCGACGAGTACTACGATGCGCCCGGACAAGATCGCGATGCCAATCGCGTGCGGGATGCTAATGATCCCTACGTTGAAGACCGGCCTTTACAGCAACGGACGAGTGAACCCCAGCGTGAGTCCACCGATGCCGCCAAAGGCAACCGCGACAGCGAAGGTGCGCGGCGCTATGAAGATCACGCGCGTCTGCGCATGCTCGCTAGACGCGAAAAGATGGTGAAGCCGGGCGAACCGGTGACCGCAGAGGACAAACCGGAAACAGCCGATGACGATTACAAGGTTTGGCGTACCAGGGAAATCAAGCGCTACTTGACCGAAAACATCGACAGCAACGCTACGGACCATTCGACCATCATGACGAACCCGATGCATGCGGAGAAGGCATTGGCTTATGACGTGGCCGTTGGAATGTGCAGAATTCCGGCGGCCGATCTTGACCAGCTAAGGATCGAGGCAGATTGGCGACTATGGCAGGGAATCGGTGACACAAGCCCGCAAAAGCCTCTCACCGCATATTTCCGGACCGGTCAGATGAATAAAAAGCCAATCTTTGAATGGGCCCACGACCCAGACAGCGAGGGGAACCTGCCTTCGAAAATTGAAGACCGCCGCGAATACCCAGCTCCGCCATCGTACCGTCCCCCTGGAGACTAATGATGCAGATATTAGTTGCAACGCGCACTCGCAGATTATGCTGGGCAGCCGTAACTTTTGTAGCAGTCGCTGCTCTTACCATGCATTATTCGTAGTTGGCGATGAACAATCCACTTGACACCCTGACCAACGGAGAAATGATGAAGCGCTTTCTCGTTATGCCAGCCCTTGCTGCCATCGCAATGCTTGTACTACTCACTGCATGTGCGAATAGTATGACATCAACTACAGTTGTTCAACCTATGGTATCGCATAGCACCCCGGAAATAACCAAGCCATACATGGCACAGGTAGTTGGTGTGCAATGGCTGAATCCATTGCAGCGGCGTGATTATTCGACCGAGTGGCAGCTCCTATGGACGCTAGGACTGGCGAAGTCAAACATTAACGATGACATAGTGCGCACTGACCCCAAAGGATTTTCTTCGTTACAAGTTGTCGGCTCGATTGTTAGTGGAGTGAACGGCAAAGAGACGTTCAAAGGCTTCCATCACAAATATATTGAAGCTCTCATTACACCATTTCATCAAAGTTATTTTTCTTACCCCACCTATTTTTATAATACGCATTCGCTGAAAGACAATAAGACTTGGCGTGAACTCGCCGGCATCCATATCGAGTATGCGATACCGCCCACTAAGCTCGATCCATCCGAGGTCGAAAAATTCACACAAGAAGCACTTATTGAAGTCTTCGCGATCGGCAATACTTATTTTCCTACTGCGTGGACACGTGCGACCCCACCGGAAGTGCGCGTCACAACAGGTGGGCCCAACGCGGGATTTACATCGCTTTCGGCCGCACTCGACTACCTACAAGCCCACTCTGACGAAACGGTCTGGGCAATGAATTGGGATGCACCAAGTTTTCCTCCAAAGGACGATCAGCTCAACGAAAACATGGTCCTGCTAGTTCTAGCCGGCCCCAACTACAAAACCGAGCGAGAACCACTCGCGTGGGTCGGCTACCCAGCCACTCACAACGTCGCCGACTTCGAGAAGAAATCCGACCTTCCACCCAGGGTCGTCCAGGCATGGAAAGCCACACTCGACAAGGCAGTTGCCAACGCCGGCAAGGAAGCCATCGACATCGGCTACGTCATCCACGACGCCAACAACACGCATCCCGACTCGTCGGACCGCATCGGCAACCTCGCGCACATCACATCGAAGGAAATCGTCGAATTCGACTTCATGAAGCAGTCGTTCAATACGTCAGCGCTGCTGGGAGAAATGGGCGCCGGCACGGCATTGACGAATGTCGCACTGGGCATCGCCTACGCTAATCACGTCGGCAAGAACGTGCTAGTAGCCGGGACCACCGAACTTGATAAGCCGACCGCAGTGGTCGTCGTCCCACCGGCGAAGGTCAGGCCGATCGATCACGACAAACCATGGTTCCGCGCCCGTGGTGAAAACAATGCATACCTGATGTGGTGGGGCTTGCGCCACGATGCCGAGCCAGGCATGCAAGGCTATTCAAAATAGACGGGTAGACATCCATGAAGAATCTTGCTGAATTCCCTATCGCTATCGTTACTGCCGCACTCGCTTCGCTAACCGGCTGCGCGAGTGGTCTGTCACAAGTCTCGCTGCCATCACAAGTCGAAGGTAGCGGCAATATGCACACCTCGGAGCCATTCGCTGCACAAGTAGTCGGAGTGCAATGGCTGAATCCACTCCAACGCCGCGACTACCCTACCGAATGGCATTTATTGTGGGCGCTTAAAATTTCCAAGCCAAACACTAATGATGATTTGGTACAAATTAACCCGGGAAAATATTCGACGATTCAATCGGTCTCATCCATAGCATCTGATATCGAGGGAAATGAAAGTTTTGCAGGATATCATGCCAAATATGTAAGCGAACTCATATATCCAATGCGTGACAAATACTTCTCGAGTTCAACTTATTTTTACAATGCTCACTCTCTCATCGATAAGAAAACATGGCGTGAACTTGGGGGAATCCATATCGAATATGCTCTGCCCGCTGGGAAGATCTCTCCCGAAAAAGCAGAAAATGCGTTGAGAGATTGCATGATCAACGCGTTCGACATTGGCAATATGAACTTCCCGAAAGCGTGGTCAGTTAGTACTCCACCAGATATCCAGGTTACCTTGGGCAATATTAATGTTGGTTTTACTTCGCTAATGTCCGCATTGGATTACCTTCAATCCAATCGGAGCAAAACTGTTTGGGTCATGAACTGGGATGCCCCCAGCCGGCCGAAAGACAAGCAAATCAACGAAAATATGGTCCTGCTCGTCCTAGCTGGCCCAAACTACAAGACGGAACGAGAAGCACTCGCGTGGATCGGCTACCCATCCACCCATAACGCTGCCGACTTCGAGAAGAAATCCAACCTCCCACCTAGAGTCGCCCAGGCATGGAAAGCCACACTCGACAAGGCAGTTGCCAACGCTGGCAAGGAAGCAATCGACATCGGTTATGTCATCCACGACGCCAACAATACGCATCCGGATTCGTCGGACCGCATCGGCAACCTCGCGCACATCATGTCGAAGGAAATCGTCGAATTCGACTTCATGAAGCAGTCGTTCAACACCTCTGCTCTGCTGGGCGAGATGGGTGCCGGCACGGCATTGACAAACGTTGCGCTGGGCATCGCCTATGCCAACCACATCGGCAAAAACGTCCTGGTGGCCGGAACGACCGAACTTGATAAACCGACCGCTGTGGTCGTTGTCGCTCCAGCCAAAGTCAGGCCGATCGACCACGACAAGCCGTGGTTCCGCGCCCGCGGCGAGAACAACGCTTATCTGATGTGGTGGGGCCTGCGCCACGATGCCGAGCCGGGCATGCAGGGCTATTCGAAATAACTGGAAAGGAGACAATCATGAAAGGCGTCATCCGCTTGAACGACCCCACCAGCCACGGCGGCCGCGTCATCGCCGCGGCACCGAACACCAAGGTCATGGGCATCGCCGTGGCGCGCAAGGGCGACCGCTGCCTGTGCCCCCTGCCCGGCCACACGGTATGCCTCATTGCCGAAGGCGATCCCAACGTGACGATCGACGGCGTGCCGGTAGCGTTCGAAGGCCACAAGACGACCTGCGGCGCCGCCCTGATCAGCACCGTACCGACAAGTGGCCGGGGCTGAAAAAGAAAAAAATCAATCCGCTTCCCACCCGCGCGACCGCTCCACCGCCCTGCCCCACCGTGCCAGCAAAGCGGTACGCCGGTCTTCCGGCATCCCCGGCTCGAAGCGCCGCTCGCACTGCCACTGGGCGGCGATTTCCTCCTTCGATGCCCAGAAATGCACCGCCAGTCCCGCCAGGTAGGCGGCGCCGAGCGCGGTGGTTTCCGTCACGCGCGGGCGCACCACGGGCACGCCCAGCAGGTCGGCCTGGAACTGCATCAGCATGTCGTTGCGGGCCGCGCCGCCGTCGGCGCGCACTTCCAGCACCGGCTGGGCGGCGTCGCGCTGCATTGCCGCCAGCAGTTCCGCGCTCTGGTAGGCGATCGCTTCCACCGCCGCGCGGGCGATGTGGGCGGCGGTGCTGCCGCGCGTGAGGCCGGCGATGGTGCCGCGCGCGTACGGGTCCCAGTGCGGGGCGCCGAGGCCGACGAAGGCCGGCACCAGTATCACGCCGCCGCTGTCGGGCACCGACGCGGCCAGCGCTTCCACGTCGCTCGATTTCTCGATAATACCCAGGCCGTCGCGCAGCCATTGCACGGTGGCGCCGCCCATGAACACGCTGCCTTCGAGCAGGTAGCAGGGCCCGTCGTGGAGGCGCCAGCCCACCGTCGACAGCAGCCGCTGGTGCGAGACCGCCGGGCGGTCGCCCGCGTGCATCAGCATGAAGCAACCGGTGCCGTAGGTGTTCTTGACCATGCCCGGCACGTGGCAGGCCTGGCCGAACGTGGCCGCCTGCTGGTCCCCGGCGATACCGGCCACCGGGATCGGGCTGCCGAACAGGGAAGCATGCGTGGCACCGACCTCGCCGCTGGACGACACGATCTCCGGCAACACCGCTTCCGGGATATCGAACAGCGCCAGCAGGTCGGCATCCCAGCGCATCAGGTGGATATTGAACAGCATCGTGCGCGACGCGTTGCTCACGTCCGTCACGTGGGCGCCGCACAGGTTGAACACGAGCCAGCTGTCCACGGTGCCGAAGCACAGTTCGCCGCGTTCGGCACGGGCGCGGGCATCCGGCACGTGCTCGAGCAGCCAGGCCAGCTTGGTGGCGGAAAAATAGGCGTCCAGTTCCAGGCCGGTGCGGTCGCGGATCGATGCCGCCTTGCCGGCGGCGCGCAGCGCGTCGCACTGGTCGGCCGTGCGGCGGTCCTGCCAGACGATCGCCGGGCCCACCGGGCGGCCGGTGGCACGCTCCCACAGCACGGTGGTCTCGCGCTGGTTGGCGATGCCGATTGCGCGTATCTGCGACGGGCGCACGTTCGCCTCGCGCAATACCTGGCGCGCCACGGCGAGCTGGCTGGTCCAGATGTCGCCGGCGTCGTGCTCGACCCATCCGGGCCTGGGGAAATGCTGGGGGAACTCCTGGGCGGCGCAGCCGCCGATGCGGCCTTCGTGGTCGAACAGGATGGCGCGCGAGCTGGTGGTGCCCTGGTCGAGGGCGAGGATGTAATTCTTCATGACCGAATCAAGTGAAGCAAGCCGATAGGCCGGATTCTGTTACGGCACCGGCAAGCCGGTGCTATGACAGCCATTCCTCTAGGCGACGGATTACTCCGCCGCTCAAGCTTTCTACCCGCACGCTCCGCGAGCAGCATCATCGCGTGCCTATTTGAAATTGCACCAGGTGGAGGTTACCGCGTTTCACCGTAACTTAATACGCTCGTCTCTGTGGCCCTATTCCTCGCCTTATACCCCGTGAAGGGCTTTCAGCGGACGGCCGTTAACCGTCACCCCGCTCTGTGGAGTCCGGACCTTCCTCCCGCCAACGCATTGCTGCGCCGGCCAGCGGCTGTCTGGCTTGCTTCGGGCGCTATTGTACCCGATCCGCCGCCGCGGGCCCGCGCCAGCGGTCGCCCGGCGCGCGCAGGTAGCGCTCGAACAGGTAGCGCCACGGCAGCGCCAGCGGCACGACCACGCCGACCAGGCAGGCAAACGCGGTGGCCGCCGTGCCCTCGTCCATCGTGCCGGCGCGCCACTGCGGCAGCGCCACCATCACCAGCCACAGCGTCTTCCACGCCAGTTCCCACAACAGCAGCGGCAGCATGCGCAACGGATAACGGATGCCCAGCAGCGCCAGCACGCAAAGCGCGCCCAGCATGCAGTTGACCACGCCCTGCATCAGGTCCTGCCCGGGTTCGGCCGACAGGATGCTTGGCCACACCTGCACCAGCAAGCCGGCGCCGATCAGCAGGTACACGGCACGTAACAGGTACAGCCGGAACAACGATACGTCGGTCATGGCACTCTCCCGGGGTGGATGGAAAATCAGTCGACTTGCTTGAGGATCTGTTCGATCGCCGCGATGCGCTGCCGCAGGTCGGCCAGCGAAGCATCGATGGACGCCAGCGCATGCGCCGTGTCGGCATTGCCCGCCGCGCGGTACTTCGCCTGCTGCACGGCGCTGTAGGCACGGATGCCGAAGAGCAGCAGGATCGCCAGCAGCACCAGCGAAATCGTCAGCAGGAACACTTGTTCGGACATCGGATACCTCTACTTTTAAGGTTGCTCAGGTTCGCTCGGGATCGCTCATAGACCTTACCGCCAGCGCCACCGCAGCCGGCGTGAGCGTGAAATCGAACGGCGCCACGTCGAAAAAATTCAATGCCTTGCCGTCCGCGGACAGCTCCATCTGGCTGCGCACCAGGCCCGCATCCTCCAGCTTCTGCAGGTGCAGGTGCAGCAGCGGGCGGCTGATGCCCAGCTCGCGCGCCAGCTGGCTCACGTAGTTGCGCCCGCCCTCGGCCAGCGCCGCCACGATGCGCAGCCGGTGCGGATTGTCGAGCGCCGCCAGCATGGCCAGCAGCTGGTCGCCGTCACTGCGCTTGTTCTTCGCTTTCATGTGTAAACAATATCTGACAGGTGTACGCATGTCAATACATCATCCGCAAAACGGAAATCGGTGTCGCCATTTCAAAAGCCCGGCGCCGGGCCCGGCTCTAGAATGCCGCATCACCCACAAGAGGCCCACATGACCCATCCCTCCCGTTCCGGCGGCCAGATCCTGGTCGATGCACTGAAGATCCACGGCGTCGATACCGCGTTCGGCGTGCCTGGCGAAAGCTACCTCGATGTGCTCGACGCGCTGCACGAGTCGGGCATCCGCTTCGTGATCAACCGCCAGGAAGGCGGCGCGGCGTTCATGGCCGATGCCTACGGCAAGATGACGGGCAAGCCGGGCATCTGCTTCGTTACGCGCGGGCCGGGGGCCACCAACGCATCGATCGGCGTGCACACCGCTTACCAGGATTCCACGCCGATGATCCTGTTCATCGGCCAGGTCGGCGGCGACTTCATCGACCGCGAAGCGTTCCAGGAAGTGGACTACCGCCGCATGTACGGCCAGATGGCGAAGTGGGTGGCGCAGATCGACCGCGCCGAGCGCATTCCGGAATACCTGGCGCGCGCGTTCCAGGTGGCCACCAGCGGGCGCCAGGGGCCCGTCGTGCTGGCCCTGCCGGAAGACATGCTGGTCGCGCAGGCCGCCGTGCCGGACCTGCGGCGCTACCAGCCGGTGCAGGCCAGCCCGTCGCAGGCGCAGATCGACACCCTGCGCGGCATGCTGGCCACGGCCCGGCACCCGCTCTTGCTGCTGGGCGGCAGCGGCTGGACGGAACGGGCCTGCGCCGACATCGCCCGTTTCGCTGAAGCGAACCGCCTGCCGGTGGCCTGCGCCTTCCGCTACCAGGACCTGCTGGACAACGACCACCCCCACTACATCGGCGACGTCGGCATCGGCATCAACCCGAAGCTGGCCGCGCGCGTCAAGGCGGCCGACGTGCTGATCGCCGTCGGCCCGCGCCTGGGCGAGATGACGACCGGCGGCTACACCGTCATCGAGGCGCCGCTGCCGCGCCAGCGGCTGGTGCACATCCATGCCAGCATGGAGGAACTGGGCAGCGTCTACCAGGCCGAACTGATGATCGCCAGCGGCATGCCGCAGGCCGCGGCGATGCTGGCGGCAATGGCGCCGATCGAGGCGCCGGCATGGGACGGCAGCGTTGCCGACGCAAAGGAAGAACTGCGCGCGTGGCAGGAACGTCCGGCTATCTTCCAGGATGGCCAGGCGCCGCTGGACCTGTGGCAGGTGGTGCGGGATATCGATGCGCTGGCGCCGCACGACGTGATCGTCACCAACGGTGCCGGCAACTACGCCACGTGGGCGCACCGCTTCCACCGCTACGGCGGCATGCGCACGCAGCTGGCGCCGACGAGCGGCGCGATGGGCTACAGCGTGCCGGCCGGCGTGGCGGCCAAGATCGTCGATCCGGAGCGTACCGTGATCACGTTCGCCGGCGACGGCGAATTCATGATGAACGGCCAGGAGCTGGCCACGGCCGTGCAGTATGGCGCGGGCCTGATCGTCATCGTGTTCAACAACCGCATGTTCGGCACGATCCGCATGCACCAGGAACGCGAATACCCGGGCCGGGTGTCCGGCACGGATTTGGAAAACCCGGACTTCGCCGCGCTGGCGCAAGCCTATGGCGGCCACGGCGAAATCGTCGAGCGCACCGCGCAGTTCGCGCCGGCGCTGCAGCGCGCCCTCGCTTTCACACGCGAGCGCAAGCTGCCGGCGGTCATCGAGCTGCGCTATGACGGCAACCTGATCACACCGGGCGCCACGCTGGAGACGATCCGCGGCAATGCGGAGAAAGAGAAAGCGGCCCGCGCAGGACACGCAGAACACGCAGAACATGCGGAAACCAGCGCAAAGACAAGCTAAGCGTTAGCTTGCGGTGCCAACCGGGGGCAGCGTTGCCCTCGGTACCACCAGCCCAGGCGTACTTCAGCCCTGGGACGGCGGCACAGGCTCCCACTTCGGCGCCGCGGGCTCGGCGCCCGGCGCCTTCTTCCCGGCCGGGCAGGCACGGCAAGCTTTCGGCTTTTGCGCGAAGTCGCGCACTTTTTGCAGGGTCATCGGCACCGACTCGTCGGCGCAATAGCCGCCGTCCAGCGTCAGCGTGTCGCCGTCCTTCGAGAACTTGCCGCTGAGCGTGCGCTCCGGCTCGTCGGGCGGCTGCACCGTGAAATACATCAGCCGGCCACTCGGGTCGATGTTGACGTCGTTCGCCACCACCGGCCACGACAGCCCGCCCGCCGTGTATTCGTAGATCACCGTGTCCACCTCGGCAAAGCGCTGCACCGTGATGCGCTGGCCGCCGAATTCTCCGCCCGGCTGCACGCACAGGTCGGAATACACGGCCATGCCGAAGCGCGGCATGCCGCCGCCCTTTTCCGGCACGGCTTTCCTGACGCCCTGCGGCGCAGCCACGGCAGCGGTACAGGTCAGCAGCAATGCGATGGCGACGCTCGATATTGTTTTCATTGGAAGGCCGGCGAAGTAAATTTGGCGTCATTCTAACGCACGAAAAAAAACCGGCCCGCGAGGGCCGGTCTTGTTGGCGCGGAACTGCTGCGCCGCTAAGCGAACAGCTTAGAAGGAGTGACGCACGCCCACGTTGAACGCGCTGTCGCCCGAACCGACTTCGGTGTTGCCGCCGACGGTGAATGCAGCGCCGTTCTTGTTGTCGATCTTTGCGTACGACACGTAGCCGGTGGTGCGCTTCGAGATGTCGTGCATGTAGCCCAGTGCCCACTGCTTGGCATCGCGGTTCACGGCTTCGCGGTCATCCTTGTAGATGAACGAAGCGATCACCTTGCCAGCGCCAGCCACCGGCACTTGCACGCCCAGCAGGCCGTCGCGGCTGTCGCGCGATGCCGGCACGGCGACGGTCGTGTAGGCGATGCCGCCGGTTACGCCGTTGACCGTGCCCTGGTTTGCGTAGGCGATGCTGTTCAGGCCCTTGCTGCGGTTGAACATGAAGTAGGCCTTGGCAACCTGGAAGTCATAGTTCACGGCCAGCAGGCTGTTGTGGCCGATGCCGCGTTCGATTGCTGCGGCCGTGGCGGTCGAAGCGGTGTCGTTGTTGCGGTTGTTGTAGGCAACACGGGCGTTCAGCGGGCCGTTGGTGTACGACACGGCGGCGCTCAGCTGGCGGCCGGCCGACGCTTCGGACTGTTCGCCGAAGCCGTAGAACACTTCACCGGAGAAACCGTTGAAGACCGGGGTCTGGTACACGACAGCATTGCTGTTGCGCACGTTGATGCCGTTGGCCGGGAACAGGTTCTTGGCCGAGCCGGACAGGCCAGCGGCGAACGGGTCACCCACTTGCACCAGCGCGTTGTACCACGGGGTGTACTGGCGACCGACCGTCAGCGTACCGGCGGTGGTGGAACGCAGGCCGACGAAAGCCTGGCGGTTGAACAGGGTGTTGCTGGTGTTGTCCAGCTGGCCGTCGTCGGTCTTGTAGCCCGTTTCCAGGGTAAAGATCGCGGACAGGCCGCCACCCAGGTCTTCGGTGCCGCGGAAGCCGATGCGCGATGCATTGGCGACGCCGGACGACACCTTCGTGACGTTGCCGTCTTTACCGCCGCGCTCGGCGACGATACCAGCGTCAACGATACCGTAGATCGTTACATTCGATTGTGCAAAGGCGGCGCTGCTCATGGCGCCCAGAACTGCAACGGAGATTAGAGTTTTTTTCATTACATTTCCTTCAGTTGTGTTGCATCTAAAAAAGTAAAGCAACGGCTTAATTCGGTCTTGCGGTGCCGGGACACGGACAGTCCGGACCGCTTATTTGTGAGGGCAAACCCCGATTTGCCACTGTGCCGCGAACCTTTGGTAAAGGTGCGGCGTTCACTTATTGTCGCGGCCGATTCAATCGCGCCGTCTTGTTATCAGTGCGCCGGGCACTGGAGGCGGCACTATACTGATGGTTTGCTAATCCATCAAGGGTAAAAATACTTACCAGCTGGGCAAGGCTGGAGGCCTGCTCCTGCATGCTGTGCGACGCGGCAGTGGCTTCTTCGACCAGTGCAGCGTTCTGCTGCGTGACCGCATCCATCTGCGCGATCGCTTCGTTCACCTGCACGATGCCGGCACTCTGCTGCTGGCCCGCCACGGTGATCTCACCCATGATGTCGGTCACGCGGCGCACGCTCACGACCACTTCTTCCATCGTGCTGCCGGCCTGGTTGACCAGCTTGGTACCGGCTTCGACCTGGTCGACCGAATCGCCGATCAGTTCCTTGATTTCGCGTGCCGCCGCGGCGGAGCGTTGCGCCAGGTTGCGCACTTCCGACGCCACCACGGCAAAGCCGCGGCCCTGTTCACCGGCACGGGCAGCTTCCACCGCCGCG
The DNA here is from genome assembly GCF_014192225.1 of Pseudoduganella umbonata. GTDB lineage: Bacteria > Pseudomonadota > Gammaproteobacteria > Burkholderiales > Burkholderiaceae_D > Rugamonas > Rugamonas umbonata. Next base: position 219,624 of record NZ_JACHXS010000013.1, on the reverse strand, counting down.
TTCAAGGCCAGGATATTGGTCTGGAAAGCAATGCCGTCGATCACACCGGTGATGTCCGAAATCTTCTTCGCCGACTCGTTGATCGACCCCATCCGCTCGACCACCTGCGACACCACCTGGCCGCCCTGCTCGGCGATCGCCGACGCGCTCACGGCCAGTTCGTTGGCCTGGCGCGCGCTGTCGGAGTTGTGGCGCACGGTCGACGTCAGTTCCTCCATCGACGCCGCGGTTTCTTCCAGCGAGCTGGCCTGCGCTTCGGTACGGGACGACAGGTCCACGTTGCCGGCCACCACCTGCTGCGCCGCGCTGGCGATCGTCTCGGTCGAATGGCGTACCTGGCCGACGATATTGGCCAGGCTGTCGCGCATCGACTTCATCGCGAACAGCAGGCTGCTGTCATCGCCCGCACGGGTGCGTACATCCACGTTCAATTCGCCTGCCGCGATCCGGCCAGCCAGTTCCACCGCATACTGCGGTTCGCCACCCAGCGTCCTTACGAGCCAGCGGGTAATCAGCAGCGCCGCCAGGGCGCCCAGCAGCACCGAGATGACCAGCAGGCCGGCAATCCAGGCGCGCGACGCATTGTATACCTGATCACCAAATTCTGCCGCCGCATTGCCGCCTTCACCGTAGTATTTAACCAACTTGTCAACCTGACCGCGCAAGGCAACGATCAATTTATTCGATTCGCCGCGAATCAGCTGCTTCGCCAGCACGGTGTCGCCGGCGCGCACGGCGGCACGCAGTTTGGCGTCCTCGGCCATGTACCGATCCCACAATGCCAGGAACTCGCTGTACAGCGCCTGCTCTTCCGGCGTCTTGATCAGGGCCACATAGTCGTCCTGCATCTTCTTCAGGTCGACGAGGTCGTTGGCGATCACCTTGTCGTACTTGTCCAGCTCGGACACCTGGTCGGAAATGATGTACTGCAGCTCACGGGTGCGAACACGGGCGATCTGCGACTTGATGTCCTGGATGACACGCATCGCGGGCATCCAGCGCGACGACAGTTCGTTTGCCGTGTTCTTGACCTTGGCCAGCTGATTGATGGAAAAAATGCCGACGATCGCCGTCAGCAATAAAACGGCCGCGAAGGCCAGGCCCAGCTTGGTGGAGAGCTTACGCTCGGATAGCCACTTCATGTGATTCCCTTGGATTGTCTGTGAAAGAAGGCAAATTGCCCCGCGGCAAAATTTTAGCGCATTGCCGCAATCGGCGTGTCAAACCCTTGGCTTAATGTCCAGAACAAATCTTTATGTGTCGCTTTTGCGTCTTCTCAAAGAAACACTGATGCAAATTTGCAACGCCTTGCAGAGTGAGCAAAGTTCCCTATGGCTGAAGGGCTTCAGTACCGAATATTTCACCTCTAAATTACTTCCATTGTTGCGTTGCATCAATAATTTCTTGAAGAAAGCTTCCGGCTGCCTCAGAATGCGATCTTTATTGCCGTACGGCAATTACAGTTCAGGAGCCTTCATGTTTTCGTCCATTGAGCAATCCGGCAACATCGCTGTCGTCCAGACTAATTTTTCCTGGGGCGACGACCTGCCCCGCATCATCGCCATCGTCGAGCGCCACTTCGACGATTTCAACGGCAACGGTTTCTATCCGCATCCCGACGAGGAGGCGCTGCAGCGCGAGCTGCTGGCCGTGCCGACGCTGCGCGACTTCGCCGCGTTCATGGCCGCCCGCAAGGCACGCGGCCTGGCGATCACTGGGCTGGGCCTTGCCGGCCTGTCCGAGGCGCACCGTAACGCCGTGCTGTACGCGATCGCGCTGACGCAGGGCTTCCCCACGTCGACCGACCAGCGCACCAAGCGTGTCGCGTGGGACGTGCGCGCCCGTCCCGGCAGCCAGTCGAAGTTCGTCACGTTTTCCGAACGCACCGGCAATGCCGACATGCATACCGATTCGTCGTTCTATCCGATGCCGGAAGAACAGTTCCTGCTCTACGTGGTTGCTTCGGCGCGCTGCAATGGCGGCGAATCGCTGCTGATCGACGTGGAAGACATCGTGGCCGAGTTGCGGAAGACCCCGGCCGGCCGCGCCGCCCATGCGCTGCTGTGCGAAGCGCAGGTACCGTTCCGCGTACCGTCCGTGTACGCCGCCGGCGACGACCAGATCGAATTATTCTACGCACCTGTTTTCCATGCCGATGGCCTGGCGATGCGGTGGCGCTACGATTCGATTGAAAAAGGACTTGCAGCCAGGCCCGACTTGGCCACTCCCGAACTGGTTGCCGCACTACGGCTGCTCAACGAGATCGTCGAAGAACGTGCGCCCCGCTTCGTGCGCCAGTTGCCGGACGACACACTGCTGTGGGCCGACAACCACCGCACGCTGCATGGCCGCGCCATGTATACAGATCCGGGCCGCCACCTGATCCGCATCCGTATCTCGACCACGCCGAACGCGCACCGCGTCGGCCCGTCCGGCATTTCGGCGGACTGAGCGGAACAAGTCACCCCCACGGCACCCTTTAGAATCGCATCATGCTCGCTTCCATCATCCCCGTCTTCCTGATCATCCTGCTGGGCGTGGCAATCCGCCGCTTCGGCTGGATGCCGGCCGATTTCTTCCCGTCGATCGAGAAGTTCTCGTACAACATCGCCTTCCCGGCGATGCTGTTTGCCGGTACCGCCCGGCTGTCGTTCGCAGGCGGCGAAGTGGGCGAACTGGCGCTGGCCACGCTGCTGCCCACGCTTGCCGTGGTCGTGCTGACGCTGGCCGCGCTGCTGCTGCTGCCCGCGCTGCCGGGCGCCAGCCGCTCGTCGGTGATGCAGGGAGCGATGCGTCCGAACACCTATTTCGGCCTGGCCGTGGCCGCCCTGTTCTTCCCGGCCGAGACGGCGTCGCTGGTCATGCTCGCGCTGGCGCTGTGCCTGCCGGTCGTGAATGCGCTGTCGGTCGTCGCGCTGGCGTGGTGGAGCGGCAGCAAGCCGAACCTGGCCAGCGTCGCCAAGACCCTGGCGCGCAACCCGATCATCCAGGCCACGCTGGCCGGGGTGCTCGTCAGCGTGCTGGGCATCACGCTGCCGAAAGAGCTGATGAATACCCTCGACATCCTCGGCAAGGCCGCCACCGCGCTGGGCCTGCTGTGCGTCGGCGGCGGCCTAGTGTTTTCCCTGGAAGGCGCGCGGCCGGCAGCACTCACCATCGCTTCGGTGCTGAAACTGCTGGTGATGCCGCTGCTGGCGGCCCAGGTCTGCCTGCTGCTGGACGTGTCGCCGCAGGCAGCGCTGGCGGCCTGCTTCTATTGCGCGCTGCCCACGGCGCCAAACGCCTATATCATGGCGAAACAGCTGGGGGGCGATGCGCGACTGATGGCGTCGCTGATCACGCTGCAAACCCTGCTGGCGGTGATTACCGTGCCGCTGAGCCGCGAGTTCATGCCTTGGCTCGGCGCATGAGCCCCGCGTGGCACAAATTTTTTGCATGTTATTTGTCCACGACATGAATCGTGGAAGAGCGTAAATAAAATGCATCTAAGCATCCTGCCTGTTCATGTCATGGACAAGTAGTGCCGGATGCGTTTTTGCACCTTCTCCGTCGGGGAAGCGCTGCAATCTTTCCCCAGTAAAAGGCATTAAAATGCTGGACGCCCCAGAGCAGGATCACCCCGCGCAGATGAACAACCCGACGCCTTTCTCGCCCATGCCGTGCACGATCAGCGACGTCGAGCGCGATACCGGCGTGGCCAAGGAAACGCTGCGCGTATGGGAAAGGCGGTATGCGTTTCCACAGCCGCAACGCGACCCGTTCGGCGAGCGCCTGTATCCGCTCGAACAGGTGCATAAGCTGCGCCTCGTCAAGCGCTTGATCGACCTTGGCTTCCGGCCCGGCAAGGTGATCGGCTACACGTCGCAGGAATTGCAGTCGCTGGCCGAGAAAACCACTGCCGGCAACCGGCCGCGCCCGGCCGACGCCGGCGACCTGGCGCCCTACCTGGAACTTTGCCGCAACCATGACAGCGATGCGCTGCGGCGCAAGCTGTCGCAGGCGTTGCTGGTGATGGGACTGCGCAATTTCGTCGTCGACCTGATGGCCCCGCTGACGGGCGCGATCGGCGATTCATGGGCTTGCGGTGACCTCGGCGTGTGGCAGGAACACCTGCTCACCGAAACGCTGCAGATGGTATTGCGCAGCGCGATATTCTCGATGCCGCCGACTAACTCCCAGGGCGGCACGCCACGCCCGCGCATCCTGCTGACCACCACACCGCAGGAAAAGCATGGCCTCGGCCTGTTGATGTGCGAAGCGCTGATGGTGGCGGAAGGCGCCGGCTGCTATTCGCTGGGGCCGCAGACGCCGCTGCCCGACATCGTCGAGGCGGCCCGCGCCCTGCAGGTGGACGTGGTGACGCTGTCGTTCTCGACGTCGATGAATACCCGCCACGTGCTGGACGCGCTGAAGGAATTGCGGGTCCGCCTGCCGGAATCGGTGGCACTGTGGGCCGGCGGCGGCAATTCCGCGCTGCGCCGGCGCGCCCCCGCCTACGTGCAGGTGCTGACGCTGACGGACGTGGCCAGCGCGCTGGCCGACTGGCGCGGGGACCAGCGCAGGCACACGGCGGCATGACAAGCCCATGGTGCCGCAATGGCGCCATGACGCCGCAGGGAGGCCGCCGGCGGGCCAGCCACGCTCCGGCAATATCGGAAATACCCCGGAAATACCTCAGAAATACCCTTTAAGCAAGGTTTTCCGGGGCGCTCTGGTAGAATAGCCGGCGCAAGAAACCATTCCCAGCGTGTTATCGGCCCCGAGCGGCCGCAGCCCTTCACGACACATGTTCAGCTTCTTCAAGAAAAAAACCGTCACGCCCGACGTGCCGCCGGCCGCACCTGCGGACCAGGCACCTGCCCCGGCTCCCGCTGGCCTTTCCCCGAGCCCCGTTCCGGCCGCCGAAGCCGAAGCGGTTCCGCTTGTTTTCGACGCCGAGACGGCGCCACGCCCGGAATCGAAGCAATCCTGGATGGGCAGGCTCAAGGCCGGCCTGTCGAAAACCTCCGCCAACCTGTCGCTGCTGTTCGTTGGCGCCCGTATCGACGACGACCTGTACGACGAGCTGGAAGCGGCGCTGCTGATGGCCGATGCCGGCATCGATGCGACCGACTACCTGCTCGAGGCGCTCAAGCGCAAGGTCAAGGATGAAAAACTGACCGATGCGGCCGCCGTGAAGGTGGCGCTGAAGGCCTTGATGATCGACCTGTTGCGCCCCCTGGAAAAGCCGTTCGTGCTGGGCCGGCACCAGCCGACGGTGATGATGATTTCCGGCGTCAACGGCGCCGGCAAGACCACCACGATCGGCAAGCTCGCCAAGCACATGCAGGCGCACGGCCAGTCCGTGCTGCTGGCCGCCGGCGACACGTTCCGCGCCGCGGCCCGCGAACAGCTGATGATTTGGGGCCAGCGCAACAACGTGACCGTGATCTCGCAGGAATCCGGCGACCCGGCCGCCGTGTCGTATGACGCGGTGCAGTCCGGCAAGGCGAAAGGCACCAATGTCGTCATGATCGACACGGCCGGCCGCCTGCCCACCCAGTTGCACCTGATGAACGAGCTGCAGAAGATCAAGCGCGTGATCGCCAAGGGCATGGCCGAGGCGCCGCACGAGACGCTGCTCGTCATCGACGGCAACACGGGCCAGAATGCGCTGGCCCAGGTCAAGGCGTTCGACGATGCGCTGCAGCTGACCGGCCTCATCATCACCAAGCTGGACGGCACCGCCAAGGGCGGCGTGCTGGCCGCGATCGCGCGCGTGCGCCCGGTGCCCGTGTACTTCATCGGCATCGGCGAAAAGATCGAGGACCTGCAACCGTTCGACGCCGAGGAATTCGTCGAAGCCCTGCTCGGTTGATGGCGGGGACACGGCCATGATCGAATTCGTCAACGTCACCAAGCAATATTCCGGCGACACCACCGCGCTGCGCGACGTCACACTGACGGTCGCCAAGGGCGAGCTCGTCTATCTGGCGGGCCCGTCGGGCGCCGGCAAATCCACGCTGCTGAAGCTGATCGCGGCAATGGAGCGCCCCACGTCGGGCCAGGTCACCGTCAATGGCACCGACATCGGCCGCCTGAAGAGTGCCGGCGTGCCCTTCCTGCGCCGCAACCTGGGGCTGATCTTCCAGCAGCAGCGCCTGCTGACCGACCGCTCCGTGCTGGCCAACGTCATGATGCCGATGCTGGTCACGGGTCTGCCGCGCAGCCAGGCGGAAGACCGTGCCCGCGCGGCGCTGGACAAGGTGGGCCTGCTGAGCCGCGCCGTCGCCAGCCCGCTGGCACTGTCCGGCGGCGAGCAGCAGCGCGTGTCGATCGCCCGCGCGATCGTCAACCGGCCGCAGATCATCCTGGCCGACGAACCGACTGCGAACCTGGACCGCGCCAGCGCCAACAAGGTATTCGACGCGCTGCGCGCCTTCAACAAGGCAGGCGTGACGTGCCTGATATCCACCCACGACGAGCTGGTGCTGGACAGTGCCAGCCGCGTGATCCACCTGAAGCAGGGTGCACTGCTGGCGGAGGCCGCATGAGCGTGTGGCTGCGTCAGCATGGGTTCGCGCTGGGCGCGGCGCTGGTTCACCTGCGCCGCGCGCCGGGCTCGTTCTTCTTCAATATCCTCGTGGTGGCGATTGCGCTGGCGCTGCCGTTCGCCGGCGTGACAGTGCTGGACAATATCCGGCCGATGTCCGAACAGCTGGCCGTCGATCCCGAACTGTCGGTCTTCCTGAAGCAGGACCTGCCGCGCGAGCACACGCAGGGCATGGCGGGCTCGTTGCGGGCAGTGGCGAAGGACGCGCGGATCGTCTTCGTGCCGCGCGAAAAGGCGCTGGAAGAACTGCAGGAGAAGAACGGCGTGGCCGGCGTGATCGATACGCTGGGGGATAACCCGCTGCCCGACAGTTATATCGTGCGGCTGAATGCTTTCCAGAGCGCGGCCGAAAGCGCGCATGTGGATGACATCGCGGAAACCATCCGCGCCCTCCCGGGCGTCGAATCGGTACAGGTCGACTCGGCGTGGGTCAAGCGGCTTGCCGCCCTGCTGGGCGTGCTGCGCGTGGGCCTGCTGCTGCTGGCCGCCACGCTGGGCACGGTCGTCGTGGCGGTCGTGTTCAATACGATCCGGCTGCAGGTGCTCACGCAACGCGAGGAAATCCTCGTCTCGCGGCTGATCGGCGCCACCGATACCTATATCCAGCGCCCCTTCTATTACACAGGTGCACTGCTGGGGCTGTTCGCCGGCGCCGTCGCGCTGGGCGCGGTGGCGTTGTCGCTGCAGCCGCTGAATGCCGCCATCGCCGAGTTCGCCCGGCTGTATGCATCGGAATTCCAGCTGGCGCCACTCGAGCCGCTGGCGATGGCGCTGCTGCTGGCGCTATCGGCCGGCCTCGGGCTGGTCGGCGCGGCCCTGTCGGTGCGCCGCCAGCTGGCACGCCTTTCCTGAAGCGTTTTACCGGTCGGTCCGCTCTTGCAATCGGACCGACCGCCCTTATCTGTTTGTTCACACTTGCCTGCCGGCGTACAAACACGTTGGCTGCGCTCCTACACGGCCTCCCGGATGACCGTGCGTTCTCGCACAGAGTCAGTCATCACGCGTCGATAATCTAGCCTTAACCTTTGATCCAGCTCAAATTCCGACCAGTAACTTTGGCGTCCTGAGCTGCGTTCCCAGCCTAACGAGTAGTATCGAACCATAGTGTTTAGGCTATCGAAGCCATAGAATTGTCTAGATTGGCACTCGGTCGTGGAGAGTGCTAATATATGTTCAAACGCAACGTTGAGCACCATAAAGGTCTTCCCGCGCTTGACACAGGCGCCAACTGATGGTTAAGACCGAATTAAGCTCAACGATGCATGCTGTACGCAAATGTTCTGCTGCAATCCCGCAGCGGAACCATGCAAGACCCTTCAAGCGAGGAATGAAAATGAATATGATGTCCGCACCTTCCGCCCTGGTTCCAGCCGGCAGCAGTGCACTGGGACTCGGCTTCAGTGGCAACCTGGGTAACCTGGATGCCTACATTTCCGCTGTTAACCGTCTGCCGATGCTGACGCATGAAGAAGAAGTCTCACTGGGCCGCCGCCTGAAGGAAAACAACGACCTGAAGGCAGCGGAAAAACTGGTGCTGTCGCACTTGCGCCTGGTGGTATCGATCGCCCGCGGCTACCTGGGTTACGGCCTGCCGCATGCCGACCTGATCCAGGAGGGCAATATCGGCCTGATGAAAGCGGTGAAGCGCTTCGACCCGGACCAGAACGTGCGCCTCGTGTCGTACGCGATGCACTGGATCAAGGCCGAGATGCACGAGTACATCCTGAAGAACTGGCGCCTGGTGAAAGTTGCCACCACCAAGGCCCAGCGCAAGCTGTTCTTCAACCTGCGCAGCCACAAGACCGGCCTGGATGCGATGACGCCGGACCAGATCGACGCACTGGCGAAAACGCTGGATGTGAAGCGCGAGGAAGTGATCGAAATGGAAACGCGCCTGTCCGGCCGCGACATCGCCCTGGAAGCGCCGACCGACGATGAAGACGACAAGTTCTCGCCGATCGCCTACCTGTCGTCCGACCTGTCGGAACCGACCAAGGTGCTGGAGGCGGAACAGGTGACGCGCCTGCAGTCCGAAGGCCTGGAAACGGCACTGGGCAAGCTGGACGCGCGCTCGCGCCGCATCGTCGAAGCACGCTGGCTGGCCAACGACGACGGCTCCGGCGCCACGCTGCATACGCTGGCCGACGAATTCGGCGTCTCCGCCGAGCGGATCCGGCAGATCGAATCCGCCGCGCTGAAAAAGATGAAAGGCGCACTGGCCGCCTACGTATAAGGCACCCTGCTCCGCCAGGAACCCGGCCCCGCGCCGGGTTTTTTATTGCCCGAAAACCGGTGACAGGAAGGAGAGAGGGCAAGCAGGCCCTCTCCGTTACGCAGGCAAGTAGCAGTGCTCCTTGAAACCCCTGCTGCACCACCAGTTTTTTTGAAATAACCGTTGCAAAAAAACCGGTGTCTGTCACTGGTTTTCCTGAAATAACCATTGCAGAAAAATAGGTGCCTGGGAGGAGAGAGGGCAAGCAGGCCCTCTCCGTTACGCAGGCAAGGAGCAGTGCTCCTTGAAACCCCTGCTGCACCACCGGTTTTGCTGCAACTTTGTTTTTCGAATCGATGATTTCCGGGCAGCTATAGCTCAGCAGTGCGACGTCCAGGATGGCAGTTTGATAACCTCGCCGTTCAGCCTTTGCCGCATGGAGGACTTATGCAAGCCAGGCTCATCGGTATCATCGGCTGCGCGCTGACGGCCGGCGTGATGGCCGCCTGCAGCATCGACAGCACGCAGGCGGACGCGGTGGACCGCAAGCCGCGCAAGACCAGCGCCAGTTACGCGCTGCGCCAGGGTGACAGCGTGATGCTGGCCCCGGGTACCCACCTGAAACTGGAAAGAATCAACGACAGCCGCTGCAAGCAGGGCGCGGTCTGCGTCTGGGCCGGCTACATCAGCTACTCGTTCACGCTGACGGGCCGCGGCGCCACGCGCAACTTCGTGCTTGCCGAGAACATGCCGAACGCAAAGCCCACCGTCACGCAGGATGGGCTGACGTTCGCACTGGAAAAACTCGAGCCGCCCGAACCGCCGGCCATGGATGCGCCGCCGCCGGATTATCGGGTAAGCTTGCGCGTATCGATAGCCCGACAACACGCCACCAATACATGACCAGACGCCTCGTCGCCACCATCTTGCTGACCGCCATCGGCACGGTCGCCATCGCGAAAACCCCGGTTGCCACCGGTACCGGCGGCGCGGTCGCCACGATCAGCGAGAAGGCGTCGCAATCGGCGCTGGCGATCCTCGACCGGGGCGGCAACGCGGTCGATGCGGCCGTCGCCGCGGCGGCCACGCTGGGCGTGACGGATCCGTTCAGCTGCGGCATCGGCGGCGGCGGCTTCATGGTGGTGTACCTGGCCAAGGAAAAGCGCGTGGTCACGATCGACCACCGCGAAACCGCGCCGGCCGCCTTCACGCCCGCGGTCTTCCTCGACAACGGCAAGGAGATGGATTTCGACACCGTGGTCGCCAGCGGCCAGTCGGTCGGCGTACCCGGCACCGTGCGCGGCTGGGACGAAGCGCTGCGCCGCTATGGCACGATGTCGTTCGCGCAGGTACTGGCGCCGGCCATCGAGGTGGCCGGCAAGGGCTTCACCGTCGACGCCAATTTCTCCCGGCTGGTCGATGAAAACACCGGCAAGTTCAGCCGCTTTCCCGCCACCGCCGCGCTGTACCTGAAGGATGGCAAGGCGCTGCAACCCGGCGCGCTGGTGAAGAATCCCGGCCTGGCGCGCGCCTACCGCACGCTGGCACAAGGCGGCGTGAAGGCATTCTACGAAGGGCCCATGGCGCGGGCGATCGTCGATGCCGTCAACCGCCCCGCCACCACGCCCGGCGTTACCGTCCGCGGCGGCGCGATGACGCTGGCCGACCTGGCGAACTACGAAGCGCGCATCCGCCCGCCGGTGCGCGGCACCTACCGCGGCTACGAGCTGTATGGCATGCCGCTGCCCGGCAGTGGCGGCGTGACCGTGTTCGCGGCGCTCAACATCCTCGAAGGCTGGGACCTGAAGTCGCTGCCGCGCGCGCAGGCCGAGCACCTGTACCTGGAAGCGAGCCGACTCGCGTTTGCCGACCGCAATGCGTACCTGGCCGACCCCGAATACGTCGACGCGCCTGTGGCCGGCCTGCTCAGCAAGGCGTACGCGGCACAGCGCAGGAAGGCGATCGACGCCAGCCGCGCCGCCACCGGCCCGGTGGCGGCCGGCGATCCGTATCCGTTCCAGCAGGATGCCAGCGTGCCCCTGCGCCCCGCGCCCGCCGCGAAACTGCAGCCGGAAAGCGCGCACACCACCCATCTGACCGTGTCGGACAAGGACGGCAACATCGTCGCCTACACGTTCACGATCGAGTCGTGGGGCGGCAGCGGCATCGTGGTGCCCGGCTACGGCTTCCTGCTCAATAACGAGATGACCGACTTCGAATTTTCCGGGCCCGGTCCGAACGTGCCGGAAGCGGGCAAGCGCCCGCGCAGCAGCATGGCGCCGACGATCGCGCTGAAGGATGGCAAGCCGGCGTTCACGATCGGCAGCCCGGGCGGCGCCACGATCATCACCACGGTGCTGCAGACGATCGTCAACCACGTCGACTTCGGCATGCGGATGGACCAGGCCATCGATGCGCCCCGCCTCTCCGAGCGTAACGGCGCCGCCACCGACATCGAACCCGGCTTCGACACCGGCGCCCAGGCCGGCGCCCTGGCGCGCCATGGCCACCGCTGGGCAGCCAAGCCGGAAGAAATCGGCGCAGCCAACGCCCTCGTGTTCAATCCCGACGGCACCGTGACCGCCGTCAGCGAAGGGCATCGCCACGGTATCGGCAGCGCGCTGGTGCAGAAGAAAGCGCACTGACTTTCGTCCGGACACATCGCCTTGACCCCGTTTTACCCATACAGGATCCCGCCGGTTCAACCATTCAGGGTGCGCGAATCGGCCGGTGCCTCCTCCCGCTCGTGCAGGCCATAGTCGCGGATCACGCCGGCAATGCGCAGGCGGTAATCGGCAAACAAGCCGCCGCGCCCGGCCTGCTGCGCGGCGCGATGGCCTTCGAGGTTGCGCCACTCCCGCAGCGCCGCCTCGTCGCGGAAGAAGGACAGCGACAGCAGCTTGCCGGGATCGGCCAGGCTCTGGAAACGCTCGACGGAAACAAAGCCGTCGATCTCTTGCAGCAGCGGCCGCAGCGCCGCGGCATGGTCGAGATAGGCCTGCCTGCCTTCGGCATGCGGCATGACTTCGAAGATCACGGCAATCATCGTTTACTCTCCCCGATAAAGACGGGCATGCGGGCATTGACCGACGGCCGGTAGCGCCATGTCACGCCCGGCACCGGCCCGGCCGCTTGCGGACCGGAAGCCGGCAAGGCATGCAAGGCCTGCGTGGCGATGATCCGCGCCAGCGCCTGGCCGGGGCAGGCGTGCCGGCCGTCGCCAAAGGGTGCCGCACCCGCCAGCACCAGCAGCAAGGCCTGGCCCGCCGGCACGTGCGCCCCGTCGATGCGGAGATCGCCGGCGGCGAACCGGCGCGTGTTATGGATCGCCGGATCGCGCGCCATCACGGCCGGCGCCAGCACGGCGGGATCGCTTGCATCGCCGCGCAACCGGGCGACGATGCAATTGCCGAGCAGGCCCGCCGTGGCTTCAAACGTCTGCGTCATCAGGCCGGCCAGGTTGGCCAGCATCGCGTGCTCGTCCGGCCACGGGGCCGCGGCCACGCTGGCCAGCAAGGCTGTCTGCCGCCCGTCCCGCACCAGACGGCGCAAGGCATCCACCAATGCCGCTTCCGCCTCGTGCGCGGCCACGATGTCGCTGGCCGACGCCAGCGGCGACAGGCATGCCACGTACCGCGCCACCAGCGCCGCCACGCGCGGCAGCTCGCCGTCCGTGAAGCCCAGCAGGGCAGCCACCGTCTGCACCGGCACGCCATGAACGAATGCATTCAGCGCCGCCGCGGTATCGGCCGCTTTGTCCGCCGCCTGGTCCGCCACCATGTTCGCCGCGACGGCGGCCGCGACGTCCGCCGCGGCCTCCTCCGGCAATGCCGCCAGTGCCCGTTGCAGCACGGCCTTCGGTGCGGCATGGCGGGCGCCATCGTTCATCCGCACCAGCGCGCCGAACAGGTCGCCGGCCGGCCCGGCCAGCGCCGCCGGCACCGGTTCGTGCACCGGCCGTACGCGGCAATCCGGGTTCGCCAGCAGCTCCCGTACCGTGCCCGGATGCGCGGCGACCCACAGCCGCAGGCGCTCATCGTAGCGGGGCGCCGGATCCACCGCCAGCGCTGTGTAATACGGGTAAGGATCCGGGTGGGTTACGGCGGCCACCGCGTCGGCGGGCCAGTGATCGGTGTCCATGCTGCTCCTTTGCGTGATCGGATCGATGCAGTATGCTGAAAAGCCCACACCGATACTTCGCCGGAGACCGAATCATGGATGCAGCACGCGGAAAGACGATCATACCGGCTGCTACCGACGCTGCCAGCACCGCCGACGATCGCCTTGCGCGCATCGCCGCCGCCATCGCCGAGCCGGCCCGCGCGCGCATGCTGTGCAGCCTGCTGGACGGCCATGCGCGCACCAGCACCGAACTGTCCGTGGTGGCCGGGGTCGGGGCATCGACCGCCAGCGCGCACCTGGCACGGCTGCAGGAAGACGGCCTGCTGCGCCTGCTCGCACAGGGCCGGCATCGCTACTACAGCCTGGCCGGCGGCGAGGTGGCGGCCGCGCTGGAGGCGCTGCTCGTCGTCGCCAACGTGCAGCGCGCCGCGTTCGTGCCGACCACGCCGGACCGGCTGCGCGAGGCGCGCACCTGCTACGACCACATGGCCGGCGCGCTCGCCGTCATGCTCAACGATCACTTCGTGGCGGCCGGCTGGCTGGCCGAGGAGGACGGCGGCTATGCGCTGTCGGCGGAAGGCGAAGCACGCTTTGCCGCGCTGGGGCTCGATATTGCCGCGCTGCGCGGCCAGCGCCGCCGTTTCGCCTGCCCGTGCCTGGACTGGAGCGAGCGCCGGCCGCACCTGGGCGGCGCGCTGGGCGCGGCGTTGCTGCGGCTCGCGTTGCAGAAAGGCTGGGTCGAACAGGATCTCGACAGCCGCGCGCTGGGCGTCGCGCCGCAGGGCCGGCGGCGCATGCTGGCCGCATTGGGCATCTCCGGGGATGCGCCGCGCGGGTGAACCGGTAACCCGCACGGGGCGATGATAAGATCGGCGCTCTCCATCCAAGCGGGAGCGACATGATCGAATTCGATGGCCTGGCCAAGCGCTACGGCGACTACGAGGCGGTAAAGCCGCTGGACCTCGCCGTGCGGCGCGGCGAAGTGTTCGGCTTCCTCGGCCCGAACGGCGCCGGCAAGACCACCACGATCCGCATGATGATGGGCATCCTGGTGCCGAGCGCGGGCCGGGTGCTGGTCGATGGCCTCGATTGCCATGCCGACGGCGCCGAAGTGAAGCGCCACGTCGGCTACCTGCCCGACAATCCGATTTTCTACGACTACCTGCGCGGCCGCGAGATCCTGCAGTTCGTCGGCGAGATGCATGGCCTGCCGCGCCGCGATGCCGCCGCCCGGGCCGATACCTTGCTGGCCGAATTCGGCCTCGGCGAAGTGTCCGAGGAATTCGCCGTCAATTATTCGATGGGCATGAAGAAGAAGCTGGGGCTGGCGTGTGCGCTGGTGCACGACCCGGCCGTGCTGATCCTCGACGAACCGATCAACGGCCTCGATCCGCGCGCCGCGCGCGACGTGCAGGATCTGCTGGTGGGCCGCGCCGCCGCCGGCAAGACGATCTTCGTTTCCACCCACCTGCTCGACATGGCGCAGCGCATGTGCGACCGCGTGGGCATCATCCACCGCGGCGCCCTGGTGGCGACCGGCGCACTGGACGAGCTGCGCGACGACCGTGCCACCTCGCTCGAGGAAGTGTTCCTGCGCCTGACGGACGAGTCGGCCGAGCCGGACAAACCGGACGAACCGCGCGCCGTGACGCCGCAATGAACGGCGACCTCCCCGTCGGCACCGCGCGCGCGGCCTGGCTGCTGGCACGGCTGCGGCTGCGGCGCCTGCTGAACATGGCCACCATGTCGATGCGGCGCAAGCCCCGTGCCGGCCGCGCCGCGACCGCCGGCAAGCGCCGTGGACGCTGGATCCTGCCGGGCGTGATGGCGCTGCTGATGCTTCTTGCCTTCTCGTTCCAGTCGCAGCAAATCCTGATGAACCTGCACTGCGAGCTGACGCCGCAAACCGCGTGCGGCAGCCAGCCCGGCGCCGAGGGCCGGCAGCGTGTCGCGGCGGAAGAACTGCGCGCTGCGCCGTTCAGCGGGCCGCTGCAGCGCGCGCTGGCGATGGAATTGTGGCTGCTGTGGCTCGTGGCGCTGCTGGTGCCGCTCGGCAGCCGCGAGCTGGCGCAGCCGGACTGGGACCTGGAATGGCTGGTCACGCTGCCGGTGCGGCGCAAGGGATTGCTGTGGGCGCGCGTGCTCGAACGCACCATCGCCACCCCCACCGGCTGGCTGGTGCTGTGGCCCGCGCTGCTGATGGCCGGCTGGCATGCCGGCCTGCGCTGGAGCGCGCCGCTGGGCGCGACAGCCGTGGCGATTGCGCTGCTGGCACTGGCCGCCACGGTGCGCACGCTGGTGGATACCGGACTGCGGCTGGCGCTGCCACCATCCCAGCTGCGCAACCTGCAGGCGGCAATCTCGGTGGTGTCGCTGCCGCTGATCTACCTCGTCATCGCGTTGTCGACGGGGCGCGGCGGCATCACGATGGAGTGGGCACGCACCTGGCCTGGATGGACACTGTGGACACCGCCCGGCCTCGCCGTCCAGCTGCTCGATGCCCGGTCGCTGCCGGCCGCCATCGGCCACGCCGCACTGCTTGCGCTGCAGGCCGGCGTGCTGCTGTGGGCCGGCATCGGACTGCTGGCGCGCCAGTTGTCGGCCGGCGTGGTGGCAGCCAGCTCGCGTGAAACAGCGCGCGCGCAGCGGCCACCGCCGGCATCGTCCGGCCGCCTCCCTGGCACCGC
Source organism: Pseudoduganella umbonata (assembly GCF_014192225.1). GTDB lineage: Bacteria > Pseudomonadota > Gammaproteobacteria > Burkholderiales > Burkholderiaceae_D > Rugamonas > Rugamonas umbonata. Next base: position 204,011 of record NZ_JACHXS010000013.1, on the reverse strand, counting down.
GCTGCAGCGGCGCGAACTGCGGCTGCTGGGGCGCGACCGTACGTTCCTCGTGCAAAGCCTCGTCGTGCCGCTGGTGATCATCGGCAGCCAGCTGTTCTTCACCGGCCGCATGGATGCGATGGCCCAGCTGGGCACCGACCAGGCGCTGCTGGCATCGGTCGCGTTCGGGCTGGGCAGCTATATGCTGCTGCTGTCCGCCTTCCAGACGATCAATACGGAAGGCCAGGCCCTGTGGCTGCTGTACACCTTCCCCGGCACGCTGGAACGGATGCTGCTGCAGAAGGCGCGGCTGTGGGCCGTGCTGGCGCTGGTCTATCCGGCAGCCGTGTTCGCGATCGGCATCGGCTACGCGCCGCGTATCGATGCCGACCTGGTCGCGCGCATCGTGCTCGTGGCCCTCGGCATTCCCGTGTTCGCGCTGATCGCGGTGGCGCTCGGCGTGTGGGCTTCCGACCCGCTGGCGCAGGAAGCCGGGGCGCGCATCCGCCCGACCTATGTGTACCTGTACTCGCTGCTGGCGGGGCTGTACGGCTTCGCGCTGTACACCACCACGCTGCCGCACCGGGTGGCCGTGGTCGTGCTGCTGGTGGCGCTGGCCCTGGCGCTGTGGCAGAAGGCGCGCGACCACCTGCCCTACCTGCTCGACCCGACCGCGGCGCCGCCACCCCGGGTGTCCGCGGCCGACGGCATGGTCGCTGCGCTGCTGTTCTTTGCCGTGCAGGCCATCGCGCTGGCGATCCTCCACCGCGGCAGCGCGCCGCCCGCACTGCCTGACCTGGCGCTGTCGCTGGCGATCGGCGGCGCCGCCGTGTGGGCGGTGGTACGCCTGGTCTACTGGCGCATGGGGACGAGCGGCGTGCCCCGCTTCCGGCACGGCCCTGTGCTGCCGGCCGTGCTGGCCGGTACCGCGTGGGCGGTTCCGGCGGCCGCGACAGGCGCGCTGTACCTGCTGGCGATGCGGCACTTCGGCATCGAGCTGCCGCGGCCGGACGGCACCATCGCGCTGCCGCTGCTGCTGGCCATCGCCTGCGTGGCGGCACCGCTGTCCGAGGAGTTCATCTTCCGCGGCATGCTGTTCGGCGGGCTGCGCCGCTCGCTGCCGTTCGCGCCGGCAATCGCCGTCAGCGCGGCGCTGTTCGCCGTCGTGCATCCCCCGGTGTCGATGCTGCCGGTCTTCGTGCTGGGCGTGTGCACCGCGCTGGCGTACGGTCGCAGCGGCAGCCTGCTGGCGGCGGTGGCCACGCACGCGGTGTACAACGGGGCGATGATCGCGCTGCAGGCCTGAATCGTTGGGCTGCGCTAGAATGAGACTTATTCTCATCTACTAGCGTTCCATGACGACTGTTGCTGCTTCCCTTTCCCGCCGCCGGCTGCTGGCCACTGGCGGCGCCATGCTGGGTTCTTCCCTGCTGGGCTCCTCCCTGCTGCCCGGCGTGGCCAGTGCCGCCGATACCTGGCAAGCCGTGGTGCTGCCGAAGGCGCGCCAGCGCGACCTGGCCTCTTCCATCACGGGCGGGCAGTACCGCATCTTCATCAGCGTGCCGGACACGCCGGCGCCGGCGGCCGGCCATCCGGTGCTGTATGCGCTGGACGGCAATGTCTCGTTCCCGATGCTGGCGCAGATGGCGCGCACGGCGGCGTGGCGCAGCAAGGCGACGGGCCGGGCGGCGCCGGTGGTCGTCGGCATCGGCTATCCGACCGACGAAGATTACCACCCGGACCGTGGGCGCGACTACACGCCGCCGACGGCCGGTGCTCCGGCCACCGAAGGCGGCGCCGACCGCTTCCTCGATTTCATCGAGCAGGAACTGAAGCCGCTGGTGCGGTCGCTGGCGCCCGTCGATCCGCAACGGCAGGCGCTCTACGGGCATTCGTACGGCGGCCTGTGCACGCTGCATGCGCTGTTTACGCGGCCGGCGATGTTCCAGGCCTGGCTGGCCGCCAGCCCGTCGATCTGGTACCGCGAACGCGCCGTGCTGGCCGGCCTGGACGGATTCGACAAGCGCGTGGCCGCGCTGGCGGTGAAGCCGTCGGTGCTGCTGTGCGCCGGCGAGCTGGAGCAGCCGGCTGGCGGTGGTGCCGGCGCGGCACCCGGCTCGCGCGACGCCATCGCCGCCCAGCGGCGGATGATCGATGAAGCGCGCGACCTGTCGGTGAAGCTGGGCACGATGAGCGGCACAATATCGCGCGCGCAGTTCATGCTTTTCCCGCGCGAAGATCACGGCTCCGCGGCGTTCCCGGCGATGGCGCGCGGGCTGGAATTCTTTATCGGCTAGGGTGTCGGGCTACAGCAGGCGCTCCGGGAGTACCGCGCGTGCCAGCCACAGCACCGCCGCGCCCAGCGCGCTGGTGGCGATCGTCGTCACCACGATCAGCGTCGGCAGGGAGTGCTGGCCGAATTCATCGGCCAGCACGATCGTCCCCAGCGCCACGATCAGCTGCGCCGGCACGATCACGCGCAGCCAGCGCCGCGCGCCGGGAAACCCCCGCCGCACCAGGCCGCGCGACACGGCCACCACCGGCCCGCACAGCACGGCAAGAAAAACAGCGATGAACAGGATCAGTTGCAGGATGCGCATTCGGTTCCTCGGCAAAGGCCGCCAGCATACCGCAATACCCCAAAAAAACATTTCCTAAAACCGGGGTCTGACCCCAGTTTCAAGAAATGTTTCCGAAAATCGGGGTCTGGAAGGAATATAGGCCTGCATTCCTATACCGTTACGCAGGCGCGAAGCAGCTTCGCGAAGCTCTGCGCCTCCCCCGGCGTTGGGGAATATTACGGCGAAAACATTTCCTAAAACTGGGGTCTGACCCCGGTTTTGGGGAATATTGCGGTGAAAAAAAGCGGTGGCCGGGTTGCCGGGCCACCGCGAAGGGAAGCGCGCCATGGGGCTGGCGCAGGTGAAACACGGTACGTGGCGGTGCGGCGAAGCCGCGGCCGCCGTGAAGTTTGCTACAGGTGCTGCGCGACCTGCGGCAGCAGTTCCTCGAACGTGCGGCCGGTGCCGTTTTCGCCGATCGCGTGCATCTTCCATTCGCCGCCGTGGCGGTACAGCTTGGCCATGATCTGGGCGCTGTGCGGGCCCTGCACGGACAGGTCGAAGCGCGCCACTTCCTTGCCGTCCTTCGCGTTCAGCAGGCGGCAGTAGGCGTTCTGTACCTGCGCGAAGCTCTGGCCGGTGAAGCTGTTCACGGTGAACACGATGCTCTTCACGTTGGCCGGCACCTGCTGCAGGCTGACGCTGATCTGCTCGTCGTCGCCGTCGCCGGCACCGGTACGGTTGTCGCCCGAGTGCACGACGCTGCCGTCGCGGCTCTTCAGCTGGCGGAACCAGACCGTGTCGACCGGCTTGTTGGCCTCGTCGAACAGCAGGCACGAGGCATCCAGGTCGACGTCGGCGCTCTTGCTGCCGAAACCGAGGAAGCCCTTGCTCTTCACGGCATCCCACCCCAGGCCCATCGTCACCTGCGACAGCGCGCCGCCGGCTTCCTTGTCCAGGGAAATCTTCTGGCCCTTCGTCAAATTGACTGACATGTCATCCTCCTCGTCACTGCGCGCATGACGGTGCCGCTGCGGGCCGCCTGCTGCGCTGCTGATTGGACTACTTGTTTACGCTGCTCCTTGCAGGATCATTGCGGCTTCGTGCTCGACAGCCACGACAGGAACGCCGCACGGCTGCGCGAGCACACCACGACCTTGCCGGTGCCGGAGAAGCGCAGCACCATCCCTTCGCCGCTCGTCACGCTGTTGACCAGGTTGCCGAGGAAACCGCTGCTGCGGCTCGTCGACACCGACATCTCGTAGCGCAGCGAGCTGTCCCAGCAGACCACGTGCGAGTTGTCGATCACGATGTCCTTGCCGGCTTCCACGTCCAGCGTGGCCACCGAGCCGAAGCCCGACACCACCAGCTGGCCGCTGCCCGAGGTTTCCGTGATGAAGAAGCCGCCGGTCTGGCCGAACAGCGCGGTGCCCACGTTCTGGGTACGCACGTTCAGGTTCACGCTCGACGACGCCGCCACGAAGGCGCCGTCGCTGATCATGTACTGGCGCTGGCCCACGTCGAGCACCTGCATCGCGCCCGGCAAGGTCGGCGCCAGCAGGCAGTCGCCATCGCCCTTGACCGCCTCGATGTGCTGCTGGAAGAACGACTCGCCGTTGGCGAAGGTGCGCATCAGCGCCGCGCCCAGCCCGCCGTTCATCTTGCCCTTGAGCTCGAGGTTCGACTCCATCATGACCATCGCGTTGGCTTCGCAATAGATCTTCTCGCCATGGCGCAGGGTCACGTGCAGGAACGGATCCTCTTCCCCGGTAATGCTGAAGACTGGCATGGATTACACCGCCACGCCGTAGCTCTTGGCCAGTGCCGCCAGGCCGCCGGCATAGCCCTGGCCCACAGCGCGGAATTTCCAGTCGCTGCCGTTGCGATACAGTTCGCCGAACACCATCGCGGTTTCCGTCGAGCTGTCCTCGGACAGGTCGTAGCGCGCCACTTCGGAGCCGTTGGCGGCGTTCACGCAGCGCACGAACGCCTTCTGCACCTGGCCGAAGTTCTGGCGGCGCGCATCGGCATCGTGGATCGTCACGCAGACGGCGATCTTGTCGACGTCGGCCGGCACCTTCGACAGGTCGACATTCACGGTCTCGTCGTCGCCCGCGCCTTCGCCGGTGCGGTTGTCGCCCGAGTGGACGATGGAGCCGTCGGCGGATTTCAGGTTGTTGTAGAAGATGAAGTCGGAGTCGCTGCGCACCTTGCCGTCCGCCTTCAGCAGGAAGGCCGAGCTGTCGATGTCGAATGCGGCGCCATCGGTATTGCGCACGTCCCAGCCCAGGCCGATCGTCAGTTGCGACAGACCGGGAGCTTCCTTGGACAGGTTGACGTTGCCGCCTTTTTGCAGACTGATTGCCATGATCGATTACTCCTTCGATTGTTTTGAGACACCTTGCTTCCGGCGGCGCGACTGGTGTCGGATGCCGCGCCGCGTCGTTATGGACGGGCTGGCCGCCCGTCCGTTCTTGTATGGACCTTAACCGATGGTCCTTATGCTGCCCTTATGAGGCTTGCCACGCCCTTACGCCGGGGCAAGCGTTTCCTGCTGCTTGCGGTACCGTACCGACGACCACACCGAGGCCGCGATGAAGGCCACGCCGATCAGGCCGGTGAAGATCTCGGGCACATGGAACTTCATGCTTGCGAGCATGATCGCTGCCAGGATACCGATCGCATAGTGTGCGCCATGTTCCAGGTACACGTAAGCATCCAGCGTGCCTTTTTCCACCAGGTACACCGTCATCGAGCGGACGAACATCGCGCCGATGGCCAGGCCCACCATGATGATGACCACGTCCTTCGTGATGGCGAACGCGCCGATCACGCCGTCGAACGAGAACGACGCATCGAGCACTTCCAGGTACAGGAAGCCGCCGATACCGCCGCGCTTGACCATCTCGCCCACGCCGCTCTCGCTTTCCTCGCCGGCCTCCAGGTAGTTCGACAGCGCATCGACACCCACGTAGATCAGCAGGCCCCACAGGCCGGACAGCAGCACCGCCAGCTTCTGGCCTTCGCCGACCAGCGACATGCAGCCCAGCAGCGTGGCCAGGGCGACCATGATCGAGATCGACGACACCTTGCCCAGCGAGCCGAGCTTCTGCTCGAAATTGCCCAGCCAGTGCGTTTCCTTTTCCGGATCCAGGATGAAGTTCAGGAACACCATCAGCAGGAAGATGCCGCCGAACGCCGCCACTTCGGCATGGTGCTCGGTCAGGTGGCGCGAATACTCGTCCGGGTTGTTCAGTGCCAGCGTCCATACATCCGTCAGTCCGATGTCCGCGGCAACGGCCACGATCACCAGCGGGAACAGCAGCCGCATGCCGAACACGGCGATGATGATGCCCACGCCGAGGAACAGCTTGCGCCAGAAGTCGTCCCACGTCTTCAGCACGGAGGCGTTGACCACCGCGTTGTCGAACGACAGCGAGACTTCCATCACGCCGAGAATCATGGCAATGCCGAGCGCCGACAGCGCGCCGGTAATGCCTGCGGTCCGGTAACCCCACCACCCGGCAATTGCCAGGCAGACGGCCGTGACCAGGAATGAAATCCTGAAGTGCTTCATCTATGTTTCCCCTATATTTATTCGGTTTTAGATCTACCGGTTGCAGTGTAGAGAAAAGCCGTCAATTGGAAAATGATAGATATTATGAAGATCACTTCGCAAAAGCCGAACCATTGACGCGGTTGTCCCCGTCCGCCCACCCGGCCGCGCTCCTTGCCGCCCCGTCATCGGCGGCCACCGCGTGCGTGCCGAAGCGGCTGGCGCGCGCGACGACGGCATTGGCCCAGTTGCGGTGCGTGGCCACTTCGCACATCGAATCGTCGAGCTTGAACACGGCCGGCGCATCGCGGTCCAGGATGCGCAGCGCCATCGCCACTTCCTTCGGCTGCACGCGGAAATGCTGCTCGATCAGCTCGATCTGCGACGGGTGGATGGCGGTCTTGCCGACCATGCCGTAGGCAATGTCCTGCTGCACTTCCTGGGCCATCAGGGCGGGGCAGTCCAGGTGCTCGAACACGGGCGACGTGAGGCGGAAGCCATGCGGCCGGAAGGTCGTAACCAGGCTGGCGATCACGGGGCCCAGCGGCGACTGGTAGATCGTCATGTCGCGCGAGCGGCGCAGTCCCAGCAGCGCCAGCAGGTCGTTGCCGCCGATGCGCAGCGCCAGGATGCGCGGCGCGGCGTCCGGCATCGACAGGCGCACGCGCAGCGCGCGCATTTCCACCGGATCGAACACGTCGGCCGTTTCCAGCGTGGGCATCAGCAGGTGCTTCGTGCCGCTCAGCAGGTGCAGGTAGTCGTCCAGGTTGTCCCGCGTGGCCTTGGGAATCACGAACCCGGCCAGCTTCTCCGCCCCGCTCATCGCCAGCACGCGCGCCAGCACGCCGGTGTTGCGCACGCGCACGAAGCGGTCGATCCGCACTTCGGTGCGCATCGCCGCCAGCGTTCCGGCCAGCCCGGCCAGCGCCGCCTCCAGGTCGCGTTCCGCCACCGCATCCTCGGTGCAGAAGATGACCGAGCGCAGCGCCGGCACCCGTTCCCCGTTGGCGATGTCGAGCAGGTGCCTGTGCGTCGCCGGTACATACAGCGAAGCACCTATCGGTTTGTCATGCATCGCCTTCCCTCCTGATCAATGAAACGCCCTGGTAGGGCAACGCCCGGTCGATCACGACCGGCACTTCCTTTTCCTCTGCCAGCAGCTTCAGGTGCGCCACGTCGGCCGCATCGGGATCGCGCAGGATCAGCAGGCGCGGCACGCGCCGCAGCAGTACGCGCGTCGCTTCGCCGATGCCCGGCTTGATCAGGTTCACGTCGGCCACGTCGTAGCGCTGCGCCAGTTCGCGCAGGCAGGCTTGCGACGTGGCTGCGGCGCGCACCCTGTCCACCGGCACCGGGACCAGTTCGCCGCCCACGGCGATCTCCAGCGCCGCGGCGACGATATCGTCGGCAAAGCCGCGCGAGCGGTCGTGCGCGGCGAATTCCTGGTAATACAGGCAGCCGTGATAGTCGTCCGGGCCGCTGTCGCCGCCGATGACGGTGCGGCTGACCAGCCCGGAAACGGTGGCATTCAGGATGCTCGACGGGATCAGGTAATCGGCATCCGAACTGGCGCATGCCGCCGCGCCGGCCAGGTCCGACAGCACAAACAGCCCGCCATCGATGCGCACGCGATGGCGCGCATTGAACTGCGCGACCGAGCGTTCCAGCTCGCGCGCGATGACGCCCTTGCCGGTCCAGCCGTCGACGAACACGACCGATGCCGGCACGTGGCGCGCGAGGATCGTGCGCAGCGCCGCCTCGTCGATGCCCCGGTCGCGCACGATCGACACCGAATAGTGCACCACGTCGCGGTGCAGCACGCGTTCCAGCAAATGCCGGACGATCACGCCGACCGGCGTGCCGGCCCGGGCCAGCGACACCAGCGTGACCTGGCCGGCGCGCCGCGCCGCGATCAGGTGCGCGAGCCGCAGGCAGTCGGCCGCCATGCGGCCGCGGTTGGCGCGGCAGGCCTCGTCGAACAGGGCCAGGTGGCGCTCCGACGGCAGCCGCTCGGCCGACAGCATTTCGCTGTAGTGCTTCCGGCCCGACTGGATCAGCGCCTCCTTTTCATCGACCGGCACGAAGGCATGGCCGGACAGGCGCCGCAGCAGGAACTGCACGTCGCCCTGCCGGTAGCTGCCGGAGAACGAGGAAAACGCGCCGGTACCCGCCCCCTGGTGCGGCCCGCTCACAGCGCCTCCAGGGCCAGCGCGGATAATTGCGTGCCGCGCGGGATGATCGCGTAGTCGCAGGCCGCCATGAAGCGCGCATCGGAGCGGCTGTCGCCCATGCCGAAGGTCATGATCGGGCCATGCTCGTCGCGCAGCCTGGCCTGCAGGTACTCGACGGCGCGGGCCTTGTTCAGCCGCTTCGGCAATACCGCCAGGTTATTGCCGTTGCGGTGCAGGCAGAAGTCGCTGCCCGCCGTGGCCAGCCACGGTTCCACGGCCTCGCGCTCGATCTCGTCGAGCCGCGCCAGGTCCTTGTCGGCATCCTTGACGTTCACGTAGAACGGCAGGCCGAGATCCTCCACCAGCCGTACCCGGGCCGGAAGGCCGGCCCGCTGCGCGTAGTCCTCGATCGCGGCCCGCACCTGCCGCAGGCCGGGCAGCGCGGTGGCCATGTCGTCGCCCATGCGCGCCAGCCAGACCGGGTCGGGCGTGCCGTCCGGGGCCAGGATGATGCCGCCGAAGTCGATGATCCGGTAGTGCGCGAAAGGATAGTCGACCCGCGCCAGGGCGTCGCGGTCGCGCGCGGTGGTCGGGATCAGCGTCATGCCTTCGCCGACCATGTCGAGGAAGGCGCGCTGGCGCCGGTTCGTGTACGAGTTCGCCGAACCGTCCTTCAGGAAGGCGATCGGCTGCAGCACCTCGTTCGGGTCGCACTTGGCCAGAGAATGGAACAGCGTGTCGTCGAGGTCGACGAAAAGGAACTTGTTCAATGCATTTCCTCCACGATTTCGCTCTCCGAGCGGAAGTGCACCAGCCGCCCGCCGACCTGGCCGGCCAGCTCGCGCAGCGCGTCGTTGGGCGGCGTCTCATGGCAGACCAGCACGTGCGCGTACTGGCCGGGCTGCACGTTGTACAGGTAGTTGGCGATGCCTTCGCCATAGTTGTCGGCAAATGCCAGCCGGCTGCCGATCGCGCCCCATTCGAGGATCGGCGAACGGGTGCTCGACTGCACGAGCGCGTCGATGCCGCGTTCGGCCAGCGCGCTCGCCAGCAGGAACGGCGGATGCATGAATTCCCCCGTACCGAGCACCAGCACCGTCTCGCCGGACCCGATGCCTGACACCAGCGCGTCGAGCGTGGCGTCGGGCAGGGTCAGCGGCCGCGCCAGGCCGGCGCGGCCGAACGCGCCGCCCACCGCGACACCGCCGGCCGCGCCGACGACCTGCGCCGGCGCGGCTTCCGGGAAGCTGGCGCCGGCGGCGAATGTGAAACTGCCGTTCAGCGCGGCGCCGTGCGTGACCGGCAGGCCGATGCCGGCGGCCAGCGCGTCGCCCGCCTGCGCGCCCATGAAATTGGTCAGCGTGGCCAGGTGCACGTGGGCCAGCGCCGGATTGAGTGCACGGCAGGCCGCGGCCAGGTTGCGGAAGGTCGTGCCGGTGCTGGCTTCGTCGTCGACCAGGACGAGCGAACGGGCGCGCATGAACAGCGCGTGCAGCGCCGCATCGGTGGGCAGGTGCAGGAACTGGCGCGGCGCGTGGCTGTGCGGTTCGGCGAACTCGATGGCCGGCACGCCGTCGATGCGGTAGCGCGTGGTATGCAGGAACAGCGCTTCCTGGCCGGCATCGCGGCGCAGGTGCGCCTCGAACACGCCCTGCCCCAGGCCGATCGCCGTTTCGGCCAGCGCGATGAACACCACGGGGCCCGGCAGCGCGGGCGGCAACTGGCCGGCCAGCGCATCGTGCAGCTCGCGCATGAGACCGGGCCGCGAAGGCCAGTGCTTGCCCAGTACCTTGCTGACGAACAGGAAGCCGCGCTTCGCGTTGGCGCGCGCGCCGAAGCCGACGAGCGCATCGAGCGGGTACTCACCCGTTTCGGTATGCACCGTCAGCACGCCGGTCGGCATGGCGATCTCGCGGCCGCCGGCAGCAGCCAGGCTTCCCGGTGCACGGTCGTTCATTGCGCTCCCTCCAGTTCCACCGCATGCTGCCATTCGCCGACACGCATGCCGGCCCGTACCTCGGGAATCTCCAGGTGCTCGTAGCCCCGGTCGAACCCGGCCAGCGCCAGCCATGGCAGCGCCGGACCCGCCATGCAGGCCATGCCGACGCCGCCGGACATGCGCGGATTGATCTCCAGCAGCCGCATGCGGCCGCCGCTGACGCGGAACTGCACGTTGAACACGGCATTCAGGCCGTATGCGGCGGCCAGCCGCGTGACGGCCTCGAGAATGACCGGCTGCGGATCGATGACCTGCCCGGCGCCCGGCTTGAGCAGCTTGCGGCGCGGTACCGCGCAGACCAGGCGGCCGTTGTCGGCCAGGCAGTCGACACTGTATTCCAGGCCTTCGAGGAATTCCATCAGCAGCATGGTGCGAAATTCGCCCAGCTCGCGCAATCCGGCGCGAAAGTCCCCCAGGCCGATCTGGTACTGGTCGCCCGCCATCAGGATCTGTGCGCTGTTGCGCTGTTCGTCGAGCGCGGCGAAGCCCAGCCCGTACACGGATTGCGACGGCTTCACGCACAGTTGCGGATACTTCGCGCGCAAGGCGGCGTAACCGGCATCGAACTGCGCCGCGTTCGTGAACGGCACGGTGTCCGGCGGCGGCGCCTCGGGCAGGTCCACGGTCGCATAGAAACGTTCCTTGTCGTGCAGCAGCGCCAGCGCTTCAGGGCCGGCGACCGCCATCACGCGCGTGCCGATGGCGGCGAAGCGCTCGCGCGCGCCGCTGACCAGGGCCGCTTCGCGGTGCGGCACGAAAATGCCGATGTCGCGGCGCTGGCAGAAGTCCAGGCACCATTCCAGGTACTCGCCGCCCTTCAGCGGCGGTTCCGCTTCGAACGCGTGGGCCGCGCCTGCGGCAACGGTCCTGCTGCCGGCCGTGTACAGCAGGTGATAGCGGCCGGCGCGGTCGTGCTGCCGGATCAAGGTCATTGCGTTGTAGATCGATGAAAACGTTCGGTTGTACCAGACTCGCATATGTCCTCTTCGTGGAATGGTCGGCCGCCGGGCCGCGGTGCGTGCAACACCGAGGATAAACTGAAAACGGGCTGCAATTAAGTTGAAAATGAGTTGAAAATGAGCTGAAAATGCGCTGGAAACTGCGCTGACAGCAAGCCGGAATGCGCTCGGTGACAAGCCGAAAAAAAAAGCGGTGGCCGGTTGACCGGACCACCGCAAAGGGAAGCGCGCCATGGGGCAGGCGCAGGTGAAACACGGTACGTGCCGCAGCGTCTTCACTACGGCGGTTTGCTGTCCATCGGACTGCATGTCTTCGCGCGGCGGCACCTTGCCACCGCGTCTTTGCTTGCAGCCGGCTTGCCGGCTGCGTATTGGTGCTGCCTGTTACCGGTTGCGTACTACAGGTGCTGCGCGACTTGCGGCAGCAGTTCGTCGAACGTGCGGCCGGTGCCGTTTTCGCCGATCGCGTGCATCTTCCATTCGCCGTTGTGGCGGTACAGCTTGGCCATGATCTGGGCGCTGTGCGGGCCCTGCACGGACAGGTCGAAGCGCGCCACTTCCTTGCCGTTGTTCGCGTTCAGCAGGCGGCAGTAGGCGTTCTGCACCTGCGCGAAGCTCTGGCCGGTGAAGCTGTTCACCGTAAACACGATGCTCTTCACGTTGGCCGGCACCTGCTGCAGGCTGACGCTGATCTGCTCGTCGTCGCCGTCGCCGGCGCCGGTGCGGTTGTCGCCCGAGTGAACGACGCTGCCGTCACGGCTCTTCAGCTGGCGGAACCAGACCGTGTCGACCGGCTTGTTGGCTTCGTCGAACAGCAGGCACGAGGCATCCAGGTCGACGTCGGCGCTCTTGCTGCCGAAACCGAGGAAGCCCTTGCTTTTCACGGAATCCCAGCCCAGGCCCATCGTCACGTGCGACAGCGCGCCGCCGGCTTCCTTGTCCAGAGAGATCTTCTGGCCCTTACTCAAATTCACTGACATGTCTGACTCCTTTGTTTGCTGCTGATCCTTGCCGGCGGCGGTTGCCGCCGGCGAGCATGCTTAGACCGACACGCCGTAGCTGGTGGCCAGCGAGGCGAGACCGCCGGCGAAGCCCTGGCCCACTGCGCGGAACTTCCAGTCGCTGCCGGCGCGGTACAGTTCACCGAACACCATCGCCGTTTCCGTCGAGCTGTCCTCGGACAGGTCGTAGCGCGCCACTTCCTGGTTGGTGGCGGTGTTCACGCAGCGCACGAACGCCTTCTGCACCTGCCCGAAGTTCTGGCGGCGGGTGTCGGCATCGTGGATCGTCACGCAGACGGCGACCTTGTCCACGTCGGCCGGCACTTTCGACAGGTCGACCTGCACGGTCTCGTCGTCGCCCGTACCTTCGCCGGTGCGGTTGTCGCCGGAGTGCTGCACGGCGCCGTCGCTCGATTTCAGGTTGTTATAGAAGATGAAGTCGGAGTCGCTGCGCACCTTGCCATCCGCTTTCAGGATGAATGCCGAGCTGTCGATGTCGAATGCGGCGCCATCGGTGGTGCGTACGTCCCAGCCCAGGCCGATCGTCAGTTGCGACAGACCGGGGGCTTCCTTGGACAGATTGACGTTGCCGCCTTTTTGCAGACTGATTGCCATGATCGAATACTCCTTCAGTTAGTAGGACACCCTTGTTGCGTATCCGGCGCGGCTGGTGTCTTGTAGCGCGCCGAGATTCATCGTGGGCGATGCCGCCCGTTTGCTTTCTGCCGATCACTTGTTGCTTGATCAATGTCAAGCAGTGTAGAGGAAACAAATGAATTGAAAAATAGAAGATAATATGAACATTACTGCGTAAAAACCGAAACCATGAAAACCAGCGGCATCAATTTCCGCCACCTGTATTTCTTCCGTGTGGTGGCCGCGGAAGGCAGCGTCACGCGCGCGGCCGAGCGGCTGGGCCTGGCCATACAGACTATCAGTGCGCAGCTCGCGGCGCTCGAACAATCGGTGGGCAAGCAGTTGCTGACACAACAGGGCCGGCGGCTGGTGCCCACCGAGGCGGGCCGTGTGGCGCTGACGTATGCGGAGCAGATTTTCGAGCTGGGCGACCGCATGCAGGAAGCGCTGAACGAGGCCGATGCGGGGCGCACCCGGCTCACGGTGGGCATCTCGGATTCGCTGCCCAAGCTGATCGCCTACCGCCTGCTGCGCGCGGCGTTCGAGATGAAGATGCCGTGCAAACTGGTGTGCGTGGAACGCGAGTTCGAATCGCTGCTGGCCGACCTGGCGCTGCACAAGCTGGACGTGGTGCTGACGGACCGTTCGGTACGCGCATCGGCCAGCCTGCGCGTATACAACCACCTGCTGGGCGAAAGCGAAATGCTGGTGTTCGGCACCCCGGAGCTGGTCGAGGGGCTGGGCGCCAATTTCCCGCGCAACCTGAACCACGCGCCGATGCTGCTGCCGACGCGGAACAACGCGCTGCGCGGCCGCATCGACGAATGGCTGCTGAAGCACGACGTGCGGCCCGACGTGGTGGGCGAGTTCGAGGACAACGCGATGCTGACCACGTTCGCCCGCGACGGGTTGGGCCTGTTCTTTGCCCCCGCCGGCCTGGAACCGGACATCCTCGCGCAGTTCGGCGCGGTCCCCGCCGGCGCCGCCACCGAACTGCGCGAACAGTTCTACGCGATCTCCAGCGAACGGCGCATCAAGCACGCGGCGGTGGAGGCGATCATGGCTGCCAATACGGGGCTGTTTACGGTGTAGCCGCACCGCGTGTGCCGCCGTTGCCCGGACATGAAAACCGGTGACAGGCCACGGCGGCGGACCGTCCGGTTCCCGGAAACATTGCAAAAAAACCGGAGCCTGTCACCGGTTTTTGCCGGACGTTGGCGGCGGGTCGGCTAAGATGTACGTTTTAACTACCCGCTTCGAAGAATTCCGCACCACCGCCGCCATGCGCGCGGTGACGAAAGCACCTCGAAGTGTGCCTTATGCATAATCTATTGCTGGTCCTGTTTGCGCTGCTCCTCGTTGCATTGAACGGTTTTTTCGTTGCCGCCGAATTCGGCATCGTGACATTGCGCCGCACCCGCGTGCGCGCCATCGCGAAAACGCAGGGCCTCAGGGGCCGCATCCTGGAAAAAGTCCACGGCGAGCTCGATGCTTACCTGTCGGCCTGCCAGCTGGGCATCACGCTGGCCTCGCTGGGCCTCGGCTGGATCGGCGAACCGGCGTTCGCCGGCCTGCTCGAACCACTGCTGACCGCCGTCGGCGTCACCTCTCCCGAAATACTGCACGGCATCTCGTTCGTGTTCGCCTTCGTCACGATCTCGTTCCTGCACATCGTGGTCGGCGAACTGGCGCCGAAGTCGCTGGCGATCCGCGTGCCGGAAGCGGTGGCCGTATGGTGCGCAATGCCGCTGTATGGCTTCTACTGGATGATGTACCCGGCGATCTGGGTGCTCAACAAGAGCGCCAACATGGTGCTGCACCTGGCCGGCCTGCGCGGCCCTGGCGGCCACGATTCGCATTACTCGACCGAAGAGCTGAAGCTGATCCTGCGCACCAGCAAGCCGGGCGAGCAGTTCGACAAGGACGAGCGCAACATCCTCGCCAACACGCTGGATTTCTCGCAGCTGCGCGTGTCGGACCTGATGCGGCCCATCAACGAGGTGATCGCTCTGCACGCCTCGCGCTCGCTGGAAGCGAACCTGGAGACCGTGGTGCGCAACCGTTTTTCGCGCTACCCCTACTTCGACGACGACGAATCCGTGCTCGGCATCGTGCACCTGAAGGACCTGTTCTTCGCGCAGCAGAACGGCAAGCCGATCAAGTCGTTCACGCCGTTCCTGCGGCCGGTCGAGACGATTTCCGCGCGCACGCCGGCGATCGAACTGTTCCGCCGCTTCCGCGAAGGCGCGCCGCACTTCGCGCTGATCGGCGAAAAGGGCAAGCGGCCGGTGGGCTTCCTGACGCTGGACAACCTGCTGGGCGCCATGGTCGGCGAAATCCACGACGAATTCCGCCTGAACGAGAACGACTGGCTGAAGGGCGACGACGGTTCGCTGATCGGCAAGGCCAGCCTGCCGATCTTCTCGCTGGAACGGGTGCTGGGCATCGACATCGAGAACGAGGAACTGGGCCTGGACGAGGTGGAATCCGTGGGCGGCCTGATCATGCTGAAGCTTGGCGATATCCCGAAACAGGGCCAGCGCGTGAGCTTCAACGCCTTCGACATCGTGGTGCGCAAGATGAACGGCCCGCGCATCCTGCTCGTGAAGGTCATCCCGCGCATCCCTCGCACCGCCGAGGACGAGCAGGACTGACCCGGGTTTCGCCGCGCCGTGCCGCACGGCGTTATCTCCTTTGCAATCCGCTTTGTAGTCTGCTTTGCAATCTTCCTTATAATCGGGTCTTTCACCACCGTGGAGACCCGAATGCCGCGCTTCCGATCGCCCCTGCCCGCCCTGTTGTCCGCCCTGCTGCTGGGTGCCACGGCGCTGGCCCACGCCGCGCCGCAATACGTGGAAGTGGGCACGCCGCTGCCGCGCTTCCACCTGCTCAAGGAAGGCAGCCACCGCTACCTGCGCTACCTGCGTTCGGCCGACGGCAACACGGCGCTCGACATCTGGCAGCGGGACATCCATTTCGACGGCACGCGGATGCAGATCCGCCAGCGCTGGGACGCCGTGGGCAAGACGCCTTCCGTGAAGCGCCTCGAATCGACGTTCGAGACCGCCACGTTCCGCCCGCTGACGCATGTGCGTATCACCGAGAAGGATGGCAGGAAGACCGTGGAAGGCTTTGCGTTCGCGGCCGACCGGATCAGCGGCATGGCGGGACTGAAGGACAACACGCAAAAAAACCTGGCGGTGGAGTCGAAGGAACCCTCGTTCAACTTTGAAACCGACATGGAACTGCTGCAAACGCTGCCGCTGGCCGACGGCTACGAAGCGCAGCTCGTGTTCTACCACGCCGGCGGCGCTGCCCCCGCGCGCTACACGTTCCGCGTCGCCGGCAGCGAAGCGATCGGCGGCCCCGCCGGCCCTGTCGACTGCTGGATCGTCACCACCGACTACAACCAGCCTGGCAGCGTATCGAAGTTCTGGTACGCCAAGGGCACGCAGCTGATGGTGAAACAGGAAAGCACCCTGCCCGACGGCCGCACGCTGGTAAAAACCCTGCTGGACTGAAACATTGCCCGAAAAATGGGGACGTACCCCATTTTTCAGGAAATGTTTCAAAAAAACCGGTGTCTGTCACCGGTTTTTTTTGCAACATTTACGGGGCCGCTTCGCCCTGCTCGCGCCCGGGCCGGTGCGGCGTGACGGGGTTGACGTTGGTCCAGTTGCGCAGCAGCCCGAGGGCGACGGCGAGCAGGGTCGGGCCGATGAACAGGCCGACGAAGCCGAACGCGATCACGCCGCCCAGCACGCCCAGCAGCACCAGCAGGAACGGCAGGCTGGAGCCGCGGCTGATCAGCACGGGCTTGACGACGTTGTCGACGCCGCTGATCAGGAACACGCCCCACACCGCCATGAAGATGGCCCAGCCGGTACTGCCCTGGTAGAACAGCCAGATGGCGGCGCCGCCCCAGACCAGCGGCGGGCCGACGGGAATCAGCGAAAACAGGAACGTGGCCACGGACAGCAGCGCGACGGCCGGCACGCCGGCGATCATGAAGCCGATGGCGGCCACGGCGGCCTGCGCCAGCGCGGTACCCAGCAGGCCGTACATCACGCCGCGCACGGTGCGGCTGACGGTATCGGCCACCTCGAGCGCGTGCTCGCCCATGATCTTGTCCATGCCGATCGACAGGGCCTTCAGCAGCGTGTGGCCGTCGCGGTACAGGAAGAAGCTGACGAAGGCCGCCAGGCTCACCTGCGCCACGCCGCTGCCCAGCACGATACCGCCGCCCAGCAGGAAGTGGCGCGCCGGCTCCATGAAGCGCTTGGCGGTGTCGATCAGCTGCTCGCGGCTGCTGATCAGGTTCTGCACATAGTTGAAGACCGTCTCGCCGACGATGGGGATGCCGCGCAGCCAGTCCGGCGCGGCCATCGTGCCGGAAGCCAGTGCATCGCGCAGCGCGCGGTAGACGTTGCCCGCATTGTCCGCCACGTTCCACGTCACGAGTGCCAGCGGCAGGATGATCACCAGGATCAGCGACACCGTCATCACGGTGGCGGCCAGCGTACGGTGGCCCTTCAGCCGGTCCAGCAGGCGCACGTACAGCTGCCAGCTCGAGATCGTGATCGCGCAGGCGAACAGCACGGCCGGCAGGAACGGCCGCAGCACCCACAGGCAGCCGACCACGAGAAACACGATCGCCGCAAGGCGGGTATAGGGTTGAAAGCGCTTTTCCATGCGGCGGCATCCTCCAGGTGTCCCCGGCAAATGGGGGCGACCTGCAAAAGATGCAAGCTTGGACGAATGGCAAGCGGGAAGAGCACTCCGCCGCGGCCGCGGCGGAGTCGATCGGGGATGATCAGGACAGCAGCTGCTTCAGGTCGTGCACCACCGGCTTGGTGCCCTGCGCATGGCGCAGGAACAGGCGCACCTTGCCCTGCTTGTCGAACACGTAGCTGCCGGCGGTGTGGTCGATCGAATAGCTGGCCGGATCCTTGCCCGGCACCTTCTTGTAGAACACCTTGAATTCCTTGGCCGTCTGGGCGATTTCGGCCGGCGTGCCATACAGGCCCGTGAAGGCCGGATCGAACGCCGGCACGTACTGCTTCAGCAGTTCCGGCGTGTCGCGCTCCGGGTCCAGCGTCACGAACAGCACCTGCACGTCCTTCGCCTGCGGGCCCAGCTCCTTCATCACGGCGGCCATCTCCGCCATCGTGGTCGGGCACACATCCGGGCACTGCGTGAAGCCGAAGAACATCACCACCACCTTGCCCTTGTAGGTTTCCAGCGTGACCGGCTTGCCGTTGTGGTCCTTCAGCGAAAAGCCCTTGGCGTAATCGAGGCCGGTGATGTCGGTATTCACGAAGCTGGCACGCTTCTCGGAGCACGCGACCAGGGTGGCCAGCAGGAACAGCACAGCGAACAGTTTTTTCATGTCAGATCCGGATGTAGTGATCGAGCAGCAGCGCGCCGAACAGCAGCGCCAGGTACAGGATCGAGAACGCGAAGGCCTTGCGGGCCAGCAGGTCGCTGTAGTTGCGCCAGATGCGCCAGGCGTACCACAGGAAGACGGCATCGAGCACGACGGCGCTGGCCAGATAGATCAGGCCGCTCATGCCGACGGCGAACGGCAGCAACGTGGTTGCCGACAGCGCGATCGAATACAGGAACACGTGGAATTGCGTGAACGCCATGCCGTGCGTGACCGGCAGCATCGGCAGGCCGGACTTGGCGTAGTCGTCGCGGCGGTACAGCGCCAGCGCCCAGAAGTGCGGCGGCGTCCACAGGAAGATGATCAGCACCAGCAGCCACGCCTGCATCGGCACGTCGTTGGCGACGGCGGCCCAGCCCAGTGCCGGCGGCATCGCGCCGGACAGGCCGCCGATGACGATGTTCTGCGGCGTGGCCGGCTTCAGTATCATCGTGTAGATGACGGCATAGCCGACGAAGGTGACGAAGGTCAGCCACATCGTCAGCGGGTTCACCAGCGCATACAGGATCCACATGCCGGCGCCGCCGATGATGCTCGAGAAGATCATCGTCTGCGTCGGCGTGATTTCGCCACGCGCCATCGGGCGGCGCGCGGTGCGCGCCATGCGCGCATCGATCTCGCGCTCGGCCAGGCAGTTGACGGCGAAGGCGGCGCCGGCCAGCAGCCAGATGCCGATCGTGCCCGCAACCACCACGCGCCAGTCAGGCAAGCCTTCGGTGGCGAGGAACATGCCGATCACCGCGCAGAACACGGCCAGCTGGGTGACGCGCGGCTTCGTCAGCGCCCAATACTGGGCGATGCGGCTGGTCTGGCTGTGGGCTGCGGCTTGGGCGGTCATGGAGTGGGGGTCGAAAAACTGGCCCGATAGTTTACCATGGTCAGGAAAAGCACGAGGAGAGCGGCGCCGGCGTTATGCAGCACGGCGATCGTCAGCGGGAAGTTCAGGTAGATCGTCGCCACGCCGGTCAGGAACTGCAGCACCAGCACGACGGCGATACCGAGCGCCGGCTTGCGCAGTGCCGGCACCCGCCATGCCCGCCAGCACGTGTAGCCCAGCACCAGGAAGACCACCAGCGCGAAATTGCGGTGCACCCAGTGGATCGCCGTGAGCGCGGAAAACGGCAGGTAGTGGCCGGCCTTGGTCTTGCCCAGCTCGCGCCACAGGTGGAAGCCGTGCTCGAAATCCATCTCGGGGATCACCTTGCCGCCGCCGCACAGCGGGAATTCCATGCACGCCAGCGTGGCGTAGTTGGTGCTGACCCAGCCGCCCAGGAACAACTGCACGAACACCACGACACCGGACAGCACGGCCAGCCAGCGGATGCGCCGCAGCACGGGCGCCGGCACGCCGGCCTGGCCGGACGGCATCATCGCATGATCCTGCTTGCCGCCGAACCACGTCAGCAAGGCCAGCAGGCCCATGCCCAGCAGCAGGTGGATCGTGACGATCACCGGCTGCAGCTTCAGCGTGACGGTCCAGGCGCCGAAGGCCCCTTGCAGGCACACGAAGAAGAACAGCAGCGTGGGATAACCCGGGTGATAGCCGGCCTTGCGCTCGCGCCGCCAGCGGTACCAGGCCACCGCCATCATGGCCATGATCAGCACACCGATGGCCATCGCGAAGTAGCGGTGGATCATCTCGACCCAGGCCTTGAACATGGTCACCGGGCCGGTCGGCATCAGCGCCTCGGCGGCGCGGATCTCCTCGTGCGCCAGGAACGGGTTGGCCAGGCCGTAGCAGCCCGGCCAGTCCGGGCAGCCCAGGCCCGAATCGGTCAGCCGCGTGAACGCGCCGAACACGATCAGGTCGAACGTGATGAACACGCTGATCCACACCAGCTTGCGGTACTTGTTGACATCCTTCGAAATGAACACGATCGACAGCGGCAGCAGCGCGACGATCAGGGCGGTGATGGCCATCTGGGCCAGCGTGGTGTGATGCATGGTGTTCCTGTGTTCCTGTCTGCCTGTACTACTTCAGCGTCATTGACTTCAGCGTCAGTGCCCGGGCGTGATTGCCTGGGCGTCATTCAGCCGATGGCCGAGGCCTTCAGCAGCTTGCCGATATCCTTCTTCATCTTCGCCGGGTCGGGATTCTTCGGGAAGCGCATCATCAGGTTGCCGCGCGGGTCGATGATGTAGATATGCTCCGCCGCGTTGCCGCCCGCCTCGACCGGCAGCCACTTGTAGACGATGTCCGCGGGGGCACGCAGCATGCGGGTGCCGTCGTTCACGCGCAGCAGCATGGTTTCCAGCGGCTGCTCGTCCGTGATCAGCCATACGCGCTCGATGCGCTCCCGCTCCCTGCCCTGCATCGTGCGCAACTGGCGCATGGCGAACAGCTGGTCCTGGCATGGCTGCCCGCAATCGGAGCCGCCGACCTTCAGCATGATCCACTTGCCGGCCAGGGATTGCAGCGTGAGCGGATCGCCGCCCACCGTGCGGGTGGCCATGGCCGGCATCGGCACGGTACGCGGGTCGATCAGGGCGCCGTAGTTGGTGCGGCCCGATGGCTTGACCACGTAATACATGAAATAGGAAGCGATGAGAGGCGACGCGCACACTGCCAGCACGGCCAGCAGCTTCCAGCGCCCGAGCTTCTTATTGATTGGTTTTTGTTCCACTGCTTTTTCCGTTTTTCAATCCGCTGATGATAAAGAACAGGAAGGCCGTCAGCGCCAGTGCGTACCACTGGAACGCATAGCCACGGTGCTTGTCGACGCCCAGGTCGGGCCGCGGCCAGTCGCGCAGCAGCACGCCCTCACTGCCGTCGGCGGAGGTTTGTTCGAGCACGAAAGGCTGCAGTTGCAGGCCGCTGGCGGCGGCCACCTGCGCCACGCCGGCATTCTGCACGATGGCGCCCGGCGCAAGGGGCGGCGCGTCGCCCAGCTCCATCACGTGCCCGGTGTTCGGCTTGGCCACGCCTTCGATCGTGATCGGGCCCGATGGCGTGGGGTACGGGGCGATGCGCTGGCGCTCGGCCGCATCGCGCGGCAGCCAGCCGCGCGCCACCAGCACGTGCATCGCCGTGCCCTGGATGCGGAACGGCATCAGCACGTAGAAGCCGGCACGGCCTTCATGGGGGCGGTTGTCCAGGTATACCGGCCAGCCGGCGACGAAGCTGCCGGTGGCCGACACGCGGCGAAACTGCGCCTGCTCGGGAGCCAGCGGCACCGTGCCCAGCACCAGCGGCGCGCCGGCACTGCCGCCGGCCAGTTCGGCTGCCACCGCCAGCTTCTCGTCGGCGCGGCGGTCCTGCCAGCGCCCCAGCGCAATGCCCAGCACGACGAGCAGCAGTGTCGCGATGAACGGCACGGTCTTAAATCGGAAAGCGATACGCATTACAATGAAGCTCCACCCTTCCGGCCCGCAGCCAACACCATGAAAATTTTCGTTGCCATTGCGTTCATCCTGATCATCGGCAGCCTCGGCTCCGCACTGTTCTACCTGATGCGCGGCAAGGGCGGCAATCCCCGCACCGTGCGCGCGCTCGCGCTGCGCGTGGGCTTCTCGGTCGCGCTGTTCGTCATCATCCTCGTGCTGAACCGGATGGGTTATATCCAGCCGACGGGAATCCGGTAGCGACAAACAAAAAGCCGCAGTGACAACGCCACTGCGGCTTCCCAGTCAGCGCAGGCGATTATAGCCCTTGCCCCGAGCTTGCTACGAGTGGTCGTGGCAAGGCGTGGCGACGCAGACAGTGCTTCAGCACGGCAAGGAGCCGCAACGCAGCCACGGCTCGTAGCGGGCTCACAGCCAGTACACTACGACATAAAGTCCCAGCCAGACCACGTCGACGAAGTGCCAGTACCAGGCCGCCCCTTCGAACGCGAAGTGGTTCTCCGGCGTGAAATGCCCCTTCAGCACGCGGAACAGCACGATGCTCAGCATGATGGCGCCCATCGTCACGTGGAAGCCGTGGAAACCGGTCAGCATGAAGAACGTGGAGCCGTAGATGCCGGACGTGAGCTTCAGGTTCAGGTCCTGGTAGGCGTGCATGTATTCATACACCTGGAAGCCCATGAACACCGCGCCCAGCAGGATCGTGGCGGCCAGCCAGATCGCGCACTTGCTGCGCTTGCCCACCTGGATCGCGTGGTGCGAGATCGTCAGCGTGACGCCGGAGGCCAGCAGCAGCGCCGTGTTGATGGTCGGGATCGGGAACGGGCCCATCGTGTTGAAGGCATCGACCACGCCGGCCGGGCCGGTATTGCCCCATTGCGCGGCGAAGTCGGGCCAGAGCACCTTGTGGTCCAGGTCCGCCAGCCACGGCATCGAGATCACGCGGGCATAGAACAGCGCGCCGAAGAACGCGCCGAAGAACATCACCTCCGAGAAGATGAACCATGCCATCGACCAGCGGTACGAATGGTCGATGCGCTTGCTGTACAACCCTCCTTCGGATTCATGGATCGCGTCGCCGAACCAGCCATACAGCACGGCCAGCATCGCGGCGATGCCGACCAGGCAGACCAGCTTGCCCCAGCTGCTGTCGTTGACCCAGGCCGACGCGCCGATCATCGTCACCAGCATCGAGATCCCGGCCAGCATCGGCCAGCGGGACGGGCCGGGCACGAAGTAATACGGTGCTTGCTTCGAATTCATCTTCATCTCCTCGCGAACTTACGATCGAATTTCTTATTGAGTATTACTGTACGAATTGTTTTTCCGGCTTACTGCTGCGATACCACGATCTTGACGATGGCGATCAGGATGCCGATGAACAGCGCCACGGCGATCAGTCCCGCCACGATCACGTGGATCGGGTTCAGCTTGCCCGTATCCTGGTCGAAATCGCTCTTGCGGCGCAGCCCCACGAACGACCACAGCACCGCCTTCAACGAATACAGGAAGGACGGCTTACGCCCGTTCACAGCCGCGCCGTCCCTGCAGCGGCAGCGTCAGAGGCACGCTGCGGCGACTGCGCCAGTCCGCCGATCTCGATGAACGTGTACGACAGCGTGATCGTCTTCACTTCCTTCGGCAGTTTCGGATCCAGGTAGAACATCACCGGCATCTGCTTCGCCTCGTTTGCCTGCAGGGTCTGCTGCTTGAAGCAGAAGCATTCCACTTTCTTGAAATGCGGCGTGGCGCTCTGCGGAGCGTAGCTCGGCACCGCCTGCGCGTTTACCACGCGGCCCTGCGAATTGACCACTTCATACACCACCGTCACCATCTCGCCGGGGTGCACGGTGACACTGCTTTGCGTGGGGCGGAACCGCAGCGTGCCCTGCACGTTGCTGTCCAGCTCCACGGTGATGCTGCGCGTGCGGTCGATCTGCGTATTTTCCGGCGGTGCCACCGTGCCATCCTTCTGCGTCAGCACGTTAATGCCGAGCACTTCGCAGATGTGCTTGTAGACCGGGATCAGTGCATAGCCGAAGCCGAACATCGCCACCGCGATCACGACCAGCTTGCGCAGCAGCTTGCGGTTTTCGCTGACCATCGGTTCAGCCCAGCAGCCGCTTGGCGATCACGGAAACAAAGAACACCAGCGCGATCGAACCGAGGATCAGCGCCAGCCGCAGGTTGCTTTTTTTCTGCTTCGACATGGCACTCCCCTGCTTACTTGACGGTCGGCGGCGTTTCAAAGGTGTGGAACGGCGCCGGCGACGGCACGGTCCACTCCAGGCCTTCGGCGCCTTCCCACGGCTTGGCCGGCGCGGCCTTGCCGCCGCGGATCGTCGGCAGCACCACGAACAGCAGGAAGAACACCTGCGTCAGGCCGAAGCCGAACGCCCCGACCGACACCAGCGCGTTGAAGTCCGTGAATTGCGCCGGGTAATCGGCGTAGCGGCGCGGCATGCCTGCCAGGCCCAGGAAGTGCATCGGGAAGAACGTGACGTTGAACGTGACCAGCGAGACCCAGAAGTGGATCTTGCCCATCGTTTCGCTGTACATGTGGCCGGTCCACTTCGGCGCCCAGTAATAGAAGCCGGCGAACAGCGCGAACAGCGAGCCGGCCACTAGCACGTAGTGGAAGTGCGCCACCACGTAGTAGGTGTCGTGCACCTGGATGTCGATCGGCGTCACCGCCAGGATCAGGCCCGTGAAGCCGCCCATCGTGAACACGAAGATGAAGCCCACGGCGAACAGCATCGGCGTCTCGAACGTCATCGAGCCCTTCCACATCGTGGCGATCCAGTTGAACACCTTCACGCCGGTCGGCACCGCGATCAGCATCGTGGCGTACATGAAGAACAGCTGCGACGTGACCGGCATGCCGGTGGTGAACATGTGGTGCGCCCAGACGATGAACGACAGGATCGCGATCGACGCGGTGGCGTACACCATCGACGCGTAGCCGAACAGCGGCTTGCGGGCGAACGCCGGAATGATCTGCGAGACGATGCCGAAGGCCGGCAGGATCATGATGTACACCTCGGGGTGGCCGAAGAACCAGAAGATGTGCTGGTACATGACCGGGTCGCCGCCGCCGGCGGCGTTGAAGAACGAGGTGCCGAAGTGGCGGTCGGTCAGCGTCATGGTGATGGCGCCGGCCAGCACGGGCATCACGGCGATCAGCAGGTAGGCCGTGATCAGCCATGTCCAGCAGAACATCGGCATCTTCATCAGCGTCATGCCCGGTGCGCGCATGTTCAGGATGGTGACGATGATGTTGATGGAACCCATGATCGACGACGCACCCATGATGTGCATGGCGAAGATCGCCATGTCCATGCCCGGGCCCATCTGGGTGGACAGCGGCGCATACAGCGTCCAGCCGGCGGCGGTGGCGCCGCCCGGTGCCAGGAACGAGCCGGCCAGCAGCAGCGCGGCCGGCGGCAGCAGCCAGAAGCTGAAGTTGTTCATGCGCGCGAAGGCCATGTCCGATGCGCCGATCTGCAGCGGGATCATCCAGTTCGCGAAGCCCACGAAGGCCGGCATGATGGCGCCGAACACCATTACCAGGCCGTGCATCGTGGTCAGCTGGTTGAAGAACTCGGGGTGGAAGAACTGCAGGCCCGGCTGGAACAGCTCCATGCGGATCATCAGCGCCAGCACGCCGCCGGACAGCAGCATGATGAACGAGAACCACAGGTACAGCGTACCGATGTCCTTGTGGTTGGTGGCGAACAGCCAGCGGCGCAGGCCGGTCGGATGATCGTGTGCGTGGTCGTGGTCGTGCGCGTGGTCATGCCCGTGGTCATGCCCGTGGTCATGACCATGGTCGTGGCCGTGCCCGTCGGCCCGGTTCTGGCCGTGATCGATCGTAGTAGTGCTCATCGTAATGCTCCTGATTACTTGCGTGCAGCCACAATTTCAGCCGGTTGAACGATGTTTTCCGCTGGCTTGTTCGACCAGTTGTTCCGCGTATAGGTGATGACGGCGGCAATGTCGGTGTCCGACAGCTGCTTCCATGCCGGCATCTCGGCCGGATACTTGCCGGTCTTCTGGCCGTTCAGCAGTACGTGGATCTGGTCGCCCTTGCCGCCGTTGACGACGGCCGAGCCGTCGAGCGGCGCGAAGGCATTCGGCACGCCCTTGCCGTTGGCCTGGTGGCACACCGCGCAGTTGGCGGCATACACTTTCTCGCCCTTGGTCTTCAGTTCGTCGATGGTCCAGGTCTTGTTCGGATCGTCCGCCAGCGCGGCCATTTCCGCCTTCTTGGTATTGACCCAGGCCGTGTACTCGTCGGCCGTGACGACCCGCACGACGATCGGCATGAACGCGTGCTCCTTGCCGCACAGTTCTGCGCAATTGCCGCGGAACGTGCCGGTATGCTCGGACTTGAACCATGTATCGCGCACGAAGCCGGGAATCGCGTCCTGTTTCACGCCGAAGGCGGGAATCATCCACGCGTGGATCACGTCGGTGGCGGTGGTGACGATGCGGACCTTCTTGTTGACGGGGACGACCACTTCGTTATCGACTTCCATCAGGTAGTTCTCGCCGCGCGGCTGGGACGCGGGCGCACCGGGTGCGCCGATCTGCTCGCGCGGCGTGGACAGGTTCGACACGAACGAGATGCCCTCGCCCTCGCCCTTCAGGTAGTCGTAGCCCCATTTCCACTGCATGCCGGTGGCCTTGATCGTGATGTCGGCGTTCGACGTGTCCTTCATGCCGACCACCGTGCGGGTGGCGGGCAGTGCCATGCCGATGACGATCAGGAACGGCACCACCGTCCAGGCGATTTCAACGGCGGTCGATTCGTGGAACGAGGCGGCCTTGTGGCCGACCGATTTGCGGTGCTTGAGGATCGAATAGAACATCACGCCGAACACGGCGATGAAGATCACCAGGCAGACGATCATCATCCAGTTGTGCAGCGTATGGATTTCGGAAGCGATCTGGGTCGCGGCGGGTTGCAGGTCGAGCTGGTTCGGCAGCGGCCCGCCCGTGCCGCCCGTGGCCGTGGTGTATGTTCCGGTTGCCGTCGCTGCCGGCGCTGCCCAGGCCGACGAGCAGGCCAGCGCCGCCCATGATGCGGCCAGCAACGATGTGAGTCGCTTCGCAAGTGTCATATGTTCCCCAAAACCAACCCAAGATAGTAGAAAAATTTATTATGGCGACGACCTGCCTGTAGGGTGGATCGTCTCGTGCTTTTCACACCTTGTGGTCCCTTGTCGAGACCACGACCATGCCACGGCAGAGCCACATTCGCCGATGACGCGGGCTACTGAAGTTTGACGAATTCTGGCCTTTGCAACGTCCGGATCTTGCTGTCCGTATGGAAAAAACCGGCCAAAACAGTCAAGGATTATAAGCAGTAAATCTTATCGACTTCAAGGTAAATTGCGCCACGAAAAATGGTGCGTCGCGGCATGTATCGCTATCATTTTGGTGACCGCGGAGCGAACCGGATGATGGCTTCGCCGTCCTTCGTTACCCTTGGTTCGGGCTTGAAAGCATGCCCATAAATGACCTCGAAAGTGAGGCCGATCTTGCCGTCTGCGCGGCGCTGTTTTTGCAAGCCTGTAAATAGCTTCTCACGGGCTGAACGGCTGAGCAAGCCTTTACGTACGGTGTTCAAGGGGTTCCCGCCCAATGCGCGCACATCGGCCAGCAGTTTCGCCGGATCGTCATAAGTGACAGTGATTTTTTCCATGTCCATCACCGGCGTCGAGAAGCCCGCTTCGACGAGCTGATCGCCGAAATCATGCATGTCCACGAACGGCAGTGTATGGGGAGCAAGATCGATATCGGTAAAAGCAGAACGTACTTCCTGTAACGAGTCCGGACCGAAGCAGGAGAACATCAACAGGCCGTTTACACGCAGCACGCGGCGCCATTCGGCGAAAACCCGGTCCGGCTGGGGATGCCAGTGCAGCGCCAGGTTCGACCAGACCAGGTCCACGCTGGACAAGCCCAGGGGCAGATCGGCGAAATCGCCGCAGACGAGGTCGATGCCGCTCTTGGCCGGCAGCAACCTGCTGATCAGGCGATTCAGGCCTTTCGCGCTGCCCGTGTCGACGGTCTTCAGCATCGGTACCGATGCATCGAGGCCGACGATCTGCGCGGCGGCGTAGGCATTCTGCAATGTTGCGAGATCGGCACCATTGCCGCAGCCCGCGTCCAGGACCCGGAGGGGCGCCAGGCGTACCAGTTGCAAGCGCTCGAACATGCGCCGGGAGATTTCACGGCGCAGGAACTCGGCGTCGCGCAGGCGCTCCGGCCGGGAAAACAGGGTGCGGACGCGCTCCACGTCGATGGGAGCGGACAGTTTGGGGGGACGGTCTTGCATGGGAACCAGGGGTAGAGTGCGATAATGTGCGCAGTCTACATGCTTGGAGCGAATTGCGATGGCGATGGCGATGGCAAAGGCCCTGGCTGCGCTGCTGCCCTGCCCCTGCGTGCTGTGCGGCATGCACGGCAGGGAAGCGCTGTGCCCGCCCTGCCGCGCGCAGTTCCTTGGCGAGCCCGTGGCGCGTTGCCCCGTTTGCGCGGACCCGCTACCGGCCGGCTGCGGCGTACTCATGTGCGGCGCCTGCGTGGCACGGCGCCCGCCCTATGACGCGACGGTGGCGGCGGCGGCCTACGCGCTGCCCTGGGACCGGCTCGTACTCGAGCTGAAGTTCGGCGGCCAGCTGGCGCATGCGCAGCTGTTCGCCGAACTGCTGGCGAAGGCGGTGCGCGCGCTGCAGGCGGCATCGTCGCCCGCACAGCCGGCGTTCGCCGTGCCTGTATTGCTGTGCCCGGTGCCGCTGGGACCCGGGCGCCTGGCCGAGCGGGGCTTCAACCAGGCGCTGGAAATCGCCCGGCCGCTGGGCCGGCTGCTCGGCATTGCCGTGGCGCCGCGGCTGGCCGAGCGGGTGCAGGAAACATCGGCGCAGAGCAAGCTGCACGGCAGCCGGCGCCGCGCCAACGTGGCCCACGTATTCGCCGTGCCGGACCGGGCGCTGGTGGAAGGCCGCCACATCGGCATCGTCGACGACGTGATGAGCAGTGGCCAGACGCTGGCCGAACTGGCGGCCGTCTTCAAGCGTCACGGCGCCGCGCGGGTGACCAATTTCGTGTTCGCCCGCACGCCGCCCCACCATTCGCAGTAATTGATTCAGGGAGAGTGAGTTGTTCCATGTAGTGCTGGTCAATCCAGAAATTCCGCCGAACACCGGCAACGTCATCCGCCTGTGCGCCAACACCGGCGCGCAATTGCACCTGATCGAGCCACTGGGCTTTCCCCTCGACGACGCGAAGATGCGCCGCGCCGGCCTCGACTATCACGAATACGCCCAGATGAAAGTGCACAAGGACTGGGATGCGTTCCTGGCCTCCGCGTCGCCCGATCCGGCCCGCATGTTCGCGATGACCACCCACGGCTCGACGCCGTTCGGGCAACTGGCGTTCCAGCCCGGCGACGTGTTCGTGTTCGGCTCCGAAACGCGCGGGCTGGCACCCGAGTTCCGCGAAACCTTCCCCGTGTCGCAGCGGATCCGGCTGCCGATGCGGCCCGGCAACCGGAGCCTGAACCTGTCGAATACCGTCGCCGTCGTGGTGTACGAGGCGTGGCGGCAGAACGGCTACGACGGCGGCGCATAACGCGGCGCCTGCCGCGTGCGGGCTTGTTCAGAACCGGTACTGCACGGCGATGCTGACGAAGCTCAGCACATCGCCGGCGCCCGTCTCGCGAAGGAACGCACCCGGCTGCGCGTACGCGACGGCCGCGGTCGAGGACCAGCCTGGCGCCAGCGTCCAGATGGCGCCGAGCGACGCGATGGTCGCCACATAGCGGGCACGGCTATCTCCGGCGGCCCGGATCAGCATGCCGTTGGGCGCATACACGCCGTCGCGGATGCTGTGGCGCCAGAAGAAGTCGAGACTGGCGTTCAGCTGGACGCCGGGTGCGAGCCGCAGCGTCAGCGCCGGATGGATGTTGAAGAAGTTGCGTGGCCCCAGCGTGGCTTCGTCGCCGAAATAATTGCCGCGCGGGTAAAGTGAATTGACGGTGCCCAGGCGGTCGTCGCCAGGGTCCTTGTCGCCACTGGCGACGGCAATCAGCAACGCCACCCTCGGCTGGCCGGCCGCGCCAGCGAAGGTGTAGCCGGTATCCGTGGCGAGCGACCAGGCGCGGATCGCGGCGTCGCCGAAGTGTCCGCCCTGCAGGGCCAATTCCCAGTTCCAGTCCCACGCCTGGCGGCTACCGAACACGCGGGTCCCGGCCGACCAGCGGCGTTCGTGCGACACGCCCTGGACGTAGCGGGCGACGGTGTCCTCGAAATGCAGCGCATAGACATCCCAGGAAGCGATGCCCCCGGTGCGCGTTGCATAAATACCACGCAATGCCTGCGTTCGCGAGCGGGCGTCATCGAAGCTGCCGGGACGGTTCTGCCGCGGCGCGGCCGCGAAGGCGTCGATACGCCACGGGCCACGGGTCGCATAGCCGCGCACGGCGTCGAAGCTGCGCCGCACGTTCGGCCCCTCGCGGGCGTCGATGACGCGCCCCGAGCCGAACTGCAATTCCTGTAGGCCGGCACGCATGCCGATGCCGTCCTCGCCATCGCCAGCCGATTGCCATTCGACGAACAGGTTGGCGGGGTCGAGCCGGTTCTCATCCACCGGGGATGGACCGGCGGCGCGGCCCCTGGTGACCGAGCTGGCCAGCTGGGCAAAGCCGCGCCAGTGCGCGCCCAGGTGCAGGTCCGCGAAGACCGAACCGCGCTGCATCAGCACGCCCCGGCGGTCCTGCCGTTCCAGCCCATAGCGGGGATTGCCGGTGTGCTCGTAGCGCCAGCGCAGGTCGCCGCCGACGCTCAGGCGCACGTGATCTCCGATCGGGCGGTCCTTCCAGCATGCGCTGCCGTCGTTGTTCCCGGCGCATTCCCGGCGCTGGGCGCTGAAGTCGTCGTCGAACCGCAATGGCCGAAACTGCGCCAGCGCGGCACCGGCAGCCAGCAGCAAGGTGATGCCGAGCCAGGCGCGCATCCTCGCTCACCGGACCTGGCGATAGCCGCCGAAGTGCTTGATCGGCGACCAGGCGGGCAGGATCTCGGGCAATACCGGTGCAAGCGACCGGTAATCCTGCGCACCATGCACCACCCGGCCATCCATGACGGTCAGGACGGAGGCAACGGATTTGATCTGCGACTCCGGAATGGTGAAGTAATCCCTGTCCAGCAACACGAAGTCGGCGAGGTAGCCGGGAGCGATCAGCCCCAGCTCCGACTCGGCGTGCATGAACCAGGCCGGCGTGCGCGTAAACAGTTCCAGCGCTTCGGTACGGGTCAGGCGGTTATCCCTGGCCAGCACTTCGGTTCCCGAGACCGACTTGCCCGTCACCATCCAGCTGATGCCGACCCAGGGATTGAACGAGGCAGCCCGGAACGCATCGGTGGTCATTGCCAGGGGGATGCCGCTGTCGACGAGCTGGCGCAGGCGCGGCGTCTGCAACGCCTTGTCGCGGCCGTGGGTCTTGATGAAGGCGTCGCCGTGCAGCGCCATCTTGGTGTCCAGGGCGATGCCGCCGCCCAGCGCCTTCACCTTGGCGATGTTCGCGGCACTGATCGTCTCGGCGTGTTCGAGGCTCCAGCGCAGGCCAGCGAGCGGCGTCTTCTCGTTCAGCTTGCCGAGCGCATCGAGGAAAGGCGTGATGTTCTCGTCATAGGTGATGTGCTCGCGGAAAGGAATGCGCCGCTGCACCAGCTTGGCGACATCCCGCTCCACCAGCTCGCGCATCCTGGCCGGCTCGATGATGACCGCCGGACGGTCGAAATTCTCGTGATCGTGGACTTCGGCCGACAGCAGCTCGCCGGCGCCCCGGTAGACATGGCCGTGCGCCAGGCGCGGATGCAGGTTGTGCCCGGGACTGATCGGCGCCGTCTTGGTGATTGCCGTTACCTGCGCATCGACCATGTTGAAGTTCGAACCTTCGCCCAGCTGGATGTCGACGAAAGGCATGCGGACGTTGAGGCGGTTGTCGCGGGCGAGGGCATCCACGGTGGGCACGGCCTTGGGATAGCCCCGGAAACCCGTGCCCGCATCGACGATGGAGGTGATGCCGACGCGGTTGAGACTGTGGATGACCTGGACCAGCGAACTCACCTCCTCATCGGAGGAGAGCTGCGGCACCATGGCTTCCAGGGTGATGAACTGGAACGTGTAGCCGTGGACCACGCCGGTGTACCTGCCCTGCCCGTCCTTCTCGAACTCCGTGCCGGGCAACACGGGAAACTTGTCGGTGCCCACGCCGAGGACATCCATCGCCTGCTGGTTCAAGAAGGCGCGGTTGTAGGCATACTGCACGATCATCGGGCGATCCGGGACCGCCCGGCGCAGTTCGTCCATGGTCGGAAAGCGCTTCTCGTCGAACTGGTAGGGAGACCAGCCGCCGATCACCTTCACCCACTGGCCTTCCGGGGTACGTTTGGCTTGTTCACCGAGCATCGCCAGCGCCTGGCGCAGCGTCGGCACGTCCTCCCACCGCAGCGTGTAGTTGTAGCCACCCTCGTTGAGCACGTGGGTGTGCGCGTCGATGATGCCCGGAATCAGGCGCCGGCCACCCGAATCGATGACCCGCGTGCCGCCGTTCTTCAACCGCATCACCTCGGCATCCGTGCCGACGGCGTAGATGCGGCCGTTCTTGACGGCCAGCGCGGCCGCTTCGGGTTGCGCGGGATTGCCGGTGAAGATCTTCGCGTTGTGCACGATCAGGTCCGCGCCCGGCGCCTCCCGGGTAGCTTGCGCATGGGCGCCGGCCAGGCCGTTCACCACCATGAACGCCATCAGTATTATCGACTTCACTGTCACTCCCCCTCGGTTGGATTTGAAAGACACCGCGCTGTGCCGATCGGTCGGCACAGCGGAAGGAGACATCCGCCGGCGGCGGCATTTCCCCAAGGAAGATTGTGCTTTTCGCCAGCCTTCCGCGATAGCGCTACCTCAAGGCGTGCTGTGTCGCAAAACCGGGAACGCGGACAGGAGATCCACTGCGGGTGCGCTGCTGTTTCCATGGCGCCGCTCGGGCGCCATGGCACCCGAAGTCAGCCGGGAGCAGGCGTGGCAGTACCGGGCATGTTGTCGAAATGCTCGATCAGCAGTTCGGTCAGGATGCGTATCTTCTTGGCCGGATTCTGGCCGGGTGGACGAATGACATACGCTGCCGCGGGCGGCGGTGGATAACGTGTCATGACGGCGACCAGCGCGCCGGAATGCAAATGCTCCTGGACCAGCATCGTCGGCAGCCAGCCAATGCCGAGCCCTGCGACCGCAGCGGCCACCAGGGCTGCACCGTTGTCGGCCTTGAAGCGCCCTTGCGGGCGCACCATGACGGTCTTGTCGCCATCCATGAAATACCAGGGTTCCGTGCCCTGCATCAGGGCCTGGTGGGCGAGCAGCTCGTCCGGTGTCCTGGGCGCTCCATGCGCCTTGATGTATTCCGGACTCGCGACAGTCGTTCCGGACACCGGTCCGACACGTCTTGCAATGAGGTTGGAGTCCTGCAGATAGCCGACCCGTATCGCGCAGTCATACCCCTCCGCGATGAGATTGACGACGTGGTCGCTGTAGCAGGTCTGGATCTGCAGCTGCGGATGGCGTCGCGCCATCTCCGCGAGCATGGGCGCGAAGTGCGTCGGGCCGAACGTCAGCGGGGCGGCAATGCGAAGACGGCCGCGCAGTTCGCCGGCGGGGGCGATCGTTTCCTTCGCCAGGTCGATCTCGGCGCAGATCCTGGCCGCATAGTCGCGAAACGTGGCGCCTGCTTCCGTCAGCGCCGCGCCCCGTGTGGTACGCGACAGCAGCTGGATGCCAAGGTCGGTTTCCAGACGGGCCAGCCGGCGGCTGACGATCGACTTGGCGACGCCGAGCCGGAGCGCGGCAGGCGAGATGCCCCCGGCATCGGCGACTTCCACGAATGTCCGTAATTCCTCGATGTCCAATCCAGTGCTCCCGATATCGCAACACGACGTTCCAAGGCATGGTACTTCCGTACGGAGTTGGAGCACAGCAAAACTTGCCTGCCATGACGACGCAATGCGCTATCTGCTCATGCGCCCGGTGCTGTCGGTTTCACCGCAAGTCCTCGATCATGCCGACACCGCCAGCCCTCCGGTGTTGGCATAAATGCACGAAAAGTCGTATAAGCAGATTCATCATCAGTGATGGAGGAGCTATGTTCGACATGGACTTGCCGTGGTGGGAATTCATTGCGCGTGGCGCCGTCATCTACTGCTTCCTGCTGCTGATGGTGCGCATCACGGGCAAGCGCACGATCGGCCAGTTCACGCCGTTCGACCTGCTGGTGGTGATGCTGCTGTCGGAAGCGGTGTCGAATTCACTGTCCGGCGGCGACGATTCTCTGCAGGGCGGCATGATCGTGGCGAGCACGCTGATTGCGCTGAATGTCTTCTTCGCGGTGATCACATCCCGTAGCCGCAAGATCGCCGACCTGGTCGACGGCCGCCCGGTACTGCTGGGCCGGGACGGCAAGATCTTCGAGGACATCGTCAAGAAATGCCGGGTGGCCGAAGGCGACGTCGAGCAGGCGCTGCGCGAAGCCGATTGCCCGGTTCAGAAAATGAAGTGCGCGTTCCTGGAACCGGACGGCAAGATCACGATTCTGCAGAACGAGCAGTGAACTCGCGGACCTTCGCCAGCAGCTTCGTCGTCGAGCGGTCGTGTTCGAAATCGATCGCCACGGCCTTGCCGCCGTAGGCCAGCACCGCCTGCCCTTCCGGGATCGCCGCCATGTCGTAGTCGCCGCCCTTGGCATAGATTTCCGGGCGCGCTTCCAGCACCACCTCCAGGGCCGTGTCCTCGTCGAACGGCACCACCAGGTCCACCGCCTCCAGTGCGGCCAGTACCGCCATCCGGTCGTCCAGCGTATTCAGGGGGCGGTCGTCGCCCTTGCCCAGCCGCTTGACGGAAGCATCCGTATTGGCCGCCACCACCAGCGAGGCGCCCAGTGCGCGCGCCTGCGCCAGGTAGGTCACGTGGCCGCGGTGCAGGATATCGAACACGCCGTTGGTGACCACCACCGGCTTGGGCAGGGCGGCAACGCGGGCGCGCAACTGGTCGCGGGGGCAGATCTTGTCTTCGAACGAGGGCATGGAAAGAATCGGTCAGTGGGGAAGGCGCCATTATAAAGTCCAGCCGTGGCCCGGGCGGCAAGCGGCCTGGCAACCGGCCTGGCAACCACAGTGGCAACCGCATGGCATCGAAGGAGCCAGTGCTGCCTTGGTGGCCATTCATGCGAAGGCATTCCGTTACAATACCCCGTCCGGAACGCCCCGCGTGTATTGAACCGCATTGACCCTATGACACTCACCGAACTGAAATATATCGTTGCCGTCGCGCGCGCCAAGCACTTCGGCCACGCCGCCGAAGCCTGCTTCGTGGCCCAGCCCACGCTGTCGGTGGCGATCAAGAAGCTCGAGGACGAGCTGGGCGTGATGCTGTTCGAACGGGGCGGCGCCGAGATTTCCGTCACGCCGCTGGGCGCGCAGATCGTGGCCCAGGCCGAACGCGTGCTGGAACAGACGGCCGCCATCAAGGAGCTGGCCAAGCAGAACAAGGACCCGCTGGCCGGCCCGCTGCGCCTCGGCGTGATCTACACGATCGGCCCCTACCTGCTGCCGCCGCTGGTGAAGACGATGATCGAGCACACCCCGCAGATGCCGCTGATCCTGCAGGAGAACTTCACGGTCAAGCTGTTGGAACTGCTGCGCCAGGGCGAACTCGATGCCGCGGTCATGGCCCTGCCGCTGCCCGAGCACGGCATGGCGATGCAGACGCTGTACGACGAACCGTTCGTGGTGGCGATGCCGAACAGCCATCCGTGGGTGGCCCGCGAACGCATCCCGGCCGAGGACCTGAAAAGCGAAACGATGCTGCTGCTGGGCGCCGGCCACTGCTTCCGCGACCAGGTGCTCGAAGTGTGCCCGGAGATGGCGCGCTTCGCCACGCCCGGCAACGGCATGCAGCGCACGTTCGAAGGCTCGTCGC
Source organism: Pseudoduganella umbonata (assembly GCF_014192225.1). GTDB lineage: Bacteria > Pseudomonadota > Gammaproteobacteria > Burkholderiales > Burkholderiaceae_D > Rugamonas > Rugamonas umbonata. Next base: position 168,324 of record NZ_JACHXS010000013.1, on the reverse strand, counting down.
TGGAAACGATCCGCCACATGGTCGCTTCCGGCATCGGCCTGACGGTGCTGCCGCGCGCCTCGGTGGCGGACATGGAGGCCACCGACGGCATGCTGCAGTTCCGCCATTTCGAAGACCCGCAACCGTCGCGCCGCGTCGTCATCCTGTGGCGCAAGAGCTTTACCCGCAAGGCCGCGATCGACGCGGTATGCGATGCCATTGCCCAGATCCGCCTGCCCGGCGTGATCAATCTCAGCTCGAACAAGGCCGAAGCCGCCGCCTGAGGAACACCGATCATGCACGCTCCCGCTCCCAATCCCGCTTCCGCCCCCGCCGCCAGCAAGCTGCAGCTGTACGTCCGTCTCGTGCGGCTGGACAAGCCGATCGGCACCGTGCTGCTGCTGTGGCCCACGCTGTCGGCGCTGTGGCTGGCCTCGAACGGCGTGCCGGAGTGGCACCTGCTGGCGATCTTCTGCCTCGGCACGCTGCTGATGCGCTCGGCCGGCTGCGCCGTCAACGACTATGCCGACCAGGATTTCGACCGCCACGTCAAGCGCACCGCGGACCGTCCGATCACCAGCGGCCGCATCAGCGGCAAGGAAGCGCTGGCCCTGGCCGCCGCCCTGTCGCTGGTGGCGTTCCTGCTGATCCAGCCGCTGAATGCCCTCGTCAAGCAGTTGTCCGTGGCGGCGCTGATCATTGCCGGCACCTATCCCTACTTCAAGCGCTTCTTCGCGATCCCGCAGGCTTACCTGGGCATCGCGTTCGGCTTCGGCATTCCGATGGCGTTCGCCGCCGTGCAGGACACCGTGCCGTCCTGGGCCTGGCTCCTATTGCTGGGCAACGTGTTCTGGGCCGTGGCCTACGACACCGAATACGCGATGGTCGACCGTGACGACGACCTGAAGATCGGCATCCGGACCTCGGCCATCACCTTTGGCCGCTTCGACGTGGCGATCGTGATGCTGTGCTACGGCGTGCACCTGGCGATCCTGCTGGCCGCCGGCGCGCATTTCGGCCTCGGCACATGGTACAAGGCGGGCCTTGCGGTGGCCGCCGCCTGCGCCGTCTATCACTACTTCCTGATCCGTGAACGCGAGCGTGCGCCCTGCTTTGCGGCATTCCGCCACAATAACTACCTGGGAGCGGCGGTATTTGCCGGGATCGCCCTGGATTATGCGTTGCGCTGACAAGTGCCGCGCAGATGATCCTTTGTCGTAAAGTTGCAAAAAATGCAATCTTGCGACTAGAACCTGGCCCGCTGCCGCCGCCTACAGTCAGTTTCTCCAACAATCCAAACACGAGGCGACCATGGATCAGACGAACAACCCCACCGCAAGCAATGGCATCACCGCTGGCACCGGCACCATCGGCAGCGACACGGGCGCGGCGCGCGAGCGCCTGCTGGGCGACCTGAAGAACGCCATCGGCGAGGCCGAACACTGGCTGCGCAGCGCGGCCAGCTCCAGCGCGGATGGCGCCGAGGAAGCCAAATCGCAGTTCAAGGAAACCCTGCGCAGCGCGAAAACCAACCTGCTGACGCTGGAAGATACGGCCCTGGCCAAAGGCAAGCTTGCCGCCCAGTGCGCCGATACCTACGTGCACGACAATCCCTGGCGTTCGGTTGTCATCGGTGCCGTCGTCGGCCTGCTGGCCGGCGTGATCATCGCGCGCGACTGACATCGCCGCCGATAAGAAAACGGCCCGCGCTGCGGGCCGTTTTTTCGTCATCGCCGCGTCATAGAGCGGTGTCAGCGCTGTTCGGCCGGCGTGTGAAAGCACAGCGCCAGCAGCCAGCCGCCAAACGAAAACAGCTTCCAGCACGCGCCGAAGCAGAGGAAGTACAGGATTCCCTGGCTGAGACTCATCTCGCTCAGCCGCGGCAATCCGGCGCTCTCGGTCAGGTACAGCGTCACCATCGTCGAGAGCGTGCTGACAAGCATCACGAACCACAGTTTTCTTTCCAGCTTTTGCATCCTGTCCCCCTGGATCGTCGTGGTTGCGGCGTTCAGTCCCTGCCCATCTGCTCGCCCAGTTCCCTGCCACGGGCCGCGGCGGCCTTCACGGCGGCGACGATCCCGGCTTTCACGCCCGTCTCTTCCATGCTGGTCAGCGCCGCGTAGGTGGTACCGCCTTTCGACGTGACCCGCTCCCTCAGCAGCGCCACCGGCTCGTCCGATCGGGCGGCCAGTTGCGCGGCGCCGGTAAACGTGGCCTTCGCCAGCGCCAGCCCCTGTTCGGCCGTCAGCCCCAGTTCGACGGCGGCCTGCTGCATCGCCTCGATGAAATAGAACACGTAGGCCGGGCCGCTGCCGGACAGGCCGGTCACCGCGTCGATCTTCCCTTCGTCGTCCAGCCACACGGTGGCGCCGACGGCCTGCAATATCTGGTCGGCCGCCTGGCGCTGCGATGCGGTCACGCCCGCCGAGGCAACGACACCGGTAATGCCCATGCCGATCAGCGCCGGCGTGTTCGGCATGCAGCGCACGATCGCGTCATGGCCGCCGAGCCAGCGCGACAGGTCGGCGGTGCGGATACCGGCCGCGATCGACAGCACCAGCGGGGAATGTTTTCCATGCGAATTCGCGTTTGCCAGCAATGGCACCAGCGGCGCCACGGCTTCGCGCATGTTCTGCGGTTTCACGGCCAGCACGATCACCTCGGCGGCGGTGACGGCCGCGTCGATCGACGTGGCCGTCGTCACGCCATGGCCCGCATGCAGCGCTTCCAGCGCGGCCGGGTTCGGGTCGACGACGTGGATACTGGCGCCCGGCGTGACCTTGCCGGCCAGGCCGGCGACCAGCGCGGCGGCCATGTTGCCGCCGCCGATGAATGCAATCTTCATGGATATCCCTTTTTTATCTGTCTCGGTTATTTGCTCAGTTACCTGCGCAGTTACTTGTTATAGGTTCGCGCGCCGAAAATGGCGCTGCCCACGCGGACGATGGTGGCGCCTTCCAGGATGGCGGCACGCATATCGGCGGACATGCCCATCGACAAAGTGTCGAAATCGGGCCCGAATTTTTCGCGTAATCGTTCGAACAGTTCACGCATCGCAGCGAAGGGTGCACGCTGCGCCGCAAAGTCGTCCGCGGGTTCCGGGATCGCCATCAACCCGCGCAACCGGAGGTTCGGCAGGCGCGCCACCGCCTCGGCCAGCGACTCGACCTCGTCCGGCGTGACGCCGCTCTTGCTGGTCTCGCCGCTGATGTTGACCTGCACGCACACGTTCAGCGGCCCCAGCGCCGGCGGGCGCTGTTCGGACAGCCGCACGGCGATCTTCTCGCGCTCGACCGCATGCACCCAGTCGAAGTGCTCGGCAATGGGCCGCGTCTTGTTGCTCTGAATCGGCCCGATGAAGTGCCATTCCAGATCGTGGTCTTTCAGTGCCTGGATCTTGTCCACGCCTTCCTGCACATAGTTTTCGCCGAACGCGCGCTGCCCGGCGGCGGCGGCGGCGAGCACGGCATCGGCACCGAAGGTCTTCGACACGGCCAGCAATCGCACGGCGGCAGCAGGGCGCCGCGCCTCGGCGCACGCGGCCACAATGGCATTTTCGACAGCTTGCAAACGCTCTGGGATTCCGGACATAATCAGATGCGCCAGCTTGGGGACCATAGCTGGCATTATTTTTTAGGCACAGGGATTATAAATGGACATCTCCGATCTGCTCGCGTTCTCCGTTAAAAACAAGGCTTCCGACCTGCACCTGTCGGCCGGCCTGCCGCCGATGATCCGCGTGCACGGCGACGTCCGCCGCCTGAACGTCGAGGCGCTGGAGCACAAGGAAGTGCACCGCATGATCTATGACATCATGAACGATGCCCAGCGCAAGGCCTACGAGGAAATGCTCGAAGTCGATTTCAGCTTTGCCATTCCCGGCCTGGCGCGCTTTCGCGTCAATGCCTATAACCAGGACCGCGGTGCCTCGGCCGTGCTGCGCACGATTCCGTCGAAGATCCTCACGCTGGAAGACCTGAACGCGCCGAAGATCTTCGGCGATTTCGCACTGAAGCCGCGCGGCCTGGTGCTCGTCACCGGCCCCACGGGCTCCGGCAAGTCGACCACGCTGGCGGCCATGGTGAACCACCTGAACGAGCATGAATACGGCCACATCCTCACCATCGAGGACCCGATCGAATTCGTCCACGAATCGAAGAAGTGCCTGATCAACCAGCGCGAAGTGGGGCCGCACACGCTGTCGTTCAGCAATGCGCTGCGCTCGGCCCTGAGGGAGGACCCGGACGCGATCCTGGTCGGCGAACTGCGCGACCTGGAAACGATCCGCCTGGCGCTGTCCGCCGCGGAAACGGGCCACCTGGTGTTCGGCACGCTGCACACCTCGTCCGCCGCGAAGACGATCGACCGCATCGTCGACGTGTTCCCCGCCGAGGAAAAGGAAATGGTGCGGGCCATGCTGTCCGAGTCGCTGCAGGCGGTGATCTCGCAGACGCTGCTGAAGACCAAGGACGGTGCCGGCCGCGTGGCCGCGCATGAAATCATGGTGGGCACGCCGGCGATCCGCAACCTGATCCGCGAAGCGAAGATCGCGCAGATGTATTCGGCGATCCAGACCGGCAGCAATGCCGGCATGCAGACGCTGGACCAGAACCTGACCGACCTGGTACGCCGCAACGTGATCTCGGCCGCCACCGCGCGCTCGGCCGCCAAGATCCCCGAAAACTTCCCCGGATAGGTGAGCAGCATGGAACGCGACCAGGCCAGTAAATTCATGTTCGACCTGCTGCGCCTGATGATCGGCAAAAAAGGATCGGACCTCTTCATTACCGCTGGCTTCCCGCCGGCGATGAAAATCGACGGCAAGCTGACGCCTGTCTCCGCCCAGCCGCTGACGGCCGCGCATACGGCCGACCTGGCCCGTTCGATCATGAACGACAAGCAGGCCGCCACGTTCGAGCAGACCAAGGAAGCGAACTTCGCCATCAGCCCCGGCGACCTGGGGCGCTTCCGCGTCTCCGCCTTCGTGCAGATGGGCGCCGCCGGCATGGTGCTGCGGGTCATCAACAGCAAGATTCCCGACCTGGACGAGCTGGCCCTGCCGCCCGTGCTGAAGGAGGTCGTCATGGCCAAGCGCGGCCTGGTGATCATGGTCGGGGCCACCGGCTCGGGCAAGTCGACGACGCTGGCGGCAATGGTCGGCTACCGCAACGAGAACAGCTACGGCCACATCATCACGATCGAGGATCCGGTCGAATTCGTGCACCCGCACCGCAACTGCATCGTCACGCAGCGCGAGGTGGGCGTCGATACCGAGGACTGGGAAATCGCCCTGAAGAACACGCTGCGCCAGGCGCCGGACGTGATCCAGATCGGCGAGATCCGCGATCGCGAAACGATGGACCACGCGATCGCGTTCGCCGAAACGGGCCACCTGTGCCTGGCCACGCTGCACGCCAACAGTTCGAACCAGGCACTGGACCGCATCATCAACTTCTTCCCCGAGGAGCGCCGCCAGCAATTGCTGATGGACCTGTCGCTGAACCTGAAAGGCATGATCTCGCAGCGGCTGATTCCGCTGAAGGAAAGCCGCGGGCGCGCGGTGGCGATCGAGATCCTGCTCAATTCCCCGCTGATCTCCGACCTGATCTTCCAGGGCAAGGTCCACGAGATCAAGGAGCTGATGAAGAAGTCGCGCGAGCTGGGCATGCAGACCTTCGACCAGTCGCTGTTCGACCTCTATGAGGCGGACAAGATCAGCTACGAGGATGCGCTGCGCAACGCCGATTCCGTCAACGACCTGCGCCTGGCCATCAAGCTCGAGGGCAAGGGCGCGCATAACCGCGACCTGTCGGCCGGCACCGAGCATCTTGGCCTGATCTGAGCTGAACTGCGCTGAACCGAACCGAACCGAGCTGGACTGCGCGATGTGTGTCCATTTGCACCGATCCGCGCCGAACCGGGCCGAGGAGACCACATGAGCACCGTCTTTGATTTTTCCGCTGTCGGGCTGGCCGGGCAACCCGTCGACCTGGCCCAGTACCAGGACAAGGTCCTGCTGATCGTGAACACCGCCAGCGCCTGCGGCTTCACGCCACAGTACGCCGGCCTGGAAAAGCTGCATGAACGGTTCCGCGAGCGGGGCTTCGCAGTGCTGGGCTTCCCGTGCAACCAGTTCGGCGCACAGGAAAAAGGCACGCACGAGGAGATCGGCGCCTTCTGCGAAAAGAACTATGGCGTCACGTTCCCGCTGTTCGCCAAGATCGACGTCAACGGCGCCGGCGCCCACCCGCTGTTCCAGCACCTGAAGAAGACGGCGCCCGGCGTGCTGGGCACCGAAGGCATCAAATGGAATTTCACGAAGTTCCTGGTGCGCCGGGACGGCAGCGTGGCGAAACGCTATGCGCCGGCCACCAAGCCGGAAGACATCGCCGCCGATATCGAGGCGCTGCTTTAGACTCCTAGAACCGGGGCAGGTCGGCATGCGGCAACACGCCGCCCGTCACGCGCATGCGCCCGAACTCGGCGCAGCGCTGCAGCGTGGGGATGGCCTTGTTCGGGTTCAGCAGCGACGGTGGGTCGAACGCGCGCTTGACGCCGAAGAAGGCGTTCAACTCGCCTGGACCGAACTGTACGCACATCGAATCGATCTTCTCGATCCCCACGCCATGCTCGCCGGTGATCGTGCCGCCGACGGCCACGCACAGCGCCAGGATGTCGGCGCCGAATGCCTCGGCGCGCGCCAGTTCGTCCGGCACATTGGCGTCGAACAGGATCAGCGGATGCAGGTTGCCGTCGCCGGCATGGAACACGTTGGCGCAGCGCAGGCCATACTTCACTTCCATCTGTGCGATGCCGGACAACACCTGCGCCAGGTGCCTGCGCGGGATCGTGCCATCCATGCAGTAGTAATCGGGCGAGATGCGGCCGGCGGCCGGAAACGCGTTCTTGCGGCCCGACCAGAACCGGAGCCGCTCGGCCTCGGTGGCCGACACCGCGATCGCGGTCGCGCCGGCTTCCTGCAGCACGGCCGCCATGCGCGCGATCTCGTCTTCCACTTCTTCGGGCGTGCCGTCCGCCTCGCACAGCAGGATCGCGGCCGCATCGAGATCGTAGCCGGCGCGGACGAACGGTTCGACCATCCGCGACGAGGTCTGGTCCATCATTTCCAGGCCGGCCGGAATGATGCCGGCCGCGATCACGCGCGCCACCGCGTTGGCGCCGGCGACGATGTCGGCGAACGAGGCCATGATCACGCGCTGCACCGCCGGCTTCGGCACCAGCCTGACCGTGACTTCGGTCACGATGCCCAGCATGCCTTCGGAACCGATGAACACGGCCAGCAGGTCGAGCCCCGGCGCGTCGGGCGCTTCGCTGCCCAGTTCGACGATGTGCCCGTCGATGGTGGCCACGCGCACGCGCAGCACGTTGTGCACGGTGAGGCCATATTTCAGGCAGTGCACGCCGCCGGAATTTTCCGCCACGTTGCCGCCGATGGTGCAGGCGATCTGCGACGACGGATCGGGTGCGTAGTACAGGCCGAACGGCGCGGCGGCCTCCGAAATGGCGAGGTTGCGCACGCCCGGCTGCACGACGGCCGTGCGCGCTTCGGCATCGACCCGCACGATGCGGTTCAGCCTGGCGGTGGACAGCACCACGCCGTCGGCGATCGGCATCGCCCCGCCGGACAGACCCGTGCCGGCACCGCGCGGCACGATCGGCACGTTCATGCGGCGGCACACGTCGAGCACCGCCAGCACCTGCGCCTCGTCCTGCGGCAGCGCGACGATCATCGGCGGCTGGCGGAACGCGGACAGGCCGTCGCATTCGTACGGGCGGGTATCTTCCAGGCGGGACAGCACGCAGCCGGGCGGCAACACGGCGCCCAGGGCGCGTGCGACGTCGCGCTGGCGGCTTTCGGTGAACGGCGCTGCACTGGCGAGTGGCGTGAGTGGCGTGGTCATGGGCCGATTGTAGGCCAAACGGCTGGCAGACTGCGCTCGGAGGAAATGTTTCGAAATAACCGGTGTCTGTCACCGGTTTTCTAGAAATGTTCCAGGAAAACCGGTGTCTGTCACCGGTTTTTGTGCAAGTTTCGCGATGGCAGGATTCTGGCGTATGCTCGCACCTTTCAACCTACGGAGACGAGCATGGGCAACCGGCTATCGAAGATCGCGACCCGCACGGGCGACAATGGCACCACCGGCCTGGGCGATGGCAGCCGCACCCGCAAGGACAGCGTGCGCGTGCACGCCATGGGCGACGTCGACGAACTGAATTCGAACCTGGGCGTGCTGCTGTGCGAAGCGCTGCCGGAAGACCTGCGCGAGGAACTGGTATCGATCCAGCACGACCTGTTCGACCTGGGCGGCGAACTGTGCATTCCCGGCTACCAGCTGATCAAGGAAGAGCACGTGGAACGGCTCGATGCGCTGCTGGAGAAATACAACGGCACCTTGCCGGCACTGACGGAATTCATCCTGCCGGCCGGCTCGCGCGCCGCGGCGCTGGCGCATGTGTGCCGCACGGTGTGCCGGCGCGCCGAGCGCAGCATCGTCACACTGGGCAGCGAGGAAACCATCCACGACCACCCGCGCCAGTACGTCAACCGCTTGTCGGACCTGCTGTTCGTGCTGGCCCGCGTGCTGAACCGCTTTGCCGGCGGCAGCGACGTGCTGTGGCATCACGACCGGAAGAAAAGCTAGTCCCGGCCGCGCCGACCGGTCACTCCTTGCCGTTCGGGTGCAATGCCAGGTACGGTTCGGCACCGGCGCCGGCGCTCAGCAGCCAGCCCGTCATCAGCAGGAACACCAGCAGCATCGCGAACAGCGTGCCCGCGCGGCGGCTGTCGGCCGGCGTTTCAAAAATCGGCCGCTTGCCGTAGCCGACGCCGATGAAGTAGGCCGCGAAGACGGTGGCCAGGTAGTGGACCGCGCCGAACATCTCGCCCAGTTCGCCCTTGCGCGGATGGTCGATCACGAGGTGGGAAATCGCCACCAGCACGATGTAGATCACCGATGCGGACAGCGGCGGCAGGTACAGGCCGAAACGCTCGACGAAGTCGCGCACCGCGGGGCGCTTGCGGGCCAGCAGCGGCAGCACGATATTGTGCGTGAGGCCGGCAATGGCGATGAGCTTCAGCAGGATCGTCTTGTGGATGCTGCCCTTCTCGCCGATGGCCAGGTTGTGCAGGTTGGTTTCGCCCTGGCGGTTGTTCTGCGCGAAGTAGTCCGGCGTGGCGACGTTCAGGATGCGCTGGAACCAGCTGATTTCTTCCAGCGCGGCCAGTGCCACGATGCCGGCCAGGCCGGCCAGCACCAGCAGCGGCAGGTCGATGCGCCGCTCGCGCTGCCAGTGTTCGACCGTGGCAAAGGCCAGCAGGCCGGAAGTCACCGCGAAGCACAGGAACTGCATCCATTCGACGATGCCGTCCTCCACCAGCAGGCGCTGCAGCTTTGCCCCGTCGCCGGACCATGCAATGGCAAGCCCCATCACGAAAACATTGATGAGCACCGCCACCACGATCGCCGGGTGGACATACCACTTGTTCTGAACCACGTATTACTCCCTTACCGTTTGAAGTTGTTCGATTGCTGCCCGGCCACGGGCACCGGCTCGGCCGCCAGCACCGGAACAGGCACAGGCGCCGGCTGCGGCTGAACGGCCGGTGCGCGCGCGCCGGCGGCCTGGCGCACGCCGGCAGCAACCGCCGAGCCCAGTGCCCACATCCACAGCAGCGGATCCAGCAGCGCATCCCACAGGTTCCCCGTGGGCAGGCGCAACAGCGCGTACAGCAGCAGGCCGGTCAGCAGCGCCAGCGCCGGCTGCAGCGCATGGCCGCGCCAGATGGCGAATGCGCACGCCGCGATCGCCGCGAAGCCCAGCAGCGGCGCGCCGACGGTGCCGAAGCCGCCATGGTACAGGCCCAGGGCCAGCACGCCAAAGGTGTCCAGGTAGAGGATCGCGCCGGCCAGCGCCAGCGGCAGGGCCATCGCCAGCGGCAGCACGGGGCGCGGCTTGGCGCCCTGGCGGCGCCGCTCCAGCGACATCAGGCTGAGCCCGACCAGCAGGCCGCTCGGATACTGGAACGCCAGCGTCAGCCACCAGGACGGCGACCATGCGCCGGGCAGCGCGCACAGCACGACGAAGCCGGCGGCAAGCGCACGGCCATGACGCCGCGCAAGGCCGGGCATGCAGGCCAGCAGCAATGCCAGCAGCACCAGCGCCCAGGCCACGTGTCCATAGGCGATCTGCAGCGCAAGACCGGGCAGCGTCATAGCGGGTCCTTTCCAGGGGTGATGCGCAGCAGGTGATGGGCAATCGCCTGGCGCTGGTGCGTATAGGTGATATGGAGCTTGTCGCCCACCTGGTGCATGGTCGGGTAGGAGAACTCGTCGCCCGGCTTGCCGCTGACGATGTCGGCCAGCGGACGCCACGTGCGCGCGTCGGTCGACAGCGCCAGCGACAGCACGTTGCGGTCGGAGCCGCCCGCCGCCACGTGGTTGTACAGCATCAGGAAATTGCCGCTGGACAGGCGCAGCGCGGCCAGCGACGTGCTCTGGTTGGCCACCTGCGACGGCGCCAGGTCTTCCCAGCTGTTGCCGCCATCCCGGCTCAGCGCCTGCTGCACGCGCTGGCCTTCGCCGGCATCGCGCATCCAGGCCCGTACTTCGGTGGCCGATACCGGCACGATGGCCGGCTGCAGCGACGAGGTGCCGCTGCCGATACGGCCGATGCGGCGCGGTTCGCCGCCGGCGTCGAACGCCAGCAGCATCGGGTACTTGTTGCCGATTTCAAAATAGACCGGCAGCCACCAGCCGCCGTCGGCCAGCGCCACCGGCGACGTCCGCACCAGCGTGCTGGTATTGAACAGCGGCGACAGCGGCAGCACGCGGCGCACCGCGAAGGTGGCGCCATCGTCATGCGATTGCAACTGGACGATGCGGGAAGCGGCCCAGCCGCCCAGGCCGGTCGCCACCACGTACAGGTGCACCGTGCCGTCGGGCGCCGTCCAGGCCACCGGGTTGCCGATGCGGCGCACGCCGAAGCCCAGCGCCCGCCCCAGCGATTCGCGGCTGGCCACTACCCAGTTGCCGCTCCAGGTGCCGTTCGACCAGCGCGATGCGTACACCTTCACATCCGGCCCGCTTTCGCGGCTGCCGGCCCACCAGAACGACAGCAGGTCGCCGCCGGGCAGTGCCGCCAGCGCGCTCGCGTGCGCGGACGGCACGCCGGCCGGCATCGGGATGATCGAATGGCTGACTTGGTTGATGGTGACGGGGGCCGGTACGGTGACCGTGCTCGCGATGGCGGGCTGCTCGACCTGCTGCGTACTGCCGGACCAGCGCAGTGCTTCCGCGGCGGCGGCACTGGCCACCGCAATGATGCAAGCCAGCGCGACCAGCTTGCCGGTGCGCTGGACAGATGGGCGTGCTGCTCCCATTCCGTCTCCGAAAAAGATGGACATGAGAACGGATGCCGCGTGTGTTCCTGCCCAGTATGAATACCAGCCCGCGCCTTGATATACCGCAAGCTCTGCCTTGATCTTCGCCAAGCGTTTTGCGCGAACGAAAGACGGTATCCTACAGGAAAAAGTAAAGGAGGGGGTAAGTCAGCCGCTCGTCGCCCTGAGTAAATTGCATGCAGCGAGCGATTCATTAAACGGCCAGAAATGTTTCCATTGCCACCTTGGCCATGCCCGTTCAGGCGGCGGTTTTGCCGAAGCCGGGCAGTGCCGGCAAGCGCGCGCCAAGGAAGTCGATGAACGCCCGCGCCCGCGCGTTGCGGTGCCGGCCGGCCAGCAAATGCACTTCCTGCGGCATGCCACGCCAGCCCGGCAGCACGTGCAGCAGCGTGCCGGTTTCCAGCAGGTCGCCGACCAGCCATTGCGGGCACAGTCCGATGCCTGCGCCCTGCACCAGGCTGTCGCGGATCGCCAGCGCGTGGTTCACGCGATAGCGGCTTTTCACCGTGACCGCCACGCTGCGGCTGCCGTCATGCAGCGTGACGACATCGCCGGCCGGCAGCCAGGCGAAGCGCACGTAATCGTGTTGCGCCAGCTGATCCGGGGTTTGCGGGAGCCCACGGCGTGCCAGGTACGCCGGCGCGGCCACCAGCAGCCGTGCGGATACCGCGACCTTGCGTGCCACCATGTCCTGTGGCAGCTCGCCGCCCAGGCGGACCGCGACGTCGACGCCCTCTTCCACCAGGTCGACCATCCGGTCGTTCAGGATCAGTTCCAGCTCGATGCCGGGATGCAGCGCCATGAATTCCAGCACGAGCGCGTTCAGCCGGAACTGCCCCAGCGCTACCGGAGCACTGACGCGCAGCAGCCCGCGCAACGCCGCGCCGCCGCCGCGTGCCTCGGTCACGGCGGCATCGAATTCGGCCAGCAGGCCGCGCGCCCGCTCGTGAAATCGCCGCCCTTCGACGGTCGGCGCCAGGCTGGTGGTCGAGCGCTCCAGCAGCCGGACGCCGACATCGCGTTCCAGCGCCGCGATGACCTTGCTGACGGTCGGTTGCGTGGTGCCCTCCTCGCGGGCGACGGCCGACAGGCTGCCCAGCTCCACGGCGCGCACGAAGTACTGCAGCGAACGAATCGTATCCATGACGTTCTCATTCCATTTTGGAATGAACTATAGTCGATTTCCATGGCTACCACGCCAGGGTGGAATGACTGACCATGTCACCTTCCATTCGCAAGGAGCCACCATGTTCACCATCCGATCCCTCGGCGCGGCCGTCCTGTCCACGGTCCTGGCCATGCCCACCCATGCGTCGCCCGGCTGGCAGGCCAGCTGGTACGCGGCACCGCAACCGGCCTGGTCACCCGGTTTTGCCCTCGCCACCAATGTACCGGCCACGGTAGCCGGCAGCACGGTGCGCGAAGTGCTGCGGCTTTCCACCGGCGGCGGCAATGTGCGCGTGGTGCTGTCGAACCGCTATGGCAGCGAGCCGCTTGTGGTCGGCGCCGTACGCATTGCCCGCACGGCGGGCGAACCTGGAGCCACGTCGGCCATCGACACCGCCAGCGACCGGGCGTTGACGTTCGCCAGCCGCACGGAGGTCACGATACCGCCCGGCGGCACGGCCACCAGCGACCCTGTCGGGTTCCCGGTGGCGGCACTGGAACGCCTGACCGTGTCCGCGTGGTACCCCGGCACGGCACGGCTGGCGAGCTTCCACTGGGGCGCCCAGCAGACCGGCTACATCGCCCCCGGCAATGCCACGGCGGCGGCAAGGCTGGACGCTGCGCAGCACTTGCAGGGCCGCGCCTTCCTTGCCGCGGTCCACGTCGACGGCCAGGGCGGGACCATCGTTGCACTGGGCGATTCGATCACGGACGGCAACGGGTCGACGCCCGACCGCCACCGCCGCTGGCCGGACATGCTGGCCGAACGGCTCGCACCGCAAGGCATCGCAGTCGCCAATGCCGGGATTTCCGGCGCGCGGCTGCTGTCGTCGAAAATGGGCGTCAAGGCGATCGAACGGTTCGACGCGGACGTGCTGGACCAGCCCGGCGTGGCGGCCGTCGTCGTGCTGCTGGGAACGAACGATATCGGCTGGCCCGGTACCGCGTTCGCGCCGCAGGACCCGCCGATGACGGCGGAGCGGCTGGTCGACGGCTACCGCGCGCTGATCGCCCGCGCCCATGCACGCGGCGTCCAGGTCATCGGCGGCACGCTGCCGCCGTTCGGCAATGCGCTGCCGGGCACGCCGTTCGCGGGGTACTGGACACTGGCCAAGGAAACGGTGCGACTTGAAGTCAACGCCTGGATCCGGGGTAGCGGCGAGTTCGACGCCGTGGCCGATTTCGACGCGGCGCTGCGTGACCCGGCCGATGCATCGCGGCTGCGGCCGGAATATGACTCGGGTGACCATCTGCATCCGGGCGATGCGGGATTCGCGGCGATGGCACGGACTGTAGCCGGTCTGGCGGCCATGCAAGCCTGGCACCATGCCGTCGACCTGGGGCGCCAGGATCGGTCAATACCGTCCAGATCGTTGCCGGCGAGGTAAGGCTTCGGCGCCACGCGATGATCTCTGCCGCTGGCCTTCATGGCCGGCCAGCAAAGGGCTGAACGCCAACAAGCTTCTGATTTGAAAGTAATTCCAGCTTCTTGAATCGGCCCGATGCATGATATTTTTTTGATAATATAAGAATTCCATCATCACTCGAGGGCCCCATGTATATCCTGCGCCATTCCATCGCCATGCTCGCCTTGGGCGTTTCGCTTCATGCCGCTGCAGCACCAACGGAAGTCACTTTCTCGGCGGAGATCGAGAACCTTAAAAAGGACGGCCAACCGGTTTCCTCCGTCAACCTCGGCAGTCATTCCACCTATGCCAACGGCTCGGTCTTGCCGGGAAAATTCACCTACGATCTCCAGGGGCCGGGCAATCAGGTCTGGCACAACGGCGATTCCCCCGACCCCACTTACTGGTGGGCCGATAGCATGCATGTGCAAGGCACATATGCCATCGAGCTGGGGAACCTCGGTTATTGGGAGCACAGCCCCTTTTACTACGACGCGAGAATCGATATCGACAGCCGTGCCGACGGTGTGTTTGTCAGTCTGAGTAATTCGGGAAACTACAGTTTTCGCCTGGACTTCCGGGGCGCGGCGCACTCTCTCGACAATGCAACATATTTCGGCGATGTGCTGGACCAGGTATTCCTCGGTACGGGCTTTACACTCACGCAGGCCACGTTCAGAGGCGAGTACTTTACCGAGACCGAATTTGGATCTGAGCAGTTTTTCTGGGGTGGTGACCTGAGCATCGACGACTTCCAGAATGTGAGCCCGGTACCGGAACCATCGACCGCGGCCATGGCCGCTGCCGGCCTGTTCGTCCTTGGCGCGGTGGCACGGCGCCGCAAGGCAGGCGACGCGAAACGGATCGCGGCCTGAAGTTGGCCATGCACCACGCAGGCAGCTGAGGCAACGCCGAGGCGCGTACCTCGGCGCTTGCAGCAGGTGCAGCGGAGTCAATAAAAAAGCGGCGCAATGCGCCGCTTTTTGTTTTCCCGCCAGGCAGGTCAGCCGTTGCTGACCACCAGCCGCGGCTCGCCGCCGAGGAAGCGCGTCTTGATCGATCTGGCGATGCCGTCCGCGTCGAGCCCCACGCTGGCCAGCAGCTTGGCCGGGTCGCCGTGGTCGATGAACTGGTCGGGCAGGCCCAGGATCAGCAGCGGCTTGGCGATGCCCGCCTCGGCCAGCGCCTCGGCCACGGCGGCGCCGGCGCCGCCCATCACGCAGCCCTCTTCCACCGTGACCAGGTAGTCGTGCGAGGCGGCCAGTTCCTTCACCAGCTCCACATCCAGCGGCTTCACGAAGCGCATGTTGGCCACCGTGGCATTGAGCGCGTCGCCGGCCTTCAGCGACGGCGCCACCATCGCGCCGAACGCCAGGATCGCCACGCGTTCGCCCTGGCGGCGCAGTTCGCCCTTGCCCAGGTCGATGGTGGTGAGCGCCGGCGCGATGGCCGCACCGATGCCGGCGCCGCGCGGATAGCGCACCGCGGCCGGGCCGGGATACTGGTAAGCGGTCGTCAGCATCTGGCGGCATTCGTTTTCGTCCGATGCGGCCATCACCACCAGGTTCGGGATGCAGCGCAGGTACGCCAGGTCGTAGTTGCCGGCGTGCGTGGCACCGTCGGCGCCCACCAGGCCGGCGCGGTCCAGCGCGAACGTCACGTCCAGGTTCTGCAGCGCCACGTCGTGGATCAGCTGGTCGTAGGCGCGCTGCAGGAACGTCGAATAGATCGCCACCACCGGCTTCAGGCCTTCGCAGGCCAGGCCGCCGGCAAAGGTGACGGAATGCTGCTCGGCGATGCCCACGTCGAAGTAGCGCTTCGGGTATTCGGCATGGAAGCGCACCATGCCGGAGCCTTCGCGCATCGCCGGCGTGATGCCGACCAGGCGTTCGTCGTGCGCCGCCATGTCGCACAGCCAGTTGCCGAACACCTCGGTGTACGTCATCTTGGCCGGCGCCGCGGCCGGCTTGATGCCTTCGGCCGGGTTGAACTTGCCGGTGCCGTGGTACAGGATCGGTTCCGCTTCGGCCAGCTTGTAGCCCTGCCCCTTCTTGGTCACGACGTGGAGGAACTGCGGCCCCTTCAGGTTGCGGATGTTCTGCAGCGTGGGGATCAGCGAATCGAGGTCATGGCCGTCGATCGGGCCGATGTAGTTGAAGCCGAATTCCTCGAACATCGTGGCAGGCACCACCATGCCCTTGGCATGCTCTTCCAGCTTCTTCGCCAGTTCCAGCATCGGCGCCGGCAGCACCGACTTGCCGACGTTCTTCGCGGCCGCGTAGAACTGGCCGGACATCAGCCGCGCCAGGTAGCGGTTCAGCGCGCCCACCGGCGGCGAGATCGACATGTCGTTGTCGTTCAGGATCACCAGCAGGTTGCAGTCTTCTTCCACGCCGGCGTTGTTCAGCGCTTCGAAGGCCATGCCGGCCGTCATCGAGCCATCGCCGATCACGGCGATCGCATGGCGCTGCTCGCCCTTGATCCGGGCCGCCAGCGCCATGCCCAGCGCGGCCGAGATCGACGTGGACGAGTGCGCGGTACCGAAGGTGTCGTATTCGCTTTCGACACGGCGCGGGAAGCCGGAAATGCCGCCCTGCTGGCGCAGCGTATGGAACTGCTCGCGCCGGCCGGTCAGGATCTTGTGCGTGTAGGTCTGGTGGCCCACGTCCCAAACGATGCGGTCGTGCGGCGTGTTGAAGACATAGTGCAATGCCACGGTCAGTTCGACGGTGCCCAGGTTCGACGACAGGTGGCCACCCGTCTTCGACACGGAATCGAGCAGGAAGCTGCGCAGTTCGTCGGCCAGCGGTGCCAGCTGGTGGCGCGGCAGCTTGCGCAGCTCGGCCGGGTTGTTGATGGTTTGAAGCAGGTTCATTTATGCCTTCCGCTGCACGATCAGGTCCGCGAGTTCGCGCAGGCGCAGCGCGCCGTCGCCGAAGGCGCCAAGCGCCGCGTGGGCGTCGCGCCGCAATTGTTCGGCCAGGGCGACGGATTGGTCGAGCCCGAGGATCGAGACGTAGGTGGGTTTGTTGTCGGCGGCATCCTTGCCGGCCGTCTTGCCGAGGGTCGCCGAATCGGCGGTGGCGTCGAGCACGTCGTCGACGACCTGGAAAGCCAGGCCGATCGCGCGGCTGTACGCATGCAGTGCTTCCAGTTCGGTTGCCGACAGGTCCTTGCCGGCCAGCGCGCCGAGCACCACGGAGGCACGCAGCAGCGCGCCCGTCTTCAGCTGGTGCATGCGCTCCAGCTGTTCGAGCGTCAGGGGCAGGCCTACGCTGTCCAGGTCGATCGCCTGGCCGCCGCACATGCCGGCGGAGCCAGCCGCGTCGGCCAGCAGCCGCACCATGGCCAGCAGGCGCGCGGGCGCAATACCCTCCACGCCGGCCAGCACCGTGAACGCCTGCGATTGCAGCGCATCGCCGACCAGCAGCGCGGTCGCTTCGTCGTAAGCCACGTGCACGGTGGGCTTGCCGCGGCGCAGCGCGTCGTCGTCCATGCACGGCATGTCGTCGTGCACCAGCGAATACGCATGGATCATTTCCACCGCGGCCGCCGCACGCGACAGCGCCTGCGCATCGGCGCCGAACAACGCGCCGGCCGCGTACACCAGCAACGGGCGTACGCGCTTGCCGCCACCCAGCAGCGCATAGCGCATCGCACCATGCAGTTTCGCGGGTTCCGCGGTGTCGGCAGGCAGGTAGGCGGACATGTCCGCCTCCATGACCGCCTGGATACCGCGCATCCAGTCCTGGAACGTGACCGCTTCCGTCATGGCGCGCCCTCGTCGCCGTCGGCGAACGGCTTGAGCATGTCGCCTTCGAGGACCTTGACCTGCGATTCCACCTTGTCCAGCTGGGTGGCGCAGTATTTCACCAGTTCCGAACCGCGCGCGTAGGCCGCGACGGATGCCTCCAGCGGCAGTTGCCCGGATTCCATCTGCGTGACGAGCTGCGCCAGCTCGGCCATCGCCGCTTCAAAGGAGACGGGCGCGGAAGCTGGCGCGGCATTTTCAGCGCTGTTTGTTTTATTGACCATGACTTGATTTTGACTCAGTGCTGGAGTGTAGCCCGTTATTTTAGAACAAAGTGTCCCGCACGGTCCAAAATGGCAACCCGGCCAACCGTGCTCCGTTGCAATTGTATCCAGCGCGGCTCCCTTGCCGGATAAAAGGGATCACAATGCCGGTCACCCGGGGGTATGTAACGAAGATTTATCGGCGGAATCACGCCGTTCACGCTATAATCTCCGGTTCTGTCCGAAATACCGTTCTCATACTCTGAATTCAGGTCTTTGCGGATTCTGTCTCTTCTTGGTTTGCAGTACTTTAATTAAGGGGGGTTGGGATGTCCGATCTGGGTACCCACGCCAGGCTGGCGCGTTCGAACGCGCAACTTCCGGTCCACGTCTATTTTGACGAAGCGCTACTGCAGCGTGAAATGCAGCAATTGTTTCAGAACGGCCCACGCTACGTGGGCCATGAACTGATGGTGCCGAATATCGGCGACTTTACGACGCTCGCTTCGGAAAACGAGGGTCGCATGCTGGTCCGTAACGCCCAGGGTATCGAACTGCTGTCGAATGTGTGCCGGCATCGCCAGGCACTGATGTTCAATGGACGCGGCAATGCCAACACGATCGTCTGTCCGCTGCACCGCTGGACCTACGACCTGAAGGGCGAGCTGATCGGCGCGCCGCATTTCCCCGAAACGCCGTGCCTGAACCTGCCGAAAGCGCCGCTGCAAAGCTGGAACGGCCTGCTGTTCGAGCAGAACGGCTACAACGTGATGGAAAAGCTGAAGGACATGTCCGTCACGAAGGACCTGGACTTCTCGGGCTACATGCTCGATCACGTGGAAGTGCACCACTGCGACTACAACTGGAAAACCTTCATCGAGGTCTATCTCGAGGATTACCATGTCGAGCCGTTCCATCCCGGCCTGGGCGGCTTCGTTTCCTGCGACGACCTGCGCTGGGAATTCGGCGCCGACTACTCGGTGCAGACGGTGGGCGTGAACCGCGGCCTGAAGAAATCCGGTTCGGACGTATACCAGCGCTGGCAGGAACAGGTGCTCAAGTTCCGCAACGGCGAGGCGCCGCCGTATGGCGCGATCTGGCTGACGCTGTATCCGAACATCATGGTGGAGTGGTATCCGCACGTGCTGGTGGTGTCGACGCTGTGGCCGGAAGGCCCGAACCGCACCAAGAACGTGGTGGAGTTCTATTATCCCGAAGAGATCGTGCTGTTCGAACGCGACTTCGTGGATGCGGAACGCGCCGCCTACATGGAAACCTGTGTCGAGGACGACGAGATCGCGCAGCGCATGGATGCCGGCCGCAAGATCCTGCTGGACCGGGGCACATCGGACGCGGGGCCGTACCAGAGCCCGATGGAAGACGGCATGCAGCACTTCCACGAATGGTATCGAAGTAAAATCGCCGTATAAATAATCGACAACGAGGGGACAGATCCGGATCGCAACGGACTGTCCCCTTATCTATTTGAAGCCGCGGACACGCGCCACCGGGCATGGCACATCGCCGAAGACAGTACTCAGGTACGGCGAGACGAATGCCACGCATCCTTGGCGGTTTTGTGCCGGCGGCTTTGGGAAGGAACGTAATGCAATCGCTGTGGATGTTGTTCGCCAGTTTCCTGTTTGCCGCCATGGGCGTGTGCGTCAAGCTCGCCTCGGACATGTTCTCCACCTCGGAAATCGTGATGTACCGCGGCATCGTGGGCGTGACCGTGCTGCTGATCCTGATCCGCCTGCAGGGCGGCACGTTGAAGACGCGCTTCGCGATGGGCCACCTGTGGCGCAGCATCGTCGGCGTGATCTCGCTGTGGCTGTGGTTCTACTCGATCGCCAAGCTGCCGCTGGCCACGGCGATGACGCTGAACTACCTGTCGCCGATCTGGATTGCCGTGTGGCTGTTCGCGCATGGCTGGTGGCAGGCGAAGAACCAGGTGGCATGGCCGCTGCTGGTGGCGGTGGGCATGAGCTTCGTCGGCGTCGTGCTGCTGCTGCAGCCGGCGTTCCAGTCCGACCAGCTGGTGTACGCGCTGATCGCGATCTTCTCGTCGATCCTCACGGCGGTGGCCTACATGCAGGTGCGCAAGCTGGGCCTGGCCGGCGAGCCGGAAAACCGCGTGGTGTTTTATTTCGCCGTGTCGAACGTGGTGGCCGGCCTGCTCGGCACGTTTGCCGAAGCGGGCGGCGGCCCGGCGGTATTCCATTCGCTGAACACGGGCCATGGTTTCCTGCTGCTGCTCGGTATCGGCCTGTTCGCCACCGCCGCGCAGATATCGATGACGCGCGCCTACCGCCTCGGCAACACGCTGGTGGTCGCCAACCTGCAATACACCGGCATCGTGTTTTCCAGTATCTGGGGCGTGCTCGTGTTTTCCGATTCCTTCGACTGGCACAGCTGGCTGGGCATCGGCATCATCCTCGCCTCCGGCAGCGCCGCGACGTTCTACAATACCCGGAACACCGAGCGCGGCAAGGCCGTTGCCTCGACCGATCCCATCGCCAGCGAAGTTTGAGGAGACTCCATGTACAGCACCCTGATCGACGCCGCCACCCTTGCCCGCCATGCCGATGACCCGAAGTGGGTCGTCCTGGATTGCCGCCATGACCTGCTGAATCCCGCCTTCGGCCGCGAAGCCTTCGCCGCCGGCCACATCCCCGGCGCGCAGTTCGCCAGCATCGACGACGACCTGTCCGGCCCGAAAACGGGCGCCGGCAGCACGTTCCGCGGCCGCCACCCGCTGCCGGAACGCGCCGCGCTGGTCGAGGCGCTGCGCCGTTTCGGCATCGACGGCGACAGCCAGGTGGTGGCGTACGATGCGCACGGCGGCATGTACGCGGCGCGGCTGTGGTGGCTGCTGCGCTGGATCGGCCATGAAGGGGTAGCCGTGCTCGATGGCGGCTTGCCCGCATGGCAGGCCGCCGGCCAGCCCGTGACGGCCGACCTGGCGCCGCCGCGCGCCCCCGGCCGGATCGCCGAGCGCCCGTCGCTGACGCGCACCGTGTCGGTGGACGACGTGGTGTCGAACCTGTCCACGCAGGGCTTTACGGTGGTGGATGCCCGCGCGAACGATCGCTTCCGCGGCGAGAACGAGACCATCGACCCGGTCGGCGGCCATATCCCGGGCGCGAAGAACCGCTTCTTCAAGGACAACCTCGGGGCCGACGGCAAGTTCAAGCCGGCCGCCCGGTTGAAGGACGAGTTCGCGCCACTGTTCGCGTCGCCCTCTTCCGCGGTCATGCAGTGCGGCTCCGGCGTGACCGCCTGCCACAACCTGCTGGCGCTGGAGGTGGCCGGTTTGCCGGGCGCCGCGCTGTATCCCGGCTCGTGGTCGGAATGGTGCGCGGTGGCGGAACGGCCGGTCGCGACCGGGGCGTAACGCTGGAGAGTCCCTAGCCGCGGCGGGCCGGCAGTGCGATGCCGCCGGCCCGTATTCGGGCGGCTTACAGTCCCCGTGCCGCGGCAGCCTTCAGCGTCTGCTCGATCCACGCCATCGCTTCCGGCACGTCGTAATTGCCGGCGTGCGGCTGGTTCCACGACAGCCGGTAATTCACTTCCTGCACTTTCGGATCGGCCTGCAGCGCACGCGTCAGGTTGATCGACACGGTGAACGCGGTATCGCGGTCGCGCGTGCCATGCCGCACGTACCAGTAAGGGGCCGTATCGGCGCCGCCGATATACGCCATCGGGTTGACCAGCTTCACCTGGTTCATCACCGGCGTGGTGGCAAGCGCGAAGTGGCGGCTGCCGGTGATGCCGGTATCGTCGTAGCCGATGCCGTCACCGTGCGCGTCGTTGTTGTCCCAGCCGTACTCGGTGAAGTTGCTGTACTTCTGGCTGCTGGTACCGAACAGGTTCGATTCGCCGCTGGCCGCGGTGACCGACATGCCGGTCTGGTCGAACGCCGGCGCCGCCTTCGGCGCGGCTTGCGTGGCGACGAACTTCAGGTATTTCGGCATGTCGATCGACACCACCTTTTTAGTGCCGTTGTCGACGTCGAGCCAGTCGTTGGTGTAGGTCCTCGTGGCGCCACCGCTGGTGTACGGCATTTCCTCGCCAAGGTCGGGGATCGTGCCGCCGGCCGCCATGTACACCTCGGCCGAGCGGATCACTTCCTGGCGGATCTGGTCGATCATGTTGTCGGCGGTGAGCGCAGTGCCGCTGCCGTTCGACAAGCGCAGGCCCTGCTGGTATGCCGCGAACTTCGCGGCCAGTTGCGCGCTGCCGTCGGGATTCGGGTTGCGGCCCACCGCGGCGCGCGTGCCGTACAGCGTGTACAGCCATTCATAGTGCAGGTCGGCGTTGCCCAGGTCCGTGATCGGGCAATACGCGTTGATCGCCAGCACATCGTCGCGCAGCGTGCTGCGGCCGTTGGCGTCGATGCCGGCCGCGCCGGCAGATGCGAGGTAAGGCAGGTAGTCGGCGCTGTTGCCGGAGGCGCCGATGATCGACGACAGCGCGCCGCCGCCGCTGGTGCCGTTCACCACGATGCGGTTGGCATTGCCCGGCATGCGCGCATCGTTCAGGCGCAGGTAGCGGATCGCCGCCTTCGCATCGACCACCGGGGCCGGTGCCTTTCCCGGATAGCTGCCGTCGGCCGCGGTCAGGCCGCGGCTGCGCGTGGCCACGTCGATGTACACATAGCCCGCCTTCAGCGCCGCGCCGACGTTGCTGGTGGCGCTGTTGAAGCTGGCGCCGTCGGCGACGCTGGCCTTGATGTAGCTGGCGAACCAGCCGCCGTTGTTGACGGCGAAGTACAGCGCCGCGTCATTGCTGGCCGCCGTGGTTTCCGGCACGAAGATGTTCATGCTCTGGTAGCCGCACGCCGTGTTGGTGATCGTATTGGTGGCACCGGACAGCGTGGCCTGCGTGGCGGACACCGCGGTCGGCTTGGCCACGTAGCACACTTCCTTGTACCAGCGCACCGGCACCTGCACGCCATCGATGGTGACGTCGATCGTGGTGTACTTCGCGCTGTCGAAGGCCAGTGCGCTGTCGAAGGCGCCGGCCGATTCCCTCACGCTCTCGGTATCGGAACCGCAGGCGGCCAGCGCCAGCAGCATTGCCGCGCCGGCGGCGCAGGCTTTCAGTGGTGTGTTCTTGTGATGCATGGAGTCTCCTGGTTGTGGATGGTGATGCGCGCGGGCGCACGTTGCCCTGGCACGGGGTGCCTGGCGAAAAACAGCGAAACGGGAAAGGGCGAGCCGGGCGGAGAGCGGCTACGTGGCGGAGGCGTGCTCCGGCGGCGGAATCGAAGCGATGTGATGGAACTGCGGTGTCATGATCGTCTCCTGGCGGCTGCCGGCCGGCTGCCGGTGTTCGTGCGCGGTGCCGCCGCTGCGGTCCGGCAATGTCGAGGAAAGTATATGCGGGGCCCTGCCGCGCCAGGATTGCGTTTCTCTGCTTGAAGAGTGCTTTTTACTTATCGGCGTGGCCTTGGAATCGGCAGCACGTCGCCGGCATGGGCGAAAAAAAAGGCATCGTGGGATGCCTTTGAATCACGACGGACGCCATGCATCCGGTGCGGCATGAGCGACGTCCATCCTCATGCCACCGGCGCGATCCCGCGGTGATCAGTGCCGCCCCGCCGTCAGGAACAGCACGATACCGACGCCCAGCGCGACCAGCAGCACCTGGGGCACGGTTTCCTTCAGCGTGGAACGGCGCTGCATCTGCGGCATCAGGTCGCTGACGGCGATGTAGATGAAGCCCGACGATGCGAATACCAGCACATACGGAATCAGGTTGCTGGCGCGGTCCAGCGTGAAGTAGCCGAGCAGTCCGCCGGCGACAGCCAGCAGGCTACACAGCAAGTTATAGACATAGGCCCGCGTGCGCGAGAAGCCGGCATTCAGCAGCACGATGAAGTCGCCGATCTCCTGCGGGATTTCATGCGCGATGATGGCCACGGCCGCGACGATGCCCAGGTGCGGGTCGGCCAGGAACGCGGCGGCAATCAGGATACCGTCGGTGAAATTGTGCATGCCGTCGCCGACCAGGATCATCCAGCCGGCGCGGCCGGCCTCGTGCTTGTCGTGTCCATGGGCGTGGTGGTGGCCGTCGCCCTCGTGGTGGTGCGAGTGGCGCAGGATCGCCAGCTTCTCCAGCATGAAGAACGTCAGCAGGCCGGCCAGCAGCGTGGCGAACAGCGTGCGCGGATCGGCGTGCGATTCGAAGGCTTCCGGCAACGCATGCAGCAGCGACGTCGACAGCATGATGCCGACCGACAGGCTGACCATCCGCTCGACGACCTTCGACAGCAGCGTGAACGAAAACAGCGCCGCAGCGGTGATGCTGGCGGCGCCGGCGAGCGTGGTTGCCAGCAGAATGGAAGTGAGTACCGGATCGATTTTGGAGCCTCTCGTGCGCTTTACCGCGCGCGCGGCTCGGGGACCCGGGCAGCGCGCAAACCGGACATTTTACCGTCCAGCTCGCGCTTCTGCTGAAAATACAGTATCAATAAGCCGAAAATAAGGCGAAAACCAGGGCTAACAGGGGAACGGATCAGGCCACGCCGTGCTGCTTGAACCAGTCCAGCGCGCGCTTCCAGCCATCCTTCGCGTCCGCTTCCACATAGCTGGGGCGGTAGTCGGCATGGAAAGCGTGGCCGGCATTTTCATAGATGACGAAGGTGGAACCGGACTTCCCTTTCGCCAGCTCGGCCTTCATCTTTTCCACGGAATCGAGGGGAATACCGGTGTCCTTGGCGCCGTACAGGCCCAGCACGGGCGTTTTCAGCGTGGCAGCCACGTCGACAGGATGGCGAGGCGTATTGGCAGTGGCTTCCCCTAGTAACCTCCCGTACCAGGCCACGCCGGCCTTGACGGCCGGGTTGTGCACGGCATACAGCCACGTGATTCGGCCGCCCCAGCAGAAGCCGGTGATGCCCAGCTTGTCCACCGCGCCGCCGTTCTGGCCGGCCCAGGCGACGATCGCGTCGAGGTCCTTGAAGACCTGGATGTCCGGCGTCTTGCTGATGATGTTCTTTTGCAGGTCGGCGATCGACGCTTCCTTCTGCGGGTCGCCCTGGCGCGCGAACAGGTTCGGCGCCAGCGCCAGGTAACCCTGCCTGGCGAAGCGGCGCGCCACGTCGGCGATGTGTTCGTGCACGCCGAAGATTTCCGAGATCACGAGGATCACCGGCAAGCCCGTCTTGCCCGCGGGCTGGGCGCGGTATACGGGCACCGGGTAGCCGTCGACCG
Source organism: Pseudoduganella umbonata (assembly GCF_014192225.1). Lineage (GTDB taxonomy): Bacteria > Pseudomonadota > Gammaproteobacteria > Burkholderiales > Burkholderiaceae_D > Rugamonas > Rugamonas umbonata. Next base: position 143,119 of record NZ_JACHXS010000013.1, on the reverse strand, counting down.
TCACGTTCACGGTGCCGGCCGTGAGGCCGTCGGTATCGGTCTTCACCACGGTCTCGGCGCTGACGGGCAGCACCGCGGCGGCGAACCCGGTACCAAGGGCCGCCTTCAGCAGGTCGCGGCGGCTGATGCCTTCCGCTTCGCCGATCAGGCTGGCGGCATCGTTGTGCAGATCTTTCATGGATTCTCCGGGAAGTGTGTTATCAGGAAATTGAAACACAGTGGTAGTGAAAAGCCAATTATTAATGAAAACCGGTGTCCGACACCATTTTTCTGGCGAAAAATAGTGTCCGACACCGGTACGCGGGTGCTATTCGAGACTTCAACCAGCATCTGGTGTCAGACACTTTTCCGGAACGGAAAAGGTGTCTGACACCGGTTTTCAGCGAACGTGGTGGCGCGAAGGGCCGGGTGCGCGGAAGCGCCTGAAAACGCATGCGTTTTCAGTGAGCTTCCTCCCAGTTCTTCCCGACCCCGACTTCGGCAACCAGCGGCACCTTCAGCTCGGCCACGCCGGCCATCAGCTTCGGCAGCGTGTCGCGTACCAGGGCCAGTTCGTCGTCCGGCACCTCCAGCACCAGTTCGTCGTGGACCTGCATGATCATGCGCGACTTCAGGTTTTCCTTCTCGATCCAGTCCTGCACGGCGATCATCGCCAGCTTGATCAGGTCGGCCGCGGTGCCCTGCATCGGCGCGTTGATCGCGGCCCGTTCGGCGGCCTGCCGGCGCGGGCCGTTCGGGGAATTGATCTCGGGTAGCCACAGCCGGCGGCCGAAGACCGTCTTCACATAGCCGTTCGCCTTGGCTTCCAGGCGCGTTTCGTCCATGTAGCGCTTCACGCCATGGAAGCGCTGGAAGTAGCGGTCGATGTAGTTCTGCGCGGCGGTGCGGTCGATGCCCAGGTTGGCGGCCAGGCCGAACGCGCTCATGCCGTAGATCAGGCCGAAGTTGATCACCTTGGCATAGCGGCGCTGCTCGCTGTTCACTTCGTCCGGCGGCACGCCGAAGATCTCGGCGGCGGTGGCGCGGTGGATGTCGACCCCTTCGGCGAAAGCGCGCAGCATGGCTTCGTCCTCGGAGATGTGCGCCATGATGCGCAGCTCGATCTGCGAATAGTCGGCCGAGACAAGATGGCTGCCTTCCGGCGCGATGAACGCTTCGCGGATGCGGCGCCCTTCGGCCGTGCGGATCGGGATGTTCTGCAGGTTCGGATCGTTCGACGCCAGGCGCCCCGTCACCGCCACGGCCTGCGCATAGTTGGTGTGCACGCGGCCCGTCTGCGGGTTGATCATCTTCGGCAGCTTGTCGGTGTACGTGGACTTCAGCTTGGCCATGCCGCGGTATTCCAGCAGCACTTTCGGCAGCGGGTAATCCTCGGCCAGTTTCTGCAGCACTTCCTCGTCGGTGGAGGGCGCGCCGCTCGGCGTCTTCTTGACGACCGGCAGTTTCAGCTTGTTGAAGAAGATCTCGCCGATCTGCTTTGGCGAACCCAGGTTGAACGGCCCTTCGGCCAGTTCATACGCCTTCTGTTCCAGTTCGACGATGCGCGCGCCCAGCTCGTTCGACTGCGTGGCCAGCAGGCCGGCGTCGATCAGCACGCCGTTGCGCTCGATCTTCTGCAGCACCACGGCGGTCGGCAGCTCGATCTTGCTGTACACGGCCGTCAGGCCTTCGTCGCCCGTCACGTGGCCGTGCATCGCCAGGTGCAGGCGCAGCGTGATGTCGGCATCTTCCGCCGCATAGTCGGTGGCTCGCTGCAGTTCCACCTGGTCGAAGCAGATCTGGCTTGCGCCCTTGCCGCACACCTCTTCATAGGCGATGGTCTTGTGGTTCAGGTGGCGCATCGCCAGGCTGTCCATGTCGTGCGTGCGGTGCGATTCGAACACGTACGACTGCAGCAGCGTGTCGTGCACGATGCCGCGCAGCGTCACGCCGTGGTTGGCGAAGATGTGCGCGTCGTACTTCAGGTTCTGGCCCAGCTTCGGCTTCGCGGCATCTTCCAGCCATGGCTTCAGCCTGGCCAGTACCTCGTCGCGCGACAGCTGCTCGGGCACGCCCGCATAGCGGTGCGCCACCGGGATGTAGCACGCCAGGCCCGGCTCGGTGGCCAGCGAGATGCCGACCAGCTGCGCATTCATCGGTTCGAGCGACGTGGTTTCCGTGTCGAGCGCCACCAGCTCGGCGCCCTCGATGCGGGCGATCCATTCGTCGAGCTGGGCCGCGGTCACCACGGTATCGTAGCGAACGTTGGCGGGCGGCTGGGCGAACATGTCGCCGGTCGGGCCTTCCGGCGCGGCCGGGCCGGTCTGGCCGGGCACCTGCGCCGATGGCGTCAGCGCCTTCAGCTCGCGCAGCAGCGTCTTGAAACCGTATTTGTTGAAGAACGCCAGCAGCGATTCATGGTCTTCCTCGCGCGCCACCAGCGTTTCCGAGATCGACATCATGTGCTGCGCCAGGTCGCAATCCGTTTTCACGGTGATCAGCTCGCGGCCTTTCGGCAGCCACGGCAGCGCCGCCTTCAGGTTGGCGCCGACCGCGCCGCCGATCTTGTCGGCATTGGCGATCACGCCTTCCAGGCTGTCGTACTGCGCCAGCCACTTGCAGGCCGTTTTCGGCCCGCATTTGGCCACGCCCGGCACGTTGTCGACGGTATCGCCGATCAGCGTCAGGTAATCGATGATGCGGTTCGGCGGCACGCCGAATTTCGCCAGCACGCCCGCTTCATCGAGCTTTTCGTTGCTCATCGTATTGATCAGCGTGACGTGCGGCGTGACCAGCTGCGCCAGATCCTTGTCGCCGGTGGAGATGATCACGTCCATGCCGCTCTTCTCGGCCGTGACAGCCAGCGTGCCGATCACGTCGTCGGCCTCGACCCCTTCGACCATCAGGATCGGCCAGCCCATCGCCTTCACCGCTTCATGGATCGGCTCGATCTGCAGCGACAGGTCGGATGGCATCGAGGCGCGCGTCGCCTTGTATTCCGGATACAGGTCGTCGCGGAAGGTCTTGCCCTTGGCATCGAACACGCAGGCGATGTAGGCGGCCGGGTAATCGGCACGCAGGCGGCGCAGCATATTGACCATGCCGTGCATGGCGCCGGTCGGGTGGCCGTCCGGGCTGCGCAGGTCGGGCAATGCGTGGAAGGCACGGTAGAGATAGCTGGAACCGTCGACCAGCAGCAAGGTCTTTTGCATGTTTGCAAGTGAGTAGTCTGATGCGAATCCGGCATTATCGCAGAGAACACGGGGCGGCGAATCGTGCGGCGCCGCCGCGAAAATCGGCGTTCGCAGCGGAAACGGGTGTCAGTTTGTTACAATGATCCGTACACCAATATCACGGTTTTTCCGAAAAGGCTCCTATCATGCGCCCCTCGATCGTTCCCGCCATCCTGCTGGCCCTGGCCGCAGGCACCGCCAGTGCCCAGAGCGGCACGCCGCCGAAGCTGGAACCGGTGCCGGACACCGACACGCCGATCACGGTCACGCCGAGAGCGGAGCGCGGGACCAGCACCACCGTGCGGCGCGAAGGCGGCCGTATCGCGGAAGAAACGGTGCAGGCCGGCGGCAGCACCTACACGGTGAAGCCGGCCAATCCGAACAGCACGCAGTTGCCGGGCGATGCCGGCGGCCCGCAGGTGCGCGGCCCGCAGTGGACCGTGATGGAATTCGATATCGCCAAAAAGCAAAAACAGCGCAGTGCCGATGCCGCGGCAGCCGCCGCGGCGGACAACGCGGCAGAAGTGCCGCCGCCTCCTCCGATGCCACCCGTAACGGAGTGAAGCCGCGTTCCCGCCCGGGCGGAAGGCGTGCCCGGCGCAGCTCATCCATCCTCGAACCTGATAGATTCTCATGGCAGTCTTTACCTCGGTCAGCCTGGACGATGTCCAGCCCTGGATCGCGCAATTCCCCCTCGACCGTGCGGTGGCCCTCAAAGGCATCGCATCCGGCATCGAAAACAGCAATTTCTTCCTGACGACGGAACGCGGCGAATACGTCCTCACCATCTTTGAAAACCTGAGCTTCGAGCAGTTGCCGTTCTACCTGCGGCTGATGGAGCACCTGGCGGCGCGCGGCGTGCTGGTGCCGGCGCCGGTAGCGAACGACAAGGGCGAGCTGTGCGTGCCGCTGCACGGCAAGCCGGCGGCGATCGTGTCGAAGCTGGTCGGCAGCTCCGAACTGGCACCCCGGCCCGTGCACTGCGCGGAAGTGGGCGCGATGCTGGCGAAGATGCACCTGGCCGGCCGCGACTTTCCGCTGCACCAGCCGAACCTGCGCGGCCTGGCCTGGTGGCATGGTGCCGCCCCGGCCGTGCTGCCGCACATGGCCGGGCCGGAAGCGGCGCTGCTGCGCGCCGAGATGGATTTCCAGCAGGCGTTCCATGCCAGCGGCCTCTACTCGCGCCTGCAGCAGGGTCCGGTGCACGCCGACCTGTTCCGCAACAACGTGATGTTCGACGGCGAACGCCTGACCGGCTTCTTCGACTTTTACTTTGCCGGCTGCGACACCTGGCTGTTCGACGTGGCCGTGACCATCAACGACTGGTGCGTGGACCTGGACACCGGCGTGCTGGACGAAGCGCGCGTGCGCGCCTTCCTCGATGCCTACCACGCGGTACGGCCGTTCACGGCCGACGAGCAGGAAGCCTGGCAGCCGATGCTGCGTGCCGGCGCGCTGCGTTTCTGGCTGTCGCGCCTGTACGACCTGCACCAGCCGCGCGAGGCCGAAATGCTGACGCCGCACGATCCCACCCACTTCGAGCGCATCCTCCGTGAGCGCATCGCCACCCCCGCACCAAGCCTGTACCGATGAATCAGACACCAGCAAGATCAGGATGGGAATGGGTCAAACAGGGCTTCGGCATGCTGAAAAAGCAGCCGGCCGGACTGTCGACGCTGTTCTTCGGTTACATGCTGCTGACCACGCTGCTGCTCGTGGTGCCGCTGCTCGGGCAGGTCGCGCACAGCGTGCTGATGCCCGTGTTCGCGATCGGCTTCATGGCGGCGGCGCGCGAGATCGGCGCCGGCAAGCCGGTCACGCCCGGCCTGCTTGTCGCCGGTTTCCGCGGCCCGGCGCTGCGCAAGCTGTGCATGCTCGGCGTGATCCACTTGCTGGTGTTCCTGGCCGCCGGCGCCATCGGCGTGATGCTGTTTGCCAATACCGATGCGCTGCGCGACGCCACGCTGGCCGAATTGCAGACAAACCGGCAGCTGGTACTGGAGTCCGGCCTGGTGCCGACGATGCTGGCCACCGCCGTGCTGTACATCCCGGCGCTGCTGGTGATCAGCTTTGCCGCACCGCTGGTCCACTGGAACGGCATGGGTGCCGGCAAGGCGCTGTTCTACAGCTTCTTCGCGATCAAGCGGGCGGCCGGCGCCTTCTTCATGTTCGCCGTCAGCCTGTTTGCGATCACGGTGCTCGTGCTGCTGCTGGTGCGCGCCGTGTTCGGCTTCGGCACGATGGGCTTCGCGCTGATGCGGATGCTTTCCGAAGTGCTGTACGGCGTGGCGCATTGCGCGCTGTACGTGGCCTACGCGCACATTTTCGCGGCGCCGCCGGCCGACACCGTTTCACTCGACAAACCCTGAGAATCCTGGCGAAAGGCGCGCCGTTGCGGGCGCGCCGCCGTGAACGGACGGGGTGCGCAAGCGCGTCGAACGATATAATGGCGGGATGCAGAATCTCCTCCACAATCTCAATCCCGAACAACTCGCCGCCGTCACCCTGCCCCCGCAAAACGCCCTGATCCTGGCGGGCGCGGGCTCGGGCAAGACGCGCGTGCTGACTACGCGCATCGCCTGGCTGATCCAGACCGGGCAGGTGTCGCCGGGCGGCATCCTGGCCGTCACGTTCACCAACAAGGCGGCCAAGGAAATGCTGGCGCGCCTGTCGGGAATGATGCCGATTAATACACGCGGCATGTGGGTCGGTACCTTCCACGGCCTGTGCAACCGGCTGCTGCGCACCCACTACCGCGATGCCGCCCTGCCCCAGTCGTTCCAGATCCTCGACACGCAGGACCAGCTGTCGATGATCAAGCGCCTGCTGAAGGCGAACAACGTGGACGATGAAAAGTTCCCGCCGAAATCGGTGATGTATTTCATCAATAACAACAAGGACCAGGGCTTGCGTGCCAGCCAGGTCGAGGCCTACGACGCCAACGAGCGCAAGCTGGTGGAGCTGTACGGGCTGTACGACGACCAGTGCCAGCGCGAAGGCGTGGTCGATTTCGCCGAACTGCTGCTGCGCACGTATGAACTGTTGTCGCGCAACCAGCCGCTGCGCGAGCATTACCAGCAGCGCTTCCGACACATCCTCGTCGACGAGTTCCAGGACACCAACAACCTGCAATATGCGTGGCTGAAGCTGATCGCCGGCCACGGCACCGGGCATGGCGGCGCACTGTTCGCCGTCGGCGACGACGACCAGAGCATTTATGCGTTCCGCGGCGCCAACGTGGGCAACATGGTGGCGTTCGAGTCCGAGTTCAGCGTGAAGAACCTGATCAAGCTGGAACAGAACTACCGCTCGCACGGCCACATCCTCGATGCGGCCAACGTGCTGATCGCGAACAACAGCCGCCGCCTGGGCAAGAACCTGCGCACGGACGCGGGCCATGGCGAACCGGTGCGCGTGTACGAGGCCACGTCCGACCTGCAGGAAGCGCAATGGCTGGTCGACGAAGCGAAGAACCTGATCGGCGAAGGCACGCGGCGCAGCGAGATCGCCGTGCTGTACCGCTCGAACGCGCAATCGCGGGTGATCGAGCATGCGCTGTTCTCGGCCGGCATTCCGTACACCGTGTACGGCGGCCTGCGCTACTTCCAGCGCGCCGAGGTGAAGCACGCGATCGCGTACCTGCAGCTGATGGACAATCCGCACAACGATTCGGCTTTCCTGCGCGTGGTGAATTTCCCGGCGCGCGGCATCGGCGCGCGCACGCTGGAACAGTTGCAGAACGCCGCCGAGACCTATGGCATCTCGATGTATGCGGCGGTGCCGTACATGGTCGGCAAGGCCGGTGCGTCGCTTGGCGCCTTCGTCAAGCTGATCGAAGGCGTGCGCTTCGAAACGCAGCAGATGGCGCTGCCGGAACTGGTGCGCATCACGCTGGAATCGTCCGGCCTGCTGCAGCACTACGCCAACGAGAAGGAAGGCGCCGACCGGGTGGAAAACCTGGAACAGATGGTCAGCGCGGCCACCCAGTTCGTCGGCGAGGAAGGCTACGGCCAGGGCGCGCCGGCGCACCTCGGCCCGCCGGCCGATGCGCAGGCGGGTGCGGCGATCATCAATGCCGATGGCGTGGAAATCATGGATGCCGATGCGCCGCTGGCCACCGTGATGTCGCCGCTGTCGGCCTTCCTCGCGCATGCGTCGCTGGAAGCGGGCGACAACCAGGCGCAGGCCGGCCAGGATGCGATGCAGCTGATGACGGTGCACTCGGCCAAGGGCCTGGAATTCGACAACGTGTTCATCACCGGGCTGGAAGAAGGCCTGTTCCCGCACGAAAGCAGCTCGAAGGAAGAAGGCGGCGTCGAGGAAGAGCGGCGGCTGATGTACGTGGCGATCACGCGGGCCAGGAAGCGCCTGTACATGTGCTTCTGCCAGACCCGCATGCTGCACGGCCAGACGCGCTACAACATGAAATCGCGCTTCTTCGACGAACTGCCGGAAGAATCGCTGAAGTGGCTGTCGCCGCGCGTGCAGACGCACTGGTTCGCCAACAAGAAGGCCCAGTGGGATGACGTACAGATCAATGGGGGAAGCGACAATGCGATCGCCCAGCGCATCGCCCAGAAGTCGGCCTCCGGCTCGGCCTGGCGCATCGGCGAATCGGTATCGCACGCCAAGTTCGGCGAAGGCGTAATCGTCAACATCGAAGGCAGCGGCGCCAACTGCCGGGCGCAGATCAACTTCGGCAGCGCGGGCATGAAGGTGCTGGACCTGTCGGTGGCGAAGCTGGAGCGGCTGGGCAGGTAAAACCTGCAAGAAAGCCGGCGCCGGGAAATGTTTCTCGAAAACCGGTGACAGGCCGCTGCGGCGGACCGTCCAGTTTCTGGGAAATATTTCCAAAAACCCGGAACCTGTCACCGGTTTTCGATCCCGCTTCGCCACCGGTTTTTATGCTTTCAGGGCGGCGTCAGCCTTGCGCGCCCACCTCGGTGGCCTGCCCCTTGCGCAGCGCTTCGTCGATCAGCGCGCGGGTGGACTTGTCGGCCTCCCGGCTGAGCCGGCCCTGTTCGCGGCCGAGCTGGCCCATCCTGCGGCCGAATTCCTCCATCGGCTTCGTCAGCTCGGCCATCCGGGCATGCAGGGACTTCATCGGTTCGCGGCTGGCATCGACCTTGGCATGGTCGCGCGCCATCTGTCCGGACAGGCGGCTCATCCGCTCCTGCAGCGGTTCCATCTGCTTCTGCAGTGCCGCCATCTGGCGCGACAGCGCTTCGCGCCGGGCCTCGCTGTCGGCCGTGGCCATGCGCTCGCCCAGCTCCCCCATGCGATTGCCCAGGCGCTCCTGCGCGCGCCCCACCACGGCCATCTGGCGCTCGACGCTGCGTTGCATGTCGGTCTCGAACACCGCCGCCATCCGGGCGCCGATCTCTTCGCCAACCGCTTCCAGTTGCCTGCCCTGCTGCTCCATCGCGGCGCCCTGCTTTTCCATGTCGGCTCCCAGTTTCTCGGAAGGCGCCCAGGCCGCGCGCACCCTGGCGACGAGCGCCGGGTCCTTGACGACATATGACTTGCCGTCTTTCTTGAACCAGATGAAGTCGCCCTTGAAGCCTTCTTTCACGCACTGCAGATCCTGGATGTCGCGCGTGTCGAGCGCGGAGACCCGCATCGGCGCGTTACCGCCGCGCACGACCGCATAGGATTCAAGCGAGTGGCCCGGATGAACGATGTGCACGCCATCATGCATCCCGATCGACGGTGCCGGTGGCGCCGGTGGTGCCGGTGGGGCCGGCGGCGCAGGCGGTGCCGGGTGCGCGGCCGGAGCGGGTGCCGGCGCGGCCAGCATGGGCACGGCAGGCGCGGCGGGGGCGGCCATCTTCGCCATCGGTGGCGCTGGCGGCGCGGGCGGGACGGCCATCCTTGCCATCGGTGGAGCGGGCGGGACGGCCATCCTTGCCATCGGTGGAGCGGGCGGCGCGTCCGGTGCATCGGGCGCAGCGGGTGGTGCCGGACGCGCGGGCGGAACAGGCGCGGACCAGCCGGCATCCGCATCGTGCAGTGCGGCTGCCCGGGAGGCTTCCGCCGCCGCGCTGGCCGCCTCGGCACCGGCGGCCGCCGCGGCATCGGCAGCCTTCGAGGCTTGCTCGGCGGCGGCGGCCTGCACCGCAGCGGCAGCGGTCGCCGCCTTCGCGGCCTCGGCTGCTTTACGCGGCTCGGCACCAGTGCCGCCGGTGTAGTTGCCCGCCCGTGGCGCCGTGGCGGACGGTTCCGGCTGCGCATGGGCATACAGCATCACGCAGGCCGTGCACAGGCCCAGCAGGGGCGCGGCGATTTTCCAGCTGAGCGGTTGCGCGTCGGGGCGCACCAGGCGTTTGATACGGGACATGAGGTCTCCTCCGTGGGCCGCAGGGGCGAAATGCGAGGTTGAGAACTGGAACTTGTCCAGCTCGGACAATGCCAGGGCCAGGCGCCGCGGTTCGCCCAGCGCACCGGCTGCCAGGTCGTCGGCGACCTGTTCCCGCTCGATGCGGATGCGATTGCTCAGCATCCACACGCTCGGGTGGTAGAACAGCAGGATCTCGATCGCGCTCTGCACTAGGTTCACCAGGTAATCGTGGCGCCGGATATGGGCGAGTTCGTGCGCCAGCAGGGCTTCCAGCAGGTGTGGCGGCATGCCGGTGACGAGCGACGCCGGCAGCAGCACGATCGGGCGCCAGCAGCCGGCCGTCATCGGCCCTTCCAGGTCTTCGCCGGAGATGCCCAGCCGGATCGGGCGGGCAATGCCGATGCGCAGCGCGAGGCGGTCAAGGCGCTGCTGCCACTCGGGATCGGGACGGTAATGTCCGGCCAGCGTACGCTGGCGTACCCACTGCAGGCCCAGCGACAGCCGCAGCGTCATCAGTGCGGCGCCGCCGGCCCACAGCAGCACCAGCCACGGCATCTGCGCCCGCAGCAGGTACTCGAAGGACGTCATCTGGTCGGCATCGACGAGCACCGGCACGTGTGCCGTGGGAATCGCGCCTGCCCCGACAGCTCCCAGCAGCGGATCGAACGGCACCGGTGCCGAATAGCCTGCCTGCAGCGCTTCCTGCACGCGCCAGGCGATGCTGCCCACCGGTAGCGCCGCGCACAGCAGCAGCGCCGCACACGCGACGGCGTAACGGGCCTGCGGCCGCGCATTGCGCAGCAGGTGCAGCACCAGCACCGCAGCCCAGCCGATCAGCAGGCCCTGCCAGACGAAATGCAGCAGCGACCAGCCGATCGCCGGCACCAGCGTCTCGAACGGAATAGTCATGCCGGGTCTCCTGTGGCGGCGTGGGCGATCGCGGACCGGTGGTCGTTGTTCATGGGGCGGCTCCTGGTGAAGTGGAAACCAGATTAATTTATGTAGAAAAGTTTGTCTAGAACTTTTTGTCTACATTGGGATGCGACGGGGTCATTGCACTATATTCAATGCACGCGCGGTTGCGGGGGATTTGCGACGGACTGCTGGATATGCGGGCTGGAATGCTTCAGTCGTGCTGCACGCATCAAGCCCGTTGAACGCTCAGGGCGATGGTTGCTCGGCAGCGCAGGAGACGAAATTGCCACCGAAGCAGGAGGAAGTGCCTGTTGCGATAATACGGCAACAGGCACCGAACACATCAATACATCACGACCGAGCGGATCGACTCGCCCTTCTTCATCAGGTCGAAGCCTTCGTTGATCTGGTCCAGCGACAGCTTGTGGGTGATCAGGTCGTCGATGTTGAGCTTGCCATCCATGTACCAGTCGACGATCTTCGGCACGTCGGTGCGGCCGCGCGCGCCGCCGAACGCGGAACCTTTCCACTCGCGGCCGGTCACCAGCTGGAATGGACGGGTACTGATTTCCTGGCCGGCCGCGGCCACGCCGATGATGATCGACTTGCCCCAGCCCTTGTGGCAGCACTCGAGCGCCTGGCGCATCAGCGTGGTATTGCCCACGCACTCGAAGCTGTAGTCGGCGCCGCCGTCGGTCAACTGGATGATGCTGTCGACGACGTTCTCGACGTCGTTCGGATTGATGAAGTGGGTCATGCCGAACTGGCGTGCCATCGCTTCGCGGCCCGGGTTGATGTCGACGCCGATGATCTTGTCGGCACCGACCATTTTCGCGGCCTGGATCACGTTCAGGCCGATACCGCCCAGGCCGAATACCACCACGTTGGCGCCCGCTTCCACCTTGGCCGTGAACAGCACGGCGCCCACGCCCGTGGTGACGCCGCAACCGATGTAGCAGACCTTGTCGAACGGCGCGTCTTCACGGATCTTCGCCAGCGCGATTTCCGGTACCACGATGTAGTTCGAGAAGGTGGACGTGCCCATGTAGTGGAAGATGGGCTTGCCGTCGAGGGAGAAGCGGCTGGTCGCATCCGGCATCAGGCCGCGGCCCTGCGTGGACCGGATCGCCTGGCACAGGTTGGTCTTTTGCGACAGGCAGAACTTGCACTGCCGGCATTCCGGCGTGTACAGCGGGATGACGTGGTCATCCTTCTTCAGGCTTTTCACGCCGGGCCCGACGTCGACGACGACGCCGGCCCCCTCATGGCCGAGAATGGCCGGGAAAATGCCTTCCGGGTCGGCGCCGGAAAGCGTGTAGTAGTCGGTATGGCAAATGCCGGTGGCCTTGATCTCGACGAGGACTTCGCCTTCCTTCGGTCCGCCCAGCTCGACTTCTTCGATCGTCAGCGGAGCACCCGCTTTCCATGCCACTGCTGCCCTGGTTTTCATCGTTCGCGTTTCCTGGATGGTGAAAAACCGCCATCATAGCAAACGATGCAAGGCACTGGTTGGGGGCGACACGTGAACGCCGCCCGTGCAATCGAGGATGCCTGGCGCTCAGCGCGGCACGGCCAGATCGAGTTCCAGCAGGCGGCATACGGCCTGCCACAGCTGGCGCGGCGACGTCCACGGTTTCGGCAGGTAGGCATGGGCCTGGTGGTGCAGGCTGGGCTGCCGCGCCGAGTACAGCAGCACGGGCATGTGGCAGCCGCGCGCGCGCATGGCATCCACCAGCACCTGGCCGTCGCCGTCCGGCAGGTCGGCGTCGACGATGATCAGGTCGAATTTTTCCTTGTCCAGCCGCGCAGCGGCGTGTTCCATCGATCCCGCGCGGCTGACGCGGATTTCCGGCACCAGCAGCGTGGCCAGGATCAGGGCGGTGGAATCGTCGGCGTCCACGTGCAGCACGTGGGGAGCGGGGGCCATTGGTTTGCAAGCCTCGAGGGCTTCGGTCATGTTCATCGCTTTTTTCTCCGCGGGGGATGATGCAGGAACCTGGAGCCATGCGCCGCTGATGCGGGGTCGGTTGGTATCCGGGCTGCTGGTCGGCGGAGTTGGGCCGATGACAATCGAAAGACGGCTGCGGTGGCGGGGCAGCCGTAACAGTGAGCGGCACCGGCCAAGCCGATGCACAGAAGCGAGCTTAACGCATTTCAGTGCGTTTTGGAAACAATTATTTCCTCAGTCGCGCATTGAAAGCCGCATGCAGGCTGTTCAACGTTTCCTCGGCGGCAAGCAGCTGGTCCGCCACTTCGTTGACCTTGCGCCGGCTCGAGCGGGCATGGTCGCGCAGCACTTCGAACGCGGTATTGCGGTCGGTCTGGAACTTGCACATCAACAGCCCCACGGCCAGGCTGGTTTCGCGGCCGGCGGCCAGCGCGGCATTCAGATTCAGTTCGGTGCGGCGCAGCTGGCGAATCTCGTCCGCCCGCGCCAGCCCCGCTTCGAAGGCCGGCATCAGCTGCTTTTCATCGACCGGCTTGACGAGGAAGCCGACCGCGCCATAGGCCGCCGCCTGCTTGCCCGCATCGGCATCGCCACGGCCGGACAGGAACATGAACGGCACCGACGTTTCACGGTTCAGCTGCTTGGCCAGTTCCAGGCCGGACATGCCGGGCATGTGGATGTCCAGCAGCGCCATGTCCGGCTCGCGCTCGGCGACCAGGCGCAACGCATGATCGGCCGAGTGTGCCTGCACTGTTTCATAGCCGGCGTTGCGCAGCACGACGCTGAGGAATTCGGCAAGGAGCTGGTCGTCGTCGACGATCAAAATCAGGCGTTTCGCGGCGGCTGGTGCGGGCATGTCGGGCAATCGGGTAAGTGAACGTGAACCGATTATACGGGCCTTTATTTCATCGGCAAGGGAGATTCATGGTTACACGGATCGGCCGATGGGCCGCTACCACACTGCCGGCAGCATGCCCCCGCCACGCCTCTCTCCGGCTTGCACGGGAATTTCCGCGCAGCCAGGGTACCGTCAGCGCTTCCCGAACAGTTGGCCGAACGCGCCGACGGCGGCCGCCACGTCGGGCGCGCCGTACACGCTGCTGATCGCCGCCACCATGTGCGCGCCGCGGGCCACCAGCGGCGCGGCATTTTCCGGTGTCATGCCGCCGATGACCACGCAGGGCACGCGCACGACGGCCCGTGCGTCGTCGACGATCGATGGCGGCGTCGTTACCGCGTAGCGCTTGACGCGCGACGGATAAAAGCCGCCGAATGCCACGTAGCTGGCGCCGGCGCGTGCCGCGTCGACGGCAAGCTGCAGGTCGCCGTAGCACGAGGCGCCGACGATCTTGCCGGGACCGACGCTGTCGCGGGCCTGCGCCACCGAGATGTCGGTGCCGCCCACGTGCACGCCGTCGGCATCGAGCTCCCGGGCCAGCTCCACGTAATCGTTGACGATGAACGGCACGCCATGGCGGCGGCACAGCGCCAGCAGCGCGGCGGCCTGCTCGCGCCGCAGTTCCGGCGTGGCCGTCTTGTGCCGGTACTGCAGCAGTGCCAGGCCGGCGCCCAGCGCCGCCTCGGTGCGCGCCAGCAGCGCGGCGGTATCGTCCCAGTCGGGCGTGACGAGATAGAGTCCCTGCATGATGTTTCTCCTTTAGCGCAACGGTATGCGCTGGCCGGCGGCGATCGCATACGCGGCCTCCAGCGTACGGTGGGTGTAGGCCTGGGCCCGCGCGAGCGCCTGCGCAACGGGGCAATCCTGGGCCAGCAGCGCTGCCACGGCGGCGGCCAGCGTGCAGCCGCTGCCATGAAAGCCGCCTTCCAGCCTTGGCCAGTGCCAGTTCTGCTGGCGCGCCGGGCCCAGCCAGCGGTTGACGACGGTATCGCCGCCGGCATGTCCGCCCGTCACGAGCACGTGCTCGCAGCCGAGCTGCCGCAGCACCTGGGCATGCGCCAGCTCCGCCACGTCGCTCGACGGCGGTGGAACGTGCTGCTGGTGCGCCCTCGCCAGCGCCGCCGCCTCGGGACCGTTCGGCGTGATCACGGTGGTCAAGGGCAGCAGCGGCGCCAGCGCGGCGATCGCATTGCCGCGGCCGAGCCGGTCGCCATGGCCGCTGGCGAGTACCGGATCGAGCACCACCGGCAGCGCCGGGTTCCCGTCGCGCAGACCGGCGATCACGCGGGCGATCGCCTGCGCATTCTCGGCACTGCCGGGAATGCCGATCTTGACGGCGGCGATGCGGAACGCCGCGGCCACCGCGAGCGCCTGGCGCATCACCAGGTCGTGCTCCACCGGCATGACTTCGTGCACGCGGTTGTTGTCCTGCACCGTCAGCGCCGTGATCACCGGCAGTGGATGGGCATCGAGTGCCGCGATGGCGCCGATGTCGGCGGCGATGCCGGCACCGCCCGAAGGATCGGCACCGGCAAACACCAGCACGCACGGGCGCCCGCTCATGGCCGGCCTCTCACGCCAGCCGGCCGGCCATCGGCGATGACGGCGATGCCGCGAACTTGCGCGGCATGCGTCCGGCCAGGTACGCATCGCGCCCTGCCTCCACCGCCAGGCGCATGGCGCGCGCCATCCGCACCGGGTCGCCGGCCGCCGCGATGGCCGTGTTCATCAGCACGCCGTCGCAGCCGAGCTCCATGGCGATCGCCGCATCCGATGCGGTCCCCACGCCGGCATCGACCAGCACCGGCACGCTGGCCTGCTCGATGATCAGCGACAGGTTCCACGGATTCAGGATGCCCATGCCGGAACCGATCAGCGATGCCAGCGGCATCACGGCCACGCAGCCGATGTCTTCCAGCATGCGCGCCTGGATCGGATCGTCGCTGCAGTAGACCATCACGTCGAAACCGTCCTTCACCAGCTCCCTGGCGGCCACCAGGGTTTCCGGCATGTTGGGGAACAGCGTGCGCTCGTCACCCAGCACTTCGAGCTTGACGAGCTTGTGGCCATTCAGCAGCTCGCGCGCCAGGTGCAGCGTGTAGACCGCATCCTTCGCCGTGTAGCAGCCGGCCGTGTTGGGCAGGATCGTGAATTCCGAGGGCGGCACCACGTCCAGCAGGTTCGGCGCATGCGGATCCTGGCCGATGTTGACGCGGCGGATCGCCACGGTGATGATTTCCGCGCCGGCCGCCAGCGTGGCGGCACGGGTCTGGTCGAGGTCGCGGTACTTGCCGCTGCCCACCAGCAGGCGCGAGCGGTATTGCCTGCCTGCGATGGTCAGCAGGTCTTCATCGTTCGTTTGCATCGTCTCTCTCCTGTTGTTCATCCGCCGCCGATGGCGCGGACGATATCCACACGGTCTTGCGCGCTCAGTGCCACGTCGGCCCAGCGTTGCCGCGGCACCACGCTGCGATTGACCGCCAGCGCCAGCGCCTGCCCTTCCAGTTGCAGCGCCGCCACCAGCTCCGCCAGCGTCTGCCCCGGCGGCAACGGCCGCGGCGCGCCGTTCAATACGATTTCCATAGTCGTGTATCCGAAAGTTGCCTTAAACCGGGGTCAGACCCCGAATTTAAGAAATGCTTCCAAAAATCGGGGTCTGACCCCGGTTCCTGGAAATGTTTCTAGGCCTTCTGGTACAGCTGGCTGCCCGTCTTGACGAACTCGATGGCTTTTTCCTGCATGCCGCTGGCGGCGTACTCGCGTACTTCCTGGGTGATCTTCATCGAGCAGAAATGCGGGCCGCACATCGAGCAGAAGTGCGCCACCTTCGACGATTCCTTCGGCAGCGTTTCGTCGTGGAACGAGCGTGCGCGGTCGGGGTCGAGGCCCAGGTTGAACTGGTCGTCCCAGCGGAATTCAAAGCGCGCTTTCGACAGCGCGTTGTCGCGGATCTGCGCGCCCGGGTGGCCCTTGGCCAGGTCGGCGGCGTGGGCGGCGATCTTGTAGGTGATCATGCCTTCCTTGACGTCGTCCTTGTTCGGCAGGCCCAGGTGTTCCTTCGGCGTGACGTAGCACAGCATCGCGGTGCCGTACCAGCCGATCTGCGCGGCGCCGATGCCGGACGTGATGTGGTCGTAGCCGGGTGCGATGTCGGTCGTCAGGGGGCCGAGCGTATAGAACGGCGCCTCGCCGCATTGCTCCAGCTGCAGGTCCATGTTTTCCTTGATCAGCTGCATCGGCACGTGGCCGGGGCCTTCGATCATCACCTGCACGTCGTGTTTCCAGGCGACCTGCGTGAGTTCGCCGAGCGTCTTCAGTTCACCCAGTTGCGCGGCGTCGTTGGCGTCGTAGATCGAGCCGGGACGCAGCCCGTCGCCCAGGCTGAACGACACGTCGTACGCCTTCATGATCTGGCAGATGTCCTCGAAGTGCGTGTACAGGAAATTCTCCTTGTGGTGTGCGAGGCACCACTTGGCCATGATCGAGCCGCCGCGCGAGACGATGCCGGTCAGCCGGTTCGCCGTCAGCGGCACGTAGCGCAGCAGCACGCCGGCGTGGATCGTGAAGTAGTCGACGCCCTGCTCCGCCTGTTCGATCAGCGTGTCGCGGAAGATTTCCCAGGTCAGGTCCTCGGCCTTGCCATTGACCTTTTCCAGCGCCTGGTAGATCGGCACCGTGCCGATCGGCACCGGGCTGTTGCGCACGATCCATTCGCGCGTTTCATGGATATGCTTGCCGGTGGACAGGTCCATCACCGTGTCGCCGCCCCAGCGGATCGCCCACGTCATTTTTTCCACTTCCTCGCCGATCGACGAGGTGACGGCGGAGTTGCCGATGTTGGCATTGACCTTCACGAGGAAATTGCGGCCGATGATCATCGGCTCCAGTTCCGGGTGGTTGATGTTGGCGGGGATGATCGCGCGGCCGCGGGCGATTTCGTCGCGCACGAATTCGGCGGTGATTTCCTGCGGGATGGAAGCACCGAACGACTCGCCGCGGTGCTGGCGGCCCAGCAGCTCGGCCATCCTGGTGCCCAGCGGGCCGGCGGCGCGCATCGCTTCGAGGTACTCGCGGCGGCGCATGTTTTCGCGGATCGCCACGTATTCCATTTCGGGCGTGACGATGCCCTTCCGCGCGTAATGCATCTGCGTCACACAGGCGCCGGCTTTGGCGCAGCGCGGCGTGCGGTGCAGGTCGAAGCGCAGCGCGTCGAGCGACGCATCGGCCAGGCGCGCCTTGCCGTAGTCGGAGGTCGGACCGGCCAGCTCCTCGGTATCGCCGCGCGCGTCGATCCAGCCGGCGCGCACCGGCGCGAGGCCGGCACGGATGTCGATCGACACGTCCGGATCCGTGTACGGGCCGGAGGTGTCGTACACCGTCACCGGCGGATTGACTTCATGGCCGAACGAGGCGGCCGTATCGGCCTGGCTGATCTCGCGCATCGGCACGCGGATGTCCGGGCGGCTGCCGGTCACGTAGATCTTGCGGGAATTGGGCAGCGGCGCGATGGCGGCACTGTCTACCTCGGCGGTACTGGCGAGGAACTTTTGATGGGCGTTCAATTTTGGCTCCTTTGGGCAGGAGCCAGCAAAGGAGATGAGGACGAGCGCACCCGAAGACATGGGTGCAACGATCCTTAAGCTTCCCTTCGCTGGCATTATCCAGATCAGGTTCGGAGGGTATTTCTCACCCGTGCACGGCTGTAGCCATGCGCAGGACCCCTAGCGTTTTGCCGCCTTCGATGAAGGCAGCGGCGTCATTATAGACATGAACCGTGCCTTTACTGCAAGCACTAACGCCTATAATCGGTATCTCGACGAAAGGATAACGATGCGCAAGTGGGTAGCCGCCGCGCTGGCGGCAGCGATGCAGGCGGAGGCGGCGATCGCGGCCGCACCGGAACCAAGGACGGCCACGCCGGCCGAACAGGAGTCGTTCTTCGACTGGTACAACACGCATGCCGCCGCGCAGGGAGGCCGTGGCCTGCTCCGGCCGCAGTTCAACGTGAGCCGTGAAAAAGGAAAACGCGGCAAGCGCCGCGTCACCGCCACCGTCGACGGACCGGCACAGCGCGCCGTGCTGCCGCTGTGCCGCCAGCCGCGCTCCGTGTACGAATACGACCCGCGCGCCGGCAAGGAAACACGCTGGCGCGAAGCCGGCCCGCCGCAGACACTGGTCTGGATCCATCACGCTCCCCAATGCGGCGCCCAGCCCGACACGCCGGTACGATTGTTCCAGCCGCTGGCGGAGATGGACATCCTGATGCTGCTTCAGCAACACCCCGGCATCCTCGGCAGCGCGCGCCTGCTGATGGCGGGTAACACGTCGTGCGCGCCGTCGCGCTCGCGCGGCTACCGGCTCACCGGACTCGATCGTGGCAAGGATGGCTTGCCGGTGCTCGTGTTCGAGAACGACATCGCCGGCGAAGCCCGCGTCTCGGTGCGGCGCACCCGCAACGAACTGCTGCCGTGGAGCGTGACGTGTCCAGCGGGCAGTTAGGCGCCGACGATTGTTGCCTATAGGATACATTCCACTATTCTTCGCTACTTCTGTCTGCTAAGCTTGCGGCTGACTTCCGACGGCCCGGTCCCAGCCGTCATCGATGCCCGAGGCATCACCCACCGTCCCCCAGCCAGTGCGACGCATGCGATGCCCCCGGCATCCTTATCCAGACCATGAGAAAGCGAGGGCCCATGCGGACCAACCTGCCTGTTACCGGCCATGAAGTCCTTCTCCAGGAAGGCAAGACCATCGTTTCGACGACGGACCTGCAAGGCAACATCACTTACGCGAATCCGTACTTCATCCACATTTCCGGCTTCACCGAGGAAGAACTGATCGGCGCGCCGCAAAACATCCTGCGCCACCCGGACATGCCGGCTGAAGCCTTCGCCGACATGTGGCGCTCGATCTGCCGTGGCTATCCGTGGACCGGCATGGTCAAGAACCGCTGCAAGAACGGCGACTTCTACTGGGTGCTGGCCAACGTCACGCCGGTGATCGAGAACGGCAAGCCGGTCGGGTACATGTCGGTGCGCACGCGGCCCAGCCGCGAGATGGTCGAGCAGGCCGCGCAGGCTTACGCCGCGTTCAGGAACGGCAAGGCGCAGGGATTGAAGATCAGCCGCGGCAAGGTGACAGCGGATCGACCGCTGCACCGGCTGGTTGCGCGCATGCGCCTGTCGCTGCCGGCCCGGCTGGTGCTGGCCGGCGCGCTGCCGGCAGTGGTGCTGGCGGCCTGCGCGGCCAGTCTGTTCGGCAACGGCAGCAATCTGCTGGCCACGATTGCCACGCTGGCGGCACTAACTTCGCTGTACCTGGGCTGGACGCTGCATGGCGCGATCGCCGCACCGCTGCGCACGGCCACGGGCCTGGCGCGGCAACTGGCCGGCGGCGACCTGACCGCCACCTTCGAGGCCGCGCGCGACGATGAAACGGGCGAACTGCTGGCCGCGCTGCGCCAGATGAGCATCAACCTGCGCAGCATCATCGGCGACGTGCGCAGCAATTTCGCCATGATCGAGCGGGCCACCGGCGAAATCGCCAGCGGCAACATGGACCTGTCGGGCCGCACCGAGTCGCAGGCATCGAGCCTGCAGGAAACCGCGGCCAGCATGGAACAGCTGAACTCCACCGTGCGGCAAAGCGCCACCAACGTGGCGGATGCCGACCGGCTGGCCGAGCGCGCCTCGGAAATGGCCGGCCAGGGCGGCGACGTGGTCTCGCAGGTCGTCACCACGATGGAAGGCATCAGTGCTTCCTCGCACCGGGTCCTCGACATCATCGGCATCATCGACGGCATCGCCTTCCAGACCAATATCCTGGCGCTGAACGCGGCTGTCGAAGCGGCCCGCGCGGGCGAACAGGGCCGCGGTTTCGCCGTGGTGGCTTCCGAAGTGCGCGCGCTGGCCCAGCGTTCCGCATCCGCGGCCAAGGAGATCAAGACGCTGATCGACCAGTCGATCGACAAGGTGGACGCCGGCACCCGGCTCACCAGCAGCGCCGGCACGATCATGGCCGACGTCATCGCCTCCGTCGCCCAGGTGAAGCAGGTGATGAACGAAATCTCCAACACGGCGTCGGAACAAAGCCTCGGCATCGGCCAGGTCAACCAGGCCGTGGCCTCGATCGACGACATCACGCAGCAGAACGCCGCGCTGGTCGAACAGGCCGCGGCGGCGGCCGGCGAGCTGGTCCAGCAAACGCGCTGCGTGGCGCAGGCCATTGCCGTGTTCAAGGTGGAAGCCCGGCGCGCCGGCCAGCAGCCCCGCGAGCGCGCCAGGCTGGCCGCCTGAAGCCGACAAAACCGGCAAAACCGGTGGCGAAGCAGGGGTTGCGGGGAGCATCGCTCCTCGCCTGCGTAGCGCGGAAGGCCTGCAGGCCTTCTCTCCTCCCAGGCTCCTGTTAATCTGAAACATTTCATCGACGCCAATGAGAGCACGCCGCAGCGCTGCGCTGCGCTGCGGAAATATTCCCAGAAAACCGGTGTCTGTCACCGGTTTTCTTTTTTCCGCGGCATCGGGGTACGCCGGCCGCTTTATAATGGTCGTTTTCGCCAAAATTACATCCCGGATCATGGAATTAGCCAAGTCTTTCGAGCCTGCCGACATTGAACAGTTCTGGCGCAGCGAATGGGAGAAGCGCGGTTACTACGCCGCTTCGATGGACCTCTCGCAGCCCTCCTTCAGCATCCAGCTGCCACCGCCGAACGTGACCGGCACGCTGCACATGGGCCACGCGTTCAACCAGACGATCATGGATGGCCTGACCCGCTACCACCGCATGCTGGGCCATAACACGGCATGGATTCCGGGAACCGACCACGCCGGCATCGCCACGCAGATCGTCGTCGAGCGCCAGCTCGACGCGCAGAAGATCTCGCGCCATGACCTGGGCCGCGAAAAGTTCGTTGAAAAGGTCTGGGAGTGGAAGGAAAAATCCGGTTCGACGATCACCGGCCAGATGCGCCGCCTCGGCACCTCGCCGGACTGGAACCGCGAGTACTTCACGATGGACGAGCCGCGCTCGAAGGTCGTCTCGGAAGTGTTCGTGCGCCTGTTCGAACAGGGCCTGATCTACCGCGGCAAGCGCCTGGTGAACTGGGATCCGGTGCTGGGCACCGCCGTTTCCGACCTGGAAGTGGTATCGGAAGAAGAAGACGGCTCGATGTGGTACATCAAGTACCCGCTGGCCGACGGCAGCGGCACGCTGACGGTGGCGACCACCCGCCCGGAAACGATGCTGGGCGACGTGGCCGTGGCAGTCGACCCGACCGACGAGCGCTATGAAGCGCTGGTGGGCAAGCTGCTCAAGCTGCCGCTGACCGATCGCGAAATCCCCGTCATCGCCGACTCCTATGTCGACAAGGCGTTCGGCACCGGCTGCGTGAAGATCACGCCGGCGCACGATTTCAACGACTACGCGGTGGGCCAGCGCCACAACCTGGACATGCCGTCGATCCTGACGCTGGATGCGAAGATCGCCGACAACGCGCCGGAAGCCTACCGTGGCCTGGACCGCTTCGCCGCGCGCAAGCAGATCGTCGCCGACCTGGAAGCGCTGGGCCTGCTGGAACAGGTCAAGCCGCACAAGCTGATGGTGCCGCGCGGCGACCGTACCGGCGTGGTCATCGAACCGATGCTGACGGACCAGTGGTTCGTCGCCATGAGCAAGCCGGCACCGGAAGGCACGTTCAATCCGGGCAAGTCGATCACCGACGTGGCATTGGAAAAAGTCGCCTCGGGCGAAATCAAATTCGTGCCGGAAAACTGGACCACGACATACAACCAGTGGCTGAACAACATCCAGGACTGGTGCATCTCGCGCCAGCTGTGGTGGGGCCACCAGATCCCGGCGTGGTACGACGAAGCCGGCAATATCTTCGTCGCACGCACCGAGGAAGAGGCACTGGCCAAGCAGCAGGCGGCCGGCAGCACCGGCGCGCTGCGCCGCGACAGCGACGTGCTGGACACGTGGTTCTCGTCCGCGCTGGTGCCGTTCTCCACGCTGGGCTGGCCGGAAGAGACCCCTGACCTGAAGGCGTTCCTGCCCTCCTCCGTGCTGGTGACGGGCTTCGACATCATCTTCTTCTGGGTCGCCCGGATGGTGATGATGACCGCCCACTTCACCGGCAAGGTGCCGTTCGAGACCGTGTACGTGCACGGCCTGGTGCGCGACTCGCAGGGCCAGAAGATGTCGAAATCGAAGGGCAACACGCTCGACCCGATCGACCTGATCGACGGCATCGGCATCGAGGAACTGGTGGCCAAGCGCACCACGGGCCTGATGAATCCGAAGGCCGCGGAAAAGATCGCCAAGGCCACGCGCAAGGAATTCCCGGAAGGGATCGCGGCCTACGGTACCGACGCGGTGCGCTTCACGATGGCCAGCTATGCTTCGCTGGGCCGCAACATCAACTTCGACCTGGGCCGCGCCGAAGGCTACCGCAATTTCTGCAACAAGCTGTGGAACGCCACCCGCTTCGTGCTGATGAACACGGAAGGCAAGGATTGCAGCGCCAGCGATGCGGACCTGTCGCCGGCCGACAAATGGATCGTCTCGCTGCTCAATCGCACCGAGCAGGAAGTGGCGAAGGGCTTTGCCGACTACCGCTTCGACAATATCGCCACGGCGATCTACAAGTTCGTGTGGGACGAGTACTGCGACTGGTACCTGGAACTGGCCAAGGTGCAGGTACAGCAGGGCACCGAGGGCCAGCAGCGCGCCACCCGCAACACGCTGCTGCGCGTGCTGGAAGTGGTGCTGCGCCTGGCGCACCCGGTGATCCCGTTCGTGACCGAACAGCTGTGGCAGACGGTTGCGCCTCTCGCTGATAATGGGAAAAATGAAGGCGACACCGAAGGCAAGTCGATCATGGTGCAGCCGTACCCGATCGCCAACGAAGCCGCCATCGATACGGCCGCCGAGGCATGGATCGCCGAGCTGAAGGGCCTGACCGATGCGACGCGCAACCTGCGCGGCGAAATGAAGCTGTCGCCGTCGGTGCGCGTGCCGCTGATCGTCGAAGCCACCGCTGCCGACAAGGACAAGGTCGCCGCCTTCGCACCGTACATCCAGATGCTGGGCAAGCTGTCCGAAGTGCAGATCGTCGATGCGCTGCCGGAGTCGCCGGCCGCCGTGTCCGTGGTCGGCACCACCAAGCTGATGCTGAAGGTGGAGATCGACGTGAAGGCCGAACGCGAGCGCCTGTCGAAGGAAATCGCCCGCCTGGAAGGCGAAGTGGCCAAGGCTTCCGGCAAGCTGTCCTCGGAGAGCTTCGTGGCGCGTGCCCCTGCTGCCGTGGTGGCGCAGGAGAAGGAACGCGTCGCCACCTTCTCGGCCACGCTCGACAAGCTGCGCGAGCAATTCGCCAAACTGCCGGCCGAGTAAGTTTTTTTTTCGGTTTGCAAAGCCGGACCGGGTTCGCCCGCTCCGGCTTTTTTGTCGGCTGCGCTACACTGCGCGGACAATCATTCCAAGGAGACGCCGATGCGAGCCGCGCGCTGCACCGCCCCGCTGTTTTTCACCCTTTCCCTTCTTGCCACCGCCCTGCCCGCGCTTGCCGGTAACGCTTCCGCCGTCGGCCTGTGGAAAAGCATCGACGACCAGACCGGCAAGCCGAAGGCCGACATCCGCATCAGCGAGTCGAACGGCGTGTTGAAGGGGCGCGTCGAAAAGCTGTACCGCGCCCCTGGCGAAGACCAGCATCCGACCTGCGACAACTGCAAGGGCGAGGACAAGGGCCGGCCCGTCATCGGGCTGTCGATCATCGACGGCATGAAGAAGGATGGCGACGCCTACGGCGGCGGCACCATCCTCGACCCGGAAAACGGCAAGGTCTACAAGAGCAGGATGAAGCTGCTGGAAGGCGGCGCGAAGCTGGAAGTGCGCGGCTATATCGGCATACCGGCGCTGGGCCGGTCGCAGACGTGGATCAGGCAGGAGTAGGCAGGCAGGGGCATACAGGCAGGAACGGGCACCGCGGAGGCTGAAGAGCCGGCAAAAAAACGGGGGCCGAAGCCCCCAAAGTTACAACACTTCCTGCCACTTGGCGCTGGCGGAGCCGTTTCCGGCCGACCCGTGAAACCGGCTCCTGTCTGGTATCCGCCGCCCCTGTCCGCGAAGCGACGAACGTTCGTGTGATGCTTTCATCGTGTGATGCTTTCATTATGGGCATCGGCATCGCATAAGGGTTCAGTGAGATTGCCGCAAATTTGTAAGCGGCCCGCGACAAACCGCGCTGCCACGAAATATCAGAGACGGACAATGGCGTCCATAGGCGAATTGCCCGGAACTTGTCAGCCCGGGCACGACAATTGAAGGCAGGCCGGGCGCCCGGCAGCCGTCCTGCAGCTATCCGGCCGGGCGCTATTTGCCCAGGCGTCTCGTCAGGCGGATCTCGAACAGTTTCGGCCACCGCTTGCCGGTGACGAACAGGCGGCGGCCCTTGCTGTCCCAGGCTATGCCGTTCAGCACATTGTCCGAACCCGGCGCGGTACCGGCCAGTTCGTCGAGCCCGCTCAGGTCGATCCAGCCGCGCACCTGGCCGGTCGACGGATCGATCCGGGCGATGCGGTCGGTCTGCCAGATGTTGGCGAAGATCTCGTTGCCCACCCATTCGAGTTCGTTGATCTGCGCCACCGGAATGCCGTCGGCCGTGACGCGGATGCGGCGCAGCACGCCCATCGTGGCCGGATCGAGCACGCGGAGGAAGGCGGTGCCATCGCTCATGTACAGCACCTTGCCGTCGCCGGTCAGCCCCCAGCCCTGGCCCTGGTAGCCGAACGAACCCACCTGCTCGAACGTGTCGATGTCGAAGACGAATCCCTGTTCGTTGGTCCACGTGAGACTGAAGATGCGCTCGCCGACGGGGGCGATGCCCTCGCCGAAATAATTGGCCGGCAAGTCGCGTTTTTGCAGTACCTCGCCCGTTTCCAGTTCCACCTTGCGGATCGACGAGGCGCCATACTGGCCGGTGCTTTCGTACAGCACGTCGTCGCGATAGAACAGGCCCTGCGTGAAGGCGGCCGCGTCGTGCGGATAGGTGTTCTTGACAACATAGCCATAGACGGGCACGGCGGCCTGCACGACAGCGCTGCAGGCCAGCGCCAGCGCGGCAACGAATGTTTTCATCAGCATGGTCGGCCTCCGGCGATCGGGTGAATTACTTATTGAACCATTATTTCTTCAAATGGCGGCGCAGGTGGCCGTCCAGCGCGTTGGCAAAACGCTGGCGGTCCGCCTGCCCATATGCCGACGGGCCGCCCGTATCGACGCCGCTGCCACGCAGTTCGTCCATGAAGGCGCGCATCGTCAGTTGTTGCGCGATGTTGTCCGGCGTATAGAAGTCGCCGCGCGGGTTGAGCGCATGGGCGCCTTTTTCCAGTATATCCGCCGCCAGCGGAATGTCAGCCGTAATCACCAGGTCGCCCGCTTCGGCCAGGCGCACGATTTCGCGGTCGGCCACGTCGAAGCCGGCAGGCACCTGCACCGAGCGCACATATTTCGACGGCGGCACCCGCAGCAGCTGGTTGGCCACCAGCGTGACGTCGACCTGCACGCGGTCGGCCACGCGGTACAGGATTTCCTTGACGGCGCCCGGGCAGGCGTCGGCATCGACCCAGATCCTCATGGCATCCCTCGCATTACCACAGTTCGCCGGTGAGGCTGGTGCGCGGCGGCTTCAGGCCGAAGTGCTCGTAGGCGGCCGGCGTTGCCACGCGGCCGCGCGGCGTGCGCTGCAGATAGCCCTGCTGGATCAGGTAGGGTTCCAGCACGTCCTCGATCGTGTCGGCGGCTTCGCCGATCGCCGCAGCCAGGTTGCCGATGCCGACCGGGCCGCCGTTGAACTTGAACAGCACGGCTTCGAGCAGCTTGCGGTCCATCACGTCGAAACCGACCGTGTCCACGTCGAGCATCACCAGCGCGGCATCGGCCACGTCCTTCGTGATGTCGCCATTGCCTTTCACTTCCGCGTAATCGCGCACGCGGCGCAGCAGGCGGTTGGCGATGCGCGGCGTACCGCGCGCGCGGCGGGCGATTTCATGCGCGCCCGTGTCGTCGATGTTTGCCTTCAGCAGCGCGGCGCTGCGCGTGACGATCTTCGCCAGTTCCTCGGTTGTATAGAACTCCAGGCGCGCGACGATGCCGAAGCGGTCGCGCAGCGGGTTGGTCAGCATGCCGGCGCGGGTGGTGGCGCCCACCAGCGTGAACGGCTGCAGGTCCAGTTTCACGGAGCGGGCGGCCGGGCCTTCGCCGATCATGATGTCGATCTGGTAATCCTCCAGCGCCGGATAGAGGATTTCCTCGACGACCGGCGACAGGCGGTGGATCTCGTCGATGAACAGCACGTCGTTCGCTTCGAGGTTGGTCAGCAGCGCGGCCAGGTCGCCGGGGCGCTCCAGCACGGGGCCGGACGTCTGGCGCAGGTTGACGCCCATCTCGCGGGCAATGATGTTGGCCAGCGTGGTCTTGCCCAGGCCCGGCGGGCCGAACAGCAGCGTGTGGTCCAGTGCCTCGCTGCGCTTCTTGGCGGCGGAAATGAAGATCTCGAGCTGTTCGCGGATCTTCTGCTGGCCCACGTATTCGTCGAGCAGCTTGGGGCGCAGCGCGCGTTCGATCGCTTCCTCGTTCGGCGACGAGGGGGCGGCATCGATGATGCGCTGTTCGGTGAAACTATCTGTCTGAATGCTCATCGCTCATTTTCCCCATCAACCCTTCGACAGTGCTTTCAGCGCCTGCTTGATGCCATCGGACACCGAGGCGCCGGCCGGCACGGTCTTCAGCGCCAGCAGCGCTTCCTTGTCCGAATAACCGAGCGCGATCAGCGCGTTCAGGATATCGGTCTGCGCATCCGGCACCGCGGCAACGCCGCCCACGCTGCCCAGGTCCGCGCCCAGCTTGCCCTTCAGTTCCAGCAGCAGGCGCTCGGCGGTCTTCTTGCCGATGCCGGGTATCTTGACGAGGCGCCCCGCTTCCTGGCGCGTGACGGCCTGCGACAGGTCGGCGATCGACATGCCGGACAGGATGGCCAGCGCCATGCGCGCGCCGATGCCGCTGATCTTGATGAGCTGCCGGAAGACGACGCGTTCCTCCGCATGGCCGAAGCCGTACAGCAGGTGGGCATCCTCGCGCACGGTCAAATGGGTGAACAGCATCACGCGCTCGCCCGTGTGCGGCAGGTTGTAGAAGGTGCTCATCGGCACGTCGACCTCGTAGCCGACCCCTTGCACGTCGATCAGCAACTGGGGCGGATTTTTTTCAAGCAGAACACCGGAGAGACGTCCGATCATGGCGCAGCCTTACGTTTTCAAAAGATGGGAAGAGTTTAGCCGACCAGGCGGCCGCGCTTCATGTGCAGTTGTGTCATGCCCGTGGCGGCAATGGCCGCCAGCGTGTCGTGCGAATTGGCGTGGCAGATCGCGACGCCGAGCGCGTCGGCCGCGTCGGTGCCGGGCAGCCCGGGCAGCGTCAGCAGGCGCGCCACCATCTGCTGCACCTGTTCCTTGGCGGCCTTGCCGGTGCCGGTCACGGCCTGCTTGATTTGGGTGGGCGAATATTCGGCCACCGACAGCGCCCCGCTGACCAGCCCGCAAATGGCCGCGCCGCGGGCCTGGCCCAGCAGCAGCGTGGATTGGGGATTGACGTTGACGAACACTTTTTCGATGGCGGCGCAGTCCGGCTGGTAAGTGGCCGTGAGTTCCATGACGCCGTCGAGGATGACCTTCAGGCGCGTGGGCAAATCCCCTTCGCCGCTCTTGATGGTGCCGGAAGCGATGTAGCGCAGCTTGGTGCCCTGCTTGTGGATGACGCCAAAGCCGGTGGTACGCAGGCCGGGGTCGATGCCGAGAATGATCATCTGGGGATTATATGCAGGAAAGAAAGCGCCCGCTACTCGCGGGCGCCGAATGGTGCAGAAACTACTGTCGGGCCCGTGTCCCGGTGCCAGGCACGGTGACACGGGCCCGGCAGTGAATCAATGGCGGAAGTGACGCGTGCCGGTGTACAGCATCACGACACCGCGCTCGTCGGCGGCATCGATCACTTCCTGGTCGCGCATCGAGCCGCCCGGCTGGATCACGCAGGTCGCGCCGGCGTCCACCACCACGTCCAGGCCGTCGCGGAACGGGAAGAAGGCATCGGAAGCCACCACGGAACCGGCCAGCGCCAGCCCGGCGTTCTGCGCCTTGATCGAGGCGATGCGGGCCGAATCGATGCGGCTCATCTGGCCGGCGCCCACGCCCAGCGTCATGTTGTTACCGCAGAAGACG
Source organism: Pseudoduganella umbonata (assembly GCF_014192225.1). Taxonomy (GTDB): domain Bacteria; phylum Pseudomonadota; class Gammaproteobacteria; order Burkholderiales; family Burkholderiaceae_D; genus Rugamonas; species Rugamonas umbonata. The sequence continues at coordinate 114,540 of NZ_JACHXS010000013.1, read as the reverse complement.
ATCGCATTCGACTTCACGAACTTCGCCACTTTCCAGGCGAACATCAGGTCGGCCAGCTGCTGCGGGGTCGGCTGCTTCTTCGTCACCACGCGGGTGTCGGCCAGCAGCACGTTCCTGGCATCGGCCGACTGCACCAGCAGGCCGCCGCCCACGCGCTTGAAGTCGAACGGGTTGACACCCCTCATTTGCTCACTTGGCAGGGCGATCTCCAGCAGGCGCACGTTCTGCTTGGCGGACATGATCTTCTTCGCTTCTTCCGTGAACGACGGCGCGATCAGCACTTCGACGAACAGCTTGGCCAGTTCGGTTGCCGCCGCGGCGTCGACTTCCACGTTGAAGGCGATGATGCCGCCGAACGCCGAAGTCGGGTCGGTCTGCAGCGCGCGGCTGTAGGCTTCCACGGCCGAGCCGCCCAGCGCGACGCCGCACGGGTTGGCGTGCTTGACGATCACGCAGGCTGCCGGCTGGTCCATGCCGGTGAAGCTCTTCACGCATTCCCAGGCCGCGTCGGCGTCGGCGATGTTATTGAACGACAGCTCCTTGCCCTGCAGCTGGCGGTAGTTCGCCAGCGCGCCCGGCACGGCCTTCGTATCGCGGTAGAACGCGGCGCCCTGGTGCGGGTTTTCGCCGTAACGCATGTCCTGCACCTTCTCGAACGCCACGTTCAGCGTCTGCGGGAACGCGCCGCGGCTGGCGTGCGAGCGGTCCGGGCCCAGGCTGGACAGGTAGTTCGTGATCGCGCCGTCGTAGGCGGCGGTGTGCGCGTACACCTTCTTTGCCAGGTTGAAGCGCGTTTCGTAGCTGATGTAGCCCGGCGAGTTATCCGTGGTCTTCATCTCGGCCAGGATGTGGCCATAGTCGGCCGGGTCGCAGATCACCACGACATCCTTGTGGTTCTTCGCCGCGGAGCGCAGCATGGCCGGGCCGCCGATGTCGATGTTCTCGATGGCGTCGTCCAGCGTGCAGTCATCCTTGGCCACCGTGGCCTGGAACGGGTACAGGTTGACGACGACCATGTCGATCGTTGGAATGCCATGTTCATCCAGCTTGGCCATGTGTTCCGGGAAGTCGCGGCGGGCAAGGATGCCGCCGTGTACTTTCGGGTGCAGCGTCTTCACGCGGCCATCGAGCATTTCCGGGAAGCCGGTGTAGTCGGCGACTTCGGTCACGACCAGGCCGTTTTCCTGCAGCAGCTTGGCGGTACCGCCGGTGGACAGGAGTTTGACGCCCATCGCCGACAGTGCACGGGCGAAATCGAGAACGCCGGTCTTGTCGGAAACGGAAAGGAGAGCTTGTTTGATCATGGCTGTAGTCCAGGTTGAAAATTCTTGTTATCGAGCGCCCGCCGGCACGAAGTGGCCGCCGCAGCCACTCCCAAGGGCCGGACGAAAAGCCTTACAGCAGGCCGTGCTCCTGCAACTTCTTGCGCAGCGTATTGCGGTTGATGCCCAGCATTTGCGCGGCATGCGACTGGTTGCCGTCGGCGCGGTGCATCACCACTTGCAGGATCGGCCGTTCGACGGTCATCACGACCATGTCGTAGATGTTCGACGGTTGCTGTTCGCCCAGGTCGTTGAAATACTCTTCGAGGCTCTTCGTGACAACTTCCTGGATACTTTCTTTGCTCATGTTCTTCTATTTAACGTAATAATTTGCCGATCTGGCGCCATGTCAGGCGGCCAGCATGTCTTCGGCGAGGCGGTATTGTAACCGCTCGCCATGCTTCCACTGGGATTCGAAGAAGCCGTCCACGGCGCGCAATTGGTCGGTGGTGGACTCGAGGCGGTTCATCTCCTGCCGGAAATCCTCCCCGCCCGGGAGGTCGCGCACATACCAGCCGATATGCTTGCGCGCGGTGCGCACACCCAGGTATTCGCCATAGAAGGCGTAGTGGGCGCGCAGGTGTTCGTCCATCAGCTTGCGCACTTCGGCCACCAGCGGCGGTGGCAGGTGCGTGCCGGTACGCAGGTAATGGTCGATCTCGCGGAAAATCCAGGGCCGGCCCTGGGCGGCGCGGCCGACCATCACCGCATCGGCGCCCGTCCGGTCCAGCACGAAGCGGGCCTTTTCGGGCGTGGTGATGTCGCCGTTGGCCACTACCGGGATGCCGACGGCTGCCTTGACGGCGGCGATGGTGTCGTATTCCGCATCGCCGGTATAGCCGTCGGCGCGGGTGCGGCCGTGCAGCGTCAGCATGCGGATGCCGGCATCCTCGGCGATGCGGGCGATGTTCAGTGCGTTCTTGTTCGCGCGGTCCCAGCCGGTGCGGAACTTCAGCGTGACGGGCACATCGACCGCGCCGACCACGGCATGCAGGATCTTTTCGACCAGGTCCTCGAACTGCAACAGCGCCGAGCCGCACCAGTTGTTGCACACCTTTTTCACGGGACAGCCCATGTTGATGTCGATGATCTGGGCGCCCTTGTCCACGTTGAACCGGGCGCAATCGGCCAGTTCCTGCGGATCGGAACCGGCGATCTGCACCGCCTTCGGCTCCATTTCGCCGGTGTGGTCGGTACGGCGAGCACTTTTCTCGCTGGCCCATACGCGCGGGTTGGCCGCGGCCATTTCCGAGACGGCATAGCCGGCCCCGAGTTCCTTGCAGAGTTGCCGGAATGGCCTGTCCGTCACGCCCGCCATTGGGGCCACGAACACGTTGTTGCGCAGTTGATAAGGACCGATTTGCACTTGGGTATCAAAGGAGACTTGCCAGAGGAACCTGCAATTCTAACCCAAGCGCTGCTCAATTAATACGCACGAATCTGTATTAAACGGACAAGTGTGCAGCTTTCCGGTTATGAAACAAGGAGTTATATAGGGAAATTTTTCGGACGAACGTGCCGGTGCCGGCCCTGCCCAATCGTGGTTGACATAACGCCAATGCTGTCCGATCATCGCGATAGCGCTAACACTGGCGTGGTAGCTAACAAAAACGATCATGGAGATGAGCACGGAGATGACGATGATGCCCCTGACCGCGCGGCGCCCTGCCGGCAGCCCCCCTACCCGGCTGGCCTCGGCCATTGCTTCCGCCTTCCTGCTGGCCGGCATGGCGGCCACTGCCAGCGCTGCGCCGCTCGCGACACTCGACCGCAACGGCGCGTTCGTGTCGGTCGAGGCCTATGGCCCGAACATCGTGCACGTGACGATCGCGGTGGACAAGGCCGAGGTATTGAAAGGCCCGGGGTACGGGATCATCGCGCAGCACGCCGATAACAAGGCCTTCCAGCATCGCCCGGCCGCCGATGGCGACACGTTCACGTCGAGCGGCATGACGCTGCGGATCAACCCGCCGGCGGTGCCGTCGATTCCCACGCAAAGCCAGAAATACTTCGCGCCGTCGCTGGCGCCGGTCGGGCTGGACGTGCGCAACGCGCAGGGGCAGCAGATCCTGAAGATGACGGGCTGGGAGATGTCGCCGCAAACCGTCAATGAAGAAAAAACCTGGCAGGTCGGCGCCGAGTTCCACGCGCCGGCCGACGAGCATTACTACGGCATGGGCCAGAACCAGGAATCGCTGTCCGGACTGGACCTGCGCGGCCGCACGCTCGACTGCAAGCACTGGTACGACGCGCCCGGCGGCGAAACCGTGTGCGTGCCGTTCATGGTGTCGTCGAAAGGGTATGGCATCGTGTGGGACAACCCGTCCGCCACGCGGTTCAGCGCAGGCGTGCTGGGTACCACGCGCTTCCAGTCCAACGTGGGCGAACGGGTCAGCTTCTTCATCATTACCGGCAAGAACGCCGACGAACTGTATTCCGGCTACGCGCGGGTGACGGGCAAGACGCCGATCCCGCCCAAGGCCGCGTTCGGCCTGATCCAGTCGAAGGCGCGCTACGACAGCCAGGACCAGGTGCTGCGCATCGCCAAGACTTACCGCGAGAAGCGCTACCCGCTCGACATCATGGTGGTCGACTGGTTCTACTGGACGCGGATGGGCCAGCTCGACATCGACCCGGCGCAGTTCCCCGATCCGGAAGGCATGAACAAGCAGCTGCACGACATGGGCATGCAGTCGATCATCTCGATCTGGCCCCGCTTCGAGACGGCGGGCCGCTATTTTAACGAGCTGGACGCCAAGGGCTACATGCTGAAGGACAAGGACGGCAAGACGCAGGACGGCTTGCCGTTCCGTTCCGACCGTACCGGCGGGCTGATCGACTCGACCAACCCGGCTGCCCGCAAATGGTTCTTTGAAAAGGTGCGCGACAACGTGCTGTCGCGCGGCTTCGATTACCCGTGGCTGGACGAAACCGAACCGGACCTGGTACCGGACGGCTTCCGCTATTCGATCGGGACAGGCGACCGCTACCGCAACCTGTATCCGCTGGTGCACACCGAAGGCTTTGCCGAGGGCATGCGCGCGTGGAAGCCGAACCGCCGCGTGCTGATCCTGTCGCGCGCCGCGTATCTCGGCTCGCAGCGGACCGGTGCGCTGTTCTGGTCGTCGGACATCAAATCCACGTGGGAAGCACTGGCGCGCCAGGTTCCGGCCGGCCTGAACATGACCGCTTCGGGCATCGCCTACTGGGGCAACGACATCGGCGGCTGGCAAAACCTGCCGCAGACGACCGAAGCCACCAAGGCGCCGCTGCTCGATCCGTCGGATGCCCGCAATGTCGTCGGCCAGAACCACGACTACCCGGAACTGCACACCCGCTGGTTCCAGTACGGCACATTCACGCCCACCCTGCGCCTGCACGGCTCGCGCAAGGAAGCGGAACTGTGGTCGTTCGGCAAGCAGGCCGAGGCGGTGATGGCGAAGTTCAACGCCCTGCGCTACCAGCTGATTCCCTATATCTACAGCCAGGCGAAGATGACGTACGACACCGGTGCGCCGTTCATGCGCCCGCTGTGGATGGACTTCGGCACCGATCCGAACGTGGCCAACATCGGCACGCAGTACATGTTCGGCCCGGCGTTCCTGGTGGCGCCGGTGACGGAGCAGGGGCAGACGGAAAAGAATGTCTACCTGCCGGCGGGCACCGACTGGTATGACTGGTGGACCAATGAAAAGCTGGCCGGCGGGCAGTGGGTGAAGGTGGCCGCACCGATCGACCGGATCCCCGTCTTCGTCAAGGCCGGCTCGATCGTGCCGCTGGGCGCCGCCGTGCAGTCGACCGCCGGCAAGCAGGCGATCGAGCAGATCCTCGTCTACCCGGGCGCCGGCGATGCCGAGTTCACGCTGTACGACGACGACGGCCTGTCGTACGACTACGAGAAGGGCAAGGGCGTGGTCAGCGGCAAGCTGCGCTGGAAGCAGTCGGACGGCACGCTGAGCGCCAGCGGCGGCCCCTCCGGCTTCTCCGCCGCGGCACCGAAGCTGGTCAAGGTGATCGGCCGCTAAGGCAAAACCGGTGACAGGCTCCGGTTTTTTGGAAACATTTCTTCAAAACCGGTGACAGGCTCCGGTTTTTTGGAAACATTTCTCAAAACCGGTGACAGGCTCCGGTTTTCTGGAAACATGTCTTGGCCTCCACGAGCTGGTGGGTGCACGAAAATATTCCAGATTAATAGGTGCCTGTCACCGGTTTTGGCGTTGGATGTTGCCTGAAAAACAGGGTCCGTCCCCATTTTTCGGGCAACTTTTCAGACGATGTCGTCGAGTGCCTGGGCCAGGTGGTCGACGTTGCCCCAGTGCGTGAGCGCGAGCTTGCCGTCGGCGCAGGTGAAGCGGTTGATGCTGGCGTTGCGGACCTGGAAGTCGCGCGGGCTGTCGAGCGACATGCCGCGGGCCGCGCGGTAGGCGCATTCCAGCACGCCGCCATGGGCGACGATGGCGATCTTCCGGCCGGGATACTGCGCGGCCCAGCGCCCGATGGCGGCGATGCAGCGCTCGTAGAAATGCCGGAAGCTTTCCGCATGGCGTTCGCCGTGCGGCATGATGGAATCCACGTGCCGTCCCTGCCATGCGGCGAAGTGGTCCGGGTAGCGCTCTTCGATCTCTGTATACAGCAGGCCTTCGAACACGCCATAGCCGCGCTCGCGCAGTTCGCGGTCCGTGTGGAACGGCACGTGATGATATTCAGCGACCGCCTCGGCGGTGTGCATCGCGCGCTGCAGGTCCGAAGCCACGATGGCCGCCAGCGGTTCGGCGGCCAATGCCCGCGCCAGCGCGGCAGCCTGGCGGCGGCCCGCGTCGTTCAGGCCGATGTCCAGGTGCCCCTGCAGGCGGCGCACGGCATTCCATGCCGTCTCGCCATGACGGATCAGCAGCAGTTCGGTCGTCATGCGCGCTGGACGCTTTTCAAGGTGTACGTGCCGATGATCTGCGCCTCGTCGAGGATATGGCCGTGCAGCGCCGCGAGCGCCTGCTGGGCCGTGAAATCGCCGTCGACGGGCAGTTGCGGCACGTCGATCGCGTAAAGCCGGAAAATGTAATGGTGCACGCGCTCGTCGTTCCACGGCGGGCACGGGCCGTCGTAGCCGAAGTAGCGCCCGTTCATGTCCGGATCGCCGGCGAACCAGCCGGTGTAGTCGTTCAGGCCGTGGCGCAGGTGCGTGCCGCCGTTGGCAATGATGGGGCCCTGCTTGCCGCGCGGCGTGACGCCGGCCGAGTGCGACCCGGCGGGCAGGCTGGACAGCGATGGCGGAATGTCCACCAGTACCCAGTGATAGAAGTCGCCGCGCGGCAACTCCAGCGGCAGCGTCCGGCCTTCCTGGTTGACGTCCGTGCCGACCGTCGGCGCGTCGCCGTCGATGCACAACAGCACCAGCGAGGTAGTGCCGGGCGGAATATCGTCCCAGGCCAGGTGCGGGTTGCGGTTGCCCGCCAGGCGCACGCGGGTTTCCGGATCGGGCTCGGCGAACGCGTATTCGGCGGGAATCGCGGCGCCATTCTTGAATGAATCGCTCCACAGCTTCATGAGTTTGTCCTTTGGGTTCGTTATTATTTACTTGGACCTGTCTGGAGCCAAAAGGTTACCGGACCATCGTTGGTCAACGTCACTTTCATGTCGGCACCGAACCGCCCGGTCTCGACGATCGCATGGCGCAAGCCGGCCTGGCGCACGAAATGGTCGAACAGGCGTTTGCCGTCTTCCGGCGCGGCGGCCGGCGAGAACGAAGGCCGGGTGCCGGAACGGGTGTCCGCGGCCAGCGTGAACTGGGGCACCAGCAGCAGGCCGCCGGCCACGTCGGCGACGCTGCGGTTCATCTTGCCGGCGTCGTCGGCGAAGACCCGATAGCCCAGCAGCTTGGCCAGCAGCGCGTCCGCGTCCTTCTCGGTATCGCCCTTCTCGGCGCAGACCAGCACCATCAGCCCCGCATCGATGGCACCGACCACGGCGCCGTCGACGACGACCTGCGCCGCCGTCACCCGTTGCAGCAGGGCGATCATGCCGACAGGACGATGCGGGCGAACTTGCGCTTGCCGACCTGCAGCACGAACGTGCCGGCTTCGGCCTTCAGCGCCTTGTCGCTGATGACGGTACCGTCGATGCGCACGCCGCCCTGGTCGATCATGCGCATCGCCTCGGAGGTCGATGCACACAGTCCGGTTTGCTTGAGCAGTTGCGCCACGCCCAGCGGCGCGCCGCCGACGGCGATTTCGGCGATGTCGTCCGGAATGCCGCCCTTCGAGCGGTTGACGAAGTCGGCCAGCGCATCCTCGGCCGCCTGGCGCGAGTGGAAGCGCTCGACGATTTCCTGGGCGATCGCCACTTTCGCATCGCGCGGGTTGGCGCCGCCTTCGATGGCTTTCTTCAGCGCCGCGACGTCGTCGAGCGAGCGCCACGACAGCAGCTCGTAGTAGCGCCACATCATCGTGTCCGAAATGCTCATCACTTTGGCGAACATCGTATTGGCCGGCTCGGTGATGCCGATGTAGTTGTTTTTCGACTTCGACATCTTGTCGACGCCGTCGAGGCCTTCCAGCAGCGGCATCGTCAGGATGCACTGCGGCTCCTGGCCCCAGTCCTTCTGCAGTTCGCGGCCGACCAACAGGTTGAACTTCTGGTCGGTGCCGCCCAGTTCCAGGTCGCTCTTCAGCGCCACCGAATCGTAGCCCTGCATCAGCGGGTACAGGAACTCATGGACCGAGATCGGTGTCCCATTCTTGAAGCGCTTGGCGAAATCGTCGCGTTCCATCATGCGCGCCACCGTGTAGCGCGAAGCCAGCTGGATCATGCCGCGCGCGCCGAGCTGGTCGCACCATTCGGAGTTGTAGCGGATTTCCGTCTTCGCGGGATCGAGCACCAGCGAAGCCTGCTTGAAGTAGGTCTGGGCGTTCAGTTCGATCTGCTCGCGGGTCAGCGGCGGACGCGTGGCATTGCGGCCCGAAGGGTCGCCGATCATCGACGTGAAGTCGCCGATCAGGAAGATCACCTGGTGGCCCAGGTTCTGCAGCTGGCGCATCTTGTTCAGCACCACGGTGTGGCCCAGGTGCAGGTCGGGTGCCGTCGGGTCCAGGCCCAGCTTGATGCGCAGCGGCACGCCGCTCGCTTCGGAACGCGCAAGTTTCTGAGCGAACTCGCTTTCGATCAGCAATTCGTCCACGCCCCTCTTGGCAATGGCGAGTGCTTCTAGTACGGTGTCACTAAGAGGCAATGGCGGATTGGAAGCGGAAGTAGCGGAAGCCGCGGTCGAAACTGGAACTGAAGCTGGTCCTGAAGCTGGTCCTGATGCTGAAGCTGAAGCGCCTGGCGCCGGGGAATTTGTATCCATGTATCCGAAAATTTTCTCAATATGTTGGCGTTGCGCAGGAGTTTGTTATAATGCCCGATCCCGTCAATCTTGCCCAACGAAAACTAAATAAATCAACAAGTTAGAACAAAAAAGCAAAAATTCAACAGTTCAAGCGGCAAATTTTAACTGATTGCATGAACCCTATACATAAGTTCACAAGCTCGCGCTTGTACCATCTGCTAGGTTCGACCCGCAAGGCCCGCATCGTCAGCGCGTCCGCAGTGGCCCTCGCCTTGTGCGCCTTCGGCGCCGCCGGCGTGGCTCCGCTTGCTCCGGATGCCGGCGACATGCCGGTGACCACAGTCACGCAAGATCTCGCCTCTCCGAACCTGTCTTCCCAGATCAACGCACTCGAAGCCCAGGACGGCACGGAAAAGTACATGCGCGAAGAGCGCATCCGTGCCGGCGACACGCTGGCTACGCTGCTGCATCGCCTGGGTGTCGACGACACCGCTGCCGAGACCTTCATCAAGAAGGACAAGACCGCCAAGGCCATCATGCAGCTGCGCAGCGGCAAGCGCGTACTGGCGCAAACGGATGACAACGGCCAGCTGCTGTGGCTGCGCGCCAGCGTCGTCGACGGCCAGGACGTGCCGGTCAAGAACATCGCTGTCAAGCGCAAGGGCGAAAGCTTCGTGGCGGAAGAGTCGCCCGTGAAGCTGGAACGCCGCGTGGAAATGCATGCGCGTGAAATCAAGACCACGCTGTTCGCGGCCACCGATTCCGATGCGGACGGTGCGCGCCTGCCCGATGCCGTCGTGCGCCAGATCGTGGAAATGTTCTCGAACAATATCGACTTCCGCTCCGACGTGAAGCGGGGCGACCGCTTCAACGTGGTCTACGAAACGTTCTGGCAGGATGGCGAATTCGTCAAGGCTGGCCGTATCCTGGCCGGCGAGTTCACCACCCGCGGCGTGACGCATCAATCCGTCTGGTATGAAGATCCGGTCAGCAAGCAGGGTGGCGGTTACTACAGCCTGGACGGCAAGGCGCTGAAAAAAGGCTTCCTGAAGTCGCCCCTGGAGTTCTCCCGTATCTCGTCCGGTTTCTCGATGCGCGTACACCCGATCTCGGGCAACTGGAAAGCGCACAAGGGGATCGATTTCGCTGCGCCGACCGGCACCCCGATCCGCGCCGCGGGTGATGGCGTCGTCGACTTCGCGGGCACCCAGGGCGGCTACGGCAATGTCGTGGTGCTGAAGCACTGGAACAATTACACCACCGCGTATGCACACATGAGCCGCTTTGCCTCGGGCTTGAAGAAGGGCCAGAAAATCCGCCAGGGCGAACTGATCGGCTATGTGGGTTCGACCGGCTGGTCGACCGGCGCGCACCTGCACTACGAGTTCCGCGTGGGTGGCCAGTCGAAGGATCCGACCAAGCTCGGCTCCATCACGCAGGCACCGTTGACCGCCGCCGAGATGGCGCGCTTCAAGATGGTGTCCAGCGAAATCGCCCACCGTTTCGCACTGCTGCGCCCGCAAGGCGCTGCGTCGACCGATACGCTGGCGCAGAAGTAAATCACACCCTAGTCCGGTAGAAAGACGGCGCCCCGAGGGGCGCCGTTTTTCCTTCCTCCCTCACTGTGAAACCAGTGTACGCCGCGGCCGTGGCCCCGACCGTTAGCTGGCTAACACTGGACCACATCGGGCACAATGGCGCAATCTTCCCCCCTGCGCGCTTTCGCGTTACACGATGAGCTTGTTCATAGGATTAATGTCGGGCACCAGCCTCGACGGTGTCGACGGCGTGCTGGTCGACTTCTGGGCCGGCGCGGCCCGCACGATGGCGGCCCACCACGTGCCCTACCCGCCCGCGCTGCTGGCCGAACTGCGTACCTTGCAGGCGGCCAGCGACAATGAAGTGGAACGCGAAGCGCTGGCCGGCAACGGCATTGCGCGCGTGTACGCGGAATGCGCCGCGGCGTTGCTGGAACAGTCCGGCATGCAGGCGGCCGACGTGCGCGCGATCGGCGCGCATGGCCAGACGATCCGCCATCGCCCGGAGCTGGGATTCACGCGGCAGACGATCAATGGCGCCCTGCTTGCCGAGCTGACCGGCATCGATGCGATCGTGGACTTCCGTTCGCGCGACGTGGCGGCCGGCGGCCAGGGAGCACCGCTGGTGCCGGCGGCACACCATGCGCTGTTCGGCGAGCCTGGCAGGACGCGGGTGCTGGCCAATATCGGCGGCATCGGCAACATCTCCATCCTGCAGGCGAGCGGGCACGTGACGGGTTTCGATACCGGTCCCGGCAACGTGCTGATCGACGAATGGACCCGCCTCCACCTTGGCAAGCCGTACGATGCGGACGGCGCCTGGGCGGCCACCGGCCAGGAGTTGCCGCACCTGCTGGCCGTGCTGCTGTCGGAGCCTTATCTTGCGTTGCCGCCGCCGAAAAGCACGGGCCGCGACCTGTTCCACCTGGACTGGCTGCGCGCGCGCCTGGCCGGCTTTTCCGGCGCCGCGCCGGCCGACGTGGCCGCGACGCTGACGCGCTTCACCGCGGCATCGCTGGCACGCGGCATCCACGCCCATGCCCCGGAGACCGATGCGCTGTACGTCTGCGGCGGCGGCGCATTCAACGGTACGCTGCTGCGCATGCTGGCGGAAGAACTGGGCGAGCGCGTAAAGGTGCAGACAACGGCGGTACTGGGCGCCGATCCGTCCCACGTCGAGGCTTTGTGCTGGGCCTGGCTCGCATGGCGCTTCGATGAGCGCAAGACGGGCAACCTGCCCTCGGTCACCGGCGCGCGCGGCGAACGCGTGCTGGGTGCCCTGTATCCGCGCTGAGCGCTACTTCGCCTGCGCGAGGTGATGGGCCACCAGCGCGTTCGCATGCCCATGGCCGAGCCCGTGCTCCTTCTTCAGCCAAGTCACCAGTTCCATGTGCTTGCGGCCGCTGCCCTGCTCGCCCAGCAGGGCGAACCAGTGGGCCACCGGATGGCCGTACCGCTGTTCGATCGACGGGAAATAGGACGCGGGACCCTTGGGTTGGTCGGACATAGGTGCTCTCCTTGGTAGTGGGTTTCATGGCGACGACGTGTGGAAAATGGGGACGTACCCCATTTTTCAGGAAACATTGCCTCCAAAATGGCTTACTCCTGCGTACGACGTTCGAGCGGCACTATGATCGACAATGTTCTCATAGTAAAAACTAATCGCACCGGTGAGAACAATCAATTTTGAAATTTGAACGAGAATCGTTATCATCTTTCTCAACAGTTATCCAATGCAGAGGCAGCCATGATCGTCGCAGCAAAAAAACTCAGCCAGGTCACCACCCACATGGCCATCGCCTTCACGCTGATGTACGTGATGACGGGATCGGTGGCGTTCGGCGGCCTCGCGGCGATTCTCGAGCCGGTCATCAACGTGGCGTTCCTGCCGATCCACGAAGGCTTCTGGCGCCGCATCAGGGCGCGCTCCGCATACAACGCGACCGCCCTGCTGGCTGCCGAGAAGCTGAGCCAGACGCTGTTCCACATGGCGGTTGCCTTCGGCGTAATGTACTGGGCCACCGGCTCGGCGGCCTTCGGCGGCGTGGCCGCCGTGCTGGAGCCGATCCTGAACGTGATCGCGCTGCCGTACCACGACCGGCTGTGGGACCGCCTGGAAGAGCGCCTGGCCGCGAATGCACGCCTTGCCGCGGCTGCCTGATCCGGAAAGGATCCGCCTTCCCCGGAAGGGTCTCCCCCTGGAAAAGCTCCTGTCATCGGGCGCCTTTCCCGATCCCGGAACGAAAAAAGGCGGTCAGCTCGCGCTGACCGCCTTTTTGTCCAGGCTGAAAAGGCTTAGACCGAGAACGAGGAACCGCAGCCGCAGGTCGACTGGGCGTTCGGGTTCTTGATCACGAACTGGGCACCTTCCAGGTCATCCTTGTAGTCGATCTCGGCGCCGATGAGGTACTGGTAGCTCATCGAGTCGATCAGCAACTGCACGCCGTTCTTGACCATCGTGGTGTCGTCTTCGTTGACGATTTCATCGAACGTGAAACCGTACTGGAAACCGGAACAGCCGCCACCCTGCACGAACACGCGCAGTTTCAGGTCGGGATTGCCTTCTTCCTCGATCAGCTGGGCCACTTTATCGGCGGCGCTGTCGGAAAAGACGATCGGTGCCGGGATTACTTCTTGCGCTTCGGCTACTGCATTCATTGGAAACTCCCACTAAAAATCGTTCCGGTCATTATAGACCTTTGCGCGAAGCCCTGCTCCGGCCCGCCCCATTTCTCTAGAGATATGAGGCGTGGATACACCACTTCAATGGCAAAAGGTCACGGCAGCAGCGCGATCGTGTCCAGGCCCAGGCTTTCTTCCAGGCCGAACATCAGGTTCATGCACTGCACGGCCTGGCCGGAGGCGCCTTTTACCAGGTTGTCCTGCACCACCAGCACGATCACGGTATTGCCATTGTCCGGACGGTGCACGGCCAGGCGCAGCATGTTCGAGCCCTTGGTGGTGCGGGTTTCCGGGTGCGAGCCGAACGGCATCACATCGATGAATTTCTCGCCGGCATAGGCGTCCTCGAACAGCTTTTGCAGTTCCTCGTTGCTGATGTCCGTGGTCAGCTTGCCGTACAGCGTGGAATGCATGCCGCGGATCATCGGCACCAGGTGCGGCGTGAAGACCAGCGATACCTTGTCGCCCGTCAGGCGCTGCAGCTGGGCGGTGGTTTCCGGCGTGTGGCGGTGGCCGGCCACGCCGTAGGCCTTGAAGTTGTCGCTCGACTCGGAAAACAGGATGCCGATCTCGGCCTTGCGGCCGGCACCGGACACGCCGGACTTGCAGTCGGCGATCAGGTTGCCCGCATCGATCACGCCGGCCTTCAGCAGCGGCGCGAAGCCGATCTGCATCGTGTTCGGGTAGCAGCCGGGATTGGCGATCAGGCTGGCGCCCTTGATCTCTTCACGGTTCAGCTCGACGAGCCCGTACACGGCCTGCTCCAGCAGTTCCGGCGCGGTGTGGTCGATCTTGTAGGTTTTCTCGAACACGGCGCGGTCCTTGATACGGAAATCCGCGGCCAGGTCGATCACCTTGACGCCCTTGGCCAGCAGTTCCGGCGCCTGCGCCATCGCCACGCCATGCGGCGTGGCAAAGAACACGACGTCGCATTGCGTCAGGTCCACCTTGTCCGGCGCGGAAAACGCCAGGTTCACGCGGCCGCGCAGCGACGGATACATGTCGGCCACGGGCAGACCATCTTCCTTGCGCGACGTGATTGCCGTCAGCTGCACTTCGGGATGGACTGCCAACAATCGCAGCAGTTCCACGCCGGTGTAGCCGGTGCCGCCGACGATGCCAACTTTGATCATGTTCTTGTTCCTTGCAAAAGATGAATGAGTGAGAGCGAATTTTATCAGCCTACGGTGACAGGCGTCTTACCCCTGCCGAAATGCAAAAAAGCCGCTGGAGACCAGCGGCTTTTCGATCCAGCCCGGAAAACCGGGCTGCGGCAGGACAGGAAACGCGAATCGGAAACCGATTAACGCTTCGAGAACTGCTTTGCGCGACGTGCTTTACGCAGGCCGACTTTCTTACGCTCGACTTCACGGGCGTCACGGGTAACGAAGCCGGCACGTGCCAGATCGCCCTTGAGACCTGCGTCGTAGTCGATCAGCGCGCGGGTGATGCCGTGGCGCACTGCACCTGCCTGGCCGGACTCGCCGCCGCCATGCACGTTGACCTTGATGTCGAAACGCTCGACGTTGCCGGTCAGTTCCAGCGGCTGACGGATCACCATCAGGCCGGTTTCGCGGGAGAAGTACTCGGAAGCAGGCTTGCCGTTCACGATGATCTGGCCGGTGCCGACCTTGATGAACACGCGAGCCACTGCACTCTTGCGACGGCCGGTGCCGTAGTTGTAGTTACCGATCATGTCAGTTCCTTAGAATTCGAGTGCTTTGGGTTGCTGGGCAGCGTGCGGGTGCGAACCTTCCGCGTACACTTTCAGCTTCTTGATCATTGCGTAGCCCAGCGGGCCCTTCGGCAGCATGCCCTTGACGGCTTTTTCCAGGGCGCGGCCCGGGAAGCGCTGTTGCATTTTCAGGAAGTTCGTTTCGTAGATACCGCCCGGGTAGCCGGAGTGACGGTAGTACGTCTTCTCGGTGGCCTTGGTGCCGGTCACGCGCAGTTTGCCTGCGTTGATGACGACGATGAAGTCGCCGGTGTCGACGTGAGGGGTAAATTCTGGCTTGTGCTTGCCGCGCAGTCGGCGTGCCACTTCGCTGGCAACACGGCCGAGGACTTTGTCCGTCGCGTCAATCACGAACCAGTCGCGCTGGACTTCATGGCCCTTAGCGGAAAAAGTTTTCATGTTTGACTTCCTAATGAAGAAATAAATATATAAACGCTCAAAACGGTGGTTCCGCCCTGGGTGTACTCACCTGTTGCAACGGACGCAGCCTTCTTATGACTTTTCCTGAGCGAACGGAAAGCTGGCGATTATAGCGTGTTGCGCACAGCCGGGTCAAGCCGCCCGGCGGCGTGTTTTACCGGCGCCGGTCCGGCCTGCCCTCACTGCAGTGCTCGATTTCCGGCCGGTTGCCGGCTCAGCCGCGCCGCAGTTGCCCATCCGGCAATTCCCGCGCTAGTATTGCCCACCGATATCATCGAGAGGGCTTGCAGTGCGATCGACCATTGTCTCCACCCTGCTGCTGGCCACGCAGCTGGTCCTGCCGGCGGCACATGCGGCACCCGCGCCGCAGGCCGGCCGCACCTGCCACCTGCCGGGCATCGAAGAGGCGCTGCGCTGCATCAGCGTGCCGGTGCCGCTCGACTACGCCAAGTCCGGCAGGACGCTCGCGATCCACGCCACGGTGGCCCCGGCCTTTCGCGAAGCGGCGCGCAGCGATCCGCTGTTCGTGCTGGCCGGCGGTCCTGGCCAGGCCGGCAGCGATATCCTGCCGCTCGTGCACGCCGCATTCCGCCGCGTGCGCGCCACCCGCGACATCGTGCTGATCGACCAGCGGGGCACCGGCCTGTCGGGCAAGCTCGATTGCAAATCGCCGCCCGAGATCGACACGATGACGGAAGAACAGCTCGACGCGGACGCCCGGCGCTGCATCGAATCGCTGGGCGCTTCCTACGGCAGCTATACAACGGATGCGGCGGCGCGGGACATCGAACGCGTGCGGCTGGCGCTGGGCTACGGCCAGGTCAACCTGTGGGGTGGCTCGTACGGTACCCGCCTTGCGCAGCACTACACGCGGCTGTTCCCGGCGAACGTGCGGGCCCTGGTGCTCGACGGCGTGGCCGCGCCGGACCAGGTGATTCCCGCCGGCGGCCGCGATGCCCAGGCCGCGCTCGAGACCACGTTCCGCCAGTGCGAAAAGGAAGCGGCCTGCGCACGCGCCTTCCCGGCGCTGCGCACCGAATTCGCCGCGCTGGCGGCGCAGCTGGCCAAGGCACCCGCCAGGATCGAGATGGCCGATCCGCGCACGGCCGCGCTGCGCCCCGTTACCATCAGCCTGCGCCGCTTCACCGCCACCGTGCACCGCATCCTGTATTCGCAGGCGGATGCGCACACGCTGCCGTTCCTGATCCACAGCGCCCATGGCGGCCGCTGGGAGCCGTTCATCGCCCAGAGCAACCGCGACAGCGATTTTTCCACCGACGGCGCAATGGCCGGCCCGCTGTACCTCGCCGTGGTCTGCGCCGAGGATGTCCCGCGCCTGACGCCGCAGCTGGTGGCCGAGGACACGCCCGGCTCCTTCCTTGGCGCGGCAGTGTCCACGCAACTGGCCACGCTGTGCCCGGCCGTGAACGTCAAGCGGGTCGCTTATGCGGCGCCGGCACGCATCGATGCGCCGGCACTGCTGCTGTCCGGCGCTCTGGATCCGGTGACGCCGCCGCGCCGCGCCGAAGCGGCGGCGAAGCTGATGAAAGCGGCCCAGCACCTGGTGGTGAAGAACGGCGGTCACATCGTTTCGCCGCTGGGCTGCGCACCGCGGCTGATGCGCGAATTCCTGGACGCACCACACCAGCGCGTGGAAGCGCGCTGCCTGGACGAGATTCCCGCCCCCACGTTCCAGCTGAACAGCGCCGGCCCGCAACCCTGAACGGATCAATGGCAGACCAACGATGATAGAAGTCCACGATGTAACGAAACACTTCGGCAAGGTGCAGGCGCTGGCCGGCGCCAGCTTCACGGCGCGCGACGGCCAGGTCACCGCCCTGCTGGGCCCGAATGGGGCGGGCAAGACCACGCTGCTGCGCCTGCTGGTCGGCCTGCTGGGGCGCGACCGCGGCACCATCCTGATCGACGGTATCGACCCTGGCATCGATCCGCTGGCCGCGCGCCGCAGTATCGGCTTCCTGACGGACCAGTTCGGGCTGTACGAAAGAATGTCGACCCGCGAGTACCTGCGCTACTTCGGCGAACTGAACGGCATGGAGCGCCGCGCCATCGACACCCGGATCGACGAGGTGACGGCGCTGCTGGCCATGGACGATATCGTGGAGCGCCGTTCAAAGGGCTTTTCGCAGGGCCAGCGCATCAAGGTGGCACTGGCGCGTACGCTGCTGCACCGCCCGCGCAACCTGCTGCTCGACGAGCCGAGCCGCGGGCTGGACGTGATGAGCACCCGAGCGCTGCGCCGCGCGCTGGCCGCGCTGCGGGCCGACGGCTGCTGCGTGATCATGGCCACGCACGTGATGCAGGAAGTAACGAATTCGTGCGACGACGTGATCGTCATCGCGCGCGGCGCCACGGTGGCGCAGGGCACGCCGCAATCGCTGTGCGAGCGCACCGGTATCGCCAGCCTGGAGGACGCGTTCGTCAAGCTGGTCGGCACCGATGAAGGGATTTCCGCATGAGGCCCGTATTGAAGCCCGTATTGAAGCCCAGCCTCAAGCCCGGCTTGAATCCCCGCGTGAAGCCGCTCTTTTTCGTCGTCTTCATGAAGGAGTTGCGCGACACGCTGCGCGACCGCCGCGCGCTGTCGCTGCTGCTGCTGTTCGTGCTGATGTATCCGGTCATGGTGGGCGGCATCCTGTCCCAGCAGATCAGCCGCGCCACCGCACCGCAGAAGGAAGGCATCGAACTGACCGTGATCGGCGCGCAGCGGGCGCCCACGCTGATGACGCAGTTGAAGCAGAAGAACATCAACGTGACGGAAGGCGGGCCGATGACGGACGAGCAGATCACCGGCCTGCTGCGCACGAAGGCGGTGGCCGCCGTGCTGCGCCTGTCCGACACCTACGGCAGCGACTATCGCGACATGCGCCCGGCGCGGATCGAACTGTGGTTCGACTCGGCCAGCGCCAACTACCGTCAGATGGGCGAAATCGAAGGCGTATTGCGCAGCTATGGCAACACGATCGCCGGTGCGCGCCTGCTGGCGCATGGCGTATCGCCGGCCACGCTGTTCCCGGTGCAGGTGCAGCGCTACGACACGGGCAGCAGCGCGTCGCGCTCGGCCTCGATGATCGGCACGATGCTGGGCATGTTCTTCATCCCCGCGTTCTTCTTTGCGCTGAGCCCTGCCGTCGACAGCACCGCCGGCGAACGCGAGCGCCGCTCGATGGAAGTGCTGCTGGCGCAGCCGGCGCGCACGATCGACCTCGTCGCCGGCAAGTGGCTGGCCGCGTCGGCCGTGGCGCTGGCCGGGCTGGTGCTGGAACTGGGCATCGCCCATGGCATCCTGAAATGGCTGCCGCTCGAGGAAATCGGCATGTCATGGCGGCTGTCATGGGGCGACCTGGCGCTGGTGTGCGTGGTGTCGCTGTCGTTGCCGCTGTTCGCCGCCGCGATGGAAATCGCGCTGGCGATCAATGCGAAAACGTTCAAGGAAGCGCAGACCACGGCCAGCTTCGCCATGCTCGTGCCGATGATCCCGGTGATCGTGGTGCCGATGATGGACCTGGCGACGCAAACGTGGATGTACCTGGTGCCGCTGCTGGCGCACCAGACCCTGCTGAGCGAACTGGCCAAGGGCCAGGCCGTGGGCCCGCTGCCGTTCCTGCTGACGTTCGGCAGCAGCCTGCTGCTCGCGCTGCTGTGCGTCGGCTTCACCACGTGGCGGATGAAGAGCGAGCGCTACTTGATGGGCGTCTGAAAGAGCGTCTGTGGAGCGGCAGCGCCGGCAGCCCGCGCCGCCCTGCTTTACAATGGCGCGATCATTAATCGGAGATCGAAATGGAAGTCAAAGTCAGCTGGAACGGCCCGTCGGGCATGAGTTTTCGCGCGCAGACGGGATCGGGCCACATGGTCGTGATGGATGGCGCGCCGGAGGGCGGCGGCCATAACCTGGCGCCGCGGCCGATGGAAATGGTATTGCTGGGCACCGGCGGCTGCACGGCCTACGACGTGGTCCTGATCCTGAAGCGCGGCCGCGCCGACGTGCGGGGCTGCGACGTGACGCTGCAGGCCGAACGTGCCGATACCGACCCGAAGGTCTTCACGAAGATTAACTTTCACTTCGTCGTCACCGGCAAGGACCTGAAGCCGGAAGCCGTGGAACGGGCCGTCAACCTGTCGCACGACAAGTACTGCTCGGCCAGCATCATGCTGGCGAAGACGGCCGAGATCACGCACTCGTTCGAGATCGTCGAAGCGTAAGCCGGCATCGGCGCTACCGCGCCGCGAGGCCGGGCGGCAGTACAGCCGCCGCGCCTTGAACCTGAGCGGCACTACAGCCGCCGCGCCTTGAACCTGAGCGGCACTACAGCTGCCGCGCCTTGAAGGTATCGCACTGCGCCACGTCGCCCGACTCCAGGCCGGTGCGGAACCAGCGCGTGCGCTGCGCCGAGGTGCCGTGCGTGAACGAATCGGGTACCACGTAGCCCTGCGCCTGGCGCTGCAGTGCGTCGTCGCCGATCGCGGTGGCGGCCGACAGCGCCGCTTCCACATCGCCCTGCTCCAGGATCTGCCGCGACCTGTTCGCATGGAAGGCCCATACGCCGGCAAAGCAGTCGGCCTGCAGTTCCAGCCGCACCGACAGCGCGTTCCCTTCCGTCTCATTGGTGTTTTGTTGCGCCTGGTGCACTTGGTCCGATACGCCCAGCAGGTGCTGCACGTGGTGCCCCACTTCGTGGGCGATCACGTAGGCCTGCGCGAATTCGCCGGAAACGTGGAAGCGCTCCTTCATCAGGCGGTAGAAAGCGAGATCGATGTACACCTTGCGGTCGGCCGGGCAGTAGAACGGGCCGGTGGACGACTGGCCGGTACCGCACGCGGTAGAGGTGCGGCCGGTGAACAGCACCAGCTTGGGCGGCTGGTATTGCGCGCCCTGGGCGCTGAACAGCGCGCCCCAGGTATCCTCGGTATCGGCCAGCACCGTCTTCATGAAGCGGGTTTCGGGATCGTTGGCGGTTGCCGTCGGCCCGGCCGCCTGCTGGCCGGCCGACTGCTGCGGCGCGCCGCCGTCCGCCATGCCCAGCAGCGTGAGCGGATTGATGCCGAACACAAAGGAGAGGATCAGCGCGATGACCACGCCGCCGATCGACAGCGAGCCGCCGCCAAAGCCGAATCCTCCGCCGCCACCGCCACCGCCGCCGCGGCGGTCCTCCACGTTATCGCTTTCCCGGTTGCCTTCCCATTTCATGATGTTTCTCCGTGATCATTTTGACCACACTATACGATGGCAAGCGACGGAGTCAGCGCATGTTAGCTTTCGGCAATACCGCGTGGGGCAATACCGATCAGATGTGGTACGTCGTCCCCGTCATCAGTTTCGACATCGCCGTCATCGCCACGCGCACCGGCAACGGGGTCTGGGCGGCACCCATTTCCTGCGCGGCCTTGCCGTGCGCGATCTCGTCGACACGCATCTGCTCGACGATGGCGCGCGACTTGGCATCGTTGGCGGGCAGGCTCGCCAGGTGGTTTTCCAGGTGCTTCTCGACCTGCCGCTCGGTCTCGACCACGAAGCCGAGGCTGTGCGGGTCGCCCATCCTGGCGGCCACGGTGCCCAGCGCGTAGGCGCCGGCATAGAACAGCGGCGCCAGCACGCTGGTCTGCGAATTCAATTCCTTCAGGCGCTGGGCTGTCCAGGCCAGGTGGTCTTCTTCCTCGCGGCTCGCTTCCTCGAATTTCTCGCGCAGCGCATCGCTCTTGGCAAAGCGGGCCTGCGAGTTGTACAGCGCCTGCGCCATCACCTCACCCACGTGGTCGACGCGGATCAGGCCGGCGCTGTGCTTGCGCTCCTCGTCGGTCAGCGTGGCGTCGTCCACGTGCGCGGCCGGGGTCGGGCGCGAAGCGGAGGACACGCCGGCCAGCACGCGCAGCGCCTTGTCGGTGCTGCAGATGAAGCGGTCGAGGGGCGTGTGGAAATGGAATTTGGAGCTCATGGCGGGCGATCCATCTTGTTCGAACAAGCACGATTATAAGGGCCGGTCCGTCGCGGATGCCGCACGATGGGCCGGACAAATCGTCCCAGCCGCCTTCATTCGCCTTCACATGGGCGAAGAATGGAATCGGTGCCCGCTCGAAGGCGTTATTCGCCTTCCCGTGGGCGAAAGATGGAATCGGTGCCCGCTCGAAGGCGTTATTCGCCTTCCCGTGGGCGAAGAATGGAATCGGTGCCCGCTCGAAGGCGTTATTCGCCTTCTCGTGGGCGAAAGATGGAATCGGTGCCCGCTCGAAGGCGTTATTCGCCTTCTCGCAAGATGCGCTGGCGCTCGATCCAGTCGGCCACCGGACCGCGCACGTCGAGCCCGGAAAAATCCTTCGCCACGCCCAGGTTCAGGCCCAGCAGGAACGGGATCGACTCCACCGGCACGTGCGGCAGGTAGTCGCCGAATGCCCGCGTGAACCGCTTCGAATCGAGCACGGCGACCACGCCCTCCCCGCTCATCCATTGCAGGATGCTGGTGATGCTGTGGCCCGGGCCGATCGAACGGTAGATGAAACGGTTGAAGGCCTTGTCCAGCTTCTTGAAGTCCAGCGTTTCCTTCGTCATCAGGGTCGCCAGGTAGCACAGGCCGAGCGCCAGCCGGAAGAAGTCCGTGGCTTCGCCCGCGGAGAGGCCGCAACGCGTGACTGTCAGGATCTGTTCCTGCAGTGCGCTATCGAGTTTGCTGTTCTCGTGACTCATGGCGCAACTATATAACAAGCCCATGGCTGGCCCGGAACGTTTTTGCGCCTTGTCACCAACGGTTACCCTTGCTACCCTTTGCCACCTTTCAGCTCGGCAGTAAGTTGGCGGTACCTGCCAGGCACGTATTCGTGCACTCTGGCGCCCCGATTGCGCGGGCTGTCGCAAGGCGGCAACCCTTATGTCGACGATTCAATACAATGCCGTAAAGAGGAACGGATGGCAGCGACGGCGCCATGCTGCGCCGCACAACCCAGGAGTAAGCATGGAACTACGCATCCGGAACCTGTCGAAGACCTACGCGAACGGCGTGGTGGCACTGGACAACATCACGCTGGACATCCCCGGCGGCATGTTCGGCCTGCTGGGGCCGAACGGCGCCGGCAAGTCGACGCTGATGCGCATCCTCGCCACGCTGCAGGAATGCGATACCGGCTCGGTGTTCTTCGGCGACCTCGACGTGCTCGACGAAAAGGATGAAGTGCGCCGCCTGCTCGGCTACCTGCCCCAGGATTTCGGCCTGTACCCGAAAGTCACCGCCTACGAATTGCTGGACCACTTCGCCGTGCTGAAGGGCCTGTCGCAGCGCGCGCGCCGGCGCGAAGTGGTCGACGGCCTGCTGCAGCAGACCAACCTGTTCGACGTGCGCAACCAGCGGCTGGGCACTTTCAGCAGCGGGATGCGCCAGCGCTTCGGCATCGCCCAGGCCCTGCTGGGCGACCCCAGGCTGATCATCGTCGACGAGCCGACCGCCGGCCTCGACCCACAGGAACGGGTGCGCTTCCACAACCTGCTGTCCGACATCGGCGACGAGCGCACCGTGATCCTCTCCACGCACATCGTCAGCGACGTGGCCGACCTGTGCTCGAACATGGCCATCATCAACAAGGGTCAGTTGCTGCTCACCGGCGCCACGCAGGGGCTGATCGACGACATCAGCTGCAAGATCTGGGCGCGTTTCATCGACAAGCGCGAACTGGCCTACTTCCAGCAGCGCCACACGATCATCTCCACGCGGCTGCTGTCCGGCCGCACGCTGATCCATGCCTACAGCGACGACGACCCGGGCGATGGCTTCGAGGAAGCCATCGGCGACCTGGAAGACGTCTACTTCGCCACCATCGCCGGCCGCCATGCGGCCGACGCGTGCGACTGAAAGGGCGCCATGCTGGAAATCGCGCTTTTCGAAGCGAAGCAGCGCATGCGGCTGCTGTCGACGTGGGTGTACTTCGTGATGTTCCTGGCACTGGCGATGCTGTGGATGGCCGGCGCCGGCGGCGTGTTCAAGGACTTCACCGTGACGTTCGGCGGCAAGGTGCTGATCAACGGGCCGCGCTCGATCATGCTGACCACCAGCGCGCTGGGCTGCCTGGGCGTGATCGTGGTGGCCGCCGTGATGGGCCGGGCAGTGCAGCAGGATTTCGAATACGACATGCACCACTTCTTCTTCTCGGCGCCGATCAGGAAGTATGCGTACATGTTCGGCCGCTTCCTCGGCTCCTGGCTGGTGCTGGCGGTGATCTTTTCCAGCATCCTGCTGGGCATCCTGCTGGGCAGCTGGCTGCCGGGCATGGACCCGGAGCGGCTCGGCCCCTTCGTGCCCGAGGCCTACCTGCTGCCCTACGTCCTGATCCTGCTGCCGAATCTGTTCATCTTCGGTGCCATCTTCTTCGTGCTGGCGGCGCTGACGCGGCGCATGCTGCCGGTGTACATCAGCAGCGTGGTCATGCTGATCGGGTACATCGTGGCGCCCGGCCTGGCGCGCGACCTGGACTACAAGATGCTGGCCGCGCTGATCGATCCGTTCGGCACCGCCGCACTGCTGCGCCTGACCGAATACTGGCCGGTGGCCGAACGCAGTACGCGGCTGGTGCTGCCCGAAGGCGTGTACCTGCTGAACCGCGCGATCTGGTGTTCGTTCGCGCTGGTGGCGCTGCTGCTCGGCTACTGGCGCTTCCATTTCGTCGGCAACGTCGACAATCATGGCGCGGCGCGCGGCGAAGGCGACGTGCCGCTGCGGATCAGCACCACCGCGGCCCGCACCGCCGAAACGCCGGATTTCAGGTCGCGCAGCCTGACGCTGCTGCTGTTCCAGTTCAGCTGGCTGAACCTGCGCGAAACGATGAAGAACGTGTACTTCTTCGTGCTCGTGCTGGCCGGCGTGCTGCTGATGTATGCCAGCACGCTGAAACTGGGATCGATGTGGGGCACCTCCACCTACCCGGTCACGTACATGGTGGTCGAAACGATGTCGCAGGCATTCTCGCTGGTGATGCTGGTGGTGACCACGTTCTACGCGGGCGAGATGGTCTGGCGCGAACGCGAGCACCGCATGGCGCTGATGCTCGATGCGCTGCCGGTTCCGGGCTGGCTGCCGATGGCATCGAAGCTCATCGCACTGGTCGCGCTGCAGGCGCTGCTGCTGTTGCTGGTCATGGCATGCGGCATGTCGGTGCAGGTGTTCCACGGCTACTTCCACCTTGAACCGATGCAGTACCTGCAAAACCTGTACGCGGTGCAGTTGCCGTTCTATGCGCTGCTGGCGGTACTGGCGATCGCGATGCAGGTGCTGATCGGCCACAAGTACGTGGCGTTCTTCGTGATGATCCTGTACTACGTGGCCACGATCGTGATGCCCACTGCGGGCTACGACCATCCGATGGTGCTGTATGCGTGGACGCCGGCGATGCGCTATTCGGACATGAACGGCTTCGGGCATTACCTGGTGCGCGAGCACTGGTATCACCTGTACTGGGCCGGCGCGGCGCTGATGCTGGCCGTGGCCACGCGCGTGTTCTGGCCGCGCGGCGCCAATGACGAATGGAAGACCAGGCTGCAACTGGCGCGCCGCGCGCTGACCCTGCCGGTGCTGGCCGGCTTCGGCATCGGCCTGGCCGTGATGGCGGCGACCGGCGCGGTCCTGTACTACAACCTGAACATGGCCAACGAGTTCCAGTCGCCATTCCGGCGCGATGCCGACCGCGCGGACTATGAGCGCCGGTACAAGGCCACGGCCAGCCTGGCGCAGCCGCGCATCACCGAGGTGAAGCTGCGCATGGAGATCATGCCGGCCGAACGCAAGCTGCTGGTCAGGGGCCGCTACCTGCTGGCCAACCGCGGCAGCACGCCGATCACCGCGGTCCATGTCAGTACCGACCCGCAGGCCGAGATGCGTTCGCTGGCGTTCGGTACCGCCAGCCGAATCACGCTGGCGGACCGGGAACTGGGTTTCTATCGCCATGCGCTGGCGCAGCCGCTGGCCCCAGGCGCCACGCTGGCGCTGGATTTCGAGATGTCCTGGGCGCCGCATGGCTTCTTCGGCCTCGGCAAGGATACGCCGGTGCTGGCCAACGGCACCTTCTTCAACAATACGATCCTGCCGCACATCGGCTACCAGCGCGACCGCGAACTGGCCGACCCGCGCGACCGCAAGCGGCACGACCTGCCGGCGCAGGACCGGGCGCTGCCGCGCGACGATCCGAAGGGCCTGGCCGACAACATGCTGGGCAGCGATGCGGACTGGGTCACCTTCGACGCCGTGATCGGCACGGATGCGGACCAGACGGCGATCGCCCCCGGTACGCTGGAAAAGGAATGGACGAAGGATGGCCGCCGCTGGTTCCACTACCGGATGGACAAGCCGATCCTGAACTTCTATTCGTTCCAGTCGGCCCGCTACGTGGTCAAGCATGACTGGTGGCAGGACGTGGGCATCGAGATCTACTACCATCCCGGCCACGAGTTCAACCTGGACCGGATGACGAAAGGCGTGAAGGATGCGCTCGACTACTACACGCGCAACTTCGGACCTTACCAGCACAAGATCCTGCGTATCGTCGAATTCCCCCGCTACCGGTCGTATGCGCAGTCCTATCCGAACACGATTCCGTTCTCGGAAGGCATGGGCTTCATCGCCGAAGTCGACGACGACGACCCGAAGGACATCGACTATCCTTACTACGTGACGGCGCACGAACTAGCCCACCAGTGGTGGGGGCACCAGCTGGTGGGCGGCAACACGCGTGGCGCCACGGTACTGTCCGAAACGCTGTCGGAGTATTCGGCGCTGATGGTCATGAAGCGCACGTTCGGCCCAAGCCGCATGCGCCGCTTCCTGCGCTACGACCTGGACATGTACCTGCATGGCCGTGCCATGGAAAACAAGAAGGAGCTGCCGCTGGCGGACAACGAGGACCAGGACTATATCCACTACCGCAAGGGCAGCCTGGCGATGTACCAGCTGCAGGACGTGATCGGCGAGGAGCGCGTCAACGCCGTGCTGCGCGGCCTGCTGAAGCAGTATGCCTACCGCGGCGATCCCTACCCCAGCGTGACGGCGCTGGTGGACGGGTTGCGCGCCGTGGTGCCGCCGGCCCACGCCTACCTGATCGACGACCTGTTCAATGCGATCGTCCTGTACGACAACCGGGCGCTGTCGGCCACGGCGTCGCGCCGCAGCGACGGCCGCTACGAGGTGCGGCTGACGATGCATGCGGCGAAGCTGCGCGCGGACGAACTGGGCGCGGAAAAGGAGACCCGGCTGGCCGAACCGATCGACATCGGCATCGACGACAAGGATGGCAAGCCGCTGCTGCGCGAACGGCGCCTGATCGACCGCCGCGAAACCACCGTGACGCTGGTGGTCGCCGGCCGCCCGGACCGTGCCGGCATCGATCCGGACAACAAGCTGATCGATCGCAAGCCGGACGACAACATGATTGCCGTGGAAATGGTCGCGCCGGAGTGACGGGATGAAAGGCAGCGCCGGCGATACCGCAGCCGAAATGGTGAGCCAGATACGGTGAGCCAGATACGGTGAGCCAGATACGGTTAAGCCGCGAACAGACCCGCGCCGCCATCGCCGCTATGCTGGCGGCTGTCCTTCACACAGGAGACGGCAATGGCATTCGATCTCGGTAATCTGTTACAGCAATATATCGGCGGGGCTATCGACCCTGCCCGCGCGGAACAGGACTTTCCACAAGCGGCACAGCAGGCGCCGCGTGGCGCAATGGCCCAAGGTGTCACGGAAGCGCTTCGTTCCGACCAGACCCCGCCGTTCGCGCAGATGGTCAGCCAGCTGTTCGGCCGCAGCGATCCGCAACAGCGCGCCGGCATGCTGAACCAGTTGCTCGGCAACGTCAGCCCGGCCATGCTCGCGGCGCTGGCTGGCGGCGTGGGCAACCTGTTCGGCCAGAACGGCCAGCCCCAGGTGACGCCTGAACAGGCGGAAAAGATCACGCCGCAGCAGGTGGAGGAAATCGCCACCACGGCCGAGCAGCACAACCCCGGCATCGTCGACCGCATCGGCGACTTCTATGCCGAGCACCCGCAACTGGTGCAGGCACTGGGTGGCGCCGCGCTGGCGATCGTGCTCGGCAAGATCGCCCAGGCCAACCGCAACTGATCCACCCGCCATCGGGCCACCGTGCAAGCGAGCCTCTTGCAACAGGGCCTCTTGCAATCGTTCCACTCGCACTCGTCCTACTTTCATGGAGGCATCACATGGGTATCCTCAGCAATATTTTCCACAAGATCTTCCCGTCGTCGCACCCGGCCGTGGCACAGCAGAAAACGGCACCGGCACCGGCTCCTGCCGCGGCCCCCGCCGCCAAGCCACAGGCAGCACCGGCTTCGCCGGCCACCGCGACCGCGGCGCAGTCTCCGGCCGCACCGGCACAGCCGGCAGCATTGTCGGAAGTGGACGTGGAAGCGATCCTGAACGGCAAGGCGCAGCAGGCCGGCCAGCAGCTGAACTGGCGTACCTCGATCGTCGACCTGCTGAAACTGCTGGACCTGGATAGCAGCCTGCAGGCGCGCAAGGAACTTGCACAGGAGTTGAACTACACGGGCGACACCGGCGATTCGGCCACGATGAACGTGTGGCTGCACCGGCAGGTGATGAACAAGCTGGCCGCCAACGGCGGCAAGGTTCCGGCCGATCTGAAGGATTGATGCCGGTAGCCGACGTGGATGCTGGCTGGAGACGGCCAGTACCGCACGCCGCAAAGCAAAACGGGGCCACATGTGGCCCCGTTTCTCGTTTCGGCAGTGCGTTTTACTCTGTCGTCACGGCTTTCTTCGCCGCCGCCTTCCTGGCCGGTGCTTTTTTCGCCGCCGTGGTCTTCGTGGCGGATTTAGCCGTGGCAGTCTTCGTCGCCGCGGCTTTCTTCGCCGCCGGCTTCTTCGTCGGTGCGGCCTCGCCGTCCTGCGTTTCCGCGCCTTCCGGTGCCGCCTTGGGCTTCGCACCCGGCTTTTCCTTGCGCGGCTCGAATTCAAAGCTGATCTTGCCATCCTTGCCGCGTACCAGGAACGCCTTGAACGGCCGGCGCGTGCGCTGCGAGATAAAGCCCGGCAGCAGGTCGGTCTTGCCGTCGTTCAGCAGCTTGGCCATCTGTTCCGGCAGGATTTCCTGCTGCAGGATGATGCGGCCGCTGCGGAAGTCGCACGTCTTCGGCTTTGCCATGCTGTGTTCGCACACATAGGCCAGGCCCATTTCGTACACGCCGCCATTGCACTTCGGGCACGGGCCCAGCGGCGTCTGGCCGGAGAAGTCCACCCCTTCGCCATCTTCGCCTTCCTCGTCGTTCTGGCCGAAGTCGAATTCAAGCTTGTAGTTGTTGATGTCCTCGTCGCGTGCGATGCGCAGGATCGCCGCGAACGGCCGGCCCATCTTCGAGCGGAAGCCCTGCAGCGGACCGATGGTGCGGTTCTTCAGCAGCTCTTCCACTTCGGCGATTTCGAACTGCCGGCTGCCCGGTGTTTTCGTCATCGAGAATTCGCACTTCGTGCAGGCGAAGCGGCGGTAGTTTTCCTTGACCACGCTGCTGCAGTTCGGGCAGGGCGTTTGCAGCGTCGCATATTCGCCGGGGATCGTGTCGTTGTCGTATTCCTTGGCGCGCTTGACGATAATCTGCGTCATCTGCGCGATCTCGCGCATGAACTCTTCGCGCGAGATACGGCCCTTTTCCATCTGCGACAGCTTGTATTCCCACTCGCCGGTGAGTTCCGGCGCGGTCAGTTCGCTGACACCCAGGCCGCGCAGCAGCGTCATCAGCTGCGATGCCTTGGCCGTGGACATCAATTCGCGGCCTTCGCGGATCAGGTATTTTTCCGTCAGCAGGCCCTCGATGATCGCCGCGCGCGTGGCCGGCGTGCCGAGGCCCTTGCCGGCCATCGCATCGCGCAATTCGTCCGAGTCGACCAGCTTGCCGGCGCCTTCCATCGCGGAGAGCAACGTCGCTTCCGTGTAGCGCGCGGGCGGCTTCGTCACGAGGCCGTTCGCATTCACCTTGTCGGTTTGTACCTTCTCGCCCTTCGCCACCGGCACCAGGTTGCCGCCACCTTCCTTGTCGTCGGTGGTGTCCTTGCCGTACACGGCCAGCCAGCCGGGGTTCGTCATGACCTTGCCCTCGGTCTTGAACTGGTGGCCCGACACTTCGGTGAAGCGCGTGGTTACCTGGAATTCGGCTGCCGGGAAGAACACTGCCATGAAGCGGCGCGTGACGAGGTCGTACAGCTTTTGTTCCGGTTCCGACAAACCCTTCGGCGCGATGCCGGTCGGGATGATCGCGAAGTGGTCCGAGATCTTCGTGTTGTCGAAGATGCGCTTGTTCGGCTTGACCCAGCCCTTGTCCAGGATCTGCTTGGCGAACTGGTGGTAGTTCGGGTTCTGCTTGACCACTTCCAGCGTGGATTTCACGGTGGGCAGGTAGTCTTCCGGCAGGTGGCGCGAATCGGTACGCGGATACGTCAGCACCTTGTGCTTCTCGTACAGCGCCTGTGCCAGGCCCAGCGTGTTCTTGGCCGAGAAGCCGAAGCGGCCGTTGGCCTCGCGCTGCAGGCTGGTCAGGTCGAACAGCGCGGGGGCCATCGACGTGGTCGGCTTCGATTCCTCGCTGACGATGCCGGGCTTGCCCTTGCACGCCAGTGCGATCGAATCGGCGGCCGCCTTGCTCCACAGGCGCTCGGCGCGCTTCTCGGGATCGTTCTCGTCCTTCTTGAAGCCCGTGTCGAGCCAGCGGCCTTCATACACGCCGGCGGCGCAGACGAATTCGGCGCGCACTTCCCAGTAATCGCGTGGCACGAACTTCTTGATCTTCTCGTCGCGCTCGACGACGATCGACAGCGTCGGCGTCTGCACGCGGCCCACGGTGGTCAGGTAGAAGCCGCCCTCTTTCGAATTGAAGGCCGTCATCGCGCGGGTGCCGTTGATGCCGATCAGCCAGTCGGCTTCGGAGCGGCAGCGTGCCGCGTCGGCCAGCGGCAGCATTTCGTCATCGCTGCGCAGGTGCGCGAAGCCGTCGCGGATCGCGTTCGGCGTCATCGACTGCAGCCACAGGCGCTTGACCGGCTGCTTGGCCTTGGCGTTCTGCGCGATCAGGCGGAAGATCAGTTCACCTTCGCGGCCCGCGTCGCATGCGTTGATCAGGGCCGTGACGTCTTTCCGCTTGATCAGTTTGTTCAGAACCTTGAGGCGGCTTTCCGTCTTGGCGATCGGGTTCAGCGCGAAGTACGGCGGGATCATCGGCAGGTGCGCGAAGCTCCATTTGCCGCGCTTGACGTCGTACTCCTCCGGCACCGCGATTTCCAGCAGGTGGCCCACGGCGGACGACAGCACGTATTCTTCGGACTCGAAATACTCATCGTGCTTGGTGAAGCCGCCAAGCGACTTCGCGATATCGTTCGCGACAGAAGGCTTCTCGGCGATGATGAGGGTTTTGCTCATGATTGTTGTTCTCGGTTTGCTTATGCTCGGTTGCTGCGGGGGCCAGCGTCGCGCGCGGCGCGTCGGCCGGCCTCCGGGGGTATGGCAGGCGCATGATACATGGGCATCGCGCTTCGTGCCGGATTTTTCGCCCCGGGCATTATTGTCAAGGGGCCAATCATAATCGCGCAGGCGGCAAAACCGCAAGCATGCACACCAATGCAATCCGGCCGCAAAGTGGCCGGCGAGGATACGTCCCGATACTTCTTTATTAGTGATGAGCCCGAGAAGACGGGATTGCGTGGACGACGCAATTCAGGCACTACGCCGGGCACCGCTTCGAACACTGCGTCGGCATGGCGCCTGCAACTGCGTCGGGCAGTGCATCACGCATCCGGTCAATGAATGAGACGGCTCGCGCCGGTGGAAGGTTCAGCGAAGGCGGTTCAGTGCAGGCGGTTCAGTGCAGGCGGTTCAGTGCAGCAGGCGCGGCGCCTGTTCTTCGTCCGACCCGAACAGGTCGTCGAACATCAGCGCGTCCGGCTCCTTGCCCTGGCTCCACAGGAGCATCAGTACGATGATCTTCAGCTTGCCCAGGTTGACGGGCGATTCCTCGAGCGCCAGCGCGCGTTCGATGACGATCTCGCGTTGCAGCGGCGACAGTACGCGCGCGCTTTCCAGGAAGGCGATGAAGCCGATGGCTTGCGTGCCCAGGACATCCTGTTCTTCCTCGACATAGAACCGCGTGCCGGTCGATGCCGCCGTCGATGCCGATTCGACACCCGCCATTTCACCGGCCATCTCGGTCAGGTCGTTGAGCCAGACCAGCGCCTCGGAAATCTCCACGTCGTCGAAACCGACAGCGGACAACTTCTTCGCCAACGCGGCCGGTTCGGGGCATGCGTCGGGGCGATAATAGGTCTCGTAGAGATAAACAAGGATGTCGAACATGGCGCTACTCTATCAGCATAAATCGACGCGGCACAAGACCCGCACCCTTGCTTTTCACCTTTTGAGTCGCTGAAAAACACCACCAGGCAGCCGTTCCACAACACCTGCTAACTCTAGTGCAAGCAAACTTGCCTGTGTGTCAGCCGGATCCAGTTTCAGCCTTGCCGCCAGTTCATCGGCGCCCACTGGATCGTACGACAATGCCGTTAACAACACATCGGCCGCGTGCGTCAATTCGTCGAACATCGCTTCCGCGCAGTACGCATTGCCGATACCGAATGCTTCCAGGATATCGTGTGCGGTCTCGACCAGCCGGGCGCCATCGCGTATCAGCTTGTGACAGCCTTTCGCCAGCGCCGAATGGATCGAACCGGGAATCGCGAACACATCGCGGCCCTGTTCGTTGGCAAGGCGCGCGGTGATCAGCGAGCCCGATTGCTCCGCCGCCTCGACCACCAGCACGCCACGCGACAAGCCGCTGATGATGCGGTTGCGGATCGGGAAATTCTGCTTGCGTGCAGGCGTGCCCAACGCGAATTCGCTGAGAATGCAACCGGCTTCGCGAACACGCGCATCGAGGGCGGCATTCGATACCGGATAGACCACGTCGATGCCGGTGCCGACCACCGCCACGGTCGAGCCCGGGCCTGCCATGCCGCCAAGGTGCGCGGCGGCGTCGATGCCGAGCGCAAGGCCCGATACGATCGTGAAGCCGGCTTCCGACAAGGCACGCGCGAAGTTGCCGGCGTTGGCCTTGCCCTGCTGCGTGGCGGTGCGGCTGCCGACGATGCCGATCGCCTTGCCATACAGCAGCGCGAGATTGCCCTGGACATGCAGCAGTACTGGCGGATCGGCAATCTCTTTCAGTTGCGGCGGATAGGCTGCGTCGTTCAGCGTCAGCAGGTGATTGCCTGGCTGGCCGGCCCAGTGCAGCGTGGCTTCGGCAACCGCGCGTGCGCGCGGCGCGAACGGCGCGGCGATGGCCACGATCGGCAAGTCGACACCGACGTCGGCGAGACGCTGTTCGCGCGCCGCTTCGATCACGGCGGGCGCCGTGCCGTGCGCGTGTATCAACCGCGCGGCCGCGTGGCGCGGCAGGCCCGGCAACATTGCCAGGCGCAGCCAGGCCAGCAGCTGATCGACATCAAGCGCGACACCAAGCGCGGTACCAAGCGTGGCACCAGGCGCGGCACCGGGAGCAGTACCAGCATCGGTGCACTGCACGCTGCTGCCGGGGGCCGGTGCGGCGTCATGCGTAAAGAGGGATTCCGTGTCTTGCACGGCGGGGTCACTCCGGCGTTCTGGCGACGTCGCCCACCACTACCGGTTCGGTCGCCTGCATGATCAGGCCATAGGAAATGCGCTTGAACACGCGGAAGATAAACAGGGTGCCGACCTGTTCGTCCGGCAGCCTGACCTGCGGATTGCCGAGATTGTGCCAGCCTTTGCTGGCCGACTTGTCGGTTACCGTCTGCCCGACATGGTACAACTGGAGGGTGGCGCCGACGTCGAGCCCATCAAGCTTTCCGCGATTGATCGAGACCACGTGGTTCTGGCCCGCATGCGCCACGCCGTCGTAGATGGCCAGCACGCGCGCCTCCACCGGCTGCGCCGGCGGGTGCGGCACATAGCTTTGCATCGGCACCGGTTCGGTACGCATCAGCTGGTCGCCCACCCCCATCTCCTCCCTGGCTCCGGTGACGATGAACGTGTGCACGTCCGCGCCGGGCCCCGCTTCTTTCTGCAATGCCAGCGTGCCGAGGTAATGCGCTTCCTGTCCTATCACCGCCCTGGTGACGGGATCGGTCAGTGCCTTGCCGGGACGGAATACCTGGAATGACGTGGCACCCTTCAGGTTGCCGCGCACGTAGGCCTTGTCATCCTTGCCCAGGAAGACCCGGTTGCCCGCGGTGGCCACGATACGTGGCGCATCCTTCAGCTCGTCCTCCTCGACGATCAGCGGCTGCGCCAGGAACGGTTCGATCACCCCGGGCGGAATGGCTGGAATGGCATCCTTGCCCAGGCCTTCGGTGCGTGCCCGTGGCGACAGCTTCGTCAATCCCGGCTCATTACCGCCCAGCTTGTTACCCAGCCGCAGGCGCCCCGCGGCGCGATCGAACCAGATCACCTGGCCGGGATAGATCCAGTGAGGATCGGCAATCTCGGCGCGGTTCATGCCCCATACCTGCGGCCAGCACCACGGTTTGCGCAGGAATGTCCCGGCGATGTCCCACAGGGTGTCGCCTTTGATAACGGTATGCTGGTCCGGCGCGTCCGCCCGGAATTCGCAGCCGGTTTGCGGTGCCGCGACGGCCATGGCGGCGGATCCGCAAAACGCCGCGGCGACCAACAGGCACGCCCCGACTGTGCTAAAATTTTTCATTGAATATGTCCGTTGATTCGGCACCAGAAAATGCCCGGTCATTGTTTCTTCGAAGCCTTTGTTTTCTCATATCGTTCTTCCATCCTGCTTGACGAAGTCACCATGGGAGAAAGCAAAGCGCCCGAAGAAGTTGCCGAACAGAATCATTCTGCCCAACTTACCCTGACCTGACAAGCCGAACGACGCTGCAATGCGTGGTGGCATGGTTCAGGCGTTGCTTTGTTGGCGTTGCTTGTTAGCGTTGCTCGTTCGCGCTGCTTGGTTCGCTTGTTGGCGTTGCCTTGTTACCAAGCCGAGTCATGAAGAATCGACGACGCCGGTACCGCAGGCTTTTTTGATCGTCAGGCTTTTTGATCGTCAGGCTTTTTTGATCGTTTTTCCCACTGAATTTATACTGAAGCCTGCGTTGTCATTCACTGCGTTGTCATTCAGTATCCCGCGTTTCGCATCCATTTTTTTGCATCCCGCTCCAGCCTTCATACCAGATTACCCATGTCGAAACTGAACATCCTCCGCTATCCCGACCCGCGCCTGTCCAAGGTCGCCAAGCCCGTCACCGTGTTCGACGAGCGCATCGCGCGCCTCGTTGCCGACATGGCCGAGACGATGTACGACGCGCCCGGCATCGGCCTGGCCGCCACGCAGGTCGATGTACACGAGCGCGTGGTCGTCATCGACATCAGCGAAACCAAGGACCAGTTGACGGTCTTCATCAATCCGGAAATATTGTGGGCCAGCGACGAGAAGCAGGTCTACGACGAAGGCTGCCTGTCGGTACCCGGCATCTACGACGATGTCGAGCGCCCTGCCAGGGTGAAGGTGCGGGCCCAGAACGAAAAAGGCGAGTTCTTCGAGATGGATGCGGATGGCTTGCTGGCCGTGTGCATCCAGCATGAAATGGATCACCTGATGGGCAAGGTGTTTGTCGAGTACCTGTCGCCGCTGAAGCGCAACCGCATCAAGACCAAGCTGCAGAAGGAAGAACGCGGCATGGAACGCGGACGCCAGCTGCGCACCGCCGACCGCCGCTGACCGGGCGCCCGATGAAGGTCGTTTTTGCCGGTACTCCCGAGTTTGCAGCCGTGGCGCTGCGGGCCATCCACGCCGCGGGGTTCGAGATCCCGCTGGTGCTGACGCAGCCTGACCGCCCCGCCGGCCGCGGCCTCCAGCTGCAACCGTCTGCCGTCAAGCAGTACGCGGTGGCCCATGGCATTCCGGTGGCGCAACCGCTGTCGCTGCGGATGGATGCCAAGGATCCGCAGCGCGCGCTGGAAGCAAAACAGGCGCACGAACTCCTGCTCGGCACCGATTACGACGCGATGGTGGTGGCGGCCTACGGGCTGATCCTGCCGCGCAGCACGCTCGACATCAGGCCCTGCATCAATATCCACGGGTCGCTGCTGCCCCGCTGGCGTGGCGCCGCGCCGATCCATCGCGCGATCGAAGCGGGCGACCATGAAACCGGCGTGACCATCATGCAGATGGAAGAAGGGCTCGATACCGGCCCGATGCTGCTGATCGAACGCACGCCGATCGGTCCGCAGGACACGACGGCCACGCTGCACGATCGCCTGGCGGCCCTGGGTGCCGACATGGTGGTCAAGGTGCTGCGCAAGATGGAGCACGGCGTGATCGAAGCGGTGCCGCAGCCGGAAGCGGGCGTCACCTATGCCGCCAAGATCGCCAAGGAAGAAGCCGCGCTGGACTTCAGCCTGCCCGCGCGCGACATCGGCCGCAAGATCCGCGCCTTCAATCCGTTTCCCGGTGCCCACGCGATCGTGAACGGTATTGTCATCAAGCTGTGGGGCGCGGAGTTGCTGGATGCGGACAGCACGGCCCCGGCCGGCCAGGTGCTGGCAGCCGACGCCGAACATGGCATCGTGGTGGCCTGCGGCAGTGGCGCACTGCGCCTGACGCATTTGCAGAAGCCGGGCGGCAAACGCCTGCCGGCCGCGGAGTTCATCAAGGGCTTCTCGCTCGACGGCCTGCGCTTCGAATGAACCGTCCCGGGCGGGACGGCATGCCTGCCGCACCGCCCGGAAAAAGAACAGCGCGAGGCCGCCGCGTTTCAACATATTCCCAGCAGTTTTCCCGGCGCTTGATAATCCTCAATGAAGATTTCGAATTAATAATAATAATTTCCTGTTTGCCATAATTTATAAAAGATTGTCTACTATCTTTTTATACCAATAGATTGAAATTAATAATTCAGATGGCAGCTGGATAAATTATTGCGTTGTTTCGGCACAAAAGCCGACGATAAATTGTTTCCCCGCAAAGCCCGGCAAGTTACTATGTTTACTCCTCTTCACCTTTGTTGAGAAGAATCATGTTTAAGACAATTGCCTTTGCCACTTTGATCACCGCCAGCTGCGGCGCCCATGCAGTAACGACGTGGACCTTTTCGTACACCGGGTTCCAGGACGCGAACACGGGCGTGTTCGACACGAGCCGCGCGCTGCAGGGGTCATTCTCCGGTCACGATATCAATGGCGACGGCTATGTGAAAAAGGACGAGATAACGTCATTTTTCGTGAATGGCATGGACTATCTCGGCTGCGCTGGAAACAGTAATGATTTCTACCAGTGCGGCACTGAAGCCTTTCAATACCAGCTTGGTGGCGCGCTCGACTTTTCCGCCGGGGAGCGTGGCTCCGATCCGGAAGGATCTTTCCGCAGCGGTCACTACTATATTTCTGGCGACCAGGAATTCGACTACAGCTTCACGCCGTTTTCGTCGTCCTACAATGCCTACCTGTGGACCGACCAGACCGAGTTCGCCATCGGCAAGGGCATCGTGCTCGATGCGCCGGTGCTGACGGTGCCGGAACCGGGCACGTGGGCGATGCTGGCCACCGGCCTGCTGCTGGTGACGGGCGCGGCACGGCGCCGCAAGACTGCAGCAGTCCGCCGCTGACGTTCCCGGCGGCCTGCGGCCGCCACCCGCCACCTGCCGCGCCGGCCTGCCCGGCGCAAGTTCGCGGCAACCTGCCCGGACGCCGTATTCATTCCTTCCCGCACGCCTTGCCAGCCGATACCGGCTGCGCCCGCGCATCTGGCGCTCCCCAGTCAATCAAGCGGGTACAGCCGAATTCATGGCGGGAGCGCGGCCGGGCCGCGGCCGGGTGGGAATGCCGCTTTACCGTATAATCTGTACCCCCTGTCCGTTCCAGACCGATACCCATGAACCAGCCCGCCAGCCGCCCCGCCTCCCAGACCGAAGCGCAATTGCGCGACATCCTGTCGCGCCGCATCATGTTCCTCGACGGGGCAATGGGCACGATCATCCAGCAATACAAGCTCGATGAAGCGGCCTACCGCGGCCAACGCTTCGCGGACTTCGCGGCACCGGCCGGCAGCGGCGCGCGCGAGCTGTTTGTGAAAGGGAACAACGAGCTGCTGAACCTGACGCAGCCGCACGTCATCCAGGAAATCCACGAACGCTACCTGGCAGCCGGCGCGGACCTGATTGAAACCAACACGTTCGGCGCTACCGGCATTGCCCAGGACGATTACCACATGGCGCATCTCGTCTACGAGATGAACCTGCAGGCCGCGAAGCTGGCCCGCGCGGCAGTCGACAAGTACAGCACGCCGGACAAGCCGCGTTTCGTGGCCGGCGCACTGGGCCCGACGCCGAAGACCGCGTCGATCTCGCCGGACGTGAACGATCCTGCTGCCCGCAATGTCACGTTCGACCAGCTGGTGACGTCGTATTACGAGCAGCTCGGCGCGCTGGTCGAGGGCGGTATCGACGTGGTGCTGGTGGAAACCATCTTCGATACGCTGAACTGCAAGGCGGCCCTGTTCGCGATCGACCAGTATTTCGACGACCATCCGGAACAGGAGCGGCTGCCGCTGATGATCTCCGGCACCGTCACCGATGCGTCCGGCCGCATCCTGTCCGGCCAGACCGTGCCGGCCTTCTGGAATTCGGTGCGCCACGCAAAGCCGCTGACCATCGGCCTGAACTGCGCACTGGGCGCGGCGCTGATGCGCCCGTACGCCGAAGAGCTGTCGCAGATCGCCGATACGTTCGTGTGCATCTACCCCAATGCCGGCCTGCCCAATCCGATGAGCGACACCGGCTTCGACGAATTGCCGGCCGATACGTCGGCGCTGCTGCGCGAGTTCGCCGATGCCGGTTTCATCAACATGGCCGGCGGCTGCTGCGGCACCACGCCGGACCATATCGCCGCCATCGTCGACCTGCTCAAGGACATGACGCCGCGCGCCCTGCCGCGCATTCCCGTGGCGCAGCGCCTGTCCGGCCTGGAGCCGTTCACGATCGACGACGACTCGCTGTTCGTCAACGTGGGCGAACGCACCAACGTCACCGGCTCGAAGGCATTCGCGCGCATGATCCTGAACGAGCAGTACGACGAAGCGCTGTCCGTCGCGCGCCAGCAGGTGGAGAACGGCGCCCAGGTCATCGACATCAACATGGACGAGGCCATGCTCGATTCGCAGGCGGCGATGACGCGCTTCCTGAACCTGATCGCTTCCGAGCCGGACATCTCGCGCGTGCCGATCATGATCGACTCGTCGAAATGGTCGGTCATCGAAGCCGGCCTGAAATGCGTGCAGGGCAAGTCCATCGTCAACTCGATCTCGATGAAGGAAGGCGAGGCGGAGTTCATCCGCCAGGCGCGCCTGTGCCGCCGCTACGGCGCCGCGGTGATTGTGATGGCGTTCGACGAAACGGGCCAGGCCGATACCTTCGAGCGCAAGATCGAGATCTGCGAGCGCGCCTACAAGGTGCTGACGGAAAAAGTGGGCTTCCCGGCCGAGGACATCATCTTCGACCCGAACATCTTCGCCGTCGCCACCGGTATCGACGAGCACAACAACTACGCGGTGGACTTCATCAACGCCACGCGCTGGATCAAGGACAACCTGCCGCACGCGAAGATCAGTGGCGGGGTGTCGAACGTCTCGTTCTCGTTCCGCGGCAACGACCCGGCGCGCGAAGCGATCCACACCGTGTTCCTGTACCACGCGATCAAGGCCGGCATGACGATGGGCATCGTCAACGCGGGCATGGTCGGCGTGTACGACGACCTGCCGGCCGAATTGAAGGAGCGCGTCGAGGACGTGGTGCTGAACCGCCGCCCCGACGCGACGGAACGCATGATCGAATTCGCCGGCACGCTGAAGGCCGGCGGCAAGCAGCAGGAAGCCAACCTCGAATGGCGCGAAGCGCCGGTGGAAAAGCGCCTGGCGCACGCGCTGGTGCACGGCATCACGCAGTGGATCACCGAGGATACCGAGGAAATGCGCCAGCAGGTGTTCAACAGCGGCGGCCGGCCGATCAACGTGATCGAAGGCCCGCTGATGGATGGCATGAACATCGTCGGCGACCTGTTCGGCCAGGGCAAGATGTTCCTGCCGCAGGTGGTGAAGTCGGCGCGCGTGATGAAGCAGGCCGTGGCCCACCTGATCCCGTACATCGAGGAAGAAAAGCTGGCCGAGGAACAGCGTACCGGCATCGTCGCGAAGCCGAAGGGCAAGATCGTCATCGCCACCGTCAAGGGCGACGTGCACGACATCGGCAAGAACATCGTCTCCGTGGTCCTGCAGTGCAATAACTTCGAAGTGGTGAACATGGGCGTGATGGTGCCCGCCTCCGAGATCCTGGCGCGCGCCAAGGTGGAGAATGCCGACATCATCGGCCTTTCGGGCCTGATCACGCCGTCGCTCGAGGAGATGGCGCACGTGGCCAAGGAAATGCAGCGCGACGAGCACTTCCGCATGCTGAAGATCCCGCTGCTGATCGGCGGCGCCACCACGAGCCGCGCGCACACCGCCGTGAAGATCGCCCACAACTACGACGGCCCGGTCGTGTATGTACCGGACGCGTCGCGCTCCGTCTCGGTGGCGCAGTCGCTGCTGACGCCCGAAGCGCGCGACCGCTACGTGCAGGAACTCGATACCGACTACGCGCGCATCCGCGAACAGCACGCCAACAAGAAGGCGCTGCCGACGGTGACGCTGGCGGCCGCCCGCGCGAACAAGGCCAGGCTGGACTTCGCACCGGTCCGGCCGAAGTTCGTGGGCCGCCGCCTGTTCCGCAACGTCGACCTCGCGCTGATCGCGCAATACATCGACTGGGGTCCGTTCTTCCAGACCTGGGACCTGGCCGGCCCGTTCCCGGCGATCCTGACCGACGAAGTGGTCGGCGAAGCGGCCACCAAGGTCTTCGAGGAAGGCCAGGCGCTGCTCAAACGCATCATCGAGGGCCGCTGGCTGACCGCCAACGGCACGGTCGCGCTGCTGCCGGCCAACAGCGTGAACGACGACGACATCGAGGTGTACACCGACGATACGCGCAGCGAAGTGGCATTCACCTATTACGGCCTGCGCCAGCAGGGCGTGAAGCCGGTGATTGACGGCGTGCAGCGCCCGAACCAGTGCCTGGCCGACTTCATCGCACCGAAGGCTTCGGGCGTGAAGGACTATCTCGGCATGTTCGCTGTCACGGCCGGCCTGGGCATCGAGAAGTACGAAAAGCGCTTCGAGGATGCCCACGACGATTACTCGTCGATCATGCTGAAATCCCTGGCCGACCGGCTGGCCGAAGCGTTCGCGGAATACCTGCACGAGCGCGTGCGCAAGGACCTGTGGGGCTATGCGGCGGACGAGCGGCTGACGAACGAGCAGATGATCCGCGAAGAATACGCGGGCATCCGCCCTGCCCCCGGTTACCCGGCCTGCCCGGAACACACGGTGAAGGCCGACCTGTTCCGCGTGACCGGCGCCGAGGAGATCGGCATGGAATTGACGGAATCGTTCGCGATGTTCCCCGGCGCCGCCGTGGCCGGCTTCTATTTCGCCCATCCACAGTCGAAGTACTTCACGGTCGGCAAGATCAACGAAGACCAGCTGAACGACATGGCCGCGCGCCGCGGCGTGCCGAAGGCCCAGCTGGAAAGCTGGCTGGCGCCCAACCTGTAAGACGGCCAACAGCCTGCCGGGGTGAAAACCGGGGACAGGCACCTGTTATTTTAAAACCGGGGACAGGCACCTGTTATTTTGCAACACGCGTGTTGCAAAATAACAGGTGCCTGTCCCCCTTTGGTTCTTCAGTTCTTCAGCCCTCCCGCGCTGCGGCGCTGAAACGCCATGCCGCCAGTGCGCCGAACAGCGCGGCAAACGCCAGCTGCACGCCGGCGCAGCGCAGCGCGGCTTCGATGCCGAGGCCGCGCCATGTCACCGCGTCGAGACCGTCGATCGCCCAGCGGGCCGGCACGGCCAGCGACACCTGCTGCAGCCATTCCGGGAAGATGAACGACGGCACCCACGCGCCGCCCAGCATTACGATCATCAGCGTGGCGAACGTGGCGATGCCGCGCGTCGCTTCCGGCGTGCGGCCCAGTGCGGCCACGAGGAGCCCGAACGTGGCCGTCATCAAGGCGAAACTCAGCGTGACGAGCACGAAGCCGGCCGGGTTGGTGATCGTGACGCCGAACAGCACGACGGCGCACAGGAAGATCGCCACCAGCAGGGCCGCCGCGATGATCGTGCCGGAGAGCAGCCGCGACAGCAGCACCTGCCCCTGCGTGACGGGCGCGGCCAGCAGCCGGCTCCAGATGCCGGAACGCCGTGCCGCCAGCAGGCCGATGCCCCAGTCCACCCCCATGAACAGGATGAACTGCACGCCCATGCCGGCAAACGAATGGGCGTAGGCATCGTAGACGGGGCCGGCGCTGACGGCTTCGTCGCGCATGGCGAACGGCATCCCCGCGCCCGCCGGCAGCGCCGCGCCCAGGCCGGAGGCCCGGCCCATCATGTCGGCATTCACATGCTGCATGGCGTGATGCGTCAGCAGCCCTTTCACCATCGCCAGCACGGCCGTCTGCGAAGGATCGAACAGCAGCGGCAGCGTGGGCGCGAGCGCCGTGCCGGTCAGGGCGCCGGAAGCGGCGTTGCCGAATCCCGGCGGGATGACCACGGCCACGGTTGCCTTGCCGGCGGCCACCCTTCCCCGCGCGGCGGCGAGCGGCAGTACCTGCACGCGCAGGTTCGAATCGGCCTGCAGGCTGGCCACGAGGTTCGCGGCCAGGACCGAGTCGTCCTGCAGCACGACGGCGATGTCGATCCTGCCGGTTTTGCCGTTGCCGGTGCCGCCGAACAGCGAGCCGAAGAACGCGGCCACGATGACCGGCACCAGCAGGTGGATCGCCAGCGCGCGGCGGTCGTTGACGTACAGGAGCAGGTCCTTGCGGATCAGGGCGAATAGGGCGGTCATCGTGGCTCCTTCAATCGCGCAGCGAGCGGCCGGTGAGATCGAGGAAGACGTCCTCGAGGCGCGCGCGGGCGGTGGCGAAATGCACCGGCACCTGGCCCCGGTCGCGCAGCCAGTCGAGCACGGCAACGGCCTGCGCGCCGTCCTGCAGCCGCACGTCCCATTCCGTGCCGCCGCCCTGCACCCCGGCCACGCCCGGCAATTGGGCAAGCCCGCCGGCCAGCTCGCCGGACAGCGGCGCCGCCAGGTCGACATGCAGCGCCGCGCGGGCCGGCAGCCGCGCGTACAGCGCCGCCGGGCTCTCGTCGGCCAGCACCCTGCCGTGGTCGATGATGACGACGTGATCGGCCAGCCGCTCGACTTCTTCCATATAGTGGCTGGTGTACACGAGCGCCGTGCCGGCGCGTTGCAGCGTCGCCAGCGTGTCGAAGATCGCGTTGCGGCTTTGCGGGTCGACGCCGACCGTCGGCTCGTCGAGGATCAGCAGGGCCGGCTCGTGCAAGAGCGCGGCGGCGATGTTCAGGCGCCGCTTCATGCCGCCCGAAAAGGTGGAGGGCCGGTCGCGTGCCCGGTCGACCAGGCCGACGAGTTCCAGCACCGCCGCGCAGCGTGCCGCCAGGGCGGCGTTCTTCAGGCCATACAGCGCGCCGAACAGCTTCAGGTTGTCGATCGCCGGCAGGTCGTCATACAGCGCCAGGTCCTGCGGCACCAGGCCGATATGGCGCCGCGTATCGTGATGGCGCGTGCCGACCGTCTCGCCATCCAGCAGCACCGTGCCGGCGTCGGCATCGAGGATGCCCGCGAGGATGCCGACAGTCGTCGATTTGCCGGCACCGTTCGGCCCCAACAGGCCCACCGTCTGGCCGCGCCGCACGTGGAACGACACATCGTCCACGGCGCGCCGCTTGCCGTAGGATTTCACCAGATTGCGCACATCGAGCAATACGTCCCGCATCGTTCTCCTCAATTGAAAACGGCACCGCGCCGCGATGCCGTCCTGTACTCGTGCCCCGCGCGCGGTCAGATCGCGTAGCGCACCACGTTGTCGCTCCACTCGAAGGCGGACATTTCCAGCTCCACCAGTTCCTCGGTGGACATCTCGAGGTCGAGCAGTACCGGCAT
This sequence comes from Pseudoduganella umbonata, assembly GCF_014192225.1. Classification (GTDB taxonomy): domain Bacteria; phylum Pseudomonadota; class Gammaproteobacteria; order Burkholderiales; family Burkholderiaceae_D; genus Rugamonas; species Rugamonas umbonata. The sequence continues at coordinate 71,411 of NZ_JACHXS010000013.1, read as the reverse complement.
GATGGCATCTTCCATGTCCTCGATGCGCTCGATGCATTCGGCCAGCTTCAGCAGCTCGCCGAAGAAGCCGGTGCGGTAGAGCAGCGCCTCGGCCACTTCGTCGCCGACCGCGATCTGGGTCAGCAATTCGGCCATCGGGATCGAGAACAGCGTATCCATCAGCGACATGATCCCCACCGTGAACGCGATGTCGGCCACATGACGGTGCGCCGGGCGCAGCTTGTGGGCCAGCAGCTCCAGCAGCCGGCCACGGGTGGTCGCCAGCATCAGCAGCGGGGTCTGGTGGCCACCGCGCTTGCCCGGTTCGGCATACAGCATGATCTGCAGCCAGCGCTGCAACTGTCGGCGGCCGAGGATCGTCACGGCCTGGCTCAGCGAATCGATGCGCTGCCGCGCCCCCACCGCCGGCGTGTTCACCAGGCGCAGCAGGTTGATCGCCAGCGAGGCATCGCGCTTGACCGCCCGTTCGATCTCGATATTGTCGGCGTCCGACACCACCAGCGTCATCAGCTCCATCACGGCCAGCTGCGACGGCGACAGCTTCTTGCCGCTCATGATGGCGGGCCTGGCGAAATAATAGCCCTGGAAATAATCGAAACCCAGGTCCAGGCATGCCGCGAATTCCTCGCGCGTTTCCACTTTTTCCGCGACCAGCCGTTTACCGTCTCCCCTCAGGCGGGCAGCCAGCGTGGCCAGCGCAGCGGGGCGCGTATCGACCGGCCAGCCGCGCATGCTCATCTTGACGAATTGCGTCATCGGCAGCATCGCCTGCAATTGCGCGCTGTCGCCGCGCACGTCGTCCAGTGCGAACTGGAAGCCGTGGCTGGCCAGGTCGGCCATCCGCGCCAGCACGGCAGGCGTCGGCTCCAGCGTCTCGACGATTTCCAGCACGATTTTCTCGCGGGGCAGGAAACCGAAGATGTCGCTGTTCAGCGCATGTTCGTCGACGTTGACGAAGCCCAGCCCGTCGCCGATGACCTTCTCCACGCCCAGCTGCGAGGCATGGGCGATCACGGCCGCGGTGGCGGAAAGTTCGCTGGTATCGATTTGCGCCGGCCCGACCGGGCCGTTACGAAACAGCAGCTCATAGCCGAACAGCGCACCGCTGCGGTCGAGAATGGGCTGGCGGCCGAGATAGAACTCGCGCACGCGCAGGCTGGGAGACAGGCTGGCGCCGGACAGGTCGATCATGGGAAAACGTTCTCTCTATTTTTTTGTTATTTTGACAGCCCCGGCGCCACAGGGGGCGGAAATATGTTTTTCTGAGGTAATCCATCCACAAAACACAGCATTTCCCCGGCTGCGCAAGCGGTCCAGCGCTCGTTCGTCGTCAGCGGTTGCGTGACGATGATGGCGACCCGGTCGTGCGGTGTGGTCACCTGCGAAAAATCCACCCGTACGTCTTCGTCGGACAGGATGGCGGTGTCGAACGGGTGCTGGCGCACCAGCCAGAACAGGTTGGTGGAGCAATGCGAAAACAGCGCCGAGCCATCGGAAAGCATCATGTTGAACGTGCCGTGGGCCGCGATGGCGGGTACCAGTTCGCCCAGCGCCGCGCCGAGATCGGCCAGTGCCGGGCGGGTATCGCCGAAGCGGCTGCGCAATTCCTGCAGCAGCCAGCAAAATGCCCGCTCGCTGTCGGTGGTGCCGACCGGGCGGTATGGGCCGTCGAGTACGGGATTGAATGCCTTCAGGTCGCCGTTATGGGCGAAGACCCAGTAACGGCCCCACAGCTCGCGCATGAACGGATGACAGTTCTCGAGCGCTACTTCGCCCTGCGTCGCCTTGCGGATGTGGGCAATGACATTGCGGGATTTGATCGGATAGGTCTTGATCAGCGTGGCCACCGGCGAATCGACGGCCCTCTGGTGATCGACGAAGTGGCGCACGCCGGCGCCTTCGAAAAACGCGATGCCCCAGCCATCGTGGTGGACATCGGTCTGGCCGCCGCGCAGGGCGAAGCCGGTAAAGCTGAACACAATGTCGGTCGGCACATTGCAGTTCATTCCCAGGAGTTGGCACATGGTATGACGTGGTAAGGTATTGCCGACCGTCACCTTACCACAGGTGCGCCACTGGGGATCCGGGCGCCGGATATGGTTCGCGGAAGGCGTTCAATGCAGCAGCACGGGTTGACTCATCAGTGAATCATAGTTGCCGAGGAATTCGTCGATCTCTTCCATCGTCGGTTCGTTGGCGATCAGCTGGTTGACGTCGCGCCGGAAGTTCTGCGCCAGTACGCCGGCAATGAAGATTTCGCGCTTGCCACCCTTGTCGACGATTTCATAGCCGCCAAAGCGCAAGGATTCGAGATCGCGATCCGGTCCGAACTCGACGACGCTGTACTGCTCGCTGTTGTAGATGAGGTTCATGTCGCTTCCTTCTCTCAAGGACGAAACCGGCGGGTTCCGTATTGTTGGGCTTTCCATTTCACTTTCGAGGTGGGGCTGTGGCAGCCCATTTCAAGAGGCGAGCCGGCGAAGTCAGGAAGCGAGGGCAGGTGCCGCGACGTCGTCGCACAGGGACAGCAGCGTATCGTAGGGCGGCGCTGACAACATGGCACGCAACTGTCCGACATGGGTGGCATCAGCCAGGCTGATAAAAAGCTGCGCCGGCGGGCGCCGCAAGAGACGATTCAATGTAACACGCAAAACCACGTTACCGGCGCAGCATAGGCAGCCGGGGGCGATGCGGTGCAATTGCACGCCCGCTGCATCGGCGAGCGGGGAATGCGGATCGGCCAGGCCTTCGATGACAATGGCCACTGGCTGGGAAGGGGCAGCGCCGGTGGCGGCGCTGCCGCCCACGTAAAGAGCGGCAAGGCGCGCCGCGATCGCGGTTTCACGATCGACGGCACGCCGGCCGGTCACCAACGTGGTAATGACGGGGGACGACAAATCAGGCTTGCTGGTTTTTCTTGGCGAGCTTGCCCGGCTCCACGCCCAGCTGCTTCAGCTTGCGATACAGGTGGGTGCGTTCCAGGCCCGTCTTTTCGGCCACGCGCGTCATGCTGCCGCCTTCGCGCCCCAGGTGGTGCTCGAAGTACATGCGCTCGAACGCGTCGCGCGCCTCGCGCAGCGGCAGGTCGAACGACAGGCTGAACATGTGGCCTTCGCCACCGCTGCCGCGCGCCACCGCGATGCCGTGCGCGCCCTGCGGCGGCAGGGGCGGCACGCCGAAGCTGGGCGGTGCCGCTTCCTCGACGGGCGGCAAGGCGGCCGGCCGCTGCGCCATCACGGGCGCGCGCACCACTTCCTGGCCGCGCGCCAGGCCGGCCTGCACCGCCTTCAGCAGCTTTTGCATGGCAATCGGCTTTTCGAGGAAATTGAGCGCGCCGATGCGGGTGGCCTCGACTGCGGTATCGATCGTCGCATGGCCGGACATCATGATGACCGGCATCGTCAGCAGGCCGTCGCGCTGCCACTCCTTCAGCAGCGTGACGCCGTCCGTATCCGGCATCCAGATGTCGAGCAGGACCAGGTCGGGGGCCCCGGCCGCGCGGGCCTGGCGCGCCTGCTGGGCGTTCTCCGCCAGCGTCACCGCATGCCCCTCGTCACCGAGGATTTCCGAGAGCAGCTCCCGGATACCCATTTCATCATCAACTACGAGAATGTTTGCCATCTATCCCTGCCCTTCTGTTCTTTTGCACCGGTTGCCCGGCATTGTGCTGGTCGTGACAACGATTTTATGTGTCCTTCAATATTATGCCAACTGCACCGGTGCCAACTTTAACAGCAAAATCAGTACCGAAGCGCCACAACCGTCCGGATGGTTCTGGATGTCGATGCGCCCGCCATGCTCGTCGACGATCTTCTTCACCATGGCCAGGCCCAGGCCCGTGCCGCGCGCTTTCGACGTCACGTACGGTTCGAAGGCGCGCGCCAGGATCTTCGGCGCGAAGCCCGGGCCATTGTCCGAGATCGACAGCCGCACCGCGATGCGCGTGCCGCCGTCGGCACTCTGGTAGTGGATCGCCTCGGTGACGACGTCGACGCGCGGCGCGCGGCTGCCGTCGAGCACCTCGGGCAGGTCGGCCAGCGCATCCTGGGCGTTCTGCAGCAGGTTGTGGATCACCTGCCGCAGCTGGGTTTGGTCGCCCATCACCATCGGCAGGTACGGCGCCAGGTGCGGGTGGATGATGTCGTTGCCGTCGCCGGCCACGTACAGGTGCAGGATTTCCTCGACCAGGTCGTTCAGGTCGAGCGGTTCGAGCTGGGCCGGCGGCGTGCGCGCGTAATCGCGGAAGTCGTCGACCATCCGCTTCATCGCCGCCACCTGGTTGACGATGGTGCCGGCGCTCTTGTTGAGCAACTCCACGTCGGCCGGCCCCAGCTTGCTTTCGAGCTTCATCTGCAGCCGCTCGGCCGACAGCTGGATCGGCGTCAGCGGATTCTTGATCTCGTGCGCCAGCCGGCGCGCCACCTCGCCCCAGGCGATCGAACGCTGCGCGGAAATCACGTCGGTAATATCGTCGAACACCACGATGTAGCCGCCGCCGCCTTCCAGCGGCAGGCGCGAGCCGCGCGTCAGCAGGATCAGGTCGCTGTCGTCCGGGTTGCTGGCCAGGCGCGGGATTTCGATCTGGCGCTGCCAGTGCAGGCGCTGCACGTTGCGGCCGGCGGCCGACTGCGCGCTCTGGGCGGAAAACGCGGCAATCACGGCGCCGGCGAATTCGTGCATGCCGTCCACGTCGGCCAGCGGCTTGCCGATCAGCGTCACGCCGGCCTTCTGCAGGATCCGTTCGACCGAGTCGTTGCAGGTCACGAGCCGGAATTCCGAGTCCAGCACCATCACGCCGGCGGACATGTTGGCCAGCACCGATTCCAGGTGGGCCTTGGCGTTCTGCAGCGCGATGCGGTTGCGCTCCACCGCGCTGCGCGCCTCGGAGAGCTGGCGCGTCATCGTGTTGAAACTCTGGGTCAGCGTGCCCAGTTCGTCGGAACTGGCGACGATCGGGCGCGGCGACAGGTCGCCCTCGGCCACCGCGCGGGTGCCCTCGGCCAGCAGCAGCAGCGGCTGTGCCAGGTCATTGGCGATGAGGAAGGCGGCGGCGATCGCGCCGAACACGGCCAGCAGCAGCGTCAGCGTCAGCGTGTAGATGTACATGTTGCGCAAGCCGCGGCGGGCCACGTAGCGCTCCTTGTATTCGCTGTAGGCGGTGCGCAGCATTTCGCCGTCGTTCGCCAGCTGCGGCGCGACGGCCTGGATGATCTGCAGGTAGCGCGGCGCGAGGCGCCCGCCGGATGGCTGCACCGGGTCCGGCACCGGCATCAGCACGCGCAGTCGCAGCACGTTGTTGGGATCGGGCAGCGTAGCGGTCGTGCGTTCGTCGCGCGCTTCGCTGCCACCCTCGGGCACCGCGTACGGCGGCTCCTGCTGCGCCTTGGCCATCATGGCGGCGCTCGGCAGGTCGCCGGACAGGTTGGTACGGCGCTCGCCGATGGCGGACACGACCAGGCCGCCTTCAGCGTCGACGATGATCGCGCTCTGCGTGCGCGGGTGTTCCTTGACGAAGCGCGCCAGCGCCGACGGCGCCGCGTAGAACGGCAGCGCCGCCAGTTCCTGCGCCGTCTTGTCGGCCTCCACCTTCAGCTCCGTCAGCGACGCGTCCAGCGCCGAGCGGCCCAGGTCCAGGCCGGCCTCCAGCGCCTCCTCGACGCGCACGTTGAACCACGAGTCGATCGAATGCGACACGAACTGCACGGAAACCAGGAAGATCACGAGCCCCGGCAGCACGCCGATGGCGGCGAACAGCATCACCAGCCGCGTCATCAGCCGCGAGCCGAACTTGCCGCTCTTGTAGCGTGAATACAGCCGGAACAGGGAAACGCCGACCAGCAGCAGCAGCGCGACGGCCACCGCCGCATTCAGGCCCAGCAGCCAGGAATAATGCCGCTCGAAGAACCCGGAACTGTCGGAAGCGGACGCCAGCAGGAACAGCAGGATGCTGCACACGGCGCCTGCAACGACGAACAGATACCGCAATGCCTTGGTCACTTACTCCGCCCTGTACTGGAAGGTTCTCTTTTGCGAAGCCAGGTTCCAGTCGCGGTTGTTGAAGGCATTCACCTGGATCGGCTTGGGCAGGTAATCGCGGTCCATGCCCATGCTGAGAGTGACGTTGTAGATTTCGCCCACCTTCAGCGCGCCGCGCGGCGCCACCACCCAGCGCGTCGGCCGGCGGATGAAGAAGAGCGCGTCCTCCAGCGAATCGAAATTCTGCCGCACGCTGCCTTCGATGCGCACGTGGTACTGGCGCGTCAGCACATCATACCAAAGCTTGTGGGTGCGCCTGGCGGTCACCGCCTTCTCGTCGAACCAGTACCAGCGCGGCCGCGTGAACGTGATCTGCGTCGCGAAGTTCAGCGCCACGCCATATTGCAGCGCATCTTCCAGCCCGTGATTCAGGTCGAACGAGTACGCGGCGGACAAGCGGTAGCCCTCTTCCGCCGCTTCGATGTAAGCGCGGGTGATTTCGACGGTTCCTTCCGCACGGGCAGCCTGCGGCAGGGCGCAGGCCAGCATCAGCAGCATTTGCCAGCAGAGGAATCGAACGAATCGGGGGATCACTTGCGCTTGTATGTGGTTAGGGCCGAAAACAGGAGCCAGGAACTTGACGCAGCGGTGATACAGCAAATGCACCCCGCTGGCTGGCCGGAATTGCTACGCATCCCCTGAAGTCATGCTTCTGCGGATCATGTATCCGCAACTTCATGCATCCTTCTGGAACAACGCGTAAAACAGTCCATCGTGATCCTGTTCGGCACCGCCCGCAGGCAGCAGCTGACCGGGCGCATCGAGTCGCGTGGCGCGATTGCGCACCGCGAAAGCGGCCGCCTGCGCCTCGGATTCCTGCGGCCACAACGAACATGTCACGAACAGCAATTTACCATTGGGCTGCAGCATCTGCCAAAGATTGTCGAGAATTTGCGCGGAAAGTGTTGCAAGTTGGAGCGTATCGCCCTTGCGGCGCAGCCAGCGGATATCCGGGTGGCGGCGCACGATGCCGGACGCCGTGCAGGGCACGTCGGCCAGGATGCGGTCGAACGGCTGCCCGTCCCACCAGTCGCGGCCCTGGGCCCCGGCCGCCCGCAGCGTGGCCGACAGTTCCAGCCGGTCCAGGTTCTCCTGCACGCGGGCCAGCCGCTGCGGGTCGACGTCCAGCGCGGTAACGTCCGCGTCGGCCAGTTCGAGGATGTGGCCGGTCTTGCCGCCGGGTGCGGCGCACGCGTCCAGCACGCGCATGCCGTCATGGACATCGAGCAGTTGCGCGGCGAGCTGGGCGGCGGCATCCTGCACCGACACGAGACCGCTGTCGAAGCCGGGAATCAGGTGCACCCCGACCGGCTTGTCCAGCCTTACCGCGGACGGGCCGATGCGGCGCGCGCCGATGCCGGCCTGCGCCAGCTGCTCCAGGTAAGCCTCGACCGTGCCCTTGCGGGTATTCACGCGCAATGTCAGCGGCGGCGCCACGTTGCCGGCCTCGAGCACCTGCTGCCACTCCTGGGGATACGCCGTGATGGCCGCATCGACCCACCATTGCGGGTAGTTCCAGCGCGCCTGCGGCTGTTGCAGCACGTCGGCCAGCAGCGCTTCGCGTTCGCGCAGGAAGCGGCGCAGCAGCGCGTTGACCATGCCTTTCGCCCGCACGGTATCCGGGTGGGCGCCGGCCGCGGTCACGGCCTGGTCGACGACGGTGAAGGCTTCGTACGGCGCCGGGCCATCCTCGCCCGCCCCCATCAGCGGCAGCGCGGCGGCCAGCAGCGCGCCGACCAGCGGATCGGGCGCCTTCGGCGCCATCGCGGCCACCAGTGCTTCGCTGCGGCCCAGCTGGCGCATCGCGCGGTAGGCCACGTCCTGGATCGCGCCGCGCGCCTGCGGCGTGGCGGCGGGATTGGCGAACGCGCCGGCCAGCGCCTGAGGCAGCGCCATGCCGGCGCGGACCTGCACCACGGCGGTCGCCGCACCCAGCAGCGCGAAGGCCAGCGAATCGGCTTTCAGCTCGGCCTGGAATTCCGTTTGCAGCCGCGGCTTCAGGTCGCGGTGGTGGCTGGCGCGCGGGCCGGACGGCGCTTCGGACCGGGCCCGGCGTTGCTCGTCCATGGGTTGTTTGTCCCTGGGTTGCTCGTCCCTTGCTTGCTCTCCCTGACGGGATTCGGCCTTGCGCGCCGCGCCCTTGGGCCGCGTGGCGTCCCAGGGCCCCGATGCGGCCACGGGCCGCGAAGCCGGCTGCGGGCGCCCGGCCGGCGCGGCGGCGGGCGCGACCCGCTGCGCGGCGTCCGGCGCGGCCGGCTTGACAGCGGGCCGCGCCACCGGTTTCCCGGCAGGCTTGCCTCCCGGTTGAGCGGCGCCGGCGGTTTTGGCGGCCGCCGGCTTGCGGGCGGCCGGCTTTTTCGTGGCCGGGGCTGGCTTATTCTTCAGCGACAGCGTCGGGCGCTTGTTCATCGTGTACTTTCGTGGTGCTCTGTCAAGGGCAGGATTGTAGCAGTGCAGCGACTTCCGGACGGCACTTGTCAATTATCAAAGGGGAACGCAAACCGGTATAATGTCCGATCTTCGAGACGCGTTTTGCGCGTTTTTTACACCGATTTACTTCCGTCCAGATCCGACCGAATCCGCCATGCTCGCCCAACAAAAACAACAGATCGCCGCCCTGTTCCAGGCCGCCCTCGCCCCGCTCCTGGAAGGCACTTCCGTGACCGCCAACGTGGTGCTCGAGCGCCCGCGCGACCCGGCGCATGGCGACGTCGCCTGCAACATCGCCATGCAACTGGCGAAGCAGCTGAAAATGAACCCGCGCGAGCTGGCCACGAAAATCGTCGGCGCGCTGCTGGAGAACCCCGACGGCAAGGCGCTGGTCGCCTCGGCCGACATCGCCGGCCCCGGCTTCATCAACCTGCGCGTGGCCGACGCGGCCAAGCAGGCCGTCGTCAAGGCCGTGCTGGCGCAGGGCGCCGTCTACGGCCGCAGCGAAGCCGGCGCCGGCAAGAGCGTGATCATCGAGTTCGTGTCGGCCAATCCGACCGGCCCGCTGCACGTCGGCCATGGCCGCCAGGCGGCACTGGGCGACGCGCTGTCGTCGCTGTTCGAGGCGCAGGGCTTCGGCGTGACCCGCGAGTTCTATTACAACGATGCGGGCGTGCAGATCCACACGCTGGCCACCTCCACGCAGGCGCGCGCCCGCGGCTTCAAGCCGGGCGATGCCGAGTGGCCCGAACCGGCCTACAACGGCGACTACATCGCCGACATCGCCGCCGACTTCCTGCTGAAGAAGACCGTCTCGGCCAGCGATGGCGCCCCCGTCACCGCTTCCGGCGACGTGGACGACCTGGAATCGATCCGCGCCTTTGCCGTGACCTACCTGCGCAACGAGCAGGACATCGACCTGCAGGCCTTCGGCGTCAAATTCGATAACTATTACCTGGAATCGTCGCTGTACAAGGACGGCAAGGTGGAAGCGGCGGTCGGCGCGCTGGTGGCCAACGGCCACACGTACGAGGACGGCGGCGCGCTGTGGCTGCGCACCACCGACTACGGCGACGACAAGGACCGCGTGATGCGCAAGACCGACGGCACCTTCACGTACTTCGTGCCGGACGTGGCCTACCACATCGTCAAGTTCCAGCGCGGCTTCACCCAGGCGATCAACGTGCAGGGCTCCGACCACCACGGCACCATCGCCCGCGTGCGCGCCGGCCTGCAGGCGGTCGGCATGGGCATCCCGCAGGGCTACCCGGACTACGTGCTGCACAAGATGGTCACCGTGATGAAGGATGGCGCCGAGGTGAAGATCTCCAAGCGCGCCGGTTCGTACGTGACCGTGCGCGACCTGATCGAGTGGTCCGGCGGCGGCGACATCGCCAGGGGCCGCGACGCCGTGCGCTTCTTCCTCATCTCGCGCAAGGCCGATACCGAATTCGTGTTCGACGTCGACGTGGCGCTGAAGACCAATGACGAGAACCCGGTGTATTACGTGCAGTATGCGCATGCGCGCATCTGCTCCGCGCTGGCGAACTGGGGTGGCGACGAAGCGCAGCTGGCCGATGTCGACCTGTCGCTGCTGACCCAGCCGCATGAAGCCAGCCTGCTGGCCAAGCTGGCGGAATACCCGGAAATGCTGCAGCGCGCCCAGGCCGAGCTGGGCCCGCACCAGGTCGCGTTCTACCTGCGCGACCTGGCCAGCGAACTGCACAGCTACTACTTCGCGCACAAATGGCTGCTCGACGACGACGAAGCGCTGAAGCTGGCCCGCCTGGCGCTGGCGCTCGCCACCCGCCAGGTGCTGCGCAACGGCCTGGCACTGATCGGCGTATCCGCGCCGGAGAAAATGTAAGACGATCTGAAAAGGACTTCCCGCACAATGAGTTTCCGCTCTTCCCCCCGGCTGCCGCTGCGCCAGCAGGGCAGCACGCTGGTCGGCATCATCATCGGTCTCGTCATCGGCCTGGTCATCGCGGTGATCGTGGCGCTGATGATCACCAAGGGGCAGTCCCCGTTCACCGAACGCACGGCGCGCGCCAGCAAGCCGGCCGAATCCTCCGGCCAGATCGCCGATCCGAACAAGCCGATGTACGGCAACCGCGAAGCGGCGCGTAGCGCCAACCGCGACTTCGAACGCGAGCAGAAGCAGGCGCCGCAGGAAGACCGGCAGCCGGCGCCGGCCGCCGATCCGCTGCAAGCCGTGGTGGACCGGATCCAGAACGGCGCCGAGCAGAAAGCCGCGGCACCGGCTGCACCGGTACCGCCGAATACGGCCGCGCCACCGACCCAGTCGGCCGCCCCGGCGCCTTCCCCGGCCGGTGAAGACAAGTGGGTGTATTACCTGCAGGCCGGCGCCTACCGAGAAACAGCCGATGCCGAAGCCGTGCGCGCCAAGCTGGCGCTGCTGGGCTTCGAAGCCTCCGTGACCGACCGCACCACCGATTCGGGCGTGCTGCACCGCGTGCGCGTGGGCCCGTTCACGCAGGTCGAGACCATGAACAAGGTCCGCAGCAAGCTGTCCGAAAACGGCGTCGACGTCGCCGTGGTCCGCAACCAGAAATGATGGAGCGAATGTTGGAGAATCTATGCGCTTACTGAAACAGATCCTGTCCGCCACCGTGTTTTGCGCAGTCGGCCTGGCCTTTGCCGGCGGCGCGGCCGCATCGCCCGCCGCGCCGAAGGAAGGCGCCGAGTACAAGGCGCTGCCTGCGCCGCAGCCGACCGACACCGGCAAGAAGGTGGAAGTGATCGAGTTCTTCGCGTACTGGTGCCCGCACTGCCACACGTTCGACCCGATCCTCTCGGCCTGGGTGAAGAAACAGGGCGACAACATCGTCTTCAAGCGCGTACACGTGCCATACAACGAGCGCCTGGCGCCGCAGCAGAAGCTGTACTACGCGCTCGAATCGCTCGGCCTGGCCGACGCGCTGCAGGCGAAGGTACTGGCCGCGCTGCATGGTGGCGGCCAGCGGTTCACCAGCGACGACGAAGTCTTCGACTGGGTGGCGCAGAACGGCGTCGACAGGCAGAAGTTCATCGATGCGTACCGCTCGTTCGGCGTGGCCGGCAAGGTGCGCCGTTCGTCCGCGCTGATGGAGAACTACAAGGTCGAGTACTGGCCGCTGATCATCGTCGACGGCCGCTGGCAGGCGTCGCCGAGCCTGACGGGCGAGGCCAACAAGAACCTGACCACCGAAGCCGCGCAGCAGCAGGCCACCACGCAGGTGCTCGACTTCCTGGTAGCAAAGGCAAAGGCCGAGAAGAAGTAGTGACCGTTACTGTGGCCGATACTGTGGCCGATACTGTGGCCGATACCTTGGCCGGCGCGGTAGCCGAAACTGCGGCCTCCAGCGGGCCGCGCGTCTTCATCACGGGCGCTTCGAGCGGTATCGGTGCGGCCCTGGCGGTGCGCTATGCCCGGGATGGTGCCACCATCGGGCTGTTTGCGCGCCGCGAAACGGCGCTGCGCGAACTGGCCGCCTCGCTTCCCTCTTCCAGCCAGCACCGCATCTATGCCGGCGACGTCTGCGACCATGCGGCGCTTGCCGCCGCGGCGCACGACTTCATCGCCCATGCGGGCGGCATCGACATCGTGATCGCCAATGCCGGCATCTCGCACGGCACCCTGACCGAAGTGGCGGAAGACCTGCCGGTATTCGAAGCCATCATCGCCACCAACGTCACCGCCACGGTAGCCACGTTCGCTCCGTTCATCGAGGCGATGCGCGAGCAGGGCCACGGCACGCTCGTCGGCATCGCCAGCGTGGCCGGCGTGCGCGGACTGCCCGGTGGCGGCGGCTACAGCGCGTCGAAGGCTGCCGTCGTCACGTATTGCGAAGCGCTGCGCCTGGAAATGCGCCGCCACGGCATCCGCGTGGTGACCATCGCGCCCGGCTATATCGACACGCCGATGACGCGGCAGAACAAGTACCATATGCCGTTCCTGATGGCGCCGGAACGCTTCGCCGACCGGGCGGTACGGGCCATCGGCGGCGGCGTGCGCTACCGCGTGATCCCGTGGCAGATGGGGGTCGTGGCGAAGCTGCTGCGCTGGCTGCCGGACGCGCTGTATGATCTCGCCTTTGCCCGCGCGCCCCGCAAGGCGCGCAAGAGCGCACCATGAACGATTCCACTGCCCTCCTCGACGCCGCCAGGATCGGCGCACGCTGCGCCACCAGCGCTTCCCACGTCGCCATCGAAGCGGTGCCGCAGACGGGTTCCACCAATGCCGACCTGCTGGCGCGGCTGCCTGCCGGCGAGCTGTCCGGCCCTGTACTGCGCATCGCCGAGGTACAGACCGCGGGCCGTGGCCGCGCCGGCCGGCCGTGGCTGTCGGCAGCCGGCGCATCGCTGACGTTCTCGCTGGCGTGGCCGTTCAAGGGGCCGCTGCACCGCCTGGCCGGGCTGCCGCTGGCGGTCGGCGTGGCGCTGGCCGAAACGGTCACATCGCTGGACGTGCCGGTGCAGTTGAAATGGCCGAACGACCTGATGAAGGATGGCGCCAAGCTGGCCGGCATCCTCGTTGAAACGGGTACCGCGCCGGATGGCACGCCGTGGGCCGTGATCGGCTGCGGCATGAACCTGACGATGCCGGACGAGATGGAGGCAGCCATCGGGCGCGCGGTATCGTCGGCGCCCTGGCTGGCGCGGATGGACCGCAACGAACTGGTGGCGCTGCTGCTGTCGCGCCTTGCCGCGGTGCTGGCGGAGTTCGACGACACCGGCTTTGCGCCGTTCCGCGACCGGTGGAACGCGCTGCAGGCCTGGCGCGGCCAGCCCGTGAATATCCTCGACAACGGCAGCGTGGTGCAGCAGGGACTGGCCGCCGGTGTCGACGACGCCGGCCGGCTGCTGCTCGATACGCCGGCCGGCCGCGTGGCGGTACTGTCCGGCGACGTTTCGCTGAGGCTCGCATGAGCGCTGGCGCCGGTACCTGGCTCGTGATCGATGCCGGCAACACCCGCGTCAAGTGGGCGCTGGCCGATGCCGGCGCACCCGTGGGTCGGTGGCGCCTGCAGGGCGCGATGGCGCAAGGCATGCTCGATACGCTGATCGACACCTGGCGCGAGGCGGGCCTCGAGCCTGCGCGCGTGCTGGCGGCCAACGTGGCGGGCGGCGCCGTGCGCGCGGCGATCGAAGGCGCGCTGCGGGTCTGCGCGCCGGATGCCGCGGTCGAATGGTTCGCCTCCGTGCCGTCGCGCGCGGGCATCCGGAACGGCTATGCCAATCCCGCGCAACTGGGCTGCGACCGCTTTGCCGCCGCCATCGGCGCACGCGCGCTGGCGCCGGGGCAGGACCTGGTCATCGCCAATTGCGGCACGGCGACCACCGTCGATGCGATCACGGCGGATGGCGCCTTCATCGGCGGCATGATCCTGCCCGGGCTGCGGCTGATGTCCGGCGCGCTCGCGCGCAATACGGCGCAATTGCCGCAGATCGATGCGGACACCGCTTTGCCTGCCACGTTCGCCGACAATACCCATGACGCCATCCTGTCCGGCTGCCTGGCGGCGCAGGCCGGCGCGATCGAGCGCGCGATTGCCGCGCACGGCGGCGCGCCATGTATCATTTCCGGCGGAGCCGCTCCACTGATCGCCCCGGTACTGACGGTACCGGCGCGCCACGTGGACAATATCGTGATGCTCGGCCTGCACGCGGCGCTGCTGGACGGGGGAATGGACCAGACATGCTGAGTTTGCGATGCTGAAGTTCTGCTTCTTTGCGCTGCTGGCCGCGAACGTGGCGGTGTTTGCGTTGGGCCAGGGCCTGGTGGGCAACATGGCCGATGGCGAACGGGAGCCCGCGCGCCTGGCGAAGCAGCTCAATGCCAGGGCGCTGAAAGTGATTCCTCCCGCGCAGGCCAATGCCACCGCCGCAGCCGCCGCGCCGCCCGGACCGCCGCCCAAGAATGAAGCGGTGGCCGTCGCCTGCATCGAGGTCGGCAACTTCCTGCTGGCCGACGCGCGCCGCTTCGAGGCCGAGCTGGCGGCGCTGCAACTGGGCGACCGCCAGTCGCGCCGCAACGTGCCGGGCCAGGATATCTCCAGCTACGTGGTCAATATCCCGCCCTTCGCCAACCGCGAAGCAGCCAACCGCAGGGCCGCCGACCTGCGCGCGAAGGGCATCGACAACTTCTACATCATCCCCGACGGCCAGCCGATGCACCTGGCGATTTCGCTGGGCGTCTTCAAGCAGGAAGCCGCCGCGCAAACGCAGCTCGCCGCGCTGGTCAAGCAAGGCGTCGCCGGCGTGCGCATCACGCCGCGCTACGTGCCGTCGAAACAGCTCGTGTTTCAGTTCCGCGACATCGGCGCCACCACCCGCGCCCGGCTCGAAAGAATCGCCGCAGGATTCAAGGGACAGCAAGTCCGCAAGTGCCAGTAAGCCAGTAAGCCAGTGAAAATGTTTCTCAAAACCGGGGTCTGACCCCGGTTTTTGGAAAATTGTTGCTTGAATCAACGTCTTCCGCAGCCTGGGCACTCGATTGATCTCGCGTTGCGCGGTCGATCGATCGCGTCACGCGCTATGGCGGCCCGTACGGCAATATTTCCAAAATTCGGGGTCTGACCCCGGTTTCTGGAAATTTCCGACATCACTAATTGATTTCGCGCTGCACGATCAGGGGTTTCAGCCGCAGGCCGGTGGGTAGCCGGGCGGCGGCGGCGGCGGCTTCTTCGCGGGACACGAACGGGCCGCCGTACAGCCGGTACAGCGGCCCGACCTGCACGACGGAAAAGTCGCTGCCGCGCGTGGCGCCGGCGACGCGTTCGCGCATCATGGCGGCGCTGGCTTCCTTGGCGTAGGCACCCAGCTGCAGGTAATAGCCGTTCGACGATGGCGCCGCGGTATCCGGCGCCGTGCCGCGCGACAGGATGAAGTCTTCCAGCTCGTCCGGTCCGGCGCTCGCCAGCAGGGGCGCGCCGGGCTGCAGCGCGCTCACGGGCACGCCTTCCACCGCGGCGATGACGACGCCGGCCTTGCGTGCCGCCACCATCTTGTCGATCTCGTCCGGCATCAGGCGCGTCACTTCGAGCTCGCTGCTGCCGTTGAGCAGCAGGCCCAGCTTCAGTGCCGCGGTATAGGAAACATCGATCACGCGCGACGACTTGAACGGGCCGCGGTCATTGATGCGCACGACGACGGACTTGCCGTTCGTCAGGTTGGTCACCCGCGCATACGAAGGAATCGGCAGGGTCGGATGCGCCGCCGACATCTTGTACATGTCATACAGCTCGCCGGACGACGTACGCTGCCCGTGGAACTTCTTGCCGTACCAGGTGCCGAGCCCGCGCGCGGTATAGGGCTTGTCGTTCGGGATCGGCTCGTACGTGGTGCCGAACACCGTGTAGGGACGATTGGCGCGCGGCAGCAGCGGATCGTTGCGCACCTCCGCATCGGGCGTTTGCAGCAGGTTCGGCGGCGGGTCGTCGCCGGGGCCGTCGTCCTTGTAGTAGCCGCCGCGGCCCGAGCCGGCCGGCGGCAGGTCGGGCACGCCCGGTTCGCGGTGTTTCGGCTTGACCTTCGGCGCCCCCGGCAGCTTGCCGACGACTTCCGGGCCGCCGCAGCCGGCCAGCGCCAGCATGGCTGCCAGCAGCGCACACGCGCCGGCGCGGGAACAGTGCAAGGTGGTGCGGCCCGCCATCAGGTCTGCACCAGCTTGCGGTGGCGCTGCACGCTCATCAGGATGCCGGACACGATCCCCAGTGTCAGCAAGGCGGTGCCGCCATAACTCATGAATGGCAGCGGCACGCCCACCACGGGCAGGATACCGCTCACCATGCCCATGTTCACGAATGCATAGGTAAAGAAAATCATCGTCATCGCTCCTGCCAGCAGGCGAGTGAAGAAATTGGGGGCATTGGCGGCGATCATCATGCCCCGGCCGATCAGCAACAGGTACAGCAGCATCAGGAACAGGTTGCCCGCCAGCCCGAACTCCTCGGAGTACACGGAGAAGATGAAGTCCGTGGTGCGTTCGGGGATGAATTCCAGGTGCGTCTGCGTCCCCTTGGTCCAGCCCTTGCCCATCACGCCGCCCGAGCCGATCGCGATGGTGGACTGGATGATGTGGAAGCCCTTGCCCAGCGGGTCGGCGGTGGGATCGATCAGCGTCATCACGCGTTCGCGCTGGTAGTCGTGCATCATCGACCAGGCCACCGGCATGAAGCACGCGCCGGCCACTGTCAGCGCCAGCATCGCGCGCCACGGCAACCCGGCGAGGTAAATCACGGCGAAGCCGGAAGCCACCACCAGCAGCGACGTGCCCAGGTCGGGCTGCCGCATCACCAGCGCCACCGGCACCAGCAGCAGCAGCGCGCCCACCAGGTAGGAATGCCAGCGCAGGTGGCCCTGCTGGTGCTGGAAGTACCAGGCCAGCATCAGCGGCACGGCGATCTTGGCCAGCTCGGAGGGCTGGATGTCGATGATGCCGATATGCAGCCAGCGCCGCGCGCCCAGCTTGATGGTGCCGAACAGCGCGACCGCCACCAGCAGCAGCACGGTCACCGTATAGGCGGGCACCGCGATGCGCATCAGGTTCTGCGGCGAGATGTTCGACGTGATCCACATGACCAGAACGCACATCGCGATATTGCGCAACTGGTCCTCGATCTTGCCTTCGATGCCCAGGCTGGCCGAATACAGCGTGATCAGGCTGGTCGTCAGCAGCAGCACCAGCAGCAGCAGCAGCGGCGGATCGAATACCGCCACGTAGGGTTTCAGGCGCCGCCATAGCGAGCGTCGTTCGTTGATGCGCATGTTAATTCCTGTTACCCGGCGGGATGGCCGCCGGTTGCTGCGGCCGGGTCGGCGCGGGAGCCGGTGCCTGTGTCGCAGGGCGCGGCGTCGCGGCCGGAGGCGCGGTCGTCGCGGGCCGCACCGGCATCAGTCCCGGCCCCGGCGGCACGGCCGCCGGCTTGCCGGCCACGTTCGGTGTCGCGCCCGGTGTCGCGCTCGGTGTCGTGTTCGGTTGCGCCGCCGCGGGCGCCTGCGGTGCCTGTCCGGGAATCGGCTGAGCGCCCTGTCCCTGCTGCGCCGCCAGCTGTTCGCGCGCCAGTGCCGCCTCTTCCTCGGCGAGCGGGCCCTCGATGGGCTCGAACACTTCGGCATCTTCCTTCGGCACCTTGTCGGTGTTCTTTTCGGTCGGCCGCTTGCCGAGCAGGTAGTAGTCGAGCACCTTGCGCGCGATCGGCGCGGCCACGGCGCCACCGAAACCGGCGTTCTCGACCACCATCGCGATCACGATGCGCGGCTTGTCGGCCGGTGCGAAGGCGGTGAACAGCGCATTGTCGCGCAGGCGCTCGGCCAGCGTATTGGCGTTGTACTTCTCGTTCTTGCGAATCCCGACGACCTGCGCGGTACCGGTCTTGCCGCCCACCGTGTACTGCACCCCCGCGAAGGCCCGGGTCGCGGTGCCGCCCTGCTCGCTCACCACGCCGACCATCGCATCCTTGATCAGGTCGATGTTCTGCTGCTTCAGCGGAATGCGGTAGCTTTCCTTCGGCACGGTCAGCGTGCGGGCGCGTGTGCCGCCATCCTCGATGATCTTGACCAGGTGCGGCTTCATCACGATGCCGTTGTTGGCCAGGTTCGCCACCGCGTGGGCGATCTGCAGCGGCGTATAGGAGTTGTAGCCGGAACCGTTCGACACCGAAATCGTGTCGCCGCCGACCCACTTGCCGGCCCGCGGATTCTTCTTGTAGCGCGACTGCTTCCATTCGCGCGACGGCAGCACGCCGGTCTTTTCGTTATCCAGGTCGATACCGGTCTTCTGGCCGAAGCCGAACGGCTTCATGAAGTCGTGGATCATGTCGATCCCCATGTCGCGGCCCAGGTGGTAGTAATACGTGTTGCACGACACGACGATCGACTTGCGCAGGTCCACGGTGCCGTGGCCGTGCACAACGTCGTCGCGGAACTTGTGGGTGCCAAGGTACATGTAGCCCGGATCGAAGATCGCCTGCGACGGCGTGCGCTTGCCCGTCTCCAGCGCGGCCAGCGCCATGAACGGCTTGAACGTGGAACCGGGCGCGTAGGTGCCGGACAGCGGCCGGTTCACCATCGGCCGGTCCAGCGATGTATTCAGTTCGTTCCAGCTCTGCGTGTCGATACCGTCGACGAACAGGTTCGGGTCATAGCCCGGCCGCGACACGTAGGCCAGCACGTCGCCGGTGGACGGTTCGATCGCCACCAGCGCGCCGCGCCATTCGCCGAACGCTTCCTCGGCGACCTTCTGCAGTTCGATGTCGATCGACAGGATCAGGTTACTGCCGGACGTGGGCGGGGTGCGCGACAGCGTGCGGATCGCGCGGCCGCCGGCCGAGACTTCCACTTCCTCGTAGCCGGTAATGCCATGCAATTGCTTCTCATAGCTTTTTTCCAGGCCTTCCTTGCCGATGTAGTCGGTGCCGTTGTAGTTCGCCGCGTCCTCGCGCTCCTCGAGCGCCTTGGCTTCCTTCTGGTTGATGCGGCCGATGTAGCCGATCACGTGCGAAGCCGTCTCGCCCAGCGGGTAGTTGCGGAACAGGCGTGCCTGCACCTCCACGCCGGGGTAGCGGAAACGGTTCGCGGTGAAGCGCGCCACTTCCTCGTCGGACAGCCGGGTGCGCAGCGGAATGCTGGCGAAGTTCTTCGACTCGTCCATCAGCTTCTTGAAGCGGCGCCGGTCCTTCGGCGTCACCTCCACGATGGCGGCCAGCGAATCGATCATCTCCTCGAGCGGGATACGCAGCTTGGATGGCGTGATCTCGAGCGTATAGGCCGAATAGTTGCGCGCCAGGATAACGCCGTTGCGGTCCAGGATCAGGCCGCGGTTCGGCTGGATCGGCACCACGGCGATGCGGTTGTCCTCGGCCTGCGCCATGTAGTCGCTGTGCCGGATCACCTGCAGCCAGACCAGGCGCGCCAGCAGCAGCGCGAAGCAGATGAAGACGAGGGTGCCGAGCAGCGTCAGCCGCACCCGGAACAGGTGCAGTTCGCGCTCGTTGTTCTTCAGCTCGGTCATGGATGGTTACTCGGCGGCGCAGCGCATCAGATCGGACGGGTGTGGTCCTTGTCGACCGCGCGCCGCTGCGGCGCCAGCAGCAGCACCGTGATCAGGGGCCACAGCAGTGCCGACACGAAGCTTTCGACGAAGTAGAACCAGCCGGGGAACTTGCCGGAAACCAGGAAGCGCACCAGCAATTGCACGGCCTGCGCCAGCAGCAGCAGGGGCAGCACGTGCATCGCCTGGGTACTGATGCGGAACCACAGCACCCGGCGGTGCATCATGATGGCACAGTAGGACAGCAGCGTATACGCCAGCGCGTTCTCGCCGAGCAGCGTGGCGTCGTGCACGTCCATCAGCAGGCCGAGGAAGAACGCGGTGCCGATGCCCACCCGGCGCGGCTGGTGCACGCCCCAGAACACCAGCACCAGCGCGACGAAATCGGGCGCGGCGATGAACTGGCCCCATGGCATCAGGTTCAGCAGGAAGGCCGCGACCAGGCTGATCGCGATGAAGATGGGGCTGACGGGCAGCAGGATGTACTGCGGACGGTTCATCGGGTCTCCCTGGGTGCCGCGGGCGCGGGCGTTGCTGCCGGCGCGGTTGCACGCGGTGCGGGGGTTGGCGCCACCGGCACGGCGGCTGGCGCGGCGGACGGCGTGGCCGCCAGCGGTTGCGGTGGTGCCGCCGGCCGCAGGCCGGGAGTCGCCGGCGCCGCCGCGGCGCCCACTGCCGCCGGCGCGTTGGCGGGCGTATTGGCTGGTGTATTCACCGGCGCAGTCCCCGCGGCGGCGGCCGGCGCAGCTTCCTGCGCACCTGCCGCGGCATCGGCCGGCTTTTTCTTCCTGGCCGGCTTGCTCGTATCTTCTTCCGGCGGCCGCGGCGGCAACTCCGGCACCGACGTCAGGATCAGCAGCTGGGTATTGCGTTCGATGCCGGCCAGCGGCTGGCACACCACGCGGCCGAACATGCCGTTCGCACTGTTTTCCACCTGCGTGACGCGCGCCACCGCCAGGCCGGCCGGATACACGCCATCGATGCCGGACGTGATCAGGATGTCGCCCACCACCACGTCGGCATTCGGCGCCATGAAGCGCAGGTCCAGGTTGCCGGACTGGCCACGGCCATAGGCCACGCTGCGCAGGCCGTTGCGCAGCACCTGCACGGGAATGGCCTGTTCCTTGTCGGTCAGCAGCGTGACTTCGGAGGTGAACGGAAACACCCGCGTCACCTGCCCGACCACGCCCTGGTTGTCGATCACCGGCAGTCCGGCCGTCACGCCCTGCTGCGTGCCGCGGTTCAGGATCACCTTGCGGGTGAACACGTCGCGCGCGTCGTACAGGATTTCGGCCAGCATCGTCTTGCCCGGCACTTTTTCGCGGGCCTCGAGCAGCTTGCGCAGTTGCGCGTTCTCGGCCTGCGTGAGCTGCGCCTGCTGCAGCGCCTGCGCCATGGAGATCTGCTGCGTCTGCAGTTCGCGCACCCGCTTTTCCAGGCCGGACAGCGTGGAGAAATACGTGCCGACGCCCACCAGCGCATCGCGCGGCAGCATGGCCACCACCTGCAGCGGGTACAGCACGGTACCGACCACCTGGCGCACCACGGTCAGCGCGCCCACGCGCGAATCGAACAACAGCAATGCGATCGAAATGCACGCGCAGATCATCATCTTGGCGCGCGCGGACGCCCCTTGCTTGAAGAGTGGCGGCGGACTGTATTCCATAGATCCTGAAAGGACATGGGCGGCCACGCACATGGCACGGGCCGCCTGGGTATTGCTAACGCCTGGTTGCGTTCACCTGCACCTGCAGACCGCAACCGCGATCAGGGCAGCGATTACTCGTAAGAGAAGATCGAGCCCAGCTGGTCCATGCGTTCCAGCGCCATGCCCGAACCACGCACCACGCAAGTCAGCGGGTCCTCGGCCACCAGCACCGGCAGGCCGGTTTCTTCCATCAGCAGGCGATCCAGGTCGCGCAGCAGCGCGCCGCCGCCCGTCAGCATCATGCCTTTTTCGGCGATGTCGGCGCCCAGTTCCGGCGGCGTCTGCTCCAGCGCGTTCTTCACGGCCGACACGATATTGTTCAGCGGGTCGGTCAGCGCTTCCAGGATCTCGTTCGACGAGATCGTGAACGAACGGGGAATGCCTTCGGACAGGTTGCGGCCCTTGACTTCCATTTCCTTCACTTCGGAGCCGGGGAACGCGGAGCCGATCGCCTTCTTGATCGCCTCGGCCGTCTGTTCGCCGATCAGCATGCCGTAGTTGCGGCGGATGTAGTTCACGATCGCTTCGTCGAACTTGTCGCCACCCACGCGCACCGAGCCCTTGTAGACCATGCCACCCAGCGAAATGATGCCCACTTCCGTGGTGCCGCCGCCGATGTCGACCACCATCGAGCCCGTTGCATCGGACACCGGCAGGCCGGCGCCGATCGCCGCGGCCATCGGTTCTTCGATCAGGTAGACCTGCGAAGCGCCGGCACCGAGCGCCGATTCGCGGATCGCGCGGCGTTCCACCTGGGTCGAACCGCACGGCACGCAGATGATGATGCGCGGCGACGGGCGGAAGAATTTCGAGTCGTGCACCATGCGGATGAACTGCTTGAGCATCTGCTCGGTCACGGTGAAGTCGGCGATCACGCCATCCTTCATCGGGCGGATCGCTTCGATGTTACCCGGTACCTTGCCCAGCATCTGCTTGGCTTCCTTGCCTACCGCCTGTATCGTTTTCTTGCCATTCGGGCCGCCTTCCTGGCGGATCGCCACTACCGAGGGCTCATCGAGCACGATGCCCGAACCACGAACGTAGATGAGGGTATTTGCCGTGCCGAGATCGATAGCCAGATCGGACGAGATGTACCTGCGTAAAAAACCAAACATGAGTATCCTGTAGCGCTGCCCGCGCGTGGGCGATTGTCGAATTGTCCTTTGCTGCGTGTCCTGTGCTGCGTATCCCGGGATACGGAGCTGTCATGCGGTGCCTTGGGAGCGGGGTCCTGCCGGACGCGGCGGCCACCGGGATGCCGGCAACGCATCAACCCGGCATTCTACCTTATAATTCACGGGCTATTTGCCCTGAATCCACTCAAATGTGCGGACCCCGAAGCCAGTGTTTATGCAGGTTTGCCGGGGTTTTAGGGTGAAAATAGCCGATGTTACAAAAGTCTTATCGAAACCCTCAGTTTTTATTTCCTGCGCTTTGCGCGCCCCCGACATGGCCCTGACACCGACCGACGTAAACCGTATTGCCAAGCTGGCACAACTGGAAATGGACGAGCAGCACTCCGCGGCGATGCTGGACAAGCTGAATGGCATCTTCTCGCTGGCCGAGCAGATGCAGGCCGTGGATACCGAAGGCGTGCCGCCGCTGGCGCACCCGCTGGCCGCGCACATGCAGGTCGCGCTGCGCCTGCGTGAGGACGTGCCGACCGAACCGAACCGCCGCGACGATTACCAGCAGGTCGCACCGAAGACCGAGGATGGCCTGTACCTGGTGCCGAAGGTGATCGACTGACAGGCGATCGACCGACAGCCGATCGACAAACTTCGCGCCGCTGGCCTCACTAGAAAATTATGATCCATACCAAGACCCTCAAAGAACTGTCCACGCTGCTGCAGTCGAAAGAGATTTCCGCCACCGAGCTGGCGACGCATTACCTCGACCGTATCGAAGCGAGCGACCTGAACGCCTTCCTGCACGTGGATCGCGCGCTGACGCTGGCCCAGGCCGCCGATGCCGACGCCCGCCTTGCAGCCGGCAATGCGCATGCGCTGACCGGCGTGCCGATCGCCCACAAGGATATCTTCGTCACCCGCGGCTGGCGCTCCACCGCCGGTTCGAAGATGCTGGCCAATTACGTGAGCCCGTTCGATGCCACCGTGGTCGAGAAACTGCACGGCGTGGGCATGGTCCACCTGGGCAAGCTCAATTGCGACGAATTCGCGATGGGATCGTCGAACGAGAACTCGGCCTTCGGCGCGGTGAAGAATCCATGGGACACGAACGCCGTGCCCGGCGGCTCGTCCGGCGGCTCGGCCGCAGCCGTGGCGGCGCGCCTGGCGCCGGCCGTGACCGGCACCGATACGGGCGGCTCGATCCGCCAGCCCGCCTCGTTCTGCGGCATCACCGGCATCAAGCCCACCTACGGCCGCGTGTCGCGCTTCGGCATGATCGCGTTCGCGTCGTCGCTGGACCAGGGCGGCCCGATGGCCCGCACCGCCGAGGATTGCGCCCTGCTGCTCTCCGCGATGGCCGGCTACGACGAGCGCGACTCGACCAGCCTGTCGCCCGAACAGGGTGGCGTGCACGAGGATTTCGCCCGCAACCTGAACGAACCGCTGGCCGGCCTGCGCATCGGCGTGCCGAAGGAGTACTTCGGCGAAGGCCTGGCTGCCGACGTGGAAGCGGCCGTGCGCGCGGCGCTCGACCAGTTCGTGAAGCTGGGCGCCACGCTGGTCGACATCTCGCTGCCCAACACCGCGCTGTCGATCCCGGCCTACTACATGATCGCGCCGGCCGAGGCGTCGTCGAACCTGTCGCGCTTCGACGGCGTGCGCTACGGCTTCCGCGCCGAGGGCTACAAGGACCTGCAGGACATGTATAAAAAGACGCGCGCCCAGGGCTTCGGCCCCGAGGTGCAGCGCCGCATCATGGTCGGCACCTACGTGCTGTGCCATGGCTATTACGATGCTTACTATGTCAAGGCGCAGAAGATCCGCCGCCTGATCGCCGACGATTTCGCCAGGGTGCTTTCCGGCCCGGATGCCGTGTGCGACGTGATCATGGGCCCGGTGGCCCCGACCGTGGCCTGGGACCTCGGCTCGAAGGCGGACGATCCGGTGGCGAACTACCTGGCCGACATCTTCACGCTGTCGACCAGCCTGGCGGGCCTGCCCGGCATGTCGATTCCCTGCGGTTTCGGCCAGGGCGAGAAGAACGCAAACCGCCCGGTGGGCCTGCAGATCATCGGCAACTACTTCGCCGAGGCGAAGCTGCTGAACATCGCCCACCAGTTCCAGCAGGCGACCGACTGGCACGCGCGCGCTCCGGCCGCTGCCTGATCGCATCCAAGAGATCACAAGGAATAACAATATGGAATGGGAAGTCGTCATCGGTCTCGAGAACCACGTGCAGCTCACGACCGATTCGAAAATCTTCAGCGGCTCGCCGACGGCGTTCGGCGCCGAGCCGAACACACAGGCCAGCCCGGTCGACCTGGCATTGCCGGGCGTGCTGCCGGTGATGAACAAGCAGGCCGTCGACCGCGCGATCCGCTTCGGCCTGGCCGTGGGCGCGAAGATCGCGCCGCAATCGATCTTCGCCCGCAAGAATTACTTTTACCCCGACCTGCCGAAGGGCTACCAGATCAGCCAGATGGACGACCCGGTCGTGCAGGGCGGTTCGCTGACGTTCGGCTTCGAGAAGGATGGCAAGTTCGTCACCAAGACGGTGAACCTGACGCGTGCCCACCTGGAAGAAGACGCCGGCAAGTCGCTGCACGAGGATTACCACGGCATGTCCGGCATCGACCTGAACCGCGCCGGCACGCCGCTGCTGGAAATCGTCTCCGAGCCGGAAATCCGTTCGGCGCAGGAAGCGGTCGCGTATGCGAAGGCACTGCACGGCCTGGTGATGTGGCTGGGCGTTTGCGACGGCAACATGCAGGAAGGCTCGTTCCGCTGCGACGTCAACGTGTCCGTACGGCCGAAGGGCCAGACCGAGTTCGGCACCCGCTGCGAAATCAAGAACCTGAATTCGTTCCGCTTCATCGAGGAAGCCGTGAACGTGGAAGTGCGCCGCCAGATCGAACTGATCGAAGATGGCGGCAAGGTGGTGCAGGCCACGCGCCTGTATGACCCGGACCGCAAGGAAACGCGCGAGATGCGCAGCAAGGAAGATGCGCAGGATTACCGCTACTTCCCCGACCCGGACCTGCCGCCGCTGGCCATTTCCGAGGAATGGATCGAGCGCGTGAAGGCGTCGATGCCGGAATTGCCGGCCGTGATGCGCGAGCGCTTCGTCGGCGAATACAAGCTGCCGGAATACGATTCGCTGGTGCTGACGTCGTCGAAGGCGATGGCCACCTACTTCGAAGCGGTAGTGGCCGCGGCCGGCCAGGAAAACGCCAAGGCGGCGGCCAACTGGCTGATGGGCGACGTGTCCTCGACGCTGAACCGCAACGATGTCGACATCGCCGACGCGCCCGTGAAACCGGCGCAACTGGCGCTCATGCTCAAGCGTATCGCCGACGGCACCATCTCGAACAAGGCGGCCAAGGAAGTGTTCCAGGCGCTGTGGGAAGCCAATTCGGATGACGCCGCGCTGGTCGATGCCATCATCAAGGAAAAAGACCTGGGCCAGGTGTCCGACGCGGGCGCGCTGGTCGCCATCGTCGACGAAGTCATCGCCAACAACGCCAAGTCGGTCGAGCAGTACCGCGCCGGCAAGGAAGCGGCGATCAATGCGCTGATCGGCCAGGCGATGAAGGCATCGAAAGGCAAGGCCAACCCGGCCCAGCTGACCGAGCTGCTGAAGCAGAAGCTGGCGGGCTGACCCAAAACTGGCGACAGTCAAGACTGGTGACAAGACCGGTGACAGACACCGCTTTTTTTGAAATGTTTCTCGAAACCTGGTGACAGACACCGGTTTTTTTGAAATGTTTCTGGAAAACTGGTGTCTGTCACCGGTTTTCAAAAAAGGCGCTGTGGCGCCTTTTTTGTTATCGTGGTGGCATGAAAATCCTGCTCACCGCGCTGCTGGCAGCATACGCCCTCCCCTCCGTTGCCGGCGAACCGGCCGGCATCCACTTCATGCACGGCGACTGGGAAGTTGCGTGCGACAACACGCGCACCTGCCGTGCCGCCGGCTACCATGCCGACGGCGATGACAATACGCTCACCGTTTCCGTGCTGCTGGAGCGGCCGGCCGGACCGCGCCAGCCGGTCGCGGCAAGGCTGAAAATCGGCCACTACGATGCGGAGGCGTCGCCGCCGAAGGGCGGCAAGGTGGCGATGGCGGTCGATGGCCGCGCGCTGGGAACGGTGAAGATCGACGGCGATACGCGGACCGGCACGCTGAGCGCCGCCCAGGCGCAGGCGCTGGTTGCCGCGGTGTCGGGCACCGGTACCGTGCAATGGAGCGATGGCCAGCGCACCTGGGCGCTGTCGGGCAGCGGTGCCACGGCCGTGCTGCTGAAGATGGATGAGTTCCAGGGCCGCCTCGGCACCACCGGCGCCCTGCTGCGCAAAGGCGGCAAGGGCGAGGACGGCGTGGCGGCGCCGCTGCCGATGCCCGAGGTGTCGCCGGCATCGGCCGGCTCCACCGAGGTGGCGCTGCCGCCGGCTGCCCGTACCGCCCTGCTGCGCGAATTGCGCGGCACGCTGGGCGAAGGCGACTGCGAAGCACTGGCGCCCGACCAGCTGGAGGCGGTGCGCCTGACCACCGACCGGCTGCTGGTCCATGCGCGCTGCTGGCTCGGCGCCTACAACGAAGGCACCGGCTACTGGGTCGCCAACAAGGCTGCACCGTTCAAGCCGGAGCTGGTGACGACGAGCGGCAGCGATTACACGGCCGGCACGATCACGTCGGCGCAAAAAGGACGCGGCCTGGGTGACTGCTGGGCCAGCGAGGAATGGGTATGGGATGGCCGCCGCTTCGCACGCACGAAAGAGGCCACCTCGGGCATGTGCAAGCTCGTGGAGGCCGGCGGCGCGTGGGACCTGCCGACCTACGTGGCGAAAGTCACGCGCGGCCTGCGCTGAGCACCCCGGCGTTCAGGGGGCCACGCGCCCCTCGATCGAATCGTCCATCGTCTTGCCGATCGCGGCACCCACCATGATCTTCAGGCCGGCCACCAGGTTGCCGTGCTTGTTGTCCCAGTAGTAGCCATCCGTCGGCACCACGCGGATCAGCGTGATGCGCGGGTCGCCCAGCCCGCCCGTGAACCAGGTGCCCAGTTCCGGGCTCCACAGTTCCCGGATGCGGTTGGGGTCGGTCGAGATCGTGGCGATACCGTCCAGGTACAGGAAGCCGGCATGTTTGGAGGCCTGGAAATACAGGCGCACCTTCGGGTCGGCCGCCACTTCGGCATTCTTGTGGCTGTCGGCGGCGCTCATGAACCACAGGCTGCCGGCGTCGTCGATGTCGAGCACGGACATCGGCCGCGCATCGGTGCCGCTGCTGACGAAGAAGCAGCTTTCCGCATCGTCCACGATGTGCCTGATGCGCTTGACCGCCTCGTGCCCGGCCAGGTCCTTGTGGTTGTTTTCCTGCTGGTTGCGATTGATCGAATCCATGGCATCCTCCTGTCCTGTGGGAGTCTTCGATGCTAACGCCATTTCGACCGGCGGTATGTGGACTTTTTAACCGTCGCGCTGTTCCAGCGTGCGCTCGATCCACGCGGCAATGTCCGCAAAAAGCTCGTTGCGGTTCAGCTCGTTGAAATTCTCGTGGCGGTTGCCCGCCTCGACACGGCAGGCCAGCAAATGCGGCGGCACGGCGCCCAGCAGGCGCTGCGCGGCCTGCGTGTCCGCCAGCGCATCCTGCCCGGCCAGCACGACATAAAGCTGATGGCGCCAGCCTTCCAGCGACAGGCCCCGCTGCGCTCCCTGCAGCGCGTGCCCGAACCGCATGGTGACTTCAGTGGCGCGTATGCCGTCGGCTTCGTCGCGGTGATGGCGGGCGGTGATGGCGGCATCGTGCGTCAGCACATCGGTCAGCGATGCCAGCGGCACTTTCATGGTCGGCACCAGTTTGGCCAGCACGCCGGACAGTCTTTGCAGCGCGGCCGGCACCGGCACCGCGTTCACGTAATACGGCGACGAGAGGATGAAGCCGGCAACATCGGCGCCGCCGGCCAGGCCGAATCGCGTCGCGACCAGGGCGCCCATGGAGTGGCCGATGACGAACACGGGTACGCCGGGCCAGCGCGACCGCACCCAGTCGAGGAACAGCCCGGTTTCTTCGATGAAGATATCGAAATCGGGAATGTCGGCGCGCTTGCCGGCGCCATGGCCGCACAGGTCGAAGGCGGCCGTGGCAATGCCGCGCGCACGGAAGTACAGCGCCGGCGTGCCCCAGTCGCCGGCATGCGCCATGCCCCCGTGCAGCGCCAGCAGGACGCAGCGCAACATGGGTGGGTCGACCGGCTCCGGCGGCTCCCAGATGTGCACGCTGCGCGGGGCGCCGGCCCGGCCGGGAAAGGTCTCGAGCCGGTCTTCCGCGAAACGCATCAGCCCGTGATGCTCAGCGTGATGCCCATCTCGACAAACAGGGTCAGGTCGGCGATCGAGAAGTCGAGCGCGTCGTCCGGGCCCGCGTTCGTCATCGCGATGCGCAGTTCGGCAGCCAGCGGCGGCACGTCGAACGTAATGCCGCGCGCCTCGCATTCATGCAGCCAGGCGCGCAGGTGGCGGACCAGCGCGGCCGGATTGGCGTCCTCGCCCAGGCTCACGTAGAAGCCGTGATCGATGCGCACGCGGCCATCGGGCCGCACGTCGCCCTTCTTCCAGCTGATCTCGGGCTCGCTGGGCAGGCCGTCGCGCGCGTCGGCGACGGCAGCTTCGTCGCCATAGACCTTCAGGGATGCGGTGTTCATTGCGGTCTCCAGATTGTTTCCCATATTTAAGCACAATCGGCGGCCGCCGCGAACTGTTAATTGTCGTGCGGCAACGTCGCGCAGGGCTCCCGCTCAGGCCACTCCGTAGCGGTCGCGGTAGGCGGCCACGGCATCCTTGTGCGTCGCCAGTGCCGGATCGGCCTGCAGGTAGCCCAGCAGGTCGGCCAGGTTGCCGATCGAGATGACCGGAATGCCATAGTTGCGGCTCACTTCCTGCACGGCCGACAGTTCCGACACCACGCCATCCTTGCCGCCCCGTTCCATCCGGTCCAGCGCGATCAGCACGGCGCACGGCTCGGCGCCGGCATTGCGGATCATTTCCACCGACTCGCGCACCGAGGTACCGGCCGAGATCACGTCGTCGATGATGACGACCTTGCCGGTGAGCTTCGCGCCGACCAGCGTGCCGCCTTCGCCATGGTCCTTGGCTTCCTTGCGGTTGTAGGCAAACGACGTGTTGCGGCCCTTGCCGGCCAGCGCGACCGCCGTGGCCGAAGCCAGCGTGATGCCCTTGTAGGCGGGACCGAACAGCATGTCGAATTCCACGCCGGAATCGAGCAGGGTCTGTGCGTAGAAATCGGCCACTTTCGCCAGCGTGGCGCCGTCATGGAACAGCCCCGCATTGAAGAAATAGGGCGACTGGCGCCCCGCCTTGGTGGTGAATTCGCCGAATTTCAGCACCCCCGCCGAGACGGAAAACGCGATAAACTGCTGCCTCAAATCATTATTCATATGCTGGTCCTGTTCAAAAAGTGCCCGTATTTTAATCCATGCCAAAGATCATCTCCGCCAACCTGAATGGCATCCGCTCCGCCGCCAAGAAGGGCTTTTTCGACTGGATGGGCACCCAGTCCGCCGATTTCATCTGCGTACAGGAACTCAAGTGCCAGGCCAGCGACATGACGGACCAGTTCCGCAATCCGCATGGCTACCACGGCCATTTCCACTACGCCGAGAAGAAAGGCTATTCGGGCACCGGGGTCTACAGCAAGATCGAACCGGACGCCGTGAAGATCGGCTTCGGCAGCCCTGAATTCGATGCCGAGGGCCGCTACGTGCGCTGCGACTTCGGCGACCTGACGGTCATTTCCGTGTACTGCCCGTCCGGCTCGTCGTCGCCGGAACGGCAGGAAGCCAAATTCCGCTTCATGGAGCTGTTCCTGCCCCACCTGATGGGGCTGCGCGCCGAAGGCCGTGAAGTCGTCATCTGCGGCGACTGGAACATCGCGCACAAGGAAATCGACCTGAAGAACTGGAAGGGCAACCTCAAGAATTCCGGCTTTCTGCCGGAAGAGCGCGCGTGGCTGAGCCGCGTCTTCGACGAATGCGGCTACGTGGACGTGCACCGCGGCCTCGACCCGCGCCCGGAACAGTACACGTGGTGGAGCAACCGCGGCCAGGCCTATGCGAAGAACGTCGGCTGGCGCATCGACTACCACGTCGCCACGCCGGGCATCGCGCAATGCGCGCAAGCCGTCTCCGTCTACAAGGACGTGAAGTTTTCCGACCACGCGCCGCTGATCATCGACTACCTGCGTTGACTGCGCGCCTGTCGGGTCGCTACAGGCTGCGCCGGCTTTCGAAGTAGCGCCATTCCCCGGTCAGCGGATCGGGGAAGCCGATCGCCCGCGCCAGCAGTTTCAGCGGCGCCGACACATCCTCCCCCTTGCACGGCAGTGCCACCGGATAGAACGCGTCGTTGACGATCGGGATGCCAAGCGCGGCCAGGTGCACGCGCAACTGGTGCTGCCGCCCGGTATGCGGCCACAGGCGATACAGCACATGCTCGCCGCGCTGCTCGACGACGTCGATCATCGTTTCCGAGTTCGGCTCGCCCGGCTCCTCCTTCATCGTGAAGAACTTGTCGCCCTGCACCATGCGGCTGCGGTAGCTGAACGGGAACTCGCGGCCCGGCAGCGGCCCCGCCAGCGCTTCGTATTCCTTTTGCACGGCGCGCTGCTGGAACAGCGACTGGTAGGCGCCACGGCTGTCGAGATTGCGGGAAAAAATCACGATGCCGGCCGTTTCACGGTCGAGGCGATGGATCGGTACCAGTTCCTCGATGCCCAGTTTCGCCCGCAGCCGCACCAGCAGCGTCTCCTTCAGGAAGCGCCCGGTGGGAATCGTGGGCAGGAAATGCGGCTTGTCGGCCACGACGATGTGCTCGTCCTGGTACAGCACTTCTTCTTCGAACGGAATCGGTGCCTCGTACTCCAGCTCGCGGTAGTAGAAGATGCGCAGGTTGCGCTTGTATGGCGAAGCGGGTTGCAGCGCCCTGCCCTGCGCGTCGACGACGTCGCCGCGCGCCATCCGCTCGCGCCACTGGGCTTCGGTCACGGCCGGATAGTTGGCCACCATGAAGCTGATCAGGTCGGGCCAGTCGCCCTCGGGCAGCCACAGATAGCTGGGCGTGACGCCGTCGCGCATCGGCAACGGCGCCTTGCCGTGAAACTTGACGGTCGAAGACATGCAGAAAAGAAGAGGAGCGGCTTATGCCTTCGGCAGCGGCGTGGTGCGGTAAGCCGGCAGCTTGGCCACCGTGGTGCCGCGCGTGCGCGCATACACCGGCAGCACTAGCGGCATGCTCTTGTTCATTTCCGCGATGCGGGTTTCGCCGCTCGGGTGCGTGGACAGGAATTCGATCGGCGCACGGGCGTTGACGGCGCCCATCTTCCGCCACAGCGCGATGCCGGCGCGCGGGTCGAAGCCGGCGCGGGCCGCCAGGTCGATACCGACCAGGTCGGCCTCGGTTTCCTCGCCGCGGGAGAATTTCAGCACGGCCGCCTGGGCCGCCATGCGTCCGCCGAAGTCCGTCAGGTTCGGGTCGATGCCGAACAGCGCCGAAGCGGCGATACCGCCCAGCTTGCCGGCAATTGCCGCCACCTGCGATTCGCCCTGCCGCTTGCGCGCATGCTCGCGCAGCGCATGGGCGATTTCATGGCCCATTACCATGGCCACTTCGTCGTCCGTCATGTTCAGCTTGGTGAGGATGCCGGTGAAGAAGGCGATGCGGCCGCCGGGCATGCAGAACGCATTCACCTGGTCCGAGTTCAGCAGGTTGACTTCCCAGTTCCACTCCGCCGCCTCGGGATTCCAGCGGGCCACGTGCGGGATGATGCGTTTCGCGATGGCGCGCAGCCGCTGCACCTGCGGATGATTGTCGTCGACCAGCGCGTTCTTCTGGTCGGCTTCCTTCAGCAGGGCGTCGTACTGCAGCTTCGACTGCTGGTTGACCGTTTGCTCATCGGAAAACACGCGCAGGCGCGACAGGCGCGTGACGGGAATGCCGTCCGACGCAGGGGCCGCCTGAGTGGCCTGATGCGCCGGCGCGGATTGGTGGGCTCCCGCCGTGTGCATGCTGGCGGCGAGGGCGATGAAGGCCAGGCTATGTTTGAGTGATTTCATGATCTATATCCATACGATCGTGACATTCTGACAAAGTTCACGGTCGTTCGCCACACGATACCATACGGCGGATCAGGATCGGGCTCCATTCCGCTTGCGCAGCCTGAACACGGCCAGTTCGCCACGCAGGTTCGGCAGCACGTTGACGATCTGCCCTTCGGCCAGCGCCACGTATTCCATCACTTCCACCCCGACTTCGGCGGCCAGCGCGCGGAAATCCTCGATCGTGGCGCAGCGCACGTTCGGCGTGTCGTACCACTGGTACGGCAGGGTCTTCGACACCGGCATGCGGCCCTTCAGCAGTGCCACGCGGTGCGGCCAGTAGGCAAAGTTCGGGAACGACACGATCGCCTCGTTGCCGACACGAACGATGTCGCGCAGCAGCGCCTCGACGTGCTGCATCATCTGCAGCGCGGACAGGCACAGCACCGTGTCGAACGAATTGTCGCCGAACAGCGCCAGTCCGCCCTTTTCGAAGTCCTGCTGGATCACGCGCACGCCGCGCTGGGTACTTTCCAGCACCTTGTCGTCCGCCAGTTCCAGGCCGTAGCCGGTGCAGCGCTTGTCGGTCTGCAGGTACTCCATCATGAAGCCGTCGCCGCAGCCCACGTCGAGTACGTGCGCGCCGGGCTGGATCCAGTGGGCGATGAACACCAGGTCGGGGCGCGTGCGTTTCAGGTCGTCGAACGTCATGCCGCACCTCCTTTCGATCCGGCGGCAATCTGGCCGTGAATTTGCCCGAAATATGCCCTCACCATGCCCATGTAGCGCGGGTCCTCCAGCAGGAAAGCATCGTGGCCGTGCGGCGCATCGATTTCCGCATAGGTGACTTCGCGGCGGTTGGCCAGCAGCGCCTGCACGATTTCGCGCGAGCGCTCCGGAGAAAAGCGCCAGTCCGTGGTGAACGACGCCAGGAAGAATTTCGCCTTTGTCTTCGCCAGGGTGCGCGTCAGGTCGCCGTCGTGCACGCGCGCCGGATCGAAGTAATCGAGGGCCTTGGTGATCAGCAGGTAGGTGTTGGCGTCGAAGTAGGTGGCGAACTTGTCGCCCTGGTAGCGCAGGTACGACTCGATCTCGAAGTCGATGCCGAAGCCGAACTTGTAGCCGACGGTCTCGGCCCCGCCCTTCTCCGCCATGTTGCGCAGCTTGCGGCCGAATTTCTCGGCCATGTCGTCATCCGACAGGTACGTGATGTGGCCGACCATCCGCGCCACCTTCAGGCCGTTCTTCGGCACCACGCCGTGTTCGTAGAAATCGCCGCCGTGGTAATCCGGGTCGGACAGGATCGCCTGCCGCGCCACGTCGTTGAAGGCGATGTTCTGCGCCGACAGCTTCGGCGTGGAAGCGATGACCACGCAGTGGCGCAGGCGGTCCGGGTACATGATGCTCCATGCCAGCGCCTGCATGCCGCCCAGCGAGCCGCCCATCACGGCGGCGAATTGCACGATGCCGAGGCGGTCCGCCAGGCGCGCCTGGGCGGCCACCCAGTCTTCCACCGTCACCACGGGAAACGTGGCGCCGTAAGGCTTGCCGGTGGCGGGATTGGCGTGCATCGGGCCGGTGGAGCCGAAGCACGAACCCAGGTTGTTGATGCCGATGACGAAGAATCTGTTCGTGTCGACCGGCTTGCCGGGACCGACCATGTTGTCCCACCAGCCGACGTTTTTCGGGTCGTCGGCATACCAGCCGGCCACGTGGTGCGATGCATTCAGCGCATGGCAGATCAGCACCGCGTTCGACCGGTCGGCATTCAGGGTGCCATAGGTTTCATACATCAGCGTGTAATCGCGCAGCGACGCTCCGCTTTGCAGGGGCAACGGTTCCGCGAACGCCATGGTTTGCGGAGAAACGATTCCTATTGAGGACATGTTATCGAATTGTTGGATTATGTACTGCGCGGCCCCGCGGGCCAGTGATGGTGGCGGGGCCCGAATGAGGGCACCCGCTGTAGTTTCTACATCGTCTGCAGCGACAGGACGGCATCCGCGATGACGTCCGGTTCCATGGAACGAAGTATTTTGCGCGTTTGCGGCACGATCCGGGCCATGTCGCTGTTCAGGATTTCCTGCTTCACCGACAGCAGCTGCGCCGGGTGCATCGAGAAATCGCGCAGGCCCATGCCGAGCAGCAGGCGCGTGAGCTTCACATCGCCCGCCATCTCGCCGCACACGGCAACGTCGATACCGGCCTTGTGGCCGGCGGCTATGGTCATCGAAATCAGTTGCAGTACGGCGGGATGCAGGGGATTGTAAAGGTGCGCCACCTCATAATCAACCCGGTCGATCGCCAGCGTGTACTGAATCAGGTCGTTGGTGCCGATCGACAGGAACTTCATCTTCCGCACGAACATCGGCAGCGCCAGCGCCGCGGCGGGGATTTCGATCATCGCGCCGACGTCCACGTTCGCGTCATGCTTGATGTTCGCTTCGCGCAGTTCGGCCTTGGCCAGCTCGATCATCGCCAGCGACTGGTCGATCTCGTGCGCATGGGCCAGCATCGGAATCAGGATGCGCAATTTGCCGAACGCGGAAGCACGCAGGATCGCGCGCAGCTGCGTAAGGAAGATCTGCGGCTCGGACAGGCAATAGCGAATGGCGCGCAAGCCCAGTGCGGGGTTGAGCGCCGTGTGTTCCGTGGTGTCGAGCGGCTTGTCGGCGCCGATGTCGAGCGTGCGGATCGTGACCGGCCGGCCCTTCATCGCCACGACCGCGCGGCGGTACTGCTCGAACTGCTCGTCCTCGGACGGCATGTCGCTGGCGCGCCCCATGAACAGGAATTCGGAGCGGAACAGGCCCACGCCGTTGGCGCCTGCTTCCAGCGCCGGGCCGCAATCGTCCGGCAGCTCGATGTTGGCCAGCAGCGTGATGGGCGTGCCGTCCCTGGTGACGGCGGGCGTCTTCTTCAGCTTCGAGAGCTTCTTGCGGGCCCGCTGCGCGGCCAGCTGGCGATCGCGGTACTGCTGCAGCACCAGCGCGCTGGGGCTGACGATGACCACGCCGGCATCGCCGTCGATGATCACCCAGTCATCCTGCTCGATCAGGTTGGACGCCTGCGACACGCCGACGGCGGCCGGGATATCGAGGCTGCGGGCCACGATCGCGGTGTGCGAGTTCTGGCCGCCCACGTCGGTGACGAAGCCGATGAACGAGCGGTCGCGGAACTTCAGCATGTCCGCCGGCGAGATGTCGTGCGCCACCACCACCATCTGCGCCTGGAATTCGTCGTCGTCCGGTTCCACCGGCATGGGCAGCGGCTCGCTGCCCAGCAGGACCTTCAGCACGCGCTCGGCGACCTGCTGGATGTCGACCTTGCGCTCGCGCAGGTACGGGTCTTCGATCTCGTCGAACTGCGCCGACAGTTCCTCGATCTGCGTGACGAGGGCCCACTCGGCGTTGTAGTGGCGGCTGCGGATGATGTCCAGCGGCGCCTCGGAGATCATCGGATCGGAAAGGATCAGCGCGTGGACGTCGATGAAGGCACCCAGTTCGGTCGGCGCATCCTTCGGCAGTTCGTTCCACAGCGTTTGCAGTTCGCGGTGCACGGTGGCCAGCGCCGTCTGCAGGCGCACCACTTCCGCTTCCACGTGTTCTTCGGCGATCAGGTAGTGCTTGACGTCCAGCGCGGCCGGCGCGAGCATCTGGGCGCGGCCGATGGCAATGCCGCGCGAGACCGGAATGCCGTGCAGTGTGAACGATGCCATCGGTGCTCCCCGGTCAAACGGCATTTACTCGCCTTCGCCGAACTTGTCGTTGACCAGCCCGGCAAGCGCGGCGATGCACTCCTGTTCGTCGGCCCCATCCGCTTCCAGCGTGACCTTGGCCCCTTTGCCGGCGGCCAGCATCATAACGCCCATGATCGATTTCGCATTGATGCGCCGGCCATTGCGGGATAGCCAGACGTCGCTCTTGAACTTCGCTGCCAGCTGGGTGAACTTGGCGGAAGCACGCGCATGCAGACCGAGCTTGTTGATGATTTCGAGTTCTTGCTGAATCATGTTTTCTTGTTTGTTTAATTGACCCGAATTGTTCAATTGACCGGATTGTTTGATTGGCCCGGATTGTTTAATTGACCGGATTGTTTAATTGACCCGAATGCGGTTGTCCACCCGTACCGCCCCGCTCTGCGCACCGGCCAGCGCCATTTCCACCACCACGTCCAGCGTATCCATGCGGTAGGTGATCGCCCGCAGCAGCATCGGCAGGCTGATGCCGGCGATGACCTCGACGTGGCCCGCGTCGGCCAGCTTGTTGCAGCAGTTGGCCGGAGTACCGCCCTTCACGTCGGTGATCACCAGCACGCCGGAACCGTCGTCCAGCCGCTTGATCGCCGCCGCTGCCAGATCCTGTACGTCGCACAGGTCCTGGTCCGCCACCACGTCGATTGCCTCGAGGTGGTCGACCTTGTTGCGAAACACGTGGGCCACCGCCGCCAGGAAAGCCTCCCCCAACGGCGCATGGGTCATTAGCAAAATACCAACCATATTGGTCCTTGTCAGGCCGCCTGTTCGAGCGCGTCGACGAACATGGCGGCTACCTGGAAGCCCGTCTGCTGCGTGATCTCCTGGAAGCAGGTCGGGCTGGTGACGTTTACCTCGGTCAGGTAATCGCCGATCACGTCCAATCCTACCAGCAATAAGCCGCGCTCTGCCAATACCGGACCGATCGCCTCGGCAATTTCACGGTCGCGCTCGGTGAGCGGCTGGGCCACGCCGACGCCGCCGGCCGCCAGGTTGCCGCGCACCTCGGTGCCTTGGGGAATGCGCGCCAGCGAGAACGGCACCGGCTTGCCGCCGATGACGAGGATGCGCTTGTCGCCCTTGACGATCTCGGGAATGTAGCGCTGCGCCATGATGGTCTGGCGGCCGTTCTGCGACAGGGTTTCGATGATCGCGCCGAGGTTCATGGCGTCGGCCTTGACGCGGAATATGCCGGTGCCGCCCATGCCGTCCAGCGGCTTGAAGATCACGTCGCCATGCTCGGCGTGGAAGGCGCGCAGCCGCGTTTCATCGGAGGTGACGATGGTCGGCGACGTGAACTGCGAAAATTGCGCGATCGACAGTTTTTCATTGTGGTCGCGGATCGCCTGCGGACTGTTGAACACCTTGACACCCTGCTTTTCGGCCAATTGCAGCAGGTAGGTGCCGTACACGTACTCCATGTCGAACGGCGGATCCTTGCGCTCCAGGATGATGTCGAATTCGGACAGTGCCACGTCTTTGGACGGCGCCGCTTCGTACCAGTCTTCCTGCCCGCCACCCGTCATCGTAATGCGCGAGACCCAGGCGCGGACGATGCCGTTCTCCAGCGCCATGTGGCGCTGCTGGAACGCATACACCTCATGGCCGCGCTTCGCGGCCTCGGCCATCATGGCGTACGTGGAGTCCTTGTAGATCTTGAAGTTCGCCAACGGGTCGGCAAGGAAAGCTATTTTCATGGACACATCCATTCAAGGTAATGGCTGATTCTAGCCGAGATTACAAAGGGCCATCGGTACTGCCCGGTCGCCGGCACCACCTGCATGAGCCATCAAAACCGGTGACAGGCTCCAGTTATTTTGAAACATTTCTGCAAAACCGGTGACAGGCTCCGGTTATGCACAAACATTTCCTGGTAACTGGAGCCTGTCACCGGTTTTGCGGCAACATGGCCCGGCGCTGGTCAGCGGTACCAGTGGCCTTAATACACCTCGGGGTTCGGATCGGTGCGTTCCATTTCCAGCGAGGCGGCCAGCAGGGCCAGCCGAGCCACCACGCCATACACATAGAAGCGGTTCGGTGCGGCGGTGCCGGGCTTTGCCTTCAGGTCGGGAATGGCGTGCTGCTGCGCGAAGGCCAGCGGCACGAATTCCGAGCCGGGCGCGTTCAGGTTCTGGTCCACGCCGCGCTCCGCGTGCACCCGATAGAAGCCGCCGACCACGTAGCGGTCGATCATGTAGACGACCGGCTCGGCCACCGCGTCCTTGATGCTTTCGAACGTGGGCACGCCTTCCTGAATGTTCAGGTCGCTGACGACCTTGCCATCCTTGACCACCGACATCTTCTCGCGCTGCGCCGCCGACAGGTCCTTCAGCTCGGCCGCGTCGCGGATGCTGATGATGCCCTTGCCGTATGTACCCGCATCGGGCTTGATGATGACGAACGGCTTTTCCTTGATGCCATATTCCTTGTACTTCTTGCGGATCTTCGCCAGCACCGCATCGACATTGCCGGCCAGGCAATCCTGGCCCTCCCCGGTCTGCAGATCGACCTCGCCGCACCGGGCGTGGAACGGGTTCACCATCCATGGGTCCACACCGATCAGCTTGCCAAATTTCTTGGCCACTTCATCGTAGGCGGTGAAATGGTTGTGCTTGCGGCGCAGGCCCCAGCCCGCGTGCAGCGGCGGCAGCAGGCTCTGCTCGTGGATGTTCTGCAGGATGTCCGGCGTGCCGATCGACAGGTCGTTGTTCAGCAGGATCGTGCACGGGTCGAAATCCTTCAGTCCCACGCGGCGGCCATTGGCGGAGCGCTCGAGCGGCTCGACGACCAGCATGTTCCCGTCCGGCAGCGCCAGCGGCGTCGGCTGCGTGATGGCCGGATCGAGCGTGCCCAGCCGCACGTGCAGGCCGGTCTGGCGGAAGATCTGCGCCAGGCGGGCGATGTTTTCCAGGTACGTGGGGTGCCGGTTGTAGCTTTCCGGGATCACCAGCAGGTTGCGCGCGTCCGGGCAATACTTGTCGATCGCGGCCATCGCGGCCTGCACCGACAGCGGCAGCATCTCGCTGGCCAGGTAATGGAAACCACCGGGAAACAGGTTGGTGTCCACCGGCGCCAGCTTGTAGCCCGCATTACGCAGATCGACCGAGCAGTAGAACGGCGGCGTATGTTCCTGCCATTCCAGGCGGAACCAGCGCTCGATGGCGGGGGTGGCGGCCAGGATTTTTTCTTCGAGATCGAGCAGCGGTCCGGTCAGGGCCGTGACGAGGTGGGGAACCATGCTTACTTCCTTGTAGTGAGAGGCGAACTGCGTGCCCGCCTTGCGAAGTGAAGGCGGACTCACCAAATCAGGGCAAAAATGCCATTTTAAAGGTCTGCAAAGCAAAAAAGCGCCCCGCAGGGCGCTTTGGACGGCAAAACGTACTGTTTAGATGTGGTACGCGCTTTCGCCGTGGCTGTTGATGTCCAGGCCTTCGCGTTCCTGTTCTTCCGGCACGCGCAGGCCGATCACCACGTCCACCAGCTTGTAGGCGATGAAGGCGACGATGCCGGACCACAGGATCGTGACGCCCACGCCGATCAGCTGCGTGACCACCTGGCCGCCGATCGAGTAGTCCGCCGATGCCTTGTTGGCCACGTAATCCCAGATGCCCTGGCCACCCAGCGACGGTGCCGCGAATACGCCGGTCAGTACCGCGCCCAGGATACCGCCCACGCCGTGCACGCCGAACACGTCCAGCGAGTCGTCGGCGCCCAGCATGCGCTTCAGGCCGTTCACACCCCACAGGCAGACCACGCCGGCCAGCAGGCCGATGACCAGGCCGCCCATCGGGCCGACGAAGCCCGCTGCCGGGGTGATCGCCACGAGACCGGCGACGGCACCCGACACGGCACCCAGCATCGACGGCTTGCCCTTGAAGATCCATTCGGCGAACAGCCAGGACACGGTGGCGGCGGCAGTCGCCAGCAGCGTGTTCACGAAGGCCAGCGCGGCGATGTCGCCCGCTTCCAGCGCCGAGCCGGCGTTGAAGCCGAACCAGCCCACCCACAGCAGCGAAGCGCCGATCATCGTCATCACCAGCGAGTGCGGGGCCATCGATTCACGGCCGTAGCCAACGCGCTTGCCCATCATGTACGCGCCGACCAGGCCGGCAACGGCTGCATTGATGTGCACCACGGTGCCGCCGGCGAAGTCCAGCGCGCCGTGGCTCCACAGGTAGCCGCCCTTGGCGGTCACGGTGGCCAGCGAGGCGGCATCGGTGATCGCGTCGGGGCCGGCCCAGAACCAGACCATGTGCGCCATCGGCAGGTAGGCGAACGTGAACCAGATCACGATGAAGGCCAGTACGGCGGCGAATTTCGCGCGCTCGGCGAAGGCACCGACGATCAGGCCGCAGGTGATGGCGGCAAACGTGCCCTGGAAGGCGACGAAGATAAATTCGGGAATGACGACGCCCTTGCTGAACGTTGCCGCATAGGCGAACGTACCGGCGACGGGGTCATAGATGCCGTTCAGCAGCGCACGGCCGAATCCGCCGAAGAACGCATTGCCTTCGGTGAACGCGATCGAGTAGCCATACAGGCACCACAGCACGATGATCAGCGAGAAGATCGTGAAGATCTGCATCAGGATGGACAGC
Source organism: Pseudoduganella umbonata (assembly GCF_014192225.1). Lineage (GTDB taxonomy): Bacteria > Pseudomonadota > Gammaproteobacteria > Burkholderiales > Burkholderiaceae_D > Rugamonas > Rugamonas umbonata. Next base: position 30,590 of record NZ_JACHXS010000013.1, on the reverse strand, counting down.
ATGTTCTTCGAACGCACCAGGCCGCCGTAGAACAGGGCCAGGCCGGGAATCGACATCATGATGACCAGCAGCGTGGAGACGAACATCCAGCTGGTATCGCCCTTGTGCGGCGTGGGCGCGGCGGCTGGTGCGGCGGGTGCTGCTGCTTCGGCTGCGGCAGGTGCGGCCGCGGCCGGTGCCACCGCTGGTGCGGCTTCGGCGGCGGGCGCCGCGGCGGTGGCCGCCGGTGCGTCGGCGGCCGCCGTGTCCTGCGACCAGGCCGGCGCGGCACTGAACGCCATCAGCATGGCTGCCCCGGCCAGCCACTTCGTTATGATTTTCTTCATCGGATTCCCCTTTTTATTTAGAGCGCATCGTTGCCGGTTTCGCCGGTCCGGATACGGATCACCTGTTCCAGGTTGTACACGAAAATCTTGCCGTCGCCGATCTTGCCGGTGCGCGCGGCCGTTTCGATGGCTTCGATGGCCTGCTCGACGATGTCATCGTCGACCGCCGCTTCGATCTTGGTCTTGGGCAGGAAGTCGACCACGTATTCAGCGCCGCGGTACAGCTCCGTGTGGCCTTTCTGGCGACCGAAGCCTTTGACTTCGGTCACGGTTATCCCTTGCACGTTGATCGCGGACAGGGCTTCACGCACCTCGTCCAGCTTGAACGGCTTGATGATGGCGGTAATCATTTTCATGGCAGGCCTCGTTTTGTTTCAGAAGGTTTTGGACAGGGTCAGCACGGCGCCCGATTTACCCAGGTTCTTGCCGTTCGGGGCGATATAGGCTTCGGTATTGGTATCGACATAGGCCAGCGATACCGTGGCAATGCCGAAGTCCTTGGTAACGCCTACTTTCCAGTCGGTGTAGTTGGCGCCATCGTTATTCTTGACTTTCTGGTGGCCCACGTGCAGGTTCAGGATGAAACCTTCACCCAGTTCCTGGTTGACGGAAGCATCGAGGTACTGGCTGTTCTTGCTGTCGGCAAAGCCGAACAGGTTGGTCAGCGAGTGCGAGTACTTCAGCGTGGCGGGGCCGTAGCCGACCTGGCCGTACAATTCAAACGTGTTCGCGCTGGTCGGCAGGGAGTTCGATGCGTAGATATAGCCCAGGCCGCCCACGTCGTACGTGAAGCCGGAGCCGATGTCGCCGCGCTTGCCGGCATACACGTCCCATTCGACACTGCCGTCGCCGCCGCCGTCCTTGACCCACTTGATGGTGGACAGCCAGGTGCCGGCGTAGAAACCTGTCGGGTTGTTGACCCAGTCGGCGCCGCCCTGCAGCGCGGGTTTCAGGCGGGTTTGCGAAATGCCGCGGTAACGGTAATCGCTGGTGACGGCCGCGTTAAAGCTGATCTCGTTGTCCGGTTTCGCCTCGGGTGCCGCGGCGGCTTCCTGTGCCTGGGCCTGGCCTGCCGCGATGCATGCGAACAGGACGGCGATGGACAGGGCGGAGCGCTTGCTCGGGTATGACATGGCGATTTCCTTTTGAGTGAACTTTTATTGCGGTTTAAAATTCGTTTGACGCGTTGTCCTTTTAGCTAAAGCAGAATGCATGCCAGCAAATAGTTGCTGAGCTTAAAGCCGAGCCGCGGAGCGTGACGCCGCTTTCGCACCAAATAATCTTCGTACTGGCACCATTGTGGTGCATCCGTCCGAAAAACCTCACCTGGAGCCCATCGTGGACATGAACGCCTTTTTTACCGACCTGCAATCCAAGATCAACAACGTCATCGAGAACTCACCCGCCAAGGACATCGAACGCAATGTGAAGGCGATGATGACGCAGGGCTTTTCCAAGCTGGACCTGGTGACGCGCGAGGAATTCGACATCCAGGCGCAAGTGCTGGCCAAGACCCGCGCCCGACTGGAATTGCTGGAAACCCGCCTGGCCGAGCTGGAAGCAAAAATGGCGGCTGAAAAGGCCCCGCTGTAACGGCCGTTCCCCCTGTCGGGACGCAAGGCCGGGCTTGACGCGACGTTCTACGATGCCGGATCGTCCTGTCGCTGTGGGGAATCATGAGCCTGGCCGTCCTGAAAAGCCGTGCGCTGAACGGCATCGAAGCGCCTGAAGTCAGCGTCGAAGTCCACCTCGCCAACGGCTTGCCGGCGTTTCACGTCGTCGGCCTGGCCGAAACGGAAGTCAAGGAAGCACGCGACCGGGTACGCGCCGCCATCGTCAACGCCGGATTCGAGATGCCGGCACACCGTATCACCGTCAGCCTGGCGCCGGCCGACCTGCCCAAGGAATCCGGCCGCTTCGACCTGCCGATCGCGCTCGGCATCCTGGCCGCTTCGGGCCAGATCCCCGCGAAGTCACTGATCCGCTATGAATTTGCCGGCGAGCTGTCGCTGACGGGCGAGCTGCGGCCGATCCGCGGCGCGCTGGCGATGACGTTCGCAATGCAGCGGGCGCACTCGCGCAGCGCCTTCATCCTGCCGCTGGCCAATGCCGACGAGGCGGCCCTCGTCGAGGGTGCCGCCGTCTATCCGGCGGCCACGCTGCTGGAGGTGTGCAATCACTTCTGCGCAGCCGATGACACCGTGCGCCTGGCGCGGTACCGTCCGGTTGCCCAGCCGGTGCTCGTCGAGTATCCCGATTTCGCCGAAGTCAAAGGGCAATGGCATGCCAAGCGGGCGCTGGAGGTGGCTGCAGCGGGCGGCCACAGCATCATCATGGTGGGGCCTCCCGGTGCCGGCAAGACGATGCTGGCCTCGCGCTTCCCCGGCCTGCTGCCGTCGATGACGAACGACGAAGCGCTGGAAGCCGCCGCCGTGCAGTCGCTGACGGGCACGTTCACGGCAGCTGCCTGGAAGAAGCGGCCATATCGCGCACCGCATCACACATCGTCCGGCGTGGCGCTGGTTGGCGGCGGCTGTCAATTCCAACTATTAACGCGACTACACACGTAATCTAGCGACTGTACTCAGCAGCATTAAGCATCTGAGAAAATCCTTTAATGCTCCGACAGCAACAGCTGGGTAGGTTGAGCCGCGGCGAAGGCGCACTATCGCCATTAGCAGACTCATGTGAGGGCGCTAGGGCACTGCGCCTAGAAATCGGCAGTGTCGTCAGCGCCGAACGCCGGCAGTTGATGACGACGGCGCGATACGGGGAAAGGCGGAGGACCGCCGAACTGGGCTGAATCTATGTGATGGACCGCAACCGAGTCGAGATCGACGCGCAAGGTGGCTTCGTATTGCTTATAGCCAGCACGATCTACAGATGCATTCTGAAACGGATTCAACCACTTATCAGGTTCACCAGTGTGTTTTGGTGTCGGTACTCGTTCGGTGACTAAATAATCAGGCTCAGTTTCCTCATCTGACAAAGTCTCCAAGTAGGCTGTCAACTTAGCCCCTTTCGGGAGCTCTATTGTTTCGACAACAGCGGCTTTGTGGAACAATACAACGTTAATCCCGCTTGAGGCCTGCACAGATGGAAAAATGATTCCGTCGAGTAGGGGGTCGTTCTCGTTGCCGAGGAAATCCGCAATCGCTTGGGTTGAAAGATACTCAAATTCTTCATCACCGGGCATCACGGGTTTGACCAATCGGCGCGTGAGGGAACGCAGGAAAAATGCTCGTCCCAAACGACGACCATACTCTGGATCGAAGATGCTGCCTGGCTGGTGAATGCTTGGCAGTGCTGAGAGATCAAGTAGACTAATCGGGCGAATGATATCGAACCGCGCGACGGCAACCCTGCTCCCTACCGGAGGGCGAACTTCAGCAATCGCCACCTTTGCTTCTGTCGCACCATAGAAGACTGAAATACCCCTGGCGTTCATCCGGCCTGCAGCCGCATACTTCGCCGGCGGGGGGCCAAGTCGGAGATCCGGTCGGCACAGAGCTTCTTCCAAGGGAGGATCGGAAACAAATACTCGGGCACGGTAAAGGTCAGCAATCTCTTGGCCTGGCCCAGCATTAACGACGACAGGCTTACCATTGAACGTTTTCAGCAGGTCGATATGCCCAAAGACCTTCGCCAAGTGGTCAGCGGCAGACCGACTAAAAAAACGCGCTTCGGTTTTAAGGGATGCTTCGAACTGGCTCCATTCCTCTTGCAATGCTCGATCACTGGCCTTCTTTGCTTTATAGAAGGACTCCTCAGCAAACTCTGTTTCTTGCCCCATCTCAGCCGAATCTCGGTCAGCAAACGCGTTTTCGAGGATGATCTGTACTTTCTGAGCTATCTCCTCCGAAACCTCCGCCGCTTCCATAATCGCTTCAATTACCGGCTGGCCCTCTCGATACCACTCTTCGTGGCGAGAGCCATCCGAGTATTCGGGTGTCCTTACATAGTGCTCTTCAAACGCAGCACTAATTCGATCGGCCAGCTCATCAATGGAAATGACAGGTTCTTCGGTATCGCAGTAGCTGCACAGACCGATTTTGCTGCGCTGTTTGATCTCATGAGAAAGATGCGATTCGTGTACGCAGTCACCGCAGATGTAGTCCACGGACAGCTCGCCCATAGATTCAGGAAGATGCATAGCCAAACCTTCGTTTCAGATGCGGCTCAGCATAGCAGTCCCACTCGTATATAGGCAATTGTTCTCGATCGCCACCAGATGGCTTGCCCTAGGGCACCTCAAAAACTCTCCGTCCGTGGCATGATGGCGGTGCATCGAACTTAACGACTCTGCCATGATAGAACCCAACCTGTTTGCCGCTCAGGCGCGAGGCCAAGCTGACGAAGCTTGGCGATGCGCTGCAAGTGCTGGAGCCGCATGTCGATTTCGCAGCACTGGCTGCAGCAGTCGACGAAGCGGTACCACGGTCAAGCCGAGAACGCGGCGGGAGGCCGCCGTTCCCGACCGAGATCATGGTGCGGATTCTGCTGATCCAGCAGCTGTTCAATCTCTCCGACGAGCACATGGAGTTCCAGTTGCTGGATCGCCGCAGCTTCCAACGCTTTGCCGGACTGCGTGATTCGAGTCAGATTCCGGACCGCACCACGATCGAGACTTTCAAGGAGCGCCTGATCACAGCCGGCACCAGCGAGAGCGTGTTTGACGCCGTGAACCGGCAACTCGCAGGGCATGGCTACATTGCCCATGGCGGCCAGATGGTTGATGCTTCCATCGTGCAGGCGCCGAAACAAGTCGCTGACCAAGGAAGAAAAAGCGACGGTTGTGGGCGACAACGCCATGCCAGCTGACTGGTCGCCGCCGAAGCGGCGGCAGAAGGACCTGGACGCACGCTGGACGAAGAAACAGAAACAAGGCAAGCCCTACTTCGGCTACAAGCTGTCGCGCTGCAACCGGCGCATCGCCATCCCGCGTGCACACGTCGAACATGTCTTCACCGACCCGGCCAAACTGGGCGGCAAGGTGCTGCGCTCAATTGGCCTGGCGCATGCAGTGCTGCATCTGCACTGCAAGGCAGCAAGCTATAACCTGCGCCGTCTTTGCTACCTGCGGGAAGCAAAGATTTCGGCGTCTTAATGCTCAAAGCTCGTCTGGACCACCGAAAGCGGTGAGCCTGGACGGGAAATGAGCCACAACAAGGCTCGCCAGGTCATGCTCTGACCTCTTACGCCGCCGTATTCTTCACGTCTAAGCCCGGATTATCGGTAATTCGAGGTGCCCCATAGTCTCTTCTCTCAGCGGGAATGCGGATTGTCGGCAGCAGTCTCTAAGGAGCAATCGGATTCGCATAGCAAAAAACGCAGCATATAGCTACCGGCATCTGGAAAGTAGGAAGTAAATTTAGGGGCTTAGTCTGCTGCGTAAATCGGAACATCTTATGTAATCGCAAGCCATAAATGCAGAAAAACTACCAGACCTATATAGAAGAAAATAACTCCAAAATAATATCTTTTTCACGAATCAGCAAACTCTTCACTATAAAGGGATTTACAGAAATTGTTTCAGAGACCGTGTGCGGCTTTAATGCGAATTTGGTTCGCAGCCCTAAACGCTTTAGTAAATTCCAAATGAATTCGACTGCTTCGTCGGGGACGCTGACTCCTACTCCACCACCGATTAGAGTATCCATATGCGCCTTAACGTCCGAAGGCCATGGCTCACCAACAAGAGACGGGGCGCCCACCGACCGAATCAATAAATTTTTCCCATCTCCTATTAAGAGGGCAATTGGTTGCCTGACTTTGGCATTTCCAGTAGCACTGACTTTGATGTTGCCAAAATACTTCTTGAAACGTGTACTGCCTATCAAAATGACTATTAATTTCTGAGATGATCTATCGAAATGAATTGAGAATGAACTAAGCGAAACATCCTGGTCAGCAAGAGCTATTCTCACTTTTTCACGGACCATTCTATCGACGAAATTGTCGGTTAGCTTGATACTTATTCCATCGTCTGAGACAGGTGCTTGACCTTCGTCGGTACGTGTTCTTGCACCACGAGAAGTAAAATGAAATCGGATTATATCATCTTTGACGATTATAGAACGATTTTGTAAGTTCATGCTGCGTAGACCCATCGGTAACGCAACATCGATCTTCTTGGAGAGTATGTTAGCAAAAACTGAAGCCACAACGCGAGAACGAATGCCAGAAACAAAGAGCCCCCCTCCATCATCAATCGCTTTGATTAGCGGAGTGGAAGCCGCTCGCACATATATTTCGTCCAATGTCGCCCCCTGCCAACGCAGGAAAAGTGGCATTATCAACTCGACCTCTCCAGCAACACTCGTTCCGATTTTTATTGTAAGAATCTGAGAGAGAATGATCTGATCAATACGCTCTGAGAAAGCGCTAGAAGACTTGTCGACTGAGTGCAATTCCCATGTTCTAACCTCAATCTCGAAATCTAAATTGCGGAAATTCGGGGTTAGGTACGAAACCGCTTTCTTCACATCTTTATGACTTAACCGAAATAGCAACTCTAAAGTGTGGGACGAAGGGGTCGCTTTACGCACACTATTACGTGCCGCAAAAAGATGCTGCGTTAGAGTATGGTTTTCAACAGAAGGTAAAGAGCTAATAATAGTTCTTGAGGAAGTGATCAAACCATTCGCAAGAGAACTATTTTTATGAAAACTTTCCGACAACTGACTAAATTGTCCTGCAATTCTCTTCCTGTTTTTTTGAGAAACCCTTTCATCTCGGGACATGGTTACCTCGGTGAAGATTCATTCAGAGCGGCTTCAATTCCGTCCGCTATAGACTTGAATTCAGCGGCTCGGAGCTCAAATTCCTGATATGTACTCTTGAGTTCGAGCATTTGGTCAGAAATATTAGCCACTTGCAAAGAAAGGTCTGTCAAACGTTGACTCATCTCCTTTTCCCAAGAGTCGTCCAATACGCATTTAACTTTGCAATACATATAGCCCTCATATTGCAAAGCTATAGGCATATAACCCGCTTGATAAATGCGAGATGGTCCGTTAGCGAAAACTAGCCGTATATCATCGATTGAATTGAGTGGATAATCATCGTCAGCGGATTCTGGATAAAGAATATCTCGCAATGAGAGCGGTGGAATAGATATTTCACGAAAAAGAAAGTGGAGAGGGTGTAGGGCTCCACGATATCCAAAGCCTTCAGTCCTTAACGTTAAAAAGAATTCCCTCCAATCCTTCTTTACAAATTCGCTAGCTAATCTCTTTTGCTCATCTATCATAGACCGCGACAATCCGATTATTGCGGACTCATGCTCAAGAATGCTAATCCATCGATTCATCGCTTTTTCATATTGAGCTCGCGACCCTGCCAAAAAGTCAAGTGCCTTGGCAATCGCGCCCGCTAAATCTCTCGATATATCCTTTCCATTGAAGTAGACCCTAAGATCTGCAATGGCACTAGTCTGAACTTGCGGTGTCGGGAACGTAGAAATACACCAAAACGACAAACGTACATCACTTAAGAAGCTCAAGTGTTCTGACCCAATTAAAAACACCTCTTCCGGATTGGCTCGAGTGAAAGTTATAGACCGGGATTCCTCACGAATATGTTGCATATGACCTCTTCGCGTAACTATATTTAGACCAAGAATTCAAATACGGATTTGCAAGAAAATACTACAACCCTATCATGAGCCCCAGTATTTTAGTCTCGCATTCGTTCCGACGTAAAAATTTCACGCATGAACATATGGACGCAAATAGCTGCGAGATAAAAACGAATTGGATTTTCTTCGGCGCCGCAAATAAGAACCCATAAGATGACAATTATTCCCGCCACGAATGCTAAACTAGACTCTATAATTTGCAGTGATGTTAGCTCTCTCAAGATACGCTGTGAACCCACGTTCTCATTCCAACCACAACAACCGACGTAGCTACAGCCAAACTTAGCAGTAGCATAAATGAAAAATAGGAAGGAGCTCGATAGTGGCAAGAATTCTTCTGATAGTGAATTGCCTAAGAGTGCCCAAGCGCCCATGGATATTATAATAAACCAATGCATAGCATTATCCCAAGATCGCCTATTTGGAATTAACCGTGGTTCACGCGAGAAAATTAACCAATTTAATGAACCAGGCATTCCTCCGAAGAAAACTCCTGCTAACTGAACAAGTGTTACTCCAGCACTCAGCAGCGGACTGCCATCTAGAAAAATCTGCAACCACACATGTAGGATTGCAAAAGGAGTAACTGCTATATATCGCCTTCTTAATTTCGAGGAGTGCATTCGTCGCGATATTTGGTGTTCAGTGCATCTGATGCAGCTTCCATGGTTCGAAAGCCTGCCGCAATTTCTCTATGGTGGACGTCCAAAGGTGGGGTGTCTTTTTCTACCAAACGAAGGTAACATTGTCCAGAGTGAGGAGGAGTAATTCGTTGGATTATAGACCAGTACTTGTTGAGATCATTCTCGGAGCCAATGGCGCCATCATCCCTGACGCAATTCCCATTACAGCAAATTGTTGAACTGCGAGCTAAAAGCGTAAATGCATTCGTTATTTCCATTGGCCCAGAAGAGGCGACTTGCACTCCCTGCGATCCTTTTTGCTCTACAAAAAGGTTTATTTCCAATAGCTGCGTGTTAACCGAATTTGATAACAGAATAAGGGTGTTTTCCTCTGAGAATTTTATTGATTGCACCCGTAACGATTTTGGAACCTTCAGTTCTTGCGGGATTTTCCAGATAATAATCTGGGGCAATGAATTTCTAAAGTTAAATTTCACGCTAGTGCCATCTCGAAAGTAATCTGCCTCAATAATCTCCGGTAGAACGACGGTTATATTGCCAATTGAAGCGTCAACAAAATCTAAAGAGTCATATTTCGATTTTGAAGTTGCGGTTGAGGTTGTAAATCTAACTTCCCCCCGACTACCCAAGCGCTTGAATCCATCAGGAGTAATAATATTCAAGGGGAAGTACCACAGCAATGATGAGATTGGAAACGATCCGCCCGATATTGATGAGCTATGTACAAGCTTGAAAAACCTATTTATGCCAGATGCGAAAGACGAAGCGTTTATCCTCCAGCTAATCTTGTTTATCGCAGCTTGGCTAGCAAGCGCCTGAAACCCAATTATTGAATTGATTATAAAAGTAGCGCAGGAGGTCTTGAGTAATGCGCGGCGCGTCTTAGAAAATACCATTTTCTTATTGGCATTTTGCAACGACCGCAACCAAAATGACTCATTCATCACTTGCTCGCCTAAATAGGGGTTAGCTTGGGGTCATAAAAATCTTCTTTTTAATTAATGTACTTGGTAAGCTGCAAACTGACTAGAAATTTATCACTTAGCACCACATCAGGAATACCAAAAGTTGGTTTTCTGCGACAAAGCCAAAGTCGACGAGATATGCTCACGAGAATTCTTTATGTTGGGAAATTTGCATCAAGTAGGCCTGTAGAGCTCACCGAAAAGACGTATAGCAGGCGCATGTTAGATCAGGGGAGCCGACTGAATAAGTGCCACCGGCATTTTGATAGCGCTCACAATGCCACCATGAAAGTTCTGCTGCCATATGGAATGCTATTCGCAAGGGAAAGGGTCGGATCAGGCGCAATCTGGATATTAGATACTGCCCGTGTTTTGATGTGCGCCGAAGAATTGGAAGGATGGCCCGAGCTGCACGGGCATCTGTCGTCACGGCAGCGCGCAATGGGAGATAGCCATCAGCCCAGGCTCGCTGCTACGCTACTCCAACTCATATTTCCTAGCCTCCAAATTCGCGTTATGCCTACAAGTAAACGCGCGACTGGGGTACATTACGTTACCTCTAGTACGTGAGCACTACCATATGAGTGAGACCTTAATAGACGAGTTTCCGGCTGACGACAAGCTTTGGCTTATCAAGTGGATTGACGGGTTCCAGCAAGCACTTCACAGAACAGGCTCAGCCGGTATATCCGTGCTTCTTCAGGAACTGCCACGGTCATCACTGGCGCAAATTTCCGCCATGACGACCGAGGAAATCATAGGCATGCTAGGCCAAAAGAGCGATACACTCAACTTGGTTCGTGTCACTCTGCACGTAGGCACTATTTCCAAATTTTCAATTGGCGACATATACCAGAACAAGCGTTTAGTTACACAGCTGCGTTATGAAGAATTCCGTATAACTTTGCCACCTGGCGAAGACGACAGCTTGGAATACAGTCTAACAGATGATTTTCCCTTACCCAGGTATTGGACAAAAGGTATTCCAAGTAGAATACTGAACAGCTCTGAATTCAGTGGCTTAACATCTAAAATTCAAGGGGAAAGCCAAAGATTTTTTCAATCGCGCTGCGTGCTCATTGAACGCCGTATCGCAGACAAGCACACGATGTTCGTGATACCTCGCACTACGATCTTCAAGTCGTTTTATGCCTTGAATTCGCCCTTGGCGAATGCCTTTTGCGACGGCCCTTGGAAAGACCAGTTGGAGGTGGCCATATGCATCAACGACATCAAGTCTGGGCAGAAAACCCGTATGTATGAAGGACAATGGGACATTGTTCTACAGCTGAACATGCCAGACCCATGTGCACCTCTACTAGCCGTTTTATACTTTGATGATTACGGTAGAGAATCGGCCAATCTCATCTATTCGCGGAGCTTGCAAGAGCGCAGAGCAAGCGAGTCATCCGTATGGTTCGCCAATGCACGGATTCCATATCAGGCCAAACAGGAGCCCTTATCACTGACTTTCCGCTGTCTTCGTATTAAAGCCGCTGGATACCTGGATAAGGGCACAAAACTCCTAGTGACGAGCATTACCAAGTCGAATTGGCCCAGCCATTATCCAACCATCGTGCTTGGCCGAACGAACAATAACAGGGATGGTGATACTGTAGAGTTCACTGACGAACCAAAACCCTTTGCCCAGGAAACCACCGATCAGGTCGGTTTGGAAGATACCGTGATAAGCGCGGCGCTTGATGCGCAGGAACAGTCGCACACAAATCACTTTCAAGGTATTGACTGGCAATGGGAAAACGCTCCGACGACTTTGGAGATGAAGAAAGAGTACAGCAAGCGTTATGGTGGAAAGAGGGTCACGGTCGATAACGAGAGCAACATGACTTCAACTGGCCATCCGACGTATGAACAGGGAAACTATCCGAAGTCCGATATCAACCAAGAAATCCGACTGCCGAATCTTCATTTCTCGCATGTCTATGATGTATTTCTACAGCTTAGCAAAGACGGCTTACTTTCTGATTGCAGTGCGTTTGGGCCGCGCCTATCAAGATTACGGCAATGGCGGAATGATTTATCAGTGTGGTCGTTCGTGGAACCTCCCGAAACGATATACCGCGCGAGAACTAGGCCAAGCTGGCGAATTTTAGAAAAAGGTAAGCACAGAGTAAGCAATACGTACCGCAGTGCACTCATAGTCAATTTTTCATATTGTGGCATCATGTTTTATTGGATCGAGATCGAACACCGACCCACAGAAACCGGATTCAAATCGGTGGTCATGTGGAACATTATTGAAGATGCCTACACTTGCTTAGAGAAAGCGGTTGAAATTATTGCGCAGCGCAAAGGTTCAAACATAGAAGCCGCCTTTTATAACGCATTCGATAGACATACTGTGCGTTTTGCAACCAGACGACACGGCTATAACGCTGAAAAAACCGCCATGACGCCATCATCAGTGAAACGATTCTTGCAAGAACTTAGTTCCGCCAATTTTTTGCAGCCGTTGTGAGCCCCCCACTCCATCTTTCCACAGCAGCGGCAGCGCAACAGGACTGCATGCGTTATTGTTAGCATTTCCTTGCTCCTTCAGTGACGCCATTTCATATCGCATCAAGCGGTTTGGTCGTCGCATTAGCATGCGCTCTTTCCCTTGGCCGAGTTCGGCTATTTATTAAAGGCTGTTTTTGGCAGCACGCATGTTTCATGCCTCAGTCTCAGCCTGGCAATTCTCCTTAGAAATGCGATTTGAAATACATTGTTTTTCTCAACATATTTGCTATGATTACACTGTAATCAGGACTGATCACTATGCCGAAAAATTCATCAGCAATGCAGAATGGGAGTGTCGGTCGAGCGCATCAGATTTCGCAGGCGCAGAACCACTATCGCGAGCGTCTAAAAGACGCCGGCTACCAGCGGCTCCAGGAGTGGCTGCCAGAAGCGACCAGCGAGCGGTTGAAGTACCTCTGTGACGCAACTGGCTTGAGCAAACGGGAGGCACTGGTGCGACTGATCGACACGGCAGACTTGGGAAAAATCAAAAGCGTAGGGAGCAAACATGACGACCGGTAGCAAGATCGAATGGACAGAGATGACCTGGAACCCGACTGTCGGGTGTACGAAGGTCTCACCTGGTTGCAAGCACTGCTATGCAGAGAAGATGGCCGAAAGGCTTCAGGCGATGGGCACACCTGGCTATGAAAATGGCTTTACCCTCACTCTGCTGGAAAACCGGGTAGGCGATCCGCTCACGCGCAAGAAGCCGACGGTCTACTTCGTGAACTCGATGTCAGACCTTTTCCATGAAGCGGTACCGTTTGAGTATGTCGATCGCGTTTTCAACACCATAGCGAAAGCCCATTGGCATACGTTCCAGATTCTTACCAAGCGTGCTGACCGACTGGCTCAGTATTTTGCGCACAAAAGTGCACCACGCAACGCGTGGATTGGGGTCTCGGTAGAAGACGTCAAGTATGGGCTCCCCAGGATCGACCTGTTGCGTAATATCGACGCCACGGTTCGGTTCCTGTCTGTCGAACCTCTACTGGAAGACTTGGGCACGGTTGATCTGAGTGACATCCATTGGGTCATCGTCGGAGGTGAGTCGGGTCCCAAAGCGCGCCCGATGAAGCCCGAATGGGTGACGTCGATACAAGCGCAGTGTGAAGAGCAAGGTGCCGCGTTTTTCTTCAAGCAGTGGGGCGGCTGGGGTGCCGATGGCAAAAAGCGTGCGAAAAAGTACAATGGGCGGGAAATAAACGGCAGGACTTATGATGAGATGCCTGCGCTCGCTTGAGACTATCGGATGCTAAGTCAATTCACATGGAAAAATGGCCCGGAGTTGATACCGCAACATAGTATTGCGAAGCATCGGATTTTGCAGTCTTACCTTGCAGCCTATTTTCAAACACTCGTTGGCGGTCAGCCGCGGGACGAATTCAAACTTACACTCGTCGATGGTTTTGCCGGTGGGGGTCTCTACTACCACGAAGACACCCGCGAGATCGTTGAAGGATCGCCGTTTATCTTTCTGCGCGCGTCTAAGGAAGCCGATTTCTACATCAACCAGGGTCGGACCAAACCGGTGCGACTCGATATCAGCCACTTCTTCGTCGAGGCGGGCCGCGATGCCTACAAGCATCTGGAAAAAGTGCTACGGGAGGCCGGCTACGGCAGCAGGCTCGGCACCGATATCCATCTTCGGCATGGCAAGTTCGAGCTTCAGGCCAACAGTATCATCGACTACATCAAGAAGAAGAGCCCGCGCAACGGCCGCTCCATCTTCGCCCTTGATCAGTTCGGCTACCGGGCGGTGCCGACATCACTGATCAAGCGAATTCTCGACACACTGCCTGGTGCCGAAATCATCCTAACCTTCGCGGTCGATTCGTTGCTCAATTACGCCAATGAGGAAACATTCGCGGCCAGGCTACAGCAGCTTCAACTGCCAGACCTGCTGGCGGGACGCACGCTGCGGGAGATCAAGCAGTCCGAGAAAGACTGGCGGCTGTTCATCCAATCGACGCTGTATGCCAGTCTGGTGCAGCAATGCGGTGCCAAGCACTACACGCCATTTTTCATCCGTAACACGCAGGGCCATGGCGACTACTGGCTGATCCATCTCTCGCAACATCATCGCGCCCGTGACGTGATGACCGATGTCCATTGGAAAAACCAGAATTACTTCATTCACTATGGCGGCGCAGGCCTGAACATGTTCAACATGCTCGGTTATGATCCCAAATTCGATTCGTTGCACCGCGGGCAAACCGAGCTGGGGTTCGAGTTCGATCCGCTGGCACGCGAGGCCAGTATTCGAGCGCTCAGCGAGCAAATCCCCAACTTGGTATATGCCCACGAAGAAGGCCTCAGCTATGGCGTGCTGTATGCCACTACATGCAACAACTCGCCTGCGTCAGCCGAGATTTACCAGGAGGCACTCGAGCGCCTGGCAGCCTCGGGCATTGTCGAGATCGTCGGAGAGGACGGTACGAAACGACGCGCCGCCAAGCAGATCAGAGCATCAGATCAGATCATCGCCCCGACACAGAGCCGCTTGTTCTTCTGACGAGTAGCCCACGACGCGGCTGCAGCAACACCTGTCTCGTTGTTGTGCCACACTTTACAAACGTTCGAATCGTCGTATCCTGAGATCGTTAAGAAACTTGTCGGGAGAGGTGCCATGCGTTCGATTGCCAGCCTTGTCCAGATTGCGCTGCTGCTTGCCCTGGGAGCTGTACGGATCATTATCGAGCTTCTGGCACTGTTTGCCGGCGCAACCGAGAACAAGCAGCGCAAAACGCAATACGATCCAAGGTATTCTTGGGAGAACGATGGCTACTCCTGGGAGCGACCAGACAATGATGACTTCTGTCGATCACGGCCTTTCTCTGACTGGCGGCATTAATGCTCAGCCAAAGAGAGAGTCCTGGCCTATCGCAGACTCGGCTGTCCGTCCTATTTTCTTTGCCTTGTGCATACCGAAGAGGTACTGAGCCCCTTTGTTCGACAGGTTGACTGCCGTTTCTGAAGGGTTTGCCACGGCGAAAAACAACGCGAACATTGGCGGACCGTTTTCCGGCAACAAGACAGGCTCGCTCACCCATCCCTTGAAAATACTGCCCAGCCGTGCGTGCACGAAGCTGGCGATGTCGGCCGTCCCAGCAGTGCGCTTGTGACGCGAACCACTATCATCAAGCATACTTTCTTGTTTGGTGTCGGCGTAAAACTCTTCCCGCCACTGCGTGGTTCCCAGAACGCTGTCCAGCGCGGCAGCTTTGGCCTCGTCGACCTTGTTCATGTCCTTGGCAGCCTGGCGATATACCGCGCTCAAGGGAAACAGGTACCAGACGTCCAGCGCTTTGGTGCGCGCGATCGACTCCAGGGTGCTCCACTGGACATGCATGCCATACGGGTCCAGGAACAGCACCCCTCTTGTCGACTGCCAGTTCGTTCTCGACAGGATCGATTGCAACGCAGCGTTCGCATCCTGCCTGTGCACAGTCACTCGGCCCGCATCCTCGGCGTTAGCAAGTACCTGAAGCGCTGCCGCGTGTTTGGCCTTCAGGTCGATCAGATGAACGTGATCGAAGGCAGGCGTCACTTCGAGAGCAATCTTCGCTGAGCCCTCGATCGTCGAGACGCTGCCGTCGGGCAGTTTGATCTCACATTCTCCGGTACCGGCGAATGCATCGATGTACACCCGTTTGAACGGCTGCCGCTGGAGTGCAGTGGTGTAGAAGTTGAGGTAGCGCTTGAGCAGTTCGAGCTTGACGAAGGTCCATGGCCCGCCAAAGGCGTGTTTTGTCATGATGCACGTTCCTGGGTAGGTAAGTAGGTTCCCCGTCTGATGCCGGCGCTCAAGTCACAGCTGGCAGGATAACGCATTCATAGAGAAGTGTTCCGACTTTGCTCCTCCTTCATCCGCATTTCTCTGCCACCGACTACGCGAAAAACACGTCGCCCAAGTAGACAACATTGTGCGACCGTTACAAATGGCTCATCCTACATGCACTCGTTGACAGATTGCAATGATCTATACGTAGCCTGAATGCGGTCTTGACCAACCCCATCATGGAATCGCGCGGCTATGGTCCGACAAATGCACAAAATCCGAACCAGAACGTGATGCCGCGAAGCCAAACAGGTTTCCCAGACGTATAATTGACTATCGGTTATAGGTAGTCCAGTTCCATAATCCACGTCCATGGTGAAGCTATGTCGGCAGTCCTTGTAGAGCGGTCGCGCGAGTATTCAAATAACGCCACGTCCCACTTTCTCCAGATGGTCGAGCACATCGGCCGGGCTCTGGAACCGACCGCTACGCAGCTGCAAGCTCTGGAGCGTTCATACACAAGCACGAGCGACTTCCTTGTCGAATGTGAAGAATTTGAGTCACTGCTCATCGAGGTGCATCCGCAAGGTTCACGCGAGATCGGAACGCTGGTGCGGCCGATGCGTAGTGGCGACGGCTTTGACATTGATCTGGTTGCCCGCTTTGCAAGCAGCTCGTACGGTAGGTACGCGGCAAACCAGCCAGGCGTGCTCATCGACAAATTGTATTCCGCGACAAAACGCTATGCTGAACGCCATAAGCTTGAGTTACAACGTTGGCCACGTTGCGTAACATTGACGTACGCAGATGGGATGTGTGCTGACATTGCGCCAGTGATTGATCACCCTTCGCTCACTGCCATATATGGGGAATCTCATGGGCTCATACCCGACCGTGACTTGAAAACGCTGAACCCGACAAACCCTAAAGGCTTCACTCGCCTGTTCAATGACGTTGCATCGATCGAGGCCGTCTTTACCCGCGGGCGGGTAGTTTTGGATATGGTAGCGGAGGACTACAAGCGGGCAGATGTAGCACCTTTGGCCGATGCAAAGGAGGTGTTCGGTCGACTGTTATGCCGTCTGATACAGCTCATCAAGCTTCACCGGGATGCAGCATTCGCCTCTGTCGATTCACCGAAAGATGACAAGCCGTCATCGATCTTCTTGACTGCCCTTGCATGTGAAGGATATCGGAACCGGGCCCGGATACCCCATCTAGACGAACTCGATCTGCTCCTGGACATTGTCAAGACGATGCCAAATTACATTCGTCGTACAACGGTTGGAGATCGCGAATACTGGACCATTGATAACCCAACCGCCCCCGGTGACAATCTCGCCAGTGCCATGAATGAGTCCAGCACTCGTCAATCGGTTTTCAGACAGTGGCATGCGAGACTCGTTAGCGATATCTCTGCTGTTGTCGATGCAATCGATGATCGGCAAGGCATTGACCAGGTTAGCAAGCTCGTCAAGAGTGCGTTCGGAGACAGGGCCAGCAAAGCTGCTATCGATGGCCAACTACGGGCGCAGCAGGCTCAGCGACAACGTGGACAAGTGCAGGCTGTCTCGACGTCAGGCATCATTGTTCCGATGACATCACGGTCGCATACGTTCTTTGGCCGGTAATGGCAAAGCCACCTCGACAATTTGCGAACCTGGCAATGCGGGCAATAGATGTGGAGAACATCAACTTGCCCGGTGCAGAGCGACGCTTCTTGTCAGGGCGAGCGGTGATGTATCGGCTGCCGCTTTCACCATCGCCTGCTTCGCGAATCTATACGTGTGAGCTGCTGGTGTGGCCACGACGACGTCCTGAGATGCATGTCATATCGCCCGATCTGCAAGAACTGGCAGAAGGTCGGGCTATACCACACATTTATCCTACCGATCGCCAAGGAACACGGCTTTGCTTGTATCTGCCACGGCTTAACGAGTGGCAGCCGGAGATGAGGCTGAGCGAAACCTTCGTACCGTGGACCCTGGAATGGCTGTGGTATTTCGAAGTTTGGCTTGCCACTGATGTTTGGGAAGGTGGGGGTGAACATCCTCAAGATCGCCGCCGACGGTACGGCGTTTCGAAGAGCAAACGAGATCGGAATTCTGATGACTAACCCTGCTAGACACGACCCTATCCGCGATCGTTACTTTTCGATTATCGAAAAGGCTGAAGGATATGGTGGCTTGCTTTTCTGGTTGAGTACAGCTTGTTCGCTCGGTACCGCCTTTATCGATGCTACTAGCTATCCTAGGGTAGCTGATTGGGTACAGATTGCTTTCGTCGTATTTGTTGTGTTCATGTTCCTGCTGGACGTTTTATCGAGATTTATTCTAAACCCGAGGGCTTTGGATGCCAGATTGAGCGATTTTTGGGGAAAAGCTTACGATCGCCCACTTACCACGGAATCAACTGCTGGCTATTACAATAATAACGAGATAGATGCCCTTAAGCGCGCTGCCGCTCAAACACTCGAAAGTTCATTATGTACAAGGGCCGTCTTGGGAAAAATGATCAATCGCTTTATACCATTCGCAGTCTTGTTCATTACAGTACTTGTTATCATCGTGGCAAGCCGCGCGACTACTATGTCGCTTGTCATAATGATCGTACAGCTAGTCCTGGCCGAACAAATAATTTTGCGTGGAGTGCGCCTCGTCTGGTTCAAGTGGCGCTGTGACCGAATCTATCAACAGCTCGAACAACTTTTTGCCCTCCAAACACCCGACGAATCGTTTAGGATACTTGCCGCTGTGCACATCACCCAGTATGAAGCAACTAAGGCCCAGGCTGCTATCACGTTGTCCGAGAAGATTTTCCTGAAGGAACGACAAGCCCTGTGCATTGAGTGGGAACAAATAAAAACTCACCTTAGGATTAGATAAGCGCGCCAGTCAAAGTAGTCCAGCCAAGACATCGGCAAGACACTGGCCCTGCTGCCGCTGAATGCGACGGGCTTTCATTCCGGCCTCAACGGGGCCGCTTACATCTGCCGCCTGTGAGTCGCCCACGAAAATAATCTCTCCAAGAGGGCAGGCTAACTGCTCCGCGACCCAGGCATAAATGGCTGGATCAGGTTTGATAGCACCCACCTCGAAGCTCCATGCAATGCATTGAAGGGGAATATCAATCTGCTCCGTGATGGGTTTGGCATATGGTTCCGCCAGATTCGAGCAAAGGCCAATTGCATATCCATGCTTCCGTAATTCGCTAAAAGTCGGGTTGACATCGCGATATACCGCAACACTTGCGAGCTCAATAGAAAGCGCTGTTTCCAAACGCGTCAGGACCGACTCGGGGAGGCATATTCCAAGTCTCGTTGCGTGCTCGCGCACTGAGCCTGGATGGGTCATGATCATTGTCGCCGCCTGATCATGCACACAACCTTGCTCCCTGGCATAGCGGAGCAACTGTCTGAACGGTGCGCTGCGGTTAGGAATCTCTGCAAGAGTACCGTAGACGTCGCATACGACGGCCTTGATGTGATTCAGCTCGCTTGCCATATCGACGGTCTTTCATCGCGCAGCAGTCGATGTCCCAAGACCCACGGCAGCATACGGGCGATATTGAGCGCGTCATCTTCGGCGCGATGGTGTGTGCCAAGGAACGTCAGCCCGCATAGAGCAAGTGCACGGGCCATGCCGATCTCCTTGCCGATTTTTTGAAGCTTGGCGAACTGCTTTTTCGCATTGATATGGGGAATGGAAACGGGAGATGTCAGCCCGTAATGGGCACTCTGCCGATCAAGCTGTTTTCGATCGAAAGCGCCCCAACTCATCCAGATAGATGTGGCCTCAAACTGCGCCACAAAGCCGCGCAATGACTGGGCCGCGTCAGGGAACAGTGGTGCAGTATCGACCTGGTACTGCTCGATGCCAGTGAGCCCAGTGCAAAACGTGGTAAGTACCGGATGTCGATCGGGCCTGACGAAGCTCTGGAAGCTGCTCGCAACCCTTCCTGTTTCGTCAGCCCAGCATGCGCCGATCTCGATGATTTCCATAGTCTCAGGGCCGATTGTCCCATCATCGCTGCACGTCGCCTCCAAGTCGATTACAAGGAACATTTGCTCTTCCTTAGAAATTGACGACCGCTCAGCCTCTCGTGATTGGTCGACCTGTCAGCCCATTGACTAGAGCTTACCGCCATCTGCTAGCTTGTCGTGGTTCGGCGACGGCGTCACCGGCTGCGTGGTGACTGGGTCAAAGCAGCCGCTCTCCCTCGTGCCTGGGAAGCTATCAATCAAACGCTGTCGCATGTCGATATCGTTGGCAAAAACCGTCATCCAAATACTGAAAAAGCCTGATTCGCGCGCGAGCTTTGCAATGTATTTACGCAGTATGTCGGTGTCATTGTTCGCTAGGTCAGCCTTGGCTTCCTCAGCTTGTCCCCAGATTTCAATCCGCTGAGAGACGCGGTCTACAGCCACCTGCTTACCGTTCTCATCGAGCGCTTTGCAAATTCTCTTGTGGAGCCCTGTCAGCCTAAGCGTCCGAAATGCTTTGTTATAGAGGCCCAGTGCCGTAGCTTGAGCAGACGGTGCGACCTTCCCATCGGGGGTGTAGTCATAAGCGTACGCTGTGTTGTCCCTGTCCGGCAGTAGGTGGGCGGACAAGACCACGTCCTTATCCTTCTTTGTCGAGTTGCAATTGATGCAGCCGAGTAGAAAATTGTGCCACGTGTACTCCAGCGCAGCGTACGCTGGCAGCCCTTTCGGTTGAATATGCTCGACGGCGAGATTCGCCAGCATGGGCCGTTCACAGTAGCTGCAATACTTGCCTATACGGGAAATGAGATCAGGCCGAGCACTGGCATAGGGATTATAGTCACCTGCCGGCGACACATTACGTCTTACCGGTCGCATGCGTTACCCTCCAAGCTTGGCAACGCGCTTCATCTCCAAGAGCGCCTGATACGCAGGGTTGTCCGCGTAGGGGCTTATCGCCTCGGCCAGGCGGTCCTTGAACGCCTCAAGCTTGGCACGGTCGTCTATAGGTGCTCGCTCAAGAGCTTCAAGATAGTCCCGAGCGGTGTCCTTCATTTGAGCATAGCGCGGGCTGACGTCAGTCTCAGGGACATTCATCAGCCCCTCAGCAATCTCATCGATATCCATGTTGTTGACCTGCGCTACAGGCTGACCATCGAGCACGATCAGCTCCTCTCCAGACCGAAGAGACTGGATGAGAAATGGCGAGTGTGTCGTGCAGATGAACTGAAGCATTGGGAACGTTTCGCGAAATGCCTCTACGATCTGTCGCTGCCACTTGGGGTGCAGGTGCAAGTCCAACTCATCGATCAACACTACACCTGGTGTCAGTTCGAGCGCACGATCTGCCAATTGCGGATTGAGCATAGCGGCCTTGATCGCAAGGTCTGCTGCTAAGGCCAGGACGTTTCGGTACCCATCACTTAACTCGTCGAAGCGAAGCATGCGCCAGTCTTTGAGCTCGATCAGTAAGGACTTTTGTTTTAGCTGATACCGCACGCTCCTTGCATCCGGCAGCATGGACAGTATGGCTTTGTAGACCAATGCAAGGGCTTGGGACGGCTCCTCATCGTCTAACTCATTACGACGCTCGAACTCGATCCACTTGATGATCTCATCGGCGCTGCATCGCTTGTCGACACTAAACTTGTATCCATAAAACGGTTTGGATAGCTCAGCATGCTCGGCCTGGGCCTTTCGAACGTCATCAATATTTTCCAGCTCCTGAGGTAACTTTGCTGCACGCTGCGCTTTACTCTTTTCTGTATCGCGTACCGACTCCCACAGACGTCCTGCGCCAAAGTATCGGATCAGTGGCAAGATGCGCGGAGTCCTACCATAAACACGCTTGGCCATATCCTCCGCGAGCTTCCGAATCTCCTTTGCTTCTTGCTGTGTAGTTCGCCCGTTCTCGCCCTCCACTGAGCGCGTCCAACGCAACTTGCAGTCGTCGGCTCGGACGACCTCGACAAGATTGCTTTGCGCATCTCTGTGTGCTTCCCAAAGATGAAAAACTGCCGTAGCGCTTACTCTGACCGGATACTGCTTTAGCTCTCGATACCTGCCTTCAATCATGGCGCGCTCGATTCTGACATCGCGTGGACGGATGTTGCGCGAGTCGTACCCCCTGATGCCCAGGAACCATGACCCGATTGCGACAGACGCAGCCTCAAGCACTGACGTTTTGCCAGCTCCGTTCTCGCCAACGATCAGGTTGAACTGTGGATGCAGTAGGAATTCACGATCTTCATAGCTTCGAAAATTTTTCAGTCGGAGTGACTCAAGCCTCATTACGCTACCCTAAGTATCTTGCTAATTTGAAACAATAGATGAGGTCGCTAGATATCAGTACATCGATAGAGCACGCCAAAAATATCAGTACATCGATATTTTGAGATTGTTCCTCACATAGACACACAAAAATATAGAAATCTCTATGGCATTATCCGCTAATTGGCCTAGACGGAGTAGTGACTTGCCGTGGAACGACACGCATGGCCAGACGACGGTAGCCTCGGCGCATCACTGAGTTAGACAGGCTCTGTGTCGTGCGTGCCCTCGTTCAATACCATGAGTCTTTCAGCGTAAGGCACCAGTTCAGGCGGCAAGAGGATCTGCTCAGCGTCAAGACGAAGTGTGATCGCTCCAGCCTGTCGTTCGAAGTTAGATGCATTCAAGGACTGGAACCGTTTTTCCGATACCCCAAGCGCCGTGACCAGGACGGTCACGACGAGTCTCTTGCTTGCCTTCGCGACGCCAACCGCTTCGGCTTTGCGCAGCGACTTGGCTAACTTGCTCACCGATCTGGCAGGGTCGTCAAGCGGACGAACCAGTGGCGCAGGTTCTGCAAGCCGCACGTCCCACCTGAGGACCTCGCGGCAAAAGGTCACGAATCGGCTCACGTTGTTTTTCGCTCCCGGATGCTTTGCAAGATACCCTTCCAACGTGCTATGCGGCCAAGGCTGGTCGATCACGCCTAGTTCTCTTAGCACTGAGGCCGCAGCGGCGAGGTACATGCGCGACGTACGTGTTGCAAGGCCGGCCGCGGCCAGATGCTCGCTGTAAGCATCGAGCACGCCAACCCACGGTTCACGACGTGCCTGCACCAAGATGGACGCAATGCGATCGGACTCTGCTGATTGGGTCTTCTCTTGGGTTGCAAGGACTACGCCGTGAGATTGCTGTAAAAACTGAATTGGAAGCAGATGCTTCCGGCACTGCGCCGTCCCGAACAGGCGCAACAGGGCAACGCCAGTCAGCTCAGCGCTCGATTGGAAGTTTGCATCGACTCTTTCGAAGAACGGCTGATGTGATCGAAGGACGTGCAGCAGGCGCGGCTTGCCAGGATCGCGTTGATACAACCAGGTCCCGAATGCATTCCAAACGTCGCCCGCCCAGGCATGCTCAAATACGTGCTGGGACAGCGCGACTTCACGCTGTATCGCTTCCTCGTTTGTACAGGCGCGGCAACGCGACTGACCCGCACCAAACACTAGGCTGGCGCACGTCGGACATGCATGGCTGACGCCTGGATCGACATGGCACCCGTTGCAGTATGCCCTGCCGTCAATGATCGCTGAGACCTTTCGGTACTTCCGGCAAACCGAACAGGTTTTATGGGTGTATTGGTTTCGGCAACTCTCACAGATTTTGACATCAATGCCTGCCGACGGCATCGTCGACAGGCGGCTGCTCTCGGCGCCACATTGGGCACAATGCTCCTTGTCCTTGAAGTACGGTACACAGGATGGGCAGACCGCCTGCTCTCCAACGAGCCGACCCGCTTTCGGGACCGGCTTGGTGCAGCGCATACACACACGTTCTGCTGCTACGCACGCATGACATAGGGGAGCACCCTGCGCATTCTTGTGAGCGCGAACGGTCGCATTGCACTTGGCACATGGAACGCGGATAAAGACCCTGCGATAACACGTCGAGCAATATTCACGCGACTTGTGGATGCGATGCGCTTTCTTGAACAGGCTACCGCACTCGTCGCAAAAGCGGCCAAACTTTGGATCAGTTCCCATGGTAGTCCCGTACAGCGCGTAAAAGAACTGCGGCGCGTTCGCTCCGGCAGGATGCACCGCCATTGGATTCTATCGTGCGAACCCCTTTCGTCAGTGTCGCCGTCCATCTCTTGCGAGGCGGCCGGCTGCGTGGCGTCAGCTGTTCGACAATCTCGACGATCCACGCCGGCCGGTTCGCGCAAGGCTCGAAATGAATCTGACGTAGCCCGATCTGGTTTGCAATCGCCATGCACCGCTCTGGCCAATTTTCGAGGAGCCATCCCAGCAACGCAAACAACTGCACCCGGCGCTGCACAGAAAGGTACTCTAACCGCGGTCCTTCACCCGAGACTTCTCCCCATGGCCCCGTCAGCTGCTTCGTGCGCAAGCAGGCCTTGATCGCATGCAGCAATACTGCACAACCGCGTAGAAAATCAGGCGGTGAGACCGGGCGTCCAGCAAGCGGGACACTTTCAACAAACGCCTGGGACAGCATCATCTGGGCCTGCAACGCATACAGCAGTGCCCGCCCCACGCTGACGTCGACCATCCTCGATAGCATGCCTCCACAGCGATAGCATCGGGTGAGCGATTGTCTGCACTGGAACGGGATGACTTGCGATCCGCATCGAGAGCATCTGTCCGATAGGCAGCAGATATGCTGATCGCAAATCGTCATGAACGAAAGACGCCATGACCGCACAAAGGTAGGCTTCTCAAGAAGGCAAAGCGGGCAGAACTGCAAACCAGCGTACCGACGCTCGCGGCTTCTTGCGCCGATTGCGTTGATCAGGGTCGTCACAGCGAAAGGGCTCTCACGAGGGGCCTCAGCAAGGCACTTTTGCACGTGGTACAGCGTCATCTCGCGCAGCCGCGATGGACTTACATCGATACAGGTTGCAAGGGCGCTCAACTTGGCGTCTTCGCAAATGCGATCGATATCTCTTGTCCAGGCAGGCCAGCCAGGCACGCTAGCCTTGATGAAGCGGTAAGGACTGATGCCAAGCACATGCGCGCACCGAACCAGATATGCACTTAGCAGCTCATCAGAAAATGGTTCGACGTGAATGCGCACCGATCATCTCGTCATATCCGGCGCATCACATCGTCCCAGCCGTCGCGCCGAACAATGTTGGCCTTCTTGAGCACATCGGCGTCGATACACTCGCGCTGTAGCTCGATGGCCTTGCATGCCGCTGCCTTGAGAAGCTTCACCGTCCCACCAATCGTTTCGCCGCCGATACCGTAAATGAGCGGGGCCAGTTCCCGTGAGGCCAAGTTCGATGGCTCAGCCAGGGGCAAGGTGCGCTCGAAGCTGGCCAGGAAGCGAAGATACGTTGTGTCCAGACGCCACCGATCAAGTGCTGCCGGCTCGAAGCGGGACTTCATCTGCGGCTCGGAATTGAGCGCGTTGATCGCTGCCTGGGTGCCAGCTGCGACAATGGAAATCTTGAGATCGTTACTGATCCCTTTGATCAATGCCAGGATGTCAGCAGCACGACGGCCGGCGTATACCAGGTTGTTGAACTCATCGATCGCCAGCACACGAATGTTCGCATACTTCATGACGGACTTTGCGTTGGACTTCGGGACCTTGGTGGAATCGCGCTCCCCGTGGGAGACGCCCAAGGCCCAAAGTATCTCGGACCAAATTTCTGCTTCGTCTGGCGTTTCAGGCATGGAGATTGGCAGCACGGGCGCAACGGGGTCGCCTGCCGCGGTGATCTGGACAGGGTGCCGGTCACAGAACTGCTTGAGGATTGCGCTCTTGCCATTGCCACTTTGTCCAACAATGAGCACATTTGGCATGCGTAGTGTACGAGGGTAGAGCAGCACCTCATCGAGTTGTTGCATGATCTGCGTCGCTCTTTCATAGCCGATCCACCGGTCTTTTTTGCAAAAGTCATCCCGTTCGTCGGATGGCAGCTCAAGAGCGGCCATAGCATCAGGCGCAAGGTGAGATAGGACTGTCGTCATCGATACACCGATATATCGTCAAAGGGAACGACTGGCTGCGCGAAGGGATCGTCATCGAGCACCGGTTGCTTGTGCTTCTGCTCGGTCTCAAGGATAACTTCGATCGGCTTCTGCCCATCCTGGCTGTGTTTCATCTTGGCTGGATTTCTGGTCGCCTGCCGACGCGCCGATTTGGTCTTGTGAACGGCGCTTTCCACCATCGCGCGCATGCGTCCGAGCGCCTCGAAAATCGCATTTTCGTCGATGTCACGTCGGCCCTTCTCCCGAAGCTCGCGCTGAATATCCTTCAATTCCCAGGCGCTCATCGGAGGATGTCCAATGTCGCGATACGGAATTTGCACGTAGCCTTCGCTCAGTGGATCGAAGAAGTAGATTTTGCTGATGTCCCGCGGATCGCGTCGAATTAGAAACTGCCGGCGCTTCTTCTCGTCATTTGGATCAGTCGAGTTGATATAAGGGTTGAGGACCTTGTCATAGTAATTGATGAGATCAATCTGGATGCCGTACTGCTGGACCGACCGGTAGAAGATGGGCATGAAGTCCAGCCGCAGTCGCATGGGATCGGCTGGTACAGCCGGAATGCCTTTGCCAGGTCGCGTCGCGTCGCCTGCCACGCCATCAGCCCATTTCTTGATTGGTGCCATTCCGAGTTGGGCGTGACGACGCTGGTGGTACACATTCACGATGAAGTCAACCAGGTTGCGCTCGAACTCAGCCAAGGTCAGTGCAGCTTCAGCCTCCGAGTCGTACCCCTTTCGCTTTTGCGGATTGGAGAAGGTTGTACCCGGCCACTTGTGTACCTGATTGGCCACCGTTCCCATCATGCGCTCGATTGTCCCACCATCCTCGGGGACCCCTGGTCGCCGCCACTGCAAATCAATGTTGTACTCTTCACAGCCGCGCTCTAGGACAGCGCCATGAAATTCCTTGGCGTTGTCGAGGTGCAGCACATTCATCACACCCCAGACAGGCCACTCACCGGCGACGCCAAGCGTCGCGAGATATTCTCGCTTCGGACATATAGCATTGGCCAGGCACATCGCAACGGACGTGGAACTGGGCTTTTCAAACGTCAGGTACAAGCCGACAATCATTCGGCTATAGGTGTCGATCGCCAGCGTCAGCCAGGGCCGCCCGATTGGCCGCCTGTGAGCCTCATCGACAACGATGATGTCTGCAGGGGTATGGTCGATCTGAACGATGGCCAGCGGGAAGTCTGCTCCTGGGAATTCTCCCTTGATGGGTTCATACAACCCCCGAGCGAGATCGCGGCGTCCTCGCTCGCGAAGCGTCTGGCGTGCTGGCAGCGACTTGAGACGATTACGCACCGTATTGGCATGCGGAGCAGGTATCTTTGCTAGCCGGGCCCGGCGATTGACTTCGTCGACGATGTGCTGGGGTTTGTTGCGCTGTTTGGTCAGAAAGTCGTCCGCGATGACGGACTCGATCAGTTTTTCCTGCTCGTCGGTCAGCAATCGCACCCCTGTTCGACGTCCAGGCTTACTGGGAACGAGCGCAGAAACGTGGCCTGCCAGCTGGTACGCCTTGAGCCATTTGTACAGCGTAGAAACGTGAACACCCACACCTTGAGCAATCTTCTCAGTCTCGGAACGAGGGCGCATTGGGCGATCGAGCAGCGGCTTGATGGCTTGCATCCGGCGTTGAGCCTCCGCCCATTCCTCGTCGCTGTATTGCGCCAGGTCTTTCCGCGGCACCTCGGCCTTTGCCGCAGCATCTTCCAGGACTGGCGTGAAGTCGAGTGTATCAATGCGCAGTCGCGTACTCTCGTTGGTCTCCAAGTCGACAGCAAAAACACTGTCGACCGATACGAGGTGCGTAATGCGATACCGGCGTCCTCCGGAAGTCACCAGCTGGCCTGGTTCAGCCGTATAAAAGGCTTTGTGAATGCGATTATCACTCCTCATTTCGGCATCCAAATCGGGGACGACATCGTCAGCGGCTTCGACAGCTCTGCCCCAAGCTCGCCGGTAGCTACCATGCGCCAAAGCTCCGGTAACGCCGCCATTTTGCTTTCGAATTGGAGATACGAGAATGCCAGAAGTGACTGTGGAGTCGCCGGTCCCAATGCCTTGAGGCTGTAGAGCAACTGGTCTCTGTAAAGCTGCTGGACAGGACTGCGCTTATACGTGCGCAGGAACTTGGCGTTTTCAAGGAACGGGGTACGGATGTGCTTTTCGGTGACGATCTTAAACCGCCAATCACGCTCGCGACAGAATGACACGGCCGCTGAAAATCGCTTGCGGTACTTCGACCAGCTCTTGCGCAAGTCTTCGAGCAACTTGACTTCATAGACGATGATTGGTGTAAGCCCATCGACATCGTCGTACTGCGCAAGGACGTCTGGCGTATATCGCTGGGTACATCCCTCTGTCTCATAGGTGACGGTGAAGGGCTGCTCCAAGATGAGCTTCACCTGCGGATTGAAGTCGAGGCATATCAACCAATCGCGTTCCAGAGACGACTCGAAAGCTACGCCTGGCCCGGTAGCTACAGTTAGCCGCCCTGTAAGGGAGCGTCCGTTCGAACGAATTTTTCGCACTGGCTTGAGTTCATCCAGTCTCGCATTTACCTGTTTTTCCATAGCCAGTCGTCTGATTAGGTGGAGCCGGTCGCGTGGTTAGGTGTTCATCGTGCGCCCGAACCGCTATAGCGTCAAGGCGTAACAGTCGCATTTTTAGATAGAATCGACAGCGGCAGCGTACCCCGGCCGGGCGAGATCTCGCTGGCCCATTGCGGTGTACTGTTCCTCGACGAATTGCCGGAGTTCGACCGCCGCGTGCTCGAAGTGCTGCGCGAACCGCTCGAATCCGGCCGCGTGACGATTTCGCGCGCGGCCCGCCAGGCCGAGTTTCCGGCGCGCTTCCAGCTCGTGGCGGCGATGAACCCGTGCCCGTGCGGCTACCACGGCCAAAAGTCAGGCAAATGCAAATGCTCGCAAGATGCGATCGACCGCTACCAGGGGCGTATTTCCGGTCCGCTGCTGGACCGCATCGACATGCAGATCGATGTCGGCCCGGTACCGACGGAAAGCCTGCACACGGCCGAAGATGGCGAGTCTTCACAGGTCATCGCGGCAAGGGTGGAGGCAGCATTCCAGCGGCAACTTGCCCGCCAGGGCAAGAGCAACCGGTACCTGAGCTCACGCGAGATCGACCGTTATTGCAAACCGGAGCCCAGCGGACAGGAGATGTTGCAGAAAGCAATGCTGCAATTTCACTGGTCAGCCCGTGCTTATCACCGCGTGCTGCGGGTAGCGCGGACGATTGCGGACCTGGCCGGTACCGACGCCGTGCAGGTCAAACACATTCTGGAGGCCGTTCAGTTCCGCCGCGTCCTGCGCTCTTCCTGACGCATGTTCCAGGCACCGCCGCGATGGCGCCGGTCGCGCGACACTGCTACCATCGGTGCATGAGACATCATCTTTCGATCCCGCTGGCAGTGGCCCTCGCCACGGCGGTCAGCGCCTGCAGCCCGAAGTTCAACTGGCGCGATTACCGTGCGGCAGATGCACGATATTCGGTACTGTTCCCGGCCAAGCCAGCCACCCATACGCGCAAGGTCTTGCTCGACGGCCGCGAGACATCGATGACGATGACGGCCGCCGAAGTCGACGGTACCGTATTCGCCGTCGGCAGTGCCATGCTGGCGGATGCGTCCCAAGCCGAGCAGGCCGCCCGTGCGATGCAAACGTCCATGGTGCGCAATATCGGCGGTAGTGTTTCGAAGGAAGCCTCGCGGGACGATGGTGTCGACATCGAGGCGCATGGCGCGAACAACGGCCGGCCGATGCAGTTGCACGCCAGATTCGTCGCGCGCGAGAAGCGGGCGTATCAGGTGGTGGTCGTTGGGCCCGACAATGCTGTCGAGGCGGAGAACATTGACACTTTCATCCGTTCATTTAAGCTGGACTGAAACGATCGCGTGCGCGCCGATGGCTCCTGGCACACCGTGATATCGTTGAAGCACTAAAACAACATATCAGGAAGCGCCATGTTAATCACATTCAAATCCAAATCCTCGCCCGAGGTCACGATGTACCAGGAACATGCCGAACGGATCCTGGATGTGCTGAACAAGAACCACACGCGTGGTGTCATCACGGCAGCCGAGGCTGCTCATGCGTTGCAATTGCTCGAGCAGGAAGTCGCCCTCAGCAAACTGCATCCGGAAGTGGATGCCGCACATGCCAACCATTCGCATGCGCATCACCTCCAGGATGAGGATGAGACAGCCGAAATGGCGGATAAAAACCATATCGGCTTCGCGCAGCGTGCCTACCCGCTGCTGGAAATGCTGCGCGCGGCACGGGATGGCGGCGACAACATCGTCTGGGGAATCTGAGCCGTCATACCGCTTTCGTTCCCGCACACCAAGCAAAAAGCCCCTGCCATGCCACTGGACAGGGGCTTTTTCAATGGTTCAGCGAGTGTGCATCCGGATGCAACGCATGAGTTCAAAACCGGTGACAGACACCTATTATTTTGAAACATTTCCAAGAAACTGGTGCCTGTCACCGGTTTTGCGGTCCGAATCCGCAGCGATTACAACCAGAGCGAGGTCGGGCAATGCCCGGCGGAGCACTAAAACCCGGGAACTGGAGCCAAGTCCGGCGTAATGCTAAGTATGCGTTCCAAAGCAAAAAACCCCGCCAGCACACGCTAGCGGGGTTTTTCTATATAACAGCCTGACGATAACCTACTTTCACACTGGTTGCAGCACTAT
>NZ_JACHXS010000012.1 GCF_014192225.1 Pseudoduganella umbonata | reverse complement strand
AACGGCATGCCGAAGTGTTCCAGCTCATACACGACCTTCGGTGCTTCGCGGCACATGAATTCGATCGCGTCCTGGTCGCCCAGGTAGTCGCCGCCCTTGACGGTGTCGAACATGTGCCAGAACCAGCTGTCTTCGGCCATGTTGCCCAGCGAGGCGCCGATGCCGCCCTGTGCGGCGACGGTGTGCGAGCGGGTCGGGAATACTTTCGACAGCACGGCCACGTTCAGGCCCGCTTCAGCCAGTTGCAGGGAAGCGCGCATGCCGGAACCGCCGGCGCCAACGATCACCGCGTCGAAGCGGCGTACGGGGATGGAGGATTTGATTGCTGCCACGATTTACACACTCCAGAGAATCTGCACCGACCACACGGCGCACGCGATCAGCCACATGGCCGACGCGGTTTGAATGAGGAAGCGAACACCGACGTTCTTGATGTAGTCCTGGTAGACGCTGACGACGCCGACCCAGGCGTGATAGAACAGGCCGATCAGGGTGGCCAGCGTGAACAGCTTGAACCAGGTCTGGGCGAACAGGCCGGCCCAGCCTTCATACGTGAAGTTGTTCCCGGTCAGGAAAGCAGCCAGCAGCACGACGGTATACACCGCCATCACGATCGCGGTGGCACGCTGCGCCAGGAACTCGCCCAGGCCGTAGTGGGCGCCGGAGACGAGGCGCTTCGGTCCGATATTGTTTTTCATGGCTTAGAACACTCCGAACAGTTTCAGGGCAACCAGGAAGGTCACGGCCAGGCTGATGACCAGCACGGCGACCGACGTCTTGCGGGCCGAATCCTTGTCCAGGCCGACGTGGGTATCCATCACCAGGTGGCGGATGCCGGCGCAGAAGTGGTGCATGTAGCCCCATACCAGCGCCAGGATCACGAGCTTCGAGAACGGGTGCGAGGCGATGCCCTGGAAGTGGGCGAACGAAATCTCGGAGCGGATGCTTTCCTGCAGCAGGTACAGGATGAACGGCAGCAGCACGAACAGCAGCATGCCGCTGATGCGGTGCAGGATCGATACGATGGCCGACAACGGCATGCGGTATTGGCCCAGTTCACCGATGTGGATGTTGCGGTATTCCCGCCGCGGCTTGCGCCGGGGGTCCTTGATGGCTTCAGACATGGCTTACCTCCCTTGAGTACTGCTTTTTGATTTGATGATTTCTGCGGCTACTCTGGTAGCTCTGGTAGTTTCCGTATAGCGCTTGAACCGACGCAGGCACGACATGCTGCAACGCCGCTGAAACCTGGCTGCGGCCACTATCTGCGGCCAATTTGTCGGCTACGTGCAACAACGCAATGAAATGTCGATGCTGCGCCGCGATTCTCGCCCATTTCCCCGCAACGACCAACATCTATTCTTACATATAACCAAATTTATGTTGCACCGCTCCATTCGTTTCCGCTAGCCAAGGATTTTCGTGTGCAACGCGGATCAATTCAGGTCGTTCTGGTAGTGGTGGCGGCTGGTGAGGTACAGGCCGCGGCGCAGCTCGACCGGCTTGTCGCCATAGGTGAACGACACCCGCTCCGCCGACAGCAGGGGCGTACCGTCCTCCACATGGAGCAATGCCGCATCCTCCGCACTGGCCAGCACGGCGCGCACCTTCTCGTCGGCGCGGATCATCCGCGTGCCGAATTCGGATTCGAACAGGCCGTACATCGGGCCCTTGTATTCGGACAGGCGCTCGGCCGTCAGGCCCTTGAACAGCAGGCCGGGAAGCCACAGCTCCTCGACGATCGTGGGCACGCCGTCGAACGATTGCACCCGCTTGATATAGACCGTGGCATCGCCGGACTTCATGTCCAGCAGGCGCGCCACGTCCGCCGGCGCGCGCAGGCGCTTCACTTCGAGGAAACGGCTTTCGGGATAGTGCGGCTGCCCCTCGTCCGGCCGCAGCCGCAGGAAACGGATATGGGCGCGCGCTTCGTGGTGGGTGGACACGAACGTGCCCTTGCCCTGCCGGCGCATCACCAGGTTGTCGGCCGCCAGCTCGTCGATCGCCTTGCGCACGGTGCCCTGGCTGACCTTGTAGCGGTTCGCCAGTTCCACTTCGCTGGGGATCATTTCGCCCGGCTTCCACTCGCCCGACTGCAGGCTCTGCGTGATCAGTGCCTTGATCTGCTGGTACAGCGGCGAGAAGGTGGGCGCGGGTGCGGCGCCGCCGGCGGAAGCAGGTGCGGCAGACCCGGAATGCGACGGATTGTTCGCGGTCGCGCCCGCGCTCGGCGCAGCCGGCGCGTTCGCACTGCTGCCTGGGCTGGACTGGTTGGGCGTGACAGGATTCATAGACCGCGATTTCACCACAAAAGGCACTGTCCGTCCAGTAATAACCGACTAAGTTATATGTCTTATATAAGACATAAGATAGCATTGACATATATCAGCTTGCAGCCTACACTCGCCGTCGATGTTATTCCTGGCGAGGCTCCGACGGCGCACAGCACAGGATGGCATCGGAGGTACGGAAATACCCCGCAAGGCTGAGCCTTTGCACAGGGCGAATTTGGTATCATTGCAGTTTTACCAGCGGGCCGCCTCCGGGCGCGACGCCGGTACAGGTCCTGCACTCCAGGTCCGTCAAGCTTCTTTATTCCACAATGGAGATTCATCATGGCTAAAACCCCACTGCGTGTTGCCGTTACCGGCGCCGCCGGCCAGATCGGCTATTCCCTGCTGTTCCGCATCGCCAACGGCGACATGCTGGGCAAAGACCAGCCGGTCATCCTGCAACTGCTCGAGATCGACAACGAAAAGGCACAGAAGGTGCTGAAGGGCGTCATGATGGAAATCGACGACTGCGCATTCCCGCTGCTGGCCGGCATGACCGCACACGCCGATCCGATGACCGCCTTCAAGGATGTCGACGTGGCCCTGCTGGTCGGCGCACGTCCGCGCGGTCCTGGCATGGAACGCAAGGACCTGCTGGAAGCCAACGCGCAGATCTTCACGGTGCAGGGCAAGGCGCTGGACGCCGTCGCTTCGCGCAACGTGAAAGTGCTGGTGGTCGGCAACCCGGCCAACACCAACGCCTACATCGCGATGAAGTCGGCACCGAACCTGCCGGCCAAGAACTTCACCGCCATGCTGCGCCTGGACCACAACCGCGCGCTGTCGCAAGTGGCTCAGAAGACCGGCAAGCAGGTGAAGGACATCGAGAAGCTGACCGTGTGGGGCAACCACTCGCCGACGATGTACGCCGATTACCGCTTCGCCACCGTCGATGGCCAGTCCGTCAAGGACCTGATCAACGACCAGGAATGGAACGCCAACACCTTCCTGCCGACCGTGGGCAAGCGCGGCGCGGCGATCATCGAAGCACGCGGCCTGTCCTCGGCAGCTTCGGCGGCCAACGCGGCCATCGACCACGTGCGTGACTGGGTGCTGGGCACCAACGGCAAGTGGACCACGATGGGCGTGCCGTCCGACGGTTCCTACGGCATCCCGGAAGGCACCATGTTCGGCTTCCCGGTGACCACCGAGAACGGCGAATACACGATCGTGCAGGGCCTGGAAATCGACGAATTCTCGCAGGAACGCATCAACCTCACGCTGAAGGAACTGACCGAAGAGCGTGAAGGCGTGAAGCACCTGCTGCCGTAATCTTCTCCCCGTGGATCCGGTCGACAATTCGCCGCTCCACACCGGTCGCCGCGCCGCCCTTCCAGGCCGCGCGGCGACCGCTTCAACCGGAACATCCACGATGCATCCATCCGAGGTCTTATTCCAGGGCGAACGCCAGCCGCTGATGCTGCCAGCTTGCGATCATTACGCCGGCTCCGAAAAGCTGATGCGCAAATCGATGGTCCTGCAACAAGAGCTTGGCCCCGTATTCGACATCACGTTCGACTGCGAGGACGGCGCCGCCGCCGGCAACGAGGAAGCGCATGCACGCCTCGTGGCCGAGCTGGTCAACTCCCCCGACAACAAATTCAACCGCATCGGCGTGCGCGTGCACGACGTGTCGAGCCCCCACTTTGCCCGCGATGTCGAGATCATCGTCGGCGCGGCGGCCAGCCGGCTGGCCTATCTCGTATTGCCCAAGCCGGACAGCGTGCAGGACGTGATGAAGGCCATCGACGCCATCAACAGCCACGCGGTCAAGGCCGGCCGCGACAATCTTCCCGTGCATGTGCTGATCGAGACCCATGGCGCGCTGCGCGGCGTGTTCGCGATCGCCGCCCTGCCCCAGGTCGAATGCCTGTCGTTCGGCATCATGGATTTCGTCTCCAGCCACTATGGCGCGATTCCCGCCAACGCGATGCGCACGCCGAACCAGTTCGTGCATCCGCTGGTGGTGCGCGCCAAGCTGGAGATCGCCGCGGCCTGCCACGCGCACGGCAAGGTGCCGTCGCACAACGTGACCACCGACATCAAGGATTCCGCGGTGGTGGCCAACGATGCCCAGCGCGCGCTGGCCGAATTCGGCTACACGCGCATGTGGAGCATCCACCCCAGCCAGATCAAGCCGGTCGTCAAGGCCTTCGCGCCGCGGCTTTCCGAAGTCAACGAAGCGGCGGCGATCCTGCAGGAAGCGGCCAAGGCGAACTGGGGGCCGATCAGCCAGCATGGCCGCTTGCACGACCGCGCGAGCTATCGCTACTATTGGACGATACTGCAGCGGGCCAAGCTGGCCGGGCTGAACCTTCCCGAAGCGGCCGCGCAATTACTGCAACCGCTGCAGCCGCTCGTGCCCGACACGCAAACCAACGCAACGGAAAACACGTAATGTCCATCCTCAAATTCATCGCCGCCTGCGGTGCCGCGTGCGCGCTGGCCTGCGCGCCGGCCGTCCATGCCGCCGTCGAGACCGCGAAACCGAAAGCGGAGGCGAAGAAAAAGCCGGCCGCCAAGGCCAAGCAGGCGAAGTCCGCCGCCAAAGCGAAAACCAAGCCGGCGCCAGTGGCACCGGCGGCACCCGATCCCGAAGCCGACGAGCCGACCGAACTGGGCTCCAACGTGGTCGACTACGACTGCGAACTGGGCAACAAGATCACGATCTACCAGAACGCCGGCGACGAAAGCCATGTCGCGCTGCGCTGGAAGCAGCGGCTGCACCGCCTGACGCGCGTGGCCACGACCACCGGCGCGCAGCGCTTCGAAAACAAGTTCCACGGCCTGATCTGGATCGGCATTCCCGCCAAGGGCATGCTGCTCGATTCGAAGAAGAACCGCCAGCTGGCCAACGAATGCCGCAATGCCGAGCAATTGAAACCGGCGGAAGCGCCGGCCGTCATCGAAGCGGCGGCACCGGCCACGTCGGCTGCACCATCGGCTTCGGCGACCCCGGCGGCGCCGGCCGCACCGCAGGCACACATGTAGCCGCCGCGCCGTCATGACGCCGTAGCAATGGGGCTTTATACGTCGTCGCAACCATACGCAGTACCCTCGCGCAGTACCTCGATCAATAAATGACACCCACCTGAAGGAGAGGTTATGTCTAGCAACACTTTTAACACGCTCAAGGATTTCCCGATTTCCGGCAAAACCAAGGGCAAGCTGTACTCCCTGCCCGCGCTGGAAAAGGCCCTGGGCGCCAAGATCTCCCGTCTGCCGGTGTCGATCCGCGTGGTGCTCGAATCCGTGCTGCGTAACTGCGACGGCAAGAAAGTCACCGAAGAACACGTGAAGCAGCTGGCCAACTGGGCGCCGACCGGCGAGCGCACGGACGAGATCCCGTTCGTCGTCGCCCGCGTCGTGCTGCAGGATTTCACCGGCGTGCCGCTGCTGGCCGACCTGGCCGCGATGCGCAACGTCGCCTACAAGCAGGGCGCCAACCCGAAGAAGATCGAGCCGCTGGTGCCGGTCGACCTGGTGGTCGACCACTCGGTCACGATCGACCACTTCCGCGAGCCGGGCGCGCTGGACCTGAACATGAAGCTGGAGTTCTCGCGCAATAACGAGCGCTACCAGTTCATGAAGTGGGGCATGCAGGCCTTCGACACGTTCGGCGTGGTGCCGCCGGGCTTCGGCATCGTCCACCAGGTCAACCTGGAATACCTGGCGCGCGGCGTGCACAACAACAACGGCGTGTACTACCCGGATTCGCTGGTGGGTACCGACTCGCACACCACGATGATCAACGGTATCGGCGTGGTGGGCTGGGGCGTGGGCGGCATCGAGGCGG
Source organism: Pseudoduganella umbonata (assembly GCF_014192225.1). GTDB lineage: Bacteria > Pseudomonadota > Gammaproteobacteria > Burkholderiales > Burkholderiaceae_D > Rugamonas > Rugamonas umbonata. The sequence goes on along the minus strand of NZ_JACHXS010000012.1, from coordinate 271,551 downwards.
AAGCCGGCATGCTGGGCCAGCCGGTGTACTTCCTGACGCCGGACGTGATCGGCGTGAACCTGACTGGCCGCCTGCGCGAAGGCTGCACCGCGACCGACCTGGTGCTGACCATCACCGAACTGCTGCGTAAAGAAAAAGTCGTCGGCAAGTTCGTCGAGTTCTTCGGCGAAGGCACCGAGTCGCTGTCCGTGACGGACCGCGCCACCATCGGCAACATGGCACCGGAATACGGCGCCACGATGGGCTTCTTCCCGGTCGACGACAAGACCATCGAATACTTCGTCGGCACCGGCCGCACGGAAGAGGAAATCGCCGCGTTCCAGGCCTACTTCAAGGCCCAGGGCATGTACGGCGTGGCCAAGGCCGGCGAGCTCGATTTCACCCGCGAAGTGAACCTGGACCTGTCGACGGTGACGCCGTCGCTGGCCGGCCCGAAGCGCCCGCAGGACCGTATCGAAATCGGCAACGTGAAGTCCACCTTCACCGACCTGTTCTCGAAGCCGACCACGCAGAACGGCTTCAACAAGGACCCGGCCGACCTGACCAACGCCTACCAGACCACCAACGGCGTGCAGGTGAAGAACGGCGACATCCTGATCGCCGCGATCACCTCGTGCACCAACACGTCGAACCCGAGCGTGCTGCTGGCCGCCGGCCTGCTGGCCAAGAAAGCCGTGGAAGCCGGCCTGACCGTGGCACCGCACATCAAGTCGTCGCTGGCCCCCGGCTCGCGCGTCGTCACCGAGTACCTGGAAGCGGCCGGCCTGCTGCCGTACCTGGACAAACTGGGCTTCGGCGTGACCGCCTACGGCTGCACCACCTGCATCGGCAACGCGGGCGACCTGACCCCGGAACTGAACGCGGCGATCACCACCAACGACATCGTGGCCGCGGCCGTGCTGTCCGGTAACCGCAACTTCGAAGCGCGTATCCACCCGAACATCCGCGCCAACTTCCTGGCCTCGCCACCGCTGGTCGTCGCCTACGCGATCGCCGGCAACGTGACGCGCGACCTGATGACCGAACCGGTCGGCAAGGGTACCAACGGCCGCGACGTCTACCTGGGCGACATCTGGCCGACCTCGGCCGAGATCGAATCGCTGATGAAGTTCGCGATGAACTCGGAAGTGTTCAAGGCCAACTACGCCCAAGTGAAGAGCAACCCGGGCAAGCTGTGGGAAGCCGTGTCGTCCGTCGAAGGCCAGGTCTACAACTGGCCGGAGTCGACCTATATCGCCGAACCGCCGTTCTTCGAGAACTTCGAAATGACGCCGCCGGTCTCCGACAACGCCAACATCACCGGCGCCCGCGCGCTGGGCGTGTTCGGCGACTCGATCACCACCGACCACATCTCCCCGGCCGGTTCGATCAAGGAAGACGGCCCGGCCGGCAAGTGGCTGAAGGAAAACGGCGTGATGAAGGCCGACTTCAACTCGTACGGCTCGCGCCGCGGCAACCATGAAATCATGATGCGCGGTACCTTCGCCAACGTGCGGATCAAGAACCGCATGATCCCGCCGAAGGCCGACGGCTCCGCGGTCGAAGGCGGCATCACGCTGCACCAGCCGACCGGCGAACAGCTGTCGATCTACGACGCGGCCATGAAGTACGTGGCTGCGGGCACCCCGACCATGATCTTCGGCGGCGAAGAGTACGGCACCGGCTCGTCGCGCGACTGGGCAGCCAAGGGCACCCAGCTGCTGGGCGTGAAGGCCGTGATCGTCCGCTCGTTCGAGCGCATCCACCGCTCGAACCTGGTGGGCATGGGCGTGCTGCCGCTGCAGTTCATCGGCACCGACAGCGTGGAAACGCTGGGCATCACCGGCAAGGAAACCTACGACCTGATCGGCCTGGAAGGCGAGATCAAGCCGCAGCAACTGGCCACCCTGGTGATCCACCGCGAAGACGGCTCGAAGCAGGAAGTCACCGTGCTGCTGCGCATCGATACGCCGATCGAAGTCGACTACTACAAGCATGGCGGCATCCTGCCGTTCGTGCTGCGCCAGCTGCTGGCTGCGTAAGCACCCGCTGCTCCGCTCGAGAACGCCGGCTTCGCCCGGCGTTTTTTTATTTCCCGAAAAACAGGGTCCGTCCCCATTTAAGAATCAGGGACGGACCCTGTTTTTCAGGAATCTTTCCCGGAAAATGGGGTACGTCCCCATTTTTCAGGAAACATTGCCAGCCGCTGGTCCGTTCCGCACTCGCGGACAGCCCCCGGCGAATCAACTACAATACGTTCGATAAGCTTTTTACCACTACCGAGATCGTTAGCGCCATGCGTCGCCCATCCAAAGATTCATCTACCAAAATGTCTGCCGACAGCCAGCGCCTTTCCACTCTTGCCCAGGCCGTTGGCCAGGCAGGCAGCCGTCTCGAAGAGCGCAGCTGGGAGCGCGCGCTGGACGTGCAATTGACGAAACTGCTCAAGACGAGCCACCAGGACACCGTCGATGCCGCCCTCAACAGCCTGTTTGCGGCCGACCTGACCGCCTACGACGTGCTGATGGACAGCGTGGAAGCCGTCAGCGAATCGGCCACCATCACGGTCGAGACCTACGGTGCGCCGGTGCAGTACGACGTGCTGCTCGTCGCCGCGCCGATCCTGGCCTGGACCCGTTATTCGATCGCGTCCGGCGCCATTCCGGCTGACGTGCTGAACACACTGTCCGCCCACTTCTCCGCCCACCTGCTGGCCGACGGCACGAAGCTGGCCATGGCCTCGAACCTGTTCTCGATCGACCAGCTGCCGCGTACGCATGCGGAAACCTACGCCAAGATGCACAAGCTGGCGCAGGCCGCCGTGAAGGGCGTGGCCGTGAAGACGGACGTGAAGTCGCCGGAAACGGCGCCGTTCCTGGCCGATACGCGCTACCTGATCGCCGCCATCGTCGCACCGGCCGGCGGCCCGCTGTTCCGCTGGCAGATGCCGGGTGCCCACCTGCACCAGGCGGACGAGCGCCGCAGCGCGCTGGAAGCGTGGCGTGCGCAGGCAACGCCCACCGTGGCGCGCCTGCTGCCGGGCTGCGGCATCGAACTGCTGCTGCCGGAAGCGTATTACATGGCCTGCCGCGAAGCCGATAAACTGATCCGTCCGGTATCGATCCGCGCCGCCGTGCATTACCTGACGCATACGCTGGCCTGCGAGCCCGCGGACCTGCGCGCGGTGATCGCCGGCTTCGGCGAGGAGTCCGCCGATGGCCAGGTAGACGAGTACCGCGTGGCCTTCACGCGCCGCTCCGACACCGACGTGATCTACGGCGTCGTCTGGCCGCTGTATGGCCAGGAAGACGAGGAAGGCACGCCGCCGGAAGGCCCGCTGGCCGGTGGCCTGGCCAACCTGCTGCAGCCGCGCACGCCGATCGAGGAAATCGTCGAGCACCTCAGCGAAGCCGGCGTCACCGTCGTCAAGAAGCTGTCGGAGCGCTACATTGCCGAGTACTGCGACGATTGCGGCGCGCCGCTGTTCGCCGACCCGGCCGGCGAGCTGGTCCATGCCGAGATGCCGGAGGATGCACCGGCCGGTACCGAGCACTTCCATTGAATCACCGGTGAACAACATCCGGTGAACGAAAAAAAACCTCGCGGCCTGCGAGGTTTTTTTTCACCCGGAACCTGCCGCTGCTGGACGCCAGCCCCCGGCACGAGCATGGCCTCAGCGCTTCAGCGAGCCGGCCGAGTTGCTTTCAGTGCCCGGATTGCCGCCGCTGTTGGAGCCATTGCTGGTTCCACCGCTGATGCCCGTGCCGGTCGCACCGCCCGTGGTGCCCGTGTTCGAGCCGCCGCTGGTACCGCTCTCGGTGCGCGTGGCATCCATGCCCTGCCCCGGCGTGCCGGCCGCCTGGCCGCCGGTGGTCGTGCCGCCAGTGGACGAACCGGACGAGGTGCCGGAACTGGCCCCCGGCTCCTTGCCGGCATGCTTGCCGCCGTGCTTTTTCGTCTTCGACTGCTTCGCATCGCCAGAGGTGGCCTGGTGGCTGGAAGCACCCTGCGTGCGTTGCGGGTCGGTGGAATTGCTCTGGCCGCTCTGGGCATAAGCAAGGGTCGCCATCGAGGCGAGAACTGCTGCGATCAACGTCTTGCGCATGGTGGAGCTCCTGTCATGGTCGGTACGGTCCCGATGACCGTGGATGACAAGATTAACGTTTTTACCACGCCCGCAGCATCGGAGCCCGTACCTTCGTCCGGTCGGAGGGCTCCTACTTCACTCGACAATATTCCAAGCTGTCCGGCGTGCGCCTGCCCTGGATAACCGGAGCCTGTCACCGGTTTTTCCTAGAGATTGCTGTTGCCCGTCGTATCCTTGCCGTTGCTGGACTTGCGGCTGTCCGTGCGCTGGGTGCCGTGGCCGGAAGTGTCGTCCGGCGCGGCTTTGTCCCGCCCTGCCCGGTTGGCGGTACTACCCAGCGGCGCCGGCTCCCTGCCGGGTACCGGGCGCACCTTGTCGCTGGTCTTTGGCGCCGTCGGGGCCGCCTTGCGGCTGGCCGCACTGCTGTTGGCATCGGCGTCCTGCAGGCCCACGCTGCCGGGCTTGTTCTTCAGCGCATCGCCAACCGTCGATTGCGCGTGCGCGGTGCCGGCCAGCGCGGCAATGCAGAGCCCCGTCATGATCAAGTGCTGTCGCATAAAACCTCCTTGTCTGCCAGCCGGCGCCGTACGCACGTCAGCGGGTCGTACCGCCCGTGCCGCCGCTCGTGCCGCCGCTCGTGCCGCCGCTGGTGCCCGACGATCCGCCGGTACCCGAGGAGCCACCGGTACCCGAGGAGCCGCCAGTACCCGACGAACCGCCGGAGCCCGACATGCCGCCCGTTCCCGACGAGCCGCCCGAACCCGAGGTGCCCGAAGCGCCGCTGCCCGAGGTACCGCCGGACGCGCCGCCCGACGTGCCGCCGGACGAGCTGCCCGAGGAACCGCTTTGCTGCGAACCCGAGCTCGAGCCGGACTTGTTACGCGAGGATTTCTTGGTGGACTGCTGGCCCGACGAACCGCTGCCGGACGTTGCATTGTTCGACGATGCGCCGGAGGTGCGTTGCGGATCGGTCGACGTGCTGCCGCTGCCACCGGTGCCGCTTTGGGCGTAAGCGACGGTTGCCATCGTTGCGAGAACTGCTGCGATCAAAGTTTTGCGCATGGTAAAGCTCCTGTTGTAGTCCGATCTGTGGGAACGGTCATTGGAGACCGCGGACGCTCAGATTAGCGGCTTCGCCACGCGCGCAGCATCGGCGCTCGCACCGTCATGCGGTCGGAAGGTTCCTACCTGTCTCGACAATAACAACCGGTAAAACCGGTGACAGACACCAGTTTTTTTGAAACATTTCCAAAGAATAGGAGCCTGTCACCGGTTTTTTGTTGCCGGCCTTACCAGGCCGAATAGGGATGCGCGATCAGGTTCGAGTTCAGGTAGCGCTTGTCGTGCGTGACCTCGTCGCCCACCCACTCCGGCTTGTCGAACACGGTATCCTCGGCCGGCAGTTCGATTTCCGCCACCACCAGGCCGGCGTTCACGCCCAGGAACTCGTCCACTTCCCATACGAAGCCCGAATGGGGAATGCGGCGCCGGTATTTCTCGATGATCGGCTGCTCGCACAGCCGCTCCAGGAACTCGGCCGCGTCCGGTACCGGCAGCGGGTATTCCCACTCGCCGCGCGAGACGCCGACCGCCTTGCTCTTGATCGTCATGACGGCGCGGTCGCCCTCGATGCGCACGCGCACCACGCGCTCGGGGTGAGACGACAGGTAACCCTGGCGCAATAGCACCGGCTCGCCCTCCTTCAGCCAGCCGTCGCCCCGGACCAGGAATTTGCGTTCGATCTCGATGCCCATCAGTCGTCCAGTGACAGCAGTACCGGTTGCAGGATCGCCGCACCCAGCGCGGCGCTGCGTGCGCCGTTCCAGCCGACCTGCGGCACCGGCAGGTCGGCGTTGTCCTTGAACGGCATTTCCAGCGTCAGCGACAGGCAGCCGAAATGATGGCCGACATACTTCGAGGCCAAGGTCAGCACGTCCGCCTTGTACTTGCTGATCGGGTATCCCACGGCGTCCTGGAAGTCCGGGCTGGCGTTCTTGTAGCGTTCGATGAACGCCTTTTGCGCAGCGGCCTGCTGCGGCGTGAATGTCTCCAGCATCTCGTTGCCGGCCACGAAGTTGTACGGCAGCGCTTCGTCGCCATGGATGTCGAAGAACATGTCGACACCCGTCTCGTGCAGCTTCTGCTTCACGCACAGCACTTCCGGCGAGCGCTCGGGCGTCGGCGTCATCCATTCGCGGTTCAGGTTCGCACCGGCCGCGTTGGTGCGCAGGTTGCCGCGCACCGAGCCGTCAGGGTTCATGTTCGGCACGATGTAGAACACGCAGCGCTGCAGCAGCTTGCGGGCAATCGGATTGGCATCGTCCAGCAGCGCATCGATCAGGCCTTCGATGAACCACTCGGCCATCGATTCGCCGGGATGCTGGCGGGCGATGAACCAGATTTTCTTTTCGGCCTCGGCATCCCCGATCACCACCAGGTTCATGTCGCGGCCCTCGACCGAGGTTCCCAGGTCGAGCACGCGCGCGACGGGGTTTTCCGCCACCTCGCCCAGCAGACGCAGGTGCCGTTCCCACGAGTACGGCTCGAAGTAGGCGTAGTACACGCTGTCCAGGTCCGGCGTGTGCCGGATCGTCATCACTTCGCCGTCGAACGAGGTCGGCACGCGGAACCAGTTCTCGCCGTCGTAGCTGGCCACCGCGTGATAATCCTGGAAGCCCTGGGCATAGGTCGCCTGGCCGGCATTCAGGAACCGCAGGTTGAGACCCGTGCCGCGCGCGCCCTGCACACGGAAGTGGAACCACTGGTGGATGTCGGCATGCGAATCGCTGCGCAGCTTCAGCTCGATGTTGGCGGGGTTCTCCGCGCTCACGACGTCGATAGCGCCGGAGTCGAAGTTCTGACTGATTTTGATGGTCATTGGGGGATCCGTCGGGTTTGGATGGCGTTATTGTCCTTGGTTTGGGGCGTTAACGCAAAAAGGCGGACCTCGCGGCCCGCCCCGTTTCACCTGCCGACCTTACCTGCCGAGCCCGTGTTGCCGGACCATGGTCCGGCTGCACGGGCTCAAGCACGGAGACACGGTCTCAGCGGCTTGGCCTCAGTCGACGTTGCGACCCTTCTTCTTCTTCAGCGCCGCGCGCACGCCCGCGCCATACGCCGCATCGGCCTTGTCGAAATGCCCCAGCTGGCGGGCGATGATCTCATCGGACACCTGCGACAGCGGCCCGGCCAGGTTGTCGAACAGGTTCTGCTGCTCGGCTGCGTCCAGCACGCGGAACAGGTTGCCCGCCTGCGTGAAGTCGTCGTCCGTGCCGCGTGGGTCGTACAGCCCGGCCGCGCCGTCCAGCGCCAGCGCCGGTTCGCCGTTGCCCAGGCCCCGCACACCGGAACCGCCCGCCTGCACCGTGTGGTAGTTCTGCTCGGCGCCGCCGTTGGCGAAGGCCATCGCACCGTCGCGCTGCTGGTTGTGCACCGGGCAGCGTGGCGCATTCACCGGCAGGTACTGGTGGTTGGTGCCGACCCGGTACAGCTGGGCGTCGTGGTAGGCGAACAGGCGCGCCTGCAGCATCTTGTCCGGCGAGTAGCCCATGCCCGGCACCACGTTCGATGGCGACAGCGCAGCCTGCTCCACCTCGGCGTGGTAGTTGAGCGGATTGCGGTTCAGCTCCAGCACGCCCACCTGGCGCAGCGGGAAGTCGCCATGCGGCCACACTTTCGTCAGGTCGAACGGGTTCCAGCCGGTACGCTGCTCCCATGCCGCCAGCTCGGCCTCCGTGGCCACCTGGACCGACACGGTCCAGCGCGGGAAATCGCCGCGGGCAATCGCGTTGAACAGGTCGCGCTGCGCGTAGTCCGGGTCTTCGCCGGCAATGCGCGTGGCATCGGCGGCGCTCAGGTTCTTGATGCCCTGCTGCGTCAGGAAGTGCCACTTCACGTAGACACGCTCGCCGGCATCGTTGATCAGGCTGTACGTGTGGCTGCCGAAGCCGTGCATGTGGCGGTAGCCGTCCGGCGTGCCGCGGCTGGAGAACAGCGTGGTCACCTGGTGCAGGCTTTCCGGCGCCTTGCTCCAGAAGTCGAACATCATCGTGGCCGACTTCAGGTTGGTTTGCGGATCGCGCTTCTGCGTGTGGATGAAGTCCGGGAACTTGATGCCGTCCTTCAGGAAGAACACGGGCGTGTTGTTGCCCACCAGGTCCCAGTTGCCTTCCTCGGTATAGAAGCGCACCGCGAAGCCGCGCGGATCGCGCTCGGTGTCGGCGCTGCCCTTCTCGCCGCCCACGGTCGAGAAGCGCAGGAAGGTTTCGGTTTCCTTGCCGATCGCCGAGAACAGCTTGGCTTTCGTGTATTGCGAGAGATCGTGCGTAACGGTGAACTTGCCGTAGGCACCCGAGCCCTTGGCGTGCACCACGCGCTCTGGAATGCGCTCACGGTTGAAGTGCTGCAGCTTCTCGATCAGATGGAAGTCCTGCAGCAGCAACGGTCCACGGGGGCCGGCACTGGCCGAATTCTGGTTGTCGGCGACGGGAATGCCGGAGGCGGTGGTGATAGGCGGCTGGCTCATGTCTGGCTCCTCAGTGGTGTGAACGTGGGAAAAGTCTACGTTCAAATGTGAATTTCCGAAAGGCAATAATTTAAATCATTGCGATAGCCATTACCAATGGCAGAGCTGCCTCCCTCCCGTTCTCATGTCCCCCTGTTGTTTTTACACAGCACGCATGTGCTTGCTCGTCCGATAACGCTCATGCCACGACAGCGCTTCTTCCAGCACGTGCGGAGTCTGCCCGCCCCGCAGCAGGGCACGTTCGTAGTAATCGCGCAGCGGCGCGCGGTAATCCGGGTGGGCGCAGCGCTCGATGACCAGCGGCGCGCGCTCGCGCGGCGCCAGCCCGCGCAGGTCCGCCAGGCCCCATTCGGTGACCAGCACGTCCACGTCGTGCTCCGTGTGGTCCACGTGCGCCACCATCGGCACCACGCTGGAAATCGCGCCATCCTTGGCTTCCGACTTGCTGACGAAGATCGCCAGCTCGCCGTTGCGGGCGAAGTCGCCGGAACCGCCGATGCCGTTCATCATGTTCGTGCCGCCCACGTGGGTAGAATTCACGTTGCCGTAGATATCGAATTCCAGCGCCGTATTCAGGCCGATGATGCCGAGCCGCCGCACGATTTCCGGATGGTTGCTGATTTCCTGCGGGCGCAGCACGATGCGGTCGCGGTAGCGGTCCAGGTTGGCGAGGAAGCGTTCGTGCATCGGTGCCGACAGCGTGATCGACGACGCCGACGCCAGTGCCAGCTGCCCCGATTCGAGCAGCGCGATGGCACTGTCCTGCAGTACCTCGGAATACATCGTCAGGTCGCGGAACGACGACTGCGTGAGACCGTGCAGCACCGCGTTGGCGATCGTGCCGATGCCGGCCTGCAGCGGCAGCAGTCCGGGGCCCATGCGGCCAGCCGCGACCTCGCCTTCCAGGAACGCGATCACGTGGCCGGCGATGGCATCGGTCTGCGCATCCGGCGGCAGCACGGACGACGGGCTGTCCGGGCTGTCGGTGACGACGATCGCGGCGATGCGTTCCGGATCGATCGCGATCGCCGTGGTGCCGATCCGCTGGCCGGGATGGGTCAGCGGAATCGGCTCGCGTGCCGGACGCGGGCGCGGCACATAGATGTCGTGCAAGCCTTCCAGCGATGCCGGCGCCGCCAGGTTCAGCTCCACGATCACCTGCCGCGCCCCCTGCACGAAGCTGGCGCTGTTGCCGACCGCCATGGTCGGCACGATCGCACCGTCCTCGCGGATCGCGCAGGCTTCGATGACGGCGATGTCGATGCGCGGCAGCGCCCCGCCGCGCAGCTGTTCGGCGGTCTCCGACAGGTGCTGGTCGATGAACAGTACTTCTCCGGTATTGATCTTGCGGCGCAGCGATGCATCGGCCTGGAACGGCAGGCGGCGACGGACCACGCCGGCATTGGCCATCATGCCGTCGCTGTCGTTGCCCAGCGAGGCACCGGTGATCAGCGTGAGGTCCAGCGGCTGCTCGCGGGCCCGTTCGACGAGCGCGCGCGGCAGCGCCTTCGCATCGCCGGCTTTCGTGAAACCGCTCATCCCTACCGTCATGCCGGGCGCGAACAGGCGCGCGGCCTGTTCGGCGGGCTGGATACGGGCCAGCAATTCAGGGCGGCGGATACGTTCCCGCACCGTTCGGTCATCCATGGTGTCCTCCACTAATCTTTATTCGATCAGCGAAGTATAGGATCGACATTCATGGATAATATGACTTATATTCACCAATTCCATTCGTAAAATTCATGGCCATTCACCAGATCGCCCGTCGCTAGATGGATATCCGCTCGCTGCGCTACTTTGTCGAAACCGCCCGCCTGTCCAGCTTTACCCAGGCGGCCGAGCTGCTGCACGTGACCCAGTCGACGATCAGCAAGATGGTGCACCAGCTCGAGGAAGAGCTGGGCACGCCGCTGTTCATCCGCGACGGCCGCCGCCTGGGCCTGACGGACACGGGCCGCGTGGTCTTCCAGCGCGGCGAGGAGATGCTGGCGACGATGCGCACGCTGGCCGCTGAAGTGCGCGACGTGCAGGCCGTGCGCCGCGGCACGCTCTCGATCGGCATACCGCCGATGATCAACGTGCTGTTCACGCCCGTGCTGAAGGCGTTTCGCGAACGCCATCCGGACATCGCGCTGGTGCTGCGCGAGGAAACCGGCCAGAACGTCGAGCGGCTGGTGGCCGCCGGCGAACTGGAAATCGGCATGACGGTGCTGCCGCCCGATCCCGGCCTGGCGGTGCAAACGCTGCCGGTGGCCAGCTACCCGATGTGGGCACTGGCGGCCGCCGGCACATTCCAGCGCCAGCGGCGCACGCTGAAGCTGTCCGCCCTGAAGGACCTGCCGCTGGTACTGCTGACCGACGACTTCGCGCTGACCCGTGCCTTGCGCCGCACGTTCGCGCAAGCCGGCTTCGAACCGGCGGTGGCGGCGCAGAGCGGCCAGTGGGACTGGCTGGTGGAAATGGCCTCGGCCGGCATCGGCGTGGCGCTGCTGCCGGAACCGTTCATTCACCGCCTGAGCGACACATCGCTGCAGGCGGTACGCATCGTCGAACCGGAAGTGCCGTGGCAGGTCGCCCACGTGTGGAGCGGCCGGTACCTGTCGCACGCCGCACGGGCGTGGCTGGAGGTATCGGCGGAGGTGCTGGGCTAGGGGCGCACTGCCGCGGGTTTCATACGGCGCGGCAAACGGCCTTCCCCGATCGCGCCGTCACCTGATCAGTGCCTTCAGCTCCAGGCGCACCAGGCATCCCCTGGCCATCCATGCGATTACCTCGACCTGTTTGTCCATGTCCGGGATATCGCTGAATACCCTCATCAGTTCGGGCTCCGCGCCGTCCTCCGGCGAGAATGACAGGAATGTGGGAGGGGCCGATGGCACCGAGGGCGTCGCCTGCAACCGGCCGGCAATCTCCTGCAGCGGAATGCAGCTGGTTTTTTCGATCTCGAGCATGAGCCACCCGCCGGTGCGGTATTTGCCGCGCTCGGGATTCGGCAAGATGACATTGGTGATGCCCGAAGCGACATCGGAGGAGTCCTGCACCCAATTGCACGTCCAGCTGGACGCCTCGCATGGATGCTGGACCAGCCTGGCCTCGAACAGTCTTTCGATGCTGCCGGGAACAATCCGCTCCGGCTCTTTCGCCAGCGACAGCAGGCGACCGATTTTTTCCGCTTCGATAGCGTTCACGCGCTGCATGCCCGCCGGTACGGCGCAAGCATGGCCGCCAGGCACGGCCATCATCATGGCAAGCAACGAGGATGCCAGTACCGGGAGCCTGGAGAGCGCGGTCATGGGTATTCCTGCGAGCCTCACGCCGGCATGCGCCCCGTGCGCAGCGCATGCGCCCAGCCGGGACGCCCGTTGCCTTCGGCCAGCAGCGCGGCGAACTCGTAGTCGTACGGCACGGCGATGTGCTCGACCAGCCAGCCGGCCGCGGTGCGCTCGACGATCGCGTAGCGCGCATGCGGCGTCAGGTTTTCCGATTTGTGGGGAAACGGATGGTCATTGTCGTAGGCCTGCAGGCCCACGCTGCCGGGGTTGACGACCAGGCGCCCGTCGTCGAGCAGCACGCTGCGCGGCACGTGCGTGTGGCCGCACAGGATCAGCGAGGCACGCGCATCGCCGGCCCGCGCCAGCACTTCGTCGTGCGTGGCGGTGCGCTGGCCGGCCTCGGTGACGGTCTCGGTCCAGTACACCGCGTCGGACGACGGCGTGCCGTGCACCAGCAGCACATCGTCCGTCAGCCGCAGCGTGGCCGGCAGCGAGTGGATCCACGCGCGCTGTACTTCGGTGATGTGCTCGTGCGCGTAGCGGTCCGATGCGCCCATCCTTTCCGGCACGTGCATCAGGACCTGGCGTTCATGGTTGCCGGCGATGGTCGGCATGTCCAGCGCCATCAGGCGCTCGGCCGTTTCGCGGGGCTGCAGCGGGCCGGACACGATGTCGCCCAGGTTCACCGTCACGGTCGCGCCGCGCCGTTCGATATCGGCCAGCACCGCTTCGAGCGCGCCGAGGTTGCCGTGGATGTCCGAGATTGCCGCGATCTTCATGTGGAGCCTCCCCTGTTCGATCCGCCAGTATAAGCGGGCGTCGCGCTGCCGCGCGCGATGCTACATTGGCCACTTTACAGGCAAAGGCTGGGGAACAGGCAATGGAATTCGAATACCGGGGTTACACGATCCGCACGGAAGAATATGAAGACACGGCAGCGGTCCACGATCACCAATGGCACTGCACGATCATCATCAAGGGCCACGTCGATACCTGGAAAGACCGCTTCACCGCCGAGCAGCGCTTCGCCACCCGCGCCGATGCCGAGGCGGGCGCTGCCCGTATCGCCCGCGAATACCTGGACAAGAAGCTGGCCGGCTCAGGCCAGGGCAACGCTCAGGTATAGGCCAGCAGCCTGCCGCAGGCGATCACGCCGATCCACAGCAGCAGCGACAGCAGCGCATGCCCCCGCGCGGGCAGCGGCGCGGGCGCCGCCACGTTCCAGCCGGCCACGCCGCGGTAGACGCCCAGGTGGAACACCAGCGCATTCGCGCCGGCCAGCGCGATCAGCGCCAGCTTCACGCCGAACGTGCGGTTGGACAGGAAGTCGCCCGGCGCGCTGGCGAACAGCAGCAGCCCGGCCGGCACGATCAGCAGCAGGCTGGCCACCGCCCAGCGCAGCAGGTGCGCGGCCAGCGCATCGACCGGCAGGCGGCGCGCGCAGCCGAGCAGGCGCAGGTCGAACATGGCCACCGCGCCCACCAGAACGGCAAAGCCGACGATGTGCACCGTCTCGACGACCGGATACAGCCACACGCCGTCGCGCATCGCCACCGCCACGGGCGTCGCGGCCAGCCATTCGGCCGATGGCGCCAGCTGCCGCGTCACCCAGCCATCCGCCATCAGCGCAGCTCGACCGTTTTATCCTTGACGGTGATGCGCTCGGCACGCAATTCGGTGCCCTTGCTGCGGTGCGGATAGCCATACACGGTGGCCTGCCCGCCGGCGGCCAGCGCATCCCTCGCCAGGCCGCGGCTTTCCATCCGCGATGGCGGCGCCAGCACCACGTGCCACGTCTTGTCGGCGGTTTTCAGCTCGACATGGCCATGCGGCTGCGAATAGCCGCTTTCGGCGATCGTGCCGGTCAGGGTCAGGGGCTTGTCGGCGTCGTATTCGCTCCAGCCGTGGTGGGCGAAAGCGGTGGCGGCGGCGCCAAGGGACAGTACGAATGCTACGGCGAGGGATCGCTTCATGAAGTCACTCCTGCGGTGTAGGTACCCCGGCACTTTAGCGGAACGTGTCGAAAGTGCAAGCGCCATGCCCAGCCGTGCGCGGCCGTGCCAGTTGTTTCATTACCATAATTTTGTTGCCTGAACGGCAGCCTGCGGCTAAGCTGCGCTTGCCCATCGACGGTTGAAAGATCGTGGCGACGACACCGGACTGCTCCGGGATTGCGAGGCCGGTGCATCCAGCGCGAACGCAATCGCGTACCTTCCGTATCCAGGAACTGTAAGGAACAACACGCAATGCACGGCAACCACACGGAACGCGGCTCCGCTTCCCTCTCCGGCGGCGGGCCCCGCCCGCGCTCCCGTCCACTCTCCCGCCAGGACTACAAGACGCTGGCGCTGGCAGCCCTCGGCGGCGCGCTGGAGTTCTACGATTTCATCATCTTCGTGTTCTTCGCCACCACCATCGGCGCGCTGTTCTTCCCGCCATCGATGCCGGACTGGCTGCGCCTGTTCCAGACCTTCGGCATCTTCGCCGCCGGCTACGTGGTGCGCCCGCTGGGCGGCATGGTGATGGCCCACTTCGGCGACCTGCTGGGCCGCAAGAAGATGTTCAACCTGTCGATCGTCATGATGGCGGTGCCGACCCTGATGATCGGCCTGCTGCCCACCTACGCCAGCGTGGGCCTGGCCGCCCCGCTGCTGCTGCTGCTGTTTCGCGTGCTGCAGGGCGCGGCGGTGGGCGGCGAAGTGCCCGGCGCCTGGGTGTTCGTGTCCGAGCACGTGCCGGCGCGGCGCATCGGCTATGCGTGCGGCACGCTGACCGCCGGCCTCACGTTCGGCATCCTGCTCGGATCGCTGATGGCGACCGCCATCCACGGCTTCTTCACGCCGGAACAGGTGGCGTCGTACGGCTGGCGCATCCCCTTCCTGCTGGGCGGCATCTTCGGCCTGGGCGCGATGTACCTGCGGCGCTGGCTGCATGAAACGCCGGTGTTCACCGAACTGCAGCAGCGCAAGGCGCTGGCCGCCGAACTGCCGCTGAAGGCCGTGCTGCGCGGGCACCGGCGCAGCGTCGTGCTGTCGATGCTGCTGACGTGGATGCTGTCCGCCGCGATCGTCGTCGTGATCCTGATGACGCCGGCGCTGCTGCAGAAGGTCTACGACTTCGACGCCCGCACCGCGCTGGAAGCGAACACGCTGGCCACGCTGTGCCTGGCGTTCGGCTGCGTCGCGGCGGGCGCGCTGGCCGACCGCTTCGGCGCGCGGCCCGTGCTGCTGTGCGGCGCCCTGCTGCTGGGCATCTGCACGTGGGTCTTCTACACCACGCTGCCGGTCCGCCCCGACCTGCTGCTGCCGCTGTACGCCGCGCTGGGCCTTGCCGTCGGCGTGGTGGGCGTGGTGCCCGGCGTGATGGTGCGCGCCTTCCCCGCGGCGGTGCGCTTCTCCGGCATTTCGTTTTCCTACAACCTGTCGTATGCCGTGTTCGGCGGGCTGACGCCCATCATGGTGACGCTGATGCTGAAGCACGAGCCACTGGCGCCGGCATACTACGTGATGGCGCTGTGTGCCCTGGGTGCCGTGGTGGCGCTATTCGTCAAGGAGCAGCCGGAGGCCTGAGGCTGCATGCGGCTTTACCCGGCTTTACCGCGGCCGGGCGGCGCGCCGCCTTGCCAGGCGCGGGGATATGCCGCAAACTCATGGATTGCCTTCCCCTCCGCGCTCCCGACCTGCCCGACATGACGCCGTTCCCCGCACGACCCGCCCAGAAAAGTGAAGTCCCCAGGCATGCGACAGCCGGCTGACGTGGCGTCGCGCACGCGCCGCGCCGTGCTCGCCGTACCCGCGGCCGCGGCGATCTCCGCGCTGCCGTGGCACGCCGCCGGCGCGCACGACGGCGCCCACCCGCAAGGCATCGCCGCCGCCGGCAAGGACGTGCTGACCGTGGTCGGTCCGTGGGAAATGACCGGCCTCGATCCGTCCCGCGCCGGCTACATGTTCGCCCGCATGGAAGTGGTGGAAACACTGCTCGACGTCGACGACCGCGGCCGGCTGCTGGCCGGCCTGGCAACGGCCTGGGGCGCATCCGTCGACGGCCTGCAGTGGCGCTTCACGCTGCGCGGCGGCCGGCGCTATCACGACGGTTCGGCACTCACGCCGGCCAGCGTGCTGGCCTGCCTGCGCCGCGCCCATGCCCGCCCCGGCGTGCTGCAACTGGCCGGCATCCGCTCTATGGCGCTCGACGCGAACGACATCGTCATCCTGCTGCACCGGCCGTTCGCCCCGCTGCCCTACCTGCTGACGCACTATTCGACGCAGATCCTGGCGCCGGCCTCGTTCGATGCGCGCGGCAATGTGGTGGCCATCGTCGGCAGCGGGCCGTTCCGGATCGCGTCGATGTCGCTGCCGCAGCAGTTCGACGTGGAGCGGGCGGCCGGAGACGCAGACGGCCATGCCGGCCTGCGCGTGAGGAAAGCCCGCTACATCAGCGTGGCGCGCTCGGAAACCCGCACGCTGCTGGTGAGAAGCGGCCAGGCCGACCTGGCGTTCTCGCTCGACCCGCCCAGCATCCGCGCGCTGCAGCGCAGCCCGAAGGCGGTGCTGATGTCGGCCATGCTGCCGCGCACCACCTTCGTCAAGCTCAATGCCGGCCATCCGTTCCTGGCCGACGTGCGGGTACGGCGCGCCATCGCGCTGTGCGTGGAGCGCGATGGCATCGCCAGGGCGCTGCTGCGCGATCCCGGCCTGGCCGCCACCCAGCTGTTCCCCCGCTCGATGACCGCGTGGCACGACAGCGCATTGCCGCCGCTGCGCACCGATCCGGACGCCGCGCGGCGCCTGCTTGCCGAAGCCGGCTGGCATGCCGCCGCCGACGGCATCCGCCGCCGCAACG
Organism: Pseudoduganella umbonata; assembly: GCF_014192225.1. GTDB lineage: Bacteria > Pseudomonadota > Gammaproteobacteria > Burkholderiales > Burkholderiaceae_D > Rugamonas > Rugamonas umbonata. The sequence continues at coordinate 254,846 of NZ_JACHXS010000012.1, read as the reverse complement.
GCCAGCGCCTCGAGCTGTCGCTGACCACGTTTGTCGACCGCCCCGAGCTGCCCGTGATCGCCGCCGCGCTGCAGGAAGAGATGCGCCAGGTCGGCATCGCGGTGCGCGTGGTGATCGGCAATTCCAGCGACATTCCCGCCGGCCACCGCAGCGGCACGCTGCAGATGGGCCTCGTGGCGCGCAACTTCGGCAACGTGCCCGACCCGGTGGCCACGCTGCTGCAGGACTTCGGCCCGGACGGCGGCGACTGGGGTGCGATGGGCTGGCACAGCGCCGACGTGGCCGGCGCGCTGGGCCGCCTGGCATCCACGCAGGGCGACCCGGCCGGGCGCCGCGCCGACCGCGCCCGCGTGGCGGCCGTGCTGCAGGCCGAACTGCCGGTGATCCCGGTGGTGTGGTACCGCCAGGTGTGCGCCGCCAGCCGCCGCATTGCCGGCGCCGACATCGATCCCTACGAACGCAGCTACCGGATATCGCGACTGACATGGGCATGATCGATACGCGCTTTACATCGGGCGGCCCGGCATGGCGCCGGCTTGCCCCCGCGCTGGGACGCCGCCTGCTGCAGGCCGCCATGGTGGCGCTGCTGGTCGGCACCCTGTGCTTCTTCATGACGCGCATGCTACCTGGCGACATGGCCTACCGCATCGCCGCCGGCCGCTATGGCTACGACATGGTGACGACGGCGGCAGCCGACGCGGTGCGCGCCGAACTGGGCCTGGACCGCCCGTGGCCCGCCGCGCTGGCCGAATGGTGGAACCGGCTGCTGCATCTCGACCTCGGCATCTCGCAGGTGACCGCGCAGCCCGTGCTGGTCGAGATTGCCCGCCAGCTGGGCCCGACCGTGCGACTGTCGCTGCTGGCCATGGCCTTCTCGCTGCTGGTCGGCCCCACGCTGGGCGTGCTGGCCGGCCTGAAGCCGGGCGGCCTCGTGGACCGCGCCACGCTGGCGGTTTCCGTGGTGCTGCGCGCGCTGCCCTCGTTCCTGCTGGGATTGATCCTGGTGCTGGTGTTCTCGGTGCAGCTGGGCGTGCTGCCGGCCGCCGGCCACGACGACCACGGCAGCATCATGCTGCCGGCGCTGACGCTGGCGCTGGGCATGGCGGCCGTATCCTGCCGCGTGGCGCGCGATGCGATGGTGCAGGTGACCGGCTCGGCCTATTTCGCCTTCGCGCTGACCAAGGGCCTGACACCGCACCAGGCACTGCTGCGCCACGGCCTGCGCAACGTGGCCGCCCCCGTCACGGCCTACCTGGGCGTGCAGCTGGTGTACCTGGTGGAAGGCGTGGTGCTGGTGGAGACCATCTTCGCCTGGCCCGGCATCGGCCACGCGCTGGTGCATGCCATCTTCAGCCGCGACGTGCCGATGATCCAGGGCACCGCCCTGGTGCTCGGCCTGATGTTCGTGCTGTTCAATGCGCTGGTCGACATGGCCTGCGCGTATATCGACCCGCGCCGCCGGCCATGACCACGATGCCCACTTCTTCCCCATTCTTGCAGGATGCCCGGCCGGATGACCTGCTGAATCCACCTGGAGCGCCCCGGTGGCCGACGGCCGGCCAGCTTGCCGGCATCGTGCTGCTGGGCCTCGTTGCGCTGTTCGCTCTGGCCGGCCCATGGCTGATCGGCATCGACCCGGCCCGCCAGCAGCTCGACCGCTTCCTCGAAGCGCCCAGCCTGGCGCACCCGCTCGGCTTCGACCAGCTGGGCCGCAGCATGCTGGCGCGGCTGGCGCACGGCACGCAGCTGTCGCTGTCGCTGGCCTTCGTCAGCGTGCTGTCGGCCGCCATTCCCGGCACGGCGATCGGCCTGCTGGCCGCCTGGTGCGGCGGCTGGTTCGAGCGCGCGCTGGCCGCACTGGCCGACGCCGTACTGGCCTTGCCGGGCCTGCTGCTGGTACTGCTGCTGGCCGCCTTTTCGCCGGGCGGTTTCTGGCCGCTGTATGTCGGCATTTCGCTGGCGCTGTGGGTCGAATACTTCCGCGTGGTGCGCGCCGCCAGCCGCATCCTGCTGGCCAGCCCGCAGGTGGAGGCATCGCGCCTGCTGGGTTTCGGGCCGGCCTACATCGTGCGCCGCCACCTGCTGCCCGAACTGCTGCCACGGCTGTTCACGCTGATGCGCTTCGGCTTTGCCGGCGCGGTGCTGGCGATGTCCGCGCTGGGCTTCGTGGGCGTGGGGCTGCAGCCGCCGACGCCGGAACTGGGCGTCATGATGATCGAACTGCTGCCCTACTACGGCGAAGCGCCATGGCTGGTCGGCGCGCCGGTGCTGGTGCTGTTCGTCACGCTGCTCGGCCTGCTGCTCCTTTCCCCCGCGCATGGCACGCGCACGACGGAGGCGGCATGAACGCGCAGGACCGGGTACCGGCGCTGGTGGTCGACGGCCTGTCCGTTTCCCATGGCGCCCAGGCGCTGGTGCGCGACGTTTCGTTCGCGATTCCCGCCGGCGGCGTGCTGACGCTGCTGGGCGAAAGCGGTTCCGGCAAATCGCTGCTGGCGCAGGCCATCATGGGCAACCTGCCGGCCGGCCTGCGCTGCGCGGGAACCATCGCTATCGGCGGCGAACGCACCGGCGCCGCCGACCAGCGCAGCCGCCATGCGGGCTGGGGCCGGCGCGTGGCCCTGCTGCCGCAGGAGCCGTGGCTGGCGCTCGATCCGACGATGAAGGTGCGCCGCCAGGTTGCGGAGACCTATGAACTGGTCAGCCATCCCGCCCGGGGGCACGAGGAAGACGACTGGCGTTCCGCGAAGGTCAACGCCCGCACGCTCGCGGACCGCGCGCTGGCCAGCCTGGGACTGGGCGACGCCGCCGACAAATATCCGTTCATGATTTCCGGCGGCATGGCGCAGCGGGTCGCGTTCCTCGCCACGCATGCCGCCGGCGCGCCGCTGATGATCGTCGACGAACCGACCAAGGGCCTGGATGCCGACCGGCGCGGCGAAGTCGCCGGCCTGCTGCGCGCGGCACGGGCGCGGGGCATCAGCCTGCTGTGCATCACGCACGACATCTGGCTGGCGCGGGCCATCGGCGGCGAACTGGGCGTGATGCTCGACGGCGAGATGATCGAACGGGGCGACACGGCGGACGTGCTGGCGGCGCCGAAACACGACTACACACGGCGGCTGGTAGCCGCCGATCCGGCCAACTGGTCCGCACGGCCGGCTGCCGCCGGCGCGCCGCAAAGGCGCATCGTCGCCACCATCGACGGTGTCGGCAAGTCGTTCGGCAGCCAGCGCCTGTTCGACGGCATCGGCGCCCACATCGAAGTGGGCGAGATCGTTGCCGTCACCGGCCCGAGCGGCTCGGGCAAAACGACGTTCGGCAACATCGTGCTCGGACTCCTGAAGCCGGACGCCGGCCGGGTGACGCGCGCCACGGGCCTGGCCCCGGCCGCGTTCCAGAAAATCTACCAGGACCCTGCCGCGGCTTTCGCCCCGCGCGCGAGCCTGCGCCGCTCGCTGATGGACCTCGTCAGGCTGCACCGGCTCGACTGGAACGTGCTGGACGGCCTGCTGGCGCGCATGCGGCTGGCGCCGGCGCTGCTGGACCGCCTGCCCGGCCAAGTATCGGGCGGCGAGCTGCAGCGCATCGCACTGGCCCGCGTGCTGCTGATGAAGCCCGCGCTGATCTTCGCCGACGAGCCCACGTCGCGGCTGGACCCGGTGATGCAGCAGGAAGTGGTGTCGCTGCTGGCCGACCATGCGCGGGAGAACGCGTGCGCGGTGCTGCTGGTGACGCATGACGCGGAGATCGTGCAGGCCGTGGCGGATCGGCGGATCGACCTGCAGTCCTGATATCGCCGCCGGGAAGCCGGTGTGCGACCAGACCCGTACCGTGCAAGGCTACGCTCCTACAGCGGATGAGCGATATTACCTACCTGCGCCAGCCAGTCCGTCGCCTATCATCTTCTTAACGATGACGCCGTGATGTTCACGGCATCCAATAAGGAGAACAACATGCCTGTCACCAACAAATCCACGCAAGCCATCAAGAACGCCACGCCACTGGCCACCGGTGCCATCGATGCGATCGCGCTGCTGAAGGCCGATCACGAGAAGGTCAAGGACATGTTCGAGCGATTCGAGGGTCTGAGCGATCGCGCCGTCGCGTCGAAGAAAAAGCTCGTGCGCGAAATCTGCCTGGAGCTGACGAAGCATGCCGAAGCCGAAGAAGAAATTTTCTACTCGGCCGTGCGCAAGGCGGTCGGCGATGAAGACATGGTCGACGAGGCCACGGTCGAACATGCCTGCGCCAAGGACCTGATTGCCCAGCTGCTGGCGATGGAGCCGGGCGACGACCTGTACGACGCGAAGGTAAAAGTGCTCTCCGAACAGATCGAGCACCACGTCGAAGAAGAAGAGAAGGAAATGTTCCCGAAAGCGAAAAAGTCCGGACTCGACATGATCGAGCTGGGCCAAGCCATCCAGGCCCGCAAGGAAGAAATCGGCCTGCCGCTGCTGAACTGATCGTCCGGCCGCCCGGTTCGCCGGGCGACCACGCATCGCGGCCGCGCCAGCGGGACGCCATGGCTCACTCTACTCCCCGCGTTCTCCTCGTCGATGACAACCAGGACTCTTCCAGCACGCTGGTCGACGTGCTGGCCGCGATTGCCAAGACGATCTATACGAATGTACCGGCGCGCCCTGCCCGAGCGCCGCGGCGCGTACAATGCGTGTTTTAAGAGGATAGCAACGTGAAAAAGACAGCACTCGCAAAGAGCGACGCCAAAAAACTGATGGGCAAGATGACCGCGCCGGGCGCCGCGGGTTTCGGCACTGCCGCCACCCCCATCGTCGACAAGCGCGAACAGCGCAAGCGCGACCAGGCGCTCGGCCTGGTGCCGTTCGCCGTGAAACTGAACAGCGAGCTGGTCAAGCAGTTGCAGGCGCTGGCCACGGAAACGGGGCAGGATTTGAATGCAACCGTGGCCGATGTGCTGGCCAAGGGACTGGCGGCTGGTTCGGACGCGGCAGCGAAGTAACGCCAGCCACACCGGCGCTGGTGTCGAAACCAGCGCCACTGCTTCGATACCAGCCTCGCCGGCACCAAAGGCGGGCAAGTGCCAGGAATCAGAAGATCATGTCCCCATGCGCATCCGGCACGCCGATCAGCTTGCCCACCGCCACGTCGTACCCCACGCTCCCCGAGTCAATCGCATCGATCCTGCCGCGCGCATCGCGGGCATCCAGGTGCCGCTCTCCGCTTCCTCGACCGTAAGCCGAACATCCTCAAAGGTTTCAAAAGCCGGAACGAGTTTAAGACGGGATTGATTCAGCGTTCTTCGCTCGCCACTGAGACGAATCGACCGGCGCAGCTCGCCGTACTGTACAACTTTGCCGCTAAGCCCCGCGGGCGTGGAAAAACCAGCCACATCACCCTCACAGGCGAGTACGGTCATACCGTCCCGCAGCTTGAATATATTTCTTATTATGCATTTGAAAGTCATAAGTCCGCAATCTTGCAATTTCAAAGGACTCCCATGTCTTCCGTACTCAGACCCCGCATGAACCGATGACGCATAAAATCATTACGCGTCACTCCGCCTTTGCAACGTCGGTTCGTCTCGCGGACGACTGTTATCCATTCGTTAAGCTCCCATCATCCCACTTTTCCCCCTTTGATCTCAGCGGTTCGAGGATTATTTTCTCCGCATAAATCCGCGCTTCCCTCTCGCTATCGGCAGCATAAAGACCGTGCTCATCGAAAAATGCTTTCCACGAAAAATTCGTGTCCAAAAATGCAAGATTTATTTCTTCCGAAATTCGAGAGCGCCAATCGACATTGGCTAGCATCCTCACATACAGCCCCTGCCCCTCGTCTTCAGAAAGACCAAGATCGACTGCATAAACAGAACCAATCAAGTAATCAAGCAATTTAAATTTACTCATCCAAATCGCCAAAAAATTGCATGATTTTCCGCTCACCGTAACGGCGTTAGATTCGTATGACTCTGTCTGCGCTGATTGCGCCAACCTTACACTTGTCGCGCAATCAACCTCCGCACGTCATCACATCGTGAGCTTCCACTTTTCTTTAAATATTCGAGTATTTCTGAAAGCCTATTTCTAAGTACTTCAGGAACAGAAATAGACATATTATCAAGTTCACTCGCAGCAATTGCCGCAACCGAGATATATGGCGACTCAAGAAATGAAATCAGAAGATCCATAGCATCCGTGCTTTCCATATACCCGATTGCTTCAGCACATCGCTCTTGCCAGTATCGTGGGCGAGCCAGAATAACTTTCTTTAAGTCTGCCCAATCATCTATTGAAAAATGAGCCAATAATCGGGAAGAAACTTGCAAATTGTAATCATGCCAGAATGATCCCTCGTCACCAATAGATTTTTCAAACTCAGCCAAAGTCGTTTCAGTCATACAAATCTTTTAAGGACATTGGCGCCCGCCGCTTGGGAATGACGACGTCATAATTTCAGTTCTTTGATGACGACCCATTGCACACGCCTAACCGTGGACATCTGCACAGTTGTTTGTACTCCTCGGATGCCGCGAAGGATATAGTCTGACGCTACAGCAGTCGTCGTAAAGTCATCGTCCTAGCCATGCCGCTGGCTCCAGGTTGAGTACGCGGCGAAGCTTTCGCATCATACCGGCACTATTGGAACCTCTCATAAAAAAATCTATCTTCCCAATCATCCGAATAGGCGTCGATCAGATTCGACATTAATGTTTCCATGCGCTTGACGTAATACTCCCGGTTTTCCGCTTCGGCAAAATCGTAAATCTCGGGCCATCGCAACTCATGCATGGCATACGCAATCGCTGTACCCGGTAATAATCGACCTTTAACTTCCCGCGCTGTACGATACTTTTTCATTGTCTGCAGGATTCGCGCAACAAGTTGCTGCCGGCTCTCTTCATTCCGAGACAGGAATTCTAGAAACTGAACATACAACGGCTCAAGGCGATCTTCTCCGAACGTCGGGTCTGCACAGGCATTAATCAGCTTTTGCGAAATAGCATCAAACTCACGGTCAATAGATTCGTTCACTTTGGCACCCACTTTCCAAGCTTGAAGTCATAGACCTTCTCAACGTATGCCGTTTCCGGCACCTTGAACCCTGCATTTCGAAAGGCATTGATAGCGGCATCCCGGGCAGACTGCCCTACCGGCAGGTAATGACCCGAAGCGTTATCCAATGTCTTCACTTGCCCAGAATAAATGCGCCCCTCGCCACCAGCCAGAATATTTGCCCCTCTTGCCAAGTCGAAGTGACCAAACAGGTTATCACTATTCGTGCGAGCAATAACCAATGATCCGTCTGCTTTTACAACGTAGAGGATTTTCCCTGCCGTGCGCAATGCCTGTTCGGCACTAAGAATCGGAACAGGTTCGATGCTGAACTTCTCGTCAGGAATACGGTTAGCGAAAGACACAGGGCCTGCGGGATTTGCCCCATCAGCATCGACAGCGGCGCTATTCCATCCGACAGGCGTACCATGCCCCCTGTTTGACGACGACTCCTCCATTACCATGGCAACCGAATTATTCGGCCGGGTCTGCAACTGCGGCTGAGCGATCAGTCTGTCTTCGTTCTCAGCCAGCCAGTCCGCAAACTTCGGCCCCAATTTCCGGCTCTCGCGTATCTCCTGCATCAGCAAGGCTTTATTGCCTCTCCCGCGCGTCAGATAAGCCACCAACGCAGTCAGGATCGCCGTCACCAGGATGACATGCCCTTGCGCCATATGCCATGCACCCGCGTGGCTATTTCCGGAAGGCAAAGTGGCGCTGTTCCACATGTCGCGCCGGTTCTCGGCCACGGCTCCCCACGCTTCGCGGAAGCCTCGCTCGTAATGCTCCAGCGCGGCGGGAAACATTTTACCGAGCCCTTCAGCCAGCTCTTTCAGTCCCAGGAATGCCAGCACCCACATTCCGACCTGCGCCCCGGCCGCTGTACCGATCACGGCACCCGGCACAGCGCCGACGCCAAAAGCAAGGCTGCCGATTGCACCGCCGACGACTGCGCCGGCAACTACCGAGCCGCCATAGTACAGCGCGATTTCCTTGCAGGCGGCGATCAGGATGTCCCACACAGCGGAAAGACCGATACCCGACAGCTGTTGCATTACCAGCCGTTTTGCGATGGGGGCGGATTGGTCGAGTGCATCACGTACACGGTCGACCCGGGCAACCCCGGCAACCAGCTGGTTGCCGTAGTTGGCGAATGCTTGTTCGCCGGGCCGCCCCATGCTGTCATAGACGCGGCCGGCAGCAGCGCCGGCGCCGGTACTCAGCCATTGTTCGACCCGCTCCAGTTCCCGCCAGAAGTGCATTTGCTCTTTACTGTTCAGTAACAAGCCAAACTCCTCGCTCATCCACGCCTGCCTGACGGTGAGAATGCGACTGCGGTCCATCAATGCCGAGGCATGATATTTATCAGAAAAACAATAATATCACTGGTGTGTATCGTCGGGAATCCTCGTCGCAATCTGGTCCGTATTGACGCCGCTCAGACTAAAATCTCTTATCGCTACCGAAAACAACAAACAGTCGATGACGTCGATCCCCTACTACGAACAACATGCGGCCCGGCTGGCGGACCAGTATGAATCCCTGGATTTCAACGAGGTGCATGCCGGCTTGCTGGACCTGCTTCCGCCGCCTGGGGGAATAGTGCTCGACGTCGGCGCCGGCTCCGGCCGGGACGCAGCCTGGTTCGCGGCGAACGGATACGAAGTCGTTGCCGTCGATCCGTCCGACGCGATGCTTGCCCAGGCTCGCCGGCTTCACCCAGCGGACAAGATCCGCTGGCTGCCCGACAGCCTGCCGGACCTTGCCAAGGTACCGCGGCTCGGCCTGAGATTCGATCTCATCCTGCTGTCGGCGGTCTGGATGCACATTCGCCCGGCGGACCGCCAGCGTTCGCTGCGCAAGCTGGCGACGCTGCTGGCACCCAACGGCCGCATCGCCATCAGTCTTCGTCTCGGCGCGCCGGATACCGAGCGGGCAATGCATGAAGTGTCATTGCAAGAGCTGGCGGCACTTGCCCGGCAATTCGGGCTGCGCATCGTTCAGGCCAACGACAGCCCCGACAAGCTGGGACGCAGCGAAGTGTCGTGGACGAACGTCGTGCTGGGATTGCCCGACGACGGCCTCGGCGCCCTGCCCCTGCTTCGGCACCTGATACTGGCCGACGAGAAGGCGTCCACCTACAAGATCGCGCTCCTGCGCGTTATCGCCCGGATCGCCGACACCGCGGCAGGCCTTGTCCGCCACGAAGCAGAATCGGTGGTAATTCCGCTGGGACTCGTATCGCTGTTCTGGCTGCGCATGTACAAGCCGCTGATCGAAAACCAGTTACCGCAGATGCCGCCGTCACGCCTGGGAACCGGGCCTGGATTCGTCACCGATAACTTCCATGCGCTCAGGCAGGTTGCTCCCATCGAACTGGGTATCGGTTCCGTGTTCATGGGCGATACCGGGAGGCACCTGCATCGCAGCCTGACGGAGATTTCGCACCTGATTCGCCGTATGCCCGCGACGTACCTGCGCTGGCCGGCCAGCGACAATCCGATTTTCAAGATCGACTGGCGCAGGCAGACATCTACGCCGTCACAACTGCAAATTGACGAACCGTTCCTGTGGGGCTTTGGCGACTTTCATGTGCCGCTCGATATCTGGCAGGCGCTGACGCATTACAACGTGTGGATCGAACCCGTACTGGTGGCCGAGTGGGTCAGGCTGATCGAGGCTTATTCCGCCGATCGGTTGCCGGACGTGCGCATGCTCGCACAAAGGCTGCTCACCTGGGCCGATCCACTTCGCGACACGACCTTCGCCAGGGCGGCGGTCGAGCGCATTCGCGCAACCGGCAAGACGGTATATTGCGTCTGGACTGGCGCCAGGTTAGGTGATGAGTACGATATCGATCATTGCTTCCCGTTCGCAGCCTGGCCTTGCGGCGATGCCTGGAACCTGATGCCTTCCGCACGCCTGATCAATATCCAGAAATCCAATCGGCTGGTGACGCAAACAGCATTGGAACGCGCCAGCGACCGGATTACCGAATGGTGGGCGGATGCATTCATCGACCAGGCTGAAGGGCAGCGCCAGCGATTCTTCCTGGAGGCGGCGCAAACGCTGCCGCTGCTGGTTGCCTCGCCTGGAACAGCGGATGTCATCGATGCGATGAAGATTCATCGCATCAGGCTGAGCAAGGATCAGGGATTGCGTTCGTGGGAGCCAGTGACAGGCAGGAGCCGCGAAAGCGCGTCGAAAGAGCAATCCGAGTCCAGTGACACGGGAACTGCCAGCTGACCACACTTCGCGCGCTCAGGCTACGTCTTATCGCGCTACGCTACCCAACCCGGAAACAACAAGGGCCACTCCAAAGAGTGGCCCCTATCGTTAATTCTTCTGGTCGGGGCGAGAGGATTCGAACCTCCGACCCCTTGCACCCCATGCAAGTACGCTACCAGGCTGCGCTACGCCCCGACGAGAGCAGGATTATAGCAGAGGGGTTTGAGTTTTTGCCATGCCATTTTGCACACGAGCAGCCTTGCTCTTCGGCATCAACGTAGGCCGTCCCCGCAGCGGCAACCAGCGCTAGAATCGCACGATGACGACACCATCCTCTCCCACGCTGCTGGACAATATCCAGCTCGAGCGCGCCGCCGAAATCATCCGCCAGGCCGACGCCCTGATCGTGGCCGCCGGCGCCGGCATCGGCGTCGACTCCGGCCTCCCCGACTTCCGCGGCAACGAAGGCTTCTGGCGCGCCTACCCGGCTCTCGGTGCGGCGCGCATCGCGTTCACGACCGCCGCCTCACCCGCCACGTTCGAGGAAAACCCGAACCTGGCCTGGGGCTTCTACGGCCACCGCCTGAACCTCTACCGCGACACGATGCCGCACGACGGTTTCAGGCTGCTGAAGACCTGGGGCGAAAAGAAACCGCACGGCTACCACGTCTTCACCAGCAACGTCGACGGCCAGTTCCAGAAAGCCGGCTTCGACGCCGGCAAGGTCCACGAATGCCACGGCTCGATCCACTACCTGCAATGCCTGGAGCCGTGCACCGATGCGATCTGGGAAGCGGATGCATTCACGCCCGAAGTGGACGCCCAGGCATGCAGGTTGACGAACGAAGCCCCCCGCTGTCTCCATTGCGGCGGCCTGGCACGCCCGAACATCCTGATGTTCGGCGACTGGGGCTGGATCGAGGAACGCAGCGAACGGCAGGCGGCGCGGCTGGCGCGCTGGCTGGAGAAGGTCGAGCGGCCTGTCGTCATCGAACTGGGTGCCGGCACGGCGATTCCATCGGTGCGGCGCTTCAGCGAAGAGGTGATACGGCGCGGCGGGCGGCTCGTACGGATCAATCCGCGCGAGCCGAAGGTGCCAACGCCGCTGGATGCGGGACTGGCGGCCGGCGCGCTCGAAGGCCTGTCGGCCATCGCCGCGCGCCTGTAAAAATCAGATGAAGCGCACCGAGATATCGCTCAGGCCATCGACATGGCCGACCAGCGTCTGGCCGCGCTGCACGGCGCCCACGCCTTCCGGCGTGCCGGTGAAAATCAGGTCGCCCGGCTGCAGGGTGAAATAGGTGGAAAGGTTGGCGATCGTCTCGGCGATCGACCAGATCATTTCGTTGATGTGGCCGGACTGCTTCGTTGCGCCATCGATCTGCAGCGTGATCGCCGCGTTGTCGATGCCCGCCACCGTGGCGGCAGGGTGCACGGTGCCGACCGGCGCCGAGAAGTCGAACGCCTTGCCGATTTCCCATGGGCGGCCGGCGTCCTTCATCCTGTTCTGCAGGTCGCGGCGGGTCATGTCGAAGCCGACCGCATAACCGAAGATGTGCGCTGCCGCGTCTTCCACGGCGATGTCGGCGCCGCCCTTGCCGATGGCGACGACCAGTTCGCACTCATGGTGGAAGTTGTTCGTCTGCGGCGGGAACGGCAGCTCGGCCGTAGTGCCCGGCGCTACCGCCACCACGGCCGCGGCGTCGCCCGGCTTGGTGAAGAAGAACGGCGGTTCGCGGCTCGGGTCGGAACCCATTTCACGGGCGTGGCCGGCATAGTTGCGGCCCACGCAATAGACGCGGCGGACGGGGAAGCGGGCGTCGGTGCCGTCGATGGCCAGCGATGCCGCCTGGTGTGGCGGAAAGATGAAGTCGGTCATTGATTCCTTCGAATGGTGTCAGCTGAACAGCAGGGCTCGCAGCGCCAGGCGGAACGACTCGGTCAGCATGTCCGGGTCCATGTCCGGGTTGTGCACGGCGCGCACGGGCAGGCCCTGGAACATCGTGATGATAACGTTCATCCGCGCACCGAGCACAGCGTCGTCGACGGGCAGTCCATGGCGCTCGCGGCCCTTTTTCAGGATGGCGCGGAACTGCGCGCACGTACGGCCGTCCGCATCGCGGACCACGGCGGCAATTCTTGGATTGCGCGAAGCTTCGGCCGTGATTTCCAGCGGCAGGATCCAGGTCTGCGGATCGAGATCGTCGCGCACACTGCGCGGCACTTCGTCGAGCAAGGCCTCCAGCGGATCTTCCTTGGACTCCAGGTTGCGCAGCAGTGCGTTGACGCGTTCGACGTTTTCCTCGACGAAGGCGGCGATGATCGCGTCCTTGCTGTCAAAGTAGTTATAGATGTGGCCCGCACTCATGCCGGCGGCCTTCGATATCTCGGCCATGCTGGCGCCGTGGAAGCCGCTGCGGCCAAAGCACGCGGCAGCCGCGTCGAGCACCTGGCGGCGCCGGTGGCGCGCCTTTTCCGGGTCGTGATGGCGTTTTTCGGTATTGCTCATACTGCCTTTCAGGGGCGCTGGCGACATTTGTTACAGCTGGCCGCCCCGGTTTGTCAAACGGATCGCCCGTGCGCGCGCACGGATGCTATCATTTTCTACGACCGCCACTTGCGCAAGGATGACCATGTCAACCAGGACTTCCCGCACGATCGAAATGCGGCCGGCGGAAGCCGCCGACCAGGCCTTCATGGAACTGCTGTATGCCAGCACCCGTACCGCCGACCAGCGGATGGGTGCCTGCGACACCGCCACGGAAGCCCTGCTGATGGCCCTGCAGTTCCGCGCCCGGCAAACGCAGCTCCATGCGTACTATCCTTATGCCGACGCGGCCGTCATCATCGAGCGCGAGCGGCCGATCGGCGCGCTGCACGTCAATTACGGCTCCGACGAAATCCGCATCCTCGATATCAGCCTGCTGCCGGAATGCCGCAGCCGGGGGATCGGCCTGGGGCTGCTGCGCAGCCTGCAGGCGCAAGGCGTGCGGATGCGCGTGCCGGTGCGGCTCGATGTGCTGCCCGGTACCCGTGCCCAGCGCTTGTTCCAGCGTTGCGGGTTCACGCTCAACGGGGCCAACGGCCTGTATCTGTGCATGGAGTGGATGCCGCCGTTGCTGACTTGAAGTACTCAGCAGCTGTGCCGTCCCGCGTGCGCCACGCCTGGTCACGCGCCACTAGCCCGAATCGGAAACCGGTGTCAGACCGCGAGGGTCAGACACCAGTCGATCTGCCGTTGCCGGGTATTAACTCGGCAACGGCTCGCTGGCGTTACTGCCAGCCACCACCCAGGACTTTGTACAGGGTGACCTGGTTGCTGGCTTTCGCCAGCCGCGCGCTGATGTACGTCTGCTGGGCAGCATACAGCGTGCGCTGCGAGACCAGCGCGTTCAGGTACGACTCCGCGCCCTTCTGGTAACGCTGCTCGTGGATCCGGTAGCTCTTGCCGGAAGCTTCCACCAGCGCCGCCTGCGATGCCACGCGCTCGTCCAGCGTGCCCCGCTGGGCCAGCGCGTCCGACACTTCGCGGAACGCCGACTGGATCGCCTTTTCATACTGCGCCACGGCGATGTCGCGGTTGGCTTTCGCCAGGTCGAGGTTGGCCTGGTTGCGGCCGCCCGCGAAGATCGGCAGGTTCAGTTGCGGCATGAACGACCACGTGTCGGCGCCTGCCTTGAACAGGTTCGACAGGTCCGAACTCATCGCGCCGGCCGATGCCGTCAGCGAGATGCTCGGGAAGAACGCGGCCCGGGCCACGCCGATGTTGGCATTGTTCGCCTGCAGCGTGCGCTCGGCAACCAGCACGTCCGGCCGGCGCTGCAGCACGTCCGAAGGCAGGCCTGCCGGCAGGTCCGCCAGCTGGGTGACCGGTTGCAGCGTGCCTTGCGGCAGCAGCTCGGCAGGCACCGGGGCGCCGGCCAGCAAGGCCAGCGCGTTCTGGTCGGCCGCCACCTGGGCGGTGTACACGGCCACGTCGCTGCGCGCCGTTTCCACGCTGGTCTGCGCTTCGTACATGTCCAAGCCGGACGTGGCACCCGCTTCGAAGCGGCGCTTGCTGAGCTCATAACTGATCTGCTGGCTCTTCAGCGTGTCCTGCGCCAGGCGCAGGCGCTCCTGGTCGGCCGCCAGCGTCAGCCAGGCGTTGGCCACTTCGGCCACCAGGCTGATCTGCTGCGAACGGCGCGCCTCTTCGGTGCCCAGGTATTGCTGCAGCGCCGCTTCGGACAGGTTCTTCACGCGGCCGAAGAAGTCCAGCTCGAAGGCCGGGATGCCCAGGCCTGCCGTGTACTGGCGCGTGATGTAGCCGTCGCCGGTGGCGGACAGGTTGTCCGGCACGCGCTGGGCCGTCTGGCCCACGCTGGCGTTCAGGCCCGGCACGCGGTCGGCGCGCTGCACGCCATACTGGGCGCGCGCGGCTTCGATATTGAGGATCGAGACGCGCAGGTCGCGGTTATTGGCCAGCGCCAGTTCGACCAGCTTTTCCAACTGCTCGTCGGCGATGAACTCGCGCCATTGCACGTCGTAGGCCTGCTTGCCGTCCGCGGTCGATGCCGCGGTTGGCTGATAGGCGTCGCCCTGCGGCCACGCCGGCGTCACCGGCGCCGCCGGGCGCTCGTACGTGGGCGCCAGGCTGCAGCCGGCCAGCAGTGCCGTCACGGCCAGGGTAATCAAGGTCTTGGTCATATTAATGTGCTTCCTTCACAATCGTATCGGCGGCCGGCTGGTTCCTGGATTTGAACATGCTGCGCACCATCACGAAGAACACCGGCACGAAGAAGATGCCGAGGAACGTGGCCGACAACATCCCGCCCAGCACGCCCACGCCGATCGCGTTCTGGCTGCCGGAGCCGGCACCGCTCGCCAGGGCCAGCGGCAGCACGCCCAGGCCGAAGGCGATCGACGTCATCAGGATCGGGCGCAGGCGCAGCTTGACCGCTTGCAGCGTGGCTTCGCGCACGTCCATGCCGCCTTCCTGCAGTTCCTTGGCGAATTCCACGATCAGGATCGCGTTCTTCGCCGCCAGGCCGACCACGGTCAGCAGACCGACCTGGAAGTACACGTCGTTCGCCAGGTGGAAGCCCCAGGTGGCGATCACGGTACCGATGATGCCCAGCGGGATCACCAGCAGCACGGAGAACGGCACCGACCAGCTTTCATACAGCGCGGCCAGACACAGGAACACGATCAGGATCGAAATCGTGTACAGCATCGGCGTCTGCGAACCGGATTCGCGTTCCTCCACCGACAGGCCGGTCCATTCGTAGCCGATGCCCGGCGGCAGTTGCGCGATCATCTTTTCCACTTCGGCCATGGCCGCGCCGGAGCTCACGCCCGGCGCCGGGCTGCCCTGGATGTTCACGGACGACAGGCCGTTGTAGCGCTCCAGGCGCGGCGACGCATAGATCCACTCGCCGGTGGCGAAGGCGGAGAACGGCACCATCTCGCCGGCATTGTTCCGCACGAACCACTTGGCCAGGTCTTCCGGCACCATGCGCGAATCGGGCTGGCCCTGCATGAACACCTTCTTCACGCGGCCGCGATCGATGAAGTCGTTCACGTACGACGAACCCCAGCCCACCGACAGCACGCGGTTCACGTCGGCCACGGCCAGGCCCAGCGCCGTCGCCTTCTGCTGGTCGATCGTCACCTTGTACTGCGGCGTATCTTCCTGGCCGTTCGGGCGCACGCCCACCAGCGCCTTGTTCTGCGCGGCCATGCCGAGCAGCTGGTTACGCGCCGCCATCAGTGCCGTGTGGCCCACGCCGCCCACGTCCTGCAGCTGCAGGTCGAAGCCGGAGGCGTTACCCAGTTCGATCACGGCCGGCGGTGCGAACGAGAACACCATCGAATCGCGCAGCTGCATCAGCGCGCCCATGGCGCGGCCGGCGATTGCGCTGACCTTGTTTTCCTTGCCCGAACGTTCGGACCAGTCCTTCATCCGCACGAACGCGATACCGGTGTTCTGGCCATTGCCGCCGAACGAGAAGCCGGCCACCGCGAACACGGAAGCGACGTTGGCCTTTTCCTGGTTCATGAAGTAGTCCTCGACCTTCTCGATCGTCTTCAGCGTGCGTTCCTGCGTGGCGCCGGTCGGCAGCTGGATCTGCGTGAACAGCACGCCCTGGTCTTCTTCCGGCAGGAACGACGTCGGCAGGCGCATGAACACCACGGCCAGCACGGCCAGCAGCACGGCATAGAGGATCATCGACGGCGCACGGCGGCGGATCATGCCTGCCACCACGCCCTGGTACTTGTCGGTGCTCTTCTCGAACGTGCGGTTGAACCAGCCGAAGAAGCCGCGGTTGGTCAGGTGATGGCCCTTCTCCACCGGCTTCAGGAACGTGGCGCACAGCGCCGGCGTGAAGATCATCGCCACCAGCACGGACAGCACCATGGCCGACACGATCGTGATCGAGAACTGGCGGTAGATCACGCCGGTCGAACCGCCGAAGAATGCCATCGGCACGAACACGGCGGACAGCACCATCGCGATACCCACCAGCGCGCCGGAGATCTGGCCCATCGATTTCTTCGTCGCCTCTTTCGGCGACAGGCCTTCTTCGGTCATCACGCGCTCGACGTTTTCCACCACCACGATCGCATCGTCGACCAGCAGGCCGATGGCCAGGACCATGGCGAACATCGTCAGCGTATTGATGGAATAGCCCAGCGCCGACAGCACGGCGAAGGTACCCAGCAGCACCACCGGCACCGCCATCGTCGGGATCAGCGTGGCGCGGAAGTTCTGCAGGAACAGGTACATGACGAGGAACACCAGCACGATGGCCTCGGCCAGCGTCTTGACCACTTCCTCGATCGACAGCTCGACGAACGGCGTGGTGTCGAAGGCAACCACCGCCTTCATCCCTTTCGGGAACAGCTTGCTCATCTCCTCGACCTTGGCTTCGACGGCCTTGGCGGTATCGAGGGCGTTGGCGCCGGTGGCCAGCTTCAGCGCGATACCGGTGGCCGGCTTGCCGTTGAAGCGTGCCACCGTGGCGTAGTTCTCGCGGCCCAGTTCCATCTTGGCCACGTCGCGCAGGTGCACGGTGGCGCCGTTGGATTCCGTCTTCAGCAGGATCGCGCCGAACTGTTCGGCGGTCTGCAGGCGGCTTTGCGCCGTCACGGTGGCGTTCAGCTGCTGGCCCGGCACGGCGGGCGCGCCGCCCAGTTCACCGGCCGAGACTTCGGCGTTCTGCGCCTGCACGGCGGTGATCACGTCGGCCGGCGTCAGCTGGTAGCTGGTCAGCTTGGTCGGGTCGAGCCAGATGCGCATCGCGTACTGGGAACCGAACAGCGTCACGTCGCCCACGCCCTGCACGCGCGACAGCGGGTCGAGCACGTTGGCCGCCACGTAGTCGCCCAGGTCGGCCTGGTTCATGCTGTTGTCTTCGGAAACGAAGCCCAGCACCAGCAGGAAGTTCTTGGTGGCTTTCGATACCACCAGGCCCTGCTGCGTCACGGCGGTCGGCAGCAGCGGCGTGGCCAGCTGCAGCTTGTTCTGCACCTGCACCTGGGCGATGTCCGGGTTGGTGCCGCTCTTGAACGTCAGCGTGATGCTGATGCCGCCGGTGGAGTCCGACGAGGAACTCATGTAGCGCAGGCCGTCGATGCCCTTCATCTTCTGCTCGATGACCTGCGTGACGGCGTCTTCCACGGTTTTCGCGGACGCGCCCGGATACGAACCGGAAATCGAGATCGACGGCGGCGCGATGCTTGGATACTGCGCGATCGGCAGGCTCCAGATCGCGAGACCGCCCCCGAGCATGATGACGATGGCGATCACCCACGCGAAGATGGGACGATCGATGAAAAATCTTGCCATTGAATGACTCCTGCTTGCTTAGTGAGCGGCGGCGGCGGCCGGCTTGGCGGCAGCGGTGCTGGCCGCGGCGGGTGCGGCTGGAGCGGCGACCACTGCTGGCGCGCCCGGCTTCACCTTCTGGATGCCCTCGACGATCACGCGGTCGCCGGCGGCCAGGCCGGACTTCACCAGCCACCTGTCGCCCAGCGTGCCGGTGGTGGCGATCACGCGCTGCTCGACGATGCCCTGCTGGTTCAGCACCAGCGCGGTCGCTTCGCCTTTCTGGTTGCGCGTCACACCCTGCTGCGGCACGGCGATGGCTTGCTCGTTCACGCCGTTTTCGACGACGGCGCGCACGAACATGCCCGGCAGCAGGTCATGCTTCGGGTTCGGGAACAGCGCGCGCAGCGTGACGTTGCCGGTGCCCGGGTCCACGGCCACGTCGGCGAACTGCAGCTTGCCTGCCTGCGCATACGTCGAACCGTCGGCCAGCCGCAACGTGACCTTGCCTTCGGCTTTCTTCACGCCGCCGCCTTCCAGCGATTTCTTCAGGCGCAGCAGGTCTTCGCTCGACTGGGTCACGTCGACATAGATCGGGTCCAGCTGCTGCACGGTGGTCAGTGCGGTTTCCTGGCCGGCCGTCACCAGCGCGCCCGCGGTCACGTTCGAGCGGCCGATGCGGCCCGAGATCGGCGCCTGCACCTTGGTGTATCCGACGTTAATGCGCGCCGTCTGCAATTGCGCCCTGGCCGATTCCACGTCCGCGCGCGCCTGGGCTTCGGCGGCTACCGCGTCGTCGTAATCCTGGCGGCTCACGCCCTCGATTTCCACCAGTTCCTTGTAGCGCTTCACTTTCGGGCCGGCCGTCAGCAGGTTCGCCTCGGCGCGCGCCAGCGCGGCCTTGGCGGCGCTGAACGTGGCCTGGTAGGTGGCCGGGTCGATCTGGTACAGCTGGGTGCCGGCCTTGACGTCGGCCCCTTCCGTGAACAGGCGCTTCTGCACGATGCCGGCCACCTGCGGGCGCACTTCGGCGATCTGGAACGCGGACGTGCGGCCCGGCAGCTCCGTCACCACCGGCAGAGCTTCCTGCTTCACGGTGTACACGGCCACCTGCGGCGGCGGCATCTTGCCGCCCGGCGCGCCGGCTTGCTGTTGCTTGTCGGAGTCGCAGCCGGCGGTCAGCGCCGCCGCGCATGCGAGGAAAAGGATGCCGGCCGAACGCAGCGGCGGGCGGGAGAGCGTGTTGTTCATAAAGACTGAACCTTCTGGTTTTGAGGGGATGCTCGGTAGAATGAACGATCATTCTAATACATTCCGGCAAATTTCGCATTAACTGACTTTGGAGTCAGCATTAGTGAGCGCTAACATGGAGCGCTGACATCTGTTGCCAAAAATCGGGGACAGTCCCTGCTGTTGGTTTCAAACCAGCTCAACAGTTACCATGGAGGAACAAACTTCGTCGAATACTTTGCATGCTCGGCTATCGGTGATTAATGGGGACGATAGCGAAGTGTTGCCAAAAATCGGGGACAGTCCCCTTGCTGCACGGTGCGTTGTTTTGAGACCAGCTCAGCAGTAAGTGGAGCGCAAAATAAAAAAGCCTCCCGGCCGCATGGCGGGGAGGCTTTTGACGAAAGGACAATCAGGTCGTCGTCGTTGGTGCCACGTAGGGTACGAACGTCATCGTCACATTCTGCAGGTAGACGCTGGTGGTAGCTTCGAAGCCGGAGTCGATGCCGAGCAGGACCCAGACCTTGCCTTCCGCATCGGTCTTGACGCGGATGCCGGTGGTGTTGCGCACCAGTTTCGAGGCGTAGGTGGCCGAGCCGTCGCATGGCAGGCCGTTGGCGATATTGCCCAGCATCATCGAGGCGGCACCCGGCGCGGCCTGGTTGCCGTGGTCGATGTTCAGGCGGGTGTCGCCGTTGGTGGTGACCGCTTTCGGTTCGGTGGCCGACGCCGCCGCGATCACCCACACCGATTCGCCCGGCGCGCCACCGACGCCCATGCAGCCGGAATGCGCGTTGCTGAGGAAGTTCATCGACGTGACGGCGAACGTGTATTCGGTATTCGCCACCAGGCCGGTGAACTGCTTCTTCACGTACAGCAGCAGGTCGTCGCTGCGGTTGGTGCCGCTGACGTAATAAGCCTTGCTGTCCTTGTACGCGGCGCCGAGGCTGCTGATGTCGCGCAGTTCGAACACGACGTTGGCCGGTGCGGTATCGGTCGTGTAGTCGCTCGACTCGCCGGTCCAGCCGCTGGCATCCACCTTGAAGTCCTGCGTCTGCACCATCGAGTAGGCGGTGCCGGTGCCGCCGGTGGAGGTGCCCGCCGGCTCGTCGTCATCGCCGCCGCAGGCGGCCAGCAGGGCCAGGGTCGCTACCGACAAAGCGGCTTTCCAGGTACGGGTCATTGATTCGTCTCTTTTCTGTGCAGGGGAACGGAAGGCAACATTTTAGAAAGGAATGTGCAACTCGTGTGATGTATTTGTAACGAGTTGTAGGGCCACTAACGATTGCGCCCCGCCGATAGGGCTCCGCTCCTTACTTCCACTCCCCGCGCAGCGCCAGCACTTCCTGCTGCAACCGCTCCGGCGTGGCCGCATGCGGCGCCACCGGCAGGCCCACCGCCAGCGCGAGCCGCGAACGCAGGCCCTTGCGGAACGCGCGTTCGAACACGTTGCCCTCGCTGCGCGACAGCAGGTGCCCCCACAGGCCGCGCAGCGCCATCGGGATCACCGGCACCTGCGAACGCTCCACGACCTTGGCAATGCCTCCCTTGAACTCGTTCATTTCGCCGGTCGTCGTCAGGCGACCTTCGGGAAAGATGCACACCAGCTCCCCCTCGTGCAGCGCGTGGGCGATATCCACGTAGGATTTCTCCAGCAGCCACGGGTCTTCCTTGGCCGGCGCGATCGGGATGGCCTTCGCGGTGCGAAAGATCCAGCCCAGCAGCGGCGTGCCGAAGATGCGGTGGTCCATCACGAAGCGGATCGGCCGCGGGCTTGCCGCCATGATCACGATCGCATCGACATAGCTGACGTGGTTGCAGACCAGGACCGCGGCGCCGTGCTCGGGAATGCGGCCTGCCTCGATCACCTTCACCTTGTGCACCGTGTGGATCAGCAGCCAGGCCAGGAAGCGCATCAGGAACTCTGGCACCAGGGAGAAGATGTAGGCGGCGACGATGCCGTTCATGATGGCGGTGGCCAGGAACAGCTCGGGGATCGTGAGGCCCTGGCCCAGCAGCAGGATCGCCACGCCGGCCGCTGCCACCATGAACAGCGCGTTCAGGATGTTCATGCCGGCGATCGTGCGCGACAGGTGCTTCGGATCGCAGCGCAGCTGGATCAGTGCGAACAGCGGCACGATGAAGAAGCCGCCGAACACGCCGATCATCACCACGTCGAACAGGATGCGCCAGCTGCCCGGCTGCGCCAGCATGCCGAGTGCGTCGACCGTGGCCGCCGCGGGCACGACGTAGCCCTGGCTGGCGAAGTACAGGTCGATGCCGAACAGCGACAGGCCGATCGAGCCGAACGGCACGAGCCCGATTTCCACCTTGCGGCCGGAAAGCTTCTCGCACAGCAGCGAGCCGGCGCCGATCCCCAGCGAGAACACGGTGAGCAGCAGCACGAACACGCTGTGATCGCCCTTCAGGTACGTCATCGCGTACACCGGAAACTGCGCCAGCACCATCGCGCCGTAGAACCAGAACCAGGAATTGCCCAGCATCGACAGGAACACCGTGCGGTTGCCGGCCGAGTACTTCAGGTTGCGCACCGTTTCCGTGAACGGGTTCCAGGCGATCCGCAAGTCCGGCGCCGGTGCCGGCGTTACGGGAATCCGGTAACTGGCCAGCAGCCCGAGTACCGCGAAGCCGACGGTGCCGGCGGCCACCACGGGGATGCCCAGCGATGCGTGCATCACCAGCACGTCGCCGAACACCTGCCCCAGCAGGATGCCGACGAAGGTGCCCATCTCCACCATGCCGTTGCCGCCGGTGAGTTCCTCGGGCTTCAGCTGCTGCGGCATGTACGAGTATTTGACGGGGCCGAACAGCGTGGAGTGCGTGCCCATCGCGAAGATCGCCAGCACCAGCAGCCAAAGGCTGTGCGTCATCCAGCCCAGCGCGGCGATGCCCATGATGGCGATTTCGGCCCACTTGATGAAGCGCACCAGCCGCGCTTTCTCGAATTTCTCGGCGATCTGGCCGGAAGTCGCCGAGAACAGCACGTAGGGCAGGATGAACAGGCCTGGGATCAGATTCGTCACCATCGACGGCGACAGGGTCGTCCAGCTGGCGGCATCGAACGTGAGCACGACGATCAGCGCCGTCTTGAACAGGTTGTCGTTGAAGGCGCCCAGGAACTGGGTCCAGAAGAACGGCGCGAAACGGCGCTGCCCGAGCAGCGCGAACTGGCTGGCGTGCTGTGGAGCGGCATGCGCGCTGGCTTCGTGCGGATCGGTGGGCTTCGTCTGGCTCATGGGAGGCATGGGGATCGATGGAACCGACAACATACCGCACATGACTGGTACAGGACAATACACTTGCCTTGTACCAGTGGCATAGCTGCCGCATCCAAGCGGCAGCTACACTCCATCGGTATCAGAACTGCTGTTGATCGATGCGATGTTGGGGATCGTACGGGCCCGCCGGCAAGCCTTGGCCGACGCGGCCGACCGCGATGCCGTTGACCGTGCGCGCCAACGGGATGTAGTTGGGCTTGGCCTTCTCCATCGCTGCGACGACAGCCTTGGCAATCAGCCCGGCTAGTCCGCCCGAAGATTGCTGCGCGGCGGGGTCGTATGCCATCTTTTCCTGATGTACCCATAGCGTCTCGCCCGACTTTCCGCTCTTGAGGGCATAACTCATTTCTACCGTGGTTACAGTAGACAGCACTGCATATTTCGAATCCCAGCGCTCGATCACGGCATACAGCACGGCGTCCGCACCGAACAGTTCCGCAAGGCGACGCGGATCGCTGCCGTGTACCAGATCGGCATCGGCCATGCCATCGTCTTCCATCACACGCTTGACCAGATTGACTGGGAATACGTAGTAACCCCGTTCTGCGATCGGCTGGGTAATCGTGGACAGGAAGTAGTCAGGCGCATCGACATCCACGCTTCGGCTCACGACAGGCACTACCAGCACTGAGCGAGGCGCGTCAGCGCGCAAAGCACTGTAATCCTTGTGGACAGGCTGCTTGGTAGCACAACCGCTCAGGATCGCCAGCATGGCTCCCAAGATGGCAAATAATCGAATCGCACCCCTCATTGCTTTACCTCGTTCGTTGTCGTGGACTTGGTCTCCGCCAACTTGATCATCTTGTTCATCAGACTAGCCGATTCAGGCCAGCGTGCCTTTTCCTTCGTAAACAATCCGGCTGCCTCCTGGTGCTTGCCCTGCTGTAGCAACAGGAAGCCATACTCCGCATAGACACCCGGCGGGACGGGCCGATTGGCCTTCTCGGCGTTGACGATCGTGGCATCGATCGACGCTACCAGTGCGTTCAGGTTTGCAGGTGCCTTGTAGTACTCGTAAAGCGACTGTTCATAGCTGCCCCATTCATATTTCTTTTGTGGAGCTGCGCACGCTGTCAGCACGAACAATGCGGCCAAGATGAGGAAGCGGTTCATTTAAGCCCTTCCGCGCCGACCACCACTACTGCTGTTTCACCGGCCCCGGCAAAGATCTGCTGGGTATGCAGCAACGTGGCCCCCTGCTTGACCTCGATCCGGTGCGCACCTTCTTCAATCATCACCTTCCGGGCCTTGCCGTCATAGAGTGCAGCCTCGCCGATCTGGATGCCGTCGACATACAGCAAGGCTCCCGCCGGGGCTCCCTGTACGGCGAGCGCAGGCCGCAATGAACCCGTCTTTACGTCGGTCGTCGGCAGCGCGCAGCCGGCCAGTGCCACCGCCATGACAATAGTCATCATAGTTTTCATGTCATTTCCCCGCTTCGGTAATGAAATAGCCGTTCGTGCCGCTTGTCGGCAGCGTTCCACTGACCAGCTCCGCGACCGCGCCTTCGTTACTCTCGGCATCGCCAAAGAGAGAAACCACGCGCACTGTGCCAACCGCGGTGGCAGGCAATGCAATCTCAAAACCGGTTTGCCCGCTCTTGACTTTTTCGCCTTCACGCATCACGGCAAACGTATCGCCCGACCGGATGCCCTGCCTGGAACCGCCCGACATGAATACCTGCCGGCCGTCGCTCTTCAGGATATCGGTACGCCAGCGGCGCTCTTCCAGCTTGTTCATCAGCGAAGTCAACACGTCGGAAATGGCGGCGCCGATCGCGCGGTCGTTCAACGTGGCATCGTAGTCTGCGCGGCTACCATAACCTGCGATCTCGCCGGACTCGGTATTCGCTTCGCCCGTGCCGCTGGCGGTAAAGAAGATGTGTCCGGTCCGTGCGTCGGCCAGGCGTATTTCAACCTTCGCCCTGGCGGTTTGCACCTTGGTCGAACTGAGGAAGCCAGCCTTGCCGGTGGTGCTGCGACCGAATTCCGTGACTGAGCCAAGTACCAGTGCATCGACACCGATCAGGTCTGCAGCGGATGCACCAGTGCGCTTCTGTTCGTCGGCGATCCTGCCCAGATCCTGGCGCTCGAACACCAGGAATCGATTCGACCCCACGAGCCGACTTGCCAGCATGTCGGATGCCTGCTTGCCAAGCGGATCGGCATTGGCGTCGGTCAGCAGCGAGCGGCCGTAGCGCGTTTCATTGGAAAACCGCCCGATCGCGATCTTGCGCTTGAAGATTTTCTGTTGGGGAAGCGCCGCAGCCTTTTGTGCTTCGATCTGCTGTATCCGGGAAACAGGCGCATCAACGGCGACCGGTGGCGTCGACGTTGTTGCGCACGCGCTCAACAGGAGAGCAACTCCTGCAACGCCTAAATGCTTGCTCATCAAAATAATCCAAAGACTGAAATAATAAGCTGCGCATATTACTGTTTAACAATAAAAATTGCATCAATATAATTTTCAGAGTTGGTTAGGATTGGAGAGATTTTCGGAGGTATCGCTGTGCTAGTAATTAGCGACCAAGCTCGGCGCCAATACAGCCCCGGAACCTGGTTCATCAAGGCGGATTATCCAAGCGGCAGACGATCGCGATGCGCGTACCGGCGCCATTGCCCTCGCAATCGCTGCCGCTGCCGATCGAAAAGCTGCGTTCACCGCTGCACGCGCCGCGGCACCCTCGTCAGTTAGCGTCTAAGGCTTGCGCCCCACCAGGTTGATCAGCGTTTCCTCGCGCACGGCGCGCGGCTTGATGCGGAATACCCGCTCCAGAATACCCAGGTCCTCGCGGCTCCACCACAGGAACGGGTAGGACACGGCGCTGTCCGGCACGTCGAAGCCGGCGCCGCGCACCATGGCGAGATACTCGGGCGCGGTCTTCTGCACGTCCATCGGGTGGCGGAACAGCAGCCGGATGATCCACGAATGGATGTAGCGCCGCGTCGATTCCGCGAACAGCAGCACGCCGCCAGGTTTGAGCACGCGGAAGAATTCCGCGATCGCGCGCTCCTGGTCGATCAGGTGGTGGAAGGTCTGGTGGCAGAACAGCAGGTCCACCGAGTCATCCGGCAAGGCGATGTTTGAGCTGGAGCAGCAGACGAATTCTGCGGCGATGCCATGCTGCGCCACCTCCTTGCCGGATGCCTCGATCATTTCCGGATCGATGTCCATGCCGATCAGCCGCTTCGGCGCGAAGCGCTCGTGCAGCTTCGGCAGCGAACGGCCGTAGCCGCAACCCACGTCGGCCACCACATCGAAGCTCTTGCGGCCGGGCGGCATCAGGCGGTCGAGGTCCGCGAGCGCCCGCTCCAGCACGTGCACCGTCCACGTTTCGGTGCGCAGGAACCATTTGCCGAACTCCGTTTCCGGCACGTGCGGTTCGGCGGGCGCCTGCACCGCCGGCTGCATTCCCTGTGGCTGAACATTCATACATTTTTCCTATACTTTGGTGCGGGCGGGCCCGCGATGACCAATCTATAATGCAGCCCGTTTTCATCCGAAGCCACCAACGTGCCGATCGTGCCGACCCGTCCACTGCTCTGTTTCATCCTTGCCGCCGTTGCCCACTTTGCCCACTTTGCCCACTTTGCCCACGCGGCGCAGGACGAGTCGCCCACTGCGCCCCCGCCACTGTGTCCCGCCCCGTTGGTACCGGCTGCCACGCCGCTTGAAACAGCCGCACCGGCGCCGATCCGCTTCCTGCTCAGCTTCGACGATGGCCCGAGCGGCTCGAACGGCGACAATCCCACCGTGCGCGTGCTCGACACGCTGGCCCACAACGCCGTGCAGCCGGGCATCAAGGCCGTGTTTTTCACGCAGACGCGCCACTGGCACGGCGGCGGTACCGACACCGGCCGCGCGCTGATCCGGCGCGAGCACGAGGCCGGCCACGTCGTGGCACTGCACTCGGCCACCGCCACGCATGCGAACCACCGCTTCATGGACACGGCCGAACGCGACGCATCGCTGCGCCGCGGTGTCGACGACCTGCGCACGCTGACCGGCAGCACTCCGCTGCTGGTGCGCCCGCCGTTCTGGGCCTACGACGCCGCCACGCTGGACAGCTACCACCGCCACGGCCTGCACATGCTGCTGACGGACCTGAACGCCAACGACGGCAAGATCTGGGGCGTCAACTTCAGCTGGCACAAGCGGTCCAACATGCTCGCCATGCTGGCCGAGACGCGCAAGCGCTGGGCCGCCGGCACCATGCATACGGTGGACGGCCATACGCCGGTCGTCGTCACCTTCCACGACGTGAACGGCTACACGGCGCGCAACCTCGAGGTCTACCTGCGCATCCTGGTCGACGTCGCGCGCGAACTCGACATCCCTGTCGCCGGCAAGCCGTTCTATGACGAGCGCGACGCGCTCGAGCGCGCCGCGCTGGCCAGCACCGTCAAGAGCGCCGACGAACATCCACGGCTGCCGGGGTTCTGGAACTGGCTGTGGCAGTAGGTTTTCCGGGTGCCGGATGCATCGTGCCGCCTGGTGTCGGACATCGTTTTATGGTGTCGGACACCGGTTTCTGCGGGAACGCTGCTGAAAACCGGTGTCCGACACCTGAAGGTGTCCGACACCAGGGTCAACGGATGCTTCACAAGTCCACGACACTCACCCGCGGCATCGCCGCCAACGGTTCCCCACTGCACACCACCACCGACAATTCCCCGTGCGGCAGCGCATACGTGCCGCACGCCGCCACGCCCAGCTTGATGGCGGCTTCCTGCGCGCTCCACGCGCCATAGAACGCATCGACCCGCGCGCCGTCGGGCAGTGCCGCGAGCCGCGCACAGGTGGCCGCGTCGAACGCCTGCTCCGCCAGCGCAGCGATATCGCGCGCGGCATCCTTCATTTCGATATCCAGCCCGAGCGCGGTACCCGCACTCAGCGCGCAGGAAACCCACGGGCCGCTGTGCGACACCGACAGCCCCGGCAACGCCACGGCCGGCGCCAGGAGCCAGGGCGCCCGCCCCGGCGCCCCGCCCAGTTCCACCGACCGCGGTGGAACATCGAGCAGCGCACCGATGGCGATCCTGAGCAGCGCGCGCGCCGCGACGAACTGGCGCCGGCGCCCTTCGCGCACGAAGCTGCGTTCGCGTTCGCCCGCGCCCAGCCATGCCGAGTACGACGCCAGCCGCGCGTCGTCCAGCCCGTCGATACGGGCGAGCCAGACGTGCGCGGCCGCCGGCACCTTACTTGGCCAGCTTGACGAAATCGGCCTTGAAGGCGACGCCGCTGACGATGTTGCCGTCATGGCATTCGAATTCCGTCTGGCTCGACATTTCCTTGTGCTTGTAGTTGCTGACGATATTGACCACCGCATCGGCGCCCACCGACTCGGCCTTCTTCTTCAGCGCCAGCATGGCGGACAGGAAGGCCCAGTTGCACGCTTCCTCGGGCGACTTGCCGACGCTGTTGGTCTTCTGGCTGGTGCTGTCGGACGTGATCTTCGACGCCACTTTCGGCGTTTTCTGGTCGCCGAAGTAGAACTGCACCGTATCGCCCAGGCGCCCTTTCGCGTCGTTCACGTTCATCGCATTCTCGATCGGAACCATCATCACGCGGTCGGCCGCGACGGCCGGCACGGAGGCAGCGGTGGCCGAAGCCGACAGGACCAACGTCAACATCGCTTTTTTCATTTTTCTTCCTTTGCTGTGGTGGATAAACTGGTTTCTAGACGCGTTTGAAGATGAGGGAGGTATTGATGCCGCCGAATGCGAAATTGTTCGACATGACGTATTCGCACTGCAGCGCGCGGCCGGCGCCGGCGATGTAGTCGAGCGGCGCGCATTGCGGATCCACCGCATCGAGGTTGATGGTGGGCGCGAACCAGCCCTCGCGCATCATCTCGATGCTGATCCAGGCTTCCAGCGCGCCGCAGGCGCCCAGCGTGTGGCCCATGTAGCTTTTCAGGGAACTGATCGGCACGGCGCTGCCGAACACCTGCTGCGTGGCGTGCGATTCGGCCACGTCGCCCTGCGCGGTGCCGGTGCCGTGGGCATTGATGTAGCCGATCGCCGACGCTTCCAGGCCGGCATCCTCGAGCGCCAGCAGCATCGCCGTCTTCATCGTCGCCGCGTTCGGCTGCGTCACGTGCACGCCGTCGCTGTTGGTGCCGAAGCCCACCAGTTCGGCGTGGATGGTGGCGCCGCGCGCCAGCGCGTGTTCGCGTTCTTCCAGCACCAGCGCGCCGGCGCCCTCGCCGATCACCAGGCCGTCGCGCTGCGCGTCGAACGGGCGCGGCGACGTGTGCGGCGCATCGTTGCGCGTGCTGGTGGCGAACAGCGTGTCGAACACGGCCGCCTCGGTGGCGTCGAGTTCCTCGGCGCCGCCGGCCAGCATCGCCGTCTGCGCGCCGCTCTTGATCGCTTCATACGCATAGCCGATGCCCTGGCTGCCGGAAGTGCAGGCCGACGAGGTGGTGTACACCCGCCCGGTCATGCCGAAGAACACGCCGATGTTGACCGGCGCAGTATGCGCCATCATCTTGATGTACGTGGTGGCGTTAATGCCCTTGGTGGTGCGGTCTTCCATCATGCGGCCGAAGTCGCCGATCGCGCTGGGCGTGCCGGCCGAGGAACCGAACGACACGCCCATGCGGCCGGAGGTCAGCAGCGGATGGTCGAGCAGTCCCGCGTCCTGCAAGGCCAGTTCGCTGGCGCGGGTGGCCATCAGCGCCACCCGGCCCATGCTGCGCGTGGTCTTGCGGTTGTAGCGCGCGGTGAGCTCGAACGGCGCGGCAGGCGCGCCGAGGTTGGTGTTCAGGCCTTCGTAGTTGGCCCATTCCTCCATCCGCACGATCGCGTTGCGGTACTCGCCCAGGCGCTGGCGCACCGCGGCCCAGTCATTGCCGATCGGGCTGATCCCGGCCATGCCGGTGACGACGACGCGGCGGTTCATGCCAGGCCACCGTTGACGGAAATTACCTGCCGGGTGACGTAGCCGGCATCCTCGGCCATCAGGAAGCTGACGGCGGCGGCCACCTCTTCCGGCTTGCCGACGCGGCGCGCCGGGATCATCTTCAGCACCTCGTCCATCGGCACCTCGCTCGTCATGTCGGTGTCGATCAGGCCGGGCGCCACGCAGTTGACCGTGATCGCCCGCTTGGCCAGTTCCAGCGCCAGCGCCTTGGTCGCGCCGATGATGCCCGCCTTCGCGGCACTGTAGTTGACCTGCCCGCGGTTGCCGACCAGGCCGGACACGGAAGCCAGCGTGACGATGCGGCCCGGCTTGCGGCGCTGCACCAGCGGCATCACCAACGGGTTCAGCACGTTGTAGAACCCGTCCAGGTTGGTGCGGAGCACGAGATCCCAGTCCTCGCCCGACATCGCCGGGAAGGCATTGTCGCGCGCGATGCCGGCATTGGCGACGACGCCGTAGTAGCAGCCGTGTTCGGCGATATCCGCTTCCAGCGCCGCGGCCGTGGCGGCGCGGTCGCTCACGTCGAACTGCAGCACGCGCACAGGGTTACGCAAACCCGGCCCCATGCCGGCGATCTCTGCCGCGACCGCGTCGGCCTCGGCGCGTCCGCTGCGGCAATGCAGTACGACGTCGTAACCGTCGCGTGCCAGGCGCAGCGCGATGGCCTTTCCGATGCCGCGCGACGATCCCGTCACCAGCACGCTCAGGCCCTTGCCCGTGGGCTTGTCGTTAAAATGTTCGGTACTCATGCTGCTGTTCCACCTGAAAGAAACTCGTTGACATTGTCGGGCTGGTAAACCGTCACGGTAGCCGTGGCCACGGTGCTCCCGCCCGCGTCGATGCGGCATTCGAACGCGCCCAGGCCGTTGTCGCCCTGCAGCGCACGATGGGCGTGCACGCGCAGCACGCTGCCCACCGCGAATGCGGGAACGCCCGCTTCGTACTTGCGCGATCCCAGCAGGAAGCCCACCTTGACGGGATCGCCGTTGCGCCGCGCCAGCCAGCCGGCGTGCGCCGCGATCGCCTGCGCCATGTATTCGATGCCCACCCACGCGCCGACGGCCGCGCCGTCGCAGAACATGCTGTCCGGGCGGATCGTCACCTCGGCGCACAGGTCGTCGTTGTCCACGCTGACCAGCCGGTCGAGCAGCACCATCGAGCCCGAATGCGGCAGCACCTCGGCGACCGGTGGAAGTGCCGCCTCGGCTTGCCGCGCAGGCGGCGCCGCGCGTCCCAGCACCAGCACGGCATTCGACCCGCCGAACGCGAACGAGGTGCTCAGCACGTGGCGCAGCGGCCGGCCCAGCGTGGCGCCCACGGGCACCAGGTTCAGCGCCGGCAGCGCGGGGTCCGGCGCGCCGTCCCACAAATGCGGCGGCAAGGCGCCCCTGGCGTTTTCCGGCTGCAGCGCCAGCCAGCACAGTGCCGCCTCGATCGCCGCTGCGGCGCCCAGCGTATGGCCGGTGAACGGCTTGGTGGAACTGGCCGGCACTTCGCAGCCGAACAGCCCGGCGATCACTGTCGATTCCATCGCGTCGTTCTGCTGCGTGGCGGTGCCGTGCATGTTGATGTAGTCGATGTCGGCCGGCTGCAGGCCGGCGCGCCGCAGCGCGTCGGCCATTGCGATGCGCGCGCCGTTACCGGCCGGATCGGGCGCGGACATGTGGTGGCCGTCCGACGACTCGCCCCAGCCGGCCAGCATCACGGCCGCCGGTTCGCGCGTCAGCAGGAACAGCGCCGCACCTTCACCGATGTTGATGCCGTTGCGGTTGGCGCTCATCGGGTTGCAGCGCACGGCGCTGACCGACTCCAGCGCCGAAAAGCCGGCCACCGTGAAGGCGCACAGCGAATCGGCGCCACCCGCCACCACCGCGTCGCACAGGCCCATGCGGATCAGCCGGGCGGCGCTGGCCATCGCCTTGGCGCTGGACGAACAGGCGCTCGAATGCACATACGCCGGCCCTTCGACTCCCAGCTCGTCGGCCAGCAGCGCGGCCGGCGATCCCATCTCCTGCTGGCCGTAATGGAATCCGGGCGCCAGGTCGCCATGCGCGACACGGTGCAGCAGCGCCTTTTCCGTTTCGGCGATGCCGGACGTGCTGGTGCCGACGATGACGCCTACCCGGTCCGCGCCGAACCGCGCGATGGCCGCATCGACGGCCGGCCGGATCTGCGCCAGCGCGGCCAGCGCCAGCGCGTTGTTGCGGCTGCGCTGTGCCGCCGGCAGGTGGTCGATGGACGGCAGCGCCGCGCGTACCTGCCCCAGCGGCAGCTCGCGGCCCGGCGAGCAGTCCGTGGTCGGCAGCACGCCCGAGGTGCCGGCGAACAGGTTCGCCCGCACCTCTTCGAGGCCGGTGCCCAGCGCGCAGACGATGCCGCACTCGTTCAGGTAGACGTTCATTGCATTCATTAACTTGTGTATTCGGCGCTTTATTCGGCGGCGAACTGGATCGTCAACCGGTATTTATACCGCAGGTTCTCCAGCACGACCGTGCCGCTCCAGCGCGGGCTGCCGCTGTAGTCGATGCGCATGATCGGTTCTTCGTTCAGGTAGAGCGTGCGCAGCAGGCCCTTGCCGCGGCCTTCCTCGGCGATGCGCCAGCCCGGCGGCAGCGCCTTCGCCACCGCCTCGACGGGCCACAGGGTCAACTGCATGTCTTCCAGCACATCTTCCGCGCGCACCTGGCGCGGCAGCATCGCGTGCCGCCATTCCTTGACTTCCTTGCCGTCGTAGCGCACCGTCAGCACACGCTGGCCGAACGCCAGGCCAACCATGTCGATCGCTTCCGGTTCGACCTGCAGCGCCACGTCCATGTCGTCGATACGGCCGCCGCGTTCCACCTTCAGGTGCTGCTGCACGCTGATCGACTGGCCCAGCGCGGCCGGCGGCAGCTTCAGCCCGAGGCGGGCCGGCGCCGGCGGAGCCGAAGCGCAGCCGGCCAGCGCCAGCGCAGCCATGCACGCGGCCAGCCGCGCCTTCAGCCCCGCTTTCAGGCCCGCTTTCAGCTCAGTGCGCACGCCGCCTCCAGTGCCGCCAGGCGGCGCGCCGTCTCCTTCACGTACGGATTCGACTGGTTCCATGCGTAGCCGGCCAGGATCGCCGAGATCATCCGGCGGATTTCCGGCTGCTGGCGCTCGTGGAAAATGATGGTCTGGAAGCCGCCCTTGTACCACGATTCGACGAAGGCGCGGAAGGTATCGACGCCGCGGCGCAGCGGCACGCCGTAGTCGGCCTGCCAGTCCACGGCTTCGCCGGCGAACTGCCGTTTCAGCGCGGCCGCGGCCAGGCTGGCCGAGCGCACCGCGATCGTCACGCCGGACGAGAACACCGGGTCGAGGAACTCGCCGGCATTGCCCAGCAGTGCGTAGCCCTCGCCCCACAGGCGGTCGACGTTGGCCGAGTAGCCGGTGATCTGGCGTGCCGGCGTGTCCCACGTGGCGTTCTCCAGCAGCGCGGACAGCGACGGTTCCTCGGCCACGATCATCTGCAGCCGCTCCGTCGGCGAGCCCTGGTACTGTTCCAGGTATGCCGTTTCGGCGACCACGCCCAGCGAGCAGCGCCCGCCGGCGAACGGGATGGTCCAGAACCACACATTGTCGTGCTTCGGGTGCACGGTGACGCGGATCTTGCTGCGGTCGAAACCGGGTTCGGATCCGGTGCGCGCGCCGATGCCGTCCTGCACGTGCGTGAAGATCGCGCCCCGCACCGGGAAGTTCGACGGCGTTTCCAGCTTCAGCAGGCGCGGCAGGATGCGGCCGAAGCCGCTCGCATCGAGGATGAACCCCGCATCGACCTGGTACTGCCCGCCGTCGGGATGCCTGACGGTGACGAGCGAGCGGCCGCCAGGCTGGCCCGGTTCGATGTTCAGCACTTCATGGCGGAAGCGGATCTCGGCGCCCTGCTTTTCCGCTTCCCTCGCCAGCAGGTGGTCGAAGTCGGCGCGCTGCACCTGGTACGTGGTGCCCCAGCCTTCCGAGTGCTTGTCGCGGAAATCGAAGTCCGTGTAGACGCCGTTCTTCATGAAGGCGGCCCCGTTCTTGTACTGGAAACCGGCCTCGACGACGGCGCGCAGCATGCCCGCCTCTTCCAGATATTGCATGCTTTGCGGCAGCAGGCTTTCGCCGATCGAGAAGCGCGGGAACTGCTCGCGCTCGATGACGAGCACCTGGCGGCCCTGCTTGCGCAGCAGCGCCGCGGCCACCGAACCGGCGGGGCCGGCACCGACGATCAGTATGTCAGCTGATTCCAATTGCATCTGCATGTGTTTTCTCTTTATTGAAGGTCGATAGTCCGAAACAGGGAACCGCCAGCCACACGAGCAGGGTGCCCAGCAACATCGTCAGCCCGAACGCCTGCAGCGCCGGCGTGTTCGACAGGCCGAGCAGGCCGAAGGCCAGCAGCGTGTTGGCCGCCGCCAGGCCCACCGCCAGCCATGGCGTGGTATCCCTTCGTTCGGCGCTTTTTACTGATTCCTCCTGCATGAAGATGCCGTAGTCGACGCCCACGCCCAGCAGCAGCATCAGCGCCAGCACGTGGAACAGCTGCAGGTTCTGGCCCGCATAGCCGAGGATGGCCAGCGTGGCCACGCTGGCCAGCGCGGTCGGCGCGATCACGCGCCAGGCCCGGCCCCGGTAGCGCGGCAGCAGCAGCACGAAGACCACGCAGTAGGCGGCCAGCACGACATAGCCCATGTTGACGCGATACCGGCCCAGCACGGAAGAGATTTCCTCGACCTTGTCGACCCACTGCACGCCGGCCAGGCCGTCGGCCAGCGGGCGCACCTGCGGCACCGCCGCCATCGACAGGCCGCGCAGTGCGACGATGCTGGCGAATTCGCCATGTTCGTTGCCGAGCCACAGGTGGCGCCACGGCTCGCTGGCCGGTGCCTTCATGAACGCGTCGATGCCGAGCGGCTTGCCGGCCGCGCGCAACGCGTCGGCGGTCGCCTTGACCCATCCTGCATCCTCGCCGGCCTGCTGCGCGACGGCGGCCAGCGGCCCTTCGGGTCCCAGCAGCTTCAGGTCGGCCAGCGCGCGGCGTTCCTGCTGCGTGCGCAGCGACGGCACCCAGTTCGAGATGGCCTGGTAGCCCGTCAGCTTGCCGGTGGCGACCAGGCGATCGAGCCGCAGTTTCAGCGCTTCTTCGCGCTGCAGTACCGTTTCGGCCGAGTCGCCGCGCACCAGGAAGAACTGCACCGGCGTGGGCGCATCGAGCAGCTTGCCCAGCTTGATCTGGTCGTCGACCAGGTGCTTCGGCGGATTCTGCAGCAGGCGGATGTCGTCGTTGGCACCCAGTTTCGCGATGCCGAACGCCGCCACGGCAGCGAACAGCGCCACGGCGAGCCACGTGCCGGCACTGGCGCGCAGCAGCGGCCAGCGGGCCAGCGCCGCGCCATAGCCGCGCACCAGCGCGCCGCCCCGCAGGCTGCGCGGGCCGATCAGTTGCGGGAACCAGAACACCACCGTCAGCCACGCGAACACGAGGCCCAGCGCGGAAAACACGGCCATCTGGCGCAGGCCGGGGAATGGCGTCAACGCCAGGCCCATGTAGCCGATGACGGCGGCCAGCAGCGTCAGCGCCAGGCCCGGCAGCAGTTTCTTCAGCAGCGCACGCGAGTCCAGCGACGCATCGGCGGACAGCCGGTTGCACAGGAAATAGATACCGTAATCCTGCGCCACGCCGACCAGGCTGGCGCCGAACACGAGCGTCATCAGGTGGATCTGCCCGAACAGCAGCCAGCACACCGATAGCGCGCCCAGCACGCCAACGCCGATCGACAGCAGGATCAGCGCGATCGGCTTCAGCGTGCGGAAGGC
Organism: Pseudoduganella umbonata; assembly: GCF_014192225.1. Classification (GTDB taxonomy): domain Bacteria; phylum Pseudomonadota; class Gammaproteobacteria; order Burkholderiales; family Burkholderiaceae_D; genus Rugamonas; species Rugamonas umbonata. The sequence continues at coordinate 219,504 of NZ_JACHXS010000012.1, read as the reverse complement.
CAGCCACATCAGCAGGACGATGCCGGCCACCGACCCGGCGCCGATCGTGTGCATTTCGCGGCTGGCCTGCGCGCCGGCATTGGCGGCATGCAGGATCACGCCGGCCTGGATCACCCGTGCCTGCGGCGCGGCGGCCTGCGCGGCGTCCAGCGCCTGCTTCAGTATCGGCAGCACGCGGTCCTGCGCCGTCATCGACAGGGCCGGCACCTTCAGGGTCAGCGGCAGCAATACATACTGCTTTTCATCGTCGGCGACGAACAGGTGGCCGTCGCGCGGGCGCACCGGCGTTTCCTGCGCGCGCTCCTGCACCCAGCCGGAGAACAGGCCGAACGGATCGTCCTGCCAGGCGCCCAGCTTCGGGCCGCCGAACGGCGCGTACAGTTTCGCCAGCGCCTGCTGGGTCCAGAACGCCGTGCCTTCCTTGCGCAGCTGATCCTGCTGGGCCGGCGACATCAGCACCAGCCGGTGCTGATGGAACAGCGACAGCCATTCGGCCTGCACGTTGGCGCCGGCATCGGCGGCCTGGAACAGGTCCGGATGTTTCGCCAGCACGGCGGCATAGGCATCGGCCGCGCGCTTCGCATCGTCCCACGCGGCGGCGCCGACCAGCACGATCACACGCTGCTGGGCCGCGTCGACCATGTGGGCGAACGAGCTTTGCAGGATGGGGTCGCGTTCCTGCACCGGCAGCAGCGCCATGATGTCGGTATCCGGCACGATGCGCTTGACCAGCCACAGGTAGCCGTTATGGCCCAGCAGCAGGGCCACCGCCACCAGCCACAGCACAGCGAGCGCGCGCCCCTTCGCCATCATTTGAACAGCGCCGCCTCTTCGGGGCCCAGTGCCTTGGCGCCCGATTCGATTTTCGAGAACACGATGCTGGTGCGGTCGCCCGACGCTTCGCTGATGACGATGTTGTTGACATAGGCGCCGCCGTCGAGCCGGATCGTGCCGATCGCCTTGGCCAGGGCGGGTTCACGCGCTTCCAGCGTGACGTTCCAGCTGTCGGCGCCCACCGTGCCGTCGACCTTGAACAGCTGTTCGAGCTGTGCCAGGTCGCCGGCCAGCAGCGAGAACAGGACCTGGTTGATCATGCGCACCGTCGGTTCCGTCTTCGCATCGAGGCGCATCGCCACGCGGTCGCCCTGGTAGTGGATGATTTCGCTCCTGGTCAGGCGCAGCGTGTTCGGGAACGGTTGCAGCGTGCGCCACAGCACGCCTTTTTCCTGCACCACGCAGAAGCGGCCGTTGGCGGCCAGCGGCTTCTTCATGCCGGCCAGCGTCTTGCTCTGGTCGAAGCGGCCGCACATCACTGGCGGCTTGGCCAGCATCGCCTGGATCTTCGCCACCGGCACGGCGGCGTTGGCGTTGGCGTTGGCAGCGTTGCCGTTGGCAGCGGCGGCGAATGCCGGCAACGCCAGCGCGACGGTCATCAGGATTTTTTTCATTGCAGTCCCAGTTTTTCCAGCAGCACGGGCGGCGACACGTAGCACATTTCCTGCGTGGCGATGTTCACCGCCACCATCGTCGTGGTGGCGCGGTTCAGGCGCTTGCCGGAGGCCGCGTCCGTGATCAGGTAATCGATCTTCAGGCAGTTTTCCCACTCGACGATGTCGGCGCGCAGCCGGATCTTCTGGCCGAACGTGGCAGGCGCCACGTAGCGCAGGTGCATGTCGATCACCGGCCACGCATAGCCGGATGCCTTCATCTGCGGGTAGTTGTAGCCGATCTTGTCGAGCAGCGCGCAGCGCACCACTTCCAGGTATTTCACGTAGTTGCCGTGCCAGACGATCTCCATCGGGTCCAGGTCGAAGAACTGGACATCCATGTCGACTTCGGCGAACCAGCGGCTTTCTTTCACTTTACGCATACAGCTCCCAGGCCTGGCCGCGGATACGGGCGACCAGCGAGCGCAGTTCGCCGTCCAGGCGGCGGTCCTCGTCGATCGGCGCGATATCCAGCGCCGCGACCATCGCGGCCAGGTGCGGCTGCAGCGCCAGTTCCGGGTTGGCGCGGCCGCGCAGCCAGGCGCCCTGCCGCACCGTGACCAGCAGGGCGGCCACCACCTGTTCCGTCAGTTCCAGCACGCGCAGGCAGTCGCGCGCGGCGATCGTGCCCATGCTGACCTTGTCCTGGTTGTGGCATTCGGTCGAGCGCGAGAATACCGAGGCCGGCATCGTCAGCTTCAGCGCCTCGGCCGTCCACGCCGACGCACTGATCTGCAGCGCCTTCAGGCCGTGGTTGATCGCCGCGCGCGGGCCCGTGCTGCCGGACAGGTTGGCGGGCAGGCCGTTGTTGTAGCGCGCATCGACCAGCAGCGCCATCTGGCGGTCCAGCAGGTCGGCCACGTTGGCCACCGCATTCTTCATGCCGTCCATCGCGAAGGCGATGTGGCCGCCATAGAAATGCCCGCCGTGCAGCACGCGTTCGTTGTCGCCATCGATCAGCGGATTGTCGTTCGCGCTGTTCAGCTCATTTTCGATGTTGGTGCGGAACAGCGGCATCGCATCGGCCAGCACGCCGATCACGTGCGGCGCGCAGCGGATCGAGTAGCGGTCCTGCAGCCGCTTGCCGTTGCGTTCCCACACGGTAGTGGGCAGGTCCTCGCGCAGCATCGCCGCCACGCGCCCCATGCCGGGGTGCGGTTTCACCGAGAACAGCACTTCGTCGAAGTGGTGGGCGTTGCCGTCCAGCGTGTACGAGGCCAGCGCCGTGATGCGGGTCGCCAGTTTGACGAGATACTCTGCACGGTCGTAGGCCAGGCAGGCCAGCGCCGTCATGACGGCGGTGCCGTTCATGATGGCCAGCCCTTCCTTCGGGCGCAGGCGCAGCGGCGCAATGCCGGCCTCGCGCAGCGCCACCGCCGCGTCGACGATCTCGCCGTTGCGCCACACCTCGCGCTCGCCGCACATGACGGCGGCCAGGTACGACAGCGGCGTCAGGTCGCCGGAGGCGCCCACCGAGCCCTCGGAGGGGATTTGCGGCAGCAGCCCGGCATCGAGCAGGCGCGTGATCTGCAGCAGCAGTTCGACCGACACCCCGCTGTATCCCTTGGAAAGCGATGCCAGCCGCGCCGCCAGGATCGCGCGCGTCTGTGCCGGATCGAAGTGATCGCCCAGGCCGCAGCCGTGGTAGGTGTACAGGTGGTGCGGCAGTTCCGGCACCAGCTCGGGCGGCACGGCCACGGTGCACGAGTCGCCGTAGCCGGTCGTCACGCCATACACATTGCCGTCCTCGCGCAGCAGGCGATCGAGGAAGTCGGCGCCGCGCGCGATGGCGGCGCGGAACGCCGGGTCCGGCGACAGCTCGGCGCTGGCGCGGCCGTGGGCGATATCGACGATGTCTTCGATCGTCAGCCGTTCGCGGTCGAAACGGACCGCGCGCCGCGTGGATTGGATGTCAGCCAGTTGCATCGTTGTTTACCTGTTTTCCCTCGGTTGCACCGGATTCCGGCAGCTGCCAGAAGTCGTAGAAATTGAACCACTGCAGTGGCGCCCGCGCGGCATGGTGCTCCAGCCGCGCCGCGTAGTCCTGCGCCATCGACGCGAGCGCCGCGGTGCGCTCCCTGCGCGGCAGCCGCACGCCATCGCTGAAATGCTCGATGTGCACCTCGGTGACGCCGTTAACGCACACCGTGAACAGCAGGTAGACCGGGCACTGAAGAATGCCGGCCAGCAGATAAGGGCCGACCGGGAACGGCGCCGGTTCGCCCATGAAATCGGCCGTGGCCACGTGCTCGTTGCCGGAAACCGGCACGCGGTCGCCGGCGATGACGACGAACTCGCCGCGGCCGATCCGCTCCGACAGCATCATCGCCGTGGCCGGCGTCATCTCCGTCACCTGCAGCAGGTCGGTCTGGCTTTCCGGATTGAGCTTGCCCATCAGCCGGTTGAATGCCTGCGCGTGCTTGGTGTGCACCAGCACGGTGGACTTGATGTCGTTGCGCTGGCGCGACAGCAGGCGTGTCAGCTCCACGTTGCCCAGGTGCGAGCAGACCAGCACGCCGCCGGTGCCCCTGGCGATGGCGTTCTCGATCACGTCCGCGCCATGGAACCGCACGCCGTCGAGCCGGTACAGCCCGCCCCACAGCAGCAGCTTGTCGAGCAGGTTTTCGCCGAAGCTGGCGAAGTGCGCCAGCACGCCGGGCACCGGCTGGCCGGTGTGGGCACGCACGCGGCGCAGGTAGTCGCGCGAAGCGCGCCGCGCCCGGCCCTGCGTGAGCACATACCAGGCCAGCACCGGGTACAGCGCCACGCGGAACGGCCAGCGGCCGAACACGCGGCAGATCCAGAACAGGAAGCGCATGCCGGCAACGAAGCTGACCTCGTCGATCGAGGCCCAGTGGCGCCGGCTGTCGCTCGACGTACTCATTTGCGCCTCCACTTGCGCGCCAGCAGCAGCGGGATGCGCGGCAGCATGCCGAAGAACAGCGCCGTGTGCATGGCCGAGATCAGCACGTTGTCGCGCCAGACCAGGAAGTGCGATACGCCGTCTTCCGGATAACGCACGCGGGTGGGCAGGTTGACGATCCGCACGCCGCGCCAGTACAGCCGCACCAGCACGTCGGTATCGAAATTCATGCGGCGGCCCAACCGCGTTCGCGCCGTCAGCGCGTTGATCGCCGCCACCGGGTAGACGCGGAAGCCGCACATCGAGTCGCGGATGTCGAACGACAGCGTGTTGATCCATACCCACACGTGGGTCGCGTAGCGGCCGTACAGACGCGCCTTCGGTACCGAGTCGTCGTATACCGGGCAGCCGCAGATCACGGCGTCCGGCTGCGCCCTGCCCTGTTCCAGGAACCGCGGCACGTCCGCCGTATCGTGCTGACCGTCGGCATCGATCTGCAGCACGTGGCTGTAACCCAGTGCGGTGGCGCGGGCAATGCCGGCCATCACGGCGGCGCCCTTGCCGCCGTTGACGGCAAGGCGCACCAGCGTGACGCGCGCCGGTTCGGCGGCGGCGATATCGTCCAGCACGCGGGCGCAGGCGGCCGTGCTGCCGTCGTCGACCAGCACGCAGTGCAGGCCGTGCGCCAGCAGCCGCGACGTCACTGCGCCAATGGCGCCTTCGTGGTTGTAGACGGGGACCACCACGCACGGGTTGAACGGGTGGTCACGCATGCGCCGGCTCCGCGTGGAAGAGGATGCGGCCGCTGGCATGCTGGCCGGCCGGCGAACGGTAGGCAAACGTCAGCTGCCCCTTGGCCGGGTCGTGCAGCAGTTCCAGCTGCACCGGCAGATCGGGCTGGATCACGTGCTGGAATTTAAGCGCGTGCATCGCCCGGAACGCCGGCGGCAGCGCGAAGTTGTCGCGGCCGAAGCGGATCGCCCATTCCACCTGCGCCACGCCGGGCAGGATCGGCGCCTGCGTGAAGTGGCCGTCGAAGTACGCCAGGTTCGCCGGCGCGACGATTTCCAGCAGCACGCGGCGGCCGTCGCCATCGCGTTCCAGCTCGCGGACATGCGGCAGCCGCGGCCGAACGGCGGGATTGGCCGGCAGTGGATCGGTAACCGCCGCGGCCAGCAGCGGGTCGGCAGGCGCCGCGGCCAGCAGCGCGAGCAACGCGGCCACGGTGGTCTTGCCTTGCGCATTGACGGGCAAGGCGTCGAGGTAGCGCCAGCGGCGCGGCAGCGCCACCGCGTCCACCACGCCGGCCAGCACGGCACGCAGGCGTCCGTTCAGGGCCAGCTTGCCTTCCCGCTCGAGCACGGCGCGGCCGGCCGCCGCCGGCACCACGAAGGCGGCGAGCACCTGGCGGTGGCCGTCGTCCGGCTCGCACAGCGCCACGCGCGCTTCGGCCGCCAGGCCCGACGCGAGCAGCGCCGCCTCGATGGCATCGAGCGAAATGCGTTTTTCCTCGATCTTGGCGATCCGGTCGCCGCGGCCCAGCAACTGGAAGCGCCTGCCCTGCAATGCCTGGGCGCGGTCGGCCAGCGGCAGCCAGCCGTCATCGGGCAAGTGCGGCGAGCGCACCTCGAGGAAGCCTTCGTGCAGGCGCCACGCCACGGTGGGGAACGGTGTCCAGGCATCGTCGTTCACCGATGGCAGTGCGGCCCGCTGGCGCCAGGCGATGCCGCCCGTTTCCGAGCTGCCGAATACTTCGACGGGCACGCTGCCCAGCAGGCTGCCGCAGGTTTGCGCCGTATCGGCCGGCAGCGGGCCGCCGGACGAGAACACCGCCGCCAGCCGGGTGCGCGCGCCGCGCCAGTCGAGGTGCGCCGGCAGGCGTTTCAGGTGCGCCGGGCTGGCGACCAGCACGCAGCGCTGCGCGGCCAGCGCCGCTGCCAGCGCTTCCGGGAAGGCGATGCTGGCGGCATGGATCGGCCGGCCGGTATTCAATGGCCAGAGCACCTTGAACAGCAGGCCGTAGATGTGCTGGTGCGAGACGGTGGCGATCACCGCGGCGGCGCCGGCGCGGGCACCGAACAACACTTCAAGCGTGGCGACTTCGCTGGCCATCTGGCGCAACTTCTTGGGAATGGCCTGCGCCGCGCCGGTGCTGCCGGAGGTGAACACGACCAGTGCGTCGGCTTCGGGATTGAGTTCGCGCAGCGCTTCGGAGTGGACATGAGCTTCGGTGGGCACCAGCGGCGCGCAGCCTGCCGGGAACTCGCCGAGGAAGCCGTGCACGTGTTCGCGCAGGTTGGCGCAGGTGGCGTCCAGCGTGTCGGCCGCCAGCCACACGGTCTTGCCGGCTTGCCAGGCGCCCAGCAGCGCGGCGGCGAATTCGATGCTGTCCTCGACGTACAGCGCGAAGCGGCTGCCCGGGTGCTGCCGCAGCAGCGTGCGCCAGGCACCCAGGCGTGCCAGGAAGGCCGCCGTGCCGACAGCGCCGCCGGCACGCACGCCAACGGGAATGGAGGACGGCCGCGCGGCAAGCCGCACGGCCAGCGAGGACAACGATTCACACATGATGCAGTCGCTTGAAGCGCATCCGGACGAGGAATTCCCCGCCGAATAAAAGCCCCATCAGGATGTAGGAAACCAGGCCCGTGTACAGCGACCATACCGCGTCGCTGGCCCACAGTGCCGTGCCCAGCGCCATGGCGCCATTGAAAACAAAGAAGCCGCACCACACCTGGGTGACGGTACGCATGTAGGCGCTGGCAATGGGCGGAAACTCCTCGCCCGACAGCCGCGCCATCCGCTCGATGGCGGAAACCGGCGTGGCGAGACTGGCGCCGAACGCGGCCAGCAGCGCCAGGTTGACCAGCACCGGGTACAGTTTCAGCGGCAGCAGCATGTTGCTCCACACCGCGCAGCCGACCAGCACCAGCGCGCCGGCCACCGACCAGCGCGCGGGAGCCGAGATCTTCAGGGCCGGCAGGCGCGCCGCGGCGGCCAGCAGCAGCAGCAGCGCGAGCCAGCGCGGCTCGAACCGGCCATGGCCCAGCCAGATGGCAAGCGGGTACAGCACCGTGAGGGCCACGGCCACGACATTGCTCAGCATCCGCTCAGGCCACCGGCTCCGTCATGCCGGCCAGCGCGTCGACCACGTCGCCGATCGTGCGGATCGTCTTGAACACTTCCGGCTGCAGGCGCTTGCCGGTCAGCTGCTTCAGCTTGACGGCCAGGTCGACGGCGTCGATGCTGTCGATGTCCAGGTCTTCGTACAGGTTCGAATCGGCCGTCAGCGTTGCCTTGTCCAGCTCGAACATCTCGGCCAGCAGGTCGATCACCCAGGCCTGCAGCTCGGTGCTGCCCATCGTGGTCAGGTCAATCATGTTCCACTCCTCATTGCTTGCGATTGGACTCGATCATTGCCGCCAGCGCCCGCACCGAGGCGAAATGGCGGCGCGTGTCTTCCGAGTCGGCCGACAGCGAAATGCCGTACTTCTTCTGCAGGGCCACGCCCAGTTCGAGCGCGTCGATCGAATCGAGCCCCAGCCCGTCGACGAACAGCGGCGCGTCCGTGTCGATGTCCTTCGGGCTGATGTCCTCCAGCTGGAGCACGTCGATGATCAGTTCCTTCACTTCTTGTTCAAGCATGGCCTTGGTACTTCCCCGTAAAATAGTTCTGTAAAAATTCCGTCAGCCGGCGCGCCGCCATCACGTCGCTGCTGTCGTGGATGAAGGGCTCCACCGCCACGTCGTCCTGCACTTCCAGCGAGAAGAGCACCCGGCGCGGCGGGACCCGCCACCATTTTTCGCCCTTGCCCAGCGTGGGCGGATCGCAGCGGATCACCACCGGCGTGATGGCGCGCGCGCCGCGCACCGCCACGTTGGCGGCGCCCCGCTTCAGGCTGATGACGCCGCTGGCGGGCGTGCGCGTCCCTTCCGGGAACACGATCAGGTTGTTGCCTGCCTCCAGCGAGGCGATGCAATCCCGCACCAGCCCTTCGCCGTCGCCGCCGCCCTTGCCACCGCTCGTGCCACCGCTTTTGCCACCATCGTTGCTGATGTAGCCCGCGGCCCGCACCGGTCCCCGCGTAAAAGGGTTGTTCCACAGCGCGCCCTTGACGATGCAGTCCGCATTGCGCACGAACGCCATCAGGAACACCGTGTCGATCAGCGTCGGGTGGTTCGCCAGGATCAGCAGACCGCGCCGCTCCAGCTTTTCCAGCCCGCGCACTTCGTAGCGCAGCACACCCAGCGCGCGCATCACGTCCACGTAGGCGCGAAACGCCAGGCGGATGATGGCGCGCGCCGCCGTCACGCGCCGCGCACGCCGCCAGACCAGCAGGTACAGCAGCGGGAACACGACGAGCCGCATCAACAGGCCGCCGATTCCGAACAGCGCGAAAGACAGGCCGGTGGCGCCCACGCGCCACGCCCGTCCCAGTGTTTCAATCACCGCGGCTCCAGCGCCAGCGCCGCCGGCCGGCCACCCGCTCCAGCTGCGGCGCACCGGCGGCGTAGAAGCGCAGCACGTCGAGCGTGCCGGGCAGGCCGCCGTGGTCTTCCTCGCCGTCGCTGGCCGCCCAGTGCAGCGACAGCCGCTCCGTGCCGCCGTCAGCCGCCATCAGCCACGCGAACGCGTGCGGCTGCTCGGCGCGGTCGGAGAACGGCGCGAACGCTTCCGGCAGCGGGCAATCGGCGGCCACCAGCAGCACCGCCGGTGCGCCGTCGGCCAGCAGGCCGCAGGCCTCGATCACCGCGTGCTCGAGCGTGCCGCTGCCGGCCGCCAGCGCGATGTGGTTGGCCCGGTCGCCGCGCGCGATCGAGAACAGCCCGGCATTGGCGTTGTGTACCGACATGCCGAACGCGGTCGGCGACAGCGGCTCGCCGCGCGCCAGGTCGTCCAGCAATGCGATCGCCCGCGCCGTTTCGCCATGGCGCGAACAGAACACGGTGGGAATCCCGCTGCGTTCGCCAAGTGCCGTGTAGGCAACGTCGAGCGCCATCTTGCCCAGCTGGCCGAGGCGGCGCCGTAGCATCGGCGGCATCGACCGCACGCCGGGCTCGCCTTCATGAGGGATCGGCGCCGGGTCCGCGGCCCAGGCCGCCCAGTCGTCCGCCGCTGCGAGGCCGGGCGCCCAGGCGGCATGCCCGAGAATGGAAAAACTGACGCCTGCCCTGTACATTCACTATCCCCGTCGCGGTGGTATGACTTATTCGTGCGCCACTGCGTGTGATTCTGTGGCAGGTAGTAGCAGAAATTATAAGCGAGCCCTGCTTCAAATAACAAAACTATCGGCCGCCGGGCGTTGCATTTGGACCATTACCACCTTGCGTTGTGCAATATCAAACGACGCAGCAGGAGTCTAGCAATGCCGATGCCGTCAAAAGTCGGCGAATTGTCACCAACCCTGCCTTTTTTTGTAACAGCCGGCTTTCCCCAGCTTAATTCTCACTAATTGTCACGCTATGATTCGCGCTCGCGAGATCGCCGGATGGCGGGCCGTTATTTCAGTAGTTAATAATCGGGTCATGCAAGCGGGAATTTGTCTAGTTCAAAACGCAACATTTCCATGATGAGAATACGGTAAAGCAACAACGCGACAGTGAATTCAACTATTATCGCTTAGTTAACATTATTTTCGAGTGGTGACCTTGCCCAAGCTTTCGTTCCGCCTGCTGTCGCTGATCGCTTTCCTGCTGATTGCCGCGCTGCTGAGCGCCACATCGGTGCTCGCATTGCTGACCTTGAACCGGCTCGCCGAACACAGCCGCGAAACCGGCAACGATGCCATCGCGCTGACCGCCAACGCGCAGCGGGTGGCCGAACGCAGCGTGGCGATGGAGCGCAGCGCGCGCCAGTTCCTCGTGCTCGACGACATTGCCTTCCTGGACCGGTTCCGCGAAGCGTGGCGCGATGCGCTGGCGGCGCTCGATGCGATCGACGCCGAACTGCCCGGCGCCGCACCGCCCGCGCTGGACGACTGGCGCCGCAATGGCGAAGCGGCGCGCGCGGCGCTCGGCATGCCGGACACGCACCGCGGCGCGGCGCAGCTGCGCCTCGATGCCGCGCTGGCGCAACTGCCTGCGATCAACAGCGAACTGGCCCACCTGGTGCAGGCCGAGGTGGACCGGCGCAATGCCGCGATCACCGAGGAACTGGAAACCCGCCGCAATGTGCTGCGTGGCCAGCTGGCGCTGTCGATCGCCCTGGCCGCCGTGCTGTCGATCGCGTTCGGCGTCTGGCTGGCACGCCCGCTGCGGCAGATCGAAAGCGCGATCGCGCAACTGGGCGGCAACCGCTACGACACGCCGATCGACGTGGCGGGGCCGGACGACCTGCGCCGCATGGGCCGCCACCTGGACTGGCTGCGCCAGCGGCTGGCCGACCTGGAGGCCGACAAGGCCCGCTTCATGCGCCATATCTCGCACGAACTGAAGACGCCGCTGGCTGCGATGGTCGAGGGCGTGGCCCTGCTGGAGGACGAAGTGGCCGGCCCGCTGGCCCCGAAACAGCAGGAAATTACCCATATCCTCCGGCAAAACACGGCATCGCTGCAAAACCAGATCGAAGATCTGCTGCGTTACAATGCCGCCAGCTTCGACGCGCAGCACCTGCTGCGCGAGCCGGTCGACATGGTGGCGCTGGTGCGCCGCGTGGTCGACAGCCAGCGCCTGCAATGCCAGGCGCGCAGCCTGGTCGTGATGGTCGAAGGCGGCGCCCCGGAGATCGCGGTGGATGCCGCGAAGCTGGCGATCGTGGCCAGCAACCTGTTATCGAACGCCGTGCGCTTTTCCCCGGAAGGCGGCACGGTGCGAATCATCGTCGCCCGGGAAGACGGCATGCTGCGGCTGGATTGCATCGACCAGGGTCCTGGCGTGGCGCCGGCCGATGCCCAGCGCGTGTTCGAACCGTTCTACCAGGGCGAACGCCAGCCGCCCGGCGCGCGCCGCGGCAATGGCATCGGCCTGTCGATCGTGCGCGAATACGTGACCGCGCACGGCGGCACCCTGCAACTCATGCCCTCGTCGCCTGGGGCTCACTTCCGTCTCGAACTGCCTTATGAAAACTGAACCAAGACCCTTCCGTGCGCCATTGCCGTCATTGCTGGCGCTGTTGCCGCTCTTCCTGCTGCTGTCGGCCTGCGGCACGCAACCCAGCGTGGAGACGCACTACGGCGCCCCGCTGGCCGTGCAACCGCTGCCGATCAGGGTGGAACCGGTGGCACTGCCGGACGAAGTGATGCCGCTGCTGGTCTACCACCAGTCGCTGCGCAAGATGACGCAGGGCGAACTGCTGAAGGAGCTCTCCGGACTGCTGCAGCAACAGCGCACGCCAAAGGTGACGCTGCAGACCGGCATGATCCTGATGCTGACGCGCGGTAGCGGCGACCTGGCGCGCGCACAGGGGCTGTTCGAGGGCGTGGCCGCGTCGAACGAGCCGGGCACGCAGGGCCTGCGCGCGTTCGCGCAACTGCTGTCGAGCCATTGCGCCGAAGCGCGCCGGCTGTACGACCAGGCCGACCGCCTCTCCACGCAACTGAAGGACACGACGCGCAAGACCGAGCAGCTGAGCGACACGGTCGAGGCGCTGAAGGCCATCGAACGGGGCTTGCCGGTGCGTCCGGCCAACGGCGCGAATGGCGCCTCGACACCGGGAGCACGCTGATGCCAGCCATGAAACCCCACCTGCTGCTGGTCGACGACGACGACGATCTGCTGCGCCTGCTGTCGATGCGGCTGACGGCGAACGGCTACCGTGTGACGGCCGTCGGCAGCGCCGAGGCGGCGCTGGCCCGGCTGTCGATCGAGCTGCCGTCGCTCGTCATCAGCGACATCCGGCTGCCGGACCGCGACGGCATGGCGCTGTTCCAGCAGATCCGCAGCCAGTATCCGGCACTGCCGGTGATCCTGCTGACGGCGCACGGCACGATTCCCGACGCGGTGGAAGCCACCACGCTGGGGGCCTATGCCTACCTGACGAAACCGTTCGACGCCAAGATCCTGCTGGACCGGATCAGCCAGGCCCTGGCGCTGACGGCGCCCAGCACGGCGGGTCCGGACGGCGACGACAGCTGGCGCGCCGAAATCATCAGCCGCAGTCAGGCGATGGCCGAACTGCTGGCCGAGGCGCGCCTGGTCGCGGCGTCCGATGCCAGTGTGCTGATCCGCGGCGAAAGCGGCACCGGCAAGGAGTTGCTGGCGCGGGCGATCCACCGCGCCAGCCGGCGCGCGAATGCGCCGTTCATCGCCGTCAATTGCGGCGCGATCCCGGAGCAGCTGCTGGAGTCGGAGCTGTTCGGCCACGTGAAAGGCGCCTACACGGGAGCCGTCAACAGCCGCGAGGGCCTGGTGCAGGCGGCCGATGGCGGCACGCTGTTCCTCGACGAGATCGGCGACATGCCGCTGCTGCTGCAGGTAAAGCTGCTGCGCGTGCTGCAGGAACGCGTGGTGCGCCAGCTGGGTTCCGACGTGGGCCGGCCGGTCGACGTGCGCGTGTTGTCGGCAACCCACCGCGACCTGGACGCGGCCATGCTGGAGGGCCAGTTCCGCGAGGATCTGTATTACCGGCTCAACGTGATCACACTGACCTTGCCGGCGCTGGCGCAGCGGCGCGAAGACATCGGCCTGCTCGCCACGCGCTTCCTGCAGATGCTGGCAACGAAATACGGCAAGACCGTCAACGGCTTTGCCCCGGATGCGCTGGAGGCGCTGACACGTGCCGCCTGGCCGGGTAACGTGCGGCAGCTGTACAACGTGGTCGAGCACGTCTGCGCGCTGGCCACCGCGCCGCTCGTGCCGCTGACGCTGGTGCATCGGGCGCTGCGCGTGCCGACGCTGGAAGTACTCAGCTATACGGAAGCGAAGCAGCGCTTCGAACGCAATTACCTGGTACAGCTGCTGAAGCTCACGGATGGCAATGTCTCCGATGCCGCACGGCTGGCCGAACGCAACCGCACCGAGTTCTACCGGCTGCTGTCGAAGTACGACCTGAACGCGGCCCAGTTCCGCGAGGGCGGCACTGTCGCTGAAGAGCGACAGGAATAAATCCTTTCATATCAATCAGTTGGCTTATCTGGACCGAATACTGTCGCCGTATCACGACAAAAACAGGTCAAATTGTCTCGAATTGTAATTCCTGTCGGCAATTTAATCTTGGTGGAAACTCCAAGTCCTTGATTCAGCTCGACATTTGAGAGCTGGCACGGCGCTTGCAAGTAGTAGGGCAACGTCACACGGCGTTCCTTAAACTACGATGGAGATTCATACCATGACGAACACCAAACTGATCGCCTCCCTGCTGGCTGCCGCTTCCCTGTCCTTCGGTTCCGCCGCTTTCGCCGCCGAGCCGCAGCAGGATGCCGCCATGGCAGGGGCTGCCGCCGCTGCGGGCGACTCCGCGCTGACTTCGAAAGTCAAGGCTGCGCTGGCTGACCAGAAACAGATCGGTGTAGCCGCCAACCAAGGCGTAGTGACGCTGTCCGGCTCCGTGCCAAGCACCGACGAAGGCACCAAGGCCATCCAGGCCGCTTCCGCCGTCGAAGGCGTGAAGGAAGTCAAGAGCGAACTGACCGTCGCATCCAAGTAAGCACAGGAGAGCATTACCGATTTTCTCGGCCCCGGAGCAGGGGCTTGTATCGAAGTAGTAGTACCGGTAGTAAGTAGCATCTGAGAGTAGCAGAAGTACCTCCCCTTCCAGCGGGCGCACGCAAGTGTCGCCCGCTTTTTTTTGCTCCGCGCAAACGTTGTAAAAAATCGGGGGCGCAGCCGGGGTTTCAAGGAGCACCGCTCCTTGCCGGCGTAGCGGTGCTGCCATGCATGGCAGGACTCCTTCCTGTCCCCAAATGTTTGCAACGGTCGAAAAAAAAACGGCCCGCAGGCCGTTTTTTTGGTGACGCCGATGGAAACCCCGTCAGGCCAGGTTTTCCAGCCGGATCTTGGTCACGTTGCCCAGCACGGTCGGCAGGCCTTCCATGCGGGCGATCGCGGCCAGCACCTTCTTTTCCTGGGTCTGGTGCGTCAGCATGATGATGTCTGCCTGGACTTCGCCTTCGCCCGGCTCCTTCTGCATCATCGCGTCGATCGAGATGCCGCTGTCGGCCAGGATGCGCGTCAGGTCGGCCAGCACGCCCGGCTGGTCGGCCACGCGCATGCGCAGGTAGTAGCTGGTGGTGATCTCGGCCATCGGCAGGATGGCGATGTCGGCCAGTTCGTCGGGCTGGAAGGCCAGGTGCGGCACGCGGTGTTCCGGGTCGGCGGTGGCCAGGCGGGTGATGTCGACCAGGTCGGCGATCACGGCCGATGCGGTCGGTTCGGCGCCGGCACCCTTGCCGTAGTACAGCGTGGCGCCGATGGCGTCGCCCTGCACCAGCACGGCGTTCATGGCGCCTTCCACGTTGGCGATCAGGCGCTTGGCCGGGATCAGCGTGGGGTGCACGCGCAGTTCGATGCCTTCGATGCCGTCGACACGGGCGCGTTTGGCGATGCCCAGCAGCTTGATGCGGTAGCCCAGCTGCTCGGCGTAGCGGATGTCGACCGCTTCCAGTTTGGTGATGCCTTCCACGTGCGCCTTGGAGAACTGCACCGGGATGCCGAACGCGATCGCCGACAGGATGGTGGCCTTGTGCGCCGCGTCCACGCCTTCGATGTCGAACGTGGGATCCGCTTCGGCGTAGCCCAGCGCCTGCGCTTCCTTCAGCACCGTATCGAAGTCCAGGCCCTTTTCGCGCATCTCGGACAGGATGAAGTTCGTGGTGCCGTTGATGATGCCTGCCAGCCATTGCACGCGGTTGGCCGTCAGGCCTTCGCGCAGCGCCTTGATGATGGGGATGCCGCCGGCGACGGCCGCTTCGAACGCCACCATTACGCCCTTTTCCTGGGCGGCCTTGAAGATCTCGTTGCCATGCACGGCCAGCAGCGCCTTGTTGGCGGTAACGACGTGCTTGCCGTTGGCGATCGCGCGCATGACGAGCTCGCGGGCGGTATCGTAGCCGCCGATCAGTTCGACGACGATGTCGATCGACGGATCGTCGACGATCTCGAACGGATCGGCCACCACCCTCACTTCGCCGTTGGTGCGGGCCTTCGCGCGCTCCAGGTTACGGGCCGACACGGCCACCACTTCAATGCCGCGGCCGGCGCGGCGGCGGATCTCGCTTTGGTTGCGTTTCAGGACGTCGAAGGTACCGCCTCCGACATTGCCCACGCCCAGCAAACCTACTTTGATCGAGTTCATGTTCTACATTTCATTGCGGGCGCGCGGTTCGCCGCGCGCCGGGTTGATCGGTCAGCCGATGTCGTCAGTCATCTCGCTCAGCCATGCCCATGCTTGCGGCGATAGCCTTCGAGGAAGCGGGCAATGCGCCCGAACGCTTCCGTCATGTCGTCCGTGTTGGGCAGGAAGACGACGCGGAAGTGGTCCGGCGCGATCCAGTTGAAGCCGGTGCCCTGGACGATCAGCACTTTGGTCTCGGCCAGCAGGTCGTAGGCGAACTGCTGGTCGTCCGCGATCGGGTAGATCTTCGGATCGAGGCGGGGGAACATGTACAGCGCCGCCTTCGGTTTCACCACGCTGACGCCGGGAATCTCCGTCAGCAAACGGTAGGCGAGGTCGCGCTGCTTGAGCAGGCGCCCGCCGGGGCCGACCAGGTCCTGAATGCTCTGGTAGCCGCCGAGCGCAGTCTGGATCGCAAACTGGCCCGGTGCGTTGGCGCACAGGCGCATCGAGGCGAGCATGTTCAGCCCCTCGATGTAGTCCTTGGCATGTCTCTTTTCGCCGGAGACGACCATCCAGCCGGCCCGGTAGCCGCAGGCGCGGTAGTTTTTCGACAGGCCGTTGAAGGTCACGCACAGCACGTCCTCGCACAGCGAGGCGATCGACGTGTGCGTCACGCCGTCGTACAGCACCTTGTCGTAGATCTCGTCGGCGTAGATGATCAGCTGGTGCTGGCGCGCCAGCTCGATGATCTGCAGCAGCACCTCGTCCGGGTACAGCGCGCCGGTGGGATTGTTCGGGTTGATGACGACGATCGCGCGCGTATTCGGCGTGATCTTCTTGCGGATGTCGTCGATGTCCGGGAACCAGTCCTGCTGCTCGTCGCAGATGTAATGCACCGGACGGCCGCCGGACAGGCTGACGGCGGCGGTCCACAGCGGATAATCCGGCGCCGGCACCAGCACTTCGTCGCCGTTGTTGAGCAGCGCGTTCATCGACATCACGATCAGCTCGGAGGCGCCGTTGCCCAGGTAGACGTCGTCGATCGTCACGCCGGCGATGTTTTTGCCCTGCGTGTAGTGCACCACCGCCTTGCGTGGCGCGAACATGCCTTTCGAATCCGTATAGCCGGCCGCGTTCGGCAGCTGGATCTTCATGTCCTGCACGATCTCGTCGGGCGGATCGAAGCCGAACACGGCCAGGTTGCCGATGTTGAGCTTGGTGATCTTGTGGCCCTCTTCTTCCATCTGCCGGGCTTTTTCGGGCACCGGGCCACGGATCTCATAGCAGACTTCTGCCAGCTTGTTCGATTTCTGAATCGGTCGCAAAATCATCCCCGGAAGTGCGAGTCCTGCACGCATTGGTTGCACGCATTGCGGCATACCATTGCTGCATTGCGAAAATGACCCATTCTGCCGAATAAAGTTCGATTAGGCAACCGCACGGGGCCGATTCGGATGGCAAAACGTTACAATAGAGTCTCTTTCGCGAAACCAGATCGACCATCAAGCGGCGAGACCATGAAGCTTCATTCCAGCAATACCCAGCAATACCAGACCGTCACCGGCTATTTCGCCGGCGGCGTCGAGATCAACGCCCAGCCGTACGACCACAGCCTGCTCGTGCTGCCCGAAAAGGCCCCGCAGCCATGGCCGGTGGCCAGCTTTGCCGACCTGACCGTGGCGCATTTCGAGCAGTTGCTGGCCGAGGCGCCGGATGTCGTAATCCTCGGCACCGGCGAGCGCCAGCGCTTCGTACACCCGCGCCTGTCCGCACCGCTGACGTCGAAACAGATCGGCGTCGAGTGCATGGACACCAACGCTGCCTGCCGCACCTACAACATCCTGATGGGTGAAGGGCGCAAGGCGCTGCTTGCGCTCATCATCGAAAAAAATACCGGTAGTTGAGCGGCCTTGATTTACCGCATGGCGCCGCCATATCAAAGCTGCATCGCCTGGCGCTTTCCGGCCGCCGGTGCACACCATTCCTTCCAGGAGAAACAGCGTGGCCGATAGCCCCGATCAAACCGACGCCCCCCTGCCCAACGCATCCGTGCCCAACGCATCCGTGCCCGGCGCATCAACGCCCGATGCTTCGCTGCCTGACTTCAGCGCCGCGATGACGAGCGGCCAGACGTTCACGCTGGCCGGGCGTCCGGCCCAGGCCACCGTGCTGTTCTTCTACCCGAAGGACAATACGCCCGGCTGCACCACGGAGAACATGGCCTTCCGCGACCTGCACGAGCAGTTCAAGGCCGCCGGAGTGGAAATCTACGGCATCAGCCGCGATTCGCTGCGCTCGCACGAAAGCTTCAAGGCCAAGCTCGGACTGCCGTTCGAACTGATTTCCGATCCCGACGAGGCGATGTGCCAGGCGTTCGGCGTGATGAAGCAGAAGAAGATGTACGGCAAGGAAGTACGGGGGGTCGAGCGCAGTACGTTTGTCATTGACGCCCAAGGCAGGTTGGTGAAAGAATGGCGTGGCGTGAAGGTTCCCGGTCACGTCGATGAAGTGCTGGAATTTGTAGCGCGCCGGGGCTGATATCAAGTTTGCGACCGAGCCCGCCGCCACTGTTCCGGTTATCCTTAACCGATGTTCGTGCACATCTTCGTGCAGTCAGATTTTGAGTCAACAGCGTTCTCCTCTCCTCACTGTCACACCTCCCGTAGTTTCGCTACCCGGGCATTCTGCTGCCCTCTTGGCATCCACTGCATTCCCTACCGACCTGTCACCGTGGCCCATGCCGGCCACGCGGGACTTTTTTAAGACGAGATCCTGATGCCATTGCCAAAATTGCCTACCAAGCCGGCTACCCTGCTGCTGGCAAAAGATTACCCGAAGGCGAGCGGCGCCAACCCGGTACCGTTCCCCGAACATGACGAAGTACCGAAGAAAAAATCGGCACGCAACAAGACCGCCGAGGTCCTCGATGTCTTGACCCCTACCGTGCTGGCCGAGGCGCTGCCGCCGGCGCCGCCGGCGAAGAAGACCGCGCGCAAGAGCGCCGCGAAGACCGTGGCCGAAGCGCCTGCGGCGACCGCTCCCGCACCGGCCAAGGTCGCTTACCCGGCCCCTACCGCGCCCGCGACTGCGGCGCCGGCCGATGCCGCTCCCGAAGCTGTCGAAGCCGAGCCGGCAACGGCCAAGGCGCCGCGTTCGAAGGTCACGCCGATCAAGGCCGAGGCACCGCATCCGGCCAAGCACAAGCCGGTCGAGGTGACGATCAAGTCGTCGACCAGCCGCCATGCCGACCAGATGGGCGGCACCAAGCTGTTCGTGCTCGACACGAACGTGCTGATGCACGACCCGACATCGCTGTTCCGTTTCGAGGAACACGATGTATACCTGCCGATGATGACGCTGGAAGAACTGGACAACCACAAGAAGGGCATGTCCGAAGTCGCGCGCAATGCGCGCCAGGTGTCGCGCACCCTCGATGCGCTGGTCGCCAACACGGATGACGACGCGATCGAACAGGGCATCCCCCTGTCCAAGCTGGGCAACAAGGATGCCAAGGGCCGCCTGTTCTTCCAGACCAAGCTGCAGATCGCCGACCTGCCGGAAGGCCTGCCGCAAGGGAAGGCGGACAACCAGATCCTGGCCGTCGTCCGTTCGCTGGAAGCCGACCAGGAAGGGCGCGCCGTGGTACTGGTGTCGAAGGACATCAACATGCGCATCAAGGCGCGTGCGCTGGGCCTGCCCGCCGAGGACTACTTCAACGACCACGTGCTGGAAGACACGGACCTGCTGTACTCCGGCATCGTGCAACTGCCGGACGACTTCTGGAACAAGCACGGCAAGGACATGGAGTCGTGGCAGGAAAACAAGAACGGCTACAGCACCACGTTCTACCGGGTCACCGGGCCGTTCGTGCCATCGCTGCTGGTGAACCAGTTCGTGTACCTGGAACCGAACAACGGCGAAGCGTCGTTCTATGGCCAGGTGAAGCAGTTGAACGGCAAGACGGCCGTGATCCGCGTGCTGCGCGACTACTCGCACAACAAGAACAACGTGTGGGGCGTGACCGCGCGCAACCGCGAGCAGAACTTCGCGTTGAACCTGCTGATGGATCCGGAATGCGACTTCGTCACCCTGCTGGGCCAGGCGGGCACCGGCAAGACGCTGCTGGCGCTGGCCTCCGGCCTGGCCCAGGTGCTGGAAACGAAGCTGTACAACGAGATCATCGTGACCCGCGTCACCGTGCCGGTGGGCGAGGACATCGGCTTCCTGCCGGGCACCGAGGAAGAGAAGATGGGCCCGTGGATGGGCGCGTTCGACGACAACCTCGAAGTGCTGAACAAGTCCGACAACGACGCCGGCGAATGGGGCCGCGCGGCCACGCAGGACCTGATCCGTTCGCGCATCAAGATCAAATCGCTGAACTTCATGCGCGGCCGCACGTTCGTCAACAAGTTCCTGATCATCGACGAGGCGCAGAACCTGACGCCGAAGCAGATCAAGACGCTGGTCACGCGCGCCGGCCCGGGCACGAAGATCCTCTGCCTCGGCAACATCGCGCAGATCGACACGCCGTACCTGACGGAAGGCTCGAGCGGCCTGACCTACGTAGTCGACCGCTTCAAGGGCTGGGCCCACAGCGGCCACGTCACGCTGGCGCGCGGCGAACGCTCGCGCCTCGCAGACCACGCGAGCGACGTGCTGTAAGCACCCTGCTCCGCCCGAAGCCCCGCCCGCGCAAGCCGGCGGGGCTTTTTTCCGAGCACCACATCCGCGACTGTTGTAAAAAATTCGGGGACAGTCCCCCCAGGGGGGACTGTCCCCGAATTTTTTACAACACTGCGGGAATGTATTACTTCTGCTTCAGGTATGCGCGCAGGCCGTGCGTGAGGACGAGTGGAAACACGCTGGCGTGGTCTTCGTCGGCGAACACTTTCAGCGTGGTGGCAAGGCCGCGGTAGCGGTGGGCGGCCAGTGCGCCGTGGAAGTCGCGCAGGTCGGCGACCATGTCGGCGTCTTCCTCGGCGCGCGAGCGCTGCTTGCCCGGCGCCAGCGTTTCGCGGCTGCCGATGCCGAAGAAGACCGAGGCCGGCATGTCGCCGTGCGCCGCTGCGTAAGCCTTTTCGCGGTCGAACATCACGCCACGGTCGAACCACAGCGACGGGCTGCCGAGGATGTAGTGCTCGAACGTGTTCGGCCGCGTCAGCAGCACCTGCAGGCCGAGCAGGCTTCCATACGAATGGCCGACGAAGATCTTGCGCCGCATGTCGGCGCGGTAGTGCGCGGCGACATGCGGGAAGACTTCGGTGGCGATGAAACGGCCGTAGGCGTCGGCCTCGCCGAAGGCCGCGGGCCGGCCCGGCATGTCGGAGCGATAGCCGCCGTTGCGCGGCACGCTCGGCGTGTAGTCGCGGCGGCGGCTGTAGACACCTTCGTCGCCCTTGGCATACGACAGCCCGACGACGATCGCCTCCTCCATGCCCGCGTGCCTGTGGAGCCGCGACGCGATGCCGCGGGCGACCGGAAACGCGTAGCCGGCATCGACGACGAAAACCACCGGATAGCGGCGCTCCGATGCGCGGTACGAGTCGGGCAGCGCCACGTACAGCTGGTAGTCGCGTTTCAGCGAGGCGGCATGGATCTCGCGCACTTCGGTGTTATCGAGGACGTAGCCGGGTACCGGCGCCGCAACCTCGGCGGCGGCGGCGGCGGCGGTGGCGGTGGCGAAGCAGCCAAGGAAGAACAGGATAATCAACGATTTCAAAACGGTCCTCCGGAAGTTGGTCAGGCGATTGTGCCGCGTGCCACGCCAGCCGCCGATCGCGAAGGGATGGAATGCCGCTTCCCGGGGACGGCCATCGCCGGAGGCCAGCCAACCCGCTGGTATACTTTTGGCCGATGACTACGTTTTCGCCGATGACTACGCCCGCCCCTTCCTGCTCCCCTTCCCGCTCCCCTGCCCTGCCCCCCGCCAGGACCGTGATCCTCGCCGCGCTGGTCTGGACGGCGATCAGCGCGCTAGGCGCGCTGCAGACCTACAGCGACAACCTGCGTACCGGCGTGGCGAGCCACTACCCGGTGCTGCTGGCCACGTGGTTCGTCGAATATGCGATTCCGCTGATGGTGCTTTCCTCGGTGCTGGTCACGGCGCTGGGCCGCTGGCCCGTGCTGGTGGCGCGGCCGCGCAGCGTGGTGCTGCTGTTCGTCGGCCTGGTATTGCTGTTCCAGCCCGCACAGTGGCTCTACATCGCCTGGCTGCGCGACTACCTCGACATCGCCAGCTTCGCCGACGTGCGCCGCCTGCTGATGAAGATGCTGCTGGTGGGCTGGTTCACCACCACCGCCACGTTTGCCGCGATCCTGGCGATCCATTACTGGCGGCAGGCAAAGGACCGCGAACTGGCCTGGCAGCGCGCGCAGAACGACATGCTGAACCTGCGCCTGCAGCTGGAAGAGCAGCGCATGCTGGCCCTGCGCGCGCAGCTCGAGCCGCACTTCCTGTTCAACGCGCTGAACGCCATCAGCGCGCTGGTGCGCGCCGGCGACAAGCCGGTGGCGCTGGCCGGCATCGGCCGCCTCAGCGCGCTGCTGCGCTATGCGCTGGCGGCCAGCACGGACCAGACGGCGACGCTGGCGGCGGAACTGCAGTTCGTGCGCGATTACCTGGACCTGCAGCGGCTGCGCTACGGAGCGCGCCTGCGCATCGCGATCGAAGGCGCCGACGACGCGCTGCTGCACGACGTCGACTGCGCGCCGCTGTCGCTGCAGCCGCTGATCGAGAACGCGCTGCGCCACGATCTCGATTGCCACGACGGCCCCGGCGACATCACGCTGTCGTTCGCGCGCGACGGCGGCGAGATGGTCGTCACCGTCACCAACCCGGTCAGCGCCGGCGCCTCGCCCAATCCCGGAGCCGGCCTCGGGCTGGCCAATACGCGCGACCGCCTGCGGCGGCAGACGCCCGGCGCATCGTTGCGCGCCGGCGTGCGCGGCGAGCGCTTCGTGGCCGAAGTACGCCTGCCGGTCGCGGCGCGGGATTGAGCGGCATGACCATGCCGATCCGCTACCTGATCGTCGACGACGAAGAACCGGGCCGCATCAACCTGCGCCTGGCGCTGGCCGACCATGGGGGCTGGGAACTGGCGGACGAATGCGACGGCACCGCGGCGGCCCGCGCCAGCCTGGCCCGCCACGACATCGACGTGGTGTTCCTCGACGTGCAGATGCCCGGCGAAACGGGCCTGGTGCTGGCGCGCGAACTGGCGCGGCTGCGCGAGCCGCCGCTGATCGTCTTCGTCACCGCGTACAGCGCGCACGCGGTCGATGCGTTCGAGGTGCATGCGCTCGACTACCTGCTGAAGCCGCTCGACGATGCGCGGCTGGCCCAGGCCGTGGAGCGTGCCGCGGCGATGCTGCGCCAGCGCCAGCGCGAAGCCTACGGCGCGGCGCTGCGCGACTACGCCCGGGCGGATGCTTCGCCCTACCCCGAGCGCATCGGCGTGCGCTCGGTGGGCCGCATCGAGCAGGTCGTTGTCGATGAGATCCTGTGGATGGAGGCAGCCGGCAACTACGTGGAACTGCACCTGCCGGCGCGCACGGTGCTGCACCGGATCACGCTCAACCGCCTCGAGGCCCTGCTCGACCCGGCGCGCTTCCTGCGCGTGCATCGCGGCGCGATCGTGCGGCGCGACCAGATCGCCAGCCTGGCCACCGGCGGCGAGGGCAGCCACCGGCTGTCGCTGCGCTGCGGCGGCGCGGTGCCCGTCAGCGGCAGCTACCTGGCCGCGCTGAAGGCGGCGATGGCCGGCTGACGATGCTCGTCATCGATGCGCGCGCTTGACCTTCCCCCCGTGGCAAGGATTACAGTAAGCCCATCGTCATTCAAGGGAGGACACCATGTACGAACTGCAAGTTGAAAACATGAGCTGCGGCCATTGCGTCGCGGCAGTCACGAAAGCCGTCAAGGCCATCGACGGCAATGCCCAGGTCGACGTCGACCTGGCCGGCAAGGCCGTCAAGGTGCAGTCCGGCGCGCCGCTCGACGCGGTGAAGGCGGCGATCGCCGATGCCGGCTATCCGGTCAGCGGTGCCAGGTAAGCTCTACTTGTCCAGCTCCGGATAGCGGCGGAATATCCCTTCCTCGTTGAAGGGAATCCGCCGCTTCGATGCCAGGTAGGCGGCGATGTTCGGCCGCTGCCGCACCGTCTCGCACAACGCCGCCAGCTTCGGCCACTGCGGCTCCAGCTGGCCCATGGTTTTCGGGAAGGCATAGCGCAGTCCCTCGACGAGCTGGAACAGCGACAGGTCCACGTACGTCAGCCGCGAGCCGACGGCGAAATTGCCCCGGCCCGGATTGGCGGCCAGCACCTTCTCGAAGTAGTTCAGGAACTTCGGAATTCTCTCCGCGCGAAAATCCCTGGAACGCGCCCGCGCTTCCTTTTTCTGCTCCTCGTAGTAGCTGTTCACCGAGATCGGGTGGTGCGTGTCGTGCGCCTCGGCCACGATGTCGGCGATCGTCAGCTGCAGCTGGTTGCACCACAGCCGGCCCTTTTCGGTGCGCGGCGCCAGGCCGTGGCGGGCACCGAGGAACAGCAGGATGTTGGCGGTCTGTCCGATCAGCAGTTCGCCGGCGCGCAGCACGGGCGGCGCGAACGCGGCCAGCGGCTCGCTGCGGAAGTCGAGCGACGCCGATATCTGCGGCATGCCTTTCGGGCCGCGGCCGACGTCGCGATACGGTACGCCGGCTTCCTCCAGCGCCAGCCGCACGAACTCGCCGCGGCCCTGGATCGTGGGCCAGTAGTACAGGATGTAAGGTTCCACAGCGCCTCCATTGATGGGTTGGCGCCGATTCTAGCCCGGCCGCAAGGAGCGCGGCGCAAGCCTGCGAGCGGCTACCCGGTGGAGTCGGCGATGCCTTGCAGGATCGGGCAATCGGGCCGCTCGTCGCCGTGGCAGCAGGCGGCCAGCGTGGCGATCGTGTCGCGCATTTCCGTCAGCTCGCGGATGCGCTGCTCCAGTTCGGCCACGTGGTCCAGCGCGATGCGTTTCACGTCGGCGCTGGCGCGACTGCCGTCCTGCCACAGCGACAGCAGGCCGGCGATGCGCTCCAGCGAGAACCCCAGCTTGCGGGCGCGGCGGATGAAACGCAGCGTGTGGACTTCCCTGTCGCCATACAGCCGGTAGCCGCTGCCGGTGCGCCGCGCGGCCGGCACCAGGCCGATGCTTTCGTAGTAGCGGATCATTTTCGCCGTGACGCCCGAGGCGGCGGCAGCCTCGCCGATGTTCATTTTCCCTCCTTCTGCGGCAGCCTCGCCGATGTTCATCTTCCCTCCTTCCGCGGCAGCCTGGCCGATGTTCATGCGCCCTCCTTTTGCGGCTTCCTGCCCTGGGGGCGCCACCGATTGAGCAGCAGCGCATTGGTGATCACGCTCACCGACGAAAGCGCCATCGCGGCCCCCGCCACCACCGGGTCGAGCATGCCCAGCGCCGCCAGCGGAATGCCGGCCAGGTTGTAGATGAAGGCCCAGAACAGGTTCTGGCGGATCTTCGCGAACGTGCGGCGCGAGATGTCGAGCGCATCGGCCACCAGCGCCGGGTCGCCGCGCATCAGCGTGATGCCGGCGGCGTGCATCGCCACGTCGGTGCCGGTGGACATTGCGATGCCAACGTCCGCGGCGGCCAGCGCCGGCGCGTCGTTGATGCCGTCGCCCACCATCGCCACCCTGGCGCCCTGCGCTTTCAGGGTGGCGATGTGCGCGGTCTTGTCGGCCGGCAGCAGGTTGGCGACGGCGTCGCGGATGCCGAGCGCCGTGGCCACTGCCTGCGCGCTGCCGGCGTTGTCGCCGGTCAGCATCGTCGTGGCGATGCCCCGCGCATGCAGCCGCGCCACCGCCTCCCGCGCCGTGGCTTTCGGCGGATCGCTGAACGCCACCAGGCCCAGCAGGCGGCGCGCGCCGGCATCGGCGAGCCACGACACCGTATGGCCGGACTGCTCCAGCGCCTGCGCCTCGGCCCGCAGCGGCGCCAGGTCGACCTGGCGCTCGCCCATCAGCCGGGTGCTGCCCAGCAGGAGGTCGCGCCCGCCGACGGCCGCCGCCAAGCCGCGCCCCGGCAATGCCGTCACCGCCTGCGCCGCCGGCACTTCGAGCTTTTGCTCGTGCGCCGCATCCAGCACCGCGCGCGCCAGCGAGTGCTCGCTGCCGCGTTGCACCGCGGCGGCCAGCGCCAGCAGCTCCGCCTCGGCGATGCCATGCGCCCGCAACGCGGCAAGCACGGGGCGGCCCTGGGTCAGGGTGCCGGTCTTGTCGAACACCACTGCGGTGATGCCGTGCGCCGTTTCCAGCGCCTGCGCGTCCTTGATCAGGATGCCGTGGCGCGCCGCCACGCCGGTGCCGGCCATGATCGCCGCCGGGGTGGCCAGCCCCAGCGCGCACGGACAGGCGATCACCAGCACCGCCACCGCGTTGATCGTCGCCGTTTCCAGTTCGCCCGTCGCGAACCACCAGCCGGCCAGCGTCAGCGCGGCGATCGCCAGCACGACGGGTACGAACACGGCACTGACACGGTCCACCAGGTGCTGGACCGGCGCCTTGGCCGCCTGGGCATCCTCGACCAGCCGGATGATGCGCTCGAGCGTGGTTTCGGCACCGGTGGCCGTGGTGCGCACCAGCAGCAGGCCGGCACCGTTGATCGCGCCACCGGTCACCCGGTCGCCAGTCTGGCGCGGCACCGGCAGGCTTTCGCCGGTGATGAGCGCTTCGTCGACGTCGCTGGCGCCTTCCACCACCTCGCCATCGATGGCGATCCGTTCTCCGGGCCGTACCACCACCAGGTCGCCGGGGCGCACCGTGGCGACCGGCACGTCGCTGTCGGCACCGTTGCGCCGTACGCGCGCGGACTCCGGCCGCAGCGTGCGCAGCGCGCGGATCGCCGACGTGGTCCGGCGCTTGGCGCGCGCTTCCAGCCATTTACCCAGCAGTACCAGCGTGATGACCACCGAGGATGCTTCGAAGTACAGGTGTGCGGCGTGGCCGCCCGGCAGCAGGTGCCCGGCCAGGATCAGGTAGACGGAAAGCCCATAGGCTGCGCTGGTGCCGAGCGCGACCAGCAGGTCCATGTTGCCGGCCCCGGCGCGGGCCGCCTTCCAGCCGGCGCGGTAGAAGCGCGCGCCGAGCCCGAATTGCACCGGCGTCGCCAGCAGCCATTGCAGCCACGGTGCCGCCGTCCAGTCGATGCCCAGCGGGGCCAGCAGCATCGGCGCGACCAGCGGTACCGACAGCAGTGCCGCCAGCAGCACCGGCAGGCCTTCGTTGGCGCCGCGCAGCCAGCGGCGGAGGGATCCGCGGGCATCGGGGAAGTCAGGGGAAGCGGACGAATCGGCAGTATCGGGGGCCGGTTGGCCGGTTGCCGGCGCGGCCGGCACCGGCCCCGCTTCGTAGCCGGCCTGCTCGACTGCCGCGCGCAGCGCATCGAACGGCAATGGCGCGTCGGTCTCGACCCGGGCGGTTTCGGTCGCCAGGTTGACGCTGGCGCTGCGCACGCCGGGCACGGCGGCCAGTGCCTTTTCGACACGGCCCACGCAGGCCGCGCAACTCATGCCGCCGATGCGGACGTCGTGGGAAAGCTGATTGCTCATCGGGATACTCCTGCTGCCATGATGCGGTCAGCATGAAGTATCCCATGATGGGAAGGTCGACGCATTTCATCGAATCAAACGCGACGACCATGGATGGCAGTGCGTGTAAATTTGCCAACAGGAAATCTGCCGTGGCGCCGAATCCCGCCAGAAGAGCGAGAAAAACCGCTATCATCCGATGGCAACTGCTGGCCCGCGCGGGCGGCGGGACGGAGCGAGACAGGAATGCAGACAGGATGAGCGACGAATGAAATTCAAGTTCTGGGGAGTGCGCGGCTCGATCCCCTCGCCGGGGCCGCGCACGGTGCGCTATGGCGGCAATACCACGTGCATCGAAATCCGCAGCGACAACGACACGCTGATCGTGCTCGACGGCGGTACCGGCCTGTTCTGTCTCGCCCAGTCGCTGGTGGCGGCGCCGCGCCGGCCCATCGAGGCCAACATCTTCATCACGCACAGTCACTGGGACCACATCCACGGCCTGCCGTTCTTCACGCCGCTGTTCGTCAAGGGCAGCCGCGTACGCCTGCATGGCGCGACCGACCCGGACACGGGCAACGGCATCGAGCACGTGATGGGCGTGCAGCTGCAGAACAGCTACTTCCCCGTGGGCGAGGCACAGATGGATGCGACGATCGAATACCGCACGCTGGCCGTCGGCGAGGCGCTGCCGGTGGGCGATGCCCTGGTGCGCAACGTGGTGATGAGCCATCCGGTAACGGACCTGGGCTACCGGGTCGACTGCAACGGCAAGTCGGTGTTCTTTACCGGCGACCATGAACCCCTGTACAACCTGTATCGCGAAGAACAGCCGGAATACGCCGCGTTCGCGCAGCACGTGGCGCAGCGCACGGGCGCCATCGACGACCTGGCGCGCGGCGTGGATGCGCTGATCGTCGACTGCTCGTACACGCGCGAGGAATATCCGTCGAAGATCGGCTGGGGCCACGGCACTTTCGACGGCGCGCTGGCGATGGCCGAGCGCACGGGCGCCAAACGCCTCTATTGCACGCACCATGAGCCGACCCGCAGCGACGACGAGCTGGAAGCCGTGTTCGCCGAAGTCATGGCGCGCCACGCGCCGCTGCCCGCGGGCCTGCAGGTGTTCCTCGCATACGAAGGCCTGGAAGTCGACCTGGGATGAACACACCGGCCGAGCGCGACACCCACATGCCGTTCCTGCAGGCGCTGGCCGCGGTGGCCGCGCGGCTGCGCGAAGCCGGCAGCCTGGACGAGGTGATGCTCGATCCTGCCGGTACGGTGACCGGCCTGTTCGCCTGCGACCGCTTCACGCTGTATGCCGTGGATGCCGAAGGCGATTACCTGGTGTCGAAAGTGAAGACGGCGGCGGGTGCATGGCGCGACGTGAAGGTGGCGATCGCACCGCACGCCATTGCCGGTCACGTGGCGCTGGCGCGCCGGGCGGTCAGTATCGCCGATGCGTACGACGATGCCGAACTGGCGCGGATCGCGCCCGGGCTGCGCTTCCCGCGCGGCGTGGACCAGCGCACCGGCTATCGCACCCGGCAGGTTCTGGCCGTGCCCGTGACGGCGCCCGGACCGTCGGCGCAATCGTCGAAAGTGCTGGGCGTGATCCAGCTCGTCAACACGCATGACGGCCAGCCGTTTGCCGCGCATGCCCTGGCAGGTGCGGAGGCGCTGGCCACCTCGTTGGCCACCTCCTTGTCTGAGGCGCTGGCCACCTCGCCGGCCAGGTCGCTGGCCGCAGCGCGGGGCGATGCGCGGCCCGCATCGCGTTCCGCACCGACTCCCGCGCCTGCCGGCCAGGCGCCGGCCGCACCAGCAGCGCCAGCCGCGGCAACAATAGTGGGCGAACCGGTCGCCAGCCGCGCTGTCGTGCCGGCGCAGCCCGGCGACGAAGGGGCCCGCCTGCTGGCCCGGATCGTCGCCGATGCGCACCGGCTGGGAGCCGCCGCGATACATATCGAAGCCGCGGGCAGTGCCGGCAGCACCATTCGCCTGCGCCGGGATGGCGCGCTGGTGCCGTATGCGAGCCTGCCGCCGGGCCGCGCCGAAGCGCTGATGCGGCGCCTCGAAGCGGGCGGCGCCCTGGGCAATGGGGCAGCGGGACATGGCCCACTGCATGGCACACTGCATGGCACGCTGCGTGGCGGCGCGCACGGCATGCCGGATGTGATGCTGCAGGCGACCGCGCTGCCCACGCGCGCCGGCATGGACGTGGTGCTGCGCTTCGCCGCGGCCGACGCCGCCGTGCCGCTGGCGCAGCTGGGCATGGCGCCGGACGACCTGGCCCGCCTGCGCCGCCTGCTGGACGAGGCGCGCGGCCTGTTGCTGGTGTGTGGCCCCGGCGATGCCGGCAAGAGCACGACGCTGCATGCGCTGCTGGCTTGCCTGAACCGCCCGGAGCGCAAGATCTGCACCGCCGAAGATCCCGTGAAGCCAGCGGGGCCGGGCCTGCGCCAGGTTCATGCCGGCCGCGCGGCGGAGCTGGAGGTTGCCGCCGCGCTGGAAGCGTTCCGGCGCGCCGACGCGGACGTGATCATGATCGACGCGGCATGCGACCGCACGGCGGCCGGCCTGGCAATCGAAGCCGCGTTGACGGGCCGGCTGGTGCTTGCGGCCCTGCCCGCGCGCAGCGCGGCGGACGGGGCGCGGCAGCTGCTCGACATGGCGGCCGAGCCGTTCGGCGCCGCCGCCGCGCTTGCCGGCGCGCTGGCGCAGCGGCTTGCCGCGAAGCTGTGCACGGCTTGCCGCCAGCCGTATCGCCCCGGTGCGGCGGAACTGGAGCTGCTGCTGACGGAATTCTGCGCCGAGTTGCAGCCCGATGACGATGCCCCCGATACCGCGCGCGTTGCCGCCTACGTTGCCGCGAACAATGCCGCGAATCACGCCACGCATCATGGCAACTGGACGCGCGAGCACGTGCTGGCGAGCTGGCGCGAGCGCCACGCCGATGCCGGCGGGCACTTCACGCTGTACCGCGCCGTGGGCTGCGCCGAGTGCCACCGCGGCTACCGGGGCCGCGTGGCCCTGTTCGAACTGATGACCGTGGGCGAACATGCCGCCCGCCTGCTGGCCCGCCGGCCCGCCTCCGCGCAGCTGGCGATGGCGGCACTGGGCGACGGCATGCGCACGCTGAAGATGGATGGCATCGACAAGGTACTGGCCGGCATCACCGACATCGGCATGGTGCGCGCGGCTTGTGCGCGGTAAAGGGATTTATGGAGAAACTGAAAGGTACCGTGACCGAACTGCGGCGCGGAAAAAGCGTGTCGTACAACCCAAAGACCGGCACCAGCACGATCCACGCCGCGGTCTTCCGGCTGGACGGGCAACTGGTGAAGATCGTCTCGTCCACTCCGCTCGTGCTCGCCGAGGGCCAGGAACTGCTGGTGGTCGGCCGCCGCCGCGCCAAGGTGTTCACGGCCTTTGCCCACCGCAACCTGAGCACCGGCCAGGAAGGCCATGAAGGCTGGGCCACGCGGCTGCTGGTGACCATTTTCGTCGTCACCGCCGCGCTGTGGCTGGGCTCCCTGATGGGTGGGCAGTATGCGATGGTGTCCGGCATCGTGTTCGTGGCGCTCGGCTTCGCGATGGCGTGGCGCTCGCTGGAGGTGGTGCAGGCGCTGGTGATACTGCGCCGCTGAACATCCGTCGGGCGTGGTGCGGGTAGCGACCACGTCCGCTCCCCGCAGTCAGCGCGGCGGGCCGATCGCCGCCAGCGTGTTGGCCGTCAGGCGCCCGCTGCGCGGGTCGGACGACAAACCCGCGTCGACAGCGATGTCGCCCGAATGCAGCAGGTTACTGCGGTAGAAGACAGCGCGGTTGAACTTCGCGTCGACGCTTGCCGTCCGTTCGAACAACGCCGTGTCGCCGCGAATATAGGCCAGGCTGCGGGCCGCCTGCCGCTTCGCTTCTTCCATCACTTCCTGTTTCAGGCGCGGCGCATAGCCGGCGAGACGCGGCCCGTCGATGCTTTCGAAGCCGGTGCTGCGATGGCGGTAGAACGAGGTGCCGCCGAATCGTTCGCCGCACAGGTAGTGCACGCTGGCGATCCTGTTGCGCTCGACGCTGTCGAAATGGGGAACGCTCTGGATCGGCCGCAATGCTTCCGGTCGCGTTGTCGCCAGCGACAGCACGCAGGACAGCGGAGTCACTGCCGCGTCGCCGCCGGCGCCGAAGGTAGCGAGCAGGAGCTCGCGCAGGTGGGCATACACGGCGCTTGCATACGCCATGTCGAGGGGCTTGCGGATGCCCGGATAAAAATCGCCCTCCTGCCGCTGGAACGCCGTTCCTGTCTCCGCCCGGCGCACGATGGCTTCCGGGTCGAGCAACAGCTCATCGACGACCAGCACCGGTTCCCGGTCGGCGCCGACATGGAGCACCCGATGCGTGGGGGCCGGGTGCAGCGCAAATGCCGCGTCATCCATGGGCGCATCCATCGCTACGCCTTCCGTGCAAGGCGCTTGTTACGCCGGTCGATCATCGCGTAGACGTGCCCGAGCGACGCCAGCATGGTGTAGACCGGGCCAAGGAAGCCCTGTGCATGCAGGCCGGCAATCGCTTCCCCATCGAGTTGTTCCAGGCGCGCGTCATCGATGGTGTACAGCCCCTGGACCTGGGTTGTTTCCTGGTTCCCGAACGTGATCTCCAGCTGCATCGGCACCAGCAGTTTGAGGTGCAGGAGCGTGTCGATGAATTGCCGTGTCGGCGCCTCGCCGTTGAGAAGCTCGGCCAGCCGCCCCTTGGCTTCCTCCAGGTACGCCGTTTCCTGCCCATCGGCGTCGAAGATGCGCTCGCCGTCGCCGCCGATGCTGGCGTGCCCGATGTCGATGCAGACGACGAAGTGGCCGTCCTCGCCAGGCTTGTCGGCCGCTTTTCCAAGGAAAAACGGCTGCCGCGAGACTTGCAGCGGGACGTAGATGGCGTCCCACCGTCCATCGTCGACGAACAGGTTTTCGCTGTCGTGAAAGCCGAACAGCGCGACGCAGGCGAAGCGCCCCGTGTCCTTGTCCTTGGTGAAGGCGATCGGGTATTGGACGACGAGCTTCAGGAACTCGCTCAATACCACCGGCACCATGTTCAGCGTCGCGCCGGCGGCTTCCACGCGCCGGCTGTCGACGCGGACCTGCCGGTGCGCGGTGTTGTCCAGTGAAATCAGATGTGCCATGCCTGTGTCCTGTTTCCTGTGTTTTAAGGGATCGGCTAAACCGCCGGCAGGCCGTAAGCGTGGATCTTGGCGATCAGCTCGCGATGGGGCGGCAGCATTTTCAGCGCCTTCTTGACGGCCGCGCTGTTGTGCGACAGATGCTCCTGCGCCGCGCGCTGCTCGCCTGCCGATGGCCGCAGGAACGCCGGGTCGGTCCTGAATCCCATGCCATACAGGACGTACTGATAACTGGCGGCCGGGAACACCTCGTTATTGCTGGTGAAGTCGCAGTTGCCGGGTGGGCGGTAGCGCCACAGCCGCATCAGGTCTTTCAGGCTGTCGGGAATGGTTTCCGGCGCCCGGTTATCGATCCAGAACGCATTGTCGGTGCGCTTGCTGAGGATGTAATGCAGTTTCAGGAAGTCGATGATCCGATCCCAGCGGTACAGGAAGGTCTCGTTGAAGCGCCGCGCGGCGATGTCCACGGTGTCGCGGGTGGCGGGCAACTGCTCGGCCAGCATATCGGCCGACAGTTCCACCAGCACCAGCGCCGACGCTTCCAGCGGCTCCAGGAAGCCGGCGGCCAGGCCCACCGCCACGCAGTTGTTTTTCCAGAACAGCTGGCGATGGCCGGAGCGGATCGGAATGCTGCGCGTGCCGATTGTCTTGCCCGCCGGCCCGATGTACGCGCGCAGCGCGGCCTCGGCCTGCTCGTCGCTGGTGTGCCGGCTGGAATACACGTAACCGATCCCGCGCCGGTTCACCAGTCCGATATCCCAGATCCAGCCGGCCGCCTGGCCGGTCGAGATGGTGTGCGAGGCGATCGGCGCATCCTCGCGCTCGTACGGCACTTGGGCGGCGATGGCCTTGTCGATGAACAGGACGTCGTTCCGGTCGACGAACGGCACGCCCAGGTGCTTGCCCAGCAGCAGGGAAGAAAAGCCGGTGCAGTCGATGAACAGGTCGCCCGCGATCTCGCCCTGCTGCGCGGTGACGACGGCCGCGATATCGCCATCGGGCGAGCTCCTGACGGCAGTCACGTCGCCCTGGATATGCGTCACCCCCAGCTTGCCGGTGCAATGGCGCGTCAGGAAACCGACGAATTTGCCGGCGTCGAGGTGGTAGGCGTAGTTGGCCACCGACGCGTATTCGGGCGTGGTGATCATCTTCGGCGCCAGCCCGTGTTCGCAGACCTGTTCCTGCAGGCATACGCTGTCGGAATACGAACGGCCGGCGCACGCCGTTTGCCAGTAGGGCACCAGGTCCAGCTGGCCGAAGCCTTGCGGCAGCATCAGCGGATGGTAGTAGTAGTCGTCGGCGGTGCCGTCGACCCAGCGCGCGAACTTGGCGCCCTGCTTGAAGGTCGCTTCGCATTCGCGCATGAAGTCGGTTTCCGAAATGCCCATTTTCATCAGCGTGCCGCGCATGGTGGGCCAGGTGCCCTCGCCCACGCCAATGGGGCCGATGGTGGGCGACTCGACCAGGGTGACGGTGATGCCGCTGTCCGCGCGGGCGTGCCGGGCCGCGATGCGGCCCGCGGTAATCCAGCCGGCTGCGCCGCCGCCGACGATGACGATGTGTTTGATGTGCTGGTTCATGTCTGCCTGTGATGACGTTGACGATGACAGGGTTGGCAATAAGGGGCTGGTAATGAGCGGTGGCAGGCGGAGGGGCGCCAGCATGCCGGCGCCCCTCCCGTCACGTCAGAACTTGGCGATCAGGCCGAGCGCGAAACGGCGGCCGGAATCCTCCGCCAGCAGGAACTGATTGGTGTAGCGGCCATATTTCTTGACCACCGCTTCGTTCAGGTTGGTTGCCTCGAACACCACCGTCAGGTTCTTCGACACCTCGTAGCTGCCGCTCAGGTCCCACTGGCCATATGCCGCTACCTGGGTCACGCCGTCGCCGTTGAGCTGGGTGAGCGATTGCAGGAACTTGTCGCGCCAGTTGTAGGCCAGGCGGAGCTGGTACGGGCCGCGTTCGTAGAAACCGACGACGTTGGCCGAATCGCTGATGCCGGTCACCGCGAACTTCTGGTTGACGTCGCCAGGGTTCAGGTCGGTGTCGCTGCGCACCAGCGTGCCGTTGACGATGAAGCCGAAGCCATTGTCGAAGGTGTGCTGCACGGTCAGCTCGAAGCCATGCACCACTGCCGATGGTCCGTTGCTGGGCCGGGTCAGGGTGAATACCGCCGCGGTATCGGCCGGATCGGCAGCGAGCTTGTCGTTACCCGTACTGGGGTCGGTCAGCACGCCGGTGCTGGTGTTGAATTGCCGGGTCGTGTTGCTGGACACGATGAAATTGCTGACATTTTTCCAGAAGAACCCGGCCGACATGTAGCTGGCCGGCTTGTAGTACCACTCCAGCGACAGGTCGAGGTTATCCGACTCGAACGGCTTCAGCGTGGGATCGCCGGCGTTGGCGGTCAGGGTGCCGGGGCGGGTCGTGACGATATTGGTGGCCGGCGACAGGTCGTCGAGGCGCGGCCGCGTCAGCGACCGGTAGGCGGCCGCGCGCGCCACCAGCGTGTCCGTCAGGTCCATGGTCGCGCTGAAGTTGGGCAGCAGCGACTTGTACGAATTGCTGACGTTGATGGCCGACTTGGCGCCATACACGGCGCTGAGCTCCGTGGCATCGAGCACGTTCAGCCGCTCGATGTTGCCCTGCGTGCCGGAGACGGTGATATCGGTGCTTTCCAGCCGCGCGCCGGCCGTCATCTGCACCGGCCTGTCGGCCAGCGTGCCGCGGAACGCCAGCTCCAGGTAGGCCGAAGTGGTCTTCTCCTCGACCGCATAGGAGTTGTCGCGCACCACGGCGTCGAAGTTCTTCCCGCTCTGCTGCTCGACGAAAGCAAACTGCTTCTCGCCGTCATGGCGCAGCCAGGAAGCCGGCGTGCGGCCGCTGCCGCTGACGCCTTTCAGGAAATCGCTGCCCGCGTTGAACACGCTGAGGGTACCGGCCGGGATGGCCGGCGTGTCCGCATAGCCGCAGTAGGTGCAGTGGATGCCGACGCCTTCGTTGTCCCAACGGGTCAGCGACTTGGTTTCCTGCGAGCGCTGCACGCCGAACCGGGCCGAGACCAGTCCCTCGCTGCCGCCCTCTTTCCACAGTCCGTCGACCTTGTACTGGCGC
Organism: Pseudoduganella umbonata; assembly: GCF_014192225.1. Lineage (GTDB taxonomy): Bacteria > Pseudomonadota > Gammaproteobacteria > Burkholderiales > Burkholderiaceae_D > Rugamonas > Rugamonas umbonata. The sequence continues at coordinate 184,092 of NZ_JACHXS010000012.1, read as the reverse complement.
ACCGCATCGTCGACGGCCCAGCCGCGGCGCAGCATCACGTGCGCGCGGGCGTTGGCCGGGTCGAGGTAATTGGCGACGGAATGGGTGACCGGCCGCCCCTGGGCATCGAATTCGTACACCAGGCCGGTCGCCGGCGCGGCGAATTCGCTCACCCAGGGCAGGGTGGCCGCGTCGGACTGGAACCGCGCGCGGTTCTTGTAGCCGATCAGCGACAGCTGGTCGCCGCCACCATTGTTGGGCTCGCGCGTCGCATCCGATTTCCACGCATCGAAGACGAAACCAAGCTTGTTCGAGATCTTCCAGTCGGCCTGCAGGCCGAACGACTTGGTGTTGGTCAGGCGGTCGAATTTCTTGGCATGGAAGTCCGTTGCCAGGCCGACTTCCTGGTACAGGTCGGTGACGGTACCGTTGGCGTCGGTGCGGGCACGCTCCACGTTCGGCGCGGTGAACCAGTGGCCGTAGGACGTCGCATCGGTCTTGATGTCGAAGTCGGAATACAGCGCATCGGCCGTCAGGGTCAGGCTGCTGGACGGCCTGTACTGCAGGACCAGGTTGGCGTTGGTGCGGGTGCGCTCTTCGAACGTTACCTTGGTGTCGTAGTTGCGCGGTGAAAAAACGTTGCCCGCGAAGCCGGTACCGTCATTGAGTTCGCTGGCCGGGATGCCGGCGTTTTGCAGCCAGCCGTCGGTTTGCGCCTGGTTCAGGCGCGTCCTGGCCTTCTTGCGCGAGACCGCCAGCAGCGCGCCGAACTTGCCATTGGCGAAGGTGTCGCTGACGAGCAGCGAGTATTCCGGCGTGGTTTCGCCGCTGTTGTCATCGTGCAGCGCCTTGACCGAGCCGGCGACCTTGAATCCGCCCAGGCTCAGCGGCCGGGCGGTGGTGATGTTGATGGTCGAGCCGATGCCGCCCGACTGCTGGGTCGCAGTGCCCGTCTTGAAGACATTGATGCTGTTGACCAGGTCGGCCGAGACGGTATCGAAATTGAAGGCGCGGTTTTCATTCTCGGAAGCGACCTGGCGACCGTTAACCAGCACGGTATTGAAGTCGGGGCCGAAGCCGCGCACGGTGACCTGCTTGCCCTCGCCACCCGAGCGGTCGATCGACACGCCGGTGATGCGCTGCAGGGATTCGGCCAGGTTCTGGTCGGGGAACTTGCCGATGTCTTCCGCCGAAATGGCGTCGACAATGCCGCTGCCTTCGCGCTTCGTGTCGAGCGACGTGATCAGGCTGCGCCGGATCCCCTTCACCACGACGGCATTGATGGGACCGTCGCTGGCCCCTTCGGGCGTCGCCTCCTGGGCCGCGCTGTGGTGCGCCGCCGTCAACATCGCCGTAAAGGCCAACACGGCATTGGAAACGTTTCGATTTTTCATTTCGCTCCTCTACTCCTTGTATTGTTGTGCTTTGGGGTGGGAAGACTCTCGCGTGCGAACGACGCGAGCAGAGCAGGCCGGCATCGGGCAGGACAGGCATGACGCGCGCCATGTGCCGGTGAAGAGCGATGGTATGTCAATACTGCAATTTTAGAAAAATATAATGTGGCGCTGATGTAGTTTTGGTACAGCGTTTTACAGCGAGTTCCTTTCCACGGAAAGTTGTGTTATTGCTCTCTCTTGGCTGTGGCTCCCGGGATCCGGGTCGCGATCGCGCAAGGTTGGACAACGCCCCGTGTCGTATTCCGTAGTTTAGGGACAGCAGGGCGATTTTCTGCCGCCAGCCAGGCACGTTACAGCCGCTTGCCGAAGCAGACCGCGGCGTCGTTGCCGGCATATTTGCCGAAGTTCGGGATGCGCAGGTAGCCCTGCCGTTCGTAGAAACGCACCGCGCGCACGTTGACCTTGCGGGTCTCCAGCCACAGTCCGCGGTAGCCCAGGGCGGCGGCCCGCGCCTCGAGGAACGCCAGCACGGCCGAACCGACCGCGGCGCCGCTGCCGGGCCGTGCGTACATCCGCTTGACCTCGGCGATCTCGCCGAAGTCGCCGCCAAGCGGGCGCAGCGCGCCGCAGCCGACCGCCCTGCCCGCCTCGTCGCGGGCGATCGCGAACACGGTGCAGGCCGCGGCATCGAACGATGCGCTGCCGTCGTCGCCGGTGATGCCGCGCAGGACGCCGGACAATTCGCGCATCAGCGCCACCGCGTCGTCCGAGGCGGGATCCACGGCGGCCACGTCGATGGCGGGGCCGAGCACTTTGTACATGACGCGGGTGGCGCCGAGCGTGGTGCCGGACAGGATGGCGTAGTGCGGGATGTCGCCGGCGGTGCGGTAGCCCAGGCCCGCATACAGGTGCTGGGCACCGCTGCCGACCCAGGTGTCGAGTACCAGCAGCGTGCGGCCCAGCGCCCGCGCGCGCGCCTCGGCCGCCTGCAGCAGCCGCCGGCCCAGCCCCAGGCGGCGGCAGCGCGAGTGCACCAGCATCTTGTTCACTTCGGCGCGGTGCGTGCCGTTGGCCGGCGTGGCGAGTGCCAGCTGCACCGTGCCGCGGACGATGCCGTCGCTGTCGCGGGCGACGAACAGCGTGCGCGCGCCGGCGTCGACCTGCGCGGCCACGTCGAGCCAGAAGCGCAGCGCATCCCCGGCCGTGAAAGGCGGCAGGAAGCCGACGCTGGCGCCGTGCGCCACGCAATCGTGCAGCACGTCGGCCAGCTGGGTGGCCACGGCGCGCACGCCGTCCCCTGTGAGTTCGGCAATCGTGGTCATGGTTCGCAGATGGCAATCAGGTAATGGGCGCCGCCGGGACCGGGGCAGGAAAAGCGCGTGGCGCCGTACAGGCGGAAGCGCAGGCAGTCGCCCGGCTCCAGGCGGTACGTCACGCCATCGAGCGTGTAGTCGAGCAGGCCGTCGATCATCCAGATGTGCTGCTCGAGGCCGGGCTGGGGCGGCCGATCGTAGTCGATCAGGGCGCCGGCCGGCAGGCGCCCTTCGATCAGTTCGCCGCGCAGGCCGTGCGCCGGCGGCGACACCATGCGCCGGGTAAAACCGCTGGCGGAGTCGGTCCATACGGCCTGCTCGGCGGACCTGACCAGTTGCGCGCCGCCCTCTTCGACCGCGGCGATGAGGCGCGACATCGGCAGGCCATAGGCCGCGCACAGCTTGCCCAGCAGTGCAGCCGTCGGGCTGGTTTCGCCCCGCTCCAGGCGCGACAATGTGGCGCGGCTGATGCCGGCGCGCTGCGCCAGATCCTCCAGCGACCAGCCGCGCTCCTCGCGCAGCGTGGCGAGCCGGGCAACCAGCCTCGCTTCGAAATGTTCGTGATTTCCCATATCCGGGAATATATCCCGAATATGAGAAAATGGAAAGATCAGTCCGGCGCCCGTTGCGCGAAGCGCTGGGCCAGCACGGAACACACCATCAGCTGTATCTGGTGGAACAGCATGATCGGCAGGATGACCATGCCGATCGACGAGGTGGCGAACAGCACTTTCGCCATCGGCACGCCGGAGGCCAGGCTTTTCTTCGATCCGCAAAACACGATCGTCACCTCGTCTTCGGGCGAGAAGCCCAGCTTGCGGCTGGCGTACATCGTCAGGGAAAGCACGATCGCCAGCAGCACGCAGCAGACGATGCCCAGCGTGACGAGCACGGTGGGCGACAGCTTTTGCCACAGGCCTTCGTTGACCGCCGCCGAAAACGCCGTATAGATCACCAGCAGGATCGAACCCTGGTCGACGAATCTCAGCAGCGGCTTGTGGCGATCGATCCAGGTGCCGATCACGGGCCGCAGCAGCTGGCCGGCCATGAACGGCACCAGCAGCTGCAGCACGATGGCCAGCACCGCGTCGCCGGTCGAGCGTTCGGCATGGCCCTGCACGACGAAGGCCGAGACCAGCAGCGGCGTGATGAAGATGCCGAGGAAGTTCGAGGCGGAGGCGCTGCACACCGCGGCCGGCACATTGCCGCGCCCCATCGCGGTCAGCGCGATCGACGACTGCACGGTGGAGGGCAGCATGCACAGGAACAGCAGGCCGACGTACAGCTCGGGCGTCAGGAACTGCAGGGCCACCGGCTTGAACGCCAGGCCGAGGATGGGGAACAGCACGAAGGTACTGCACAGCACCAGCAAGTGCAGGCGCCAGTGCGTGATGCCGGCGATGACCGCCTGGCGGGAAAGCTTGGCCCCGTGCAGGAAGAACAGCAGGCCGATCACGAACGTGGTGACGTCGCCGAGCACCACCGCCACCTGCCCGGTGCAGGGCAGCAGCGTGGCGACACCGACAGTGGCCAGCAGGATCAGCGTGAAGTTATCGGGCTTGAATTTCGAGAGGGTAGCGAGAGCGGAAGACATGCGGCATTCTAGCCGAATACAAAAAAGGGAGCCGTGGCTCCCTTTCCTTACCGCATCTATCGTGCGCTGTTGTTGCCTGGATCCCGCTCTGATCCTGCTTCGATCCCGCTTACAGGATCTGGGTGCCGATCCACCAGCCGATGGCGGCCACGAAGGCGGATGCCGGGATCGTGAAGACCCACGCCCAGACGATGTTGCCGGCCACGCCCCAGCGCACGGCCGACAGGCGCTGCGCCGAGCCGACACCGACGATGGCGCCGGTGATCGTGTGCGTGGTCGATACCGGCACGCCCCAGAACGAGGCCATCAGCAGCGTGATCGCGCCGCCCGTTTCGGCGCAGAAGCCGCCGACCGGTTTCAGCTTGGTGATCTTCTGGCCCATCGTCTTGACGATGCGCCAGCCGCCGAACAGCGTGCCGAAGCTGATCATGCCGTAGCACGAAACGATCACCCAGGTGGGCGGCTCGGTCGCGTCGGCCGCGACGTGGCCCGAAGCGATCAGCAGCATCCAGATGATGCCCATGGTTTTCTGCGCATCGTTGCCGCCGTGGCCCAGGCTGTAGGCAGCGGCGGATGCCAGCTGCAGCCGGCGGAACCATGTGTCGATACGGCGCGGCGTCGACTTCACGAACACCCACGACACGATCAGCATGATCAGCGTGCCGAGGAAGAAGCCCAGCAGCGGCGCCACGACGATGAACACCACGGTCTTGATCAGGCCGCTGGCGATCAGCGCGCCGGTGCCGGCCTTGGCGACTGCCGCGCCCACCAGGCCGCCGATCAGCGCGTGCGAGGACGACGACGGAATGCCGTAGTACCACGTGATCACGTTCCACACGATCGCGCCGACCAGGGCGCCGAAGATCACGTGGTGGTCCACCACGTGCGGGTCGATGGTGCCCTTGCCGATTGTCGTGGCCACGTGCAGGCCGACGACGAAGATCGCCACGAAGTTGAAGAAGGCGGCCATCGCCACGGCGGTCTGCGGCTTCAGGACGCCGGTCGAGACCACCGTCGCGATCGCGTTCGCGGCGTCGTGGAAGCCGTTCATGAAGTCGAAAACCAGCGCCAGGGCGATCAGGAGCCCCAGCGCGTAAATGCTGATTTCTAAGGTCTGCATGTTGTTGTTTTACCGTGCGGACGCTTACGCGTTCTCGACGATGATGCCTTCGATGATGTTGGCCACGTCTTCGCAGCGGTCGGTCACGGTTTCCAGGATCTCGTAGATCGCCTTCATCTTGATCAGGTTGCGCACGTCCGGCTCGTCGCGGAACAGCTTGGACATGGCGGCGCGCATCACGTGGTCGGCATCCGATTCCAGGCGGTCGATTTCCTCGCAGATGCCGACGATGTCGCGGGCATTGTCCATGTTCGACAGCAGGGCAACCGCTTCCTTGACCTTCTCGCAGCAGGCCAGCACCAGTTCGGCAAGGCGCTTGGCTTCCGGCGTGACGGCGTGCAGGTCGTACAGCGACACGGTCTGCCCGGCGTCTTCCATCATGTCCAGGATGTCGTCCATCTTGGTGATCAGCTTGTGGATGTCGTCCCGGTCGATCGGCGTGATGAACGTCTTGTGCAGCAGGTCCACCGTGGTGTAGGTGATCTTGTCGGCCTGTTTCTCGATGCTTTCGATCGCGTGTACGCGGTTTTCCAGGTCATCGAAATTGGTCATCAGGGCCAGCATTTCTTTCGCGCCCTTGACGCACAGTTCAGCATGCTGGTTGAACAGGTCAAAGAATTTGCCCTCGGTGGGCATCAGGCGTCCAAACATTTTATTCTCCGTTGGTTGATTCGGGGGTGCTGCCAGGGCCGTTGCTCTATACGGCCCCTCTTGGTATATCAATCGCCCTGGTAGATCGACAGATTACCGGTGTAGTTGCCGAACTTGGTGTACATGCCCATCCAGGTAAGGCGGATCGCGCCGATCGGGCCGTTACGCTGCTTGCCGATGATGATCTCGGCGGTACCCTTGTCCGGCGAGTCGGGGTTGTAGACCTCGTCGCGGTACAGGAAGATGATGACGTCCGCATCCTGTTCGATAGCGCCCGATTCGCGCAGGTCGGACATCACGGGACGCTTGTTGGGCCGCTGTTCCAGCGACCGGTTCAGCTGCGACAGCGCGATCACCGGGCAATGCAGTTCCTTCGCCAGGCCCTTCAGCGAACGCGAGATCTCGGAAATCTCGGCGGCGCGGTTGTCGCCTTGCTGCGAGCCCGTCATCAGCTGCAGGTAGTCGACGATAATCAAACCCAGCTTGCCACACTGGCGGGCCAGGCGGCGCGCGCGCGCGCGCATCTCGATCGGATTGAGCGCCGGCGTTTCGTCGATGTACAGCTGGGCTTCATTCATTTTCTGGATCGCGTGCGTCAGGCGCGGCCAGTCTTCGTCGTTCAGCTTGCCGGTACGCAGGCGATGCTGGTCGAGCTGGCCAACGGAGCCCAGCATACGCATCGCCAGCTGCGCGCCGCCCATCTCCATCGAGAAGACGGCCACGGGCAGGCCCGCTTCGATCGCGACGTTCTCGCCGATATTGACGGAGAATGCCGTCTTGCCCATCGATGGGCGGCCGGCCACGATGACCAGGTCGCCGGGCTGCAGGCCGGACGTCATCTTGTCCAGGTCGGCGAAGCCGGTCGGTACGCCGGTGATCTCGCTGCCGCTGTCGCGGCTGTACAGTTCGTCGATGCGTTCGACCACCTGGGTCAGCAGCGGCTGCACGGCGGTCCAGCCGGCCGAGCCACGCGAACCCTGCTCGGCAATCGCGAAAATCTTCGATTCCGCTTCGTCGAGCATCTGCTTGACTTCCTTGCCCTGCGGGCTGAACGCATTGCCGGAAATTTCGTCGGCCACCGTGATCAGCTTGCGCAGCACGCCGCGGTCGCGCACGATCTCGGCATATCGGCGGATGTTCGCTGCCGATGGCGTGTTTTGCGCCATCGCATTCAGGTATTGCAGGCCGCCCACTTCATCGGCCTTGCCCAGCATCGTCAGCGCTTCGAACACGGTGATCACGTCGGCCGGCTTGCCGCCATTGATCAGGCGGATCATCTGTTCGAAGATGATCCGATGGTCGTAACGGTAGAAATCCTCCGCGTGCATGAAGTCGGCGATGCGGTCCCATGCGGCGTTATCGCGCAATAAACCGCCGATCACCGACTGCTCGGCTTCGATGGAATGGGGCGGGATACGGAGGGAATCGACTTGCGGGTCGGATGGGGCATTCATGGCGCGCATTATACCTGCATAAGCAGGCCAAAGTTCATAATGGTTGGCAAGATCGCTGCCCTGCGGGCAGCTTTTGCGACAGCCTCGCAGCGTCCGTGCATCGTCGCTCTACCTGTCTGTTATAGCAGTCAAATGGCGGGCTTGTCGCCCTTCATGCGGCAGCGCCGGCGACGGCGGAAGCACAAGGAGCGCGCATGGTTCAAGCGCAGTTCCGCGCCACGGCCGGCTTATCGGCCCGGCTCATGGGCTCGGCTATGGGCTCAGCTTGTGGGCTCGGCTTAGAGCCGGCAATAAAAAAGCCGGGCGAACCCGGCTTCTTTATATGTACGACTGTCTTACCGAGGAAAAGATCCCGGTAATTAAGCAGCTTCGCCCACGACGGCGACGGTCACATCGACCACCACGTCCGTGTGCAGGGAAACCGACACCGGGTGCTCGCCAGTGGTTTTCAGCGGGCCGTTCGGCAGGCGCACGGCAGCTTTCTCGACCGGGAAACCAGCCTTCGACAGCGCTTCGGCGATGTCGAAGTTGGTGACGGAGCCGAACAGGCGGCCATCGACGCCGGCCTTCTGCGACACGGTCACGGTCATGCCGTTCAGCTTTTCGCCCTGGCCTTGTGCAGCAGCCAGCTTTTCAGCAGCAGCTTTTTCCAGCTCGGCGCGCTTGGTCTCGAACTCGGCCACAGCCGACGAGGTGGCGCGGCGTGCCAGTTTTTGCGGGATCAGGAAGTTACGTGCGTAGCCGTCCTTGACCTTCACCACGTCGCCCAGGTTGCCGACGTTGATAACTTTTTCCAGCAGAATGATTTGCATAATGTTCTCCAGTTCTATCTGTACTGCTGCCGATTAGGCGTGGTGCAGATCGGTGTACGGCAGCAGGGCCAGGTAGCGCGCGCGCTTGATCGCGGTATCCACTTGGCGCTGGTAGTGCGCCTTCGTGCCGGTCAGGCGTGCCGGCATGATCTTGCCGTTTTCCTGGATGAAATCTTTCAGGGTGTCGACGTCTTTGTAGTCAACTTGCTCAACGCCAGCGGCGGTGAAGCGGCAGAACTTCTTACGCTTGAACAGCGGGTTCTGCTGTTTGCGCTTTTCTTTCAGCTTGGCTTTGTTTTTGTCGAACTTTTTACCGAATGCCATTTTAGGCTCCTGTATCTAAATATTGTGTCGCTCAGGCGGCACGAAAATCAATGATGTGAAAAACCAGGCTCTTGCTGTTGCGGCTTCTCCTGGCGAGGAACCCCGAGAATTCGTAGGTGCCTCCCAGCGGCGCGCCGCTGAAACGGCCTGAAATCTCTCCCGCGGCAACCGCGGCGATTTCAAATTCCGTCAGGCGGGCAATGCCTGCCTCGATCTGCTGCGAACTGTGCTGCAATATTGCATTCACGATTGGCAGCCCGGCGGGGGTATAACGAATGACTTCCCGCTCGGTGATCAGGCCGGTGAACCTCAGCTCGTTCAGCAAGACTCCCCGGATTTAGGCTGCAGCTGCTGCAGGAGCGGCCGCGGCTTCAGCGCGGTGGCTCTTGGCGGCGTCTTCACGCTGGACCGACTTCATCATCGGCGAAGGAGCGGTTTCCGCTTTCTTCATCTTGACGGTCAGGTGGCGCAGCACGGCATCATTGAATTTGAACGCGGTTTCCAGTTCGACCAGAGTGTCGTTGTCGCACTCGATGTTCAGGCAGATGTAGTGAGCCTTGGCCAGCTTCTGGATCGAGTACGCCATTTGACGGCGGCCCCAGTCTTCCACGCGGTGCACGTTACCGCCGCGCGAGGTCACGCTGGCTTTGTAACGTTCGATCATCGCGGGCACTTGCTCGCTTTGGTCCGGATGGACAATAAATACGATTTCGTAGTGACGCATGCAAACTCCCTTAAGGACTGTTGATAGCCCACCCTGGCGTCAAGACAGGTGTGGGAAGAGGTAAGCCCGCAAGCATAGCAGGATTTTTCGGCGGTGGCTAGCGGCCCGGCGGCTGGCAACCTTGGGCGGACGGGCCCGGAATCCGCCTTCCGCCCCGCCGTTGCAGCCTCGCGCCTGGCCGCCACCTCGCGAGAAAAAAAATGGGCCGGAAAGCCGCACCGGCCTGTTCCCCGGAAATATTTCCCGGAAAATGGGGTCCGTCCCCATTTTCCGGGAAATATTTCGCTCCCGACAGGTGTTTTCCCTTGCATTCGCGCTGGCACTGTACAAAAATACAGACTGTCTATATACACAGCTAATTTCACGGCTATTTCGCATCATGATCAAGCTCACCGCTAGGCAGGAACAAATTCTCAACCTGATCAGGGATGCCATCGAGTCCACCGGCTTCCCGCCCACCCGCGCGGAAATCGCCGCCGAGCTGGGTTTCAAGTCGGCCAATGCGGCCGAAGAGCACCTGAAGGCGCTCGCGCGCAAGGGCGCGATCGAAATCACCGCCGGCACGTCGCGCGGCATCCGGCTGCTGGGCCAGCATGCGTCGCGCTCCGCACCGGCGTCGGCTACCCCTTCGCAGTCGGGCTTCGACTCCCTGCCGCAGGTACCGGCAGCACTGCTGATGCAGTTGCCACTGATCGGCCGCGTGGCGGCCGGTTCGCCGATCCTGGCGCAGGAAAACCTGGAAAAGACCTACAACGTCGACCCTGCGCTATTTTCCGCAAAGCCCGATTTCCTGCTGAAGGTGCGTGGCGAATCGATGCGCGATGTCGGCATCATGGATGGCGACCTGCTGGCCGTGAAGAAGGTGGACAGTGCGAAGAACGGCCAGATCGTGGTGGCCCGCATCGGCAGTGAAGTCACCGTGAAGCGCTACCGCCGCACCGGCTCCACCATCGAACTGCTGCCGGAAAACCCCGACTTCAAGGTGATCACCGTGACGCCGGAGGACGAGTTCGCACTGGAAGGCCTGGCCGTCGGGCTGCTGCGCACCTGGCACTGACAGTGCATCGGTGGCGTGCCGGTCGATCCCGATGATCCATCGGGATCGACCGCATGTTACCGGTCGCGCTACATCACGCTTCCAGTATCACGCTTCCAGTCATCACGCTTCCATTCATCGCACGGCCACGCGTCACGCGTGCATTCTTCACGCGTCCATTCGTCACGCGTCCATTCTTCACGCGTCCATTCGTCACGCGTCCATTCTTCACGCGTCCATTCTTCACGCGTCCATTCTTCAAGCGTCCAGCGCCAGCCGGAAATCATCGACCAGGTCAGCCGTATCCTCGATGCCGACCGATACGCGGATCAGCGATTCGGCGATGCCCATCGAGGCGCGCCGCTCGGCACCCATCTCGTAGAAGATCGTGTGCGCGACCGGGATCACCAGCGTGCGGGTATCGCCCAGGTTGGATGCCGGGACGGCGATTTTCAGGCGGTTCAGGTAATCGAAGCAGTCGATGCCATCCTGCAGTTCAAAGCTGAACAGCGAGCCATAAGCCTTGAACAGATCGGTGGCAATGCCGTGCTGCGGGTGCGACGGCAAGCCCGGATAGTGCACGGCGGCCACGCGTGGATCGGCGGCCAGCATCTCGGCCAGCGCTTTCGCATTGGCGCAGGTGCGCTCCATGCGCAGCGCCAGCGTTTCGGCGCCCACCGCGATGTGGTGCGCGGCTTCCGGCCCCAGCGAGGCGCCGAAATCGCGCAGGCCCTTGGCGCGCACCTGGGTGATGCCCCACATCGCCGGAGCAGCTTTCTTGTAGTTCTCGAAGATGTTCGGGAAGCGGCTCCAGTCATAGGCGCCGGTATCGGTGAGGCTGCCGCCCAGCGCGTTGCCGTGGCCGGCGATCGATTTCGTCAGCGAGTTGACGACCAGGCCCGCACCGACCGTTTTCGGACGGAACAGGTAAGGCGTCGTCATCGTGTTGTCGACGATGTAAAGGATGCCCCTTGCGGCGCACAGCGCGCCAATCCGCTCCAGGTCGGCGATCTGCGTGCGCGGATTGGCAATGGTCTCGACGAAGACGATGCGCGTGTTCTCCTGCAGGGCGCTTTCGACATTGGCAACATCGGTTGCGTCGACGAAATCGACGCCGACGCCCTGCCCCGCCACCGTCTGCCACAGCGAATTGGTGTTACCGAACAGGAAAGACGACGACACGACATGGTCGCCGGCCCGCAGCAGCGCCTGGAACACGGCGCCGATCGCCGCCATGCCGGTGGCAAAGCACAGCGTGGCGACGCCGGCTTCCATCTTGTTGACCTTTTCCTCCAGTGCGGAGACGGTCGGATTGCCCTGGCGGCCGTAGCGGAAGCCCGGCTCGCGGCCCTGGAACACCGAAGCCAGCTGGCGCGCGTCGGTATAGCCGAATGCAACCGAGGTATGGACGGGCTTGTGCAGCGAGCCCTGTTCGATGGTCTTCTGGCGGTCGCCATGCAGGATCGTGGTGGTGAAGCCGTAGTTTTTCTTGTCGTTCATGTGGTAGCGAGAGATTGCCCGATATGGGCGGTCCGCCGATCCGGCCAGACCCGGTTGAAATGTTTCCAGGAAGCGGGGTCTGACCCCGGTTGCCGGAAATAGTCGCGTAAAAAAGGCCCCGCGAGGGGCCCTTGGTATTCAAGCTTCGGTGGTCGCAGCGTTCAGGTTCAGCTGCGTGCGCACGGTGTCTTCGGCTTTTGCCTTCGGGTTATGGCGCGCGTGCTCGATGCGGTCGAGGTAATCGGCCGACACGTCGCCGGTGATGTACTTGCCGTCGAAGCACGAGGCTTCGAAACTGGTCAGCGCAGGATTGACGTCCGAGATCGCTTTCTTCAGGTCGTCGAGGTCCTGGTATACCAATGCGTCGGCGGTGATTTCCTTGCACACCTCGTCGACGGTGCGGCCATGTGCGATCAGCTCGTCGCGCGTGGGCATGTCGATGCCGTACACGTTCGGGTACAGCACCGGCGGCGCTGCGGAGGCGAAGATCACCTTCTTGGCGCCGGAGTCGCGCGCCATCTGCACGATTTCACGGCTGGTGGTGCCGCGCACGATCGAGTCGTCGACCAGCAGCACGTTCTTGCCCTTGAACTCGTCGCCGATCGCGTTCAGCTTCTGGCGCACCGATTTCTTGCGCAGCGCCTGGCCCGGCATGATGAACGTGCGGCCGATGTAGCGGTTCTTGATGAAGCCTTCGCGGTATTCCTTGCCGAGGCGCAGTGCCAGCTGGATGGCGGCCGGGCGCGACGAATCGGGGATCGGCATGACGACGTCGATGTCGTCCGCCAGGCCTTCGCGCTTGATCTTCTCGGCCAGGTATTCGCCCATTTTCAGGCGCGTGCTGTAGACGGAGGCGCCGTCGATCACGGAATCGGGGCGCGCCAGGTACACGTATTCGAATACGCACGGGTTCAGCGACGGATTGTCGGCGCAGACGCGGCTGTGCAGCTTGTGGTCTGCATCGATGAACACGGCTTCACCCGGCAGCACATCGCGCACGAACCGGAAGCCGGCGCCTTCCAGGGCCACCGACTCGGAAGCCAGCATGTACTCGGTGCCGCTTTCCGTTTCGACGATGCCAAGGCACAGCGGGCGGATACCATGCGGATCGCGGAAGCCCAGCAGGCCGACATCGGCGATCTGCGCCACGGCCGCGTAACCGCCCTGCACGCGGCGGATCAGTACCGTGACCGCGTCGAACAGCGTGCCCGCATCCAGCGAATAGCCGGTGGTGGCGCGCATGATCTCGTGGGCCAGCACGTTCAGCAGCACTTCGGAATCGGAGTCCGTGTTGATATGGCGGCGGTCGTTCTTGAACATCTCGGTCTTGAGCTGTTCCCAGTTGGTCAGGTTGCCGTTGTGCGCCAGCGTGATGCCGAACGGCGCGTTGACGTAGAACGGCTGCGCTTCCTCTTCCGACGACGAACCGGCCGTCGGGTAGCGGCAGTGGCCGATGCCCGAATTACCCATCAGCGAACGCATGTTCCGGGTGCGGAACACGTCTCGGACGAGGCCGTTCGCCTTGTGCATCGAGAACATGCTGCTGTGATTCGTTGCGATACCGGCCGCATCCTGGCCGCGGTGCTGCAACAGCAGCAGCGCGTCATACAGCAGCTGGTTGACAGGTTGATGGGAGACGACGCCGACAATGCCACACATATTGTGCTCCTGAACAGGGTGCTGCTTGATGGTAGAAATTCTAAAATTGCACGTGCTGCGCAACGGCAGCGGGAAGGAACGGTTTCACGGTGCGCACGCCCGTTTCCGCGATGGGGGAGAACAGTGCCTCCCGCCAGAAATCCTGTTGCGGGATCGACGTCATCCCGCACAATATGACGCCCGCCAGCACGATTACAAGTCCGCGTCCCAGGCCGAACAGGCCGCCCAGCCCGCGGTCCGCCAGCGACATGCCGCCAGCCTCGACCAATGCCGACAAGGCCATCGACAGCAAGCCCATCAGGATGCGCACGCCAATGAACAGTGCCAGGAACGCGACGATCAGCCGTACGACCTCGCCCGGAATCGCGTCCGGCAGCAGCGCCGCCAGTTCCGCGCTGTAGGCATTGGCCACCACGAAGGCCACGATCCAGCCCAGCAGGGACAGCATTTCCCTGACCAGGCCGCGCAGCGTGCTGACGATGATGGATGTGATCAGCACGAACAGCACCAGGTAATCGAAGATGGTCAACGCGGGCATTGGCTAAACGAACGAGTCACGCGGTTCCGGCAGCGCGTCAGGCCGGGCTCAGGCTGCCCGACAGGCCGATCTTCTGCAGCTTCGCCTTGGCCTTTTCCGCTTCTTCGCGGCTGCCGAACGGTCCGACCTTCACGCGCGTCAGTTCGCCGGACGGCGACTTCTGCGTAAACGACCGGATGCCGGCATCGCGCAGCTTGCCCTGCAATTCCTCGACCTTGTCGCGGGCGGCCAGTGCCGCCACCTGGATGACATAGCGGCCGCTGTCGGCCGGCGTCGCCGCCGGCGCTGCCTTGCCTTCGAGCAGCGCCAATGCGCGCGCCGCGTCATCGGTTTTCGGTGCCGGTTTCGCTTCCTGCTTCGGCTCCGGCTTCGTTTCCACCTTGTGTTCAGGCTTCTTCGGCTCCGGCCGGGCCTCGGCAAGCTTCTTCGGCTCCGGCTTCGGCTCGTCCCAGCCCGCCACTTTCGGCTCGTGCTTCGGCTCCGGCTTTGCCTCGTGTTTCGGTTCCGGCTTCGGCTCCACCTTGGCCACCTTCGCCGGTTGCGGTTTCACCAGGTCGGGCAGCGGGCGCGGCGGCGCGGCAACCACCGGCGTATTGTCTTCGGGTTCGACGATTTCCTCGCTCTGGTCGAGAGCCTCCGCTTGCGCGGTCTTGCTGTCGACGGCCTGCTCATTGTCCGTTGCGCTGTGCGGCTCGCTGTCTTCCTTGTTCCCGGCCGGCTGGGCAGCTTCCGGCTTGTCGCGCGGCGGAATCTGGATGGCGATATCGTTTGCCAGCGGCTTCGGTTCGGAGTCGAGCACCATCGGCAAGCCGATCGCCACGGCCAGCGCCAGCGCGATCGCGCCGACCAGGCGGCGGCGTGCGCGCTTTTTCTCGGGCAGGACGGGATCGGGCGCATCCTTGCGGCCGCGGCCGCGGGTCGCACCTGCGCCGGCGTCGGCCGACGAGGCGCGCTTGGAGCGAGCCCGCTCGGTGATCGCGCGGTCATCCGCGGCGCGGTAGTAGCCGCTGTCTTCTGGGGACTGCTGCTTGTTTTTGCCGAATTTCGAGAACAAGCCCATGCGTGATTTCAATGAAGGGAGGATTTTCGGGCGGCCATGACGCCAGCCACCGTCAGGAACGAGCCAAAGACCACAATTCTATCATTCTCGCCCGCCCGGCTCATTGCATTTGCAAAAGCTTGTGCCGGAGTATCGAACACCTGGACGGTTTTTTCATGGGGATCCGGCACGGTACCCTGCACTTTCGCGGCAAGTTCCGATGCGCTGGCCGCGCGCGGCGACGGCAGCGTGGCCAGGCACCAGTGATCGATCGAACCGCCGATCGCCTTGATGGCGCCATCGATATCCTTGTCGTGCATCGAACCGAACACGGCGAACGTGTACGGGTGATAACCCATATTGCCCAGGTTCTGGTTCAGCGCCGAGGCCGCATGTGGGTTGTGTGCAACATCGAGGATCACGGTGGGGCGGCCCGGCAGCACCTGGAAACGGCCCGGCAGTTCGACGGTGACGAGGCCATGCCGCACTTCCTGCGCGCCGACCGGCAGCTCGTTTTTCAGCACCTCGAGCGCAGCCAGCGCGGCCGACGCGTTCAGCAGCTGGTTGGCGCCGCGCAGGCTCGGGTAAGCCAGCGCGTTGCGGCGCTGGCCGCGGCCGCCATAGTTCCACTGCTGCTTGTCGCCGGCATAGTTGAAGTCGCGGCCCATCAGCCACAGGTCGGCACCGATCGCGCCGGCATGGTCGATCAGGGCCTGCGGCGGCACCGGGTCGCTGCAGATCGCTGCTTTGCCGGGGCGGAAAATGCCGGCCTTCTCAAAACCGATCTGCTCGCGCGTGCCGCCCAGGTAGTCGACGTGGTCGATGTCGACACTGGTGACGATGGCGACATCGGCATCGATCACGTTGACGGCATCGAGCCGCCCGCCCAGGCCCACCTCGAGAATCGCCACGTCGAGCGCCGACTTGCTCATCAGGTGCATGATCGCCAGGGTGGTGAACTCGAAATAGGTCAGCGGCGTGTCGCCGCGTACGGCCTCGACGGCATCGAATGCCTCGACCAGCATGGCGTCGGAGGCCAGATCGCCATTGACGCGGGCGCGCTCGTTAAAGTCGAGGAAGTGCGGCTTGATGTACAGCCCGACCCGGTAGCCGGCGCGCAGCAGGATCGATTCCAGCATCGCGCACGTGGACCCCTTGCCGTTGGTGCCGGCGACCATGATCACCGGGCAGGTGAACTGCAGTTGCAGGCGTTCCTTGACGGCGCGCACGCGGTCGAGGCCCATGTTGATGACGGTTTCGGCGTGGCGCGATTCCAGCAGCGCGAGCCATTCTGGCAGGGTGGTCGGGGTGGGCATGTCAGTTGGGGAAGAAGCGGGGGATTGAGCGCAAAGACGTGATTCTATCGCACCACGTGAAACGGGGCCGGGTCCCTGCGGACCCGGCCCCGTCGTGCCGCGCTGCGGTGGCCTTACTTCGGGCCGGTCATGCCAGCACGATCAAGCGAGAACTTCCACCGCCTGGTTCTGCAGCAGCGCCAGCAGGCGCGCGATTTCCTCGCGCATCTTGCGGCGGTCGACGATCATGTCGATCGCGCCCTTGGTCAGCAGGAATTCGCTGCGCTGGAAGCCTTCCGGCAGCTTTTCGCGCACCGTGTTCTCGATCACGCGCGGGCCGGCAAAGCCGATCAGCGCCTTCGGCTCGGCCATCACCACATCGCCCATGAAGGCGAACGAGGCGGACACGCCGCCCATCGTCGGGTCGGTCAGCACGCTGATGAACGGCAGCTTCTTCTCGGACAGCTTGGTCAGCATCGACGTCGTCTTGGCCATTTGCATCAGCGACAGCAGGCCCTCCTGCATCCGCGCCCCGCCGGTGGCGGTGATGCAGATGAACGGCACCTTCTGTTCCAGCGCGACCTGGGCCGCGCGGGCGAAGCGTTCGCCGACCACGGAGCCCATCGAGCCGCCCATGAATTCGAATTCGAAGCAGGCGACGACGACCGGCAGGCTCATGATCGAACCGCCCAGGCACACCATCGCATCGGTCTCGCCGGTAGCTTCCATCGCCTGCTTCAGGCGATCCGGGTATTTCTTGCTGTCCTTGAACTTCAGCGAATCGACCGGCAGCGTTTCCTGGCCGATCTCGTAGCGGCCGCCGGCGTCGAGCAGCGCATCGAGGCGCTCGCGGGCGCGGATGCGCATGTGGTGATCGCACTTCGGGCAGACATGCAGGTTCGACTCGAGATCGGTACGGTACAGGACCGCCTCGCAGGAGGGGCACTTGACCCACAGGCCTTCCGGCATCGTCTTGCGAGCGGCAGCTTCCGAGCGCTGGATGCGGGGGGGAAGCAGTTTTTCCAACCAGCTCATATTTTCTCCTGTTGCTCTAACTGAGGGGCGAAGTGTAGCCGTTTCCGCCTGTCGTGTCGAACATTCAAAATTGACAATTTTGCGAACGAACGTGAGATTCCAGGCGGCCTGGAAAGGCAATGGCCGAGCCCGTGTCCCGGTGCCAGGCACGGTGACACGGGCTCGACCGTGAGATTTACGCATCAGTCCGTGTCCCGGTGCCAGGCACGGTGACACGGACTCGACCATGAGATTTACGCATCAGTCCGTGTCCCGGTGCCAGGCACGAGGACACGGGCTCGACCATGAGATTTACGCATCAGTCCGTGTCACGGTGCCAGGCACGAGGACACGGGCTCGGCCGTGAGATTTACGCGTCGAGCGCCTGGATTTACGCGTCGAGCGCCTGGATTTACGCGTCGAGCGCCTGGCGGATGCCGGCAACGAAAGCCTGCACGGCGGCGGGCGCCTGCTCGGGCTCGGAGGCCTCGATTTCCTGGATGATCCGGCTGCCGATGACGACGGCATCGGCCACGCCGGCCAGCGCCTTCGCGGTGGCGGCATCGCGAATGCCGAAGCCGACGCCGATCGGCAGGCTGACGTGCCGGCGGATCTCGGCGATCCGCTCGGCCACCTGGGCGGTATCGATGTGGCCGGCGCCGGTCACGCCCTTCAGCGACACATAGTAGGAAAAACCGCTGCCCACCTTGGCGACCTGGGCGATGCGCGCTTCGGTCGAGGTCGGCGCAAGCAGGAAGATCAGGTCGAGACCGGCGGCACGCATTTTTGCGGCAAATGCCTCGCACTCCTCGGGCGGGTAGTCGACGACGATGGCGCCGTCGGCACCGACTTCCCGGGATTGCTCGACAAAGGCATCGACGCCGATGCGTTCGATCGGGTTGGCGTACCCCATCAGCACGACAGGCGTGTGCTGGTTGGTTTTGCGGAATTCGCGCACATAGTCGAACACGTGGCGGATGCCGACGCCGTGCACCAGTGCGCGCTCGCAGGCACGCTGGATGACGGGGCCTTCGGCCATCGGGTCGGAAAACGGCACGCCGAGTTCCAGCACGTCGGCACCGCCCGCCACGAGGGCATGCAGCAGCGGCACCGTCGATGCCGGCGACGGATCGCCGGCGGTGATGAAGGTCACGAGACCGGTCTTGTTTTGCGCTTTCAGCGCGGCGAACGTCTGGGCGATACGGGACATATTATTCTCGGCAAATGTTTCTTAAGTATGGGAGCGCAGCAGGGGTTTCGTGGAGCATGCTCCGCGCCTGTGGAGCGGTGATCGCTTGCAAGCGATCACTCTTTCCTGACCCCGAATTTCAGCAATATTTCTCGACGCCGGGGTCAGACCCCGGTTTTGAGCAACAATCAGCTGAAGTTCATGCCCATCCGCTCGGCCACGGTGTGCATGTCCTTGTCGCCGCGGCCGGACAGGTTGGCCAGCACGATCTTGTCCTTCGGCAGGGTGGCGGCCAGCTTGGCGGCGTAGGCCAGCGCGTGCGACGATTCCAGCGCGGGAATGATGCCTTCGATGTGGCAGCAGTCATGGAAGGCCTGCAGCGCTTCCTCGTCGGTGATGGAGACATATTGCGCGCGCCCGGAATCCTTCAGCCACGCATGCTCGGGGCCCACGCCCGGGTAGTCGAGGCCGGCGGAAACCGAGTGCGTTTCGATGATCTGGCCATCGTCGCTCTGCAGCAGGTAGGTGCGGTTGCCATGCAGGACGCCCGGGTAGCCCTTCGTCAGCGAGGCCGCGTGCTTGCTCGTGTCGAGGCCTTCGCCGGCCGCTTCCACGCCGATCAGCTGCGTTTCCTTCTGGTCGATGTACGGGTAGAAGATGCCCATCGCGTTCGAGCCGCCGCCGATGCAGGCCAGCACGTAGTCGGGCTGGCGGCCCGTCATCTCCGGCATCTGCACCAGGCACTCTTCGCCGATCACGGACTGGAAGTCGCGCACCAGCATCGGATACGGATGCGGACCGGCCACCGTGCCGATGATGTAGAAGGTGTTTTCGATGTTGGTGACCCAGTCGCGCATCGCTTCGTTCAGCGCATCCTTCAGCGTCTTCGATCCGGATTCGACCGGCACGACGGTCGCGCCCAGCAGCTTCATCCGGTAGACGTTCTGGGCCTGGCGCTTGACGTCCTCCGAACCCATGTAGACGACGCACTCGAGGCCGAAGCGGGCGCAGATCGTGGCAGTGGCCACGCCATGCTGGCCGGCGCCGGTCTCGGCGATGATGCGAGGCTTGCCCATGCGCTTGGCCAGCAATGCCTGGCCGATCACGTTGTTGATCTTGTGCGCGCCGGTGTGGTTCAGGTCTTCGCGCTTGAAGTAGATCTGCGCGCCGCCGGCGATCTCCGACCAGCGCTTGGCGTGGTAGATCGGCGATGGCCGGCCGACGAAGTGCTTCAGCTCGTAGCGGAATTCTTCGAGGAATGCGGGATCCTGGCTGTAGCGGGCATAGGCCTCGTTCAGCTCGGCCAGCGCATAGGTCAGCGTTTCGGCGACGAAGGAGCCGCCATACGGGCCGAAGTGGCCGGTGCTGTCGGGCAGCTGGTAATCGGTGGCGTGGAACAGCGGTGCAGCGAGTTCGGATGGGGAATTCATGGGGCGTTCTCTGAAAACGGGAACGCCGCTGCCGTACGCTTCAATCAGTACGAACCTGCACGCCGTTCCCGGGGGTTGCATCGCCGGCCCTGACCGCGGCAATGAATTGCGCGATCAGGCCGGCATCCTTGATCCCCTTGGCGGCTTCGACGCCGGAACTGACGTCAACCGCCCAGGGGCGAACCTGCGCCACCGCGCCAGTCGCATTTTGCACGCTCAAGCCACCACTCAAAACGGCCCGATGCGCGAGTTCTTTTGGAATGACAGACCAATCGAAAACCTTTCCTGCGCCGCCATAGGCATCGACAAACGTGTCGAGCAGCACTCCGTTGAACAGGGACGAGGAGGCGCGGCTATGTGCGTCGTATTCTAGCAGCTCGGTACCGGTCGTGGACGGTTTTACCCGGAAGGCCCGCACGAACGGCCGGTTGGCGGCCGCAGCGGCCAGCGCGCATTGCCCGGCCGTTTCATCGCCATGGAACTGCAGCAGGCCGACCGGCGCCACGCGCACGATCTCCGCCACCTCTTCAGCCGACGCATTGACGAACAGCCCGACGGCCGTAACGAACGGCGGCAGGGCCGCGATCAGTTCGGCCGCGCGTTGCGGCGTCACGTAGCGCGGGCTCTTCGGGTAGAACACGAAGCCGATCGCATCGGCCCCGGCGGCCACGGCGGCGGCCACGTCTTCTTCGCGGGTCAGGCCGCAGATCTTGATGCGGGTACGGTGCATGGGTTTTCCCTTTTAAAAGGCGGGGAGGATGCGCGGGGATTCCTGCGGCAGGCCCCACTTGCTGTCGTATTCGATCTGCGCCAGGTACAGGCCGTCCGGCATGAAGGTGGGCGCGGCCAGCGTGCGGTTGCGCCCTTCCAGCAGTTCTCCCAGCCAGTCGGTGTTTTCCCGGCCCTGCCCCACGTAGACCAGCGAACCGACCAGGTTGCGCACCATGTGGTGCAGGAACGCGCTGGCCCGCAGCGTGAACAGGATCATGTCGCCGTGCCGCTCGATGCCGATCTCGTACATCTCCTTGACCGGGGTCTTGGCCTGGCATCCGGCGGCGCGGAACGCCGAAAAGTCGTGCCGGCCCAGCAGCGGGCGGACGGCGGCGCGCATCCGCTCCACGTCCAGCGGCCGGTGCGAGAAGCCGGCACGGCCGGACAGCAGCGGCGCGCGCACCGCGTTGTTGTACAGCAGGTAATGATAGGTACGCGAGCGTGCCGAGAAGCGCGCATGGAAATCGAGCTCGGGCTGGAATTCGGCATCGCCATAGGGAATCACCTCGTGCAGCGGCATGGCCCAGCGCACGCCGATCGAATCGGGCAGGAAGGCATTGATGCCGCGTACCCACGCATGGGGTTCGCGCTGCAGGTCGGTATCGAAATGCACCACCTGCCCCAGCGCATGCACGCCCGCATCCGTGCGGCCGGCGCAGGTGGTGCCGATGCGGACGCACGCGAAGCGTTCGATCGCCGCCTCGAGCTTGTCCTGCACGGTCTGGCCATGCGGCTGGACCTGGTATCCCTGCCAATCGGCGCCGTTATACTGGACGCCCAGTGCGATGCGTTTCAATGCCAACCCGATCGTGATGAAAGAGCGGGCATTATAGCGGTCAAGGCAGCGGTCGAGGTAGCGGGCAAGGCAGCGAACCCGGCCTCTCCGCCGCGCCGACTCCGCTGTAACCGGCCCGCCGCATCAACCCAGCTGCGCCAGCATCTGGTTGGCGCGCGCCACCTGTTCGCTGCTGCCGCCACGCAGCACTTCGTCGAGCAGCTCGCGGGCGCCTTCCTTGTCGCCGATCTCCTGGTAGGCAACTGCCAGGTCGAGCTTGGTATCCATTTCCATCTGCTGCGGCGTCAGCGCTGCCGGCACGCCAGCCGCGCCGTCTTGCGGCGTGGCCGTTTCGTCCAGGTCCAGGTCGATGCCCGACAGGTCGAATTCCGGTGGCGGCGGGGCCGCGGCCGGCGGTTCGGACAGGTCCGGCAAGCCCAGGTCCGGTTCCTTGTCCAGCGCAGGTGCCGGATCGGCGGCCACCGGAGCCGACGATGGCGGCGGCACGTCGAAGTCCATCAGGTCCAGCTCGGCCAATGGGTCGGCACCCGGCGCGGCCGCGCCAGTCGCGGCCTTGTCGTCCGGCGGCAGGTCGAAGTCGAAATCCGGCTCGGCCGCGGAAGGAGCAGATGCAGGTGCGGGTGCGGGCTGGGCCGGCACGTCGAATGCCAGGTCGGACGGGTCGGCCGGCGCCTGCGCGCTCCTGGCTGCGGCCGCCCTGTCGGCTTCCTGCGGCGTCGGCTCGAAGTCCAGGCCGCCCAGGTCGAAGTCGAGATAGTGTTCCGCATCGCCCGCGTCGCTCACCTTCGGCGGTACCGGCGTGGCGGGCGGTTCGGCTGCCGGCGCGTCCGGCTGCGCGGTGGCGTCGCTGAAATCGAAGTCCGCCAGGCGATCTTCGGCCGCCGGCGCCGGTGCCGGCGTATCGGCGAAATCGAAGTCGAGCGCGTTGACGGCCGCTTCCGGGGCCGGTTCCTGGCTCAGGTCGAGATCCAGGCCTTCGTGCGGTGCGGGCTCGGCGGCGCGGGCGCGCGCGGCATCGTCCAGCGCCGCGGCAAAATCGGACGAGTGCGCCGGCGAATGGATCGCATCGGCGGCCAGCGCGGCGGCGCCTGCCGCGGCGGCGGTGGCGGCCAGCGGCCCTGCACCTCCCGCTGCGCCGTACAGCGGATTGCCCGGATCGACCGAACGGCCTAGCGCGGCGGCCTGCGCCCACTCGTCGCCGTGCCCCTTGGTCAATGCATACAGCTCATTGGCCTGTACCTCGAGCGCGAGCAGGTCCTTGCGGTTCGCGTAGATCTCCATCAGCTTCAGCCGCACCGCATGCCGGTCCGGATGGGTGCGCAGCGCTTCCTTCAGGATCTCCTCGGCCTGCGCATCGCGGCCATAGGCGATGTAGACGTCGGCCTCGGCCACCGGATCGACTTCGTTCATGTCGAGCTGGCTGGCGGACGGCGCGAAATTCGAATTGAACACGCTGTTGCTGGTATCCACGCTCTGGCCGCCGGCCTCGGCAAACAGCGACTGCCCGGCCGGCTCCGCCACCGGTGCGGCCACCGGTGCTTTCTGCTGCACGACCTTGGCGCCGGCCTTGCGGCGGCGCGCCAGGATCAGTGCCGTGCCGCCGAGGATCGCCGCCAGTGCGATACCGAGGGCGGCCATGTTGTCCTTGATGGCATCCATGATGCCGGGCTCGCTCGCCGGCGCGATCGCCGGAGGCAGTGCCGCGGGCTTGGCGGCGGGTTTTGCGGCCGGCGCTGCGGCCGGGACTGCGGGCGCCAGCGGTTGCGGCGCGGCCGCGACAGGCGCGCCGCTGTTGTCCAGTTCCGGCACGCCGGCGCCCTGCTGCGCTTCCACGCCGGCCTGGCTCTTCACCGCCATCAGCTTTTCGAGGTCGCTGACGTTCTTTTCCAGTTCCTTGACGCGCGCGGCGGCATCGGCCACCTGCTGGTCCTTGGCGATCTTGTCTTCGGTAGCACCGGTCTGGCCGGCCTTGCCGGAAGCCTCGCCCGCTTTCGACAGTTTCAGCTGGTCCTGCGCTTCGTTGACGGGGTTCGGCCGCTCCTCGACCTTGGCCGTGATCTTGCCCCCGGCACTTTGCTGCGCCGCCGGCCCCTGCGCCGGCGTGGCCGCTTCCACCTGGCCCGCCAGCCGGTTGCGGTAGGCGTTGAAGTCCGCCGCATGGGCGATGACGACGCGGCGCGCGTCGGCCTGGTCGGTGGCGCGCACGGTGTCCACATCGGGCACCGACAGGATCCGGCCCGATTTCAGGCGGTTCATGTTATTGCCGCTGAAGGCCTCGGGATTGGCCCGGTACAACGCCACCAGCATCATGTCGAGCGACACGTCGGCCGGCTTGACGTCGATGGCGATGCCGGACAGCGTATCGCCGCGCTTGACGCGGACGTCGCCGGTCCCGGCTGGCGCCGGCTGGCCGGGGCGTGCCGCCGCCGCGGGCCGTTCGCGTGCCGGTGCCGGTGCGGCGGGCGCAGTGGATGCGGCGGGTGCGCCAGCCTGGGCGGCGGCGCGGTTGACATCGACCGGTGCGGCAACCTGCGGCGATTGCGCGTTGCGCATGTCGGCCGGGTCGAGCAGGAACGTGTATTCGCGCACCAGGCGCCCGTTGGCCCAGGACAGCTCCAGCAGCATGTCGACGAACGGCTCGTTGACCGGCTGCGCCGACGTCACGCGGATGAAGCGGCGCCCGTCGCGCTGCTCGATGTCGAAGCGCAGGTTCAGCAGCGCCGGATTGAATTCGATGTTTGCGGCCCGGAAGGCTTCCAGCGGCGCCAGCTTGACCGCCAGGTCGGCTGCCTCTTCCGGCGTGACCGCTGTCAGCTCGATCTCGGCGCGCAGCGGCTGGCCGAGAGCGGACAGCACGGTAAGCTTGCCGAGGCCGGCGGCATGCGCCGGCGGGAGGATGGCCGCGCCGATGACGGCGCTGGCCAGTGCAGACAACGCGAATGAAGCAACCCTGGAGCGTTTTTGTACGGGCATATTTTATGGTGTTAAGTTGGCAACGGACGTCCAGTGGCTCTCCCGGACAAATCCCAACATAACATCATGCTCCGGAGCATGCAAGCTCTGGCCAGGAGCGTGACGCCCCTGTGAACCGCTCAGTTTGCCCCGGCGGTGCGGCGGCGGCGTGCGATACCCGCCGTCAGCGCCAGGCCGGCGCCGAGCATCAGCCAGGTCGCAGGCTCCGGAACCGGGCTTGCCACCTCGGCATTCGCGCTGATCTGGATGACCATCTGCGATGACAGCGCCGTGCTGCCGTCGTTGACGATGTCCAGCGTGAACCACTCGTCGAAGTTGCCCCAGCCGGGAACGCCGGAATCGGTTGCGGTACGGGCGAAGTACGGCTGCGCCGAGAAGCCGTCGTCGTCGACGGGCGCGAACAGGACCGCCACGCCGGCGGAACTGTACTGGTCCGTGACGAGGGCACCCCGCTCCACCGATCCGACGGCATGGCCCGTGAAGACCAGCCTGGTGTTGGCGCTGAGCGTGTAGTCGGCATACCAGCCGGCCGCCCCCGAATACTCGCCGGCATTGCCGATGCTGCCGCGCGTGCCGATCTCGCCGTCGGTAAGCCAGCCTTGCACGGCAGCGCTGCCGGCCGCCGCGCCGAACGACACATCGCCCTCCAGGCCTCCGTCACCGTCGAAGTACAGCAGCTCGCTGGCATCGGCCACCGCTGCCGCGAGTACGCCGCGGAAGGTGGTGTTGAACGTGATCGATGGCGCGACGCCGTCGTTCGCGTCGAGGTCGATCAATTCGTAGCGGTACTCGGACAGGCTGGACTGGGCAACGGTGGCCTGCGCCGCGGCACTCCCCGGCAACAGGACAAAGGCGCTCGCGGCAAGGGCGGCGGCAACGGCGAAACGGGACATTTTCTCTCCATGGTGATGAATAAAGGAGAGCTAGAATAGCAAGACTTTTTGATAACAATACGGCGTTCCGATACCGTGCGCACCGGGTTGTTGTTGCGCTGAGACAACTTGCAGATTGCATGTCGGCCCATGAAAAAACCGGGCGCGCGGCCCGGTTTTCATGACGAGAAAGCGGACGCTTACTTGTCCAGCACGATACGCAGCATGCGGCGCAGCGGTTCGGCGGCGCCCCACAGCAGCTGGTCGCCGACGGTGAAGGCCGAGATGTATTCCGGGCCCATCGACAGCTTGCGCACGCGGCCCACCGGGATCGTCAGGCTGCCGGTGACGGCGGCCGGGGTCAGGTCGCGCACCGACGCCTCGCGCGTGTTCGGCACGAACTTCACCCACTGGTTGTCGTTGGCGATGATGTCGTTGATCTCGTCCAGCGGCACGTCCTTGTTCAGCTTGATGGTCAGTGCCTGCGAGTGGCAGCGCATCGCGCCGATGCGCACGCACAGGCCGTCCACCGGAATCTCTTTCGAGCCGAAGCCTTCGCCGCGGCCGAGGATCTTGTTGGTCTCGGCGCCGCCCTTCCACTCTTCCTTCGACTGGCCGTTGTTCAGGTCCTTGTCGATCCACGGGATCAGGTTGCCGGCCAGCGGCACGCCGAACTGCTTGGTTTCTTCCGCGGACAGGCCGTGCTGGGTCGCCAGCACCTGGCGGTCGATTTCCAGGATCGCCGACGCCGGATTGTCCAGCAGCGGTTTCACGGCAGCGTTGATGGTGCCGAACTGGGTCAGCAGTTCGCGCATGTGCTGCGCGCCGCCGCCCGACGCGGCCTGGTACGTCATCGACGTCATCCAGTCGACCAGGTTGGCCTTGAACAGGCCGCCCAGGCCCATCAGCATGCACGACACAGTGCAGTTACCACCGATGAAGTTCTTCACGCCCTTCGTCATCGCATCCTTGATGACGTTCAGGTTGACCGGGTCCAGCACGATGACGGCGTCCTTGTCCATGCGCAGCGTGGATGCCGCGTCGATCCAGTAGCCGTTCCAGCCGGCCGCGCGCAGCTTCGGGAACACCTCGCCGGTATAGTCGCCGCCCTGGCACGAGATGATGATCTCGCAGCGCTTCAGTTCGTCGATATTGGTCGCATCCTTCAGCGTGGTTTCGTTCTTGGCCATCGCCGGCGCCTTGCCGCCCGTGTTCGACGTGGAGAAGAATACCGGCTCGATGTGCTCGAAATCGCCCTCTTCCTGCATGCGCTGCATCAGCACGGAACCGACCATGCCGCGCCAGCCTACCAGACCTACTAATTTCATGTGATTACCCTCGGATGTTTTGGATGTTCTTGTGGAACGCGCCAGCGGCACGTTCCGTGTACACGTTGTTTACTGCGCCAGTGCCTTGACGACGGCGTCGCCCATCTGCTCGGTGCCCACCTTGGTGGTGCCTTCCTCGAAGATGTCGGCGGTGCGCAGGCCCTGCGCCAGCACGGCCTTGACGGCGTTCTCGATGCGGTCGGCCTGTTCGGCCTTGCCCAGCGAGAAGCGCAGCATCATCGCGGCGGACAGGATCGTGGCCAGCGGATTGGCGATGCCCTTGCCGGCGATGTCCGGCGCCGAGCCGTGCGACGGTTCGTACAGGCCCTTGTTGTTCGCGTCCAGCGATGCCGAAGGCAGCATGCCGATCGAACCGGTCAGCATGGCCGCCGCATCGGACAGGATGTCGCCGAACATGTTGCCGGTGACGATCACGTCGAACTTCTTCGGCGCGCGCACCAGTTGCATGGCGGCGTTGTCGACGTACATATGGTCCAGCGCGACGTCCGGATACTCCTTGTGCACGTCGGTGACGATGTCTTTCCAGAACTGGAAGGTTTCCAGCACATTGGCCTTGTCCACGCTGGTCAGGCGCTTGTCGCGCTTTTGCGCGGCCTGGAACGCCACGTGGGCGATGCGGCGGATCTCGCCTTCCGCATAGCGCATCGTGTCGAAGCCTTCGCGCTGGCCCTTGAACGGACCATCCGGGCATTCGCGCACGCCGCGCGGCTGGCCGAAATAGATGTCGCCGGTCAGTTCGCGGATGATCAGGATGTCCAGGCCCGACACCACTTCAGGCTTCAGCGTCGAGGCGCCGGCCAGTTCCGGGTACAGGATCGCCGGGCGCAGGTTGGCGAACAGGCCGAGGTTCTTGCGCAGGCCGAGGATGGCCTGCTCGGGGCGCAGCGGGCGGTCCAGCGTGTCGTACTTCCAGTCGCCGACGGCGCCGAACAGCACGGCATCGGCCGCTTTCGCCAGCGCCAGCGTGGCTTCCGGCAGCGGATGGCCGGATGCTTCGTAGCCGGCGCCGCCGACCGGGGCGGTTTCCAGTTCGAATTGTTCGTCGAGTGCGCCCAGCACCTTGACAGCCTGGGCAACGATCTCGGGGCCGATGCCGTCGCCCGGCAGGATTGCGATTTTCATGTTTGTTTTTCTAACCGTTGTCAGATCGAGTTGGCCAGCCAGGGCTGGCTTGCCAGATGACGCTCCTCGAACGCACGGATGCTGTCGGCATGGCGCAACGTGAGGCCGATGTCGTCGAGGCCGTTCATCAGGCAGTATTTGCGGAAGGCATCGACCTCGAAGGGGTAGGAGATCTTGCCGTCCTGGGAGCGGATGACTTGCTGCTCAAGGTCCACCACCAGGCGGTAGCCGGGGAAGGCCTTGACTTCGTCGAACAGATGATCGATCTGCGCTTCGGATAAGACGACCGGCAGCACGCCGTTCTTGAAGCAGTTGTTGAAGAAGATGTCGGCAAAGCTGGGTGCCAGGATGGCGCGGAAGCCATATTGCTCCAGTGCCCACGGGGCGTGCTCGCGCGACGAGCCGCAGCCGAAGTTCTTGCGCGTCAGCAGGATCGACGCGCCCTGGTAGCGGGGCTGGTTCAGCACGAAATCCGGGTTCACCGGACGCGTGGAGTTATCCATGCCGGGTTCGCCGTGATCCAGGTAGCGCCATTCGTCGAACAGGTTGGGGCCGAAGCCGGTGCGGCGGATCGATTTCAGGAACTGTTTCGGAATGATCGCGTCGGTATCGACGTTCGAGCGGTCGAGCGGGGCGACAAGGCCCTCGTAGATCGTAAATTTGTCCATGCTGCTCTTCTTGGTTGCACGGCACCTGGCCGTGCGGGGTTATTTTCTGCCGGCGCCTTCGACGACCTGGCCGACCTTCTGCACATCCTTGCCGAAGCCGGCAACCGTGTTGCAGCCGGTGAGGACGATGGTGGCGAGGGCGATGGCGAACAGGGTTTTCATGATTCGAGACTCTTCGATAAAGATGGTTCATGGCCCCGGGCGCGCGCTGTGGCGCGACCCGGGAAGTCGAACTCAGCGGATCGCGCGGATGTCGACGAAGTGGCCGGCGATACCGGCGGCGGCGGCCATGGCCGGCGACACCAGGTGGGTGCGCCCGCCCTGGCCTTGCCGGCCTTCGAAATTGCGGTTCGAGGTGGACGCGCAGCGCTCGCCCGGGTCGAGGCGGTCGGCGTTCATCGCCAGGCACATCGAGCAGCCCGGCTCGCGCCACTCGAAACCGGCGGCCTTGAAGATCGTGTCCAGCCCTTCGCGCTCGGCCTGTTCCTTGACAAGGCCGGAGCCCGGCACCACCATGGCCAGCTTCACGTTCGAGGCGCGCTGCTTGCCGCGCACCACGGCGGCGGCGGCGCGCAGGTCCTCGATGCGCGAGTTGGTGCAGGAACCGATGAATACCTTGTCGATGCGGATATCCTCGATCGGCGTGTTCGGCTTCAGGTCCATGTAGACCAGCGCCTTTTCCATCGCCTCGCGCTTGACCGTGTCCTTTTCCTGGTCGGGATCGGGCACGCGGCCATCGACCGGCACCACCATCTCGGGCGAGGTGCCCCAGGTGACCTGCGGCTTGATCTCGGCGGCGTCGAGGGTGACGACCATGTCGAACCTGGCGCCCGGCTCGGTGCGCAGCGTGCGCCAGTACTCGACGGCGCGTTCCCAGTGCGGGCCCGCGGGCGCGAACGGGCGGCCCTTCACGTAATTGATCGTGGTGTCGTCGACGCCGACCATGCCGGCGCGCGCGCCCGCTTCGATCGCCATGTTACAGACCGTCATGCGGCCTTCCATCGACAGCGCGCGGATCGCCGAGCCGCCGAACTCGATCGCATAGCCGGTACCGCCGGCGGTACCGATCTTGCCGATGATGGCCAGCACGATATCCTTCGCGGTCACGCCGGGCAGCAGCTCGCCGTCGACCTGCACCAGCATCGACTTGGACTTTTTCGCCAGCAATGTCTGCGTGGCCAGCACGTGCTCGACTTCGGAGGTGCCGATGCCGTGCGCCAGCGCGCCGAAGGCGCCGTGGGTGGACGTGTGCGAATCGCCGCAGACCACCGTCATGCCGGGCAGCGTGGCGCCCTGCTCCGGGCCGATCACGTGGACGATGCCCTGGCGCTTGTCGTTCATGTTGAAGTACGTGACACCGTACTCCTTGGTATTGTTGTCCAGCGTTTCAACCTGCAGGCGTGAAACGGGATCCTCGATACCGTGCGAGCGGTCGGTGGTGGGCACGTTGTGGTCGGCCACCGCCAGGTTGGCGGACAGGCGCCACAGGTTGCGGTTGGCGGCGCGCAGGCCGTCGAAGGCCTGCGGGCTGGTGACTTCATGCACGAGGTGGCGGTCGATGTACAGGATGGCGGTGCCGTCTTCCTCCGTGCGCACCACATGCGATTCCCAGAGTTTGTCGTAAAGCGTCTTCATAATGCTGCTTGCTGCCTGTGTGTAGAAAGTTCCATTTTGATTATGCCACAGTTTGTGCGCTGCAAAACAAGCCGACTTTCCGCCTCGTGGGCCGCTGTCCCTTGCATTTCCCTGCTGCGCGCCTAGGGCGCCGGTGTTGCGAAAACGGTGCTGCAAAACGGCGATCCAGCGAGTTGGCGGACCCCATCTTTTAGAAATATTTCCTGAAACCGGGGTCTGACCCCGGATACAGGCAATATTTTAGTCGTAAAAAAAGCCTGCGATGCGGTCGCAGGCTTTTTCAGGTGACTTGCTTGGCGAACTTGTTATGCTGCCATGCGCACGCTGCTCCTGCAACCATCCATCAGGAACGATAGGCCGACGACAAGCACCAGCTCGCCTTCGGCCGAGCGCGCGGTACCGGTGACGCCTTCCACGGTCAGCGCCGTCATCGGCTTGATCACCAGGTCGGCGGTGCCGTCGACGGCACCCACGGCCAGGATGTACGGCTGCGGCGCGTTGATGACGATGCCGACGCGTTCGGCGGACAGTTCGTAGCCCAGCGCGTTGGCCAGCGAACGCACCGGCAACGGCCTGCCCTGGTCCTTCATCACCGGCGCACCGCCCACTTCGTTGAAGGTTTCCGGCAGTTCCACCACGCGCTCGACGACGGCCATCGGCAGCGCCAGCAGCGCGCCGGAGGTCGACACCAGCATCGTCGGCACGATCGACAGCTCGATCGGCAGGCGGATGGCGAACTTGGTGCCCTTGCCCAGCGCGGATTCGATATGGATCGCGCCGCGGTTCTTTTCCACCGCGGTCTTCACCACGTCCATGCCCACGCCGCGGCCGGAAACCGACGAAGCCACTTCCTTGGTCGAGAAGCCCGGCAGGAAGACCAGCTGGTACGACTCTTCGTCGGTCATGTTGGCGGTCGGCGAGATCAGTCCCTTCTCGCCAGCCTTGCGGCGCAGCGCGATCGGGTCCATGCCCTTGCCGTCGTCCTGCAGCACGATCATCACGCTGTTGGCTTCCTGCCACGCTTTCAGCAGGATGGTGGCTTTCGGGTTCTTGCCGGCGGCCACGCGGGCATCCGGACCTTCGACGCCGTGGTCGAGCGCATTGCGCAGCATGTGCACCAGCGGGTCGTACAGGCTGTCGACGACGACGCGGTCCACTTCCGTTTCCGCACCCTCGATGACCAGTTCGACTTCCTTGCCCAGGTCCTTGGCCAGTTCGCGCACCAGGCGCGGGAACTTCTGGAACAGGCGGCCGACCGGCTGCATGCGGGTCGCCAGCGTGGCGCGCTGCAGTTCCGTGGAGTAGCGCGATGCGCGCTCCAGCGTTTCGGTCAGCGCCGACATCAGCGTGGCGGCCTGCCCTTCGAACTTGAACTGCTGCAGGCGCTCGAGCAGCACGGCGGCCTGGTTGGCTGCCTGCACGGATTCGCCGGCCACTTCCAGCAATGCGTCCAGCTTGACCGCGTCGATACGGATGCTTTCTTCCTTCGCCGGCGCGGCGTGGGCCGGCTTGGCCTCATCGCGGCGCTCGACACCGTCCCATTTCTTCGCGGGAAGGGCGTCGCTTGCCGGCGCGGCGGCGGCAGGCGCTTCTACGGCCGGCGCGGCAGCGGCGGGCGCTGCAGGCGTCGCGGCCATCGCGGGGGCGGCGGCAGGTGCGCTGGCGGGACGGCTGTACGTACCGGACGGTACGACCGCTTCGTACATCGCTTCCCAGTCGAGGCCGTCCGCCGACGGCGCGCGTGCCGCGGCAGGTGCCGGCGCTGCCGGGACAGGTGCCGGTGCCGGCGCGGGGGCCGGTGCGGCTTTCGCTGCCGGCTTGGCCGAGCTTTCCTTGCCTTCGATGGCCTGGTTCAGGATCGCTTCCAGGTCGGCCGGCATCGGCCCCATGCTGTCCGGCGCGGCGCCGTTGTTCAGTTCCGCCAATTGATCGGCCACGAAGCCCGATGCCTGCAGCGCCGCCTCGATCGACAGCGGCGTGACGGGCGCGGCGCCGGTGCGCAGCGCGTCGAACAGGTTTTCCGTCAGGTGACAGGCGGACACCAGCGCGCCGAGGTTCATGAAGCCCGCGCCACCCTTGATGGTGTGGAACGAGCGGAACACCGCGTTCAGCGTTTCCTTGTTGTCGGGATCGCGCTCGAGGCGCAGCAAGTGCTCCTCGACGTTGACCGCCAGGTCCATCGCCTCGACGACGAACTCTTTCAGCATATCGTCCATCAGAACCCCAGGTCGGCAAGCAGGTCGTCCACGTTGTCCTGGTTCAGCGCCACGGACGGGGCCGATGGGCCACTCATCAGCGACACTTCCAGAGCCTCTTTCTGCGCGATCAGCTCGCGCTTGTCGGGTGGAGCATTATCTTTCAGCAACTGTGCCAGTTCCTGCTCGACCGTCTTGGTAATGATCACGACCTTCTTGATCAGCTGGCCAGTAATGTCCTGGAAATCCTGTGCCATCATGATTTCCAGCAGGCGCGCCTTCTCGGCTTCCGTGGCTTCCGACACGGCTTGCGCGAACGCGCGCGAGTCGCCGGCCAGCGTCTTGAATTCTTCGATGCTGAGCTTGCCTGCGAACAGCGCGGCCCAGCGGTCTTCCATTTCCTTCGACTTCTTCGACAGGACGTCCTGTGCAGGCATGCCGTCGTCCAGCGTGTTCAGCACCTTGTTGGCGGCCTGCTCGGTCAGCGATGCCACGTATTCCAGGCGGTCCTGCGCGTCCACGATCTGGCTCGAGGCTTCCGTCAGCGCCTTGTCGTAGCCCAGTTCGCGCAGCGAGTCGTGCAACAGGCGAACGATGCCGCCCAGGCGCTCGAACATCGTGCCGTCCTGTGCTCCATCCTCGGCAGTCGGCGCATCGGCAACCTGTGCGGCGGCCGACGCGGCGGCAGCGACAGGCACCTCGGTACGGGTCGAGGCGATTTCGTCGAACAGACTTTCCAGGTCGTCTTCGGCAGCCGCTGCGGCCGGCGCGGGCGCAGGCGCCGGTGCCGGTGCCGGGGTGGCGTTGGCACGCTGCGCGGACACTTCCTCGAATAATGCGTCGAAATCATCAGCGGCGTCGGTCATATCCCTGCTTCTCCATATTCAAAAAATGCTTTCGTATCAACTACCTGGGTGTCTTAAGTGATGACACACGGCAATATTAACGCACTTCCGCGAGTGTAGCAGGGGGCTGTCCGCTTGTTCAATGTCGGGCCCTTCATTCCCGTGCGGGAATAAGAAAAGATAGCCTTTCTGTTGTATTTGGGTCGCGCAGCAGGATACGGTGTTTGTCATATACAAACATGGAATCGACGACAACCTTGCGCCAGACTCATCCCTCCCTTGAGGAAGATCAAGTCTTTACATCCAGACAAGAGGGCAATTCAAGACTACAATGCGGGAGCGCCTGCATTCAAGGAGGGGATATGTACCGGAAAATTCTGATTACCACCGATGGTTCCGCCGTGTCCCGGATGACCGCCTGCGCCGGTGTCTCGTTCGCCCAGCAACTTGGCGCGGAAGTGCTGGCCCTGTTCGTCGCGCCCGAATACCAGTACCCGATTTATGTCGAGATCATCCCGCCCAGCTATCCCAGCGAGGACGAATACCGGGCAGCGATGGGACGCGCCGGCCGCGATCACGTGCAATCGATCGTCGCATCGTGCGACAAGAAAGGCGTGCGATGCGAAAGCATGACGGCATTCTCGGAAAGCGCGGCGCTGAAGATCGTTGAAATCGCCGAACAAAAAGGGTGCGACCTGATATTCATCGGTTCCCATGGCCGCAGCGGCTGGGGCCAGCTCTTGCTGGGCAGCGTCACCAACAAGGTATTGTCGCACTCGAAGATTCCGGTGCTGGTACACCGGCTGCTGAAAGAGCCGCTGCCTGAATAGGTCTTGCAGCACTGCCGTCGCCGTACTCGATTCTTCGCCCCTGATGCCTTTGCCCCCGATGCCTTTGCCCCCGTATCGCATGCCGCATCTTATGCTTTCGCACGGCTTCGTGCGGCGGCGTGCCATCGGGCTGACCAGCAACACCGGAGTATTACCCAACCATCCATGATCAGAATAGTCATCGCAGACGACCACACCATCATGCGCGAGGGCCTCAAGCGCATTCTCGACGGCGCCCCCGACATCGACATCGTCGGCGAAGCCGTCGATGGGTTCGAGGTGCTGCGCCACGTGCGCCAGGGCGGCTTCGACCTGTTGCTGCTCGACCTGTCGATGCCAGGCCGCAGCGGCGTCGACCTGATTCGCCAGATCCGCAGCGAAGCCCCCAAGCTGAACGTGCTGATCCTCACCATGCACGAAGAAGAACAGTACGCCGTGCGTGCCATTCGCGCCGGCGCACAGGGTTACCTGACAAAGGAAAGCGCCGGCACCCAGCTGGTGGGCGCGATTCGCAAGGTGGCATCCGGCCGGCCTTATATCAGTACCGAGGTTGCCGAGCAGCTGGCCCTCAATATCATGATGCCGAACGAAAGCCTGTTGCATAAACAGTTGTCGGACCGGGAATTCGAGGTGTTTTCGCTACTCGTTTCCGGCAAGTCGATCACTGAAATCGCCAATAGCCTGCACCTGTCGGTAAAAACCGTCAGTACCCATAAAACCCGGATCATGCAGAAAATGGGGATGAACTCATTGTCTGAAATGGTTCAATACGCGGTTGCGCACAAGCTGCTGTCCCCGTTTAAATCCTGACCTGTCCCGCACCTCTTCGGGGGCCCCTCCCCGCTCTGAGGCATGATATTGATCAGTAGGATTATTCCTACACGCCTGCGCCGACTCCTACGGGCATATTCAGCGCATACCGATATCCTTCTCCCCCCCTCGTTGGCATACTGAAACCATTCAAAGCGAGTTGCCGTACATCCACTCCGGTAGATGGCAACTGCCAAAAAATAACCAGCAGTTTCAAAGCCAGTACTGGTTTCAAACCA
This sequence comes from Pseudoduganella umbonata, assembly GCF_014192225.1. Taxonomy (GTDB): domain Bacteria; phylum Pseudomonadota; class Gammaproteobacteria; order Burkholderiales; family Burkholderiaceae_D; genus Rugamonas; species Rugamonas umbonata. The sequence continues at coordinate 148,919 of NZ_JACHXS010000012.1, read as the reverse complement.
GCGAAACCAGTACCAACCAGCTCAAAACCAGCTCAGAACCCGCTCAAAACCAGCTGCGAAATTGGCTTCAGAACTAGCTCGAAAATTAGCTCCAAAACTAGCTCCAAAACTAGCGCCAGACAAGTTTCAGCCACGCCGCATATAAATCTGCGTTTTTAATCCGAAATTACATGACCTGAAATCAGGAGATCAGCATGCTCCCTACGCAAATGTCCGAAGCCCGAGTCGCCGCCCCGGCCGCCCAAACGTCCGCCATGGAAGCGGGTCGCCAGCGCCAGGGTCGCCTCTGGTCGAACCTGAAGGAAGTGTGCGACCTCCTGCACATCCCGGCGGCCTGTTCCGTCAACGCCGAGGAACTGCTGTTCCAGCACGTGCAGTTCAAGACCGGCCAGCGCATCCACACGATCGGCCAGCCGTTCGACACACTGTACATCGTTAATTCCGGTTTCCTGAAAACCGTGCTGATCGACGAATTCGGCAACGAGCAGGTGCTGAGTTTCCCGATGAAGGGCGACATGCTGGGCGTGGACGGCATCCATAGCCGCCACTACTCGTCCGAAGCGGTAGCCTTGTCCGACTGTGACCTGATCCTGCTGCCGTTCAAGAAGCTGACGGCATTGGGCCGCGTGCACGTGGAACTGGAACACATGATGTATGGCGTGATGAGCCGCGAACTGGTGCGGGAACAGGCAATGATCGGCATGCTCGGCGCGCTGAGTGCCGAAGCCCGCGTCGCGCGCTTCCTCGTGTCGCTGGCCGACCGTTTCGCGCAGATGGGTTATTCGAGCAAGCTGTTCAACCTGCGGATGACGCGCCATGAAATCGGCAGCTACCTGGGGTTGACGCTGGAAACGGTCAGCCGCACGCTGTCCGCTTTCAACGAAATCGGCCTGATCACTGTCGATCAGCGCACCATCGGCATCAAGGATCCGGACGCCCTGAAAACCCTGCGTCGCCTGCCGCCGTCCCGCTCGCGAAGCAAAGCGACTGCCAACCGGGCCAAGGCCGCCGCCGAAGCCGCGGCCACACCGCCGGTGCAACTGGTGGCCGCCGTCTGACCTGACGGCCGATCCTTACCTCACCCAGCTTGGGCCCGCTTCGGCGGGCCTTTTTTTATGCGCCGGGCGCGCGGCGGCGAGAGCTTGATTTTCTTGCACGCATCCGCCAAAAAACGCTTGCATTTCCTGCAGGGGTGCCCAATAATGCAAATGCGAATCATTCTTATTTAAGGCCAAATGACCATGCAGACCCAAGCCAACCAAACGAAGCCGGCGCCTGCTGCCCGGCAGCCCGTTCCCGTGCGCCGCCTGACCACCGCGGGCTTGATGCAAGACCAGCGCGAAGTCGAGATCGAACACGCGGGCCGCATTTACCGCCTGCGCATCACCCAGCTGAACAAACTGATCCTGACTGCCTGAACCAGTCTTCCAGCCAGCCGCCGCCAGCTGATCGCTTCCGAGGAGAGTACGATGGCTATCGACCATACCGACCCGATCTACCTGGCACCCGTCAACGGCGGACAGCAGCCGGAACTGATGCTGTCCGCCGTGCTGCACCTGATGTCGCATTACACGGCTGATGGCAAGGGCTGCGTGAAACTCGCTTCCGTCATCGAACGCCACCTGAAGGCGCTGGCCGGGCTGCCGGGCCTGTCCCCCGTGCTCGCTGCGACCTGCCAGCAATTGTCCGAACAATGGGCCGTCGTCGTCGAGCGCTCGCTGCCGCCGCCAAAAAAGGATGACGGCTTCCTTGCGCGGCTGATGACCAGGGGCCGCAACGCGCCGCAGGTGGTCTGACGATGTGCGACAAGCATGCCACCACGCCGCAGCAGGAAGCGCAAACGTCGCGCCGCCGCCGCATCTGGGAACTGGGCCACACCTGCCATTGCCCGCTGGTCGGCGTCGCGATGCCGATCGGCACCTTGCGCAAACTGGTCGGCAAGGTCACTGGCGGCACGGTACTGGCCGACGACTACGAGATCCACGTGGGTGCGGTCAGCGAATGCGGCACGCGCAACCGCCTGTCCGAGGTATTGCAAAAGGAACTGGAACGCCGCTACGCGCCAGTGATCCAGCGCTTCCGCGCTGCCCGCACGACGGAGGCGGTAGGCGAACTGTGGCAGGCCGCCGTGGCCGGTGGCGACGTTGCCGGCGCGTTCTGGGCCGGCCTGACACATCCCCGCTGCGCACCGGAGCTGGAAGAACGCATGTGCCGCGACCTGCACATGATCCAGCACCAGGCCGGCGCCTGCGCCCGCGCCGACATCCACCGTTTCAACGCCGTCGTGGAAGAAAACGGCCAGCTGGCGCGCGAACTGGCCCGGCTGCAGCAACGCAGCGCCGCCATGCAGCTCGAGCGCACCGCCGAACAGGAACGCGATGCAAGCGCGCTGATGCAACTGCGCGCCCAGCTGGTCAGCCGTGACAGCATGATCGACGGGTTGCGCCAGGAACTGGAACAGTTGCGTGAAGCGATCCCGGATCTGCCTTCGCGCGAGCGGCTGGCGCAGCGGCTGGAACAAAGCGACGAGCGCGAGCGGCAACTGCGCGAACAGGTCGCAGAGCTGCGCCGCGAACTCGCGCAGGCACAGGTGCAGTCGCCGATGCAGCCGCCGCTACGTGCCGAGGAACCCGCTCCGCCGGCACCCGTGGAGCATGTCATCCGCATGCCGGTCCGGCTGTCCGAACGCAGCATCCTGTGCGTCGGCGGACGCAGCGGCAACGTGGCGTCCTACCGGACGCTGATCGAACGCGCCGGCGCCCAGTTCGCCCACCACGATGGCGGCCTCGAAGACAATGCCGGCAAGCTCGAAGCGAGCCTCGCCGCTGCCGACCTGGTGATTTGCCAGACCGGCTGCATCAGCCACAGCGCCTACTGGCGCGTGAAGGACTTCTGCAAGCGCACCGGCAAGCGCTGCGTGTTCATCGACAACCCCAGCATCTCCAGCCTGCAACGCGGTCTCGAAGAACTGGCACCCTGAGTACCTCTCATCCGCACCGTGCGGATTTTCCCCAGCCCCGCCTTGCGCGGGGTTTTTTTATTTCCTGGAATTGGGGTCTGACCCCGGTATGGGGAAACGTTGCCGGTCAGTACACGTCGTGGAATTGGGGTCTGACCCCGGTATGGGGAAACTTTGCCGGTCAGTACACGTCGCGCCGATAGCGCCCCGCCGCGGCCAGCGCATCGACGGCATCGTCGCCGAGGATGCCGCGCAGTGCACGGTCGACGCCGCCGGCCATGCCTTCCAGGCTGCCGCAGACGTAGATGGCGGCGCCGTCGGCGATCCATGCGCGCAGCGCATCGGCGGCGGGCAACAGCAGGTCCTGCACATAGATGCGCCCCGCCTCGTCGCGCGAGAATGCGAGGTCGAGCCGCGCCAGCATGCCCTGCTCCTGCCAGGCCGCCAGTTCGTCGCCGTAATGCAGGTCGTGGGCACGCTGGCGTTCGCCGAACAGCAGCCAGTTGCGGCCCTGCCCCGCTGCCACGCGTGCGCGCAGGTGGCCGCGCAGGCCGGCGATGCCGCTGCCGTTGCCGATCAGGATCAGCGGCCGGGCGGCATTGTCTTCCAGCCGGAAGCGGCGGTGCGGCCGCAAGCGCAGTGGGATCAGCGCGCCCTCGTCCGCCTCCTGGCAAAGCCAGCCGGAGGCGATCCCGGTGCTGCCGTCGTCGTGCCGGTGCAGGCGCACCAGCAGGTGGACGCGGCCGTCCTCCGGCACCGAGGCAATCGAATACTCGCGTGGCCGGTCCGGCTGTGCCGGCGGCACCACCTGCACCAGGTCGCCCGACTGCCAGGCCGGCAGCGCGCCCGCCGCGGGTGCCAGTTCGAGGTGGTGTATCGGCGCTCCGGCACTGCCGGGGTTCATCAACCGCCGCCGCACCAGCCGCCAGGGCGTGAACGCCGGTGCCGCCCAATCCGGCGCATCGCTCGTGCCGGCCAGGTGGGACAGGTGCCGGCGCCAGGGCGCCAGGTCCGCGGACGCGCCCCGGTCCACCTCCACGCACGGGAACAGCGGCTGGGCGCCCTGCGCCGCCAGCCAGCCGTCGAGTGCCCGGCCGAAGCCGCAAAAATGCGCATAGCTGCTGTCGCCCAGCGCCAGCACGCCGTAGTGCAGGTGCGGCAGCGGCAGCGAACGCGTCATCAGCTTGCCGGCAAACGCGGCGCCGCCATCGGGGGCATCGCCTTCACCGTAAGTACTGGCAATGAACAGCGCGCGCTCCGCGCCTTGCAGCGCCGCGGCGGAAACATCGCCAAGTTCCATTACGCGCACATCGATGCCGGCCAGCCGCAGCATGGCCGCGGTCTGCTGCGCGAGTTCCTCGCCAAGGCCCGTCTGGCTCGCATAGGCAACGATCCAGCCGGAAGCATCGCCGGCCCTGCCGCCGGCGGCGGCGCGCTTGCGACGCATGCGCAGCCATGGCAGGAAACAGGTGACGCCATAGGCGGCGAAGCAGGCGGCGGTCAGCGCCAGCCGGGTCGTGTCGTTCGTCAGTATCATGCTCACCGCATCGTGCTCATTTCGTCATGCTCGTATCGTCATGCTCATGTCGTCATGCCCGGGTAGGCATACCGGATCTTCATACTCCATGTTCATGCGAGATCGAGCATCGCCCGCATGTGCGAGCTCAGGTGTTCAACCGGGCCGGCGGCAGTGCGCACCACGAAACGGGCCGCAATGCCGCGGCGTTCCGCCAGCGCCAGGCCATCCACCGGCCCCAGCACGGTCAGCGCGGTCGACCACGCGTCGCAGGCCATGCAACTGGCGTCGACCACCGTCACGGAAGCGATGCCGTTGTCGATCGGCGTGCCGGTGCGCGGGTCGATCGTGTGCGCATGCCGCCGGCCATCGTGTAAAAAGAAACGGCGGTAATCGCCGGACGTGGCCACCGCCAGCCCGTGCAGCGCGGCGACGATGCCGTTGTCGCCCGGGCTGGCATCGTCCACGTTTTCCAGCGCCACCCACCAGGGCTGGCCGTCCGGCTTCAGGCCGGCGCCGCGCAGTTCGCCGCCCACTTCGACCAGGTAGTTGCAGATGCCCTGCCCGTCCAGCCAGCGGGCCAGGCAATCCACACCGTACCCCTTGGCGACGGCCGACAGGTCGAGCTGCACGCCACCCGGCTGCAGCGCGCTGCGGCTGACGGGATCGAGCCGCACGCGGGCGGCCGGCAGCACGGCCCGTGCCTGTTCCGGCGCCGGGGCCGTAAAGCCGGGCTCATCGTAACGGTTGACGGGGCCGAAGCCCCACAGGTTGACCAGCGCCCCGGCGCATGGGTCGCAGGCGCCGCCGCTGTCGCGGCAGACGTCCAGCGCATACGCCAGGACCTGGAAGAACGGCGGTGGCAGCACCTGCCAGGTGCCGGCCGGCGCGCGGTTGAAGCGTCCCAGGTCGGAGCCGGGGTCCCAGTGGCTCATCTGCGCCACCACCTCGTCCAGCCGTTCCTGCAGGCCGCTTTCCAGGTCCGGCGCGCCGGCCGGCTGGGCCACGCGCGCCGACCAGCTGGTACCCATGCTGAGGCCGCGGTACTCGCGGACCTCGGCGCCGGCGGGCGGTGGCTCGGGCGAGATCGCGTGCGGCAGCAACGTTCGACGCAATCCCGGGCCCATTACTCGGGCAGCACTTCCACCGTGCCCGAATACGTCACGCGGCGGGCCGGCGGCTGCTGTTGCCCGCCCTGCGCGCCTTGTGCCTGCGGTGCCGGCCAGCTTGCCGTCGCCACGTACATGCCCGCGGCCGGGATCGTAAACGTGATCTCGCCCTTGGCATCGGTGCTGAAGCGCACTTCGTTCAGCGTGCCGCGGTAGCGCACGCCGCCCGGAATCAGGCTGAACGGCAGGTTCGCGGCGGGCTTGCCGTCGAGCAGGAAGCGCCACGTGGCCTTCTCGCCGGCGCGCAGTTCGGTCGGGTTCGTCACCGGCACCAGTTCCAGGCCGCTGCCGGTCGGCTTCAGCACGGCGTCGCTGGGCTCGTTGGCCGTCACGAACGTCTCGATGCGGCTGCTGGTGCGCGTCACTTTCAGCTCCTGCGCATCGGCCGGCACTTCCTTGGACAGGTTCGCTTCCAGGCCGCGCCAGCGCTTCATTTCACCGTTGACCTTGTAGCTGGCGAACACGTTCTGGCTTACCAGTGCGATCTTGTAGGTGCCGTTCTTCGCCATCTTCACGTCGAACGAGTTGCGCAGCTTGCCGCTGGCCACGTTCTGCGGCTCCAGCGTGGCGCCGTCCGGTCCGATGATCGTCAGGCCATCCAGTTTCAGCGGCACGTGGTCGATGTCGAACAAGCCCTCCGAGATGGCGGCATCGACCGTCACCCACGCTTCCCGGTCGTTCTCGACGAACGTCGACGACGGCAGCACCCACGGCTTGTGCGCCTGGGCGCTGAACGCGACGCCGGCCAGTGCCAGCGCGATTACGGTTTTTTGAATACGCATCATGTTCTCCTTATGGCTTGACCTGAACGACGACATTGCCCAGCTCTTCCTTGCCTTGTGCCGCGAACTCCTTGGCGCCCTTCGGCGGCCATGCCACCGGTACCTTCACCAGCTCGCGGCCGCCCGCTTCGCGCGACGCTTCGACCACGACCGTGTAGTTACCGGCCGGCAGCTTGCCCAGCGCATCTTTCGCGGCCGGGAACGTCAGCGTGTGCTCGCCCGGCGCACGGGTCGCGCCCGACACCCCGTCGACCGGCATCGCCAGGTCGCGGCCCGTCTTGCGCCACCACTGGCGCATGTCCTTCAGCCACTTCTCGCCGGCCTTGTCCTTTTTCTTCACGTCATACAGCACCGCCAGGTTCGTCACCACCTTCTGGTCGGCGTTTTCCAGCCACGCGGCGATGTAAGGCTTGTGGTACTCGGCCACGTTCAACTGTGGAATGTCGATTTTCAGGGCCAGGTCGGCCGCCATCGCCTGCGCGCCGGCCAGCGGAATGGCCAGCGCGATGGAGTAGCGTAATTTCATGGTATGCCTTTTTTATTAATGGATGAACAACAGAGCAATAACGATCGGAATCAGCATTCCCAGCCCGATCACCGGCCAGGTCGACGGCCGGTTGGCCGCGTGGAATTTCAGGATCAGGAATCCGGTAATGCAAAAGACCAGGCACACCACGGCAAAGATGTCGATGAACCAGTTCCACGCCGTGCCCGTGTTGCGGCCCTTGTGCACGTCGTTCAGCCACGAGATCCAGCCGCGGTCGGTATTCTCGAATTCGGCGGCGCCATCGTCGAAGCCGATGCGCACCCAGGCATCGCCGCCGGCTTTCGGCATCGGCAGGTAGACTTCATCGACGGACCATTCGGCCTCGCGCCCCCCAGCCTTGACCGCCCACGTATCGAGCAGCCAGCGTTCGGCGGCCTCCGGCAGCGGCGCCTTCTCGCCGTCACGCTCTTGGCCGAGCGCCTTCAGTTGCGCCAGCAGCGGCGCCGGTGCCTCGGCCTGCTTGCGTACGACGGTCGGCTTGGCTTCGATCTGTGCCGCGTGATTCAGCGTAATGCCGGTAATACTGAACAGGAACATGCCGAGCAGGCACAGCGCGGAAGAGATCCAGTGCCACTGGTGCAGCTGCTTCAGCCACACGGCCCGGCCGGCGTTCTTCGCGGTGGCCTGCAGCGCTGCCTCCTGCGCTGATTCTTGCACTGATTCTTGCGCTGGTTTCTGCCCCGGTTCCTGGCCTTTTTCCCGCGGTTCAACGTTGTTGCTCACTTTTCCCCGCTGACGTTTCTGCGTTAATGTGCTTGTAGTAATCAGTAGATGATAATGATTATCATTTGAAGCGTCAACCAAAGGTCATCCGGCTGTTACAAACGAAACAAATCTCCCGATGCCCTGATGTACGGCAGCGAACAGAGGCCGCCTGCGCTGCGGTCTATGCTGTTGACTTGTTCAGGACAATCTTGAAAGGAGCACCATGACCACGTTCACCACCGAAGAATTGCACGAATTGCGCGACCGTATCAAGGATGTGAAGTTCGGCATGTTTACCACGCAGGATGCCGGCGGCTCGCTGAGCAGCAGGCCGCTGACGCTCCAGCAGCTCGACGATGCGGGCAAGCTGTGGTTCTTTGTCTCGGACCAGGAATCGTTCACGCACGAATTGCTGGACAACCCGTCGGTCAACGTGTCGTTCGCCGATGTCGACGATCACCTGTACGTGTCGGTATCGGGCCGTGCCGCACTGCTGCGCGATCGCGCCAAGGCGGAAGAACTGTGGAACCCGGCGGTCAAGGCGTGGTTCCCGCAGGGACTGGACGACCCGCACCTGGCGCTGCTGCGGGTCGACGTGCAGGCGGCCGAATACTGGGATACCGCCAACAGCAAGATGGTCACGCTGTTCGCGATGGCCAAGGCGGCCATTACCGGCAAGCCGCCGACCAACGTGGGCGAGCACCGTCACCTGGGGCATTGATGCTGGGACATTGACGCGCCGGCAGGTCAAACAAAAACCCCGGCTCGTGGCCGGGGTGTCGTCATACACCGGAACTGGCTTCCGGCCCAGGGGCACCGCCTTCGGTGCCCGGGGGCTCTCCGCCCTGGCGGGACGAATGGTCGCCGCTTTGGCGTGAACCCTGGTCCGCCGATTGGCGGTTGCCGGGGATAGGCTTGTCCAGGCGGCGTACTTCCGTCTCGGGCAGGTCGACATTGCCGATGCCCGGATGTTCCGTATCTACCAGAACGAACGTATCTTCACTATTGTTGTTCTTGCGGGAGTTGTCGGGTGGAGTCATGCAATATCTCCTGAGCCCTGTGGTTACCCTGCTGTTGCGGTGGAATCAACCCTGGCGGTTTTCGCCGCGGTTGTCTGACTGGCCGGCCTGGTTGCCCTGGTCGCTGTCGGTGTTGCTGGCGGCGCGCGAAGCGCTCTGGCGGTTGCCGTTCTTGTGGCTCATTGCGCCGGCGCGGCGAGCCTCTTCCGAGGTGAACTCGTGCGCGGTACCCTTGGCATGCGCTGCGCGGCCACCTTCGGACGCGATCTCACGCTGCCGCTGCGGATCCATCGATGCGAAGCCGCGGTTGCGCGTGGTGCTCTGCTTGTTTCCTTGTGCTTCGCCTTGTCGATTGCTCCGATTGTTACCCTGATTTGAAGCCATGGTGGTCTCTCCTGAAGTGACGCATTGGGGGAACGCTGACGTGGGTGCAGTGAGGAGGGATCCCGGTGCCCGAGCGGGATACCGACCAGCGACGATCTTTGTAATAACGTTCGGGCAACAGGAGACTTCATGGTAGTGGAAGCACTGAACAGCAAATATAGGACGGCTACATGTCTCCCTGTAGGAGAACGCCTACTATCAACTGATCTTCCGCTTATCCCGATCCGGTCGGAAAAATACGGTCCTCGGCCACCAGGTAGCAACGCTCACCCGGGCCCGGTTCAACCACATGGCCGCCGGTAAAAGCGCCGAACGACGGCAGGATCGCGCGCCCGTTTCCGGCCACGAAACAGGGCAGGCGCAGCGCATCGTGCCGCCCCGCCAGCCGGTACACGGGATGCACATGGCCGGCCAGCACGTAGCCTCCCGCGCCGTCCTCCGGCAAGTCGGGGTGGTGGCAGAACGCGAACGGGCCGATGCGGTGCGGTTCGTCGACCAGGTCGATCCGCAGCAGGCGCGACGGGTCGCCGGCATGCCGGTCGTGGTTACCCCGCACCAGGGTCAGTGCCAGCGCCGGGTGGCGCTCGCGCCAGGCCAGCATCGCCTGCAGCGTGGCGCTGGCGTGCGCGGCCTTCGCATGGAGGAAATCGCCCAGGAACAGGATGTGGCCGATATCGTGGGCCGCCAGCAGCGCATCGAGGCCGGCCAGGTTCTCGCTCGTCGTGCCGCGCGGCACCGGCACGCCCAGCGCGCGGAACGAGGCCGCCTTGCCGAAGTGGATGTCGGCCACCACCAGCATCCGTGCACCCGGCCAGTACAGGGCCTTTTGCGGCAGGAGCAGCACCCGCTCGCCGGCCAGCTCGATGGCCAGCGCCCCGCCCGCGCCGCTCATGGCCCGGCCGCCTTTTCCAGTTCGCGCAGCACGCGCGCGACCCGGTCCGACAGCTTTTCGGTACTGAGTTTTTCGCGGAACCGCTCCACCATCAGCGCAAAGCCGAACGGGGTGGCCCGTTTCGTCTCATGGTAGCTGACCGCCCGGGCCTGTAATGCTTCGAGCGTGGCGCGCAGGCGCTTCAGTTCCAGTTCCTGTTCCAGCACCTCGCGCTGCGCCTGCGTCAACAGCAGGTTGCCGGCATCATGCTTGCGGAATACCTCGAAGAACAGCGATGACGACGCCTGCAGTTGCCGGTTGCTTTTCGGCTGCCCCGGATAGCCCTGGAAGATCAGACCGGCGATCCGGGCTATTTCGCGGAAGCGGCGCTGCGACAGCTCGGTGGCGTTCAGGCTGGCGAGCACGTCTTCCAGCAGCCCCTCCGTCGTGAACAGGGCGACCCCGCTCCCGGTGCCGGCAGCAAACACGTCCGGCCACGGCACCTCCTCCGGCGCCAGCAGTTCGAAGCCGTAATCGTTGACGGCGATCGAGAACGTGGCCGGCCGCATCCGCCCCATGCGCCAGGACAGCAGCGAGGCCAGCCCGATATGCACCGACCGCCCGGCGAACGGGTACATGAACAGATGGTGTCCCTCGCGGCTGTGCAGGCTTTCGATCACGGTGCGCTGCGGCGTCGGCAACGCCGACCAGCGCGCCTGGATGTCCAGCAGCGGCCGCACCGCCGCCATCTCCGGCCCGCGGACGATGCCTTCGGTCGCCAGCCGCATCTGTTCCAGCGCCGCGTGCGCCAGCTCGGACGACATCGGCATCTTGCCGCCCTGCCAGCGCGGCACCGCCCCCCTGGCGCCGGTCGCGCGCTTCACGTAGGCCGTCATTTCATGCACCCGCAGGAACTCCAGCACGCGCCCGCCGAACAGGAAATGGTCGCCCTTGTTCAGCCGCGCGATGAAGCCCTCCTCCACCGTCCCGATCCGCCCGCCGCTCTGGAACTTCACCTGGATCATCGCTTCGGACACGATGGTGCCGATGCCCATCCGGTGGCGCCGCCCGATCGCCGCATCCGGCACGCGGTAGACGCCGGCCTCGTCCGGCAGCACGCGCCGGTATTCCGGGTACACCGTCAGGCTCTGGCCGCCGCGCGCGACGAAATCGAGCGCCCACTGCCACTCCTCCGGGGTCAGCTCGCGATACGACCACGCCGTGCGCACCTCGCCGTACAGCGCCGCGGACGTGAAGCCGCCGCCCAGCGCCACCGTCACCAGGTGCTGCACCAGCACGTCGAGCGGCTTGTCCGGCACCGGGCGCGATTCGATGTCGCGGTCCTGCACCGCCTGGATCGCCGCGGCCGCTTCCAGCAGTTCCAGGCTTTGCGTGGGCACCAGCGTCACGCGCGACACGCGCCCCGGCGCGTGGCCCGAGCGCCCGGCCCGCTGCAGCAGCCGGGCGATACCCTTTGCGCTGCCGATCTGCAGCACCCGCTCGACCGGCAGGAAATCGACCCCCAGGTCGAGGCTCGACGTGCACACCACCGCCTTCAGCGTGCCCCGCTTGAGCCCCAGTTCGACCCAGTCGCGCACTTCCTTGTCCAGCGAGCCGTGGTGCAAGGCGATCAGGCCGGCCCAGTCCGGCCGCGCTTCCAGCATGTTCTGGTACCACAATTCCGCCTGCGAGCGGGTGTTGCAGAAGACCAGCGTGGTGGCATGCCGCTCGATCTCGGCAATGACCGGCCCCAGCATCTGGATGCCCAGGTGGCCGGCCCATGGAAAGCGCGACGGATTGGCCGGGATCAGCGTATCGACGACGATCTCCTTGCGCAGGCTGCCTTCGACGATCGTGCCATGCGCAGCGGGTCCAAGCAGCGCTTCCTGGGCGCGCTGCAGGTTGCCCAGCGTGGCGGACAGTCCCCACACCACCAGGCCCGGGTTCCAGTTGCGCAGCCGCGCCAGCGCCAGCTGCGCCTGCACGCCCCGCTTGTTGCCCATCAGCTCGTGCCATTCGTCGACGATCACCATGTCCAGCAGCGAGAACTGCTCCTGCGCATCCGCCTTCGACAGCATCAGCGACAGGCTTTCCGGCGTCGTCACCAGCGCCTCGGGCAGGCGCCTGGCCTGCCGCGCGCGGGCGGCCGACGAGGTGTCGCCGGTCCGTGCATCGATGGTCCAGCCGGGCAGCAGGTCCGCTGCCGAGTCCGACAGGGCACGGAGCGTGTCGGCCGCCAGCGCACGCATCGGCGTCAGCCACAGGACCCGCAAGCCGGCCGCCTTTCTCTTATCCTTCCGCGGCTGTGCCGCCATCGCCCGCAACAGTGCGGCGAACCACACGGCATACGTCTTGCCGGACCCGGTGGTGGCATGCAGCATGCCCGATTCGCCGGCCAGCGCCGCCTCCCACACGGCGCGCTGGAACGGAAAGACCGTCCAGCCGCGCGCCGCGAACCAGTCGTCGACCCCGGTCATGCGCCCGATGCCCCGGCCAGCAAGCCTTTCAGCATGTCGAGCGTATCGGCTTCCTCGACGGACTTGTCGTCGCGGCGGCGCAGGATGCGGGGAAAGCGCACCGCGATGCCGGACTTGTGCCGGGGCGAGGCCTGGATGCCCTCGAAGCCGATCTCGAACACCATCGTCGGCCGCACGCTGCGCACCGGGCCGAAGCGTTCGATCGTGGTGCGGCGCACCGCGTTGTCCACCTGCGTGATCTCGGCATCGGTCAGTCCCGAATAGGCTTTCGCGAACGGCACCAGCTGGCGCCCGCCATTGCCGTCGCTGTCCCACACCGCGAACGTGTAGTCGGTGTACAGCGAGGCACGGCGGCCGTGCCCGGCCTGGGCATAGATCAGCACCGCGTCCACGCTGTAGGGATCGATCTTCCATTTCCACCAGGTACCCACGTCCTTGGTGCGCCCCACGCCGTATTGCGCGTCCTTCGCCTTCAGCATCATGCCTTCCACGCCGCGCATCCGGGATTCCTCGCGGATCGTCGCCAGCGCTTCCCAGCTGTCGGCCTCGACCAGCGGCGAAATACGCAACTGCGGCGTGTCCATCTCCGCCACCAGCTGTTCGAGCAGCGTGCGGCGCTCGCACTGCGGCAGCTTGCGCAGGTCGACACCGTCGCGCTCCAGCAGGTCGTACGCCACCAGCACGGCCGGGTACTCGGCCAGGAATTTCGCCGACAGCGCCTTGCGGCCGATGCGCTTTTGCAGGTCGGCGAACGGCGCCGGCGCATCCGTCCCGTCGCCGTCGCGCCAGACCAGGATTTCGCCATCGACCACGGTGCCGTCCGGCAGCCGGAGCGCCGCCAGTTCCGGAAAGCGTTCGGTGATCAGGTCTTCGCCGCGCGACCATACCCAGCTGCCCTCCCGGCGCACGACCTGCGCGCGCATGCCGTCGTATTTCCATTCGACCTGCCAGCGATCGAGCTCGCCCAGCGTGGCGGGATCGTTGTTGAGCTGGTGTGCCAGGAAGAACGGGTAAGGCTGGCCGCCGCGCTGCGCGTGCTCGTCCGGCGATTCCTGGGCGATCAGTTGCAGGAAACCCTTTGCCGTGGGGCGCACGCTGCCGTCGGTCCAGCCCATCAGCCGCTGCGCGATCCGCTTGGCGTCCACCGCGGCAATGCCGGACAGGGCCCGCGTCACCAGCAGCTTCGATACGCCGACGCGGAAGCCGCCGCCGATCAGCTTGACCAGCAGGAAGCGCTCGGGCGTTTCCAGTTCGTCCCAGTACTGGAACAGCGCGGCGCGGATGGTTTCCGGCGCCGCGCCCCGCAGCGGGGCAATGCGCTGTTCGATCCACTCGGCCAGGCCGACGTCGCTGCGGTGCTTCGGCTCGGGCAGGATATGGGCAATGGTTTCGGCCAGGTCGCCGACGGCGTTGTAGCACTCGTCGAACAGCCATTCGTCGAGCATCGCGTATTCGGTGGCGTACTGCCGCAGAAGTTTCACGGGGATCGCCTGGCGCGGCTTGCCGCCTGCCAGGAAATACACCGCCCACGCGGCGTTTTCCGGTGCGGCGCTGCTGAAATACGCCTTCAGTGCATCGAGCTTGCGGTTGGTGGCGGTGGTTTCGTCCAGCTCCGCGTACAGGCGCGCGAACTCACGCATCGCCGTCCTCCTCCCCGGCCTGCGCGGCGGCGTTGCCGGCGGAACGAGCGGCCTCGGCTTTCTCGGGAACGACCCAGCGTTTCGCATCCGGATGCAAGTCCGGCTGCGGCGGCGCCAGGTCTTTTGCTGAACCGCCCTCCGCCTCGGTGCCGGCCGCATCCTCGGCCTCGTCGTCGCCATATTCGGTGTCGAAGCCCTTGGCGTCATAGCCGTTCTGGCACAGCCAGCGCACCATGATCGGGATCGAGCCGTGCGTGACGACGACGCGCTCGGCGCCGGTGCCCTTGATCGCCGCCATCAGGCCCGGCCAGTCGGCATGGTCGGACAGCACGAAGCCCCGGTCGACGCCGCGCCGCCGCCGCGCGCCCCGCAGCAGCATCCAGCCGCTGGCGAACGCATCGGAAAAATCGCCGAAGCGGCGCACCCACGGCGAACCGCCGGCCGACGGCGGCGCGATGATGATCGCGGTTTTCAGGTCCGCCTTGTCCACTTCGCTCACCATCCGCGTCGCCGGAAGCGGCACGCCGGCCTCGCGGTAGACGCGGTTCAGCGGTTCGACGGCGCCGTGGCAGACGATCGGTCCGATCGTCGGGTCGAGGCCGGACAGGATGCGCTGCGCCTTGCCGAACGCGTAGCTCAGCATCAGGCTGGCGCGGCCCTGCTCGGCATTGCGGCGCCACCAGGCATTGATGTCGTCGAAAGTCTGCTGTTGCGGTTCCCAGCGGTAGATCGGCAGGCCGAACGTGGATTCGGTGATGAACGTGTGGCAGCGCACCGGCTCGAACGGCGCGCACGTGGCATCCGCTTCCACCTTGTAGTCGCCCGAGGCCACCCAGATCTCACCGCCGCATTCCATCCGCACCTGCGCGGAACCGAGCACGTGGCCGGCCGGATGCAGCGAGATGCGTACGCCGTTGTGTTCCACGGTTTCGCCATACTCGAGCCCCTGCACGGCAATATCGCCCAGGCGCGACTTCAGGATGCCAACGCCGGGCGCGGCCGCCAGGTAATGGCCATGCCCCACGCGCGCATGGTCGCCATGGCCATGCGTGATGACGGCGCGATCGACGGGCCGCCACGGATCGATGTAGAAATCTCCCGGCACGCAGTACAAGCCTTCCCTGCGCACCACGACCATGTCCCCGGCCATAAGCACTCCTCCTTCAGGCCATTCTAGCCAGCCGGGAATGCGGGCTCTGTCCGCCAGCGCACAGAGTCCGGCGGGCAAGGCACATGGCCAGGACAACACCGGGTCAGCGTGGCGGATCAGCCGGGCGGATCAGACGGGTTGCACGAACTCCGCCATGAAGGTCTTCGTCGTGTTTTCCGGGAATTCGATGGTGATCTGGTCACCGGCCACGGACAGCACGGTGCCGATGTCGAACTTGGGCACCTTGACCTGGCTGCCCACGGTAAAGACAGGCAACTGCGGCGCCATCGGTTCGGGGACTTCCTCGAACAGCGGTTCTTCGTCCTCGATCGGCTGGACCGCCGGCGGGGACAGGCAATTGTCGCAGCAGCCGCACACCCATGGGGCGGACGCATGCGCGCGGCCCGCCGCAGCGGCCGATGCTTTTGCCAATGTCTTTATCGCCGCATTTTCCGCTGCTTTTTCCGACGCATTGTCCGATTCCTTGTCCGATTCCTTGTGCAATGCGTCGGCCGGAGCGCCGGCCGACTCGTCGCCGAAGTAATCGAGCAGCAGCTTCCAGCGGCAATAGCCGCTTTGCGCGTACGCCACCATCTGCTCGAGCGCCTGGTGATCGCGCGCCTGCTTGCTTTCATAGATGGCGGCCAGCTGCTCGAAATCGGCGGCCTTGGCGTCGCGGCTCGTCAGCAGCCAGTCGAGCTTGCGGTTTTGCCGCAGCAGCTTGCCGTCCTTCAGCAGCTTCAGGCAGACCTTCAGCTGGCTGTCGGGAATGTGCGCCACCATGTCGTGGATCGCGCCCGCCGTGCAGGGCACGCGCGCCGCGGCGGCTTCGTACACCTCGCGCAATTCCTGCGCGGTCGGGTAATGCTTGACGAGGAAGAACTGCTGCAGCCGCTTGTCGTCCTGGAAGTACAGCAGCGTGCATTCGGCGTCCTCGCCATCGCGGCCGGCGCGGCCCGATTCCTGGTAATACGCCTCCAGGTTGGCCGGCACCTGCAGGTGGATCACGAAGCGCGTGTCGCTCTTGTCGATGCCCATGCCGAAGGCATTGGTGGCCACCATCACGCGCCGCTCGCCGTTCATGAACAGGTCCTGGTTTTCCTTGCGTTCCCGCGCCGGCAGGCGGCCGTGGTACAGCGCCACGCTTTCACCCGCTTCTTCCAGGGCCGCGTGCATTTCCTCGGCCGCCTTCACGGTGGCCGCGTAGACGATGCCCACGCCCGCGGTCTCGCGCACCAGCCGCAGCGCCTGGGCGGTTTTCTCGGCGGGGTTGGTGACCTGGACCACCCGGTAATGCAGGTTGGGCCGGTACACGCCCGTGTTGACCACGTTCATCCGGCGCGCGCCGAGCTGCACGGAAATGTCCTTGATGACATCCTCGGTTGCCGTGGCCGTCAGCGCCAGCACGGGCGGCTGGCCCAGCGCACGCAGCGCGGCGCCGATTTCCAGGTAGGCAGGGCGGAAATCGTGGCCCCACTGCGAGATGCAATGCGCCTCGTCCACCACCAGCAGCGAGATATGGGTTTCCTGCAGCACGGCCAGGAACTCGGGCGTGACCAGCCGTTCCGGCGTGCAGAAGATAATGCGGCTCAGGTTGTTGCGTATGCTGTCCAGCGCTCCGGCTTCCTCCTGGCGCGACAGGCTGCTGTTCAGCTGTGCGGCGCCGATGCCGATCTCTTCGAGCTTCTCCAGCTGGTCCTTCATCAGCGAGATCAGCGGCGATACCACGACCGTGGCGCCCTTGAAGATCGACGCGGGAATCTGGTAGCACAGCGACTTGCCGCTGCCGGTAGGCATAATGGCCAGCGTGTCGCGCCCTTCCAGCACGCTGTCGATGACGCGCTGCTGGCCGGCGCGCAAATGATCGACGCCGAAGACGTTGTGCAGCAGGTTGCGGACGCGCCGTGTAAGCGCCGCGCCTGCCCGTTGCGCGCCACGCTGTTCGCCGGCGCTCAGGTTTCTGGTAACCATGTAAGTATGCGCGCTCAACGCGCCAGTGGACTATCGTAACCAGTACGATAGGAGGCTTACGGTCCAGCCGCCATAGGACGCGGCCTACTCTGCATGTAGGAGGCGCCTTCAGGCAAATTTCAGGAATTGCCGAGCAGTGCGTACAGTACCATCAGCAGCCCGGCCATCGATACCAGCCACACCAGCGAACGCACCACCGGCACGCCGAAGGCATACAGCGGCACGTAAAGCACGCGGGCACCGAAGTACAGCCAGCAGCCCCACCAGGTCAGCGGGCCTTCCGCGCCGGCCACGTGGGCGGCCAGCACGGCGCCGATGAACAACGGCAGCGTTTCAAACAGGTTCAGCTTGGCGCGTTCGAGGCGCGCCGTGAACTTGCCCGGCGGTGCTGCCGCGCCGTCGCGCGCGCCGGCATTGAAGGCCAGGCCCGTTTCACGGGTGCGCAGTGTCGAGTGCAGCAGGATCTGCACGATCGCCAGGACCAGGGTCCAGCCCAGCAAAGCCAGTTCGGTGCTCATGTCGCCCCCTTCGGTTGAACTTCGGTCAAACGTGGCGCGGCACGTCGTCCAGTGCCGCCTGCAGGTCCATCAGGTCGTACGGCTTGCGCAGGCATGCCGCCTCGAACTCGAGGTGCTCCAGCGCTTCCTTGCCATAGCCGGTCGAGAAGATGATGCGCATCGCCTTCTCCCGCGCCACCTTGCGCGCCAGCTCGATGCCGGACATGCCGGGCAGGCTGACATCGGTGAACAGCACGTCGAATTCCTGGCTTTGCATCAGCTGCCAGGCCGATTCGCCATCGCCGACGCCGGACACGGTATGCCCCAGCATCCCCACCAGCTCGCACACCATCTGCAGCGAATCCTGGTTGTCTTCGACGACCAGCACGCGCAGCGATGCATGCTGCGGGTGCTGCGGCTGCGGTTCCAGCAGATTGTGCTGCGGGGCATGCTGCCGCTCGCGCGCCTGGATCTGTTGCCTGCGGTTGTTCAGCACATGCCGCAGCTTGCGCGCCAGGTCTTCGCGGCGGTATGGCTTGCTCAGCAGCTCCAGGCCCGCGTCCAGCCGGCCGCCATGCACGATCGCATCCTGCGGATAGCCGGAGGTGAACAGCACCGCCAGGTTCGGCAGCACCTGCTGGGCAATGCGCGCCAGTTCCGGGCTGCGCAGCGGGCCGGGCATCACCACGTCGGTAAACAGCAGGTCTACCTGCTCGCCCGACTCGATGATGCGCAGCGCCTGTTCGCCGTTCTCGGCGGCCAGCACGCGGTAGCCGAGCGCGGACAGCATGTCGAGCACCACGTTGCGCACGCCTTCGTCGTCCTCTACCGCCAGGATGGTTTCCGTACCCCCGGTGACCGGGCCATCCTGCGGACCGGCATCCGCGGTTTCGGCCAGCAGGGTGCGCGGCAGGTAGATCTTCACGCTGGTGCCCTGCCCCGGTTCGCTGGCGATGCGGATATGGCCGCGGCTCTGCTTGACGAAGCCGTAGGCCATCGACAGCCCCAGGCCGGTACCTTCGCCTTCCGGCTTGGTGGTGAAGAATGGTTCGAAGGCGCGCTGCAGCACCTCGGGCGTCATGCCGCAGCCGGTGTCGGTGACCGACAGCATCACGTACTGGCCGGCCGGCACGTCGGCCAGCTTGCTCACGTAATGGTCGTCGAGCACCGCGTTGCCCAGCTCGATCGTCAGGCGCCCGGCGCCCTGCATCGCGTCGCGCGCATTGATCGCCAGGTTCAGGATCACGTTCTCGATCTGGCCCGGGTCGACCAGGGTATTCCACAGGCCGCTGCCGACCACGGTCAGCAGGTCGACCGCTTCGCCCAGCGCGCGGCGCAGCAGCTCGTCCATGTTCGATACCAGGCGGCCCAGATCGGTAACGACGGGCTGCAGCGGCTGCCGGCGGGCAAACGCCAGCAGTTGCGACGACAGCTTGGCCCCCCGCTCGACGGCGGCGATCGCCATATCGAGCCTGCGCCGCACCGCGTCGTCGCCGCCCAGCTGCTGCGCCAGCAGGTGCAGGTTGCCGGAAATGATCTGCAGCACATTGTTGAAGTCGTGCGCCACGCCGCCCGTCAACTGGCCCACCGCTTCCATCTTCTGCGCCTGGCGCAGTGCTTCCTCGGCCTTGTCGCGCTCGGCGACCTCGCGGCTGACGCGCTGTTCCAGCGTATCGTTCAGGTCGCGCAGCGCCACCTCGATGCGACGGCGCTCGGTGATGTCGGTCTTCACGGCAATCAATGCCACCGGCTGCCCGGCCTCGTCGTCCAGCCGGCTCATGCTGCTGGCGATCCACACCCATTCGCCGTCCGGCCGCGCGTAGCGTTTCTCGAGCGTGAACGGAATGCCGGTGTCCACCAGCCGGGCCACCTGGGCGCGGTTTTCCGCCAGGTCGTCCGGGTGGATCAGGTCTTCCATGTGCAGGCCCAGCAACGCCTCTTCCGGCCGGCCCAGCATCTGGCACAGCGCGCCGTTGACGCGCGTGTAGCGCCCTTCCAGCGACAGTTCGGACAGTCCCACCGATGCCTGGCCGAAGATCGCGGCGAGCCGGTCCTGGCTGGTGCGCAGCTGCTGCTCGATCCGCTTGCGCCCGGTAATGTCGAAGGCCACGCCCACGTAGCGGCGCTGCGCCGGCGTGGCGCCTTCCACCGCTTCGCCCTGGCGCGCCAGCCAGCGTACCTCGCCGGTATCCGGACGACGGATGCGGTATTCGGCGTAGGCCAGCGGGTTCGGATCCACCGCCAGCCGCTCCGGCCCGACGCGGTGGCGGTCGCGCGGGTCGACCAGCGAGACCAGCAGTTCCTGGGTCACCTCGACATCCGGCGTCAGGCCCCAGACGCGGCGGTATTCGGGCGAAACGACCAGCTTGCCGCTGGCCGGAAACCATTCGAAACTGCCGATGCCGCCGGCCTGCTGGGCCATCCGCAGGCGCTCCTCGGTGAGGATGTGCTCGGTGATGTCGACGCCTTCGACGAACACGCCGGTCACGCTGCCGTCCGCCGCGCGCAGCGGCTGGTAGACGAAATCGAGATAGCGCGGTTCCAGCATGCCATCGTCGCCCAGCAGGTCGACCTTCAGCTGCCTGCCCACGTAGGGTTCGCCGCTGGTGTACACGCGGTCGAGCAGGTCGACGATGCCCTGGCGGCGCACTTCCGGCAACGCCTCGTCGAGCGGCTTGCCGATCACGTCGCGCCCGCCCACCAGCCGCTGGTAGGGGCGGTTGGCCAGCTCGAACACATGGTCCGGCCCGCGCAGCACGGCCATGAAGCCGGGCGCCTGTTCGAACAGCTCGCGCAGCAGCGCGCTTTCCGCGCGCAGGCTGCGGTTCTGCCGGTCCAGCAGCGCCCGGTCGTGCTCGCGCGCCCGTTCCTGCTGCACCCGCCGCGTCACGTCGACGACCGTGCAGAGCACCCCGCCCACCACGCCGCCGGTGTCGTACACGGGGGTATAGAACAGGTCGAACCACACGTCTTCCGGCACGCCGTTGCGCATCAGCGTCAACTGCTTGGCGGGATGCTGCTGGGTTTCGCCGCGCATGCCCGCTTCCAGGATCGCCCGGTTCCAGTCCCAGATCTCGGGCCACGTGTCCGGTACCGTGCCGCCCAGCGCGGCGGGGTGCCGCGCGCCGGCGATTTCCGCGTAGCCATCGTTATAGAGCATGACGTGCCGCGGCCCCCACATCAGCACCATCGCGATCGGCGAGTTGAGCACGATGTCGACGGCGGTGCGCAGGGCAGGCGTCCAGGCGGCCGGCGCACCCAGCGCGGTGCCGGCCCAGTCGAATGCGCGTACCAGGTCGCCCACGGCGCCGCCGCCGCGCGGCTGGTAGCCGTGCGCATGCGCCAGGGCCACGCTGCCCGCCGTCATGCGGCGACCCGCGCGGTCGCACGCGGCAGCGACACCGTGACCACCGTTGTCCCCAGCGCCTCGTCGGAAGCGATGTCGATCTCCCCGCCATGGGCGTGCACGAATGTGCTGGCGGTGTACAGGCCCAGGCCGAGACCCTGGCCGGCCTTGCGTGCGCCATCACGGTGCTGGTAGGGCTCGAAGATGCCGGCCAGCCGGGCAGCCGGTATCGCGCCGCGGTTGCTGACCGTCAGGCGCACCGAATCCGGCGCCATGCCATCCACGTTCACCAGCACCGCGTGATCGGTCTCGCCGTGCTGCAGCGCGTTGCCGACCAGGTTCGCGATCACCTGCGAAAAGATGCCGGCATCGACCGCTGCCGCCGGGTCGCCGCGCGATTCGACCAGCACGCGCGACGGCTTGTCCGGCATCGCGAACTCGTCGGCGATCGCACGGCACAGTTCCGCGACGTCGCGGCTGGCCTTCTTCAACTGCATGTCGCCGGAGCGGATGCGCGCCAGGTCGAGCAGCTGGTCGACCATCTGCGCCATCCGTTTCGCGCTGCCGCCGATGCGCTGCGCGGTGACCGCCACTTTCGGATGGTCGGTCATCATCGGCAGCAGCATGGCGCCGTTCATGACCACGGACAACGGCGTACGCAGGTCGTGGCCCAGCACCGCCATGAACATTTCGTTCATGTGCAGCGCGCGCTGCAGTTCGTCGAGCTGCTGGGACAGCTGCTTGCGCTGCTGGTACAGTTCGACGAACACGGCGACCTTGCTGAGCAGCGCCTGCGCATCGATCGGCTTGAACATGAAGTCGACGGCGCCCGCTTCGTAGCCGCGGAAGCGGTAGTTGGTTTCGCGCGACGCGGCCGTCAGGAAGATCAGCGGGATGGCGCGGGTGCGCTCGCTGCCGCGCATCAGTTCGGCCAGTTCGAAGCCGTCCATGCCGGGCATCTGCACGTCGACCAATGCCAGCGCCACTTCGTGTACCAGCAGCAGTTCCAGCGCTTCAGCCCCGGAGGATGCCTTCAGCAGCGCGATGCCGGGCCGTGCCAGCAGTGCCTCGAGGGCGATCAGGTTCTGCGCAATATCGTCGACGACGAGGATCTTGATCGGTGCGGTCACTGTGTCATCTTGCTGTGTCATCTTTTTCAACCCGGCCTGATTCGGAATGGCCGCGCCCCTGCGGCGGCCTGGACCGGCATTTCAATAGCCTGAATGCTACAACGTTTGCCAAAATGACAGCGCATGGTTGAAACGTCAACACTACCCGGAGCCGATGCGGCGTCCGCCGCGGCGAGCGCCGCGAACGGGTAGAATGCGCTCTTTGCCAGACAGGATCGCACGATGACTTTCTCCCTCTCCGACACCGCTTACCGCACCGACAGCCGCGAGGCCAAGGAAACGATGTATGCCGACCTGCGCTCGCAGCTGACCGGCCTGCTGCACGGCGAAACGGACTGGATCGCCAATACGGCCAATTTCAGCTCACTCGTGTTCAACACGATGCCGGACCTGAACTGGGCGGGATTCTACTTCCTGCCGACGCCGGACGAGCTGGTACTGGGCCCGTTCCAGGGCAAGCCGGCCTGCATCCGCATCAAGCGCGGCCGCGGCGTCTGCGGCAGCACCGTCGAGAAAGGCGAGTCGATCGTCGTGGCGGACGTGCACGCATTCCCCGGCCATATCGCCTGCGATGCGGCATCCCGCTCGGAACTGGTGGTGCCGGTCTTTGTCGGCGGCCAGGTCGCCGGCGTGTTCGACCTGGACAGCCCGCTGCCGAACCGCTTCGACGACGTCGACGCGCGCGGCATCGAATCGCTGGTGAAAATCCTCGAACAGACGCGCGCCTGACGCCACGCGGCGGCGCTTGTCCGCCGCTCCCTCTACACCAGCAAGGCCGCGCTCATCGACTTGGCCTGCCCAGCTGCCTCGTCCAGCAGCACGGCCACCTGTGGATGCTGTTCGATATAGCCGGCCAGTGCCGCGGTGCGCGCCAGCACGTGATCCTGCGGCTGCGGCAGCGGCGATGCCACCGGGCACAGGTAGCGCGCCACTAGCAGCGTATCGCGCAGGCCCTCCGGCGGAATGCCCACGCCGCCGCCCCGCAGCGACACGATGGCCAGCGCCACCGGCTCGGGTACCTGCAGCTTCTTCATGATTTCGCGGGCAATGATTTCCTGCGCCGCGCCCATCCAGTCCTCCGGATCGTCCAGCAGCCCGGGAATTGCATCGGCCCGCCCCAGCAGGTAGAAACCGCCGACCTCGTGCATGATGCCGGCGAACAGCGCCGTATCGGGCTCCACGCGCGTGATGCGGCCGGCGATGACATAGGCCAGCGCGGCTACGTGCGCCGTGTACTTCCATAACTGCTCGGCGCGGATACGTAGTTGCGGGTCGCGGATCCGCGCGCCGAACTGGCGCACCACCATGGCCGCGGCCAGCGAGTACAGGTTGCGGTAGCCCAGCCGCATCACGGCGGTGCGAACGCCGGTCGCCAGTGCCGCGCCGTTCGAACGGAACACGGCCGAGTTGGCGAGGGCCACCGCGCGCGCCGCCAGGATCGGCTCGGCCAGCAGCTTGCGGATCACGTCTTCGTCGTGGCAATCCGGGTCGGCCAGCGTCATCTGCAGCGCCAGGGCGGCATTGACACTGGTGGGAAACACCAGCTCGCCGCGCTGGGCTTCGGAAACGATTTGCGCGAAGTCTTTGAGCTTTTCCATGACTGAACTATACCTGTTCCCATGGCGGCACGGCGGTCATGCAATGCCGCGCGGCCATATTTTTTGCTGTGTGGGTCAGGCCAGCGGGATCAGGCCAGCTTCGTCAGCTTCGCGATCTCGATGCTGGCCACGCCGCCGATCGCGGCCGCCAGCGCCTTGAAATGCGGCGTCGCTTCATGCTCCGTCAGCGCCGGCTGGCCGGTCCACTCTTCCAGCATGACGAACCTGTTCGGTGCCGCATTGTCCACGTGCAATTCATAACGCCGGCAGTCCGCTTCCGCGCGGCTGGGCGGCACCACCTGCTCGAGCGCGCTGCGCACGGCGGCTTCATGGCCCGCATGGGCGGTGATGGTGGCGACGACGATCAGGGGTTGGGTCACTTTCTGTCCTTTTCGGGTTGGTATTGGTAAAAAACATAGTGTAAGCGGGAACGGCCGTTCGCGTTGGAGGTGGCAGCGCAGAAGCTACGAACTCATAAGCTCGTATACGTTGGTCCGTGGCGCCTCTCTGCGGCACAATGACAACCCATATTGATTCAAGACAACCGCCGAAATTTCAAAAAGGACAACAATTTCGTTCCCATCATCCTCAATAGGAGAACGAAATGGCAATCGATGCATATCTGCAAGTTGACGGGATCAAAGGAGAATCAGCCGATTCCGTGCACCAGGGCTGGATTGAAATCACGGCTGCGCATTGGGGTGTTTCTCAGCCAAGGAGCGCAACGGCATCCACGGGCGGTGGCCATACAGCCGAGAGATGCGATCACCGGACACTTTCGTTCACGAAGCTTGCCGACATCGCTTCACCCGTTCTTCTTCAAATTTGCTCTGCAGGCAAAACGATCCCGAAGGCGAAACTCGAATTCATGCGCGCAGATGGCGAGGGCAAGCCTGTCCGGTACTACGAAGTTGAGATGGAAAACGTTATCGTTGCAAACATGGATCAGGCAGTCGGCGAGGGAAGCATTCTGCAAGACTCCGTTGGCCTCAAGTTTTCCAAGGTTAAGTGGAAATACACTCAGCAAAAAATCAGCGGTGGCAGCGGAGGGAATACTGCTGGCGGATGGGATCTTGCCTGTAACAAGTGCGCCTGAGGGAGAAATTCATGGGATTTCAACCATTGGATTCGCGCCGATACTTCATGCTGCCACAGGCTCCGGAAGATGCAGGCTACTATGTCTACGGAAAGTACAAGGGCATTCCGAGTAAAGGCGCGTCTCAATATGCCCACCCTTCCCTCATCACTGCGATCCTGCGTGTTGAAAGGGAGTGGTCGCTTCTCGACCAGCGCAAATTCGGCGTCGGCGATATCAGTCTGGCTGGCGGCCCGAATCACCCAGAACACGGCACGCATGAAGAAGGCATCGAAGTCGATGTCCGCCCGGTTCGCAAGGACGGTCAACATATCCCCGTTGTGTGGAACGATGAGAAAAATTACGACCTTGATGCAACATCAAGGTTGATCGGACTATTTCATGCATACGCCAACGTAAAGATCGTCTATTTTAACGATCCGAGAATACCGTTCTTGAAGAACTGGCCGAGTCACGATAATCATTTCCACGTAACGATATGGGTCTAGCATGAAAATGGTGATTGCCCTGTTTGCTTGTAGTGCAGGTTTTGCACTCTCTGCCCCCCTGCCCCAGGAGGCATGGCGGGATCTGAACGTTCGCTACACAATTTTTTCAGGTTACACACTGAGCGATCGAGATGCTCCAACCGCTACGGATCGAAAACTTGCCATCCTTGTCGACGGCCCTGCTGCAGAGGAGATTTTCGACTCTATCGGGCCAGATATGCCGTCGAGTTGCAGTCAGGAAAAAGGCGACCGGGACCGTCAAAAGCAAGGTGTGCAGTGCAACTACACGGCTCGGAGGGCGGCGAAGGGGTATGAATGCTGGATCGGGCTTGATCTTCGAACCGGCAAGAGTATCCCGACCGCTAGCTGCTAACGGTAGCTGACTCGACACGGCAGATCGTTGCACGGTCTGCCGATGTTTTTCAAGCAGCCCACACTACGCGGTCAGTGTACCGGGGCCGACGTCTGTCGGAATTTGGAAGTTGCACGATCATAGGTGGCACCCGTTGCATGGATCTGCTTGAATGTGCCCGACTACTGCAAATACCGGCGCAATTTTTCTGACGCATGTGGCTGGCGACTCTGCCAACCTTGACATCTAAACCGGGTAAAATGCACGCCCGACCGCACCGCTTCTCAGCCGTACTGAATACATGAACGTCCCCGCAGAAATCAACGCCGCCGCCGTCAAGAACGGTCCCGCCGAAAAAGTCACGCCGATGATGCAGCAATACCTACGCATCAAGGGCGAACACCCGACGATGCTGGTGTTCTACCGCATGGGCGATTTCTATGAGCTGTTCTACGACGATGCCGAGAAGGCATCGCGCATCCTCGGCATCACGCTGACGGCGCGCGGCCATGCCAACGGCGTGCCGATCAAGATGGCCGGCGTGCCGTTCCATTCGCTGGACGGCTACCTGGCCAAGCTGGTCAAGCTGGGCGAATCGTGCGCCATCTGCGAACAGATCGGCGACCCGGCCACCAGCAAGGGGCCGGTCGAGCGCAAGGTGGTGCGCATCGTCACGCCCGGCACGCTGACCGACTCGGACCTGCTGCCGGAAAAATCGGAGCGGCCGCTGCTGGCCCTGTCGATGCTTACCCAGCGCAAGAACGTCACGTGCGGCCTGGCGTGGCTGTCGCTGGCCTCGGGTAACCTGAAGCTGATGGAATTCTCCGGCGATGCGCGTGGCGTCAACGCGCGCCTGCTGCAGGAACTGGAACGCATCGTGCCGGCCGAGATCCTGCGCGCCGATGGCGGCGACCTGTTCGACGAGATCACGATGTGCCACGTCAACGGCGTGCCGGAGTGGCATTTCGACGTGGTGCACGGCCACAAGGCGCTGCTGGACCAGCTGGGCGTGGCCACGCTGACCGGCTTCGGCGCGGACGGCATGGGCCCTGCGTTCGGCGCGGCCGGCGCGCTGCTGCGCTATGCGCAGTCGACACAGGGCCGCGGCCTGCAGCACGTGAAGAACCTGTCGTGCGAAACCGAGTCCGAGTTCATCGGGCTGGACGCCGCCACGCGCCGCAACCTGGAGCTGACCGAAACCATTCGCGGCCAGGAGGCGCCGACGCTGTTCTCGCTGCTGGACGGCTGCCGCACCGCGATGGGTTCGCGCCTGCTGCGCCACTGGCTGCACCATCCGCGGCGCGACCAGGCCGTGGCGCGCGGGCGGCATGATGCGATCGCCGCGCTGATGCAGGACGACGCCACCGGCTCGCTGGGCTTCCACCTGCAGCACGTGCCGGACATCGAGCGCATCACCACGCGCGTGGCCCTGCTGACGGCGCGTCCGCGCGACCTGGCGGCGCTGCGCGACGGCCTGCAGCAACTGCCGAAACTGCAGAAATCGCTGGACCGGGTGGCCGGCCTGGACGACGAGAAAAGCCTGCTGCGCTGCATCCGCGCCCAGCTGGAGACACCGGAATCCTGCGTGGACCTGCTGGTGCGCGCCGTGATGCCGGAGCCGGCCACGATGGTGCGCGACGGCGGCGTGATCGCGCGCGGCTTCGATGCCGAACTCGATGAGCTGCGCGGCCTGTCCGAGAACGCCGGCCAGTTCCTGGTCGACCTGGAAACGCGCGAACGCGCACGCACCGGCATCGCCAACCTGCGCGTCGAATACAACAAGGTGCACGGCTTCTATATCGAAGTCACCAATGGCCAGGCGGACAAGGTGCCGGACGATTACCGCCGCCGCCAGACGCTGAAGAACTGCGAGCGCTACATCACGCCGGAACTGAAGGCGTTCGAGGACAAGGCATTGTCGGCCCAGGATCGCGCGCTGGCGCGCGAAAAAGTGCTGTACGACGCCTTGCTGGCCGACCTGGCGCCGCACATCGCCTGCCTGCAGAAGATCGCCCTGGGCATCGCGCAGCTGGACACGCTGACCGCGCTGGCCGACCACGCGCTGCGCAACAACTGGTGCGCGCCGCGCCTGGTGGCCGAGTCGTGCATCGACATCCGCGAAGGCCGCCACCCGGTCGTGGAAAACCAGATCGAGCGCTTCATCGCCAACGACTGCCGCCTGCTGGCGGAACGGCGGCTGCTGCTGATCACCGGCCCGAACATGGGCGGTAAATCCACGTTCATGCGCCAGGTCGCGCTGATCACGCTGCTGGCCTACGTGGGCAGTTACGTGCCGGCGGCCAGTGCCGCGATCGGCCCGATCGACCGCATCTTCACGCGCATCGGCGCCACCGACGACCTGGCCGGCGGCCGCTCAACGTTCATGGTGGAGATGACGGAAGCGGCAACGATCCTGAACGGCGCCACCGAACAGTCGCTGGTGCTGATGGACGAGATCGGCCGGGGCACGTCCACCTTCGACGGCCTGGCGCTGGCCTGGGCGATCGCCCGCCACCTGATCGACACGAGCCGCAGCTTCACGCTGTTCGCCACGCACTACTTCGAGCTGACGCAACTGCCGGAAAGCCATCCGACGGCCGCCAACGTGCACCTGTCCGCCGTCGAACACAAGGACAGTATCGTGTTCCTGCACGCGGTGCAGGATGGCCCGGCGTCGCAAAGCTACGGCCTGCAGGTGGCCCAGCTGGCCGGGGTGCCGCAAGGCGTGATCAAGGCGGCGCGCAAGCACCTGGCGCGGCTGGAAGCGCAGGCGCTCGATGCGACGCCGCAGCTGGACCTGTTCGCCGCGCCAGCCGTCGATGCGGATGACCAGCCGGCCGCCGTGGCTCCGGCCATTGCCGCCGATCCGGCGGACGATCCGCAACTGGCGGCCCTGCTGGCGGCGCTGGACGAGCTGGATCCGGATGCGCTGTCGCCGCGCGAGGCGCTGGACCGGCTGTACCAGCTGAAGCGTCTCGTGCCGGCATGACGCGGCGCGCCGGCCCGGCCTTCCTGCTGCTGGCTGCCACGTTGCTGGCCGCGGTGGCGCAGGCCGCGCCGCCGGACGCCGAGCCGTTCGACATCGCCATCGTCGGCCATACTTTTCCCGACGAGCTGGGCGACGCCGACCTGAAACGCACGATCGCCCGCGTCGACAGGGAAAAGCCGGCCTTCGTCATCGCCGTCGGCATCAAGTCGGCGGACGAGCCGTGCAGCGACAAGCTGTACCTGCAGCGCAAGGCGCTGCTGAACAAGTCCGACCATCCGCTGGTCCTGGTGCTGACCGGCGACGACTGGACCGGCTGCCGCAATTCGGCGGGCCGCTCCAACGCGATCGAGCGGCTGAACCGCATTCGCGAGATCTACTACGATGGCCAGGAAGCGCTGGGCCGCCGCGACCTGGACCTGAACCGCCAGTCGACGATCACGAAGTTCCGCAGCTACGCCGAGAATGCATACTGGGAAATGCATGGCGTGCTGTTCGCCACGATCAACCTCCCGGCCCGCAACAACAACTACCTGCTGGAAGCCGGCCGCAACAGCGAATACGAAGACCGCCTGGTCGCCAACCGCGCATGGCTGCAGCGGCTGTTCGGCATGGCGAAGCGGCGCCGGCTCGCGGGTCTCGTGCTGTTCTCCGACGGCGACCTGCGCATTCACGCCGAACCGGGCTTCTCGCTGCTGGCCGGGTTTTCGACGAAACAGGATGGCTTCGCCGAAACGCGCCGGCTGACGCGGGCGCTGGCCGAAAAGTACGACGGCAAGGTGCTGCTGGTAGATGCCAACCGCGAGCCGCCCGTCAAGGGCGATCCGGCCCCGGGCACCGTGACATGGCGCGGCAACATGGGCCATGTGACACTGCAGGGCGAGTGGAATGTGCTGCGCGTGGCGCCGGGCAGCGAACAGCTGTTCGCGCTGCGCCACGACGAGGCCGCCAAAGCACACGGGCAGCCGAAGCTGCCCGTGGAAGGTGCACCGGCGAAGCCGCCGGCGCGCCAGGTACGCTGATACTGCCCGTCGGGCCGGTCAGTGGATCGGCTGGGTGCGGAACTGGTCGCCAGCGTCGCCTTCGTCGTCCTCGTCGCCATGGTGGTGGCCATGGGCGCCGTGCACGTGCTCGTGGGCGATCTCTTCGTCGGTGGCCTCGCGCACTTCCAGTACCTTCAGCTCGAAGCGCAGCGCCATACCGGCCAGCGGATGGTTACCGTCCAGCACGACCTTGTCTTCGGCGATATCGGTCACCGTGAAGATCATCGCTTCGTCGTCGCTCTCGCCGTCCGGCATGCCCTCGAACTGCATGCCCACTTCGAGCGGTTCCGGCAGGCGCGAGCGCGGCTCCACCTTCACCAGGTTCGGGTCGTAGTCGCCGAACGCGTCATCGGGTTCGATCTGGATCGTGTTCTCATAGCCCACTTCCTTGCCGTCCAGCTCTTCCTCGATCTTCGGCAAGGTGTTTTCATACCCGCCATGCAGGTACACCATCGGCTGGCGGCCGTCCTCGATCAGGTTGTTCTGAGCGTCGGACAATTTGTATTGCACGGTGACGACGGTGTTCTTGGCGATCTTCATGTGACTTCCTTTCTGGTCTGATGGCGCCGATTATACCCCCTGCCCGGAACCGCCATCGCCATGCTCGTGCCGTGAAGCGGAATCGGTGGACATGGCCAACCGGATGACTGAAAATCGGTTGTCAAATAAGCTTTTCATAATGTTATCCACCCCACCCGAGCGAGGAAATATCATGAAGAAAGCTGTCATGAAAGCGGCACTGGTCGTTGCGGCATTCCCGACCATTGCCGGCACCGCCAACGCGGCGCTGGTTACCGTCGACTACACGGTACCGATCGCCACGATCGCGGAAGAATATCTCGACCCCTATTATTATGAAGAGGTCGGCACCACCTTCCTCGGTGGCATCCAGGCCTCGGTCGGCGATGTCCTCGCGGGCCGCTTCACCTATGACGACGCGGCACCGCTGGTGGCGGGCTTCGGCGGCTACTACACGCGGGCGCTGTCGCATTCGATCACCTTCGGCCTGATCGATACCACGATCACGCTGGGCAATTCGCTGATCGCCACGTCGCGCAGCGACACCGCGGATGGCATCGGGGTCAGCGGCAATGGCAACATCGGCGGCGAAACCGACCCGCTCGCGGTGGTCGACTTCACGTTCGTGGCACCTGCCGGCACACATGCGCCGGCGACGCTGCCCACCGCCGCGGACTGGCAGTACTACGCCGGCAACCCCGCGAACCCGTTCCGGCTGACGATCCACGGCAGCGGCTACAACGCCTACCTGGGCGGCGGCGACATATCGTTCAGCGTTTCCGCGGTCCCCGAACCGGCCACCGGCGCCATGGCGCTGGCCGGCCTGGCCATCGTGGCCGCCGCGGCACGGCGCCGGCGTATCGCGCGCGTGTGACAGGCTGTGCCGCGGACCGTGCCTGACGCGGGCGCAGATCCGGATCAACTATAATCCGGGCATGAAAAAACCCGCACCGCTCCGCCTTCTCGGCGACATCACACCCGCGCAATTCATGCGCGACTACTGGCACAAGAAACCGCTGCTGATCCGCCAGGCCATCCCCGGCTTCCAGCCGCTGCTGCCGTTCGACCAGCTGGCCGAACTGGCGACGAAGGATTTCGTGGAATCGCGCCTCGTCACGCTGACCGACGGCGAATGGAACATGCAGCACGGCCCGCTGCACGACCTGCCGCCGCGCACGCAGCGCGAATGGACCCTGCTGGTGCAGGGCGTGAACCTGCAGGACGACGCGGCCGATGCGCTGCTGCGCCAGTTCCGTTTCGTGCCCGATGCCAGGCTGGACGACCTGATGGTCAGCTTCGCCACCGATGGCGGCGGCGTCGGCCCCCACTTCGATTCGTACGATGTGTTCCTGCTGCAGGCCGAAGGCCAGCGCCGCTGGCGCATCGGCCCGCAGAAAGACCTGTCGCTGGTGGAAGGCCTGCCGCTGAAGATACTCAGCAAGTTCAAGCCCACCGAGGAATTCGTGCTGGAGCCGGGCGACATGTTGTACCTGCCGCCGCACTATGCGCACGACGGCGTGGCGATCGGCGATTGCCAGACCTATTCGATCGGCTTCCGCTCGCCTTCCTACCAGGAACTCGGCGAAGCGTTCCTGCAGTTCATGGCCGACTCGATCGACCTGCCCGGCCGCTATGCCGACCCGGATCTGGAGCCATCGGCCAAGCCGGCCGAAATCCCGAAGGACATGCTGGGCCAGCTGGCGGACGAACTCAACAAGATGCAGTTCACCGAAGACGATTTCACGATCTTCCTCGGCGAATACCTGTCCGAACCCAAGCACAACGTATTCTTCGTCGGGCCTGAAAAGCCGCTGCCGGCCGGCCGCTTCGCGCAGACGGCAGCGAAAAAAGGGGTGAAGCTGTCGCGCAAGACGCAGATGCTGTACCGCGGCAAGCATGTCTTCATCAATGGCGAATCCTTTGCGATCGGCCGGGCCGACAAGGCGGCGCTGGAAGCGCTGGCGAACAGCCGCGTGCTGGAAGGTGCCCAGGTGGCCGCGGCATCGGAAGACGTGATGGAAGCGCTGTACGCCTGGTATACGGACGGCTGGCTCGAACTCAACTGAACGGGAGGCGCGATGGACAGCGACAGATTCGATACCCGCGCCGGGTTCCAGGCGCGGCTGGAGGACTGCCTGTCCCGCTCCCGCATGACACTGGCGATGTTCGATCCCGATTTCGGCTGGTGGGAACTGGGCAGCATCGGCAACGATGCGCTGCTGCGTGCATTCCTGCGCCATGGCGGGCGACTGAAACTGGTCGCCCACAGCAATGCGCGGCTGGAACGGGATGCGCCGCGTTTCCTGCGCCTCCTGCAGGATTACAGCCACCTTGTGGAATGCCGGCTCACCAATGGTTCGATCGGCCACCTGACGGATTCATTCTGCATCGGCGACTCGCATCACCTGGTACGCCGCTTCCACTGCGACCATTTCCGTGGCGAAGCAATTTTTCATGCGCCTTCGTCAACCCAATCGCTACTCGAGCGTTATCAATCTATCTGGGCTGAAACCCGGCCGGGCCTGCAAGCCGGTGTGACTGGTTTGTAGGGCATGGTTGGGCACTTGCAGCCCAATCCGCCTCGCCGATGCATGATCGATCTGCAGTGTTCCATGTGCAGTGTTTTATCTGCAGTGTTCCATCTGCGGCGATCGACATGCTTTGCAGGCAGTTTGGTTTGTTGTGCTGGTAAGAGCCGGTCAGCTCGCGAATACTAGACTTAGTAGCAATATTGTACGTACGAAAAAGTTGCGAAAGTGGCCTGTGTTGCTATTGCGACTCATTTAAATTCGCTATAATATTCTGTTAGGAAGTTTCCGTTGTCTGGGGCACCATATGGTCCGAATGACCACGAAACGCCCTAGTGAGCGATAATTACCGGTAATTATTCATCGCAACTGTCATCAATTAGTGTACTAATTAAGGAAAACAAATGAAAAAATCCCTGCTGATCGCCTCCCTGCTGGCTGTTGCCCTGGCTGCTTGCTCGAAGAAAGAAGAAGCGCCTGCCGCTCCTGCTGCTGAAGCAACCGCTCCTGCTGCTGACGCAACCGCACCAGTCGCTCCGGCTGCTGACGCTACCGTTGCTCCGGCTGCTGACGCTGCTGCTGCTCCGGCCGCTGACGCTGCTGCTGCCGCTTCGGACGCTGCTGCTGCTGCATCCGCTGCTGCTTCGGCCGCTTCGGAAGCCGCTTCGGCCGCTGCTGCTGCCAAGTAATAGCTTTTCGGCTGCCGTCTTCGGACGGCACCCTGCTCAACCGCCCTTTCGGGCGGTTTTGTTTTTTTGGGGCCGCCTTTGAATAAGCCGCTTTCCAGCAAAGGCCGCGTTCGCCTCGTCAGTAGGCGGCCGTAAAGCGCGCCCGCGAGTGCGCCGGCCGCTCCAGCTCGTCGATCATCGCCAGCGCGTAATCCTCCAGCGAGATATGACTGTTCCCCGCCGCGTCGGTCAGCAGGCCATCGCCCCCCAGGCGGAAGACGCCGGTGCGGCTGCCCGGTTCGATATGGGCGGCCGGGCTCAGCATTGTCCAGTCGAGCTGTTTTTCCGAACGCAGCAGGCGCAGCGCATCGCGCGCGCCTTCGGCCGTGGCTTTCCACTGCGCCGGGAATGCCGGCGTATCGACCAGTTGCACCCCTGGCGCCACTTCCAGGCTGCCGGCACCGCCAACGACCAGCAAACGGGGCACACCTGCCGCCTTCGTGGCAGCGACGATCGATTCGATGCCGCGCACATAATAATCGTGCACGTCCGGCTGGGCGTGGCCGCTGAAGGCGCTGATGACGGCATCCAGTCCGGCAAGTTGTGCCGCCAGCGCGTCTCGGTCCTGCACGTCCACGCGCACGGCCTGCACGCCCGCCTTCGGCGTCACGTTCTCGGGGCGCGAAACGAGGGCTTTCACGTCGTGGCCGCGGCTGGCGGCTTCGTCCAGCAGGCGCGAGCCGATGTATCCGGTAGCGCCGATCAATGCGATTTTCATCGTATTCCTTTGAGTGGTTGGGCAACAAAGCCATCATGCTCCCCGCCATTGCCCTGATAAACGGACGAGTTCATAATTCATTCATCAGGAATTCTAAATAATCAGATGGCATTGCCCGGACACATCGACCTCAACGACCTGGTCGTATTCACCGCCGTGGTCGATACCGGCGGCTTTTCGAAGGCAGCCCTGCGGCTCGGGGTCGCACCAGCCAAGGTCAGCCTGGAAGTCGCGCGGCTGGAAGCGCGGCTCGGCACCGCGCTGTTCACGCGGACCACCCGCCGCGTGGTGCCCACCGAAGCCGGCCGGGCATTGCACGAAGAGTGCGCGCCCCTGCTGCTGCAACTGCGTGCCGCGGTCGACGACGTGCACGCATCGTCCTCTGCGCTGACGGGCAGCCTGCGCGTCACCGCGCCGACCGACTTCGGCGCCAGTTTCGTCGCACCGGCGCTGGCGCGCTTTGCCGCCCTCCATCCGGCGCTGGCGATCGAACTGCAGACGGGCGACCGCATCGCCGACCTGGTCGGCGAAGGCATCGATGTCGCGATCCGGATGGGCTGGCTGCGCGATTCGTCGCTGCGGGCGGTCAAGCTGGGGGATTTCGGCCAGTACGCGGTAGCATCGCCCCGCTACCTGGCGCAGGCGGGCGCGCCACGCACGCCGGAAGAACTGGTGCCGCTGGACTGGATTGCGCTGACACGCCTGCCAGCCCCGCTGAAATGGACGTTCGCCGGCCCCGATGGCGCGAACCGGACAGTACAGCTGCGCGCCCGCATCCGCACCGATTCGGCCGGTGCGCTGCGCGCCCTGGTACTGGACGGCGCCGGCATTTCGATCCTCGACGAGTACAGCGTTCGGCGCGACCTGGCCGACGGCACGCTGGTCCGGCTGCTGCCCGGGTGGACATTGCCATCCGGCGGCACCTACGCCGTGTTCCCGCCGGGACGGCACGTATCGCGCAAGGTGCGCGCCTTCGTCGAGTACTACCGGGCCTGGCTGGCCGGGTCGGGCGCAGGCTGAAAAAAAACCGGCCATGCGGCCGGTTTTCTGGAGCGTGCAGGACGCCGGTTACTTCAGCTCTTCCTGCAGCAAGGTCAGGATCTTCTCGGCGGTCGGCGACGCGTCCGCCTCGCCCTTGTTGTTCTGCACGGTGACCTGGCTGGTATTGCCGGTCGCGGCTGCCTTGACGACGATACGGTAGCGCTGCGCTTCCTTGTCGGCGTCCGACGAACCCCAGTTGAACAGGCGGCCGAAGAAGCCTTTCTTCTCGGTCTGGTCGGCCACGTAGCGCACGTAGTAGATACCCTGCACGCGGTCGCGGTCTTCGACGGTGAAGCCGGCGCGGTCCAGCGCCAGGCCCACGCGGCGCCAGGAGCGGTCGAAGCCTTCGTCGGTTTCCACGTAGCGGTTGGCGCCCTCGCCTTTCAGGAACGCGTGCAGCGGCTGCACGATCGCGTTGTCGACGGCCGTGCGGGCCGCCGTTTCCTCGGTACCGCCCAGCTTGGTCAGCAGGCGTGCGAGGAACAGCGCTTCCAGGTTCGGGTCGGACGGACGCGGCGTCCACGTCACGATTTCCTTCTCAGGCCCCTGGGCGATTTCTTCCGCGCCGCGGTGGCTGATGTAGATCTCGGTGGTGCCGTCGGCATTGCGTTCGACGCGGGTGCGGTATTTGTCGCGTTCGCCGGTGGAGTAGGCCGAGTCGAATACCTTGCCGATGGTACGGCGAATGATGTCCTGCGGGATCTTCGCGCGGTTCTCGTTCCACTCGGTTTCCATCACGCCGGCAGTCGCGTTGTCGAGCGACAGCGTGAAGCCGGCGTCTTCCCAGAACGACTTCAGCTGCGGCCACAGCACGTCCGGAGAAGCCTTGACGACCAGCCAGCGCTGGTTACCGGCCCGCACCACGCGCACCTTGTCGTTGCCTGCGCTGGCAACTTCATTGCTGCCGACGGCTGCTGCCGGCGCGGCCAGCGTGCCGCCGCCACCGGCCATGCTGGCGCGCTGCGCCGCGTAGCCCGACGCGGTGGCGACACCGCTGCCGCTGTCCGGCAGCGCGTAACGATTATCCTTCTGCAACTGCGTAAGGTCCGGCGGCACGTCCAGCGCGCTGGCTTTCTTGGCCGTCTTGTAGTCCACCGTGGTCTTGCCGACCACGGATTCAACCATGCCGCAGCCGGTCAGGCTGAGCATCAGGACGCCAAGCGCGAGGCCGCTTTGCGGAGTAAGGGAAGCTTTCTTGATCATGTGATGACAGAGATAAAAGCTGAAGAAACCAGCTGGATGATCGTCGCGGCGGCGCCGGAAACGGGCGCCGCCGCACTCCGTATTTATGTAAGCACGCCGGCTTATGCCAGCACGCCGGCTTCGACCAGCGCGGCGCGTACCGGCTGGTGGAATTCGGAGGCGAGCGGAACCAGCGGCAGGCGGATGCCGGCCGGCATCTTGCCCATTTCCGCCAACGCCCACTTGGCGGGAACCGGGTTCGGCTCGACGAACAGTTTCTGGTGCAGGGGGAAAACCTTGTTGTTGATCTCGATGGCGCGGGCAATGTCGCCCGACATTGCAGCCGCGCACATTTCGGCCATCGCACGGGGTGCCACGTTGGCCGTCACGGAAATATTACCCTTGCCGCCGGCCAGCATCAGCGCCATCGCGGTCGGATCGTCGCCGGAGTACACGGCGAACTCCTTCGGCACCGCGCTCAGCAGGCGCAGCAGGTCGAGACCGCGGCCGATATTGCCGGTGGCATCCTTGATGCCGATGATGTTCTCGATGGACGCCAGGCGCACCACCGTTTCGTTCGCCATGTCCGCCACCGTACGACCGGGCACGTTGTACAGGATCACCGGCAGGTCCACCGCTTCGGCGATGGCCTTGAAGTGCTGGTACATGCCTTCCTGGGTCGGCCGATTATAGTAGGGCACTACCTGCAACGTTGCATCTGCACCGGCTTCCTTGGCATAGCGGGTCAGCACGATGGCTTCGGCGGTCGAATTGCCACCGCTGCCGGCGATCACGGGGATGCGGCCGGCAACGCGGTCCACGCAAGCCTTGATCAGTGCACAGTGTTCAGCCACCGTCACGGTAGCGGATTCGCCAGTCGTACCGACGATGACGATGCCATCCGTGCCCTCGGCAATATGCCAATCGATCAGGCGGTTCAGGCTGTCATAGTCCAGACTGCCATCCGCGTGCATCGGCGTCACGATTGCAACAATGCTGCCCTTAATCATATATTGAACCAATTGCAAATAGATTGAAAACGTCGATTGTAGACGATACCCTGCGCCCGTGGGGTATTTCGCGGCGGTATCAACTCCCGATACGGCCCAGCAGCGCGGCTTCCCGCGGGAACTCGGTCTTGACCGCGCAGAGCCGCTGCACCATGGCCCGCGTGGCACCCGACGGGCCCTCTTCATTAACGATGCCGTCCTCGAACGCGATGACACGCAAGCCCTGCTGCCGGGCCAGGTCCAGCAGTTCGCCGGGCTTCAGCAGGAAATCGGGATTGCTGGGCTTGCCGAATGCCGCGTTGCCGTCGGCGAACGTTTCATAGATCAGCACGCCATTGGCCGCCAGGCTGCCGACCATGTCGGCCAGCAGCGGGCGATGCAGGTAATTGGTGACGACGATACCGGCAAACCGGTGCGGGCCGAACGGCCACGGCGCACCGTCGACTTCCAGGTCGATATCGCTGGTGACGATGCCAGGGCCGGCCGTGGCGGCCAGCGCATCGGGCCGGCGGTCGACGGCGATCACCGCATGTCCAAGGGTAACCAGGTGGCGCGAATGACGGCCGTTGCCGCATGCGAGGTCCAGCACCTCGCCGCCGGGAATCAATGGTGCAAAGCGCTGCACCCAGGGAGAAACCACGTCGTTCATCTGTTCCTTCATTACAGTCAGGGAAAACTCGATCCCGCGGCCGCGCGCACATCACGCGCCGCCGGCCGATCCATTACATGCTGAGCAGCAGCTGCAGCGGCAGCACCAGCAAGGCCAGCAATTCAATGAACACGCTGACCATGCCCGTCAGCAGCGGCGTCAGCAGGTTGAAATACATCGCCACCAGCAAGCCGATGAAGATATACGGGGTGTACAGCTCGATCCTGGCATAGCGCCGCGCCAGCTCGTTCGGCAGCAATGCGGTCAGGATGCGGCCGCCGTCGAGCGGCGGGATCGGCAGCAGGTTGAACACGCACATGATCGCGTTCACGTTGACGCCGGCGATCGCCATCTTGACGAGGAACGGTTCGGAGACGCCCATGCCGCGCATCAGCACCAGCCAGATCATCCAGGCCAGCCCCATCGCCAGGTTCGCCATCGGGCCGGCGGCCGCCACGAAGCCCATCTGCTTTTTCGGATTGCGCAGCCGGCTGTAGTCGACCGGCACCGGCTTGGCGTAGCCGAACGGCATGTGGATCGTCAGGTA
Organism: Pseudoduganella umbonata; assembly: GCF_014192225.1. GTDB lineage: Bacteria > Pseudomonadota > Gammaproteobacteria > Burkholderiales > Burkholderiaceae_D > Rugamonas > Rugamonas umbonata. The sequence continues at coordinate 110,271 of NZ_JACHXS010000012.1, read as the reverse complement.
CAGGATCAGCGGCAGGATGATCGTGCCGAACGGATCGATGTGCCGGGTGGGGTTCACCGACAGGCGCCCCAGCTGGTGCGCGGTCGGGTCGCCGAAATACCGCGCCACGTAACCATGGGCCGCCTCGTGCAGCGAAATCGCGAACAGGACGGGAATCGCATAGACGGCGACGGTCTGGATGGCTTGGCTGAATTCACTCATGGGCAAAATTTTACCAGACTGCAATCGCAGGCCCGGCGGGTCGAAAGGAGGAGGGAAGTAAAGAAAGGCAAAGACACCGGCCGGGGCCCGGCCGGCACCGGATTCACCGGCGGGCTTTCACAGGCCGACCACGGCAGGATCGCCGCGGCCCAGGCGCACCAGTTCCGGCTCGCTGCCGGTCAGGTCGACGACGGTCGTCATTTCCATGCTGCAGGCGCCACCGTCGACGATCAGGTCCAGCTGCTTGCCGATACGGGCATTGATTTCCTCGGGATCGTTGAGCGGCTCGGTTTCGCCGGGCAGGATCAGCGTCGACGAGATCAGCGGCTGGCCCAGTTCGGCCATCAGCGCCTCGACGATCGGCGTTTCCGGCACGCGCAGGCCGATCGTCTTGCGCGACGGGTGCGACAGCCGGCGCGGCACTTCGCGCGTGGCTTCCAGGATGAATGTAAACGGTCCCGGCGTGGCCGCCTTCAGCAGCCGGAACTGCCGGTTGTCGACCCGCGCGTAGACGCCGATCTCGGACAGGTCGCGGCACAGCAGCGCCAGGTGGTGCTTTTCGTCGATGCCGCGGATGCGGCGCAGGCGCTCGACCGCCGTCTTGTCGTCCAGGTGGCAGACCAGCGCATAGCACGAGTCGGTGGGCACGGCCACGACGCCGCCGCCGTGGATGATCTGCGCCGCCTGCTTGATCAGGCGGCCCTGCGGGTTGACCGGATGGATCTCGAAGAATTGACTCATGGGTTATGCGCGAAGCGCCTGCAATGCCGCGATGCGTTCCTCGAACGGCGGGTGGGTGGAGAACAGCGCCGACCAGCCGCCGCCGCCCGAGATGCCGGAAGCGGCCATGTTCTGCGGCAGCGCGCCCGGCTCCATGCCGCCCAGGCGGGCCAGCGCGTTCTGCATCGGCGCGGAGCTGCCCAGCAGGCGCGCCGAGCCGGCATCGGCACGGAATTCGCGCTTGCGCGAGAACCAGGCCACGATGATCGAGGCCAGCAGGCCGAACACGATCTCGCAGACGAACACGGTGGCCATGTAGCCGACACCGCGACCGCCCTCGTTGCGCAGCAGGACCTTGTCGACGAAGAAGCCGACGATGCGGGCAAAGAACACCACGAAGGTATTGACCACGCCCTGGATCAGCGTCAGCGTGATCATGTCGCCATTGGCGATGTGCGCCACCTCGTGGCCCAGCACCGCTTCGACTTCCTCGCGGTTCATCGATTGCAGCAGGCCGGTGGACACGGCCACCAGCGCCGAGTTCTTGAACGCGCCGGTGGCAAAGGCATTCGGCTCGCCGTCATACACGGCCACTTCCGGCATGCCGATGCCGGCGCGCTGGGCCAGGCCCTGCACGGTGGACAGCAGCCACTGCTCGGTGGAGTTCTGCGGCGCGTCGATCACGCGCGCGCCGGTGGTCCACTTCGCCATCGGCTTGGAAATCAGCAGCGAAATGATCGAACCGGTAAAGCCGACCACCAGCGAAAACGCCAGCAGCCCGCCGATCTCCAGTTGCCCGCCCGCCCCGGGCCGGCCGATACCGAGCAGCGAGAGCACGATGGACAACACCAACATCACGGCGAGGTTGGTGGCGATAAACAGGACAATGCGTTTCATGAATGGGTTCTCCGGATGTGATCCGTGGGGTCATATAAGGCTATAACCATAAGATTACAAGGGTATTGCGGCGGGCGTGGTGGCCTGGCGGCGCGGCGGCCCGGTGCCGATCGTTTGGCAGGAAGCATTGCGGCAGGAAGCATCGCGGCCGGAAGCGTTGCCGGCCGGGCCGCCGTCAGAACCAGTCGTGCCAGACCGGCGTCACGCTGGCAGGCAGCGGCGGCAGCGCGGCGAAGTCCACCCGGGCCTCGCCGGGCGCGTGGAAATCGGTGCCGCGCGAAGCCAGGAAGCCGTAGGCATTGGCCAGCTGCGCATAGACCGGGTACTGGTCCGGCGTATGGCTGCCGGTCACCACCTCGATCGCGGCACCGCCCAGTTCCTTGAATTCGTCGAACAGCACACCCTGCTGCAGCTGGGTGAAACGGTAGCGGCCAGGGTGGGCGATGACGGCCGTGCCGCCGGCGCCATGGATCCAGCCGACGGCGTCTTCCAGGCTGGCCCAGCGGTGCGGCACATAGCCGGGCTTGCCTTCGGACAGGTATTTGCGAAACACTTCCGGGGTATTGGCGCAATAACCCTGCTGCACCAGGAAGCGGGCGAAGTGGGTGCGCGACATCAGCGCCGGATTGTCGACGAATTCCAGCGCGCCCTCATAGGCGCCGGGAATGCCGGCCTTGGCCAGCTGCTCGCCGATCTCGCGGCCGCGCGCGTCGCGCCCTTCGCGCGTGGCGGCCAGGCCGCGCAGCAGCGCCGCATTGTTCTCGTCGATGTTCAGCCCCACGATGTGCACCGTTTCGCCGCTCCATGTGATCGAGATTTCCACGCCGGCCACGAAACGCATGCCGAGATCGTGGGCCGCGATGCGCGCGGCCGCGATACCGCCCACCTCATCGTGATCGGTCAGGGCCCATGCGTCCACGCCGGCCTTGCGGGCATGCTGCGCCACGGCGGCAGGCGTGAGGACGCCGTCGGAAACGTTGGAATGGCAGTGCAGGTCGACTTTCAGCATGGGAATAGGAAGCGGTAACGAACTGTCATTGTACCGCCGCCTGCCTTGCGGCGCCGCAAGCGGCCATTTATGCGCGGAATGATGCGGAGTGCGGGGGCAGTCGCATGGGGTCAGCCTTGCAGGGCCAGGCTTACATCTATGCCAGGAACTGAACGATCATGGCCGCCAGCATTGCCGGCTGGTCATGGTGCAGCATGTGGCCGGCGTCCGGCACCATCTTCGGCGTGATGTCGGCGATATGCGCCATCCTGCGGTCGACCTCGCGACGGCCTTCCTCCTTCCCGCCCAGCCACAGCCACATATTGGTATCCGCCGCTTCCACCCACAGCACCGGCGCGGTGATGCGGCGCCAGCAGGCCATGATGTCCTCGGCGTGATACGGCAGCGGGCTGGCCTGCTTGTGCACCGGGTCGCCCAGGATTTCCCATTCGCCGGCCGCGTTCTGCGCCGACCAGTGCCGCGCCAGGAACGCCGCCCGCTCGTCGGTCAGGCGCGGATTGGTCTTTTGCAGGCGTGCCGCCACGGCCTCCCGCGTGGGATAGCCCTTCATCGCCGGCGGGTCGAGCAGTTCGTCCAGCCATTTCGCGTAGCGCCCGGGCGCATCTTCCGGCTTCGCACCCGTCAGGCCAAAGCCTTCCAGGTTGACGAAGCGGCGGATCCGTTCCGGCCGGACGCCCGCGTAAATGCCCGCGATGTTGCCGCCCATGCTGTGGCCGACCAGGTTCACCTGCCCTTCCGGCTGGTAGTGGCGCAACAGCGCGTCCAGGTCGGCCAGGTAGTCGGGGAACCAGTAGGTATCGGTGCCGGCGCGCTCGGTCAGGCCAAAGCCGCGCCAGTCGGGCGCGATGACATGCCAGTCGCCATGCAGGTGATCGACGACGAACTGGAACGAGGCGCCCACGTCCATCCAGCCGTGCAGCATGAAGATCTTGGGTGCGCCTTCGCGGCCCCAGTGGCGGACATGGGTGCGCAGGCCGCGCACGGTCAGGAAGTCGGAACGGGATGGTGTCATGGGTCTGGCCTTGAAATGGACGGCGCCGGCGCAATATGCGGGCCTTCCGTTTGGGAATCACTTATATTAGCACGATCGTTCTTATTCGCCTCGCGCGGGCGAACGGCACGGTTCCCGAAGCGCAAGGGCGTAAAATGTCGCCAATATTTTCCCCGGACAAGGCCATCCATGACGATTTACCAGTTGGGCAGCGATGCGCCCGAAATCGACGCCACCGCCTTCGTGGCGGACAGCGCTGCGCTGATCGGCAAGGTCACCTTGCACGCCAACAGCTCGGTATGGTTCGGTGCCACGCTGCGCGGCGACAATGAACGGATCACGATCGGCGCGAACAGCAACGTGCAGGAAGGCACGGTGATGCATACCGACATGGGCTACCCGCTGACCATTGGCCGCGACGTGACGATCGGCCACCAGGCGATGCTGCACGGCTGCACGATCGGCGACGGAGCGCTGGTCGGCATCCAGGCCGTGATCCTGAACGGCGCGAAGATCGGCAAGGGTTGCCTGGTGGGTGCCGGCGCGCTCGTCACTGAGGGAAAGGAATTTCCCGACAACATGCTGATCATCGGTTCCCCGGCCAAGGCCGTGCGCGAACTGACGGCGGACGACGTGGCGCGCCTGCGGGGCAACGCCGACGGCTACGTGCAGCGCGCGCAGCTGTTCAAGACAAATTTGAAAAAGATTGGATAACGCATGACCCAGGATACGCTGCAAAAATTCATTTTCGAGAACGCCGCCGTGCGCGGCGAGCTGGTCGACATCTCGGCCACCTGGCGCGAGATCCAGGCCCGCCACCAGTACCCGGTGGCCGTCAAGCGGCTGCTGGGGCAGATGGTGTCCGCCGCCGCCCTGCTGTCGGCCAACCTGAAGTTCAACGGTTCCATCGTGATGCAGATCCATGGCGACGGCCCGGTACGCCTGCTGGTGGTGGAATGCGATTCCCAGCTGCGCATGCGCGCCACCGCGAAGCTGAACGAGGACGCGCAGATCGCCGACGACGCGAACCTGACGGACCTGCTGAACCAGACCGGCCGGGGCCGCTTCGTGATCACGCTCGACCCGGCCGAGAAAGTGCCGGGCCAGCAGCCCTACCAGGGCGTGGTGCCGCTCGACGGCGAGGACGTGGCCACCGTCATCGAACACTACATGCTGCGCTCCGAGCAGCTGGACACGCAACTGTGGCTGGCCGCCGACGACAACGTCGCCCGCGGCCTGCTGCTGCAGAAGCTGCCGCTGCACGGCGGCAAGGCCGAGGCGCATCCCGTCAGCCCGGAAGAAGCACTGGAAACCTGGAACCGCGCGGTGATGCTGGGCCGCACGCTGAAGGAAGAGGAACTGCTCAGTACGGAAATCGACGTGCTGCAAAAGCGCCTGTTCTGGGAAGAGACGATCCGCGTGTTCGATCCGGTCCACCCGTCGTTCCACTGCAGCTGCACGCGCGACAAGGTCGGCAACATGCTCAAGATGCTGGGCCAGGCGGAAGTCGAAGACGCGCTGGCCGAACAGGGCAAGCTGGGCATCAACTGCGACTTCTGCGGCAAGCACTATGAATACGACGCCGTCGACTGCGCCCAGCTGTTCGCCAGCGACGCCCCCGCCGAAGCGCTGATCCACCCGACCGAAGCCAAGCACTAAGCTGCTTCGCGTCACCCCAGGCCCGCCCTCCCCGGCGGGCTTTTTTATTGCCTAAAAAACTTGCCCAAAACCGGGGACGTAGTCGGGGTTTCCTGGAATTGCCTGAAACCGGGGTCAGACCCCGAATTTTGGAAACATTTCCTGCGACCGGGGTCAGACCCCGGTTTTAGGAAACATTGTTTCGCGGCAGTCATCACGCCGTCACATCGTCCCGCTACGCTCCGCGTCGTTGCATTTTCAACTAACTTAACGACGAGCAAACGATGAAGAAACAGATCAAGGCCGCCATGGTGGCGAGCCTGGCGCTGGCGCCGCTGGCGATGGCACAGCAGGTGGCGACGGCGGTGGCGGCAATGGAAAGCGGTGCCGTGGAGGCGAACAGCGAGGCGGCCGCAGCGGCGGCCGGGCCGATGGCGACGGTGGAAGTGGCCACGCGCCGCACCCGCTCGTCGGTGGCGCTGCGCGGCGATGAAATCCAGAAGATCCTGCCCGGCACCAATCCGCTGAAGGCGCTGCAGACGCTGCCCGGCGTCAGCTTCCAGACGGCCGACCCGTGGGGCAACAATGAGCAGAACCTGTCGCTGTTCGTGCACGGCTTCTCCGGCCAGCAGCTGGGCTACACGATGGATGGCGTGCCGCTGGGCGACCAGCAGTACGGCAACTACAACGGCCTGTCGCCCCAGCGCGCGGTGATCTCGGAGAACGTGCGCGGCGTGGTGCTCTCCTCCGGCGCGGGCGACCTGGCGACCGCCTCCACCAGCAACCTGGGCGGCACCATCGAAACGTTCTCGTCGGACCCGCTGGCCGAGCGCAACTTCGCCGTGCAGCAGACCCTGGGCAGCCACGACACGTCGCGTACCTTCCTGCGATATGACAGCGGCAAGTTCGGCGACAGCAGCGTCTACGTCTCCGCCATGCACCACGAAGCCCGCGCATGGGACTTCCACGGCCGCCAGGGCGGCGACCAGGTCAACGCCAAGTTCGTCAACGACAACGCCGCCGGCCGCCTGACCGTCTTCTTCAACTACAGCGACAAGATCGAGCCGAACGAGGACAGCACCGTCCACTCGGCCACCGAACAGTACCAGCCGTACACCCGTCCGTTCCTGTACCCCGACTTCCAGGCGGCGCTGAACTACCTGTCGCCCACCGGTGCGACGCCGGCGGCCGAAGGCAACAACTACCGCAACTACTACAGCGACGCGCAGCGCGAGGATTATCTGGGCTACGTGAAGTACGACTGGAACCTGTCGGACACCACGACCTGGTCGAACCAGCTTTACTACCACTACGACGATGGCGTGGGCGTCGTCGCCGGCCCGATCGGCGTGGCCGGCCTGCCCGCGCTGTTCGCCGTCTACTACCCGAACCAGAACCTGAAGCAGGTGTTCGGCAATTCCGGCTACGCCACCCGCACGACGGAATACCGGATCAACCGCACCGGCTGGCTGTCGACGCTGCGCACGGAGATCGGCGACCATACGATCCAGGGCGGCCTGTGGTTCGAGAAGAACGAATCGCAAGCCTACCGCCGCTGGTACGCGCTGGACGTGAACAACCCCAGCTCGCCCTACGACCGGCCGGAAAACCCGCTGATCACACAATACGGCAGCGAGATCGACAACAAGGTCGTGCAGCTGCACCTGCAGGACGAATGGCGCGTGCGCCCCGGCCTGGTGCTGCAGGGCGGCTTCAAGTCCAGCCTGCAGTTCGCGCGCGGCATGATGCCGGTGCAGCCGAAAGCGGGCGCCATCGCCGGCGGCTCCACCGCGCTGCCGGAAGGCGATATCGACACGAAGAAATGGTTCCTGCCGCAGCTGGGCGCGCGCTGGGACATCACGGCCAGCGACCAGGCCTTCGTCAACGTCCAGAAGAACATGCGCCAGTTCGTTACGTACGGCGGCGGCGGCGCTTCGCCGTGGAGCCTGGCCAGCCAGGCGGCGTTCGACCTGTTCAAGTCCACCGCGAAACCGGAAACCTCGGTCACCTTCGAAGCGGGCCTGCGCACCAGCCGTTCGCTGGACATTGGGCCGCTGACCGGCTTCGATGGCCAGGTCAACCTCTACCACGTGAATTTCAAGGACCGCCTGCTGACGATCAGCCCGACGCCCGTGATCTCGTCGATCATCGGCGGCAATCCGGTGCTGGCCAACGTGGGCAACGTGAAGATCGACGGCATCGACATGTCCGGCACCTTCCACTTCGGCCGCGCCTTCTCGTTCTACGACGCGATCTCGTACAACCGCTCGGAGTACAAGGACAACTACCTGAACGGCGCCACCACCGTGCCGACCGCCGGCAAGAAGATCCCCGGCAGCCCGGAATGGATGAACAAGTTCGTCGCGTCCCTGAACCTGGGCGGCACCGAGTTCCAGCTGAGCGGCGATTATGTGGGCAAGCGCTACGCGACCTACACCAACGACCTGTCGGTCAGCAGCTACTTCCTGCTCGGCCTGGGCGTCACGGGCAAGCTGCCGTTCCTCGACGGCAGCTGGGTAAAGAACGCGCGCTACCGCGTCAACGTGACGAACCTGGCCGATCGCCGGGGCGACCTGAACGTCGTCGTCGGCGCCGCCGATAAAACGTACAATACCTTCCCGATCGCCCCGCGGCAGGGCTTCCTCACATTGATGGCGGATTTCAAATGACAACGATCGGCAAGCGTTATCTTTCCCGCCGCGGCTTCATCGCGGCGGCCACGACAACGGCGGCCGCCACCGCCGCGGGCCTGGCGGGTTCGCTGCTGCCCACCGCGCATGCGGCCACGCCGGCACGGCCGCTGGTCTTCGCGCACCGCGGCGCCTCGGCGCTGCGGCCCGAACACACGCTGGCGGCGTATGCGAAAGCGATCGCCGACGGCGCCGACTTCGTCGAACCCGACCTGGTGTCGACGAAGGATGGCGTGCTGGTGGCGCGCCACGAAGCGTTCCTGGCCGAGACGACCGACGTGGCGCAGCGCCCCGAATTCGCCAGCCGCCGCGTGCGCAAGACGATCGATGGCGAAACCCACGAAGGCTGGTTCGTGGACGACTTCACGCTGGCCGAACTGAAGACGCTGCGCGCCATCGAACGCATCCCGGCATCGCGCCCCGGCAGCGCCGCATACGACGGCATGTTCCAGGTGGTGACGTTCGAGGAAGTGATCGACTTCGTCGCCGCGCAGTCCGCCACGACAGGCCGCGTGATCGGCCTGGTGCCGGAACTGAAGCATTCCACCTATTTCGCCCGTGCCGGCCTGCCGCTGGAAGACCGTTTCATGGCCACGCTGGCCGCGCACGAATACACGCGGCGCGCCCCGGTCGAGATCCAGTCGTTCGAAGTGGCGAACCTGCGCATGCTGCGCGAGAAGCTGGGCAAGCGCACCAACCTGCGACTGATGCAGCTGGTCGGCGTGGGACCCGTGAAGCCGAGCGACGTGGCCGCTGCCGGCGGTTCGCTCACCTACGCGGACATGGCGACGCCAGCCGGCCTGCGCGACATCGCGCAGTACGCCGACGTGTTCTCGCCGCCGACCCGCGCACTGATCCCGTTGAAGAAGGATGGCCGGCTCGACGCGCCGACGCCGCTGGCATCGGATGCCCGCGCGGCCGGACTGCGGCTTGAAACGTGGACCTTCCGGCCCGAGAACCGCTTCATCGCGGCCGACTTCCGCAACGGCGCCGGCGAGCATGCGCGCAATGAGGGAGGCTCGATTGCCGAGATGCGGCGCTACCTGCAGCTGGGGCTGGACGGGTTCTTTACCGACGACCCGGCGCTGGGCGTGAAGGCGGTTGCCGCCTGAGCAAGACCGGTTTGCTGGCGGCGCGCGCTTCGCGCACGCACCGCCGATTTTCGCGATTCCATGTAAAGTCCTGCTTTGTTCATCAATGGAGTAAAACATGACCAACAAGGCACTCATCATCGGCAGCAGCGGCGTGGTCGGCAGCGCGCTGGCCGAACGGCTGCTGGCCGAAGGCTGGGAAGTGCATGGCGTATCGCGCGGCCGTACGCCGGGCGTACCCGGCGTGCGGCAGATCAGCGCCGACCTGACATCGCCCGACGTGGCGCAGGCGCTGGCCGGCGTCGATCCCAGCCATGTGTTCATTACCGCGTGGTCGCGCCAGGCCAACGAGGAAGAAAACATCCGCGTCAACGGCGCGATGGTGAAGAACGTGCTCGACGCGGTCGGCCCTGCCGGCAGCGTGCGCCACGTGGCGCTCGTGACGGGCCTCAAGCACTACCTCGGCCCGTTCGATGCCTATGGCAAGGGCGCGGTACCGATCACGCCGTTCCGCGAGGAGCAGGGCCGCCAGGACGTGCCGAACTTCTACTATGAGCAGGAAGACCGCCTGTTCGACGCGGCGCGGCAGTATGGCTTCACGTGGAGCGTGCACCGCCCGCACACGATCATCGGCTTCGCGGTCGGCAATGCGATGAACATGGGGCAGACGCTGGCCGTCTACGCGGCGCTGTGCCGGCACACCGGCCAGCCGTTCGTGTTCCCCGGCAGCCGCCAGCAATGGGAAGGCCTGGTGGACATGACGGATGCACGCCTGCTGGCGCGGCACCTGCAGTGGGCCGCCACCGATCCGGCAGGCGCCGACGAGGACTTCAACGTCGTCAACGGCGACGTGTTCCGCTGGCAGTGGCTGTGGCCCCGGCTGGCGGAGTACTTCGGCATCGAAGCCGCGCCGCTGCCCGTTGAGATCAGCCCGCTGGAGTCGCGCATGAACGACGCGCCCGCGCTGTGGCGCGAGATCGCCGCACAGCACGGGCTCGCCGAAGCGGACGTCACCCGCCTCGCCTCGTGGTGGCATACCGACGCCGACCTGGGCCGCCCGATGGAAGTCATCACCGACATGACGAAGAGCCGCAAGGCCGGCTTCCTCGACTACCAGGGCACGCCGGAAGCGTTCTTCGATCTGTTCGAGCGCTTGAAGCGGGAGAAGCTGATTCCGGGCTAGAACACCGGTGCCGGACACCATGGTGTCCGGCTCCAGCGCTCACACGCCGCAGGGTGTCCGTCAGGCCTTCGGCAGCGCCGCCGCCAGGTCCAGCCACGGCTGCGGCTGCGGCTTGCCCCGCTCGCGCACGCCGAAGAAGGTGACCACCAGTTCGCCCTTGTCGTCGTAGAACTCGACCGACGTCACGCCGGCGCGCTGCAGCACGTAGCCGGCCTTGAGCGCCTTGTCGCGCAGGTGCAGGTTGAAGTCCGGGTCCAGCACGTTGAAGTAGCCGGCCGACTCCTGCACCTTGTTCACCTTGCCGCTGTAGATCTGCGTGACGGCGCCATTGCCGACGAACGCCATGATCGGCACGCCCTTCGCCGCGGCCTGCTCCAGCAGTTGCCGCACTGCCTGCGGTGCCACCTTCGTCGCCACGCCGGCCGGCGCCAGGCGCAATGCCTGCTCGCGCGACAGCTTGAATTCCGAGACGATGCGGTTGAACTGGTGCACGTCCGACATGTCCTTCCACGCCTGCTGGAATTCCTTCACGTCCACCGATGCGTCCGGCGTTTCGACCGCCTTCGGCGCGGCGGGCACGATGGCCAGCTTGCCGTCCTGCTGCGGATGGCGGAAGTCGGCTACCAGCTTGTCGAACACGGCGACCTTGCCGTCGTCCTTCAGGTACACCTTGTGCACGGCGGTGCCGTTCTCGTCGAAGAACTGCAGGCTGCGCGACACGGCGCCATCCTTGCCCGGCTGGACCACGGCGAACGCGTGCTTCCACTTGGCGAAGTGGAAGCGCAGGTCGATCGGCCCGCCCAGGTAGCCGCCGGCGATGTTCAGTTCGCGCGCTTCGCGTTCCGCATCCTTGGCGCCATCGTCCCCTTGCTTGGCGATGCGCGTGGCCTCGCCCGTGACTTCGATGACGCCGTTCTCGTTGCGCGTCAGCGCCATCACCTTGCCCAGGTCCAGCGCGCGGCGCATGATCTCGCGCGGCGCGCTGCTGCTGTCGGCCAGGCGGGTGGCGGTCTTGCCGATGCCGGTGGCCAGCAGTTCGGCCTCGGAAACGCTGAGCTGTTTCGCGGCATCGCGGATGCCCAGTTTCGGCTGCTCGGCGCGCAGCGTGTTCCAGCGCTCGGCGAGCGTGGCGGTGCTGGCATGGCTCGAGGCCATGCCAAGGATCAAGGCGCCGGACAGCGCCAGCAGGCTGGTATAGCGACGGTGGGTTTTCATGTTTTCTCTCCTCAGTAAATCACGTTGAGCGTGACGGCGGCGTAGCGGCCCGGGCGCACCTGGCGCTCGATGTCGGCCAGCGTGGCGGCGGTGGTGCCGGCGGCCAGGCTGCGCGACGATGCGTAGTCCCAATATTTCTTGTCGGTCAGGTTGTAGATGCCGGCCGTGACGGCCGCGTGCTTGCCGATGTTCCAGTACGCCGTCAGGTCCGCCACCGTGGCGCCGGGCACGTCGAAGCGCGCCGTGGTCACGCTGGAGATCACGTCGGCCCCGGCCTGCTTGCCGCGCACGTTGAATACCGACAGCGCGGCTCCTCCCCGCCTGGCGGGATCGTCCCAGGCCAGCGTGGCGCTGACCTTGCGCGGCAAGGTGGACGCCAGTTCGCCTTCGGCGCCCGTGTCGTTGTTACGCGCCTTGCTGTGCTGGACGCCGGCACCCAGGTTGATGCTCGCGCCGTTCAGTGCGGGATACCATTCGCCCAGCGCGAAACTGGTGGAAATCTCGGCGCCCCAGGTTTTCGCCTCGCCCACGTTCTCGGGCCGGAACAGGCCCTGCGTGATGGTCGGGAAGTTGACCGGATCCGGCGGCTGCGTCGCGTACTCGATGAAGTTCTCGTACTTGGTGTGGAAGACCGATGCGTCGAACGTCACGCCGCGCGCCGGGTGGCCGCTCAGCCCCAGTTCGAAGGCGTTGCTGGTTTCCTTTTCCAGGTCGGCATTGCCGAGCACTGCGTAGCCGTTGCCGGTACCGGTGTAGCTGAACGAGTCGTAGGTGCCGGTCAGTTCGGCCGCGGTAGGCAGCCGCGTGCCGCGCGTGTAGGTGGCGTAAGCCGTCAGCTCGGGGATGAATTTCCAGCTCAGCTTCAGGCTCGGCGTGAAGTAATCGTCGTTCCGTTCGCGCAGTTCTTTTTGCGCCGCCGGCACGGCCACCACGTAGTCCCCGACATTCTTCGGCTTCATTTCGCGCCAGTCGTAGCGCAGGCCCGGTGCCAGCGTCAGGCCTTCGGCCAGCACGATGTCGGCGCTGGCGAAGGCCGCCAGCTTCGTCGTATCCGTATCGACCATGCGGTTCTTGCTGGTGATCTGGTGTGCGCCGGTGGCCAGCACCGTGCGGTCTTCGCGCCACGGACGGCGGGTGTCGACGGTTTCCGCGCTGAGGCCATACGACAGCTGGTGCGCGCCGAGCGCCTTCACGGCATGGCTGGCCAGGCCGCGGCTCTTGTTGAAGTAGCCCGTCTCGATCGAGCGGTCGTAGCGCTGGCCCTGCGATACGTAGGGGCCGGTGGTGTGGTCGTCGACCTCCGCGTTCTGGGCGTAGATGCGCGACTCGAGTTTGTCGAACAGCGCGGCCTTGCCGGTGAACTCATGGTCGAGCGAGAACCGGTTGCGGCGCGTCTCCGATTGCTGGTCGACGCCGGCGGGATACAGGGTGCTGGTCTTGTTGAGGTAGGCGCGCGTGTGGCTGGCCTGGTAGGCATCCACGGTGGCGGTCAGCTTGTGGCCGGCCAGCGGCGACCAGGCCAGCTTGGCCAGCAGCGCATCGGAAGTCCAGTCGTGCGGGTTGACGGCGGCGCTGCCTTCGGATTCGTATTCCTTGCCGTCGCGGTGCACGAACAGCGTGAGGACCTGCAGGCTGCCGGCCTGCGCGGCGCCCGTCAGCGCGTGCATCCGCATATTGTTCGAGCCGTCGTAGCCAAATTTGTAGCCGGCATAGACGGGGCGCTCCGCGTTCAGGTAATCCTCGGGCGCCTTGGTGGTGAACTGCACCGAGCCGCCCAGCCCGGGCGTGCCGGGGCCGGTGCCGATGTTGCTGGTCGTGCCGGAGATGATGTTCACCTCGCGGAACGTTTCCGGGTCGAAGTAGTCGCGGCCGATGCCGAAGCTGTTCAGCGTCGAGCCGTCGGGCTTCGGTGCCGCGTCGGGCAGCGAGATGCCGTCCAGGTCCATGCTGACGCGGTTGCCGTCGATGCCGCGGATATTGAAACCCGTGTTGCCGCTGCTGTCCCACACGCTGCCGGAGCCGCTCGCCGCATTCGGCACGCTGATCAGCGGCGCGTAGCGGGTGATGTTCTGCATGTTCTGCGCGGCCTGGCGCGCCAGGTCGTCGGCCGTCACGGTCGTGGTGGTGCCGGCCTTCGCCGCAGTGGCGTCACGCGCCGCGGTCACGGTGATTTCGCCAAGGGCCGAGGTGGACGATGAAGCGGTAGCCGAGGTGGCCGATGAGGTGGCCGATGAGGTGGCCGATGAGGTGGCCGATGAGGTGGCTTGTGCGTGGGCCAGCGGCGCCAGCGCGGACATCAACAGCGCCGGCAGCAGGCGCCGGCGCGCGGTAAGTGCATCCATGGTGTTCCAGTCAGGGAGTCAGTCGGAAGCTGGCGCCTGAGATGGGACAGGTGGCTGGCAAAGACCACCATCTTAATGCGAATGATTCTTATTTGCAAGGACAATAATATTACATCCCTGCACACTCCGTTCCAAAAAAACCGGTGACAGACACCGGTTTTCTGGAAACATTTCAAAAAAACTGGTGTCTGTCACCGGTTCTGAAATGAAGTATCTTCTGCCAGTACTGTTGCAAATTAGCATCAACCGGTGATGGTTTCGCGCTCCGGCGTGGCACTGATCTTGTGGATCGACAGGTCGGCGCCGTCGAATTCCTGTTCGGGATCGAGCCGCAGGCCGACGGTCACCTTCAGCGCGCCGTACACGAGCGCGCCGCCGACAGTGGCGACGCAGATGCCCAGCACGGTGCCGGCGACCTGCGACATCAGCGATACGCCACCCAGACCGCCCAGTGCATGGCTGCCGAAGATGCCTGCCGCGATGCCGCCCCAGGCGCCGCACAGGCCGTGCAGCGGCCACACGCCCAGCACGTCGTCGATCTTCCAGCGGTTCTGCGCCAGCGTGAACATGACGACGAAGATCGCCCCTGCCACCGCGCCGGTCGCCAGCGCGCCGAGCGGGTGCATCAGGTCGGAGCCGGCACACACCGCGACCAGGCCGGCCAGCGGGCCGTTATGCACGAAGCCGGGATCGTTCTTGCCGAGCACCAGCGCGGCGAGCGTGCCGCCGACCAGCGCCATCAGCGAATTGACGGCGACCAGGCCGTTGATCTTGTCCAGCGTTTGCGCGCTCATCACATTGAAGCCGAACCAGCCTACCGCGAGGATCCACGCGCCCAGCGCCAGGAACGGAATATTCGACGGCGGGTGCGCCGAGATGCGGCCATCCTTGCCATAGCGCCCGCGGCGCGCCCCCAGCAGCAGCACGGCCGGCAGCGCGGCCCAGCCGCCCACGGCATGGACGACGACCGAGCCGGCAAAGTCATGGAACGGCGCGCCGAAGGTGTGCTCCAGAGTAGCCTGGATGCCGAGGTTGCCGTTCCAGGCAATGCCTTCGAAGAACGGGTAGATGAAGCCGACCAGCAGCGCCGTGGCCACCATCTGCGGATAGAATTTCGCGCGCTCGGCGATGCCGCCGGAGATGATGGCCGGGATAGCGGCGGCGAAGGTCAGCAGGAAGAAGAACTTGACCAGCGCATAGCCGTTGTTCGCTACCAGCGTATCGGTTGGCCCGAAGAAGTGCACGCCATAGGCGATGCCGTAGCCGACGGCGAAATACACGATGGCCGACACGCAGAAATCGACCAGGATCTTGACCAGCGCATTGACCTGGTTCTTCTTGCGCACCGTGCCCAGTTCGAGGAATGCAAACCCCGCATGCATGGCCAGCACCATGATGCCGCCCAACAGGACAAACAAGGCATCGCCACCGCTCTTGAACGACTCCATCGACCACCGCTCCCCAGTAAAGTGCAAAAGCACACAAGGAGTGCAAGAACCGTGCCGTTTAACGGAGTGACGCTCATCCCTGGTGCGAAACCACAAACAAAGTTATTTCGCACCGATTTCGATAGCTCGACAGCACCGCCATGGTGCGCACCGCGCCAAGTTGGGGCTCAACAATATTTCTTAAAAAATGGGGACGTACCCCATTTTTCCAGCAATGTTTCCCGGAAAATGGGGTACGTCCCCATTTTCCGGGAAACATTCTGTTGAGGTATTACCGTGCCGGCTTGGCGGGTTCGGCGGGTGGCGGCGGGGCCGGCGTGGCGCCGTCGCCGGGAATCTGGCCCTTGCGCAGGATTTGCACGTAGATTTCGTTTTGCTTGATCATCGACAGCTCGTAGCGCGCGCGTTCCTCGACGGCGCCGGTGCCGTCCTTCAGGTCGCGCACTTCGGAATCGAGCTTGGCGTTGCGGCGGCGCAGTTCGTCGTTCTTTGCATGGGCGGCATCGACCTGCTGTTCGAGGTCCTGCACCCGGAGCCAACCGCCCTTCCCCAGCCATAACGGATACTGAATCAGCAGCAGCAGCGCTGCCAGGGCAAGGGTAATCAGACGCATGGAAATAAAAGAACCGGCCGGGAAGTCCGGCCGGTGTCATGTTGGTGAAAGACGCTGTTGTTACTTCACGTGCATTTTACTTGAGATGCAGTTATCCAAAGGCAATTACTTCAGATTGTAGAATGCGTCGCGGCCCGGGTAGGAGGCGATGTCGCCCAGGTCTTCCTCGATACGCAGCAGCTGGTTGTACTTGGCCATGCGGTCCGAGCGGGACATGGAGCCGGTCTTGATCTGCAGCGCGTTCAGGCCCACGGCGATGTCGGCGATCGTCGAATCTTCCGTTTCGCCCGAGCGGTGCGAAATCACGGCGGTGTAGCCGGCGCGCTTGGCCATCTCGATGGCGGCGAACGTTTCGGTCAGCGTGCCGATCTGGTTGATCTTGATGAGGATCGAGTTGGCGATGCCCTTCTGGATGCCTTCCTTCAGGATCTTGGTGTTGGTGACGAACAGGTCGTCGCCCACCAGCTGCACTTTCTTGCCCAGTGCTTCGGTCAGGATCGCCCAGCCTTCCCAGTCGCCTTCATGCATCGCGTCCTCGATCGAGATGATCGGGTACTTGTCGCACCAGGTCGACAGCAGGTTGGTGAATTCGGTGGCCGTCAGCGACAGGCCTTCGCCTTCCAGCTGGTACTTGCCGTCCTTGTAGAACTCCGAAGCGGCGCAGTCCAGGCCCAGCGCGATCTGAGTGCCCGGCTCGTAGCCGGCTTCCTCGATGGCCTGGATGATCAGCTTGATGGCATCTTCATGGTTCGCCAGCGAAGGGGCGAAGCCGCCTTCGTCGCCCACGGCCGTGCTCAGGCCTTTCTTGTGCAGGATCTTCTTCAGCGTGTGGAAGACTTCGGCGCCGTAGCGGATCGCTTCCTTGAAGGTCGGTGCGCCGACCGGGATGATCATGAATTCCTGGATGTCCAGGTTGTTGTCGGCGTGCGCGCCGCCGTTGATCACGTTCATCATCGGCACCGGCATCTGCATCGAGCCCGAACCACCGAAGTAGCGGTACAGCGGCAGGCCGGCTTCTTCGGCGGCAGCCTTGGCGACAGCCATCGACACGGCCAGCATCGCGTTGGCGCCAAGGCGCGACTTGTTCTCGGTGCCGTCCAGGTCGATCAGCGTGCGGTCCAGGAAGGCCTGTTCGTTGGCGTCCAGGCCCATGATCGCTTCGGAGATCTCGGTGTTGATGTTCTCGCAGGCCTGCAGCACGCCCTTGCCGAAGTAGCGCTTCGGATCGCCATCACGCAGTTCGATGGCTTCGCGCGAACCGGTCGACGCGCCCGACGGCACGGCGGCACGGCCCATCACGCCCGATTCCAGCAGCACGTCGCACTCGACGGTCGGATTGCCGCGCGAGTCGATGATCTCGCGGCCGATGATATCTACGATTGCACTCATGTGTAGTCTCCAAAGTTGGGGGTAACGGGCAAGGCGCGACGCAGGATGTGATGGCAGGACGTGATGGCAGGTCTCGCCGCATCACGCTGTTGCATTGTCCCGCGCGCAAAATTGCAGCAAGGGTAACAGAGGATGGCTTTGTAGGGAAGCGCGGCGGCTTGCTGCACAATGCAAAACGGGCCCCGCGGCATGCAGCCGCGGGGCCCGTTTCAAACAGAATGGAGAACGATTACTTGACGCCGTTCGCGAAGCCGTTCGCCTTGCCGGCGATGCGATCCGGCGCGGCCGGCATCATGGCGCCTTACGCCGCATCGCCTTTCTGTTCCGCCGCGGCCGCCTTGTGGGCCAGCGCAGCCTTGATGTACGACGTGAACAGCGGATGGCCGTCGCGCGGCGTCGACTTGAACTCCGGGTGGTACTGCACGCCCATGTACCATGGGTGCGCGTTCTCGCCGGTGCGCGGCAGTTCCATGATTTCGCACAGGTCTTCGGTCGGCGTGCGTGCCGCCACCACCAGGCCCGCTTCTTCGACGCGGGACAGGTAATGGTTGTTCGCTTCGTAGCGGTGACGATGGCGCTCGGTGACCACGCCGCCGTAGATGTCGTGCGCCAGCGTGCCCGGCTTGACGGCGCAAGCCTGCGCGCCCAAACGCATCGTGCCGCCCAGGTCGGAATTCACGTCGCGCTTTTCGACCTTGCCGTCCTGGTTCTGCCACTCGTCGATCAGGGCCACGACGGGTTGATCGGTCTGCGGTTCGAACTCGGTGGAGTTCGCGTTCGCCAGGCCCGCCTTGTGGCGCGCGTATTCGATCAGCGCCACCTGCATGCCCAGGCAGATGCCCAGGTAAGGCACCTTGTTTTCGCGGGCGAACTGCGCCGCGCGGATCTTGCCTTCCACGCCGCGCTTGCCGAAACCGCCCGGCACCAGGATCGCATCGTACTTGGCCAGTGCTTCGGTACCCTTCGCTTCGATCTCTTCCGAATCGATGTATTCGATGTTGACACGGCTTTCGGTATGGATGCCGGCGTGGCGCAGCGCTTCGGTGAGCGACTTGTACGACTCGGTCAGTTCCACGTACTTGCCGACCATGCCGATCGACACTTCCTGCTTCGGATGCTCGAGCGTGTAGATCAGCTTGCTCCACACGGACAGGTCGGCCGGTGCCGGATCGATGTCCAGCGCCTCGCAGATGATCGCGTCGAGGCCCTGGTCGTGCAGCATCTGCGGCACTTTATAGATGGTGTCGACGTCCCACACGGAGATCACGGCGCGTTCCTCGATGTTCGAGAACAGCGAGATCTTGGCGCGCTCGTCTTCCGGGATCTTGCGGTCGGCACGGCACAGCAGCGCATTCGGCGAAATGCCGATCTCGCGCAGCTTCTGCACCGAGTGCTGGGTGGGCTTGGTCTTCAGCTCGCCGGCGGAAGCGATGAACGGCACCAGCGTCAGGTGCACGAAGGCGCAGTTCTTGCGGCCGGCGCGCAGGCTCAGCTGGCGCGCCGCTTCCAGGAACGGCAGCGATTCGATATCGCCGACGGTGCCGCCGATCTCGCACAGCGCGATGTCGTAGCCTTCGGCGCCACGGCGGATGTAATCCTGGATTTCATTCGTGATGTGCGGGATGACCTGGACCGTCTTGCCCAGGTATTCGCCGCGGCGTTCCTTGCGGATCACGGATTCGTAGATCTGGCCGGTGGTGAAGTTGTTCACCTTGCGCATGCGCGTGCTGATGAAACGCTCGTAGTGGCCGAGGTCCAGGTCGGTTTCGGCGCCATCGTCGGTAACGAAGACTTCACCGTGCTGCATGGGGCTCATCGTGCCCGGGTCCACGTTGATGTACGGGTCCAGCTTGAGCATGGTGACTTTGAGGCCGCGCGATTCGAGAATCGCGGCGAGGGAGGCGGCGGCAATCCCCTTACCAAGGGACGACACAACGCCACCAGTGACGAAGACAAATTTGGTCATTGCGAGATCGGGCGCCGGAAAGGCGCGATGCGGGAAATTGAAATTATAGCTTAATTCGGCGGCTTCATCATCCGCAACGGCCCCGCATCCCCCTATGAACGCCCCCTGCCGAGGCTGGATAATTGTGCGCGAACGAACAGACCGCGAGGCTGCCCCGGCGGAAAATGTTTTTATTTCAACAGGAGGCGACCATGAGTTTCGAACGCGATGGATACGGCAACTATGTCGACCAGGGGCACCAGGGCCCGGGACCGCGCCTGATGGGCGCCGACACGCTGATCGGCGACCATGTGCATAACATGCAGGACGAGCACCTGGGCACCGTGAAGGAAATCATGCTCGACATGCAGAGCGGCCAGGTCGCCTACGTGGTGATGGCGTCCGGCGGCGTGCTGACGATCGGCGAAAAACTGTTCGCGATCCCGTGGGAAGCGCTGGCACTGGACACGGCGAATCACCAGTTGCGCCTGAATATCGACAAGGACCGCATCGAGAATGCGCCCGGCTTCGACAAGGACCGCTGGCCCGACATGGCGAACAGTGCGTGGGCCGCGGAGATTCACAGTTATTATGGTACCAGCGGTGGTACGGGCAGCAGTGCCATCAGCCGTTCCACCGGCTCTAGCAGTTCCACCAGTTCCACCAGTTCCACCGGCAGCTCGCCGCTCGGGCAGGATTCGGGCCGCGTGCTGTGATGGCATGACGGGTCGGCTGCACTGACCCGTCATCTCCCTGCCGGTTGCGTCCTGCGCGGGCCGCCGGCTTCGGCCATAACCCGGCCGCAACGCGAGCTCCTTCGGGAGCTCGCGTCCTTTTTGCCCGCCGTGTTTGCGTCCGTGTTTGCGTCGTCAATACTGGCGCCGCTCAGGCGCCCACGCTTTCCCACCGCATCGGCACGTCGACGATGCCATCGTGCTCGATCGGCTCGCCGGCCTGCACGAAGCCCAGCCGCAGGTACAGGCCGGTAGCGCTTGCCGCCGAGTTGACCGTGAAGGCGCCCGGATTGCCCCTCGCCATGGCGTCGTCGCGCGCCAGCTCCCACAGGCGCCGGCCCAGTCCCTTGCCGTGCTCCGTTTCCTTGATGAACAGGTGGAACAGGTGGGTATTGTCGCGCACCGCGACGACACCCAGCAGCTCTTCGCCCCGCAGGGCGACGTGGTAGCGGAAACTGTCTTGCCCGAGGTAGCGCCGCTGGGCATCGATGCCGACGTTGGCGATGAATTTTTCCGCCCCCAGCCCTAGCGGATGCACGGTCAGGTATGGCAGCAGGGCGTGGATGAGGGAACCGATCGCGGGCGCATCGTCGACGGTGGCACGGCGTATTGTCAGATTGTCCATCGGCTTATTTTGCCAGCAAAGGCCGATGGAGAAAATACGTGCCTCAGTTCACCCAGATCAGGCGGCGCAGGAAACGCATGGCCGCCCGGCCATTGCCTTCCATGGCCTCCCCGTAGCGCGCGATGAAATCGAACAGGCCCGAGGCCGGTCGGGCGGCATCGAGCTTGCGGCAGTAAAGAGCGGTATCGCTGCGGTTGAAAAACTCCAGTGGATATTTTGGAGGATGCTGGAAGAACCATTGCAGGCTGAACCCTTTGCCAGCCGGGCACAGACTACCCATCGAACCAAGCGGCCCGCTCATCCGCTGTGCCGCTGGCAGAAGTGTCTTACCTTGAAACAGCGGAATCAGGTGGCCCATCAACTCGCCCCAGACATTGAAATCCGCATCGTCGAGCGGCACCGGAAATACCGTGCTGGCCTGGCGAGGATTGCCCAGCCACTCGAGATCGTCATCGGTTTCGGCCAGGGCCGACAGGCGCATCTTCTCTGACGTCTTCAGGCCCGCCACGATCAGTGCCTGGGCCTGTCGCATGTTCTCTGGATGCGCGAGGCGTATTGCCTGGTCTGGCTTATTGGTGTTGCGATCGAGTTGATACGACAACAGGACTTCAACCAGGGCCTCCGCATAGTAGTGGTAGCTGAGTCCCCACAGGATATCGGTCTGGTCGAGGCGGATGGTGGCATTCAGATTGTATTCACTGGCATAGTAATCCTCGTCTTCGGATGGCATGCCTACCGTCAGGTCGCCGTCGTTCCTTGCAGGAAGTGCAAAGAAATAGCGTTCAGAAATTGCGATCTTGCCGTCGCCATCCAGGTCACGCACCCAGGTGGAAGGAGCGATCAGCAGCCCCTCGCTTGCCGAGGTAATGCGAATTTTCTCCAGCATGCTACGGCTCTTGCGCAGTTGCGCCCGCATATAGGTGAGCTGCTGTCGAACCGCCAGGGCCACGGCGGCTTCCGATGGCATTTCCCGATCTATCCGGCGCAGTCCCTGCTCAATGAAGGTGCGGGTCTGCTGCACCAGCGCGATATCGTTGCAGATGACATAAGCCTGCCGTTCCTGCACGGTGACGGGCGCGCGGGCGGCCGCGGCCGTACAAGTGTTCTCGAAGGCTGCAGCATTGGTGAGATCGGGTTGGGCAGCCAGGGCGGGGCCGGCAACCAGCATCGAAGACAGCATTGAAACGAAAATCTTGCGCATGGGAATCTCCGTGACGTTCAGGTCTACGGAGAGTAGCGACATCGTGCCGCTACTTTATTGCGTACACGCAAGACTTCGGCATAGTCCCTTCAATCGGCCACGACCCAGTCGACCACGCCCTGCCCCGCTTCCTTCACTTCGCGCAGCCCCTCGACAAGCCGGGCCAGCGAGTCATCGGTGACGAGCGCACGCCCCGTCACGGGCTGGTAGCCGCCATCGCCGGACGGGTAGGCGATCGTGAAGTAGAAATTGAAATGCGGCGTGACGTAGTCGTCGAAGCCGAGGATGACGCGCGTCTCGTCGAGTCCGCCGAACGGCAGTCCGCCGGCGGCGGGCGCGGCGTGCGCGGCGATTTTTGCCAGTACCGTGTGCAGGTTCTCCAGGTCCCCATCGCGCAGCGTGACGGCCGCGGGCAGCGATTCGCCATTGCTGTCGACCATCGTGAATTGCACCGGCCACGCATCGGCCGACGACAGTTGTACCTCGATCCGCAATGACGTGACGATGCGTTCATCCTGCAATGGCTGGTTCATGGCATTCCTCCTTGGTGATATGGGTAATGTTGATGTGGTGATGATGGTGTTGGCAGCGTGCCGCCATGCTACCCCAATCACTGCTCAACAGAAGTCACGGCTGGACGTCGGCAGGCTTCCCAGCATCGGCGACAGGTCCACCAGCCGCTTGGCAACGAGGTGCCGCACGATGCCCTCCTGCTGCCACACACCGTACACGCCCAGCAGCGAGGCGCCCAGCACCTCGCGCCGGAAGCGGTCGACGAGGTCGGGCCAGACGATCACGTTGACGTTGCCCGTTTCATCTTCGATCGTGATGAACAGCACGCCTTTGGCGGTACCGGGCCGCTGGCGCACGGTAACGATGCCGGCGCCGCGCGCCAGCTGGCCGTCGGCGAAGGTATTCAGGACGTCGGCCGGCAGGAAGCGCTTCTGCAGCAGTTGCGGACGCAGCAGCGCCAGCGGATGCCGGCCCAGCGTCAGCCCGTGCGAGCGGTAGTCGCCGACGATGTCGTCGCCTTCGCTGGGCGCGCGCAGCGCCGGGGTTTCCTCGATGGCCTGGGTGGGGCGCAGCAGGTCCTTGTCCGGCACCGCGCCCACCGCTTCCCACAATGCCTGCCGGCGGTTGCCGGCCAGGCTGGCAAGCGCATTGGCGCCGGCCAGCACCTGCAGGTCATGGCGATCCAGCTGCGCGCGGCGCGCCAGGTCGGCCACGTCGGCAAAGGGCCGCAGCGCGCGCGTCTGCTCGATCCGTTCCGCCGCCTCGAGCCGCATGCCGCGCAGCAGCGACATGCCCAACCGCACGGCAGGCTGCTCGCCGTGCGCCCTTCCATCATGCACGGCAGGCTGCTCGCCGTGCGCCCTTCCATCATGCACGGCAGGCTGCTCGCCGTGCGCTCTCCCATCATGCACGGCAGGCTGCCCGCCCTCCTCTCTTTCTTCCAGCGCCGAATCCCAGCCGCTGACGGCGATGTCGACCGGCCGCACTTCCACGCCATGCCGCCTGGCGTCCTGCACCAGCTGCGACGGGCCATAGAACCCCATCGGCTGGCTGTTCAGCAGCGCACACAGGAAGGCGGCCGGCTCGTGGCACTTGATCCACGAGCTCACGTAGGTCAGCAGGGCGAAACTGGCCGCATGCGATTCGGGAAAACCATATTCGCCGAAGCCCTGGATCTGCTCGCAGATGCGGTGCGCGAACTCGATGTCGTAGCCCTTGTCCGTCATGCCTTCGATGATGCGGCCGCGGTACTTGTCCATGCCGCCCTTGCGCTTCCAGGCCGCCATCGCGCGGCGCAACTGGTCCGCCTCGCCCTGCGAGAAGCCGGCGGCGATCATGGCCACCTGCATCACCTGCTCCTGGAAGATCGGCACGCCCAGCGTGCGTTCCAGCGCCTCCTTCAACCCTTCCGGGTAATCGATCAGCGTGGGATCGAGGCGGCGCTGCAGGTAGGGGTGCACCATGCCGCCCTGGATCGGGCCGGGCCGCACCAGCGCCACCTCGATCACCAGGTCATAGAAGCGGCGCGGGCGCAGCCGCGGCAGCATCGTCATCTGCGCGCGCGACTCGATCTGGAACACGCCCACCGTATCGGCTTCGCACATCATGTCGTAGGTGGCGGCGTCGTCGCGCGGCACGTCCTGCATGCGGAACTCCACGCCGCGGCGCGCGCCGATCAGGTTCAGCGCGCGCCGCAGTGCCGACAGCATGCCCAGCGCCAGCACGTCCACCTTCAGCAGGCCCAGTTCTTCCAGGTCGTCCTTGTCCCACTGGATCACGCTGCGGTCCTTCATCGTGGCGTTCTCGATCGGCACCAGGCGCGACAGCTTGTCCTGGGCGATGACGAAGCCGCCCACGTGCTGCGACAGGTGGCGCGGAAAGCCCAGCATCTTCTGCGCCAGGCTGGCCCACTGGTTGGCCAGCGGCGCCTCCGGATCGAGCCCGCATTCGGCGAAGCGGTTCAGCAGTTCGTGCTTGCTGTCGAACCAGTGGTGCGACTTGGCCACCTTCTCGACGATGGCCAGGTCCACGCCAAGCGCCTTGCCGGCGTCGCGCAGCGCGCTTTTCGGCCGGTAGCAGATCACAGTGGCGGCCAGCGCGGCACGGTGGCGCCCATACTTCCCGTAGATGTACTGGATTACTTCCTCGCGGCGCTGGTGCTCGAAGTCGACGTCGATGTCCGGCGGTTCGTCGCGCTCGCGCGAAATGAAGCGCCCCATCAGCAGCGTGCTCTCGGCCGGATTGACCTCGGTGATGCCGAGGCAGTAGCACACGGCGGAGTTGGCCGCCGAGCCGCGGCCCTGGCACAGGATTTCCTGCTGGCGGGCGAAGCGCACGATGTCGTACACGGTGAGGAAAAAATACTCGTACTTCAGTTCGGCGACCAGTTCCAGTTCTTCCTCGACCTGCTTCTGCACCTTGGCTGGAATGCCGTCGGGGTAGCGTACCAGCGCGCCGGCATAGGTTTCCTGCCGCAGGTAGGAGGCGGGGGTGTGCCCTGCCGGTATCAGCTCGTTCGGATATTCGTAGCGTAGCTCGTCCAGCGAGAACGTGCAGCGCGCGGCGATGTGCACCGTTTCCTCCAGCGCCTCGCGCGGGTAGACGTTGGCCAGCCGCAGGCGCGAACGCAGGTGCTGTTCGGCGTTCTGCGCCAGCGCATAGCCGCATTCGGCCACCGGCTTGCCGAGGCGGATCGCCGACAGCGTGTCGTGCAGCGGCTTGCGCGAGCGCACGTGCATGCAGACCTGCCCCGCCGCCACGACCGGCAGCCGGTGCTGCGCCGCCACTTCCTCGATGCTTTGCCGGTGGCCTTCGTCGAACGCGCGCTGCAGCAGCGTGAGGCCGAGCCAGGCGCGCGCGCCGAACGTGGCGGCCATCCAGGCCGCCTGCGCATGCAGCCGGTCCACGTCCGCCGGTTCCCACACGGGATACGACGGCAGCAGGACCAGCAGGCAATCGGGCAGGCCGCGCAGGTGCGCGCGTTCGGGCGGCGGCGCCGCGAAGTCGTCCGGCCGCAGCAGGTACTCGCCCTTGGCGGCGCGCGTGCGGCCCAGCGTGATCGTTTCGGACAGGTTGCCGTAGCCGTTGCGGTTTTGCGCGATGGCGAGCAGCGACAGCGCTTCGCCGCCATCCTGGCCGGTCAGCCGGAACCAGCTGCCGACCAGCAGGCGCTGTCGATCGCCGCTGCTCCAGCCTGCCTGTTTTGCCTCGCCATGGGCACGCACCACGCCGGCCAGCGAGCACTCGTCCGTGATCGCCAGCGCCGTGTAGTCGAGCTGGATCGCCCGGGCCACCAGTTCCTCGGCGTGCGAGGCGCCCTGCAGGAACGAGAAATTCGTCATGCAGAACAGCTCCGCGTAGGGCGGCAGTCCGATCGGTGGCGTGGCGGCGGGCATCAGGGTGTTAATACTGTATAAACATACAGCATTATACTCTGCGGTCCGCTTCTCTCCGCCGCACGCCACTCATTCGCCATACCAGAAATTCACCGAAACGCGACACTAAAGCAGTGCGATTTGCAAAATTGTCACACTTGGGGAAGTGCTCATAGTTGATTCGTTGACAGGCCGATAGAATCGCCCCTTTACCTGTTTCGGAGAAACCCTTGTCCACGCTACGTCTTGCCGTCCTGTCCGCCCTGTACGGATCTTCCGCCCTCGTCTTCGCGCCTGCGGCACTGGCCCAGGCACAGCCGGCATCGGAGCCGGTGCAGGTCGCCACGCCGCAGCAGATGCAGACCGTGAGCATCGTCGGTTCGCGCCGCGCCACCAGTTCCGCCACCGACACCGTGGTGCCGATCGACGTGATCCCGCTGACCGCCGCCGCCGAGAAAGGCGGCCAGTTCGACTTGTCGCAGACACTGACCAATATCTCGCCATCGTTCAACTCCACCCGCCAGTCGGGCGCGGACGGCGCCGACCTGGTCGATTCGGCCGCGCTGCGCGGCCTGGGCTCGGACCAGACGCTGGTGCTGGTAAACGGCAAGCGCCGCCACACGTCGTCGCTGGTCAACCTGTTCGGCGCGCGCAATCGCGGCAACACGGGCACCGACCTGAATGCGATTCCGATGCTGGCGATCCGCGACGTGCAGGTGCTGCGCGACGGCGCCGCCGCGCAATACGGCTCCGACGCGATCGCCGGCGTGATGGACATCGGCCTGAAGAAAAGCCTGGGCTGCGAAGCGGTCACCGGCTATGGCCAGTACTCGGCCGGCGACGGCGAGAACTGGCTGGCCTCGGCCTATTGCGGCATCGCGCTGGGCGGCGGCGTGGTCGGCATCACCGCCGAATACCTGGACCGCGGCCGTTCCGACCGTTCCGAGCCGGACAACCCGCGCATCATCGGCGACTCGAAGACCGAGAACCAGACGCTGTACGTCAACGGCGAAATCCCCACCGGCGTGGCCGGCGGCACGGGCCGGTTCTACTTCACCGGCGGCGTGCAGAAGCGCGACGCCTCGTCCGCCGCCTTCGGCCGCGGCGGCGTGGGTACCGACGATATCCCGAGCCGCAATTCGGCGGCGATGTACCCGGACGGCTTCGTGCCCTTCATCAATGGCGACATGGATGACCGCACCGCGATCCTCGGCCACCGCGCCCGCCTGGGCGAATGGAATGCCGATATCTCGCAGACCTACGGCTACAACCGCCTGATGTACGACATCAGCAACACGCTGAACGCGTCGATCGCCAATGCCGACCTGCTGGCCGGCGGCCAGGGCATCAGCCCGGATCATTTCGACGCGGGCGGTTTCTCGTTCGAGCAGTGGACCACCAATGCGGACTTCGCGCGCTACTTCGACGGCGTGCTCGGCAAGGGTCTGAACGTGGCCTTCGGCGCCGAGTACCGCGTGGAAAAATACAAGATCTTCGCCGGCGAACCGGGTTCCTACGTGGACGCCGACGGCCTGGGCAACGGCGGCAATGCCGGCAGCCAGGGCTTCCCCGGCTTCCAGCCCGGCGACGTGACGAACGCGCGCCGCCACAGCACCGCCGCCTACCTCGACATGGAAGCCGATCTCACCGACGCGGCCAAGGTGCAGGGCGCGGTGCGCTGGGAAAAATACAGCGACTTCGGCTCCACCGTGACCGGCAAGCTGGCCGGCAGCTACCGCGTGGCGCCGGCCGCCCTGCTGCGCGCCTCGGCCAGCACGGGTTTCCGCGCCCCGTCGCTGCAGCAGGCATTCTTCTCGTCCACCTTCACCGACTTCATCGGCGGCGTGCCGACCGACGTGGTGCTGGCGCCGAACGGCGGCGCCGTCGCCCGGCTGGCCGGCATCCCGAACCTGAAGGAAGAGAAATCGACCAGCTTCACGCTGGGCACGACGTGGACGCCGACGCCGGCGATCTCCGTCACGGCCGACCTGTACCACATCAAGATCAAGGACCGCATCGTCCTGTCCGGCCGCTTCGATGCCGACAACTACCCGGAACTGGCGGCGCGGCTGTCGACGCTGGGCGTGGGCCAGGCACAGTTCTTCGTCAACTCGGTGGACACGAAGACGCAGGGCCTGGACCTGACCGCGTCGCACCGCGGCACGCTGTTCGGCAACCGCCTGACCACCTTCCTGGCGGCCAATTTCTCGAAGACGACGGTGGAAGACATCCACGCGCCCGCATCGCTGGCCGGGTTCGAAGACGTGTTGCTGTCCGAACGCGAACGGCTGTTCATCGAACAGGGCGGCCCGCGCCGCAAGGCCACGCTGGGCTTCAACTACGTGACCGGCCCGCTGGATACGGACTTCAAGATCATCCACTTCGGCCCGCAGACGCTGGGCACCTTCAGCGGCACCGCCGCCGGCGTGCCGAACCTGCATTACGAGGCGAAGACGTCGGCCGACCTGTCGCTGAGCTACAGCGTGAACCAGAACATCAAGTTCACCGCAGGCGCCAACAACATCTTCAGCGCCAAGCCGACGCCGCAGAACGCCGACGAAACCGACAACGGCTTCAAGTACGACAGCGTGCAGTTCGGCCTGAACGGCACGTCGTACTTCGCACGGCTGCATGTGAAGTTCTGAAAACCGGTGGCGTAGCAGGGACTTCGAGGAGCATCGCTCCTCGCCTGCGCAGCGGAGGTGGCCTGCAGGCCACCTCTCCTTCCTGTCACCGGTTTTTTCAACGCTTTTTGGCAGCGAGCAGGATCGTGTCGACCGTGAAACTGCCGTCTTCCTCGATGGCGAAGTAGTCGCGCACCTCGGCTGGCGCGCGCTGCTGCAGGGAGCGGATGGCCGCCACGTGCGCTGGCGGGGTCTTCATCCGTTCGACCCAGGAGGCAAATTCCAGGCGCAGGCGGTACCTGGCGGTCTCGCCAACGGAAAATCCCGCTGCCGCCAGCGCGGCACGCCACTCGTCCGGCGATGTATTGCGAACGTGCGACGGGTCGCGCAGCAGTTCGAGGCTTTGCAGCCACGTGTCCAGCAACGGCACGCCGGGCGTGGCGACATCCATCAAGATGGCCAGGCCGCCCGGCTTCAATACCCGGTGCATCTGCGCGAGGCCGGCGGGAACGTCGCGCCAGTGATGGGCACTGTACCGGGTGACAGCCACATCGAAGGAAGCCGCAGGACAGGGCAGCGACTCCGCCGCACTGCATTTGGTCACGACGTTATCCAGCCCGCGACGGCCGGCTTCCCCGTCCACTACGGCCAGCATCGCCTCGGAAAGATCGCAGGCGACCACCTTCCCTACCAGCGGCGCCAGGCGAAAGGCGGCATGCCCGCCGCCGCAGCCCAGGTCCAGCGCGACCGCATCCGGACGCCTGCCGACGAGGCTGGCCATCCGTTCCAGGTCTTCGCCTTGCGCATGGACCGCGCTGGCGAGATAGGCGTGCGCCTGCGGACCGAACTGGCTGTTGACGTTTTCATTGTGGCTGGGGACGCTCATGACCGGACTCCTGAAGGAAGGGATGGAAGGCCATTGTGTGCAGGTCCTTTAACTGGTACAAGATGGCTATTTATCCTGGTATAAATGCTGCCACGCAGCCGGAGCGTCATGAACCTGCCCGCCACGCATCCCTCCACGAATTCCGCTACGAATCCAGCTACCGCTCACCAGCCGGATCCCCGCCGCCTTCTCGGCGCCTTCATTCGGGCCCACCGCGAGCGCCTGCCGCCACCGGCCAAGGCATTCGGGCGGCGCCGCACGCCCGGCCTGCGGCGCGAAGAACTGGCCGACGCGGCCGGCGTCAGCGCTACCTGGATCACGTGGCTGGAACAGGGGCGCGAGGTCGCCGCGTCCGCCGCCGCGCTGGCCCGCCTGGCCGATGCCTTGCGGCTCACTTCGGCCGAACGCGCGTCGATGTTCGACCTGGCGCAGAAGCGCGATCCCGCCCCCGCCAAGTCGCAAGCCGGCCTGCCTGGCGACCTTCTCGCCCTGCCATCGCTGTTCACCGGCCCGGCCTACCTGCTCGACCGGACATGGACCGTGCGCGCCTGGAATCCTGCCGCGGCCCGGCTGTTCAGCGGCTGGCTGGACGACGAAGCCGGGGACCGCAACCTGATGCGATTCGTCTTCCTGGCGCCCCTTGCCCAGGCATTGATCGCCGACTGGCCGGAGCGGTCGCGGCGCCTGGTGGCCGAGTTTCGCGCCGATTTCAGCCGCTGCCCGCACGAGCCGGCCATGTTGGAACTGATCGACGACCTGTCGGCGAACAGCCCGCTCTTCTCGCGCTGCTGGAAAGAGCAGGCTGTGCTCCATCGCGAAGGCGGAGAACGCACGTTCAAGCACCCTGCGGACGGCATGCTGCGGTTCCTGCAGACGACGCTGCTGGTCGCGTCGCAGCAGGAGTGCAAGCTGGTCTGCCTGGCGCCGATGTGACAGGTTGCTGTTGCGGGCATGGCTGCCGGGTCTAGACCACACCGCCCCCGTAGATCACGGTACGCAACGTGCACGGATCGTGGCCGAGGGCTATTTCCGCGATGGCGGCCGCGATCTTCCGCCCTCCTTCCGCGGACGGTTCGATCGGCGAGGTGCTCGAATAATCGGCCGGCTTCGAGCAGACCAGGCGCATGTCGAGCACGGGAACACGGCGCATTACCGCTTCCCGGATGATCACGTCATTAAAGAAGGACAGCGCGCCGCGCAGCCCGGGAGCGAGCCCGGGGACGCCATCGTAGATCGTCGACACGACGAACGGCGTGCCCTGCCCGCGCAAGGCGTCGAGCATGGCCAGGTACTCGCGGCGAAACTCCGCCTGCCATGCGGTCAGCAGCTCGGCCGCGGCCAGCACGGTGCGCGCCGGCGTTTGCATCGCCGAGACCAGGCGGAGCGCATTGTTGCCGCCACAGCTGACGACGAGCTGGTTCGGCGCCTGGGGCAAGCCTTTGATGCCGCGCAGCTGGGCCGGCACGTTCGCCAGCACCGCGCCGTCCTGCGCCAGCAGCGACACCCGGTGCACGGCGCCGAGGCGCTGCCGCAACTGGGCCTGCACCTCGGTTCCCTTCGGAACGTACCGTGCGTTATCGAATACCGAATCGCCGATCAATACCACGTGTGTCATGCGGCGCTCCCGATGCCTGGAAAATGGCATGGTGGCACAGCCGGCGAACCGGGCGCGCAGGGTTGCCGCGCCCTGCGGGTTCGCTCGAAAATCACGCTGTCTGGGCCAGTTCCCGCGTCATGTTGACGATCGCCGGCTCGTTGTACTGCTCGGCGAACCATGGGTCGGCATACAGCGTACCCGCATATGCCTTGCCGCGCAGGTGTTCGAGCACGCGGGTGCGCTGCTCGGCATAGCGCTCGTCCGGCACGTGGCCGTATTCGGCGCGGATGCCGCGTGCGTAGTGGCTGTACACCTCTTCGTCCTGGCCGAGGATCGCCAGGTCCACGCCCAGCAGGATTTCCTTCAGCGGATGGGCCACGTGGCCGCCCTGCAGGTGATCGGTGGCGCGGATCAGCGTGGCCACTTCGGCGGCCCGGCCGGCATCCGGTTCCAGGCCGCTGCCGAGCCACAGCTGCGCGCTGGCTTCCTCGTCCGAGACTGCCGCCGGCCCATGGCCATAGTGCGCGTCGTGGAACCAGAATGCGGCGCGTACCAGGTCGGCGTCGCGCGGGGCGGCGTCGGTGTTGGCGGCCCACGCGCGGATCTCGGCCAGGCCGTGCACCAGGTGGTCGAGGTTGTGGTAGTGGCGCGTGGCGCCGCCATAGGCATCGGCACCGGTCAGCCTGGCGAACCAGGCCTGCGCCGCGTCGCCCTGGAACAGCGCCTGCCATTCCTTGTGCAGCCAGCTCGTGATCCACGCGCGGTAGGCCGGCGCCGGCACGAATTTCTTGGTCGTCCAGTTCCAGCCCACCGGGCCTTCCAGCGCCTTGACGAAGCTGGAGCTGACCGAGCCCAGGTCGCGCGGCGGCATCACGAACAGCGTCTTGGCGCCGCCGATCACTTCCACGTTGGTTTGCTGGATCAGGTTTTCGTAATCGAAATCGGCGGTGGTGCGGATGCCGCGGATCAGGTAGTCGACGCCGTGCTTGCGCGCCACGCGCGCGGTGTAGTCGCTCTTCACGATCAGCACCTGCACATTGTCCCACTGCCGTTCGGCGCAGCTCTCCAGCACGATCGCGCGCCGTTCCTCGGCCGAGAAGCGCGGCTGCTTGGTGGAATTCTGCGACAGGAAGACGATCACTTCATCCGCGATCGAACGGGCCTCGCCGATCACCCACATATGGCCGTTGGTGATCGGGTCCAGCGTGCCCGAGAAACCGATTCTTTTCATGCACCCGCCCTGTTGGCTGTCTGTCATGACGGGCATTCTAGCCCAGCGCCAAGCACGAAAGTTTCAAAACAGCCGGTGACAGGCTCCCGTTTTGGAGAAACATTTCCAAAAAACCGGAGCCTGTCACCGGTTTTGCCGTTCAGGCGGCGGTCTTGGCGAGGGGGGCTTTCGTGGCCGCGGGCTTCGCATCGGGGAACGTCACCCGCACCAGCAGGCCGCCCAGCCGCGCGGAGGCGTCCAGCGCCAGCGTGGCGCCGTGCCGTTCGGCGATCGCCTTGATGATGGCCAGCCCCAGGCCGCTGCCGGTCGCGGTACTGCCGGGCACGCGGTAGAAACGGCTGAACACGCGCTCGCGTTCTTCCGGCGAGATGCCGGGGCCGCTGTCCTCGACCACCAGCTCGGCGGCGCCGCCGGCGGTATGCCGCACCGACACGTCGACGGTGCCGCCGGAGGGCGTGTATTTGATCGCGTTGTCGACCAGGTTACGCAGCAGCACGCGCAGCGCATCGGCCTGGCCCTGCACGGTGGCTTCGGCCACTTCGTGGATGCCCAGGTCGATCTCGCGCGCCTGCGCGGCACCCACCATGTCGCCCAGCGTGCGCCGTGCCAGTTCGGCCAGGTCGACCGGGTCCAGCTTCTTCTCGGCCGCCTCCTGCCGCGCCAGCACCAGCAGCTGTTCGACCAGCCGGGTGGCCCGTTCGATGCCGGCCGTCAGCCGCGCGATGGCCAGCTTG
The DNA here is from genome assembly GCF_014192225.1 of Pseudoduganella umbonata. Lineage (GTDB taxonomy): Bacteria > Pseudomonadota > Gammaproteobacteria > Burkholderiales > Burkholderiaceae_D > Rugamonas > Rugamonas umbonata. Next base: position 77,380 of record NZ_JACHXS010000012.1, on the reverse strand, counting down.
CGGGCATCGACATCCTCGGCGCGGTCCAGGCTCAGTACCTGCAGCTTCAGGGCCGCCAGCGGCGAGCGCAGTTCGTGGGCCGCATCGGCGACGAAGTGCTGCTGGGCGTCGAACGCGGTGCGCACGCGGCCGAACAGCAGGTTCAGCTCGTGCACCAGCGGTTTCACTTCATCGGGCAGGTCGGCCTCGGAAACGGGCGACAGGTCTTCGGCCTGGCGCGACGCCACCTGCCGCCGCACGCGCGCCACCGGCGCCAGCGAACCGCTGACGACCCACCACACCACCAGCATCAGCATCGGCGCCATCAGCGCGATCGGGCCGACCGTGCGCAGCGCCAGCGCGCCGGCCATGCGCTTGCGCACCGACATGTCCTGGGCGATCTGCACCGTCTGGTTACTGGTCTGCACCGAGTAGACCCGGTAAACGGTGCCTTTCGCCTTCACGTTGGAAAAGCCGAGCACCGCGCGCTGCGGCAGCTCGGCGCGGGAGATCGAACGGAAGACCTGGATGCCGTCCGGCGTCCAGACCTGCACCACCATGTCGTCGTTGCCGGGGTCGGCGCTGGGGCCGTTGTGCGCGTTCGCCAGCGGCGCGCCGGAGCGCAGCGCCAGCGCCATCTGCTGCATGTGGTAGTCGAAGATCTGGTCCGCGTCGTGCAGCGCGCTGCGGTAGGCGATCATCGCCTGCGCCAGCGCGGCCATGGTGATCGCCGCCAGCAGGAACCACAGCAGGCGGCCGCGCAGCGAGTGCGTGTTGACCTTCATGCGGGAGACCCCCGGCACCTTCATGCTTTCGGCACCATGTAGCCCAGGCCGCGCACATTCTGGATCAGCTCGGCGCCCAGCTTCTTGCGCAGGCCGTGGATATACACCTCGACGGCATTGCTGTTGACTTCATCCTTCCAGCTGTACAGTTTTTCCTCCAGCTGGGCGCGCGACAGCACGATGCCCGGGCGCGCGATCAGCGCTTCCAGCACGGCCCACTCGCGCGCCGACAGGTTGACCTGCACGCCGTTGGCGATCACTTCACGCGTTTGCGGATTGATCGACACGCCCTTGTGCTCGAATACCGGTTCGGCGCGCCCCGCCGAGCGGCGCAGCAGCGCGCGGATGCGGGCCAGCATTTCATCGAGGTCGTAGGGCTTGAGCACGTAGTCGTCGGCACCGGCATCGAGGCCGGCGATGCGCTGCTCGACGGCGTCGCGCGCCGTGGCCACCAGCACCGGCGTCAGCTCCTTGCGCGCGCGCATCGAACGCAGCACTTCGAGGCCGTCCTTGCGCGGCAGGCCCAGGTCGAGCAGCACCAGGTCGTAGGTCTGGGTCTGCAGCGCGGTGTCGGCCATCGCGCCATCCTTGACCCAGTCGACGGCATAGTGCTCGGCCCGCAACAGGTCGAGCACCACTTCGCCGATCATCACATCATCTTCCACCAGCAGCAGCCGCATTTTTTATTGTCCTTTCATGTTCTCGGGCCGCCGCGGCGGTCCATCTTCCAGCGGCGCAGTTTATCCCAATCGCACGGGAATAAAAATGCGCTCCTCGCCGCGCTGGATCAGCAGCGCCACCGATTTCGACGATTTCGACACCATGTCGCGCACCTGGTCGACCGAGCTGACGGGCCGGCCATTCACGGACAGCAGCACGTCGCCCGGCTGCAACCCGGCGCTGGCGGCCGCGCCGCCGGCACGTTCGATGACGAGGCCGGAAGCCAGGCCGACCGCCTGTTTTTCCAGCGGGTCGAGCGGGCGCAGGGCCAGGCCCAGGCGCGACTTCGCGGCCGGTCCGTCGTCCTCGTCGCCGGCATTGGCCAGCGTGCGCTCGGTGGCATTGCCCAGCGTGCCGGCCAGCGCCACGGCCTTGCCTTGGCGCCAGACGTCCAGCGTCACCTTTTCGCCCGGCTTGGCCAGCGCGACGAAGGAAGACAGGTCGCTGGAAGCAACGATCTTCTGGCCATTGATGGCGCGCACCACGTCGCCCGGCTTCAGGCCGGACCGCTCGGCGGCACTGCCCTTCTCCACGTTGACGATCAGCGCGCCTTCCGGCGACGGCAGGTCGAACGAATCGGCAAAGCTCTGGTCCACTTCCTGCGCCAGCACACCCAGTTTCGCATGCACCACCTTGCCGGTGGCGACGATCTGGTCGCGGATGCGCTGCGCCACGTCGATCGGGATCGCGAACGACAGGCCCTGGTAGCCGCCGGTCTGGCTGTAGATCTGCGAATTGATGCCGACCACTTCACCCTTCGTGTTGAACAGCGGACCGCCCGAGTTGCCGGGATTGACCGCCACGTCGGTCTGGATGAACGGCACGCTGCCGTCGTCCAGCGCGCGGCCCTTGGCGCTGACGACGCCGGCCGTCACGGTATTTTCCAGGCCGAACGGAGAACCGATGGCCAGCACCCATTCGCCCACTTTCACGTCCATCGACCGGCCCAGCGGCACCACGGGCAGGTTCTTCGCATCGATCTTCAGCACCGCCACGTCGGTGCGCGGGTCGGAGCCGAGCACCTTGGCGCGGAATTCGCGGCGGTCCGTCAGCTTCACGGTCACTTCGCTGGCATCGCGCACCACGTGGGCATTGGTCATGATCAGGCCGTCGGCGCTGACGATGAAGCCGGAACCCACGCCATGGCTGGGGGCCTGGCCGCCACGCGGCGCGCCTTGCGGCCCCTGGAAGCGGCGGAAGAATTCAAAGAACGGATCGTCGGCGAACGGCTCGCCGCGGTTGTCGTAATTGGTCCTGACGCTGCCGGTGGTGCTGATGTTGACGACGGCCGGGCCATTGCGCGCGGCGACCACGGAAAAGTCCGGCAGCGCGATCATCGGCGCCGGCGTCGGTGCCGGAGCGCCCGCGGCGGCATTGGCCGGCACGGCCGGCGCCGCGGCGGCGCCCACCTGGGTGGCAGGGGCCGAAGCGTCGTGGTTGCCCTGGACCGCGATTGCCGCGCCTGCGCCCAGTACGCCCACCGCGCACAGGGCCAGGACCAGGCGTTTCATGTTCAAGACCTTGTCCTTGCTCATTTCTGTACTCCCCATTGGTTCTGAATTCGATGGTAGCAATATGCTTCTTTCATCTTATACCGCCCTTAACCAAGCCATCAGGAGGCGGCCATGGCTGCGTTGCGGCGCCTTGCCGTGCAATCGGCACTGTCTGCGGCGCCGCGCCTTGCCCTGACCGCTCCTGATGACTTGGCGACCGTGGCCTCGACAACGGCATGCAATGCAAAAGGCCGGGTTACCCCGGCCTTTTGCTACGTTTTACTACCTCGAAGGCGGGCCGGGGCCCGCAAGCTCTGCAAATTACGCGGCGTCGCGCTTCTGTTCCAGCGCGGTCACGTTCGAAGCGGCTTCATTGGTCACGCCATCGATCGCGATCTTGCGCGGCCGGTAGGCTTCCGGCACCTCGCGCACCAGGTCGATCGTCAGCATGCCGTTGTCGAACCCGGCGCCGGTGACCTTCACGTGGTCGGCCAGCTGGAAGCGCTGCTCGAAGTCGCGGGCGGCGATGCCGCGATGCAGGAACGTGCGTTCCACCGCATCCTTCTGCTTGCGGCCGGTGATCACCAGCGAATCGCGCTCGGTGTTGATGTCCAGCTCGGAACGGTCGAAGCCGGCCAGCGCCATCACGATGCGGTATTTGTCCTCGGCCACCAGCTCCACGTTGTAGGGCGGATAGGTGGGCACTTCGGCGGCGTTCAGCTGGTTGGCCAGGCGGTCGATGCCGATGGCGGTACGGTACAGGGGAGTCAGGTCAAAAGTACGCATGATGTATCCTTTCAATAAGCGATATCGGGTGCGGCCCCCATGCGGGCAACCGCGGGTACAAGGTTGGTTTCCAACGAATTTTTCGGGCGGGCGCGCGGCCCGCCAGGCCCGCCGTGATGGCGGGCCGCCTCAGCGCATCAAGCCGCGGCGCGCGACTGCTCGATCGCGGGCGCGCTGTCGGCGCTGCCGCCGATCTCGATCTTGCGGGGCTTCAGCGCCTCGGGCACTTCGCGCACCAGGTCGATCGTCAGCATGCCGTTCTGGAACGAGGCGCCGGTGACCTTCACGTGGTTGGCCAGCTGGAAGCGCTGCTCGAAATCGCGTGCCGCGATGCCGCGGTGCAGGTAAGTGCGTTCGACACCATCCTTCTGCTTGCGGCCGACGATGTGCAGCGTGTCGCGCTCGCTGGTGATGTCGATTTCCGAACGGTCGAAGCCGGCCAGTGCCATCACGATGCGGTACTGGTCCTCGGACACGAGTTCGATGTTATACGGGGGATAGCTGGGCTGGGTGTCAGCGCTGTTCAGCATCTGGGCCAGGCGGTCGAAGCCGATAGCGGTACGGTACAGCGGAGTCAGGTCAAAAGTACGCATGATGGATATCCTTTCAAGGTTAAGCGATATCGAGCCGGATGGTTCTCGTTCCGGCTCCCGTCGGCCCCCTGCTGGGCGACCGATGTACCCAATATACGGCGACCCAAATTAGTTTCAAGGGGCACTTTTTGAAAATTTTTCGTTTTACCTTTTGAAACATTTTCACGTTTCCTGCGTGCTACACTCGCCCGCTTGCATCTACCACGCATCTACCGTGCTCTCAACCCTGACCATAAGCCGATGACCCTGCCATTGCCCCTGCGCGCAGCGATCCTGCCAGCGCTGTTTGCCTCCGCCGTATTCGCCAGTTCCGCCAGCGCCGCCGCGCTGCCCCCTTCGGTGGACCAGCCCTACCCCGGCACGATCCAGATGAAGATCGATGCTTCCGACACCGCCCGCAACATCTTCCGCATCCAGCAGTCGATCCCCGTGAAACCGGGCAAGCTGACATTGCTGTATCCGCAATGGGTGACGGCCCAGCACGGGCCGACGGGCGCGCTGCACCAGCTCGCCGGCCTGAAGGTCTCGGCGAACGGCAAGCCGGTGGCATGGAAGCGCGATCCGCTGAACGTGTTTGCGTTCCAGATCGACGTGCCGCAGGGCGCGAAGACGCTCGACGTGGAGTACCAGCACCTGTCGCCGAACGAAACCGGCCAGGGCCGCATCGCGATGACGCCGGACATCCTCGGCATCCAGTGGCAGTCGATGACGATGTACCCGGCCGGCTACCACGTGCGCCGGATTCCGATCCAGACCACGCTGACCCTGCCCGCCGGCTGGCAGTACGGTACCGCGCTGGAAACGGCGTCGCGCCAGGGCGACGAGGTGAAGTTCAAGGCCACCGACCTGGAAACGTTCATCGATTCGCCGCTGTTCGCCGGGCGCTACTACAAGCAGATCGACCTGGACCCGGGCGCGAAACTGCCGGTGCGCCTGAACATCGTGGCCGATTCGCCGGAAGCGCTGGAGGCAAAACCCGAACAGATCGCGCCGCACCGCGAGATGGTGAAGCAGGCCTATAAACTGTTCGATTCGCAGCACTACGCGCACTACGATTTCCTGTTCGCGCTGTCGGACGAATTCGGCGGCGTGGGCCGCGAGCACCACCAGTCCAGCGAAAACGGCGTGAAGGCCAACTACTTCACCGAGTGGAACAAGACGGAAGCCGTGCGCACCTTGCTGCCGCATGAATTCACGCACTCGTGGAACGGCAAGTTCCGCCGTCCGAAAGGCCAGGACGTCCCGAACTTCAACACGCCGCTGGACAACAACCTGCTGTGGGTCTACGAAGGCCAGACCCAGTACTGGGGCCAGGTGCTGACCGCCCGCTCCGGCCTGGCCCAGCAGGCCAGCGTGCGCGACATGATCGCCAACATGGCGGCCACGTATGCGAACGTGCAGGGCCGCACGTGGCGCCCGGTGGTCGATACGACGAACGATCCGATCATCAGCCAGCGCCGCCCGCAGGTCTGGCCGAACTGGCAGCGCAGCGAGGACTATTACTCGGAAGGCGCGCTGATCTGGCTGGATGTCGACACGAAGATCCGCGAACTGTCGGGCGAAAAACGCTCGCTGGACGATTTTGCCCGCGTGTTCTTCGGCGTCGACAACGGCGTGATCCAGGCCAGGCACTACACGTTCGACGACGTGGTGAAAGCCCTGAACGGCGTACAGGCGTTCGACTGGGCGCCGTTCCTGAAAAAACGCGTCGAGGAAACCGGCCCGGCACCGCTGGACGGCCTGGCCCGCGCCGGCTGGAAGCTGGTCTACACCGACAAGCAGACCGACTTCCTGAAGGGCGTGGAAGACATGAGCAAGACCGCGAACTTCCAGTACTCGCTGGGCTTCTCGGTGGGCAGCGACGGCAAGATCGTCGCCATCGTGTGGGATGGCCCGGGCTTCAAGGCCGGCCTGTCCGGCAATACCACGCTGGTGGCCGTCAATGGCCGCGCGTACAAGCCGGAATTGCTGCGCGCCGCCGTGACCGCGGCCACGAAGGACAGCAAGCCGATCGAGCTGCTGGTCAGGCGGGGCAACGATTACCGCACCGTGCCGCTCGACTACCACGACGGCCTGAAGTACCCGCGCTTGGAGCGCATCGAGGGCACGCCGGACCGCCTGCAATCGATTTTGCAGCCGCGTAAATAAGCGTAAATAAGCGCAAGCAGGCATCTCGCCTGCCGCGGACGGGCGCACCTCCTTCACGGGATGTGCGCCCGCTTTTTTTCGTTCAAGCTACAGTGTGCCGACCTGGAGACCACGATGATCACACTGCATACCTGGACCACCCCGAACGGCCGCAAGCCCATCATCCTGCTGGAAGAACTGGGCGTACCCTATGAAGCCGTGCCGGTCGACATCGGCAACGGCGAGCAGTTCCAGTCCGAATTTTTAAAACTGTCGCCGAACAACAAGATCCCCGCGATCGTGGATGACGAAGCCGACGGCGGCCCGCTGTCGCTGTTCGAAAGCGGCGCGATCCTCACCTACCTGGCGGACAAATACGGCAAGTTCCTGGCGCCATCCGGCGCGGCGCGCTGGCAGGCCATGCAGTGGCTGCACTGGCAGATCGGCGGCCTGGGCCCGATGCTGGGCCAGCTGGGCTTTTTCTCGAAGCAGGACGATGCGTTCGCGCTGGAGCGCTTCGTCACGGAAGGCGGGCGCCTGCTGACGGTGCTCGACACGCAGCTAAGCAAATCCGAATACGTGGCCGGCGACGACTACACGATCGCCGACATTGCCTGCTACACGTGGGTCATGGCCGCCAGCGAGCGCCTGCAGGAGCCGCTCGCGGACGCGCTGGGCAAGCCGAACCTGCAGCGCTGGCTGGCGCTCGTCGGTGCCCGGCCGGCCGTGCAGAAAGGCATGCGGTGGAAGCCGCGCGGCTGATCCTCGATCAGTAACCGGCGGAGGATGCTTCAGTAGCGCTTGCGCCTTTGGTGTCGGACACCGGCTCTTTGGTGTCGGACACCGGTTTTCCCAGCGATCGACGACGCCCGCGCAAAATGCTTTACCTTCCGATACGACACACCTCGTGAAGGTTCAGTCTTTCAGATAACGTTCGCTCCACGCGGCGATCAGGTTCGCCACGTAAGTTGCATCGTCGCGTTTCGCGAGCAGGTGATCGGCCGTATCGAGGGAAATATAGCTCTTCGGATGCTTTGCCGCGATGAAGATGTTCATCGCGTTCTCGATGCCGACCGTGGTGTCGCCCGGTGCATGCATCACCAGCAGGGCCTTCCTCAGCACGCCGATCTTTTCCTTCAGCTTCTGTTCGGCCACGTCGTCGAGGAACTGCTTGCGGATGCGGAACGGCCGCCCCGCCAGCTGCACTTCGGCCTCCCCTTCCGCCGTGATGGTGTCGATGTGGTCTCGGAACAGGTGCGTGACGTGCGACGGATCGCTGGGCGCGGCGATCGTCACCACGGCCTGCGCTTCCGGCACCAGGCCGGCCACCGCCAGCGTGGCCGCGCCGCCCAGGCTGTGGCCGATCAGCAGCCGCGGTGCCGCGAAGTTCTCGCGCAGGTAGCCGGCGGCGGCCAGCAGGTCTTCCACGTTCGACGAGAAATTCGTGTTGGCGAATTCGCCTTCGCTGGCGCCCAGCCCCGTGAAGTCGAAGCGCAGCACGGCGATGCCATGCTCGGTCAGCGCCTGGGCGATGCGGCTGGCGGCAAACACATCCTTGCCGCATGTGAAGCAGTGGGCGAACAGTGCGTAGGCCCGCGCCGGGCTGTCCGGCGCGTCGAGGCGCGCGGCCAGGCTGGTGCCGTGCGCGCCCATGAAGTCGAGTCGTTGTGCCCGCATGAAGGTCTCCGTTGGCGGTTGATGATGTGCCACTCTGCATCGAAAAGGTGGATGGGGACAGTGTACTTTTGGCAGAGCCGCGATGGGGCGCACGTGGTGGCTACGGCTGGTGCGGCGGATGCGGTGATGCGGAGACCTCATCGACACCTGCTTCCGCAGCGATAGCGGAAGCAGAAAACGCGTGATCTGACTACAAGCGGCTTTCCGGATCGGTCCGTCGCTCAGGAGGATCGCCCTCCTCGAACCCCGCCACGAACAGCAGGAGCAAGTCGTTGGCAACTTTCTCATCCCCTGCTTCCAGCAAGTCATTGGCGATTTTCGTCAGATTGATCGGCTGCTCGCCGGCGTCCAGGCGATCGATTGCATGTCTTGTTACCTTGCCCAGCTCGAACACCAGCTCGGCAACCATGTTTTTTTCTGTAGCACTCATTCACACTCTCCGTTTTGGGGCGCGCGGTAGTCCACGCCAATGACTGTCGCAGGCCTGGCCTGCCCGTTCGGCTCAGCATAGCAGGTCGCTGGCACGCCAGGCCTTTCGCCAGGCGTGGCCGGAATGTGCCTTTTCCAGCCATGATCCTGCGGTGCAACTCGCTGGTATGACTGCCGCTCTGCCTTACAAGTGGTAACGAGTGATACAGGTCACGATGTAGCCTGTACTCGCCTCAACGCTTAATCTACCTCTGCCGGCCAATCATTGGCCATGAGGAGAAAAGATCATGGAAAAAATCGCTACCGCAAGCCGTATCCACCCGCTGTTTGCCGCCGCAGCCGTATCGGTGATCGCCTTGAGCGCCACCGGTATCGCCGCCCTGACCGGCGCCCTGCCATCCAGCAAAGCCGAACCGGCCGCGCAAATCCTTCCAGCAGGCGTGTCGGCGCAGCAGCTGGCAGCGGCACAGCCAACCGCGCAACCGCTCGCACCGCAAGCGCTGCAGCAGCCGGCAGTCAACCCGGAGCCGGCCCCGGCTGTGCGTTCGCAGGCCGCGCCGGAACGCGTCGTCGTGCGGGAAATCGTGTACCGCGAACCCGCACCGCGCAAGGTCGTGCACAAGGCACCGGTTCGCAGCGAGGCGCAACAGCAGCAGCAGCAGCAGCCGGTGTACGCCCCTGCCCCGGTTGCGCAGGAAAGCAAGCCGAACTATGTGGCCATCGGTACCGGCGCCGTGGTTGGCGGCCTGATCGGCAACCAGATCGGCGACGGCAATGGCAAGAAACTGGCAACCCTGGCCGGTATCATCGGCGGCGGCTATGTCGGCAACGAGATCGCCGACCGCAGCAAATAAGCGGGTAAGCGAGCGGGGCAAACAAGCGGGGCAAGTAAGCAGATGAAGTGTCCATCCGGCCCCGCATGGCCAGCAGGCGCGGGGCCGCGCCGTGCTCGCGCTGGCCGCGGCGGCGGCCAGCAGGTCTTCCCTTGTTAGCGATACAGCAGGTGGACAGTGGGCGCCATCTCGGATATTTCCCCCGAGATAGCGCTATCAGATACTCACAAGGAGAAACGCAATCCGGCCCGATACATGCGGCCGAGTACGTCGTACAGCGATGGATTCAAGCCATAGCCCACATTCGGTCCCGGAGCGGTGGGCGCGTTGCGGTCGGCCAGGTTGTCGATCTTGACGTAGGCCATGATGTTGTCCGAAATTTTGTAGGTCGCCCCCAGGTCCAAATACAGCGCGCCTTTCATCTGGTTGTTATCGATGGTCGGATGGATCGTCGTGGCGGCCGGACAGTTGGTCTGGCACTCGATGTACTCGTTGCTGTAGACACCGTTGCTGACCCAGCGTTCGGTCAGCGTCACGCTGGCGCTGTCGGTCGACCAGCCCTGCGTGGCCAGCAGCTTCCAGCGCGGCGTGGAACCCAGGTTGACGCCCGCGCCCTGCGTTGGAATGGTCCCCGGCACGCCCGAGTCGGTGATGTTATCGATCGTATGCGTGGCCAGCGCACGCAGCGTGAACATGCCGGGCAAACCCAGTTTCGCCACGCTGCCGCGGTACGAAGTCTCGATGTCGAAGCCCCGAAGCTTGAGCGAAGCCAGGTTGAACTGCTGCAGGCGCACGTAATTATTCGTCGGCACCGGGCTGTCGAGCACCATGGCCGCGCACAATTCCTGGTTGCCGGCCTCGCACAGGTCGACTTCCTGCTGCAGGCCCAGCGTCGAAATGACGCCGTCGACCTTGATCGTGTAGTAATCGAACGAGGCGCTGAAACCCGGCGCCCAGCGCGGTTGCGTCAGCACGATCCCCACTTCCGAGCTGCGCGCGACTTCCGGCCTGAGCGCCGTATTGCCCGCCACCTGCTGCTGCACCGTCAACGTGGTGCCCCGGTAGTTGACGACGTTGTTGGTGGTCACGACCGGCGCGAACAGCTCGCTCAGATTCGGTGCGCGCACATCGCGCGAGGTGACGGCGCGCAGGCGCAGGCCGTCGACGCTGGTCTTCCAGGTGCTGCCGATCTTCCAGGTCTTGGCGTTGCCGGCGGTGCTGTAGCTGGTGCCGCGTCCCGCCACGTTCAGATTGGCCTCGCCCAGCCCGTCCGTCTTGAACAGCGGCAGATTGACCTCCAGGTACGCTTCGCGCACGTTATAGGAGCCTTGGCCATTGCGGTAATTCCCCGCGAACCAGTTGCCGCCGGTCGACGCGTTCAGCACCGGATCGGCCGGATAGGCGGTCGAGTTGGGACTGTCGGGCGTGACGCCGTTGCCGTAGGGGTCGGCACGTACCTTGTAGGCCTCCTTGCGATACTCGAGGCCGGTGGCGATGGCCAGCGGACCGGCCCACAGCGCGAGCGGCTCGCCGCTGAAGTTCAGGCTGGCCACGTCCTGGGTCTGGCGGGTGACTTGCCGCGCGCCGTTCGGCGGCATCACATAGGCGAGCGCCCCTGTACTTTGCGGGACGTTGCCGATGATGTTGAGCGGCTGGCAGCCCGCGTTGCGCGCGACCAGGCTGCGGCAGGCGATGCTGCCGTCGGGCAGCCTGACGGCGTCGATGGCAGCCGTGTAGCGTGGCGACAGCGTGAGGTTATTGACATGCAGGTCGGTGTTGTTGATACCGCGCTGCAGGTAGCCGTTGTACGACCAGCTGGTACCAGCGGCATCGAAGCGGCCATCGGCACCGATCACGAAGCGGTTCTGGCGACGGAGCGGCTCGACGCTGATATTTTTCGGGAAATTGGCGTTGCCGGTGCCGTACTGGAAACTGGTGATGTTGTTGGCCGCGCAGTCCGCGACGATCGACGCGGGCAGGAAAGGGTTATCGCACTGGATGGTCAGGTTGGCGTTCTTGGGCGCGCCGACATTCGGTGTGTTCTGCGAATCGACCTCGGCCACGTTGGCCGTCATGTACACCTCGTGGTTCTCATTGAGCGCATAACTCACGCGGGTGTACAGGTTCTGGCGTTTCAGCGCCGAAGCCAGGCTGGTGCCGTTGCCCGAGGTGCCGGACAGGTCGCCGCCCACGCAGTATGGGCTGATGCAGCCGCTCACGCCGCCCTTGCCGTCGGGCACGCCGTTCGAACCGTAATTGAATTTGAACGGCACACCGCCATCGCCGAAGGCGGTGCCTTGCAGCGGGCCCGAAGTGATCAGGCCGTAGCGGTTGTACTGGTAGGGCTGGGCGTTACGGATATCGTACATCTGCGGTTTGCCGTCGGTCGCCTGGGCCAGCGGCCGTGTCTGGAAAGCTGGCGCATTGAAGGCGGTGCGGCCGTTCGGACCGGGGCCCATGCCGAAGCCGTGGGGCGGCACGCCGTCCTCCTTGCCGTGCTCCGCGCTGACCACGACATGCAGCTTGTCGTCCATGAAGCCGCGGCCCCAGGCCGCCTGGAACGTGACGTTCCTGTTGTCATGGTAGGTGGTCTGGCCACCCTCGATATTGGCCTTGAATCCGGTGAACTTCTTGTCCGTGATGAAGTTGACGACGCCGCCGATCGCGTCCGAGCCATACGAGGCCGAGGCACCGCCGGTGACCACGTCGACGCGCTTGACCAGCAATTGTGGAAACTGGCTGATGTCGGTCACGCCGCTGACGTTGGCCGGCACCACGCGCTGGCCGTCGAGCAGCGTCAGCGTGCGGAACGCCCCCAGGCCGCGCAGGCTGAACGCGCTGAGGCCCTGCTGGCCGCTCGATGTGCTGTAGGTCAGCACCGAACTGCCCGTGCTTCCCTGCAGCGCGGGCAGCTGGGAAATGGTGGTGAAGATGTTCGGCTGGGCCGATTTTTCAATGTCCTCGGAGGTCAGTGTGGTGGTTGGGGTGGGCTGGTTATAGCCACGCGCCGAGATGCGCGAACCGGTCACCGTCACCACCGTGTCGACGGGCCTAGCGGCGGGCTCGGCCTCCTGCGCGCCCACGGATGCAGCGCCGATCAGGCCTGCGCCGAGCAGCGCGGCGGTGCAAAGTTTTAATGGAAGTGGTCGTTCAGGCGGGGCCGCGGTGCGGCTCGCAGTGCGGCTGTTGGTATCGATAATCATTGGGTCTCCGTTATGATTTTTGACATACCTCGCAACTACGAAAGTCATCTTAGGGAGGTCGTCAAGGGCGATCCAATCGTTTTTTATCGCGCTGCGATACTGGTTTGAATATCAGTACACTGAACGTCGACATGCGCGACAGCACTGTCCGGGCGGCGTATTCCATACGTCAGAAAGCCTGCATCACCCGAACAACCCAATCACCCGAACAGCCCATGCAGATACCAGCGCGGCTCCGCCTCCTCCTCCCCGCCCGGCAGCCGCTCCCGATACACCCAGTAATGGGCATTGTCCTCGCCCTGGGCGATGAAATAATCGCGCGTCTGCGTATCGCTCCACCAGCCCGCCTCGATGCGCTCGGCGGCCGACACCATCCGTAGCGGCGAGCAGTAAAACGGCCGGTGATCGCGCACCAGCAGCGCGATCGGCTTCGGCAGCAGCCACGCGGGGCGCGGCAGGCCGCCGGGCGGCAGGCAGGCCGCCACGTCCTGCGGGCGCACCTTTTGCTGCACGGGCACCCATGCGTTCGCATGCTCGGGCCGGTAATCGGCTTTCGGCGCCGCCTGCAGCACGTTGTCCGCCCCCAGCCGTGCCACCAGCAGCTCGAACAGGCGCTGCCGGTCTTCCTGGCTGCCGCCCGGTTCGGGGAACAGCGAATCGGACAGCGGCGCCATCGGTTTCAGCTGGGGCGCTTCCAGCACCAGTCCGATCACCGGAGCTTCCAGTGCCAGCTTGGCGAGGCGCTCCTTCAGCAGGCGCACCAGGTGGTCGTCGCGCCAGACCGCCTCGGCCAGCACGATCTCGACCGGCGTGGGCGGCCGCGCCACCTTGCCCCGCTCGTGTTCCAGCAGCAGCGTGATGCGCTCGACGGCCAGCTGGCGGGCGTTCAGCCAGCCCGTCATCTGCTGCAGCAGGCGGCAGGCGCCGGCCAGCAGCAGGTCGGTGTTCTCGATGCGGCCGAACAGTTCCAGCTTCGCATGGAACGTGGCCGGTGCCTCGATCCAGTGGAACATCTCGGCGGCGTGGCCCAGCGCCGCGTCGAGCACGTCGAGCAGCGCGCGGCCGCAGCGCCGCTGCAGGCCCGGCCGCGGCAGGCGCGCCACGTCGCCCACCGACAGGCAGCCGATGCCTTCCAGCCAGGCCATGTAGGGCCGGGCGGGCGGCAGCAGGCTGGCCGGCAGCCGGTGCAGCAGCGCCGTCATTTTTTCCAGCCGGATCGCGCGCCCTGCCCCGCCGCGCGCCAGCAGCCAGGCGCCGCGCGCCGTCGGCGCCACGGCCAGCAGCCCGGTGAAGCCCAGCTTGCGCAGGCTGGCGCGCACCAGCGCGCACAGGCGTCGGATGCCGCCGAACAGGCGCAGGCTGGCGCCCACGTCCATCAGCAGCGTGGCTTCCTCGCCTTCGGCCACCTGCGGCGTGAATTGCAGCATCGCCATCGCCACCGCATGCAGCGCTTCCGTTTCCCGGTCCGGCGCGCGTTCGTGCAATTGCGCTTCCGGCGCCATCATCAGGGCGCCGCCACGGCGCATGCCCGGCACTACGCCGGCACGGCGCGCCTGGTCCGATACGGCCAGCACCGCGTCGTGGTCCAGCACCGCGCTACAGGTGTCAGCCGACCAGCTCGGGCAGAACACTTCGAGCGGGAGCCGGGGCAGGTGCAGGCCGATCCAGAGGCGCATGTCGTTGCAGCAAAGAGGGGGTCAAGGGCAGGAACAATGGCGCATCGCGTTGCGGCCCCCGGCGTTTCACAAAATCGATCTGCAGGCCGCCGGCGGCGGGCCGCAATGCCAGCCGCAGCGGCGCCGGCGATGCATCCTGCGCGGCCGCCAGCGGCCGCATCAGGCAGAACAGCGTTTCGCCGCTTTGCGCCGCCAGGTGCAGCCGGCGCAGCGCTTCGCTGCGCACGTTCTGCTGCCACAGCAACAGCGCGCCGCAGCAGCCGCTGCGCAGGATCTGTTCGGCCGCCCACAGCGCATCGGCGCTCTTGCCCGTGTTGCGGATCCACACCAGCCGCGTGGGTGGAATGCCCAGCGCATCGAGCGCCAGCGCCTGCGGCACGTACGGCGGCTGCACCAGCACGACGGGCCGCTCCAGCGCCGCCAGCACCGGCTGCAGCAAGCGCATCTCGCCGATGCCCGGCTGTTGCAGCAGCAATTCCACCAGCGTTCCCGTCGGCCAGCCGCCGCCCGGCAGCTGGGTCGACAGGACGGGATGTCCGGTGTCGACGCAGCGGTCGTGCGATTGCGCCAGTTGCGATGCAAGCCAGAGTGAGGGATGCACGGCTTCCGGCGCCAGCAATGGTGCGGCGTGGGCCATGGTTGATGATCCAAAGAAATACTGTATATCCGTACAGTACTATCGATGGGACGTTTTGGCAATGACAATCTGGCAATCGTGCGGTGGCTGACCTGGCGCCGCATCGGCCATCCCGCGGCGTTTACCGCCGGTGCTTGCCAAAAAACTCCAGCATCATCCGGCTCGCATCCGGCCCCTTCGCGTGAAAGGCGATCGCCGGATCGCCGCCGCTCCACGCATGGTCCAGCGTATCGACCCGCACCACCCGCAGCACCACCTTGCTGCCGACCTGGTAATCGCGGATTTCGTGTCCGCTGCGGGTGCCGCGCCGCGTTACCTTCACGGGGGCATCGGCCGGCACGCCGTTCAGCAGCAGGCTCTGCCGCACGAGCTGCTGCTGGTTCACCGCGTGCACCACGGTATCGGCCTCGCCCTGGAGCAGGATCGCGGGCATCAGCGGGAAATCGGCGCGGCGCGCCAGCACTTCGCGGATCGCCGGTTCGGTGCGCAAGCCGCCGCCATGGCGCATCACGCCCAGCGCGCCGACGGTACCGTGGCCGGCACCGAACACGGGCCCCGAATGCAGGCCGACCGCCGCGAATACCTCCGGAAAATTGATCGCCATGATGTTGGCCATGCCGGCACCGGCCGAGATGCCGCACACATACACGCGGCGCCGGTCGATCGGATATTGGGACATCACCTTGGCAAGGATCCCGGACACCGGCTGCACGTCGCCGCCGCCCTGCTGCGTGGAGCGGTCGAACCAGCGCCAGCAGCGTTGCGCCTGCACGGTCACCGATTGCTGCGGATACAGCACCGCGTAGCCCTTCTTTTCCGCCATCACGTTCATCCGCGTGCCCTGCGCGAACTGCGTCGCGGTTTGCTGGCAGCCGTGCAGCATGAGCACCAGCGGCCAGCCCTGCGGTGGCACTTCTCCCTGCGGCAGGTACAGCCAGTACTGCATCTGCTGGGCACCCGCCAGGTGGTGGCCGGCCAGCCAGCGCCCGGGCGCCACCGGTGTCGCGGGCGGCGTGCGCACGCGCGGCGCCGCCAGGGCCGCCTTTTTCGCGGGCCGCTTGCGGACACTGCTCTTCGGTAACGTCAGCAGGGTACCCACCATCTTTGTCGCCGCCTTTTGCTGGGCGCTGCCCGCTTTCATCAACGAGCGCACCAGGCGCGCGCCGGCATTTCGCTTGACCATGCATCCTCCGTTTTCGTCCAGCCCCCATGCAACGGAGCCGGGCCACACTATTGAATTGCAGTAAGAACGCGAAACATCCGCCTGCGCTATTCTGGCATGCGCACCGCCGGGCTATGCGCGGCGGCCTTTCCACGAACCGCATTACCGAAATGCATTACAGGAGACCGACATGAGCTATCTCGACCGAGACCCGTTTGGCATTTACCGTGACCGCGACAATGATGGCCCCGGCCCGCACCTGATGGGTGCCGACACGCTGATGGGCGAAGACGTCTACAACCGCCAGGAAGAAGACCTGGGCGACATCAAGGAAATCATGATCGACATGCAGTCCGGCCGGGTCGCCTACGCCGTGCTGTCGTTCGGCGGCGTCCTGGGCATGGGCGACAAGCTGTTTGCCGTGCCATGGCAGGCACTGCAACTCGATACCGTCAACAAGCGCTTCATTCTCGACGTGGCGAAAGAGCGCCTGGAAAATGCCCCGGGCTTCGACAAGGACCGCTGGCCCGACATGGCGAGCGCCGAGTTTGGCAGCCAGGTCAGCAGCTTCTGGGGCGGCGCCGCGCAGGCGATGCCAGGCCAGATGACCTCCACCGGCAGCGTGATGGGCAGCGGCACCAGCACGATGCAGAGCGGCTCCAGCTTTGGCCAGAGCCAGTCGGGCAACCTGTCCGGCGGCTCGGGCAGCAGCATGGGCAGCAACATGGGTAACAGCAGCGGCATGTCCAGCCAGAGCGGCAGCCTGGGCAGCGGCACCGGCCTGGGCAGCAACAGCCTGGACCTGGACCGCGGCGATTCCGACCTGACCGACAAGAACATCAACCAGGCCGGCGGGCTGTCGAACCAGAGCTCGAGCTACGATCCGAACAAGAAGTACTGATCGTCCTGGCGTAAAAAAAGCCCCACTCCGCGGGGCTTTTTTTACCTCTGCATCGACTCCCATACCTTGAACGCTCTGGTGTCGGACACCGGTTTTTGCTCGACTGTTGCGAAGAGCGGCGCCGAAAACCGGTGTCCGACACCCGGGGGTGTCCGACACCAGTAACGCAAGCGTCGTCGGCAAACGTCAAATTTCGCTTATCTGAACGGCATTACCCGCTCCGCGGGCTTTTTTACCGCTGCATCGACTCCCACACTTTAAAGAGCCGCTTGACCGACACCGGCATCGGCGTCCGCAACTCCTGCGCGAACAGCGACACGCGCAGCTCCTCCAGCATCCACCGGTACTCCACCAGCTTCGGATCGGTATTCTTGCCGGCCGATTTTTCGCGCATCACGCGCAGCCAGGGCTGCGCCGCCTGGTGCCAGTCGGCCATCGATTTCGCGTCGCGTGCCGGATCGGCGCGCAGCTTTTCCAGGCGCACGTTCATGGCCTTCAGGTAGCGCGGGAAATGCGCCAGCTGGGCGAACTCGGTATCGAGCAGGAAGCGCTTGTGCACCAGCCCTTTCAGCTGCTCCTGCATGTCGGCGGCCGCCTGCGGGTTGATGCCCTGCAGCCGCTTCGGCAAGCCATGGAACTCCGTCAGCACCTGCGACACCAGCCGGGCGATCTCGTTCACCAGCAGCACCAGCCGCGACTTGCCCTCGTCCTTGCGCCGGTTGAACGCGGCCGCGTCGAGCGGCAGCGGGTCCTGCAGGCAGGCGATGTCGATCGCCTTGGCGATGATCTGGTCGCGCAGCTCTTCCTGCGTGCCCATGCTCATGAACTGCATGCCCATCTGCTGCAGGTTCGGGATGCTTTTCTCGACGAACTTGATCTGGTCCTTCATCTGCAGCGCGAACAGCCGGCGCAGGCCGGCGCGGTGCGTGCGCGCCGCCACGTTCGGGTCGTCGAACACTTCCAGGTCGCAGTGCGTGACCTTGTCCACCAGCGCCGGGAAGCCGATCAGCGTCAGCTTGCCCTGCACGATCTCCAGCAGTTCCGGCAGTTCGCCGAACGACCATGAGGTGATGTTCGTATGCGCTCCGGCCGGTGCCGGCGCAGCGGCGGCCGGCGCCGGCACGGCCGCTCCCGGCATGCCGCCGGCCTTCACCTCGCCGGCGATACCGCCGTGCTTTGCGCCCCGGTCCGCGCCTTTGTCAGGCCTGGCGCCGCCCAGCTGCGCCAGCGATGCGGCCGATGCGGGCGGCGCATTTTCCGCCATCTTCTGGAAGCTCTGCCGCGCCTGCGCGCCATACTCCGCCTGCAGCGTGGCGAGATTGCGGCCCATGTCCAGCTGGCGGCCGTGCTCGTCGACCACCTTGAAATTCATGAAGTGGTGCGCCGGCAGCTGTTCCGGCTTGAAGTCCGACGTCAGCACCGTGATCGTGACCTGCTCGCGGATGTCGGCGATGATCGCGTCGATCAGGTCGCCGCGGCCGAACTTGTCCGCCACGCGCTCGCAGAACTTCTGCGCATATTCGGGCAGCGGCACCATGTGCCGGCGCTGCTTCTGCGGCAGCGATTTCAGCAGCAGGTGCACCTTTTCCTTCAGCATGCCCGGCACCAGCCATTCGCAGCGCTCGCGCGACAGCTGGTTCAGCGCATACAGCGGCACGTGCAGGGTAACGCCGTCGCGCACGGTGCCCGGTTCGAAGTGGTACGTCAGCGCCATCTCGACACCGGCGGCCAGCATCTTCTTCGGGAACAGCTCCGTCGTCACGCCGGCCGCCTCGTGCCGCATCAGGTCTTCCTTGACGAGGTACAGCAGCTTCGGTTCGGCCTGCGCGGCCTTCTTGTACCAGGCTTCGAAGCCGGCGCCGTTGACCACGTCGTGCGGAATCAGCTTGTCGTAGAAGGCCTCGATCAGCTGGTCGTCCACCAGCACGTCCTGCCGGCGCGACTTGTGCTCGAGGTTTTCGATCTCCTTCACCAGCCGGTGGTTGTGCGCGAAGAACGGCGCGCGCGTATCGTAGTCGCCGGCCACCAGCGCATCGCGAATGAAGATCTCGCGTGCTTCGGCCGGGTTGTGCAGCGCATAGTTGATGCGGCGCTGGCTGTAGATCGTCAGGCCGTACAGGGTCGCCTTCTCGGCCGCCGTCACCTGCGCCGGGCGTTTCTCCCAGCGCGGTTCGCCCCACGATTTCTTCAGCAGGTGCGCGCCGATCTTCTCGACCCATTCCGGTTCGATGCGCGCGATGGTGCGGGCATACAGCCGGGTGGTTTCCACCAGTTCGGCCGCCATCACCCACTTGCCGGCCTTCTTGCCCAGCGAGGAACCGGGCCAGATGTTGAACTTGATGCCGCGCGCGCCCAGGTAGCCGGGGTCGTCCTCCATTTTGAAGCCGACGTTGCCCAGCAGGCCCGTCAGCAGCGCCAGGTGGAACTGCTCGTACGTGGCCGGCGATTCGTTCATGCGCCAGCCCTGCTCCTTGACCAGCGTGAGCAGCTGCGAATGCACGTCGCGCCATTCGCGCAGCCGCACCTGCGACAGGAAGTTGGCGCGGCAGTTGTCCTGCAGCTGGCGGTTGGTTTTCTTGTGCTCGATGGCGTCCTCGAACCAGCGCCAGATCTTGATGTACGAGAGGAACTCGGACTTCTCGTCGGCGAACTTCTGGTGCGCCTGGTCGGCCGCCTGCTGGTGCTCGATCGGCCGGTCGCGCGGGTCCTGCACCGACAACGCGGCGGCCACGATCAGCACTTCGGTCAGGCAGGTGAATTCCTGCGCGGCCAGGATCATGCGGCCCACGCGCGGATCGAGCGGCAGCTTGGCCAGCTTGCGGCCCAGGCCCGTCAGCCGGTTGTCGTCGTCGACGGCGCCCAGTTCCTGCAGCAGCTGGTAACCGTCGGCGATGGCGCGCGCCAGCGGCGGTTCGATGAACGGGAACGTCTCCACATCCGTCAAGTGCAGGGACTTCATGCGCAGGATCACGGAAGCCAGCGACGAGCGCAGGATCTCCGGATCGGTGAACTTCGGCCGCTTGTTGAAATCCTCTTCGTCGTACAGCCGGATGCAGACGCCGTCGGCCACGCGGCCGCAACGCCCGGCGCGCTGGTTCGCCGCCGACTGCGCCACCGGTTCGATCTGCAGCTGTTCGACCTTGTTGCGGTAGCTGTAGCGCTTCACGCGCGCCAGGCCGGCATCGACCACGTAGCGGATGCCCGGCACCGTCAGCGACGTCTCGGCAACGTTGGTGGCGAGGACGATGCGCCGCTGGTTGGTGGTGCGGAACACGCGGTCCTGTTCTTCCACCGACAGGCGGGCGAACAGCGGCAGGATCTCCACGTGCGGCGGATGGTGCTTGCGCAGCGCCTCGGCGGCGTCGCGGATTTCCCGCTCGCCGGGCAGGAACACCAGCACGTCGCCCGAACCGATGCGGCATACCTCGTCGACACCGTCGAGGATGGCATCCATCAGGTCGCGCTTTTCCTTGGCGGCGGCGGCCGTGCGCATTTGCGGCTTCGCCGCGTTCACCCCTTCCGGCAGCCTGACCGGCTCGCGCTCCACCGGCCGGTAGCGGATTTCCACCGCATACAGGCGGCCGGAGACCTCGATCACCGGCACCGGCGGCTTGCCCTCCTGGCTGAAATGGCGGGCGAAACGCTCCGCATCGATCGTTGCCGACGTGATGATCACCTTCAGGTCGGGCCGGCGCGGCAGCAGCTGCTTCAGGTAGCCGAGCAGGAAGTCGATGTTCAGGCTGCGTTCGTGCGCCTCGTCGATGATGATCGTGTCGTAGCCCTTGAGCAGCGGGTCGGTCTGCGTCTCGGCCAGCAGGATACCGTCCGTCATCAGCTTCACGGACGCGCCCTTGTGCAGCGTGTCGTTGAAGCGCACCTTGAAGCCCACGTGCTCGCCCAGCGGAGAATTCAGTTCCTGGGCGATGCGCTTGGCGGTCGACGACGCGGCGATCCGGCGCGGCTGCGTGTGGCCGATCAGGCCCTTCTGCCCGCGGCCCAGCTCCAGGCAGATCTTCGGCAGCTGCGTGGTCTTGCCGGAACCGGTTTCGCCCGAGACGATGACGACCTGGTGCTTCGACAGCGCCTCGGCGATCTCGCGCCGCCGGCCCGATACCGGCAGGTCCTCCGGGAACGTGATCGGCGGGAGCGGATTGCGGAACAGGCGTTCCGCCTCGCGCGCGGCGATCTGTTCGGGCGTAGGTTTTTCCCGCGAAGCAATCTGCTTCGGCGCACGCTTCTCCCCTGCGGCAACCTGCTCCGGTGCGGGCTTTTGCCGGGATGCGCCGCCGCGGCGGTCGCCATCCCGGCGCGGCGCGCGCGCTTCGTTCGGTTTCGGGGGAGAAGAGGAAGGGGACTGCTTGATGGCTTCAGACATTGTTTTTACAAGGTTTTGCTGCGAGTTTTACTACGGATGCCGCGCAGCGAATTATAATGCGGCGCATGGAAAACCCCGTCGAATTCGTCCAGTGGCTGCGCTCCGTCGCGCCTTATATCCACGCCTTCCGCGGCAAGACTTTCGTGGTGGCCTTCCCGGGTGAACTGGTTGCCGCCGGCGCCCTGCCGGTACTGGCGCACGACCTGTCGCTGCTGCATGCGCTCGGCATCAAGGTCGTCGTCGTGTACGGCTCGCGACCCCAGGTGGCCGAACAGCTCGCGCTGCGTAACGTCGCGGGCCGCTTCCACAACGGCATCCGCGTCACCGATACCGCCGCCATGGAATGCGCCAAGGAGGCCGCGGGCGAGCTGCGCCTCGATATCGAAGCCGCGTTCAGCCAGGGCCTGCCCAACACGCCGATGTCGAACGCCGCGATCCGTGTCATTTCCGGCAACTTCGTCACCGCGCGCCCGCTGGGCGTCATCGACGGCGTCGACCTGGAACTGACCGGCGTGACGCGCAAGGTCGATGCCGAGACGATCCACTCGATCCTGGCCACCGGCGGCGTGATCCTGCTGTCGCCGCTGGGCTTCTCGCCCACCGGCGAAGCGTTCAACCTGACCATGGAAGACGTCGCCGTCTCCGCCGCGGTGGCGCTGCATGCCGACAAGCTGATCTTCATCACCGAGACCGAGATGCTGCGCGACCTGGCCGGCACGGAGATCCGCGAACTGTCGTCGCACATGGCCGAAGCCGTGCTGCAGGCGAATTTCCTGGCGCCGGAAAGCGCGTTCTACCTGCAGCATTGCGTCAAGGCCTGCAACAGCGGCGTGGAACGCTCGCACATCGTGCCGTTCGCGATGGACGGTTCGGCCATGCTGGAACTGTTCACCCACGACGGCGTGGGCACGATGATCAGCCACGAGAACCTGGAAAGCCTGCGTCCCGCCACAATTGAGGACGTCGGCGGGATTATCAAGCTGATCGAACCGCTGGAAGCGGACGGCACGCTGGTGAAACGGGGCCGCGAACTGATCGAACGGGAAATCAATTATTTTTCCGTCATCGAACACGATGGCGTGATCTTCGGCTGCGCCGCGCTGTATCCGTTCCCGGAAGAGAAGATGGCCGAAATGGCATGCCTGACCGTCAACCCCGAAGTGCAGGCGCAGGGCGACGGCGAACGCATCCTGAAGCACATGGAAAACCGCGCGCGCGCTTCCGGCATCACGAAACTGTTCGTGCTCACCACCCGCACCGCGCACTGGTTCATCAAGCGCGGCTTCGTGCCCGCCAACGTGGATGCGCTGCCGAAGGACCGCCAGCGCATGTACAACTACCAGCGCAAGTCGCAGGTGCTGGTGAAGACCTTGTAATTTGCCTTTACAATGCACGTTTCTGCACACTGAGGAGCACCCGAGATGGCCCGTACCGTCCATTGCATCAAACTGAACAAGGAAGCCGAAGGCCTGGACTTCCCGCCGTACCCCGGCGAACTGGGCAAGAAAATCTATGAATCCGTGTCGAAAGAGGCGTGGGCGGCCTGGCTGAAGCACCAGACCATGCTGGTCAACGAGAACCGCCTGAACCTGGCCGACGTGCGCGCCCGCAAGTACCTGGCGGCGCAGATGGAAAAGCATTTCTTCGGCGAAGGCGCCGACGAAGCCCAGGGCTACGTGCCGCCGACGGCGTAAGCGACGCTCCCTGAAACGGCACCCGCGGGTGCCGTTTTTATTTCCCGAAAACCGGTGACAGGCTCCGGTTTTCGGGAAATATTTCAAAAAAACCGGTGCCTGTCACCGGTTTTTTTGCAACATCCATTTCAAATAAACTGGTGTCTGTCACCGGTTTTGCTGTCACCGGTTTTGCTGCTTACCAGCTCAGCGTCTTCACGCCCTCGCCAGTGCCCAGCAGGCACACATTGGCGCCGCGCGCGGCGAACAGGCCCACGGCGATCACGCCGGTCATCTGGTTGATGGTGTTTTCCAGCGCGACCGGATCGGTGATCGACAGGCCCGCCACGTCGATCAGGTGACCGCCGTTATCGGTGACGAAAGGCTCGTCGGTACCCGGCTTGACGCGCACCTTCGGCTGGCCGCCCAGCGCCGCCAGCTGGCGCAACACGGCATTGCGCGCCATCGGGATCACCTCGACCGGCAGCGCGAACTTGCCCAGCGTGTCGACCAGCTTCGAACCGTCGGCGATGCAGACGAACGATTTCGACACGGAAGCAACGATCTTCTCGCGCGTCAGCGCCGCGCCGCCACCCTTGATCATCGCGCCCGAGGCGTCGATCTCGTCGGCGCCGTCGATGTAGACGGCGATCGAGTCCACGTCGTTCAGGTCGAACACGGGAATGCCATGACCCTTCAGGCGCGCGGCGGTGGCTTCCGAAGACGCCACGGTGCCCTTGATGCGGTCCTTGATGGCGGCCAGTTCGTCGATGAAGAAATTGGCGGTCGAGCCGGTGCCGACGCCGATGATTTCGCCATCGACCACGTAGCCGATGGCGGCGCGCGCCACGGCCTGTTTCAGTTCGTCTTGAGTCATGATTGAGGATAGGGGTTACGGATTCGAGGGCCGTCATTTTAACAGCGCACCGGGCGGCCTTTGTGGGAAAATACCCAATCCCGACAAGTCAGCCCAACAGAACATGACGTCCTCTACAGTCCCCCCTGCCGCCCCCGCTGCCCCGCCCACCGTCCTGATCGTCGACGACAGCCGCGTTTCACGCCTGGTCGCGCGGCAATACATCCTCGCGCTGCACGCCGACTGGACCGTGGTCGAAGCGGCCACCGGCGAGGAAGCGCTCGCCAAGGCACCCGACGCGCAACCGCAACTGGTGCTGATGGATGTGAACATGCCCGGCATGGGCGGCATCGCCTGCGCCGAGAAGCTGCGCGAGCTGCTGCCCGATGCGCACATTTCACTGCTGACGGCCAACGTGCAGGACGCCACACGCAACCGCGCCAGCGAAATCGGCGTCGGTTTCATGGAAAAGCCGATCACGCCGGAACGCATCGCCCGCCTGACCGCCCTGCTGGGGCGCTGACATGGTCGCGCTGACCGAACTGGAACACGACGCGCTGGTCGAGATCTTCAACATCGGCGTCGGCCAGGCCGCCGCCGCGATGAGCGGCATCGTCAACGAGGAAGTCACGATGTCGGTGCCGTCGATCAGCTTCCTCAGCCGCAGCGAGGCGGCGCAACTGCTGGAAGCGGCTCACCGCAACGACACCCGCAATGACACCCGCACCGGTGGCGGCGCCGGCAATGGCGAACGCATCTGCGGCGTCAGCCAGCATTACGACGGCGCGTTCTCGACCGAGGCACTGTTGATGTTCCCCGAGAACAAAAGCCTCGAGATCGTGCGCCTGATGGTGGGCGAGGCGGTGCCGCTGGCCGAGCTGTCCGGCATGGAACAGGAAGCGATGAGCGAGATCGGCAACATCATCCTCAATTCCTGCGTCGGCACGCTGGCCAACATTTTCCAGCAGGAGCTGCATGGCTCGCTGCCGGTCTACCACGTGGGCTCCAGCGACGAGATCCTCGACGCCACCGGAACCCGCGCCGATACCGTGGTGATGATGCTGCACATCGACTTCATCCTCGAAAAGCACCAGATCCATGGCTATGTCGCCTTCATCCTCGACGTGACCGCCCTGACCGACCTGAAGGAACAGATCGACCGCTACCTGCAACGCACGATGGGACTGCCGATGGGGCCGCAATAAGGATGCAGCACCCGTCTCGCCTGCCGTTGCTGGAAAGCGTGCTGGAAGCCGTCAGCGCCGGCATCATCGTCGTCGACGCCGCGCACCGCATCGTGCTGTGGAATAAATGGATGAGCCGCCATACCGGCTGTGCCGCCCACAAGGCGCTC
Source organism: Pseudoduganella umbonata (assembly GCF_014192225.1). Taxonomy (GTDB): domain Bacteria; phylum Pseudomonadota; class Gammaproteobacteria; order Burkholderiales; family Burkholderiaceae_D; genus Rugamonas; species Rugamonas umbonata. Next base: position 52,121 of record NZ_JACHXS010000012.1, on the reverse strand, counting down.
GGCATGGACCTGTTCGAGCTGATGCCGGAACTGCGCGGCGGCCGTGTCGAGGCCGCCATCAGGCAGTCGCTGGCGAACCACTTCTCGTCGCTGCTCTCGCCCACCCTGAACCGCGCGCCGTTTCCGCTGTACTCGAACCCGGCAGCCATCGGCCGCGGCGAGCGGATGCAGCAGGCCATCGCCGTCACGCCGCTGGCCTTCCCCGCCGGGCAGGCCGGTTCCCATTGCCTGATCCAGCTGAGCGACGTGAGCATGGCCGCCAGCCGCGAAAAGCTGTTGCGCGAACAGACCGAGATGCTGCGCCTGCAGACCTTTTCGGACGGCCTGACCGGCATTGCCAACCGCCGCGCCTTCGACGCGGCCATCGATCGCGAGGTACGGCGCGCCAAGCGCAACAGCGGCATGCTGTCGCTGCTGATGATCGACATCGACCACTTCAAGCCCTACAACGACCATTACGGCCACCAGCAGGGCGACGGCTGCCTGATCCAGGTATCGGCTGCCCTGCAGGCGCTGCTGCAACGTTCGATGGATATGCTGGCCCGCTACGGCGGCGAGGAATTCGCCGTGATCCTGCCGGACAACGATCCGCACCAGGCGCTGCGCATGGCCGAAGCGCTGCATGCACGCGTGCTGCAACTGGCGCTTCCGCACGCGTACGGCGGGCCGGAAAAGCAGGTCACCGTCAGCATCGGCGTGGCCACGCTGCTGCCGGGCCAGCCGGCCGTGCCGGCCGCGCTGATCGGCGCCGCCGATGCGGCCCTGTACGCCGCCAAGCGCGCGGGCCGCAACCGCATCGTGGCGGCGCAGCCGGAACAGCCGGCGGCCGGCCCGGCGCCGTGACGCGCCGCTGCGGCAGCGCCATCAGCGCTGCTGCAGGATCTCGCGGTCGATCGACTTCAACGGCACGGTTTTTTCCACGCCGCCGCGCTTGACGGCTTCCTTCGGCATGCCATAGACCACGCAGCTTTCCTCGTCCTGCGCGACGGTGCGGGCGCCGGCCTTGCGCATCTCCAGCAGGCCGGCGGCGCCGTCGTCGCCCATGCCCGTCATGATGATGCCCAGCGCATTGGCGCCGGCATGCCGGGCCACGGAGCGGAACAGCACGTCCACCGATGGCCGGTGCCGGTTTACCAGCGGGCCGTCGATCACGTCGACGCAGTAGCGCGCGCCATCGCGGCGCAGCAGCATGTGCTTGCCGCCCGGCGCGATCAGCGCCCGGCCCGGCAGCACGCGGTCGTTGTGCTGCGCCTCGCGCACTTCGATCTGGCACAGCTTGTCGAGGCGGTCGGCGAAGGCCGCCGTGAATTTTTCCGGCATGTGCTGCACGATCACGATGCCCGGCGTGACGCGCGGCAGCGCCGTCAGCACTTCCTCCAATGCCAGCGTGCCGCCGGTCGACGTGCCGATGGCCACGACCCGCTCGGTGGTCTGCAGCGGCGGGCGGGCCTCGCCTGCCGGCGGCAGGATCGCATCGGCGGTCAGCTTGACCGGCGCCTGGGCCGGCATGGCCGCGCGGGCGGCGAGCCGGCGCACATTGACCTGCGCGGCGGCGCGGATGGCGCTGACCAGCTCGGCGGAACTGTCGTTCAGGAAATCCTTCAGGCCCAGCTTCGGCTTGGCGATCACGGTCACCGCACCGGCCGCCATCGCCGCCATCGTGGTCTGCGCGCCCTTCTCCGTCAGCGTCGAGCAGATGATCACCGGCGTCGGCCGTTCGGCCATGATCTTCTTCAGGAACGTGATGCCGTCCATGCGCGGCATTTCCACGTCCAGCACGATCACGTCCGGCCATTGCTGTTTCATCCGCTCGATCGCCAGCAACGGGTCCGACACGGCGTGCAGCAGGCGGATACCGGGCGCCGCCGCCAGCATTTCACCGACGATCTTGCGTACCACGGCCGAATCGTCGACGACCATCACATTCACAGGATTCATAGATTTCCACGGCTGTTCCAGGGCTGCGGCAAGGCTCGCAAATAACGCGCCCGCAAGGCGCCAGCCTGGCGCAGCCGGGCCAGGCGCCCCGATCCGTCACACCACTCGTCGAACCTGCGGCTCAAGCGGCTTGCCGGTCGCGCGGCTGGACCGCCGCGGCCTTGCGGTACACCGACGGTATCACGGGCTGCACCGCGCTGGAGATGTCCTGCAGGCTTTCGGAATGGCCGATGAAGAAATGGCCACCCGGTTTCAGCCGCGAGGTCACGCGCGCCACCACCTGCCGCTTGGTATCGGCATTAAAGTAGATCATCACGTTGCGCAGGAAGATCACGTCGAACATGCCCAGTTGATCAGGCAGCTGCGTGTTCAGGTTTACCTGCCGGAACTGCACGCGCTGGCGCAGCGCCCGGTCCACCAGCAATGTGCCCTGCTGCTCGCGGATGCCTTTCAGGCAAAAGCGCTTCAGGTAGTCCGGCGGCACGTGCGTGGCGCGCTCCATCGGATAATGGCCGATGCGGGCACGCTGCAGCACGCGCGTGCTGATGTCGGATGCCACCACTTCCCACGGCGCGTTACCCAGCACGTCGGCCAGCACCATCGCGATGCTGTACGGCTCTTCGCCGGACGAACAGGCAGCGCTCCATACGCGGAATGGCGTGGTGCCGGCGCTGCCGTGCGCCGCGGCCGCTTCACGCAGCAGGTCGAAATGGCGCGCTTCGCGGAAGAAGTACGTCTCGTTGGTGGTCAGCAGGTCGACGGCAACCTGGGCCTCATCCGGATGCTGCCCGTCGGCCAGCAACTCGAAATACGCGTCGTAGCTGTCCAGCCCGAAATGGTGCAGCCGCTTGGCGAGCCGCCCGCTGACCAGCGCCTTCTTCGCGTCCGACATCGTGATGCCGGCGATGTCGAGGATGAAGCGCTGGAAGCGCGCGAACTCGCGCTCGTTGATCGCGATGGCGCTCATGCCGCCTGGGCTTCGCTGTCGGCCAGCGCGGACAGCCCGTCCAGCGCCAGCACGTGCGCCACGTTCAGCAGGATCACGAACTTGCCGTTCACCTTGGCCATGCCGCCGATGAAGTCGCCGCGGATGCGCGTGCCGAACGATGGCGCCGGCTCGATTTCCGCCAGCGCGATATCGAGCACGGCGCTGACGGCGTCGACCACCACGCCCGTCACCTGCCGTTCGCCATCCGCTTCCAGTTCGACGATGACGATGCAGGTGCGCTTGCCGGGCACCGCCAGCGGCCGGCCGAAGCGGGCCGCCAGGTCCATCACGGGTACCACGGCGCCGCGCAGGTTGATCACGCCGCGGATCGATTCCGGCATCATCGGCACTTCGGTAATGCCGGAGAACTCGATGATTTCCTTCACGGCCATGATGCCGATGCCGAACGCTTCGCCGCCCAGCATGAAGGTCAGGTATTGGGCGGATTCGTTAGCCGATGCGCCGCTGTCTTGCTTGGTGTGTTTCATGATCGGTCCATCAGAAGTTGGTGAAGTTCTTTTCATCCAGCTCGCCGTGCGTGAAATCGTCGGCCGCGCGCAGGTTGCCGCCGCGCCGTGCCGGCCGGACGCTACCGCTGCGCACCTTTGCCACCACCCGCGCGCCATGGTTGCCGGCCAGGTGGAAGAAGCTCATCGCCTGTTGCAGCTGCTCGGCCTGGCCGCTCATCTCCTCGGCCGTGGCGGCCAGTTCCTCGGAACTCGACGCGTTCTGCTGCGTGCCCTGGCTCATCTGGCCCACGGCCGCGTTGATCTGGCCCACGCCGGCCGACTGTTCCTCGGAAGCGGCCGTGATTTCCTGCACCAGGTCGGATGTCTTGCGGATGTTCGGCACCATCCGGTCCAGCAGCGCGCCGGCACGTTCGGCCAGTTCCACGCTCGACGTGGCCACTTCGCCGATTTCCTGCGCCGCCACCTGGCTGCGCTCGGCCAGCTTGCGCACCTCGGCCGCCACCACGGCGAAGCCCTTGCCGTGTTCGCCGGCACGGGCCGCTTCGATGGCCGCGTTCAGCGCCAGCAGGTTGGTCTGGTAGGCGATGTCGTCGATGATGCCGATCTGTTTCGCGATCTGCTTCATCGCCGTCGCGGTGGCCTTGACGGCCTCGCCGCCTTCGGCCGCTTCGCGCGCCGCCTGGGTCGCCATGCCATCGGTGACCCGGGCGTTCTCCGTGTTCTGCGAGATCGACGCCGTCATCTGTTCCAGCGATGCCGAGGTTTCCTCGACGCTGGCGGCCTGCTCGGAAGCGGCCTGCGACAGCGACTGCGCGGTGGCCGACACTTCCTCGGAAGCCGAAGCCAGCGACTGCGCACTGGCATTCACGTCGCCGACGACCTGCGCCAGCTTGTCCATCGTGCCGTTCGAGTATTCCTTCAGCTTGCCGAACGCGCCTTCGTAGTGCTTGTCGATGCGCGCGGTCAGGTCGCCTTCGGCCAGTGCCGACATCACGCGCACCACGTCGTCGATGCTGGCACCGGTCGTCGCCACCAGCTGGTTCAGGCCATCGCCCATCTCCTTCTGGAAGCCCTGCATGCCCGCCGTGTCGACGCGCGCGTCGAAGTTGCCGCGGTTGGCGGCTTCGATCACGGCACGCTGGCCGGCGATCACCAGGCGCAGCTTGCCGACCATCTGGGCGACGGCGGACAGCATGCTGGCGGAATCGCCCTTGCGCACGGCCACATCGCCGGACAGGTCGCCATCGGCGATGCGTTTCAGCAGTTCGGCCGCGTAGGCCGGTTCGCCACCCAGCGTGCGCGTCAGGCTGAGGGTGATCCAGAACGCCATGGCCACGCTTATCAGCACGGCCAGTGAGCCCAGCATTACCAGTTGGTTACGCGCGCTGACGTAGGCGTCGGTGGCTTCCACGCCGGACTTCGCCATCGACTGGTCCTGGTGCGCGATCAGTTTGCGGATCGTCGCGATATAGGTAGTCTGGATGCCTTCGAGCTTGTTCACCAGCAGGTCGCGTGCCTCGGCACGCTGGCCCGCGGCGACCAGGCGCAGGAACTCCTCCTGGATGACGCGGTATTGCTCGCGGGTTTCCACGACCGCCTGCAGCACATCCTTGCCTTCCGGCGAAGCCACCACCTTCTTCAGCTTCTCGAGCGTCTCGCGCAGCTTGGCGCGTTCGGCTTCAATGGCTGCCAGCTCGCGGCGCGCCACCGCCGCGTCGTCGAAGATCACGACGTTGCGCATCGCGATCGCGATCGTGGTGATGTTGCCGATCAGGTCGTGGGCCATCGTGACCTTCGGGTACTTGTCGGTGACCAGTTCGTTGACGTTGTCGCTGACGCCGGCCAGGCTGCGGATACCCAGCAGGATGCTGGCGACCAGCAGGATGGCGACGACGCCGAAGCCCAGGGCCAGGCGGGCGCTTACTTTCATGTTACGGAACAAGATTGTCTCCTTGCGGCCACCGGCCGCGGGTTGTTAGCGTTTGATAACGAATAAACGACGAATCGAAGCGGTCCTGCGACGTGTTCAGAACCGGGTGAAGCTGGCTTCGTCCAGCCCCGCCTCGGCAAAGGCCGGTTGCAGGGCGATGTTCTGGCGCCTGGGCACCGCGGCTGCGCGCACCGCGCGCCCCGCCGGCTTGCGCAGCGGCGCGCCGCCCTCGAGTTTGAAAAAGCCCATCGCAGCCTGCAGCTGTTCGGCCTGGCCGCTCATTTCCTCGGCCGTGGCGGCCAGTTCCTCGGAACTCGACGCGTTCTGCTGCGTGCCCTGGCTCATCTGGCCCACGGCCGCGTTGATCTGGCCCACGCCGGCCGACTGCTCCTCGGAAGCGGCCGTGATTTCCTGCACCAGGTCGGACGTCTTGCGGATGTTCGGCACCATCTGGTCCAGCAGCGCGCCGGCACGTTCGGCCAGTTCCACGCTCGACGTGGCCACTTCGCCGATTTCCTGCGCCGCCACCTGGCTGCGCTCGGCCAGCTTGCGCACCTCGGCCGCCACCACGGCGAAGCCCTTGCCGTGTTCGCCGGCACGGGCCGCTTCGATGGCCGCGTTCAGCGCCAGCAGGTTGGTCTGGTAGGCGATGTCGTCGATGATGCCGATCTGTTTCGCGATCTGCTTCATCGCCGTTGCGGTGGCCTTGACGGCCTCGCCGCCTTCGGCCGCTTCGCGCGCCGCCTGGGTCGCCATGCCATCGGTGACCCGGGCGTTCTCCGTGTTCTGCGAGATCGACGCCGTCATCTGTTCCAGCGATGCCGAGGTTTCCTCGACGCTGGCGGCCTGCTCGGAAGCGGCCTGCGACAGCGACTGCGCGGTGGCCGACACTTCCTCGGAAGCCGAGGCCAGCGACTGCGCACCGGCGTTGACGTCGCTGACCACCTGCGTCAGCTTGGCGATCATCTGGCTCATCGCCTGCAGCAGCTGGCCGGTCTCGTCACGCGAATTGCTGTCGATGCGCACCGTCAGGTCGCCCTCGGCGAGGCTGTTCGCGGCATCGACCGCCTGGCGCAGCGCGCGGGTGACGGACAGCGTGATCGATGCACCGATGACGATGGCGAGCAGCAGCGCGATGCCGGTCATCGCCATCACGGTGGTACGGGTGTCCTCGTAGGTGTGGCCGGCAACATCGGTAAGGTCCGCCATCAGCTTGCTCTGGTGCTTGATCAGCGCGTCCAGCGCATTGATCAACTCACGGTTGGCGGGCGCATAGTCGTTGCTGATGAATTCGGCGGCCTGCTGGCGATCGGCGCGCATCAGGGTGTAGAACTTGTCGTACTTGGCATCCAGCGCCACGCGCTTCTCCGATACGGCACGCAGCAGTTCCTTGCCGCGCTCGGAGAACACCACTTTTTCCATGTCGGCGATGCGGCGCACCGTCTCCGCACGCATGCCTTCGATGCTCTTGCGGTGGCGCTCGATCTCGGTCTCGCTGTTCGTCAGCAGCATGCCGCGCATGTGGCGCCCGGCATCGATCGCGTCACGCACCATGTCCTGCGCGGTGATCACTTTCGGATAGGCCTCGCCGGTGATCTCGTCGGTCACCTTGTCCATGTCTGCCATGCGCGTGATGGCCAGCGTTGCGACACCCAGCAGCAGCAGCAGCAGCACGCCGAAACCCAGCCCCAGGCGTACGCCGATTTTCAAGTTCTTAAGCACGATGGCTCTCCAAGATCAGTAAAGAAAAACAGTAAAGTTGTTGAAATTTATTGGGCGACCGCATGGCTTTCGCTCTCGACACCGGCCAGCAGCGCGCCCATGTCGAGGATCAGCGCCACGTCGCCATTGCCGAGGATCGACGAGCCGGACAGGAAGCGTGCGCCGGCGAACACCTTGCCGAGCGGCTTGATCACGGTCTGGAACTCGCCCAGCAGCGTATCGACGACCAGGCCGGCCCGGTTGCTGCCATAGCGCACCACGACGATGCTCTGGCGCCGCGCCGGCGTGCCGGCCAGCGCGAAGCGTTCGCGCAGCCGCACGAACGGCATCGGCGATCCGCGCAGGTCGATATAGTCCGAAGACTGCGTGCGCTCCGCATCGTCGCGGAACTCCACGCATTCCTCGACCATGTCCATCGGGATCACGAACACGGATTTGCCGACGCCCACCTGGAAGCCGTTGATGATCGCCAGCGTCAGCGGCAGGCGCACGGTCACCGTGGTCCCCACGCCTTCGGTGCTGGCGATTTCCACGCTGCCGCGCAGCGCGACGATATTGCGCTTGACGACATCCATGCCGACACCCCGGCCGGACAGGTTGGTCACCTGCTCGGCGGTCGAGAATCCCGGCTCGAAGATCAGGCCGAAGATTTCCTTGTCCGACAGCACGCGGCCCGGTTCCACCAGCCCCCGCTCGACGGCCTTGGCGAGGATGCGGTCGCGCTTCAGGCCACCGCCGTCGTCGGACACTTCGATCACGATGCTGCCCGAGTCGTGGTAGGCATTCAGCGCCACCGTGCCCTGCGCCGGCTTGCCGCGCGCGAGGCGCACGTCGGCCGGTTCGATGCCATGGTCCATCGCGTTGCGCACCAGGTGCGTCAGCGGATCGCCGATCTTCTCGACCACGGTCTTGTCCAGCTCCGCGTCTTCGCCGGACACTTCCAGGCGGATATCCTTGTCGATCTCGTGCGACACGTCGCGCACCACGCGGACGAAGCGGTTGAACGTGGCGCCGATCTTCACCATGCGCAGCTGCAGCGCGCTGTCGCGTACTTCTTCGACCAGGCCGGACAGCGTCGACGTGCACTCGAGCAGTTCGGGGATCTGCGCGCGCCGGGCAATCAGGTTGGCCCCCGCGCCGGCGATGATCAGTTCGCCCACCAGGTTGATCAGGCGATCCAGCTTGTCCGCATCGACACGCACCGAGCGGCTTTCCGCCGGTGCGGCCTTGCCTTCCGGTGCCTGGCGCTGTTTCGCCAGCGCGGCCTCGACGACGGCCGGCCGCACGGTGCCCTGGCCCACCAGGATCTCGCCCAGCGGCACGATGGCGCCGCCGGTACTGTCGGCAGCCTGCGCCGCCAGGGCCTGCTCCAGCTCGTGCGCCGTCACGCTGCCGCAGCGCACCAGCATTTCGCCCAGGCGCTCGCGCTGTTCGGGCACTTCGTCCAGCCAGGCCAGGTATTCGGCGATGCGGTTTTCCGGCGGCAAAATGCGGATCTGGCAATCGTCGCGCACGAAGTCGAACACGCCGTCGATCGCGGCCTTGTCCACGCTGCTCAGGAAGCCGATCTCGAAGCCCAGGTAGCACGATTCGGCATCGAATTGCGCAGCCGGCGGCAACGCATCGGCCAGCGTGGCGATGCCGGTGATCGTGCCCATCTGGCCCAGGTAGCGGATGAACGACAGCGGGTCCATGCCGTTGCGCAGCACGTCGCGGCCGAAACGCAGAGAAATGTGCCACTGCTCGGCACTGCCGGCCGCCGCCGCAGGCGCGCTTGCGGCCCTGGCCGGTGCCGGTGCGCTGCCGCCGTCGAGATAGCCCTGCAGCGCGGCCAGCAGCGGCGCGCCGGCCGACACCAGTACCGTATCGCTGTCCAGCGTGTCCGCCTCGACCGCGTCGACCAGGTGGCCGATGTGGTCGCAGCAGCCCAGCAGCAGCGTGACGAGCGCATCGTCGACCTGCACGGCGCCGTCGCGTACCTTGTCCAGCACGCTCTCGGCCACGTGGGTGAAGTCCACCACGGCGTCCAGGCCGAACATGCCGGCCGATCCCTTGATCGTGTGCGCGGCGCGGAAGATCGCGTTGACGGCCTCGGGGCCGTCCTGCGCCACGGCCAGCAGCGCGTTTTCCATCTGCTCGAGCAGCTCGCGGCTCTCGGCGATGAAGGTTTGCATTACCTGGTCCATGTTCATGCCGCGCGCCCTTCCCCGTTGCTTGCCTCGTTGCTTTCCTCGCTTGCCGCACCGATGCCGTCGAATGCCATGCCGAGCAGCGCGAACACGTCGCGTACGGCGGCGCTGGTCCCCTGCACGCGCAGCGTCTTGCCGAGCGTCGCGGCTTCCTGCCGCGCCACCAGCAGCAGCTGCAGGCCGGCGCTGTCGCATTCGGTCACGGCGGACAGGTCGAACACCGGCGCGGCATGCTGCCGCACGGCGTCCAGCAGCACGTCCTTCAGCTCCGCCGCGCGATAGATCGTCAGCTCGCCTTCGACCGCCAGGGCCGCAACGGGCCCTTGGCTCTCGCCAATACTCATGTGGTTCTCCGTAGGGAATCTGCCGCGGCCGGAAGGCCGCGAGCAAGTGGCTTTAAGGCATGACCAGCTTCTGGACCGCCGCCAGCAGCGCCTCCGGCTTGAACGGCTTGACCATCCAGGCCCGCGCACCGGCCGCCTGGCCCTGCGCTTTCTTTTCCTGCTGCGATTCGGTGGTCAGCATCATCACCGGCGTGAACTTGTAGGCCGGACGGGTCTTCAGTTCGCGCACGAAGGTGATGCCGTCCATGTTCGGCATGTTGACGTCGCTGATGATCAGGTTGACCTTCTGCCCGGTCAGCTTGGCCAGCGCGTCGGCGCCGTCGTTGCCTTCGATGACGTCGTAGCCGGCCTGGCGCAGTGCGATGCCGACGACCTGGCGGATCGATGCCGAGTCATCCACCACCATGATGGTTTTTGCCATGTGAAGCTCCTAGAAAAATGTGATTTCTTCTTCCTGCTGCGGCGCCGGCTTGGCGCCGCCCAGGTGAAGAGTGTGTTCTTCGGCCATCGCGTACGTGCTTTCCAGCTCGGCCAGCAACGGGCGCGCGTCGAGCTGCCGTGCCGTTCCCGCGGCGACCTGTTCATCGAGGTACGACGGCAGGCGCGCGATGTTCTGCTGCACGTGCGACAGAATCTGGCTGACGCGGTCCTGGAACTGCAGCTGCACCAGCGCCTCGGCCACTTCGGACTTGATGCCGGCGCTTTCCGCCTGCAGCACGTCGGACGACCGCACCAGCGCATCGGTCACGCCGCGGAACGACGTCAGCACGTTGCCGATCATCTGCTCGGAAGCCTGCACCGCCTGCCCTTCGGCGCGCATCGAGTCGCCCGCCGCGCCGCAGGTCGCATTGATCGCCGCGCTGATCTGGCCGACCTGCTGCGCGATATGCTTGCCGGCGTCAGCCGAGCGGTTCGACAGCATGCGCACTTCGTTGGCGACGACGGCAAAGCCGCGGCCCGCCTCGCCGGCGCGCGCCGCCTCGATGGCGGCATTCAGCGCCAGCAGGTTGGTCTGCCACGCGATGCTGGCAACGTCCGCCGCCATCGTCTGCAACTGGGCGGTGATGTGCTGCAGGCCCTCGATCTTCTGCAGCATCTGCCCCTTGCTGTCGGCGGCGCTGGCCAGCATGTCGAGCAGCGAACGCAGTTCCTTTTCGCTGGCGGAAAATACCTCGACGATGCTGCCGCCCTCGTGATTGCGCGCGGCGCCGGAGGTGGCCAATGCCTGTTCCAGCTTGAACACGATGCCGGAAAAACGCTCGACCAGCGATACCACGGCCGTTTCCATCTGGCTGCGCGACGCGTCGATATGCGAAGCCCACACACCGGACACTTGCTCTGCGAACTCGCGGCGGCTGGCCACGTAATCGTCGGCCGTGGCGGGCGCCTGCGACGCCTCGCCCGGGACAGCGAAGAATGCCCACGCGCCGGCTACCAGCAGCACGGCGGCGATGGCGAAGCCATGCCACTGCCAGCCGGCCAGCGGCACGATGGCGCAGGTGGCCGCGATGGCCAGCGCCAGGGGGAAACAGGTATGCAGGGGGCGTTGGCGCATCACGCGTCGCTCCGTATCGTCGGCAAGGGTGGAAAAATGAATTGCGCTTATCGCGTCGGGTAATTCGATGTCGTGCAAATCTATTGCACGGACATATGATTGCAGTGTTTATTGCCGCAGCGCAAGCTCGCACCAGATAATTCAACAGGAGTGGTCGCAAAAATCCGACACCGATGAATTGGCGCTAACGTCTTGTCTGGATTGAAGTTTTTAATAAATCAACGGTGCGCCGCGCGATTACGGCGATGCCGGATATTTAATGGACATTAAATCCACTATTTTGCATGCACTTAAAACAGCAAAAAAAAACCGGCTATCAAGCCGGTTTTTTAACGATAAATAAAATCAGCGGCGGCGGCGGCGCGCCGCCATGGCCAGTACCGCCATGCCGGCGCCCAGCATGCCGTACGTGGCAGGTTCCGGTACCGGCGAAATTTCAACCGTCAGCGCGGTCTGCGTCACGGTGGCATTGCCGACACCGTCGAACCACAGGCCGGTGGAGAAGGCGACCGGGCTGAGCGGGTTCACTTCGGCGGACGTTTCGATGCCTGTCACGCGGAAGCGGTCGACCGACTGGCCGAACTCGATGTGCTCGCCGCCCGCGGCATTGGCGGCAAACAGCTGCCATTCGCCGTCCTGCCACAGCCAGATGTCGTACTGGCCATCGCCGACGCCCGGCAGCAGGGTCACGCCGTTGACCCGCGGACCGCTGCTGACGGCATAGTCGTAGCCGGTCGCGACGACCGGGTCGATCCAGATCGGCGTGCCGGTGCCCACCGGGATGTTCTCGAAGACCCATCCGGCGGTACCGTCGTCGACATTGCCCGGCAGGATAGGGTTATAGGGAGCGCTGCCCGGCAGTTCCTCGGAACGCACCTGGAAGCGCCACACGCCGTCCGTGCCGACATTGCTGTCATGGACCAGGCCGGTGATGTTCTGCGTGCCCGAACCGATCAGCGAGTAGGAATTGGTCACGGCACCGGCGTTCCAGCCGGCCACCGCCGGCTGCCCGCCCACGCCGCCGCTGCCCGAACTGGCATCGCCCGTCGTCCATTGCAGCTGGCCGTAGCGGAATTCCATGTCGAAGTCGCCACTGCGGCCACTGGTCGCGGACTGGTCCTTCAGCACGAGCTGGAAGGTGTTCTGCTTGTCGTTGTGCTGGTTGTAATAGCCGACCGTATCCCAGGTGACGACGACGGTCCTGCTGTCCGGATTGGCCAGGTAGACGTTATTCATGAACGGGACCGGCAGGTTGTCGGTCTGGTTGCGGGTGTCCACGTCGGCCCAGAACGGGGCGATCATCGCGGCGTCCGAAATCGGGAACAGCGACGGCGTGAACCGGGACAGCGGGCCATCGAACGAAATATTGCCGTTGTTGTTGACCCAGTAGTTGCTGTAGGCATTGCCGAAGAAATTGATCTGGAACGGCAGCGTCAGTGCGCTGGACGAACCGTCGTCGTTCGGTTGCATGATGCGGGTACCGAAGTCGCGGTCGCCGCCAAAGCCGGACAGCAAGGTATCGGCGCCGGCCGAGCCGGAAGCGAATGCCGCAAACACTGCCAGTGCGATGAGATTTTTTTTCATTGTTTTCCCTGAAGTGAGTTATGGAGCGCGCCGGGCCGGCGCGCGGCTGGCCGCCTCGGCGGCGCGCATTATCATATAATCAACAGGGAGTTATTATCAATAAATTATGTTAAAAATGTAATCAAAAGCCACATTTTTACTGTACACCGGGCGTGGAAGAAAAAGGCACTGCAGCGAACACCCTGCCGGGAGCAGGACCGTCCGGCGCAGTGACTGCGCCGTGACGGTGCCAGGCTGCAACCGGGATCAGCGACGCCGTGCCCGGCCCCGCACCAGCACCACCGTCAACCCCAGCAGCATCAGCATCCACACCTGCGGTTCCGGCACCGGCGCCAGGCCCTGGGCGCCCAGCACGTAGTCGAAGTCGAACCTGCCCTGGCCGTCGAAGGAGAAATCGGCGGCGATCAGGATGTCCTGGCTGCCCGCGCCGAGCATGCCCAGGTCGAGCACGTTGTCGCGGAAGAAGGCCTGGGCGGCAGACAGGCTGTCGAACGTCCACGAGAACAGTTCGCTGCCATGGTTGCTGACGCTCAGCTCGAGTTCCGTGAAGCCGATGCCGGCACTGCGGAAATCGAGCAGGCCCAGCGTGAGCGCGCCGGGGGCCGCCGTGTCGAAGCGGAAGCTGGCCGTCGTCAAGTGGTGCTCGTCCTCCGCAGTGTCATAGGCGACGCCGAGCATCCGTCCGATCGCGGCGATCCGCTGGCCCTCCAGCGCGGCGGCAACGGCGGGTGCGCTGGCGGGAATCACGGTGCCGCGCGGCAGCGCGTTGGCGAAGGAACCGGTGTAGTAGGGCTGGCCAGGGACGGTGCTGCCGATGCTGGTCCTGGCATCGAACCCCAGGTATCGGACCGCAGCGAACTTGCCGCCGGCCGTGGTCTCCACCCGCATGCCCGGCCCGGTGGAGATACTGGTGGCCAGCGCCGTCGCGTCACCCGCGTCCACAGTCACGGTGGCGCGGCTGGCCGCGCTGCCCGTTGCCTGCGACTGCGCAGAGACATCGACGATGCGGCCACGCCCGATTGCGGATGCCGTGCTCGCCCCGCCGGTGGAGACGGACTCGGCGCGCACCCGCGCAATGCCGGGATTGACCTGTGCCGTTAAAGCATCGGCCTCGGCCGAAGCCGTCGCGGCCCCGCCGGCTTCGGCACGGGAGAACGCCGTCGCAGACAGTACTGAACCCGGGCTCGAGGACCACCCCGCTCGCGCGGTCGACGTGCTGTGAGCGTCGCCCGCGGCGCGCACGGTCGAACGCGCCAGCGCTTCCCCGGCCGGCGACAGTGCCGACCCATTGCCGCCCTCTGCGCTCGCATATCCCTGGACGGTCGCGCCAGCCCTGGTCGATGCCAGATCGAGGAGGGCCTGGGCATCGCCACCGCTGCCGCCCACGCCGTCGCCGCCGTATGCCACCGTGTAAACGGTCAGGGAAGGCGTGCCGGCATCGGCCAGCGTCAGTTGCGACAACGCGGCGCCGCCGCTGCCGCCGATCCCCCCGCCCGTGTGGAGGCCGCCGGCGCCGCCACGCGCTTCCTGCCACAACTCCAGCCTGCTTCCCGAGGAGCCGCCGACGCTGTCGACCAGGCGCGCCGCCCCGCCGTTGCCGGCGATGCCACCCAGGGTCGTGGCCTGGCCTCCCTCACCGCCGGTCGCGAACGCCTTGGCCTCCGTGACGTCGGATGCGCCGGTAGTCCTGGAATGCATCGTGGCGAATGCTTGTGCTGCGCCGCCGTCGCCGGCACGCACGCCGTCGCTCCACGAAATTCCGCCGGCGCCTCCCACCGCGGTGGCCGACACCTCGACCGGATAGCTGCTGCCCCCACGCGGCGGGAGGTGCGTGGTGCCGGAAGCGGCAGCCAGCGCGTCGCCACCGTGACCGGCCGCGCCGCTGTAGGCATGGCCACCCTGGCCGCCGGTGGCGATGGCAACCAGGTCGATGGTGCCGTTCGTGGCACCTTGCACTTTTGCCGACGCCTGGCCGCCACGGGTTGCCTGGCCGCCGCTGGTCATCGGGACAACGGAACCTTCGCCGCCTGTCGCGTCCACCCGCATGGCGAGCGACGTTGCACTCCGGTCGTCGAGCACCAGTTCGAGGTCGGCCTTGCCGGCACGTCCACCCAATGCGCCGGGGGTGTCCAGTGCCCAGCCGGCGTCGCCGCCTTTCCCGGAAAGATACAGGCTCAGTCTGCCGGTGGTGGTCACGTCGAACGGATTACGCACGACGACATCGGCTCCGTTGGCGGCGTGTCCGCCCGCACCGCCCTCGAGTATCAATACTGCCGACGCGCCGCCCAGCCCGGCCGTGCCGCTAATCGTGCCGGTGGCGCTTCCTCCATCGTTGCCGCCCAGGCCCGTCAGACCGTCGCTCAACGCACCGCTGCCCCCCTTTACGTTGCTGCGGAGATCGAGCCGATAGCCGGTCGCCTGCAGGGCTGCCGCGGCATGCCCACCGCCCCGCCCCCCTGCTGTCGCGTCGGCGGACGCGTTCACGGTCGCGCTGCTGCCGCCATCGACCGTGGCACTGGCATTCGCCGAGCCGAAGCGTTCGCCGGCGCTGATCGGAACCAGATAGGAGCTGGTGCCGCCGCTGGCGCGCGACGTGGCGGTGATGGTTCCCGTGCCCGTCGCGGTGACGCTGGCCGTGGCGTTGCCACCGCGTCCGCCCAGACCTTCCGGTCCCCGCGCGGCGCCGGCACCGCCTTCGCCGGAATTGCCCCGGTCGCCGCCGCTCCCTGCTACCGCGAGCGCCGACGCAACGAGTTGCGCGGCCGACGACTGCACGACATGGCTCGCCGTGGCATGGCCGCCGTCGCCGCCGTTTCCGCCGCTCCCGCCGGCCTGGCCAGGACCGCCTGCCGCGCCATCGCCGCCACGGCCGCCGCGTCCGCCCGTGGCAACGGCGCCGGAATCGGCCGCACCGGCGGTGGCAGCGGCATCCTGCCCGTGGCCAGCCGAGGTACCGGCCGCTCCTGGCGAAGTTGCATTCTTGCCATCGGTGCCATCGGCCCCGGTCACGACAGGAGCGGCATAAGCCTGGCTGACGGCAAGCGCCAGGATGAGGGGAAGGAGACGGGGAGGAGCGCGCACGACTGTCCTTTCGACGAGGTCTGTCCGCACGGTGGCCGCGCCATGGCGCAGGTTCGCCGCGACGGACACGGCAGCGACCCGTGCCAGTCTACATTGTCGTTTTATATAGTCAATTGAACAATAAGACTTGCAAACGAGGAGTCACCTTGCGCTCCTGCCAGCGGAGATCAGCGCGCCGCCTTGTCTTGCTCGATCAACTTCGCCAGCTGCGATGCGCCCCCCACCTGCTCGATCGTCATCACCTTGTCGAGCGGGATCGTCATCGACTGCGGACCATGCCAGTCGTTCTTCTGGCGGCTCACCACCCGGTTGCCCTGGCGGCCGTCCGGTGCCGTGAAGGTCTGCACGTAATACACGTCGTCGAGCTGGAGGTGGCGCGGCCCCACTTCGCGCAGCAGGCCGTAGAATATCTGCCCGTTCTGCAACTGCACGCCGTAGCGGACGCCCAGCGCCCCGGGCGCGAACGCCGGGTCCGATTGCTGGCGCCAGAAGAACAGCGCCAGCACTGCCAGCGCGGCGGCCGCCACGGCGGCTACCAGCAACGCGGTACTGGAACGCCAGCCGGGAGCGGGAATGCCGCCCGGAGTGAAGGCAGGATTCGGCAGGTCGCGGGCTTCGGTCATGGAGACTCCTCGGTGAACGGCTGGGATTCGATTCTAGCGCTCGCCTTGTTCCCCCGGCAAACCGTTGGCGTTACCGCCCCATGGCGTAAGCGCCTTATGCGAATTCCCCGGCGAACACGGTGAAGTTCACGCGGCCGGGCGATATGCCCTCCCCTTCCGCGAACCGCCGGTCGCCCGCCGCGGCCGGGCGCCGCGCGGCCACCAGGACCAGGCAGCACCCGCACACCAGCGTTGCCCAGCTTCCCGGCTCCGGCACGGCTGGCGCCCTGCGACGCTGCTGCACCAGGTGGAGCGCGGCACCGTTGCCGGCCGCACCGGCCGCAGCGGAACAAGCCTGGATGCCGGGACAGCTGCGGGCGGGCGGCGCGGCAACCGCGCCATGCGCCTGGCCGATGGCCAGCGCCAGCGCAAGAGCCAGCACGAATGGCCCGGGCGTACCCCGATGGAAGTGGCGAATCGCCTGCATGAAAGGTCCTTGTCCAGAAACGGGCCCCATGTCGGCGAAGCATTGTCGAAGCTGCGGGGGCGGGCAGCCGCCGGGACTAAGATGCCCAGCGGAATTAGTTTCTGACGTGTAAGAACCAGGGCGGGCTTGATTTTGCGCTAGCGCAAAGAATGCCGTTCAGAAAGAAAACGGCGCCCTGGGGCGCCGTCTTCAACTGCCTGGATCAGTGCGGTTGAACTGCTGTCGTTGTACCGCCGCGTCAGCCGCGCAGTGCGCTGGCCGCCTTGGCCAGTGCAGTGATGTGGGCCCAGTCGCCGGCCTTCATCGCATCCTTCGGCGTCAGCCAGGAACCGCCCACGCAGGCCACGTTCTTCAGCGCCAGGAAGGCCGGCGCATTCTCCTGCGAGATGCCGCCGGTCGGGCAGAACGTGATGTCCGGCAGCGGGCCGCCGATACCGTTCAGCATGCCCACGCCGCCCGCCGGCACCGCCGGGAACAGCTTCAACTGCTTGAATCCCTGTTCGCGCGCCTTCATCACTTCGGACGGCGTCATCACGCCCGGCAGCAGCGGCAGGCCGGACGATTTCGCCGCGCCGATCAGCGCATCGGTCAGCCCCGGCGACACGCCGAACACGGCGCCGGCGTCGCGCGCGGCGGCGAATTCCTCCGGCTGCGTCAGCGTGCCGACGCCGACGATCGCGCCTTCCACTTCGCTCATGGCGCGGATCGCGGCCAGGCCGTGCTGCGTGCGCAGCGTGACTTCCAGCACGCGGATGCCGCCGGCGACAAGGGCCTTGGCAAGCGGCACGGCGTGGTCGGGATCGTCGATCGCGATCACGGGGATCACGGCCGAGGTACGCATAATGTCGAGCAGGTTCATGGTCATGGCGCTTTCTTTACGAGGAAATCTTCATCGGAACCGGGCACGGTATTGCCCACGTTGTCACCGCCGTGCAATTCGACGGTGGTATCGATCGGCGACGGCAGCGGGAACGTTGCCGCGCCTTCTTCCGCCGCGGTGACGCTGTTGCGGAACATGGCGAACAGTTCGCGGCCCATGCCGATGTGGCTCGGCGTCAGGTCGGCCTGGGCCAGCGCGCGGCTGTGCCAGACCGACGAATCCACCTTGGCTTCCAGCGTGCCGGTGGCGGCGTCGACGCGGATGATGTCGCCGTCGCGCACCAGGCCCAGCGCACCGCCAGCCAGCACTTCGGGGGACACGTGGATCGCTGCCGGCACCTTGCCGGACGCGCCCGACATGCGGCCGTCGGTCACCAGCGCCACCTTGCGGCCGGCATCCTGCAGGTTCGCCAGCGCCGGGGTCAGCGCGTGCAGCTCCGGCATGCCGTTGGCGCGCGGGCCCTGGAAGCGCAGCACGGCGACGAAATCGCGATCGAGCTTGCCGGCCTTGTAGTCGGCCATGAAATCTTCCTGCGAGTTGAACACCAGTGCCGGCGCTTCGACGGTACGGTGCTCGACCTTCACGGCCGACACCTTCATGATCGCGCGGCCCAGGTTGCCCTCGACTTTCACCATGCCGCCATCCTTCGAGAACGGGGCGTCCGCGGTGCGCAGCACATTGTCGTCGCCGGAGACGGCCGGCGAATCCTTGAAGACCACGCCCTTGCCGCCTTCGCCCAGGAACGGTTCCTTGCAGTGCTGGCGCAGGCCCTTGCCGAGGATGGTGGTCACGTCGTCGTGCAGCAGGCCCGCATCGAGCAGCTCGCGGATCACGAAGCCGGTGCCGCCGGCGGCGTGGAAGTGGTTCACGTCCGCATCGCCGTTCGGGTAGATGCGCGCCAGCAGCGGCACCACGGCGGAGAGATCGTTGAAGTCGTCCCAGTCGATCAGGATGCCGGCCGCGCGCGCGATGGCCGGCAGGTGCAGCGTGTGGTTGGTGGAGCCGCCAGTGGTGAGCAGCGCCACGATCGCGTTGACGATCGACTTTTCATCGACCACGTGGCCGACCGGGATGTACTCGTTGCCCAGGTCCGTGATCTGCGTGGCGCGCCGGGCGGCGGCCGCCGTCAGTTCGTCGCGCAGCTCCGTGAACGGCGTGATGAAGGCGGCGCCCGGCAGGTGCAGGCCCATCACTTCCATCAGCATCTGGTTGCTGTTCGCGGTGCCGTAGAAGGTACAGGTACCGGAACCGTGGTACGACTTCGCTTCGCCTTCCAGCAATTCCTCGCGGGTTGCCTTGCCTTGCGCGTAGCGCTGGCGGATGGCCGCCTTTTCCTTGTTCGACAGGCCGGAAGTCATCGGGCCGCCCGGCACGAAGATGGCCGGCACGTGGCCGAAGTGCAGCGCACCGATCAGCAGGCCCGGCACGATCTTGTCGCAGATCCCCAGGTACAACGCGGCATCGAACATATTGTGCGACAGCGCGATCGCGGTACTCATCGCGATGGTGTCGCGCGAGAACAGCGACAGCTCCATGCCCGGCTGGCCTTGCGTCACCCCATCGCACATCGCCGGCACGCCGCCGGCGAACTGCGCCACCGCGCCCGCTTCGCGCACGGCTTCCTTGATCACCTTCGGGAAGTATTCGAACGGCTGGTGCGCCGACAGCATGTCGTTGTACGACGATACGATCGCCACGGAGGCCTTCTTGACCTCTTTCAGGACCAGCTTGTCGTTGGCCGGAAAAGCGGCGAAACCATGGGCGAGGTTGGTGCAGGACAGCGAACCGCGCTGCGGACGCCCGTTGATGCGGGCCGCTTCGAGATGCGCCAGGTAAGCGCCGCGCGATGCGCGGCTGCGCTTGATGATCCGCTCAGTGACTTGTTCGAGGACTGGGTGCAAGGCCATTATGCTTCCTTATCGATGAATTCCCGAAATTTTACTACAGAAGGGAAAAGGCGTGCTGCCTGGCGCGGTTTTAACTCGCTCCGCGAGCGCCGCGGCTGCCGGAAACCGATCGGCATCCGGAGCATAAAAACAAACATTTTTAGCGCATTTGAAGGTTATCCGTAGTGAAGTTACCGGCATTTCCTGTATAGTTCATCTATCCAAAACTGACACAGAAGTCTCATGCGCCAGCCACTGCTTACCACCACCGCCGCCTACCAGGCCCTGCAATCCCACGCCGCCGATGCAAAACAATGGCATCTGCGCGATTTGTTCGCCGCCGAGCCGCAGCGTTTCCCCGCGCTGACCGTCGATGCCGCCGGCCTGTTCCTCGACTATTCGAAGAACCGCATTTCCCAGCGCACTGTCGAATTGCTGGTCGACCTGGCGCGCGAGCGCGGCGTGGAAAGCCAGCGCGACGCCATGTTCGCTGGCGAGAAAATCAATCTTACCGAACAACGCAGCGTACTGCATACCGCCCTGCGTATGCCGCGCGGAAAGCAGCTCGTCGTCGATGGCCAGGACATCAACGCCGACGTGCATGCGGTGCTCGACCGTATCCGCACCTTCACCGACCGGGTCCGCAATGGCAACTGGCTGGGCTACAGCGGCAAGCCGATCACCGACATCGTCAACATCGGCATCGGCGGCTCCGACCTGGGCCCGAAGATGGCGGTGCTGGCGCTGCGCTCGTACGCGCATCCGCGCCTGAACATGCACTTCGTGTCGAACGTGGACGGCCATGACATGGATGCGGTGCTGACCAACCTGAACCACGAGACCACGCTGTTCATCGTGGCCTCGAAGACCTTCACCACCGCCGAGACGATGCTGAACGCGCAGACTGCGCGCCGCTGGTTCCTGTGCGAAGGCAAGGAAGAAGACCTGGCGCGCCATTTCGTGGCGGTGTCCACCAACACGGAAGCGGTCACGAAATTCGGCATCGACCCGGATAACATGTTCCCGTTCTGGGACTGGGTCGGCGGGCGCTATTCGGTATGGTCGGCGATCGGCCTGTCCGTCGCGCTGGCCGTGGGCTTCGGCTACTTCGAGACGTTCCTGGCCGGGGCGCACGAGATGGACGAGCATTTCCGCACCGCGCCGCTGGAGCAGAACATGCCGGTGCTGCTGGCGCTCCTCGGCTTCTGGAACCGCGAGTTCATCGGTGCCGCGTCGCTGTCGATCGCGCCGTACCACCAGGACCTGAGCCGCTTCCCTGCCTACCTGCAGCAGCTCGACATGGAAAGCAACGGCAAGCGCGTCACCAAGGGCGGCCAGCCGGTCGATACCGCCACCTGCCCGGTCGTGTGGGGCGAATGCGGCACCAATGCGCAGCATGCCTACTTCCAGCTGCTGCACCAGGGCACCGACATCGTGCCGATCGACTTCATCGCCGCGCTGCTGCCCACGCACGACCTGGCCGGCCACCACGATGCGCTGCTGGCGAACTGCTTCGCGCAGTCCGAGGCGTTCATGAAGGGCAAGACAGCCGACGAGGTGCGCGCCGAGCTGGCAGCGCAAGGCCTGCCGGAAGCGAAGATCGACGAGCTGGTACCGCACCGCACCTTCCCCGGCAACCGCCCGTCGAACACGATCCTGATGGAACACCTGACGCCGGCCACGCTGGGCGCGCTGATCGCGCTGTACGAGCACAAGACGTTCGTGCAGGGCGTGCTGTGGGATATCGCCAGCTTCGACCAGTGGGGCGTGGAACTGGGCAAGGTGCTGGCCAGGAAGATCCAGGCCGAGCTGGAAGGCGCCGTGGACCCGGACGCGCACGACAGTTCCACCAATGGCCTGATCGTGATGGCCAAGGGAGCGAAGATCGAATGAGCAAGCACGATGTGACTGTCGCCTTCGATGGCGCGATGCAGGTTGGCGAAGGCCCGCTGTGGCTGCCGCAGGAAAAGGCCCTGTACTGGGTCGACATCGATGGCCTGGCCGTGCACCGGCTGCAGGTCGGCAGCGATGCGGGCAGCGATGCGGGCAACGGCAGCGCCAGCGCCAGCGGTGCCCATACGTCGTGGATCATGACGAGCGAGCCGTCGTCGCTGGCGGCGCATGCCGGCGGCGGCCTGGTGGTGGCCACCCGCAACGGCTTCGTCCACCTCGACACCGCGACCGGCGCAATCGTCGAGATCGCGCCGGCTCCGTTCGACCGCAGCAAGGCCCGCTTCAACGACGGCAAGCCCGACGCGGCGGGGCGCTTCTGGGTCGGCACGATCTACGAACCGCGCGACCGGCCGGCCGCCGAGATGTTCGTGCTGGAAAAGGGACAGGTACGCCTGGCCTGGTCCGGCGGCATGACCAACTCGAACGGCCTGGGGTTCAGCCCGGACAACCGCACGATGTACCACGCCGACACCACGTCGCACCGCATCACCCGCTACGACTTCGACGTCGCTACCGGCGCGGTGTCGAACCAGCGCGAGATGCGCCAGTTCTCGATGGACAAGGAGCATGGCTATGGCGGCCGCCCGGACGGCGCCGCCGTCGACAGCGAAGGCAATTACTGGGTGGCGATGTTCGAAGGCGGCCGGATCGTCAAGCTGTCGCCGTCCGGCGACGAGCTCGACGTGATCGCGCTGCCGGTACGCTGCCCCACGATGGTGGCGTTCGGCGGCGACGACCTGCGCACGCTGTACATCACCACGGCGGGCAAGCGCCCGGCCGCGGAGCTGGAACAATACCCGCTGTCCGGCCGCGTGCTTGCCGTGCGCGTGCCGGTAGCGGGGCTGGTACAGCCGGCCTACCAGCCCTAACAAGGGGGCGCTGGAGCGCGATCCGTCGCTCCAGCGGCACCTTGCAACTGCCGCTTCCAGCCACCGCATCTCGCTGCATGCTTGGCGAATTTGTAGTATATTTTCGCCAAAAATTGCTTTTTTAGTAGTAAGGTTTCACTGCGGGCATCCTTCGCCGCGGTTTTTACGATCTCTACAAGACACCCATCATGGCACTTTCCGATTTTGACCTGGTTCTGTTCGGCGGCAGCGGCGACCTCGCGATGCGCAAGCTGCTGCCCGCGATGTTCTCGCGGGACGTCTGCGGCGACCTGCCGCCCACCGCGCGCATCGTCTGCGTCGGCCGGCACGAGAACACCACGGAAGAATTCATCGACATGGTCAACACCACGTCGCGTCCGCACATCAAGAACCCGAAGGTCACCGCCGAGAACTGGGAAAAATTCACCAGGCGTATCGTGTACGTGGCCGTGGACGCCGCCGACCCTTCCAGCTACCGCGGCCTGGCCGACGCGCTGCGCAGCGACGCGGGCCTGACCCGCGTGTATTACCTGGCCACGCCGCCGGCGCTGTTCGCGCAGATCTGCGACAACCTGAAGGAAAACGGCCTGGTCACGCCGAGTTCGCGCGTGGTGCTGGAAAAGCCGCTGGGCCGCGACCTGGCCTCGGCCAAGCAGATCAACCGCGAAGTGGGCGAGGTATTCGAGGAATCGCAGATCTACCGGATCGACCACTACCTGGGCAAGGAAACCGTGCAGAACCTGCTGGCGCTGCGCTTCGGCAACATCCTGTTCGAACCGCTGTGGCGCCGCGAATGGATCTCGGACGTGCAGATCACCATCGCCGAGAAACTGGGCGTGGGCAACCGGATCGGCTACTACGACACCTCGGGCGCGCTGCGCGACATGCTGCAGAACCACCTGCTGCAACTGCTGTGCATCGTGGCGATGGAACCGCCGGCATCGACCTCGCCGGACGCCGTGCGCGACGCCAAGCTGCAGGTGCTGCGCTCGCTGAAGCGCTTCACGCCGACCACGCTGGCGCAGAACATCGTGCGCGGCCAGTACCGTGCCGGCCACGTCGACGGCCAGCCGGTGCCGAGCTACCGCGACGAGCCGGATGCGCCGCAGCAATCGCGCACCGAGACGTTCGTGGCGATGAAGGCGGAAATCGATACGTGGCGCTGGGCCGGCGTGCCGTTCTACCTGCGCACCGGCAAGCGCATGGCCGACGGCCTGGCCGAGATCGTGGTGCGCTTCAAGCAGATCCCCCATTCGATCTTCCAGCAGCCGACGTCGAGCTTCCAGCCCAATTCGCTGGTGATCCGCCTGCAGCCGGACGAAGGCCTGCGCATGAACCTGATGGCGAAGACGCCGGGCGAAGGCATGCGCCTGAAGCCGGCCGAGCTGGAACTGGATTTCCGCGAATCGTTCAAGGCGCCGCGCATGGATGCCTACGAACGCCTGCTGCTCGACGTGCTGCGTGGCCAGCTCACGCTGTTCATGCGCGGCGACGAGCTGGAAGCGGCCTGGGAATGGGTCGAACCGATCCTGACCAACTGGGAGCAGGACGACACGGCGCCGCTGCCGTATTCGTCGGGCACGTGGGGGCCGGCCGCCTCGTCCGCGCTGATCGGCCGCGACGGGCTGCAGTGGCGCGAAGAAGCGCTTCCAGAAGACTAATCCAGAAGATTGATCAAAGATGCTGCTTGACTCCATCCGCACCCAGCTCGATTCGCTGTCCAAGTCCGAGCGCAAGGTGGCACTGGCCGTGCTCGACAATCCCTCCCGCACGGTGAGCTCGAACATCACGGCGCTGGCGAAAAGCGCCCAGGTGTCCGAGCCTACCGTGGTGCGGTTTTGCCGCACGCTGGGCTACGACGGCTGGCACGAGTTCAAGCTGAAACTGGCGCAGGGCCTGGCCGTCGCGCTGCCCGGCCTGAACGAGGCACCGTCGCAGGACGATCTCGCCGCGGACCTGATCAACAAGATCTGCAGCCGCTCGATCAACACGCTGCTCGACCTGCGCAACAACCTGCACCACGAACCGGTGCAGCGCGCGCTGGACATCCTGTCGCTGGCCAACAAGATCGAGTTCTACGGCCAGGGCACGTCCGGCATCGTGGCGGCCGACGCGCAGCACAAGTTCTTCCGCTCCGGCGTGCCCACCGTCGCGTATTCCGATCCGGCCATCCACAACATCGCCGCGGCGCTGCTGCGCAAGGGCGACGCGCTGGTGGCCATCTCGCAGCGCGGTAACAGCCCGGCCCTGGTGCGCTCGGCGCAACTGGCGCGCGACGGCGGCGCCGACGTGATCGTGCTGGCGCCATCGGGCACGCCGCTGGCCGACCTGGGCACGGTGCTGATCCCGATCGACCTGATCTTCAATACCGATCCGTACACGCCGATCTCGGCGCGGCTGGCCTACCTCGTCGTCATCGACGTGCTGGCCGTGGGGCTGGCGCTGCAGCGCGGCCCGGAATTCCGCCGCAAGATGCAGAACGCGCAGAAGGCGCTGCAGGAGTTCGAGGTGCAGTTCGATTCGTTCATCGGCTGAGCGCGGACCGGCCTCGCATCCCCGGCATCAGGCAGGCGCACCTGCCTGCCCCTCGCCTGCCGCCACATGGTCGATCAAGCGCTGGCGCAGCCAGCGCTGCGCCAGATCGCGGTGAGCCCTGTCGTGCCACACCATCGACACGGCGAAACCGGGTACCGGGATCGGCGGCTCCAGCACGCGCAGCCCGCCCGTCCGGTTCCGCAACAGCCGCGCCGGCACCAGCGCCGCGAGATCGGAGCGCCGCACCGCATCGAGCACGAACAGGAACGATGACGCCGACATCGCGACATTGCGCTTGAGGTGCATCGATTCGAGCACGTCGTCCGCCGCCGTCGAGAAACCGCCCCCGCGCGGCGAGACGATCACATGGTCGAGTTCCGAGAAGGCCTGGCTGCTGATGCCGCGCCGCGCGGCAGGGTGCCCTTTCCGTACGACCAGCGCATAGCGTTCGGCAAGCAATGGGCGGAACCGCAGCGTTTCCGCCACCAGGTCAGGCGTCAGGAATGCCAGGTCCACCGCGCCCTGCTCCATCTGCTCGCCGAGCCGGGCCGGATCGATGTGCCGCAGCGCGATCCGGACGCCGGGCGCCTCCTGCCGCAGCGCCAGCATGAAGTCGAGCAGGACGGCGGCCTGCATGTAGTCCGAAGCGGCAATATTGACCACGAGCCGGTCGCGCGAAGGATCGAACGCGCGCGCTGCCGCCACGACTCCCCTGAGCTGGTCCAGTGCCGCCCTCAGCGGTTCCTCCAGTTCGAGCGCCATGGCAGTCGGCATCATGCCCCGGTGCCCGGGAATGAACAGCTCGTCGCCGAACAGCGCGCGCAGGCGGTTCAGCCGCGAACTCAGCGCCGGCTGGCTGATGTGCAGCCGCTGCGCCGCACGGCTGACGTTCCGCTCGGCCAGCAGCGCCTCGAGGGTCACGAGCAGGTTGAAGTCCATCCGGCTGGTATTCATTTTTTGGATAGTACCGCAAAACTTTCCTGCAGTTCACAAGGGCGGCGGCGCGATGCAAGATGCCGCATCGACCAACTCCCGCGAGAACGGACATGTCAAAGAAAGTACTACTGGTGCACGCGCATCCCGAGCCGGCTTCACTGAGCAGCCGGTTGCTGGCGGCGGCCACGGCAAGCCTTGCCGCGCAGGGCCATGAGGTAATGCTGTCCGACCTGTATGCCATGCGATGGAAGGCGGTTTTCGACGAACAGGATTTCCCGCAGAGGCTGGACCGGACACGCCTTTCCTTCATCGCCGAATCCGGTCACGCCTATGCCAGCGGCAGGCAGACGCCCGACGTGCAATCCGAACAGGAAAAGTTGCTGGCCGCAGACGCGGTCATCTTCCAGTTCCCGTTGTGGTGGTTCGGCATGCCCGCCATCCTGAAAGGCTGGTTCGACCGGGTCTTTGCCTATGGACTCGCGTATGGCTACCGCGATGCGGGGAACCGGTACCGCTACGGCGCCGGCGGACTGGCGGGCAAACGGGCGATGCTGTCGGTGGCCGTCGGCGGGCCGCAGGAGGATTATTCGGGGCGTGGCATCAATGGCCCGCTGGAACAGCTGCTGTTCCCCGTCACCCACGGCACGCTGTTCTTCGCCGGGATGGACGTGCTGCCCACGCACGCGGTATACAGCGCGGCGCGCATGAGCGCCGGCGACATAGAACGTGCCGAAGCGGGACTGGCAAGCCGGA
Source organism: Pseudoduganella umbonata (assembly GCF_014192225.1). Taxonomy (GTDB): domain Bacteria; phylum Pseudomonadota; class Gammaproteobacteria; order Burkholderiales; family Burkholderiaceae_D; genus Rugamonas; species Rugamonas umbonata. Next base: position 25,419 of record NZ_JACHXS010000012.1, on the reverse strand, counting down.
TGCGGCACCTGTTCACCGAACAGCCGATACCGTTCCGCCCGCAAAACGGCGGAGACTATCCGGACGGCCACGTGCTGGCCGACCGGGTGGCGCCCGGCGTTTCCGGCATCGATGCCCATCTGGCGGCACCGCCCGCGTAGTCGGCCGAGCGCTGATTTCGCAAACCGATATTGTTACGGCAACGCATCCGTGCCAAGATCGGCCACCCATCCACCTGCGAGGTTCCTGCACGATGTTCTCCCATGTCTTTGTCGGCGTCACCGATTTCGACCACGCCCTGGCGTTCTACGAGCCGCTGATGCGCACCCTCGGTATCGAACAGCGCTTCTGCGACCGCACCCGCCCCTGGGCCGGATGGCAGAGCTCCAGCGACGATGCCCGCCCCCTGTTCCTGATCGGCGCTCCGCAGGACGGCCGGGCGCATGAAGCTGGCAACGGGCAGATGGTGGCCTTCATGGCCGCCGACCGGGAAACCGTCCGGCAGGCCCATGCCGAAGCACTGGCACGCGGCGGCACGTGCGCTGGTGTGCCGGGCCTGCGGCCCGAATACCATGCGCACTACTACGGCGCGTATTTCCGGGATCCGGACGGCAACAAGATCTGCGTGGTGTGCCACGCGCCTGCGGCTTAGCCTGCTTCAGGCCGCCAGCGGAGAACGTGCCGCGCCCGGGTGCATGGCGTCTTCCACCTGCCGCGCCACCTGTTCCGCCGTGGCGGCCGCCAGCGTCCAGCCGAGGTGGCCGTGGCCCGTGTTGTAGAACACCCCCGGCGCCTTCCCTCGTCCCACCTTCGGCAGCAGGTCCGGCATCATCGGCCGCAGCCCGGCCCATGGCTTCACGTCCGCCGTGCGCACGCCGGGGAACTCGCGGTGGACCCAGTCCACCAGCGGGCGGATGCGGTCGTGGCGGATGTCGCGGTCGAAGCCGGCGAATTCCGCGGTGCCGGCCACGCGGAAGCGGTCGGCGCCGAACCGGCTGGCCACCAGCTTCGGCGCATCGTCGACCAGGCTGACAGTCGGCGCGGCGGCCCGGCTGGCCGCGTCGGCCAGGTGCACGGTGATCGAGTAACCCTTGACGGGATAGACGTCGATCCGGTCGCCGGCCATCCGGCCCAGCGCGCGGCTGGCCGTGCCGGCGCAGATCACGATGCCGTCGAAGCGCTGCGTATCGGTGTCCGCTTCGTGGCGCAGCGTGAGCGAAACCCCGTCGCCCTGCCCTGCCAGCGCCAGCACCTCGCGTCCGCACAGCAGTCGAACGCCGAGGCGCTCGCACGCGGCGGCCAGCCCGGTGGTGAAGCGGTGGATGTCGCCGCTGCTGTCGCTGTCGGTGTAGCAGCCGCCGTAGTAGTTCCCGGCCAGTGCGGGTTCGATGGCGCGCATTTCCGACGGCGTCACCGCCTGCCGGACCAGCCCCGCTTGCGCCAGCAAGCGGGAAACCTGCTGCGCATGGTCGAAGCCGGCCTTGTCGCGGTAGAGATGAAGAATGCCTTCGCGGCGCAGGTCGAAGTCGATGCCTTCGTCCGCCGCCCACGCGAACAGGTGCTCGCGCGCCGCAACGGCCAGGCGCGCCAGCGCCACTGTGTTGTCGCGGTAGCGCGGCATCGCCGCCACGAATTTCGCCAGCCACGACATCTTGTGCCAGGTCGGCGCCGGGTGCAGCAGCAGCGGCGCATCCGGCTGCGTCATCCACTTCAGTCCCTTGCGCAGGGTGGACGGGTGGTTCCAGACCTCCGCATGCGAGGCCGACAACTGGCCGCCGTTCGCATACGACGTCTCCATCGCCGGGTAGCGATGCCGCTCGATGACTGTGACCGAAAAGCCACGCCGCGCCAGCGCGTAAGCCGTGGTGACACCGGTAACCCCGGCGCCGATGACTGCGATGTGTTTCATGGTGGACGAGCCTCTGCAGAGTGGCGCAAGGATACCCGAGTTGTCGGAATGTTTCCAAAACCCGGCGGCGCGGCAGGGGGAAGCAGGGATTCCGCAGCCCACAGCCCATGCCTGCGTATTTGTAGCGGCGCGATTCGGTACAATTGCGCTTTTCCCCCATCGCCTGGCCCAGTCATGAATCAACTCGAACAGCTCAAGCAGTACACCAAAGTCGTTGCCGACACCGGCGATTTCCAGTCGATCAAGGCTTATACGCCGCGCGACGCCACCACCAATCCTTCGCTGATCCTGAAGGCGGTGCAGAAGGATGAATACAAGCCGCTGCTGGAAAAGGCCGTGCGCGACAATCCGCACGCTTCCACCGGCGAGGTGATCGACAAGCTGCTGATCGCCTTCGGCGGCGAGATCCTGAAGATCGTTTCCGGCCGCGTGTCCACCGAGATCGATGCGCGCCTGTCGTTCGACGTGGAAGCCAACGTGGCCAAGGGCCGTGAACTGATCGACCTGTACGAGCGCGCCGGTTTCGACCGCGAGCGCGTGCTGATCAAGATCGCTTCCACCTGGGAAGGCATCAAGGCCGCCGAGATCCTGGAAAAGGAAATGATCCACACCAACCTGACGCTGCTGTTCTCGCTGCCCCAGGCGATTGCCTGCGCCGAAGCGGGCGTGCAGCTGATCTCGCCGTTCGTCGGCCGCATCTATGACTGGTACAAGAAGCAGACCGGCATCGAATACGAGGGCGCGGAAGATCCGGGCGTGCAATCGGTGAAGAAGATCTACAACTACTTCCGCAAGTTCGGCTACGAAACCGAAGTGATGGGCGCCAGCTTCCGCAATACCAGCCAGATCCTGGAACTGGCCGGCTGCGACCTGCTGACGATCAGCCCGGACCTGCTGCAGAAGCTGGCCGACTCGAACGACCCGGTCGAGCGCAAGCTGACCGCCGACAGCGCCGGCGCGATGGCGAAGATCTCCGTCGACGAGAAAACCTTCCGCTTCATGCTGAACGAAGATGCGATGGCCACCGAGAAGCTGGCCGAAGGCATCCGCGCCTTCTGTGCCGACTCGGGCAAGCTGAAACAGATCATCGCCGGCATGCGCTGAGCCGCATCGGGCCGCGGACGCGACAACGTCGCTCATCAGCAGCCAACTTGCAAAAAGAAAGGGAGCTTCGGCTCCCTTTCTTTTTATCGTCTTATACGAAAACGTTATCTTGGCTGTTATAAAATAACTATCGCACTCTTCCGCAGTTCCGCCGCCCTGCCGTTCTTTCGCGAGACATCATCCATGATTCATGTCGCACGTTGCACGCCTGTCGCTGTCGCTGTCCTGTCGCTGTCATTGCTTGCCGCCTGCGGCAAGGAGGAAGCAGCTCCCCCCGCCCCGCCGCCGCCCACCGTATCGGTGATCACCGTATCGCCGGCCGCCGTGCCTGTCACGGATGAGCTTCCGGGCCGCGTGGAAGCGTTCCGGGTGGCGCAGGTGCGGGCGCGCACGCCGGGCATCGTGCTGAAACGCGCATTCGAGGAAGGTTCGGACGTGAAGGCCGGCCAGGTGCTGTTCCGCATCGATCCGGCCGAATTCCGGGCCGGCTTCGCCAGTGCCGAGGCGGCCGTGCAGAAGGCCGAGGCCAACCTGGCACAGGCCAACCTGCGTGAAAAACGCTACAAGCCGCTGCTGGCCGCCCAGGCGGTGAGCCAGCAGGAATACGACGACGCGGTGACGGCGCAGAAGCAGGCCGCCGCCGACCTGGCCACCGCGAAGGCCGCGCGCCAGACCGCCGGCCTGACCCTCGGCTACGCGACAGTGACGGCGCCGATCGCCGGCCGGGTGGGCCGCGCGCTGGTGACCGAGGGCGCGCTGGTCGGCCAGGGCGAAGCGACGCCGATGGCCCTGGTGCAACAGCTCGATCCGATCTACGTGACGGTGACGCAATCGGCCACGGAGCTGCAGCAGCTGCGCCAGGCGCTGGCCAGCGGCCGCCTGAAAAGCGTGGGCAGCGAAGCGGCGCGCGTGACCCTGATGCTGGAAACGGGCGAACAGTACCAGGCGGCCGGCAAGCTGCTGTTCTCGGACGCCTCGGTGGACGAAAGCACCGGCACGGTGTCGCTGCGGGCCCAGTTCCCGAATCCGAAACGCACGCTGTTGCCGGGCATGTACGTGCGCGCCCGCCTCGAACAGGGCATCGACGAAGCCGCGATCACGGTGCCGCAGCAGGCCATCGTGCGCGGCGCGGAAGGCGCTTCGGTGATGATCGTGGGAGCGGACAACAAGGTGATCGCCCAGCCGGTGAAGGCCGAGGCATCGGTGGGCAACAAGTGGGTCGTCAGCGAAGGCCTGAAGGGCGGCGAACGGATCATCGTCGAAGGCTTCCAGAAGGCCAAGCCCGGCTCGCCCGTCACGCCGCAGGCATGGCAGCCGGCGCAGGGAGGTTCGCAACCGGCACCGGCCGCCAAGGGGGCGTAGATGCCACGCTTCTTCATCGACCGGCCCGTGTTCGCATGGGTGATCGCACTGTTCATCCTGCTGGGCGGCGCGCTGGCCATCACGGTGCTGCCGATCGCCCAGTACCCCACCATCGCGCCGCCGTCGATCGTGGTCACGGCGAACTACCCTGGCGCCACCGCCCAGGTGCTCGACGATGCCGTGACCAGCGTGATCGAGCAGGAAATGAACGGCGCCGAAGGCTTGCAGTACGTGGAATCGGAGAGCAACGCCGCCGGCGGCGTGACGATCACCGTCACGTTCCTGCCCGGCACCGATCCGGACATCGCCGCGGTCGACGTGCAGAACCGCATCAAGCGGGTGGAATCGCGCCTGCCGCAGGCCGTCACGCAGCAGGGCGTGCAGGTCAACAAGTCGCGCTCGAACATCCTGATGTTCGTCGGCGTGTACTCGACCGACGGGCGCATGGACCCGAATGCGATCGGCGACTACATGGCGCGCAACGTCGTCAACGAGATCAAGCGAATTCCCGGCGTGGGCCAGGCCCAGCTGTTCGGTTCCGAGCGCGCGCTGCGCGTGTGGGTCGATCCGAACAAGCTCACCGGTTTCAAGCTGAACATGGGCGACGTGACGGCGGCGATCCGCGCGCAGAATGCGCAGGTCACGTCCGGCACGATCGGCGACCTGCCGAATCCGACCACGCAGACGTACCAGGCGCCGGTGGTGGTGACAGGCCAGCTGACGTCGATCGAGCAGTTTTCCAGGGTGGTGCTGCGCGCCAATCCGGACGGCTCGACGGTGCGCCTGGGCGACGTGGCTCGCCTGGAACTGGGCGGTTCCAGCTACAACATCAGCGCGCGCCTGAATGGCCAGCCGTTCGTGGCCATCGCCGTGCAGCAGTCGCTGACCGGCAACGCGCTGGCCACGGCGGACCTGGTGAAGGCCAAGATGGAGGAGCTGCAGAAATTCTTCCCGCCCGGCCTGAAATACACGGTGCCCTACGACACGTCGACCTTCGTGCGCATCTCGATCGAGGAAGTGGTCAAGACGCTGCTGGAGGCGGTGCTGCTGGTGTTCATCGTGATGTACGTGTTCCTGCAGAATTTCCGCTACACGATCATCCCCACCATCGTGGTGCCGGTCGCGCTGATGGGCACCTTTGCCGTGATGCAGATGGCCGGCTTCTCGATCAACGTGCTGACCATGTTCGGCATGGTGCTGGCGATCGGCATCCTGGTCGACGATGCCATCGTGGTGGTCGAAAACGTCGAACGCATCATGAGCGAGGAAGGCCTGTCGCCCCGCGAGGCCACGCGCAAGGCGATGACGCAGATCACCGGCGCGATCATCGGCATCACGCTGGTGCTGATCGCCGTATTCGTGCCGATGGCCTTCTTCGGTGGCGCGGTGGGCGCCATCTACCGGCAGTTCTCGCTGTCGATGGTGGCCGCGATGGCGTTCTCGGCGCTGATGGCGCTGACCTTGACGCCGGCGCTGTGCGCCACGATGCTGAAACCCGTCGAGAAAGGCCACCACGTGGAAAAGCGCGGCTTCTTCGGCTGGTTCAACCGCACGTTCGCGAAAACCGCGACGGGCTACCAGGGCATGGTGGCGAAGATCATCGCCAGCACCGGGCGCTGGATGCTGGTCTTCGCCTTGCTGCTGGCACTGGTGGCATGGCTGTACGTACGGCTGCCGTCGTCGTTCCTGCCGAACGAAGACCAGGGCTACATCATCACCAACGTGCAGCTGCCGCCGGGCGCCTCGCGCTCGCGTACCGACGCGGTGCTGGCGAAAGTGGATGCGTATTTCCGCCAGCAGCCGGAAGTGGCGCGCACCATCGCGGTGGCCGGCTTTTCATTCTCGGGCAACGGCCAGAACGCCGGCCTGGTGTTCGTGCCGCTGAAGGACTGGAGCGAGCGGGGCAAGGACCAGTCGGCCGATGCGCTGGCCGGGCGCGCATTCGGCGCGCTGTCCGGCATCGCCGATGCGATCGTGTTCCCGCTTTCGCCGCCGCCGATCCGCGAACTGGGCAACGCCACCGGCATCACCGCGCGGCTGCAGGACCGCAGCTCGCTGGGCCATGAAGCGCTGATGAATGCCCGCAACCAGCTGCTGGACATGGCCGGCAAGAGCAAGGTGCTCAGCGGCGTGCGGCCGGAGGGGCTGGAAGACGCGCCGCAGCTGCAGGTGGACATCGACCGCGAGAAGGCGCAGGCGCTGGGCCTTTCGTTCGCCGACATCAACACCACGCTGTCCGCCGGGCTGGGTTCGTCGTACGTGAATGACTTCAACAGCAACAACCGCCAGCAGCGCGTGATCGTGCAGGCCGAGCAGAACCGGCGCATGCAGCCGGAAGACATCCTGCGCCTGAACGTGCGTTCCGGCACGAGCGGCAACATGGTGCCCTTCTCCGCCTTCGCCACCACGCGCTGGATCAACGGCCCGGTGCAGCTGGTGCGCTACAACGGCTACCCGGCGATCAAGCTGACCGGCAATGCCGCGCCGGGCTACAGCACCGGCGATGCGATGGTTGAGCTGGAACGGCTGGCCGCGCAGCTGCCGCCCGGCTTCGGCATCGACTGGACCGGCCAGTCGCTGGAAGAGCGCACCTCCGGCGCGCAGGCGCCGATGCTGTTCGCGCTGTCGCTGCTGGCCGCCTTCCTCGTGCTGGCGGCGCTGTACGAAAGCGAATCGATCCCGATCGCCGTGCTGCTGGTGGTGCCGCTGGGCGTGCTGGGCGCGCTGCTCGGCGCCCACCTGCGCGACCTGCCGAACGACGTGTACTTCAAGGTGGGCCTGATCGCCATCATCGGGCTGTCGGCGAAGAACGCCATCCTGATCATCGAATTCGCCAAGGACCTGCAGGCGCAGGGCATGGGACTGACCGAGGCCACGCTGGAGGCGGTGCACCTGCGCTTCCGGCCGATCATCATGACGTCGCTGGCGTTCATCCTGGGCGTGCTGCCGCTGGTGGTGGCCAGCGGCGCCGGTTCGGCCAGCCAGCGGGCCATCGGCACCGGGGTGATGGGCGGCATGATCACGGCCACCGTGCTGGCGGTGTTCCTGGTTCCCGTCTTCTTCGTCGTGATTCGCCGCATCTTCAAGGGCAGCGAGCGGCAGCGCCGCCTCGCCGCGCATGAAATGGACCTGCCGGAGACCAAGCAATGAAGCTGTTCCCGACCCGCACCGCCGGGGCCCTGCTGGCCGCCGGCGCATTGTCAACCCTGTTGCCGGCGTGTTCGCTGGCGCCGAAGTACGAGCGCCCGGCCGCGCCGGTTGCCGCCGATTTCCCAGCTTCGCCGGCCGTCGCGGATGGCAAGGGTGCGCCGCCGGCCACGGCCGATGCGAAGAGCGCCGTCGATACGGGCTGGCGCGAATTCTTCCCCGACGGGCGGCTGCAGGCGCTGATCGCCACGGCGCTGGACAACAACCGCGACCTGCGCACGGCCGCGCTGCGCATCGAGGAAGCGCGCGCCGCCTACCGCGTGACGCGGGCCGACCGGCTGCCGAACGTGAATGCCGCGCTGTCCGGCACGCGGGCGCGCACGCCGGGATTCCTGAACCCCGCCACCGGCCAGCCATCGATCGGCGAGCGCTTCGATGCCGGCCTGTCTTTATCGTCGTTCGAACTGGATTTCTTTGGCCGCGTGCGCAGCCTGTCGGAAGCGGCGCTGGCCACGTATCTGGCCACCGACGAGGCGCGGCAGGCGGCGCAGATCAGCCTTGCGGCCGAAGTGGCCAAGGCGTATTTCACGGAGCGGGCCTTCGCCGAGCAACTGGCGCTGGCGCAGCGCACGTACGAGGCGCGCCGCCGCACCTTCGAGCTGACGCAGCAAAGGCTCGATGCCGGTGCCTCGTCGCTGCTCGACCTGCGCTCCAACGAAACGCTGATGGAAACGGCGCGCGCGGCGGCGCTGGCGCTGGCCCGGCAGCGGGCACAGGCCGCCAACGCGCTGGCCTTGCTGGTAGGCGCGCCGCAGGTGCAGCCGGCCGATGCATCGGCCAATGCTGCCGCGCCGATGGCCGACGATGCGCAGATCGATGCGATGAGCGCCGTGCCGGCCGGCCTGCCGTCCGACCTGATCACGCGCCGGCCGGACATCCGCGCCGCCGAGCAGCGGCTGGTCGCGGCCAATGCCAACATCGGTGCGGCGCGCGCCGCGTTCTTCCCGCGCATTTCGCTGACGGCGGCGATCGGCAGCGCCAGCCCGGAATTCTCGCAGCTGTTCGACGGCGGCAACGACACCTGGTCGTTCGTGCCGCAGCTGACCCTGCCGATCTTCGACGCCGGCCGCAACCGCGCCAACCTGACACTCTCGGAGGTGCGCAGGAACATCGCCGTGGCCGACTACGAACGCACGATCCAGGCCGCGTTCCGCGAAGTGGCCGATGCGCTGGCCGCGCGCAGCTACCTGGGCGACCAGGTGGCCGCCCAGCGGGCCATCCAGGATGCCCAGGCCGAGCGGCTGCGGCTGCTCACGCTGCGCTTCGAGAACGGCGTGGCCAGTTCGCTGGACGTGCTCGACGCCCAGCGCGAACTGTTTTCGGCCGAGCAGGAGCTGGTACAGGCGCGGCTGCTGCGCACCACCAGCGCCATCGACCTGTATCGGGCGCTGGGAGGCGGGCTGCGTTAACGACACTTCCGCACCCCGAAAACCGGTGACAGGCTCCAATTATTTGGGAACATTCGTTGCCCCGGTAGCGGTGGCGAAGGACTGGGCTCAGGGAACATGACTCCTCAAAACCGGTGACAGGCTCCGATTCTTTTGCAATATTTCCTGATAATAGGAGCCTGTCACCGGTTTCCTTGCAATATTTCCTGATAATAGGAGCCTGTCACCGGTTTTCCTTTATCTCAACATGGACTCACCCATCATCATCCGCCTCGGCGCCCGTGCCCGCCGGCGCATCACCGCCGAAGGCCTGCAACCCGCCGACATCGCCATCATCCCCGCCGCGGCGGGCGGGCCGAAAGGCCTGATCCTGAACGGCATCGACACCTGGCTGTCCGGCGACTGGCTGCCCCGCGCGCCACGCGAGCGGCGGCTGATCGGCGCATCGATCGGCGCCTGGCGGATGGCCGCGATGGCATTCGCCGATCCGGTGGCCGCGCACAAGCGGCTGGCTTACCATTACACGCACCAGACCTATCCCGCCAAAGTGGACGCCGCCCATGTCTCGCGCACGGTGCGCGGCCTGCTGGAGGAAGTACTGGGCGGACATGGCGACGAGGTGCTCGCTCACCCGCACCATCGCCTGACCGTGATTACCGCGCGCGGCATCGGGCCGCTGGCCGGCACCGCCGGCGTGCGCTGGCGCGAACTGGCCGGTTTCCTCCGCGCCGCGGCCGGCAATGCCGTGTCGCGCAGCCAGCTGGCGCGCGGCATGGAGCGCGTGCTGTTCCACGATGCACGCGACGATGGCGCCTGGCTGCGCGAACGCTTCGATGCGTTCACGTCGCACTTTGTCGGCCTTGGCGCCGCCAACCTGCGCGCCGCGCTGCTGGCCTCGGGCTCGATTCCCCTCGTGCTCGAAGCCGTGCGCGATATTCCCGGCGCGCCGCCCGGCACCTACTGGGACGGCGGCCTGGTCGACTACCACCTGCACCTGCCGTACCAGCGCGACCCAGGCCTGGTGCTGTATCCGCACTTCAGCGACTACATCGTGCCCGGCTGGCTCGACAAGTCGCTGCCATGGCGCCGCGCCCGCGCGCAGTCCGGCGACCTCGCCCTCGACAACGTGATCCTGGTCTCCCCTTCGCCATCGTTCGTGGCCCGGCTGCCGAACCGCAAGCTGCCGGACCGTAACGACTTCAAGCATTACGGCCAGGACCATGCCGCCCGCATCCGCGACTGGACGCGGGCGATCGGCGAAAGCGAACGGATGGCCGAAGCGCTGGCCAGGTGGGCCGAAAAGCCGGATATGAAGATGGCTGCGTCGTTCTGACTCCGCCGGGCGCGGTCCCGTGGCCGCCCCCTGCTTCCCCGTCAGCCGAGGAAGATCTGCTGCAAGTCGTTCAGGAAGCGGTGGCCCAGTTCGGTCGGGCGGATGATGGCGTGGTCGCGGTAGATCAGGCCTTTTGCTTCGGCCGCATTGAGCTGCTTCTCGATCGTGTTCAGCGCCAGCCCGGTGCGTTCGGAAAACAGGTTGGGCGCGAAGCCATCTTGCAGGCGCAGCGCATTGAGCATGAACTCGAAGCCCATCTCGTCGCGGGCGATTTCATTTTCTTCCTGTATCGGTGTGCCGTTCGCCATCTGCTCCATGTACGACTTCGGCTGCTTGTAGCGCGCCTGCCGCAGCACGCGGTGCGGGAACGACAGCTTCGAGTGGGCGCCGGCGCCGATGCCGAGATAGTCGCCGAACTGCCAGTAGTTCAGGTTGTGCTTGGCCCGGTGGCCAGGCCGCGCGTAGGCCGATACCTCATAGTGGCCATAACCCGCCGCGCCGGTCATCTCGGCGACCAGGTCCTGCATGTCGGCGCTGGTGTCGTCGTCCGGCAGTTCGGGCGGGTACTTGGCGAACACCGTGTTCGGTTCCATCGTCAGGTGGTACAGCGACAGGTGCGGCGGCTGGAACGCCAGCGCCGTGGCCAGGTCCGCGCGGGCCTCGTCCAGCGTTTGCGACGGCAGCGCGTACATCAGGTCGAGGTTGAAGTTGTCGAAGGTGGCGTGCGCGATGTCGACCGCGCGGCGCGCTTCGCCGTCGTCGTGGATGCGGCCCAGCGCCTGCAGGTGCCGCGCGTTGAAGCTCTGGATGCCGATCGACAGGCGGTTGATGCCGCTGGCCCGGTAGCTGCGGAATTTCTCCACCTCGAAGGTGCCGGGGTTGGCTTCCATCGTGATCTCGGCATCGCCGTCCAGCGGCAGCAGGGTGCGCAGGTCGGACAGCAGCCGATCAAGGCCCGCGGCGGACATCAGGCTCGGCGTACCGCCACCGATGAACACCGTATGGATCTTGCGGCCCCAGATCAGCGGCAGCGCCATTTCGAGGTCCAGGCGCAACGCATCGAGGTACTGTTTTTCCGGTACCTCGCCCTTGGCTTCGTGCGAATTGAAGTCGCAGTACGGGCATTTGCGCACGCACCACGGCCAGTGGATGTACAGCGACAGCGGCGGCAGCGCGGCCAGGTTCAGCGCGCCCGGCTGCAGGTACTGCGCGGCCACGCCGGCCGCGGCATCGATGGTGCGCGCCGGCGTGGTGCTCTTGCCGGCACCCGCGCCGACGGGTTTGATGGGAATCATTTCAGCTTTTCTATCAGTGCGCGCAGTGCCTGGCCGCGGTGCGACAGGCGGTTCTTCTCGTCCGGCGCCAGCTCCGCGGTGGTCTTGCCCAGCTCGGGGATATAAAAGTGCGGATCGTAGCCGAAGCCGCCCTCGCCGCGCGGTTCGGCCTGGATCACGCCGCGCCAGACGCCGTCGGCAATCACGGGCTGCGGATCGTCGGCATGGCGCACGAACACCAGCACGCAGTAGTAATACGCCGACTTGTCGTCATGCTGCGCCAGGTCGGCGACCAGCTTCGCGTTGTTGGCGGCGTCGGACTTCGGCTCGCCCGCATAGCGCGCCGAGTAGACGCCGGGTGCGCCGCCGAGCGCGTTGACGCAGACGCCCGAATCGTCGGCCAGCGCCGGCAGCCCGGTCAGCCGCGATGCATGGCGCGCCTTCTGCAGCGCGTTCTCGACGAAGGTGTGGAACGGCTCGTCCGCTTCCGGCACGTTGAATTCGCCCTGCGCATGCACTTCGAAGCCGACGGTGGACAGCAGCGCGTTGAATTCCTTCAGTTTGCCCGCGTTGTTCGAGGCGAGGATGAGTTTCTGGGTCATGGTCAAGATGTCGTTTGTTGCAAAAAAACCGGTGACAGGCACCTATTATTTTGAAATGTTTCTCAAAAAATGGTGCCTGTCACCGGTTTTCGGGCAACTATTTTACCCCGCCAGCCCCAGTTCGCGCTTCTGCAGCCGGATCAGGTCGGCGATGCCGGCGTCGGCCAGGTCGAGCAGCCGGTTCATCGTGGCGCGGTCGAAGGCGGCGCCCTCGGCGGTGCCCTGCACTTCGACGAAGTGGCCGGCGTCCGTCATAATCACGTTCATGTCGGTATCGCAGGCGGAATCTTCCAGGTAGTCCAGGTCGAGCACCGGGGTGCCCTGGAACACGCCGACGGAAATCGCGGCGACGAAATGCTTCACTGGAACGGCAGGGATCGCGCCCTTCTCCACCAGCTTGGCGAACGCGTCGTAGGCGGCAACCATTGCGCCGGTGATCGATGCGGTGCGGGTGCCGCCGTCGGCCTGGATCACGTCGCAGTCCAGGTGCAGCGTGCGCTCGCCGAAGCCTTGCAGGTCGAACGCGGCGCGCAGCGAGCGGCCGATCAGCCGCTGGATCTCCTGCGTGCGGCCGCTTTGCTTGCCGCGGGCGGCTTCGCGGTCCATGCGCGAGTGCGTCGAGCGCGGCAGCATGCCGTATTCGGCCGTCAGCCAGCCCTGCCCTTTGCCCTTCAGGAAGCCCGGCACTTTTTCCTCGATGCTGGCGGTGCAGATCACCTTGGTGTCGCCGCATTCGATCAGCACCGAACCTTCGGCATGCTTGGTGTACTGGCGTGTCAGGCGCACGGTGCGCAACTGGTCGACGGCGCGGCCGCTCGGGCGGGTGTCAATGGTCATGGACGCTGGTATCGCTTTCTGTTTGAGAGATTATTTGAGTAACTGCGAGGATTTTTCGATCGCCAGGCGGATCTCGGCAATGGCCCGGTCGATTTCGGCTTCGTCGAACGGATCCGCGGGCGCGATCGTGGTACCGAGCCCGCCGCTGGCCAGCGATTCGGTGAAGACCATCGTCGACCCGGCGGAGGCCCGCGCGTCGGCCCGTGCGTCGCCCCCAGTATCGTCCGGCTCCTGCCAGGCGATCGCCAGGCCGGTGACGTTGTCGCTGCCGGCGCCGGCGACGCGCAGCGCATGGCGCAACAGGCCCGGCATGGCGCGCTCGACGGGGCTGGTGGACAGCGCGGCCACCAGTTCCTGCTCCGGCAGCACGGCCCACAGGCCATCCGAACATAATAGCATCACGTCACCACTCACCAGATGGGCCTGCCGCGACAGCTCGACCCTTGGCGCGGTATCCGCGCCCAGGCAGTTGTACAGCTTGTTGCGGTCCGGATGCGTATGGCGTGCCGATTCCGGCACGCGGCCGGCATCGATCATTTTCTCGATGTGCGAATGGTCGCGCGTGCGGGCCAGGATGCTGCCGCCGCGCAGCAGGTACAGCCGCGAGTCGCCGCAGTGCGCCCAGGTGGCCGTGTTGTGCTGCACGATGCACGCGACAATCGTGGTACGGGGCGTTTCCATGCCGTGCGCCGCGGCATGGCGGTGGATTTCGCGGTGCGCCGCATGGCACGCATCTTCCAGGAAGCGCGCCGGCCCCTTTACATAAGGATCGGCCTGCTGCTGGAACAGCGCGGAAATCGTTTGCAGCGCGATCGTGGCAGCCACTTCGCCGCGCGGATGGCCACCCATGCCGTCCGCCAGGACCAGCAGCAGCGCATCGCGGGTGTAGCTGTAGCCCATCCGGTCCTGGTTCATGCCGCGCCCACCGATGTGGCTTTCCTGATACACGGAAAATCGCATGGCGCCCTATCCCTGCACGGTATCGGCAGGTTCGCCGCGGCGCCGGGCCCGCAGGCGGCGCGCCAGCGTGCGCAGCCGGGCGAACGTGCCCGCCGGGGCCGGGAACACCGGTGGGGGCGGCTCCGTTTCCAGCGCCTGCAATGCCTTCTGCATTTCAAACAGGCTTTGCGGGCGGTCCAGCGGGTCGGACGCCAGCGCGCGGCGCACCAGCGCGACCAGTTCCGCCGGATAGCGTCCGGCCAGTTCGGCGAAACGATGTTCCATGCGGTCCGCCTTGCGCCGCTCTTCCGCCGGCTGCGGCGGCGCACCGGCCATGCAGGCGTACATCGCGGCGCCGATGCCGTAGGCGTCGGTCCATGGACCCAGCGGCGATGTCTTGATCGTCAGTTCGGGCGCGGCAAAGCCGGGGGTGTACATCGGCGTCAGTGTCAGCGCGCCGGAATCGATGGTGCGGCGCGCCGCGCCGAAATCGAGCAGCAGCGGTGTGCCGTCGCCGCGCAGGTATATATTGGCCGGCTTTAAATCGAGGTGCAGCAAACCATTGGCATGCACTTCGCGCAATCCCTTCAATACCTGGATGAAAACCTGGCGGATAAATGCGGGGCCGATTTGCCCGCCTTTCGCGCGCTGCCGCGAGATTTGGTCCTGCAAAGTGTGGCCGGATTCATACGCCATTACCATGTACACGGTATCGTGCGCGCGGAAGAAATTCAGTACCCGCACCACATTGGGATGGGCGATTTTCGCCAGTGCCCGGCCCTCTTCGAAAAAACATTTCAGCCCGAGCCGGAACACCGGCAGATTTGCCGGTGAAACGACAGGCGCCAGTTCTCCCTCTTGACGCAATGCCAATGCGCTTGGTAAATATTCCTTGATGGCGACCGCATTGCCCTCGCCGTCATAGGCAAGGTAGACGATACTGAACCCGCCGGACGCAATTTTCTTTACAATGCGGTATCCAGCCAATTCCAGCCCATCCGGCAACGGGACGTTGTTTTGTGCAGCCATGCATTTCCTCGCCTCAACGACGCCACCAGACCGGATTGTGTGGACAAAACCAGGCATTTGTAAAGACCAAATCGGGGATATCCATTGAGCATTTCCAGCATGACGGGCTACGCGGTTGCCACCAGCGAAAGCGCGGCGGGAACTCTGACCATTGAAATCAAGAGCGTCAATTCCCGTTTTCTCGACCTTCAATTCCGCATCAACGATGATTTGCGCGCGCTCGAACCCGACCTGCGCGCGGCGATCATGGCCGCCATCACGCGCGGCAAGGTGGAAATCAGGTTGAGTTTCGGCCGCAAGGCCGCCGGTGCCGGCACCCAGGCGTTGAATATTGCGCTGCTTAATGAACTGGCGCGCCTGCAGAACGAAGTCACCACGCACTTCGCCGGCGCACACGCGATGTCGGTGGCCGAACTGCTGCGCTGGCCGGGCGTCGTCGAGGAAGCCCAGATCGGCCAGGAAACGCTGCAGGCCGACGTGGCCTCGCTGATGGCGAAAACGGTCGAAGCCTTCGTCGGCAGCCGCCAGCGCGAAGGCGCTGCACTGGAAGCGATGCTGGTCTCGCGCATCGAGGCGATGGAAGGCATCGTCAGGCGCATCACGCCGCTGATCCCGCAGGTGGTGGCGGCTTTCCAGCAGAAGGCGATCGAGCGCATGCAGGAAGCGCTGGGCCTGGCCTCGCAGGGATCGAACGCGGCGCTGTCGCGCCAGGATGCGATGGAACGCATTCGCCAGGAAGTGATCCTGTATGGCATCCGCATCGACGTGGCCGAGGAACTGGGCCGGCTCTCCGCGCACCTTTCCGAAACGCGGCACATCCTGAAAAAAGGCGGCCAGGTCGGCAAACGGCTGGATTTCATGATGCAGGAGCTCAATCGCGAAGCCAACACGCTGGGCGCGAAAGCCTCCGTCAAGGAGCTGGCGGACGCGTCGATGGAATTGAAGCTGCTGATCGAACAGATGCGCGAACAGGTGCAGAACCTGGAGTAAGAAGCTCAGCACATCGCGGGCAGGTGAAAATATCGATTGCCCTTGGTAAAATACGCCTTTTGGGCCATTGCCCGCGAATCGGAATTGAACATGAATCAACACTTCTCCGGCAGCCTGTTCATGGTTGCGGCCCCCTCCGGCGCCGGCAAGTCCACCCTGGTCAATGCGCTGCTGGCGCAGGAGCCGGCGATCAAGCTGTCGATTTCGACGACGACGCGGCCACCGCGTCCGGGTGAGGAACATGGCCGTGAGTATTTCTTCACGACCACCGAGGATTTCATTGCCCGCGCCGATGCCGGCGAGTTCCTCGAATGGGCTGAAGTGCACGGCAATTACTATGGAACGTCGCGCCTGTTCGTCGAGGAACAGATGCGGGCCGGTACCGACATCCTGCTCGAAATCGACTGGCAGGGTGCGCGCCAGGTGAAGAAGCAGTTCCCCCAGGCGGCCGGCATCTTCATCCTGCCGCCATCCATCGCGGCACTCGAGGAACGGCTGCACAAGCGCGGCCAGGACGAACCGCATGTGATCACGCGGCGCCTGCTGGCGGCCGGCGGCGAAATCGCCCACGCTCCCGAGTTCGAGTATGCTATTATCAATGAAGAGTTTCCGGTCGCCTTGCTTGAGCTGAGCGCGATCGTCCGATCGGCCCGTTGCCGGTTTGCGCAACAGGCGGCCCGCAATGCATCGCTGTTTGCCCAGTTGGGTATTCACGCCGAGCAGCACGGATAACAACAAAGTCATCCGCACGGCGACCAGTACGCATAACAGCACGATTCAGCACGATTTCAGCGCGATAATCAGCACGACTTACAGTTTCCAGAACGCATGTTCCAGACGTTTTCAACACCGCGTTGACAGACAGCGTTTACCGATTCATCCTTTCCAGAATTTGTCCAGGAGTTACCATGGCCCGTATTACGATCGAAGATTGCCTGCAGAATGTGCCGAACCGCTTCCAGCTGACCCTGGCCGCAACCTACCGCGCCCGTCAACTGCTGCAAGGCCACACCCCGAAGGTGGAAGCCAAGGACAAGCCGACCGTGCTCGCACTGCGCGAGATCGCTGCCGGCAAGGTCGGCATCGAGATGCTGAAAAAGGTTCCGATGTAATTTGGCACCCCGGATTCACCGCACCGCCACAGGTTCACCAGTTGAATTACACTGCGAACACCATGAACCTGAACTCCACTGAATCCGGCATCACTGAACGCCCCGCTTCGCGGGGCCGCCGTTCGGCCGCCCGGCCGGACGCCGATGCCGGCCAGCCCCCTGCCATTTCCACGTCTCCCCTCGCCGCGCCGATGACGCCCGCGGGCGTTGCCACGATCAGCCACCTGACCGAAAAACTTGCCGAGTACATGACCGAGGCCGACCTGAAGAAGGTCAAGGAAGCCTACCGGTTCTCGGACGAGATGCACCTGGGCCAGGTGCGCAAGTCGGGCGAGCCGTATATTTCGCACCCGATCGCGGTGGCCGAGATCTGCGCCGACTGGAAGCTCGATGCCCAGGCGCTGATGGCGGCGCTGCTGCATGACGTGATGGAAGACCAGGACGTCAAGAAGGAAGAGCTGATCGAGCGCTTCGGCGCGCCGGTCGCGCAACTCGTCGACGGCCTGTCGAAGCTGGAAAAGATCGAATTCCAGAGCCAGATCGAAGCCCAGGCGGAAAACTTCCGCAAGATGCTGCTGGCGATGGCGTCGGATGTCCGCGTCATCCTGATCAAGCTGGCCGACCGGCTGCACAACATGCGCACGCTGGACGTGATGGCGCCCGCCAAGAAGCAGCGCATCGCCAAGGAGACGATGGAAGTCTACGTGCCGATAGCGCACCGCCTCGGCCTGAACAACATCTACCGCGAGCTGCAGGACCTGTCGTTCTCGCATCTCTATCCGCTGCGCTACCACGTGCTGGCGAAGGCCGTGAAGGCCGCGCGCGGCAACCGGCGCGAAGTGGTTGGCAAGATCCTCGATTCGGTAAAGAACACTCTCGGCATGGCCGGCATCCACGCCGAAGTGTATGGCCGCGAAAAAACGCTGTACGGCATCTACAAGAAGATGCGCTCGAAGCACCTGACGTTCTCGCAGGTGCTCGACGTGTACGGCTTCCGCGTCGTCGTCGACAGCTTCCCGAACTGTTACGTGGCGCTGGGCACGCTGCATTCGCTGTACAAGCCGATGCCGGGCAAGTTCAAGGACTATATCGCCATCCGCAAGCTGAATGGCTACCAGTCGCTGCACACCACGCTGATCGGTCCGTACGGCACGCCGGTGGAATTCCAGATCCGCACGCAGGAAATGCATCGCACCGCCGAGTCCGGCGTGGCGGCGCACTGGCTGTACAAGAACAGCGACGCCAACATGTCCGACATGCAGCAGCGCACCCATGCGTGGCTGCAGTCGCTGCTCGACATCCAGCAGCAGACGGGCGACTCGGCCGAGTTCCTCGAACACGTGAAGGTCGACCTGTTCCCCGACTCCGTGTATGTATTCACGCCGAAGTCGAAGATCATCGCCATGCCGCGTGGCGCCACGCCGATCGATTTCGCGTATGCGATCCACACGGGCATCGGCGACCATACGGTTTCCGTCACGATCAACGGCGAACCCGCGCCGCTGCGCGCCGAACTGCGCAACGGCGACATCGTCGAAGTGGTGACCGACCCGAACTCGCGGCCGAGTCCCAGCTGGCTGTCGTTCGTCCGCACCGGCAAGGCGCGCTCGGCGATCCGCCATCACCTGCGCACCATCAACCTGCCCGAATCGATCGGGCTGGGCCGGCAACTGCTGCAGCAGGCGCTGGCCGGCATCAGCATCTCGCCGGACTTGCCGGAACCGCTCGTGGAGCGCCTGCTGAACGAATCGTCGGCCAAGTCGATGGACGAGCTGCATGCCGACATCGGCATCGGCAAGCGCATGGCCGCGCTCGTGGCACGGCACATCTTCGGCCTGCTGGGCGGCGAGTCCGCCTCGGTGCCGATCGACCACAACTCGGCGGCCGACCTGGACCCGGTCACGATCTACGGCAGCGAAGGCGTATCCGTGCAGCTGGCACCGTGCTGCCTGCCGATCCCGGGCGACCAGATCATCGGCCAGTTGCGGCGCGACCAGGGCCTGCAGGTCCATACCTCCGACTGCAGCGTGGCGCGGCGCCAGCGCCAGAAGGAACCGGATCGCTGGATCGCGGTGAAATGGGGCACGGAACTGAACCGCCGCTTCGACAGCCGCATCCGCCTCTTGATCAACAACGAAAAAGGCATCCTCGCGCGCGTGGCGGCAGAGATCGGCGAATGCGACGGCAACATCACCTTCGTCGGCATGGACGAGGACAACGACCACGTGCTGCACCAGCTGCGCTTTACCATCCAGGTGAAGGACCGGGTGCACCTGGCCGGGCTGCTGCGCAATGTGCGCAAGGTGACTGGCGTGAACCGGGTTTCTCGCGAGCGGGGATAACTCGCCGGCGTCGGCTTGGTGTAAAAATAGGGACGGACCCTGTTTTTCAGGAAATTTCCTGGAAAACAGGGTCCGTCCCTATTTATTTTGTCTTTATTGTTTTCGAGGCCGTCCTCGTAATGGGGGAGGTAATCCGGGAATGGCGTCGGCGGCTGTGGCTTTTCGAATATCGTCGAACAGCCGGTCATCCGTGTTATTGAACAGCCCTCGGTAGTACTCCGCCCTTGTCTGCACGGTGCTCCCAAAATCCAGGTACAACTGATGTGGCCGGACCAGCTCATCATGACGCAAGCCCGCATTCTCGCGGTAGCTGGACCATGGGTACTGGGCAACGCTGTTGACCATTGCTGCACGGACAGGATTTAGCTCGACGTACTGCTGACAAATGATCAGGTATTTTTCCGTTGGCACCGGGCACGACTTGAAGCGGCCTTCCCAGACCGTGCCTGTGCGTTTCAGCCGCTCGTTCAGGTATTGGGTGTGGTGCTGAGCGAGGGCCTTCATGAAGTCGCCCACCGTATCCGGTTGCTCGAATGAGATGAGCAGATGCACATGATTGGTCATCAAAACATATGCATGCACCGAAATATCCATCAGTTCGACATTCTTGCGCATGCAGTAGAGATAAGCACGGTAGTCATCATCGAGATGGAAACATGGCTGCCGATTGTGTCCTCGCTGGGTGATATGAAGAGGAACTGCAGGCAGAAGCAGGCGGGCGCGGCGTGGCATGACAACTCCGTTGTGTAAGTCGCCAGACTTTGCCACTCATACGGTCTGCAGGAGCTGAGCCGCCTCAGCAAACCAGACGTGAAAATAGGGACGGACCCTGAAAATAGGGACGGACCCTGTTTTTGGACGTGAAAATAGGGACGGACCCTGAAAATAGGGACGGACCCTGTTTTTGAAGAAATTTCCTGAAAAACAGGGTCCGTCCCTATTTTTTATTCAGGTGCCGGGTAACTCACTTCCAGAATCTCCAGCTCCTCGGTCCCGGTCGGCGTATGCAGCGTGACGGTATCGCCTTCGCGTGCCTTGGTGATCGTGCGGGCGATGGGGGAGATCCAGCTGACCTTGCCCTTCAGCGGGTCGAATTCGTCGATGCCAACGATCGTGATCGTGTTTTCCACGCCGTCCTGGTTGCTGTAGGTGACGGTGGCGCCGAAGAAGATCTGGTCGCTGCCGTGGTGCACGCTGGGGTCCACCACTTCGGCCAGGTCGAGCCGTTTCGTCAGGAAGCGGATGCGGCGGTCGATTTCGCGCAGCCGCCGCTTGCCGTAGATATAGTCGCCGTTTTCCGAGCGGTCGCCGTTCGACGCGGCCCAGTGCACCACCTTGACCACCTCGGGCCGGTCGACGTCGATCAGCTGCAGCAGCTCGTCCTTGATGCGCCGGTAGCCGCTCGGGGTAATGTAGTTCTTTGCGCCGGCCGGAATCGGCGGCGCCAGCTGGACGTCGTCGTCATCGTCCTGCTCGGTTTCTTTTACAAATGCTTTGTTCATTGGGTTGGTGTTTCCCGTATCATCCTGCCAATACGGAACGATTGTACACATTTATGAGCATTGTCCATTCCTGCCACGACGTCGTATGGCAAGCCACCCGTTCCCAACTCTTCCTGATCGATCCGCATACGCTGCACCTTCTCGACGTCAACCCGGCCGCCGGCCGCCAGACCGGCAAGGGAGCCGGCGACGACTTCGCCGCCATCGCACCCGCCCTGCCCCGCCAGCAGTTCGACGCAGCCCTCGACAGCGGCGCTGCCGTCGAAACCGTATTGGCACGGGCCGATGGCACGCGCTACCGGGTGTCGCTGCGCCTGGCCGGGGTGCGCGACGGCGACCGGAACTGCGTGCTGGCGATCGCCGACGATGAAACCGCCGCCGAAACGCTGCAGCAGGCGCAGACCCGTTTCGACACGATCGTGTCGCATACGCCCGGCCTGGTCTACCAGTTCCGCCGCGAGCCCGATGGCCGCGTGTCGTACCCTTACCTGAGCGAAGGTTGCCAAGCGCTGCTCGGCATGCCGGCGGCCGAACTGGCGGCCGACCCGGAACGGTTCGCCCGGCTCGTGCTGCCGGACGACCGCCAGTCCTACCTGGATTCGATGACATCGTCCGCCGGCACGCTGTGGAGCTGGAACTGGGAAGGCCGCATCTGGATCGAGGCGTGGAAGGATGTCAAGTGGATCAACCTGCGCGCCACGCCGCACGTGCTGCCGGGCGGCGCGGTGCAGTGGGAAGGCATCATGACCAACATCACCGAGAGCAAGCTGGAGCAGATGGAAGTGCGTGCCAGCCGCGCCCGGCTCGCGGAGCTGACCGCGCACATCGAGAAGGTCAAGGAGCAGGAGCGCACGCGTATCGCGCGCGAGATCCATGACGACCTGGGCGGCAACCTCACCGCCATCAAGATGGCACTGGCAATGCTGGCGGCCCGGCTGCCCGACGGCGACGCCGTGCTGGCGGAAAAGGCGGCCTATGTCGATGAACTGGCCGACCGCACGATCGATGCGGTGCACCGCATCACGCTGGACCTGCGGCCCTCCATCCTCGACTTCGGCCTGGTTGCCGCGCTGGAGTGGCAGGTCGAGGAATTCGCCGTGCAGGCGGGCCTGGCGTGCAGGTTCCAGACCAACGAAAAGGATGTCGAACTCGATTCCGACCAGGCCACCGCGCTGTTCCGTATCGTGCAGGAAGCGCTGACCAATATCGCCAAGCACGCGCATGCTTCCAGCGTGACGGTACGCCTGCACAGCACGCGCCGGCACGTCGACGTGAAGATCACCGACAACGGCCGCGGCATCCGTGCCGCCGACCGCACCAAGGCGGGCTCGTTCGGCTTGCGCGGCATGGCCGAACGCGCGCGGGCGCTCGGCGGCACCCTGAACCTGTCCCACGCGCCGGGCGGCGGCACCGTGGTCGCGATCAGGATCCGCCGCGCCGGTGACGAGGGGCTGGAAGCGGCTACAATTCGGCCTGCAATCACGAAACAGGACGTACCATGAGCGACAAGGCAGCCATCAAGGTTTTCATCGCCGACGATCACGCGATCGTGCGCGAGGGCCTGAAGCAGATCCTCGCCGATACCCGCGACATCGTGGTCTCCGGCGAGGCGGAAAACGGCAGCGATGCGCTGCGCCTGTTCCGCAAGTCGGGCTGCCACGTGGTGCTGCTCGATATCTCGATGCCCGACCGCAGCGGCATCGAGGTGCTGAAACAGATCAAGAAGGAAAAGCCGGAACTGGCCGTGCTGATGCTGTCGATGCACCGCGAGGACCAGTACGCGATCCGCTCGCTGAAGGCCGGCGCGGCCGGCTATCTGACCAAGCAGAGCGCTCCCAAGGAACTGGTCACCGCGATCCGACAAGTCGCTGGCGGGTTAAAATACATCAGCCCCGCGCTGGCCCAGGAACTGGCCAACCACGTGGGCGAGGACCACGAAGCGGCACCGCACGAAACGCTGTCCGACCGCGAGTACCAGACGCTGACGCTGATCGCCTCCGGGATGACGGTGGGCGCAATCGCCAAGGAACTGTCGCTGTCGGTCAAGACGGTCAGCGAATACCGGTCGCGCCTGCTGGTCAAGATGAAACTGAAGAACAGCGCCGAACTGACGCACTACGCGATTCGGAACGGTTTGATTGACTGACGGCTTCACCTGCTGAAAGCTTGATGAGCCGATTGTCGAGCCGTATGCAAACCGGCAACTTCTGGTTCTAAAAATAAAGCAAATAAGCCTCGCTGATCCTTGTTTCGTCACTTTCATCGTTGCCGTAACATCCAGGCTATTGGTAAATCATAGTAAAGGCTGTACGCCAGATGTCGAGCAAACCCCCAGGTCACGCGGACCAGAACCCGGCCGAAATCGCGCGCGAAGCATTTCGCCGCCTGGCGGTGCGCCGCATCTCCCCCACGCCGGACGCCTATCGCGACATCTACAACGAGATCGCCGGTATTCCCGCGGCGGCGCCCGTGGTGGCGATCCCGGCCGACCCGGGCCCGGAAAACGTGCTGGGCCGTTTTGCCGCGCGGATGTCCGAGCAGGCTTCCGGCGAACTGGCCGATTTCGGCCGCCGCTTCAACCGCGCCGTGAAGACGCGCGACTGGGATGCCTATGCCACGGCGTTGTCGCAGCTGGCCGAGCGGCCCGTGAAGAAAGCCGGCGGCATCGAGCTGGCACCGATGGAAGAAGGCGAGCAAACGCGGCTGCTGCGTGACTTGCTCAGCCGTACACTGACGCTGGCCGTGGCCTCGCTGCTGACGACTTCACCCGCGATGGCGGCCGAAGCGGAAGCGCTGGGCGCCGCCACGAAGGAAGCCCATACCGAGGCGGACCTGTCGGAAATTGCCGTGCGACTCAAGCAGCTGTGCTACCAGATCGAGCTCAAGCACGGCGACACGGCCGAGCAGCAGGAACTGCTGCTGCGCCTGTTCCGCCTGCTGCTGGAAAACGTCAGCGAATTACTGGACGACGATTCCTGGCTGCGCGGCCAGGTCGACACCGTGCAGGCGCTGATTGCCGGCCCGCTCGATGCGCGCACACTGGAAGCGGCCACCCGCAGCCTGAAGGACGTGATCTTCAAGCAAAGCCAGCTCAAGCACAGCGTGGCCGACGTCAAGGCCACTGTGAAGAACATGGTGATGACCTTCATCGACCGGCTCGGCCAGGTCGCCGCCTCCACCGGCGATTTCCACCAGAAGATCGGCGCCTATTCGGAAAAGATCAGCCATGCCAACGACATTACCGAGCTGAACCAGATCCTCGACGAGGTGCTGCACGAAACCCGCGTGGTGCAGAGCGAGGCCCTGCAGGCCCGGGACAACATGGTCAGCGCACGGCAGGAAGTGCAGGATGCGGAAGAGCGCATCAAGGCGCTGGAAACGCAACTGCAGCACATGAGCGAACTGGTGCGCGAAGACAGCCTGACGGGCAGCCTGAACCGTCGTGGCCTGGACGACGTGTTCGAGCGCGAAACGGCGCGCGCCGACCGGCGCGGCACGCCGCTGTGCGTTGCGGTGCTGGACCTGGACGATTTCAAGAAACTCAACGATACCTACGGCCACATCGCCGGCGACAGCGCCCTGAAGCACCTGGTGAAAGTCGTCAAGGAAACCCTGCGCTCGATGGATGTGATCGCCCGCTTCGGCGGCGAGGAATTCCTGATCCTGCTGCCGGAGACCACGGTGGATGCGGCCGTTGCCACCATGACCCGGCTGCAGCGCGATCTGACCCGGCATTTCTTCATGCACGAAAACGAAAAGCTGCTGATCACGTTTTCCGCCGGCGTGGCGCTGCGCCGGCAAGGCGAAGACCAGGCCGCCCTCGTCAAGCGGGCGGACGGCGCGATGTACACGGCAAAGAAGACGGGCAAGAACCGGGTCGTCGTGGCGGAGTGACAGGCCGCGGCTGTCCTGGATGGTTGTAGTGATGAGCCCGGCGATGCCGGGCTTTTTCTTTTGTCAGCAGCTTTTGTCATCAACTTTTGTTATCAACTTCCGCCAATTCCTGCTCTACAGTAAGCATCGCGCAGGCATTTCTCCAAAAAAACTCGATTTCCTGGAAAAAACCCTAAAGCTTTCCGCATGGCATCCGTTATCTGGAACAACAGCGGCTTGATCGTCACAAGAACAGCGTGACGGGCCAAAGTGGAACGAGCAAAGCGCCGAATCAGCAGTACCGTATCGGAGAGTTACCATGGCATCGGTCATCAACACCAACATCGCTTCCCTGAATTCGCAACGCAACCTGTCGGGCTCGCAAGGCGCCCTGTCCACGTCGCTGCAACGCCTGTCCTCCGGCCTGCGCATCAACAGCGCAAAAGACGACGCGGCCGGCCTGGCGATTTCGGACCGCATGAACTCCCAGATCCGCGGCATGAACCAGGCGACCCGCAACGCGAACGATGGCGTGTCGATGGCGCAAACAGCCGAAGGCGCCCTGTCCTCGTCCGGCGACATCCTGCAGCGTATCCGCGAACTGGCCGTGCAATCGTCGAACAGCACCAACTCGGCT
>NZ_JACHXS010000011.1 GCF_014192225.1 Pseudoduganella umbonata | reverse complement strand
CACCCCTTCCCATCCCGAACAGGACCGTGAAACGACTTTGCGCCGATGATAGTGCTGCAACCAGTGTGAAAGTAGGTTATCGTCAGGCTGTTATACCGAGAGAAGCCCACCAGTGATCTGGTGGGCTTTTTTCATTTGTGCTTCATGCTTTGCAATACGCTGCGGACTTGACTCCAGGTCCCGGGTTTTAGTGCTCCGCCGGGCACTGCCCGACGTCGCTCGCCAGGCTGTTATATAGAAAACCCCCGCTAGCGTGTGCTGGCGGGGTTTTGCTTTGGAGCTCAAGCTTTGTTGCTCGAAAACCGGTGGCGCAGCAGGGACTTCGGGAGCATTACTCCTTGCCTGCGCAGCGGAGACGGCCTGTAGCCCGTCTCTTCTTCCAAACACCAGTTTTCGGGAAACATTTCAAAATAACAGGTGTCTGTCACCGGTTTATCGAAATATTTCAAAATAATATGTGGCTGCCACCGGTTTTGACGTCAGGCTACGCAGCAATATTACCGTCCGTCCTGGATTCTGGTCGCGGTGCTGAACAACGAGCGCACGGCGGCGGCCTTCCAGGGCGGCGTACAGCGCGTGATGAACCAGCTTTACCGCCATGATTTTCACTACCGCCATGCGAGCGCGAACTGTGCCGGCGTCAGTATCGACGTGTTCGATTCGCTCGGTTGGCATTCCGAAACCGGGGCGACCGCACCGCTGAAGTCGATTGCCGCATATGCCTACACTGCTGCCAGCGAAGGCAGCTTGCGAAATGGCCGCAACATCTATGATTACCTGAATGAAGAGCAAACCCGGCTCCTGCCGGTCGTCGCGTTCGAGGCTGCGGGGCTGGATCTGCTGCGGATCGTCGGCGCCACTGGCACGCAACGCGTCTTCACCTGTTACGAGCAGCAGCTCAGGAGCGATGTCGACGCCATTTTCCTAGTATGCATTCCGCAGGTTCCATCGAGCCGTGCAACAGGCTCGGCGCCAGTATTTTCACTCAATGATTCCGCGCGCGCGTGCCGGAAAAACAGGCCAATTGGAAAACAGTGCCGGTCCCGAAACGACCTTTCCCGGAAGCGCTGCGCGATCCCGCCAGCGTGGCGGAAGCCGAGTCCCTGCCGATCCCGCTGCCGGTCGCCGGCATTGGCGCAATCCTGGGGGCGCTCGTCGTCTGGCTCTGGCAGCGCAGGGCAACACCGAAAGCCGGCAGCAAACAGCCAGCTCCAGCGCCGGATGAGCTGGTCCATTGAGCGCCCTTGTCGTGCTGCGCCGTGCCGACGGCGGCGGCGCAATCGGGCGGCCGGCCAGGCGGCACAAGCACCGGCGCCGCTTGAAGTCCGGTACACCGCCGCCGACAATGGACTATCACCCCTGTTGCAGAGGAGAAGTCCATGAAGAGCCACTGTATTTTGCGAGGCCTGTTGGTCGTGGCCAGCGTGCACCTGCCGTACCTGGCGGAAGCTGCGGACACGCCAGAGCGGCCCGCGCCAACGGCATTTCAGCAAGAGGTGATCGCCAGGATGAAGCATGCCACCATGCCCGGGCCCTTTAATCGGAAGCTCGAGGTCTTGCCGGCGAGTTCAGCGTCGCGCTGAGGATGTAGGCGGAACCGTGGAAGGAGCCGGCCGAGGAACTCTCGCCTGAGCCGGCCAGCGGCACCAGCGAGCGCAAATGTATTCTCGGCAACCGCTTTCTGGAGGAAACCTATCGCGGTACCTATGCTGGCGAGTTCTTCGACGGCAAGGGCATGCTGGGCTATGACAATGTGACCAGCAAGTATGCCGGACCTGGATCGATACGATGACTTCCAGCCTGAACACTTCGCAGGGCACGCTGGACGGCAATGTGCTGACGTTGAACGGCATGACTTCCGACGCGATGGAAGGCAAGGCAGTGCCCTATGCCATGAAGCTCATCATCGTCGACAAAGACCATCATACGATGGAATGGTAGGCGCCGGGGCCGAAGGGCAAGTATGTGAAGTACATGGAAATGCAGTACACCCGCGTCGCGTGACCCGGCCAGCATCAACTCGTGTAAGTTCCCCTCGCATCCGCATCCACTTCGATACACCTCAATGATGACGCCAGCGATGACATCAGCGGTACGCATCTGCTTCGCTTCGACAACTTCACATTGCATTTTCGCTATCGCCATCCGCTCTACGGATCAATATTAATGTGCCCCGATGGCGACGATAGCGGCTGCCCTCCGCAATATTTGACCTAGTATCAAATGAGAGATTCCACCCATGAAGGAATGGAAGCGGGCGCATGGGCGCCCTGAATTGCGCACGACGGCGGTACTCATGACTAGGGAGGCGATAAAATGAAAGCGAAACAGCAGAAGGGCACGCTTGCGCCGATGGCCGACTCAATGGCCGATGCAATGACCGGCAAGGCGGGCAACACGATGGCCGACGACTGCGACTGTAGCGAACCGAACGCTGCAAAGGGCGAGCAAGGTGTCGAAGGCAATGGCCTGGCGCACTTTTACATGGCTGGCGAAACGCCCCAGGGACTGGCCGATCCGGACGATCGCGGCATGCCCGGCGTATCGAAGCGGGGCAGCCTCGATGGCATGCCGGCCGGTGGCATGGCCGAACGGGCCGACAGCCGTAATGACGGCATGCCTGGCGGAGCGATGAACGGCGGCGGCGCCGGCCAGGGAGGAGCCGCGGGTGGATCCGGCGGCAACAGCGGTTCCGGCGGATCCGGTGGAACCGGTGGCGCCGGCGGGGCGGGCGGCGGCAGTAACCGGCCGCAAGTGCGCCGCTGCGCGACCATGGACGTGCATCGCCGCCTGTTGTCGACCAATGCCGATTATGCCCGGGCACGCGACCGCATCGAAATCAATGCGCAGCGCTATGAAGCCGGTGCCGCGACCTCGCAACGCAGCGGCGTCACGCGCATTCCCGTGGTGGTCCACGTGGTATGGAATACCACCGCGCAAAACATCTCCGATGCGCAGATCGCCAGCCAGATCGACGTGCTGAACCGCGACTTCCGCCGCACCAACCCGGATGTGAGCTCGACGCCGGCACCGTTCCTGCCGCTGGCGGCCGATGCCCGCATCGAATTCTTCCTTGCCACCGTCGATCCGAACGGCGCGCCAACCTCGGGCATTCAGCGCCGGCAGACCACGGTAGCGGGGTTCAGCGACAACGATGCCGTCAAGTCGAACGCCAGCGGCGGGCTGGACGCATGGCCGGCGGAGCGTTACCTGAACATCTGGGTGTGCCAGTTGGCCGGTGGCCTGCTGGGTTATGCGCAATTCCCTGGCGGCCCCGCGGGTACCGATGGGGTGGTTTGCCTGCAATCCGCGTTCGGCACCAACGGTACCGCGGCGGCACCATTCAACCTCGGCCGCACCACGACCCATGAAATCGGCCACTGGCTCGATCTTTTCCATATCTGGGGCGATGACGGCACCGGCTGCTCCGGCTCCGACAACGTGGCCGACACGCCGAACCAGGCGGGCGGCAATACTGGGGTTCCCACGTTCCCCCATGTTTCGTGCAACAACGGTCCGGATGGCGACATGTTCATGAACTACATGGATTATGTCGACGACCGCGCCATGGTGATGTTCTCCGCCGGCCAGGTAGCCCGGATGCAGGCATGCCTGGATGGCGTACGGGCCAGCATCGGCAGCGCTGCCACCGCCAGCCGCGCCAGCTCCGAGCCGGTGGTGGCGTGGGGGGCGAACCGGCTCGACACCTTCGTGCTCGGCACCGACCGCGCGCTGTACCACAAGTGGTGGGACGGCTCCGCCTGGGGGCCGTCGATGACGGGCTATGAACACATGGGCGGTGTCTGCACCAGCGTGCCGCAGGCGGTGGCGTGGGGGCCGAACCGCCTCGACGTGTTCGTCACCGGCACGGACAGCGCGCTATATCACAAGTGGTTCGATGGCGCTGCCTGGGGCCCGTCCATCACGGACTACGAATATATGGGCGGGGTATGTTCCGGCGACCCGCGCATCGTGTCCTGGGGCCCGGACCGGCTCGATGTATTCGTGCTGGGCACCAACCGGGCACTGTTCCATAAATGGTGGGACGGCGCTGCCTGGGGGCCGTCCATCACCGGCTATGAAGACATGGGCGGAACCTGCATCGGCCAGCCGGAAATCGTGTCCTGGGGCCCGAACCGGCTGGACGTATTCGTCATCGGCACCGACCGGGCGCTGTACCACAAATGGTTCGACGGCGCCGGCTGGGGACCATCGCTAACCGGGTATGAACGGCTCGGCGGCATTTGCACATCCGCCCCGCGCGCCGTGTCATGGGGTCCAGACCGGCTCGATGTGTTCGTCACCGGCACCGATGGCGCGCTGTATCACAAGTGGTGGGACGGATCCGCATGGGGACCGTCCGCCGATGGCTTCGAAAGGCTGGGTGGCATCTGCGTCGGCGCACCGCAGGCCGTGGCCTGGGGGGCGAACCGTCTCGACCTGTTCGTGATCGGCACCGACAGCGCGCTGTACCACAAATGGTGGGACGGGGCCGCCTGGGGGCCGTCGCTCACCGGCTACGAGAACATGGGCGGCATTTGCACGTCGACACCCCGCGTGGCGGCGTGGGGCCCGAACCGGCTCGATGTGTTCGTCACCGGCACGGACAGCGCGCTGTATCACAAGTGGTGGGATGGCGCGGCCTGGGGGCCGTCGATCAGCGGCTACGAGTTCATGGGCGGCGTGATCTCGGCGTTCCGCACGGGCTCCCGGCAGCAGGGCGGACTGGCGGCACCGGCACCGGCGCCGGCACCGCAGCCGCCGGTGATCGCCACCACTGCCAGGGACCTGCTGCAGCAATCGCTGACGATGCACGCCTGACGGAGCGGCCATGGAACGATCACCGCCCATGATGGGCGCGGCACTGACCTGGGCCCACTCGTTTGAAGAAGACGAGGGCGACATCCAGGTCTACCGTCCGCGCGACACATTCCCGTTCCCGCCCAGCCGGAAGGGGCGGGAAACCCTGGTCTTCGATCCGTCCGGGCGCGCCTCCTCCGGCATGCCCGGGCCGGACGATCGCATGATGGCGCCACAGGCAGCAGCGCCGTTCGACATCCTCGAAGCCGGCGCCGATCTGTTGAAAATCAGAAAGCGATGACAGGACGGGCGCGCATGTCATCGGCGCATGTCATCGGCGAATGTCATCGGCGAATGTCATCGGCGAGTGAGTCTCTTCCTACATGCCGGCGGTCCCCGCGCCGATACAGCCACGTCGACGCTGGGCGCATCATCCCCGTGTTGACGCCCGGCCGGCGTCGTCACAGGAGGAGTACATCATGTCGAAGAAAGGCAGCGCGGACGACAAGCGCGTCCGCTCGCAAACCACCACCAACCTGAATACGGTCGCCGAAGAAAGCCTGCAGTCCCGGGCTCCGGGTGCGGTGCAGAAGGGCAGTGCCAACGTGCAGTCCGCATCGGTAGAGGAGCAGGGCACATCGCTGCGCAGCCGGGGTTCGCTGCAGGGCACGCTGGATGATAACGTCGGCAGCAGCCGTGGCGGCGAAGGAGCCCAGCAAGCGGGCTGGAGTGCCCGCCAGAAAGCCGTCCGCAACGAAGCCCGTGCCGACGAGGACCGCGAGGCCGCGCCGCAGCAGTCCGGCTACGGCGGCCTCGAGCAGAAGCAGCATGCCGGCTCGCAGGAATCGCCGACGGGGCCATCCGGCAACCGCCAGTCCGGCGCGGCGAACAACCAGCAGCGCCAGGGCAATCCAGGCGAAGAACCGTCCGACGCCGGAAGCAGCCACACGGACAACATCCAGCAACGCTGATCGGCCGCGCGGAACGCATCGGTACATGCCCACCAGCCGGGCTTGTACCGGCACGTGGCCGCTTGGCCTGCTCCAGCCCGGCCTCGGCAGGCGTGCCAAGGCCGGGCAGCCGTACGTCCAGTGCACACAGCCGCATGCCCAGTGCACACAGCCGAACAGGAATTCGCCGTTCCGGCAAACGCCGTTGAGCGAACGGCTGCCGCGCGCCATGGGCGTTACAATCCAAATTCAACAATAAGGATTGTCCATGAACGAAGAGCTGGCCCGCAGTGTGGTTCTCGTGCGCGCGATCGAGACCACCGACCAGAAGCGTGAAATCCTCAGCGACGACGACCGCCGCTACGCCAACCGCACTGCCCGCGAACTGGCCCAGTGGCAGGCATCGGAAACCCGGGCCGAGGCGACTTCCGAGCATTTCCTGCAGCAGCGTTCCGAACAGGTCATCAAGAAATTGTCGCAGCGGCACCCCGCTTTTGCCGCGTTCGCAAAGCGCGCGCCGGGCCTGCACGCGACCGCCTGGCTGCTGCCGCTGCTGGCCCTCTTGCTGGGCGCCGGCCTGGACCGGATCACCGATCCACACCGTGTCGACCTGCTGTCCGCGCCGCTGCTGGCGATCATCGCCTGGAACCTGCTGGTCTACGTGGCCATGCTGGTCTGGCTGTGCATACCGAAAGCAGGCGTCACGCGCATGCGGGCAGCCTGGATCCGCCACCTGGCCGTGGGCAAGGGCGCCATGCCTCGCAAGATGCCGCATGCGCTGTCGTCCAGCCTGTACGCGTTCATGGCCGACTGGGCGCAGCTGAGCGCGCGGCTGAACGGGGCGCGGCTGTCGCGCACGGTCCATCTGTCCGCCGCGCTGTTCGCGGTGGGCGCGCTGGCATCGCTGTACGCCCGCGGCATGCTGTCGCAATATGGCGCCGGCTGGGAAAGCACGTTCCTCGGCGCCCAGCAGGTCCACGAATTGCTGGCGATCCTGTTCTGGCCGGCGATCGCCGTGTTCGGGCTGCAGGGCTTCACGCTGGCCGACGTGCAGGCGCTCCACTATGCTGCCGGTGCGCCGGCGGCGGCCAGCAGCGGCGCACGCTGGGTGCACCTGTATGCGGGCACGCTGCTGCTGCTGGTCGTCCTGCCGCGCCTCGTGTTCACCGCATTCGCGGCGGTGAAGGCATCGGTGCTGAAGCGGCGCTTCCCCCTCGATCTCGACCAGTCATACTTCCGCCAGTTGCACACCGCGGCCGGCGGCGAAGCAGGCACGCTGCGCGTGCTGCCCTACAGCTTCACGGTCGATGAGGCGCGTGCCCGCGGCCTGGAGGCGGTGGCCGCGCAACTGCTGGGCGAGCGCGCCCGCGTGCGTCTCCTCGCAGCGGTTGCGTACAGTGCCGATCCCGCGGCCGCGCTGGGCACGGTCGATCCCCGCGATCCCGGTGTGACGTCGACGGCGCTGCTGTTCAGCCTTGCCGCCACGCCCGAGAAGGAAAACCACGGCGCCTTCATCACCCAGGCGGCCCGGTCGCTCGGCGTGCGCATCCCGGTATTGCTCGACGAATCGGCATTCAGCACGCGCACGCCCGATCCGCAGCGCGTACGCGACCGGATCGAACTGTGGCGCGAATTCTGCGTGTTCCACGGCGCCGATCCCACCGTGGTGAACCTGCTGGCATCGCCGGCGCAGGTCAAGGGGGAGGGGGCATGAGCACAACGATCCAGTTGGCCCTGATCTCCCACACGAACAACGGCAAGACCACGCTGGCCCGCACGCTGCTGGGCATGGACGTGGGCGAGGTGCGCGACGCGGCACACGTGACGGCACTCGCCGAATCGCATACCTTGCAGGCGACCCAGGAGGGCGACCGCCTGGTGCTGTGGGATACGCCCGGCTTCGGCGATTCGGTGCGGCTGATGAAACGCCTGGCCATGTCGGGCAATCCCATCGGCTGGTTCCTGCGCGAAGTGATCGACCGTTACCGCGACCGCCCGTTCTGGCTCAGCCAGCAGGCGCTGCGCGCCGCGCGCGACGATGCCGACATCGTGCTGTACCTGGTCAATTCCGCCGAGCGGCCCGAGGATGCGGGCTACCTGCCGTCCGAAATGCGCATCCTCGAATGGCTCGAGAAGCCGGTACTGGTGCTGCTCAACCAGATGGGCCCGCCGCGGCCGGCACCCGAGGAACAGGCCGAGCAAGCCCGCTGGCGCGAGCACCTGCGGCACTACGGCGCCGTGCGCGACGTGCTGCCACTCGACGCCTTTGCCCGCTGCTGGGTGCACGAGCATGTGTTCTATGAAGCCTTGGGCCGGCTCGTGCCGGAAGACAAACGGCCGGCGCACGGCCGCCTGCTGGCCGCATGGGAAGCGCAGAACGCGCAGCGTTTCCACCAGTCGATGGCCGTGATCGCGCAGCAGCTGCACGATGCGGCACGCGATCGCCAGGTGGTCGAGACGGTCGACAAGGGCATGCTGGGCGCCGCGCTGAAGCTGGTCGGCATTGGCAAGGGCGACGACCGCAAGCGGCAGGAGCGGGCGATGAACACGCTGGCCGCGCGCCTCAACCTCGGCATCGGCCAGGCCACCGTCAGCCTGCTGTCGCTGCACCGGCTCGATGCCAGCGCGGCCACCACGATCAATGCCCGCGTCAGCAACAACTTCACCGTCAAGGCACCGGTCGAGAAGGGGCAGGCCGCGCTGCTGGGCGCGATCGTGTCCGGCGCCGCGACCGGCCTTTCCGCCGACCTGGCCGCCGGCGGGCTCACGCTGGGCACGGGCGCGCTGCTGGGCGGCGTGATCGGCGCGCTCACGTTCGCCGGCGCGGCGTGGGGCTTCAATGCCGGTACCGACCGCCACACGCCGTCGATCACGCTGTCCGACGAATTCCTGCGCACGCTGCTGGTCACCGACATCCTGCGCTACCTGGCCGTGGCGCACTTCGGGCGCGGGCGCGGCAACTTCGTCGAAAGCGAAGCGCCGGCCTTCTGGCAGGACGAGGTGGAGCAGGCCGCTGCCCTGCGCGAGACGGACGTCAACGGCTTGTGGCGCACGCTGCGCGAGCAGGAGGAGCCGGACATCGCCGCCACCACGGCACTGCTGGCCGCGATCACCCGGCAGGTGCTTGCGCGGCTCTACCCGGGTGCACCCATCCCGGGCTGAGCGGCCGGCAGGGAGGCCCGGGCAGGCGCGGCAGGCACGCTACAGCTTCCCTTCGCGCACGTAGCCATCGGCGAAAATCAGCGCCGGATCGTGGTCGCCCGAATGGGTGCCTGGGCCGTTGACGAGCCCGGCGGCCAGCCACCCACCGTTCCACGCCGCCAGCGAGCGCACCTGGTTCTGGCGTGCGCCCGCCACGAAGGGCAGGCGCTGCCGCACGACGCCGTCGGCATCGAGCACGGCCAGCAGCGGTTGCGACGTTTCCGAGATGCTGGCGCCGCCCGGATTCTGCGTGTACCCGGTGGTGCCGGCTGCCAGCATGCGCCCATCCGCCAGGGGCAGCAGGTCGAAGACGATGTCGCAGCGGTCCACGTCGATCCGTTGTACGTGCGGTTCCCGGCCGGGCTTGAGCAGCGCCACGTAGGCATCCCAGCCGGCGCTGTCGGGCGGGGTGGACGTGCGCTGCCGTCCCGTCACCGCGATCGTCCCGCCGATCCACCGCACGCCGTGCACTTCGGGACGCACCGTCATCGGCACCACGCGCGTACCGATACGCGTGCCCGCGGCATCGAGCTCGGTCACGAACAGGCCATACGCCATGCCGGCCGGCAGCGCTTCGTAGAAATGGCGGGCATGGCCTTCGATCAGGTTGGTCCTGTCGCTCTGCACCGCGACGGCGATGCGCCCGGCCGGGCTGACGTCGAGCCGGACGTGGGCCGGATTGGAAAGCGACTGGAACGGATCGAAGCCGCCGTTGATGATGGCGCTCAGGCCAAGCTCGACGCCGGGCTCGACCAGCGTGCGCCAGCGCTGCGCGAAGCCGGCCGGGCCATGGCCGAAGCGATAGGCCACCACGGCATCCTTGCCGGTGCGCAGTGCGAGCACGGCGTCTTCGCCCAGCGCGGCGAGGCGTGCCGCGTCGCGTGTCCCGTAAGGCAGCATCGACTCCGCATCGCGCACGTGGACCGGGTCGTCCATGAACGGGTCGTGAGGGACCGCGGCGTCAACGAATGGCTGTTCGCGCAGCAGGGTGCCGCGGCTGTCGAAACGCAGAAGACGCAGTTCGCGGTCGGTGCCGAGGATCGCCGATACGTCCAGCGAAGGGTGCTGGGCGAAATCGAGCAGCGACCAGCCTGGTGGCGGCGTGTAGGTGGATGGCGTGCCGGCGGCTTGCGCGAACAGCAGGCGACGCTGCGGCCGGGTCGGCGCTTCAACTGTCTGGCTTTCGGCCAGCGCCACCCACGTGCCGCGCTCCGCGCGCACCTTGACGATGGCTTCGCCGGCGAGCGCGTACTGCACCGGCGCGGGGGAAGGCGGCGGTGGCGCCGGCTCGCCGCCCTGGCGCGGTCCCGGATCGGAGGAGCCGCCGCCGCATGCCGCGAGCAGGGCCACGGAAAGCGTGGACAACATGGCGCGCCGGCGCGGGAGTGAACGAAGCATGGTGTGTTCCTGGAGTGATGGAACAGCCCATTCTAGAGAGCGGGTGTCGCGAAACTTTCCGCGAACTGTCGCGATTTGTCCGCCAGCTTGTTACGGGAGGTAAAAATTGAAACGGCGCGGCCCTTGCGGGTCGCGCCGTGGTATAGATTGCAAATTGTAGCGTGCAGCGTGCAGCGTGCGGCGGGTGAAGCTTACGCCGCTGCCTGCGCTTCCTCGCGTTCCGGCAGCGCGATGCGGTTGTCGGTACTGAACTGGTAATCGCGGAACACGTGTTCCGCGGTCAGCAGCTGGTAGTCGCCGTTGGCCAGCTTGTGCGTGGTGTCCTTCAGCCGGTACGTGTAGTGGCCGCAGGTCCAGCAATTGAAGTTGCGCATGTGCGTGCACAGGCAGGTCTTGTCCATCACCTTCACGCCCTTGTCGCTGCCGCCGTTCGCCATCACTTCGCGATTGTACGAGTTGATGTACGAACAGTTGCCGTTGGCGTCCAGCAGGTAGCCGTAGGATTCGCAGCCGGGGCGCGTGTTGGTGCCGATCGCCGGCGTATTGCGCAGCATGCGCATCGGGTAGCCGGTCGGCGAGACGCCGTTGACGATCACGTCTTCCTCGGAAGCCTTGGCGTATTCCTGCTTCACCTTGTCCGGCAGGCCGCATTCCTTCGTGATCGTGAAGCGCGTGGCCACCTGCACGCCGGCCGCGCCCATTTCCAGGAACGACACGGCATCGCTGCCGGTGAAGATGCCGCCGGCGGCGATCACCGGGATATCCAGCGCTTCGCCTTTCAGGTAGGCGAGGACTTCGGCGGTGATCGTGTGCAGGTTGTAGTCCTGCCAGTCTTCCAGGCCGAAGCCCAGGTGGCCGCCGGCCAGCGGACCTTCGACGATGACGAAATCGGGCAGGCGGTCCAGCTTGGCGTTCTTGCGCAGGAAGATCTGCAGCGCCCGCACGGACGACACGATGATGCCCAGCTTGGCGTCGCGGAAGCGCGGGTGGTCCGCCATCAGGCCGAACGAGTTGAAGTGCAGGCCGGCGGACAGCGTGATGCCGTCGATGCCCGCATCCAGCGCCGCATTCAGGCGCACGCGCAGCGTTTCGCGCGGACCGTTCATCGTCAGCTTTTCCATGCAGTTCACAAAGATCAGGCCGGGACCCTTCTTTGCTTCCATGGTCCTGCCGATGTGCAGGCGCTGCGCTTCGGCCAGGCGGTTCAGGTCGAACTGCACCACCGCCTTGTCCATATTGTTGATGTTGAACTTGTACAGCTTGGTCTTTTCCTTGACGAAGCTGGTGTCGAAGCGGCGGTCGGAAACGTCTTCGACCATCGCATCGGAAATATGACCGATGCCGCCCAGCCGGGCAGCCTCCAGCGCCAGCGCGGCCGTGGAAATGTCCACGCCCATGCCGCCGATCATGATGGGTACATACTCTTTGTCGCCGAACCGCAGGCGGAAATCATCAACACGTTTCATTGCTATCCTCTGGGACTGCCGGCAGGTGCCGGGTCAATCGCGGAAGTTGTTGAACTCGAGCGGCGTATCGGCCACTTCCTTGCGCAGCAGCGCCATCGCGGCCTGCAGGTCGTCGCGCTTCGCGCCGGTGACCCGCACCGATTCGCCCTGGATGCTGGCCTGTACCTTCATCTTGCTTTCCTTGATGATCTTGGTGATCTTCTTGGCCGTGTCGGAATCGAGGCCGTTCTTGACCTTGATGACCTGCTTGACCTTGTCGCCGCCAATCTTCTCGACCTTGCCTTCGTCGAGGAAGCGCACGTCGACCTTGCGCTTGGCCAGCTTGTTGGTCAGCACATCCTTCACCTGGTTCAGCTGGAAATCGGAATCGGCGAACGCGGTCAGGTCGTTTTCTTTCTGTTCAACGCGTGCGTCGCTGCCCTTGAAGTCGAAGCGGGTGGTGATTTCCTTGTTGGACTGGTCGACGGCGTTGCGCACCTCGATCATGTCCGCTTCGGAGACGACGTCAAACGATGGCATGATGTTTCCTTTCGAATTTTTGTTGCTCGCGGCTACGCCGCGCGAAGATGCGACATTTTAACGGACGCGCGCTGCGAACGGTCGGTCGTTTTTCGCGCGCCCCTCTATAATCGAGCAAAATTCAAGAAACCGAGTCAGCCGTCCATGCCTTCCGAACCGACCCTCCAGCACGATTTTTCCCTGCGCGACCTGAACACTTTCGGCATCGACGCCCGCGCCCGGCACTACGTTCGCATCACGGCGGCGCACCAGCTGGCGGCGCTGCTCGGCGAGCCGCGGCTGGCGGCATTGCCGCGCCTGGTGCTGGGCGGTGGCAGCAACCTGCTGCTGACGGGCGACTTCGACGGCCTGGTGCTGCACATGGCCAGCAGCGGGCGCGAGATTGTCGGCGCCAGTGGCGAACACGTGCTGGTGCGCGCACAGGCGGGCGAGAACTGGCACGGTTTCGTGGAGTGGACGCTGGCGCAAGGTCTCGGCGGCCTGGAAAACCTGGCGCTGATTCCCGGCACCGTGGGTGCCGCGCCGATCCAGAATATCGGCGCCTATGGCATGGAAACCAGGGATGTCTTCCACAGCCTAACGGCATTCGATCCCGCTACCGGAACGCTGGCAAACCTGGACGGCGCCGCTTGCCGCTTCGCCTACCGCGACAGCCTGTTCAAGCACGCGGCCGGCCGCGGCCTGATTATCGTCGATGTCACGTTCGCGCTGCCGCGCGAGTGGCGGCCGAACCTGCGCTATGCCGAACTGGCCACGGAGCTGGACAATGCGCTGGCCAGTGCGCGGACCGGGGAGGGCGTGGCCGAACCGACGCCCCGCCAGGTGGCCGATGCCGTCATCGCGATCCGGCGCCGCAAGTTGCCGGATCCCGCCGTGATCGGCAACGCCGGCAGCTTCTTCAAGAATCCCGTGGTCAGTGCGCAGCAGTGTGCCGCCTTGCTGGAGCGCCACCCCGCGCTGGTGCATCACCGGCAGGACGACGGTAGCGTGAAGCTGGCCGCGGGCTGGCTGATCGACCAGTGCGGCTGGAAAGGAAGAAACCTGGGCCCGGCCGGCGTGTATCCTAAGCAGGCGCTGGTCCTCGTCAACAATGGCGGCGCCAGCGGGGCCGACGTGCAGCGCCTGGCGCAGGCCATCCAGGCCGACGTACTGGACCGCTACGGGGTGCGGCTCGAACCGGAGCCTGTGTTCGTCTAGATTCGTCCAGGAGGAACGGTCAGAATGCGCCGCTGGCGCGGTTGCGGCCGTCGCCCTTGGCCGAATACAGCGCGCGGTCGGCGTACTCCACCAGGTCGGCTGGCGCCGTGCCGCTGGCGGGTATCAGGGTGGCCATGCCGATCGACATCGTCACGATGCGGTGCGGCGCCTGGGGGTTGTCGATGCCCAGTTCGGCCAGCGCGCGCAGGCAATATTCGGCCACGCTGCGCGCGCCGGCTTCATCCGTGTCGGGCAGCACCAGCGCGAATTCCTCGCCGCCGTAGCGGGCCGCCAGGTCGGCCGGGCGCTTCAGGCAAGCCGTCAGCACGGCCGCCGCCTTCTTCAGGCACAGGTCGCCGGCCAGGTGGCCGAACGTGTCGTTATACAGCTTGAAGCAATCGATATCGCACAGCAGCAGCGACAGCGGCCGGCGCTCGCGCTGGGCGCGCTGCCATTCGTGATGCAGCGTTTCATCGAAACGTCGGCGGTTGGCGATGCCGGTCAGACTGTCCAGCGCCGCCAGCTTCTGCAATTCGATGTTGGCCTCGGCCAGGTGTTTCTGGCTCTCGCGCAGGAAACGGAACGCTTCGTCGCGCTGCAGGCGGCTGATATAGGCGCCCGAGTGATAGCGCACGCGCGCCAGCAGTTCCAGGCGGTCGGGCAGCTTGACCAGGTAGTCGTTGGCACCGACGGCGAAGCCATGCGCCTTCGAGGCCGCTTCGTCGCGCGCCGACAGCACGATCACGGGCACGTGCTCGAGCTGCGCGCTGGCGCGGTAACGGCGGATCAGGTCGAAACCATCCCAGCCCGGCATGACCAGGTCCTGCAGGATCACGGTCGGTTGCAGGCGCTCTGCGCAATCGATGGCGGCGGCCGGATTGGTGACGAAATGAAATTCGATGTCGGGCTGGTCGGACAGCATGCGGCGCACCGCTTCGACGACCAGCAACTGGTCGTCGACCAGCAGCACGCGCACCTTGAAGGTGGTGAGAGAAAATTCCGGTTCCGCGCCAGCGGTGAAGGCCTGGGACATCGGGCGTTCCTAAGGGTTGATACAACGGTTGAACGCTGGCGGCGTTCAGGGTTTGCTTCCCTAGGACTTGCCTCCAGTGGTATTACGTAAAAACGGGCCTATTTTATCCAGCGGCAGGATCAGCTGCGCCGCATCGAGTTCGGCGGCCGCGCGTGGCATGCCGTACACGGCACTGCTGGCCTGGTCCTGGGCGACCGTGGTCTTGCCGGCCCGGCGCATGGCCAGCAAGCCTTCGCCGCCATCGCGGCCCATGCCGGTCAGCAGGATGCCAACCGCATCGTCGCGCCAGTGCCGCGCCACGCAGCGGAAGAAGACGTCGACCGACGGCCGGTAGGCATAATCTTTCGGCACAGCATCGTAACCCAGTTGGTGATTTTCATCCAGTATCAAATGGTCGTTACTTTTAGCAATCATTACCGTGCCGCCCATCAATGGATCGCCGTGTTCGATGGGGCGGACCGGCATTGTCAGCTGGTCGCCCAGCCATTTGGCGAAGTGATCGGCGAAGTTTTCGTCGATGTGCTGCACGACCACGATCGCACATTCGGGCGGTGCCTGCCAGCCGGCCAGGATGCGCGCCACCGCCACCGGGCCGCCGGTCGAGGCGCCGATCGCCACCAGCGAGCGTAGTCCAGGCACAGCCCGCTCGATGGCCGGCGTGGCGGAACGCGGTTGCAGGCCGCCGCTGTGCCGGATCAGCTTTTCCATCGTGCGCAGCTTGGCCAGCAACTGGGCCGCGCCCTGGTCGTGGCCTGGAATCAGGATCGGTGTCGCGGTGACGTCCAGCGCGCCCGCGCCGAGCGCACGGAACACCTGGTTGACGCTGTCCTGCGGCCGGCCAGTGACGACCAGGATCGCGCATGGCGATTCGGCCATGATGCGGCGCGTCGCCTCCACGCCATCGAGTTCGGGCATGTTCAGGTCCATCAGCACCAGGTCCGGCCGGTTTTCGGCGCACATGCGCACGGCCTCCAGGCCGGTACGTGCGATCCACAGCACCTGGTGCAGCTTGGTGCCGGCAATCACGCGGCGCAGCGCTTCCGCCGCCATCGCGACATCGTTGGCGATACCGATTTTCATCGGAACGCATCCCCGATCAGGTCGGCTACCGCGTCCAGCAGGGTCTCGTCGTGGAAACTGCCTTTCGTGAGGTAGTAGTCGGCACCGGCGGCGAGGCCGCGCGCGCGGTCTTCGGGCCGGTCCTTGTATGACACGATCATCACGGGCAGCGTATGCAAATGCGGGTCCTTCTTGATCAGGTTGACGAGTTCGATGCCGTCCATGCGCGGCATGTCGACGTCCGTGATGACAAGGTCATAGTCGCCGGAGCGTGCCGCGTTCCAGCCATCCATGCCGTCGACCGCGATGTCGACTTCGAAGCCCCGGCCGGACAACAGCTTGCGTTCCATTTCGCGAACGGTCAGCGAATCGTCGACGACGAGAATGCGTTTCATTCTACGCCTTGCCGCGTTGCCGCCGCGCGCCAGTTGGTGCAGGCCGCCTTCGGCCAGCAATTTATCGATCGACATCAGCAGGTCGGAAACGTCCAGGATCAGCACCGGTTCGCCATTGTTCAACAGGGCCGCGGCGGAGATGTCGCGCAGCTTGCCGAACACGGGATCGATACTGTGCACCGCCAGGCTATGCTCGCCGCGAATGGCGTCGACCACCAGCCCGTAGCGGTGGGCGCCGGTCCCCACCACGATGACGGGAAGCAGTTCCTGGGGCATCATCTCGCCCAGTTCGAGCACCTGCGCGGCCGAGACCAGCCCCACGTTCTCGCCTTCGAATTCGAAGAACTGCTTGCTTTCCAGCGTGTGGACGGCCACGCGCGGCAGCTGGAGCACCCGCTCCACCTTGACGATCGGCAGCGCGTAAGCCTCGCCGCCGATGTCCACCACCAGCGAGCGCACGATCGACTGCGTCAGCGGCAGGGTGATGTGGGTATGGAAGCCATGTCCCGGCACCGATTCCAGCCGCACGGTGCCGTTCTGATCGCGGATCGTGTCGTGCACGATATCGAGGCCCACGCCGCGGCCGGAAATCTCCGTCACCTCGTTCTTCAGGCTGAACGCCGGCAGGAACAGGAACTGCATCAGCTCCGCATGCGACATGGTGTCGGCCATCGCCTGCGCGGCCATGCGGCGCGCCACCACGGCGGCGCGGATGCGCTCCGGATCGACACCGCCGCCGTCGTCGCGGATTTCGATGTTCAGCATGCCGGCCCGGTGCCGCGCCTCGAGCACGATGGTGCCGTGCGGCGCCTTGCCGGCCCGCGCGCGCGCGTCTGGCGCTTCGATGCCGTGGTCCACGGCATTGCGCAGCATGTGGTTCAGCGGGCTTTCGATGCGGGCCAGGATGTCGCGGTCGACCAGCGTGTCCTCGCCGCGGATCTCCAGCCTGACATCCTTGCCAAGGCTGCGGGAAAGGTCGCGCACCATGCGCGGGAAATGATGGACCCCGTCCCGGAACGGCCGCATGCGCAGTACCAGCACTTCGTCGACCAGGCCCTGGGTCACGTTCAGCAGCCGGCGTTCATACTGCTCCATGTCGACCAGGTGCGCCAGGATGAACTGCTTCAGCGGCTGGCCGCGGTGCACGACCTGCGCCACCTTTTCGCGCAGCGCAGGGTCGCCGCTGCGGCCGATCGCTTCCTGCAGTTCGTCCAGGGCGGTGAACAGCGCGGCCTGGTGGCGCTTGTGGCGCTGCATCGCCTGGATCAGCGGCTGCATCTGGTGCGCGGCGATACGCGCCTCGCCGGCCAGCGACAGCAGCCGGTCCGATTGCACGACCGGCTTCCCGCGCGGCGCCGGTGTGTCGGCCGGAGCGGCCGGTTCGGGCGCCGGTTCCGGCACCGCGGCGGCATGCGCAACTGGTGCAACAGGTGCAGGAGGCGCAAAGGTTGCAGGAGGCGTGAACGTTGCAGGAGGCGTGAACGTTGCAGGCGGGAGGGGCGCCGGGGCGGGCGACGCCGCCACCGGCTCGGGCAGAAAGGCGATTCCGCGGATCGCATCCATCGTGCGCCGGATCGTGTCGCCCTGCGTGGCCAGCCACTCTTGCAGGCCGCTTTCCTGCAGGTGCGAGCATTGCACGATCAGGTCCACGCCGGCCAGCAGCACGTCGACGCGGTTCGGGCTCAGTTTCAGCAAGCCATGCTGGGCCGCGATGAACGCATCCTCCATGCCGTGCGACAGCTGCACGATCACATCCAGCCCGACGATGGCGGCGGCGCCCTTGATCGAATGGGCCGCCCGCATCATCGCCTCCAGGGCTGCCGGATCGGCATGGCGTTCCACCGACAGCAGGCAGTCCGTCAGTGACTGCGTCTGGCTCTCCGCCTCCATGCGGAACAGTTCCAGCATCGAAAACTGCGACAGGTCGCCGTCGGGTGCGCGCGGTTCGCTCATCGCAATGCCCTCGCCAGCTGTGGTCCCAGCAATGCCGCGTCCAGCAGCCCGACGCGCATGTCGCCTTCGGCCACCACGCCGGACAGGTAGCGCTGCACGCCTTTGTTGATGGTTGCCGCCGGCGGCTGCACGCGGCTTTCGGCATAGCGCACGATGCCGTGCAGGTCGGCCACCGGCAGCGCGAAGGCGCGGGTCTCCCACTGCACCAGCAGCAGCCGCGCGAACGTATGGCGGCCGGTACGCGCGCTGCCGCCCTCGGCGTCGATGCCGAGCAGGTCGGCCAGTGCGATGCATGGGTACAGCTGCCCGCCAACGTTGACGATGCCGCGCAGGCCGCGCGCGCCGCGGTGCGGTACCCGGTGCGGGAGCACATGGGGCGCGACGCGCAGCAGCATGGAGGTCGGCAGCGCCAGCCATTCGGCGCCGATGCGGAATGCCACGGCCGAGGCGTCGGCGATCTCGCTGCCGGCGAGCGGGGCGCGGAAATGTTCGGCCCACGCGTGCAGGTAGGCGTCGTCGATGGCGCCGTCCGTGCTGCGCCGGCGCTGTTCCTGTGGTGCGACTGTATTCATGGTCCTGTTCATGGTTCTGCCTTCTCTCCTGCCTGGCCGGCCTTGCGCCGCCACACGCGCGCGGCGCGCTCCTGCAGGT
Organism: Pseudoduganella umbonata; assembly: GCF_014192225.1. Lineage (GTDB taxonomy): Bacteria > Pseudomonadota > Gammaproteobacteria > Burkholderiales > Burkholderiaceae_D > Rugamonas > Rugamonas umbonata. The sequence continues at coordinate 263,242 of NZ_JACHXS010000011.1, read as the reverse complement.
TATCGCGTGCCGCCGCATCGCCCTGGCGTTCCGCCAGCAGCGCCAGGTGGCACAGCGCGTCGTAGTGGTCCGGTGCCAGGTAGATGCAGCGCCGCAGGTGTGCTTGCGCCTCGGCCGGCGCGGCATCCTCGGTGAGCAGGCCGAGCAGGAACCACGCGCCGGCATTGTCCGGCTCGCGCGCCGCCAGCGCGCGGCACAGCGCTTCCGCTTCGCGGGGCTGGCCCTGGTCGGCAAGCCGGCTTGCTTCGGACAGCGTGCCGGCCTGTGCCGACGCCGCTACCGCTGGCGGTCGCGCTGGTGGTTGCCCTGGAGGTGGTGGAGGTGGTGGCGGCGGCTGCGGTGGAAGAGATGCGCGCCGGGCAATGACATGGACCGGCGCCGCGGTCACCGCGGCGGGTGGGCGCGGCATGGCCCGCCGGTCGCGCGGCTGGTTCGCCGGCTGCGGGCGCGCGCGCCGCTCGGCGGCACTCTCGTTCACCGGCAAAGGCAAGCCGGCGTAGGGACCGTCCTCCGGCGCGCCATCCTTTCGCAGCGCGAAGGCCTGGCGATAGGGCAGCGGCGTAAAGCCGTTCTGCACGAACGAGGGGACCTCGGCGTAGCCGGCCAGCAGTACGCCGTCGTCGGCCAGCAGCGCGGCCAGCCGCGCGATCGCCGCGGCGGTGGTCGGCGCATCGAAATAGATCAGCAGGTTGCGGCAGAAAATCACATCGTAGCTGCGCGCCGGCGCCAGGTCGGTCGTCAGCAGGTTGCCCTGGCGGAAGCGTATGCGCCGCCGCAAACCGGCTTCGATCCGGTACAGGTCGCCCTGCACGTGGCTGAAATGCCGCTCGCGAAAGGCCAGGTCCTTGCCGCGGAACGCATTGCGGCCGTACAGGCCTTCCTGGGCGCGGGCAATGCACGCGGTGGACAGGTCGACGGCATCGATCGCGAACGCGGTCGGCGGCACGCCGGCATCGGCGAGCGCCATCGCCAGCGTGTACGGCTCTTCGCCGCCGGCACACGGGATCGACAGCATGCGCAGCAACTGCCGTTCGCCGGTCGCCAGGCGCCGCTGCGCATAGGCCGCGGCCACGGCGAATGCCTGCGGATCGCGGAACAGCCACGATTCCGGCACCACCACCAGTTCCACCAGCGCCGCCAGTTCGGTCTCGTCGATCGACGCGTCGTACTGCTGGCGGTCGGCAACGCCGGTGGCCGCCATCCGGCCGAGTATCGCCCGCTCGACGGTCTCGACGCTCAGGTTCATTCCCGTGGCGGTGCGCAGCCGTTGCAGCGTGTTCATCGCGGATCGCCCTGGAACAGCAGGGCGCGCAATGCATCGGGCAGCATGCGATCCGGCTCCACCAGTTGCACGATGCCTTTGCCGTCGCCGGCCACGCGATCGAGGAAGGGCGCGGCCAGCACGCCGGCCGGAGCCAGCGCGGCGTCGTCGACATCCTGCACGCCCTGCACGCGTTCGGCCACCAGGCCAAGCGCGTGCGCCATGCCGTCGGGCCCGGTGTAATCGACCAGCACGATGCGCGTGTCCATCCGGCGTGCGGCGCCGGCATTGCTGGCCAGCATGCTGATATCGATGACGGGAATGCCGGCGCCGTGCAGGTTCATCAGCCCGGCCACCGCTGCCGGTGCGCCGGGCAAGGCCTTCAGGGCCATCAGCGGCAGCACGCGCCGGATTGCCGTCAGCGGCAGCCCGTAGCGGTCAGCGCCGATGTGGAAGACCAGCACCTTCATATGGCCGGCCGGATCAGACGTTGACCGCGAAGGTGGCCACCGAGGTCTGCAGGTCGCTGGCCGCGTACTGCAACTGGTGCACCGCTTCGCTGGTGGCCTTCAGCGACTCGACGGTCTGCTGCGTGGCATCGTTCAGCTGCATCATCGTCTCGGAGATCTGCTGCGCGCCCACGGCCTGCGCCTGCATGCCCTGCAGCACGGCATCGAACTGCGGGGCCAGCTTGCGCACCTGGTCCATCATGCCGGACAGGTGGTCGGTGACGGCGCGCACCTCGCCCACGTTGCGGCGGATCTCTTCGGAGAACTTGTCCATGCCCATCACGCTGGCCGACACGGCGGACTGCATCTCCTTGAGCATCTGCTCGATGTCCCAGGTGGATACCGAGGTCTGGTCCGCCAGCCGGCGGATTTCGGTGGCCACCACCGCGAAGCCGCGGCCTGCCTCGCCGGCCTTCTCGGCCTCGATCGCGGCGTTCAGCGACAGGATGTTGGTCTGGTCCGCCACCTTCGTGATCGTCGTCAGCACGCTGTTGATGTTCGATGCCTTCTCGGACAGCGCAGCCAGCTTGGCATTGATCGAATCGGTGGCCGAGACCATGTTCTGCATCGTCGCATCCATGCGGCGCAGGTTTTCCTGGGCCTCGGCGGTGGCCGTCGTCGTGTAGTCGGCCACGGCGGTGGCATCTTCCATCGTCTTCAGCAGCTGCGACGTGTTCGACGAAATTTCCTTCGTGGTCGACAGCACCTCGACGCTGGTCTGCGCCTGCTCGACGCCGGTGGCTTCCTGCTGCTTGGCTGAAGCGGCGATTTCGGTGGCCGACGTAGTGACCTGGATGCCGGCCTTCTGCACGTTGTTGAGCAGCAGGCGCAGGTTGTCGAACATGCGCGCCAGGCCATGGCCGAGCTGGCCAATGGTGTCGCTGCCCGTGACGTCGACCTTGCCGGTCAGGTCGCCGGAAGCCGCGCGCGATACCACGGCCAGCAGCGAATCGACCTTGGCACGCAGTTCGTCGGTGGTGGCGCGTTCGCGCTGCTGGCTGTCCTGGATCGATTGCGCCATGCGGTTGAGTTCCTGGCCCACCTGGCCCAGTTCGTCGCGCGTGACGATCTCGACGCGGGCGCCCTGGTCGCCGCCGGCGATGCGGCCCACCACATTGGTCAGGTTGGTCAACGGGCCCATGATGGCCCGTGTCAGCGCCCAGACGATGACCATGCCCAGCAGGACCGACACCGCGCCGCCCGCCACCAGTACCAGGTTCATTTCGCGGCGCAACTCGGCGGCCGCCTCGGAGCGCTGCGCCAGCAACGCATTCTCTTCCTTGCGCGCTTCGTCCAGCAGGGCGTGCACGCCTGCAACGGCCGGACTGGCCTGCTGGAACTGGGGCAGGCGGCCGATCGTGTCGGCCGCGCCCAGTGTATTGCCCAGCTGCTGGCGCTGCGCTGTCTGGGGCTCGATCACATCGCGCACCCAGCTGAGCGTCAGGCTTTCCAGCCGGGCCGCGCGGCTCGCCTGCGCCGGATTGTCCACCACCAGTTTCTGCAGCGTGGTGATGGTCGCGGGCAAATGCGTAATCCCTTCGCGCACCTTGGCCAGCCGGGCCGGTGTACCCGTCAGGTAATAGCCGCGCGCCTCGACCTGGACTTCCAGCACGGCCAGGCTGACCTTGTCGATGGCGTTGACCACCTGCATGGTGTGCCGGTCCCATTCATTGGCTTTGCGCAGCTCTGCGAAGTTGTTGTAGGCAATCGTTAGCAAGATCAGGATGATCGCGAGAATGGCGCCGAATCCGGCGTACAGCTTGTTCTTGATGCTCATGTTCTGGATCATCGTTCTTGTCGCCTCCGAAGCGTTCGTGTCGTGGGCAATGTATCACTTTCCGCGTACGGGGCGAGCACGACGGATGTGAAAAGGGCTGCCACCGGGCAGCCCTCGTTTCCCTAGCGGAATATTTTACCAGCCTGGCTTATTGACCGCGCTTGATGCGGGCGTTGGCCGCGATGCGCATGCGCAGCGCATTGAGCTTGATGAAGCCGCCGGCATCGGCCTGGTTGTATGCGCCGCCGTCTTCGTCGAACGTGGCAATGGTCTGGTCGAACAGCGAATCGGTCTTCGAATCGCGGGCGACAACGATGACGTTGCCCTTGTACAGCTTGACGCGAACCCAGCCGTTCACGGTCTGCTGCGTGTGGTCGATCAGCGTCTGCAGCGCCACGCGCTCCGGTGCCCACCAGTAGCCGTTATAGATCAGCGACGCGTAGCGCGGCATCAGGTCGTCCTTCAGGTGCGCCACTTCGCGGTCCAGCGTGATCGATTCGATCGCACGGTGCGCCTTCAGCATGATCGTGCCGCCCGGCGTTTCATAGCAGCCGCGCGACTTCATACCGACGTAGCGGTTCTCGACCAGGTCGAGGCGGCCGATGCCGTGCTTGCCGCCCACGCGGTTCAGCTCGGTCAGCACTTCGGCGGCGCTCATGCGCTTGCCGTTCAGGGCCACGATGTCGCCTTTTTCGTATTCGATGTCGAGGTACTCTGCCTGGTCCGGTGCCGCTTCGGGCGACACGGTCCAGCGCCACATCGATTCCTCGGCCTCGGCGCTCGGGTTTTCCAGGTGGCGGCCTTCGAACGAGATGTGCAGCAGGTTAGCGTCCATCGAGTAGGGCGCACCACCATTCTTGTGCTTCATGTCGACAGCGATGCCGGCATCTTCCGCGTATTTCAGCAGCTTCTCGCGCGACAGCAGGTCCCATTCGCGCCACGGCGCGATTACTTTCACGCCCGGCTTGAGCGCATAGGCGCCCAGCTCGAAACGCACCTGGTCGTTGCCCTTGCCGGTGGCGCCGTGCGAGATCGCGTCGGCGTTGGTCTCATTGGCGATCTCGATCAGGCGCTTGGCGATCAGCGGGCGCGCGATCGACGTGCCCAGCAGATACTCGCCTTCGTACACGGTGTTGGCGCGGAACATCGGGAACACGAAGTCGCGCACGAATTCTTCGCGCACGTCGTCGATGTAGATGTTTTCCGGCTTGATGCCGAACTTGAGTGCCTTGGCGCGCGCCGGTTCCAGCTCCTCGCCCTGGCCCAGGTCGGCCGTGAAGGTGACGATTTCGCAGTGGTAGTTATCCTGCAGCCACTTCAGGATGACGGAGGTGTCCAGGCCGCCGGAGTAGGCAAGGACTACTTTTTTAATGTCGCTCATTTCAAATTTCCAATCTGATCAATCTGGTTAAATCTGGCTAATCTGGTTCAGCGTGGCCGCGGCATACCGCTTCGTGCCAGCGCGTTCTCGTAGAACGCGCGGCTGTTGGCAAAATCGGTGACGATGATTCCAATGTGGTCGATCATGGCCCTGGCTCCGCTGGATCGTTCAATCCGGCTGGCTGGCGGCGTCGAGGCGGCCCAGCAGCAGGTATTCGATCAGCGCCTTCTGGATGTGCAGGCGGTTTTCCGCTTCGTCCCATACCACCGATTGCGGTCCGTCGATGACTTCCGCCGCGACTTCCTCGCCGCGGTGCGCGGGCAGGCAGTGCATGAACAGCGCATCCGGGGCCGCGCGCGCCATCTTGGCACCGTCGACGATCCAGCCGTCGAAGGCTTTCAGGCGGGCGGCGTTTTCTTCTTCGTAGCCCATGCTGGTCCATACGTCGGTATTGACCAGGTGGGCGCCGGCGCACGCGTCCGACGGATTGTCGAACAGCGTGAAGCGGTTGGTGGAGACCAGCGACATGTCCATGTCATAGCCCTTCGGCGTGGACACGTTCACGTGGAAGCCGAACACCTCGGCCGCCTGCAGCCACGAATACAGCATGTTGTTGGCGTCGCCCACCCAGGCCACCGTCTTGCCCGCGATCGGGCCGCGGTGCTCGTAGAAGGTAAAGATATCGGCAAACACCTGGCACGGGTGGTGTTCGTTGGTCAGGCCGTTAATCACCGGCACGCGCGAATTGGCGGCGAATCGCTCGATGATCTCCTGGCCGAACGTGCGCACCATGATGATGTCGCACATGCGGGACATGACCTGGCCCGCATCTTCCACCGGTTCGCCGCGGCCCAGCTGCGAATCGCGCGTGTTCAGGTAGATCGCGGCGCCGCCCAGCTGGTGCATGCCGGCCTCGAACGACAGGCGCGTGCGTGTCGAATTCTTCTCGAATACCATCACCAGCGTACGGTCGATCAGCGGGTGGTAAATCTCATAGTTCTTGAACTTGCGCTTGATGATGTGCGCGCGTTCGATCACGTATTCGTATTCTGCGAGGGTGAAGTCGGAAAACTGGAGATAATGCTTGATCGGTTTTGTAGACATATTCACAACGGATAGGGCGGCGCGATGGTGCTGCACACTTGAATCGGCTCGCCGGATGGCCGGGCCTTCGCGGCAAGTTGGCAAATCATTATAAGGGGTTTTGCTGGTGACTAATAGATCGGCGGCTGGCGCGCCGGATCGGTGTCCGGCGCCAGCAGCGGCAGCTCCACCGTAAACACGGTGCCGGCGCCGCTGCTGGCCACGGCGATCTGCCCGCCCAGCAGGCCGGTCACGATGTTGTAGCTGATCGACAGCCCGAGGCCGCTGCCGCCCCGGCCCAGCCTGGTGGTGAAGAACGGATCGAAAATGCGCGACAGGTGCTGCGGCGCGATGCCGGCGCCGTCGTCCTCGAACACGATGGCGACCTTGCCGTCCGGCCCGGCGCTGGCCGTCAGCCGCATGGTGCCGCCGGTGCGGCCGTCGAACGCGTGCAGCAGCGCGTTATTGATGAAATTGGTGATGACCTGGCCGAACGGGCCGGGGTAGCTGTCCAGCTCGATCCCTTCCGGCACCTCGAAGCCGATCCGGTGGCTGGAAGCGCGGATCCGGTTCATCATCGTGGCCACGATCTCGTGGGTGACCTGGTGCAGCTGGAAGCGGCGGCGCTGTTCGGTGGTGCGGTCCACCGCCACCTGCTTGAAGCTGGCGACGAGGTCGGCGGCGCTGTGCAGGCCGCGCATCACCAGCTCCGATGCCTTGCGGGCGTCGTCGATGTAGGCGGCCAGTTCGGAACGGCGCAGCCCCGGCCCGTTCAATGCGTTTTCCAGTTCGAGCGTGCGCTGCTCCAGCGTGCTGGCGATCAGCAGGCTGTTGCCGATCGGTGTGTTCAGTTCATGCGCCACGCCGGCCATCAGCGCGCCCAGCGCGGCCAGCTTTTCCTGCGCCGCCAATTGCGACTGCGCTTCCTGCAAGTGGCGGTAGGCCTGGGCGTTGTCGAGCGCGATGGCGCCGTAGGCGCACAGCGTACGGAAGATCAGCCGCTCCCGTTCGCCGTACGCGGCGCGCTGCCGCGCCTGCACGCTCATGGCGCCCAGCACGCGCTCGCCGAGCAGCAGCGGGGCGAACAGTGCGCTGGCGCATTGCGCGCATGCATCCATGGCCGGGGTGTGCTGCGCCAGGTCGTCCACCGCGATCTCGCGCCGTTCGCTGACGCAGCGCAGGTGCCACGCGGTGCCGTCGTCCGGCGCGATGGTGAACGGTGCCAGCGCGGTACCCGCCTCGCTGCCGAACGCAAGCGCCAGCGCGCCGTCATCGGCAGTGCGCAGCACGATCGTGAATGCGTAGGCGGGCAACAGCGTGTGCACGTAGCGGTTGAGCACGTCGTAGATGCCGCCGGCATCCAGGTGCATGGTGATTTCACGGCCGATCGCGGACAGGCGGTGCAGGATGGCGCTGGTCTGCTGCTGCAACTCGGCGCGCTCCGCCTCGGACACGGCCAGCGCGCGGTGATGCCGTTCCTCGGCACGCGCCTTCTCGGTTTGCCGGTGCAGCTGCATCGCGATGGCGCGGCGCGTCGCCTCCTGGCTGTGGGTCTTCTCGCGCGCGGCGCTGGCGGCGCGTGCCGTCATGTACGCCTCGCAGTAATCGCCCACGCGGGCGTATTCCTCGGCCAGCGCATCGTGCAGGTCGCCCGGGACGATGTAGCCGTCGATCGTGGCGGCCACCTGCAGCGCCTGCCGCAGGTAATGCAGTGCGGGGCTGGATTCGCGCATGTCGCCGGGGCCGGGCAGGGCATGCCTGCCGTGGATCAGCGCCAGCACGCGCAGCCCGGCTACCTGGTTGTAGAGGTTGTGGTGGCCGGCGGCAAGGCCGACCGCTTCCTGCGCCAGCGACAGCGCTTCGGCGGGCCGGTCGAGGAAGCACAGGGCATGGGCACAGCCACGCCGTGCGACCATCCGGAAATCGGCCTGCTCCAGCGCATCGGCGCGCAGCGACAATTGTTCGAACGCCGCCAGGGCGCCCTGGTAGTCGCGTTGTGCCAGGCACAGGTCGCCCGTGTATTGCAGCGCGATCGCATACAGGCGGCTGTTCGCATAGGGCTGCAGCAGGTCCAGTGCCTCACGCAGCAGTTCGCCGGCGGCATCGAGCCGGCCCAGCCGGCGCAGCGTGTCGCCGGTGTGCAGCAGCGCCGCCGCCGTGCTGCGCGGCCATCCCTTCGGCCGCGCCGTGTCGAGCGCGCGCTGCATCCATTCGAGTGCCGCGTGGTGGTCGTTCAGGTTGGAAAATTTTTCGCCGATGTTGGTGGCGGCGATGATGGCCGTGCGCACCTGGCCCGTCGCCAGCGCCGCTTCGTAGGTGCGCATGTAATGGTGCGCGGCGCCGGCGAAATCGCTGGACTGGCTGGCGGCCATGCCGAGGAAGTCGTGGATCCAGCATTCCAGCGCCGGCGGCCGCGCCACGTCCGGCGCGAAGTGCTCGCCCCAGCGCGCGCGTGCCGAGTCCAGGTCGCGCAGCACGGCCCAGCGGGCGCTGGCCGCTTCCGCGATCGCCACCCGGTCGGCATTGCCGGGTACATGGGCGGCGCCCTGCGCCGCGGCGGCGCAGCGCTCCAGTTCGCGGTCGCGGCAGGCGTGATCGCCGCGGTCGACGGCGATCCAGGCGCACAGCCAGTGCGCGTCGGCACAGCCGGCCATGTCGCCGGCGGCGCAGGATGCATCGCGGGCCGCCTCGGCCATCGACCGCGCCCGATCGAGTTCTCCTGCCAGCCAGCGTATTTCGGCGCGCAGCAACTGCAGCCTGGCGGCGAACGTGCCGCGCGCGGCGGTATCGGCTTCCGGCAGCAGCGCTTCCGCTTCGTCGGCCAGCGCGCCGGCGCGGCCGGTGTCGCGCTGGCGCAGATGCCAGGCCAGCGGCACCAGTACCGGCAGGCGCGCCGACCCGGTCAGCCCGGGCAAGGCCAGCTCCCACTGCGCTATCGCGTCGTCGCTGGCGAACAGGTCCATGGTCAGTAGAGTGTCTGCGCCGATTCGTGCAGCAGCTGCCCGTACAGCTCGTGCCGCATCTTGGCAATCTTGCCGGCCCGCACGGCGTCCAGCACGCCGCACTGCGGTTCGATCAGGTGGCGGCAGTTGTAGAACTTGCAGCTGCCCAGGTAAGGCTGGAAATCGCGGAACGCCCGTTCCAGCATGCCTTCGGAAAGGTGATACAGGCCGAATTCCTGGAAGCCCGGCGAATCGATCACCGTGGCATGGCTGTCCAGGTGATACAGGCGGGTAAAGGTGGTGGTGTGCTTGCCGGTATCGAGCGCCGCCGAGATTTCGCGGGTGGCGATGTCGGCGCCCGGCACCAGCAGGTTGATCAGCGAAGACTTGCCCATGCCGGACTGGCCGATCAGGATCGTCGACTGGCCGCCCAGCAGCGGGGCCAGTGCGTCGATGGTTTCCTGCGGCCGGCCTTTCGCCGATACCTCGTGGACCGGGTAGCCCATGGCCGTGTACATCTCCAGGCGGGCGCGCGTCTTGTCGAGATTCTCGGTGACGTCCACCTTGTTCAGGATCAGCCGGGCGGCGATGCCGGCCGCCTCGGCTGCGACCAGTGCGCGCGACACCAGGTCGTCGGTATAACCGGGTTCGGTGGCGACCACGATGAACAGCTGCGTCACGTTCGCCGCCAGCAGCTTCGATTTGTACTGGTCGGAGCGGTACAGCAGCGTCTTTCGCTCCTGGATCTTGTCGATGACGGCCTGGTCGGGCGAAGTCAGCGTCAGGTCGACGATGTCGCCGACCGCCACGTTGGTCTTCTTGCCGCGGGTGACGCATTGCAGCCGCGTGCCGTCCGCTTCGGCCAGGTAGTGGCGGCCATGGGCCGCGATGATGAGGCCGGTGCGCTGTTCCTTCTTCATGGGCAGCCCGCCACCCGTACCAGCACGTCCGCCTTGGCGGCGCAAATGAAATCGTTCAGGGACAATCCTTTCACCGAATGTGTATCGAAGCGCACCACGCAGTTCTTGTAACCCACCACCAGTTCCGGGTGATGGTCTTCGCAGTGGGCGATGTAGGCGATGGCATTCACGAACGCCATCGTCTGGTAGTAATCCTTGAAGCCGTAGGCCCGTGTCAGGCGGCCGGCATCGATGGCCCAGCCATCGAGCAGTGACAGCAGGCGTGCCGCTTCGGCAGCGTCCAGCGGGTCCTTGGCACGGGCGCAGTGCAGTGTGCGCAACTGGTCGGCGTGCGTGATCATGCGTGCGCCATGTTCGGGTGGCGATGCAGGTGCTGGATGCGAACCGACGCTGGCGGATGAGAGTCGTAGAAGGCCGAGTGCAGCGGATCTGGCGTCAGGGTCGACGCGTTGTCCTCGTACATCTTGACCAGCGCCGAGACGAGGTCGCGCGCGTCGGTATGCTGCGCGGCAAACGCGTCGGCCTCGAATTCATGCTTGCGCGAGCTGAGCGAGGCCAGTGGCCCGAACAGGAACGTGAACACGGGCAATGCCAGCATGAACAGGATCAGTGCCAGCGCGTCGTTGCCCTGGCCCGGCGCGATCAGCGGCGATACGCCCAGGCCCGTGTAGAACCACACCTGGTTCTTCAGCCAGCCGAGCAGCGCCAGGAAGGCCAGCGACAGCGCGAACATCAGTCCGATGCGCTTGACGATGTGCTTGAGCTTGAAGTGCCCCAGTTCGTGCGCCAGCACCGCCTCGATTTCCTGCGGCGCCAGGCGTGCCAGCAGCGTATCGAAGAACACGATGCGCTTGGCCGCGCCGAAGCCGGAAAAATACGCGTTGCCGTGCGCGCTGCGCTTCGACCCGTCCATCACGAACAGGCCTTTCGAGGCGAATCCCACGCGCTGCATCAGGCCCTCGATTCGCGATTTCAGCGTTTCATCGGACAGCGGCGTGAACTTGTTGAACAGCGGCGCGATTACGGTGGGGAACAGCACCATCATCAGCAACTGGAAGCCGCTCCATACGAGCCAGGCGTACAGCCACCACAGTTCGCCGGCGCTGGACATCAGCGTGAGCACGATCCACGCCAGTGGCAGGCCGAGCACCACGGCCAGCAGCAGGCCCTTCGCCATGTCGGCGAAGAACAGCCCGGGCGTCATCTTGTTGAAGCCGAAGCGCTCCTCGAGGCGGAACTGGCGATACCAGTCGATCGGCACATCGATCAGGCCGGAGATCGCGGCGAACGCCACCAGCAGGCCGATCTGGTAGGCCATGCCGCCGCCGGTCAGCCCGAAGACCTGCACCGACAGCCATTGCAGGCCGCCCAGCAGCGTGAAACCCACCAGTACCGCGGCATTGACGAACATGGTCACGATGCCGAACTTGGTGCGCGCGACCGTGTAGTCGGCCGCCTTCTGGTGCGCGCCCAGCGTGATCGTGGCGGCGAATTCGGCGGGCACGGCGCCACGATTGGCCAGGACGTGCCGCAGCTGGCGCGATGCCAGCCAGAAGCGGACGGCCAGCATGAGCACCAGAAAGGCGACGAACAATAATGAAAACGCGTGTGAATACATTCTGTGCCTGTGAGAAAATGGCGATTTAGTCTGGCCAAGAGAGAATTATGTCACAAGCGAACGATACCTCCGTTACCACTCCGGTCGCTACCGCGCAGCAGCGCCCCAATGAAATGAACCTGGTCTGGGTCGACATGGAAATGACGGGCCTGGAACCCGATACCGACCGCATCATCGAAGTGGCGATGGTCGTCACCGACATGCACCTGAACGTGCTGGCCGAGGGGCCGGTGCTGGCGATCCACCAGTCGGACGCCACGCTCGATGCGATGGATTCCTGGAACAAGGGCACGCACGGCCGGTCCGGGCTGATCGATCGCGTCAAGGCGTCGACGGTTTCCGAAGAACAGGCCGAAGCGGAATACATCGCATTCATGAAGCAGTGGGTGCCGAACGGCAAATCGCCGATGTGCGGCAACACCATCGGCCAGGACCGCCGCTTCATGGTGCGCTACATGCCGAAGCTGGAGGCGTTCTTCCATTACCGGAACGTGGACGTGTCGACGCTGAAGGAACTGTGCCGGCGCTGGAAGCCGGAAGTGGTCTCCGGCTTCAAGAAGGCGCAGAAGCATACCGCCCTGGCCGACATCCTCGAGTCGATCGAGGAATTGAAGTACTACCGCGAGCACTTCATCAAACTTTGATGCGCAAACAGTGGCGCGTAAGTTGCAATCTGCAAGTCGTCGTGTGCGGGTCGCGATAGGTGGGTAGCGATTCGCAAGTCGCGATGCGTACGCTGATGCGGCGTGGCACTTCTGCCGCGCCGCCGTGTTGAGATAGCTCAAAAATAATAAAGAACGTAGCCACAACCGGCTTGCGCCGTACTACCATGTCAAAATTACCATAACATGGAGCCGTGATGAAGCAACCGTTTCGCTATCGCCTGATCGATGCACTGCGCGGCACCGCCGCGCTGGACCTGTTGGACGACTTGCGCGAACAGCAGTATTGGTCGGCCAGCCGGCTACAGGCCTCCAACGAAACGCGCCTCGCCGATTATTTTGCCGAGCTGCGCCGCGACATTCCGCTGTTTCGCGATTGCGAGCGGTTCGAGGACTTGCCGATCCTCGACAAGCACTTCATCAACACCCATCACGAGGCATTGCGCAACCGGAACTACCAAGGGCGCGTGCTGCGCAAGAAAACCGGTGGCTCCACCGGTGAGCCAACCATCTACTACACCGGTGCGCAGTCGCAGTCCTACCTGTGGGCCGGCCTGTTCCTCGCATGGGAAGTAGCGGGATACCGGCTGGGCGAGAAAGTTGTCTATCTGGCCGGATCGGCACTGGCGCGCCAGGGCTGGCAACAGAGCGCCTTCTACCGGCTGATGCGGGTCGAGGTCATGTCCGCCTTCGACATGTCGCGCGAGCGCATGGACGATTATGCGCTGGCATTGCAGCAGCGCGGCTACCGTTTGTTGTATGGCTATGCCTCGGCGATCCACCGCCTGGCGGTCCACGTGCTGCAACGGGGCGGCGGTATCCAGACAACGATGCGCGGCATCGTCTGCACCGGCGAAACCATGACGGAGCAGATGCGGCACGACATCGAACAGGCGTTCGGGGTGCCATGCTTCGGCCAGTACGGCTGCAACGATGCCGGCGTCTCCGCATTCGAATGCGAAGCCCGGCAAGGGTATCACCTGCTTACGCCGCGCTGCCATGCCGAAGTGCTCGATGACGGGCGGCTGGTCTCGACCGACCTGTCCAACCAGGCAATGTACCTGCCGCGGCACGACACCGGCGACCTCGTCAAGATGTCCGGCCGGACATGCAGTTGCGGCCGCGGTTTCCCGCTGATCGACGAAGTAATGGGGCGGCAGTACGATTTCCTGATCGACGCTGCCGGCAATGCGATGCATTACCAGTTCTTCATGTTCCTGCTGCGCGAGGATCGCCGCATCCACTCTTTCCAGATCGTGTACGACGATGAAACGTTGGTGCTGAACCTGCATACGGTACCGCTCAGCGCTGCCGAGCAGGCGGCGATGGCCAGGCCGTACGTCGACCGCATCGCGGCCTCGCTGGTGTTCGATGAAATCCACTGCGTATTCAACCAGCCATACATCGTGCAGGCTAACGGCAAGCATCGCTTCATGCTGCGCCGCAGCCCGAGCGCGATGACGGGCTGAGGGCGACGACGAGTTAAGCGATGACGAGTTAAGCGATGACGAGTTAAGCGATGACTGGCTGAGGGCGCCCGGTCTTGTCCCAGCGCCTGTCCAGCGATATCAGGCTTCCGTCCCGGCCCCGCAGCACTTCTTGTATTTCTTCCCGCTGCCGCAAGGGCAATCGTCGTTACGGCCGACTTTCGGCTCTTCGCGCTTGACGGTGCTGACGGCGGCCTTGCGGCGCGGCACCCAGAACTTGTGGATCGCCGGCAGGTTTGCCTCGATCTCCAGCGCCAGCTTGTGCGCCTTGACCGGGTCTTCCACTTCCGGCAATTCCTCTTCCTCGATCTCGTCGGCACCCAGCAGGTAAATCGGGCGCATCAGGGCACCGATCTCGGAATCCCAGATCTCGTCCCACGAACCGGGACGCAATTCCATGCCCTCCCAGAAGCCCCAGCACCACGCCTCGGCATTCATCAGCGGCTTGCCGTCTTCCTCGTATTCGACGAACAGCGGCTCGAACTCCTTCGGCGCCACTTCGAACGTGATCGTCACTTCGTTATAGAAGCGCATGATCAGGTTGAAGATGCGGTCCGCTTCCTTGTCGTTCTTGTATTTCGGCACCTGCTGGCCGTCGTCGCCCCAGATGCGCGGGATCCACTCGGCCGGCATGATGGTCTCCGGACCGATCGCGATCGCGGTCATGTAGCCGTGCAGGTGGTCGAGCGTCATCGCATCCTCGGGGGTGCGCTCGCCCAGCAGGAACTGGTCCAGGTCGTCGAGTTCTTTTTCGGAGAGTGGCTGGTCGAGTTGCATGGAAGTGCTTTCTTCAAAAGTAATCCGACAGTATACGCGCGTCGCCATGCCATGGCGAGGGCCGCCGCCGTACAATGGCGAATGGCTAATTCATCTACTCATCCATTCTCCGCGCTGGGCCCCGATTGCGTGCTCGATGCCCTGGCGGCCGTCGGCCTGTACGGCGACGGCCGGCTGCTGGCGCTGAACAGCTACGAAAACCGCGTCTACCAGGCCGGGATCGAGGACGGCAAGCCAGTGGTCGTGAAATTCTACCGACCCGGCCGCTGGAGCGACGCCGCGATCGGCGAGGAGCACGCTTTCCTGGCTGAATTGCACGCGCAGGAGATTCCCGTCGTGCCGCCGCTCGCGATCGACGGGCGCACGCTGCATGGATTCGCAGGCTTCCGCTTCGCGGTATTCGAGCGGCATGGCGGCAGGGCGCCCGAGCTGTCCGATCCCGGCGTGCTGGAATGGACCGGCCGCTTCATCGGCCGCATCCATGCCGTCGGCGCCCTACGGCCATTTGCCGAGCGGCCCGCACTCGACATCGAGACCTTCGGCATCGACTCGCGCGATTATCTGCTGGCCAACGACTTCCTGCCGCCCGACCTGGTCGAGGCTTACCGCAGCGTGGCCAGCCAGGCGCTGGACGGCATCCACCGTTGCTACGAGCGGGCCGGCGAGGTACCGCTGCTGCGCCTGCACGGCGATTGCCATGGCGGCAACGTGCTATGGACGGATGCCGGGCCGCACTTCGTCGATTTCGACGATGCCCGCATGGGGCCGGCGGTGCAGGATCTGTGGATGATGCTGTCCGGCGAGCGGCACGAGATGGTGCGGCAGTTGTCCGACATCCTGGCCGGCTACGAGGATTTCGTGGATTTCGACCCGCGCCAGCTTTACCTGGTGGAGGCGCTGCGCACGCTGCGGCTGATGCACTACGCCGCCTGGCTGGCGCGCCGCTGGGACGACCCGGCATTCCCCGCCGCTTTCCCATGGTTCAACACGCAGCGCTACTGGCAAGACCGGATCCTGGAACTGCGCGAGCAGGTGGCGCTGATGGACGAGCCGCCGCTGTGGCCGGTCTGAACCGCCGCAAGCGGCGAATTGACGGGGAAAATCCGCTCTGATCGGGCGCTGGCCACGCGCGAACGGCCGGGATAATGGCAGCTCGGAAATCCCGTAACCCTCGAGCGAGACTGTCATGCAAGCACATTTGGCCCACCCCCTGCACGTCGCCTATTCCGCTAATGACGCCGATCACGACCATGACGCCGATCACGACCATGACGCCGATCACGACCATGACCTGGCCGAGCCGACCAGCGGTGACGTGAAGCCGGACCGTGCCGACGCGGAGATGCGGGCCATCCAGCAAGCCATTGCCCGGGTGGAAGCGGAAGCCAAGGCTGCCTGCGCCGCCGAGAGCCGCGCCCATGCCGAGTCGCGCGCCCGCGCGCTGGCCGAAGACCGTGCCGCGATGGACACCGCCGCGGCCGCCGTTGCGCTGCAAAACGCCCAGGCCGCCGAGGATGTGATTGCCGCCAACCGCGAGAGGCTGGAAAGCCTGCGCGCCGCCGCACAGGCCAGCGTGGCGAAGCTGGAAGCGGTCAAGCAGGAGACCGCCGAGCTGCGCGCCCGCGTCGAAGCCGACAACCAGATCCGCCAGGCCGCCGAAGTGCGTGCCCGTGCCGAAGAGGAATCGCGCCGCCGCGCCGCCGAGCAGATGGAAGCGGAGGCGCACCTGGCCGAACAGGCGGAACAGGCCGCCGAGGAATTGCAAAAGCAGACGCAACAGGCGCGCTTGCAGGCCGCCGAGCGGGTGGCTGCCGTGCAGGCCGCGAGAGAAGAAGTGATCGGCATCGCCACCGCCGATGCGCGCATGGCCACGCTGGCGCGCGAACGGGAGCGCCAGGCGTATTCCGCACGCCAGACCGCGCAGCAACTGGCCGAGGCCGAGGCCGGGGCGCTCGAAGCCACCCGCCAGCGCGAGCGTGCCGATGGGGTCGCGCTGGAATCGGCGTTTGCCCGTGCCGCCGCCGAAGTCCACGCCGCCGAAGAGGCGCGCGCGCTGGCTCACCTGGAGCAGGAGCGCGAGGCGATCGCACTGGCGAAAGCCGAGTCGGACCGCAGTGCCGCGATGTCGCTGCACCTGCGCCTGCAGACCGAAAAGGAAATTCGCGACGCCGCCCAGCACCGCGAGCGCCTCGAAGCAATGGCGGCGACCACGGCGCAAGCCCGCCGCGATGCCGATGCCCGCATCATGGCCGCGACCGAAGCCCGCATCGCGGCCGACCGCGAACTGCACGCCGTGGCAATGGGCCGCGTGGAAGCGGAACAGCAGGCCGAGTTCGATGCACGCGGCAAGCTCGAGGCCGAGCGTCACGCCACGGAACAGGCAAGGCTGCGCCAGCAGGCCGAACAGGCTGCCGCCGAGGCTGCGCGCGCCGAAGCCGCGGAACAGGCCCGTGCCGCCCGGCTCGCCGATGAGCGGGCCGAACTGTCGCGCGCTGCCGCCGAGCTGGCGCGGGGCAAGAACGACGCCGAAAGCAACGAAGTGGCCTTGCTGGCCGAGCACGCGGCTGCGCTCGATGCCGCCAATGAGCTGGCGCGCCAGAAGGCCGCCGAAGCTGGCCGCCTGCTGGCCGCCGAGCGCGCACGGGCCGCTGCCGAGCAGGACGCGATCGCCGCGCTGAAGACCCGGCTGGCCGAGGAAGAACGCGCCACCGCCGCCGCCGAAGCACGCGCCGCGGCCGAACGCGAACAGGCGGAAGCTGCTGCGCGCCATGCCGCCGCCGACGTGCGCCGCGCCGAGGCGATTCGCGAGGAGTCCGCCGCGCTCGCGATGATGGCCGAACAATGCGAAGTGGAAGTGCAGCAGAAGGAAGAGGCGGCCCAGGCCGCCGCGGCGCAGGCCCGGCTTGGCGCGGAACTGTCGGAAGTGCATCGCGAGCGTGCCCGTACCGAACAGGCCAAGGCGGCGGCCGTGCAGGCACAGATCGAAGCCGAACGGGCGTTCATTGCCCGCGAACAAGCCGCGCTGGCGCTGCTGGAACAGCACACGGCGCAGCAGTGCGCCGCCGCCGCGGCCGAGGAAGAAACCGCACGCGCGATCGAAAGCCGGATGGGCTCTGAAATCGCGATCGCCACCACCGCGCGCGAACGTGCCGATGCCGAACTGGCCGCCAGCGCGATGCTGCGCGAACGGGAAATGCTGGAATCGGCCGCCGCCGCCGCTGCCCGCGACAAGGTGGCACACCAGCAATCGCTGCTGGACGCGGCGCGCGCCCACGCCGAGATGCAGCGCAAGGCCGCCGACACGACCGCCATGCTGGCCGCCGCAAAGCAGGCGCTGCTGGAGCAGGAAACCGCCCGCTACGAAGCCGCCCAGCGTTCGCTGAGCGCCGTCCAGCGCAAGCTGCAAGCCTGAACTTGCGAAATACTGGGCCTGTCACCCATGCAAAACCGGTGACAGGCTCCGGTTTTTTGGAAATATTTCAAAAGAACTGGAGCCTGTCACCGGTGTTGAGCAAGAAAAAGGGCTGCCGGAATTCCTGGCAGCCCTTTTGTTTCCTGAAAAACAGGGTCCGTCCCTATTTTTTATCGCTGGCTTACTGCACCACTACTTTCTCGATGTAGTACTCGGTTTCGCCGAAGCAGTTGGTTGGCACGGCCTTGTGCTGGGCGTAGGTCAGCGTCACGCGCTTGCCCATTGCGGCCGACAGGTCGCGGGCCACCTGCTCGTCGCGCACGCTGAAGAGGAACTTCTCCGGGATCGCCCCGGGCATCGAGGTCAGCAGCATTTCGCCTTCCCATGTCTTGCAGAACCAGCCCACCTTCGAGAATTTCTGCAGGAAGCCGTTGCGCTCGCCCTCGGAGTACGAGAAGTTGAGCGCGGCCATGGCCCATACCCAGAACAGCAGGGCGGCCACGACGAGCAGGCCGATGAGGATCAGGAGGGGGGAGCGTCGAGTGCGTCGGATCATGGCAGGTTGGTCAGAGTTGAAATGCTGCGATCTTACTGCATCGCCATCCGTTTACGGTACTTCACCGACGAGTACAGCGACACGACGATGAATGCCACCCCGGACAGGCCGGTAAACCATTCCGGTACGTGATACCGCACGCTGGCCAGCATGATGACCGCCAGGATGCCGATGGCGTAGTGCGCGCCGTGTTCCAGGTAGATGAACTCGTCCAGCGTGCCCTTGTGCACCAGGTAGACCGTCAGCGAACGCACGTACATGGCGCCGATCGCCAGGCCCAGCATGATGATGACCACGTCGCTGGTGATCGCGAACGCGCCGATCACGCCGTCGAAGCTGAACGACGCATCCAGCACTTCCAGGTACAGGAAGCCGCCGATGCTGCCGCGCTGCACCGCCTTGCCGAGTTCGCCGCTGCCTTCGCTGTCGTGCTCCTTTTCTTCCAGCAGTCCCGACAGCCAGCTGACGCCGAGATAGATCGCGATCCCGGTAATGCCCGCGTACAGCACGGCAAAGCGATGCGTTTCCTCCACCAGTTCGACGCAGACGAGGATGGCCAGCAGCGCCAGCAGTACCGACAGGCTGCCCGTGCCGATCTTCACCGCGGCCTTCTCGATCCAGCCCAGCCAGTGCACTTCCTTTTCCTCGTCGAAGATGAAGTTCAGGAACACCAGCAGCAGGAAGGCGCCGCCGAATGCCGCCACCTCGGCGTGCACGCTCATCAGGTGGCGCGAATACTCAGCCGGCTGCGTGGTCGCCATGGTCCATACCTGGAACAGGTCCAGTCCGGTGGCGACGGCCACGATCGCCAGCGGGAAGACCAGCCGCATGCCGAACACGGCGATCAGGATCCCGACGGTCAGGAACAGCTTTTGCCAGAACGCGTTCCAGTCTTTCAGCACGGATGCATTGACCACCGCGTTATCGAACGACAGCGACACCTCCATGATCCCCAGCACGCCGGTGATCCACAGCGCCGAGAACAAACCCGCGATGCCACGCTGGCTGTAACCCCACCAGCCGGCCAATATCATTAACGCCACGGTGACGATGATTGAAATCCTGAAATGCTTCATGCCCCATCCTTCGTGAATTAGTTATTAGTTATAAAAGAAAATAAAACACCATGCCGGCCGATTTTACTTGAGCTGCTTCCTTCGGGGAGCCGGCTTCTGCGATAATGAAGAATTGCCAAAAAGGAATTTGGAAGTTACTCATGGATATCGCCTATCTCGTCACACCGCTGCTCACCTGGATTACCGTCGGACCGATCAAATTCCTGATCAACAGTATCCGTGCCCGTCAGTGGGCGTTCAATCTGGTCGGTAATGGCGGTTTTCCCAGCAATCACAGCGCCGTGGTGTCCAGCATGGCGACGCTGATCGCGCTGCGCGAGGGTATCGGCCATCCCGCATTCGGCGTGGCGGTCACACTGTGCTTCATCGTGATCATCGACGCCAACAGCCTGCGCCAGCACGTCGGCCGTCAGGCGGCGGCGATCAACCGGCTGGCCGATGGCCAGCCAGCCCATCGGTGGCTGCGGGAACGGATGGGGCACACCGTGATTGAAATCTGCGGCGGGCTGGCAACCGGCATCGCCATCGGCCACCTGGTGTTCGCGCTGTTCCGGCAGGGCTGATCGGCCAGAGCCGAGCAGTCCACCGCGCAGCGGGCTGATGGCGGTTTCTTCGTCCGGTCTTCTGCCGTTCTTCTGTCGTTTTCCGGCCTGCGCGCGGGTTGTCCGGGCACGGCCCGCCACAGGAGAAAATGCCACGGCGGACAGTGCCGGACGTCCGCCGAATATTGTCCAGCTGGCCGGTCGTCCGGCCGTCCGGCAAGGTCTCTGCAGTCTGTCCATGATTTTCAGCAGTCCAGCCACATTTTCCCGCACTCTGGCCCGGGGTGAATTGACACTGCCTGCGGCTCTGGACATACTCGGCGCTCCCGGTCATACAAAAAACATAAGCAGTTTAATAGGTCGCAGTTCAAGCGCGCAGTTCAAGCCCGCAGTTCAGCCGTGACTCAATAGCTCAGCAGTCCAAAACTCTCGGAGATCTTCATGTTGCGAAATACCTTGATCGCTCTCGCCGTCGCCACGAGCCTCGTCGCCTGCGGAAAACCACCCGGTGCGCCCGATGCGGCCGCGAAAGGGGAGGATAAGAAGACCACCAGGCTTCTGATCGCACCGGAAGATCTGCTGACGGTGCACAGCAATGCACTGGCCGCCGGTCCGGTGATCACCGGCTCGATCCAGCCGGAACGCCGTGCCGACCTGCGCGCCGAAATCTCGGCCATCGTGCTCCAGGTATTGAAGGAAAACGGCGAACCGGTCAGGAAAGGCGACCTGCTGGTGCGCCTGGACGATACGTCGATCCGTGACAGCCTGGCATCGAGCGAGGAAGGCGTGCGCAACGCGAAGCAGGTCGTCGACCAGGCCCAGCGCATGCTGGAGCGGAACAAGACGCTGCGCGCGTCGGGCATGACGTCAATGCAGGCGCTGGAAGATGCCGAAGTGCGCCTGAATACCGCGCAAAGCGAACTGGCGGCCGCCAAGGCGCGTGCCGTGCAGGCCCGGCAGCAGCTGGACCGCACGCTGGTGCGCGCGCCGTTCGACGGCATCGTCAGCGAGCGCAAGGTGTCGAGCGGCGACACCGCCCAGATCGGCAAGGAATTGATCAAGGTGATCGACCCGAACAGCATGCGCTTCGAAGGCCTGGTGTCGGCCGACAAGATCGGCGTCGTCAAGGTGGGCCAGCCGGTGCTGTTCCGTGTCAATGGCTATCCGGGCCAGAATTTCCAGGGCAAGGTGCGGCGCGTGGATCCGGCTGCAAACGCTGTCACGCGCCAGGTCGAAGTGCTGGTCGACTTCGCCGGCACGTCGCAGCCGCGCGTGGCCGGCCTGTATGCGGAAGGCCGCGTCGAGAGCGAAACGTCGGATGCGCTGATGCTGCCCGAGTCGGCGATGGTGCAGGCCGGCGACGACCGCTATGTGTGGCGGGTGAAGGACAACAAGCTGGCCAAGGTGAGCCTGGCGATCGGCTCGCGCGACGAGCGCACCGGCCAGTGGCAGGTCACCAAAGGCCTGGCCGCCGGCGACACGGTGCTGCGCGCACCCGGCTCGACCGTGCAGGACGGCCAGCCCGTGCAGCTGACCGCGGCGAAGAACGTTGCGTCCGCCAGCGGCAATGCCGCCAACAAAGGCAACTGAGCCTGACCAGGATACGTCACCATGTTCCTTTCCAATTTCAGTATCAAGCGCCCCGTCGCGACGGTCGTGCTGATCGTCACGCTGATGTGCGTCGGCCTGCTGGCCCTGAGCAAGTTGCGCGTCAACCAGGATCCGGACGTCGAGATTCCGTTCATCGTCGTCGCCATTCCCTATCCCGGCGCTTCGCCCGAGACGGTCGAGCGGGAAGTGCTGAACCGCATCGAGAAATCGCTGCAGAGCATTACCGGTGTCACCGAAATCAACGGTACCGCCGCCGAAGGCTCGGCAACGATCCTGATCAAGTTCACCTTTGAACGCAACCTGATCGAAGCGTCCGACGATATCCGCAACGCGATCGCCTCGGTGCGCTACAAGCTGCCGCTGGAGATGCGCGAGCCGGTATTGCAGCGCATCGATACGTCGGCCCAGCCGATCATGCAGCTGTCGCTGTCGTCCACGGCGCAGAGCCATGCCGAGATCTCGCGCCTGGCCGAGGACGTGCTGGCCGAGAAGTTCCGCGGCATCGATGGCGTGGCCACGGTCAACGTGGACGGCGCACTGCGGCGCGAGCTGTCGGTGCTGCTGAAGGCCGAGAAGCTGCGTGAATACAATGTGTCGATCACCGATGTGACCAACGCGCTGCGCATGCAGAACACCAATGCGCCGGTCGGCAAGCTGCGCGGCGCGCTGGACGAAAAGAGCATCCGCCTGGTGGGCCGCATCGAGCGCCCCGAAGAGTTCCAGTCGGTGGTGGTCAAGCGCAATGGCGACGAGGTGGTGCGGCTCGGCCAGGTGGCAACCATCGCGGACGGCTTTGCCGAGGTCAATGGCCTGTCGATGCGTTCGAACCAGCCCAACGTGGGGATCTCGATCATCCGCTCGCGCGACGCTTCCACGGTGTCGGTCTCCAAGCTGATCCATGCGATGGTCAAGGAAATCGAACCGACGCTGCCCAAGGGCACTACGCTGGAAATCACCAACGACGGCGGCGAGGATGCCCAGAGCAGCCTCAACAACGTGATCGAGGCGCTGGTGCTGGGCGCCGGGCTGACCATCTTCGTGGTCTACGCTTTCCTGAATTCATGGCGTTCCACGCTGATCACGGCGCTGTCGCTGCCCACCTCGGTGATCGCCGCCTTCATCGGCGTCTGGCTGTGCGGCTTCACGCTGAACTTCATGACCCTGCTGGGCCTGTCGCTGGCCATCGGCGTGCTGATCGACGACGCCATCGTGGTGCGGGAAAACATCGTGCGCCACATGCAGATGGGCTTCGACCGCCGCACCGCGGCCATCAACGGCACCAACGAGATCGGGCTGGCGGTGGCCGCCACCACGTTCTCGATCATGGCCGTGTTCATTCCGGTGGCATTCATGCCGGGCATCACGGGTGAATGGTTCCGGCCCTTCGCGCTGACCGTCACCGCGTCCGTCGCCGTATCGCTGCTGATCTCGTTTACGCTGGATCCGATGCTGTCGGCCTACTGGGGCGATCCGCCCGGGCACCACGATGCGCCGCGCAAGGGTATCGAGAAGGTGCTGCAGCGCTTCAACCACTGGTTCGACCACCAGGCCGACCGCTACGGCAACGTGATCGCGTGGGCACTGCATCACCGGCGCTGGATGGCCGTGATCGCCGTGGCCAGCTTCGTCGCCGCCATCGGGCTGCAGATGAAATTCGGCGGCGGCTCGTTCCTGCCGACCACCGACTTCGGCACCATCATGATCGACGTGCGTACGCCGTCGTCGTCGAGCCTGGAGTACTCGAAGCTGAAGATGGTCAAGGCGGCCGAGATGGCGCATTCGATCAAGGAAACCAAGGCCACCAGCACCTACGTGAACCTGACGGGCGGCCGCATCTACGTGGACATCGGCAAGAAGAAGGAGCGCGACCGTTCCGCCACCGAAGTGGCAACGGAGTTGCGTGAAAAGCTGGCGCAACTGGTCGGCGCCGAGTACACGGTGCTGGAGGACCTGAACAATGGCGCCCGCAAGCCGGTGCAGATCGAATTCATGGGCGAGGATTCGCGCAAGCTGATGGAGATCACCAGCCGCTTCATGGATGAGCTGAAGAAGGTGCCGGGCGCGGTCGACGTCAGCCTGTCCGAGCAGGATCCGAAGGATGAGCTGCAGATCGAACTGAACCGTGGCCTGGCGAACTCGATGGGCATCGGTGCCGGCGATGCCGCCTCGGCCCTGCGCGTGGCCTTTGCCGGCATCGAAGTGGGCGACTGGGTCGACCCGACGGGCGAAACCCGCGACGTGGCCGTGCGCCTGGCGCCGGAAGACCGTACCAATGCGCTCAACATCGAGCGGCTGCCGATCGCCGTGTCCGGCACGAACCTGATGGTGCCGCTGGACCAGATCGCCACCGTCACGATGGGCAAGGGCCCGGCCAAGATCCAGCACAAGGATGGCAAGCGGGTGATTTCCGTGTCTGCCAATGTGCAGGGCCGCTCGCCCGGCGAGGTGACGGCCGATGCGATGAAGCTGGCGCGCACGATGGACTTCCCGCCGGGGTACGGCCTGGCCGTTGCCGGTTCGGGCAAGGACATGCAGGAAGTGTTCACGCAGATGGGGATCGCGCTGGTCGCCGGTATCGGCCTGATGTACCTGATCCTGGTGATCCAGTTCGGTTCGTTCACGGCGCCGGTGGCGGTGATGCTGTCACTGCCGCTGTCGCTGATCGGCGTGGTCGTCGCGTTGCTGCTGACGAAGGGCACGATCAACCTGATGAGCCTGATCGGCGTGATCATGCTGATGGGGCTGGTGGCAAAGAATGCGATCCTGCTGCTCGACGCGGCGCGCAAGCGTGAGGAAGAGGGCTACGGCCGCGAGGATGCGCTGATGTATGCGGGCCGCATGCGCCTGCGCCCGATCCTGATGACGACGTTCGCGCTGATCGCCGGCATGCTGCCGGTGGCCATCGGCCACGGCGAGGGCGGCGAGTTCTACCGTCCGCTGGCCGTGTCGATTATCGGCGGCACCATCACGTCCACCGTGCTGACGCTGCTGATGGTGCCGACGTTCTACGACAGCATCGAGATCACCCGGGATCGCATGTTCGCCAAGTTCGGCCGCCGTACCGAGCGCTGGAACGTGGCCGTTGCCGGCGTGCTGACATTCATCGAAGCGATCCTGGCGCTGGTCCTCGTGCGCCTGGTCTATCGCCTGATCATGAAGGGCGTGCACAAGATCACCGGCCGCGGCACGAAGACGCCGCCGCCGATGGCTGAAGCCGCCTGATCGCTACCGTCTTTCTCCGTTAGGGCCGCCGCGAGCGGCCCTTTTTTTGTGGCGGTACAGCACGCCGAACGAATCGGTAGTGTTGTAAAAAATTCGGGGACTGTCCCGCTGGGAGGGACTGTCCCCGGTGTTGTTTTGCGACCAGCTGAGCAGGCAGCGGGCCAAACAGAAGGTGGCGAAATTAAAACCAAAAATGGTCCGTTGTCTAGCGGATCGATCAACCAAATTGTTACTTAAGTCGTTTTGATACATGTTGCAGTGCGGGAAACGAACGCTCGTATCAAAATTTGCCGCGGTGTAGTATGCTCGCCCCCGCAGCCCCAGCCGTTAGAGGGGAGCAATTATTCGAATGGCAAGAATAGACAGCGAGACTACCTGTGAACAAAAAATACCTGACCCTCATCATCATGGCCGCGATGGCGACCGTGTCTGCGACCGCCGGCGCCTCCGGTTACCGCTTCGGCTCGCAGAGCGTATCGTCGCAAGGTACGGCCGAGGCCAACGGCGCCGAAGCGGCCGACGCCTCCACGATCTTCGCCAACCCGGCCGGCCTGTCGCGCCTGGAAGGCCGGCAGCTCATGACCGGCGTGACCGGCCTGATCCCGCATTCCACGTATGCCGATAGCGGCTCGACCCGCTTCACCGGCACCAGCACCGGCGGCACTCGCCTGCAGGACGAATATGCGCCCACGGCGGTGGCGGCGCCATCGCTGTACTACAGCCAGAAACTGAACAGCCAGTGGACCGCCGGTTTCGGCATGTTCGTGCCGTACGGCGCCAACCTGTCGTATGACTGGGACTGGTCCGGCCGCTACGCGCTGACCGACATGAAACTGACCGCGATCGCGCTGAATCCGTCGGTCGCCTTCAAGATCAACGAACGCCATTCGTTCGGCTTCGGCATCACGGCCGAGTTCATGAAGGCCACCCTGGGCCAGATGGTCGACGTTCCCGGCTCCGTGGCCGCGGCGCAGGCCGCCGGCACGGGCGCCGCGCTGATCCGCCAGATCGTGGCGATGGGCGGCAATCCTGCCGCGCTGGCGCGCATCACCGATGGGCGTGCCGAAGTCGAGGGCAAGGACTGGGGTTATGGCTTCAATGTCGGCTACCTGTACCAGCCGGCACCGGGTACCCGCTTCGGCATCGCGTACCGCTCGCACATCGATCACAAGCTGGGCGGCGGCGCCGACTGGGACTTCTCTACCGTGACGAGCGACCGCGTCGTGAACGCGATCATCGAAGAGCGGTCGCACCACGAGGATTCCGCCGCGCGCGTAAAACTGCGCACGCCGGAAACGGTGTCGGTGAACGGTTACCACGAGTTCGACGACCGCTGGGCCGGCGTATTCGACGTGACCTGGACGCGCCACTCGCGCATGGAAAACATCAACATCGAATTCCTCGGCACCGACAATGGCGACGAGGTGATCCGCCAGCAGTGGAAGAACACCGTGCGCGTTGCCGTTGGCGCGAACTACAAGCTGAACGACCGCGTGCTGCTGCGCGCCGGTATCGCCCACGACGAAGCGCCAGTGCGCAACGATACCCTGCGCCATGCCGCGCTGCCGGATTCGGACCGCAATCAGCTGTCGTTCGGCGCGAACTGGAAACTGTCGGACAAATCCTCGATCGACGTAGCGTACTCCTACCTCGACTTCAAGGAAGCGAACGCCAACTACACCAACAATTGCCGTCCGGGCCTGCTGACCTGCACGGGCAACGGCGAAACCACCCGCGGCACCTGGAAGACGCACATGAACCTGCTGGGCGTGGCCTACAACTACAAGTTCTGATCGTCCGCCACGGGTAGCGCAGAACGTGCTGCCCCGGTGGCACGAAAAAAAGCCGGCACCTCGCGAGAGGTGCCGGCTTTTTTACTGGATGCCCGATCAGCGGCTCGGCGTGGTGCCGGAAGTGCCCGTGTCGCCGGCCGTGCCGGACGTACCCGAGGTGCCGCCGGTCGTACCCGAAGTGCCGCCGGTCGTGCCCGGCGCGGTCGTGGCGCCATCGGTCGGCGGCGTCGTGGTCGTCGCGTCGGCCGGTGGCGTGGTGGTGCCCATTGCGCCGCCGGTCGTGCCGGCGTCGCCGCTGGTGCCGCTGGCTGGCGGCGTGGCCGGTGCGGCCGGCGTGGTGCTCGTGTCCGGCGTCACGGCCGGGGCCGTGGTGTCGGCCGCTGGCGTATCCGCATCGCGGTTCTTGCAGCCGGTCAGTGCTGCGGTGCCCAGCACGGCGGCCAGGATCAGTGCGGACGATTTACTCAGCTTGATCATTTCGACTCCTCATAAAGTGGGGTAATGGTGCAACCCTGGTCGGTCACTTGTTGTCGCAAGATCGCAGGATGGTTGCTGTTCAATGACATGCCTGATAGTAAGTGCCGCTTTTCCCTCAGGCTGGGGCAAGCGTACGCAACAGGGCCGGTATCTCGGCCGATATTTCCCGTGCCAGGTAACCCAGCACGCCATACCGGATCGACAGCTGTTCGCCGGCGGAGGCATGCAGCGCCACCCCCCATGCGGCAGCCTGTTCCAGCGTGGCGCCGCGGGCCACGAGGCCGGCGATGATGCCTGCCAGCGTGTCGCCCGAGCCGGAAATGGCCAGGCCGACATTGCCGCCCTGGTGTTGCCACTGGCGGCCGTCCGGCGTGGCGATCACGGTGGTGGCGCCTTTCAGCGCCACGATCGCGTTCCAGCGCCTCGCGGCCTCCTGCGCTGCCTCCAGCGGGGCATCGCAGATCTGTTCCTTGTCGCGCCGCGTCAGGTGCGCCAGTTCGCCGGCATGCGGCGTCATCAGCACAGCTTCGCGGAAGCGAAAATGTTCCATGTCCTTCGGTTCTTCCAGCAGGTGCGGTGCGCCTTGCGCCCGCACCGCACCCATCGCGGCCGCATCCAGGATCACCGGCGTGCCGGCGAAGCGCGGCAGCAGCGCATGCACCAGTTCCGCCGTGGCCGCATCGTCCTGCATGCCCGGCCCCACCAGCAGCGAACTGATCTTGCCGCCGGATTGGCCAAACTGCTCGCCAAGCCGGCGTGCCGCTTCCACGGTGAACCCGCCACCGTTCGTTTCCGCCAGGCCGATCACGCGTGCCTCGGGGATCGTGGTCGCCACCAGCGGTGCCACCGTGGCGGCCGTGGCCATCGTCAGCTTGCCGGCTCCGGCGCGCAGCGCCGCGGTCGCCGCCAGTATCACGGCCCCCGGCATCTCCCGCGAGCCCCCCACGATCAGCACGTGGCCGCGGCCTTCCTTGTCGTCGTCGAACGACGGTTCGGGCAGCGCCCATTCCCGTAACGTGGCGGCGGTGATCTCGGTTGTCATGAAAATTCCTGTCCTTATGATTTCGGCGCGGCCGGCTCGTCCTTGCTGGTGGTCACCGGCGTGCCGGTGTCCGTCAGCGGAGCAACGAAGTTTTCCAGGTCGAGCACCAGCTTGCCCCGCTTGCCGGCGGCCGGGTCGAAACGGTAGGATGTAACGCTGCAGTTCGGCACGTCGCCGGCCCGGTCGATGGCGAGGATCGCGTCTTCGTCCATCCGTTCGAGCAGGTAGCGGAAGCAGTTGACGATCACCTGGTGGCCCACGATCAGCACGCGCTCGTTGCGGTATTCGCGGGTGATGGTATCGAGCACGCTGCGCAGGCGCAGGATCACGTCGCACCAGCTTTCGCCGCCCGGCGGCCGGAAATAGAACTTGCCCACGTGCCGGCGCTGTTCATGCAGTTCGGGGAATTTGTCGGCAATACCGAGGGGCGTCAGGCGGTCGACGATGCCGAACTCCTTTTCACGCAGCCGTTCATCGGTCGCCACCGTCAGCAGGTCGTTGCGGTCCAGCCGGTTGACGACTGCCAGCGCCGTCTCGCGCGCCCGGACGTAAGGCGAGAACAGCACCACGTTCGGCCGCTGCTCCGGCGGCAGCGCGCCGAACCATTGCCCCAGCGCGGCCGCCTGCTGTTCGCCCAGCGCGGACAGCGGTACGTCCATGTCCCGTTCGGCGATGTCGATCAGAAACTGCGATGCAGCTTCCGCGGCATCGCGCGCGACATTGCCGGCACTTTGTCCATGCCGCACGATCCAGATCTGTTGGGGCCACTTTTGTTCCATCGCCGCTCGTCTCGAGAATTCGGTTTGCGAATACTAGACGAAACTGCAAAACAGTGGCGCGAGATGGTGCACAACCGCGCGCGCCGGCGCGGCCGGGCCGCTTCAGGCGGGCGTGATTTCCGATTCGCTATCCACTTCCGCATCGTCGTCGCGCTCGAAGATGGCGACATCCGTTTCGCCCATCACGCGCGAGGTCAGCGTGCCGGCCGTGATCGCGCCGGAGACGTTCAGCGCGGTGCGGCCCATGTCGATCAGCGGCTCGATCGAGATCAGCAGCCCGGCCAGCGCCACCGGCAGGTTCATCGAGGAAAGCACGATCAGCGCGGCGAATGTGGCACCGCCACCGACGCCGGCCACGCCGACCGACCCGATCGTGATCACCGCCAGCAGCGGCAGCAGGAACGACACGGTGAACGGGTCGATGCCGACGGTCGGCGCGATCATCACGGCCAGCATTGCCGGATAGATGCCGGCGCAACCGTTCTGGCCGATCGTGGCGCCGAACGATGCCGAGAAATTGGCGATGCCTTCCGGTGTGCCGAGCCGCTGCACCTGCGTCTGCACGTTCATCGGTATCGCACCCGCGCTGCTGCGCGACGTGAATGCGAAGGTCAGCACCGGCAGGATCTTCTTCGCGAAGCGCAGCGGGTTCAGCCCGGTGCCGGCGACGATGGCCAGGTGCACGCCGAACATCAGCAGCAGCGCGCAATAGGAAGCTGCCACGAAGCCGATCAGGTCGAGGATGTCGGCATAGCTGGACGTGGCGACCACCTGGGCCATCAACGCGAAGATGCCATAGGGTGTCAGCCGCAGTACCAGCGTCACGATGCGCATCACGATCGCGTGCGCCACCTTCACCGCATGGTCGAACGACACGAACAGCTCCGGCTTCTTGTCGGCAATGCCGATCGCCGCGATGCCGACGAACACGGCAAAGATGACGACGGCAATCGTCGACGTCTTGCGCCCGCCTGTCATGTCGAGGAACGGGTTGGCAGGAATGAACGACAGGATCATGTTGGGCAGCGAGATGGCCTGGGCGTCGGCCAGCCGGCCTTCGAGGTAGGCGCCGCGCGCCACTTCGGCGGCGCTGGACGTCAGTCCCGCCGCCGACAGCCCGAACAGCTTGGCCATCAGGATGCCGATCGCCGCGGCCACCGCGGTGGTCGCCATCAGCGTACCGATCGTCAGCGCGCTGATCTTGCCCAGCGACTTGGCATCGCGCAGCTTCAGGATCGCCGCGACGATCGACACCATGATCAGCGGCATCACGATCATCTGCAGCAGCTTCACGTAGCCGGTGCCGACGATGTCCAGGTATTCGCCGGTGGTCTTGATGGCGGCACTGTCGGCGCCGTACAGCGCCTGCAATGCCGCGCCGAACACCACGCCGAGGCCGAGCGCCGTGAAGACCCGCACTGTAAACGTGGCATGCCGGCGCTGCTGGTGGTACAGGAACCCCAGCAGGAGCAGGGCGGTGGCGAGATTGAGCAGAACGGGGAGCGTCATCGTGATCCTGACCGGTGGAAGAAGTAATCGGGAATAAAACTGGTGCAATAAAGTTTGGTCATCGGTGGATACTTGCCGGCGAAACCATTGCATCGCTATTGCTTTGACGAATTTTACCGCTGTAGCGCCCCTCGCGTGCGACCATCCCTGCCGTGCTCGTGCGAATATTGCCGCATATCGTTATGCCTGGAGCTCCATGAAAGTCCTGCAAAAATTGTTCGGCGCCGGTTATATCGCCGTCTCGGTGTTTTTTCTCGTATGCGGGGTCGCTCTCGTCGGCATGGCCGCATGGGAAATCTGGGAAGCGCTGACGGCCGCCGTCGACGCCGAAACGCCGCCACGTTTCATCCGCATCCTCGAATGTATCGGCCTGTTGACGATCGCCGTCGCGTCGTTCGAACTGGGCCAGACGGTACTGGAAGAAGAGGTGCAGCGGGAAGCCAGCATCAGCACGCCGACCCGGGTGCGGCGTTTCCTGTCGCGCTTCCTGGTCGTGGTGGTCGTGTCGCTGTCGATCGAATGCCTGGTCTCCGCCTTCCAGTCCCTGCATGGCCATCCCGAACTGCTGCCGCACGCCGGCGTGATCGGACTGTGCGCCGCCGCGCTGCTGCTGGCCTGGGGTGGCTTCATCCGCCTGAACATCGCCGCCGAACACATGGAGCCGCAAGCCATGCAGGAAGCGCAAGCCGAAGATCACAAGGTCGATACCTGAGCTGTTGCAGGAACGCCATTGCAATTCAGAAATTGTATTTAGCGCCTTTACAACGGAACGATTTTAGTGTATCCACAGAGCAACATGTTTTGCTGATTCAGCGCAATACGTTCGCCGGGATAGATGCATCCGCCGTGAGTCATGATAAATTGCCGTGTGGCAAATTTCTTTCTCAAGGTGGATTAAATGACGGTCAAGACTGGCGCTCCTTACGTTTTTGGCGGTTTCGCGGATGATGTCGAACAAGGCACCGACCTCGGCGATGTGTTCGTCGGCGGCTTCGGCCCGCTGGGGGACACCGGCCATGACGTCATGTATGGTTACGAAGGCAACGATACGATCTTCGGCTCCGAAGGCAACGACACGCTCGACGGTGGCGCCGGTAGCGATCTCGTCGATTTCAGCGGGGCGCCCAGTGCGCTGACCATCCACCTGGGCAATGGCACTGCCTTGCTGGAGTCGCCGGCCCACGGTGCCGATGGCATTCTGGGCGGCAACATCACACTTGTTTCGATCGAGCGCGTGCAGGGCTCCGGCTTCGACGACAGCATCACGGGCAGCGCGGGCGCCGAGGTCCTGACCGGCGGAATCGGCAACGACACGCTCGACGGCGGCCTTGGCATCGACACGGCCAGCTACGCTTACTCGGCGTCCGGCGTGACGGCCAGTCTGCTGAGCGGCGCGAGCTCGACCGATGGCTACGACCACCTGCTCAGCATCGAAAACCTCGAAGGCAGCGCGTTCGCCGACGTGTTGGGCGGTGACGACGGCGACAACGTACTGGACGGCGGCGCCGGCAGCGATGTGCTGCGCGGCGCGGGCGGCAACGATACGCTGGTGGGCGGTACCGGCGCGGACACGGCCGTATTCACCGGCCGGCAGAGCGACTACCGGGTCGTCACGCAGGCCGATGGCCGGGTCATCGTTAGCGACCTGCGCGCCAGCCAGGACGGCAGCGACACGCTGGTCGGCATCCGCTACTTGCAGTTTTCCGACACTACGCTGGACCTGACCGGCATCGACCCGCTGGTGGCGGCGAATGCGCGGGCCCAATCCGTCACCGGCCTTGCCGACGGTTCCTATGTCATCGCCTGGCAAGGCAGCGACGCCGACGGCAGCGGCGTGTTCTTCCGCCAGTTCGATGCCGACGGCATGCCGCGTGGCGCTGTCGCGCAGATTAATACCGCCACCGCCGGCAGCCAGGCCGCGCCCGTGGTTGCCGCGTTGTACGATGGCGGCTGGGTTGCCGTTTTCCAGAGCGCCACCGCCAGCGGATGGGACATCGCGTTGCAGCGCTTTAATGCCGACGGCAGCAGGAACGGCACCGAAGTGGTGCTGGGCAGTGCCGGCGACCAGGTGACCCCGTCCGTCACCGCCACCATCGACGGCGGCTTTGCCGTGTCGTGGCAAGCGGATACCGACGTGCACGTATCCCGCTTCGGCTGGGATGGCGCGGCGCAGGCCGCTGCCATCGTCAATACCACGACTGCCGGCGAGCAGGGCGGCGCCGCGATCGCGGAGCAGGACAATGGCTACATGGTGGCCTGGCAATCCGACAATGGCACCAGCCAGGGCGTGCTGGTGCAGCAGTTCCGCTGGGATGGCGAAGCCATGGGCGCCGAAGTGAAACTGGCCACCACGGGCGTCGTCGGCAGCGTCGGCATCGCCACGCTGTACGGCCAGGCCGGCACCGTCGTGGCCGGCACGGCGGTGGCGTGGATCCAGGATGACGGCAATGCCGCCACGGCCGACGATGCCGTGATGGTGCAGCGCTTCAATGCCGCCGGCACGCGGGTCGGCACGCCGATCCCGGTCGCCAGCAGCGGCTTCCAGCACGAGGCTGCCGTAACGGGCCTGCGCGACGGCGGCTTCATCGTCGTGTGGAGCAATGTCGCGGCCGACGGCGTCACCACCGTGATGGGCCGCCACTACCAGGCCGACGGCACCGCCGCCGGCGCCGCGTGGCAGGTGAACCAGGTCGCCATCACGGGCACGGTCGCCGCGCCGGCCGTGGCCGAGGCGGCCGACGGCCACGTGATCGTCAGCTGGACCACGACCGCGCCCGACGGGGCCAGCCGCGTTTGGCAGCAGATGATCGACTATGACGGCGCCGCCGAATTCGTCGCATCGAGCAGCACCGGCGAGCCGCCGGCCGCACCCCAGTTCACCGTGCAGGCTGCCGATACCGGCGCTGCCGCCGTCATGATGGCCGCGCCGATGAGGGGCGCCGATGCGATGGTGATCGACGAAGGCAAGTTCACCACCGGCAACCTGCTGGTGACCGGTACCGGCGACGCCGGCGCCACGATCACGCTGTTCGATGGCGACGTCAAGGTGGCGCAGGTCACCGCCAGCGCGGACGGCAGCTGGAGTGTCCAGCTGGCCGACCTGAAGGCCGGCGCACACCGTTTCAGCGCCATTGCCGTCGACTCGCTGGGGCAGGAGAGCCCGGCCAGCAAGGTCGTCACGCTGATGGTCCTGGGCACGCTCGAAGGCACGGCCGGCAACGACAGCGCGGCGTACTTCGCCGCACTGGGCGCCGATGACAGTAACCAGGCCTTCAGCGCCGGCGCCGGCAACGACACGATTGACGGCGGCGGCGGTGCCGATACCTTGGAAGGTGGCGCCGGCGACGACACGTATATCGTGGCCGACAGTCGCGTAGTAGTGGTCGAGAAAGCCAATGAAGGCATCGACACGGTGCGCGCCGGCGTCGACTTCACGCTGGTCGCCAATGTCGAAAACCTGGTCATCACCGGCACGGCGGGCAGGCTGGGCGTCGGCAATGCCCTCAACAACGCGCTAACTGGCAGCAGCGGCAACGACACGCTGTCCGGCGGCGCCGGCAGCGACACGCTGGCTGGCGGTGCTGGCGACGACACGTATGTCGTCGATGCCGTCGGCGATATCATCGTGGAAACGGCCGGTAGCGGCACTGACACGGTGCAGGTGGCCATGACTGCGCGCAACGCCACCTATGTGCTTGGGGAGAACGTCGAGCATGCCACGATCACGTCGACGGCCGCGGTCAACCTGGGCGGCAACGGCCTGGACAACGCGCTGACCGGCAACGCTGCCGCCAACACGCTGACCGGCGGCGCCGGCAACGACACGCTGGATGGCGGCCGCGGTTCCGACAAGCTCGACGGTGGCGCTGGCGACGACACCTACATCGTCGACGTAACCGGCGACAAGGTCACCGAACTGGCCGGCAATGGCCGCGATACGGTGCTGTCCGGCGCCGCCACGCTGACGCTTGCCGCTAACGTGGAAAACCTGGTCTATACCGGCAACGCGAAGGCCACTTTGACGGGGAACGCCGAGGCAAACAAGATCGTCAACGGCAACGGCGGCGGCAAGCTGTCCGGCCTGGCCGGCAACGATACGCTGACCGGCGGTACCGGTGCCGACAGCCTGCTCGGTGGCGACGGCAACGACGTGCTGGATTCGGGTGGGGGCGCAGACACGCTCGACGGCGGCGCCGGCGACGATACGGCCGTGCTGGCCGGTAATCGCGCGGCCTGGGCGATCACCCGCAGCGCCGATAGCGAAGTGCAATTGCGCAACGGCGCGACGACGGTCGTGGCGCGCAACGTGGAAAACTTCACGTTTGCCGACGGCACCGCGGCATTCGGTACGCTGGCCGTGTCGACCACCCCGACCAAGTGGAACGATGCCCTGACGGGCACCACCGGCAGCGAAACGATCAATGGCGGCATCGGCGCGGATACCATGGCCGGCCAGGGCGGCAACGATACCTACGTCGTCGACAACCAGGGCGACGTGGTGATCGAAGCTGCCGGCGCCGGTAACGACACGGTGCAGGTCGCGATCGCGGTGGCCAATACCACCTGGGTGCTGGCGGAAAACATCGAGCACGCAACCGCGACGTCGAAAGTGGCAGTGAACCTCACCGGCAATGGCGAAGCCAACAAGTTGACGGGCAACGCCGCCGCCAACACGCTGGCCGGCCTGGACGGTAACGACACGCTCGATGGCGGGGCCGGAAACGACGTGCTGAACGGCGGCAACGGCGACGACAGCCTGCTCGGTGGTGCCGGTAACGACAGGCTCGACGGCGGCAGCGGCAACGACTTCCTTGATGGCGGTGCCGGCAACGACACGATGACCGGCGGCGCCGACGACGATGTCTACGTTGTCAACGCGGCCGGCGACGGCGTGACAGAGGTGGCGGGCGAGGGGACCGATACGGTGCTGGCCTCGCTGGCGAAGTACGTACTGGGTGCGCAAGTCGAACACCTCGTCTATACCGGCACCTCGTCGTTCAACGGTACCGGCAACGACATGGACAACCTGCTCAGCGGCGGTCGCGGCAAGGACCAGCTGTCCGGCGGTGCGGGCAAAGATACGCTGGACGGCGGGGCCGGTGACGACGCGCTGACGGGCGGCCTGGGCAACGACGTGTTCGTGCTCGACCTGGCCTCGCACGACAAGGTGGCCGATTTCAATGTGGACGCGGACACGCTGGCGTTCCGGACGTCCGGCCTGGGACTGGCGGGCAGCGATACCGTGCAGTGGGGGGAGACCGGTGGTTTCTCCGCTGCGGCTGGCCTGGTGGTGTTCGGCGTCAACGCGAACAAGCTGGACAGCGGTAACGCCGCGGCAGCGATCGGCAACGCGGCACAGGCGTATGCCAAGGGCGACGTGGCATTCTTCGCGATCGACAACGGCGTATCGACCGCCGTGTTCAAGTTCGCGTCGAGCAGCGCGGACGCGATGGTGTCCTCCAAGGAGTTGAAACAGATTGCCACGCTAACCGGTGTGGCCGATGCATCGCTGGTGGATTTCGACCTGTCCTGGTCGTAACGAGCTGCCGACCCGCAAAGCCGCCCCGCGCAAGCCGGGCGGCTTTTTTACGCCCGTGATCCGGCGCGGACAGGTACCCGGCGGCCTACGACAGCGCGCCGATGTGCCGCCGGCCCGGCCACGGCAGGCAGCGCAGCGCGCGGCCGGCGAACAGCCCGTTGAATACGCCGTACA
This sequence comes from Pseudoduganella umbonata, assembly GCF_014192225.1. Lineage (GTDB taxonomy): Bacteria > Pseudomonadota > Gammaproteobacteria > Burkholderiales > Burkholderiaceae_D > Rugamonas > Rugamonas umbonata. The sequence goes on along the minus strand of NZ_JACHXS010000011.1, from coordinate 227,093 downwards.
AGGTGCAGACGGCCGTGGCAAACAGGGGGGCATCAGGCAGCGCCGGCTTGATGATGCAGACGACCGCCACCGTGTATTTCGTCGCGAACGTGGCCAGCATCAGCACCAGCGGCAGCCAGCTGCCGCGCAGCATGACGGTAGCGGTCGAGCTGCCTGCCGTGCGCTCAGGCTGCATGGGAACAGGCAAAGGCATCGGCACCGTGCAGTGCCAGGCCAGCATGGCCGCGGCCAGCGTGCCGGCCAGCCAGCCCGCCGCGGGCAGGCCCGCGAAGGCGAAACGGCCGGCCATGTCGTGCACCGACAGCGCCAGCAGTATCGCCGGGAGCACGAACACCTGGCGCAGCGGCACGACACGGTCGCGGCTGGCGGCGATGCCGCGCCAGACCAGGAACGCCAGCAGCAGCCAGACGTGGAAGGGGGTGTGGATAACGATCTGTTGCAGCATGGCCTGCTCCTCATGGACTGGATGGGTGGTCGATGAGGAGAGCATGCCCCGCTCCGTCTGTCCGGGCGAGGCATGTGCGACGAAAGCGCACCGCCAGGCCGCGAAACGGGCCTGGGGCGGTGCCAGATCAGAAGCCCGGCGGGCGCTCGCCGGCCACGCCGGCCAGCCGCTCGAGGGCCATGCCGGCGCGCGCCAGCGTGCCTTCGTCGAACAGGCCGCCGATCAGCGTGACGCCGTGCGGCACGCGCCGTGGCGGCGAGAACTTCGGTACCGGCCGAGAAGGGTGGGGTGCCCAGTCGCTGCGTGCCTCGCTGACCTGCACGAAACCGGTGCGCAAGGTCAGCGAAGGGTGGCCGGTATGGTTGGAAATCACCAGCATCTCGTCGCGCAGCGACGGCACCAGCAGCACGTCGATCTGCTTGAAGACGGTCGCCATGTGCTGCGCGACCATGCGGCGCATCCGGTCGGCCTGCACGAAATCGACGGCGGACAGGAAGCGTGCCTCGCGCAGCAGGTTCGGCCAGGCATCCGGGGTTTGCTCCGACAGCAGCTCCATCTTGCCGGAGAACGTCCATTCCTCGAATGCGGCGGCGGCTTCCGCGAACAGGATGGTGTTCAGCGACCCGTAGGGCCAGTCCGGCAGCGCCACCGGCACCGGTTTCATGCCGGCCTTGCGGGCCAGGTCCAGCGCGGCGCGGTCGATATCCGTGCCTTCCTTCATCCACTCGGGCAGGTAGCCGACGCGCAGGCCACGCACCGGCACGGCGGGATCGAAATCGAGTTTCGCCTGCACGCTGGCCACGTCGCCCGCGTCCGGCCCGGCGATTGCATCGAGCACCAGCATGGCATCCTCCACCGAGCGCGTCATCGGGCCCAGCTTGTCGAGCGACCAGCACAGCGTCATCGCGCCGGTGCGCGGCACGCGGCCGAATGTCGGGCGCAGGCCGGTCACGCCACAGCGCGTGCTGGGGCTGACGATCGAACCGCCCGTTTCGCTGCCGATCGTGAATGCCACCAGCGCCGCCGCCATCGCCGCGCCGGGGCCGGCGCTGGATCCCGATGCGCCTTCCTCGGGCAGCCACGGATTCATCGTCTGGCCGCCGAACCAGATGTCGTTCATCGCCAGCGCGCCCAGCGACAGCTTGGCCAGCAGTACGGCGCCCGCTTCGCGCAGGCGCGTGACAACGGTGGCGTCGGTAACGGGCGTGCGCTCCTTCAGCGGTTCGGCACCCCAGGTCGTGGCGATGCCGGCCGTATCCAATAAGTCCTTCACGCCGTAAGGAATGCCGTGCAGCGGTCCGCGGTAGCGGCCGGCGGCGATTTCCCGGTCGGCCGCGCGCGCCTGTTCCAGCGCCTGCTCCGGCAGCAGCGTGATGATGGCGCGCAGCCGCGGATCGAACTGGCGGCAGCGTGCCAGGTAGATCTGCGTGAGCCGCTCGGAGGTGAGCTTGCGCGCTTCGATCCAGCGCGACAGCTGCGCCACGCTGGCGTAGGCAATGTCGGCATCGCTGGCGGGCAGCGCCCCGGGGTCGGCAAAGCCGCGCACGAAGCGGGCGCGCGCCGGGCCGGCCTTCATTCCCGGCAGCAGCGGGTCGAAGCGCGACATCGGTACCACACTGTCGTCGATAGTCACCTTGTTCGGGCCGGTGCGGCGTTTCGCCAGTCCGGCCAGCGTGGTGGGCCAGACCTGCGCGGCCATCTGGCGCTGGGCCGGCGTCATCGTCACCTGCAGCAGCTTTTCCGCTTCCGCGAACGTGGCGGGCGACACCTGCGGCCCGGCTGGCGGCAGCGCGGCGAAGGTGGGCGGGGCGCCGGCGGTGCCGGGCGGTTCGGCCGCGGCGGCTGCCGTGGTGGCCGTAGTGGCGGTGGTGGCGGCCAGCAGGCCGAGCGGTGCATTGATCAGGAAGCGGCGGCGGTCGGTCATCTCATACTGAAGTTTAATTGGCGGGCTTGCTTTGCGAGTCTATCATCGGGGCGACAAGGATGCGCTTGTTGCCTTATAGTCCTGCTCTTGTTTTCTGTTCCAACATGAAGGAGTCCGCATGCCCACCCTGAACATCAACGGCACCGATACCGCGCTCGACGTGCCCGACGATATGCCCATCCTGTGGGCCTTGCGCGACGTGGCCGGCCTGACCGGCACCAAGTTCGGTTGCGGCGTGGCGCTGTGCGGCGCCTGCACCGTGCACCTGGACGGGCAGGCGATCCGCTCGTGCGTCACCCCCGTCTCGGCGGCCGCCGGCAAGAAGATCGTCACGATCGAGGCCATCGGCAACGACCCGGTCGGCGCCAAGGTGCAGGACGCCTGGCGCAAGATCGATGTGGTGCAATGCGGCTACTGCCAGTCCGGCCAGGTGATGGCTGCCACGGCGCTGCTGGCGGCCACGCCGAAGCCGAGCGATGCCGACATCGACAACGCCATGTCGGGCAACATCTGCCGCTGCGGCACCTATGGCCGCATCCGGACCGCGATCAAGATCGCGGCAGGTACCGTGGTCGTCAAGGCGGCAGTCAAATGAAGGGGGACGCGATGGGTACGATGCGTGAAAAAAAACCGGATGCTGGACCGGTCGAAAAACTGAGCGGCAGTGCCATCGGCCGCCGCCGCTTCCTGCGCGTGGGCGCCGCCGCCGGTGGCGGGCTGCTGGTCGGCTTCGTGCTGCCCGGCTGCAACCGCAAGGAGAGCGACCGCCAGGAAGCCCCGCCGGAAAAGGCCGTGGGGCATGCCGCCACGGCCGTCTCTGAGGTGGCGCCGGGGCTGGCGCCGAATGCGTTCATCCGCATCGACCGCGAGGGGCTCGTCACGCTGATCATGCACAAGGTCGAGATGGGGCAGGGTACCTACACGTCGATCCCGATGCTGATCGCCGAGGAGCTCGGCGTGGACCTGGCGAAGGTGAAGCTGGAACATGCGCCGGCCGACAACAACCTGTACAGCGACCCGCTGCTGGGCGGCCAGGTCACGGGCGGATCGACGTCGATCCGCGGCGCATGGAAGCCGCTGCGCGAAGCCGGCGCAGCCGCCCGCGCCGTGCTGGTGCAGGCCGCCGCGCAGACGTGGAACGTGGACCCCGGTACGCTGCGCGTGGCGAACGGCGCCGTGACGAACGGCGCCGGCAAGACGCTGCACTACGGCGAGCTGGTCGATGCCGCGGCAAAGCTCGATGCGCCGAAAGCGGTGGCACTGAAGGATCCCGGTTCGTACACGCTGATCGGCAAGAATCATGCACGGCTCGATTCGGCGCCGAAGGTCGATGGCAGCGCGCAGTTCGGCATCGACGTGAAGCTGCCGAACATGGGCATTGCCGCCGTGGCGGCCTGTCCCGTGATCGGCGGCAAGCTGATCGCATCGAACGACCCCAAGGCGCTGGCGATCCCCGGCGTGCGCGAAGTGCTGAAGATCGGCAGTGCGGTGGCCGTGGTGGCGACCAATATGTGGGCCGCGAAGCAGGGCCTGGCCGCGCTGGCGCCGCAATGGGATTTCGGCGCGAACGCGAACGTGAGCACGGCATCCATCGTGGCCGACATGATGGAAAAGTCGAAGGCTGCCGGCGCCGTGGCGGCCGACGAAGGCAACGCGTTGAAGGAGCTGGAAGGGGACGGCAAGGCGGGCCGCAAGATCGAAGCGGTCTACGAGGCGCCGTTCCTGGCGCACGCGACGATGGAACCGATGAACTGCGCGGTCGACCTGCGCGCCGATGGCTGCGACCTGTACTGCGGTACCCAGGTGCCCAGCCTGGCGCAGGGCGCCGCCGCCAAGCTGACCGGGCTGCCACTGGAAAAGGTCAAGGTGCACAACTTCTACCTGGGCGGCGGTTTCGGCCGACGCCTTGAAGTCGATTACGTCACGCAGGCGGTGGCGTTCGCCAAGGCGCAGGCCAAACCGGGTCCCGTGAAGTTCGTCTGGACCCGCGAGGAAGATATCCAGCACGACATGTACCGTCCCTATTACGTGGACCGCATTGCCGCCAGGCTGGACGACAAGGGCAGGCCGCAAGCCTGGTTCCACCGTGTAACCGGCTCCTCGATCATGGCGCGCTTTGCGCCGCCGGCCGTGAAGAACGGCGTCGATCCGGACGCCGTCGAGGGCGCGGCCGACCTGCAGTACACGATCCCCGCGCTGCGCGTCGAGTACCTGCGCCACGAACCGCCGGTGCCGACCGCCTTCTGGCGCGGCGTGGGCCCGACGCACAACGTGTTCGTGGTGGAAAGCTTCATCGACGAGCTGGCGCATGCCGCGAAGCAGGACCCGGTAGCGTACCGCCGCGCACTGCTCGACAAGTCGCCACGCCTGCTGGGCGTACTGAACCTGGCGGCGCTGAAGGCCGGCTGGGGCAAGCCGATGAAGCCGGTGGCCGGCCGCAAGGTGGGCCGCGGCGTGTCCGCCCAGTTCGCGTTCGGCAGCTACATGGTGCAGATCGCCGAAGTATCGGTCGGCCCGGAAGGCGACGTGACCGTGCACCGCGTGGTCTGCGCGCTCGACTGCGGCCAGCCGGTCAACCCGGACGGCATCGTGGCGCAGATGGAAGGCGGTATCGTCTTCGGCCTGACCGCCGCGCTGTGGGGCGAGATCACGCTGGACGGCGGCAAGGTGGTGCAGACCAACTTCGGCGACTACCGGATGATGCGCATGAACGAGGCGCCGAAGGTGGAGGTGCACATCGTCGCCAGCAAGGATGAACCGGGCGGCATTGGCGAACCGGGCACTTCGGGTATCGCGCCGGCGCTGTGCAACGCGATCTTCGCCGCCACGGGCCAGCGTATCCGCAAGCTGCCCGTGTCGGCCTCGCTGAAGAAGGCCTGATCAGGGACTGATGCCGGCCTGATCTACGCGACACGGCCGGCCGCAACAGCCTGCCGTGTCATTGTTGACACGGGCCGGTCTTCAGCAGCCGGTAGCGCGCCGCGCCCGGCATTCCTGGGAATCGATCATTGCCAGCAGGCTGTCCGGCCGTACCGGCTTGACGAGATAGGCATCGAAGCCGGCCGCCAGGGCGCCTTCCCGGTCCTGCGCCTGGCTGTAGCCCGACAGGGCGATGGCAAACAGGCGCGAGCCGCCCGCGCGCAGCCGGCGGATCACTTCGAGGCCGTCGTGGCCGGGCAGGCCGATATCGCAGATCAGCACGTCGAAGCCGCCTTGCTGTGCCAGCGCCAGGCCGGCGATGCCATCGTAGGCCGCCGTGACATCGTGCGCATCGAGCATCAGGAAGCCCTTCAGCGTATCGCATACGTCCACGTTATCCTCGATCAGCAGTACGCGGCATGCCTCGTGGGAAACGGTTGCCGACGCAGGTTCTGCCGCGGGCATCGGCCCGCCAGCCGGCATCTCCACCGTGAAGATGCTGCCGCAACCGGGACCGCCGCTATGGGCCTGGACGGTGCCGCCGTGCATGTGCACCAGGTTGCGCACCACGTTCAGCCCCACGCCCAGGCCGCCTTCGGAGCGGGCCAGCGAACGGGGCCCTTGCGTGAACAGGTCGAAGATATGGGGCAGCACGTCGGCGGCGATGCCGGTGCCGTTGTCGCTCACCGTCACCTGCACGCCGGCCGGGCCGGCGCCGGCTTCCAGGACCAGGTGGCCGCCATCCTGGGTGTATTTCGACGCATTGGCGAGCAGGTTTGAAAATACCTGCGTGAGACGGACACGGTCGCCGTTCAGCGTCAGCTCCGGCGCCGTCACCCGCACGTCGAGGCGCTGGCCGCGTTCGGTAACGCGCGGCTGCACGGTTTCGACGGCGCGTTCGATCACGTCCGCCAGCGCCACGGGCGCCGCGTCCAGCGTGATGCGGCCGCTGCTGATGCGCGCCGCGTCGAGCAGGTCGTCCAGCAGGCGGGCCATGTGTTCGGTCTGGCGGCTGATCACGCTGCGCAGCGCCACGAGTTCGGGCGACAGGTGCGGCATGCGTTCCAGCATGGCCGCCGCCATGCTGATCGGCGCGAGGGGATTGCGCAGTTCGTGCGCCAGCATCGCCAGGAATTCGTTCTGGCGCTGGTTGGCCGCTTCCGCCTCGTCCTGCAGCGTCTGCGCGGTGACGGTGGCCTGCACCAGGTGGCTGTTGGCCTCGCGCAGCAGGTTGTTTTCAAAGCGGGCCTGGCGCAGCGCAAGCCGCAGCTCGGCCACGTGCTGCGAATCGTTGTCCTGCGGCTGCTCCAGGTCCGCCATCATGCTAGCTTCCGTCGCGGTGCGCGGAAGGGTGGCCGGACAGCATGCCGTCGAAGCGCACCTTGGTGCTCTCGATCTCGATGCCGGCGTCGGTGATGCGGAAAGCCCGCAGCGCGCTGCTGTGCGAGCAGCCGCGCAGCTTGACGACCGAGATCACTTTCGTCAGCTCGCCCTCCATCTCGACATAGCGGGTGGCGATGATGCCGTCGGTCAGGAACGAGACCTCGGCATCGGAGAAGCGCAGCTCGGTGAAGCGGTCCTCGAGGCCCATCGTGACCAGCACGGTCACGCCGCGCTTGGCCAGGTGGGACAGGATGCGGAACACGGTCACGCGGAATTCGCGCCGGAATTCCGGCGCCAGGTACAGGAGGAACTCGGACAGCGAATCGATGACGACGCGCCGCGCGTCCGTTTCGTCGATGGCCATCAGCAGGTCCTGCAACAGCTCGTCGGCGGTCAGGTCGAGCGCGCGGCTCTCGACGATCCGCACGTGGCCACCCTGGATCATCTCGGCCAGCGCCGCATTGCGCAGGCGCGAGGTGCCTTTCTCGAAATAGCAGGCTACGCCTTTCTCACCCTGGCGCACACCCTCGGCGAGGAATTGCGTGCCGAGGATCGTCTTGCCCGAGCCCGACGGACCGGCGACCAGGATCGAGTGGCCTTGCGGGATGCCGCCGTGCAGCAGGACGTCCAGCGACGGCACGCCGCTGGAAATGCGGCGCGGGTCGCGGTCCACGGGCACGCCGGGCAGGCGGTCGGCCGCCAGCGACGGCAGCATGCGCGGGAAAATGCGCACGCCGTCGTCGCCGATGCGGAAGGTGTGCATGCCGGCCATGTGTGCCTGCCCGCGCATCTTGACGATGCGGATCTTGCGCACCGTCGAGTTGTCCTGCTGGGATTGCGACAGGGCCAGCACGCCGTCCGCCACCGTCATGATCGGATTGGCTTCGGCTTCCACGTGAACGTACTCGCCGATCAGGAACGTGGTGGCCTGCCAGCTGGTCATCCGCGTGCCCAGTTCCTGGATGAAGTGCTGCAGGTCGGCGATGCCTTCGCTGCCGTTCTGCGCCGTTTGCGCGACGGAACGGAACGAATCGACGAACACCAGGCTGGGCGAGAACGCCTCGACCTCGCGCATGATGCGTTCCAGCACGCCGGAAAAATCGCCGCTGCGCAGGTCCTCGGCCAGGTTGACGTAGCGGATCGCGCTGCCTACCTTGTCGAGCTCGAAGAAACCGTATTGCTGCTGGTAGCGCAGCATTTTCAGCGGCGGCTCGCCCAGCACCGTGAAGAACAGCGCGCGCCGGTCGGGCGTGGCCAGCGCGAACATCATCTGGTGTGCCAGCGTCGTCTTGCCGCTGCCGGGAGCCCCGGCGATCAGGTTGAACGAATACTCGCCCAGTCCGCCGCCGAGCAGGGTGTCCAGCCCCGGTACTCCGGTCTCCAGCAATCCCAGACTAACTTTGTCGCTCATTTACTTCTGCTCCCCTGCATTGTTTGGTGCCTGTACGCCGTTCCACGCGCTATCGATCAGCCTGGTTGTCAAACCTTCGCCGATCAGCTCGGTAAGCAAGCGCGTAAACGTGGTCAACAGGGCTTCGTTCGCCTGCGCCGCCTGCGCCGGCTCTGCCCTGGCAAGGTCTTCCGCCAGCGTCCGGAACAATGCGTCCAGTGTCTGCGACGACGGACCGTTGGTAAGCCAGCGATGCTGTGGTGCCAGCAGACGCCCGGTGCGTGCGTAGAGTGCGTTGAAGCCGCTCTCGCCGATCAGGGGGCTCAGGTGCAACGCCAGCGAGCGCCAGGGCAGCAGTTGCCGCTCTGCCGCATCCGCGCCGCCGGGCCGTGCCAGCATCGCGCGAATCAGTTGCGTGCGCTTGTCGTCTTTGTTATCCATGCATGCTGATCAGTGATTGGTACTTGGCGTGCGATATGTACTTGGTGTGCAATATGTATTGGCGTGCGATATCTACCCGCGGATTGAAGATGTGCCTGCCGCCGGTGGCCGCCATTATAGCTGCGCAAGGAAGAGTCGTCTGGCGGGGACGCTGATCGCAATGAAAACAGCCTGTTGCGAAAAGAATCCTCGCATTGTTGATTGAATAACGCAATTGAATTTGCCTTTCGGGCGGCGCCGAGCACGAAAATCCCCGCCGTGCTATCCTGCCCGGCTTCGTTTTTTCCGGCTGTTCCCCATGCAAGAAGCAACCCTTCCCGATTCACAGATTCCTTCCATCGTCGCCCCGCGTGGCGCCGGCATGGCCGAGCTGGCGCTCGCCATCGGCGGCCTGGCCATCGGCACCGGCGAATTCGCCTCGATGAGCATCCTGCCGCTGGTCGCGCAGGACCTCGGCACCACGCTGCCCGACATGGGCCACATGATCAGCGCCTATGCGCTGGGCGTGGTGGTCGGTGCGCCGCTGATCACGATCTTCATGGCGCGCATGCCGCGCCGGATGATGCTGATGTGCCTGATGCTGATGTACGCCGTCGGCAATATCCTCGGCGCGCTGGCGCCCACGCCGGGCCTGCTGATCCTGGCCCGCTTCGTGGCCGGCATTCCGCATGGCGCCTATTTCGGCGTGGCCGCGCTGGTGGCGGCGGCGCTGGTCACGCCCGACAAGCGCGCCCAGGCAGTGGGGCGTGTGATGCTGGGCCTGACGGTGGCCAACATCTTCGGCGTGCCGCTCGCCACGTGGCTGGGGCAGGTCATGGGCTGGCGTTCGGCGTTCGCGATCGTCGGTGCGCTGGCGCTGCTGACCGTGGCGATGGTGTTCGTCTTCCTGCCGTTCATCGCGGCCGGCAACGCCAGCATTCGCGGCGAGCTGGGCGTGTTCCGCCGGCTGCAGGTCTGGCTGACCCTGCTGATGGTGGCGATCGGCTTCGGCGGCATGTTCGCCATGTACACCTACGTGACGCCGACCTTGCAGCAACTCACGCACGCGTCGCCGCTGGAAATTTCCGTGCTGCTGGGTCTGATCGGGGTGGGCATGACGGTCGGCAGCCTGGTCGGCGGCTGGTTCGCCGACCGCAACCAGACGGCCACGATCTTCGGCGTGCTGGTCTGGGAAGCGCTGGTGCTGGCCGCGTTCGCGTACACCAGTTCGAACCTGTGGCTGGCCGGCCTGAACCTGTTCCTGATCGGCACCGGCATCGCCGTGGTGCCGGCCGTGCAGACGCGCCTGATGGACGTGGCCGGCGATGCGCAGACCGTCGCCGCGGCGCTGAACCACTCGGCGTTCAACATCGCCAACGCGCTGGGCGCCTGGGCCGGCGGCGTGACGATCGCTGCCGGGTATGGCCTGGCATCCACGTCGCTGGTCGGCGCACTGCTGCCGCTGGGCGGCATTGCCGTGCTGGCGGTGTCGCTGGCGGTGGAACGCAACAGTACGGCCCGCGCCGCAGTGACCGCCGCCTGATTTCCCACCTGTGCAACGGCCGGCCGGGCTGCGAGCTATACTCGTGGCCCGATATGGATCATTGCTGCAATGACGGAAGAACTCGATGACGATCGGCTGAGCAACGAGCTCGGCCTGGCGGAGCGCGGCGTCGCGCTGATGAAACTGGAGGGCAGGGTATTCCTGCGCTTCGACGGCACGGCCGATGCGGCCGACTTGCGCGTACCGTATGCGCTGGTGCCGGCGCAGGGCGTGCTGGCCAAGCCGTCGAAATGGCGCAAGCTCGATGCCGACGCGCGTGCCGCGCTGATCCGCGAACGCTCGACCGACCGGGCACTGCGCGAACTGCATGACAGCGTGGAGGCCTTTGTCGAAGAACTGGCCGGCGAATGCGAGGAATTCGGCCTGGCGCCGATGGATTTCCTGCATTCGCTGGCCGATGTGCAGACGTCCGAACCGGCCACGGTCGTGTTCGACCGTATCCGCCAGCGCCTGGGCCACGCGGTGGAGCGGCAGCGCGAGGAGCAGCATGCCGAGCGCACCCGCCAGAGCATCAACCTGGCCGAATATCCCGCTTCGTTCGAGGTGGCACGGCGGCTGCCGCGCAAGTTCGTCGCGCTGCTGGGCCCCACCAATTCCGGCAAGACCCACAAGGCGATGGAAGCGCTGGCCAAGGCCGCCAGCGGCGTGTACCTGGCGCCGCTGCGGCTGCTGGCGCTGGAAAACTACGAACGCCTGCTGGAGGTAAGCCGCCACGGCAAGCCGCTGGCGGTCAGCCTGGTCACGGGCGAGGAGCGCAGGATCGCAGAGGATGCCACCCACGTCGCCAGCACGGTCGAGATGCTCGATACGCGCACGCCGGTCGACGTGGCGGTGATCGACGAAATCCAGATGCTGGCGGACCGCGACCGTGGCGCCGCCTGGACGGCCGCCGTGTGCGGCGCGCCGGCCCGTACCGTGTACCTGGTGGGCGCGCCGGAAGCGCGCCGCGCGGTCGAGGCGCTGGCCGAACGGCTCGAATGCCCGATCGAGGTGCACGTCATGAAGCGCAAGGGGCCGCTGTCGATGGAGCCCGGGCCGGTGCGCAGGGTGAAGAACCTGCGGCCGGGCGATGCGTTGATCGCCTTCTCGCGGCGCGACGTGCTGATGTGGCGCGACATGGTGGCCGAGATGGGCCATTTGGTGGCCACCGTGTACGGCAACCTGTCGCCCGAGGTGCGGCGTGCGCAGGCGCAGCGCTTCCGCGACGGCGAAGCCGACATCGTGGTCGGCACCGATGCGATCGCGATGGGCCTGAACATGCCGATCCAGCGTATCGTGATGACGTCCACGGTGAAGTTCAACGGCGTCGAGGAAGAGGAAATCCCGGCGCCGCTGGCACGCCAGATCGCCGGCCGGGCGGGGCGCTACGGCATCCACGAGGAAGGCCTGGTGGCCGGCTACGACGCCGACAGTCACGAAGTGATGCGCTCGCTGCTGAAGGAAAAGCCGGTGCCGCTCAATACCAGCGGCTTCGCGGTGGCGCCCACGCTGGAACACCTGCACCGCATCGCCGCCGTCACGCAGGAGACCTCGCTGGCCAAGCTGCTGAAGCGCTTCATCCACAACATCGATGTGCCGGACGGGTTCTTCTACCCGCGCATCACCGAAGACCAGATGGAGCGCGCGCAATGGCTGGACACGCTGCCGCTGTCGGTGGCCGACAAGTTCGCATTGTCGCTGGTGCCCGTGTCGACCAAGGTACTCGCGCTGCAGCGCGCTTGGGAGCACTGGTGCGTGGCACTGTCGAAGAAGCGCATCACGCGGCTGCAGGCGGACGATCACCAGCTGCATTACATGACGCTGCAGGAAGTCGAGGATACCTGCCGCCTCTACTCCGCATATGCCTGGCTGGGCTACCGCCTGCCGGACTATTTCCCGGACATCGAGCTGGCGCTGGAGCTGTCGCGCGCGGCATCCGAACGGGTCGATTCGATGCTGCAGGACCAGAACACCTCGTCACGGCGCCGGCATCACCGGCGGCGCTGACCCCAAAACCGGTGACAGACACCAGTTTCCGGGAAATCTTTCAAATAAACCGGTGTCTGTCACCGGTTGTCGGAAGCAGTGACGAAGCTGGTAATTGGTAACGTTTTCATCCACAATTGCCGGCACCTTCATTTCCGACAGGATCGCGATGCCGCCCACTTCCTCCCGCCTGGATATCGTCGACGCCCTGCGCGGCTTCGCCATCGTGTCGATCATGCTGCTGCATAACCTCGAGCATTTCGACCTCTATCACAAGCCGGCCGGGCAGCCGGCCTGGCTGGCGGCGCTGGACCAGAACATCTGGGACGGCATGTTCTTCCTGTTTGCCGGCAAGTCCTACCTGATCTTCGCACTGCTGTTCGGCGTCACCTTCCACCTGCAGGATGCCCGGCGGGCGGCGGCGGGCGAGGACTTCCGGCCGCGCTTCGCCTGGCGCATGCTGTTGCTGCTGGGTTTCGGCATGCTCAATTCGCTGTTCTACCAGGGCGACATCCTGTCGTTCTACGCCGTCATGTCGTTCACGCTGCTGCCGGTGGCGCGCCTGGGCAGCCGCGCCGTGCTGGCGATCGCGGCGCTGCTGATGCTGCAACCGTACTTGTGGGTCCATGTCCTGCAGGCGCTGCCCCAGCCGGATGCAAAACTGCCGGACCCGGCATCGTGGGCGTACTTTGCCCGCACCACCGAGTACATGACGGGAGGCACGATGCTGCAGACGTACCTGGGCAACGTCACCACCGGCAAGACGGCGGCCGTGCTGTGGAGCTGGGAGAATGGCCGCTTCTTCCAGATCCCGGCGCTCTTCATGCTCGGCATGCTGGCGGGCCGCGCCGGCATGTTCGCGCTGTCCGACACCAATCGTGCGATGTGGCGCAGGCTGCTGGTGGTGGCCGTGGTGTGCTTCGCGGTCCTGTACGCCGCGACGGCGGGACTCGATGCCGCCGTGACGGGGCAGGCGCTGCGGCGGCCGCTGCTGGTGATCGTCAAGTCCTGGTCGAACTTCGCGCTGATGGGCGTGATCGTTGCGGGGTTCACGCTGCTGTACCAGCGCGGCACGCTGGCACGGCTACTGAACGTGTTCGCGCCGCTCGGCCGCATGAGCCTGACCAGTTACGTCAGCCAGTCGGTGGTGGGCACCGCGCTGTATTACAGCTTCGGCCTCGGCCTGTACCAGTACACCGGTGCCACCGCCTGCCTGCTGATCGGCGCGGTGCTGGCGCTGCTGCAGGGACTGTTCTCGGCCTGGTGGCTGAAGCGCCACAAGCAAGGGCCGCTGGAAGCGCTGTGGCACCGTGCCACGTGGGCCGGTGTCACGAATCCCGGGTTGGGTCGTCCAGCCAGCTGAGCCGGCCGTTGCCCGCCTCGTTGAGGCGCGCCACGAGTGCCCCGGCGGCATCGTCGGGCAGGCTGAAATGAAAGGCCACGTCATTGCCGTGTGATACGTCCAGCAGCGCCGCGCCGGCGGCCTCCAGTTCGCGCCGCAGCATGCCTTCCAGTGCATACGGCACCGCGCAGCGCAGCTCGCGCGACTTGACGATGGCGATGCGCTCGGCCTTCAGCAACGCCTGCGCCACGCCGTCCGTGTAGGCACGCACGAGGCCGCCCGCGCCCAGTTTGACGCCGCCGAAGTAGCGCACCACGGTGGCCAGCACGCCCTCCAGGTCCTGGTGGCGCAGCACGTCGAGCATCGGCCGCCCCGCTGTGCCGCTGGGCTCGCCATCGTCGACCGCGGCCGACTGGCCGCCGGCCAGCAATGCCCAGCAGACGTGGGCGGCACCGGGATGCTCGGCCTTCAGGCGCGCCACGACGGCTTGCGCGGCGGCGCGGTCGGTCATCGGCTGCACGCAGGCGATAAAGCGGCTTTTCTTGATCAGCAGTTCGGCAAAGCAGGGGGCGGCGAGGGTGTTCGGCATCGGTGCGGGAAGAAGCGTGGGCCGCTGATTGTAACCGGCGGCCCGGCCGTGCCGGAAGGCGGCCTTGCCGTCAGGCGTAGCTGCGCAGGCGCGTCGCGAAGTCGCGCAGCATGCCGATGCCGGAAAGCTCGGCGCGCTCGCACCACTGGCGCAGGTGCGCCAGCAGTTCCTCCGGTGCCGCATGCTGGCGCTGCCACAGGTCGGCCAGGTCGGCACGCAACTGCTGCATCGTCAGCAGGGCGCCCCGGTGGCGCAGGAACAGCGCCAGCGCGTCGGCCTGCTCGCCTGTCACAAGGCCGGGATCGCGGCGCAGCAGCCGGTCGACCTGGGCAAGGAAGGGCTTGTCGAACATGACGTCGTGCACCTGTTTCGCATCCTGCCGGAAGGCGCGCCGCAGCATGCGGGCATAACGGGCCATCACTTCATGCCGGTTGGCGATCACCGCGTGCAGTGTGTGCAGGTCCGCCTCCGGCTTGGGCGCGGCGCGGCGCGGCCGTGGCGCCACGCGCGTCACGCGGGCCAGCCCGCATGCCTGCAGCAGGCGGATGTACAGCCAGCCCACGTCGAACTCGAACCAGCGCGAGGAAAGGCGGGCGGACGTCGGGTAAGTATGGTGGTTGTTGTGCAGTTCCTCGCCGCCGATCAGCAAGCCCAGCGGTCCAATATTCGTGGCGGCATGCGGGCCGTCATAGTTGCGGTAGCCCCACCAGTGGCCCAGGCCATTGATGACGCCGGCCGCCGTAACGGGAATCCACAGCATCTGTACCGCCCACACGGTCAGGCCGATGACGCCGAACAGCACCACGTCGAGCACCAGCATCACGCCCACCCCCTGCCAGACGAAGCGCGAATACACGTGCCGCTCAACCCAGTCGTCCGGCGTGCCGGTGCCGTATTGCACCACGGTGACGGGATTGGCCGCTTCGGTCCGGTAGAGTTCCGAACCCCGCAGCAGTACGGTGCCGATGCCAAATACCGCCGGGCTGTGCGGGTCGCCATCGGCTTCGCAGCGGGCATGGTGCTTGCGGTGCACGGCCACCCATTCGCGCGTCACCATGCCGGTAGTCAGCCACAGCCAGAAGCGGAAGACATGGCTGGCGATCGGATGCAGCGTGAGCGCCCGGTGCGCCTGGCAGCGGTGCAGGTAGATGGTAACGGCGGCGATCGTGACGTGCGTGACTGCCAGGGTCCAGGCAACGATAGCCCAGCCGTTCCATTCGAGCAGACCATGGGACAGGAAATCCAGAAACTGGGGGAGTAGCTGAGACAGAAACTGAGCGGGAAGGGCATCCATGCTGGTTTCTCCATGGCGGCGGACGAATCCAGCATAGTCGCTTTCGGCGGAGCCGTCGATGCGTGCACAGCATTCGGTACGGTGGACCGGCCTGCAGAAAAAAAGCCGGGCTGCGCAGCGCAGACCGGCTCTACCGCGGGCCGCGATGGCCCGCGATGGGATCAGGCGCGTGCCGGCTGGCGCCTGCGCAGCGCAGCCAGGCCGACCAGGCCGACGCCCAGCATCAGGTATGTCGACGGTTCGGGCACGGCCAGCACCTGGATCGTGCCACCCTGAAGCGTGGTGGTAATGTCGAACTGGCCGCTGTCGAGCAGCAGCGTGTCGAAGAACGAGATGTTGGCGTTGCCCGTGCCGATGGCCTGGAACAGGATCGTGCCCAGGCTGCCGCTGCCCGACACGCCGGGAACGGCGCCCACCAGCGAGCCGAACGCATAGGAAACGGTGCCGGCCGTATTGTCGGGAAGGCCGCCGTTGCCGAACGTGGCACCGAGGAAGTCGCCCTGGTCTGCAGCGATGACCTGGAGCACGGTCGGGTCGAACTGCAGCGAGAACTGGTAGCTGAACAGGTCGGTGACATCGGTCAGCTGCACATCCAGTTCGAAGGTCTGGCCAACGGTTACCGGGTTCGCCGCCGCCACGGGCGTCAGCGTTGCCGCACAGGCCTGGACGCTCGCCACGCTCAGCAATGCAGCGCCCAGGTATTTCTTCCATCCACTCATCTTGTTTCTCCTTCTGCCGGGTGGGCAATAGTCGGTATCGGATCGCCGGTATGCGATCGATTTTCCGTTCGATGTTCGTTCGATGCTTGTTCGATACTCATTCGATCATCGTTTGATGATCAACTAACGATCAATCGCGAGCCCGGCCGGGGTGGCCCGGCCGGGCGGCGCCGGCATGGTGCGGAGTGCGGCACCAGGCGAGCTGGACAGCGGTCAGTTGCAGGACGTGCCCTGCGGCACGAGTCGGGCCACGTAAGTCACGTCGCGCACGTTGATGACGCCATCCGCGACGACGTCGGCACGTGCATCGAAGCCGGCCTGGCCGGCGCGCGTGCCGATCGCGGCGCGGATGACACCCAGGTCCGTACAGTCTACGACGCCGTCGGCGTTGACGTCGCCCGACAGGTCGATCTTGAAATTCACGTTCGACACGTCGAAGAACACGTTGCCGATCGCCTCGACCTTGATGCGTGCGGCCGTGGTGGCCACGGCCGGCAGCGTGACCGACGCGCTGCCGTCGTTCGGCGTGCTGGCGGCCAGCGTGTGCGGCCAGGTCTTGCCGCCATCCGTCGACAGCGAGATCTTCACATCGTCGACGCCGACCGGTGCGGCGTTGGTGTTGGCCACGTTCCAGGTCACGGTTTGGGTGGAACCGGCCGGCAGCGTGGTTGCCGCGTTGGGCGAGGTCACCAGGAACGGGCCGGCACCGTGCGCGAGCACCAGCCGCGTGTCGGCGCTGCTGACGCCGCCCAGGCCGTCGCGCGCGGTCAGCCGGAAGTTCAGCGCCGGCGGGGTGGCGTTTTCGCGATAGCCCACGTAGTCCGCCGTCGGCAGGAACTCGGCGTAGCAGTCGATGTTGGCGGCGGTCGGCGTGGCCGGCGGCGTCGGGCAGGCGCCGCTTTCCGCATTGGTATTGTTCGCCAGGATCTGGTCGATGTCGGGGAATACGCGGGTCGGATCGGTCGTCACGTGGTTTTCGCCGGGCGATTCGTACTTGATCGTGTCGGCGCTGGTGACGATGGCGCGCTTGCCGAACTGGCTGAACAGCGGGCCGTCGGTCTTCGCGTTCGACACCAGGGCGGTGCCGTCGGAGCCGCCGCGGTCGTTCTGTTCCCACAGGTACGTGACCGTGTCGCCGTCCGCATCGGTGGCGCTGCCGGTCAGCGCGAACGGTGTACGCACCGGGATCGTGTAGCCGGCCGGCGCGGTGACCAGCGGCGCACTGTTGCCGCTCGACGATACGGTGCCACCGCGCCTGGTCAGGCCGCCGACCGCGACTTCGCCGGTGAATCCGGACACGCCGCTGGAGAAGTTCGCCAGTTCCAGCTGCGCCACATTGGTGCCGGCCAGCGTGCCGCCGAACGTCACGTTGAAACCATTGTTGGTCACGCTGCTGGCGGTGGCCGTGGCGCCTGCCGGCCAGCCGGCGATGGCCTGGATCGCCGTGCGGATGCCGGCTGCCGTGTAGTTGGTGCCGCGCACGATCGGTGCCGACAGGTTGCCGTTCCAGCGGATCCGGAACTGCTGGCCGTTCGTCGTGAAGTTGCGCAGCGCGGCCGTCTGCACTTCATTGATCGCGGTTTCGGCCCCCGATGTGTAGGCGACGACCTCGTCGAAGCTGCGTTGCGACCAATACGGATCGCTGTGCGGCTGGACGTTGTCCGATACGCCACAAATGCCCGCGTAGGCCATGATCGACGTGCCGCTGCCGGGTTCCACCGAGGTTTCGGGATTGCGGTTGCCGCCGGCGCAACTGCGGTTGACGCCGTTGAACGTGTGGTTGCCGGAGAACTGGTGGCCGATTTCATGGGCCACATAGTCGACCGCGAACACGTCGCCCACCGGCGTGGGAACACCGGTGCAACCCTGCGCCTTCGCGCTGCCGCCGACCACGCCCAGGCTGGCGATGCCGCCGCCATCCAGGCCGAAGCCGATGTGGCCGATGTCGAAACTGCTGGCACCGACCAGCAGGCCGGTGACGATGCGGTTGCGCGACAGCGTGCTGCTGCTGCAGCCTTCGGCTTGCGATGGCGTATAGCAGGCGGCTCCGCCGCACGGGCCGTTGGCGCCGGTCATCTGCGCGGCGGTGTCCAGGTTCAGGGCATCCGTGCCGTCGATCAGCACCAGGCGGATCGAGGTCTCGTCTTCGTAGATCTGCGTGACGCGGTTGATCAGCGTGACCTTGGCCGCCGTCACGTTGGCGGAGCCGCCGAAGTAGCTGGCATACGTGGGGTCGGTGACCAGGGCCAGCCGATAGGTACGCAACTGGTTGCCTACGGTGGCGCTGGCGGCAGCGGCGGCGTCCACCACGTGGTACGACGCGGTGGTGGTGGCGCGGCCGTCGCTGGCGACGACTTCGAAGGCACCGGTGCCGCGTGCCTGCAGCGTCAGCGACACGACGCCGTTGCTGTCCGCCGTGGCGACGGCGCTCTGCAGCGCCGCCGTGTCGCCGTCGGCGCGCACGGTCACGTTGACGCTGGCGCCCGGCGCGAAGTTCATGCCGCGCACTTCCAGGCTGTCGCCATCCTTGTAGAAGCCGCGCGACAGCGTCAGCTGTGCTTCGCCCAGCGCGGCTTCCACCAGCGGACCGTGCTGGTTGGTCAGGTCGCGGCCGTGGTAGCTGGCGTACAGGCTGTCGTCGAGGTGGTAGTACGGGTCGACGTACCAGCCGCCGTTCGGCGAGCGCACGGAGGCGTGCAGGCCCAGTTTGGTGATATCCATCCGCAGCGTGGCGGACGGATCGTCGATGCCCTTGCCGCGGTAGGTCTTGATGTCGGGATGTTTTGCCGCCAGGCCCGCCTCCATGATCGGCGATTCGACCAGCGCGAAGCGCTGGTAGCCGCCGTCCGGATGCGGCAGCGAAATCGTCAGCGTATCGGGCACTTCGCCGAGACCGCGCTCGAGCGGTGCGCCGGCCGTCAGACCCTTCATGCCGTTGCTGTCCAGCGTCGCCGCGTGGAAGCGCTTCAGCTTCAGCGCGGGTTTCCTGGTCGCGCCGCCGACGGTCAGGGACGCGGCGGGTGTGGCGACGCTCTGCCAATGCGGCGCTGCACGCTGGAGGGACACTGCCGGAGTGGACGCCTTTGCAGCCTGCGCGATCGGCGCAGCGGCTGTGAAGGCGAGGGCGATACAGAGAGCCAGGGAGGATTTCACGCCCGGCACGGTGCGCATCTGCTGCAACCCGCCGTGGTACGACGGGGTCGACGGCTTGATTCTCATGCAATGTCCTTTCGCGACATGGTTTGCTCTACTCGGTGGTCTTGTTGTGCTGCCTCTCTGTGTTGCCTCTGTTTTCGGATCCCCTTGCATCCGCCGTCTGCGGCGGCGGTCGTTCTATCGTCCGATATATATAAGACAATTGAACTCGACCATACTATTGCCGGCTTGTTACATAACTCAAGCATAATTTTCCGGGTCGTTGTAAAGAGCATGAAAACCGTGTCAACCCATCGCCGGCGGGATATCGGGAAAGATCTTTGTTGTCCGACATGGCCGGCATACCGTATAAACAAATGCGCTCTGCGGTAAGCCGCCATGGCGATATACAATTGCCGGCTTATTTCATGTGCCGCAGATGCGGCGATCCCGACCGGCAATCGTCTTGAGCAGCGTCCACCCTTTCAGCGGCAACGGTCCGCGCATCGACCTGGTCCGCGGCCGTCAGCTCGTCAGCGCTGCCGGGCTTGCCGCGTTGATCGCCGGTGACACGGCTGACGCGGCTGACGGGCGTTGGCGCCTGCTCGAAGCGGGCTGTGGCGCATCGCAGCCGTTCGCGGCCTCGCATATTCCCGGCGCGGCTTATCTCGACACCAGTGCGGTCGAAGGCGGGCCGTTGTGGAACAAGGTGCCGGACGACGCATTGCTGTGCGTGCTCCTCGCACATGGCATCCGCCACGATACGACCGTGATCCTCTACGGCCGCAACAACCTGGCCGCGGCGCGCGTGGCGCACCTGCTGCTGTATGCCGGCGTTGCCGACGTGCGGCTGCTCGATGGCGGATTCGCCGCCTGGCAGTCGGGCGGGCATCCGTGCGAAAGCGGTCCAGGCCGGCCTGTCGATCCGGTGACCGATTTCGGCGCGTCATGTCCGGCGCACCCCGAATACCTGGTCGACATGGTCGAGGCGAGCACCTTGCTGGCACGGCCAGATGCGGCGCTGGTCAGTATCCGCAGCGAGGCGGAATTCCTCGGCAAAGTGTCGGGATACAGCTATATCGCCGCGCGCGGCGACATTCCCGGCGCGCTATGGGGCAGGGCGGGCGCCGATGGCGACGTCAACAGCATGAGTGCTTACCAGCACGCCGATGGCACGATGCGGCCGGCCGGCGAGATCGCGGCGATGTGGCAACTTGGCGGCATCACGGCCAACCGGCGCATCGCGTTCTACTGCGGCACCGGATGGCGCGCGTCGATGGCGTTCTTTTATGCCTGGCTGATGGGGTGGGACGATATTGCCGTGTTCGATGGCGGGTGGCTGGAGTGGAGCAGCGATGCCAACGCATGGCCGGAATGTGCGGTGAGCAGGAGGTGACATTTATCGCCAATTCACCCGTCCATGACGAACAACAACGCCAACTCGAAAGTTGGCGTCGTCAATCTTCTGTACCTACCCGGGCTGCGGTTTGCCTTCGATGCGGAAACGCCTGAAGAATCGGAATCCTCGCGTCACGCCACGCGGATCGGAAACAAAGGGAACGGCAAATTTCTGCTCGGGGAAAAGGACCAGTCTCCACACTGTGCCCCCAAAGAAGCGAAACGTCAGTGCATTCGGTGGCTGCAGGCTCAGGTCGGAAAATGACCCGGTGGAATACATCGCACCCAGCACGGCCGCATCGGCCAATATCATATCGGCGCTGAACATATAGATGCGCAGCATGTCTTCGAACCGAATGTCATCGGTAAAAAAGGCGATGCGACAGCCTTTCCATTCAACGGCCGCTTCCAGCACCGCTCCGGTGACGATCAGCCCGGTGGGCTTTCCGTCCATAAGCAATTCAGAGGAGGCAAGCTTTGACTCCGAATTGGGTGACGCCAGCCGTGATGCGAATCCAGCGTGCGGAATTAATCTCACGAGCCTGCCTCACCAGACGAAGCCAGCGCCGAAAGCAGCCAGGGCGCCTCCGACAAAAGCACCGATTGTGACACACACAGGCGCACCAGGACCGCAGGCCAATCCGGCAAGAGCGCCTGCAGCGATGCTTCCGCCGATTCCCGGAGCAACTTCATGATGTATCGCGAATGCGTGATATACGACCAGCAAAGCTGGTAAGCCGGCTGGCCGTTTCTACATTCTTCTTTTAGTTGCCAATTGCAACGGGGAACAAGGGAAGGTCATGCCTTTGTTGCTATTCCGGCTTCTCTTTCTTGTCAGCAGAATCGAAGGCGCCTGATCCGTTCAGCCACAAAGCATAGCGTTCACGAACGCGAGGAAGGTACTGCTCGGCTTCGTCGTACCTTTCAAGCAGCGTCTTGAGCGCCAGTTCGTTCGTGTTTGCCGTTTCCAGCAGCAGTTTGCGTTGATGGAGCTGCAGCACACGTTCAAGAGCCATGATGGAAATGCTCTCAGCAATCTCCTGCGGTCGGCCATTATCTTCGATCAGGCAATCAGCCAGCCCTTTCGCTGCGAAATGCAGCCGGGCGGCATCGATTGGATGCGTATCATCGATATCTTCTGGATCGACCGGTGCCCAGGGTGATCGAAGGTCTACGCGATCCAGGCAAGAAAAGGCTTGTAAGACAAATTGTGCTTGCAACAAGTCTGCGGCGAATACATAGGGGCTTTCTTCTGCACCTTCACGTGCGATATCAAAGAAGCCGCTGAGGAATCGATTCGCGACGCGAACGCCCCAGAAATCGGCGGCAAATTCAGCGCCATGATTCACCAGGACGGGTTCGTTTTGAGATTCCTCAACTTCGAACTGGCGCTCATGCGCATGGCCTAGCTCATGTCCAAGGATTGCAGAAATAGCACCGACTGCAAAGACTTCTGCAGTACGGCCTTCAAGAATACCCCCACTTGGGCAGGGAAGACCCGCAAATATGCCGAATAGTGCCGACTCTTTTTCGGTGATGCCAACTGCAGACAGCTGTTGGAAAAAAACGTTGCCCGACTTCACGAATTCGATGAGGGCACCCTTGCTCACCGCAATGACATACTGGTTCGCGGCACGCGGACAAATCCATGCATTGAGTTGGTCGGTATCCCAAATCGCATAGTCAATTTCGTAGTATGGGAAGAGTTTTTCAAGAAGCGGAATGACCTCTTCAAGTGCGTTTTTACTCCAAGTGAAATAAGGATCGCCAGTGACCGCCGTCGGGCAAACAAACTTGGGCGAGCCGTCGGCAAACACGAGCGGATTTTGCGTTAACCTGAGGAAGCTGTCGTTCAATGCGTGATGCATAACGTCTCCTGGCGGGCTGAGTAAAGTTACTTTACACCGATATGCTCGGTTCAGAGATAAATTGTCATGGCTCGCCGAAATATGATCACAAGCAGGTGCAGTAAGAATTGTCGAGCTTCTCACGACTTAGGCGTCCGTGGCGCCGCCACGTGCTGGCCGGAAGCGTTTCGCGGGGACGTCTTCCGAAGATCAGAGAGGACCAAAAAAACAAAAAGCCCACGCACCGAAATGCGTGGGCTTCCTGAGAAATCTTGGTAGGCCGTGCGGGATTCGAACCTGCGACCAACGGATTAAAAGTCCGCTGCTCTACCAGCTGAGCTAACGACCCAAGGTAAAACCAGTACAACACATCAACAACATCGAGCAACGAAGCTCAACAGCATCTGCAAGTGGTAGGCCGTGCGGGATTCGAACCTGCGACCAACGGATTAAAAGTCCGCTGCTCTACCAGCTGAGCTAACGACCCCCTGCAAACTACGATGCTGCTGCTTCTTTCCTGCTTCTTTCGAGTGGTAGGCCGTGCGGGATTCGAACCTGCGACCAACGGATTAAAAGTCCGCTGCTCTACCAGCTGAGCTAACGACCCTCCGAAAGAAGCGGGATTATAGGATGGCCCGGCCGTTCCTGTCAAATGCTTAGGAGCATCGAATTATGCAGCGAACGTATGTCCCGGACGGCAGGCCAGCCTGGTGCTTACTTGCCGCCCAGGCGTTCCTTGGCGGTGCGGGCGGCGGCCGTGTTCGGATAAGCCTTGATCAGCTCGTTCAGCGTCTTCTTGGCGTTGTTGACGGCCTTCAGCTCGGTCTGGCAGGCGGCCACGGTCAGCAGGGCGTCGGGCGCTTTCGGATTGTCCGGGAAGTTCTTCACGAAGGCCTGCTGTGCGGTGATCGCGGCCTTGCAGTCGCGCTGCAGGTACAGGGCGCTGCCGAGCCAGTACTGGACGTTGGCGGCATACGCCGAGCCGGGATAGCGCTTGCCGAAGTTCTGCAGCGACGTGGTCGCGGCTTCGTAATTGCCTTCCTTGAACTGCTGCATGGCGGCGTCGTAGGCATTCTGCTCGGACTGGTCGACCGAGGCCGTCTGGCCGTCGATCTCGACCTCGCGTGGCTCCAGCGCGCGCAGGCGCTTGTCCATGTCGGCATACAGGTCCTTCTGGCGCTTGGACGCCACTTCGATCTCGTTCTGCAGCACTTCGACCTGGCCGCGCAGGCGGGCGATTTCCTGCATCGTCTGGTCGTGCTGGGCGATCAGGTCCAGCGTCGACGTCTTGTCCGCCTTGGTGTCGAAACGGCTGTTGACGTCCTTCGTCAGCGCTTCCAGCTTGGCGCGCAGGTCGAGGATCGCGCGGCGCGCTTCGTCGTCATCGAAGACGCCGGCGGAGGCATGCAGGGACAGCGTGGCAACGGCCAGCGCAACGGCCGTCTTGGCGAATTTGATCATGTTCTAAACGCTTTCAATGAAAAAAACGGGGCAGGGCGCAGTATAACCCTGCGCGCTGCCCCGTTACGGGTGTGCGGACCCGCGCTGCGGGAATTACTTGTAGACGATGTCGGCGCGGCGGTTCTGTGCCCACGCTTCTTCGTTGCTGCCGGTTGCCTTCGGCTTTTCCTTGCCCAGCGAAACGGCTTCGATCTGGCCATCGGCCACGCCCAGCGCGACCATCGAGCGCTTCACGGCCTCGGCACGCTTCTGGCCCAGGGCCAGGTTGTATTCGGCGCCGCCGCGTTCGTCGGTGTTGCCCTGGATCAGGATGTTGCGGTTGGTGTTCTTCGTCAGGTAGCCGGAGTGGTTCGTGACCACGGCCTTGCCATCTTCACGCACTGCGTAGCTGTCGAAGTCGAAGTACACGCTGCGCTGTGCCAGCACGCCTTGTGGATCGTCCAGCGGGTCGATCGACTTGGTTTCGACCGGTGCCACGGCACGGGTGTCCTGCGCTGCCGCTGGCGCTTCGGCCGGCTTGCTTTCCACTACCGGTGCCGGCTCGGAAACCTTGACGGGGCTCGAGCAAGCTGCCAGCAGGGCCGCGCTGCTGATGATGAAGGCGATGCTTTTTACGTTACGCATGTTGATTTCTCCTGGTCATTGTGAAAGGTCTTTACTGCCTGTTTTACTTCATGAAAGGACCCCAGGTGGGCTCCTTGATTGCTCCGGCCTGAATGGTCAGGCGTTGCTTGACCCGGCCGTCCACCGACACCACCGCCAATGCCTTGCGCCCGCCCGATTCGGTGGAGTACAGGATGTACTTGCCGTTCGGAGCGAAGCTGGGGGCCTGGTCGTTGGTGTTATCCGACAAACGTTGCTCCTGGCCGCTTGCCAGATCCAATACATAGAGCTGGAAGTTGCCGTTGCGCCGGGAAATATAAGCCAGCGTCTTTCCATCGGAGGAAATGCGCGGGCTGATGTTGTAGTTGCCGTTGAAGGTCACGCGCTGCGCATCGCCGCCGTTCACGCTCATCCGGTAGATCTGCGGGCCGCCGCTGCGGTCGCTGGTGAAGTAGATCTGCTGGCCGTCGGCGGAGAACTGCGGCTCGGTATCGATGCCGCTGCTGTTCGAAATGCGGCGGATGCCGCCGCCGCTGCTGTTGGCGATGTACACCTGCGTGTTGCCCGTCTTCGACAGGGCCAGGGCGATACGGCTGCCGTCCGGCGACCAGGAAGGCGCCGAATTGCTGCCGCGTTCGTTGGCGATCACGGTGCGCTGGCGCGTGATCAGGTTCTGCACGTAGATCACCGGCTTTTTCTGCTCGAACGACACGTAGGCCACCTTGGTGCCGTCCGGCGACCACGACGGCGAAATGATCGGCTCGTTCGACGACAGTGCCAGCTGCACGTTTTCGCCGTCCGCATCGGCCACTTCCAGGCGGTACGACTTGCCCTGCTGCGTCACGTACG
Source organism: Pseudoduganella umbonata (assembly GCF_014192225.1). Taxonomy (GTDB): domain Bacteria; phylum Pseudomonadota; class Gammaproteobacteria; order Burkholderiales; family Burkholderiaceae_D; genus Rugamonas; species Rugamonas umbonata. The sequence continues at coordinate 201,846 of NZ_JACHXS010000011.1, read as the reverse complement.
CGATGCGGGTGGCGAAGATGCCGCGCACGCCAGTCAGCTTTTCATAGACGTCGTCGGCGATCTTGTGGGCCGACAGGCGGGTGAACTGCGCCGGCGCCTGCTGGTCCAGTTGCGAGATCTTCGTGTTCTGGATCGTCGACATGAGCTTGTAGCGCACGTCGTACGTACCGTTCGGCTGTTTCTGCACGGTACCCACCACCAGCGCATCGGCGCCGCGTGCCTTGTAGGAGGCGGCGTCGACGGCGTTGATGTCGGCGATCGTGCCGGCATCGATCACCTTGAAGGCGCCGCTGCGTTCGAGGTCGGTCTTGATGACCTTGGAAATCTGCGTCGGCGACTGGCCTTCGTCGACGAACGCGGCCACGGCAACGGGGATCTGGTTGCTGCCGACGCCGGAGATTTCCACGCGCAACTGCGCCTGGGCGGTCAGGCTGGCCAGCATGCCAGCGGTGAGGAGGAAGGTGTCTAGTTTTTTCATGGTCAAGGCAAGTCTTTCAAATTAAACGTCGCGTCGATATCCCTTTCCACCGTGCCGTCTTTCTTTTTCGGCAGAGGCGACGACTTGGAAATCGCGTTCTCCACTGCGGCATCGTAGGCGGGAATTCCGCTGCTCTTGATCTTTCGGACCGAAATGATTTCCCCAGTCGGCAATTGCGAAATCTTGAAAACGGCCCGCGGATTGCCGGGAACGTCCTGGCTTCCCGCGTAGCTGATGTTGCCCTTGATCTTGGCCGTGATCGCGGCCACGTAGCCACTGTCCATGCGCGGCGCGGTCGATTTCTCGGCCGTGCCCGAACTGCCGCCGGCTGCACCCGTGATACGGCGCATTTCCTCGGCGCGGATCTTGGCAAGGCGGTCAGCCTCTTTCTTTTCCGCAGCCTTTTTCTCGGCCAGCTGTTTCTTCTTGGCGTCGTCTTCCTTTTTCTTCTTCTCGGCCGCTTCCTTCTGCTCGGCCAGGCGTTCCTCTTCCTCGCGCTTTTTCTTGTCGTCTTCTTTCTTCTTCTGCTCGGCGAGCTTGCGATCCTCTTCGAGCTTCTGCTTGCGCTTTTCCTCGGCCTTCTCGGCGGCGACGCGCTTTTCCTCTTCCTTCTTCTTCTCGCGCTCCTTCCGCAGCGCGATCTCGGGATCGGGCTTCGGTGGCGTCACTTCGCGCGGCGGCGGCGGCGCCACCGGGGTGGGCGGCGGTGGCGCCGGCTCCGGTTCGGGCTGCGGTTCAGGCGCCGGTTCCGGTTCCTCGGCGGGCGGCGGCGGCGGGGCGGCCTGCTGGGTCGTCAGGTCCCACACTTCCGCTTCCACCGCGACCGGCTCCGAACTCTGCCAGTTGATGCCACCCCACAGGAACAGGAACAGCAGCGCGTGCGTAGCCAGCGCGAGACCGAACGCGCGCCAGCCACTGTCGTGCCGGGGCACCCGGTACGGGCCACCCCTGTTTGCTTCACTCGTCGCCATGCCTTACTTCGTCGCCAGACCGACGCGGTTGATGCCCATCTTCTTTGCTTCCGAAATCAGCTGGATCACGTCGTCGTACTTGCTTTCCTTGTCGCCCGCGATCAGTACCGGATAATCGGGATTATCCTCGTGCAGCGCCGCCAGCTTGCGCACCAGTGCATCGCGGTTCGGCGCCGTCTCCGGCGCATCGGCATTCTTGCCCGCGATGCCGATCGACAGCGCACCATTGGGCTTGATGGTGACCTGGATGTAGGCATCCGGCGGGCGCACCGACTTCTCCGCATGCGGCAGGTCGATCGAGCTGGGGTTGTTCGAGCTCGGCATGACCATGAAGATGATCAGCAGGCAGAGCATCACGTCGATGTACGGCACCACGTTGATCTCGGATTTCAGCTTGCGGCCGCGGCCGCCGCGCATGCTGCCGCTGTTGAAGGAAGACGCCATGATGGTCCTTTCCCGTTAGCGCGACTGGCGCTGCAGGATGTTGGAGAATTCCTCGACGAAGCTTTCGAAGCGGATCGCCAGGCGGTCGATGTCGTGCGAAAAACGGTTGTAGGCCACCACCGCCGGGATCGCGGCGAACAGGCCGATCGCGGTGGCGATCAGCGCCTCGGCGATGCCGGGTGCCACGGCCGACAGCGTGGCCTGCTGCACGTTGGCCAGGCCGCGGAACGCATTCATGATGCCCCACACGGTGCCGAGCAGGCCGATGTAGGGCGACACGGAACCGACCGATGCCAGGAACGCCAGGTGCGATTCAAGCACGTCCATCTCGCGCTGGAACGCCGCGCGCATGGCGCGGCGGGCGCCGTCGAGCAGTGCGCCGCCATCGAACGTTTCGCGGTTGGCCGCCACGGCCTGCTTGCCCTTGATGAACTCGCCCATGCCCGCCTCGAAGATGCGCGACAGCGCACCGTTGTTGGCGCGGTTGCTGCCGGCGGCCTGGTACAGCTGGTGCAGATTGCCGCCGGCCCAGAACGTTTTTTCGAAATCGATCGTCAGCCGGCGCGCGGCGCGCACATCGAACCATTTCTTGAAAATGTAGGTCCAGCTGACGATCGAGAGGCCGAGCAGCAACGCCATGATCAGCTGAACGATCAGGTGCGCGTTGGAGATGAGGGCGATGAAGGAAAGATCTTGGGAACCGTTCATTTATGAATTAGTTAGAATGGTAAGTACGGCAAAAAGTCACACTGGCGACGGCATCCGCTCATTGGCGGCGTTGGCCAAAGTTGCGCAACCGACACGTTACGCAACCGGCTTCAGGCCACCGGCATCAGGCGCCCGGCATCATGCGACTGGCATCATGCAACCGGCATTATGCAGCCGCCGTCATGAAACCACTGTCATGAAACCACCGTCATGCGACATAAGCGCGCATGCGACCGGCAACGTCGTCGGGCACGGCGCGCGGGCGCAGCGCGGAATCGACGCAGCCGATCTTGACATGCGCCGTATTGAGCAGGGTCGTGCCACACCATGCCTGCTGCCGGAATACGACAGAGGCACGGCCAAGCTTCTCGATAACTAGTGTTAATTCTAGGGCATCGTCCAGTTTGGCCGGCGCATGATAGTCCGCGCTGACGTGCTTTACCACGAACATCGCGTCATGCTCATCGAGCAAGACCTGCTGGCCAACGCCGATCGCACGCAACCATTCGGTGCGCGCGCGTTCGAAAAACTTCAGGTAATTCGCGTAATAAACAATGCCGCCCGCGTCCGTATCCTCGTAATAGACACGGACTTTCCAGGTGAACTCTGAAGGCATGATGAGATTGCTACAAGTGTTATTAGGCAACATTCTACGCCATTTGGCATGTAACGTTGCCGAAAGTTTGCTGACACATTGTCAAGCCGGTCAGTTAAACAAATTCGCTGCCATCGACCAATACTTGTAACAATCGCTTACGATTGATTCGCCTGGGCAATTTGTCGCGGCTGATGAACCGCTTAACCGGCGCGCTTGATCGCCAGCGGTCCGGCAGCCTGGCAGGTCGGCATCAGTTCGATCATATTGATATTGACGTGTGGCGGCAGCGTGGCGATCCAGTAGGCCGTGGCGGCAATGTCGTCGGCCGTCAGCGGCGTGGTCCCTTCGTACACCTTTGCCGCCGCCGCGTCGTCGCCTTTCATGCGTACGTTGGAAAACTCCGTGCCGCCGCACAGGCCCGGCGCGATATTGGTGGCACGCACGCCGGTGCCCACCAGGTCGGAGCGCAGGTTCAGCGTGAACTGGTCGACGAATGCCTTGGTGGCGCCATACACGTTGCCACCGGGGTAAGGGAAGCGCCCGGCCACCGAGCCAATGTTGATGACCAGGCCGCTGTTACGCTCCACCATGCCGGGCAGGACGGCGCGGGTCATCGTCACCAGGCCGGTGCAGTTGGTTGCGATCATCGTTTCCCAGTCTTCCAGCTGCGCCTCGTGCGCCGGGCGGACGCCGAGCGCCAGGCCGGCGTTGTTGATCAGCACGTCGATATCGCGCCATCCTTCCGGCAGCGCCGCCAGTGCCGCGTGGATCGCCGCCTTGTCGGTCACGTCCAGCGGCACGGCGCGCACGTTCGGGCCCAGTTCGCCCGCCAATGCCGCGAGGCGGTCCTCGCGGCGGCCGGAGATCAGCACCCGGTGGCCATTGGTGGCGAAGATGCGCGCCATCGCGGCGCCGAAGCCGGCGGTAGCGCCGGTGATGAAGACGATCATGAGCTTTCCTCGCAATGCGGTTGGTTGTACGGTGGAGCCAGTCAACCCCCGATTGTAGCGGAAACGACAGGTTTGTGGTCGCGCTACCAACGACATGGCAGGCCGGCAACAGGCAGCTTCCTTGCTCTCGCACAGTACATCACATACAATCTCGGCTCCATTTATGTCTCACGTAACTGGCGAAAAGCGGCGATGCCCACTGGCACTGCGCGCGAAAGGTGGGTATCCACCGGGGAACGTGAGATGTCACAACGCCGTTCGCCTGGGCAGCCACGATGGAATCGCGCGGATGTGCGTGCGGACGGGCTGCCTTTGAGCACAGGTTTCCAACCTGCCCGGCCTTCGTCATTCGATCCTATCTGCCAGTCCTAATCGGAGTAATTTCATGTTCGCAAAAGATCACAACCTCGCATCCATCGACCCGGAACTGTTCGGCGCCATCCAGAACGAGAACAAGCGCCAGCACGACCACATCGAACTGATCGCGTCGGAGAACTACACGTCGCCGGCGGTGATGGAAGCGCAAGGCTCGCAACTGACGAACAAGTACGCGGAAGGCTACCCGGGCAAGCGCTACTACGGCGGCTGCGAATACGTCGACGTGGTGGAACAGCTGGCGATCGATCGCGTCAAGCAGCTGTTCGGCGCCGAAGCGGCCAACGTGCAGCCGAACTCCGGCTCGCAAGCCAACCAGGGCGTGTTCTTCGCCGTGCTGAAGCCGGGCGACACGATCATGGGCATGTCGCTGGCCGAAGGCGGCCACCTGACGCACGGCATGGGCCTGAACATGTCCGGCAAGTGGTTCAACGTGGTGTCGTACGGCCTGACCGCCGAGGAAGACATCGACTACGCGGCCATGGAAAAGCTGGCCCACGAGCACAAGCCGAAGCTGATCATCGCCGGCGCCTCGGCCTTCTCGAAGAAGATCGACTGGGAACGCTTCGCCGCCGTGGCCAAGGCCGTCGGCGCCTACTTCATGGTGGACATGGCCCACTATGCCGGCCTGATCGCCGCCGGCCTGTACCCGAACCCGGTGCCGCACGCCGACTTCGTCACGTCCACCACGCACAAGTCGCTGCGCGGCCCGCGCGGCGGCATCATCCTGATGAAGGCCGAGCACGAGAAGATCATCAATTCGGCGATCTTCCCCGGCATCCAGGGCGGCCCGCTGATGCACGTCATCGCCGGCAAGGCCGTGGCGTTCAAGGAAGCGCAGTCCGATGAATTCAAGGCTTACCAGCAGCAGGTCGTGAAGAATGCCGACGTGCTGGCGAAAACGCTGATCAAGCGCGGCCTGCGCATCGTGTCCGGCGGTACCGAGTCGCACGTGTTCCTGGTCGACCTGCGCGCCAAGAACCTGACCGGCAAGGAAGCCGAGGCGATCCTGGGTTCGGCCCACATCACCTGCAACAAGAACGGCATTCCGAACGACCCGCAAAAGCCGTTCGTCACCTCGGGCATCCGCCTGGGCAGCCCGGCGATGACCACGCGCGGCTTCAAGGAAGCGGAAGCGGAAGAAGTGGGCAACCTGATCGCCGACGTGCTGGACAATCCGAACGACGCCGCCACGATCGAGCGCGTGAAAGCCGCCGTCAAGGTGCTGGCTGACAAGTACCCCGTTTACGCGTAATCGTTGCATTGCTACTATCGGGGCGCCGGCCGTGAGGTCCGGCGCCTTTTTTTGATTCCATTCCGGCCCCTCCATGAAATGTCCGTTCTGCCAGCACGACGAAATCCACGTCCTCGATACCCGCGTATCGGAGGAAGGGGACGCGATCAAGCGCCGGCGGCGCTGCGGCAAGTGCGACAAGCGCTTCACGACCTACGAGCGGATTGAACTTTCGATGCCGTTCGTGGTCAAGAAGAACGGCAGCCGTACCGAATACGCCGAAGCCAAATTGCGCGGCAGCCTGATGCTGGCGCTGCGCAAACGGCCGGTGGCCGCTGCCGCCGTCGACGACGCGGTCAAGGCCATCGCGGAAAAACTGCTGACCAGCGGCAAGCGCGAAGTCGATTCGAACTACATCGGCGAGCTTGTCATGGCCGAGCTGAAGCGGCTCGACAAGGTGGCCTACATCCGTTTTGCCTCCGTCTACAAGAATTTCGAGGATCTCGCGGAATTCCAGGATGCCATCGAAGAGGCCGGGCAGGAGCGCAAGCGGCAGGAATAAGCCGGTCGTTTCACACCATATCCTTCCCAACAGCCTGTTTCCCCGATAGTCCAAGGCGCTCGCGTCCCCCAACTCGCGAAAACGATTGCAAGCCATTGCAAGCCGTCTGCGCAAACTTCATCCAGAACCTTCGTGCCGGTTGACGCGTCGTTGACAGGGCGCAACCGCTCCAGTCCGCTACCGTCTATCTTGGACGGCATTCTGACGGGAGGCCGCGATGCGCCATGTTGCCGGATTTACGTTACTGGAAGTGCTGATCGCGGTCCTGGTGCTGGCATTGGGCCTGACCGGCGGCGCTGCCATGCAGCTGCATGCGATGCGTACACGGCACGAGTCGGCGCTGCTGTCGGCATCGCTCCAGATCGCCGTGGCAATGGCCGACCGCATGCGCGCCAATGCCGGGCAGGTGCCGGCCATCTATCTCGGTGTCGACTACGACGCGCACGCCGGCGCCATGCCGGAAGCCCCAGGCAACCTCTGCCGGGCCGAGTCCTGCAATGCTACTGACATCGCCCGGCTGGACATCCACGAACTGGTGCGCCAGGTGCATGCCGCATTGCCCGCAGGGCGGGCACGCATTTGCCGCGACGCGCAACCATATGCGGCCGGACGCCTGCGCTGGGAATGCAGCGGCGGGGCGGATGATCCGGTCGTCGTCAAGATCGGCTGGCGCGGCAAGCGGGCGGACGGCACGCCGGCAGGCGAGGGCCGGCGCGGCGCACTGCCCGGCGTGGCAATCGCGGTGGCCGGAGTCCAGCCATGACGGCGCGGCGCCGGCATGCCGGCATTGGCCTGGTCGACATGCTGGTGGCGCTGGCACTCGGCCTGTTCGTCGCGCTCGCGGCAGCGGCGATGCTGCTGCTGGCGAACCGCGATTTCACCCATCAGGCGGCCGCCACTCGGCTCGACGATGGCGGCCGCTACGCGGTGGAGCTGCTCGGCCGGGCGATTCGCCAGGCGGCATGGACCGACCTCGAAGCGGGCGCGCCGCCGGCCGATGCCGCGGCAAGCATCGGCGGCCTGGATGACCGCACGCTGCCGCGGATGGCGGCCGGACTCGATGGTGCGCTGCGCGCCGGTGCCGTCCAGCGCAGCGACGTGCTTGCGGTGCATTTCGGCGGACTTGGCGGCGCCGGCGGCGACGGTTCCGTGGTGGATTGCGCCGGCTTCGCGATCGGTGCCGGTGAAGCCGGCTGGAGCATCTTTTATGTCGGCACCGCCGACGATGGCGAAACGGAATTGCGCTGCAAGTACCGGGCACAGTCGGGTAACTGGAATGCCGATGCCGTGGTGCGCGGCGTCGATTCGTTCCAGGTGCTGTACGGACTCGATACCGACCAGCCGCCCGATGGCATCCCGAACCGCTACCTGAACGCCAGCGGCATCCGCGCCCTCGATGCCGCCCTGGTGCTGGCCGGCGCGACGCCGGCGGAACAGGCGCACGACCTGCGCCGCAAGACACACTGGAAACGCATCGCCGTGGTACGCGTGGCCTTGCTGCTGCACGGCGACGCCCAGTCACGCACCGGCTCGCTGCCGATGCGCTACCACCTGTTCGGCACCCCGGGCGAGCCAGACGATCCGGGCACCATGGTCGACGAAGCCGCGCTGCCCGCGCCGTTGCGCTGGCGCGTGCGGCGCCTGTTCGACGGGACGGTGCTGCTGCGCAACCGGGCCGATTGACGATGCGGCGCACGCAACGGGGCGTCGCGCTGGTGGTCACGCTGGTGATGCTGGTGGCCGTGCTGATGCTGGCGGCAACCGCGGCCGGCATGGCATTGATGGGAGAAAAGGCGGCACGGGCCGAACGGGACCGGCACGTGGCGCTGCAAGCTGCGGAGGATGCGCTGATGGATGCGGAACGCGATATCGAAGAGGCGGCCCCCGACCGGGCGGCTCTGCTGGCGGCGCCGGGGGATTTCGCGCCGGGCTGCGGCACCGGCGCTGCGCTCGGCCTGTGCGGGCCGGCCGGACCCGGCGATCCGCCGCCGTGGCAGGTCGTCGACCTGGCGGCCGACGGTGCCCATGGTGCCCATGGTGCCGATGGTGCCACCGTGGCGCTGGGCCATTTCACCGGTGCGGCAATGCAGACAGGCGAGGGCGCACTGCCGATGCGGCGGCCCCGCTACATCATCGAGCGGCGGCCTTATCACCGCGCGGGCGACGAAGCCGGGGCCGCGGCCCGCTATTACTACCGCGTGACGGCGATCGGCTTCGGCAACCGGGAAGGCGTGCAGGTCGTGCTGCAGTCGGCCTGGCGCAGGCCTGGGGACTGAGCGGCGACAGGGCGGCAACCGAGTGCCGACACAGTGAGACTCACCGGAGAACGCGATGGGCAACACCGCCGATCAACGCAGCCGTGGTTGTATTTCAACGCATCTCGCACCGAACCTGGCACTGGGCCTCGCCGCATGCCTGGCCTTGTTCTGTGCGGTATGCCTGCCGATGGGATCCACGAATACGCGGGCCGTCGCGCTCGATGACGGCGCGGCCGCGCTGGGGTGCAGCGGCGCTCGTACCGTCCAGGGGCAGGCGCTGGCCATTCCGGCGACACAACTGCCGGCCCCGGACCCGGCCGGGCCATCCGACGCGAGCGTGTTCCAGGTATCGTACGACGTGTCGACCGGCAGCGGCACGCTGGCCCGCGTGCCGCTCGTCGTTGGCGATGGCGGCGTTCCCCGGCTGCTCGCTCCACTGTGGGATGCGGCGGCGGTGCTGGCTGCCACGCCGCCGGCCGCGCGCCATATTTTCACCAGCCACCCGGACGGGGCGCAATCGGGCGCCACGGTGCCATTCGAATGGGCCCGGCTGGCGCTGTCGCAGCGCGCCGCCCTCGACCGGCCGCCCGGTGGTACCGCCGCCGATGGTTTCGGCCCCGATCGCGTGGCCTGGCTGCGCGGCGAACGGGCGCTGGAAGGCAGCACGCTGCGCCGCCGCACCGGCTTGCTGGGCGACGCGGTGCACGGCACGCCGCTGTACCTGGGGGCCGGCTTGAACCTGTTCGGCGATGCCGCCTATGCCGCTTTCCTGGCGCGCACGCTGCGGCGCGCCCCGGCGGTCTACCTCGGCGCCAACGATGGCATGCTGCACGCTTTCGATGCGGGCACGGGCGCCGAACTGTTCGCCTACGTGCCGGCGCTGCTGGTGCCGGTGCTGAACGCGCTGCCGGATCCCGGCTACACGCACCGCGCCTATGTCGACGGTCCGCTGGCTGCCGGCGAGGCCTTGATCCGCGGCGCGTGGCGCAGCGTGCTGCTGGGCACACCCGGCGCCGGCGGCCGGGGCATGTTCGCGCTGGATGTCACCGATCCGGCCGCGTTCGATGCCGGCCTGGGCGCGCTCTGGGAATTCACGGAGCGCGACGATGCCGCCGTCGGCCACGTGATGCAGCCGGCGCAGGTGGCACGGCTGAAACTGCGCACCCGCAACGGCACGCCCGAATACCGCCACTTCGCCGTGACCGGCAACGGTGTGAATGGCCAGGACGGAAACGGCGCGCTGTTCCTGCTCGCACTGGACAGGCTGCCTGCCGAGCGCTGGCGGCTGGACAGCAATTACTACCGCCTCGACACGCCGGCAGTGGAAGCGGCGCTGCCTGCCGGCCTGGGCGCGCCGGCGCTCGTGACGGGCGCGGGCCACGTGCTGCGCCACGCATATGCCGGCGACCTGCAGGGCAGGCTGTGGCGCTTCGATTTCACCCGTAATGCCCCGTGGCGCGGCAATCCGGCCATGCAGCCTGTCTTCATTGCCCGCGATGCCACGGGCCGGCGGCAGCCGATCACCCAGCCGCCGAAGATCGTGCACGCCGAGGGCGGCGGCTACCTGCTGCTGTTCGGCACCGGCAGCCTGTATGGCAGGGCCGAGCGGGATCCGGCCCGCTTCGTGCCGCAATCGTATTACGCGGTCTACGACGACCCGGCCGCGCCGGCGCCGGGCGCGCCGCTGGGCCGCGCCGACCTGGTCGACCGCCGCGTCGATGGCGCGGCCGGCGACGCGGACTTCGTCGTTACCGGCCGTCCCGCGGCGTTCGGCGCCGGCGATCGGGCTAAGGGCTGGTACCTGGATTTCGCCGACGGCGCCGTGTCCGGCGAACGCAGTCTCGTCGCCGGCGCGCTCGCCGACGGCAAGCTGGTTTTCAGCACCGTGGTGCCCGGCAGCGATCCTTGCGCCGACAGCGCCAGCCGCACCTATGTGCTCGATGCGCTGGCCGGCTTTCCGGTGGATGGCGGCGGCAACGCGCAGGCAGGCGGCGTCACCGGCCTGCTGTCGCCCGGCCCGATCCATGGCGCGCCGCTGATCTTGCCCGGCCCGCGCACACGGACGACACGCGATCCGGCCGGCCGCGTGAGCGTGGCGCGCGACACGGCGATCGTCCATTTCACCGAAGGCGGCCTGGCGACCGATAGCAGCAGCGCCAGTTGGCCGGCGGGCCGCCTGTCGTGGCGGGAAGTGGCGAACTGGCGGCAGCTGCACCGCGCCGCAACGCAGGCAGGGCGGCCATGATGGGGCATGCAAGGGCGCCGGGCAGGAAAGGGACAAAAGGGACAAAAGGGACAAAAGGGACAAAAGGGACAAAAGGGACGACAGGTTTCACGCTGATCGAACTGATGGTGGTCCTGGCAATTGCCGGCTTGCTGGGCGCCATGGCCTATCCCGGCTACCGGCAGCATGTCATCCGCGCCAAGCGCATCGAAGGTCAGGTGGCGCTGCTGGCCTTGATGCAGCAGCAGGAGCGCTACTTCACGCAACACAACCGCTACGTCGCGTTCGGCGCCGCGGCCGGCACGGCCGGGACGCAGCAGTTCCGCTGGTGGTCCGGCAGCAGCGCCGCCGCCAGCGCCTACGAGATCGAAGGCAAGGCCTGCGATGGCGAAGACATCGCCGACTGCGTGCAACTCGTCGCCACGCCCGGCACGGCGCGCGTGGACAGAACCTATCGGGACCCGTCATGCGAACGATTGATCCTCACCAGCACCGGCGTGCACCTGGCCACCGGCCCGGCCACGCGCTGCTGGCGCTGACGCCGCCGGTCCGCCCGGCGGCGTTCACGCTGGTCGAAGCGATGGTCGCCGTGGCGGTCGCCGCCATCCTGATGAGTGCGGCCGTGCCGGGCTTTCGCGCGCTGCTCGAACGCCACGCCGTGCGCGCCGCGTCCGCCGACCTGCTGGCGGCACTGCACCTGGCGCGCTCCCAGGCGATCGGCCGCGGCGAGAACGTCGTCGTCGCGCCCGTCGATCCGGCCGGCGTCGCGTGGCGCGACGGCTGGGCCGTATTTGCCGATACCGATGGCGATGCGCGGCCCGGACCGGGCGAAACGGTGCTGTTCAGGCACGGCCCGGCGCCGGATCGGCTGCGTATCTGGTCACGCCTGACGCACGCTGCGCCGCCTTTCTATGTCGCCTATAATAGTGCGGGCCGTACATGCCGCGCCAGCAACAGCCTGGCCGCCAACTGGGGCACGCTGTCGCTGCAGCTCGGCAGTACGCAGCGCAACATCAAGATCAACATGCTGGGCCGCGCGCGGCTGTGCGATCCCCGGCTGGAAAGCGGCTGCAGCATGGCGAACGAATCCGCCAGCGAAGCGGCCGGCGAATGAGAACCATGGAAACCAACGACACCCGCAACGCGGACCCCGCCATCACGGACGACCCGGCCGGCCAGCGCATCGCCGACGATGCGGCCGGCATGCGCCTGGCGCTGCAATGGGCCGAGCGGGGCCTGTACAGCACGTCGCCGAACCCGCATATCGGTTGCGTCATCGTCAAGGACGGCATCGTCATCGGCGCCGGCGTCACGCAGCCGGCAGGCCAGGATCACGCGGAAATCCAGGCGCTGAAGGATGCCCAGCGCCGCGGCTTCGACGTGCGCGGCGCCACCGCCTATGTAACGCTGGAACCGTGCAGCCACTATGGCCGTACGCCGCCGTGCTGCGACGCGCTGGTGCGCTCAGGCCTGGCCCGCGTGGTGGCGGCGATGGAAGACCCGAATCCGCTGGTGGCCGGGCAGGGCATGGCGCGGCTGGCGCAGGCCGGCATCGCGGTATCGTCCGGCCTGCTGGCCGACGAAGCCCATGAACTGAACATCGGCTTTTTCTCGCGCATGACGCGGCAGCTGCCGTGGGTGCGCATGAAAACGGCCGCCAGCCTGGATGGCATGACGGCGCTGCACAATGGCACGAGCCAGTGGATCACCGGCGCGGCGGCACGCAGCGACGGCCACGCGTGGCGCGCCCGCGCCTGCGCCATCCTGACCGGTATCGGCACCGTCAAGGCCGACAATCCGCAACTGAACGTGCGTGCCGTGGCAACGCCGCGCCAGCCGCGCCGCATCGTCGTCGACAGCCGGCTCGAGATCGACCCGGGCGCCCGCGTGCTGCAGGGCGGCGGCACGTGGATCGTGGCGGCCGTGACGGACCACGAGCGCGAAGCGCGGCTGCGCGACACGGGTGCTGAAATCCTCACGCTGCCGAACGCCCACGGCAAGGTCGACCTGGCCGAGCTGATGCGCGAGCTGGCACGGCGGCAGGTCAACGAGCTGCATGTCGAGGCGGGCACGAAGCTCAATGGCTCGCTGGTGCGCGAAGGCTGCGTCGACGAACTGCTGCTCTACCTGGCGCCCACGCTGCTGGGCGATGCGCAGGGCATGTTCGCGCTGCCGGCGCTGACTGAACTGGCCGGCAAGTACCCGCTGAAATTCCACGAGGCGAAGATGGTGGGCGACGACCTGCGCATCCTGGCGCGCTTTATGGACAAGGCCAACGTCGGCGACAAGACCAGCGTCATCGACAAGAACATTCACTGAAAGAGAAATCACACCATGTTTACCGGAATCGTCGCCGCTGTCGGCAATATCGCAACCGTAACCCCGCTGCCCGGCGGCCATGATGCCGGCGTGCGCCTCGTGATCGATGCCGGCGGCCTGCCGCTGGCCGACGTGGCGCTGGGCGACTCGATCGCCATCAACGGCGCCTGCATGACCGTCGTCGAGAAAACGGCGGACAGCTTCGCCGTCGACGTGTCGCGCGAAAGCCTGAACTGCACGGCGGGCCTGGACAGCGTGGGCGAAGTCAACCTGGAAAAGGCGCTGACCCTGCACGAGCGCCTGGGCGGCCACCTGGTGTCCGGCCACGTCGACGGCCTGGGCATCGTGCGCAAGTTCGAGCCGGTGGGCGAATCGTGGGAACTGGTCGTCGAGGCGCCGGCCGCGCTGGGCAAGTACCTGGCGTTCAAGGGCTCGATCGTCGTCAACGGCGTGTCGCTGACGGTGAACCGCGTGGAAGACGTTGCCGATGGCTGCCGCTTCTCGATCAACCTGATCCCGCACACGATCCAGGTCACCACGCTGAAGCACCTGAAGGTGGGCGGCAAGGTCAACCTGGAAATCGACCTGATCGCCCGCTATGTCGAACGCATGCTGTCGGTTGGTAAAGACGTACAAGGCTGACCGGCCGATGAAGACGCTGGCCGGCCTGCTGTTCGCTGCATGCTGCGCCGGCGCGGCGCCGGGCAGCATGGCGAGCGGCAACATGCCGCTCGTGTTCGAACCTGCCGGCCGCCAGACCATGCCGGGCCGCGAGATCTGCAAGGACAATCCCGCGCGGGCCTCCGGTAACGACACCGCCGCGATGACCGCGCTGCTGGCGGCGCCCGAATACGCATCGGTGCGGCCGCTGTTCAACGCGGCGCAGCCGCAGGTGATGTGGTGGATCCGCAGTGCCGCGTCGATGGACCTGCAGTCCCTGCTGACGGCGTTCCACGAAGCGAACCACATGCTTGATTTCGCGCTGTCCGCGTGCCATGGCAACCGCGCGGTCTTCCACTTCCGCGGCGAGATCCACGTGACCGACTACGTGCGCGGCCAGGCACCAGGCTTCGTGCTGGCGGACAGCGAAATCCCGGCGGACATCAAGGCCCAGCCGAATGGCCGCTACGCCGTCTACTTCGGCAACCGCAATGTCAACCGCGGCGATTTCTTCCCGCTGATCGATGAACTCAATGCCCACGTGGCCGGCGCCGAATTCGAGGTGGCGCTGGCCGGCACGCCCCTGTATCGGGCAATGGCGGAGCAGGCCAATTCGATCAACGGCAATATCGGCGGCATGGCCGATTTCATGCTCTACACGGGCGCCTACCTGAAGGCGCTGCGCGCCAGCGATCCGGATGCGTGGAAACGGCTGGTCGCGCGCAAGAAGATGATGGCCCACGTGCAGCGGCTGTGGACGGCCGCCGAAGCCGTGCTGGCCAAGGCGGCGCCGCTGGCGCCGGAGCACGGCGGCCTGTACCAGTATCCGGTGGCCGCCCTGAACGCGGCCTATGCGCCGGCGCTGCTGGCGGAACTGGAAGCGGCCGGGATCCGGCACGGCGGCCGCGCGCCGCAGCCCAAGCCCGTGCAAGTGCCCGTGTCGGTCAGCGCGCCTTCCGCGGCGCAATGAATTCCTGCAGCACGGCCGCCTGCAGCAAGTCCGGCGGCAGGATGCCCTGGGCGATCACGAAGTCGTTGAACTCCTTCTGCCGGAACTTGTCGCCCAGCTCGATCTCGGCCAGCGTCCGCAAGGCGCGCAGCTTCACGTAGCCGTAGTAGTACGAAGTGGCCTGGCCCGGCGTGCGGTACGAGTAGCGGTCCACCTCGGACTGCGCGAACGGTTCGGACAGCACCACCTCCCGCATCAGGAAGGCCTTTGCTTCGGCGGGTGTCATGCGCCCCAGGTTGATCATCGGATCGAGCATCGCGCGCGCCATCCGCAGCATGCGCATCTTCAGCGACACCAGCTGGCCCTCCGGCGGCATGTAAGGCAGCATCAGCGCTTCCGAGTACAGGCCCCAGCCCTCCACGTTGGTGCTGTTGAAGGCGAAGTTGGCTCGCGCGATCGACATGCCCTGTTCCACCATCGACGCGAACTGCAGTTCGTGGCCGGGGCGCGCCTCGTGCGCGGACAGTGTCCACGCCATGGCCTCGTAGTCGAAGTCGTCCATCTTGCCCTTCGATTTCGGATTCGACAGCGGAATGACGAATTCGCCGTACTCGCCCGTGTTGCCGATCAGGCGGGGCGGGCTCATGAACGGCGCCGGGATGGAAGCCGCCTCGGCTTCCGTGGCGGTGCGGATGTTCGGCGCGCGCTGGGGCAGGGTCACGATATCGTGCTTGCGGATGATGTCCTCGATATCCTGCACCCGCTTGCGGTAGTAAGGCAGCAGTCCGTCCGCCGGGAGCGACGCTTTCTTCAGCTCGCGGATCACGTCGCGGTAGTCGCTGGAAGGCAGCTTGCGCTGCGCGGCGATCGTAGCGGCGACCACCTGCATCTGGTCGCGCACTTCCTGGAAGTCGAAGCTGGCGCGCTCGATCATCTGTTCGGGCGTGATGTCGACACCGACGTTGACGAGCTGGTCGATGTACAGCGCGGCGGGGAGCCGCACTTCCTTGCGGGCGCGCGGCATGATCGCCTTGCGGGTCCAGTCGTCATAGGCGCTGACCTGCTTTTTCAGCGTCTCGAAATCGGCTTCCCAGCCGGTCAGCTTGGCCTCCTTGAACAGGTCGGCGATGCCGGCGAGATAGGTGGCGTTGTTGGCCAGGCCATCCTCGATCTCCGCCACGTAAGGGCCGATCAGTTGCCGGTTCGCGAGCCGTTCCTCGCTGCGCTGGCGCACCAGCGTGGCCAGTGGCGCGGTACCCTGTTCACCGCCGACGTAGCGCTTCAGGCGCACCAGCGCGGCCTTCTGGCGCTCCGGCTTGTTGCGCGGGTCGAGCAGTGCCTGCAGGCCGCCGTACACCAGTTCCGCCACGTTCACGTAGTTCAGCAGGTAGCGGTGTTCCAGCTTCATCGTGGCGATTTTCTTTTCGCGCGAATCGATCAGGATATCCAGGTCCTGGCGCACCTTCGGGTCCTGTTCGGCCGCGCGCTGGCGCCGCAGCGATGCCAGGCGCTTCTCGGTATCGGCCAGTTCGCGTTCGTAGTCGCGCGGCTTGAAGTCGGCCACCGCGGTATCGAACTCCTCGCTGCCCAGCGACGAGGCGTTCTCGGGCTGGTACTTGCCGGCGTCCTGCAGCACGGGCTGGGAATAGGCGTCGCTTTTGGCGACCCAGGCGGGAGCGGCGGTGGCGATCGCACTGCATAGCAGCAGGGCGGTCAGGGTGGCGAGGCGGCCGGCGTGTCGCATGAAGCTTCCTTTCTGTTCTTTACCCGGGCGGGCGAAGGCACGATTGTATGCCGCGCCGCCGCCGGTTGAAATACACTCGCACCATGACCGTCTCCGATCTTCGCGAAGCCCTGCTGTTCCTGCTGCTGGCGGGACTGGCCATCCCCTTGCTGCAGCGGCTGCGCATCAACCAGATGCCGGGCTTCCTGCTGGTGGGCCTGTGCTTCGGCCCCCATGGCCTGGGCACCTGGGCCGGCGACCTGCCATGGCTGGCCGACATCACGTTCCACGACGTCGAAGACGTCAGGATGTTCGGCGAGCTGGGCATCCTGTTCCTGATGTTCATGATCGGCCTGGAGCTGTCGCCGGCCCGGATCTGGGCACTGCGGCGCGACGTGTTCGGCAGCGGCGTGCTGCAACTGGTACTAACCGCGGCCGCGATCGGCGCGATCGCTTTCGCCTTCGGCAACCCCGCCGCGCCGGCGCTGACGATCGGCGTCACGCTGGCGATGTCGTCCACGGCCGTCGTCATGCAGCTGCTGAGCCGCGGCGGCGCGCTGGGCACGCCGCTGGGGCAGGCCTGCTTCGGCATCCTGATGCTGCAGGACCTGGCCGTGGTGCCGGTGCTGATCCTCGTCGAAGGCCTGGCCGGCAACAGCGGCGCCGCGCTGGGGTGGGCCCTGCTGCTCGCGGTGGCCAAGGCCGCGGCCACGATCGCCCTGGTCTACGTGGCTGGCCGGCGCCTGGCGCGCCCCCTGTTCGCCGCCTTTGCCGTGCAGCGCCAGCCCGAGGTCTTCGTGGCGCTGATCCTGCTGCTGACGCTGGGCGTGGCGGCGGTCACCGCGGCGGCCGGCCTGTCGATGGCGCTGGGTGCGCTGCTGGCCGGGCTGCTGCTGGCCGATACCGAATTCCAGTACGAAGTCGAGATCATCGTCGAGCCGTTCCGCGGCCTGTTGATGGGCATTTTCTTCATGGCGGTCGGCATGGAGCTGGACCTGCGCATCGTTGCGCAGTATCCGCTGCTGCTGCCGCTATCGGTGATCGGCCTGCTGGCGGTCAAGGGCGGAGTCGTCGCGCTGGTGCTGCGCCGGCTGGGTTGGCGCCGGGCCGTGCGCGCCGGCCTGCTGATGGGGCAGGGCGGCGAATTTGCCTTCATCATCCTCGGCTACGCGGTCGGCGCGGGGTTGCTGGCCGGCGCGACCGGCCAGTTCATGCTGATGCTGGTCACGGCCAGCATGCTGGTGGCGCCCGCCGCCGCCGCGCTGGGCGAGCGCTTGGAGCGTATCAAGCGCATGGGGCGGCACGCCGGTGGCGCCGCCCCGTCCGAACCGGACCCGGAGGGGACGCAAGCCGCTCCCCGCGCGGGCCACATCATCATCGGCGGCTACGGCAGGGTGGGGCGGCTGGTGGCGGACGTGCTGGCGCGGCAGGGCATCGCGCACGTGGCGGTGGAGCGCGACCACCAGCTCGCGGCGGCTGGCAGGGAAGGCGCGTCGAACGTGTTTTCGGGCGACGCGTCGATGCCGGACATGATGGCGCGCCTCGGCGTGGGCCGGTCGGCCGGGGTGGTGCTGACGATGGACGATCCGAAGGCGGCCCTGCAGGCGACGCACGCCCTGCGGCGCCAGTACCCGTCGATCCCGGTCTTTGCACGGGCGCGCGATGAAAAGCATGCCCGCCTGCTGAAGGACGCGGGAGCCGCCGGGGTGATCTCGGAAACGGTGGAATCGGGCCTGCAGCTGGCCCATTTCGCCCTTGGCGCGGCCGGCATGCCGGAAAGTGCGGCCGGCTTGCATATCGGCGTCGAGCGCTCGGAGCGGCTGTCCAGGCTGGCGCCCGCCGAGGGCGGAGCGCCGCCGGCGGGAGAGTAGCAACTGCGGGTGAAGGGTTAACCGCGGGCTAACTGCGCGTTACTGCGGCGTTACAGCAGCGTGGCGTCCAGCGTGATGTCCGCCTTCAGCAATTTCGATACCGGGCAGCCGGCTTTTGCCTTGGCGGCCAGCTCCTGGAACTTCGCCTCGTCGGCGCCGGGTATCTTCGCCTGCAGCGTCAGGTGCACGGCGGTGATGGCAAAGCCTTCCTCCTGCTTTTCCAGCGTGACGTCGGCTTTCGTTTCCATCTTCTCGGCGGTCAGGCCCGCCTCGCCAAGGATCAGCGACAGCGCCATCGTGAAGCAGCCGGCGTGCGCGGCGCCGATCAGTTCCTCCGGATTGGTACCGGGCTTGCCTTCGAAACGGCTGGCGAAGCCGTATGGATATTCCTTCAGTGCGCCGCTCTGGCTGCTGATGGCGCCCTTGCCATCCTTGATGCCGCCGGACCAGACTGCCGAACCGTTCGTCTTCATCGTGATCTCCTCAACAGGGTTGGTTGGTGAAGCCCACGTATCTTATGCCAGCAGGCGGCGTCCGGCGTCCCGCTTGCGGGAGAGGGGCCGGCCGAAGGTGCCGGCCCCCTTCGCTCAGCCGAAGCGAGCGGCCGGCACGCCGGCAACCTCGGTCCGCACCGAGAACAGCGCTCCGGCCAGCGGATCGGCGCCGCGCTGCGCCGCATCGAAGCCCTGCCACGCGCTGGTGATGTACAGCGTCTTCAGGT
This sequence comes from Pseudoduganella umbonata, assembly GCF_014192225.1. Taxonomy (GTDB): domain Bacteria; phylum Pseudomonadota; class Gammaproteobacteria; order Burkholderiales; family Burkholderiaceae_D; genus Rugamonas; species Rugamonas umbonata. The sequence continues at coordinate 182,801 of NZ_JACHXS010000011.1, read as the reverse complement.
CGGCACCGCCGAATGCCACGGACGATGGCTGCGTGACCGGCATCGGGATCGTCGCCAGCAGGTCGCCGCCCGGGCTGTAGCGGCATACGCGCGCGCCGCCCCACTGGGCGATCCACACGCAGTCCTCGCTGTCCACCGTCATGCCGTCCGGCGAGCCTTCGCCGTCGCCGAACTGGCGCCACAGGTGCGGCGTGCCCAGGCTGCCGTCCGCTCTTACCGGGTATGCGTAGGTGCGGTTCAGGAAGCTGTCGTTGTGGTACATCGTGCGCCCGTCCAGGCTGAATGTGGGGCCATTGCAGATGTGGTATTCGGGCAGTGCCACATGCAGGCTGCCGTCCGGGTCCAGCCGGAACAGCTTGCCGTCCGCGCGGCTCACGTCGCGCGCATTCATCGACCCGGCCCAGATGCGGCCGGCGGCGTCGGCCTTGGCATCGTTCAGGCGGATGCCGGTATCGGCGTCCGGCAGCCGGTGCAGGTACTCGAATCGCGGCTCGGGCTCCAGCCACAGGCGCACGATGCCGTCGCGCAGGCCGGCCATGTAACCGTCGCCATCCTTGCGGGGGATCAGCCAGCACACGTAGTCCGGCAGTGGCCAGGCGTGGCGCTTGCCGTCGGCATCGAGCGCGTGCAGCGTGTTGCCGACCAGGTTGACGAAATACAGGCGGTTTTGTTCGGGAATCCAGACCGGGCCTTCGCCCAGTTCGGCGCCCAGCGGCCACAGGTTTTGCGGTGTCATAACATTCCGGTAAGTTGAAAGGAAACGCTCATCCAGCGGAATTTACCCGAAAACCCCCGACGCGTGGGCATGCCGTGGCGGAGCCTTTGCAATTGTGATCGCAGCGCGCGCGCAGGTTATCGGTGGCGCCGCCGCCGGCGCGGGCGAGCGTCCGGTCAGCGCTCGCTGGCGATCAGTGCCGGGCGCCGCGGCTGCGCCAGTTCGAACGCCTCGCGCACCGCCGCGCGCAGCTCGCCGTCGTCCCAGGGTTTGCTGAGGAATTTGTAGATCGCGCCGCGGTTGATGGCCTGCTGGATGCTGGTCAGGTCCGCGTAGCCCGACAGGATCATCCGCACCGTGTGCGGATACAGCTCGCGCGCCCGCGCCAGGAATTCCGTGCCGTCCATGTGCGGCATGCGCTGGTCCGACAGCACCACCTGCACGTCGTTGCTGGCCAGCAGCTCGAGCCCCTGGCGTCCGCTGCTGGCCAGCAGCACCTGGTAGCCTTCGCGCCGGAATGCCCGTTCCAGCGCGTGCAGCACGCCCGGTTCGTCGTCGACCAGCAGCAGCGTGCGGGTGACCGACGGCGGCACCGCCACGACTGCCAGCATGCGCTGTTCAAGCAGCAGCACGGACAGCTCGTCCACCGGCAGCGGGCGGCTGAACAGATAGCCCTGGATCTTGTCGCAGCCCATGTCGCGCAGGAATGCCAGCTGGCCTTCCGTCTCGACCCCCTCGGCCACGACGATCAGGTTCAGGCCATGCGCCAGCGCCGTGGTGGCGCGTGCGATGGCGGCGCTGCGCGGATCGGTCGTGATGTTCTTGACGAAGGTCTGGTCGATCTTCAGCTTGTCGAGCCGGAAGCGCGACAGGTAGCCCAGCGACGAGTAGCCGGTGCCGAAATCGTCGAGCGATATGGAGACGCCCATCGCCGCCAGCTCGTTCAGCTGCATCTGCGTGTGATCGCTGTCGTGCATCATCACGCTTTCCGTCAGCTCCACTTCCAGCCAGCGGGGCGCCACGCCGTTATCTCTCAGCGCCTTGCGGACCACGGCCGGCACGGTGCCCGTGGCGAACTGGCGCGCCGACACGTTGACCGCCACCGTCATGGGCGGCAGGCCCTTCGCATGCCATGCCTTCATCTGCCGACAGGCTTCCTCGATGACCCAGGTGCCGATGTCGAGGATCAGGCCGCTGTCCTCCGCCAGCGGGATGAAGTCGCCGGGCGGGATCATGCCCAGTTCCGCGCTTTGCCAGCGCAGCAGCGCCTCGACGCCGGTCACGCGGCCGTCCGCCAGCGATACCTGCGGCTGGAAGTACAGGCGCAGTTCGTTGCGCTCGACGGCGTGGCGCAGGTGCACCTCGAGCGACATCCAGCGCAGCGCGTGGGCATTCATTTCGCCCGTGTAGAAGTGGAAGTTGTTGCGGCCGGCCTCCTTGACATGGGACAGCGCGACGTCGGCGCCCGTCAGCAGCGCGCCCGGCGTGGCGCCGTCGCGCGGGTAGACGCTGATGCCGACCGATGCCGTCACGTACAGGTCCTGGCCCGCCAGCTGCACCGGCTGGGCCACCTGTTCCATCAGCTTGCGCACGATGACGATGATGTCGTCGACGTTCTGGTAGCGCGTCAGCACCAGCGCGAATTCGTCCGCGCCCAGGTGCGCCAGCGTATCGCCCGGCGGCACGATGCCGGCCACGCGCCGGGCGATTTCCTGCAGCAGCGCGTCGCCGGCGGGATGGCCGAGGGCGTCATTGACGCGCTGCAGCCGGTCGATGTCGAACAGCAGCAATGCCACCTCGTTGCCGCCGTGCTGCGCCGCCGTCAGCGCCAGCTGCAGGCGGTCGTTCAGCAGGTTCCGGTTCGGCAGCAGCGTGAGCGGATCGTGGTTGCTGATGAAGTCGAGCTGCGTGTGCGCTTCCTTCAGCGCGCTGATGTCGCTCGATACGGACACGTAGGCCACTACCTGTTCGCGCTGGTCGCGCACGGCATTGATGCGCAGCCGTTCCGGATAGACCTGGCCGTTCTTGCGGCGGTTCCAGATCTCGCCGGCCCACTGGCTCTGGGTTTCCAGGCTGTGCCACATGGCGCGATAGAACGCGCTGTCATGCCGGCCGGAGCGCAGCAGCCGCGGATTCTGGCCCATCACCTCCCGCTCGGTATAGCCGGTGGTCTGCTCGAACGCGGGGTTGACGCCGATGATGCGGCCCTGGGCATCCGTCATCGTGATGCTGTCCTGCGTGCTGTCGAAAACCTGGGCCGACAAGCGCAGGCGCTCCTCGAGCGCGCGGCGCGCGGTGATGTCGCGCAGGATGCTGGTGAAGATCGCCTCGCCGTCGACGCTCACCGCCGACAGCGCCAGTTCGGCGGTGAATTCCTCGCCATCCTTGCGCTTGAGCGTCAGCTCGACGATGCGGGTGCTGTACGAACGCTCGCGGCTCTTGCGGTAGCGCTGCACGCGCTCGCGGTGCTCGGGCAGCGAGCGCTCCGAGATCAGCAGCGTGATCGGCTTGCCCAGCATTTCCTGTTCCTTGTAGCCGAACATAGCCTCGGCGGCGCGGTTGAAGTGCAGCACGCGTTCGTCCTGGTCGGTGCCGATGATCGCATCCGGCGCCGACTGCGTCATCGCGCGGTAGCGCGCCTCGCTGGCGCGCAGCGCCGCGTCCGCGCTGCGCCGCGCCGAAGCTTCCATCTGCAATTGCGCCGCGTGACGCTGCACCACTTCGTACAGGTTCATGTTTTCATAGGCGACCGCCAGCTGCGCGCTCAGCATGCGGATGAACTGTTCGTCGGCATCGTCGAAGCAGGGTGCGGCGCGGCGGTTCGCCGCATACAGCCAGCCGTACAGGTGGAACTGGTCGCGCACGGCAAGGCCCAGCAGGTTGGCCACTTCCGGATGGCCGCCCGGCAGCGCCGGCATGTCGCCGTCGGCGCGGCAGCGGCGCAGCACGTCGTGGCCGTCCATCATCGAGCCGGGGAAGGCGCCGCGTTCAACCAGCACGGGCTGCACCAGCGCCGCGTCGATGCCGATCGCCTCCACGTGCTGGACGCTGCTTTCACGCGCGTCCAGCAGGCACAGGACCACGATGTCGGCATGCAGGATCGCGCCGGCGGCCGTGCAGAAGCGGTGCGCCATCGCGCCGGCATCGCGTTCGCCGTTCAGGCGCAACGACAGATCGTGCAGCGCCGCCATCCGCTGCACCGTGTCTTGCGGTGCCGCCGCGGGTGCGGCCGGTGGCGAACTGAAATACGCCGCGGCCGGCGGCGTGGCCGCGCGGGCGACTTCGCCGGGCAACTTCAGGTACGCTTCGTCCAGTCCCAGCTCCAGGTTCACGGCGTCCAGGATCGCCTGCGGCTCGGCGGGCTTGTGCAGCACGGTGCGTACGCCGCACGCCGCGCCCATGGTTCGCAGTTCCGGCAGCGAATAGGTGGCGGAGAAAAAGATGACCGGCGTGCCATCCAGGTCCGGCGCCGCGCGCAGGCGCTGGGTGAACTCGTAGCCATCCATCGTCGGCATCAGGATGTCGGTGATCACCAGGTCCGGGCGGTAGAGGTGGCACAGTTCCAGCGCTTGGGCGCCGTCCATGGCTTCGTACACGGTATGCTGGGTAAAACCGAGCAGTGTCAGCAGGTAGTCGCGGTTGGTGGGGCGATCATCGACGATCAGAATGGTGGACATAATGCCTTATCGACAAGTCGATCCTGTGTTTCCATGCTACCCCGCCACTCTGGCAGTGGGCGCACGACTGTTGTCTTCGGCAGCATGTACAGGAAGCAACAAACGCTCCACCGCACGGGCTACCGGCCCGATGATAGCCAGTACTGTCGATGTTGCCTATGGTTTTGTTGGTTTTCAGATAAGCATGACAGCTTGTTCCGTGGGAAATCCGCAGCATTCGGCGACCCGCTGGATTGTCGGGTGAAAGCCCGCCAAATCCATTAAAATAGCGGGTTGCGAAACACGCCAAGGATTTATTACATGACTATCTCCAGCACTGAAGAAATCGTCGCCGAGCTGCGCGCCGGGCGCATGGTGATCCTGGTCGATGAAGAGGACCGCGAAAACGAGGGCGACCTGGTGCTGGCGGCCGATTTCGTCACGCCGGAAGCCATCAACTTCATGATCCGTTATGCCCGCGGGCTGGTTTGCCTGACGCTGGCCGAAGAAATCGTCGATCGCCTCGAGCTGCCGCTGATGGCGACCCGTAACGGCACTTCGTTCGGCACCAACTTCACCGTGTCGATCGAGGCCGCCGAAGGCGTGACCACGGGTATCTCGGCGGCCGACCGCGCCCGCACGATCCAGGTAGCCGTCGCCAAGGGCGCACAGCCGTCCGACCTGGTGCAGCCGGGTCATATCTTCCCGCTGCGCGCCGTCAAGGGTGGCGTGCTGATGCGCGCTGGACACACCGAAGCAGGCTGCGACCTGACCGCGATGGCGGGCCTGACGCCGGCTTCCGTGATCTGCGAGATCGTCAAGGACGACGGCACGATGGCGCGCCTGCCGGACCTGCTGGAGTTCGGCAAGGAGCACGGCCTCAAGATCGGCACGATTGCCGACCTGATCCACTACCGCAGCGCCAAGGAATGCATGGTCGAACGCGTTGCCGAGCGCGAGCTGCGCACGTCGCACGGCGACTTCCGCATGATCGCCTTCCGCGACACGCCGAGCGGCTGCGCCCACCTGGCGCTGGTGCATGGCGACGTGGCGGCCGACGACGAAGCGCTGGTGCGCGTGCACCAGCCGGTGTCGATCCTGGACCTGCTGGAAACGGAAGCGACCACCCACTCGTGGAACGTGTCGGCTTCGCTGAAGGCCATCAAGGGGGCGAAATCGGGCGTGATGGTGCTGCTGAACTGCGGCGAGACGGCCGAGCAGCTGTTCGGCCAGCTGGCCGCGCTGAACAAGGATGCCAAGCCGCAGGGCCGTGCCGCCAGCATGGATCTGCGCACCTACGGCATTGGTGCCCAGATCCTGCGCGCGATCGGCGTGCGCCGCATGAAACTGCTGGCGAGCCCGCGCAAGATGCCGTCGATGACGGGCTTCGACCTCGAAGTGACCGGCTACCTGGCCAAACCCGAAGCTTGATTCTTCCACACACTATATAAGAGGCCCATCATGACCGTAGGAACCTACGAAACCAATCTGAACGGCGAAGGCCTGCGTATCGGCATCGTCCAGGCCCGCTTCAACGAAGACGTGTGCCATGGCCTGCTGTCGGCCTGCCTGGCGGAGCTCAAGCACCTCGGCGTGGCCGATGAAGACGTGCTGCACGTGACCGTGCCGGGTGCGCTGGAGATTCCGCTGGTGCTGCAGAAGATGGCCGAATCGGGCCAGTTCGACGCGCTGGTGGCGCTGGGCGCCGTGATCCGTGGCGAAACCTACCACTTCGAGCTGGTGTCGAACGAATCCGGCGCCGGCATCACCCGCATCGGCCTCGATTTCGGCATCCCCATCGCCAATGCCGTGCTGACCACCGAAAACGACGAGCAGGCCGAAGTCCGCATGGCCTCCAAGGGTGCCGATGCGGCCCGCGTTGCCGTCGAAATGGCGAATCTGGCGATCGCGCTGGAAGAGCTGCAGCAAGACGCCGGCGACGACGAGTGAGCTGCAAGAGAAATACTAAGGAATAACCATGAACGATAAAGCTGTGCACGCCAACCCCAGCAAGAACCGCACGCCGCGCCACCGCGCGCGCGAGTTCGCGCTGCAGGGACTGTATCAATGGCTGCTGAACAATGAGCCGGCGAAGACGGTCGTCAACAACATCCGCGCCGCCCACGGCTTCGACAAGGCCGACGGCGATTTCTTCGCCGCGCTGCTGTATGGCACGATCGAGCAATCGGTCGAGCTGCGCGAAGGGTTCGCGCCGCTGGTCGACCGCGGCATCGGCGAACTGTCGCCGATCGAGCACGCGGTGCTGCTGCTGGGCGCGTACGAACTGAAGAATCATCCGGAAATCCCGTACCGTGTCGTCATCAACGAAGCGGTCGAGCTGACCAAGTCGTTCGGTGGTATCGACGGCCACAAGTACGTCAACGGCGTGCTGGATAAACTCGCGCCGAAACTGCGCGTCGACGAAGTGGCAGCGGACAAGAAGCGCTGATCCACCGCGCTCCGACAAAAAAGCTACCTGCGGGTAGCTTTTTTATTGCCCGGAACCGGCGGCAGAGCAGGGGGACACACCGGTAACAGGCTCCGGTGTCCCTGAAACGTTTCCTCAAAACCGGTGACAGACACCGGTTTTTTTGAAACGTTTCCTCAAAACCGGTGACAGACACCGGTTTTTTTGAAACGTTTCGCCAAGGTGCCTTGGTCATCCATGCGCCGGAGAGCCAGACCGGAAACATTTCCCGATAACTGGAGCCTGTCACCGGTTTTCCGGGAACCTGCGGCGTCTCTGCCAGGCAATAAAAAAGCCACCGTCCGGTGGCTTGGGTTCGACGACTGGGGCGGATCACAGGCCGGCCAGTTGCTCCGCTTCCGTTTTCGGCGTGGCGGGCTCCGCGGCCTTGGGTTCCGTGCTCGCGGTGACGGTTGCCGGAGCGGGGGCGGGTGGCCGCGTGAAGGTCGGCACCTTCTTGCCGGCGGAAACCTGCTTCAGGCGCTTCCATTCCGCCAGGACACGGGAACCGTAGCCATCGTCCGTTTCAAAGGCGGCCGCGCCGACGTAATACTTCAGGCCAGCTTCGACCGAGCCACCGCGCTTGACGTAGTCTTTCAGGATCAGCGAGCCGACACGGATGTTGGCCACCGGGTTCAGCGCGGCCTGCACGCCACCCATCTCCTGGAACTTGTCGTGGTGAACCTTCGACATCACCTGCATCAGCCCTTGCGCGCCCATCGGGCTTTCAGCAAACGGATTCAGGCCGGATTCGATCGCCATCACGGCCAGGATCAGCAGCGGGTCGATCTTGATTTCGCGTGCCGTCATATAAGCCGTCGACACGAGCATGTTGGCTGCGTCGTTGGCCACGCGGTAGCGCTTGGACAGCCAGTCGGTGACCCGCTCCTGTTGCTTGCGGGTGCCCAGCAGCGCTTTTTCGTCGGCTTCGCTGGCACTCGTGCTGTCCGCCGCGGCGGTGATCGCCGGTGCTTCCATCAGTTCATGCAGGGGCGGCGCGGTAACGGCTGCGACGGTGGCCGGCATGGCAGCCTCTTGCGGGGCCAGCGATTTCGTCAGCGCGTGCGCCAGGTCCGGACGGGCCCATAGTACTGCCAGGATGACAAGGGCGGTCACGCCGAAGATCGTGAACGCGTGTTGCGCAGTCGTGAAGACACTGCGCAGGGTGATGCGCTGCGCGGCGAAGCGCGCGGCCGGTCCGGAGACCAGCGTGCGGCCGGCAGTTGCCAGCCCATTGAAACGATTGATCATAGAACTCCCTGCAATGTCCGTAAAAGCATGCCCCCGCCGCGCGTAGTGACGCGACACCGTTGCTGTGCAATTGCCGTGCATCAGATGTGTTATCGTCCGTCGCCGCCGTGGAGGCGCGCGAGCCGGAACGTCTTCATTGCTTGCCTGAGCTGGTTTCTGAGCGGATATTGTCAGGCGCCAGTCGCAATACAACTTTTTTCGGGGGAGGTTTGAATCCCGTGCTCAAGTCAATGGTTGAGTCACTTGGGTAAACCCGGTTTGAACCTGGGCTAACCCTGGTTAAAAACCTTTGAGGCAGACGCCTCGAGAAAAACACTCCTTAAAATGTCATGTGGAGCCCCGACTCCGTGAATGAATGAGCGACACGTAGTTGGCATTTTTGCCATGTCCTCTTCAAGTAGGTCGAATTGTAGAAGCCGTTTTATATCAAGTCAATACTAACGAACGCGTTCTATATAACTTTTAGGTATGGTATTGTCGAGCAGCTGTGAGCAATAGCTAATAGAATCAACCACTTGTCCGGGCGACTTGACGCCGGCCGTCGAACGAGAAAAAAACGTAAAATTTGTATGAAATATTCAGATCTGAGAGATTTTATTGCTCAACTGCAAAAAATCGGTGAACTTAAGCCAATTTCATTGCCAGTTTCGCCACATTTGGAGATGACGGAAGTCTGCGACCGCACTTTGCGTGCCGGCGGACCCGCTTTGCTGTTTCAAAACCCTACGAATTTTGATATGCCCGTGCTGGCCAACCTGTTCGGTACGCCACGCCGCGTGGCGCTGGGCATGGGTGCGGAGAGCCTCGGCGAACTGCGCCGCATTGGCCACGTGCTGGCGCGCCTGAAAGAGCCGGAACCGCCGAAGGGGTTCAAGGACATCATGGACATGGGTTCGCTGGTCAAGGCCGTCTGGGACATGGCGCCGAAAGAACAGCGCAGCGCACCGTGCCAGGAAATCGTCTGGGAAGGCAACGATGTCGACCTGGGCCGGTTGCCGATCCAGCATTGCTGGCCGGGCGACGTGGCGCCGCTGATCACGTGGGGGCTCGTCATCACGAAAGGGCCGAACAAGAAGCGCCAGAACCTGGGCATCTACCGCCAGCAGGTCCTGGGCCGTAACAAGGTGATCATGCGCTGGCTGGCGCACCGGGGCGGCGCGCTGGACTTCCGCGAGCACTGCATCCGGCATCCCGGCCAGCCATATCCGGTGGCGGTAGCGCTCGGCGCCGATCCGGCCACGATCCTCGGCGCGGTCACGCCGGTGCCCGATACGCTGTCCGAGTACCAGTTCGCCGGGCTGCTGCGTGGCAGCCGCACGGAACTGGTCAAGGCGATCGGCAGCGAACTGCGCGTGCCGGCATCGGCCGAAATCGTGCTGGAAGGGCATATCTATCCGGACGAAAACCATCCGTCCGGCTACGAGCACGCGCTGGAAGGGCCGTATGGCGACCATACCGGCTATTACAATGAACAGGACTGGTTCCCGGTCTTCACGATCGACCGCATCACGATGCGCCGCGACCCGATCTATCACTCCACGTACACCGGCAAGCCGCCGGACGAACCGGCAGTGCTGGGCCTGGCGCTGAACGAGGTGTTCGTGCCCCTGCTGCAGAAGCAGTTCACCGAGATCACGGACTTCTACCTGCCGCCGGAAGGCTGCAGCTACCGGATGGCCGTGGTGCAGATCCGCAAGCAGTATGCCGGCCATGCCAAGCGCGTGATGTTCGGCGTATGGAGTTTCCTGCGGCAGTTCATGTATACCAAGTTCATCGTCGTCGTCGACGAGGATGTCGATATCCGCGACTGGAAGGAAGTGATCTGGGCGATCACGACGCGCGTCGACCCGACGCGCGATACCACGCTGGTCGACCATACGCCGATCGATTACCTCGACTTCGCCTCGCCGATCAGCGGCCTGGGCAGCAAGATGGGCATCGATGCCACGAACAAATGGCCGGGCGAAACGACCCGCGAGTGGGGCACGACAATCCAGATGACACCGGAAGTCAAGCGCAAGGTGGACGATATCTGGCAGCAGCTGGGACTGTAATTTCCCGTTCGGCCGAGGACCGGTTATAATACGGTCTGGCGGGCCCCTGCGCATTGCGGCATGGTTTACCTGGTCAGGTCGGGAACGAAGCAGCCAAAGCCGTTCACCGCAAGTGCCGCAGATCAGGCTCGCCTCCCGATTTCAATGTAAGAAAACTGCGAAAAAAGCTGCCTCGGCAGCTTTTTTTACGTCCGCGTTTTTCCTTTTGTTTTCGCGGCGCGATGGCCCGGCCGGCACGCCGGCGTCCCTATTGTTGGCCTCACGCCCGCTCGTCTGCGGTAAAATCCCGGCATGTCCTATCAAGTCCTCGCTCGCAAATACCGTCCCCGCAACTTTGAAACGCTCGTTGGGCAGGAGCACGTCGTCCGTGCGCTGACGCATGCGCTGGGTACGGGCCGCCTGCATCATGCCTACCTGTTTACCGGCACGCGCGGGGTCGGCAAGACCACGCTGTCGCGGATCCTGGCGAAATCGCTGAACTGCACCGGTCCGGATGGCAATGGCGGCATCACCGCCACGCCGTGCGGCGCATGCGAGGCATGCCGGGCCATCGACGGCGGCCGCTTCGTCGACTATATAGAGATGGATGCCGCGTCGAACCGCGGCGTGGACGAGATGGCACAACTGCTCGAGCAGGCCATCTATGCGCCCAGCAATGCACGCTTCAAGGTCTACATGATCGACGAGGTGCACATGCTGACCAACCACGCGTTCAATGCGATGCTCAAGACGCTGGAAGAGCCGCCCGAGCACGTGAAATTCATCCTGGCGACGACCGACCCGCAAAAGATTCCCGTCACCGTCCTGTCGCGCTGCCTGCAGTTCAACCTGAAGCAGATGCCGCCCGGGCACATCGTCGGCCATCTGGAAAATATCCTGGGCCAGGAAGGCGTGACGTTCGAGCAGCCGGCCTTGCGCCTGCTGGCGCAGGGCGCGCATGGATCGATGCGCGATGCGCTGTCGCTGACGGACCAGGCGATCGCCTATGCCGCCGGCGCCGTCACGCTGGAAGCGGTGCAGGGCATGCTGGGCGCGCTGGACCAGTCGTACCTGGTGCGGCTGCTCGATGCGCTGGCGAACCGCGATGGCTCCGACCTGATGGCGGTGGCCGACGAGATGGCCAGCCGCAGCCTGTCGTACAACGGCGCGCTGCAGGACCTGGGTACGTTGCTGCACCGGATCGCGCTGGCGCAGACGGTGCCGGCGGCCGTGCCGGAAGACTTGCCGGAGTACGCGGACATCATCCGCCTCGCCGCCGCGTTCGACGCGGAAGAGGTGCAACTGTATTACCAGATCGCCGTCCATGGCCGTAACGAACTGGGCCTGGCACCGGACGAATATGCCGGCTTCTCGATGACGCTGCTGCGGATGCTGGCCTTTCGCCCCGGCGTCGGCGGCGCCGAGGCCGCGCCCGGCGGTGCCCCCGCCAACACGCCGGTAATATCGCGCCCGGCCGCGGGCGGTTCGCCCGCACGTGCCGCGGCGGCAGCGGCAACATCGGCAGGCGTATCGGCAACCGCACCGGCAGCACCCCAGGCGGCGGCTGCGCCCCGTGCCGCCGGCGCCTCTGTCGGCCAGGCAGCCGCCAGCCATGCAGCCGTCAGCCATGCAGCCGCCGCGCCGGCCCCGGCCGCAGCGGCGCCTGCCGCGCCGCGCGCAGCCGTTTTCTCGCCGCCGGCCCCGGCCCCGGCCCCGGCCCCGGCCTCCTCGGCGCCCGCGGCGGCGGCGCGTCCTTCCGGGCCGGTCAGCCCGGCGCGCGCCGCGATCAATGCGGCGCTCGAGGCGGCCCGCGCGGCCACGCTGGCACGTACCGGCGCACGTCCGCCGATGCGAACGGCGGCCCCGGAAGATCCCGCGCTGTCAGCACCATCGGCGCCGGCACCGCAGGCAGCCGCGCCGGCCAAGCCGTTGCCATGGGAAGACGCCCGGCCGCAGGGCGATGCCGCCGTGCTCGAGGCGCCGCCCGCGGTGCAGCCGCAAGCCCGCCCGGCGTCCCAGGAAGATGACGACCTGCCGCCATGGGTCACCGAATTCTCGGACGACAGCGCGGTGGCCGCGCCGGCACAGCGCGTGCAGAATCGCGCCGAAGCCCCGGCCCAGCACCGGGCCGATGTCCGCGCCGAAGCCCCCGCGCAGCACCGGGCCGATGCCCGCGAAGCGCCGGCGGCACCGGCAGTTCCGGCCGCGCCCGTGCGGCAGACAGCGCCGGCCCAGGCGCCTTATGCTTACGTGGTCACGCCCGTCCCCGAACTGGACTGGGACGGCAACTGGCCGCTGCTGGCCGCGCACCTGCCGCTGCGGGGCGTCGCCCAGCAACTGGCCACGCAGGCCGAACTGATCGAATGCAAGATCGACGGCAACGCCGCCGTGTTCCACCTGCGCTGCCCGATCGATACCTGGCGCACGCCGCCGAACGTGGAAAAACTGACGGCGGCGCTGGCCGAGCGGTTCAACCGCCCCGCGCGGGTCGAGACGGAACTCGGCCCGGTGTGGTTCACCACCGCCGCCGAGCAGCAGGCGCACCGCGAAGCATGCCAGCGCCAGGCCGAGGACACGGTGCACAACGACCCGTTCGTGCAGGCGATGGTGCGCGAATTCGGCGCCTTCGTGGTGCCCGGCTCGATCGTGGCTCCCATCACGCCGGCCCACTGAAGGCCGCCCCCAATCCCTCAACTTATACGGAGAAACACATCATGATGAAGAACCAGCTCGCTGGCCTGATGAAGCAAGCCCAGGCAATGCAGGACAATATGAAGAAGGCGCAGGAATCGCTGGGTTCCATCGAGGTGGAAGGCCAGTCCGGCGCCGGCCTGGTCAAGGTCGTCATGACCTGCAAGAACGACGTCAAGCGCGTGTCGATCGACCCGTCGCTGCTGGCCGACGACAAGGACATGCTGGAAGACCTGGTCGCCGCCGCCTTCAACGACGCCGTGCGCAAGGCCGAAGCCACCGCCGCCGAGAAGATGAGCGGCCTGACCGCCGGCATGAACCTGCCGGCCGGCTTCAAGATGCCGTTCTGACCGTCGCAAGGGGCGCGCCATGTTCATCGTCACGCTGACCTACCTGAAGCCCAACGAGGAGATCGACGCGCTCCTCGCCGCCCACCGCGCCTTCCTGCGCGAACAGTATGCGAACGGCATGTTCGTGCTTTCGGGCCGGATGGTGCCGCGCACCGGCGGCATCATCATCGCCGATGCCGACAGCCGCGAGGACGTGGAAGCGGTGATCGAACTGGACCCGTTCAAGCAGGCTGGCGCGGCCAGCTACGCGATCACCGAATTCGTGCCGACAATGGCGGCGGACGGTCTGGAAGCCTTGCTGCCCGAGCACCAGGCCTGACGCATGGCGGCGAATCTGACGATCGAGTTGGCAACTGAGCTGGCAACTGAGCCGGCACCTGAGCCGGCGATCCATTTGGTGAAACGGTAAATGGCGAAAGCGCTGGAGTACCTTACCGAGGCGCTGCGCCGGCTGCCCGGCGTCGGGCCGAAGTCGGCGCAGCGGATGGCCTTCCACCTGCTGCAGCACGACCGCGAGGGTGCGGCCATGCTGTCGCGCGCCTTGTACCAGGCCGTCGAATCGGTCAATCACTGCGCGCTCTGCAATACCTTCACCGAGGCCGACGTGTGCGACATGTGCGCCGACGAAGCGCGCGACCGGCGCCTGCTGTGCGTCGTCGAGACGCCGGCCGACCAGGCGATGATCGAGCAGACGCTGACCTACAAGGGGCTGTACTTCGTCCTGATGGGCCGGCTGTCGCCGCTGGACGGCATCGGTCCGAAGGACATCCACCTGGAAAAGCTGCTGGCTCGTGCCGCCGACGGCGTCGTCGGTGAAGTCGTGCTGGCCACCAACTTCACGAACGAGGGCGAAGCCACCGCGCACTACATCAGCGAGATGCTGAAGGCGCGCGGCCTGCAGGTCAGCCGCCTGGCCCGCGGCGTGCCGGTCGGCGGCGAACTGGAATACGTGGACGCCGGCACGATCGCCCGCGCCATGCTGGACCGGCGCAGCACCTAGGAAAGTTGCTTAAATAATGGGGACGGACCCTGTTTTATAGGAAATTTCCTTAAAAACAGGGTCCGTCCCCATTTTTTCACCAAACACCGGTGTCCGACACCATGGAGCCGGTGTCCGACACCAGAACCCGGCGGCCGCAGGCTGCACCCCGGCTCAACGAGTCAACGCTTCTCCCATCAGCATCTCGCCGATCGCTTCTCCCGACGACGGCCGCCCCAGCAGGTAGCCCTGCGCCATGTCGCAGCCGTACTGCTCCAGCAACTGCAGCTGCTCGCCCGTTTCCACGCCTTCGGCCACCACGGCCAGCTTCAGCCCATGCGCCATGGCGATGATGGCGCGCGTGATCGCAGCGTTTTCGGAATCTTCCGGTAGCCCGCTGATGAAGCTGCGGTCGATCTTCAGCGCGCGCACGTCGAAGCGCTTCAGGTAGTTCATCGACGAGTAGCCGGTGCCGAAATCGTCGATCGACAGGTACACGCCGATGGCCCGCAGCTGTTCCAGCGTGGCCAGCGTGGCCACCGCATCGTCCATCAGCGTGCCTTCGGTCAGTTCCAGCTCCAGCAGGCACGGGTCGAGGCCCGTGTCGTTCAGCACCGACAGCACCGTCTGCGCCAGGTTCTCGTCCTTGAACTGGCGTGCCGACAGGTTCACGGCGACCCGCACCGGGCGGCCGGCCTGCTCCTGCCACGCGCGCGCCTGGCCGCATGCGGTGCGCAGCACCCAGGCGCCGATCGGCACGATCAGGCCGGTTTCCTCGGCAAGCGGAATGAACTCGTTCGGCCCGACGATGCCGTGTTCCGGATGGCGCCAGCGCACCAGCGCCTCGACACCGACCATCCGGGCACTGCGCACGTCGATCTGCGGCTGGTATTGCAGGTACAGCTCGTTGTTCTGCAGCGCGCGGCGCAGTCCGATCTCCAGCTTCACATGGCTCATCATCTGCGTCGTCAGCGCCGAGCTGTACAGCTTCGCGTTGTTCTTGCCGCAGTTCTTCGCGTGGTACATCGCCGTGTCGGCGTATTTCAGCAACGATGTCGAATCGTCGCCGTCTTCCGGGTACAGAGAAATGCCGATGCTGGCCGTGACGAAGATCTCGTGCCCGTCCAGGTGGAACGGCCGCCGCATCGCATCCTTGACGCGGTGGGCCACGTTCAGCGCATCATCCACGCGGTCCAGGTCGGGAATCAGGATCGTGAACTCGTCCCCGCCCAGCCGTGCCAGGTTGTTGCCGCGCCGTTCCGGGATACCGCGCGACGCTGCCTCGCCGAGCCCCTGGTGCGCCACCACGTCGCCCGGGCGGATCGTTTCGTGCAGCCGCTCGGACACGACCTTCAGCAGCAGGTCGCCCACGTCGTGGCCCAGCGTGTCGTTGATGCGCTTGAACGAATCCAGGTCCATGAACAGGATCGCGAACTTGCGGCCGTGCTGGCGCGAGCGTTCCAGTTCGCGCTCCAGCATTTCCAGGAACGCCTGCCGGTTCGGAATGCCGGTCAGGCTGTCGCAATAAGCCAGCCGGCGGATCTGTTCCTCGGTGCGCTTGCGTTCGCTGATGTCGCGCACCAGCCCCAGGACTTCGCCGGCACCGGTGCTGACGAGGCGGGCCTCGAAGTGGTGCACCGTATCGTCGCGTTCCAGCGCGTAGTCGACCGAGCGGATCGAGTGGGTGTCGAGCACCGTCTTCAACTGGTCCAGCAGCCGCTCGGCGATGGCGCGCGGCAGCACGTCGCGCACGTGCCGGCCCACGCACTGCTGCTCGGTGAACGCGGCGCCCGGATCGTGGCCCTGTTCGTAGTCGAGATAGTAGCCGTCCGGGCTCATGCGGAAGAACGTATCCGGGATCGCCGCCAGCACGGCGCGGTTGTGCGCATCGGCGATGCGCAGGCGGGCGATCGCGTCGCTGGCGCGCAGCACGTACAGCACCCGGTGTCCCAGGATCGGCCAGTTGATCGGCTTCGACACGAAGTCGGTGGCACCGGCTTCGTAAGCCTGGGTCACGGCTTTCAGGTCGTCGTCGCCGGTCACCATCACGATCGGCACCGAGGTGGTATGGCCGCGTCCCAGCTCGCGGGCCCGGATCGCGCGGCACACGTCGAAGCCGTCCATCCGCGGCATTTCCACGTCGAGCAGTACCAGGTCGGGCGCGAGCCGGTCGAAGCAGGCCACCGCCTGCTCGCCGTCTTCGGCCTCGATCGTGTCCAGCCCGACCTGGGCCAGCATCTCCAGCATCAGGAGACGCATGACGGGGTCATCGTCGGCGACCAGCACGGTACCGCGTTGAGGGGGGAAGGGTGCTGCCATTCTAGGTCTCCTTGACGAACATGGAAGTAAGCGTGTCCCGCACCGCCGCGTATTCCCGCTCCATCGTCGAGAGCAGGGCGGCGGCGCCGCTGTTGATGTCGTTGCGTCCCAGCTGTTCCATGTCCTTGCTCAGCTGGGCCAGCGTGTCGGCGCCGACATTGGCGCTGGAGGACTTCAGGCTGTGGGCCACCTTGCGAACCGACCCGGCATTGCCGGTGTCGATGGCTTCGCGCAGCGACGCCAGACGCCTGGGCGTGTCGTCGATGAACGCGTGCAGCACGCGCTGCAGCAGGATCTCGCCCTTGTCCGCGCTGAGCGTGCGAATCGCGTCCAGTGCATGACGGTTGATGGCGCCTTCCGCCGGCCTCGGCGCCGGCGCCGGCACAGGGGGAGGGAAGGCGGGGAAGGAGGCGAAGGAGGCGACACACGGTGCCGCGTCCCGGCGCACCGGCCGGCGCGCGTCGCCGTGATGCAGCAGCGCCGCCCGCGGCAGCGCGACCCAGCGCGCCAGCGTATCGCGCAGCATGGCCTGCGAAAACGGCTTCGACAGGTAATCGTCCATGCCCGCCGCCAGGCAGGTTTCACGGTCGCCCTGCAGCGCATTCGCGGTGATCGCGATGATGGGCAGCCGGCGCGCGCGGCCCTGCTGCTGCTCGAGGCGGCGGATCTCGGCGGTGGCCGCCATGCCGTCCATCACCGGCATCTGGCAATCCATCAGCACCAGGTCGAAGTCGCGCGCCTTCACGGCCGCCAGGGCCTCCTCGCCATTGCAGGTGCGGTGCACTGCCAGGCCGAGGGCTTCCAGCATCGCACAGGCCACTTCCACGTTGACGGGGTTGTCCTCGGCCAGCAGCACCGTGTGGCGCCGCCGTGCGCCGGGCTGCGGCGCGGCCTGCACTGCCGGATGCCGCTGTTCCAGCTGTCCTGGTAGTCCTGCCTGTCCGGCCTGTCCGGCCCATGCCTGCGTTACCACAGGCCGGTGTAGCGGCTGCGGCAGGCGGTCCGCCTGCTGCGGCGACGCCATGCGGACGCCTTCGCTGGCGCGCAGTGGTGTCACGATGCAGTCGTACAAGTCGCTCTCGCGCGCCGGTTTGATCAGCTGGAAGGCCACGCCGGCTTCGCGCCGCTGCACCGTGTCGGCGGCGTTGCGCTCGGTCGACAGCAGCAGCAGCCGCACCGCCGCCAGTGCCGGATCGGCCTTGATGTCCGCCGCCAGCACGAGCCCGCCGGCCTCCGGCAGCTCCATGTCCAGCAGCGCCACGTCGTACGGCTGGCCGCAGTCGACCGCCGCGCGCAGCAGTCGCAGCGCTTCGCCGGCACTGTCGGCGCAGTCGCATTTCAGGTGCCAGCGTGCCAGCAGGGCTTCCAGCGCGGCACGCGTCTCCACGCCGGCATCGACGAGCAGGGCGCGCAAGCCCTTCGTCGTCTTCTGGTTGAACGACGCTTCGTCGGCGTCCACGCGGCGCTTGTCGAAGCGCACGGTGAACCAGAAGATCGAACCGCGGATCAGCGCGTTGTCGACACCGATCGTGCCCCCCATCAGTTCCACCAGCTGCTTGGAAATCGCCAGCCCCAGGCCGGTGCCGCCGTGCTTGCGGGTGGTGGAACCGTCGGCCTGCGAAAACGAATCGAAGATGCGCGTGCGCGCATCGCGCGACACGCCCACACCGGTATCGTGCACTTCCACGCGCAGCCCGACCGATTGGGCATCCTCGGCGATGACGGCGATGCGCACCGTGATGCGGCCGGCGTCGGTGAACTTGATCGCATTGCCGAGCAGGTTGACGATCACCTGCCGCAGCCGGTTCGGATCGCCGATGACGGCCACCGGGATATCGGGTGCGATCGCCAGTTCGAGCTCCAGGCCCTTGGCCTGCGCCTGCGGCGAGAACACGTAGTCGATGTCGTCCAGCAGCTCACGGAAATTGAAGTGGATGTATTCGACCGTCAGCTTGCCCGCTTCCACCTTCGAGAAATCGAGTATGTCGTTGATGATCACCAGCAGGTGTTCGCCGGAGCGCTGGACCATGCTGGTGTAGTGCCGCTGCTGTTCGGTGAGGCCGGTGGCCAGCAGCAGTTCCGTCATGCCCAGCACGCCGTTCATCGGCGTACGGATCTCGTGGCTCATGGTGGCCAGGAAGGCGCTCTTGGCCCGGCTGGCCGCCTCCGCCGCGTTCTTGGCCTTTTCCAGCTGCTCGGTGCGCACGCTGACCTGGCGTTCCAGCTGGTCGCGGTACTGCGCCAGCTTGGTGTCGCGGTACTCGATCTGCGCCATCATTTCGTTGAAGCTGTCGATCAGCGTGCCCAGCTCGTCGCTGCGCTGGTGCTGCACCTGCGCGTAGGTCTGGGTGGACGACACGCGCTGCGCCGCTGCGATCAGTTCGCCGATCGGCTCGGCGATGCTGCCCTTGAAGCGGGCCGCCAGCGCCAGCGCCATCGCGAGCGCGATGCCGGTTGCCACCGCCGTGATGCCCATGCTTTCCAGCATGCCGAGCCACATGCGCGTGGCGCCGGCTTCGATCATGACCGCGCCCACCAGGTGGCCTGCCACGCGTACCGGGCGCACGATCCGGATCGAGCCGCGGATCGTGTCCCTGATCGTGCTTTGTATCGATTCCCCTATCGTGCCCAGTGCCGCGCGCGAAAAAAGGTGCGTGGGCGGCTCCACCAGTTCCATCTTCTTCAGCGCCGCCAGCGTCTCCGGCGCCAGTCCCTGCACGGGTGCCGTGCCGCCGGCCGGGAACCTGGCAAAGGGCTTGCCGTTGCGGTCGTACAGCACCGCCTGCGTGATCTCGTCCTGCACCACGAGCGCGCCGAGCGCCTGTTCCGCCGTCACGCGGTCGACATACAGCAAGGGCGCCACGCTGTTGATGGCGATGACATCGGCCAGCGAGGTGACCTGCCTGGTCTGGTTTTCCGTGTGGTTGATCACACAAGTCAGGGCGAACGCGGCAAAGACCAGCAGCAGCGCGCTGCAGGTAGACAGCACGGAGGTGAGGGTCAGTTTCCTGCTCAAGCCCGAACGTTCGAAATTAAACATGTCCGCCGCCGCTCAAGGATTCCATCAGGAAAACTTTATCCGTACGGAAAGGCGGCGCCTTGATGTCTGTCTAATTTCCCTGCGTTAAATTTCCTGTTGTTAATATTGGACGGGGATGTCGTGCGACACCGCTGGCAGCGTGTTGCAAAAAAACCGGTGTCTGGAAGGAGAGATAGCCTGCAGGCTATCTCCGCTGCGCAGGCGAGGCGCGCGGCGCCTCGAAACCCCTGCTACGCCACCGGTTTTTTTGCAACACTTCGATTTTTGGGGGGCCTGGAAGGAGAGATAGCCTGCAGGCTATCTCCGCTGCGCAGGCGAGGAGCGATGCTCCTCGAAACCCCTGCTACGCCACCGGTTTTCGGAAAATATTCCGGTGCTGCCACAGGGTTCACGGCGCGGCGGGGGCCCCCAGCGCCTTCAGCCGTTCGACGGCGTTGGCATTTTTCGGGTTCAGCGCCAGCGAGCGCCGGTAGTTGTCGATCGCCGCTTCGCGCTGGCCGGCCTTGGCCTGCGCTTCGCCGAGGCTGTCGTACAGGTTGGCGTCCTTTGGATGCAGCTGCGTGCCGAAGCGGAAGATCGCCACCGATTCGCGCGCCATCCCGCCGCGCAGCAGCTCGTAGCCCCAGCTGTTGATGTCATGCGGCTCGAGCTTGAAGGTGGCGCCTTGCGCTTTCAGCTCGTCGTGGATCGCCGCCGCGTTGTCGAAGCCGCGCGCCGCCAGTTGCGCGGCGAAATTTTCCAGCGTGGGCGGCACGCCGCTGCCGGGCCGGGCATCGAGCGACACCATGTGCCGTGGCACGCCGTTCGCCACCGGTTTGTTGGCCATGAAGGTGCGCGCCGCCGCGTCGTCCTTCAGGTAGCCGTCGAGGAAGCGATGCACGTAGCGCGCCATCCAGCCATAGGCCGCCGTGACGTCGTCGCGCGTGTAGTCGCCGTCGAATTCGCCGTCGCGCGCCAGGTGCAGGCCCTGTGCGGAAAAATGCCGGTGCTGCATGGGGTGCATCGTCACCACGTACACATCGGCGTAGGTCATGCGGTTCAGCAGGCTGAAGCCGGTGCTCTTTTCGTTCCGGTTCAGCTCCTCGATCGTTGCGGGGCGCTGGGCGACGTACAGCATCGGCACCGCCACCCGTGCCGGCGTCACGTAAGGAATCGCGGCCTTGCCGCCGTCGACCATGTCGGGGAAATAGCGCACCGAGCCATCCAGGCTGACGAGCGCCTTGATGCGATCGTCCCTGGCGGCCGCCACCACGTTGGCCAATCCGCCCCAGCTGAAGCCGGCCACCGCCAGCCGGTCGGTGTCGGCATTGGCCATGGTGCCGGCCTGGGAGATCAGCCAGGCGATGTCGGCGGCTTGCGTTTCCACGCCTTCCACGTCCAGTGTCATGGACCGCTGGTGCGCTCCCTGCGAGACACTGGCGAGCACGATGTAGCCGTGGCTGGCGAGGTATTCGCACAGGTCGGCGTTTTCCGCCGCCCCGGCACTGAAGCTCGGCGCATAGATCACGACAGGGAACTTGCCCGGCTTTGCCGGCGCATCGCGCACCGCCCACATCGGGCGCGCCACTGCCTCGGCGCCGGCGGGCCAGCCCGAGATCTGTTCTGCAAGCTGTGCGTCCGTGATGCGCCCGACCTCGGCGGCATCGAGCGTGAGGTCCGCCTCGGTGGCCCCGGTGGCGTAGTAATCGCGGAACGTCACCGGCTTGCCGCCGCGCGCGGCCGGATACCACACCAGCATCTGCATCGGCCGCGCCCGTTCGCCACTGGCCGGCTTGCCGGTGACGAGCGACACGCGCGTCTTGTACACCCGGGAGCGGTCGTACTGCTGCTTGACCTGCAGGCCTACGGCATGGGGGCCGGGCTGCAGCGGAAAGGCGAATGTGTCGGCGGCCTGCGCGGCGGTCGCGGCGCAGAAGGTCAGGGCAAGCAGGAAGAGGCGCATGGGGACAGGGGAGGGAAAGCCCCAGTATAGAAGAGCTGCCCGTGGAAAATCTCTCACATTGTCACCACTGCAGCTACCGGCTGGTTTAATTCACCGGAATCCCCTGCGTTCAGTAAGTCATGCCGAAGCCGTAGGGATACAGCGTATCGGCCGGCGCATATCCGGGTACGTCGGATTGCTTGTCGACGATGGCCTCGAGCTTGTCGGCCAGGGCAAACGGCATCTTGCCGATCGGTTTGAATTTTCCGCTGACGACTTCCATGACCGCCGTATCGCTCACACCGAAGGTCCCCAGGATCGCTGCCGCCGACCTCAGGCCGCTCGCTTCGTCGAGGACATACGGCTGCCGGAAATAAATGACGAGGACCGTGCGTTCCGGCCCTATCTCGTTCATGACGGCCTGGATGTCTGCCAGTGCCGGCGTCACCTGCCACGATTGCGAAGCCGCCATGGTGGTGAACGAGAGATTGTTCACTTCCCAGGGGAAGGCACCGCCGAACAGCAGCCCCAGGTCGTCGGCACAACGTGGATTCCTGGCCGGGAACAGATTGCAGGAATCCTCCGCGCCCCACGGTTTCCCGGTGCGCGGATTGGGCCTGGCCGGATCGGCGCCCAGCTCCTTCGTGCGGTAGCCGAGCGTGACTTTGGCCGGGTTGGTCACCTGGACCCGGATGATCGCGGCATCGTGGCCCGCCGCGGCCGGGCGCTTGCCGGACCCGGTGCCGCTGCCATCGGTCACCTGGTAACCGTACTTTTCGACGTCGGCCCGGCCCATGCCCATCGTATAGATCCGCTTGCCCGCCGCCAGCGGAAGCAGCCTGCCATGCGTCTGCATGCCATTCTGGAGCAGGACGATGGACTGCTTCTGTACTTCCATGCCCTTGGCACGATGGGCTTCGCTGCCGATGACCGTTGCGACCCGCGAGACATCCACATAGGGGTTTTCGAACAACCCGAGCTGGAATTGCTCGAGTAGGAGCCTGCCGGCCGCCTCGTCGACACGTTCGGCCGACACCAGCCCCTCGGCAACCAGCGCGGTAATGACGCCGGGATCGCTGAAGCCGGACAGCAGATCGACACCGGCGTTGACGGCGGCAGCGACGCGTTCCGGCACCGTCCTGTCTTCCAGCCCCCAGGCGCGGTCGGTGACGATCCCGGTATCGGAATTGACGTAGCCCTTGAAGCCGAGCTTCCCGCGCAGCAGGTCGGTCACGATCTGGCGATTGAAGGCGAAGCCCGTGTCGTCATACCTGACGCCTTCATGGACAACGCCGATGGGGACGCCGTAGTAAGGCATGATGGACGAGACACCGGCGTCGATCGCGGCCTGGAAGGGCTTCAGGTGGTAGGCAAAATTATTGCCAGGGTAGACCTGCCGTTTGCCGAACGTGTAGTGTGGATCCAGGCCTTGCTCCTGCGGGCCGCCTCCCGGGAAATGCTTCATCGTCAGCGCCACCGCGGAGCGCGGATTCAGCGGCCCGCCTTGCAGGCCCATGACCAGGGAGCGCATGATGCCGGCATTGAGATCGGCATTTTCCGTGAACGTCTCGGACACGCGGTACCAGCGCGGTTCCGTCGCCAGGTCGGCCATGTAGGCGTACACCCCGCGCAGCCCGACGGACCGGTATTCCTCGCCCATCACCGCGGTCAACGCCTCCACGGGCGCCATGCTGCCGCTGCCCAGTGCCGCGGCGGCGATGCCGGCTTCGCGCGGGAACTCGGTGAATGCGCCGGCGCCGCTCGAGATGCCGAAGCGCGGATCGTTGTTGTAGTGGTTGCGCTGGTTGTCCTTGAAGAGCACGGGAATGCCGAGCGGCTCCGCTTCGGCCATGGCCTGCACGGCGTTGTGGAAGGCGGCCAGTTGCGCAGGGGTGACCGTATGGCCATTGCGCCCGGGCTTGACGTCACACGAGTCCGGACTGGCGCTCGCCATGTTGCGCAGGATGAAGCGGACCATGCGTGCCTCGTGGACGAACCGGGCCGCTTGCGTGGTGCCGGCATCCCCCGCACACCCGGCGTTCAGGGTATCGATCAGCATCAGGCCGGCCTTCTGGGCGAGGGTCATCCTGTCCAGCAGGGCGGCTGTCCGCGCCTGCGGCGACAGGCGCCAGTCCTCGTAGCGGTCCAGCCGCCCGTTGCCGTTGGCATCCCGGAAACGCAAGCCGCCGGTGTCGACGATGCCCTTGCTGCGCACGCCGAGTTCGGGCTGGGCAGAGGGGGGAGGGCTGTGGGCGCAGCCCGTCACAAGTGCTGCCGCCGCACCGGCCAGGGCGATCCGCCGGCCAGCACCCGCTCGTTGTCGCGTGTCACGCATCCTGTCTCCGTTTGCCATGGGGGCTTCGGCCGCGCCGCCCTGGCGTCATGTTTTTCGTGACAGGACCTTAGCAAGAGGGCGCCGGTCGATGAAGTCTTTTCTCGCGATACCTCGTATTCCGGTTCGTGAACGCCGGCCCCGTGCTCCGGGCGCGGATGGAAAAACGGCCCGGCCGCTTGCGCGACCGGGCCGTCCGTCGTCATGGGCTGGCGCGCCGCGTCAGCAGCAGCCACCCCGCTTGCCTGCACCGCCGTATCGGGCTTCCTGGCGTTCCTTGAAGAACTCCTCGTAGCTCATGACCGGCTGGTCCGGGTGCGTGGCCTCGCAGTGCGCCACGTAGGTGTCGTACTCCGGCAGGCCCACCATCAGCCGCATGCTCTGGCCGAGGTAGCGCCCGGCCTTGACGATTTCATCGAACATGGCGTTCTCGCTCGCTTTACTGCGCCGGCATCATCTGTGGCGGCGTTTCCTTGTGGCTTGGATGGGCCGCGGCATTGGCACGCAGCGCCATGCGTACGCCGAACACCAGCACCGACAGCACCACCACCATGAAGAAGGCGGCCAGGCCGGCATTGATGTAGTCGTTGAAGATCACCTGGCTCATCTGGTCGAGCGACTTGGCCGGGGCCAGTACTTCACCCTTGTCCAGCGCCGCCGAGTACTTGTCGGCATGGGACAGGAAGCCGATCTTCGGATTCGCGTCGAACACCTTCAGCCAGCCCGCATACAGCGTGCAGATCAGCAGCCAGATCGTCGGCACGATCGTCACCCATGCATAGCGGGCACGCTTCATCTTGAACAGCACCACGGTGGCGAGGATCAGCGCGATACCGGCCAGCATCTGGTTGGCGATGCCGAACAGCGGCCACAGCGTGTTGATGCCGCCCAGCGGATCGACCACGCCCTGGTACAGGAAGTAGCCCCACGCCGCCACGCACAGTGCGGTCGCCACCAGGCTGGCGAACAGGTTGTCGGTCTCTTTCATGGCCGGGGCGAAGGCGCCCAGCAGATCCTGGAGCATGAAGCGGCCGGCGCGCGTGCCCGCGTCGACGGCGGTCAGGATGAACAGCGCCTCGAACAGGATCGCGAAGTGGTACCAGAAGGCCATCATGGCCTGGCCGCCGATCACGTTGGAGAGGATGTGCGCCATGCCCACCGCCAGCGTCGGTGCGCCGCCGGCGCGCGAGATGATGGTGTGCTCGCCCACGTCCTTGGCCATCTGCGTCAGCATTTCCGGCGTCACGTAGAAGCCCCACTGCGAGATCGCCGCGGCGGCCGATTCCGGCGTGGTGCCGATCAGCGCGGCCGGGCTGTTCATCGCGAAGTAGATGCCCGGCTCGATGGTGGAAGCGGCGATCAGCGCCATGATGGCGACGAACGATTCCATCAGCATCGCGCCGTAGCCGATGAAGCGGGCGTGCGTTTCGTTCTCGATCATCTTCGGCGTGGTGCCGGAAGAGATCAGCGCGTGGAAGCCGGACACGGCGCCGCAGGCGATCGTGATGAACAGGAACGGGAACAGGTTGCCGGACCAGACCGGGCCGGTGCCGTCGATGAAGCGCGTGATCGACGGCATCTGCAGCGTGGGCGCCACGATGATGATGCCCAGCGCCAGTGCGACGATGGTGCCGATCTTCAGGAACGTCGACAGGTAGTCGCGCGGCGCCAGCAGCAGCCACACGGGCAGCACGGAGGCGATGAAGCCGTAGCCGATCAGCATCCACGTCAGCTCGGTGCCGGTAAACATGAACATCGGCGCCAGCGCCTCGTGTTCCTGCACGTACTGGCCGCCGACGATGGCCAGCATCAGCAGCACGAAGCCGATGATGGACACTTCTCCGATGCGCCCCACGCGGAAGTAGCGCGAATAGACGCCCATGAAGATGGCGATCGGGATCGTGGCCATCACGGTGAACGACCCCCACGGCGAGCCGGTCAGGGCCTTCACGACGATCAGCGCCAGCACGGCCAGGATGATCACCATGATCATGAAGGTGCCCAGCAGCGCGATATTGCCGGGGATCGGCCCCAGCTCGGACTTGATCAGGTCACCCAGCGAGCGGCCGTCGCGGCGCATCGACAGGAACAGCACCATGAAATCCTGCACGGCGCCGGCGAATACCACACCGGCCAGGATCCACAGCATGCCGGGCAGGTAGCCCATCTGCGCGGCCAGCACCGGGCCGACCAGCGGGCCGGCGCCGGCGATGGCGGCGAAGTGGTGCCCGAACAGCACGTTCTTGTTGGTGGGGACGTAATCGAGGCCGTCGTTGTGCTTGTAGGCCGGGGTCATGCGCTTCGCATCGAGCTGCATCACGTCGCGCGCGATGAACAGGCTGTAGAAGCGGTAGGCGATCAGGTACACACAGACGGCGGCGATGACGATCCAGATAGCGCTGATCGGTTCGCCGCGCTTCAGGGCGACGACGCCCAACGCGCTCGCGCCGGCCAGCGATAGCGCTGCCCAGCCGAATTTCTTCATTACGGGGTTCATGTTTCCTCCAAGTTGGCGCCTGGGGCGCACTGTTGATTCCGCGTTAAGCTTATCGCAGTTATATATTAAGTATTCATCAATTGCATATCTCCCACAAGCGCACTTCTACGCAGCGCCACTGCGTAGTACTACGTAGAAGGTGGCGCGCACACGCAACGTACAATCGCGCCATGAAACTCCGGCAAAAAGTCATCTTCCTCGCGATCACGCCGCTGATCCTGGCGCTGTGCGCCATCGCGCTGGCAGTGTGGCACCAATCGGCCTTGTTGGCCACGCAGCAGAAGGCGGCGATCGAACAGGCCTACCTGGCCAGCAAGGAGGCGGAGCTGAAGCACTACGTGGCGCTGGCCGCGCACTCCGTAAAGCGCCTGTACGAATCCGGCCGCACCGACGCTGCCACCCAGGACGAGGCGAAGCGCATCCTGGCCTCGCTCTCCTTCGGCAACGACGGCTATTTCTTCGTCTATGACATGCAGGGCAACAGCCTGATGCACCCGCGCCAGCCGGACCTGGTTGGCCGCAACCTGTACGCGATGCGCGACAGCGCCGGCAACCTCACGCTCCAGCGCCTGCTGGCGCGGGCCGGCGCCGGCGGCGGACTGGAACGCTACCAGTGGGTCAAGCCCTCGACGCGGCAGGAGGTGGCGAAACTGGGTTACGTGATCCCGATGGAGCGTTGGGGCTGGATGATGGGCACCGGCCTTTACCTGGACGACGTGGATCGCGCACTGGCCAGGATCGACACGCAGCAGCGCGGCAATATCCAGAACACGATGCTGTGGATCGCGGCCATCGCCATCCTGTCGGCGCTGGCCGTGGGCTTTTCCGGACTGGCGCTGAACGTTTCCGAATCGCGCGTGGCCGACGCGAAGCTCAAGGCGCTGGCCCAGCGCGTGGTCGAATCGCAGGAAGAGGAGCGCGCGCGCCTGTCGCGCGACCTGCACGACGGCATCAGCCAGTGGCTGGTCTCGATCAAGCTGCAGATCGAGGCGGGCATCGAGCGGCTGTCCGGCCAGCCGGCGCAAACGGAGAAGGCGCTGGCCGTGTTCGAACACACGGCCGGGCAGCTGAACAAGGTGCTGGGCGAAGTGCGCCGCATTTCCCACAACCTGCGCCCGGCGGTGCTGGACGATATCGGGCTGGCCCCGGCGCTGGCCCACCTGGCCGAGGAATTCCAGCACAACAGCGGCATGCCGGTGCAGTTCGCGGCCGAGGGCAGCACGGAACGGCTGCCGGAAACGGCGAACACGGTGCTGTTCCGCATCGCCCAGGAAGCGCTGACGAACATCGAACGCCACGCGCACGCGGGCCGCATCGCGGTCGCGCTGACCGGCAGCACGCACGGCGTGACGCTGTCGGTGGGCGATGACGGCGTGGGTTTCGACCCGGCCGACATCGCCCGGCACCCGCAGCGTGGCATTGGCTTGCGCAACATGATGGAGCGGATGGAGGCGATCGGCGGCCGGCTGGAGCTGGATTCTTCCCCGTCCGGCACCACGGTGCGGGCCCACATTGATTACGGAACGTAAGATGACGATCAGGATACTGCTGGTGGACGACCACCCGCTGGTGCGGGACGGTTTGCGGGCCCGGCTCGAAGCCGTGCCCGGATTCGACGTGGTGGCCGAGGCGGGCAGCGCCGCCGAAGCGCTGGAGGCGGCGCGCCTGCATGCGCCCGGCCTCGTGCTGATGGATATTAATATGCGTGGTACCAACGGCATCGAGGCAACGGGCGCCTTTCGCGCGCAATTCCCGGAGATCGCCGTGCTGGTCCTGTCGATGCACGACAAGCAGGAATACGTGTCGCAGGCGATGGCGGCAGGCGCCCGCGGCTACGTGTTGAAGGATGCGCCCGGCAAGGATATCGTGGTGGCGATCGAAACCGTGATGTCCGGCGGGATCTATTACAGCGCGGCGCTGGCCGGCCAGCTGGTGCGCGCGCCCGCGCAGGACGAGCTGACGAGCCGCGAGCAGGAAGTGCTGCGGCACATCGCCAACGGCGAATCGAACAAGCAGATCGCCCGCGAGCTCGACCTTTCCGTGCGCACCGTGGAAACGCACCGCCTGAACATCAAGCGCAAGCTGGGCATCGAAGGGCAGGCCGAGCTGATCAAGTTTGCCGTCCAGCGGGCCCGCGACCTGTAGTGCCGCCAGACAAGGGAAACTTGAATTTTGTTGTTCGAAATGAACACGTGCTTGGGCATTTTGTTGCTCTCAGTTGTGCAGGTACGTGGATTGGTGGTTTTCTGATATATTCCTGAATGCATCTTTTTGCTTTATTGAAATATTCAGAACGCAACATTTGGTAGGTTTGCCCCGCGCAAAGGGCTTGCTGTCCGTTTAGCTTGCATCACAAAGCGCCAACCGCACCGAGACGACGATGTTCCAATCCGACCTGTTCCCCGTGCTGGGACTGGAAGCCGTAGCCGACAGCCGACACCAGTGGACCGCCTTGGCCGTCCAGCCGCATGATGCTGCCATGCCGTGCGCCTCGTTGCTGGCGCTGCTGTGCCAGCCCGACGCGCAAGCCGCCCTCGCGC
Organism: Pseudoduganella umbonata; assembly: GCF_014192225.1. Classification (GTDB taxonomy): domain Bacteria; phylum Pseudomonadota; class Gammaproteobacteria; order Burkholderiales; family Burkholderiaceae_D; genus Rugamonas; species Rugamonas umbonata. The sequence continues at coordinate 154,010 of NZ_JACHXS010000011.1, read as the reverse complement.
CCCTCGACTGCATCGTTTCGCTGGCCAACCCGCTGTCCCTCGATGCGGCGCAGGCGGCGCTGCTGCCGGCCGACCGCATCCTGCTGCAGGTGCCCGCCGCCGCGCTGCAGGATGCGGCCGCGCGCAAGCATTGCACCGTGCTGGCCGACCAGGGCTACCGGCTGCTGGTGGAAGGGGAGGCGGGCTTCCATGCCGCGCAGGCGGGCATCCGCGGCATTGCGCATGGCGGCAAAGGACTGCCGTCCACGCTGTCTTTGCTGAGCCTGCCGGGACCGCACTGGGCCCATGACGTCGAGGACGCCGCCCGTTTCGCCACTTGCCGCGATGCCGGCATGGGCTGGTTCAGCGGCCCCTACGCACGCCGCCGCACGGCCGACAGCGGCGACGGCACCTCGCGCAAGCGCCTGCTGTCGCTGCTCGGCCTGCTGGCGCAGGATGCCGACTCGCGCGAGCTGGAATCGGTGCTGAAGCAGGACCCGGCACTGTCGTATCACCTGCTCAAGCTGGTCAACTCGGCCGCGTTCGGCTTCACCAACCCGATCCACAACTTCACCCAGGCGATCAACGTGCTGGGCCGGCGCCAGCTGCAGCGCTGGCTGCAACTGCTGCTGTATGCCCGTCCCCAGCAGGACGGCCTGCCGAACCTGCTGCTGCCCGAGGCCGCCCGCCGCGCGGCGCAGATGGAGGCACTGTGCAAGATGCTGGGCGGCGACCGCGACCGGCAAGACATGGCGTTCGTGGTGGGCGTGTTCGCGCTGCTCGACGAACTGCTGGCGATGCCGATGACGGAAATCGTTGCCGCCCTGACGCTGGACCTGGACGTCGTCGGCGCGCTGCTCGACCGCGCCGGACTCTTCGGCGCCATGCTGGCGCTGGTGGAACAGCCGGTACCCGACCCCGCCGCGATCTCGGCGCTGGGCCTGACCCCCGAACAGTTCTGGCACAGCCAGCTGCACGGCTGGCACTGGGCAATCCAGGTGAGCAGGACCATTTGATGTCGTTGCGTCCGGCTCCCGCGTTCCCCGTCACGGATCACCTCGACAGCAGCGCGGCGCTGTGCGACGCCGTACTGCGCCTGCGCGGCCCGGCGCTGGCCGCTGAACTGGGGCGCATCGCCGGCGACGTGACGCATAGCCCGTGGGCCCGCTACGTGCCGGCCGACACCGCGCCCCCAAGCACGCCGCCGCCGGATGCGCTGGTGCAGGAGATCGCGTACGACGGCTGCCACCTGGGCCGTTTCGAAGTGGCCGGCGGCATTGGCGGTGCGGCCGAGCGCCGCAGCCTGGAAAGCCTGGCCCGGCTGGCGGCCGGCGTGCTGCACGTGCACTCGCTGGCACAGCGCTCCACCCACGCCTATGCGCAGATGGAAGCGATGCTGCAGCACCAGGCGCAGATCCTCGACCAGATCCACGAATCGGTCATCACGATGGACCAGCACGGCTTCATCACCAGCTGGAACAAGGGCGCCGAGCGCCTGTTCGGCTACACGTCCGTGGAAGCGGTCGGCCGCAACATCCTGTTCCTGTACGACGACGAAGACGCCACGTTCCACGACCCGTTCCTGATGCAGGGTGGGCGCCTGATGGAAGTGCGGCGCAAGAAAAAATCCGGCGAAGTGTTCTGGGCCAGCCTGTCGCTGTCGCCGCTGTTCGACGCCGACGACCGCTCGACCGGCCTGATCGCCTATATCACCGATATCACCGAGCGCAAGCAGGCCGAGGAACGCATCCACCACCTGGCCTATTACGATGCGCTGACGGGCCTGCCGAACCGCACGCTGCTGACCAAGCTGGTGGACCAGGCACTCACGGTTGCGCACCGCACCAAGTCGCACGGCTGCGTGCTGTTCATCGACCTGAACCGCTTCAAGCTGATCAACGACGCGCTGGGCCGCCAGGCCGGCGACCAGCTGCTGCGCGAAGTGGCGCAACGCTTCCGCATGACGCTGCGCGAGCAGGACGTGGTGGCGCGCCTGAACGGCGACGAATTCGCCGTCGGCCTGTTCGAGATCTCCCAGCATTACGAAGCGGGCATGGTGGCGCAAAAGCTGCTGGCCGCGCTGTCGCAGCCGTTCCTGATCGACGGCCACGACCTGCGCGTGGGCGCCGCGATCGGCATCAGTGTCTACCCGCAGGACGGCCTCGACGCCGAAACGCTGCTGCGCCAGGCCGACATCGCCATGTACCGCGCCAAGCAGGGCGCCGAAGTGGATGGCGTGGCGTTCTACAGCTCCGACATGAACCAGGGCATGCACGAACGCATGCGCATCGAATCCGGCTTGCGGCAGGCCCTCGGCAGCGGCCAGCTGCTGCTGCACTACCAGCCCAAGTTCTCGATGGAGGATGGCGGCATCATCGGCGCCGAAGCGCTGGTGCGCTGGCTGCATCCCGAGCGCGGCATGATACCGCCCGGCGACTTCATCCCGCTGGCCGAAGCCACCGGCCTGGTGGTGCAGGTCGGCGAGTGGGTGCTGGAAGCCGTGTGCGCGCAGGCGCAGGCGTGGAAGCGCGCCGGCATGCGGCCGATCCGGCTGGCCGTCAACGTCTCGGCCCGCGAGTTCACGCCAACCCTGCCGGACCGGGTGCACGAAACGCTGCAGCGCCACGGCCTGGAGCCCGAATGGCTGGAGCTGGAAATCACCGAGAGCACTCTGATGCACAACATCGACCGGGTGATCGCCATCATGGACCGCATCTCCGCGCTGGGCGTCACCCTCTCGCTGGACGATTTCGGCACCGGCTACTCCAGCCTCTCGTACCTGAAGCGCTTCCCGATCGACACGCTGAAGATCGACCGCTCGTTCACCACCGGCATTCCCGCCGACGCCAACGACTGCGCGATCGCCAGTTCGATCATCAGCATTTCACGGCAACTGTCGCTGCGCGTGATTGCCGAGGGCGTGGAGACCGCGGAACAGCTGGAGTTCCTGCGGTGCTCGGGATGCAACGAGGTGCAGGGCTTCCTGTACTCGCGGCCTTTGCCACCGGCGGAGTTTTCGCGGTCTCTTCTTGAACTGGGGTGGGTGGTTTCGGCTGCTTGCTCTGGCGGTGGGGAATGATTTCTGTATAATGCGGGGCACTTCGGCATGTACTTTGTTGCCGTCAAGTCAGAAGGAAGCGTGGCCGAGTGGTTGAAGGCAGCAGTCTTGAAAACTGCCGACGGTGTGAGCCGTTCGTGAGTTCGAATCTCACCGCTTCCGCCAGAAAAATGAAGAACCGCCGCAAGGCGGTTTTTTCATTTTCGGGGCGCAAGCGAGGAGAGCGCCTGCGCGCTCTCCGTGTGAGATTCGAAGGGCGCACGCTTGCAAGCGCAGCCCTATCCGAATCGCCCATTTGTCGTTGAGGCAGAATTCCCGCCCAGCGGAAATTCTGCCTCAACGGCCTCGCGCGCCGCGGGCGCGCGCTCGTTCATACCGTTCAAAGCGCCGGCTGATGCCGGCTTGCCGGCGGCGGTCCGCCGCAAAGCGACGCGGCGAAGCCGCGGAGCTCGAGACCAGCGAGCATGTGGCCTTCCCGCAAGAGCACGGCTGCGATGCCAGCCCAGTAAGTATTCGGTAATGTTCCGCCCCGCACTATGGCGGTTTCTCTATTTCACGGATTCGTATGACCAAGTTGTCAGGTACGGACCTGGGCCGCCGAAAGCTCCTGCGTTGTGCAGGAGCGGCAGTGCTCGCCGGCGCTGTGCAGCCGCTCGCTATCGCCAGCCCCGCGCAAGGCGCGATCTTCACGACGCTCGACATGGACTGGATCGACGTGCCGCGCCGGCGTGGCGTACCGGTGCGGCTCTACCTGCCGCAGGGCGTGCGCCCGGTGCCGCTGGTGGTGTTCTCGCACGGGATCGGCGGCTCGCGCCACGGTTACAGCTGGCTCGGCCAGCATTTCGCCGGCAACGGGATCGCCAGCCTGCACATGCAACACGTCGGCAGCGACAGCCAGCTCTGGAGCGGCAACGTCTTCAACGTGGTCGAACGCCTGCGCGCTGCGGCCAGGGAGAGCGAAGCGATCGCGCGCACGCAGGACCTGCGCTTCGCGCTCGACATTTTGCTGGGCGGCGAACTGGGCAAGCGCATCGACGCCGGCCGCATCGTCGCGGCCGGGCACAGCTACGGGGCCAACACCACCTTGCTGGCCAGCGGAGCGCAGGTACTGCGCCATGGCCGCCCCCTCGACCTGCGCGACGAGCGGGTGCGCGCGGCGATCGTCATTTCCGCGCCGCCGTTCTATCGCGAAGGCGAGCTGCGCAGGATCCTGCAGGGAGTCACCGTGCCCAGCCTGCACATCACCTGCACCGATGACGTCATACGCATCCCTGGCTACTACAGTGCGGCCGAGGACCGGGTGGCCGTGTTCGACGCCACCGGCAGCGCGCGCAAGTGGCTGAGCGTGTTCCAGGGCGGCTCGCACAGCATGTTCACCGACCGCGGTGCCGCCGGCGGCCGGGTGCTGAACGGCCGGGTCAAGGCGGCAGCCCGTGACCTGTCGCTGGCCTTCGTCAGGCACGCACTGGAGGAGGAAGCACCTGGGCTGGCCGAATGGCAGCGCCGCCATGCCGCCATCCTGGCGCGCTTTTCAGTGGTAGCGCCTGAGGTGGTGTAGCATGACCGCCATCCATCCACCACATACCGCTTGCGAGGCCGCATGAACCGGATCGCCGTCATAGAAGACCACGAACGCCTGTCGCTGATGGTCGGCAAGGCGCTGTCGGCCGCCGGTATCGAAGCCGACCTGTTCGCCCGCATCGATTCGGCCTGGCTGGCGCTCAAGAACACGCCCTATGCCCTGATCGTGGTCGACCGGGGCCTGCCCGATGGTGACGGGCTGTCGCTGGTGCGGCGCCTGCGCGACGCCGGCCACCTGGTTCCCTGCCTCATGCTCACCGCGCGCAATGCCCTGCATGACCGCGTCGAAGGCCTCGAGTCGGGCGCCGACGACTACCTGGTCAAGCCGTTTTCCATGGAAGAGCTGGTGGCGCGGGTGAGGGCGCTGATGCGCCGGCCCGCGGCCATGCAGAGCCTGACGCCGTCGTACGTGGATCTGCGCATCGTGCCGGAAGCCGCCACGATGCACTGTGGCGGCGAATCGGCCAGCCTTGCGCCGGCCGAGCTGCAGATCATGCTCGGCCTGGTACAGGCCGGCGGCAAGACGGTGCGTCGCAACGCGCTCGAGTCGGCGGCTTGGGGCCTGAGCGAGGCAGTCACACCGAACGCCATGGACGTGGCCATGCACCGGCTACGCAAGAAACTGTATGCGATAGGTTCGTCCGTGCAGATCGTCAACCTGCGGGGCCTCGGCTATGCGCTTAGCGACCTTGGCGAGACCCGGTAGCATTCGCCTGCAGCTGATGCTGGCCTACGTGGCGGGGCTGGGACTGGTCCTGGCCGTGGCCACGGTCATGGTCCTGTATGTGTTCGACTGGGATTCGCCCGACACGACCGCCAAAAAGGGCCTGACCCTGCAGGCAGGCTGGATCGAGGAATCCATCCAGTACGATGCGGCCGGGCACCCGGTGCGCCTCGACCCCGAGGCCGAAGCGGCCTGGATCTATACCCACATTGCCAACGATGTCAAGTATGCGGTCCTCGACGGGAGGGGCAAGCCGCTGTTCGGCTCTGCGCCGCGGGAGGTACTGATGCCGCCGGGGCTGGAATTTGCACACCTGCCGTCGATTGCCCACCTGACGATCGACGGCGTTCCCTTCACCGTGCTGACCAAGCGGCTGCCCGGCAAGGGCGCACACTACTACCTCCAGGTGGCCGGCAGCGACCGGATCAACACGCTGTTCCGTCGTTCCATCGTCCGGCCGATCTACAAAGCCGTGGCCTGGGTGAGCGGCGTATCCCTGCTGGTGCTGTTCGGCGTGGTGCACCTGACCCTGCGCCGCTCGCTGCGTCAATTGCAGCAGGCCTCGAGGGCGGCGGCGCAAATCGAACCGTCGAACCTGTCCAGCCGTCTCGACACACACGGACTGCCGAGCGAGCTGACGCCGCTGGTGGAAGCCTTCAACAAAGCGCTCGACAGGCTGGAGCACGGTTACCGCGTGCAGCAGGAATTCCTGGCCGGCGCTGCCCATGAACTGAAGACGCCGTTGGCGCTGATCCGCGGCCAGATCGAACTCGGTGGCACCAGCGACCGCGCCGCGCTGCTGGCGGACGTCGACATGATGGCGCGCCAGGTCCACCAGCTGCTGCACCTGGCGGATGTCAGCGAGTCACACAACTACGTGTTCGAACGGACCAGCCTGCCGGCAGTGGCGGCCGAAGTGATCGCCTACCTCGGCCGCCTGGCCGACCGGCGCGGGGTCACCCTGCGCATGTCGGCGCACAAGCAGGACGGGGAGCCCGTGCTGGCCGACCGTTCCGCTGTCTTCATCCTGCTGAAGAACCTCGTGGAGAATGCGATCCGGCACGCCAGCGCCGCCGGCACCGTGCTGGTCGCGATCGAACAAGGCATCCTGTACGTGCAGGATGATGGCCCAGGCATCGCGGAGCAGGATCTGGACAAGCTGTACGTGCGCTTCTGGCGCGGCGCCGACCGGCGCGACGACGGCGCCGGCCTTGGGCTGGCCATCTGCCACGAGATCGTCGCAACCCATGGCTGGACTATCGAAGCCGGCAACGCCTGGCCCGGCGCACGCTTCACGATCAGGTTTCCGAAAAGCGCGGTGGCCGGTAAGTCGCCAGTAATGGAGGAGGCAGCATGATGTCTGCATGCCAACCTTCTCACTCGCCAGTCCTGGTCTCGCTTACCCGGACATCCTTCATCCCGCAAGCAGGCGGCGCTTAACCGCGCAGTCAGCGCGGCGGGATGCCTTCGTCGAACTCGACGGCGTCGGCTTCGCCTACCAGCCTGGGCGCCCCGTCCTCGCCGACCTCACGCTGCGCTTCCCGCGCGGTAAAGTCACCACCATCCTGGGAGGATCGGGCTGCGGCAAGACCACTTTGCTGCGCCTGATCGGCGGCGTCCATGCGCCGCTTTCCGGACGCGTGCTGGTCGACGGCGAGACGGTCGACGCGCGCGATGCGTCCCGGCTCCAGCGGCTGCGCCGGCGCATGGGCGTGCTGTTCCAGTTCGGCGCGCTGTTCACCGACCTGGACGTGTTCGAGAACGTCGCCTTTCCCATCCGCGAACATACACTCCTGCCGGCCGCCGTGGTACGCGACCTGGTGCTCATGAAGCTCAATGCGGTCGGCCTGCGCGGCGCCGCCGGCCTGCGCATCGGCGAGATATCGGGCGGCATGGCGCGCCGCGTCGCGCTGGCGCGGGCGATCGCCCTCGATCCTGAACTGATCATGTACGACGAGCCGTTCGCCGGGCTGGATGGCGTCAGCATGGCGGTGACGGCGCGCCTGATCCGCACCCTGAACGACGCGACCGGCGCCACCTCGCTGCTGGTCAGCCACGACGTCCCCGAATCCCTGGGCATCAGCGACCACGTGGTGCTGCTGGGCACACAGGGGCGCGTGCTGGCCCAGGGCACGCCGGACGAACTGCTTGCCAGCGCCGATCCGGAGACCCGCCAGTTTCTGCATGGCGGCGCCGACGGTCCGCTGCGCTTCCATTACCCGGCGCCCACGCTGGCGGCCGACTTCGGGGTGCCGGAATGACGGCCGCCATCCAGGGAATGCTGCAGGGGCTGGGCAGCTGCGCGCTTGAGCGCCTGCGCCGCTGCGGCAACGCCGCCCTGTTCTGCGTGGCGATGCTGCGTGTGCTGCCGGCGGCTCTGGCCCGGCCGCGCCTGGTGCTGGTGCAGGTCCACGTCATCGGCAACCGTTCCATCACCATCATCGCCGCCTCCGGCCTGGCGGTCGGCTGCGTGCTCGCGCTGCAGATGTACCACGCACTGGCGCCGTTCGGTGCCGTGGACAGCCTTGGCCTGGTCGTCAACCTGGCGCTGGTGCGCGAGCTGGGACCGGTGATCAGCGGCCTGCTGTTCGCCGGCCGCGCGGGCACCTCGCTGACGGCCGAAATCGGCCTGATGAAGGCTGGCGAACAGCTCGCCGCGATGGAACTGATGGCGATCGATCCGAAACGGCGCCTGCTGGCTCCGCGCCTGATCGGCGGCATGTTCGCCATGCCCCTGCTGGCCTTCATGTTTTCCGCGATCGGCGTCTGGGGTGCCTACCTGGTTGCGGTGCCGCTGCTCGGTATCGACGCAGGCAGCTTCTGGTCGCTCATGGAGGCAGGGGTGGATCCGCTGCGCGATATCGGCAGTGGCGCGCTGAAGTCGGCGGTGTTTGGCGCGATCTGTGCGCTGGTGGCCCTGTACCAGGGCTCCGGGAGCGCTCCGACGCCGGAGGGCGTGGCGCTGGCGACGACCCGCACAGTGGTGCTGTCCTCGCTGTGGATCCTCGGCGTGGACTTCGTGTTAACCGCATTGATGTTTTCGGTGCCCTGAGCGGCGCCCATTTTGGAGAAAAAAATGAATGGAAAACGAATCGAAATACTCGTCGGCGGCTTTGTGCTGTCGGGGATGACGGCGCTGGGCGTCCTGGCGGTGCACGCCGCCGACCTGGGGAGCCTGCGCGGCGGCGAGACCTACGCATTGACGGCACGCTTCGACAATATCGGCGGGCTCAAGCCGCGTGCCCCAGTGCGCGCCGCCGGCGTCACGGTCGGGAGGGTCAGGACCATCGCCTTCGACCCGGCCAGCTTCCAGGGACTGGTTACGCTGGACATCGGCGCGGACTACCGCTTTCCCAGGGATACCGCGGCCAAGATCCTGAGTGCCGGGCTGCTGGGTGACCAGTTCGTCGGCCTGGAAGCGGGCGGCGAGGACCGCGACCTGGCCGCCGGCGACGCGATCGCCCAGACCCAGTCGGCGGTGGTGCTGGAAAACCTGATCAGCCAGTTCATGTCGGGCCAGGCCGCCGGCGCAGCAGCGCCTGCCGGCGCGGAGGCAGTCGAATGAGCAAACGATATATGACGCGCGCGGCACATGTCCTGCTGGTCGCGGCCATGGCCAGCGGCTGCGCCACGGCGAATCCGGCGGCGCAGTCGGCTGCCGACCCCTGGGAGGGGTTCAACCGCCGCATGTTCAATTTCAACGAGCGGGTCGACGCCGCGGTGCTCGAGCCCGCGGCCAGCGCCTGGGTCAGGGTGGTACCGGAACCGGCGCGCATCGGCGTGGCGAACGTGCTGAGCAACATCCGCGACCTCTGGTCTGGCGTCAACCACTTCCTGCAGGGGAAGGGGCGGGACGGCCTGGCGACGGGAGCGCGGGTGCTGGTCAACACCAGCGTCGGCGTGCTCGGCCTGCGCGATCCGGCCACGGGCATGGGCTTGCCGCGCCGCCCGGAAGACTTTGGCCAGACCCTGGGCCGCTGGGGCGTGGCGCCGGGGCCGTACCTGGTAGTGCCCCTGGTCGGTCCATCGACCCTGCGCGACGGCGTGGCGCTGCCGCTGGACAGTGCCCTGGCGCCGGCGCGGCTGGCCTCCGGTGACGCCGGCGTCGCAGCGCTTACCGCGGTCGAAGCGGTCAGCCAGCGCGCCGGCCTGCTCCAGGCAAGCGACCTGCTGGACGAGATCGCGCTCGACAAGTACATCCTGTTGCGCGACGCCTGGCTGGCGCGGCGGCGCGACTCGGTACACGACGGCGCAGTGCCGGCCGATGCGGCCGGCATCGGCGGACAGCAATGATGCGGGCAAACACCACACACAGGAGGACGATCATGTTGAAACACCTGGCAAGGATGCTGTTGAGCGCCGTCATCGGCTTTCACACCATGGGCTCGGCCGACGGAGCAGCGGCGCCGGGCGGGCCGGATGCGGTGGTGCGCCAGGTATCGTCCGAGGTCATCGAGGCCGCCCGGAGCGACAACGCGATCCGCCAGGGCGACCGGAAAGCGATCCTCGCGCTGGTGGAAGACAATCTGATGCCCTACGTCGACTTCGAGGCCGTTACCCGCTCGGCGGTAGGGCCGGGCTGGCGCGACGCATCGCCGGAGCAGCGCAGCCGCCTGCAGGCGGAGTTCAGGACCCTGCTGATGCGTGTCTATGCCGGCGCCCTGTCACAGGTACGCGAGCACAGCGTCACGATCCTGAAATCGGTGCCGGCTGCCGATGGCGAGCAGCAGGTCGTGCACACCGAGGTTCGGGGCAACGGCGATCCGGTCAGGCTGGACTACCGCCTCGGCCGCGCGAACGGCTTGCCGGACTGGAAGATCATCGATGTCGGCATCGCCGGGCTGTGGCTGGTGCAGAGCTACCGCTCGCAGTTCGCGCCCCTGCTGGCCAAGGGCGGGCCTGACGGCCTGCTGGCGGCCCTGGTGCTGCGCAACCAGCCCGGTAGAAGGCAATGAGCGCCCCGGCAATGCGGCTGCCCGCCGCCGTCACCTTCGATACCTTTGGCGCCCTGGCCCAGGACGTGCAGCGCCACCTCGCCGCCAATCCGGGCAGCCTGCGCCTCGATGCGTCCAGGGTGCGCCGCTTCGACAGTTCCGCCGTCGCCCTGCTGTTGCAGGCGTGCCGCCTGGCGCATGGGCAGGGCCGGACAGCAGAGTTCCTGGGTCTGCCGCGGGGCCTGCTGGAACTCGCCGCCCTGTATGGCGTCGATGGCCTGCTGGCGTCGGCCATCTTCGAGGGCTGAAACCAGCCACCGCCTTTTTTGCTCTGTACTTTCGAAAGCCACACAATATGACAAACTGGACCAGCTCCAATATTCCCCTGCAACCGGGCCGCACGGCAGTGGTCACCGGCACCGGCGGCCTCGGCTTCGAGGACGCGTACGCGCTGGCCGCGGCGGGTGCCTCGGTGATCATTGCCGGGCGCAACCCCGAGCGGGGCCGTGCCGCGGTTCAGCGTATCCGCCACGACCTGCCCCATGCCAACGTGCGCTTCGAGGAGCTCGATCTGGCCAGCCTGGTTTCCGTCCAGGCCTTCGCCGATCGCCTGTACAGCCTGGCGGACAGCATCGATGTCCTAATCAACAACGCGGCCGTGATGACGCCTCCGCGGCGCCAGATCACGCAGGACGGCTTCGAGCTCCAGCTGGGTACGAACCACCTCGGGCATTTCGCGCTCACGGCCGCCTTGCTGCCGCTGCTGCGTCGGAGCGACAAGGCGCGTGTGGTCAGCCTCTCCAGCATTGCCGCGCGCAACGGCGCGTTGAATTTTCAGGACCTGCAGTCCGAGAACGCCTACCAGCCAATGGCCGCCTATGCCCAGTCGAAGCTGGCCTGCCTGATGTTCGCCCTCGAGCTGCAGCGCCGCAGCGACAGCGAAGGCTGGGGCATCAGCAGTATCGCCGCCCATCCCGGCATCGCGCGCACCGACCTGCTGCCGAACGGCGCAGGGCCCCGCAGCGGCGCCGGCCTGGCGCGCCGCTTCCTGTGGTTCCTGTTCCAGCCTGCCGCACAGGGCGCCTTGCCGACCCTGTTTGCCGCCACCGCGCCGGAGGCCGAGGGTGGCGGCTACTACGGTCCCAACCAGCTGGGCGAATCGCGCGGCTACCCGGGGCCCGCCAGGCTGCCTGCGCAGGCGCTCGAACGGGATGCCGCGGCCCTGCTATGGACGGAGTCGGAACGCTTGACCGGCGCGCGCTACGGGCTGCAGGACGCACGCGCCAGCGTACAGGTGTGGTGACAATGCGCAGCTATCTGATGTACGCATCCTTTGGCCGGCATTGAGCTGCGCCCTGCTGAAAGAGATTCGCGAACCGCCAGCTCGCCATTACCTGGGGAACAGGAAACCGCCATCTTCAGGAATCTCATTCCTGCTACCGCGGACCCAGGGCAGCTACACGATAACAGGCATACGAGAGGTCGCCGCAGTAAGTGTTCAGTAATACGCAGCCATTCAGTATTGGCAGCTTCTGAGCCCAGGGTAGCGACGACATACAGACGACAACCGGGCGTTTTTTTATTCGAAGGGAAGCAAACATGATTGAAGTACTGCTCAACGGTCAGGCCGCTCGTTTTGATGCCGACGGAGAAATGCCATTATTGTGGGCGTTGCGCGATATCGCTCATCTGACCGGGACGAAGTTTGGCTGTGGCATGGCGCTTTGCGGAGCGTGCACAGTTCATGTGGATGGTGAACCGACACGCGCTTGCGTAACGCCTTTACGTTCTGTCGCTGATCGCAGTGTCACGACGATTGAAGGAATCGGCGCGACAGCCGAGGGGCGGTCTGTTCAAGACGCCTGGATAAAGGTGGACGTGCCGCAGTGCGGGTATTGTCAGTCGGGCCAAATCATGAGCGCTACTGCGCTTTTGCAACGTGTGCGCAAGCCGAGCGAAGCGCAAATTACTGAGGCCATGAATGGCAATATCTGCCGCTGTGGGACCTATGCCCGGATTCGTACGGCTATCAAGCTCGCAGCGGGGAAAGCCGAATGAACAAGGCTAACGATGGGCAGGTCACCTCTCGACGGGAATTCCTGAAGTTAAGCATCACTGTAGGCGGCAGCATCGTTGTCGGCGTTGGCTATTATGGAACAGCCCACGCCACACCTGAGGATTCCGCCTTTTCCCCCAACGCTTATGTGCGAATAGCGCCAGACAACTCGGTGACGGTGATCTGCGGAAAGTCAGAAATGGGACAAGGGGTCCACACCGCTTACGCACAAATTGTCGCGGAGGAGCTGGATGCGGACTGGTCCACTATCGTGGTAGAGCAGGCGCCAGTGCACCTGGATCACGCAAACCCCGGTACACCACTGATGGCCACCGGTGGGTCGACATCGGTCCGAATGAACTGGGACCGCCTGCGCCGCGCCGGCGCGGGGGCGCGATTCGTCCTGCTCGAGGCGGCGGCGCGGAGCTGGCGCGTCGATAAAAGCCAGTTGCACGCGCGTGCAGGATGGATTCACGGTCCGGACGGACGCAAGGCACGTTTCGCAGATTTTCTGAAGGCATGCGCTGGCATCGAGTTACCCCAGGCCCCACCTTTGAAATCGCCAAGTGAATACACTGTCATTGGACGTCCCCTTCTTCGGGTAGATACTCCGCCGAAGGTCACCGGACAGGCGCAATTCGGTATTGATGTCCAGCTGCCGGGCATGCTGCTTGCAGTCATGGCATTCCCGCCGGCTTTCGGCGCGACCGTGATCGAATTCGATCCTAAACCTGCCCTTGCAATTGCTGGTGTCCGGGGAGTCTTCCAGGTCACGGGAGGTATCGCGGTTGTCGCAGACACTACCTGGGCTGCAATGAAGGGACGGGAAGCCCTGTCTGTCAGGTGGAGCAAAAGTCCCTTCGCCGACCTGTCGATGGACGCACTACGGCAGCAATATCGCGCGGCCCTGGACCATCCGGGACTGGTCGACAAGGAAAGCGGTATGTCCACGGTAAAAACAAAATCATCGCTGACGATGGATTTTGAACAGCCGTATCTTGTCCAGGCGCCCATGGAACCGATGAACTGTACGGTCGAGATACGCGCCGATGGAGCGGACGTATGGACCGGTACACAAGGACAGTCGCTTGCCCAGCGCTACGCTGCTGGTGTGACCGGTCTGAAGCCGGAACAGATACGTGTTCACACGACATTCCTCGGTGGCAGCTTTGGACGTCGCGGGGTAAACGATTTTGTGCGGCACGCCGCTGAAATAGCGAAAGCTGCGGGCAAGCCGGTCAAGATGCTTTACACCCGCGCAGATGACATGCGTGCTGGCTACTACCGCCCGTTTAACCGGATCCGTATCTCGGCAACGCTGGGCCATGACGGGCGTATTGCCTCGTTCACCGCCAAGACAGCCGTTGCGGCAATCAGCAAGTGGACAGGCTTCAGTGCCCTGAAGAAGCCCAATGGCGTCGATCACTACGCCACCGAAACGCTGGCCCCCTTCTATGACATCGAACATGTGGAAGTGCGGTGGGTCGAAACCGACCCGGGAATTCCTATCTGGTTCTGGCGAACGCCCGGCGGCAGTCAAAACTGTTTCGCTGTTGAATCCATGGTCGATGAGTTGGCTCTGCTCGCGGGGCGTGATCCGTACACCTTCCGGCGCAGCATGTTGACGTCACGTCCCCGCCACATAGCCGTGCTCGACTTGGCGGCCAAGCACGCAGGGTGGAATCGCCCTGCACCCAGCGGTAGTGCGCGGGGAATCGCAATCGTGGAAATTTTCGGCAGTATCGTAGCCGAGGTCGCCGAAGTCAAAATTGTCGACGGGTCTGTGCGCGTTGTCCGTGTTACCTGCGCGATCGATTGCGGCACGGCGATCAACCCGCAACAAATACGGGCGCAAGCGGAAAGCTCTATCGTATTTGGCCTTGGCGCGCTGTTATACGGTGATGTGACGATCGAAGGCGGCGCCGTACAACAGTCGAACTTTCACGACTATCAAGTGCTGCGTATGCAAGAGATGCCAGCCATTGATGTCCATATCGTCCCTAGCGAAGCTCCGCCCGGCGGGATGGGAGAACCGGCTTTGCCACCTGTTCTGCCTGCAGTGACGAATGCCCTGAGAGTACTGACCGGCAAGCGCATCAATCAACTACCGGTCCGGCTGACAAGCGATGGCTGATCAAGCAAGGCAATGTCAGGCAATCGTACCGATTCTGCTTGAGCGGTACACCTGGGGACCAACGAAAGACATCAGCAAGGAGGGCATTTTCGCGGTGCAAGCGAGGAGAGCACCTGCGTGCTCCCCGTTGAGATTCGAAGGGCGCACGCTTGCAAGCGCAGCCCTGTCCGAATCGCCTATTTGTCGTTGAGGCAGAATTTCCACCTGGCGGAAATTTTGGCTCAACGGCCTCGCGCGCCGAAGGCGCGCGCTCGTTCATACCGTTCAATGCGCCGGCTGACGCCGGCTTTCCGGCGGAGGTCCGCCGGAAAGCGCCGCGGCGAAGCCGCGAAGCGCCTCGCTTAAGGTAGGGCTGATGTCGTTTTCGAACAAACTGGCAGACGGCTGCTTACCTCCTGGCTAAGATAATGCAAACTAGGGACTGAAATCGTTCGGGTCTACCCATGGGCAGACCCGAAACGACGAGCGCTACTGTGCTGCCTGCCGCAGTGGCGAGCCAGCCTGATGGTACTTCGAAGCTCGTCTTGGCGACTCCAGCGTTTCTGCTTATTAATCTTACAGCGGCGCTTGCATCACATCTCGCGCCTCTTTATAGATGTCTCCCGTTACCTGAAAGGGATTCGATGAACTGCTTTGTGATCATGCCGTTCAGCCCGGAGTTTGATGACGTCTATGCTGCAATCAAGATAGCCGTGGAGTCGACTACCAGCGCTTTTGCAGGACGCTGTTTTCGCTTGGATGAAAGCCGACCGGCAGGGCGGATAACTGACCGTTTAATCACCGAGTTACACTCAGCAACGATCTGTATCGCCGATTTGACCGAGGAGCGCCCAAACGTCATGTGGGAACTTGGTTTCGCAATGGCGCTGGGAAAACCGACCGTCATTCTCACTCAAAATGAGTCTCTGCCGTTCGATGTGCACGATATGCAAAAGATCGTCTATAGGCGGCTTCAACTTGACGCTACTCTGGTTGCTCCTCTTAAACGAACGGTATTCGACACGTGTGGTTCCCTGTTACAGCAGGAAGTTACATCGATGGATGCTACTGCCTCAACGTTGGGGACGATGCTGGCAGAAATTTCCCAACTGAAAACTATTATTGCTGAATTTGTTGCATGGAAAAATGTTGACGGAGAGCCGAATGGAGTACCGCAGGCAGAGAACTCCGCATTGGTGGGGCATTGGTACAATTCCGAAAGCAGCAGTAACGTTTATGCTCGCAACATTCGTGGCGAACTTGTAGCCCCATACTGCTTTGGTGGGAACCGCAAGCTGGTGGGTGTTTATTTTGGGTGGCGGCGCATCGGCGAGTATTGGTATGCGCGCTACCAATGGATACACCAGGATATTTGTGGCTTTTCTTTCTTGCGTATGGATTCGATGGAAAAAATGACGGGGGCATGGTGGCCTTCGGAAAATAACAGACAGGATGAGACATCCCCGCCTCGAGATGGCGGGATTCCAGCCAGCTGGATCAAGCAAAGCTCTCCCGCGCCATCCTGGGCAGAGGATTTCTTCCGCGAGGTCGAGCAAGAGGGGCTGGCAAGCTGGTTGGCAAGGTATCGGTAGCTGCTCAACGCGCAGCACCCACCAACCCATCCAGCCAGTCCTGGTGCCCATTGATCATCGGATTCGGCTTTGCCTTTGCCAGCGCCCGAGCAGGCTTCCCCACCTGGGTCTCCTGAGTAAGAACGCGCACCCGCCCACCCGACAGTTCCTCGATCAGCCAGGCATGATGCACATCCAGCCGGTCCTCCGCAGTACTGCCCGCCCACCCATGCCACGCAATGCGAGCCGGCTGCCCGCGAACTGGTGCTACATGCTCGACAACCTTTGCCTCGACAGGAAAGCCAAACGTCTCGAAATAGAAGCGCACACCGTTTTCCAGGTCCGGTCCTTTGCCGTCATGAAAGCGCGTGTTAGCCGAGTTGCTGTAATACGTCGGCCAAAGGTGAGGGGTATTCAGCAACGGCCAGAGATCTTCCACCGTCAGGCCGGTGACGATAACCTCGTTGGAGCAGTAGTTGTCGGTAAAACCGGGCACGAAGCCTTGCGGCCACAGGATGTCGCTCATCGTATTCCTTTCAAAAATGTGTTCAGGCGATGAGCGAACTCTACGTGCCAGCAGCAAATGAATAAATCGCCGCGGGGTCACATTGCTTGTTACACCGATGAACAAGACGATACGACGGCAACACGACAGGCACCCGGCAGTACAGTCAACGGCGCGGCGATGCCGGCGAGCGAAGCTCTCCCAGCATAAACTCGACAAACGCCCGGACGCGTGCCGACATATGCCGGTTCCGCGGATGAATCACCGAAAATCGCCGTGACCTCCCGCCGTATTCCCGCAGCACCTCAACAAGCTCGCCCCGGGCAACCGCGGCCGCGGCAATGAAGTGGTAGGTCTGGAACAGGCCGCCGCCGCCGAGCCCTAAGCTGACGCAGCCCAACGCATCGTCAAACACGCGGAAACGGCTGCGGAACACATGATCGATCTCTTCACCGTCCGGCATCTTCAGCAGCCATGGCATCGGCCGGCCGGTCGTGGGCTGGATGAACTGCAGGCAGTCGTGCCGGGAGAGGTCGTCGGGCCATTGCGGAACGCCACGCCGGGCGAGGTAGTCCGGGGTTGCAAAAATGCCGACCGTGGCATCCTCCAGTTTGTGGGCGACCAGCCGCGAGTCCTGCGGCATGCCGATGCGGACGGCGAGATCGATGCCTTCCTCGACGATATCCGCGACCCGGTTGGAAAGGCTCAATTCGAGTTCGACCTGTGGGTACGCGTCGGTAAAACGGCGGAGCATCGGCAGCAGGCGGTAGTTGGCATACAGGTTTCCCACGCTGATACGCAATAGCCCGGCCGGCACTTTCTGGTGCCCGGTAATCGTTCTCTCCGCCTCGGCAATCTGTTCCAGGGCTTCCCGGCACTCGTGCCAATACAGCTCGCCTTCATCCGTCAGCCGGACGCTCCTGGTCGTCCTGGCGAACAGCCGGACGCCGAGCCGTTCCTCGAGCCGCTTGATCGACCGGCTCACCGACGCCGGCGTCAATCCCAGGACTTCGGCGGCCGCCGAAAAGCTGCCGAGTTCCGCTGCTTTGCAGAAGAGTTCGATGCTGCCGATTTGCGTGGTGTCCAGGCCTGTCATGACGGATTACCAAGGAGCTGATGGACTGGATTCGACATCGAAACGTTCCGCAGGTTTATTATGATAACGATAATACAATTCTCGCTGTCCGATCATGACCAGATACTTCCGCCCGCATCTCGCCGCCACACTTGCCGCCTTCGCTTTCTGCGCACCCGCATCCGCCAACTCAATCGACGACCTCACAGGCGACTACACACTGCAATCCTCCACCACAGTCCCGGCCAGCAACTGGGGCTACTCCAAAGCCCGCATCTCGATCAGGAAGCTGGACGACCGCCACGTGCTGATCCTGCTGGCCTGCGAGTGGAAGCGCGATCCGAAGTCGGTCTGCGGCGACCATTATTTCGCCCAGCAGCGCGATGGCAGCGTGTATCTGCAAGACATGAACAGCGACTGGCTGCGGTTTTATTTCGATCCCGCCAACCGCAGCCTGGCCATCGTGTCGCGTGGCGCGGACAATAAGGAAAGCGTGCGCCGCGACATCTTTACGCCAACCTCGGCGCCGCTGGAAGACCGTGCCCTCGTCCGCCGCATGAAGCGCGAGCAGGGGAGCGCCGAGCACAAGGAAAGCGTGCGCGTGTTCGGGCATTACAGCAAACGCGCCTACCTGAACAACCGCATCGAGTTCCAGAAAAATCCCTGACGCCTGCCGGGGAGGGCGGACATGTCAGGGCAGGGCGACGATCCCGTCGATCACCTTGGCACATTCCTCCGGCAACGGGTCCCGATTGCCCGGCACGCCCAGTGTCTCGACCTGCAGGACACCCATCGCCTTGTGCCCGCTGGCGAACAGCGCCTTGACCGTGGCGGTATCGGCGGGGCTGGTGTGCTGGGCGATGAGCAGCCTTGCTCTTTCCAGCTCCGGCTTGCGACGGACATGCCAGACGTCGAATGCGGCCGCATAGGCGGAAGCCTGGGCCGGAAAACGATTGCTGCAGTTGGCCAGCACCTTGCCCAGGTAGACGCGCCGGAACTCCAGGTCCACGAGTCGCCGCTCGTCATCCGTCAGCGGCTGCGCCGATGGCTTGGGCAGGTAGGCCATGTCGGCGCGGTGGGGTGTTGCCGGGCCGCGAATGAGGTCCGCGAACTGCGCGAGCAGCAGCTCGGCCGTGACGGGATGGCCGTTGGCGCGGCCGTGCAGGCTGCCGTTCTTGAACACCAGTTGCGCCGGCAGGCCGAACAGGTTCTCGAACAGGGGTTTGAAATCCGGAATGGCGCTCCATGCCGGCCACTGCACGCGTGCGAACGTCAGGCCCGGAACGGTACTGGCGGCTGCCGCCTGGTCGAAGGTCTCGTCGGCGGTGTAGCAGTAGGTGCAGTACCTGTCGGGCGACGTGAACTGCACCGCCACCAGATCATGCCGGCGAACGAAATCGGCCAGCTCGTAGGGCTTCAGCTCCGTGACCGGAGCGGCGGCAATGGCCAGCGAACACGCGCCGGCCGGCAACAGCATCCAAAGCCATTTCAGGTACTTCATTCGCACTTTCTTTCACCATAAAATGCAGCCAGCGATACGACTGTTTTATATGCGCCAGTCGCTGTCCTGTCTCACCTTGGATAGACAAACCCCGTCCGTATGTCCATCGGCAGCAGCTTCGCGCCATCGCGCACCATCAATCGCTGCGGCGGCTCATCCCCTGCCAGTGCGCGCGGTGCAACGTGCAGGCCTTCACCCTTGCGCAGCAGCATATCGCAGCGCTCATAGACATTCGGGCAGCCGGTGGCCGCCAGCAGCGCTTGCACCACTGCCACCTTCCACAGCTCGACGCCGCCGGAGTTGAACTGGCAGACCAGATAGCCGGCTGTGCCGCCATAGCTTTGCACCACGAGGCCCGACAGGCCATCTTTCTCGCCATCGACCAGCTGTACCAGCGCCTGCGGATCGGCCGTGCGCAGCGCGTTGGCGCGGCGAGCCACGGCGGCCTGCACGCGCCGCTTCATCATGGCATGGTCGACGGGTTCATCCTCGCGCAGGGTCCACACGCGGGCGGCGATCTGCGATTTGGCGTTGTACGCGGCGCGGGCCAGGAACTGGCGCGACGACGACTGCACGATCGCCGTGGCGCCCGGCTTGTTGCGCTCCTGCGGCTTGCCGTCCACCTTGTCGATGGCGGACGCATAAATGTACGGGTCGCCGGCCAGCAGGCCTTTTTCCTTACCCTGTTTGATGGTGATGATGAGCATGTGGGGCTTTCGTTGAGCAGGGCGGGGATGATACAGCACCGCACGGCGGCTGTCGCATCTCCCGCACCGGCTGCCACGCAGCCCGCCTGTCCGTTACCGCATCCGCCTGCGCAGCACGGGAATCAACGCCAGGCCGGCGAGGAACATCCCGTAAGTGGACGGTTCAGGGATGGGTGGAGGATTGATGACCGCCTGTGCGTAGGCGTTCGCATCGAAGCGTACCGTTCCCTCGCTGTAGAGATCGGCAGCGTTGGACAACGTGATGGACAGCGTGCCGCTTCGTACCTGGCCATCTGTCGTGAGATTGAGCGCGAATGTGTTGGCCTCTTCCTGCTCGATTCCCCCGTCGATGCCGCCGGCATCGTAAAGCTCCCCTAACATGCGCGCTTCCGCTCCAGCGAAGCTGTAGTCGAGAAGGCTGTCAGTGATCAGCCCATTGACCTCGTAGTCGACCATGAACGACACCGCCGACCCGGGAGAAAGCACGAAAGCACCGATTTGAGACTGGGCCAGGGCCTCTGTATTAAAGCCAATGTACTGGTTCCCGGCGCTCGTCGCGGAGGCGTTGAGTGCGGTACGGTCCAACCGGGTCGCACCTTCGATTCGCGCTGACATGGCATCCCCGCCATCCGCCCACTCTCCCGTTACCGGCGCATCGTCTTCCGGTCGCGTGGGAAATAAAACCGAACCCCTGTAGATGCCGTAAAGGTGTGCGTAGCCATAATCCGGCGAAGCGATCCAGGAAAGGCTGGGCGCGATACCGTCATCGGGAGTCAGGTCCGTCAGCGTATAGCGGAAATTGGAAGCCGATGCGTTGGCGGTGGCATTCGCCAGGGCATTCTGGTGAATGCCAAACATTGCCAAGACTATGCAAAATATTGAATTTCGTGTATTTATTTTTCCTGAAAGATCTTTTAGCGACATATAACTCTCCAGTAAGGGAAAATGGAAAGCTACGCTAGCATTCTCTATTTTTAATGTCAAAATAATAATATTAACTAGCGTGATGATATTCGCTCGATAAAACGCCTGCATGGCGAGTGCAGGCGTGGCGTGTTTTGATTCGCCGTGCAAGCCCGCGTTATTTCACCGGTGCCTTACTAATTTCCACTTCCCAATCAACGCCCGATTCGATTTTGTATTGATCCGCGAGCTTCCCCTGGCTGATCGCCACGGCCACTTCCAGCAGGCTGTTCAGATAAACCAGCGGCTTGCCCTTGGCTACGCCGCCGAAGGTGTGCTCGAACGGCGCCACTACCTTGGCCACCTGCTTGCCCTTGTGCAGGAAGCGCACCTGTACCGGATCGTGCACGCCGATCTTCAGTTCCTCGAACAGCGCCTTGGGGATGTTGGTCCACACATTGCCGTACTTAACGTCGAGCACGGGAACGATGCCGCGGATGACGTCGCCATTGCGCACGGCTTTCTGGTAAGCCAGCTTCACTACCGATGCGCTCGGCAGCACGGGGCCCACCTGTTCGAACGTGATGGCGCCCGATGCCAGCCGCGCACCCACGAAGGCATACACGTCGCGGCCGTGGAAGGTGTACGACTCGGCCGAACCGGCCAGGCGGTTGACGTTCTCGTCGATCTCGCGCAGCTCGGCGACGCCGTCGCGTTCGGCGATCAGCGTGAACAGGCCATTGTCGGGGCCGACGAAGTAGCGGCCCGCGGTGGTCTTCAGGACGACCGACTTGCGCTGCGTGCCCACGCCGGGATCGACCACGTTGACGAACACCGTGCCTTTCGGCCAGTAATTGGCGGTCTGGTACAGGCGGTAGGCGCCCAGCCAGATGTCGTAGTCGGGAATGTCGTGCGTCAGGTCGGACACGTTCAGCGCCGGATCGACGCCGAAAGCCACGCCACGCATTGCGGACACGGCACCGTCGGACGTGCCGAAGTCGGTCATCAGCACCAGTGCGTTCCGGTCGAAGGCGTACGACGACGAAGCGACCAGCGCGCTGAAGCAGAAGGCGGTCAACAGTTTATGCAGTTTCATGGGATCTCATTAAAAGGTGTAGCGCACGCGGCCATAAAAATAGGCGCCGTTCAGGCCGATCGGGTTGATGAAGTTATAGGGCAGGGCGCCGCCATAGGTCGCGTTGTTCGTTTCGCGCACGCGCTGGGGGTAGCGGTCGAACAGGTTGTCGGCACCCGCGGCCAGCGTCAGCTGCTTCGTCAGCCGGTACTGCGCTTCCACGTCCACGGCCCACACGGCGCCGAAGCGCTGCGCATGCACGCCGTCGATGAGTTCCGCTTCGTCGTCGTACGAGAAATCCTTCAGCGAACCGAAGCGGGTGGCGCGTGCCTGCACGCCCCAGCGCGCGGCCTGCCAGTCGGCGCCCAGCACCAGTTTCGATGTCGGCGATGCGTGGCGGATCCGGAACAGGCTGTTCTCGGTCAGCAGCGTCAGGCCGGGATCGATCCGTGCCAGCGCGGCCGGTGCCTGGTGCACGCTGTCGATGCGCGTCCTGTTCAGGTTCAGGGCGGCGTTCAGGTCCAGCTTGCCGCCGGCGAGCGGCAGGTCGTGGTTGATCACCACGTCGAGGCCGGTCGTAACCGTGTCGAGCAGGTTGGCCAGGTAGGCCACGGACTGGATATCGCTGCGGCCGATTCCCGCGAGCCAGGCAGTGGCGGCATCGCTTTGCAGGTCGCTGGTGCGGGTGATGCGGTCGCGCAGCTTGATGCGGTAGGCATCGACCGTGATGCTGGTGTTGCGCTGCGGGCGCCACGCCGCGCCCAGCGACAGGTTGGTGGACTTTTCCGGCTTCAGGTTTTCGGCCCCGAACGCGCGCGCCAGGGCGTCGCTGGCCGGCAGCAGGGCGGCCGTCTGCAAGGCGGTGCCGTCGCTGTTGAAGTTGAGGGTGGAAAAGCGGAAGCCCGTCTGCACCAGCGCCGGCGCGCGGAAACTGTTCGACAGCGAGCCGCGCAGCAGGAAAGTGTCCGTGACCTTGTAGCGCGCGGAAAGCTTGCCGGTACGTGCGTTGCCGAAGTCGCTGTAATCCGAATAACGGGCGGCGGCGCCGACCAGCAGGCGCGCCGTGAGATCGCTTTCGATGTCGGCATAGAGCGAGCGTACCGAGCGGCTGCCGTCGAACGTGTCCTGGGGGCGCAGGCCCGGCCCGGCCTGGGCGCCCGGCGGTGCGCCGGCGACAGGACCGGCGGCGTACGACGCGGGATCGCCTGGCGAGCTGGTATAGGTCTCGTGCATGTACTCGGCGCCGATCGCCACATGGACCGGTGCGCCGATGCCGGGATCGAACTGGCGCGTGAGGTCGGCGTTGATGGCGTCCTGGTCGAAATCGAACGTGGCCAGGTGGAAGCGCGTCGGGCTGGCTGCGCCCAGCGAGGCATTGACCGAATCGGCCAGCCCGTAATCGAATTCGTTGCCGCCGTGGCGCGCGCTCAGGTCCAAGTTCCAGCCGCCGACAGCGGCGCGCAGGCCGGCCACCACGCTCACGTCCGTCATGTCGCCCTTGGTCGACGGGCGGAAGCCGTTCGGGTAGACCTCCGGCACGTTCGAAGGATCGCCCGGATAGCGGAAGTACGCGCTGCCGTCGGATTTGCGCTGGTTGATGGTGGCGAACGAGTAGGCGTCGATGCCGTCCGCGAGCGGCACCAGCGCGTTGTAGAACGCGTAGCGGTTGCGCTGTTCCGAATCGCCCGACTTGAAAACCACCTGGCCGTCGAGCGCCAGGTCGGCCGGCGTGGCGTTCCACGAGGTCCAGCCGGCATCGCTGGGGCCGGCCCGGTTGGTCGGGTTGCGGCCGCGGTATTCGGCGCCGAAGCGGAAGTAGCCCGCATCGCCGACCGGTACGCCGTAGTCGGCGCTGACGATGGTCGTGTGGCCATCCGTCTTGGTGTCGCCGGTCGGCTTGAAGTCGGTGCGGTTGGCACCGTAGCCGATGGAGGCGGAGCCGCCTGTACGCGCCTTCTTCAGCACGATGTTGATCACGCCCGCCACGGCATCGCTGCCGTACTGGGCACCGGCGCCGTCGCGCAGGATCTCGATGTGATCGATCGCGCCGGGCGGAATGGCGTTGACGTCGACCGGCACGATGCCGGCGAAGCTGCTCTCGGTGTCCAGCACCGCGCCGGCATGGCGGCGCTTGCCGTTGATCAGTACCAGTACCTGGTCGGGCGCCAGGCCGCGCAGCTGGATGCCGCGTACGGAGTCGGCGGCGCCGCTCGATTCGATACGCGGGAAGTTGATCGATGGCGCCAGGTCCTGCAAGGCTGCGCCAAGGTCGCCGCCGGACAGCGCGTTTTCCACTTCGCGCGTGCCAAAGCGGTCGATCGGCACGGCGCTGTCGAACACCGTACGGTTGCGGGCGCGCGAGCCGACGATCGTGACCTGGTCGATGGCGGCCGCGCTGGCGCCTGGCGCGCCGGCACTGGCCGGTTCTGTTTGCGCGTGCGCTGCCGGCGACGACATTGCCAGCAGTGCCAGCATGACGGCGCAGGGCAGGGCGCCGCGGCGCGGCGGCGGGTTCGGGGTAACGGGGCGGAGCATCGGAATCCTTGCATGGTCTTGGCAGACTGCAATCTTATTGCCTGGGTAACGGACAGCCAAGTACCGATTGTGGATATGCTTATGTAAGTAGCGGTGGCAATCCGTGGCCTTATCCGGGCGAACATGTACCGGCCCGCGCACCGGTACAGTAATGCCGTGCGCTGTACTGCTCCTGCGCCCGCGCTTGCCTTACGATGGCATTTTGTGAGGAGCGTACGTGAAAACAATCGGCCTGATCGGTGGAATGAGCTGGCAATCCACGGTACCGTACTACCGGCTGATCAACGAAACCGTCCAGCAGCGTGCCGGTGGCCTGCACTCGGCGAAGATCGTGCTGTACAGCGTGGACTTCCACGAGATCGCGACCTTGCAGCACGCCGGCGACTGGGTGGCGGCCGGGGCAGCGCTGGCGCACGCCGCCACTGCGCTCGAGCGCGCCGGGGCGGATTTCCTTGTGCTGTGCACGAACACCATGCATACCGTGAGCGATGCGATCACGGCCGCGGTCGGGATCCCGCTGCTGCACATTGCCGATCCCACGGCGGAGGCGGTCGTGCGCGCCAGCGCCGGGACCGTCGGCCTGCTGGGTACGCGCTTCACGATGGAACAGCCGTTCTACCGGGAGCGGCTGGCCGGCCGTGGCCTGGAGGTGCTGGTGCCGCCGGCGGAAGAACGCGAGCTGGTGCACCGGATCATCTACGACGAACTGTGCCAGGGCCGCATCGAGCCCGCGTCGCGCGAAGCCTACCGCTGCGTGATGGCGGGCCTGGCGGCGCGCGGGGCGCAAGCCATCATCCTGGGTTGCACGGAAATATCGTTGCTGGTCAGCGCGGAAGACGCGGCGGTGCCGCTGTTCGATACCACGGCGCTGCACGGACTGGCCGCGGCGGAACGTGCGCTGGGCGATCGGAACTGACGTTACAAAGACCGGCCCGACAGGGGCCGGCAAGGAAGCCCGCTACTGGATCTACGCGTCCTTTCCGTGCTGCCTGTCCTGGCCGGCCTGATCACCCTGCTGGTCCTGCCCATCGCATTCCTGCTGCTTGTGCTGCCTGTCCCTGGCCCGCCGCTGCGCAGGTTCGTCCAGCACGCGCCGGATCACCGGTTTCGGCACGCCGTCGCGCGCCATGACCAGCGCGGCCTGGTAGCGGCTGATGTTCGGCATCAGTTCCACGGTGGCGTCGACGGCTTCGGCCACCGGTTCATTCGGCCGGGTTCGGCGTTCATTCTGCATGGTCTTCTGCATGGTCACCTCCGGCTGGAAGCTTACACGCCTCCGGCGCGGCCCGACAATCGATTCACGGCGATTTCCGCTTGCGCCCGACCGCATGCAGTATCAGTGGCAGCCCTGCCAGCAATAGCGCCCAGGTCCCGGGTTCGGGCGCGGAACTGATGACGAAGGTTGTCTGGGGTGTCCAGTGATATTCCCATTCCTCGTAATGATCGAGCCGGTATGCGTAGCGCCACTCGCGTTCGCCGGACGTGTAGAAATGGCCGCCGCCGATCCATCCCTCGGGATCGCCGCCGTGCTGGCCAACGGCGAAGGACAGCGTGCCGTCCTGGTACGCGAAGGCTTCCGTGCTGCAGTGGTAGTACTCGTTGCTGTGGCTTTCGCACGCGATGAAATCGACGCCTTCCACGACCAGCGACGTGATTTCCGCGCGCACCAGCGCACCGTCGCCATCGGCGTCCTGCCCGACAAAACTGCCGGTCAGCTTGCGATCGGGCAGGAATGCACCGGCGATCGAATCATGAAAGCCCTGGTACGCGAAGTGCCACGTTTCGCCATGGGCCGGCATCGCGCAGGCGGCCAATAAAGCACACAGGAATGTTCTCGACATGACGGCCTCCGGAAATAGCGCAGAAGGCTTCCAGTCTAGGATGGAGCGGCCCGCAATGGGCGCGGCAGTACGGCGGAATTGAAAAAACTCAAGCGGGTTGCATCATGGCTGCAAGAGGCTGGCGGTGCCTGGTGCCGGACCCAGCGGCCCCGACCGCAATTGCGTCAGTTGCGGCCAGTGATCCGTCACGAAACGTGCCAGCGGCTCGCCAAGCAGCAGGCCGGCCAGCCCGACCGCGGCGATGACGCTCATCGCCACGGCGATCGACGCCACGAAGCGGCGGTTCGGTACCCGCAGCACGAAAGGCAGGTTGATCGCCACGCTGGCCAGCGATGCGAGGATCGCGCCGGTGGCGGCCACGTCCAGTTCGAGCTTGCCTTCGGCGGCCAGGCTCGCCGCTGCCGCCACCGCGCTGGCGCTGGACACGGTACCGCCAAGCGCGCTGACGACGTAGAAGCCGACGTTGCCGAAGTACTTCTGCGTCAGCACGCCCACGATGTGCAGCAGCAGGAAGATCAGGCCGTACTTCAGTGCGCTCCACAGCGAGAACGGCAGCACGATCTGGTTTTCCTGCGCTTCCTCGGCTGGCTTGATTTCCGGTGCGGCCGGGTGGCGCCGCACGAACACGAAAAATGCCGTGGCCGCCAGCATCGCGGCGAAGGCGCCGATGCCCGCTACCGCTACCGCCGGCGCCAGCAGCGCGAGGATCACGGCGTTGCGCATCACCATCGCCACGGTGGCGAGCAGGATCCCGCGATACGCGGCCGCCGCCACGGCACCCACCGCGCTGCCGGTAACGCGCGAGGCCAGTTCGTTGACGGTCACGCTGCTGTTCACCAGGCCGCCCAGGAAGCCGGCGATCGTCACGCCGCGCGCACCGAACGCTTTCCACAGCACGTAATTGACGAAGCCGATGCCGGCGATCAGGATCACCGTGGCCCAGGCGGCGCGCGGCTGGATCAGGCCCATGGGCCCGATGCTGCCGGTAGGCAGTGCCGGATAGATGACGATCGCCAGGATCGCCAGCAGCAGTGCGGAACGCAGTTCGCGCTCGGTCAGGCCGATCGAGAAGCCTTGCAGGATGTCCTTCCATGCCAGCAGCGCGGTGGACGAGACCATGATCGCAGCGGGCGTCAGCGTGTGGCCCTTGCCGCACATGATGCCGGCGATGCAGGTGACCAGCATGGCGGCGGACGTCGTCAGCTCAGTGCCCTCGTGGGTGCGCATGTCCTGCAGGTTCAGGAAGATCGTCAGCAGGCCGGTGAGAATCAGCACGATATACGCGTAAGTGTCGCCGAGCGACGCGCCCACGGCGCCCAGTACCGCGATGAAGCCGAAGGTGCGCAGGCCCGCTTCCTTCTTGCGCCGTTCGCGCTCGAGTCCGATCAGCAGGCCGAGCGCCAGCGCCAGCGCGAAGCGGGTCAGCATCTCGAGATAAGGCCAGTCCGTGACAGGGTCGATCGCCCCTGGCACGGCAGGCAGCGCGGAAATCAAACTCATGAGCCGACTGTAACGCCGATCGCGCCCCACCGCCCACACGTTTTGGAGCGCGGCAATGCTGTGCGGCGAAAAAACGCGTTGGGCTAAGATGACCTTTCGGATAACAAGGAGGCATCATGCAGAACGACGACAAAGACCGGCTCCAGCAGCCACCGATCCATACGCACCTGCCGGATACGGTGCCGCCCGAGGATGTGAAGAAAATCGTGGGCGACGCAGTGCCGCATGGGGCCGATTACAACTTGCCGCCGCCACCGGGCGCCGGCAAGTCGATGGGCAGCGGCCTCGACGATTCGGTCGGCGGCCCCACGATGGGCGCCGATCCGGTACCGCGCGGCCAGGCAGCCACCGTACGCGACCAGGACAGCCGCGCCGTGGACCAGCACATGGGGAACCTGCAGCAGGGCAATCAACAGCAGGGCAGCGAACAGCAGGGTAACCAGCAGCAGGGCAATCAGCAGCAGGGCAGCGAGCAGCAGGGCGACCAGCAGCAGGAGGGTAACCAGCAGCAGGGTAACCAGCAGCAGGGTAACCAGCAGCAGGGTAACCAGCAGCAGGGCAGCGGCACGGGTTCCAGTTCGGAGGGCGTGCCCGGCAATGCCCAGCGCGCAACGGAGCAGTCCGGCGGAGCGCGCTCGGAAGGCCTGCTGCCCGGTGGCGACGAAGCGGATGGACGCTTCGAAGTCGCCGAGGAAGTCAGTTTCGACCTGCAGTCCGACCAGGCGCGCCAGGTAGGCAGCATGGAAGACGCGGCGAAAGGGCCGCATGGCGACAAGCTGTCCGATGCGGTGGCGGGCACGCTGGGCAAGGATGGCGGCAAGCCTTGACCCATGGTCTTCGCGGGCCGGACGGGTGAGCGGCGTCCGGCCCGCGCAGGACGGCCGGCCGTGCGAACTCGGACCGGCCGGCACCTCACCGGGAGCTTTCCAGTGAGCGTATTGCGAAAAAGATAACAAGCACATTTTTTGGCGCGACTTTTAAGGTGCATCAAATCTCCTGCTGAGCATTCCCCGATGTCCTCTGCCTATACTGCGAAGTATTGGCAACGCAACGTGTGTTGCCGTATAACAAGGGGACTTTCCATGCATCAGGATCCGCTTTTAGCCAGCATTGGCGGCATGCTGCGCCGGTTCAAGCGCGCCGAAGCGTGGCTGCGCAGCGCCGGCCTGCCCGTGTTCCTGGCACGCGTGCCAGTGTGGCTGCTATGCCTGCAATACTGCCTGATGATGCGTGGCAAAACGGTGCGCATCTCCCGCGTTGCCGGGCGTATCACTCAATGGCTCGAAACGATTACCGAGTTGTCCCAGCATGAGAATGCGCGCACCGAATTGCTCGACATGGATGGCGGCATGCGCAACGACCTCGAATCCACCAAGCGCACCCTGCGGCTGTTGCGCGAACTGTGCGTGGATGTCGGTGGCATGTTCGACAGCATCGGGGTTGCTTCCAGGCTCCTCGACAGCATGCAGGAGAGCTTCCTGGACGTCGTGGACGACGCCAGCATCACTGCCACCACGCTGCAGCGCGCACTGGAAATGCACGACATGCGCGCCCTGGTGCTGCTGCGCGAGATGCACGAGGCGGAATGCCAGGGCGGCCTGGAAGAAGCGAATGCCGCCAGTGTGCCGCCGGAAGCGGCGCCATCTCGCGATGTCGGCAAGATTGCGACAAACAGCTTGGGCGTAGCCGCCAAGGCCTGAAAAATGCTGAAGGTGCAGTTGCTTGAAGGTGCAGTTGCTTAAGATGCAGTTGCTTGAAGGTGCAGTTGCTTGAAGGTGCAGTTGCTTGAAGGTGCATACCCTTCAAGGTGCAACGCAGGTATCGGACACCAGCATTGCACCGGCTTGCCCGTCTCATCCCACCATCTCAAGTCACGCCCGGACGTGGCCACCGGCACGTCTGCCGGCCGCGCGCTGCGGTATGTTCGATCATGGCGGGTGAAGAGGGACCGCCATGCCCCAGCGCGCTGGTCACGTCCGCCGTGACCGGTTACGGCCGCACAGTGGCGACCATTGTGCGACACTGCACAGATCGATTACTGTGCTTTCGACAAGATCAACAGCCAGCGGCCGAACAGCAGGATTTCGATATGGCCCGGCTGTACGCCGGTATCGCATTCGATGACCGGATTGACCGCGTAAAAGCGCTTGCGGAAGTCGCGGCATACCAGCATCTCGCGCTTGCCGAAGCGCACCAGGAAGGACGTTGGAGCGTACTCGAGCCCGAAACGCGATTCAAAACGCGAAGGGAGACGGCGAGGGTCGTAGTCGATGGTTGCCATGACAGTTCCTTATCGAAAAAGGATCAAATAAACAAAGAGTTGCAGTGTCAGTCGTATGCCCGTGGAATAAGTTCCGACTTGTTTCCTGGTGCTTTCCGAGCGCTGCCTACTGGATAGAAGCTTAACATAACTACTGTACAAAAACACAGGGCTGTATGAAAAAACAGGTTTTTTGTCTACCCATTGCAAATGCGCTAAACCGATGAGCCGGATTGCCTATTCGAAATTGCTGCGCTTCCTGGAAGCCCGCATCACGCCGGGCGGCGAGTTCGGCCTGCACATGACGGCCGGGCTGGCGATGCTGGTCGCAGCCGTCGCGATATTCCGCGACATTGCCGAGGAGGTCGGCGAGCAGGACGACATCGCCCGTTTCGACGTGCACGTGGCGCAGTGGTTCAACACCCATGCGTTCGAGCCGCTGACGACCTTCATGCTGGGCATTACGCACCTGCATGGCATCGTCGGCATGTCGATCGCGTCGACCCTGCTGGCGGTATGGTTCTGGCGCAGGAAGGCGCAGTACTGGCTGCTGTCGGTCGCCATCACGGTCCCCTGCGGCATGCTGATCAACGTACTGCTGAAGAACGTGTACGCGCGGCCGCGGCCGATGTTCGACGAACCGCTGCTTACACTTTCCACCTACAGCTTCCCCAGCGGGCACACGTCGGCCTCCACGCTGTTCTATGGCCTTATTGCCTGCTATGTCTTCACCACGTCGCCCAGCTGGCGGCGGCGCTGCACGGCGATGGTGCTGGCGGCCATGATGGTGCTGCTGGTGGCGTTCAGCCGCGTCTACCTGGGTGCGCACTACGTGTCCGACGTGCTGGCCGCGATGGCCTACAGCGCAGGCTGGCTGGCAGTCTGCATCGCCTCCGTGTCCACGCTGCGCCGCCGCCGCCTGGCACGCCGGGACGAGTAATGACGCAGGCAGCGGTGATCGTCAATGCGGCGGCGGGGCAGGGGCATGATGGCGGCCAGGCGACGGCGCTGCGCGACAAGTTCGCGGCCGTGGGCGTCGACGCCGACGTGACGCTGGCCGGCAACGGCGAGGAAATGATCGGCGTGGCCCGCGAGGCGCTAGAGGACGGCATCGGCCTCGTGGTGGCCGGCGGCGGCGACGGCACGATGAACGCCGTGGCCTCGGTGCTGGCCGGCAGCCCGGCACGCTTCGGCGTGCTGCCGCTGGGTACGCTGAATCATTTTGCCAAGGACCTGGGCATTCCGCTGGCGCTGGACGACGCCATCGCCACGGTCGCCCACGGCCGGCCGGTGGCGGTCGACGTCGGCGAGGTCAACGGCAGGATCTTCCTGAACAACTCCAGCCTGGGGCTGTATCCGGACATCGTGCGCGACCGCGAAAAGCAGCAGCGCCGCCTCGGCCGCGGCAAGTGGCTGGCATTTTGCTGGGCCAGCCTGGCGGCATTGCACCGCTACCCGTTTCTCAGTTTGCGGCTGCACGTGCACGGCGAAGAGCATGCGCGGCGCACCCCTTTCGTCTTCATCGGCAATAATGCCTATACGATGCAGGGGCTCAGTATCGGCGAACGCACGCGGCTCGATGGCGGGCACCTCAGCCTGTACGTGGCGCAGCGGCCCACGCGGTTCGGGCTGGCGCGGCTGGCCTGCCATGCGCTGGTCGGGCGGCTGGCCGAGGCCCGCGATTTCGACGTGCTGCTGGCCGACGAGCTCACCATCGACACCCGGCGCAGGATGGTGCGCGTCGCCACCGATGGCGAAGTGACGCTGATGGTGCCGCCGCTCGACTACCGTTCGCGCCCCGGCGCACTGACCGTCATGGTCCCAAGCTAACCAGGAGAAAGCATGCGAACCATCGTGCACCTGTCCGACATTCACTTTGGCCGCGTCGACGAGCGGCTCCTCGCGCCACTGCGCGCCACGGTCGAGGCGGTACAGCCGCACGTCGTGGTCGTGTCGGGCGACCTCACGCAGCGCGCCCGCAGCGAACAGTTCAAGGCGGCGCGGGCCTGGCTCGACACGCTGCCGCAACCGCAGATCGTCGTGCCGGGCAACCATGACATCCCGCTGTACAACGTGGCGGCGCGCTTCCTGGCGCCGCTGACGAAATACCGGCGCTACATCACGGCAAACCTGGCCCCCGAATATGTCGACGAGGAAATCGCCGTGATGGGCCTGAACACCGCGCGCTCGCTGACCATCAAGGATGGCCGCGTCAACCGCGAGCAGATCGACCGGCTGCATGACCGCATGGCGAAGGTGGATCCGAAGCTGACGCGCATCGTCGTCACGCATCACCCCTTCGACCTGCCCGAGGCGTTCGAAGAAGACGATCTCGTGGACCGCGCGCCGATGGCGATGGAGGCGTTCTCGAAATGCGGCGTGGACCTGCTGCTGGCCGGGCACCTGCACGCCAGCCATTCCGGCAACAGCGCCACCCGCTACAAGATCGCCGGCTATGCCGCCCTGATCGTGCAGGCCGGCACGGCCACGTCGACGCGCGGCAGGGGGGAAACCAATTCGTTCAACGTGCTGCGCATCGATGGCGACGAGATCCAGGTCGAGCGCTATGGCTGGAAGGACGAATCGGCCGCGTTCGAGGTGGCCACGATCGAAATCTTCCGCCGCGACGGCAACCTGTGGCAGCCGCTGGGCACCACGCCGGACATGCCCGAAGCGATCACCAGCGCCGAAACCGTGGCGCCGCAGATCGCCAGCAGTTGAGGGAAGACGGGCGGGGCTGGTGTCGGACATTTTTTCCGGGAGCTTCATCCGGAAAATGTGTCGGACACCGGTTGTTCCTTGATGTGCCGAATGGCTGAAGAAAACCGGTGTCTGACACATTTTCTGGTAAAAGCCCCAGAAAAAATGTCAGACACCAGTCCCTTCCCGCCGCCGCCTACAGCCAGTAATCCCACACCTTCGACGCCCATTCCTTCACGCGCGTCACCACCGGCCGGTCGCGCCAGGCCGCCAGCGTGACTTCCTTCGAATTTTTCACGTCGTCGCGGAACGCGCTTTCCATTTCCTTGCCAAAGGCGTCGCCCAGCACGATCACGTTGACTTCGGCGTTGTGCTGGAAGCTGCGGCGGTCGATGTTGGCCGAGCCCACGGTGGACCACACGCCGTCGATGACCATGGTCTTGGCGTGCAGCACCGCCAGTTTCAGTTCGTAGATCTGCACGCCGGCTTCCAGCAGCCGGTCATAGAACGCGCGGCCGGCGTGGAACACCATGCCGCTGTCCGATACGCTGGGCAGCACGATGCGCACCTCCACGCCGCGTTTCGCGGCGTCGATCAGCGCCTGTACCGTCTGCTCGTCGGGCACGAAATAGGCGCAGGTGATGTGGATCGATTTCTTCGATTCCTGGATCGCCAGCAGCATCGCCTTGTAGATCTCGTACTGCCCGCCCGGCTCGCTGCCCAGCACGCGCATCAGCTTGTCGCCGGCGATGACGGGGGTGGGGAAGTAATCGGCTTCGCGCAGGTCGTCCGAGTCCTGCCCGGTCCAGTGCTGGATGAACAGCCACTGCATCGCCTGCACGGCGGGGCCCTCGATGCGCACGTGGGTATCGCGCCAGCCCACGTCCTTCTCGCTGCGCGGCCTGCTCTTCGAGCGGAATGGCGAGCTCTTCGAATAGGTGTCGCTGATGTTGATGCCGCCCGTGAAACCGATCTTGCCGTCGACGATCAGCATCTTGCGGTGGTCGCGGTTGTTCACCTTCCAGCCGTTGCCGCGGACCTTGGCCGGGTTCACGGGGTTGTAGGCGACCAGGTGGATGCCGGCCGTGCGCATGCGGTCGAAGAACGCCTGGGGCACCATCAGCGTGCCCACGCTGTCGTAGATGATGTTGACCGTCACGCCAGCCTTCTGCTTGGCGATCAGCAGGTCGGCGAACTTGTCGCCCATCTCGTCCTGGTCGAAGATGTAGGTCTCGAAGTTGACGTGGTTTTTCGCGCCCTCGATGGCCTTCATCATCTCGGCCATCGTCACAGGGCCGTCGAACAGCAGCTTGACCTGGTTGCCGGCAATGAGCGGCACGCCGGTGGCGGCTTCCTCGAGGGCGGCCTGGGCCTTCAGGTCGAGCGTGTTCTTCGACCAGCGCTTGGCCAGCAGCGCCTTGGCGCGGGCCGGCGACAGTTCGCCATTGACCGACTTGACGACCGGTACCGGCGCGGCCGCTTCCCTGGCCTTGTCCGGATCGACGGCCGGCAGCGACGCGCAGGCCACCAGGCACCATCCGGCAAGGACCACCGCCAGGGCGCGGCGTGGATTCCAATGTTTCATTTCATGTCCCCCGACCCGAAGAAAAAGTCCACCGGCGACTTGCGCAGCCGGCTGCCCAGCGCCCGCAGCAGCAGGAAGCCGTGCTCGAACGGAATGCGGCGCGCGCGCAGCGCCACCCATAGCGCGAGGCCGAAACTGACCAGCAGGTTCACGGCCCCGATTGCCAGGAAACCGGTGACGGAAGTCACCACCAGTTGCCAGCTCACATTGTGATCCAACGCGACCAATGCTGTCGCAAAGTTGGCCGACGAGAAAGTAACGTGGCGGATATCAATAGGCAGCCCCAGCAGCAAGCCCAGCGCGCTGGCCATGCCCAGCATGATGCCGAAGAAGAAATTACCCATCAGGCTGCCCAGGTTGTTCTCCAGGTAGCGGCCCAGGCGCACGGTCCGCTCCGCGCCGAGCAGGGCGTTCAGGCCGCGCAGCTGGGCAATGCGGCGGCCCCAGCGCGTGTACAGCGCCTGGTTGTCGTAATACCCCGAGATCAGGCCGGCCAGGAACAGGCACACGCCGGCAATCGCCGCATAGAACAGCGCCGGCGTGTGGATCGGATCGATGTCGTGCAACAAGTGCATCGCCTTGCCCTGCGTGACGAGGTGTTCGCCGGTCAGCTGCAGCCATCCCCATGCAATTAGCCAGGCCGTCGGCAGGGCGGTGGCGATGTTGCCGAGCACGGCCGTGACCTGGGTGCGGAATACCTTGTTGATCAGTTCGGCCAGGCTGTCCGGGTCGATATGGCGCCCGTCGCGGCTCTGCAGGCTGGCGGCGATGTGCGACGCCGTCATCGCCGGCTGCTTCGTCGCCACGGTGAAGTGCAGCAGGTGGATCAGCACGAAGCCCAGCGAATAATTCATCGAGAACAGGAACGCTTCGACCAGCGGCGCCGCGCGCAGCGTGCCCAGCAGGATCTTGAACAGGGCCATGAAGCCCACGATCAAGCCGGCGCCGGCCGCGGACAGGAACATGCCGCCCAGCTCGCGCCGGTTCTCGGCGATGTAGTGCTCGCCGGTGCGGCTGGCGTTCTCCGTCACGTTGCGGGCCAGCAGGTGGATGTTGTCGCGGAACAGGTCGCGTACCGTGTACTTGTTGTTGTGCGCCTCGATCAGTTCCAGCGACATCGCCAGCGTGGCGGCGCGGCGCTGGGCCTGCCGGGTGACGGGGACGCGCTGCGGCTGCGTGCCGACCGTGTTGGTGACGAGGTTGACCGATGGCGCGGCGCGCAGTTCTCCCGATACGTCGACCAGGAACAGCAGCTTGCGCATGCGGTCGATGCTCTGGGTGAGCGTGACCAGCAGATAGGTGAGGGCGATGGTGGTGCCCTGCGCCAGGGCCTTGCGGCGGATGCGGGCGATCACGCTGTCGCACTGGTCGAGCATCACCAGCAGGTGCTTCGGGTCGTCGAGCGTGATGTCCTCGCCCGCCATCAGGCGCGCATAGCCGTCGAGGTAATGCAGCACCTCGCGGTTCTGCACGAGGAACGGCGATTCGAACTCCTCCATCTCGGTATGGAAGTTGGTCAGCTTCGGTTCCAGGCCCACCGCCGCGACGCGGTAGGAGAGGGTGCGGATCGCTTCGAGCATCCCCGGCAGCATCACCGTGCGGTCGCGCCGGTGGAAAATCGTGTCGAACAGGTCGAGCCAGTCGAGTGCCGGCACCGCACTGATCCACTGCCAGTCGCTTTGCTTGTAGAACACCTGGTCGAGCAAATCGGCGAGGTATTCGTCGCCCAGCGCGGGCGGCAGAATGCGGTAGGCGATGCGGCGCTTCAGTTCGGTGAAAAAACCGTCGTTCGACAGCACGCCCACTTCCGTGTACAGGCTGGCGTGGCGGCGCGCCTGCAGCAGGCGCAGCACGTAGGCGCGCAACTGGCGTGCATGCTCCGGGTTGCCACGCAGCAGCTGGGTGAGGGTACGGACGTTGGCGGCGGCGCGAATGTAATTGCCGCGGCGGCGCGGGCGTAGCTGGGCGACGAGATCGACCAGTGCGGCCACCCCCGTCGTCTGTTCATCGATGCTGTCGAGGATGGCAAGCATGGGGCACTTCGTGAAGAAAGTCCGCAGTATACCGCTCGACAGTACCGCGTCTGTACGCTAGCGAACCCAGGCTTTGGCGCCTGTATTCCGGGCGTCGCGTGCATGAGTCATTTCCGTGCATAAACTTCATCGCTCTGCAGTTTTTGATTCCCTTTGACCGCGCACAGGTATATGGTTGAACTATGCATCCTAGTTTGTGAGTCTCCGCACAGAGAGACGATGCGGGCCGGCATTATCCTCGTATCCAGCAATTTTGTTTCAAGCTTTGGATTTGAAGCTTTAGGTAAGCAACCCCCAGGTAACAAACCTCGGGAAAGCACGCAAGGTGGCGGGACCGAGCCAATCGGTCGTTGGACTTGACCTAGAGACGAATCATGAACACCAAGTTGATTGCATTGGCCTGCCTGTTCCCGATGGCGACGCTGGCGCAGGAATCTTCCTCGATCCGCGTGTATGGCGTGCTCGATGCCGGTGCCGTGTCCGAGCACGATTGCCCGAGCGGCGACTGCCCCAGCACGAAGATCTCGCCCGGTGTGTCCACCGGCTCCGTCCTGGGTTTCTCCGGCCAGGAAGACCTCGGCAACGATACCCGTGCCATTTTCACGCTGGAAGCGGGCGTGCGCAACGACACCGGCCAGTCGGACCAGGGCGGCCGCCTGTTCGGCAGCCAGGCCTACGTGGGCCTGGCGAACCGCTGGGGCGCACTGACGGTGGGGCGGCAATACGATGTCGGCTATGAAACGCTGTCCGAAGTGGCCGACCCGTTCCACGGCGGCACCGCCGGCACCGCGACCAACCTGATCGGCAACGGCACGAAGCGGTCGGACAACGCCATCAAGTACCGTTCGAACACCTTCCGCGGCTTTTCGGCCAGCGCGATCTACAGCTTCGGCGAATCGGCGTTCAGCACCACGCGCAATCGCGCGTATGGCGCGACGATCGGCTACCAGGGCGGCCTGTTCACGCTGCGCGCCGCGCACCAGCGCAAGAACAACTTCCTGCAAGGCGCCGGCGCCACCACGCCGGTCGACCTGTCGTCCCGTAATTCGCTTATCGCGGCCAACATGCACGTGTCGAAGGCTGCCACCGTCTATGCTGCCTATGCCGTCAACAAGGGGGTCGGCAGCTCGCCGTGGGACCAGGACAATCCGTATGGTGCGCTGGTGCTGGCATCGCCGTCCACGCGCAGCAACGATGCGCTGGCCGGCGTGTCGTACTCGACGGGCCCGGCCACGTTCATGGTGTCGTATATCCGCAAGGACGACCGCACGCTGGCCAACCAGGACGCCAACCAGATCGCCGCCGGCGTGACCTACATGATGTCGAAGCGCACGGCGTTCTATGCCGCCTACGCGAAGATCAAGGACGAGAACAACGCGCCGTACACGGTCGGCAACTTCAGCGAGCAGGGCAAGGGGCGCAGCGCCATCAACCTGGGCTTGCGGCACGCGTTCTGAGGGCAGGGGATGACGGCTGATGCGGACCGGTGCCGCGGACTGGTGTCGGACACCCTCGGGGTGTCGGACACCGGTCTTTGGCAGGGATTGGTTTACGTGGTTTCGGATACTAAAACCGGTGCCTGACACCATTCCCGGATGAAGCGTCCGGGAATAGTGTCAGGCACCAGTGGCGGCCACGGTTGAATCAGGCACCACCTGCGCTTTGCAAGCCCGGCGTCACTGCACCGGCGGCGTGCTGCCGCAATCGGCGGACACCCAGCGTCCGGCGCTTTCCACCGTCATCTGCTGGGCCTGGCCCTGCATGGTGCTGTCCACGTTCATCCGCATCGAATAGCCGCTGTCGCCTTCGAAGATCACCTGGCCGTTTCCGGACGATGGCGGCCGGCTGCATTTGAATGCGATGTTCAGGCCGCCGGGCACCGGCGACTGGGTCGTCGTGCACTGGCCCGGCTGGCCGGACGGCAGGCGCGGGTTTTCCGCCTGTTCCTTCGACAGGCAGAAGTTCACCTTAACGCCGCCGCCGTCGGCCAGCTGCATCGTCACGCCATGCCGGGCCAGCATCTGGTCGACGGCGCGGCGCTGCTCGGCCGGCAACGAAGCCATCTGCTGCTGGGCCAGGGCCAGCGCCTGCATCGTCTCGGGACTGGCGGCGGCGACCTTGCTGGTCATTTCCCACAGCCCCGGTTTCAGCGCGGCGCCGTGCGCCGCCTGCGCGCAGGCGGCGGCAAGGGCCATGGCGAGCAGGCGTGACGGTTTCATGTCGGCCTCCGCGGGTCAGGAACGCGGTGCCGGTTCGGCCACGTAGATCTCCACGCGGCGGTTGCGGGCGCGGCCGCTGTTGTCGTCGTTCGACGCGATCGGTTCGCGGGCGCCGCGGCCTTCGACCACCACGCGGGCAGGCGACACGCCGCGCGAAGCCAGGTAGTCACGCGTGTGCGAGGCGCGCTCCACCGACAGCGGCTGGTTGACCGAATCGGAACCCGTGCTGTCCGTGTGGCCGATGATCGTCACCGTGGTGGCAGGATTTTCCTTCAGCGTGGTGGCGAAGCGGTCCAGGATCGGGCGGAAATTGTCCTTGATGTCAGCACGGTTGGTGTCGAACGAGATGTCGCTCGGGATTTCCATCCGCAGCCGGTTGTCGGCGGTCTGCGAGACCTGCACGCCGGTACCCGCGGTTGCCTGTTCCATGGCCTGCTTCTGGCTTTCCATCCGTTTCGACCAGATGTTGCCCACCACGGCACCGGCTGCCGCACCCAGTACGGCGCCGCCGGCCGCGCGGCCGCCGCCGCCGCCACCGGT
Organism: Pseudoduganella umbonata; assembly: GCF_014192225.1. Classification (GTDB taxonomy): domain Bacteria; phylum Pseudomonadota; class Gammaproteobacteria; order Burkholderiales; family Burkholderiaceae_D; genus Rugamonas; species Rugamonas umbonata. Next base: position 115,015 of record NZ_JACHXS010000011.1, on the reverse strand, counting down.
CGTGGCACCGAGGATGGCGCCCAGTCCGGCGCCCACGCCGGCACCCGTGGCGGTGCCGCGCTGCGTCGTATCCATGTTGGCGCAACCCGTGGCGCCGAGGGTCATCGCTGCGGCCACGGAAACGACAACGGCCTTGCGCATTGCATATGGAATGTTCATGATTTTTCTCCTCCTAGTATTCGCATTGTAGACCCTGCAAAAAACAGGGCGGCGCTGCATGCATGCAGCGCCGCCACGGTGCCGTCAACGCTACAGGCCTCGTCCGCTGATCAGGCGCAGCAGGATCATGATGACGGCGACAACCAGCAGGATGTGGATGAAGCCGCCGATGGTGTAGGAGGTCACCAGGCCCAGCAGCCAAAGGATGATAAGTACTACGGCAATTGTATAAAGCATGATCGTCCTCTCTTCTCGGGTTTAATATGTCCGGCTTGGCGCCGTCATGGATTTCAGTATGCGAGGAAGCGCCGCCGGCTTCTGTACGGTGCCGTACGAAGTTTGTCATTTCTTCATTTTTTTCCCGGCCGCGGTACCCAGCCCAGCATCCCCAGCATGCCTGTAATGCCGAGCAGGCCGGCCAGCAGGCCGCCCGTCAGCAACACCAGCGACATCACTTCGGCGGCGCCGTCTACCACATCGATTCTTCCTTCCTGCAGTTCCAGGTAGGCGATCCGCGCCAGCAGCAAGCCCGTGGCGATCAGCCAGCCCCACAATGCCTTGTTCATCCCGTTCTCCCCGTGCGCCTGAGGCGCGTGATTTAGCGTGCACTTTTATTGTCGGGTTCTCTCAGCAGGAACTTCTGTTCGCTGCCAGACAAAGCAAAAAAAAGCCCCGCACGATGGCGGGGCTGTGACACAAGCACAACGGTTCAGCGTGACTGGAGAATGCCCTCGACCACCTTGACCTGGTCGCCGCCACGCCAGACCGGCGAGTCGGTATAGAAGGTGCGCAGTTCGCCATCGTGCATGCGCACCACCACTTCGTAGTTGCGCTTGCCCTTCAGGCTGCCCTCGACCTGGTTGCCGACCACGGCGCCACCCACGGCACCGGCGATCGTGGCAAGGTCGCGGCCACGGCCATCGCCGACCTGGCGGCCCAGCAGTCCGCCGACCACGGCGCCGCCGGCGGCGCCCACGCCGCTGGCGTCGCCGCGCGTCTTCCCGTCCTTGACCGATTCGACGATGCCGCACTCGTTGCATACGGATGCCGCGCGTTTCGATTCCGCGGCCTTGTCGGCGGCGCGCTCGCGTTCGCGTTCACGCTGCAGCGCCTTGTCGCGTACCGGGGCCGGCACGCGTTCTTCCTGGGCCGGCACCACCGGTGCGCTCACGGCGGCCGAGCCGCCGGTGCTGCCGGCTGCCGAACCGCCGGACGTCGTCAGGTCGCGGGTCGGCGTGCCATTGATGGTGCCGGCGCCGGCCGCGTACTGGCTCGACTGCGTTGCCGGAGTGGCCGGTGCCACGGGCGCCGTGGCCAGCTGCTCCGCCGGCGGCGTCATCAGTTCGCCCGGCCTGCCGGCGTGTTTTGCGGAGGGCAGCCAGCCCATCAGCGCAGCGATGCCGACGCCGCAAAACAGGATCAGTATGACGGCCGCGATGATGAAGATGGCGGGTACGTTGTGCTTTGTGGGTGGCGTGCTTGGGTGGTTGTTCGGCTGGTTCATCTGGACTCCTCGTTGTATGTATGGGCCGTTGCCGGCACGATGAAACGATTGTCCTGCCGCACCGGCGGGTGTTCCGTGCGTCACCGTACATACACCTCGGTAAGGAAACGTTAACCTCGTTACAAGATGTGCACATGCCAACCGATCAGACCAATATGAACCTGAATTTTGACACCGCGCACAGTAATCCGGCCCTGTTGCCGCAAGTGAGTAATCGCTTGCTGGCCAGCCTCCCGGAAGAGGACCTCGTCCAGATCGAGGCCCTGTGCGAGCCGGTGCAAGCCGAAGTGGGCGAGGTGTTATATGAACCCGGCCACCCGATCGCCTTCATTTACTTTCCCGTCGATGCACTGGTCTCGCTGCTGGCCGTGGCGGAAGGGCGCATGACGCTCGAAGTGGGCTCGATAGGCCGCGAAGGCATGCTCGGCGCCTCCGTCGCGCTCGGCCACCGCCAGGCGCAGGTACGCGCCGTGGTGCAGCGCGCCGGTACTGTGCTGCGCATGGGCGCCGAGGATTTCCGTGACGGCTTCGCGCGCATGGAATCGCTGCAGCACCTGCTGCACCGCTATACCGACACGCTGCTGGCGCAGGCGATCCAGATCGCCGTATGCAGCCGCTTCCATGTGCTGGAGGCACGGCTGGCGCGCTCGCTGCTGATCACGCGCGACCGCCTGCAGTCCGAAAAATTCCATCTGACGCACGAGTTCCTCGCCCACGCGCTCGGCGTGCGGCGCGTCGGCGTCACGAAGGCGGCCAGCGCGCTGCAGAACCAGAAGCTGATTACCTACAGCCGCGGCAACATCGAGATCCTCGATTCGGCGGGGCTGGAAGCGGTGTCCTGCCGGTGCTATGAACTGGTCAAGGAAAACGGCGCGATCGGCATGGGCAAGGTCTTCGTGTAAGCGCAAGCCATGGGCGGCGCATTCATATCAAGCGCATCGCCGGAAGCACATCGCCGGAAGCACATCGCCGGAAGCACATCGCCGGAAGCACATCGCCGGAAGCACGTCGTCTGAAGCGCATCGTCCGAGGTGCATCGTTTGAAGCGGCGTCTGGAGCACAACGAAAAACGGAGCCCGAGGCTCCGTTTTTTCATGGTGGACCGCTGCGGTCAGCGGGTCGGCTTGCTGACCTGGTTGCCGATCACGCCGCCGACGGCAGCCCCGCCCACGGTGCCCAGCGCCGAGCCGCCGGACAGGGCGGAGCCGGCCACGGCACCCACGCCGGCGCCGATGGCGGTGTTGCGGTCCTGTGCCGACATGTTGGCGCATGCCGACAGGCCCAGTACGGCGCCCGCGACGGTGAGGCGCATTGCGATCTGTTTGATGTTCATGATGCACTCCTTCATAAATTGCCCAGCGAAGTTGATGGAGCGTTCCGGTCGTGCCGGCATCGCCGTGACTTCACCCTGACTTGCCTGTTCGACCCTGCTTGCCCTTACTTTACTTTCAGGTCGTTCCGGACGACTTTCACGCCGCTGATGCTGCGTGCCGCCGCCACCGCCTTTTCGGCCTCGTCGGCGCTGGCGGCAAAGCCGGACAGGCGAACTTCGCCGTCATACGCTTCCACCATGATGTCGGCGGGATTCAGGCCCGGCTGGCTGGCCAGGCCGGCCCGCACGTTGGTGGTCAGCGCGCTGTCGCTCATCTCCACGCTGGCTGGAGGCGACACGTCGACGGATGCACAGGCCACCAGCATCGCCAATACGATGCCGGACAGGACGGTCGTCGGGGAAGTCAGGTTGTTCATGGCTCGCTCCTCGTTTGAAAGGGGGCGGCACTAGCGTCACTAGGTCCGCACCGATGGAACGAGCTTAAGAAAACGGTATAAACCGAACTGTTCGCGAACGCACGCAGTAACGAATTGTTACCTTTGTATTGCCTAGTTTAACCTTGCAAGCTGCGGCATCGCACTGTCGCGGCAAGGCAGCCACCACAGTGTGCGGTGCCGCACGCTGGCGTGCACTCCAGTGCGCCTTTGCAACGGCCATCTCCCTTATGTGCGGCACCGTACCGATAGCAAGTTGTTCATTCGGCTATAACTTCACTACGTTCCGCAAACCAGTCGGATTCAACTAACTTTTGAGGAGAAAAAGAATGAGCCCTCGCTACACCTTGCCAATGCTGTGTGCGACCGCCGTCCTGCTGTCGGCCTGCGCCAGCCAGAAAACCCCGGCCACCGCCGATGTCGCCGTATCGCGCGCAGCCGTCGAGAATGCCGCACAGGCCGGCGCCGCCGAGCTGGCGCCCGCTGAACTGCTGGCTGCCCGCGAGAAGCTGCAGCAAGCCAGCCGCGCGCTGGCGGACAAGGACTACAAGCTGGCCTCCGACCTTTCGCAGCAGGCACAGGCCGATGCGAAGCTGGCCCAGAGCAAAGCCACCTCCGCCAAGGCGACCAGCGCCGCGAATGAGGTGCAGGAAAACGTCCGTGTGCTGCGCGAAGAACTCGACCGCGCCAACAAACAACAGTAAGGAGGAGCCCCATGAAACGTACGTTCACCCCTGTGCTGCTGTCGCTGGCCATTGCACTTTCCGCCTGTAGCTCCACGCCGCTGACCACCAGCACGCTCGACCAGGCGCGCAGCGATTACGAGGCGGCGCAGGCCAACAGCGCCGTCAAGGAATACGCGGTACGCGAATTCAACGACGCGACCGCGGCACTGAATGCCGCCAACAATGCAGCCGCCGAGCGGGAAAAGATCGAGAAGATCGACCAGCTGGCCTATGTCGCCAAGCAGAAGATCGGCACCGCGCAGGAAGTGGCACGCGCCCGCAAGGCCGAGGTGGACCTGAAGCAGTCATCGCAGGAGCGCGAGCAGGTACGCCTGCAGGCCCGTACCGCCGAAGCCGAAGCGGCCAAGCGTTCCGCCGAACAGGCGCAGGCCGAGGCCGAAGCGGCACGTGCCCGCGCCGAGCAGGCCAACGCCGCCACGCAAAGCGCGCAGGCCCAGTCCCAGGCCCTGGCAGCGCAACTGGCCGAGCTGCAAGCCAAGCAGACCGAGCGCGGCACCATCATCACGCTGGGCGACGTGCTGTTCAATGTCGACCAGGCCGTGCTGACGTCGGGCGGGCAGGCCACCGTGCAGAAGCTCGCCACGGTGCTGCGCGAAAACACCGACCGTACCGTGCTGATCGAAGGCTTCACCGACAGCACCGGTTCCACCGCCCACAATCTCGAACTGTCGCAGCGCCGTGCCGAAGCGGTGCGCAGCGCACTGTCGCAGGCCGGCATCGACCGCTCCCGCGTGGAAGTGCGGGGCTATGGCGAAGCCTATCCCGTGGCCGGCAATGAGACGGCGGGCGACCGCCAGCTGAACCGCCGTGTCGAGATCGTGCTGTCCGAACCGGGCAAGCCGATCCAGGCACGTCGCTGATTTCACCGAAAGGAACACCATGTCCGAAACGACCCCCACCCAGGCCAGCGGTATCGATACCGCGGCCATCCGCGCCGCCGCACAGAACCTGTCGGACGGCCCGGTCACGGCAGGCTACAAGGGCGACCGCGAAGCCGTGCTGAAGATGCTGAACGACGCGCTCGCAACCGAGCTCGTCTGCATCAACCGCTACAAGCGGCATTACTACACCGTCAGCGGCAAGAACAATGCGGCCGTCAAGGCCGAGTTCCTCGAGCATGCCGGCGAAGAAGAAAAGCATGCCGACTGGCTGGCCGAGCGCATCGTACAGCTGAACGGCGCGCCCGACTATAACCCGGCCACGCTGCACGAGCGCAGCCATGCGGAATACGATGACTCGCTGGAAGTCCAGTCGATGATTCGGGCCAACCTGATTGCCGAGCGCGTGGCGATCGAAGCCTACCGGCAGATGATCGAAAGGATCGGCGACACCGATCCCGTGACCTCGCAGCTGCTCGTCAGGATCATGGCCGAGGAAGAAGAGCACGCGGACGATATGCGCGATTTGCTCGAATGAGCATGCCGTTGTAAAGTTGATACTCAACACTGTGAAAAGGAGCTTTTAATCATGCTGGAAAATAACATCAGTACCGTCAACAACGACGTGAAAACCCTGGTCAAAGACGCACAAGCCCTGTTCACTGCCGCCACCGCACTGACTGGCGAAAAGGCGGAAGAACTGCGCGGCCGCGGCATGCGCGCGCTGGATACGGCGCTGGCAAAGGCCCAGGACGCACAGGTGAAAGCGGTTGAAACGGGCAAGCAGGTTGCCGCCACCACCGATGTGTATGTGAAGGAGAATCCGTGGCGCTCGATCGCCGTTGCGGCGGGCGTCGGCCTGCTGGTCGGTGTGATCCTGGGCCGTAAATAAGCCCGGAACTGGGAGACGCCATGGAGCACTCCGAGCATACCGAACCGCGCGCTCCCGGCCTGTTCGGTTCGTTGTCGGGCCTGGTCAAGAACGCGCTGCGTCTTGTCCTGTCCCGCCTCGAACTGGCGGTGGCGGAACTGTCGGAGGTCCGTGATCATCTCGTCCGGCTGGCCGTGCTGTTTGCACTGTCGATCCTGGCGGCGTGGTTTGCGATCGCCTTTGGCACCGCGACCCTGGTGTTCCTGCTGTGGGACGCACTGGGCTGGAAGATCCTGCTGATCCTTGCCGTGGTCTTCGTGGTGATTGCCTACCTTCTCGTGAAGGCGGCGATGGCCAAGATTCGCGATGGTTCGCTGGCGCTGCCGGCAACGATGGCGGAACTGAAGGCCGACCGCGACATGCTGCTGTGAAAGGAATGCGATGAGCGACGACGTACAACGCAAGGCCGCACGCGATGCCGCGAAGGCGCGGCTGATCAAGGAAGGTGAGCTGTACCGCATCGGCGTACTGGCCGGCAAGCACAACATGGCGCAGGCGCTGCACCCCGAGGTGCTGCTGCACGGCGCTGTCGACCTGGCCGTCGGCACGGTGCAGACGCGGCTCGCCGGCGTCATCGGCGGCACCGCGGCGGCAGCCGGCGCCGGTGGACTGCTTGCCAACTACAAGACGATCATGCCGATCGCCATGTCGGTGGGCTCGTTCATCTCGCGCAAGCGCCTGGTGAAGCCGGCCATCGGCGTGGGTGCCGTACTGGCCGCGCTCGGCGCGTGGATCTACAAGCGCAAGCAGAGTGGTTCGCTGTAAGCCATCACGCTTCGCCCCCGAAACGCCGCGGATTCCGCGGCGTTTTTTTTGCGGCTCGGCCGTTTTAGCGGCGTTCTCGGTAAGCATGGAATTTGCACGCTACAATGCCTGCCGATGCCATCAACTCCCGGAGGTACGGCTTGAGCGATGCGGATTCCCATCCACTGAACCCGAACGGCATGCGCGTCGTGCTGGTGCTGCAGGGCGGCGGCGCGCTCGGCGCCTACCAGGCCGGGGTGTACCAGGCGCTGCACGAACACGGCCTGACGCCGGACTGGGTGGTCGGTACGTCGATCGGTGCGATCAATGCCGCGCTGCTGGCCGGCAATCGCGAGGAACACCGGCTGGAGCGGATCAGGGAGTTCTGGGACCGCATGTCGCAGCGCGATCCCTACGATCCGAAATGGATGAGCGAGGCGCAGCGGCGCCAGAACATCCGGCTGTCGACGCTGCAGGCGATGGTTTCCGGCATCCGCGGTTTCTTCCGGCCACGCCCGTTCAGCCCGTTCGGCTTCGGGCTGCGGGTGCCCGCCGAGCAGGCCAGCTTCTATGACACCGAAGAGTTGAATGCAACGCTGGAAGAGCTGGTCGACTTCGATGTGCTGAACAGCCCCGAAGGCATGCGTCTCACCGTCAACGCGCTACGCGTGTCGACCGGGAGCCTGGTCAGCTTCGACAGCCTCGACCCCGGCCACATTACCGCCGACCATATCCGGGCCAGCGGCGCCTTGCCGCCGGGTTTCGCGGCCGTGCGCATCGATGGCGAGCTGTACTGGGATGGCGGCCTGTATTCGAACACGCCGCTGCAGACCGTGCTGGACGATACGCACCGGCCGGTCGACACGCTGTGCTTCATGGTCGACCTGTGGAGCGCGCAGGGGCCCGAGCCCGATACGCTGGAAGAGGTGCAGACGCGGCAGAAGGACGTGACGTTCGCTTCCCGTTCGCAGCGCAACCTCGACGATTACGTGAAGACGCGCCGCCTGCAGCAGAAGCTGCGCGAGCTGTACGCATCGATGCCGCCGCAGCAGCGCAGTGCGGAGCATGCGCGCGACCTGGCCGAACTGGGCTGCGACACCACGCTGCACGTGGTCCGCGTTCCCTATGCGGGCCACGACTGGCACATGGCGCTGAAGGACATCAATTTCTCGCAAGGCTCCGTGCAATGGCGCTGGAACCAGGGGTATGCCGATGCGCTGCGCGCGATCGGCGCGGCTGGCTGGCTGGCGCACGTGTCGGAAGACACTCCACTGGTCGTGCACGAACTGCCGCCGCTGCCCGATTCGCCGGCTGCCGGCGCGCCGCAGTTGCCGCTCGGCGTCAAGGCGACAGCGGGCTGACACGCAGCGGGACAGAAGGGCGGCCTGGCGTCTTATTCCGACGGCCCGGCGGTGTCGTACACGCCACCCATCCCGTTCGACTGCGCCACCAGTTCCTTCGCATTGGCCATGTCGCGGCTGTAGGTTTCGCGCGCCTCGCGCACGCAGGCCTTGCGCTCGGCGCCGGCGCTCGCCTTGCAGTCGTTCAGTGCTTCGTTCAGTGCCGCGCCGATTTCCTTGCGCTTGGTGGCAAGCTGCGCCTGCTCCGTGCCGTCGCCCTTCATCCAGCGCGCCGGGTCGCCGCGGGCGATTTCACGCTGCTGTTGCTGCGCCATGGCGGGCGAGGTGCTTTGTGCCGCGGCAGTACTGCCCGATCCGGCAAAACCAGCGGCAAGCCCGGCGGCCAGCATGGCGCCGATGATCGATCGTTTCATGACGTTCCCTCCTCAAAGCAAGCGGGGCGCCGCAGCGCCCCGTGTTTCGTTACAGCCTGCCTGTCAACAGCATGATCAGCAGGACCACGACGATGAGTCCGGCAATGCCGCTTGGGGCATAGCCCCAATTCCTGCTGTGCGGCCAGGTCGGCAGTGCGCCGATCAGGACGAGTACCAGAATGATCAAGAGAATGGTGCCCATGGTTGCTCCTTTATGTTGTTAATGTAAATCCTGGACTCGTTCGCGGTGCGCCGCAGGGAGCGCACCGGGAAGCCGTGCAGGGGGTCTAGGGCGCAGTCAGCGGCGCGCCGTCAATACCGGTAGACCCGGCCGTCCACCATCCGCACGCGGCTGCCTACGCGCAGGTCGTAGGCACTGTCCTGGTTGACGGTGCGGTAATCGCCGTTATCCAGGCGGATGCTGATCTGGTACATGTCGTGCGGCGCATTGCGGTTCGATTCGATCTGGTTGCCGACGACGGCACCGCCGATCGCTCCGGCGGCGGTGGCGGCCGTGCGGCCACCGCCCGATCCGACCTGGCTGCCCACCAGTGCGCCGACCAGGCCGCCTGCTACCGCACCTGCACCACTGGTAGCGGGATCCACGCGCACGACCTGGATATTCTCGATCGTGCCGTAGGTCGAAGCATCGGCCTGGGTCGAGTAGTTGGTGCCGGTCGGGTAATTGCTGGCGCAGCCCGTGGCCAGCAGAGAGACCGCGACCATTGCTGCGCTCAAGGCGTGAGTTGGTTTCATGTTCAGTCCTCCTCGAAGATGTGGCGCCAGATTAGTCCCGCAGCGCAGCCGGGGTCTGTGCGATGCCGCACCCTGTCCTGTCGAGCCACGGCCGGGCCGCCTGTAGCGGGACGCGCACCTGACCCGGTTCGATGGCGCTGTTGAGTGCTCGGCTGGATTACCTGGCTGGATTGCACGGCTGGTTTGCGGAGTTGCTTTGCTCAGCTAATTGCTCAGTTGGATTGCGCGTGTATTTTGTTGCAAAACTTGCACTGAATGTACGCCAGCGTACAGAACGCCGGGCGCGGGTAGCGGACACTGTGATCTATCGAAAACAGGTACGGAGTCATTGGCATGAAGGCGGCAATTGTCGTGGCAGGCAGCGCGACAGACAAGGCGACAGACTGGGCGGCAGGCGAAGCGGCAATGAGCACGGCACGTTGCCCGTTGCGTACCGCAAGGGCGGCATTCCATGCCGTGACCCGGATCGCCGCAATGCTCCTGTGCGCTGGTACCGCCATGGCGGCCACGCCGGAAGCTAAAGCGCTGTTCGAGAACGCGAAGACGGCTGCCGCCGCCGAGTACAGGACGGCACGCGAACGCTGCAATGCCGCCGCCGGCAACCCGAAGGATGTGTGCATCGCCGAGGCGAAAGCCGCCCGGGTGCGCGCAGAAGCCGATGCCACGGCGCAGTACCGCAATACGCTGCGTGCCTACACGAAGGCGCGGATCGATATCGCCAATGCCGACTTCGCGCTGGACCGTACCCGTTGCGCCGCATTGGAAGGCAACGAGCGCGACGTGTGCGTGGAGCGGGCCAAGGCCAGCCGTACCGCGGCGCTGGCCGATGCGCGGGCGGACAAGAAAGTCATCGAGGCGCGCAGCGATGCGCGCGAGGATAAACGAATCGCCGAGTACAAGGTCGCCGCTGAAAAATGCGATGCCTTGGCCGGCACGGCCAAAGACCAGTGTGTCGCGGCTGCGAAATCCCAGTTCGGCTATTGAGGTTGGCCGCTGGTCAGAAGCTCGTTTCCGGGCATTTTTACAACACGAAGAAGGAGTACTACCATGATCGCTAAAAATATCGTTGCTCAAAAAATCGCCACTGCCGTCTTCACTGCCGCCACCGTGTTCACCGTCGTCGGCTGCGCCGGCTCGGCCACCAAGGAAGGCACCGGCGAGTATGTCGACGACGCCGTCATCACCACCAAGGTGAAGTCGTCGATCTTCAACGAGCCGACCCTGAAGGCCACCGAGATCAACGTGGAAACGTTCAAGGGCACCGTGCAGCTGTCCGGCTTCGTGGCCCAGCCTGGCGACATCACGAAGGCAGGCGAGATCGCCCGCGGCGTGAACGGTGTGAAGTCGGTGAAGAACGACATCCGCGTCAAGTAACCGGGACGCGGCCGGACCGCCCGGTGCTCCACCGGGGCGGCCCGGGCCGCGATGCATGAATGGACCGTCCGCACATCGTTTCCCATGAGCCGGCCACGCCGGCAGAAAATGCAGCGGAAGGCGGCGAGCACGCGTCCAAGCTGCAGTTCCCACTGCACGTCCATGCCAAGGGGCTGGCGCTGGGCATCATCGCCACCGTCGCCTTCCTGTATGCGCTGCAGTGGGGCAGGAATTTCCTGGTGCCCCTGTTGTTGGGCATCTTCATCGCCTACACGCTCAATCCCCTCGTCAACTGGCTCGAACGCCTGCATATCAAGCGCATCATCGGCGCCACGCTCGTCACGGGCGCGATCTTCGGCGGCTCGGTCGTCGTCATCGACAAGGTGCATGGCGAGTTCCAGAACATCGTCGAGGAACTGCCGACCATTACCCACAAGCTTTCCCGGCTGCTGGCCTCGACCACGGGTTCCAGCACCAGCACCATCTCGCGCATCCAGGCCGTAGCCAACGAAATCGAACAGGCCACGGCGGGCAGCAGCGCGCGCCGCGCCGCCAAGCGCCAGCAGGAGACGGTTACCGCATCGCCCCCCGGCCATGCCGCCACGACCGGCGGCATCCGCGTGATGGACTGGGTCTGGGTCAGCGCGCGCGGCCTGGTCGGTTTCCTGTCCCAGGCTACGATGGTGATCTTCCTCGTCTTCTTCCTGCTGCTGTCGGGCGACACGTTCAAGCGCAAGCTCGTCAAGCTGACCGGCCCGTCGCTGTCGAAAAAGAAGATCACCGTGCACATCCTGGAAGACATCAATACGTCGATCCAGGCCTACATGTTCATGCTGCTGGTCACCAACGTGCTGCTGGCGCTGCTGATGTGGATCGCGCTGCGCGCCATCGGCCTGGAAAACGCCGGCGCCTGGGCCATCGTGGCCGGACTGCTGCACATCATGCCGTACTTCGGCCCGCTGTTGATCACCAGTGCCACCGGCCTGGTCGCGTTCCTGCAATTCGAATCGCTGCAGATGGTGCTGCTTGTCACCGGCGCCTCGCTCGGCATCGCCACGCTGGTCGGCACCTTCGTCACCACGTGGATGACGGGGCGCATCGCCCGCATGAACGCCGCCGCCGTTTTCGTCAGCCTGCTGTTCTGGGGCTGGCTGTGGGGCGTGTGGGGACTGCTGCTCGGTGTGCCCGTGATCGTGATCGTCAAGGTCGTCGCCGAGAGGGTGGAGGGGATGGAAATCGTCGCCGAGCTGCTGGGCGAATAGCGCGGCCACGAAAGCTGCGAACGCCAGTGACACGAAAACCGGTGACAGGCTCCAGTTTCCGGGAAATGTTTCCCGAAAACCGGAGCCTGTCACCGGTTTTGTCGTTTACTGCATCACTTCACTTTCAGCTTGCCCTGTTCATCGCGCGGATGGTGTTTCAGGCTGCCGATCTGCAGCGCGTATTGCCGGGCGAATTCGGCGCCCAGGAAAAAGATCTGCGCCGAGTAGTACACCCACAGCAGCAGTGCGATCGTGGAGCCGGCGGCGCCGAAGCTGCTGGTCACGCCGCTGTTGCCGATGTAGGCGCCGATGCCGAATTTACCGATCATGAACATGACGGCGGTGCCGACCGCGCCGATGACCACGTCTTCCCATGCCAGCTTGATACGCGGCAGCAGTTTGTAGATCACGCCGAACATGGCAGCGATCACGAGGAAGCTGATGGTGTGGTTCAGGATCGTGATCATCACGGTGGCATCCGGCCAGTAGCGGTTCCAGAAACGCTGGAAAATCTCCAGCGCGGCACTGATCACGAGCGACGTCATCAGCAGGAAGCCCAACGCCAGCACCAGCCCGAACGACAGCAGCCGGGTACGGACCGTATCCCACACCGTGTTGTCGGTGACGGGCGGAATCTGCCAGACTTCGTCGAGGCTGGCCTTCAGCTCGGCAAACACGCTGGTGGCGCCGAACAGCAGCAGGGCGCCGGCGACCATCGTGGCGATCTTGCCTTCTTCCTCGTTGCGCGCGCCGGCCAGGATCAGCTGGATTGCTTCCGCGCCCTGGGCGCCGACCATGCCGCGCAATTGCGCAAACAGTTCGCCCTGGGCTGCTTCCTTGCCGTAGAAGATGCCGGCGATCGCGATCACGAGCACCAGGATCGGAGCGAGCGAGAACAAGGTGTAGAAGGCCAGCGCCGCGCCCTTGCTGCTGCCGCGGTGGTCGAACCACTCCATGAGGGCGCAGTACAGCAGGTTGGGGACTTTCCTGGCGATATGGGGAAACTTTCTCCAGTTCATTTTCAGCTCCGTATAAACAAAAAGGGGCCGAGGCCCCTTTTAGCGTACGGCGTCCGTCGTGGATCCGGCTCGGCAGGAACGGGCTGGCTGCCCGTCGTTGCTGGCCGGACCCACGGGAACGCGGGTGTTTTACTGCTGCTTAGTTCACACGGCGTTCGATCGTGATCTGCTCGACTTCGACGCGGCGGTTCGGCTCCAGGCACTTGATCAGGTCAGCGCGCTTCTTGTCGTTGCACTGGACGATCGGCTGCGATTCGCCTTTGCCTTCGGTGGCCAGGCGGTCGGCGGCGATGCCTTTGCCCACCAGGTATTCCTTGGCGGCGGCAGCGCGTTTTTCCGACAGCGTCTGGTTGTACTTCTCGGAACCGATGCGGTCGGTGTGGCCGACGATCGTGATGCCCGTCAGGCTCGGGTTCTCGTTCAGCACGCGCACGATGTCATCCAGCTTCGGCTGGTCGCCCTTCAGCTTGGCGCTGTTGAACTCGAACAGTTCGGTGGCCGACATCGTCACCTTCTCGAAGCGTGCCGGTGGTGGCGGTGGCGGAGCGACCGGTGCCGGCGCTTCTACGACCGGAGCTGGCGGTGGTGCCGGTGGTGCCGGCGGTTGCGGCGTTGGGCCCAGCGCGTAGTTGAAGCCCACGGTGGCGTAGACGTTGTTCGAACGGTCATGACGGAAATCGTCGCTGCCGATGAAGCCGTACACGCTGCGCACGTCCGCCTGGAACGACCAGCGGTCGTTGATGACGGACTGGAAGCCCAGGCCGGCCGACACATACGGCGACGTGCGCTGCGGCTCGGCGAAGCTGTTGAAGCGGTTTTCCTTGTCGCGCTGGGCACCCAGGCCGACCAGCACGAACGGACGGAAGGTCTTGCGCGAGAACAGGTACAGGAAGTCGACGCCCAGCGTTTCTTGCTGGTAACGCGAACCGTTCTCGCTGGCGCGGGCGTAGGTGTAACCCAACTGGATATCCCAGTTCTCCGCCAGCGGCTTACCGAACTTCAAGCCGCCGCCATAGCCGGTCTTGTCGGTGGCCCAGTCAGAATCGGGCTTCAGCGCGTTCACGCTGGGCTGGATGTACCAGTTCGGATTGATGACGGCATCCTGCGCCGAGGCGGCGAAGGAAGCGCACAGCAGGGCTGCGGCGATTGCGATCTTGTTGGATTTATTCACTGATAACTCCTGATGCGTTGAAGAGATGTTTATTTCACAGCAATATTGAAAGAAGTCGCTGTGGCTTTTCTTTGCCAGCTCTACTTTCAATAGCAGCTTATGCATTGCTGTTACGTCAAGTTTATTGTGGCAGCAACTCCCGGCTCGGTGCGCTAGCGCACAATAAGCTTGCGTTATATCAAATGTGTCGCCAATGTACAACAGGAACTGCGCGTGCGTCTGTCCGTCCAACGGGAGGGCAGCGTGAAAAAAACGCGCCTGTTGGCGCGTTTTCAGGGCGGGGCGGTACCGATTAGCGAACCGGTCAGGTACTTGCTGCTTCGCTGATTGCCAGATTGCGTCACCTATCGCCCCGCCTGCCGCATGACTTACTGCGTCGTCGTGCCGCCGGCCGGCGGCGTGGTGCCGGCCGGGGTGGTGCCGGTACCTGCCGGAGCCGTGGTGTCGGCAGGCGGCGTGGTGGTATCGGCAGGCGGCGGCGTCACGGTATCGGCTGGTGCCGCTGCTGGAGCTGCCGGTTCGGTCACTGCGGGTGCCGCGGGCGCCGTGTCGGTGGCTGGTGCGGTGGTTTCGGTCTTGTTGCAGGCAGACAGGCTCAGGGCGGTGATGGCCGCCAGCAGGATGGAATATTTCATGGTGTGTCCTCTCTTTAAGGTTGATCCGAGATGCACTTTAAACAACGAACTGGCGCCGATCTGTTCGCGAGCGCACATTCAGGCGCCAACGTGGCGGTTCGAACACAGCGGGGTGGCTTTAACCTTTGAACCATTTTATGTTCGTTGCCGCACAGACTTGTACAACGCATAACGGCAATCTAGACCCCAATGAATGCGCAGTGACCCCGCACCGCGCAAACCGGCTACCCGTTATAAGGAGTGTTCAAATGCACGCAATCAGAGATTCTCACGACCTGTCGAACAGCGATGTGATGGCCTCCCAGCCCGCCGCGAAGCCGCGCCTGGCGCTGGTGGAGCGCCCGGGTCCGGGGACCGAGCGCAAGGCATTGTCGCTGGCGCCGATCGAGCGCGTACGGTCCACCTCGGCAACGCTGCGCCGCATTGAAAACATGCAGAAACTGATCGGTGAATTGCAGCAGCATGAAATGCTGGCCGATGAAATCGCCTGGTTCCTCAAATTTTCCCCGTCCGGCGCCCGCAAGTACATCCGCGACCTGCGCGAAGCCGGCGTGATCGAACTGGCCCGCTACATCGAAGGTACCGCAACCTACCTGGGCAAGGCCGTCTACCGCCTGACGCCGGATGCCGAACGGGTGCAGGCCTTCCTGGCCGCGATCGCCCAGCCGAAACGCGAAGGCACGCCGCCCCGCAAGGAACGCCCGAGCCTGCGCGAGCAGAGCATGGCCGGCAGCGGCCGCCACTTCCACATCCTGGCGGACGACACGCATTACGCGATCCGCGTGAACCGCGGCCCCGTGACGCGCGATCCGCTGGTGGCCGCGCTGTTCGGCGCCCCGCAATCGCTGCAAAAGGCGCAGCAGTAATCTAGAACGGCGGTGCGCCGTTGCCGGCGCACCGGAAGCATGGCTGGGACGCACACGAAGCAGGTCTGGTGCATCGTCTTCATGCATTGCGTCTCATGTAGTAGTGCTCATGTAGTAATGCTCATGTAGTAGTGCTCATGTAGTAATCCTTATCTACTACAGCTCATGTGCCAATCATCCTGCCTTCATTGAAACTCCGGCAACGCTCCCCATCTGTGGCGACATGTATCGTTATGGACGGCCAATATGGACGCATTGCTTGGTTTGACACTCATGGCGCTGGCGGTAGCGGCGCCATTCCTGTATCCGCGCCTGACATTGCGCCGCGCATTGGCCCGGCCCCTGCCGCCGGCCGCCCTGGCTGCGCTGCGCCGCTACGTTCCCATCTATGAACGGCTGGGCCCGGACCTGCAGCAGCAGTTGCACCGGCTCGTCAAACAATTCCTGCACCAGAAGAAGTTCGTCGGCTGCGCCGGTCTCGGCGTCACGGACGACATGCGCGTCGCCATCGCCGGCCAGGCTTGCCTGCTGCTGCTGAACCGTGCCACCGGCGTTTATCCATCGTTGCGCACGATCCTGCTGTATCCCGGGGCATTTGCGGCGGCCCGGCAGGATGTGGGACCGGGTGGCGTGGTGACCCACTTCCGCCAGACGATGTTGGGCGAATCCTGGCAGGATGGCCGCGTGGTGCTGTCCTGGGACGATACCGAGCGCGGCGCGCTGGCCTGGGATGGCCAGAACGTCGTGCTGCACGAGTTCGCCCACCAGCTCGACAGCGAATCGGGGCACACCAATGGCGCACCGTACCTGGGCAGCCGGGAAAACTACCGCAACTGGTCCGAAGTGCTGTCGCGCGACTTTGCGCACCTGCGCCGTGCCGCCTGGCTGGGCAGCCAGGACAGCGTGCTCGACCACTATGGCGCCACCAGCCCGGCCGAATTCTTCGCCGTCGCCACCGAATCGTTCTTCGGCAAACCGTGGCAGCTGGCGCAGCGCCACCCGGCGCTGTATGACGAGCTGTCGAAGTTCTACCGTGTCGATCCGCGCGAGTGGCTGGACGAGCCGCCCGCGGTCGAGCCGGACCTGCCCGCGGTGCCGCTGGCTGCGGTATCGGCGGCCGTGCCGGCCAACCGCTCGTTCGCCTGGGCCAGCTGGTAATGCACTTCGAGGACTTCGATGCCTCGCCCCCCGCCGCGCGGCAGGACGCCGAGCTGCCTACCCGGCTGCAGTACCTGATCGACAACACGCCCGCGCTGATCTACTGCACCGTGCCCAGCGGCGACTTCAAGATGACGTTCGTCAGCAACAATGCGTTCAACATGCTGGGCTACCGGCCGGAAGAAATGATGGCCGACCCGAATTTCTGGTTCGACCACATCCATCCTGACGATGCGCCGCGCATCGTTGCCAGCCTGGCCGAAGTGTTCACCGAAGGGCAGCGCGTGTACGAGTACCGTTTCCGCGCGGCGGACGGCCGCTACCTGTGGATGCACGATACGCTGCGGCTGATCCGCGACGCGGCCGGCCGCCCGCTGGAAGTGATCGGCGCGCTGACCGACATCACGGATCGGAAGGCGATGGAAGAGGCCTTGCTGGCGAAGGGCATCGAACAGCAGCAGCTGATCGGCAAGCTGCGCGAGGCCCACGAGCAGTTGCTGCAGGCGGAAAAGATGGCGTCGGTGGGGCAACTGGCGGCCGGCATCGCGCATGAGATCAACAACCCGATCGGCTTCGTCAATTCCAACATGAGTTCGCTGCAAGGCTATGTGGGCGCGCTGCTGCAGCTGATCGATGCCTACGACGATGCCATTGCGGGCCAACCCGCGCTGGTGGCGCAGATGGTGCCGGTGCGGCAGGCCGCCGACCTGGATTTCCTGCGCGGCGACGTGACGGCGCTCGTCAGCGAATCGATCGACGGCTTGCGGCGCGTGAAGGAAATCGTGCAATCGCTGCGCGAGTTCTCGCATGTGGGAGAAACTGAATGGCAGCTGGCCGACCTGCACCGCGGGCTGGACAGCACGTTGACCATCGCCGCCAACGAACTGAAATACAAGGTCACGGTGGTCAAGGAATACGGCAACCTGCCGCTGGTGGAGTGCCGCGCCTCGCAATTGAACCAGGTATTCATGAACCTGCTCGTCAATGCGGTGCAGGCGATCACCGGACGGGGCGTGATCCGGATCCGCACCGGCGTGCAGGAAGACTGGGTGTGGATCGAGATCGCCGATACCGGCGCCGGCATCGCACCGGAACACCTGACCCGCATCTTCGAGCCGTTCTTCACCACCAAGCCGGTCGGCAGCGGCACCGGGCTGGGCCTGTCGCTGTCGTATGGCATCGTCAACCGCCATGGCGGGCGCATCGACGTCCACTCGCAGCCGGGCGAAGGCACCACGTTCACCGTCTGGCTGCCGCAGCACCCGCCGCAGCGCGATGCCGGCAACGCCGGTGCCTGATACCGGGGCCGTTGGCATCCTGGTTTCGCTACCAGAGCGATAAGCATGAACTTGCGCAAGGCTATGTGCGTCAACGTACAGAACCGCGTTGGGGCGCACGGCAAGCTGAGTGCGTCCAATTCATGCAGGAGATAACAATCATGACAACCATCATCGCCGGCCACTTCCAGTTGCAGGAACAGATCGACGGCGCGCGCCAGGCCCTGCTGGAAGCGGGCTATCCGGAAGACCGTATCAGCTCGTTTTATGTGAACCAGCCCGGCCAGCACGACATGCACGCGCTGGGCGGCGACCGCACGCTGTCGCCGGGGGCCAAGGATTCACCGGAAGGCCTGGCGAAGGGCGCCGCCACGGGTGGCGCGATCGGCGCGGCCATCGGCGCCGCGACGGTGCCGCTGACGGGGCCGGTCGGCCCGGTCGTCGGTGGACTGGTCGGCGCGCACGTGGGCTCGCTGTACAGCTTCTCGCACATGAAGGACAAGGGCGAGGCGGAGCAGGGCGGTGAAAACACCGTCTCGCCGCGCAAGTCCGGCATGCTGGTCGCCGTCGCCTTGCCGGATGGCGACGAGGACCGCGCCGTGCAACTGCTGCGCAGGCTGGGCGCCAACGATATCGAGCGCGCCGACGGCACCATCGCCGGCGGCGACTGGAAAGACTTCGATCCACTGTCGCTGCCGCGGCGCATCGCCTGACCGGTGCCGGCTCCGTAGCGCCGCGTTATTTCTGGAGGGGCGTGCATGACACACGCATGGGTAGAGCTCACGGGGCCGGATGGCCACAATGTGCAGGCGCCGACCGAGGCGCAAATGGCGGCGGCGCTGTCGGAAATCTACGAAGGCGACGGCGGCGGTCCGGATGGCGCCGCGCCCTCCGCGGTACTGCGCTTCGGCTACGACGACGGCCTGATGTACCAGATGGAAGTGGTGCGGGGCGGGGCAATCCGCTTCGAGGAATGGTCGGACCGCGATTGCGAGATCGCGCTGGCTAGTCCGCGCCGGATGTCGGCCGGCAAGGAGGATGCGCTGCAGCTGTGGCGCTGGATGGCCTTGCGCCAGGTGGCGAAGATCCGCGACCAGGACTGGCAGGAATAGAGGAAGCGGGGAAGCGGGGAAGCGGGGAACCGGATCGCGGCGGCAGTGCCCGCAGGGCAGGCAAGCCAGGCAGCGGTGCGCCGCGGGCGCCCGGCAGGTTTGTCAATGCGCCATCAGCACCGGTACCGTCATCGTTTCCAGCACGGTGCGCGTGACGCCGCCCAGCAGCGTTTCGCGGAAGCGCGAGTGACCGTAGGCGCCCAGCACCATCAGATCGCAACCACCTTCGCCAGCCAGCATCAGCAGCGCCTCGCCGACATAGCCTGGGCGCTTCAGCAGGCCCTGGCGGGCCGTCTGCCGCACCTGCGTATCGGCCGTGATGCCATGGCGCGCGAGCCATGCCAGCACGTCCGCTCCCGGCGTGTCGCCGAACGCCGCCGGCCGCAGGTCGGCATCGATGATGGCCAGCGTCACTTTCTCCGCCCGTGCCAGCAGCGGCAGTGCCTCGCGCACCGCACGCGCTGCTTCCTTGCTGGCATTCCAGGCGATCAGCACATGGCGGCCGGGCGCGGGCGCGCCGGAACTCGCCACGCCGGCCGTGGTGACGGATATCGAGCCGCGCGGGCGCGCCGTGCAGGGCACCACCAGGACCGGGCAGCCGGACTCGGTCAGCACTTCGGCCGGAAAGCTCGCCGGGCCCGTCGGACGCCCGTCCGGCAGCGCCTGCCCGACAACGGCCAGGTCGGCATGCCGTGCCACCAGCGCCAGGCCGGCACCGGGTTCGTCGTCCAGCACCCGCTGTTCGAAACTGTGCACGCCCAGCGCGTGCAATTGCGGCGCGAAGTCGGCCAGCGCCCGGCGGGCGCGTTCGCGCAGCACGTCGAGATGCTGCGCGAGGTTGGGATCCTCGTCGTCGACCACTTCATTCTGGTACAGGAAGCGGGACACGCCGGTCAGCGCCACGCCGATCACGTGCGCGCCGTGCTGCAACGCCAGGTCGGCCGCCATCAGCACGCGTGCCGCCGAGTGCGGTGCCTCATCCACGTGAACCAGTATCGTCTTGTAGCCCATGAGGTAATTATAGGCCGGTACGGCGGAGTGGCCGCGCACATCACGGATGGCGGCAACGGTGACCGCACCGCATCGCGGCAGCGGCCTTTCAGCGCCGCGGCTGTTCCAGGCGGGTCTGGCAGGCAATGCAAAAGCGCGCTTCGGGACGGGCTTCGAGGCGCGAGTAACCGATCGGCTCGCCGCAGTTTTCGCAGTCGCCGTAGTCGCCGGCGTCACCGTGCTCGCCGGGGTCCTCGCCGCTGCCGAACTTGGCCAGCGCGTGGCGGATCGACGACAGTTGCGCCTGCCGAAGCTCGTCCGCTTCCGCCTCCAGCTGGTTCAGCGTGCGGTTGCTGGCGCTGTCGGCGGGAGAGGTCTCGACTTCCTCCACGGCAGGAGTACGGTTGAACTCGCTGTTCGGCCGGCCGGCGAGCTGCCGCAGCAGCGCGAGCATGCGCTGTTCTAGGGACGCATGCAGCGCGTCGCGCTGGTCGGGTGTCAGGGTGTTCATTCCCCCATTGTATGCCCGCTGCCGGCAGGGTGGGCGGCCGTCTTGTCGGTGTCCGGCAACGCTTCGAGATGCGCCTTCAGGTCTTCCAGTGCCGGCGCCACCGCTTCCGGCTTCAGCGCGGCGATCGCGGCGGCGGCATTGAGCAGCGCCGAGGCGATACCGGCGAGCTCCCTGGCGCGCTCGATGCGACGGATCCGCTCGCGGGCGCGCGCCGCCAGGTCGAGCAGGTCGCGGGCCGGTATCGCCAGGCCCCTGGCGGCAAATCCGGTCGCGTCCGCATACAGCGCGTTGGCCTGCTGGCGCAGCGCGATCTCCTGCTCGAACAGTGCCTGCGCCTCGGCATGCGATATCGACTGGCCTGGCGTGGTGGCGTTCTTGCGGATCGCGGCCATGATGCGCTTGTGCAGCGCATCCGCGCTGTCGGACAGGCTGTCGGCCAGCGCCTCGATATCGCCGGGCAGTGTGGAAACAGCGGTGGGATTAGCTGTCGAAACAGCAGTGGCAACGGCCGGACCGGCGCCGGCGGGGGCAGCGGCGGCGGCAGCCCTGGTCGTGAGGCTCATGGCGTGGCTCCCTGGATGACGGCGACGCGTGCCGCCGGCTGTGGATCGGCGGGCATCAGCTCCCGGTACAGCGCCTCGTGGCGTTCGCGGATCGCCTGTACGTGTTGCGCGGCCAGCGTGTGGCGCCGGCCCAGCAGGCGGTATTCATCGAGCTTTTCCTGCCGGTGCGCTTTCGCCAGCGCGGCCACCAGCCGGTCCTGCGGCTTGTCCGCGAACGGTATTTCCGTGTCCAGCATGCCGGTCACGATGGCCTGTTCGTTGTCGTGGTTCCTGTCGTAGTAGCGCAGCACGGTGGTCATCGCGTCGAGCGCGTCGCGCAACGGCTGGTAGCCGTCGCGCAACACATCCTGCACAGCCTGGTCTTGCGCCGGGCCCGTGACGGCGCGTGCGAGCAGCCGCGCCAGGCCGGACACGGCATTCACGTGGCGGTCGGTCAGGCCCGTGTCGGGCCACGCCTTGATGCCTTTCGCGACCTCCTTGATCTGGTCGCCCGGATCGAACCGGTCGCCGCCGGCCAGCTTGCCCAGCGTGCGCAGGTAGGCAACCACCGCTTCGTGGATCGCCACCAGGTCCGGATAGGCCGCGCGCCGGCTGGTGTCGATGGCTCTCTCGCGTTGGTCCGCAGCCGGGGTCAGGTAGGGTTGTTCGCGTGTATACGTGTCGCGGTACCGCTGGCTCAACTCGAGGTATCCGTTCAGCCTGGGCGCCTCGGCGGCGAACGCGCGCACGTCCTTCAGGCGCGCGTTACCGGCGCAGCCGGCCAGCAGCACGGCCAGCAGTAAAGCCAGAACGGGCAATATCGGCAAGCGAAGGAGGGAATGGCCGGCGGGCGGCAGGGACGGCGGCAGCGGAGGAGGGCGCATGATGTTCCCGTGGCGTGAGCGGAACGAACATCTTGCGCCTGCAAAATCACTGCTGCTTGCGATAACGCAAACAGCTGAACCCGGATGGGGGAACTCAGGCGGCTGGGTCCAGGCAGGTAACAGCCGGTTCCACGGCCGCGGCAACACCGCTGCGCCACTGCAGGCCCGTCAGGGTGTCGGCGAGCGGCTGGTATTCGCAGCCGATCCAGCCCTGGTAACCCAGTTCGTCCAGCAGCGCGAACACGCCGGCAAAGTCGATCGCGCCGGTACCGGGTTCGTGGCGGCCGGGCGCATCCGCCACCTGCACGTGGCCGATATGCGGCAGTGCGCGGCGCAACATCGCCGGCACGTCCTCGCCCATGGTGTGCATGTGATAGATGTCGGACTGCAGGAACACGTTGCTGCTGTCGCAGGCGGCAATGATGTCCAGCGCCTGCTCGGTGCGCGACAGGAAATAGCCGGGCATGTCCACCGTGTTGATCGGTTCGATCAGCAGCCGGATATCGCGCGGGCCGCACAGGTTGGCGGCGTACTCGACATTGAACAGGTAGGTTTCGCGGGCGCGGCGCAGGTCCATGCCCGACGGAACCAGGCCGGCCAGGCAGTGCAGTTGCGGCACACCGAGCGCCGAAGCGTAGTCCAGTGCCCGGTACACGCTGTTGCGAAAGTCGCGATGGCGGCGCGGATCGCAGGCCAGGCCGCGCTCGCCCGCCTGCCAGTCGCCCGCCGGCAGGTTGATCAGCACCAGGCGCAGGCCGTTATCGTCGAGCCGTCGGCGGATCTCGGTGATCTCGTGATCGTAGGGAAACTGGCATTCCACGGCATCGAAGCCGGCCGCGCGCGCGGCGGCAAAGCGGTCCAGGAAAGGCATTTCCGTGAACAGCAGGGTAAGGTTGGCAGCGAGATTGGGCATGTGCGGCTACTTTTCTGAAAGCCACTAAGGAGACAAGCGCGGGCGGGGTTAGCAATTATGCACGATTGCACGCCTGGCTGCCAACGCGACAGCCAGGAAAACGGGACAACGGTTAAGGATGTTGCGGAATCAGCGACCGCGGCCGCCACCGCCGCCCGAGCGGGACGGTGCGCTGCCGGCCGGGCGCTGGCCACCGCGGGGTGCAGCGGTGCGTGCGCCGGGGGCTGCCGCAGAACGATTGCCACCGCCGCCGCTACGGCCACCGCCACCGCCACTACCGCTACCGCCGCCGCCGCTACGGCCACCGCCACCGCCGCTACCGCCACCGCTACCGCCGCCGTTGCTGGCACGCGACACGGCAGGCTTGCCGCGCCCGCCGCCGCCGCCACCGCCGCCACCACCACCACCGCTGCCACCACGGGGATTGCGGTGCTGGCCATTACCGCTGCGCAGCTGGATCGGTTGCGGGCGGGCGTTCGGGTCCGGTTCGAAGCCGGCGATGACTTCACGCGGCAGCGTCTGCTTGATGAGCTTTTCGATGTCTTTCAGCATGTCGTGCTCGTCCACGCAGACCAGCGACACGGCCTCGCCCGTGGCGCCGGCGCGGCCGGTACGGCCAATCCGGTGCACGTAGTCTTCCGGCACGTTCGGCAGGTCGTAGTTGACCACGTGCGGCAACTGGTCGATGTCGATGCCGCGTGCGGCGATGTCCGTGGCGACCAGCACCTGCAGCGTGTTGTCCTTGAATTCGGCGAGCGCGCGGGTACGCGCCGACTGGCTCTTGTTACCGTGGATTGCCATCGCCTTGATGCCATCCGCGCCCAGCTGTTCGACCAGCTTGTTGGCGCCGTGCTTGGTGCGCGTAAACACCAGCACCTGCGTCCACTTGTGGGTGCGGATCAGGTGCGACAGCATCGGATGCTTCTTGTCGCGGTCGACCGGGTGGATCTTCTGCGCGATGATTTCCACCGTCGAATTGCGCCGTGCCACTTCGATCGTGGCCGGCTTGTCCAGCAGGCCGTCGGCCAGGGCCTTGATCTCGTCGGAGAAGGTGGCCGAGAACAGCAGGTTCTGGCGCTTCGCCGGCAGCGCGGCCAGCACCTTGCGGATATCGCGGATGAAGCCCATGTCCAGCATCCGGTCGGCTTCGTCCAGCACCAGGATCTCGACCTTGTCCAGGTTGACGGTGCCTTGCTGCATGTGGTCGAGCAGGCGGCCCGGCGTGGCCACCAGGATGTCGACGCCGTGCTTGAGCTGCTTGATCTGCGGATTGATCGACACGCCGCCGAAGATCACGGCCGAGTTGAGTTTCGTGTACTTGCCGTACACGCGCACGCTTTCCTCGACCTGGGCGGCCAGTTCGCGGGTGGGTGTCAGGATCAGCGCGCGGATCGAACGGGTCGACGTATTGTTTGCCAGCTTGGCGCCGACAGCGTCGGTGGACAGGCGGTGCAGCAGCGGCAGCGTGAAGCCGGCCGTCTTGCCGGTGCCGGTCTGGGCGCCGGCCAGCAGGTCGCCGCCGTTCAGTACTGCGGGAATCGCTTGGGTCTGGATGGGCGTCGGCGCGGAATAGCCAGCTTCGGCCACGGCGCGGACGATCGCATCGGACAAGCCGAGTTGTGAGAAGGACATAGTTGCTTTGGATGAATGCAGCCCCAATGCCAGTCACAGGCAGGGTTGTTGTTTAGCAAGGCCGGACTGGTCGGCAATTTCTTTGGGGAAGTATATCAGTATCCATGGTAACTAAATTTCGCGAAGGGAAATAAAAAAGGCCCCGAAGGGCCTTTTTTGTATCAAAGCTACACTAATTGTTGATTTCAGGCAAATTCGGCAAGTAATCCGACCATCTGGCCGAATACGCGCGGGCTGCCGGCGATCACGTGGCCGGTCTGCATGTATTTCGATTCGCCATTGAATTCGCCGGCGATGCCGCCCGCTTCGGTCACCAGCAGCGTGCCGGCGGCGATGTCCCACGGTTGCAGGCTCTTTTCGTAATAGCCGTCCAGCCGGCCGCTGGCCACGTAGGCCAGATCCAGCGCGGCCGAACCGGCGCGGCGCACGCCATGGCAGCGCTCGGCCATGATGCCGTACATCTTCAGGTATTCGTCCAGCGCCTTCTGGCTGCCGTTCTTGTAGCCGGTGCCCAGCAGCGCGCCGGCGATGCGGTCCAGCTTGCGCACGCGGATGCGCTTGTCGTTCAGGAAGGCGCCCGCGCCTTTTTCGGCCGTAAACAGTTCGTTGCGCACCGGGTCGTACACGACGCCCAGCGTGATCACGCCGCGCTGCTGCAGAGCGATCGATACCGCGTACTGCGGGAAACCATGGATGAAGTTGGTGGTGCCGTCCAGCGGATCGATGATCCACACGAATTCGCTCTCGTCGTTCACATTGCCCGTGGTGCCCGATTCCTCGCCCAGGAAGGCGTGGGTTGGATAGGCCTTCTGCAGCACTTCGATGACGGCTTCCTCGGCGGCGCGGTCCACGTCGGTAACGAAATCGTTCGGATTCTTTTCAGCGAAGCTGACCCGGTCG
This sequence comes from Pseudoduganella umbonata, assembly GCF_014192225.1. Taxonomy (GTDB): domain Bacteria; phylum Pseudomonadota; class Gammaproteobacteria; order Burkholderiales; family Burkholderiaceae_D; genus Rugamonas; species Rugamonas umbonata. Next base: position 89,510 of record NZ_JACHXS010000011.1, on the reverse strand, counting down.
AGGTCGAACGAAGCGCGGTTGATGACGGCGGCGGCGCGGCGCGCGGCCTTCACGGCCGTGTTGAGCATTGGATGCATGGCAATTCCGTAGAAAAATGGACAGGCCGCCCGGATAGTCGGTGACTACGCCGCGGTGGTGGCTGTGTGAACAGGAGCGAATTAAAAGAGCGGCGCAAAACAACGAAATACTGACCGAACGCTGGCCAGATACTGATCAAACGCAGGGCGTTGTAAAATCTGTCGTTTCGCGAAAACCGCTATTCTAAATGATGCCGCAGGAAATGACACTCAGCACAACGCCTCTTTTCCAACGCCTGCCGCTTTTCCCGTTACGCGTGGTGCTGGTGGAAACCAGCCGCCCCGGCAATATCGGCTCGGTCGCGCGGGCGATGAAGACGATGGGATTTTCCGAGCTGGTGCTCGTCAATCCCCGTATCGAAGGCGCCTTGCAGCATGAGGAAGCGGTGGCTTTCGCCAGCGGCGCCCAGGATGTGCTGGCCGGCGCGCGCGTCGTCGCCACGATGGCCGAGGCGCTGGACGGCATCAACTTCGCCGCCGCCGTGTCGGCCCGGCTGCGCGAATTTTCGCCGCCCGTGCACACGCCGCGCGAAGTCGCGCAGCACGTGGCAACGGGTGCGCTCGCGGAGCAGTCTCCCGCCGGACAGTCTGTCGCGGCACAGTCTCTTGGGTCACAGTCTCCTGGGTCACAGTCTCCTGGGTCACAGTCTCCTGGGTCACAGTCTCCTGGGTCACAGTCTCTATATAGTGCGCTGCTGTTCGGCAACGAGCGCTTCGGCCTGCCGAACGAGATCGTCGAGCGCTGCAACGTGCTGGTCAACATTCCCGCCAACCCGGAGTACTCGTCGCTGAACCTGGCCCAGGCCGCGCAGGTGCTGCTGTACGAATGCCGGATGGCGGCCATCGGCGACGCGGCGCCCGCCGCCTCGCCGGTCGGCTTCCATGGCGACGCGGCCAGCCAGGCGCAGATCGAAGGCATGTATGCGCACCTCGAGCAGGCGCTGGTGGCCATCGGCTTCCTCGACGCGGACAACCCCCGCAAGCTGATGCCGCGACTGAAGCGGCTGTTCGCCCGCACCGGCCTGGAGACGGAGGAAGTCAACATCCTGCGCGGCATTGCGCGGCAGATGATGGCGCGCGAGCGCAAGCCGGGCGAGTAAAGTCGGGCAAGCAAGCCGGGCAACCAGGCGGGCCGGGCATGCGTCTCCGGCACCGCACCAGCGACTGTTCCATGACGGCCGCCGATCGCTTACACTGGCTCTTTCCATGCCGCTCCGTCGCGGAGAGCTCTAGAGGAGAACGGGACAATGGTGGTGCGCATCCTGCTGGCAATCATGGCGATACAGGTCGCGGCGGCGCTGGCGATCTGGTATGCCGCCGCGCGGTACGTGCCGCTCGACCTGGCCCTGTTGCTGGCGCTGCTGGCGGTGGTGCTGGTGCGCGGCGCGATCAGCGCCAATAATTTCAGGATGGCACGCCGGCTCTCCAGCGACGTGCCGGTGGAGCACCGGCTCGACCTGGGAGCCCGCCTGTGCCTGTTCTGCGGCGAATTCCGCGCATCGATGCTGACATCGTCCTGGACGATGCTCCGGCACAAGCCCGCACCGTTCTTTGCCTGCGAGGGGCGCACGCTGCCCGTGCTGCTGGTGCACGGCTATGGCTGCAACGGCGGCTTCTGGGCAGCGCTGCGCGCGCGCCTGCGGTGCGAACGCATCAGCCACGATACCGTCGACCTGGAGCCGGTCACCGCGCCGCTCGACGATTATGTCGAACACGTCGAGCGCGCCGTGCAGCGCCTGCTGGCCGCCACCGGTGCGCCGCGCGTGGTCATCGTCGGCCACAGCATGGGCGGGCTGGTCGCGCGGGCCTGGCTCCGGCGCCACGGCACGGCGCACGTGGCGCGCATCGTCACCGTCGGCACGCCGCACCATGGCACCGGCCTGGCGGCGCTGGGCATCGGCGCCAACGCGCGGCAGATGCGCCAGGATGCCGAATGGCTCGCGCAACTGGCGCAGGACGACGCGGCGCACCGGGCTTTGATCACGTCGATCTGGTCGTGGCACGACAATATCGTCGCACCGCAGACATCGTGCCGCCTGGCCGGCGCGAAAAACATTGCCTTTTCCGGTATCGGCCACGTGGCGCTGGGCAGCGATCCACGCGTGCTGTGCCGCATCCTCGATGAAATCCTCACCGCCGGCCCTTTGACGCGCCCGCTGTCCCCCGCTACAATGTATTGACGTACGGCAATACTTGCTTACATCCGGACAATAACGGGTGGGGCGGGACGCGCACGCCTGCCGTGCTTCGCGTCCGTACGGAATAAGGGATACTGATAAGACAGGGAGGGCTGCTGCCCGGCAACGACAACTCATAACAAGAGGGAGGGACAACGTGTCTGCACGTATCCTCATCATCGAAGACAACCCCACCAACATGGAGTTGATGGTATACCTGCTGCGCGCCTTCGGCTACACCCCGCTCGCCGCGAGCGACGGCGAAGAAGGCGTGGCCGCCGCGCGGCGCGAACTGCCGGACCTGATCATCTGCGACGTGCACCTGCCCAAGCTCGACGGCTATGGCGTCGTGTCCACGCTGAAGGCCGATCCCGCCACCCGGGGCATCCCGGCGCTGGCCGTGACCGCGCTGGCCATGGTGGGCGACCGCGAACGGCTGCTGGCCGCCGGCTTCGACGGCTACATCGGCAAACCGATCGAGCCCGACAGCTTCGTCACGCAGCTCGAGTCTTTTTTGCCAGGGGAGATGTCGCCCCGTAAAACAGACGACATCGCAACGATCCTGATCGTCGACGATCATGTACTGAACCGGCAGTTCCTGATGACCCTGCTGGGCTTTTCCGGCCACCGGCTGATGGAAGCGGCCAGCGGCATCGAAGCGCTGAAACTGATCGAGCGCGACCGGCCCGACCTGATCATCTCGGACATCCTGATGCCGAACATGGACGGCTACGAATTCGTCGCGCGCGTGCGCGAGAATCCGGAAACGGCCAATGTGCCGATCATCTTCTATACCGCCACCTACCGCGAGCGCGAGGCGATGGCCGTGGCGCAGTCGTGCGGCGTGCGCTGGGTGCTGCCGAAGCCGTCGGACCCGGACGTGATCATGGCGACCGTGCAGGAAGCGCTGGGCGTACCCGCCGGCCCCGTCGGCACGCCGGATTACGCCGCGGGGCTGGCCGCGGGCTTCGGCGAAGCGCCGCCCGCCGACAGCAAGCTGGACGGCATCGGCCACAAGATGGCCGAGTACCTGGACGAAGTGGAATCCTCGACCCAGGTGATTTCCGAACTGGCCCAGCATGAAACGCCGGACGGCGAAACCGAGCGGCTGCGCTCGATGACGCAGCGGCTGTCGAACAGCCTGTCCAGCCTGCAGGCGGTCAGCCTGCGGCTGACGGCGCTGATCGAACTGGGCATCGACCTGTCCGCCGAACGGGAGCCGCAGGCGCTGGTGGACATCGGCTGCAAGGTCGCGCAGAACATCTGCGTGGCGAAATACGCCTGCATCGGCGTGCTCGACAAAGGCGGCGGCACGCTGGGCTGGTTCAGCCAGTGCGGCACCGCGGAAGGCGCGCAGGTATTGCGCGGTGCGCCCGATGCCGGCATCCTGAAACGCATCATCGACGAGCGCAAGGCGGTGCGGGAACACCCGCTGCCGGGCAATCCCTCGCACCTGGGCTTGCCGGACGGGCACCCGCCCGTGCATTCCTTCCTGGGCGTGCCGATCGCCTCCGGCACCGGCGTGCATGGCTGGCTGTACCTGGCGGACAAGCTGGGCGACGAAGGCTTTTCCGAAGTCGACGAGCGTATCGCCGTCACCGTCGCCGCGCAGATCGCCGTGTCATATGAAAACCTGCAGCTGTACGAGGAAGTGCGCCGCAACCATGCGCAACTGCAGCAGGACATGGATGCGCGCAACCGCCTCACCGAAGACCTGCGCCGCTTCCGCCTGGCGATGGACGCCACGGCCGATGCGATCTTTCTCGTCGACCGCGCCAATACCTGCTTCGTCGACGTCAACGTGACGGCCTGCCGCATGCTCGGCTTCGAGCGCGAGGATTTCCTGCTGGTCGGCCAGCGCGAGCGGGGCAGCGCGCCGATGCAGCTGGTGGACCTGTACGACAAGCTGCTGGCCGGCGACCAGGGCGGCCCCGTGGCCGAACTGATGCTGCACCGGCGCGACGGCTCGCTGATGTCCGTCGAGGTGCAGCGCCGCACGCTGCGCTCCGGCCAGAACTGGATCCTGGTGGCCGTGGCGCGCGACATCACGGAACGCAAGGAAGCCGAGCGGCGCCTGCTGAAGCTGGCCCACTTCGACACGCTGACGAACCTGCCGAACCGCGCCCAGCTGTACGAATCGCTGACCCATTCGCTGAAGCAGGCCGCCGAGCACCGCTGGGCGCTGGCCGTGCTGTTCCTCGACATGGACCGCTTCAAGAACATCAACGACACGCTGGGCCACACGATCGGCGACGAACTGCTCAAGCAGTTCTCCAGCCGCCTGGTCGATTGCCTGCGCGTGCGCGACACGATCGGCCGATTCGGCGGCGACGAATTCGCCGCCATCCTGATGCTGCCGGAAGGCGCCCAGGGCGCGCTGCCGGTGGTCGACAAGATCCGCGAGGCGATGCGCCAGCCGTTCGACCTGCAGGGGCACGAAGTCACCGTCACCGCGTCGATCGGCATTTCGGTCTACCCGGACGACGGGCAGGATGCCGATACGCTGATCAAGTACGCCGACACGGCGATGTACCGCGCGAAGGAAGCAGGGCGCGATGCCTTCCGCTTCTTCACGGCCGAGATGAATGCCCAGTCGCTGGCGCGGCTCGACATGGAGAACGCGCTGCGGCGCGCCATCGACAACGAGGAATTCGTGCTGTACTTCCAGCCGAAGATCGACATCGGCACGGGCCGCATCAGCGGCGCCGAGGCGCTGATCCGCTGGAACCGGCCCGGCCACGGCATGGTGTCGCCGGCCCTGTTCATTCCCTTGCTGGAAGAGACCGGCCTGATCGTGCGGGTCGGCGCGTGGGTGATCAACGAGGCTTGCAGCCAGATCGCCTTCTGGAAGAATACCGGCGCCGGCGCCGTGCAGATTTCCGTGAACGTCTCCGGCATCCAGTTCTTCGTCGGCGGGCTCGAGGAAGAAGTGCTGAACGCACTGCGCCAGCACGACATTCCGCCCGAGCTGCTGGAACTGGAGCTGACGGAAAGCTCGTTGATGAGCAATGCCGAGGAAACCATCAAGGTGCTGCAGAACCTGAAGGAACTGGGTATCAAGATCTCCATCGACGACTTCGGCACCGGTTATTCGTCGCTGGCCTACCTGAAGCGCTTCCCGATCGACAAGCTGAAGATCGACATCGCCTTCGTGCGCGAGGTCACGTCGAACCCGGACGACGCGGCGATCGTACTCGCGATCATCAACATGGCGCACAGCATGAAGCTGAAGGTGATTGCCGAAGGCGTGGAAAAGGACGCCCAGCTGGCCTACCTGCGGCGCCACGACTGCGATGAAATGCAGGGCTATTTTTTCTCCCGGCCACTGCCGGCGGGCGACTTCGAACTGATGCTGCGCGAGAAGCGCTACCTGGCCGCGCCGGCGGACGAGACGCGCGACGACGGCAAGCCGACGCTGCTGATCGTCGACGACGACGCCTTCATGCTCGACGTGCTGTCCGACTTCCTGGCGCAGGACGGCTACCGCATCCTGACCGCGCAGACGGCGCTGGAAGGCTTCGACATCCTGGCGCGCCACAACGTGCAGGTGATCCTGTGCGACCAGTGCATGCCGTCGATGAGCGGCACGGAATTCATGGAGCGGGTCAAGAACCTGGCGCCGGACACCTTCCGCATCATGTTGTCGGCCTATGCGGACCTGACGCCGATCATGGCCGCCATCAACCAGGGCGCGATCGACCGCTTCTACACGAAACCGTGGAAGGGGGCGGTACTGCGCGAAAACATCCGCGAGGGCTTCCGGCTGTACAGCCACGCAAGAAGAGCCCAGGCGGCATAGGAGGAACACACCATGGTCAAGAAACGCATCCAGGCCATCTGGCAGGCAGGCCTCGAAGACTTCGCGGTGCGCCGCGAACGGGCCGAGGCATTGCGCGCCGCCGTGCGGCATGAATCGGCGGCGTCGCCGAAACGGCAGTTGCGCGACCGGGCAATGGAGGAGCACGTGCAGCGCGCCGTGATCGCCGCCACTGCGCCATTGCGGCAGGAAGTCGAATCGCTGAAGCAGGAAGTCGATGGCTTGCGGGAGCAGGTGGGCAGGCTGAAAAAAGGCCGCTAGCCGTACAAAAAGGCCGCGAGCCATACGTTGGCACAATTCCGCACGGCCGTGCCATTGGTGTTATGCTTGCGGCCAAAACAACAGCACCTGCGCCCATGTTACAGAAAGCTCCCAGAAGAACACGCGAACGCATCCAGGAACTGTCGCTGCGCCTGTTCAATGAATTCGGCGAACCGAACATCACCACCACGGTGATCGCCGAGGAGCTGAGCATTTCGCCGGGCAACCTGTACTACCACTTCCGCAACAAGGACGACATCGTCAACTCGATCTTCGTCGAGTTCGAGCAGGAGATCGAGCGCATCCTGCACGTGCCGGCCGGCCGGCGTTCCAACATCGAGGACGTGTGGACGTACCTGCACCTGATGTTCGAGCTGATCTGGCGCTACCGCTTCTTCTACCGCGACCTGAACGACCTGCTGTCGCGCAACCGCAAGCTGGAACTGCACTTCAAGCAGATCCTGGCGCACAAGATCAAGGTGGCCAGGCAGCTGTGCGAAGACCTGCGCACCGAAGGCGCGCTGGAAGCGAACGACGCGAAGATCGATGCGATGGCAACCAATATGGTGGTGGTGGCCACGTACTGGCTGTCCTACGAATACGTGCGCAACCCGCGCAAGTACACCGAGCAGCAGTCGATGGCCGATGCGCTGGCGCGCGGCTGCTACCAGGTGCTGATCCAGGTGGAACCCTACCTGCGCGGCGAAACGCTGGCGCGCTTCCAGAAACTGACCGACGACTACCTGAAGAAACTGAACAAGTGAAATCCGTTTGTGTTTACTGTGGCGCCAATGCCGGCGCCAGCCCGCTGTATGCGGAACGCGCGCGCGCCCTGGCGGCCGCGCTGGTCGATGCCAACCTGGCGCTCGTCTACGGCGGCGGCAATGTCGGCCTGATGGGCGTGATTGCCGACGAAGTGCTGCGCCTGGGCGGCGAGGTGACGGGCGTGATCCCCACCGCGCTGGTCGAGCGCGAAGTGGGCCACACGGGCCTGACACGGCAATTCATCGTCAAGGACATGCACGAGCGCAAGGCCATGATGGCCCAGCTGTCCGACGGCTTCATCGCCATGCCCGGCGGCCTGGGCACGCTGGAAGAACTGTTCGAGATGCTGACGTGGTCGCAGCTGGGCATCCACGACAAGCCGATCGCGCTGTACAACGTGGACGGCTTCTACGACCGGCTGATCGACTTCGTCGCCCACGCGCGCGAGGAAGGCTTCATCCATCCGCGCAATGCGGAGCGGATGCTGGTCGAGGCGGAACCGGCGGCGCTGGTGGCGTTGCTGAAGGGGCAGCGGGGCGGGTGAGAGCGGCCTGACCGCGCGGCTCTGCTGCAACGTTCACATTCGGCAGCACTCGGCAGCGCCCGCAACATCCTGTCGATCAATGAGCAGCAAGCATGAAGCCGGCATCGGTGATATAGTCTAGTACACTAGATACTTGTGAACTAGAGGAAATCGTGACGCGGACCAAGACCAACCCCTATCGCGAGGTCGGCCAGCAGCTATCTTTCGCGCTCTACGGCGCCGCCAACCGCATGACACGGCTGCATAAACCTTTCCTGGAACCGCTTGGGCTGACGTTCCCGCAATACCTCGCATTGCTCGAACTGTTCAGCAGCTCGCCCAGGGCTGTCGGCGAACTGGGTGCAAAACTCGACATGGATACCGGAACGATCACGCCGCTGCTGAAGCGGCTGGAAATCGCCGGCATGGTCACGCGGGTACGCGATCCGGCGGACGAACGGCGCGTTCTCGTCAGCTTGACGGACAAAGCGAACGCGCTGCGCGACGAGGTCTGGAGCATCACCGACAAGATCAAGACCGCCTGCCAGCTTTCCGAGGAAGGCCTGGCCGACCTGCGCGACACGCTCGATGCATTCGCACGCCCAGCCTGCGATTGAGCGGCTGTTCAACACTTAAGGAGTTACCTCATGAAAGTAGGAATCATCGGCGCCGGCAATATCGGCGCAACCATCGCGCAAAAACTGGCCGCCGGCGGCCATGCAGTCAAGCTGGCCAATTCGAGGGGACCTGACACGATCCGCGACCTTGCGCACGACCTCGGCGTAACCGCCGTCAGCAAGGAAGAGGCTGTGAACGGCGTAGACGCGGTCATCCTGTCGATTCCATTTGGCGGGTACTCCGGGATGAAGGATCTTTTCGCTAACGTCCCCGCGGAAGTCACCGTCATCGATACCTCGAACTATTACCCGTTCCGGGATGGCGAGATCGGCGAGATCGACAACGGAAAGCCGGAAAGCGTGTGGGTCAGCGAGCAGATCGGCCGCCCGGTCGTCAAGGCATGGAATGCGGTGCTGGCGCAAACGCTGGCGGAAAAGGGCAGGCCCGAGGGCCAGTCGGAACGCATCGCCATTCCGGTCGCCGGTGACGACGAAGAGGGCAAGAAACTTGCCATGCAGCTGGTCAGCGCCACGGGGTTCGATCCGGTCGATGCCGGCACGCTGGCCGAGTCCTGGCGGCAGCAGCCGGGTACGCCCGCCTATTGCACCGAACTGCCTGCCGATGCGCTGGCATCCGCCATTGCCGAGGCCGACAAGGAACGTGCTCCGTCGTACCGGGAAGCGCTGATCGAGGAATTCATGGCGGGCCATGGCAAGCTGACGCACGACGATATCGTCATGCGGAACCGGGCCGTCACCGCCGGGCGTAACAGCTGAGGTCTCCGATGAGCCAGCCGAACATGGTGATCGGAATGCACCTGGGTAATGGGTACGGCTCGCAGCCCGGCGCCTGGCGCATGCCGTGGGTCGATCCCAGGAATTATGCGAGCTTCGATGCCAAGGTTCGCCATGCGCAGGCGGCCGAGCGCGGCAAGCTGCATTTCGTGTTCCTGCCGGACGGTCCAGGCCATGTCGGCGACATCGAGAACGAAGCCCCGCACTTCAACCTCGACGTCATGCTCACGCTGGCTGCCGTGGCCCGCGGCACCGGGCGTATCGGCCTGGTGGCCACCGGCTCCACCACATTCAACGAACCCTACAACCTCGCCCGGCAGTTCAAGGCGCTCGATATCATGAGCCACGGGCGGGCCGGCTGGAACGCCGTCACGTCGAGTGGCGAGGATGTCGCGGCGAACTACGGCAGGCGGCTCCCGTCGAGTCCGGAGCGTTATGGCCGGGCGCATGAGGCAATCCAGCTCGTGCAGGCGCTATGGGGAAGCTGGGGACAGGACGCGTGGGTGCACGACCAGGCGTCCGGCCAGTTCGCCAAAGGGAAACGGATCGCACCGGTCAACCTTGGCGGAAAGTTCGTGGCCTCGCGCGGGCCGCTTTACATTCCTCCCTCCGAACAAGGCCAGCCCGTCATCTTCCACGCGGGAGGCAGCCCGAATGCGCTCGAGCTGGCTGGACGCTTCGCCAGCGTCGTCATTGGCGTGGCCTTCACGATCGACGATGCGCGCGCCCAGCGCGCCGCGTTCCGCGATGCCGCCGCACGCGCCGGCCGGCATCCGGATGAAATCAAGTTCGTTGCCGGGCTGATGACGACGATCGCGGGCGACCGGCGCTCGGCACTTGACCGCCGCATCGCGCTGACCGAGCGGACGTTCCCCGACCGGCTGGCCTATCTGCAGCAGATGCTGGGCGTGAGGCTGGATCCGGCACGACTCGACCAACCGCTTTCACCGGATCAGCTTGCAGCGGCCCGTCCGTCACCACGCGATCCGCGTTCGGCTCACGCCCTGAACATTGCACGCGAGGGGTGGTCCCTGCGGGACATACTGGCACATGGCGTGATCGACTATCATCCGGTCATCGTCGGGCCGGCTGTCGAGGCTGCAGATCACATGCAGGAATGGTTCGAATCGGGCGCAGTGGACGGTTTCTGGGTCTCTCCCGACATCTACGATGACGGGATCGACGCGTTTGTCGACGGTGTGATTCCCATCTTGCAGGAACGCGGGCTCTTCCACGAAGATTACGCGGGTAGCACGCTGCGCGACCATCTTGGCGTTCCGGCGCAGTACGGGGTCGATCACCGGTTGCGCTGATGTGGCATTCACCGCGTTGAGATAGCTTCCGGAGCAAAGCAAGGAAATAGGAACGCCTGACCAAACTACTGAGACTGGCCGCATTCGGCCAGCAGCGGTCGTTGACGATGTGTGTTTCAGTAGGTGGGCACGTGTCGTTTTGGGTAGCAAGCCGGATAATCCGCAGTTACAAGATGGAGTCGTCGTGGTCATTGATTATTGTCCGGTTTGCGGCTACGGCCCTGCTCTTGGATACGCTTCAACGGAAGAGTTGCGATGCTCATTCGAGATCTGCGATTGCTGTGGCTGCGAGTACGGTTACGACGATAACGTGGCCCACTACGAGCGGTGGGTAGCAAAAGGGTGTCCTTGGTTTCGCTCCAAAGCTCGCCCTCTGAACTGGTCGCTCGAGGAGCAGCTAACGCGTACGATCCGACCATGGCCACCTGAGCGGGAGTCGGCGAGGTAAGGCGGCGGCAATTGAACAGTTGAAATAGCTGGCCGGCGAATGTCCGCTTCGGCGCGGAAGCGGACGTACGCTCGGCGGCATTCGGCTAGAAGTGTGCGCGCCCCTTCGCCGCGCTATGGTCCATCCGTGAGCACCTTCACGCGCTCGGCCGCGTGGCCGGACATGGGCGCGCGTTCCAGCGCCCGGCGATATGCCGCGAGGGCGCCGGCGCGGTCGCCGACCGCTTCATACGCCAGGCCCAGGCTGTCGAAGGCATTCGCGCTGCGTGGATACTGTTCCGCATTGAACTTCAGCAGTGCGAGCGCATCGCGCGGCCGGCGCTTCTCCAGCAGCATGCCGGCCCATTCGTTGACGCTGCTTTCTTCCAGGTAGAACGAGGGATCGCGGTGCCGCAGCGCGCGGTAGGCTGCCGTCACCTGGCGGAATGCCGATGCTTCCACCATGCGCACGAAGGCGGCGGGCGGTACGATCTGCTTCAGGCGGAACTGCGTGCTCAGCAGATGAAAGGCCAGGTCGGTCAACTCCGTGCCTGAATTGTTCGACAACAGCACGACGCCGCGCCCGGCGCGCGTATCGAAGGCCACCGTGCTGGTAAAGCCGAAGGTGCGGCCGGAATGCGTCCAGATCTCCGAACCGTTGCGCCGCATGACGGACCAGGCCAGGCGCACGTCGGGCTTGTCCGCGTAGGGCTGGCGCATCAGTGCCGTGGCATCGTCGAGCGCCGACGGCGTCAGCGCGAATGCCGCTCCGAGGAATGCCAGCAGGTCGCTGGCATTCGAATACAGGCCGCCGGCGGGCACGGACACGGGCGGCACTTCCATCCAGGCGTGGGCAACGGGACCCAGGTGTCCCTGGGCGAAGCGTGCCCGTTCCGCAGGGCCGGGAACGACGCCGGTGGCTGCCATGCCGAGAGGGCGGTTAATCCGCTCCGCGATCAGCCGCTCATACGGGACGCCTGCCTTTTCCGCCAGCGCAAAGCCCAGCAGGCTGAAGCCGAGGTTGGAATATTCCGCCTTGCCTGGCGCGCGGGACAGCTGGTAGCCGGACAGGAACCGGTACAGCGACGGCACGTCCACGCCGTGCCCTGCCTCCAGCGCATCGTAGGTATTCGCGCCGGGCATTTCGCGCGGCAGGCCTGAAAGGTGCAGCGACAAATGGGAAAGCGTGATCGGCTAGCCGCCGAAAGGACCGATCCCATGAAAAAAGCCAACGATACCCCAGCCTGTCCGGCTGTTGCATCGTTGGCTTCATTCGCTCATCGGGCTGAATGCTGTCCGAGGAACAGATCTGCAACCGGGCGGTGATTCGCCCGGTGACTGCTTCGATTACTCGGCAGCGGCTGCGATCGGGCCCTTCTTGACGGCCGTGTTGAACTGGCTCACCGCGGCGTTGACGTTGGCTTCGATCGTGTCGGAAGCCTGTTTCGCCGAGCGGGTGAACTGCTGGTAGCCGGCATCGGCGTTGCCCAGTGCGGTCTTGAACAGGGCGATGGCGTTTTCGCTGCCTGCCGGCGCGTTCTTGGTGGCTTCGTTCACCAGGGAGAGCACCTTGCTGTTGGTTTCCGAAAACTGCGCCTTGGCGGCTTTCGAGAACTCGGCGGCGGTTTCGGCGGCGATCGACGACACCTGGCGTCCGTAGGCGACGAATTTTTCAGCGGCAGGCTGTGCCTGGGCAGTGCTCAGCGAGAAGAACTCTTGCGGATTGCTGGCCGACAGCAGCTGCTTGGCGGTGACCGACGAACCTTCCAGCGATGCCTTGGCAGTGGCCAGGTTCAGTGCGATCAGCTTCTCGAAACCTTCGAAAGCCTTGCTGGTCAGTGCCGAGAAGTTCGTGAACTGGTTGTCGAGGTTGGCCTTGGCGGCGTTCGAGAATTGCTCGGGAATCGTAGACATGTATTTCTCCAGTGTAATAATAATATTGATGAGAGCCATCGTTGACGACTCCAGGCAAGCTATTGTGCAACGCAACATAACGTAGTCTACCGGGATGGCAGTCAATGTCAAGCAGTGTTTTTGTGCAGTGCACCATTTTCACGATCGCTTGCCTTGGCGATACTGCTGAAATCTGTCAACGCAGCCTGTCGATTCGGCGCATTCCCATTCGTCGTCAGGATGCAGACCTCCGCAGTTCAACCACTGTCATGAATGGGAGCACCATGAACAAGCAGATCATCTTCAACCTGGCCGTCCGGGATCTCGACAACTCCCGCGCGTTCTTCACCGCGCTCGGCTTCACCTTCAACCCGCAATATTCCAGCGACAGCGCGGCGTTCATGAATATCGTGGATGGCAGCATCCACGCGATGCTGATGACCGAAGCATTCTTCAAGTCCCTGATCGACAAGCCCCTTGTCGATGCACGGGAGCGGAACGAAGTCATCATCTGCCTGAGCTGCGAAAGCCGGGAAGAAGTGGACGGCCTGATCGCCAAGGCTGTCGCGGCAGGGGGCCGCACGCCGCATCCGCCGGAAGACCATGGCTTCATGTACGACCAGGGCTTCGAGGATCTCGACGGCCACCTGTGGAACCTGGTCTGGATGGCGCCACAAGCCTGAGCGCGGTCCATGCGAGAGCCTGCCCGCCGCCGCGTCATCCGCCAGGAGGGCGGCGTGGCGGCAACTGCAGCGTGGCAAGCGCCGTGTACAACGGTGGCGTCAGCACGCGCGACACGGTGCTGGCGACGACGGCGCACGCCATCAGGCTCAGCACCATGCCATGCCCGTCGACCATCTCCATGACGATGATGAAGGCGGTCAGCGGAGCCTGGGTAGCGGCGGCGAGAAAACCGACCATGCCCAGCGCGATCAATGCGGCCCCCTGGGTATAGCCGGTCAGCAGGGCGATGTCGTGGCCCAGCGCCGCGCCGATCGACAGGGACGGGGCGAAAATCCCCGCCGGGACGCCCGACCAGGCGGTAAGCCATGTCGCCGCGAATTTCAGGAACGCAAAGCCGCCGGGTACCGCCGCGCTGTTTTCGAGCAGGCCGCGGGTCGCTTCGTTGCCGCTGCCGTAGGTCGCACCGGCGCTGACGGCACCGATGATCGCCACCGCCAGGCCGCAACCAGCGGCAAAGCGTACCGGATACCGGGCTCGCCAGCGGGTCGGCAGATCTGCGGACTGGCCGCGCAGGCAGGTCAGCAGCAGGCGGGCGAACAGCCCGCCCGCGGCACCGGTCACCAGCGTTACGAGCAGCCCCGGCCAGACCAGGAACAGCCCGATCGGTCCGGGATGGATGACGCCGAAATGCGTGCCGTTGCCATGGATCGACACGGCGATCAGGCCGGCCAGCACGATGCCCGCCACGATCAGGCCGCTATTGCGCTGTTCCGGCGTGCGCGACAGCTCCTCGATGGCGAACATGACACCGGCCAGCGGCGTATTGAAGGCCGCCGCAATGCCGGCCGCCCCGCCGGCCACCAGCAGCGAATGGGCGCTGACGCCGCTGCGGCGGGGCAGCCAGCGCCGTGCCGCCAGCATCACGCCGGCAGCGATCTGCACCGACGGGCCTTCGCGGCCGAGCGAGAGTCCGCCGAGCAGCCCGGCCGACGTCAGGCCGATCTTCGCCATGCTCAGCCGGAGCGACACCAGGCGGGGCCGGCGGCCACCCGACAGCGCAGGGTCGAGCGCCGCGATGACTTGCGGGATGCCCGAGCCGGCTGCTCCCGGAACATGGCGCCGTGTCACCCAGACGATGGCGGCACATGCCAGCGGGGTCCAGAGCAGGGGCAGCCACCAGACGCCGTCCGCCATGCCCAGGAAGAGTCCGAGCCCGGACTCGGCCAGCCAGCTGAACCCCACCACGACCAGGCCGGCGATCGCGGCGGCACCGACCACGACCGCCCGCGTGATCCAGGTATCGGTCGTTGCAAATTCTTTCTGGAAGGCTGTTCGAACGTCGTGGGGCGGGATGTCGTGGGGTGACATGGCAGGGCAGGCGCGGCAAAGATGCCATTATAAAGACATATTTGCGCGAATGTATTTCGTGCGGCGGCTGTGCCTTGCCGCGCTTGCGTGCTCAGCTAGCCATCTTCGCGCAGGCGTGGGCACACTCCCGGCAAGCCTGCGCGCAGTTTATGTCCAGCGCGATGCAGGCGTTCGGAGGCCTGAAAAAAAAGCCCGCCTTGCGGCGGGCCGAAGCCATTATCCAGACGATAACGGAGAGAGTACCCGGTAATGCCTAGGCGAAATCCGCATGCAGCCCATCGCGGATCGCCACGAAGCCGGCCTGGCCGCGCTGGCGCGGGTGGGGCAGCGGCACAGGCTGGATGCGCCGCACCCGGCCGGGGCGCGCTTCCAGCACCACGATGCGGTCGGCCAGGTACACCGCCTCGTCGATATCGTGGGTGACCATCAGCATGGTGATGCCTTCGTCCTGCCACAGGCGGCGCAATTCCTGTTGCAGCCGCAGGCGGGTCAGCGCGTCGAGCGAACCCAGTGGTTCGTCCAGCAGCAGCACGTCGGGGCGACCGACCAGCGCGCGCGCGATCGCCGCGCGCTGCGACATGCCGCCGGACAGCTGGTGCGGGTAGGCGTCGGCAAAGCCGTCCAGGCCGACGCGGGCGATTTCCGCCGCCACGCGCTCGCGCCGCTCCTGTTCCGGCACGCTGGTGTTGGTGAAGCTGAGACCGACGTTCTGCTCCACCGTCAGCCAGGGAAACAGCCGGTGGTCCTGGAATACCAGTCCCCGTTGCAGGCCGGTGCCGGCGATGGGCACGCCGTCGTGCAGCAGGCGGCCCTGGTAGTCCGGATCGAGTCCGGCCAGCAGCCGCAGCAGCGTCGACTTGCCGCAGCCGGAACCGCCGACGATGGCGACGAATTCGCCCGGCTCGACGGTCAGCGAAATATCGTCCAGCACCAGCAGCGGGCCGCTTTTCAGTGCGAACGACTTGCTGACATGCTCGATGACGAGGCCGCCGGCACGCCGCCGTGCAGCCGGGAAGGGCACGCGGGGCGCGCGTTCGGTCGCGACGTCGGGTTCTATACCAGGCGCGGTATAAGCAAGCGGGGCATTCATGATCCGGTTCTCCTAGGAATTACGCTGACAGATGAATTACGCTGATAGATTAAGCTCACAGGCTGCTGCGGCCGCGTACCAGCAGGCCCGCCAGGCGTTTGAACAGCAGGTTCATCGTTTGCGCCAGCAGGGCCACGGCCAGCACGCCCAGCAGCACGAGGTCGGTGCGGCCGGCCAGTTCGGCGTTCACCAGCAGCGAGCCCATGCCGGGGCCGGCCGTGAACAGCAGCTCGCCGCCCAGGCAGGCCAGCCATGCGAAAGCCAGCGCATGGGTCACCCCGGTGAGGATCGCCGGCAGCGCCGCCGGCAGCAGCACGTGGCGGAAGGTCTGGCCGCGCGTCAGCGTCAGCATCCGGCCTACCTCCCGGTACGCCACGTCGACGCGCCGGATGCCGTCGCTGGTGTTGAGCACGGTCGGGTAGAACGCGGCGATCGATACCACCAGCAGCTTGGCGGGATCGCCGCTGCCGACCCACAGGCCCAGCAGCGGGACCAGGCCCATCAGCGGCACCTGGCGGATGCTGTGGAACAGCGGGCCGATCAGGCGATCGGCCACCGGCGATTGCGCCATCAGCGTGCCGACCGCGATGCCGAGGCCGCCACCGATGCACAGGCCCTGCAGCGTGCGCAGCAGGCTGGCGGCCAGGTGCGGCCAGATCGCGCCGAACGCCATGCCCAGCTCGGCCTCGTCGCCGGCCGCCGGGCCGAACCCGAGCAGCTCCTGCAGGCCGCGCCCCAGTTGTTCCAGCGGCACGAAGATGTAGGCCGCGTCCGCGCCCTGGCGCGACGCCCATTCCCACGCCAGCAGCAATGCCAGCGGCAGCAGCAGTCCCTGGGCCAGCGTGGCCGGCTTGCCTCCCTTGCGCCACAGCGCCGTGCGCGGCGCGAGTGCCGGACCTTGCCTGCCAGTATGGGGATCGATCGCGCTCGTCATCGGGCATCCTTTCCGTTGTCGCGCTGCCAGCGGCCCAGGTACGCCTCCAGCCAGCGCAGGCTGCGGTCGAGCGCGAAGCCGATCCCGCCGGTCAGCACCACGCCGACCATCACGACGTCGAGCCGGAACATCTGGCGCGCCATCTCCATCATCTGGCCCAGCCCGCTCTCCGCCGCCATCAGCTCGGCGCCTACCAGCACCATCCACGAGCGGCTGAGGGCGATGCGCATGCCGGTCAGGGCGGCCGGCATGATGGCCGGCAGCACCACGCGCCGCACCACCTGCCAGCGCGTGAAGCAATAGATGCGCGCCACTTCCAGGTAGCGCTGCGACAGGTTCGCCACGGCGTCGTAGCCGGCCAGCGCCACGATGAAGAAGGTGGACTTGACGACGATGAGCACCTTGAAGCTTTCGCCGATGCCGAACAGCAGGATGAACAGCGGAATCAGCGCGACCGAAGGAAGCTGGCGCAGGATCTCGAACGTGGGCCCTACCAGCGCCCGGCAGCGCGGCGACAGGCCCAGCGCCAGGCCGAAGCCGATGCCGGTGACGGCGCCGATCGCGAAGCCCCCCAGCAGGCGCAGCAGGCTGACTTCCAGGTGCATCGCCAGTTCGCCGCTGAGCGCCAGTTCCCAGGCGGTGCGCAGCACCCGCAGCGGCGAGACGAGGATCTGTTCGGGCGCCCAGCCCAGCGCGGTTGCCAGCGACCATACGGCGAGCAGCAGCAACGGCGACGTCCAGGCCGACCAGCGCCAGGCCAGCCAGCGCGCTACGGGACCGGCACGGTGCGTGTGCGCAGCCGCGGGAGCGCTGGCGCCGGCTTGCGAAGGCTGCGCTGTCTGCGCACGTGGCAATGGCGGGCGTTGCCGCGCCTGCCCTGGCTGGGGCCGGGCAGGGCGAAAGCGCGTTACGTCGAGTAAATCAAGCATGGTAATCCCGGCAAACAATCGATGGGCGGCGGTCACCGTGATGCCGCAAGCTGTGATGCTGCAAGCCCTGTGCCAGCCATTGCGCCGGCAAGGCCGCACCGTTCGGTGCACTTTCGGCGCGGCCGGGGCGGGCGCTGCTGCGCGGCCAACAGCGTACCGGCCGCACACTGTTGCGTAGCCAGCAGCCCGCAGCCCGCAGCCAGCACTCGGCGGCAATGCGTCCGCGCTCAGGCGGCGGCGCGCACCAGCGTCGGCGCGCTGCCGCGCACCAGCGGCAACACTTCCTCGCCGACGTGGAAGGCTTCCTCCAGCGCCGGCGTGCTCGACAGAACGAAGCCGTCCACGCCGAGGCGGATGAACTTGTCGATGCGCGCGGCCGCATCCTCGTAGCTGCCGACGAAGCCCAGCGGCGAACCCTGGCTGCCCAGCGTGCCGAAGCCGCCCCACAGGTCTTCCACGATCATGTCCTCGACAGTGGAATTGCGGGTCGCATCGATGCGCCACGAGCCGACGCCGTCGCCGCCGCGCTGCTGGCGGCGGCGTTCCTCGATGGCGTTCCAGTCGACGTTCTTCCACGCGCGCCGCACCACGTCCCACGCCTCTTCCTTCGTGCGGCGGGCGATGATATTGAAGCGCACCGCCGGCTTGACCGTGCGCCCATCCTTCGACGCCAGCTCGCGCACCCGTTCGAACTTGCGGACCAGGTTCGCTTCGGGTTCCAGGTGGCTCAGGTCGAAGTCGGCGTGCTTGCCCTGGGCCGCCAGTGCAACGTCGGACGAACCGACGAAATACAGTTCCGGGAAGACCTGGCCGGCCAGCGGGGCGGGCAGGAAGGCTTCGTCGAACTTGAAGAACTTGCCGTCGTAGGCGAACGGCTTGCCATCCCACACGCCCTTCAGCACGTCGAGGAATTCGGTGGTGCGGCGGTAGCGGTCGGCATGGGCGATGCGGTCGCCCCACCACAGCTGGCCAGGCCCGCCGCCGCCCGTGATGATGTTGAACAGCAGCCGCCCGCCGGACAGCCGCTGCAGGCTGGCCGATGCCTTGGCCGCGTACAGCGGATCGAACCAGCCCGGCTGGTAGGCGATCATGAAGCGCAGCGTCTTCGTATGCCGGGCGATCGACGAGGCGATCACCCACGGGTCTTCCGAATCGGGGAACGACGGAATCAGCGCGCCGTCGAAGCCGCTCAGCTCGGCCGCCCTGGCCACCTGCAGCAGGTAGTCGTGGTAGGTGCTGCCGGCCGACGGCTCGCCGCGTACCACGGTGGGTCCCAGGTTACCGTCCGCCAGCGCGCCCCAGGTGCCGCGCGTGTACAGCGGCGAGCCGAGGTCGCCCTTGCAGCCGTGGATCGGAATTCTCCAGTGAAACTGTGCCATCGTATTCTCCATGCAGTGCGGCTCAGGCCGCATTCAGTTGTTGTTCGCCATCGAGCAGGCGCAGGCGCGGCAGCAGGCGCTCGCCCAGGCGCACCGCCTCTTCCAGCGCGGGATGGGCATTGAAAACGAAACTGTCGATGCCGAGCGCGACATACTCGCGCACGCGCGCCACGATCTCGTCGTAGCTGCCGACCAGGCCGGCACCGGCGTGCGGGTCCGTCAGGCCGAAGCCGTTCCACAGGTTCGGCCCCGTGCGCAGCTGGTCGAACGGCGGCAGCGACTGTTCCGCCACGGCGGCGGCATCTTCCCAGCGCGTGCGCAGCGCCTGCCAGGCGGTATCGGCTTCGTCGCGGGCCAGCACGTCGGCCGCCAGCGCATAGCGCAGCTTGCGGCCGTGGCTTGCCGCCAGCGCATCCAGGCGGGCGATGCGCGGCACCAGTTCGGCGGGCGGCAGCAGCGGCAGGAAGTGGACGTCGGCGTGCCGCGCGCTCAGTTCCAGCGCCGCGTCGCTGTCGCCGCCGAGGTAGACCTCGGGGAAGGGCTGGCCTTGCAGCGCCGGGGCGAAGCCGCCGTTCTCGACCTCGAAATACTGGCCGTGGTAAGTGAAGGGCGGCTGGAACCAGAAGCCCTTGGCGACGTCGAGGAATTCGGCGGTGCGGGCCACCTGTTCCGCCTCGCTCCAGTGCCGCCCGTGCCATGGCCGCTGCCGTTGAGTGCCTTCCTTCTCCGGCTGAGTAACAAGGTGCCACGCCAGCCGGCCGCCGCTGAGGCGCTGGTAGCTGTTGGCGATCTTCGCCGCGTACACGGCCGACAGCAGCGGCGCATGCAGCTGCGGCGCGAACTTCAGGTGGCGCGCTTCGCGCACGAACGCGCCGGCGGTGACCAGCGGGTCTTCGCCATCGGCCGTCAGGCCGATCCACGCGCCGTCGAAACGGGCCAGTTCGGCGGCGCCGGCCACCGCGGCCAGGTAGTCGAAATAGGTGTAGCCGTCACGCGGCCTGCCGGTGCGGGCGTACGGGTGCGGCTCCTTGCGGCCGGCCGCGTAGTCGCCGCGGGTCCACAGTTCCGGGCTGATGGCGGCGCCGTCGCCATGCACGGGCAATTGCCAGAATACCTTGATCGTCATCGCCGCTCCTTACCCTTTGCGCTGGGCGATGAAGGCGTCCAGCGCGCCTTCCGGCAGGGGCCGGGCACCGCCGATCTGGGCGGCATACACATTGATCTCGGCCGCTTCCTCCAGGCTGTTGAGCAGGCGCGCCACGTCGCCGATGCTGCCCTTGCCCCAGGTGAACAAGCCGCGGTTGCGCAGCAGCGTGGCCGGCGCGTCCGGGTGCTCGCGCAGCGACTTGATGATCGGCTCGGGCGCATAGCGCGGCGCGAAGTCGGCCAGCGGGATTTCCTCGACGCCGGCGCGCTTGGCCACCGACCAGTAATTGATGCGGAACGGCTTGTGCGCAATCGCGTGCGCCGTCAGATACGGCGAGTGCGTGTGCAGGGCTGCCTGCAGGTCGGCGCGCTCGCGGAACAGCGCGGCGTACACGCCGATCACTTCCTGCAGGCCGCGATTGAGTTCGCCTTCGACCAGTTCGCCGTCGAAGGTCACCAGCGCGGCCTGTTTCGCATCGCCGATGACGAGGCGTTCGGTGCCCGGCGCGCGCACCGCGGCGTTGAACGCGCCCTTGCCGCGCGTCGACAGGGTGCCCCAGTCGCGCAGCAGGGCGTGGGCCTGCTGGATCTCGAACCGGGCGCGCACGCCGAAGTCGGACAGTTCGCGGACCGGCGCCACGGGGATGTTTGCATTGGTCATGTCATTTCCTTGGTGTGAGAAGTCAGGCCGCCGCGGTATGCGGCTTCCAGTAGTTGTCCAGCCCCAGGTCCTTCAATGCCAGCGGCACGAAGCGCGGATCGAACCAGGTCGCCAGGTCCAGCTTGCGGGCGATGATCTTTTGCTGGAGGGCGAAGTCCAGCGTGTGGCGGTAGTGCGTGTACACCACTTCATTGAACAGTGGAGAGAAGCGCTCCTTCCACGGATACTTGTCGTCCTCGTACGAGCGCCGCACCACGTTCATCGGCGTGCCGCCCGCGGTGGCCTGCAGCATCACCGCCTGCCGGTTGGCTTCCAGCGACGACCAGTGGCCGGCCTTGATATAGGCCGTGGCGACCAGCCGGGTAAGGTCGGGATACCGGTCGATGAAGCGCTTCGATCCCCACAGCTCGGTGCGGGTCTTCCAGTCCAGCGGCGCATCCTTCGTCGACCAGATGATGCGGCCCACGCCCTTGTCTTCCAGCAGGTAGGCGTCGGTCATCGTGAACAGCGCATCGACCTTGCCGCTGGCCAGCGCCGACATGCCGGTTTGCGGATTGATGTTGAACAGCCTGAAGTCGCGATAGGACAGGCGGCGCGCATCCATCAGGCGCAGCAGCGGCAGTTCCCAGGGCCGGCCGCGGTGCACGGCCAGCGACTTGCCTTTCAGGTCTTCGATGGTGCGCGCGGGCGAATTGCGCGGCACGACCAGGAAGCCGTCGCTCTGCCCGAGCCCGTTCGGCACGAGCAGCCGGGTTTCCACGCCGCCCGCGTTCAGGATCGCCGATGGCAGGTCGCCATAGCTGGCGAAATCGACGCTGCCGTTGGCGAAGCCTTCGTTGACCATCGGCCCGACGGCCGCATGCGAGGTGCCGAACCATTCCAGCGCGATGCCGCGCGCCTTCAGCTGCTGTTCCAGCCAGCCCTGCTCGGCGATCACGTAGGCCAGGCCGCTCAGGCGCAGCTTGCCTGCCGCGTACGAGGCGCCGCCGGCCAGCCGGATCGCCTTCGGCGGCGGTGCGCCGGTTGCCGCGTGGCCCGGGGCCAGCGCACCCGCCGCCGCGCCGGCGGCCAGCCATTGCAATGCCTGCCGCCTGGTAACAGTCGTCGTGCGTGTCATCGGCATCTCCTCATGCAGCCTGGCGCGTCGGTGTGGACAGTGCGGACAGCGCGGCCAGCGGCGCCGGGTCGATCCAGTCGGCGATGCTGAAGTCGTTCGCGATGAAGCCCCACTGCAGCAGGAAGTCCTTGAACAGCGTCAGCCCGCGCACCGACGTGTCGGACAGGTCCACGCCCAGGCTCTGGTGCACCGTGTCGCCATAGGCGCGCCGCACCCACGATTCGGTCCAGTTGGTCTCGCGGGCAATGCGGGTCAATGCAAGTGCCGGATTGGCGCGCGCCCAGGCATCGACATCGGCGACGCGCTGCAGGAAGCGCCCCACCAGTTCCGGATGCTGGCGCAGCGTGGCCGCATTGATGGTCAATGGGCGCGGCGTGCTGTTGTTCACGTGCACCCAGCGGTCGGGATGGAAGCCCAGGTCGGTCACCACGCGGGCACCCAGCAGGTGGGCCGTTTCGGCGCCGCGCACGTCCTTCACGTAGATGGCGTCCACGTCGCCGCGCACCAGCGCGCGGGCCACCGCCGTGTAGCTGTGGCCGCGGCCGCGGCGCACCTCGGTGTCGGGACCCGCGATTTCATCGTCATCGCCATCGCCCGCGCGCGCCTTGCGCCCGGTCGGCACGTCGATCCATTCGGCGTCGCCGTGGCCGAGGCCTTCCGTCTCTAGCGCCACCAGCAGGCCGCGCAGCGCCGAGGCACGCGCCACGTCGACGCTGTCGTCGCGGTCGACGCGCTTGGGCAGGCCCAGCTTGCGGCCCTTCAGGTCGCGCGCGCTGCGGATGCCCGATTCGGGCAGCGCCAGGATCGCCTGGTATTCGTCGATCCATGAAATGCCGATCACGCGTGTGTCCTGGCCCTTGGCACGGGCCCAGATCGGCGGCACGGCGCCGCCCAGCCGGAACGAATCGGGCAGCGTGTGCTCGAAATGCGAGTCCTGCTGGACCGGGTCGTCCGATTCCTGCAGCGACCTGACCGTGATGCCATCGGCCGCGAACTCCTGCTCGAACCAGCCCAGCTGCGCGGCGATGCCCAGCGGGGTCGGGATGCTGCAACGGGTGTACCAGATGCTGTCGGGGCCGGCGGCTGCGCCGCTGTTGGCGTTGGCGTTGGTGCTCATGGAGTGCTCCTCTGTAGGGAATCAGAATCGTGCGGTAAAGGTGGCGCCGTAGCTGCGCGGCAAGCCATACACCTGGCGGGTGGCGGTGTTGCCGGTGGCGCTGCCGGTGGCCAGGATCGCGTACACCTTGTCGGTTACGTTGCGCACCACGGCCGCCAGCTCGAAGCGGCCATCGGCGCTCTTGTAGACCAGGCGGGCGTTGCCGAGCGCGTAGGCGTCCTGCCACAAGGTCGGCTCGCTCTGGTCGACGGCATTGAAGAACTGGCGGGTGCGGTAGCTCCAGTCGGTACCGAGGGCGATCACGGCGCCGCTGTCCAGCGGGAAGCCGTATTCGCCGTCCAGCGTGCCGCTGAAACGGGGCGCGCGGCTGAAGCGGTTGCCGGTCGCGTCCAGCGTCTGGCCCGAGGCGGTGGACGCGTAGTTGGTATAGCGGGTGTCCAGGTAACCGAAACTGCCCGACAGGCGCGCGTTCGACGACGGCAGCCACGCCAGCTCGACTTCCACGCCGCGCGAGCGGCCGTCGGCGGCGTTCTCCTGCACCTGGCGCGTGCCGCTGGCGGAGGTCGTGCTCGGCAGCAGTACGGCTTCGATCTTGTTCTCGTACTTGTAGTGGAACACGGCCGTGTTGAACGTCAGGCGGCCATCGAGCCATTGCGTCTTCAGGCCCAGTTCCAGCGCATCGAGCGTTTCCGGATCGAGCCGCTTGATGGTGCGCGTGCTGGCCGTCGGCTGGTCGACCACGAAGCCGCCGGCCCGGAAGCCGTGCGACACCCGCGCGTAACTGTTGACGTTGCGGTCGAACTTGTACTGCGTGGTGAAGTCCCAGGTGGTGTTGCGCCAGGTGGCCGACTGGCTCGATGTCTGCAACGGGTTCAGGCCATTGGCCACCGCGCCCGGCAGGTAGTACGGCACCGCATCGTCGAACGTGGCCGAGTTGGCGGGGCCGCTGCCCGTGTTGGTGCTTTGCTGGAAGTCGAGCGTGTAGTCCTTGCGCTCGGAACTGCGGCGCAGCCCGCCGATCACGG
This sequence comes from Pseudoduganella umbonata, assembly GCF_014192225.1. Classification (GTDB taxonomy): domain Bacteria; phylum Pseudomonadota; class Gammaproteobacteria; order Burkholderiales; family Burkholderiaceae_D; genus Rugamonas; species Rugamonas umbonata. Next base: position 65,396 of record NZ_JACHXS010000011.1, on the reverse strand, counting down.
TGAATTTGTCCGTCACGTCATAGTTAACGCTGCCGAACAGCGCGGCCGAACGGGTGTCCTGCCAGTAGTGTTCCTGGTTCCAGCTGCCGGCCGAGGAACCGCTGGCCGACGACTGGCTGGCATTGGCGATGCGGTTGTTGCGGGTGACGGAATTGTTGTCCAGCGCCTCGTCGAAATAATGCGCGCCAACGATCCAGCTGAGCGCTTCCGCCTTTGGCGACGCCAGCCGCAGTTCCTGGGTGACCTGCCTGCTGTCGGTGTACTGGTAGCCGGCGCTGGTCGGCAGCGCGAAGGTGGCCGTCGACAGGTTGAGGCGCTTGCCGGTGTCGCGCGAGGTGATCGACGTCAGCGAGTAACGTTGCAGCCCCGTGCCCAGCTCCCAGTTGACGGTGGCCGACACGCCGTTCGACTTGATTTCCTCGGTGCCGGTGCCGGCCGCCGAGATGGCGCCGGCGCCGCGCTGCGCGCCCAGGTAGAGGGGATTGACCACCACCTGGCGCGGGCCCTTCACAAAGAACGACGGATTGACGTCGCCGTCGGCCTTGCGGGTGCGTACGCTGAACAGCACATCGAGGTCGCTGTCGACCTTGAACAGCGCCTGGCCGCGCACGGCCGAATCGGACACCGCGCCGGTCTTCGTGCCGGTGACGATGTTGTCCACCCAGCCGTCGCGGTCCTCGTTGTACACGGAGAGGCGCAGTGCCAGCCTGTCGTCGATCGCCGCGCCGCCGATGGCGCCCTGGACGATTTTTTCGCCGAAGCTGCCGATGCCCGCCTTGGCGTAGCCGTCGGTGTCGAACGCGGGCTTGCGCGAGATGAAGTTGATCGCGCCGCCGGTCGTGTTCTTGCCCCACAGCGTGCCCTGCGGACCGCGCAGCACCTCGACGCGCTCCGTGTCGAACAGCGGGAAGGCCTGGATGTAGACGTTGTTCAGGAAGACGTCGTCGTTGTAGATGCCGATCGGGCTGACCGAGGATGCCGCCGTCTCGTTGGTGCCGATGCCGCGCAGGAACCAGCGGGGACGCGAGCGGCCGTCGGTGGCCGAGGCGGAGGCGTTGGGAATGAACTGGGTGATGTCGTTGGCGGTATGGATCTGGTCGGAGCGCAGCACGGCGTCGCCACTGAGCGCGGTGATGGCGACCGGCACATCCTGCAGGCGCTCGCTGCGGCGCTGGGCCGTCACGACCACGGCCGCCATCGCCGATGCCTGCGCGCCGCTGGTGGCGACATCGGCCGCGGCGGCGGCAGCAGCGGCCGCGGGAACGGCGGCGCTGGCTGCGCCAGTCAGTTCCTGCGCGTAAGCCTGCGGCACGACCAGGGCCGCCAGCGCCGCGCACAGGGCTTTCATCCGAAACGGGGTGCTCATTCCAATACTCTCCATGTAAGCCGATGCAAAAGACATTCATGGGGAATAAGGCAATTGGCGTGCCACGGCCTGGGGGGACCTTGGCAATGGCCCGTTTCGCCCGCCGTTACTGGGGAAACGCCAGGGCCGGCCGCGCCGGGGAAGGCGCCCCGGCGGCGGCCGGGGACTGTTCAGGAATCAGCAGATGCTGGCAATGCGATACCGGAGCCTGTTCGTTTGCCAGCAGATCGGCGCTGCCGGCATCGACTCGAAAGGGTGCCGTTCGGGCGGTTGCGCCACGACCTCGCGATCAAAACAGACTGTCCGGCGCAAGACGGGTCAGTGCCACGGGCGGCCCGCCATGACACCATCTTCGTGACGGACCGGCGGCGTTGCCGCCCCTTCCCGACTTTTCGCAACGGCGGATAAACGCCACATTCACCAAGGAGCCATCCATGTCCAAGACCGGTCTTCCCGCACTGCTTCGCCCCGAAGACAGCATCATCGTCCTGATCGACCACCAGCCATACCAGTTCGCCAACCTGCACAGCCACGAACCGACCATGATCGTCAATAACGTCGTCGGCCTGGCCAAGGCCGCGAAGGTATTCGGGGTCCCGACCATCCTCACCACGGTGATCGAAGACCGTGGCGGCAACCTGATCAAGGGGCTGCAGGACGTGTTCCCCGACCAGAAGCCGATCGACCGTACCTTCATCAATACCTGGCAGGACCCCAATGTCACCGACCTCGTGAAGGAGAGCGGCCGCAAACAGCTCATCCTGGCGGCGCTGTGGACCGAGATCTGCCTGGCCATGCCGGCGATCCAGGCGCTGGGCGAAGGCTACGACGTGTTCATCGTGACCGATGCGTCGGGCGGGGTGTCGGCCGAAGCGCACGACATGGCGGTGCGCCGGCTGGTGCAGGCGGGCGCCGTGCCGATGACCTGGATGGCGGTGATCTCCGAGTGGCAGCGCGACTGGGCACGGGTGGAATCGGCCAGCGAGCTCTCGACCGTCGTGCTGGAGCACGGCGGCGCGAGCGGCGTCGCGCTGGCGTGGGAACTGCAGCTGCTGCAATCGGCGGCCCGGGCCTGAGCAATGGGCTAGCCGAGGCGATCCCTGCGCCACGCCGACGGGGTCGCGCCCGTCAGCTTGCGAAAGGTCCGGCCGAAATGGACGGCGTCCGCGAAGCCGGTCGCCTCGGCCACGTCCTCGAGCGAACCGCAGGTGTCGAGCAACAGCACCTTGGCGCGCTCGATGCGCGCCTGCAGCTGCCATTTGTAAGGCGCCAGGCCGGTCGAGGCCTTGAAGGCCCGGTGATAATGGGACTGGGACAGGCCGGCCAGGTTCGCCAGCGTCGCCAGGTCCACCCTGGAAGGCAGGCTCGTTTCCAGGAAGCCCAGCGCATCGCGCAACTGCAATGGCGACAGTCTGGCCGGGCCCCTGGCGGGAGGACGGTTGCCGCGCAACAGCCGGATCGCGATCGAGGTCACCAGCGCGTCGCCGTACAGCTGCGCGGACGGATCAGGGTCGTGCACGGCGTCGGCAAGCAGGCCGATGAGTGCGCACAGGCCTTCGTCGGTGAACCGCAGCCGCGGCGTGCTGGCGAGATCGTGCCGTTCCTGTATCCCGCAGCGCTCGCCCAGCGCGCCGGTATCGAAGCACAGGTTGATGTCGCGCGCGTAGCGAACGTCGTCGCTGTATCCCCACAGTTCCATCCCCGCAGGCGTGAAGTGCATCTGGCGCGGCCGGTAGCCGATCGGGCAGGGCGCATCGCTGCGCAGGCGCGGTTCGCAGCGGCCCTCGCCCACTTCGTCCAGGATCATGCCCAGCCTTGACTGGTCGTCGTGCGCCAGCTGGTGCAGTACCCGGCCGGTGCCGATGAATTCGGTGATCACGACCGCGACGCCATTCCATGTACGGCCGGCGCTGGCTACATCGAGCAGGTTCTCCGGAAGCGCATTCTGCTTTGGCATGGCATTCTCCTGGACCGCGTTCATGACCGGGCCCGTGGATCGTCCTGGTTCGCCGGCGGAACGACGGCGATGGCGATTTTTCCACGCAAGCCATTATCGCGACTTTCGAGGCGGGCATGGGCAAGGGCGATGTCGGCCAGCGCGTAGACCGCGCCGACATGGGGGCGCAGCTGGCCCCGTTCCACCAGCGCGCTCAGTTCGTCGAGCTTGCCGCGATTCTGGCGTGTGAACACGAAGTGATAACTGGCGTTCTTGCCCCAGGCTTGAATCAGGTTCTGTGGCTTCGCGGTATCGACGATCGAGACGAGGCGGCCGAGCTGGGCCAGCGCGTCGGGAGAACGGGACAGGGTGTCTCCACCGATCGTGTCGAAGACCACGTCGACGCCTTGGCCAGCCGTTTCACGCATCACGGCGTCGACGTAATCTTCCTTCGTATAGTCGATGACGACATCGGCGCCCAGGCTGCGCACGAAGTCGAACTGCCCGGCACGCGCGGTCGTGAGCACCCGTGCACCGATGGCCTTTGCGAGCTGGATGGCCACATGGCCCACGCCACCCGCGCCGCCGTGCACCAGGATGCTTTCCCCGACGCGAAGCTGGGCACGCACGACCAGCGCCTCCCATGCCGTTCCGCCGACCAGGGTCAGGCTTGCAGCTTCCAGATGGCTCAGCGCGGCAGGTTTCTTGCCGATGATGTTTTCGGCGGCGACGTGGTACTCCGCATAGCTTCCCGGCCCATCGAAAATCTGCGGCGTGTACCAGACCTCGTCGCCGGGCACGAAGGCTGTCACCCCTGGTCCGACTTCCTCGACTACCCCGGACACGTCGTGTCCGGTAATGGCCGGGAGGGGCACATGGTCCTGGTAGTCCCCGCGGCGTACCTGATAGTCCAGCGGGTTGATGGACGTGGCGTGAACCCGGACGAGAACCTGTCCTGCTCCGGGAACCGGCCTGGGCACGTCACGCAGTACGAATGCATCCGGGCCGCCAAAACTGTCGAGTGTGATCGCTTTCATATTGACCTCATTTCGTTAAAAAGGGATATCGGGAAATTTCGATATAACAGGGCAAAAAAATTTACAGGTCTTTGCCGATGCGTTCGGCCAGGGCACTGATGGCTTCCTCGTTGCGCTTGTAGTACGTCCACTGGCCGACGCGTTGAACTTCGACCAGGCCGGCTCTTTGCAGCGTTGCCAGATAGCTTGAGACGGTCGACTGCGACAACCCGACACCTTCCTGGATACTGCTCACGCAGACGCCGACCGTATGAACGTCCCCCTCGTCCTGCGGCGGGAAGTTGTGCACGGGATCCTTCAGCCGTTTCAGGATGTCGAGACGGGTACGGTTCGAAAGCGCTTTGAAGATGTCGAGCAAGTCCATGAACCGAGTATATCGACATTTCGCGATATGTCAAGATAGGATGCGCCGGGCGGCAAGGGTGGCGGCATACGGGCGGCATGCGGGCGGCATGCGGGCGGCGGCGCCGGATGCTGTTTTCGGTATCGCAACCGCATTTATCGTGATCGCAGAAGCGGTCCCCGGCCGCCATTGCCGAGTTATCATCGTGCTCGCCCGATCCGGAGGAGACGCATGGCAGGCACCCGCAACGGTTCGCACGCGCGGCCGCCACACACTGGGTTGGACAACAAGAAAAGCGGAACCTGCCGCCAGGTGAGCCACTGGCGCGGCGGTCCATCCGATCCCCCATTCCAGGCAGCAGAGCATGAACCCACACCGCAGAAACCTTCTCACCGCATCCATTCTCACCGGCCTGGCCAGCGTGGCCCCGGCTGTCGCTGGCGCCGCGACGGCAAGCCCGGCGCGCAAGACAAGCAAGGAACTGGCCCCGACCCCGCCAATGGGCTGGAACAGCTGGAACTCGTTCGCCACCACGATCACCGAAGTGCAGGCGCTGGAAAACGCCCGCATCATGGCCGACAAACTGCTGCCGTCCGGGTATGACGTGTTCACCGTCGACATCCAGTGGTACGAGCCGAACGCCAACAGCTATGAATACCGCAAGGGCGCGGAACTGACGATGGATGCCAACGGCCGCCTGCTGCCGGCGCCGAACCGCTTTCCCACCGCGGCCAACGGCGGCGGCTTCAAGGCGCTGGCCGACCAGGTGCACAAGCTGGGCATGAAGTTCGGCATCCACGTGATGCGCGGCATTCCGCGCCAGGCGGTGCGCGCCAATACGCCGGTGCTGGGCACGCAGTACCGCGCGCAGGATATCGCGAATACCAATTCGATCTGCACGTGGAACCCCGACATGTACGGCGTGGACATGAGCAAGCCCGGTGCCCAGGCCTATTACGATTCGATCTTCGCGCTGTACGCGTCGTGGGGCGTGGACTTCGTCAAGATGGACGACATGTCGCGCCCGTACGACGCCAACTGGCCGGAAATCGAGGCGGCGCAAAAGGCGATCCGCAAGACCGGCCGGCCCATCGCACTGAGCCTGTCGCCCGGCGAAACGGACCTGAAGTGGGCGCTCCACGTGCCGAACTATGCGCAGATGTGGCGCATCTCCGACGATTTCTGGGACGAGTGGAAGCTGCTGCACGAGCAGTTCACGCGGCTGGAGAACTGGAACCCCTACATGGGTGCGAATTCGTGGCCCGATGCCGACATGCTGCCGCTGGGCCGCCTGGCGCTCGGCGAGCGCGACACGAAGTTCACGCCGGACGAACAGCGCACGCTGATGACGCTGTGGTCGATCGCCCGCTCGCCGCTGATCATGGGCGGCGACCTGCGCCACCTCGACGAGCGCACGCTGGCGCTGCTGACCAACCCGGAAGTACTGGCCGTGAACCAGCGCAGCACGGCGAACCGGCCGCACCGCGCCGATGCCGGCACGCGCATCTGGAGTGCCCAGCCGGCCGGCAAGGGCAATGTGTATTACCTGGCGCTGTTCAACACGGGCGACAGCGCCACGGAGCTGGCGTTCGACCTGTCGCGCCTGAACCTGGGCGGCCGGCAGGTGAAGTGCCGCGACCTGTGGGCGCGGCGCGACCTGGCACCCGTCAACGGCAGCGTCAGGCAGGCGCTGGCACCGCACGCGTCGGTGCTGCTGCAGCTGACCGCCTGACTACCGCTCGCGCACCAGCCCGAACTGCTGCGCCTGCCGGTTGTAGGTGGCGGCGGTGCGCTTGACGTAGGCAGTCAATGCCTCGCCGGTCAGCGTGAACGGATATAGTCCGGCTTGCGCGCGCATCTGCGCAAAGCCGGGTGCCGTTTCGATGCCGGCGAACGCCGCCACCCAGCGGCGGTAATCGGCCTCGGGCACGTCCGGCCCCATCCACACGCCGCGGATCACCGGCCAGACCACGTCGTAGCCCTGTTCGCGCGCCGTCGGCACATTGGCCAGCAGGCCGGGCAGGCGCCGTTCGGACAGTACCGCCAGCACCCGCACCTTGCCGGGTCCCGCGTTCAGCAGCGCTTCCGACGTATCGCCCGACACCGCCTGCACATGATTGGCCTGCATCGCCACGAATTGCTCGCCGCCGCCTTCCAGCGCCACGAAGCGCAGCTTGCGCGGCTCGATGCCGGCCAGCCGGGCCAGCAGCGCCATCTTGATCCAGTCCTGGCTGCCCACGGTGCCGGACATGCCGATCAGCACGCGGCGCGGATCGCTGCGCAAGGCGCCGATCAGGTCGCCCAGCGTGCGGTACGGCGAATCGGCGCGCACGGCGATCATGCCGTAGTCGGCGCCAAACGCCGCCACCCAGCGCACGTCGTCGACGTCGGCCTTGCCGAATTTGCCGAGGGCCAGGTTGAGGATCGAGCCGCTGGAAAAGGTGACCAGGGTGTCCGGCTCGGCGCGGCGCTGCGAGACCAGCGTGTGCCATGCCACCGCGCCGACGCCGCCCGGCAGGTAGCTGAGTTTCAATTGCGGCGCGGCGGGCGTCTGCTGCAGGGCTTGCCGGGCAAGCTTGCAGGTCAGGTCCATCGCGCCGCCCGGCTTGGACGGAATCAGGCATTCCGCTTCGGGCGGCAGGGCCCGGGCGGGCCCCAGGCAGAGCAGGGCCGCGCTCAGCGGCAGGAGGGAACGCAGGTGTTTCATCCGCCCATCATAGCGCGCCGCGCGAGCTTGCCCAGGATCGCCTTGGAATCGGCTTTTAGAAGCGGTGCTGGATGCCGGCGGTAATGCCGCTCTGCGTGGTGCCGGTGCCCGCGTCGTCGCGCGACAGTCCGACCAGCTGCCCCTCATCGGCCTTGGCATGCGCGGCCGACACGTACAGGGTGGTGCGCTTGGACAGCGCCAGCATGGCACGCGCCACGAACATCGTCGGGTCGGCATCCTGGCCGGCCGGCAGGTTGCGCGTGTCGATGTGGTAGGCGGCGCCCGTCAGCGTCACGTCGCCGATGACCCGGGTGATGCCGCCCCAGTACGTATTGCCGCGCAGGTCGGCCGTCGCGGCGTTCCCGGCACGCAGCTTGTACGCGCGCATGCCGGCCGTGTAGCGCCAGTCGCCCGTCGTGTAATCGGTGGCCAGGTGGCAGACATTGGTCCGGTCGCGCCGGATGGCCGGGGCGACCGTGCTGCCATTGACCTGCTCGCACGTCGCCATCAGGCCGAGCCCTTTGCCGAACCAGGAACCGCCCACCGCGATCTTGCGGCCTTCTTCGGCATTGCCGGCCCGCTCGCCCAGCCCGATCGAGGCGCCATAGGTAAAGCCGCCGGTCTTGCCCGTGTATTTGACCATGTTGTCGAACGACGTCGTCATGCCGTACTTCGACGGCCCGGTGGCGCCGCCGGTGGTGGCCCACGAGTAGTTGGGCGCGAAGCCCAGCGGATCGAACTTGATCACCAGGTCGTACGTGGTGGTGAAGGAACGGCCGATGATGAGCCGGCCGTACTTGCCGTCCAGGCCCACGTAGGCCTGGCGCTTGAACAGCGCGCCGTCGGCGGCGCCCGTGTCCATCAGGATGCCGCCTTCCAGGTTGTACACGGCTTTCAGGCCGCCGCCCAGGTCTTCGCTGCCGCGGATGCCCCAGCGCGAAGTATTCTTGCCGCCCGAGATCACGCGCGCCAGGCTGCCGCCGTCCTCGGCATGGTTGACGTACTCGACGCCGACGTCGAGCAGGCCGTAGAGCTCGACGCTGCTCTGGGCGGATGCGGAATGGCTGAGGGAAAGCGCCGCCAGGACGGCGAGCGCGAGGGCCTGTTGCTTCATGGTGTCTCCTGATCTGTCATGTTATGTGCCGCTGGTCCGCGGCTTTGGGACGGACTATAAGCGCGCCGAGCTTTCAGTTCGCTTTCAGCGCACGCAGCAGCCTGCCGTTGCAGTCGGGGTGTCCGACCCCAGGCGCTTCCGCGGCACGCTCTTTTCGCACCATGTGGTTTGCGCGTACACTGGCGCGATGAGAATCCTGTTAGTCGAAGACCATGTCGAGCTGTCGCACTGGGTATCGAAAGCCCTGCGCGACGCCAACCTCACCGTCGAGTGCGCGGCCACCGGCGCCGATGCCGACACGCTGCTGCATACCCAGGATTACGCGCTGGTGATCCTGGACCTGACGCTGCCGAGGATGGACGGGCTGGACGTGCTGCGCCGCCTGCGCGCCCGCGGCGGCAGCCGCGGTGGTACGCCTGTGCTGATCCTGACCGCCCGCGGCGGCCTGGAAGACCGCGTGCAGGGCCTGAACGAAGGCGCCGACGATTACCTGGCCAAGCCGTTCGAGCTGGCCGAACTGGAAGCGCGCGTGAAAGCGCTGCTGCGGCGGCGCAGCGGCAACGAGGCGCTGGTGCACCGCTGCGGCCAGCTCAGCTTCGATACCGTGTCGCGCATGTTTTCCTACTGCGGCGAGCCGCTGGGGCTGACGCCTCGCGAGCACGCCGTGCTGGAAGCGCTGATCGCACGGCCGGGCCGCGCGCTGTCGAAGGAAAAGCTGTTCCAGGAAGTGTTCGCGCTGGAAGACGACGTCAACCTCGACGCCATCGAACTGTATGTGCACCGCATCCGCAAGAAGCTGGAACGCCGCCCCGACGGCGGCGCATCCATCGTCACGCTGCGCGGCATCGGCTACCTGATGCAGGAACGCCCGGCCTGACGCCGGGGCCGCAATGCCCTGGCTTGCTTCGCTCGTGCGCCGCGCCCATGCCGCCAGCCCGCTGGGCAGCCTGCGCAACCAGCTGCTGCGCTGGCTGATCCTGCCGCTGGTGGCGCTCGTCGCGCTGAACGCGGTATCGGTGTACCGCGACGCGCTGGAAACCGCCGACATCGCCTACGACCGCTCGCTGCTGTCGTCCACGCGCGCGCTGGCCGAGCGGGTCGCGGTGCGCGGCGGCAAGGTGGTCGCCAACGTGCCGTATGTGGCACTGGACAGTTTCGAGACCGACACGCTGGGCCGCATCTACTACAAGGTCACGGGCCTGCACGGCGAAACCGTGTCCGGCTACGACGACCTGCCGGCGGTACCGGCAAGCGTGCCGCGCTCGGACCTGTATCCGGCCCTGGTGCGCTTCTACCACGCCGACTACAACGGCGAGCCGGTGCGCATCGCGGCACTGCTGCAGCCGGTCTACGACGAGTCGATGCGCGGCATCGCGCTGATCCAGGTCGGCGAAACCCTCGATGCGCGCCGCGCGCTGTCGCGGCGCATCCTGGTTAATACCCTGCTGCGCCAGGCGCTGCTGGTGCTGGCGGTGGCCACGCTGGTGTGGTTCGCCGTGCGCCTCGTGCTGCGGCCGCTGATGCGCCTGAAGAGCGAAGTCGAGACGCGCCCGCTGTCGGACCTGTCGAACATCGACCAGGCGCTGGTGCACCGCGAAGTGCGCCCGCTGGTGGCGGCCATGAACGGCACGATGGCGCGCATGCAGGACCTGATCGCCAGCCAGCGCCGCTTCATCGCCGACGCCTCGCACCAGCTGCGCACGCCGCTCGCGGTGCTCAAGACGCAGGCCGAGGTGGCGCTGCGCGAAGACGACCCGGCGGCAATGCGCGAGATCGTGCGCTCGATCGCCGGCACCACCGATTCCGCCATCCACCTGGCCAATCGGCTGCTCACGCTGGCGCGCATCGAACATGGTGGCGGCAGCGCGGCCGCCGGGCCGGTATCGCTGGCGGCGGTGGCGGCCCAGGTGGGCCTCGAGCTGGCCGTGCCGGCGGTGCAGAAAGGGATCGACCTGGCCCTGGAAGCGGAAGAGGGCGCCGATACCACGGTGCACGGCCAGGAGCTGATGCTGCATGAACTGGTCGCCAACCTGGTCGACAACGCGATCCGCTACACGCCGGCGGGCGGCAGCGTGCTGCTGCGGGTCGCGCGGCGCGACGGCGGCGTGCTGCTCGAAGTGGTGGACAGCGGTCCCGGCATCCCGCCCGAGGAGCACGACAAGGTGCTGATGCCGTTCTACCGCGCCCAGGCGACGCTGGAAGTCAATCCGGGCGGCACCGGCCTGGGGCTGGCCATCGTGCGCGACATTGCCGGCATGCATGGCGCCACCGTGGCGCTCGGGACGGGCGAGGGCGGCCGCGGCCTGAAGGTCGGCATCCTGTTCGGCGGTGGCCACTGAAAGCCAGTTGAAAGCAACGCAAGCTTATAGTCGGCACAAACGAGCAAAACAATACGCCGACAACGACTGGAGACACGATGGAAAACCCCCCGACCCCTTCGCGCGCGCCGTCCTGGCGCCGCCCAGCCCGGCGATTCGCCTGGAATCCCGAACATTGCGAGATAGCCGCCTGACCCGGCAGCCATCCGCAGCGCTTCCCGAAACAACTGCAAGAACGCAGGTGACACACCTGCAAGGAGACCGATTATGTTGACCACACTGGCCTATTCGATGGTCGTAGTGTTCATGTTCCTGATCATGACCAAGCGCCTGCCGGCGCTGGTCGCGCTGATCATCGTGCCGATCGCCTTCGGCATCATCGGCGGCTTCGGCCCCGAACTCGGGCCGATGATGCTCGACGGGATCAAGAAGCTGGCGCCGACCGGCGTCATGCTGATGTTCGCCATCCTGTACTTCGGCATCATGATCGACGCCGGCCTGTTCGATCCGGTGGTGCGCCGGATCCTCAAGATCGTCGACGGCGACCCGATGAAGATCGTGGTCGGCACGGCGGCGCTGGCGATGTTCATCTCGCTGGACGGCGACGGCGCCACCACCTACATGATCACCGTGTCGGCCATGCTGCCGCTGTACAAGCGCATGGGCATGAGCCGGCTGGTGCTGGCCTGCGTGATCATGCTGGCGGGCGGCGTGTTCAATATCCTGCCATGGGGCGGGCCGACCGCGCGGGCCGCGAGCGCGCTGGGCGTGGACGTCAGCGAGATCTTCGTGCCGATGATCCTGCCGATGGCCGTCACCGCGCTGTGGGTGCTGTTCGTGGCCTATATGCTCGGCATGAAGGAACGCAAGCGCATCGGCTTCGCCGCGCTGCCGGCCGGTGGCGCCGAGCGCAAGTCCGCTCCTGCGGCCGGCTTCCCGCAGCCTGCCCTGGCGGGGATGCCGCCGACCGCCGAACTGAATGCGATCGCCGACCAGTGGGTTGCCCATGGCGGCAGCGCTGAAGCGGCCGGCGCGCATGCCGCCGCCGCCGGTAGCGGAGCGTCCGGCCCGGCCGTTGCCACGCCGGAGATCACGCTGTCCGGCGCGGCCACCGCCCGGCCGAAACTGATCTGGATAAACTTCCTGCTGACGGCCGCCCTGATGGTGCTGCTGATCATGGGCGCGCTGCCGCTGCCGGCACTGTTCATGATCTTCTTCGCCATCGCGATCATGGTCAATTACCCGGGCCTGCAGGAGCAGAAGGAGCGCATCGCTTCCCATGCCAGCAACGCGGTGCCCGTGGTGTCGCTGATCTTCGCCGCCGGCATCTTCGTCGGCATCCTGCAAGGCACGAAAATGGTCGATGCCATCGCCAACAGCGTCATCGCCGGCGTGCCGGAATGGATGGGGCCTTACCTGGCCGTCGTCACGGGCATCCTCAGCATTCCGTTCACGTTCTTCATCTCGAACGACGCGTTTTATTTCGGCATCGTGCCGGTGCTGGCCAAGGCGGCCGAGATCTACGGCATCAGCGCCGCCGAGATCGGCCGCGCATCGATCGTCGGCCAGCCGGTCCACCTGCTCAGCCCGCTCGTGGCATCGACCTACCTGCTGGTCGGCATGTCCGAGGTGGAATTCGGCGACCACCAGCGCTACACGCTGCTCTGGTCGATCTCGGCAACGCTGGTGATGCTGGTCGCGGCGATCCTGTTCGGCGTGATCCCGCTGATGGGCAATGCCTGAGCTTTAAACACAGCCTTACCCTGTCCCCGGATTACCGCTCACCCCCTTGAGCGGTAATCCGGTAGATTTGTACGATATATATGAAGTACACTGGTGCCCACCATCCGAACTGAAAGGGCACCATGAAAGCGGTCGTTTGCGAATCCCCCGGCGAGCTGCGGCTGGTCGAGCGGCCCATGCCGCAGCCTGGCGCCGGCGATGTGCTGCTGCGCATCCGCCGCATCGGCCTGTGCGGCACCGACATGCACATCTTTCGCGGCACCCAGCCCTACCTGAGCTATCCGCGCGTGATGGGCCATGAACTGTCCGGCGAGGTGGTCACGGCGCCGGCGGGCAGCGGGCTGCAGCCGGGGGATGCGGTCTACGTGATGCCCTACCTGTCGTGCGGCCACTGCGTGGCCTGCCGCAAGGGCAGGACCAACTGCTGCACCCGTATCGAGGTGCTGGGCGTGCACCGCGATGGCGGCATGGCCGAGTACCTGGCGCTGCCGGCGCAATTCGTCTTCCGGACCGACGGCATTTCGCTGGACGATGCGGCGATGCTGGAATTCCTGGCCATCGGCGCCCACGCAGTACAGCGCGGCGCGGTGGAGGCCGGCCAGAACGTGCTGGTCGCCGGCGCCGGGCCGATCGGCGTCGCCGTGGCCCTGTTCGCCGGGCTGCGGGGCGCCACGGTCACCGTGCTTGATACGCGCGAAGACCGGCTCGCGTTCTGCCGCACCGCGCTGGACATCGAACGCACCGTCACGGTGGGGGAAGGCGACAAGGCCGCACTGGCCGCGCTGACCGATGGCGAATTCTTCGATGCCGTGTTCGACGCCACCGGCAATGTGCAGGCGATGGAACGCGGCCTGGAGTTCGTCGCGCACGGCGGCACCTACGTGCTGGTGTCGATCGTGCGCGACCGCATCTCGTTCGACGACCCGGAATTCCACAAGCGCGAGACGACACTGCTGGGCAGCCGCAACGCCACCGCCGGCGATTTCCGCACCGTGCTCGCGGCGATGAAGGCGGGACGGGTGCCGACGGCGCTGATGAACACGCACCGCGCCACGCTGGCCGGGTTCGTCGACGTGCTGCCGCGCTGGATGGACCCGGCGGCCGGCGTCATCAAGGCCATCGTCGAGGTGTGACGGTGGCAGCCAGGCGCGCAGGTAGAATGAACGATTACCGTTTACCTTGCGCCGCCAGCGCGGCCCGATGCACGCCCCATGTCCAAGCTGCCCACCACCTCGCGACGCTGTACCAACCTGCTGCTCGAGTACATCGACGAACACGTAGCGGTGGGCGAACCGTTGCCGACCGAGGTGAAGATGACGGAGCTGGGGCAGGGCAGCCGCACGGCGATCCGCAGCACGCTGGCCCACTTCATCGACCGGGGCCTGATCGCCAGCATGAAGGAGCGCCAGCTGCTGCGCAAGCCGCGCCCGGACGACTGGTTCGACGTCGCGGAACTGCACAGCGGCACCGAGCGGCTGCAGCAGGTGCTGATGGAACGCATCTACCAGCGCGACCTGCCGCCGGGCGCCGAGTTTTCCGAAGCGGAACTGGCCCGCGCGTCGGGCGTCAGCACGATCGCCGTGCGCGAGTTCCTGATCGGCTTTTCACGGCACGGCCTGATCGAGAAAAAGCCGCGCGGCGGCTGGCGCCTGTGCGCGTTCGATCCGTCGTTCGCGCAGGAGCTGGGCGAAGTGCGCGAGATGTTCGAGCTGAAGGCCATCGAGCGGGTGGCCGCGCTGCCGCCCGGCGACCCCGCCTTCGCGCGGCTGGCCGAGCTGCTGGCGCGGCACGAGGCGCTGGGCGCGGCCCCGGCGGCCAGCCATGCGGACTTCCCGGCGCTCGACCGCGAATTCCATACGTTTCTCATCGGCCTGCTGGGCAACCGCTTCGCGAACAGCCTGAACGACGCGGTCTCGCTGGTCTTCCACTATCACTACCAGTGGGACAAGCGCGACGAGCTGCCGCGCAACCAGTACGCGGTGCAGGAACACGTGGCGGTGCTGCGCGCGCTGGTGGCGCGCGACGTGCCGGCCGCGCTGGCGGCGATGCGCACGCACCTGCAATCGTCGCGCACCACCATGCTGCAGGCACTGCACAACCGGGAAAGGGCACTGCAGGCGGATTGACCGCCGGCCGCCGCGCTGCCCCGGCATTCCCTCCGATTTTCCAGGACAGCCCATGACCGTTCGCTTCGCCGTTGCCCTTCCCATTGCCTTCCTGAGTGCCGCGCTGCTGGCCGCCACAGCCGGCGCCGCGCCGGCCGATGCGCTCACGCTGCACTACGACCGGCCCGCCGAGGCGTGGACGGAGGCTCTCCCGGTCGGCAATGGCCGGCTCGGCGCGATGGTGTTCGGCCGCCCGGGCGAAGAGCTGCTGCAGCTGAACGAAGCCACGCTGTGGAGCGGCGGGCCGGTGGGCGGGAACCTCAACCCGGGCGCCTTCGATGCACTGGGCAAGGCACGCGCGGCGCTGGCAGGCGGCGATTACGCCGGCGGCAGCGACTGGGCGCGCAGGATGCAGGGGCCGTACACGGAAAGCTACCAGCCGCTGGGCGACCTGCTGATCCGGCAGGACCTCAAGGGCACTGCGACCGGCTACCGCCGCGCGCTCGATATCCGCGACGGCATCGCCACCACGTCGTTTACCGTGGACGGTGTGCGCTACGGCCGCGAAGTGTTTGCTTCCGCGCCGGACGGCGTGATCGTCGTGCGGCTGACGTCGAGCGCGCCGCGCCGGCTCGACCTGGACGTGGCCGCCACCAGCCAGCTGCGCGCGCGCACTGCCGCCACCGGCACGGCGCTGGTCATGGCGGGCAGGGCACCGGCGCACGTGGACCCGAACTACGTCAACTACAACCCCGAACCGGTCGTGTGGGCCGATCCGTCCGGCTGCCGGGGCATGCGTTTCGAACTGATCGTGCAACCCGTCGTCACGGACGGCACGGTCGAAGCCAGCGGCGAACGCATCGCCATCCGGGGCGCATCCGAAGTGGTGCTGCTGCTGTCCGCCGCCACCAGCTTTGCCGGCTTCGACAAGTGCCCGGACAGTGCCGGCAGGGACCAGCATGCGCTGGCGCTGGCGCACCTGGAGAAGGCGGCGAAGCGCGACTATACGACGCTGCGCGCGGCCCACGTCGCGGAGTTTCGCCGCCTGTTCGACCGCATGGCGCTGACGCTCAATCCTGGCGAAACGGACCGCACGGCGCTGCCCACCGACCGCCGCCTTGCCGAGTTCACGGCCGGCCAGCCCGACGCGGCGCTGGAAGCGCTATACGTGCAGTTCGGGCGCTACCTGCTGATCTCGTCGTCGCGCACCCGTGGCGCGCCGGCCAACCTGCAGGGCATCTGGAGCGATGCCGTGCGGCCGCCATGGAGCAGCAACTACACCACCAACATCAACGTGCAGATGAATTACTGGCCGGTGGAGAGCGCCAAC
Organism: Pseudoduganella umbonata; assembly: GCF_014192225.1. Classification (GTDB taxonomy): domain Bacteria; phylum Pseudomonadota; class Gammaproteobacteria; order Burkholderiales; family Burkholderiaceae_D; genus Rugamonas; species Rugamonas umbonata. The sequence goes on along the minus strand of NZ_JACHXS010000011.1, from coordinate 49,397 downwards.
CTGTCCGAGCTGTTCACGCCGATGGATGACCTGATCCGCCATCTCGCGGTCACCGGTGCCGATACGGCGGCGTCGTACTACCGCGCGCCCGGCTGGGCGGTGCACCACAACTCCGACATCTGGGCCGCCAGCAATCCGGTCGGCGATTTCGGCAAGGGCGATCCGAAGTGGGCCAACTGGTCGATGGGCAGCGCGTGGCTGAGCCGGCACCTGTGGGAGCACTATCAGTACACCGGCGACACGGCCTACCTGCGCGAGGTCTACCCGCTGATGAAGGAAGCGGCGCGCTTCACGCTGGCGTGGCTGCACCCGGACGCGGACGGGCACCTGGTCACGTCGCCGTCGACATCGCCGGAGAACGATTTCTATTATGGCGACGGCAGGAAGGGCACCGTCAGCGTGGGCGCGACGATGGATCTGGCCATTGCCCGCGACCTGTTCGAGAACGTGGGCGCGGCCGCGCAGGTGCTGGGCATCGACGGCGCGTTCCGCGCCGAGCTGGAGTCCGCCACCGCCAGGCTGCTGCCGTTCCGCGTCGGCGCGCGCGGCCAGTTGCAGGAGTGGTACAAGGATTTCGACGAAGTGGAACCGCATCACCGCCACGTCTCGCACCTGTACGCGCTGCACCCGGCGCGCACGATCTCGCCGCTGGCGACACCCGGACTGGCCGCCGCGGCGCGCCGCACGCTGGAACTGCGCGGCGACGACGGCACGGGCTGGGCGCTGGCGTGGAAGGTCAACTTCTGGGCGCGGCTGCTCGACGGCGACCGTGCCCACCGGCTGTTCCGCAACCTGCTGCGGCTGACGAAACCGGGCGACAAGCATGGCGGCGCCTACGCGAACCTGTTCGATGCCCATCCGCCATTCCAGATCGACGGCAACTTCGCCGGCACGGCCGGCGCCATCGAGATGCTGCTGCAAAGCCAGAACGGCGAACTGCACCTGCTGCCGGCGCTGCCAGCCGCGTGGCGCGACGGCGCCGTGAAGGGCATCGTCGGGCGGGGCAACTACGTCGTCGACATCGACTGGCACGGCGGTCGATTGCGCGGTGCCCGCATCGAAGCGCGGCAGGGCGGGCAGTGCGTGGTGCGCACCGCCGTGCCCGTCGAGGTGGACGGGGTGCGCAGCCGGCCCGGCGCAATCGGCCATACGGTGACGTTCAGGGCCGTGAAAGGAAAGACTTACGCCGTGCGGCCTATTTGACGAAGCGGGACTTCGCTTCCAGGCGATTGCGCGGCGGGTCAGCGCATCAGGGTCAGCGCATCAGCGCCAGCGTCGCCGCGCCCAGGTGGGAGTCGCCGGAACCGAGCACGTCGAGAATCTCGAAATGATTCACGCCCGGCAGCACAAACGTGCCGGCAAGCCGGCCGGCCGCGCGCAGCGCGCCGGCCAGCTGGCTGCCCTGGCGCCTGAATTCCGGGCTGTCGCCGCTTCCCCAGGCGACGATTACCGGGCACGTTACATCACGCAGCTTGTGGACCGGGCTGAGCTCCGTGCGCTCCCGCGGCGTGAGTTTCAGGTGGCTGTTGCCGGCAGCCAGTACCACCGGCTCGAGATCGCACAGGCCGCTGAGGACAAGGCCGCCCTTGAGCAGGTCGGCCGGCATGCCGAAGCGGGTCCAGTCGGTCGTCAGCATCATGGCGGCCAGATGCCCGCCGGCTGAGTGCCCGCCCACGTAAAGGCGCGCGGGATCGACGCCGAACTGCGCGGCGTGCCTGCCGGCCCATGCGATCGCGCGCCGGCACTGGTCCACCATGCCGGGCAGCGTGTTGTGCAGGATACTGGCGAATTCCGGGGCGAGGAAGTGGGCGCCGTGCTGCGTGAAGGCGGGCGCCAGGAACGATACCGATTCCTTCGAGCCGAAGCGCCAGTTGCCGCCATGGATGAAGATCATTGCCGCGCGCCCGGCGCCAGGCTCCCGGGGGGAGAAGATATCCAGTGCTTCGGATGCGGCCGGCCCGTAGCTTGCCGTCCTGGGAGGGAATCGCGACCGGATCTTTTCGCCGGCCTGGGCCTGCCGTGCCAGCAGTTCGCGCATGTCCGGTACCCACTTCGCGTCCGAGTAGGCATCGTCCAGTTCCTGCTGGGTGTAGTGGAGCCAGACCTTGTAGTTAGGGGTACCCCGCGCCGCCGGCCCGGCGGCCCATGCCGGACTTGCCGCCAGCAGCGCACTGCTCGACAGGAATGTGCGGCGATCCATGGCGTCTCCTTGCAAGCCGGTCTCCCGTGCAAGGGTAGCGCATTTCCGGCGCGCGGCGGCGGGATCGGCAGGGCTGCGAAGGCTGGCCGTTGCGGAAAACAGACCGGCAACTTTGTCGGCACGGACGACTCATGGGGCGCTTACCCATCGCCCATGATTGCATGGCCGTTCGTCAGGAAGCCCGTGGATAAGAGCAGGAGGAGGGCTGCGCTGCGGGAAACGTTGAAGGCAGTAGCGTGAACCAGTCTTCGAGCTCGTCGTTTGATTGCAAGAGCTGGATGCTTCCGGTGAATCCGGTGCCGATGCCGACCGGTACGTGATCGATCATCAAGCCCCGGAGGGCGCTCACGATGGCAGGCATTCTTTCCGGGTTGCTGCGGCGCAGCCTGCGCAAGATTGCGGGCAGGACGACGACAGCCAGCAGCTGCAGTCCTGCAGCGCCGGGCAGGTAAGCCGTTCCAGCAGCCCAGTCAAGTGTTATCGACTCGCCAGACGCCATGGCGCCGAGCGTGCGAGGCGCGACAACGTAATGGGCCGCAACGAGCGGAGCCAGATGCTTCTTCAGCGAACTAATGTCCGCATGGCGGGTATGACAACCAGCCGTGTTGCCGTGGTCGAACAGCAAAGAGATTTCTGCCTCGACGATCATGGGCTGCTCGTCTCGTCGGTAACAGGAGGCAGCAGGCCCAGGTCGGCGATCGATGACAGCCGCCCGGCTGCAATGTAATCGTCGGCACGCCGCTGCCCCTGCCATTTCAGCAACACGTGCTGCAGTCGGCCGTTATCGCGCAACGCCACGTAACGCGCGCGCGCTTCGTCATCGCCCCTGCCGATAGCTCGCAGGTAGTAAAGTGCAGCGGTTTCATAGTCTGCGCGCGCTTCGGCTGCGCGACCAAATACGGTGTCCTCGTTCTCCGCAGCAGGCTGCTCCGCGACCGGTGATGTCTTTCGCTTCCTGCGAGCCCGATCGAGCGCTTGCCAGCGCCGTGCCTGTGCGAGGCTTTTGCGCACACCGTGCATCCCGGTTTCATAGACCACAGCCAGGTTGCAAATGGCAAGGCTGGCCGCCTTGTCTCCCATGAAATCGATCAGTTCCGCGCAATTACGGCAGGTGTCCGCACTGCGGCGTTTGCAGGTCTTATCCTTCCTTGCTGCGCGGCGCCAGTAGCGCAATGCCTGCACCGGGTCCGCCGGAATGACGTCACCTTCAAGATACATGCTGCCCAGTGCGAACAAGGCGACAACACTGCCACCACCTGCAGCCTCTTGAAACAGTGCATGAGCACGCACGCGGTTCTTGCGAACACCCGAACCCTGCAGGTAGCAGATCGCGAGCTCGGCTTTCGCGGCTGGCAAATGCGGCGCCAGCGCGCGGAGGCGGGCAACTTCCTTAAAGGGATCGTCATACGATCCGTCGAAATACATACTTTCCACTTCAGTTTGTCGCATGTCGGCCTCAAGAATGTCCTTGGGAATTTTTGCATGCCACGTGGAAAATGTCCAGATAATCAGCTAAGATAGATTATCTATAGATACTCTTGGGAGGTAGGATGAAAACTGCGGATGCCGTTGCGGCTGATCTCCACGGTTTGTTCCACACCACGTTCGGTGGCAAGTCCAAAGGCCGCTTCAAGATTTCCAGGGAAGACCTGAGGCTTTTGTCAGGACGTACCAAACTCCGCGATGAGTTCCTGGTGGACGTCTTCCTCGCACTGTCGCAGAAACCGTATTTTCTGAAAGCGATACCGATCGCCGGGGATGCCTATTTTGGTATCGTCGAAGAGATGAAAATACTGGCGTGGCGCTCGGTTCCTGCCAAGCTGCTGAAGTAACCTTCTATGGTGCTGATGCGATACTTCGGCGGTCAGCCGCCCTGTCGCCCAGCACCAGCGGCACACCGCGCGCCCAGCGGTTCGACGACAGCGAAAACGTCAGCGCGCGCACCTGGTGGAACCAGCCGGCCGGCACGTACAGCATGTCGCCGGGACCGACGAGGCATTCGATCGTCGCGGCCTGCCGGGCCAGTGGGAACCGGTCGAAGTCCGGTGCTTCGGGATCGAACGGGGAACCGAACAGGATGGCGTTGGCTTCGTTCGGGTACAGGAATTCGTCGTGGTGGGGCGGCGCCAGCATGATCCGCTTGCTGCCCCAGACCTGCGCGAAGAGGTTGTCGTCGTAGTCGCAATGCAGCGGCGTCACCGTGCCGGCGGGGCCCAGCCAGAAGCGGGGCGGTCCGATCTTGTCGAAGTACGAAGGCCAGTGGCACAGCCGGTTCAGTTCGCGCAGCTCCAGGTTGCCCAAGTAGGGCGGCAAATGCATGGGCGGCAAACCTTCGGTGCCGGCAGCCACCAGGTCCAGGTACTCGAGCATGCCCATGTCGCGCATCGCCCGGTCGGGCGCGAAAGCCGTGTTGACGTAGTCGCCCACCCGGGCGCGCACGGGCAGGTGGCTGTAGTGCTCGCGCAGCGACTGCACCGTGAGCGCGGCCAGCGGCCAGCGGTCGACGATGCCGGTCATCACGAATGGCAGGCCCTGCGCTGCGCGGGCGCGAAACGCCGCCTTGTCGAGCGCCTTGACGCGCGGGACTCCAGCAATGGCGGGGAGGGTACGTGCTGCCGCCTTGATCGCTTCGCGCATTCCGGCGATGGACGCCACGCCGCGCACCTGCGCATCCTTGCGTTCCCGTGCCGCGTAGTGGGCGGCGCGGTCGGCGGCGGCGGCTTCCGATTCCTCGCGCGTGGGCGGCAGGCGCGGCGTTTTCCGCGTCACGACGCCGTTCACCACAGCTTCCGCCCCGAATGCTCCAGTTCCGTCAGGTACAGGCGCACGTCGAATTCGTACTGGTGGTAATGCGGTTCCATGTACGTGCAGAGTTTGTAGAACGCCTTATCGTGCTGCTTTTCCTTCACGTGCGCCAGTTCGTGCACGGCGATCATGCGCAGGAACTCGATCGGGCAATCGCGGAACATGGTGGCCACGCGGATCTCGTGCTTGGCCTTCAGCTTGCCGCCCTGGATGCGCGAGATGGCCGTGTGCAGACCGAGCGCGTGGTTGATCACGTGGATCTTGCTGTCGAATAGCACCTTGTCGATCGGCGCGGCGTTGCGCAGGAATTCGTCGCGCAGGCCCTGCACGTAGTCGTACAGTGCCTTGTCGTTGCGCACGTCGTGGGCTTTCGGATAACGTTTCCTGATCACGTCGCCGAGGCGGTTCTGGTTCAGCAGGGCTTGCACCTGGTGGCGCGTGTCGTCGGAATACGCGCCGAGGTATTTCAGTATGGCTGTCATGGCGGCGAAACTGTACCACAGCAAAGTACTTCGATCTTGCCTGCCCGTATTGCCACGCCGTATCATGGCGTGATGCGCACCCATGTCAATTCAGTGGGACTGCTGATCCGCGCCGATCCCGCACTCCTGTTCACGTATCCCGCCCACATCCCGCGCGACTGCATCGATGTATTGCCGCAGCAGCCGGGCATCTACATCTTCCGCGACGAGGCCGCCACGCCGATCTATATTGGCAAAAGCGTCAACATCCGGCACCGCGTGCTGTCGCACCTCCGCACGCCCGAGGAGGCGCAGATGCTGGCACGCACCCGCCATATCGATTTCGAGCGCACCGGCGGGGAACTGGGCGCGCTGCTGCGCGAGGCCATGCTGATCCGCGAACACCAGCCCGTCTTCAACGTCAAGCTGCGCCAGCAGCGCGACATGTGCTCGATCGCCCTGAGGGAACATCGGCCGGAGATCGTGTTCGCGAAAGAAATCGATTTCGGCCGCACCGATGGGCTGTTCGGCCTGTTCGGCACGAAAAAGGCGGCGCAGGAAACCCTGAAGAACGTGGCGCAGTCGGCCAGCCTGTGCTCGGTGCTGACGGGGCTGGAAAAGGGCAGCCCCGGCCGGCCGTGTTTTGCGCGGCAGATCGCGCGCTGCCGCGGCGGCTGCACCGGCGAAGAAAGCGTGGCCGACCACGGCGCGCGGCTGGCGGCGGCGCTCGGGCACATGCAGGTCCGGCGCTGGCCGTACGAAGGTCCGATCGCGATCGTCGAGGAGTCCGGCGGGCTGCGGCAGAAGCAGCTGGTCGACAACTGGTGCTACCTCGGCACCGGCAAGCTGAAGAAGAAGCGCGGCGCGGCGCGCTTCGACGCGGCGGTGTACCACATCCTCCAGCGGCCGCTGCTGGAGGGCGGGCTGGCCATCGAACTGCCGTAGCGCTGGCGCCGCCTGGTTGCAGCCGCATGGTTGCCACGCTATATCCGGAGCGCGATAGGGAGCACTGAAATTCATCGCTATATAATCGTGTATATTGCGCTTTTCGCTTCTTCCACGAGAGTTTCATGCGTAGCAGCCTGCCGTTGTTCTTCCTGGCCGACCCCGCAGGCCTCTCGGCCATGCACCGTTCCGGGAACCCATGATGGCGGATGCCTGGATCCCGCTCGGCCTGTCGCTGAAGGTGGCGTTGTTTGCCACGCTGATCGACCTGGTATTCGGCGTGGCCATCGGCTGGGTGCTGGCGCGCCGGCGTTTTCCCGGTCGCGAACTGCTCGATGCGCTGCTGACGCTGCCGATGGTGATGCCGCCCACCGTGCTCGGCTATTACCTGCTGGTCGTCATCGGGCGCAACGGCCCGCTGGGCGGCTGGCTGCATGACGCGTTCGGCATCAACCTGATCTTCACGTGGCAGGCGGCGGTGATCGCCGCGGCCGTGGTCGCGTTTCCGCTGGTCGTGAAAGGCGCGCGCGCCGCGTTCGAGACGGTCGACCCGCAACTGGAGCAGGCCGCGCGGGTGCTCGGCGTGTCCGGACCGGGAGTGTTCCTGCGCGTGACGCTGCCGCTGGCATGGCGCGGCGTGCTGGCCGGCACCCTGCTGGCGTTCGCCCGCTCGATGGGCGAGTTCGGCGCCACGCTGATGGTGGCCGGCAGCATTCCCGGCAAGACGCAGACCTTGTCGATCGCCGTCTACGAAGCCGTGCAGGCCGGGCAGGACGATACGGCAAACCTGCTGGTGCTCGTCACGTCGGTTGCCTGCGTGGCCGTGCTGGTGGTGGCCAGCCGGCTGGCGCCGCCCCGGAAGGCGCTGCCATGATCCGCGTGCACGTCGATACCACGCTGCGCTCGGGCAACCGCACGTTCCGGCTGGACGCGCGCTTCGCCTCGGCAAGCCAGCGCATCGTCATCTATGGCGCATCCGGGGCGGGCAAGAGCCAGATGCTGAAGGCGGTGGCCGGGCTGGCCCGGCCGGATGCCGGCCATGTCGAGCTGGCCGGGCGCGTGCTGTTCGACAGCGCCAACGGCATCGACGTGCCGCCGCAGCGGCGCAACGTCGGCTACCTGTTCCAGGACTATGCCCTGTTTCCCCACCTGAACGTGCGGCAGAACATCGCGTTCGGCCTGCGCCGCGGCCTGTTCAACCCGCCGCGCAACGCCAATGGCGAAACCATTGCCTACTGGCTGGACGCGTTCGGGCTGGCGCCGGTGGCGCAACAATTGCCGGACCAGTTGTCCGGCGGCCAGCGGCAGCGCGTGGCGCTGGCGCGGGCCCTGATCGCCGAGCCGGCCGCGCTGCTGCTGGACGAGCCGTTCGCGGCACTCGATCCGGCGCTGCGCGTACGCATGCGCGCCGAGCTCGACGCGCTGCAGCGCCGCCTGGATATTCCGATGTTGATGATTACGCACGACCCGGAAGACGCCGTCGCGTTCGGCGGCCATGTACTGACGATGGCCGATGGCGCCATCGTATCGGAGGGAGCGCCATGACGGACCCGGACGACGAAAGCGGCAAGACGAATCCCGAGCAGGCCGGTCCGCTGGAACTGCACGGCAAGCTGTGGCTGAGCTCCGGCGGCAGGCACCTGGGCGGCCCGGACCGCATCGCGCTGCTGGCGGCTATCGCCGCGCACGGCTCGATCACCGCGGCGGCCAGGGCCGTGGGGATGAGCTACAAGGGCGCGTGGGACGCGGTGGACGCGATGAACAACCTGGCCGGCGCGGCGCTGGTCGAGCGGCTGGCCGGCGGCAAGGGGGGCGGCGGCACGCGGCTCACCGAACGGGGCGTGCAACTGGTGGAACAGTTCCGGCGCCTGGAAGAAGTGCATCGCCGCTTCGTCGAACAGCTGGGCCGGAACCAGGGCGCGGATAACTTGCGCGACATCGATCTGCTACAGGTGATGAACATGAAAACCAGTGCGCGCAACCAGTTCCTGGGCAGCGTGGAAACCGTGACGCGCGGCGCCGTCAACGATGAAGTCGTGCTGCGCATCGTCGGCGGGCAGCGCATCGTGGCGGTGGTCACGCATGAAAGCGCGGCAAGCCTTGGCCTGGCGCCGGGCGTGCAGGCATTCGCGCTGGTCAAGGCGTCGTCGGTGATCGTCGCGGTGGCGGAGCAGGGAACGGGGGAGGAGCCCATGCGGATCATGAAACTGTCGGCCCGGAACCAGCTTGCCGGCACCGTTGCCCGCGTGGTGCCGGGGGCGGTGAATGCGGAGGTGGCGATCGCGCTGCCGGGTGGCGGCACGATCGCGGCCACCGTCACGCGCGACAGCGTGGAAGAGCTGGAACTGGTGGCCGGGATGCCGGCGACCGCGCTGTTCAAGGCGTCCAGCGTGATCGTCGGCGTGGTGTAGCGGGAAAGCGGTGCCGGCATGCGCGCCGGCACGCTGTCATCAGGCGGTACGGGTCGATTCGTACAGGAACCAGATACGCTGTTCGGCTTCGTCGATCCAGTTTTCCAGCAGGCTGGCGGTGGCGATGTCCTGGTCTTCGTCGCACACGTCGTGCACTTCGCGCATCCATTTCACCAGCGCCTGGTTGTCGTTACGCAGTTCGTCCAGCATGGCGATGGCGTCGACGAACGGCGCGTCATTGTCCTTGATGCGTTGCAGTTCCGAAATGTGCTTGATCGAGCGGATCGTGGTGCCGCCCAGCTTGCGCACGCGCTCGGCGATCGGGTCCAGCATCGCGTAGATGGCGGTGGCTTGCTCGTCGAGCAGCAGGTGGTACGAGCGGAAGTGCGGTCCGCTCACGTGCCAGTGGAAGTTCTTGCATTTGATGTACAGCGCAAACGTATCCGCCAGCAGCGCGTTCAGCCCTTCAGCCACTTCCTTGCGGGCTTTGTTGCCGAGGTCGGTCGGCGTCTTCAGTGCGTCCTCTTTTGCCTGGTCGTTCATGTGTGCCTCTTCTGAATTTGGAAATTCATTGTATCGCAGACAATGGCGCCGCGTGATGAACCGTGCGGGCAGGTTTCACGACTCCCGGAAGGGGGAGAAGCCCCGCCGACAGGCCGATTCCAGGCCGGGAATCCGTGCAGCGCGTGCGCGGGCCGCGGCAAAAATAAGCGGGGCAATCGCGGGGCATGCGGCAGGGAGCAGGCTGCGAGGGAAGCGCAGGGCGCGAGGGAAGAGCAGGGCGCGAGGCAGGAGCAGGGCGCGCGAGAGAGGAGCCAGCCGCGCGAGAGAGGAGCCAGCCGCGCGAGAGAGGAACAAGCCGCGAGAGAGGAACAAGCCGCGAGAGAGGAACAAGCCGCGAAAGAAGAACAAGCCGCGGGACGGTTGCGGTGGGCCGGGGGCCCAGGAGAGATCCGGAAAATCGGCGGTGCCGGGGATATGCCCCCGGCCCGCCGTGATGTGGATGCGCCGGCGCGGCGGTCGACGGGGTCAGCGCTTTTCTTCCTTGCCTCCCTGGCGTGCCAGCCGGCTGGCCGACTGGCGGCTTTCACCGCCCTTGCGGCCGATTTCCGCCATGTGCTCGCGATCCCTGCTGACTGCCTCGCCGCCTTTCTGGCCGGCGCGACGCGCTTCCTCGGAATCGAATTCGTGCGCCGTGCCTTTCTGGTGGGCGGCCTGGCCCCCCTTGCTGGCAATCATCCGCTGGGTTGCCACGTCCATCGCGGCAAAACCCCGTTTGCTCGAGGTTTTTCCGCTCCCCGGCGATTCCGCCCGCTGGCTGTTGCCCTTGCCCGGTTCGGATCGCTGTTCGGTTCCTGCATCGTTGCCGTGATTTGTAGCCATGTGTCACCTCTCTCACTCTAAGGATCGAATCCAGGCATCGAATCGGCAGAACAGGATCGGCGCTGACGAATCGAGCTGACGAATCAAGCTGACGAATCGGAGCTGACGAATCGAAGTTGACGAATCGAAGCTGACGAATCGAAGCTGACGAATCGAAGCTGACGAATCAGATCTAACGAATCAGACCGGCCGGTTCAACTGAATCGATGCATCGAAGCCGGGCCACCGGCCCGGGTGCCGAAGCGGCAAGGTCGGCCGCTTCGTGTGGTTAGAGGAGGAGGCCGTCGCGTAAGTTCCGGCGATCGTTCAGGAATCGGCCTTGCCGATGGCGGAGCGTTCGCCGACGGCTTCGCGCGTGCCGCTGCGCAACGGGCGGGCGCCCATGTCGTGCTCCAGCTGCTCCTTGCGGTCGGCCAGCTGTTCGCACAGCGACATCAGGTCCGCGCCGCCCTGGCGCGCCTGCGTGAACATTTCCTGCTCTTCTTCCTCTACATGGTGTTCGATCGCCTTGCGCAGCATGGCGATGGTGCTGTCGAGGTCCGGATCGTCGCCGGACATGCCCTGGATATGGGCGATCAGCTCTTTCGCCTCGGCGTGCTCCTGGATGGCTTCCTGCACCATCTTTTCATCGCCGGTTTCGCTGCGCACGGCCGGATAGAAGATTTCCTCCTCGATCATCGTGTGGATTTCCAGCTCCATGCAGATCTGCAGGGCCAGGTCGGCCTTCAGGCTGATGTCGCCGATGTTCTGCAGCCGCTCGTATTCACGGAACAGCTGCTTGACCTTGTCATGGTCGGCGGTGAGCAGGGCGACGGCATCCTTGGCCTGCGTATTCTGGCTGCGCGGCATGTCGATGGCGGGGTGGTCGGCGCTGCTCGGCATCGGCACCGGATCGTTGATGTTGGTGGTCATGGGTGGCTCTCCTGTTATGTGATGAAGATGCCGCGCAAGGGTCTGGTCGAGTGCATCGGCCGATGCGTTGCGCGGCGGCTGCCTGTTACCTGCGATCCAGTATATGCCTGGCGCCATAAGGCAGGCGCGCTCTTGCCATATTGGTATGCTCTGCCGTTCGTGCGACAATAGCGCTCTTGCGCCGGCTCCGGCCGACTCCAGCCAGAACCGACCTCAGCCCAACAGCTCCCTACTCATCATGCATCCCGAATACATCCTCACGCTTTCCTGCCCGGACCAGCGCGGCATCGTGCACCGCGTGTCCGGTTTTCTTGCCGAGCACGGCTGTAACATCATCGATTCCGCCCAGTTCGGCGACCAGGAAACGTGCAAGTTCTTCATGCGCGTGCACTTCGCCGCCGAGGATGCGGCGGTGGGCGATGCCGTGCTGCGTGCCGAATTCGCCGAACTGGCCGACACGCTGCGCCTGGAATGGCACCTGCACGATGCGCACCGCAAGCCGCGCGTGCTGCTGATGGTGTCGAAGATCGGCCATTGCCTGAACGACCTGCTGTTCCGCTACAAGAGCGGCCTGCTGCCCGTCGAGATCCCGGCCATCGTGTCGAACCACATGGATTTCTACCAGCTGGCGGCCAGCTACAACATCCCGTTCCACCACCTGCCCCTGGCCGCGGGCGCGCCGGAAAGCGCCAAGCTGGCGCAGGAAGCACGCATCATCGACCTGGTGGAGTCGCACGACATCGACCTGGTGGTGCTGGCCCGTTATATGCAGATCCTGTCGCCATCGCTGTGTGCGCGGCTGAAGGGCAAGGCGATCAACATCCACCACTCGTTCCTGCCCAGCTTCAAGGGCGCCCGGCCGTATGCGCAGGCGCACCAGCGCGGCGTGAAACTGATCGGCGCCACCGCCCATTTCGTCACGGGCGACCTGGACGAAGGTCCGATCATCGAGCAGGACGTGGAACGCGTCGACCATTCGATGGATGCGGAAACGCTGTCCGCCATCGGCCGCGACGTGGAATGCGTGGTGCTGGCGCGCGCCGTCAAATGGTTCGTCGAGCACCGCGTGCTGCCGAACGAACACCGCACCGTGATTTTCAAATAAGACTGTATCAATGGCACTCAAGGCAACAATCTACAAGGCGGAACTGTCGATCGCCGACATGGACCGCAACTACTACGGCACCCACGCACTGACGCTGGCGCGCCACCCGTCGGAAACCGACGAACGCATGATGGTGCGCCTGCTGGCGTTCGCGATCCACGCGAACGAGGCGCTCAGCTTCACCAAGGGCATGTTCGACGTCGAGGAACCGGACCTGTGGCAAAAGGACCTGACCGATGCGATCGAACTGTGGATCGAGGTGGGGCAGCCGGAAGAACGCCGCATCCTGAAGGGCGCCGGGCGCGCCGAACACGTGATCGTGTACAGCTACAGCACGGCCAGCCCGATCTGGTGGAAGAACATCGCCAACAAGATCGAGCGGGCGAAGAACGTCTCCGTCGTCAACCTGCCGTCCGAGACCACCGCTGCGCTGGAGAAGATGGCACAGCGGAACATGCAGCTGCAATGCACCATCCAGGATGGCCAGATCTGGCTGACCGACGGCAGCGAGACCGTGCTGGTCGAGCGCGAAGTGTGGAAGGCCGAGCGCTGAGCCCTGGCATCAGGTAATGCATCTCAAGCAATAAGATCCCTGTACGCGGCGTTGCGCACGTCGCGCGGGAAGGCGCCCGCCATCCCCTCGAACGTGGTGTTCGTCAGTTGCACCACGACCAGGTCCGCCAGCGGATCGAAGAACCAGTAATGGCCGTACGCGCCACCCCACTGCAGCGTGCCGGCCGACTGCGGCGAGTGCGCTTCCTTCGGATGGCCCAGCACCGCGCCCAGGTAGCCGAAGCCCCAGCCGGGGCCCTGGGTCATCGCGCCGGTGCCGGTGCGGTCCACTTCGGCCGCGCGCAGGATCGCCCGGTTCGATGTCCTCAGGCTCAGCAGGAAGCGCATGAAATCGTCCGCCGTGCCGGCCATGCCGGAGCCGCCGGACGGATACGACGCGGCGTCGAAGATCCGCCCCGGCGAGAAGTGCGCGAAGCCGTCCATGAACGGCACCGCTTCCTCGTCGCCCATGCGGGCCGGCGGCGCCGGTTTCGCGTCGCGGTAGGGCGTCACGAGACGACCCGCATCCTCGACATGGAACGCCGTGTCGCGCATCCGCAGCGGTCCTGTCACTTCGCGCTGCACAATCTGAGGCAGCGGCATGCCCGCGGCTTGTTCCAGCACGGCGCCCAGGACGTCCGTCGCCACCGAGTAGCGCCAGCCCGCGCCGGGCGCATACGCCAGCGGGGCGGCGGCGATGCGCGCCAGGTTTTCCTCCAGCGACAGGCCCGGCTGGTCCAGGCCGTCGGAAACGCGGGCCCGGCGGTACGGGCCGTCCGCCGCTTCCAGGAAGCCGTACGACAGGCCGGCCGTGTGCGTCAGCAGGTGCTGCAGCGTGATCGCGGGCGCCGTGCCATCGGCAAGGCGCGGCCGGAATTGCGGCAGCCAGTCGGTGACCGGCGCCGACAGGTCGACGGTATCGTCGTCGGCCAGCTTCAGGGCGGCCGTGGCGACCAGCGGCTTGGTGAAGGAGGCCAGGCGGAACAGGGCGTCGTCGCGCATCGGTACGCTGCGCTCGCGGTCCGCGCTGCCTGCCGCGCGGCGGTAGACGATTTCGCCGTCGCGCGCGGCCAGTACCACGGCACCGACGATGCGCTGGCGCGCCAGCGCGCTGTCGATCACTTTATCGAGATGGGAACCAGTGGGCATGATGGACCTCTTGTTGCACAGGGCGCCATCTTAACGGTGATCGTGCGGCCCTGCAGCGCGGGCTATAATCGGTGCCGATGAAGACATCGTCCAAACGGCTGCTGCGGAGTTTGCATGCATGGCTCGCGTGCTGCGCGATCCTGCTGAATGCGCTCGTGCCGGCGGTGTCGCACGCGCTCGCGGCATCGCACGGCCAGCAGCACGCGTGGGAAATCTGCCTGAACGACGGTACCACGCTGGCCGGCTTCGGCGAGCTGGACGAAGCAACCTTCGCCGCACTGACCGACCGTGCCAACCCGGTGCCGCCGGCATTCGCCAGCCATGGCATGGCCGGCCTGGATGGCACGTTGCCGATGGCCGACTGCGGCTACTGCCTGCCGCATGCCGGCACGGTGGGGCTGCCGCCGCCGGCCGCCCTGGCGGTGCCCGCCGCGGCAGCCGGCGCGGAACGCCCCTACCTGTACTACCACGCGCCGCGGCCCCTGCAGGCCTGGGCCAGCGCGCAGCCGCGCGGACCGCCCGCCATCTCCTGAATCGCCGTTGCAAAGCCTTTCAACCAATTCAGGAGTCACCATGAAACACCTCGTTATCGCCGGCGCGCTGGCGCTTGCTTCCCTTTCCGTTCACGCCCAGGTCGTCGTCAAGGATGCGTGGGCGCGTGCCACCGTGCCCGCTGCCCGGGCTTCCGGCGCGTTCATGCAGATCGAATCGAAGACCGATGCCCGGCTGGTCGGCGTCAGCAGCCCGGTCGCAACGGCCGAGCTGCACCAGATGTCGATGCAGGACAACCGCATGTCGATGGCCCATGTCGACGCCATCGACCTGCCGGCCGGCAAGGCCGTGCCGCTGGCCCCCGGCGGCTACCACGTGATGCTGATGGGCTTGAAGCGCCAGCTGAAGGAAGGCGAGACCGTGCCGCTCACGCTGGTCGTCGAGCACAAGGGCGGCAAGCGCGACACCGTGGAAGTGCAGGTGGCCGTGCGGCCGCTGACGTACGCTCCGCCACGCCACTAGGAGGCGCCATGACCCAACCCCCGAAACGACCGCTGGCAGCGATGCTGGCGGCGCTGGGCCTGTGCGCCCATGCGCAGGG
Organism: Pseudoduganella umbonata; assembly: GCF_014192225.1. GTDB lineage: Bacteria > Pseudomonadota > Gammaproteobacteria > Burkholderiales > Burkholderiaceae_D > Rugamonas > Rugamonas umbonata. Next base: position 34,381 of record NZ_JACHXS010000011.1, on the reverse strand, counting down.
CGCCGCGCAGCAGGAGCTGGACGTGGTGACGATCCACGGCGGCCGGCCCACGTCGCTGCCGGCGCAGATTCCAACCACGATCGAAGGCATCACGGCGGCGCAGATCGCCGAGCGCATCAATGCCTTCGACAGCGAGGACGCGCTGAAGTACTTCCCCAGCTTGAACGTGCGCAAGCGCTACATCGGCGACTACGACCACGCGGTGCTGGCCAGCCGCGCATCCGGTACCGGCAACAGCGCCCGCTCGCTGGTGTATGCGGACGGCATCCTGCTGTCGAACCTGCTCGGCAACGGCGCCTCGTACACGCCGCGCTGGGGTCTCGTCACGCCCGAGGAGATCGAGCGCGTCGACGTGCTGTACGGCCCGTTCTCGGCCTCCTATCCCGGCAACTCGGTCGGTGCCGTGGTCGACTTCCAGACGCGCATGCCGGCGAAGCTGGAAGGCCATGTGCGGCTGGCCGGCTTCGCGCAGCGCTTCTCGGAATATGGCACGCGCGACAGTTTCCATGGCTGGCAGGGCAGCGCCGCGCTGGGCGACCGGCAGGGCGCGCTGTCGTGGTGGCTGCACCTGTCGCGGCAGGACAGCGATGGCCAGCCGGTCGGCTTCGCCAACAGGCTGGTATCGGCCGGCGTGGCCGGGGGCGGCGGCGTGCCGGTTACGGGGGCTGTCCCGGGCCGCAATCCCGCGAATCGCGACTGGCTGGTTTTCGGCGCGAACAACCAGGTGCACACGGTGCAGGACCATGCAAAGGTCAAGCTGGCCTACGACTTCTCGCCGGTGCTGCGCGCCAGCTACACGCTGGGCTGGTGGCGCAACGATGCGGTCCGGCGCAGCGATTCGTACCTGCGCGACGCGGCCGGCAACCGGGTGACCGGCGGGGACATCGATGTCGGCGGGCGCCGCTACTCGCTGCTGGCCTCCGACTTCGCGCCGCAGCGGGGCGACCTGGAGCACCTGATGCACGGTCTCTCGCTGAAACGGCATGCGCGCGATACGTTCGACTGGGAGATCGCCGCCAGCAAATACGACTACCGCAAGGACCTGGTGCGCGTGCCGACCGTGGTGCTGGCGGACCAGGATGCAACCGGGCAGGGCAACGTGACCGACATGGCGGGCAGCGGCTGGCACACGCTGGCGCTGAAGGGCACCTGGCGCCCGGACGCCGCACATACCGTGGATTTCGGCGTGCAGCGCGACGAAGCAGGCCTGCGCACGCGGGTGTTCTCGACGCCCGACTGGCTGGCCGGAACCGATGGCATCCACGTTTCCACGTTCAACGGCGATACGCGCTTGACCAGCGTGTACGCACAGGATACCTGGCGCATCGACCCGCGCTGGAAGGCGACCGTGGGCGCGCGCTGGGAACGCTGGCAGGCATACGGTGGCGAGGTGTCGAACGCCATCAGCGCGCTGCTGCGCTTCGGCGCGCGGCGCGAGGATGGCTGGTCGCCGAAGGCCGCGCTGGCGTGGCGCTTCACCGACGAGTGGACCGTCAAGGCCTCGGCCGGCCGGGCGATCCGCAACCCGACAGCCGCCGAACTGTTCCAGGGGGCGATCGTCGACGGCCGCATCGTCAACACCGACCCCGGCCTGCGCGCCGAACGGTCGTGGACGGAAGAACTGACGGCCGAGCGGCTGACACCGCGGGGCAGCCTGCGCGCGACGCTGTTCCACGAACGCACGCGCGACGCGCTGTATTCGCAGCCGCTGACACCCACCGTGTCGACGGTGCAGAACGTGGGCCGCATCCGCACCACCGGCCTGGAACTGTCGCAGCAGGCGGACGACGTGTTCATCCAGGGCCTGGCGCTGCAGTCCAGCCTCACGTATGCCGATTCGCGCATCCGGGAAAACGCCGCCTTGCCCGCATCGGTGGGCAAGCGGCAGCCGCGGGTGCCGCGCTGGCGGGCCACGGCGCTGGCCACCTGGCGCGCCACCGACCGGCTCTCGGCCAGCGCCGGTGTGCGCTACAGCGGCACGCAGTACGGCACGCTGGACAACTCCGACCCGAACGGCTTCACGTACATGGGCGTCTCGCGCTATTTCGTGGCCGACGTGCGGGTGCGCTACCGTTTCGACGCGCACTGGTCGGGCGCGCTGGGCATCGACAACCTGGGCAACGAGAAGTACTGGGCCTTCCATCCGTACACCCAGCGCACGCTGGTGGCCGAGCTGAAGTTCGACCTGTGAGCGTCGGCGCCGGATGCATGGCGCCAGCGTAAACGATGACAGGCCCGGCGGGCTGGAGCCTGCCGGGCCTGGCAAAGAGGTAGGGCGCCCGCAGGCGCCTGGCTGGGCCGTTAGCGTGCCGATGTACCAAGGCGCTGGACGGTGCCGGAGCCGGCGACGGCTTTCGTCAACTGTGCATCGCCGTAGTAGCCGACGTTGCCGGAACCGGTGATGTTGGCGGTAATCGAGCTGTGTGCCGCCAGCAGCGACTGGCCGGAACCGCTGACGCTCACCGCGGCATGCTGCACGTTCAGGCGGGTGGTGTCGGCCTTGCCGGAACCGGCGATCGAAATGTCGGCGCGTGCCGCCTGGCCGGCCGCTTCGACCTTGCCGCTGCCGGCCACGTCCACGTCGACCGATTTCGCATCGATGCCGTCGATGTCGAGCGAGCCGGAGCCGGCCACTTCGAGCGTCAGCTTGTCGGCGCGCACGCCGTTCGCCTCCAGCCGGCCGGAGCCGGCGACACCCAGGCTGTCCACCTTGCGGGCCCGCACCACGATGCGCACGCGGCGGCCATCGATCTGCATGTTCTTCTTCACCGGGCGAATCGTCAGCACCCCATCGCGCACCACCGTTTCCAGCAGCGGCAGGATGTTGTCGTCGCCCTCGATTGTCAGCGAGTCGTCGCCGCCGGTGACCACTTCCACGTGCGCACCCGTCGTCAGCTCGACGCCGCGGAATGCGCCGGGCTGGCGCGTCTGCGAGACGATCTTGCCGCTGCCCTGGATGCGCTCGCCACCGCCCAGCCAGGCCAGCGATGGGCCGTCGGCGGCCGCCGGAAGGGCGGTCGCCAGCGCGGCGGCAGCAGTGATGGCGGTGACGAACAGGGCGAGATTCTTGGTTTTCATGGCGGGCTCTCCGGGAATGCTTTGTCGATGGGCTGATCGTACGCAAACCCGGCCCGGCAGTCGCCGGCCGTGCGACGGACTGCACGGAGAGCGGGACAGAATGCAAACCTGGCGCCAGGCAAAACCGGTGACAGACACCAGTTTTTTTGAAACATTTCAAATTAATCGGAGCCTGGAAGGAGAGATAGCCTTCAGGCCATCTCCGCTCCGCAGGCGAGGAGCGATGCTCCTCGAAACCCCTGCGCCGCCACCGGTTTTCCGGTTTTCGGGAAACGATTTTCTGCCGGATGGCGCAATCAATCCAGCGGCACGGCGCGGTAGCGGTTGACGTCCAGGCCGGAGACGGGCGGTGCATTGTTGCCCCAGGCGCTGCGCAGGTAGGAGACCACCTGCGCCACCTCGGCATCGTCGAGCGCGTGGCCGAACGGCGGCATGCCGTAGGGCCTTGGGTTGCCGCGCGTGCCGGGCGGGAAGCCGCCGTTCAGCACGATGCGGATGGCATTGGTGGAGTCGGCCATCGTCAGTGCGCGGTTGCCGGCCAGCGGCGGGTAATGGGGCGGGAAGCCGCCGCCCCTGGCACCGTGGCATTCGGCACAATGCTTGTCGTACAGCTTCGCGCCGGCCTGCAGGAAAGCTGCCGCCTCGGGCGCCTTCGAGCGTTCATGGGGCTGGCTACCGTTGCCGGACGCCGGCAGCGACTTCAGGTAGACCGCCATCGCGCGCACGTCGGACTCGGACAGGTGCTGCAGGCTTTCCCGCACCACTTCCGCCATCGGTCCGAACACGGTCGCACGCGGCGCCACGCCGGTATGCAGCAGCTGTGCGATCTCCTCGACCGGCCAGCCGCCCAGCCCCGCTTCGGCGTCGGACGTCAGCGACGGCGCGTACCAGCCCAGCACCGGCACCAGGCCGCCGGACAGCTCGCCACCGCTGCCGCCCAGTACGTTGCGCGCGCTGTGGCACGCGCTGCAGTGGCCGGGGCCTTCGACGAGGTAGGCGCCGCGGTTCCATTCGGCCGGCCGCTCCGGCCGTTCCCGGTAGACGCCCGGGCGGAAGTACAGTGCACGCCAGGCTGCCAGCGCCACCTGCATATCGTACGGGAAGCGCAGCCGGTGCGGCCCGTTCGCGCGGGAGACGGCGGGAATGGTGCGGAAATAGGCATACAGCGCATCGGCATCGTCGCGCGTGATCGCCGTGTAGTTCGTGTACGGGAATGCCGGGTACAGCAGCCGGCCGTCGCGTGCGCGGCCGTTGTGCAGCGCGTTCCAGAAGTCGTCCGCGGTCCAGCTGCCGATGCCGGTTGCGGCATCCTGGGTGATGTTCGGTGCGACGAAGACACCGAACGGTGTCTGGAGTTCGCGGCCGCCGGCATACTGCTCGCCGCCGCGCACGGTGTGGCAGGCCATGCAGTCGGCGGCGCGAGCCAGGTAGGCGCCGCGCGCGATCTTTTCGCCGACGGGCAGCGCGGCAAAAGCGGCGCTGGCCGGCGGGCCCGCATCGTGGCGCGGCCACAGCAGGCCGGCCGCCACCGCTACGGTTATCGCCGCGCCGGCGGCGATCCAGCGCAGGCGGCGGCTCATGGCACACCGCCGTGATCGGGGACGCCGCCGCAGCGCATCGGCAGCGGTGCGGCGGGCGCCGCTGCCGGCCGCGCCGCCGCGTCGACGGGCCGGCTCGCCAGCCAGCCGGAAACGGCTGCCACGTCGGCTTCGGTGAGGCGGGCCGCGATGTCGGCCATGCAGTCCGGCGCCTGTGCACGGCGTGCCTTGTTCTTCCAGGCCCCGAACTGGGCGTTGACGTAGTCGCGCGGCAGGCCGATCAAACCGGGAATCGCCGGCGCCACGCCGGCCAGCCCCTGCCCGTGACAGGCCACGCAGGCGGGGATCCGGCGCCCCGCGTCGCCCTGCTGGACGAGCACGCGGCCCCGCTCCAGCATCTGCGCCGTGGCGGCGACCGGGGGCGCGGCGGGGTAGGGCGGATGCTGGTCCGCGAAGAACCGGGCGATCTCGCGCAGGTAGGGTTCCGGCAGGTTGCCGACCATGTACGTCATCATCGGGAACTGCCGCCGCCCGTCGCGGAAATTGAGCAGCTGGTTGTACAGGTAGCCTTCCGGCTTGCCGGCGATGCGGGGAAAGAACGCATCGTTGCGGCCCTGCGGCTGGTGGCATGCCAGGCAGGGCGCCACGCGCTGCGCCAGCGTATCCGGTGGCGCGGCCGCCGCGGGCGCGGACCATGCGGTCAGGAGGAGCGCGGCCAGGACGAACGCGGGCAGAAGGAACGCGTGAAAGTCAGGCGCATGAGGGTCATACGCGTAAAGGTCGGGAGCATTCAGCGGGCATCTCGAATGGGGCATACCGTTCCTGGGCGGATGGCGACCGCCCAAGCATACCTCCGCGCGCAGAGGAAGAACAGTGGCGCGCGGTTCAGTCGCCGGCCGGTGCGGCCGGGGTGGCGGCCGTGGGCCGCTTCGGGCGCGGCGCCTTCGGCGCGGGCAGCCTGTTGCCGAGCGCCAGCCAGTGACGGTACACGCGCAGCGCGACCTGGGCATCGTCGGCGGCGTACTGCAGCTGCTTGTCCGTCAGCCGTGGCGAAGCCCAGTTGGTGGTCGAGATTTTTTTGGATTTCTGCAGTTTGAGGCCGAAGTAGTGCGCCACCGCGCTTTTCGCGCCCAGGTCGTGTTTCTGGCCGGGCACGCGCAGCGCCTTCGACAGGTCGGCCACATGGGCCGGCTCGATCGCCAGCTTGGCGCGCAGCCGCCTGACGTCGTCCGCCAGGCCGAAGCCCACTTTCAGCGTGTGCGCCGATTCGAGGATCGCCTTCAGCGCCGGCAGCAGCGGCGCCACGTCCGGACCGACCGGGAACAGCCAGGCCCTGTGCTCGTCGGCGAACTGCACGAGGTGCGGCCCGTCCGAGCTCTGGCCCTTGACGAACGTGGGTTTCGATTCGGTGTCGAAGCCGATGGCATCGTGCGCCAGCAGCGCGGCCTGGGCGGCCTGTGCTTCCTCGGCGGTGCGCACGAGGCGGATATCGGCCAGCGCGATGCCCGGGTAGGGCGGCAGTTCGGGCTCGCGCGGCCGTGCTTCGGTATGGAACGCCATCAGCCCTTGCGGGAGAATTTCGCCGTCAGCTGTTCCAGCTTTTCCTGGCGGCGCTGTGCCGCTTCCTCGGCCGCCTGCGCTTCGCGCTCGGCCTTCTTGCGTTCCGCTTCCTTGCGGAAGCGTTCGCTCAGCGTGTCCTTGGCGTGCTTGCGGTGCACGTCGGTGACTTCGGCGCCGGTCGAGCCATCCAGGTTATAGCGGACGGTGGCCTTTTCCATCGCGCGCAGGTAACGCTGCGAGCCGGTGTGGATGCCCAGCGCGGCGCGCATCAGCTTGCGGTCGATGCCGGGCACTTGCGCGAGGATCTGCTTGTCGATGCCGATTGCCAGCGGCAGGAAATCGCGGAATGGCGGGAATTGCTGTGCAAGCTGCTTCAGCAGCGCGCGGGCGCTCGGTGCCGGTACCACGGGCGCGGCGGCGGCTGCCTCGGAAGGAGCGGCGGCGGCGTTGTTGGTGGATTCAGCGGATTCGGCAGATTCGTCGGCAGCGGACGGCTCGTGGGTAAGGCTGGTATTCATCGACTTCATGGATTGATCAGGAGGCGCCAGCATACCACGGCGCGACCCGCACGCGCGTTGCATTTTTCTTCATCATGACGGCTTGTCCATACGGCGTTCGGGGCCGGCATGGGGCTGCGACGGGGATTGCTTGCGGTGGCGGCGTGCCAGATAGTGACATTCCGTGTATAATGGCCGACGCACCAAAAGCAGGGCGGTGCAGATTCAGTCTGGTTAGGAGTTGTCCGCGGTCCCCTGAACAGGGCTTTCCGCATGCCGGCGCCCCGTAGTTCATGAACTTCCATGCAGGTCATGGGCTGGTTTACAGAGCACGGCGCGGGCGCGTCAGGGCCGAGCCCTCTCTTCTGTTCGCACTGAGAAGTTCACATGAGTACCTGCGCCATTAGTAGCAAAAGCACAGGTTAAAACGGAATTACCACGGAATACCTCGAATGGAGTCCGCGAATGAACCTGAAAGGTTCGTGAAACGCGGGCTTTTTTCATTCCGGATGATCCCCACATACGTACCGGCGCGGCCTTTTTGAAGGCCGGGCTGGATTGTTCAATTTTCCACTTGCGTCGTGCCCCGCCAGGCACTGAAGAGATATTTGATGACGACGAAAACGCCGAAGACCCTAACGCTGTCCACCAAGAAGCCGCGCGCCGAAGCTGCGCCGCTGACGGTGCCGAAGACCACCTTATCCTATGTGATCGACAATGCGCAAGAGGCCGCCGGTAAAGTGACCGTTGTGAAGAAGAAGACGTCCCGCCTGGCCGTGTTGCCGGGGGACGAGCCGGTGCTGGCCGACGCTCCTGTGGCCGAGTCCGCCGCTGCCGAAGTGCCGGCCGGCGACGAGCCGAAGAAGCCCGTACGCAAGGTGGTGGCAGGTGCCGACGAAGCGCCGAAGGCGCCGGTGGTGCGCGTGCGCAAGGCCAAGCTGGAAGCGCCCGTGCAGTCGCCGTCGGCGCCGGCCGCCGTCAGCCAGGTCACCGATGCCGCCACGCTGGCCTCGATCGACACGTCCGGCTACCTGCTGCCTTCCGTGAAGGTGCCGGGCCGCCGCGGCCGCAAGCCGAGCGAATTCACGCCCGAGAACGATGAAGTGGCGGCACTGAACGCCGTCGAACGCGCCGAACTGAAGGCCGCGTCGAAGGCGCGCGAGCGCAAGGCCAAGGGCCTGGACCCGTTCGGCGGCGAAGCCGGCATGTCCACCGAAGACGTGGAAAAGCGCCGCCAGCAGTTCAAGAACCTGATCAACATGGGCAAGGATCGCGGCTTCCTCACCTATGCCGAGATCAACGACCAGCTGCCCGAAAACATTGTCGATCCGGAAGCGATCGAGGGCATCATCGCCACGTTCAACGACATGGGCATCGCCGTCTACGAGCGCGCGCCGGATGCCGAGGCGCTTCTGTTGTCCGACAACGTGCCGACCGCCACCTCCGACGACGAAGTGGAAGCGGCCGCCGCGACGGCGCTGTCCACCGTCGACTCCGACTTCGGCCGTACCACCGACCCGGTGCGCATGTACATGCGTGAAATGGGTGCGGTGGCGCTGCTGACGCGCGAAGGCGAGATCGAGATCGCCAAGCGCATCGAGGAAGGCCTGCGCGACATGATCCAGGCGATCTCGGCCTGCCCGACCACGATCAACGAGATCGTCGAACTGGCGGCGAAGATCGAGAACGACGAGCTGAAGGTCGATGACGTGGTCGATGGCTTCGTCGACCCCGACGAGAGTTCCGCGCCGGCGCCGGCGCGGGCCCCGGCAGCCGCCGCGTCCGACGACGACGACGAGGACGAGGAAGAAGAGCTGGAAGAAGAAAGCGACGGCGACGCCAACGGCGGCGCGGCCGGCTTCTCCACCGAGCAGCTGGTGCAGCTGAAGGTCGACGCGCTGGAACGCTTTGCCGTCATCTCCGCGCAGTTCGACAAGATGCGCAAGTCGGCCTATGGCTCGGCCGTTTACCAGAAGGCGCAGGCCACCATTTCCGCCGAGCTGCTGGGCATCCGCTTCACGGCCAAGGTCGTGGAAAAGCTGTGCGACACGCTGCGCGGCCAGATGGAGCAGGTGCGCAGCATCGAGCGCGCCGTGCTGGAGCTGTGCGTGAACCGCTGCGGCATGCCGCGCGCCCACTTCATCAAGGTCTTCCCGGGCAATGAAACGAACCTGGACTGGGTCGATGGCGAAGTCGACGCACGTCATCCGTACAGCGCCGTGCTGGGCCGTAACGTGCCGGCGATCAAGGAACTGCAGAACAAGATGATCGACCTGCAGGAACGCGTGGCACTGCCGCTGGCCGACCTGCGCAAGATCAACAAGCAGATGGCTGCGGGCGAGAAGCGTGCACGCCACGCGAAGCGCGAAATGACGGTGGCCAACCTGCGCCTGGTGATCTCGATCGCCAAGAAGTACATCAACCGCGGCCTGCAGTTCCTCGACCTGATCCAGGAAGGCAATATCGGCCTGCTCAAGGCGGTGGACAAGTTCGAATACCGCCGCGGCTACAAGTTCTCCACGTACGCCACGTGGTGGATCCGCCAGGCGATCACGCGTTCGATCGCGGACATGGCGCGCACCATCCGCGTGCCGGTGCACATGATCGAAACGATCAACAAGATGAACCGCATCAGCCGCCAGATCATGCAGGAAACCGGCAATGAGCCGGACATGGCGACGCTGGCCGCGAAGATGGAAATGCCGGAATCGAAGGTGCGCGAGATCATGAAGATCGCCAAGGAGCCGATTTCGATGGAAACGCCGATGGGCGAGGACGGCGATTCGCAGCTGGGCGACTTCATCGAGGACAACACCACGCTGGCCCCGCTGGACGCGGCGCTGCATGCTTCGATGCGCAACGTGATCAAGGAAGTGCTCGACTCGCTGACCCCGCGCGAAGCCAAGGTGCTGCGCATGCGCTACGGCGTCGAAATGTCGAACGACCACACGCTCGAAGAAGTGGGCAAGCAGTTCGACGTGACGCGCGAGCGTATCCGCCAGATCGAGGCCAAGGCGATGAGCAAGCTGCGCCAGCCGTCGCGCTCGGACAAGCTGAAGACGTTCCTGACGCAGAACTGATCGGTCGCCCGATCGCGGAAAAGGAAGCTTCGGCTTCCTTTTTTTTGGCCGTCGCTCCCCGCGCACGAATGCCGAAAGGACTAGGTGAAAGGGGCGGCTGGCTGTATGCTCTGCCTTGGGCAGCATCGTGTCGTGATGCTGTCGCTGGTTCCGATCTCCCGTCTCGCCTACCCGCGGTCCTGCCGGTTGGCTTACCTGCCGCCTGGCCGCATGAGGGCTTTTAACATGCTGGCAAACTGACTGGAGAATCCCCATGAATGACATGGATATGTGCGACACCGAGCTTGTCGTCACCGTACTGCAGGCATTGCAGGATGAAATGACCGCCGACCTGGCGGACCTGGAACACCGTATCGGCGCCGTGCCGGAGGTCATCAGCATCGACCCGGCGCACACCGGCGGCAAACTCGAGGAATTGCGCTCCGCGCGCACGGCCCTGCACAGCGGCCTGGCCAGCATTCGCGAAGTGCTGGGCTGGATCGAATGGATCACTGAAAACGATCCGGAAGGCGAAACGTCGGTCGCGGCGCAGCCATTGCCGACGGCGCTGGGATTTCCGATCCACTGAAGCGATCGCCGAGCCGTGCTAGGATGCAATATTCCAAAGCGAACTCAAGAACCATGAAACACCGGCTGTTCCTGTTCGACCTCGACGATACGCTGCTCGACTTCAAGGCATCCGAACATCTCTCGTTCGCGCGCACGCTCGGCGCGCTCGGCTTCACCGGCCCGCTCGACGGGCTGTTCGCGCACTATCAGGTCATCAACACGGCGCTGTGGCGCCGTTTCGAGGCCGGCACCGTCGCCAAGGAATTCCTCAAGGTGGACCGCTTCCGCCAGACCTTCGCGGCCAATGGCCTCGATCTCGACCCGGAGAAGGCCAGCCGGCTGTTCGTGGAATCGCTGTCCGATACCGTGGTGCTGATCGACGGCGCGACGGCCCTGTGCGAAGGGCTGGCCGACGTGGGCGAAGTGGGCATCGTCACCAACGGCGCCGAACAGATCCAGCAGTTGCGCATCGCCAGTTCCGGGCTCGGCAAGCACATATCGTTCGTCTGCACCTCCGAAGCCTGCGGCTTCGCCAAGCCGGACGTGCGCTTCTTCGAGCATGCCGGCAAGCTGGCGCGGGCCTTTGCGCGCCACGAGGCGATCATCGTCGGCGACCGGCTCGACGCCGACATCCTGGGCGCCAACCGCTACGGCATCGACAGCTGCTGGTTCAATCCCGACCGGGCGGCCAACGACTCCCAGGCCGTGCCGACCTTCGAGGTGGCATCGCTGCACGACATCGTTCCCTCGCTGCTGGCCGACGCCGGCACGCGCCGGCTGGCGTAGCCGGTCCGCCGACGCACAGCGCAACCGAGGTCAGTACACCGACGGCTTGCCCAGCACGCCATGCCGCCAGTGCACGTAGCCCTTCTGCAGGCACCAGCCCACCATCAGCACCAGCAACGCCAGCAGCAGGTAGTCCGACGATTTCGTCTTGTACGACAGGTCGACGATCGACGGCACCGAGAGCGCCTGGTAGCGGTGGCCCGTGTAATGGGCGCCGACCACCTTGCCGTCGTCGGTGATCTTGCCAGTCTCGTACAGGGCGTTTCGGTTCTGATGGATGCGCATCCGGCCGTCCTTGTAGACGAAGGTCAGCGGCGCATTGTCGCGGTAGCGGATCGTGCCGACCACGTCGCCGGCCGCATTGATGCCGGTGGCATAGCTCTGGCCCTGCTTGATCATCGCACCGAGATCGACCATCTTCTTGCCATCGTGCAGGAAGGCGTGCCACCTGCGGTCGGCCGTCTCCGCGGCGCCGACGATCACGCCGCTGTCGTTGATCGCCGTGGCCACGCTGAGCCTGCCGCCCAGCGTGCCGAGGTCGCGCATGCCGCCGGCGGGCGTCCACGCGAAAGCGTGGCGGTAGCCGTTTTCCAGTTGTGCCGCGCCCACCACCGTGCCGCCGTTGTTCATGGCTGTCGCGTAACTGGTGCGGCCGCCGAACGTGCCGAGGTCCGTCATCTTCGCGCCGTCGTGCACGAAGGCGTGGAAGTTGCCGTCCTCGATGTCGGCATAGCCGGCAATGTGCCCGGCCTGGTTGATGGCGATGCCCAGGCTGCTGCGGCCGCCCAGCGTGCCCAGGTCCCGCATGCCGGCATCGCGGTTCCACCGGAATGCGCGCCAGCGGTTGCTGCCGTCCAGCGCGCCGCCGGTCACCGTGCCGGCGGCATTGATGGCGGTGGAGTAGCTGTCGGTGCCGCCCAGCGTGCCCAGGTCGGTGGCCTGGCCGCGGTGGTAGAGCACCGCGCGGCGCTGGCCATCCTCGTTGCGGATTTCGCCGGCTACCAGGCCGGCGGGATTGATGTCGGCGGCCAGGCTGTGTTCGAAGCGGCTTTCGCCGAAGCCCGGCTGGGCCATGGCGGCGCCGGACAGCGACAGTGCCGCGAGCAGGATCATGGTGGTGCGCATGCAGATCTCCTCCGTGTTGGATTCACTACATACTTCTACCCGCCGCGGGCGCGGCGGACCTTCAGTAAGGCTGGCCCGTAACGTCGAGCGCGATGCGCCACAGTGCGCGGTCGCCCGTGATGAAGAGGGTACGGCCATCGGCACCGCCGAAGGCCGCGTTGGTGACGTTGGCATCGACGCGGATCGTCGCCAGTTCCTTGCCCTGCGCCGAGAACACGCGCACGCGGCGCGCGCCGTGCTCGGTCACGTACAGGTTGCCGTGGCAGTCCAGCGTCATGCCGTCGCCGCCGTCGATGCCCTGGATGAACGTGCGGCCGGCGCCGGGAACGCCGTTCGCGACCGGATAGGCCTTCACCTCGCCGTCGCCGGCGTTCACGTACAGCAGGTCGCCGGCCCGCGACAGCGCGATGCCGTTCGGGTTGCGCCGCGTGCCGTCCACCAGCGTGACCTTGCCGTCGATGCCGACGCGGTAGATGCCCGTCACGGGCTGGCCGCCGGGCGCCGCCGCTTTCTGGTAATCGGGATCGGTGAAGTACAGCGTGCCGTCGGCGGCGATGGCGATGTCGTTCGGCGAGTTGAACACGTTGCCTTCGTAACGTTCGGCGATGGCGCTGCGCGCCTTGTCCGGCATCGCGTAGCGCGACAGCGCCTTGTACTTGTGCGTGGCGGCGACCAGGTTGCCCTGCGCATCGACCGCAAGGCCATTGCTGCCGCTATCATCGAGGAAGGTACTGACGGTGCCGTCGGCGGCCAGCTTGCGGATGCGCGAAGGGAAGCCGCCGGTGTGGCCGAAATCCGAGAAGTACAGCGCATCGCCGATCCACACGGGGCCTTCGTACAGCTGGGGGCCGGTGCGCGTCGGCGCCGCGGCCGCGACCCGCTGCGCGGCCAGTTCTCCGGAAGGCGCCTTGCCGCAGGCGGCGGCCAGGGCCGGGCCGGCAGGCAGGCCGGCCAGCGCGGCGGCCAGCGCGGAAAAACGGAGGAGGGAGCGGAAGAAGGAGCAGGATCGTGCCGTGAATGCCATACATTGCCTCGAGTGGGAAACCTCGGCGATTGTAGGCAGGTATTATTCTTGTTGCAATCGATTTCGCGCGGACGCCAGGCGCCCGCAGGCGCCTGCGCGCTCAGACCTTGCGCACGAATTCTGATTTCAGGCTCATCGCGCCGAAGCCGTCGATCTTGCAGTCGATGTCGTGATCGCTGTCGACGAGGCGGATGTTCTTCACCTTCGTGCCCTGCTTGATCACGCCGCCCGATCCCTTCGGCTTCAGGTCCTTGATAACGGTGACGGTGTCGCCATCCTGCAGTACGTTGCCGGCCGCGTCGCGGTACACGCGCACGGTGTCGGCGGGCGCATCGGCCGCGGCCGACCATTCATGCGCGCACTCGGGGCAGACGAGGTTGGCGCCGTCCTGGTAGGTGAATTCGGAACCGCATTGCGGGCAGGGAGGCAGGGCGCTCATCGTGGATTCTTCGCGAAAAAGCGGGCAGTATACTCCGTCGAAAATGGCGGGCATGAACGGTGGGCGACAAACGGTGGACGACAAAAGGAGGACGACGATGGAAAGGCTGGCCAATCCGGTCTGGGCGGCACTGACGAGCGGCCAGCGCCACCTGGCGCGGGAACTTGGCGCCATGCTGCATTACGAGCCCGACGTGGCGCCGTTCTGCGCGGTGCCGGAGGACGGCATGTTCGTGCCGGAGCACGATCTCGCGCGGCTGGGTGGCGACGTGTACTTCGTCGGCGCGATTCCGGCGGTGCCGGAGGGATGGCAGCTGAATGAACTGGGCGGCGTGCTGCAGATGGTCTACCGCGGTGGTCCGGTGGCGCCGCCGCCGGGCGAGGGCATCGCCGAACTCGATGCACTCGATCCGGCCATGCAGGCGCTGACAGCGATCGCGTTTCCCGGCTACTTCCGTGCCCGCACCGGCACGATGGGCCGCTACCTCGGCATCCACGACGCCGGCCGGCTGATCGCGCTGTGCGGCGAGCGGATGGATTTCGGCACGCTGCGCGAAGTGAGCGCCGTCTGCACGCACCCCGGGTACACGGGGCGCGGCCATGCCAGGCTGCTGGTGCAGCACATCATGCATGGCATGCAGCGGCAGGGCGTGACGCCGATGCTGCACGTGGGAGCGCGCAACGGGCGTGCCATCGCCCTGTATGAAGCGCTGGGCTTCGAGCGCAACGGCGTGCTGCGCCACGCCAGGCTGGCCGCCAGGCCGTGAGTGGCCGTGCCGGTCAGTCGCCGGCCGAGACGCTGCCGATGCCGGACACCGACTTGTTCAGCGACTTCGGCTGGCCGAAGTAGGTCAGGCTGCCCATGCCGCGCACCACCGCGTTCAGCGTCTGGCTGGCGTGCACCTTCACATCGCCGATGCCTTCGAAGTTCACGTCCGCGCGCTCGGCCTTCAGGTGCTGGGTGGTCACTTCGCCGACGCCGCGCGCCTTCAGCCGCAGCCACTTCGCGCTGCCCTTCGCTTCGAGCCGGCCGGCGCCCTCGAACTGCAGGTCGAGCCGCTCTTCCTTCACGTTGTCGATGTCGACCTGCCCGGCACCTTCGACGACGCATTTCACCAGCGACGGCACGGTGATCACGATCTTGTCGCCGTTCTTGAGCGAGGCATTGCCCTTTTCCGCGTAGTCGATCCTCAGTTCGTCGGACTTCACGCTGGTCAGCACCTTGCCGATGAATTCGGGCCGGCCGATCACTTTCACGGACTGCGCCTGGCCGGCACGCACTTCGATGTTGATCGGGCCGTGGATGGCGATGGCGCGGAAGGCGCCCAGCTGGCGGGCATCCTCGGCGCCATGGGCCGAAGCGGCGAACAGGGCGGAGCAGAGCAGGGAACGGAAAAACGTGCGGGACAGGACGGAAGACCGGGCAGGGGACAAGGCAAAGCGCATGGCAGGAACCTTTTGTTGTGTTGTATGGTGATGCGATTCTAGGGCCACGGCCGGCCAGATCGGCACCGATTGCGACGAAACGTCGTTTTTTGGTGCCAAATTGCAAGGATTGCGACTGAACGACGCCGCGCCGCCGGCAGCTTCGGCTACACGGGGCAAGCGGCCTTTACGTGAAATTACCTGTCTTGACGGCACTTGGCACCTGCCCGCCGCAGAATCGGGGCTCCATGAAGGAGCAAACGATGAAGCGATGGATGTTGAGTGCAGCGATCGGCTATTGCGCGGCAACCCTGCCGTGCCATGCGGCCGAGCCGGTGCAGATACCGAAAGAAGAGTTCGAGCAGATGCTCGACAGTTACCAGCTCGTGCTGCGGGACTACGTCGAGCCGGCCGACCGGAAAAAACTGTTCACGGAAGCGATCCGCGGCATGATGTCCGCGCTGGACCCGCATTCGCGCTACCTGGACAAGGCCGACCTGGAAGACCTCGAACGCATCCATTCAGGCCAGTATGTGGGCATCGGGATCGGCGTTGAGATGATCAACGGGCAGGTCCTGATCCGCGACGTCGCCGAAAACAGCCCGGCGGACAAGCAGGGCGTCAGGGCCGGCGATTCGATCGTCGCGATCGACGGCGCACCGCTGTTCGGCCTGCGCGACAGCCAGGTCGCCAGCCGCGTGCACGGGGAACCGGGAACGAAGGTGGAGCTGACCCTGGCGCGGCGCGGCAACACGCCGCTGCGCACGCTCAGCGTCGAACGCGCCACCCTGCAGGAACACACCGTCACGGTGCAGCACCTGGACGGCGATATCGCCCGCATCCGCATCGCCGAATTCGGCGGCAATACCGCGGCCGAACTGATCGCCGCATTGCGCCAGCTGGACGGGCCGCGCCCCGTGAAAGGCATCGTGCTGGACCTGCGCAACAACCCGGGCGGCCTGCTGCCGGCAGCGGTCGCCGTGGCCGGCGCCTTCCTGCCGCAGGGCGCCATGGTCTTCTCGTCGACCGGCCGGATCCCGGAAAGCAACAGCAAGATCACCGTGTCGCCCAGGTTCTATGGCAAGCCGGGGAGCGCGGATGCCTGCGAGCAGCTGCCGGCATTCGCCCAGGACGTCCCGCTGGCCGTACTCGTCAACGGCGCCTCGGCATCGGCGGCGGAACTGGTGGCCGGCGCCATCCAGGATCACGGCCGCGGCAAGCTCTTTGGCACGCGCACCTATGGCAAGGGCTCGATCCAGACGGTGTTCCCGCTGACCGACGAATCCGCCATCAAGCTGACCATCGCCCGCTACTACACGCCCAACGGCCGCGAGGTGCAGGCGCAAGGCATCGTCCCCGATGTGGCGATCGCGCCGGCGGTTGCCAGGGGCGACGACGCCCTGCTGTTCCGCGAAGCCGACATGGCCAATCACTTGCCTGCCAGTTCGGCGGTACCGGAAACCGAGGCTTCCCAGCGCCCGGTCGCCGAGGACAGCAAGACCTTCGGCTCGGCCGGCGACCGCGCGCTGCAGGCCGCCATCGTGCAGCTGCATCCGGCGCTGCCGTCCGGCCAGGCGCTGGGATCGGTCTGGCGCGGCATCTCGGCGATGTTGCGGCTGCCCGGCAGCTGATCGGTCGGTCGCGCCAGCCGACGACGCGGCGCTGGTGGCAGGGCGCCCATCCGCCTGCGTCGATCCCCCGCAAGCGGGATGGGTTTTACCGGCGCGAAAGCGGTAAGCTGGCTCACATCGCCGGGAAGCCGTCCGGTGACGAATGGACGAGGCTCCTGCCACTGATGTGAAACGCGTTGCCGCAGCAATGCCGCATGCAGGGATCCTCCTTTGCAGTCAACCTTGAACCTGGAGCGCGCATGACTACCCCACGAAAGCCATCGAATGACGCCGACAAGCGCGTCGTTGCCGAGACGAACAAAGACGACGCGCAATCGCGCGGCCTGGACGAAGCCCTGGACGAGTCCTTCCCGGCCAGCGATCCGGTGGCGGTGAGCATCACCACCGTCGTTCCACCGAAGCGCACCGAAGGGGCCCCGGACGTGGCAGCGCCACCAGGCATTGCTTGAACGTAAGGTGGCGACAGCGCAGGCAGGGGGCCGCTACAGTTCAGCAGTGGCCTTGCCGAAGAGGCCGATCCAACCCACCTGCAAAGGAGTCATGAGAGATGAGTATTCGCAGCCTGCTTCCTTCCATCCTGATCGGCGCGGTTGCCAGCGCCAGGTCGATGACGCCCATGGCCACCATCGCGACGGCCCGCCTGGCGGGCCGCCAGACGCCGGGAAAACTGCTGTTGCTGGATCACCCGCTGTTCAAGTACGGTGCGCTGGCGATGGGGGCGGGCGAACTGGCCGGGGACAAGATGAAGTCCGCGCCCGACCGCACCGTCTTCCTCGGGCTGCTGGCGCGCGTGATGAGCGCGGGGATTGCCGGTGCGGCGCTGGCCCCACAGGGCCGCGAGAAGGATGGCGCGGTCGCCGCGATCGCCACCGCCGTACCGCTTGCCTACCTGACGCTGTATGCGCGCAAGCAGGCGATGGCGCGCATCGGCCAGACCCGCAGCGGCCTGATCGAAGACGCGCTGGTTGCCGCCGCGGGGACCGCGATCGTGGCACTGGCATCGACGGCGAACAACGATACGCCATATAACGACACGCCATAAAAAAAAGCGGACCCGCAGGTCCGCTTCATCGGGCAACGTCCACACTCAGCCCGTATTGCGCAGCCCCGCGGCCACGCCGTTGATCGACAGGTGGATGCCCCGGTGCACGCGGGGATCGGCCTTGTCCGCCAGCGCGCGGCGCCGCTTGATCAGCTCCACCTGCAGGTGGTTCAGCGGGTCGAGGTAGGGGAAGCGGTTCTGGATCGAGCGCGCCAGCAGCGGGTTGCCGGCCAGGCGTTCGGTCACGCCGGTCACGGTATCGAGCACCTCCAGCGTCTGGCGGTATTCATCGCCGATGCGCTTGAAGATGCGCTCGCGCAGTTCCTTGTCCGGCACCAGTTCGGCGTAGCGCGACGCGATCGCCAGGTCGGTCTTGGCGAACACCATGTCCATGTTCGACAGCAGGGTGGCGAAGAACGGCCAGTGCGCGGCCATGTCGCGCAGCTGCCCGATGCGCTCGTCGCGGTCGCCGTCGGCGATCCAGCCGGCCACGGCGCTGCCGAAACCGTACCAGCCCGGCAGCAGCAGCCGGCACTGGCCCCACGAAAAGCCCCACGGAATCGCGCGCAGGTCTTCGATGCGCTTGGTCGACTTGCGCGAGGCGGGGCGCGAACCGATGTTCAGCTCCGCGATCTCGGCGATCGGCGTGGCGGCAAAGAAGTAGTCGGTGAAGCCCGGCGTTTCGTACACGAGGTTCCGATATGCCTTGTATGCGCGGTCCGACAGTTCCGTCATCACCGTCTCGAAGCCGGCCAGCTGCTCGCTGTGCTCCGGGTGCGCGGCCGGCATCAGGCTGGCCTCCAGCGTGGCCGCCACCAGGCGCTCCAGGTTGCGGCGGCCGATCTCCGCGTTCGAGAATTTCGATGCGATGATCTCGCCCTGTTCGGTCAGGCGGATCTGGCCGTTGACGGTGCCTTTCGGCTGCGCCAGGATCGCTTCGTAGCTTGGTCCGCCGCCACGGCCGACGGTGCCGCCGCGGCCATGGAACAGGCGCAGCTTCACGCCGGCCTTGCCGAACACTTCGATCAGCGCGATCTCGGCCTTGTACAGTTCCCAGTTCGACGTGAGGAAACCGCCGTCCTTGTTCGAGTCCGAGTAACCCAGCATCACTTCCTGGATCTGGCCCCGTTTCGCGATCAGGTCCTTCACGACCGGCAGCGCCATCACCGCTTCCATGATGCCGGCGGCGCGCTGCAGGTCGGGAATCGTCTCGAACAGCGGAATCACCATCAGGTCCGCCGTCGTGTCGCCCGCGGCGTTGGTGCGCAGCAGCCCCGTTTCCTGCTGCAGCACCAGCACTTCCAGCAGGTCGGACACGGTTTCCGTGTGCGAGATGATGTAGTTGCTGATGGCCCGCTCGCCGTAGCGTCGGCGGATCTCGCACGCGGCGCGGAAGATCGACAGCTCCGTCTGCGTTTCCTCCGAGTAGTCGAGGTACGGCGAGTACAGCAGCCGCGGCTGCGCCAGCTCTTCCAGCAGCAGTTCCACCTTGGCGTCCTCGTCGAGCTCCGCGTAGTTCGGCAGCGCGCCGGCGCGGGCGAACAGTTCGGTGAGCACGCGCTCGTGCACGTCCGAGCTCTGGCGCATGTCCAGCGACGCCAGGTGGAAGCCGAAGATGTCGGCCGCCCGTTTCAGCGTCGTCAGGCGCGGGCGCGCCAGCATGCCGCCGTGGTTCGCTTCCAGCGAATCGATCAGCACCTGCAGGTCGGCCGAAAAGGCGGCGGCATCGGGGTAGGGCTCGGCATGGCCCACTTCCTTGCGCAGGATGTTGGTCGCGCCCAGCTTGCGGGCGGTGCCGGCCAGGCGGGCGTAGATGCCGATCAGGGCGCGGCGGTAAGGCTCGTCCGCGCGGTGGTCGGACTGGTCGGGCGACGCGTCGGCCAGCGCCTGCAGCGCGGGGCTGCACGGTACCATCAGCGTGGAGATCGACAGGTCGGCGCCCAGCGCGTGCGCCTCGTCGAGGTAAAAATCGAGGATCGTCGTGGCCTGGCGGGCCAGCGCATGCTGCATCGTGTCGGCATTCACGTTCGGGTTGCCGTCGCGGTCGCCGCCGATCCAGCTGCCCATCTGGAGATAGGGCGCTTCGATGCGGGGCACCTCGGCTGGCGCATCCGCGGTGCCGTACTGCTCGGCGATATCAGCTTCGATGTCGTCGTACAGGCCCGGCACTTCGGTCAGGAACGTGATGCGGTAGTACGACAGCGCGTTCTCGATCTCGTCCGCCACCGTCAGTTTCGTGTAGCGCAGCATGCGGGTCTGCCACAGGGTGGCGATGCGCACGCGCAGCATGTGCAGGTTGGCTGCGCGTTCGCGCGGCGTCAGCGGCAGGTCGCGTTCGGCCAGCAGGCGCGCGATGTCGTGCTCGGCATCGAGGATCGACTTGCGCTGCACCTCGGTCGGGTGCGCGGTCAGTACCGGTGCGATCAGCGCTTCCTCGAAGAACTCCTGCACGGTGGCCTGGTCGACGCCCGCTTCCTTCAGCTTGGCCAGCGCATACCGTGTGCTGCCGCGCCGCGGCTGCGAGTGCGCCAGCAAGTGGGCGCGGCGGCGGCGGATGTGGTGCTGGTCTTCGGCGATGTTGGCCAGGTGCGAGAAGTAGGAGAAGGCGCGCACCACCGAGATGGTCTGCTCCTTCGTCAGGATCTTCAGCATGCCGTCCAGCTCTTTCGCGGCCCCGGCATCCGCCTCCCGCCGGAACCGCACGGCGGTCTGGCGGATGGTTTCCACCACGGCGAAGACTTCCTCGCCTTCCTGTTCGCGCAGCACGTCGCCGAGCAGGCGGCCGAGCAGGCGGATGTCCTCTTTCAGCGGCGCGTCCTTGTCGGCGGCGCCCGGTTCGTTGTTTGACTCTTCTGCTTGTTTCACACTTGCTTGATTAACCATGGAATGATCGCTACGAAGTGGCAAAGTTGAGGTTCGGTGCATTGGGCTGGTGGCCACGGCTGCAAGGAAAAGCGCGTGCTAGAATTTGTGGTCCATTTTATGGCCCATTTTTGTGGTCCATCCGCACGCACAGGTAACTGATGCACGCCTGTCAGCGCGGGCAGCAGCGAAAATACAGTGAAAAGTACAGGAAAGAAGCAGCCTTGAATACCTCTGAAACAGTCCAGACTGAAGTGAATGCGAACGCCGATATCAGTGCTGCCGGCGCCAATACTGATGCCAACACAGGCCCCAATACCGGTGCCAATATCGATACCAATATCGATGCCAATACAAGCGTTCCATCCAGGCTGGTGATCGCGTCGCGCGAAAGCCGGCTCGCCATGTGGCAGGCCGAGCATGTG
The DNA here is from genome assembly GCF_014192225.1 of Pseudoduganella umbonata. Lineage (GTDB taxonomy): Bacteria > Pseudomonadota > Gammaproteobacteria > Burkholderiales > Burkholderiaceae_D > Rugamonas > Rugamonas umbonata. Next base: position 13,321 of record NZ_JACHXS010000011.1, on the reverse strand, counting down.
CGGGCGCGCTTGTCTTTATTATATCCGCAGTGTTCCGTTGAAATCCTCGGCATGACCACGCGCGGCGACCAGATCCTGGACCGTACGCTGTCGAAGGTGGGCGGCAAGGGCCTGTTCGTCAAGGAGCTCGAAGTGGCCATGGCCGAGGGCCGCGCCGACCTCGCCGTGCATTCGCTGAAGGACGTGCCGATGGAGCTGCCGGAAGGCTTTGCGCTGGGGGCCGTGCTCGAGCGCGAAGACCCGCGCGACGCGTTCGTCTCGAACGATTACGCGTCGCTCGACGAGCTGCCGGCCGGTGCCGTCGTCGGCACCAGCAGCCTGCGCCGCCAGGCGCTGATCGCCGCGCGCCATCCGCACCTCGTCATCAAGCCGTTGCGCGGCAACCTCGATACCCGCCTGGGCAAGCTGGACCGCGGCGACTACGCGGCCATCATCCTGGCTGCCGCCGGCCTGAAGCGCCTGGGCATGCCGCAGCGCATCCGCGCCGTGCTGGAGCCGGAGCACAGCCTGCCGGCCGCGGGGCAGGGCGCGATGGCCATCGAGGTTGCCGCCCGCACCGACGGCGTCGACCTTGTGGCGCTGCTGGCGCCGCTGAACCACGTGCCGACCGCGCAGGCCGTCACTGCCGAGCGCCGCGTGTCGAAGGTGTTCGGCGGCAGCTGCCAGGTGCCGCTGGCGGCGCATGCCACGATCGTCGGCAGCCAGATGTACCTGCGCGCGATGGTCGCCACGCCGGATGGCAAGCGCGTCGCCAGTGCCGAGGTGCATGGCCCGGCCACCGATGCGGCCCAGCTGGGCGACCAGGTCGCGGAAAAACTGCGCGAACAGGACGCCGTGGCGATCCTTGCCTCCTGCCTCGCCGAGGCGGACGGCAGCGGCGCCTGACGGATGCCGGGCGCCGTCGTCATCACCCGTCCGCTCGCGCAGGCCCTGCCGCTGGCCGAGCGCGTGACTGCGCTCGGGCGGCGTGCCGAAGTACTGCCGCTGCTCGACATTTCGCCGCTGCCCGACACGGGGCCGCTGCGCGCCGTGCTGGGTCGGCTGCACGAATTCGCGCTGGTGGCGTTCGTGTCGCCGAACGCGATCGACGCGGCGTTCGCCCATATCACTGAATGGCCGGCCGGCGTCACGCTGGCCGTGGTGGGCGAGGGCAGCCGCGCCGCGCTGGCGGCCCATGGCATCAACGCAGGCAATGCCGATATCGTCAGCCCGCTCGACCCGGTCCACAGCGATTCCGAACACCTGCTGCAGGCGCTCGATCTCGCTGCCCTGAACGGCAAACAGGTGCTGATCGTACGCGGCGAGGCGGGCCGCGAACTGATGGGCGACGGCTTCCGCGCCGCCGGTGCCCACGTGACGGCGGTCGCAGCCTACCGCCGCAGCGTGCCGGCACTGACGCCCGGGTTCGAGGCACGCCTGCGGGACCTGCTGGCCGCGCCGAACGACTGGATCGTCACCAGCTCGGAAGCCCTGCGGGGCCTGTTCGTATTGCTCGAAGAAATGGGCTGTTCGGCCGGCGGCGAAGACGTTGTGGCAAAGATGCAACAGCAGCATCTCATTGTCCCGCATGCCCGGATTGCCGAAACGGCCCGCCAGCTCGGCCTCTTCAGAATGACGCTCACAGGATCCGGCGACGATCGCCTGCTCGCCGCGTTACAATCACGGCCATGAACGATTTGCCTACCTTACCCGACTCCGCCGCACCGCAAGGCGGGGCCGCTCCACAAGCTGGCTCCCCGGCCGGCGCGGCCGTTCCAACGGCACCCGCCAGCCCGCCGCCCGCCGCTCCGGCCACCGGCCTGTCGAACCGCAACCTGACCATTGCCGTCGCCCTGCTGGCGCTGCTGCTGGCCGCGCAGGCGGTCAACACGCACACGCAAATGCGCAAGGTGCGGTCCGAAATGGCGCTGCGGCTGCAGAAGGGCGATGCGCTGAACGCGGAATCGAACCAGCTGGTGAAGACGGTGCAGGAAGCCACGCGCGACCTGCAGGTGAAGGTAGGCGTGCTGGAAAACCGCCAGCAGGAAGCGCAGGCCCAGCAACTGGCGCTCGAACAGCTGTACAACGACATGTCGCGCAACCGCGACGATTGGGCACTGGCCGAGATCGAGCAGGTGCTGTCGACGGCAAGCCAGCAGCTGCAACTGGCCGGCAACGTGCCGGGCGCGCTGATCGCGCTGCAGAACGCCGACCGCAGCCTGTCCCGTTCGGATACGCCGCAGTTCATCACGATCCGCCGCGCCATCGCGCGCGATACCGAAAAACTGAAGGCCCTGCCGAGCGTGGATTCGGTCGGCCTGGCCGTGCGGCTCGACAATGTGATCGCGCAGATCGATTCGCTGCCGATGCTGGCCGATGCCACCACGACGACGGCTTACCAGGGCAGGTCCGGCAAGGCCAGCAAGGCGCCGCAGATGGAGCCGGTGGTGCCGCAGGATACCTGGGTCACGCGCCTGCAGGAGGCCTGGAACGGCTGGAGCAGCGAGATGTGGACCGACGTGCGCCAGCTGGTCCGCGTGCGCACGGTGGAGCATCCTGAATCGATGATGCTCGCGCCCGAGCATGCGTACTTCCTGCGCGAGAACCTGAAGCTGCGCCTGCTGAATGCGCGCATGGCGCTGTTGTCGCGCAACGAGGCCGCTTTCCGCACCGACCTGCTGGCGGCGCAGGAAACGCTGGCCCGCCACTTCGACACCAGGGCGCGCCAGACGCAAACCGTGCAGACGCTGCTGCGCCAGGTGCAGGGCAGTAACCTGTCGATCGAGATGCCTACGCTTTCGGACAGCCTGAACGCCGTGCGCAACTACAAGGCGAAGCCCTGACATGCGCGTATTCCTCTGGTTACTTGCATTGATGGCGGCCGCCATCGGCGTCGCCGTGACGGCCCGCTACAACCCGGGCAACGTGGTGCTGTTCTATCCGCCGTACCGGATGGACCTGTCGCTGAACTTCTTCGTGGTGCTGCAGGTACTGCTGTTCGTGCTGCTGTATGCGGTGGTGCGCGCGGTGCGCGCCACGGCGAAGATGCCGGCGCGGGTGGCCGAATACCGCCAGCGCAAGCGTGAACGCGACGGCAACAAGGGACTGCGCGATGCGCTGAAGGCATTGTTCGAAGGCCGTTTCGGCCATGCCGAGAAGGCAGCGCTGCGTGCCGCCGAGCTGCCGGAAAACGCCGGCGTGGCCGCGCTGATCGGCGCCCGCGCCGCGCACCGGATGCGCCAGAATGCCCGCCGCGACCAGTGGCTGGCGCGCGTCGCCGACGATCCCGCGATGAAGACGGCGCGCCTGATGACGATGACCGAACTGCTGGTCGACGATCACCAGCCGGAAGCGGCCCTGGCCGCCGTGCGCGAGCTGAACGCCAGCGGTACGCGCCACATCCACGCGCTGCAATGGTCGCTGAAGGCCGAGCAGCAGGCCAAGAACTGGCCGGAAGTGCTGCGCCTGGTGCGTTCGCTGGACAAGCACCGCGCGCTGCACCCGGCGCTGTCGGCGCGCCTGCGCGAGCTGGCCTACCAGGACCTGCTGTCGGACAAGGCGCACGATGCCGAGTCGATCATGCGCGTCTGGTCCACGATCCCGACGGTGGACCGCGTCAAGCCGTTCGTGGCATGCCGCGCCTCCAGCGCGCTGAACGCCCGCGGCCTGCACGACGAAGCCCGGCAAGTGGCCGAGGAAGCGCTGAAGGCGAACTGGGACGAGCGCGTGGTGCGCGCCTACCGCGACGCCGCCGCCCCGGCCGGCTCGGCCGCGCTGCTGGCCCAGATCGAGCATTGCGAAGCGTGGCTGCTGGAACGCCCGACCGATGCCGAACTGGCGCTCACGCTGGGCTCGCTGTGCCTGAAGCAGAAACTGTGGGGCAAGGCCCAGCGCTACCTGGAACAGGCGCTGTCCGACGCCACCGACCCCGCCATGGTGCGCGAAGCCCACCTGAAGCTCGCCCAGCTGCACGAAGCCCTGCAGCAGCCCGAAGAAGCCGCCAGCCACTACCGGCAGTGCGCGCTGGCCACCATCCTGTAAAACAAACAAATAGGGACGGACCCTGTTTTAGAGGAAATTTCTCTAAAAACAGGGTCCGTCCCTATTTTCAGGTGTGGTTTTGCTGCGCCGCACCAGCTTGCATTTGGCTATAATTGCGCGGTTTAGCCAATTGACAAAGCTGTATTAACGAGGAAAAACATGAGCCTGAATAAAGTTTCCGCCGGCCGCGACGTGCCGAACGATTTCAACGTGATCATCGAAATCCCGATGAACGCCGATCCGATCAAGTACGAAGTGGACAAGGAATCGGGCGCGATCTTCGTCGACCGCTTCATGGGCACCGCGATGCACTACCCGTGCAACTACGGCTACGTGCCGAACACGCTGTCCGCCGACGGCGACCCGGTCGACGTGCTGGTGATCACGCCATTTCCGCTGATCCCGGGCGTGGTGGTGCGCTGCCGCGCCATCGGCGTGCTGAAGATGACGGACGAAGCCGGCCAGGATGCCAAGGTGCTGGCCGTGCCGGTCGACAAGGTGCTGCCGATCTACAAGCACTGGCAAAAGCCGGAAGACCTGCAGGACCTGCGCCTGCAGCAGATCCAGCACTTCTTCGAACACTACAAGGACCTGGAGCCGGGCAAGTGGGTCAAGGTCGAAGGCTGGGCCGGTCCGGAAGAAGCCAAGCAGGAAATCCTGTCGGGCGTGGCCGCCTACAAGGACGGCGAATCGAAGTAATCGATTCAAGCACGGCCAATGGAAGGCAGCTTCGGCTGCCTTTTTCGTTGGCTGCCGTGGGCCTGGTGTCTGACATTATTTTTCGCAGAAAAATAGTGTCAGACACCGGTTTCCCGGTTACCGCAACATCTGTAAAGCCTGGTAAAACCCGGCAAAACTCCCGCAATACCGATCCCGCCAGCGACCGCCTTCGCTACAGTGCCGCGTACCTGAACAACCACGGAGCACGCGCCATGAACTTTTCCACCCGGGCGGCCGCCATCGCCGCGTCGCTGACGCTGTTATTGTCCGGCTGCGGCAGCAGTTCGGACACTGCCACCGGCCCCGCCATCGTCACCCAGCCCATGTCGGCCACGATCGTCACGGGCTCGAACAGCGTGCTGTCCGTCGTTGCCAGCGGCAGCGGCCTGGCATACCAGTGGTACCAGGACGGCGCGCCGATCGCCAAGGCCACGTCGGCCATCTACACCGCCACTACCGCCGGCACGTACTACGTGGTGGTGACGGCGGACGACGGCTCGGTCACGAGCGCCAACGCCGTGGTCACGCAGACGAGCGCCCCGGTCATCACCGCGCAGCCTGCGTCCGCCACGATCCTGACAGGCACCAGCCAGGTGCTGACGGTGACGGCAGAGGGCAGTGACCTGACGTACCAGTGGAACCGGGACGGCGTCGCCATCGACGGCGCCACGGGGCCCAGCTACGCCGCTTCCACGGCCGGCAGCTACATGGTCCAGGTCATCAACGCGGCCGGCTCGGCGCAGAGCACCGCGGCGGTGATTGCCGTATCGCCGTCCGTGACGGCGCCCGAGATCACCATCCAGCCGCAGGCCCGCACCGTCAACGCTGGCACCGGCGTCACGTTCGAGGTCGCGGTCAATGGCGTCAGCGTCGCCTACCAGTGGTACCGCAACGACGTAGCGATTGCCGGCGCCACCGGCCGCACGTACCGGATCGCCACCGCCAGTGCCAGCAGCGCCGGCACCTACAAGGTCGTCGTCACGAACACCGCGGGCAGCGCCACCAGTGCCGCCGTGGCGCTGGCGGTCAACGTCGCCAGTGCTGGCGCCAGCACGGCAGGCGTCGTCGACACGGCCAATGCGTTCCTGGCCACGCTGTCGGCGGAGCAGAGAACGGTTGCCACCGACGCCACGTCGTCGACCACTGTGCTGTTCGACTACACGCTGGCCAATGCCAGCCAGTGGACCAACCTGCCGGGCAACCGCCACGGCCTGCGCCTGAACGCCACCACGCTGACCGCGGAACAGCTGGCGGCGGCCAATGCGGTGATCGCGAAAGCGCTGGGCGCCACCGGCATCGCGCTGCTGAACGAGCTGCGCGCGGCCGACCAGGTGCTGGCCACTGCGCAGGCGACCGGCGGCGGTACCGGCATGCCGGGCGGAGGGACGATGCCTACCGACGGCACGGGCACTCCACCCACCGGAACGTTCCCAGCCGGCGGCACGGGCACTCCGCCTACGGGCACATTCCCTACCGACGGAACGGGCACCGCGCCAACCGGCACCGGCGGCGGCATGGCCGCGCTGGGCTACGGCAGCGACCTGTACTCGATCGCATTCGTCGGCACGCCGTCGGCCACGTCGCCATGGATACTGCAGGTGATCGGCCACCACCTGGCCTACAACATCACGTACAACGCCAGCAAGGTCAGCGCCACGCCAACGTTCATCGGCGTCGAACCTCCCGACTGGTCGGTGGCGGCCGACGGCACCGTCACGGTCACGAACGACGCCTCCACGAAAGGCGCGGCGCACGCACCGATGGAAAATCAGCGCGCCGCGATGTACAACCTGGCCGAATCGATCTACGCGGATAGCACCACCAATGCCGCGGCGAAGCTGGCCGGCACGTTCACCGACGTGCTGATGGGCGCTTCCGGCAACACCGACGGCAACTACAAGTCGCTGGTGTATCCGACCGGCGGCCGCGGCCTGCAATACTCGGCGATGAACACCACGCAGAAGGCCTATCTGCGCGCAGCGATCGAGGCCTGGGCCGGCACGCAGTCTGCGGACGTGGCAGCTGCCCTGCTGGGCGAATACCTGTCCGACGATGCGCTGGCCAATACGTATGTCGGCTATGGCGTCGGCCAGAACGGCACCAAGGCCGACTTCAGTGCCTACCCCAACGCCAAATCGTCGCCGCTCGACGCGCAGCGCTCGTACATCCGCATCGACGGGCCGCGCGTGTGGATCGAGTTCATCGTGCAGCAGGGCATCGTGTACGGCGCCAACGTGCATTACCACACGATCTGGCGCGACAAGACGGCCGACTACGGCGGCAGCTTCTGATCGCCATGCTGTCGCGGGTGCTGCAACTGGCCGCCATTCTGTGCCTCGCCCTGGCGATGGCCGCGGCACGGGGCCATCCGTCGCCGCAATCGGCGGTGCTCCTGGAAGGCCGGGCCGACAGCGTGCGCGCGGAAGTCACGTTGCCGCTCGACGAGCTGGCGCTGGCATTCGGACGGCCCCTCGTCGAGGTGCCGTCAAACCGCGTGCTGCTCGCCGATGCGGAACTGGCTGCTTACCTGGCCGCGCACATCCGCCCGGTGGCGCCCGACGGCCGGGCCTGGACCGTCAAGGTGGGCAAGGTGCGCTGGTTGCTGCACCAGCGCCCGGCCGACGTGGTGGCCTTCGTCACGCTCAGGCCGCCGGCCGGCGCACCGCTGGACCGCTTCACGCTGAACTTCGATGCGATCGCCCATCACGTGCAAAGCCATATCGCGGTGGTCACGCTGCGCACGGGCGAGGATTCGATGCCGCGCATCGCCGGCACGCTGCGCTTCGGCCAGCGCAGCGTGACGGTGCAGGGCGCCGACCCGCGCTGGTGGGCGGGCAGCCTCGACCTGTTCCGCCTCGGCATGGCGCACATTGCCGAAGGAGCCGACCACCTGCTGTTCCTGCTGACATTGCTGCTGCCCGCCGCGCTGCTGGTGAAGAACGGGCGCTGGCACGGCTACGGCGGCCCGCGCCACCTGGCCGCCAGCCTGCTGAAGGTGGTGACGGCATTTACCGTCGGCCATTCGCTCACGCTGCTGCTGGGCGCCACGGGCACTGTGCGCGTGCCTGAGCAGCCGGTGGAAGTAGCCATCGCCGCATCGATCCTCGTCTCCGCCGCGCATGCGTGGCGGCCCATCTTCCGGGGCCGCGAAGCGTGGATCGCCGCTGGCTTCGGGCTGGTGCACGGGCTCGCGTTCGGCGCGTCGCTGCGCGAGTTGGAGCTCTCCGGCCTGCGGCTCGCTGCCGGCGTGCTGGCGTTCAACCTCGGTATCGAGGCGGTGCAGGTGGCGATCGTTGCGGTAGCCGCGCCACTGCTGCTGCTGCTGGCCCGCTCGCGCTTCAGCGTGTACGGCAGGCGTATCGCGGCGCTGGCGGCGGGGGCCATGGCGGTGATGTGGATTGCGCTGCGAGTGTGAGGGATGCTGTGGGTGGAACGTCGGCTGTCTGCGCAATCCCGGTTGATCGAGGACGCCTGGCCATTCTCCAGGTGTTCTTCTCGACCATCGCTTGCGTGCCTGGGTATCTGATACAGGCCTGATGGTGAGCGTGTCGGAGGCAAGTCGATCTGATGCGAACATTGCTTGCTCGCAAGGTTCTCCGGCCTGATCGTGAAAAACTCATCCAGCCGGCACGGCCGCGTTCACCAAATGGTGGGACGCGTGATATCTCGTCACGGAGCCACGTATGAACCGAACCTTTCGCATGCTCGCAGGTCTGCTCGCGGCCTGCGCCATCCCGACAGCAAACGCGGCGCTCAGTAACGTTACCAACCTCGTTACAGTCACGAAGTCGCCACTAGCCTACAATCGCGCTGCAAAAACTTTTGACGCTCTGATTTCCGTTCGTAATACTGGACGCGAAACACTGCTTTCACCGATCTATCTTATGGTTACCGGGCTGCCGGAAACGGCCTCCGTCAACAGCGCAGCGGATTTTTCGCCAGATGGAAAGCCAATGGTATTACTTCCGGTTGGCAAATCCGGCCTGATGCCGGGCGCAGCAGTCACGAACGTCGCTATCCGCTTTCATAACCCGGCACGGGACAAGTTCGATCCTGTATTGCGAGTGCTTTCATACACTGGTGCGAAACTTCCGCCCGACCCGGGACAGGCTGGAAAGGCCACGCTCGCCGGAGTTGATTACAATCGAAACTGGGTACGGGACGATGTGGAGGTTTACATTGCAAGGAATTTCGGGCATTCAGAAAGACTGGTGCAGGCGTTGAACGATTACGCCGTTGCTGCTCAGCGCGGAATCCTATCCACCAATTCGCAGGAATCCTTGCAAGCCGCCAACCTGCTGGGACGGGCAATCGAGTGCCTCATGCATGTGGCACCATCGGACGGCGACGCCGGAAAAAGCATTCAGTCCGCCAGCATCAATACGCCCGCGCGGTTCGCGGCGTGGCTGCGATACCAGGACCGCCTTGCCGGCAGCGTATTGGGCAGTCGGCCTGTTCGGCAATGGGCAACGAGTTGCTCATTCCAGCCCGAAATGCTACGGAACTAGGAAGTGTCTTACTCGCGCGAATCGCCGAATACGTTGCGCCATACGCCATCCATATGTTTTTTGAATGCAGCACGTTTCGGAGCAAGCAATGCCTTGTCGTGCCGATGTTCGCCACCGAACGGCTACTGGCCGGGATAGCGAACAAGGGATTCGCGCCGGATCGCCAACTTGGTAGTACCGTCACGCAGGATGACCTTGACTGTATATGGATCGACCCCGCCGCCACAAAACAATCGATAGGGCACGGTCACTTCAGCCACCCCATCCAGATTCAGGTCGGTGAAACCGACGTCGGCTGTAAAGAAATCGCCGGCCACGTCCAGTCCAGGGCAATCGCTACCGTCGCGGATTGTCCACTCCGTCTGCCATGTTCCAGAATGACGCGTGTAGTAGCGCGCCGCAAGGTCGATATTTTCGATGCGCGTGGAGTCGGCTTTGTCGGGGAGGGGGCTGCCTTGAGGCTGAGAACGAGCACGTGATCGCCATTGCGATCGTCGACGCGCCATGCGCCTGCCAATTTGCCGTCGAACCGGATAGCCTGGCCCCCCAGGTATCGTTTGTCGACGGTTGTTGCCATGCTAAGGCCAGTGGCAGCGTTGCAAGCTTGGGCACTGAAGAGCACCACGGCGCTGACCATAAGCGAAGCTGTCGGTCTCACTGTGGTCACCGCCTTATGTTTTCCATCCTGCATTCGAGAATTCTGCTCGGCGATTTAGTTATTATCGCAAGAGATTAAAATACTCATCGTTGGTTTTCTCTTGAATATACGGACTAACAATGTCGGTGTCGCCTGCAAATTTTCCAGTGCACTCCATTCTCGTAATGGTTTTTCTATCTTTTCTAACTGAGATGGAAGGGCGGCCTTTTATAGGGTCATTCATGAGGTACACATAGCCGTCATTTTCAAACCAGATGATTGTGCTTGCCGAGCTTGCGCCGGTAACATGTACGCGCTGAAAGAGATGCTTCGGTTGACTTGCATCGGCTCGATAAGAAAATGTCATTTTTCCAGCTGCGGAGAATCGATATTCGACGTAGCTATTATTAAGTGCTGAAGGCGACACGCAGACCGAGATTGTTTTTTTGTTGGCTGCGCAGGAAAACAATATTCTTTCATCCGCAGCACAGTTCGTCATCGCAGTCCCGAGGGCTTGCGCAGAAATTATTGCGACAAGAAGGCCGAAAGATGCTTTCATACGACTCGGAAGAAGAATAACTCGGTGGAGGCTAGAATTACCTGCCTCTGGTCACGACTGCTGATCGATAGCGCATTCGCGCGCGCCGAAGCCGTCGATTGCGTTATCGGTGTCGGTGGTGCGCACGCCGTGAAAACGACCGCTGCCCCATGTACTTCTAGTGTTCTGCTTAGGTCGCGTGATTTACCATAGACTTTCAAACTTAGTACTGTCGCCCGTTCCATGATCTTCTATAAAGTTTGATTCAATGTGTGTACTGCGGGTCGCTCCTCGCCAACCTCCCGCGCATTCGTGCCTAGCAATAACATCTTTGTTACGTGTTACTTCAATGCCGGGTGTTCCTCGGGCTGGCATAAAGATACTATAGGTGAATTGCCCTTTGCGAAACCAGATCGTATCTTCCGAGTTACTTGCGTATATTATCTCGGCACGATGAAACTTATTTTTCTGATTGCTTGCGTCCGCCTTGTACGATAACTCCATTTTCGAATCCGTTCCATACCTATATTCCACGTAGTCTGCCTTTCCACTTGCTGAGGCGCATATAGACACGATTTTAGAGTTGGAAAGGCTACAAGAAAATAATGGAGATTCAGAAATCTTGCAGAGCGATGCGTTTTCTGCGTGGAGATCGCCACATCCATTTAGTACGAATGCGATAATGAAGCCACTTAAAAAATTTGTTTTAGTAAAGAGCATAGTTTACTTAAATGCCGGATATGTAAGTTCGTGAAAATTTGCACGCCGTTCAGCTGCAGCGTCCATTGCTCGGCCGTTGACAATGCGTGTTATAGAATTAACGGCAGCATCGCTCGCTCCTTGATCGGCTTTGACATAAGCCGAGTGCTTTACCCAATACCAGACAGCCGATCTGATGAAATACGGAAAATCACACACTTTGTCGGGGTTCGCTAAAAAATCTACAGCACCGTCTGCCCAGTACGTAGGGTATTCTTTATTGAATGTGGAATAGTTGTCGCGCAGTGTTAGCTGGAAGATTCCACGCCCACGAAAACGCCAGCCATCGCCACTTGAGATTGGGCCGTTTCCGCCGCGACCACCATATGCCTTGTTTGCTATAACCTGTTGGTTTGCTGCTTTAATAGTTTTTTCTCTTTCGATTATTTTCTTCTTGTTCCCAATGATTTTTTCAACCTTTACGACTTCATCTAATCTGCCATCCTGACTTGCCTCGTTAGCATGCTCACCATAATAGCTGAATTTTGCAATTAAAACTGCAGGTTTGTAATTCAAATTCTCTTGCTTCGGTGATAGGCTTGCACCGGCCTCTTGCCGCACTTGAGCAAAAAAGTGCGCTCTTCGTAGTGGTGTGTCTAGTTTGTACTTTTCCAGGTTGGCATTTAGCTCTTCCGCGACATTTTCTAGATAAGCTACGTCGGCGCTCGGGAATATGGTCTTAAGTTGTGCTGCCTTGATAATATTTTCGATATTGCGATTTGTTTGATGCTCTGGCTCGCCACGCTGATTTTTTGCTTTTACAGGCTCTACCCCCTGAGGTTGTTGAGTTGAATCATTGGAATGTTTAGGTATTGGAGAAGTGGGTGGCGCTTTTCGCGGGCCGGGCTCACGCGGCAGTGATTCGGGATGCTGTTGAGTTCTCGATTCATGCTTGTAGGTTTTCATCCTTTCATAGATGAGCTGCGGTCGGTCCAAGAGTGGGGGAATCTTATCTATGAGCTTGAACGCTTTTCGCACGCGAGACCATGCATAAACCGATATGGGTTGAAGGGAGTCTGGTTTGATCTCGACTGTATTAGTTGTAACAGTAGTAGTTCCAGCTGTAACCTTGCCATCATGTTCGATTCGATACTTTATTGCATCAGCTGGTTTGAAATATCGGTTCACGAAGCAAATCATCACAGCTCCCGGAACCTTTTGATGAGATTTTCCCCGGAGTTGATCCACATATCGTAAGAAGTCCTGCCAAGTACCCATTACTCTTCATCCATATAAGCGTCATCTACCTCTTCATCATCGAGATCTACTCGATGCACGTATCGTCCCCATTCGTTTTCTCCGACTATGATTTCGATATCCTCTGCCGTATCCGTGAAAATTCGCTCAGATAAGGCATCAGCACTGACTGTGCCGCGTGCAAGGAGGCGTGCATCACTACCTTTTGTCCAAATTTCGTAGTGAGCGCCGGCAGGTTCAGGGTCATTTTCCAACATGCCTGCAATATTTATCTGCTGGCTATAACGTAACGGATTTGTCGGTAAGTTGACTCGAGCGTTTGATAGGCCATAGAAGTTCGCCGCGGCGGACGCCCCACCATCCAACACATGCTTCCCACCCTTCACCGAAAAATTCCCCGGGCAAGCAAACGTAATATCCCCGCCATCCAGCGTCACCGACGACTGCCCCGCCTGCAGCACGATCTTCTTGCTGGCCTTGATTTCGATGCAGTCGTTGACGGAAATGACCGTCACTTCCTTGTCCGCCAGGATCTCCAGCTGCCCGGTATGCGCCTGCAGCGACACCGGCCCGTTCCCGGCAAACGCCTGCACGCCACCTTCATGCGTGTACAGCCCGGTCGCTTCGGCCGATACGGAGGACACGGTGAAAGCCGCGGCCATGTGCAGATCCGACTGCGTCGTCCACTGCAGCTGCGCGCCCGTGAACAGCACCGTCGATGCGGGAGATGCCCAGTTGATGCTGGACGCTGAATCCATCACCACCAGCGGTGCGCCGAATTTTTCGACGGGCGCGGCCGGGTCCAGCGTGCGCGCACCCGCCTGCGACTTCAGCGCATCCTGGCCATTGACAGCGTACATGGACGCCCCCGATTTGCAAGCACATCAGTCGTTAAAGGCAAATAGGTAAGTCTGCAAGCGTACATTCGGACTTTGTATGGGT
>NZ_JACHXS010000010.1 GCF_014192225.1 Pseudoduganella umbonata | reverse complement strand
ACGGACAACGACAGCCGCAGCATCACGGCCATCGTGGCCGAGGATGCCGCGAACATCGGCGCCAATCCGGTCGATAGCGCGGTGGTCGAAGGCCACACGCTGCGCTACACGGTCAGCATGAACGCCGCCGGCGTAACGGACGGAGAGTATGCACTCACGCTGTCCGGCAGCGCCGCCACGGCGGACCTGGGCGCGATCGCGTTTTCAAATGGCGTGACGTGGAAGAACGGCGATCCCGCCACGGGCATCGTGATCGTGCCGGCAGCGGTGACGAGCTTCACGGTCGATGTCGCCACCGTGGACGATACGGTGGTCGAAACGGCGGAAACGGTGGTGATCACGATGGGCGGCATATCGGCCAGCGGCACGATCGTCGATAACGACGTGGTAGTGACGCCGCCTGCGCCGGAGACGCCGACGACACCCGAGACCCCGACGGTGCCGACGGTGCCGACGACACCCGAGACCCCGACGGTGCCGACGGTGCCGACGGTGCCGACGACGCCCGAGACCCCGACGACGCCCCCGGTGCCCCCGGTACCCCCGGTACCCACAACGCCCACGACGCCCACGACGCCCACGACGCCCACACCCCCGACGCCCCCCACGACGCCAGGACTGCAAACGGGCCTCGACCCGGCATCGGACGACGGCAACAGTTCGACCGATACCGTGACCAGCGTCGTCACTCCTGAATTCACGATCAGCGGCGGCACGCTGCTGGCGGCCGGCGGTACGGTCCGCCTGCTGGGTGCCGCCGGCGAGGTGGTGGCCAGCAACGCGATCACGGCGGAGGATATCGCCGCGGGCAAGGTCAACGTGGGGGCCGGCTTGCTGGACGATGGTGTCTACACGTTCAACGCCCAGATCCTCGATGCCGGCGGCAACCTGGTGGCCCAGGCTCCGGTATCGGTGACGATCGTCACCGACGTGGACGGCGTGGCGCCGTCGATCGAACTGGCGGCCAATGGCGGCGACTTCAACCACGACGGCGTGCTGGACTGGCAACAGCACGCGGTGGCGCAAATGCCGATGCGTTCGCTGGCCGACTTTGCACTGGGCAAGAACGCATCGGCCGCGTCGTTCGGCGCGGTGCTCGCCGGTTCGGTGACGACCGTTGGCGAGGCCGTGCAACTGACCAACGGTGCCCAGCTGAAGGACCTGAGCCTGACCGACCTGCCGGCGGCGCTGCCGCAGGAATTCCGCGCCACGTCGCCGGTGTTCAACTTCACGGTCACGGCGGAAGAGGGCGTGGCCAGCCTGCCTGACCTGGATGCGACCCGCGAGGGCCTGCAAACCCGCGTCGTGATCGACCTGGCGGCCGGCGGTTCGCTGGCGAACGATTTCCTGAAGTTCGACAGCGCCACGCAGACCTACTACAGCTTCCTGGACGACCAGCGGCTGGACACGATGGACAACGGCGCCACGCTCGTCGACCTGAATGCCGATGGCCGCATCGATCGTATCGTGCTCACCTTGACGGATGGCGGGTGGGGCGACGAAGATGGGCTCGTCAACGGCACGATCGTCGACCCGGGCATGCTGGCGTTCGATACGCCGGATCACCAGGTCTACAGTATCCTGCTTGCCGACGGCGACCGTTACTACACGGCCAATGCCACCGAGGCGGCGCAGAAGGCGGCTATTGCGGGCAACACGTTCGAAGGCGTGGCTTTCGACGCTGCGCCGGGCGGGCAGCAGATGACGGCGTATTACCAGCCGTTCACGCAAGACTGGACCTTCGCGGCCGCTGGCCAGGCCCTGCCTTACGCCTGCTATGGCGCGGTGGCCGGCGCCGGTGGCTTCACCGCCCTGGCGGCCGGCAGCGGCATCGGAACGGATTTTCACCTGTACCAGAATACGCGGGGAGAAACCCAGCTGGTATCGGCGGCCGACGCGGCATCCCTCGGCCTGGCGGCCCAGGGTTACACCGACCGTGGCGCGAAGTTCGCGGCAACGACCATCAACGCCTTTGATTTCGACGCGGAAGGGTACCTGGTGGCGAACCAGGACAATGCGTCGGTACAGGCCTTGATACAGCAGTTGGCGGCGACCTACCAGTCGAGCAGTGCGGCGGGCTTTGTCGATGCCGTCGAGCAGAACTATTTTGCGCAGGTCACGATCGTCGGTGTTGCGCACGGCACGGCCGCCACGGCAGCCGAGCTGAACGCCGCGTTCGGTACCGCGTTCGCGAATTGAGTCGAGTCAAACATCGGGAGCTTTATGAAACGCAGCAATGGAGCAATTGTGCACGCGGCGCTGACCGCAGCAGTGCTGGCAACCGGGGCGCTGGGAGCGGCCGCTGCCAGTGCCGAGTCTTACCGCTATTGGGGCGCGCACCTCGGTGCCAACACGCTGGACGATTGGCAAGCCCGCGTCGATTTCGGTGCCGGTGTCGCATTCGATGGCCGGGCCGACATGAAGCGCGGCCTGCATGGCGGCCTGCAGGTGGGACATGCCACCGAGCATGCCCGCTATGAAATCGAATACGAACGGGGCGCGCTGCGCGTCGAGAAGCTGGCCCTCGGGCCGGTGACCGAGGCGGCCGATGGCCGCGGCCATTACGATGCCGTATTCGCCAATGCCTACCGCACGGACCGGCTGTCCGAAACGCTGGGCACGTTTTTCGGCGGCGGTATCGGCTGGGGGCGGGTGGAGCTGCCGGAACTGATGCTGGGCAGTTTCGATTGCCGCTGCTTCGGCCCCGCGTCGAAAAGCGGTTTTGCATGGCAATTACGCGCCGGCCTCGAATACCGGCTCACGCCGGTACAGGCCGTGTCGGTGCAATATACCTGGCTGGCGCTGCCGGCACCGAGGCGCGATGCCGGTGTGGCCGTCGATTACGAGCGCCGCCGTTTCGGGGCATTGTCACTGGCGTATTCGCGCCGCTTCTGAACCGAACGGCAACGCCAGCTACCAATAGTCAATCGTGCGCGCCGGGGGCCGTTCATCGGTGATAGGCTGGTTGCTCTGACTTCAGGAGCAGCGCATGTTTCATCATCTCGGAATTGTCGTGACGGATTTCACGCGCAGCGCGGCGTTGTATGACGCCTGCCTTGCGCCGCTGGGTATCCGTCGCACCGAAACCGACATGGACTGGGCCATCTACGCCGCCGAGGGCGGCCAGCCGTTCATCTGGCTGGGGTCCGAAATTCCCACATACTGGGCCGCCGGCCACCAGGCCGGCAATGCGCCGATCCACATCGCCTTCGCGGCACCCGATCGCGAAGCCGTGGACAGGTTCTATGCCGCAGCGATGGAACACGGCGCCGAAGACCACGGGCCGCCCGGTCTGCGGGTCGGCTCGGGCCACTATTACAGCGCCTACATCCTCGATTTCGACGGCAACAACATCGAGGCCACGCTGCGCGAAAAATAAGCGCCCGCAGTCATCTCGCGCAGTTATCTCCCGGCGATACCTCTCATTCCATCACGGCTTCGTCAACCGCGCAGCGCTGCACGGAGCGGACGCGACAGTGAGTGGGTGCCAACGCCTGACGCACCATATCCAGCGCCCGCTGCGGCGCCGCAGCGCCGCACATGAAGATGTCGACGGCGGCAAACGCCTGCTCGGGCCACGTGTGGATCGAGATATGCGACTCGGCCAGCAGTACCACGCCAGTCACGCCGAGCCCTGGTCCGAACGCATGGAAGTGGCTGTGCAGGATATGCGCGCCGGCGGCGTCTGCCGCTGCGCGCAGCAGTGCCTCGATCCGCGCGCAGCTCGTCAACCGGTCGGCCGCGACGCCGGACAGGTCCGCCAGCAGATGGGTTCCCTCGGCCTTGTAAGTGCTCACTTATGGCCTCCGCCGCCACCGCCCCAGCTGCCGCCGCCCGTGTTGGACGACCATGTCGAGCCGCCGCTACGGTAGCTGCTGCCGCCGGAGCTGCCGGAACCCATGCTGCTCCAGCTGAGCACGGTCGAAACGAAGACAACGGCAATGCCGTAGATCCAGAACTTCTTCATGGCTTGTCGTTGTTATCCAGGAAGATCGCCGGCAGGTACAGCGCCAGCCCGGCCAGCACCGTATAGGCGATCGTGCTGCCGAAGTTGGCGATCAGCGGGATCGCGTTGAATACGCCGGCCGCGATGACCAGCAACTTGGCCGCGCTGCGATAGCGGGTTCCACTGCTCAGCGTGCCCGGCGCGCGCAATGGCGGCGCCGTACCTTTCAGCACATCGGGGAACCATGCCTTCACCTGGTCGAACGCCACGGGTGCCGAGCGCGACCAGGTGATCTCGCTGGCGCTGCGCTCCGCCGCCAGCGTAACCTGGCCTTTCTGGAATTCCTCCACCTGCGCCACGTCGCCCACTTCGACACGCCAGTTGAACGCGCCGGCGGCGAACGTCACGCGGGCCGGGTAGCCGTACAGCCGCCGATACGACACGTTGTCGAGCAGCACCGAGTCGCCGCGCCAGTCGGGCCAGACGTCCATCGCGTCCGACCGCTGCCAGCCATCGCCGGTCTCCACCAGCCACGTGAAGCCGGTACGGCTTCCGTACAGCAGGTACTCGGTCCACTCGGTGCCTTCGTCGTCCGCACGGCGCATCACGCCGATCACGGTAAGTGTCTGGCTGCCCAGCCTGCCCTCGGCGCCCAGCGGCAGCGTGGCGCTGGCGGCCAGCGTGGCGTCGACCCGCTCGCCGGCGCGCAGCACTTCGATCTTCGGGCTGGCCGCGTCGAGCTGGGCGCGGCAGGCCGGGCATACCAGGTTCGCCGTCATGCCCGGCAAATAGCGGATGCCGTTGCCGCACGACGGGCAGTCGAGCGCTTCGACCTTGCCGCGGAAGCGGCCGGCCGTGCGCCGGATTTCCAGGTCGTCACGCAGCAGTTGCGGGCGCAGGCTGTCCAGCGCCACCGGCACGCCGCCATAGGCCAGCGGCTCGCCATCGGAATAATCCAGCGTGAGGAAGGCGCCTCCGCCGCGCAGGTCGGCCACCTTGGCTTCCCAGCCTTCGGCCACGCGGAACGGCAGTTCGCCCTGGCCGCCGGTGCAGCGCGCCGTGCGCACGTCGGCCGCCATCCAGCGTTCGCCGGCCACCGTCACGTACTGGCCAGCCCGCAGTTCGCCGAAGGCTGGCAGCGCGCCTTCCAGCCGGCGTTCGAGCGTGATCGTGAACTGGCCCGACGCGTCGCCCAGCCAGCCCGCCTGGCCATCGTCGAACAGCAGATACCACTCGTTCCAGAAGCCGGCGTCGTAGCGCAGCTGCAGGCGCCCGATCACGGTGAACGGGCGATTCGCCCAGGTGCCGGAGGTGCCGAGCTGGATCGGCGAATAATCTTCCAGCACGTCCGCGATCTTGCCGAGATCGCGCACGCTGCCGGCCTCCTTCAGCACGCCGGTGCGGCAGTATTCGCAGACGGCCATCACGGCCGCGTGCGAGCGGAAGCGCACCTCGGCGCCGCAGTTCGGGCAAGAGACGACTTGCACCTGCGCGTCAGCCGATCAGTTTCTTCAGCAGCTCGGCTTTCGTGCTGTCGTAGTCGGCGGCGGAAATCAGGCCCTTGTCCAACAGACCTTTCAGCTTTTGCAGCCGGGCTTCGATCGAATCGTCGGCCGGTGCCGGCGAAGCCGAAGGAGCAGCCGACGGAGCCGCCTGTGGCGCCACCGGCGCCAGCGAAGCGCCGACCGCCTGGCCCATCGCCTGGCCGATCGTCACGCCAGCACCCAGCCCGGCGCCGATGCCGGCGATGCCGCCTTCGTTCTGTGCCGCCAGCGGGATCGCGGTGGCGGTCTGGTAGCGGGTAAAGCCGGCCATCTTGTCGGCCGACAGGCCACCCTTCATGCCGGCCGAAATGCGGTCGTCCAGCGCCTTCTGCAATTCCTCGGGCAGGCTGACGGAAGCCACGTTGAATTCATCGAGCCCGATGCCGTAGCGGGCGAACGCGTCGGCCAGGTCGCCCTTGATTTCCTGCGCCATCAGCGCCTGGTTGGCTGCCATGTCGAGGAACGCCACGTTCGAGCCGCCGATCGAGCTGGCCATCGTGGACAGCAGGATGCCGCGCAGCTGCTCTTCCACTTCGTCGCGCGTGTACGCCTCGCGGGTACCGCTGATTTCGGTGAAGAACTTGCGGGCATCCGTCACGCGATACGAATACATGCCGAAGGCGCGCACGCGGATCATGTCGAAATCCTTGTCGCGGATGGTCACCGGCTGCGGCGTGCCCCACTTGCGGCCCGTCTGCACGCGCGTGCTGAAGAAGTACACGTCCGACTTGAACGGCGCGTCGAACAGCTTGTCCCAGTTTCGCAGGTTGGTCAGCACGGGCAGCGTCTGCGTCGTCAGCTTGTGGGTGCCGGGGCCGAACACGTCGGCGATCTGGCCCTCGTTGACGAACACGGCCACCTGCGACTCGCGCACCACCAGCACGCCGCCGTTCTGGATCTCGAAATCCTGCATCGGGTAGCGCCAGGCCAGCACGCCTTCCTGGTCCTCGTTCCACTGCAGGACGTCGATGAACTGCTTCTTGATAAAGCTGCCGATACCCATGGTGGGCTCCTTCAGGAAATGCAGGCGGCGTTGATGCCGCCGATGGAAAGGGAAATGGTACCGAGCAGCGCGCCGAACGCGCTGTTGCCCGCTTCGATCTGGTCCTTGGCCATTTTCAGCGCGCGCGTGGTGACCGCGTAGGCCAGCGCCTGCACGACCATCGCGCCGAAGGCCCAGGCAAAGAATTCCTGGTAATTGCGCGTGTGCAGCAGGCCGGAGGCGATCGTCAGCGAAAAGCCCAGCAGGGCGCCGCCCAGCGACAGTGCCGCCGCGTGGTTGCCTTGACGGATCAGGTGCACCTCGTCGTACGGCGTCATCCACGTATAGGCCTTGAAGAACACCGCCAGCAACGCGGCGGCAATGCACAGGTGGATCAGGTAGTTGGCAACGGCGAACATGGCTTATGATGACAAGCTGTGTAGACAGAGAAACATGATAATCCAGCAGTAGGTCGATGAACAAAAAAATTCTGATCCTGTCCGTGTTCGTCGTCGCCTCATGCGGCCTGGCCTATGAACTGATCGCCGGCGCACTCGCCAGCTACCTGCTGGGCGATTCGGTGCTGCAGTTCTCCACCATCATCGGCTGCTACCTGTTCGCGATGGGTGTCGGCGCCCACCTGTCGAAATACGTGAAGGACGAGCACGTGCTGGCGCGCTTCGTCGACATCGAACTGGCCATCGGCCTGATCGGCGGCGTGTCCGCGGCCCTGCTGTTTCTCACGTTTTCCTGGGCCGCCGCGCCGTTCCGGCTGCTGTTGTACGTGATGGTGTTCATGATCGGTGCGATGGTCGGCATGGAAGTGCCGCTGGTGATGCGGGCACTGAACGCGCGCCAGACCGCGTTCGCCGATATCGTCAGCCGCGTTCTCACGTTCGATTACCTGGGCGCGCTGGCCGTGTCGCTGCTGTTTCCGCTGGTGCTGGCACCGCAGCTGGGCCTGGTGCGCACCGGCTACCTGTTCGGCATGCTCAACATCGGTGTGGCGCTGTGGACGATCCGCGTGTTCCGCGCCGAGCTGGATAACCTCGCCGGCCGTACCCTGCGCGCCTGCGGCGTGCTGGTGGCCTTGGCGTTCGGCTTTGCCAGCGCCGACCGGCTGACGCATTTCGGCGAACATTCGCTGTTCGGCGACGAGATCGTGTACGCCACCAGCACGCCCTACCAGCGCCTCGTGATCACGCGCTGGAAGGACGACACACGGCTCTACATCAACGGCAACCTGCAATTCTCGTCGCGCGACGAATACCGGTACCACGAGGCGCTGGTCCACCCCGCGCTGGAACGGCTGCCATGGGCGAAGCGGGTGCTGGTGCTGGGCGGCGGCGACGGCCTGGCCGCGCGCGAAGTGCTGCGCTACAAGAACATCGAGCAGGTCACGCTGGTCGATCTCGATCCGGCGATGACCGCCGCGTTCCGGACCCGCGCCGAACTGGCCGCGCTGAACCGCGGCGCGCTGTCGGACCCCCGTGTCAGGATCGTCAACGCCGATGCGGCCGTGTGGCTGCGCGGCACCGACGAGATGTTCGACGCCGTCATCGTCGATTTCCCCGACCCGTCCAGTTTCGCGCTCGGCAAGCTGTACTCGGTGCCGTTCTACAGCATGCTGCGGCACCACCTGGCGGCCAACGGCCTGGTGGTGGTGCAGTCGACGTCGCCGTACTTCGCGCCGCACGCGTTCTGGACCATCGATGCCACGCTGCGCGAAGTGGGCCTGCGCACTTACCCGTACCACCTGTACGTGCCGTCGTTCGGCGAGTGGGGTTTCATCCTCGCGTCGCCGCAGGGCAGCTTCACGCCGCCGGTCACGTACCGGCTGCCGATGCGCTTCCTGAACGGCGCCACCACGGCGGCGATGTTCACCTTCCCGCCGGACATGCAGCCGTTGAAGATGGCGCCGAACCGCCTGAATACCCAATCGCTGGTGCACGAGTTCGAGCAGGACTGGCACCGCACGATCCGCTGAGGTAACAATGCAACGCCGTTCCTTCCTGCGCTGGACCGCCGCTCTCGGAGCCGGCGGTGCCGCCGCCGCCGCCGGCATCGTCGCCTATGGGCGCTGGCGCGAAATCAAGCCCGCACTGCATTTCCCCGGCCGCGCCGAGGGCCATTATTTGCGTGACCGCCAGGCGCTGCCTGCACCGTCGGAGACGATCGAGGCGGACGTCGCGGTGCTGGGCTCCGGCATCGCCGGCCTGACGGCGGCGTGGAAGCTGCACCGCGAAGGCGTGGGCAACGTGGTGATGGTCGACGGCCCGGAACCGTTCGGCAACGCGGCCGGCGGCGCCCATGGCGCGCTGGCCTATCCGACCGGCGCGCACTATCTGCCGATCCCGCCGCAGGAATGCCTGCACATGCGGCACCTGCTGTACGACCTGGGCATCATCACGCGCGATCCCTACGGCCCGAAGCCGTACTACGATGAAAAGCTGATCCTGCACGCGCCCCATGAACGGCTGCTGTACCAGGGCAAATGGCAGGAAGGCATCGTGCCGCGTGCCGGCGTGCCACAGGCCGAGCTGGCCGAGCACGCGCGCTTCAACGCCGAGATGGAAAAGCTGCATGCCACGCGCGGGGCCGACCGCCGCAAGGTGTTCACGCTGCCGGCCGCGCATGCCTCGGCCGATCCGGCCTGGCGCCGGCTCGACACGATCACGTTCAAGACCTGGCTGGAACAGAACAATTACCGGGCGCCCACCTTGCTGTGGTACCTCGACTACTGCTGCCGCGACGATTACGGTATCGGCATCGACAAGGTTTCCGCCTGGGCCGGCCTGCATTACTTTTGCGCGCGCGGCGGCGAAGCGTCCAATGCGGAAGGCGGTGCATGGCTGACGTGGCCCGGCGGGCTGCAACCGCTGGCGCAGAAGCTGGCCGAGCGCACGGGGGCGCGGCGCATGGCCGGCACGGTGGCCTCCGTCAAACAGGTGGACGGGCGCGCCGAGGCGCTGTGCTTCGTGCTGGAGAACGGCAAGCCGCGCACGTACCTGGTGCGGGCCCGCAAGGCCATCTGCGCAATGCCGCTGTTCGTGGCCAGCCGCGTGGTCGAGGACATCGCGCAGTATGGCTTCGACCCCGCACGGCACATGCCGGCCTACGCGCCCTGGCTGGTAACGAACTTCCTGCTGGACCGCTTCCCGGAAGAGCTGCCCGACGCGCCGCTGTCGTGGGACAACGTGGTGCACGGCACGCAGGGCCTCGGCTACGTGGTTTCCACGCACCAGGACATCCGGCAGGCGCCGCCGGCGCAGACGGTGTTCACCAGCTACGTCGCGCTGGCCGATCGCGATCCGCGCGAAGCACGCAAATGGATGGAGACCGCAGCGCCCGAGGAATTGCTGGCGCTGGCCACCGTCGACCTGCGCGCGGCCTACGGCAGTGCTTTCGACGGCTGCGTGCTGCGCGCCGACATCACGTTGCGCGCCCACGCCATGGCGGCGCCGCTGCCGGGCTTTCTCTCCAATCCCGGCGTGCAGGCGCTGCGCGATGCCAGCGGGCCGGTGCTGTTCGCGCATGCCGACCTGTCGGGCTTTTCAGTGTTCGAGGAAGCGTCGTGGTGGGGATGGCAGGCGGCGCGGGCGGCACTGTCCTGAGATGAACGCATTGCTCCCTCCCGCCGCGCTGCCCGTCCTGTGCGGCGAGCGTGTAACGCTGAGGCCGATGGATGAACACGATGCCGCGGCCCTTTTCGCCATCTATGGCGATCCGCTGGTCATGCGCCACACCGGCGAAGACCCGTTTCCCGAGCTGGCCACGGTCGGGCAGATGCTGGCCAGCGTGCGCCGCTTACTGGCCAGTGGCCAGTCGCTGGAGTGGGCGATCGTGCTGGCCGGCAGCGGCGAACTGGTGGGCACATGCGGGCTGCACAGCTTCGACGCGGCGGCCCGCGCCGCGCAGGTGGGCTGCCTGCTCAGGCGCTCGGCCTGGGGTCGGGGCATCATGCCGGAGGCGCTTGCCGTCCTGGCGGCGTATGCCGCCGAGGTATTGCGGCTGCATGGTTTAATGGCCGACGTCGCGCCGCAGAATACACGGGCTCGCCGCATGTTCAGACGGCTCGGGTACCGCGAGGATGGCAACGATATGCTGCGCATCGGACTGCGCCCGGCGCCGCGCGCATAGCCGGCAGTCCTAGTCGGCGTTCAGCTTCATCGCCGCATCCAGGTCCAGCATCGCCTGCACCGCGGCATCGAGCGGCGGCGACTGCACGCCGGTCACGCCCACGCTCTGGAAGATGGTTTCGATCGGCACGAAGCCGCGCGCCTTGCGGGAGTACAGCCCGGCCAGCACCAGCGCCCGCGTCGCCACCACGTCGCCGTCGGCCAGGATGCGCTGTTCGAACACGACACGGTTTTCGGTCCACGCCACGATCCGCGTCTCGAGCACGAACGACTGGAACAGGCGCAGCTCGCGGCGGAAGCGGATCGCGCCGCCGCCGACGATTGGCGTCCACTTGTTCTTCAGTACGGCGCCCAGGAGCCCCATGCGCAGCATGATGTCGGTGCGGCCCAGGTCGAACAGCGTCCAGTAGCGGCCGTTGTTGACGTGGCCGTTGGTGTCGAGGTCATTGAACCAGACGCGGAAGTTCAGGCGCGACACGCCGTGCGGCGCGGCCAGCTTGGGGCGGAACGGGGTGCTGATCAGCAGGTACAGCAGGCGGAACCACAGGTTCATCGGAATTCCTGTTGAAAAATCGGCATGCTGGAGCATGCCGATGGCTTTGGCAAGGAGCGTTTCCTCTAGTCGATGCAAGAAGGGCACCCATCAAGGGTGCCCTGCATGCCTGCCACCGGCAGTGCAGCAAAGTTGCCTGGAAAATGGGCGGTCCGCCGATGCGGTACGTCCCCATTTTCCGGCAACATTTCCTGCACCTGCTTACTGCTACTGCTTACTTCAACCGCAGCTTCAGCTCACCCGCCGCCTGCTCCATCGCCCCACGCACGGCCGGCACGTCGGACAGAGCGTTGAGCAGACCGAAGTCGTGGATCATGCCGTTGTAGCGCACCGATTTCACCACCACGCCAGCGGCATCGAGCTTGCGGCCGTAGGCCTCGCCCTCGTCGCGCAGCACGTCGAACTCGGCGGTCTGGATCAGCGTGGGCGGCAAGCCTTTCAGCTGTTCGGTGCCGGCCTGCAGCGGCGATGCGTAGATCTCCTGGCGGGCCGCCGCGTCGCGGGTGTAATTGTCCCAGAACCAGGTCATCATGTTCTTCGTCAGGAAGTGGCCGTTCGCATACTGCCGGTAGGACGGCGTGTCGAAGTTCGCATCCGTCACGGGCCACAGCAGTACCTGGGCACGCAGCGCCGGGCCGCCCTTGTC
The DNA here is from genome assembly GCF_014192225.1 of Pseudoduganella umbonata. Lineage (GTDB taxonomy): Bacteria > Pseudomonadota > Gammaproteobacteria > Burkholderiales > Burkholderiaceae_D > Rugamonas > Rugamonas umbonata. The sequence goes on along the minus strand of NZ_JACHXS010000010.1, from coordinate 275,390 downwards.
CTTGGCCATCAGGCTGACCACAGCCGCCATGTTGCCGCCCACGCTGTTGCCGGCCACCGCCAGGCGCTTGCCGTCCACGCCGATCTCGCGGCCATGTTCAGCCACCCAGCGGGTCGCGGCATAGGCTTCGTTGATCGCCACGCCGTAGCCCGCTTCCGGCGACGGCGTGTAGTTGACGAATACCGCCGCCGCACCGGAACCGCTGACCAGGTCGCGCACCAGCCGCTCATGGGTCGGGAAGTCGCCCAGCACCCAGCCGCCGCCGTGGAAGAACATGAACGCCGGAACGGTCCCCTTCACGCCGGCCGGGCGCACGATCGTCAGCTTGACGGGCTTGCCATCGAGCGTCACGGTCTTTTCGCTCACATCGGCCGCCGGCAGCTTGACGTTGGCGCCAGCCTGCGCACCTACCAGCACGGCGCGTGCTTCCTGCGGCGTCATCTGCTCGATCGGCTTGCCGCCTTCGATCGCCTGCAGGAAGCCGGCGGTTTGCCGTTCGACGCCGGGCAGGGCGGCTGCGGTGGCTGCGGTGGCCGCGGTGGCACTAATGGCGAGCAGGGCGGTAGCGAGGAGGGTCTTGGCGGTGTTCATGGTATTTCCTTTGCTTGTTATTAGATAGTGTGCGACTTATTGGGTATGGCTACGTACGGCGAGATTACTTGGCCTGTGCGGCGGTTTCGATCAGCTTCGCTACGGCGGCCGGGTGCGACGTCATCACCACGTGGGAAGCGCCCGGGATCGCCACGGTCTGCCGCGATTGCGCACGGTCGGCCATGAACTGCAGTGCCGCTGCCGGGATGTTCTTGTCGGCGGTACCGTAGACGAAGTACGACGGCACGTTCTTCCAGGCAGGAGTGCCGGCCGCTTCGGTCAGCGCCGCTTCGGCGATCGGGCGCTGTGCAACCGCCATCAGTTCGGCCTGGGCTTTCGGCAAGTCGGCGGCGAACTGCTGGTGGAACTTGTCTTGCTGGATGTAGAAATCCTTGCCGCCGTCCGGCAGGGCCACCGGCTCGGCCAGTGCCGGGCCCAGCGTGCCGCCCGGGTAGCGGCCCGACAGTTCGAGTGCCGTCTCGCCCTGGTCCGGTGCGAATGCCGCCACGTACACCAGGCTCTTCACGTTCGACTGGCCGTACGCCGCGGCCGAGATCACGGCGCCGCCGTACGAGTGGCCAACCAGCACGACCGGGCCCTTGACGCTTTTCACGATCGTGGCCACGGCAGCGGCATCGCCTTTCACGCTGCGCAGCGGGTTGGCCGCGCCGATCACGGTGTAGCCGTCGGCGCGCAGTTTCGCGGCCACGCCGTTCCAGCTGGTCGAATCGGCGAACGCGCCGTGGACCAGGATGACGGTCGGTTTGACGCCGGCGGCCGGGGCAGCCGGCGCGGCGAGAGCCGATGCGGAACCGATGATCGACAGGGCGAGGGCGATGGTTTTGATGGCTTTCATGGTGATCTCCTAGCAAGTGTAAGTTAATAACGTTCGATTAAATAGCGTGCTACTTGTTTGGTTCCACTGTGCCGGGATTTTCCCGGCGTCGCGTTGCTGCCTGGCTGCCGCTGCTTGCTGCTTGCTGCTTGCTGCTTGCTGCGTCAACCCATGGACTGAAGTATAAGTAGCGTGCGATTTAATTGCAAGCGATTTTTAATCTTTTTTGCATGGGTGGTCCGACACAGCCAGATATGTAAATTTGATATACGTTCTGATGAATAATCAATATTTCATGTCTATCTGATCGCGCTACACTGGCCTGACCACATTCCCCCTGCCGACATGAAAATCACCAAGCTCACGCTGTACCGGGTGCCGCCCCGCTGGATGTTCCTGAAGATCGAAACTGACGAAGGCATCACCGGCTGGGGCGAGCCGGTAATCGAAGGCCGCGCGCGGACCGTCGAAGCGGCCGTCAACGAACTGAGCGAATACCTGGTGGGCCAGGACCCGACCCGCATCAACGACCTGTGGCAGGTGATGTATCGTGGCGGCTTCTACCGGGGCGGGGCGATCCTGATGAGCGCGATCGCCGGCATCGACCAGGCGCTGTGGGATATCAAGGGCAAGGCGCTCGGTGTGCCCGTCTACGAACTGCTGGGCGGCCGCGTGCGCGACAAGATGAAGATGTACAGCTGGGTGGGCGGCGACCGCCCGGCCGATGTCATCGACGGCATCCTCACGCTGCGCGAGATCGGCATCCAGACGTTCAAGCTGAACGGCACCGAGGAACTGGGCATCATCGATACGGCATCGGCCGTCGATGCCGCCGTCAGCCGTATCGCGCAGATCCGCGAAGCGTTCGGCAACACGATCGAATTCGGCATCGACTTCCATGGCCGCGTGGCCGCGCCGATGGCGAAAGTGCTGCTGCGCGAACTGGAAGCGCACCGCCCGCTGTTCGTCGAGGAGCCGGTGCTGGCCGAGCAGGCCGAGTACTATCCGCGCCTGGCCGAATACACGTCGATTCCGCTGGCCGCCGGCGAGCGGATGTACTCGCGCTTCGAATTCAAGCACGTGTTCCAGCGTGGCGGCATCTCGATCGTGCAGCCGGACCTGTCGCACGCCGGCGGCATTACCGAATGCGTGAAGATCGCCTCGATGGCCGAGGCCTACGACGTGGCGTTCGCCCCCCATTGCCCGCTGGGCCCCGTGGCGCTGGCCTCGTGCCTGCAGGTGGACTTCGTATCGCACAACGCCGTGCTGCAGGAACAGAGCATGGGCATCCACTACAACAAGGGCGCCGAGCTGTTCGACTACGTTGTCAACCGCGAAGACTTCCAGATCACCGATGGCTACTTCCCGCCGCTGCCCAAGCCGGGCCTGGGCGTGATCGTCGACGAGGAACGGGTCATCGCCGCCAGCCAGAATCCGCCGGACTGGCGTAACCCGGTGTGGCGCCACCCCGATGGCAGCGTGGCGGAATGGTAAGCACGCCCGCGCTCATCGGCCTGGACTGGGGCAGCACCAGCCTGCGCGCGTGGCTGATCGCGTCCGACGGCACGGTGCTGGAAGAACGCAAGGCGGACAAGGGGGCTTCCACGCTGTCCGGCCACGAGGCGTTTGCCGCGGCGTTCGATGACGTGTCCGGCGCCTGGCGCGCCGCGCATGCGGGTGTGCCGGTACTGGCCTGCGGCATGGTCGGCAGCGCGCACGGCTGGCTGGACGTGCCGTACGCGCGCTGCCCGGCCGGCAGCGACGCGCTGGCCGCCGGCCTGCGCCGCCCCGATGGCGGCCAGGATAATGGACCCTACATCGTGCCCGGCGTGCTGTTCGACGACACGAGCCTGCCGCCGGACGTGATGCGCGGCGAGGAAACGCAGGTCGTCGGCGCGTTGCACCTGCACGACACGCTGCGTGCTTCCAGCTGCGTGGTCATGCCCGGCACCCACTCGAAATGGGCGCAGATCTGCGCTGGCCGCATCGTGCGCTTCGCTACGCACATGACGGGCGAGCTATATGCCGTGCTGCGCCAGCATTCGGTGCTGGGGCGCCTGATGCCGGACGACGTGCCGGTCGATCCGGATGCGTTCGTGCAGGGTGTCGACGCGGCGCGCGACCATGGCGAGCTGGGGCTGCCGCACCAGATGTTTGCCGCGCGCAGCCTCGGCGTCACGGGGCGCCTGCCGCACGAGATGCTGGCCGATTACCTGTCCGGCCTGCTGATCGGCCACGAATTGCGCGCTGGCCTGCAGTGGCGTGCAATGGCCGGCCTGGGCGCGCAGCCGCTGGCGCTGGTGGGCGCGCCCGACCTGTGCGCCCGCTACCAGGTGGCGCTGCACCGTTTCCAGCGGCCGGCCGACCTCGTGCTGGATAATACGGCCCCCGCGGGGCTGCTGGCACTGGCCCACGCGGCAGGCCTGCTGCCGCTTGAAACCTGAAGGGTTCCGATGAACGTATTCGACGAAGCATTTGCAACACTGCCGCTGGTCGCGATCCTGCGCGGCCTGCGCCCGGACGAAGCCGAAGGCATCGGCGCCGCGCTGTATGGCGCCGGCTTTCGCCTGATCGAAGTGCCGCTCAATTCCCCCGAGCCGTTCGAGTCGATCGCGCGCCTGGCGCGCAGCCTGCCGGCCGATGCCGTGCTGGGCGCGGGCACCGTGCTGGAGACGGCGGCGGTGGCGCGCGTGCGCGATGCCGGCGGCAAGCTGATCGTGATGCCGCACGCGGATACGGAAGTGATCCGCGCCGCGAAGGCGGCCGGCATGTATTGCGTGCCCGGCGTGGCCACGCCCACCGAGGCGTTCGCCGCGCTGAAGGCCGGTGCCGATGCCCTGAAGCTGTTCCCGGCCGAACTGATCACGCCGGCCGTGGTCCGTGCCATGCGTGCGGTGTTGCCTAAGGACAACAAATTGCTTCCGGTGGGTGGTATTACTCCTGACAATATGTCAGACTTCCGCGCCGCCGGCGTTGCCGGCTTCGGACTCGGGTCCGCCCTGTATAAACCTGGCATGGATGCCGCATCCGTTGCCGCCAACGCAAAGGCTTTCGTCGACGCCTGGAAGCAGAAGTAGAGCACACCCTGTAAGCACACCCTGTAGATAAAGCACACCCTGCCAACCGGCGACGCGCCCGCGACCAGCGGGCGTTGCCGGAACCGATTACCTGGAGACTGGATGAGCAAGCATTTGACGCGGCCCGCACTGGCGCTGGCGGCAGCATTGGCGATGTGCGGCACGCATGCCGCGCAGGTCATCGGCGTGGACGCATCGGCACCGGCTGCCGCACCCGTGAGCGGCCACCTGCAGCTCGGTACCGCGACGACACCGAAAGGCAGCGCACTGGGCGCGAATAACCGCTACCTGACGCTCGACGGCCAGCCGTGGATGCCCGTGATGGGCGAGTTCCACTATTCGCGCAGCCCGGCGGCAACGTGGGAAGCGGAACTGGCAAAGATGAAGGCGGCCGGCATCACCGTCGTGGCCAGCTACGTGATCTGGAATCACCACGAACCGAAGGATGGTGCGTTCGACTGGAAGGGCGATCGCGACCTGCGCCGCTTCGTGCAACTGTGCGGCAAGCTGGGGCTGAAGGCCGTCGTGCGCGTCGGCCCGTGGGTGCACGGCGAAGTGCGCTATGGCGGCATCCCCGACTGGGTGGTGGACGGCATGCGCACGCGCGGCGACGATCCGCAGTACCTGCGCCACGTGGCGCGGCTGTACCGCGAAATCGGCGCGCAGCTGAAGGGCAGCCTGTGGAAGGATGGCGGCCCCGTCATCGGCCTGCAGCTGGAAAACGAGTACAACTTGAGCGGCCCAGGCGAGGGCGCCGGCCATATCGCCACCTTGAAGAAGCTGGCGCTACAGGCGGGCATGGACGTGCCGTACTACACCGTCACCGGCTGGGATGGCGCGCAGTATCCGTCCGGCCAGGTCACGCCCGTGTTCGGCGGCTATGTCGACGAGCCATGGGCCGTGTCCACCACGGAACTGCCGCCGAAGGAAACCTACGCGTTCCGCTTCGACAGCCGCGTGTCCGGCGACCTGGGTGCGCAAACAAAATCGCACGGCCCCGGCACCGCCGAGACGGACATCGACAAGACGCCGTTCCTCGGCGCCGAATACGGCGCCGGCCTGCCGTTCATGTACCGCCGCCGCCCGGTGGTCTCGCCGGACGACATCGCCTCGATGCTGCCGGTGCAGCTGGGGTCCGGCGTGAACCTGATGGGCTACTACATGTTCCACGGCGGCCGTAACCCGGTCGGCGGCACCACGCTGGAAGAAAGCAGCATCAGCGGCGGCTACAACGACACGCCGGCGATCAACTACGACTTCCAGGCGCCGCTGGGCCCGGACGGCCAGCAGCGCCCCGTGCTCGGCTACCTGCGCCCGTTCCACTATTTCATCGCCGGCTTCGGCGACCGGCTGGCGCCGATGACGGTCCGCAAGCCCGACGTGACGCCGGCCGGAACGCAGGATTTGCGCACGCCGCGGGTGGCTGTGCGCAGCAGCGGCGACAGCGCCTTCGTGTTCGTCAACAACCACGTGCGCCAGTACCCGATGCCGGCGCAGTCGCTGCAGTTCGACGTGAAACTGGCCGGCGGCACGGTGCGATTCCCGCGCCAGGCCGTGACCGTGCCGAACGGCGCCTACGCGATCTGGCCGGTGAACTTCGACCTGGACGGCACGCGCCTGCGCTATGCGACGGCACAGCCGGTCGCCCGTCTCGATGGCGGTGCCGATGGCATCACGTACGTGTTTGCCGCCGCCGCCGGCGTTCCCGTCGAGCTGGCGCTGGAAGCCGGCGGTGCGACGGTGGAGACGTCCGCCAGCGGCGTTACCGAACAGGGCGCCACGATCCTCGCCGTGACGCCGGGCACGTCGCGCGCGCTGACGATCCGCCGCGCCGGCGCCAGGCCGGTCCACCTGCTGGTGCTGACGGCCGAGCAGTCGCGCCAGCTGGTCATTGGCGAGATCGGCGGCGAGATCGGCGGCCAGCGCCGCCTGGTACTGAGCAGCCAGCAAGCGTGGTTCGAAGGCGGCAAGCTGCACCTGCGCTCCGTCGATGAACCGACGCTGCGCTTCGCCGTCTACCCGGCGCCAAAGCGTGCGCCGAAAGCCCGGCATCCATTTACCGCGCGGGGCAAAGACGGCGTATTCCAGGCTTATGAAGCCACGCTGCCGGCAGTGCGGCTGACGGCCACCGCCACGCCGCTGCGCGAAGCGCGCCCGGCACCGGCGGTAATGAAGGGCGGCCTCGCCAAGGCGGCCATCCAGCCGATCCCGGAAGCCTGGCGCAGCGCCGCCACCTGGCGCATCGACGTGCAGCCGGATGCCCTGAAACACGTCGACGATGCGCTGCTGCAGATCGACTTCACCGGCGACATCGGCCGCCTGTTCGACGGCACGCGGCTGGCCGACGACTGGTACTACAGCGGCTACGGCTGGCAGGCAGGCCTGAAGGCGCTGGCTGCGAAAGAGGAACTGTCGCTGGCGGTGCTGCCGCTGCGTGCCGATGCCCCGGTCTACATCCCGAAAGAAGCACGTCCCGAATTCGGCGCGCAGGCGCAGGTCGCGCGCGTCAATAAAGTGAGCCTGGTACCTGTCTACAAGGTCACCGTCGAGCTCACCGCCACCCCATAAAAAATTATCACACCATCGGAGAAAGCATGAACTTCACCAAGCAACCAGGTCGCCGCCACGCGATCGCCATCGCCGCGGCCATCTGCGCGATGCCGGCACTGGCCCAGACCACCGACACCCCGGCCGCGCCAGCGGCGGAAACGCAGCAGGTCGTCGTGACCGGCATGCGCGCCAGCCTGCAGAAGGCCCAGGACCTGAAAAAGAACGCCGACCAGGTGGTCGACTCGATCGTGGCCGACGACATCGGCAAGCTGCCCGATTCGAACGTGGCCGAAGCGCTGCAACGGATCACCGGCGTGCAGATCTCGCGCAGCCGCGGCGAAGGCGACCGGGTGCAGATCCGCGGCCTGTCGCAGACCCAGACGCTGGTCAACGGCCGCTCCATCTTCACGGCCGGCAAGGAACGCGGCCTGTCGTTCCAGGACGTGCCGTCCGAACTGCTGGCCGGCGCCGACGTGTACAAGAGCCCGACGGCCGAACAGGTCGAAGGCGGCATCGGCGGCGTGATCGACCTGCGCATGCGCCGGCCGTTCGACTTCGCCGGCCTGAAAGTGGCAGGGACCGTCAAGGCCACCAATGCCGACTACGCGGACAAGCGCAACGGCGAAGGCTCGCTGCTCGTGTCGAACCGCTGGAAACTGAACGGCCAGGATTTCGGCGCGCTGATCTCGATCGCGCACCAGAAGCGCGACTACCGTTCGGACATGCAGGAACTGGATCCGCCGGCCCAGCTGGCTGACGGTACGGGCGCCTACGCGCCGATCGGCGCCTGGTATTCCTACGAGATGGGCGAACGCGAACGCACCGGCATCAATTCGTCGCTGCAGTGGCGCCCGATGCGTGGCGTCGAGCTGTACCTGGACGCCAATTTCACTAAGCTGGAAAGCAAGACCGACACCTACGGCTTCTACGGTTCGCCGTACTGGCCGAACTGGTCGGCCGAGACCAATGCCGGCGCCATGTGGCCACGCGGCAGCGTCACCACCGAGAACGGCAATGTCACCAAGGGCACGTTCTACGGCGCCGACCTGACCACCTCCGGCTACATCGGCGACAACGACACCAAGACGCGCCAGCTGGCGATCGGCGGTTCGTGGCGCGCCAACGGCTGGACCGTCAAGTCCGAGCTGGGCTACACCAAGAGCAATTTCGAGCGCTTCTACCAGGAAGTGCGCCTGGGCGTGGGCACCAGCAGCCCGGCATTCACGTATGACCTGACGACCGAGCTGCCGTCCGCCTACCCGGAACTGGCCAACCCGAACGACCTGGTCACGCCATCGCAGTACTGGGCCAGCAAGGCGCTGTACTTCCGCCAGAAGAACGAAGGCCGCGAGACCACGTGGCGCGGCGACGTCGAGCGCAACCTGGACAGCGACCTGATCCCGCGCATCAAGGCGGGCGTGCGCCTGACCGACCGCAAGGCATCGAGCTCCGAGATCAACACGATCGACGACATCTGGAACGCCGGCGGCACCGGCCCCGTGGGCGGCGCGCTGCCGGGCCTGGCGAGCCAGATCGGCACGATTCCGTACAGCGACCTGCTGCACCGCGAAGGCGCCGGCACGATCCCGAAACAGTGGCTGTCGATCGCCAACCTGGACTGGCTGCGCGACCCGCAGACCGTGCGCAACGCGTTGGGCCTGGCGGTGCCGGCCTTCGATGCGGGGCAGACCTTCGACTTCGGCGAGAAGACCCAGGCGCTGTACGGCATGGCCGACTTCGAATCCGAACTGCTGGGCAAGGAAGTGACCGGTAACTTCGGCGTGCGCTACGTGCGCACGAAAACCGAGCGCCGCTGGCAGGAACTGCAGAACAACGGCTACGTGACGCGCCAGGCCGATACCACCGACGACGACTTCCTGCCGAGCGTGAACGCGCGCATGGAACTGACGGACAAGCTGATCGCCCGCGTCGCCGCCTCGAAAGTGGTGACCCGGCCGGACTTCAACCAGCTGACCCCGAGCCTGTCGCTGGACGCCAACAACCGTACCGGCTTCGTCGGCAACCCGGACCTGCAGCCGCTGTCGGCACGCCAGTTCGACACCACGCTGGAGTACTACCTGAGCCAGAGCGACTACGTGTTCGCCGCGGCGTTCTACAAGAAGGTCGACGGCTTCATCCAGACCACCACCAGCGACGTGAAGTACGGCGACACCACGTATGCGGTGCGCACGCCGTCGAACGGCAACGACGGCACGATCAAGGGCCTGGAAATCGGCTACCAGGGCTTCTTCACGAACCTGCCGGGCTACTGGAAGGGCCTGGGCCTGCAAGCCAACTTCACCTACGTGCACAGCAAGGCGCCGGGTCCGCTGGAAGGCCAGCAGACCGCGCTGGAAAACCTGTCGAAGCAGAGCTACAACATCGTCGGCATGTATGACTGGAACGACGTCGCGTTGCGCCTGGCGTACAACTACCGCGGCAAGTACCTGGCCGGCACGGAGAACTACTACGTGAACAACGGCGCGACGATGTCGCAGACGCCGGCGTACATGAACGGCTACGGCCTGGTCGATGCCTACGCCAGCTACCAGCTGACGAAGAACCTGAAGGTGGCATTCGAAGTCAGCAACCTGACCCGCAAGTCGCGCAGCAGCTACTACGGCGTCACCGGCACGCAGTTCGGCCGCTACGCCGACGACCGCCGCTTCGGCCTGAGCCTGCAAGCGAACCTGTAACGGAAGACGGCATGCGGCCGGCGCAGCGATTCGCCAGCGCCCGCCGCATGCCGCATTCACGCCGATCCACGCACCCGCGTGGCTGATGGCCGCACCGACCGGCGCGGCCATTTTTTTCGGCTCTGGCCAACGATATACGACCCGCCATACAACCATCAAATACCGGAGACAAAGATGATGACATTCTCATTCCGCCCCTTCGCGCTGGCCGCGCTGCTGGGCGCCTCGCTGTGCGCCATGCTGCCCGCGGCAGCCAACGAACCGCTGCTGGCCGGCGGCGATTACTCGGTGCTGCCGCTGATGGAAAAGCACGGCGCCGTCTTCAGCGACCGCCAGGGCAAGCCCGGCGACGCGCTGCAGATCCTGCGCGCCTCCGGCCACAACATCGCCCGCCTGCGCCTGTATGAAGGCCCGGGCCCCGGCACCGGCAACGAAGGCTGGCACTGGCCGGCCGGCTCGATGGACTTGCCCGACCTGCTGAAGATGGCGCGCCGCAGCGCGGACCTCGGCATGCAGATCGAGCTGACGTTCCACTACAGCGACTTCTGGACCAACAGCAAGACGCAGATCGTGCCGGCGAAGTGGCGCGCCGAGCTCGATAAACTCCCGGACGACAACGCCCGCTTCGAGCGGCTGCGCCAGCTGGTGTTCGAGCGCACGCGCGAAGTGATGGCGGCGCTGAAGGCGCAGGGCACCACGCCGCAATTCGTTTCGGTCGGCAACGAGACCGAGGGCGGCATGCTGTACCCGTACGGGAAACTGGGCGGCAAGACGCTCGATGAAAACTGGCCGCGCCTGGGCGCGCTGTTCCAGGCCGGCTACGACGGCGTGAAGGCCGTATCGCCCGCCAGCCGGGTGATCATCCACCTGGACGACGGCGGCAACGTGGCCAAGTACCGCCATTACTTCGACCACCTGCAGAAATTGGGCGTGAAGTGGGACGTGATCGGCGCCTCGTACTACCCGTTCTGGACCAAGCGCAACGTCGCCCAGTTCACCGCTTTCGCGCAGGAGATCACGAAGCACTACGACCGCGACCTGTTCGTGATGGAGACAGGCTTCAACTGGTCGCCGGTCCTGCCGAACGGCCATGCCGGCCAGTTGTCCGACAACGGCCCGTATCCGGCATCCATGAGTTCCCCCGAGGGCCAGGCCGCGTTCATCGACGAGTTGCTGGGCGCGCTGCGCCGCACCGACCGCGTGCTGGGCGTGCTGTACTGGGACCCGGTGATGATCGAGGTTCCGGGTACCGGCTGGGCGGTGCGCGACGCCGACGGCAAGCCGGGTGCCAACGTGGTGTCGAACACCACGATGTTCGATTTCAAGGGTCGCGCGCTGCCGGTGCTCGATGCGTGGCGCAAGCATACGCCGCCCGTGCGCAAGGAGTGAACACGGCAGCGCTGCGATTGACGGAGGCAGGGTAGCGGCCTATCATGGCTGACGCACCGGGGATTTGCACCCGGTTTTGCCTCCGATCGCGTCACCCTGCATGCACGACATTCTTTCCGACCGATTCGTCCGCTCCCACCTGAAGATGCGCCAGCTCGTGCTGCTGGTGGAACTTGGCCGCCATGGCTCGATTCTCCACGCGGCACAGGCGGCGAACCTCACGCAGCCGGCCGCCTCGAAGCTGCTGGCCGAACTGGAACACGCGCTGAACGTGCAGCTGTTCGAACGGCTGCCGCGCGGCGTGCTGCCCACCTGGTATGGCGAAGTGCTGATCCGCCGTGCCGGCGCCGCGCTGGCGGAGATGGATGCGGCGCACCAGGAAGTGATGGAGCTGCTGGCCGGCCTGTCCGGCAAGGTCAATATCGGCGCGGTGCTGACGCCATCGGCCGGCCTGCTGCCCGATGCGATCAAGCTGCTCAAGACGCGCCATGCGCGCGTGCGCGTGTCCGTCACCGTCGACACCAGCAAGCTGCTGACCGACAAGCTGCGTGCCGGGGAACTCGATATCGTGATCGGCCGCGTGCAGGACTCGAACGCCGCCGGCGAACTGCTGTTCGAACCGATCACCAACGAGCCGCACAGCCTGATCGCCGGTGCCGGCCATCCGCTGGCCACGCGCACCGACCTGGCGCCGTCCGACCTGGCCAGGGAGCCGTGGATCGTGCCGCCGGCCGGCTCGGTGCTGCGCGACCGGTTGACGGCGCTGTTCCTGTCGCATGGCCTGGAGCCGCCGTCGGACACCGTGGAAGCGATGGCGCTGCCCGTCATCGTCAACCTGCTGGCCGGCAGCCGCATGATATCGGCGCTGCCGGCCGAACTGGTGCAGCCCTACCTGGACATGGGGATGATCACCGTTCTCCCGTATGACCTGGGCCTGACGATGGACCTGTATGGTATCGTCACCCGCAAGCAGCATCGCCTGTCGCCCGGCGCGGAAGCGATGCTGGCGACGCTGCGCGAAGTGGCCGCGCAGCGCTATCCACGGGAGCATGGATGAAGGCCTGCAAACTGTTTCGCGTTGTCGACCGGCCCGAGCTGGCCGACAAGGACGCGGCGCTCACGCCGCTGTGCAGCGGCGACGAGCATGCGGACCGGCAGTTCGGCAAGGGCCTGCACAGGGAAATCGCGGTGCTGCAGGAAATGCTGTACGCCGAGCACCGGCGCAAGGTGCTGCTGGTGCTGCAGGGTGTCGATTGCGCCGGCAAGGACGGTACCGTGCACCGCCTGTTCCGCAAGATCAATCCGATGGGACTTCGCCCCGTGCGTTTCGACGTGCCCACCGCCGCCGAGACCGCGCGCGACTTCCTGTGGCGCGTGCACCTGCAGGTGCCGCGCCAGGGCGAGATCGCCGTGTTCAACCGCAGCCATTACGAAGACGTGCTGCACCCGGTCGTCCATGACCTGATCGACGGCCGCGAGACCGACCGCCGTTATGCGCAGATCCGCGACTTCGAACGCATGCTGGCCGAATCGGGCACCACGATCGTCAAGGTGTTCCTGCACATTTCAAAGGACGAGCAGCGGCGGCGGCTGCAGGACCGCATCGACGACGTGGAGAAGCACTGGAAGTTCGACCCGGACGACCTGAAGAATCGCAGGAAATGGTCCGCATACCAGGCGGCCTACGAAAGGGCGATCGCCGAAACCGATGCGCCCCACGCGCCGTGGTACATCGTGCCGGCCGATTCGAAGCCGCACCGGGATATCGCCGTGGCCGCGCTGCTCGCGGAGACGATGCGGGGCATGAACCTCGCGTATCCGCCGGGCGATCCGAAGCTGGCGAAGCTCAGGGTGAAGTAGGCTGGGGTCTGACCGGTTTTCGCCGTGTTTTCGGCTGCGCATCAAAAACCGGCCCGACCAGCATACAATGGCCTTTTACCATCACATCGTTGGATTCGACATGACCATATTGTCCAGGTTCGCGGCCATCTCCGCATTCGGCGTGCTGGCGGCGGCATCCGCGTTCGCGCAGCAGCCCGCGCCATCCACCCCGGCTGCTTCGCCAGCCACTCCGGCGGCCGCGCCCCGCTATGCCGGCTGCCCCGCCATCCTGCACCGATCGTTCAAGCGCCTGCAGGACGAAGCTTCGCAGGACCTGTGCCAGTATGCCGGCAAGGTGGTGCTCGTCGTGAACACGGCCAGCTACTGCGGTTACACCAAGCAATATGAAGGACTGGAGGCGCTGCATACGAAATATGCGGACAAGGGCCTGGTGGTGCTGGGCTTCCCGTCGAACGATTTCGGCAAGCAGGAACCCGGTACGGCGAAGGAAATCGCCGACCTGTGCTTCAACACCTATGGCGTCAAGTTCCCCATGTTCGCCAAGACGGTGGTGTCGGGCAGCGCGCCGAACCCGCTGTACGCCGACCTGATCAAGGCCACCGGCAAGGCGCCCGGCTGGAATTTCCATAAATACCTGATCGGGCGCGACGGCAAGGTGATCGAGAACTTCCCCAGCAAGGTGACGCCGCAGGACAAGGCCCTGGTCGGGGCGATCGAGAAGGCGCTGGCTTCCTGATCAGCCGCGGACGAGTTCGAACCCCTCGTCCAGCCATCCGGTCACGCCGCCCGGCATGGTTTTCACCGGCCGCCCCAGCCTGGCGAGCCGGATGGCGGCGCGGGCCGCGCCGTTGCAGTGCGGACCGGCACAGTAAGTCACGAACAGGGTATCCGCCGGATACTCGGCCAGCTTCGAACCGATGATCTTGCGGTGGGCGAGATCGATCGCGCCCGGCAAGTGTCCTTCGGCATACTTTTCGGACCCGCGCACGTCCAGCACCACGAAATCCTGCTGCGGCGTGCCGAGCACGCTGTGCACGTCCCAGCAATCCGTCTCGAAGCGCAGCGAACCTTCAAAATGCGCCAGCGCCGCGTCGGCGGGGGCGGCGAGTACTTCGGTCACGATCGACATGTTTTCTCCCTTGTTTGTGTGCAGTTGTGTACATCTGGTTGGTATCGAGGCTTCATTGTCGGCCCGGCCGGCGCCGCGCTGCAGTGGCGCGGATGCCAATCCGCGTTAAGATCGCGCCATGGCACCTTCCTCCATTAAAAAACCCCACCTCGTCGTCGCGCTGGCCTACGACGGCCTGTGTACCTTTGAATTCGGCTGCACGGTCGAGCTGTTCGCCCTCGACCGGCCGGAACTGGGCGTGGACTGGTACGACTTCCAGGTATGCGCCGTGGAACGGGGACCGATCCGCGCGGCCGGCGGCATCACCGTACAGGCGCGCTATGCGCCCGGCCTGCTGAAGAAGGCCGATACCATCGTCATTCCCGGCTGGCGCGACGCCGATGAAGCGCCGCCGCCGGCGCTGGTGGCGGCATTGCGCGCCGCCCACGCACGCGGTGCCCGCCTGTGCTCGATCTGCTCCGGCGTATTCGTGCTGGCCGCGGCCGGCGTGCTCGATGGCCAGCGCGCCACCACGCACTGGCGCTATGCCGCCCGGCTGGCGCAGCGCCACCCGGCGATCGTGGTGGAGCCCGATGCGCTGTACATCGACAACGGGCAGGTGATCACGTCCGCCGGCTCGGCCGCCGGGCTGGACATGCTGCTGCACCTGGTCCGGCGCGACTACGGTGCGCGCGTCGGCAACATGGTGGCGCAGCGGCTCGTGGTGGCACCGCATCGCGAGGGCGGGCAGGCGCAGTTCCTGCCGCGGCCGATGCCGGCCGACGAGGCGGGCCGGCTGGCGAAGCTGATGGACTGGCTGCGGCGGCATCCGGGGCAAGCGCACACGGTGGCCTCGATGGCCGACCGGGCGGCGATGAGCGCGCGCACGCTGCAGCGCCAATTTCGGGATACCACCGGGATGGGACCGGTCGAATGGCTGACGCGCGAGCGGGTGGCCCTTGCCAAGGAGCTGCTGGAATCGCCGCTGCCGCTGACCCAGGTGGCCGAGCGGGCCGGCTTCGGCTCGGAGGAAACGCTGCGGCATCACTTCCGGCGGCTGGCGGCGACGACGCCCGGCGCTTACCGGAAGGCATTCCTTGTTGCAACGACATCCGTCGACTAAGCTGCATGGCGCGGCCGCCCGGCCGCGCATCCTGAATCCGAGATCGAAATCCAGCATCCAACAAAGGAGTCCACCATGCCTTATGTCGATGGTTTCGTCGTCCCCGTCCCGAAAGACAAGATCGAAGCGTACCGTGCGATGGCCGAAACGGCCGGCGCCGTGTGGCGCGAGCACGGCGCGCTCGAGTTTCGCGAGTGCATTGCCGACGACGTAAAAGCGGGAGAAGTCACGTCTTTTCCACAGGCGGTGCAGCTGAAGGACGATGAAACGGTGTTCTTTTCGTGGATCGTCTATAACTCGCGCGAGGAACGCGATGCGATCAATGAAAAAGTGATGAACGATCCGCGCCTGAAAGACACGATGGCGTCGATGCCGTTCGACGGCAAGCGCATGTTCTGGGGTGGCTTCCAGACGTTCGTCAGCCTGTAGGTGACGCCGGCCTCCGGGCCTGCCATCACGTATCGACCAGTTCGGCGCGCAGCGCGCCCCGCAGCGCGTTGCAGACGACGATTTCCTCGGCCCCTGCCAGCGTGCTGCGCGTGATGACCGTTTCCGTGGCACCCCATGCTTCCAGTACCACGGCGCGCATCACGCCCGGCAGCAGGCCGCTGGCCAGCGGCGGCGTCAGCCAGCCGCCGCCGATGCGCACGAACACATTGCTGCGGCCGCCCTCGGTCAGTTCGCCCCGTTCGTTGAAGAACAGCTGGTCGAACGCGCCCTGCGCTTCGGCCGCCTTCCAGGCTGCATCGTAGCCGGCGCGCAGCGTGGTCTTGTGGCGCAGGAACAGGTTGTCCGACGCGGTCGGCGCATCGGCCAGCAGCACGCGCACCGGCTGCTGCAGCGGCGTCAGCAGGCCGCTCTGCATCGCGAAGCCGCCCGCCGCGTTCAAGGCGAGCCGCAGCCGGCACTCGCGGCCGGGCGGCAGCGCTTCGCAGGCGATCGCGATGTAGGCCCGGGCGGCCGCCTCGTCCCATTGAAAACCGAAGTAGCGGGCCGAGCGCGCCAGCCGTGCCAGGTGGCGCTCGACGTGCCGGGCACCCTGCTCGCGCGTGGCATGCATGGTTTCGAACAGGTCGAAATCGTTCGACAGGCCGGTCAGGAAGCGCGCCTTCAGCCCGCATTCGGCATATTCGTCCGCCGCCACGCTGTCGTGCACGATGCCGGCGCCCACGCCCATCTCGCCGCGGCGCACGCCGTTCGCCGGCGGCTGCAGCGTCAAGGTGCGGATCGGCACGTTCAGGCAGAAATCGCCCGGCGCACCGGGCCGCGGCGGGTCGAACCAGCCGATCGCGCCGGTGTACAGGCCGCGCGGTTCCGGCTCCAGTCCGGCGATGATTTCCATCGTGCGCCGCTTCGGTGCGCCGGTGATCGAGCCGCACGGATACAGCGCCGCGAACAGGTCGGCCAGCGTGGCGTCCTGCCGTACTTCGGCCTGCACGGTGGAGGTCATCTGCAGCACGCTGCTGTAGCGCCGCACTTCGAACAGGGCCGGCACCTTGACCGTGCCGGTCACGGCAACGCGGCCGATGTCGTTGCGCAGCAGGTCGACGATCATCAGGTTTTCCGCGCGATTCTTCGGGTCGGCGGCCAGGGCGGCGGCGCGTCGCGCGTTTTCGCCGTCGATGTCTTCGGCCTGGCCCGGCAGCGCTGCCGGCGCGGTACCCTTCATCGGCTGGGCAGTGAGCGTATTGCCGGTGCGCCGCACGAACAGTTCCGGCGACAGCGACAGCACCGCCGTGCCATCGTCGGCAAGTACCAGGGCGCCGTACGGTACCGGCTGGCGCGCGCGCAGGCGCTGGTACAGCGCGCACGGCGCGCCGAATGCATCGAAGCGCAGCCGGTAGGTGTAGTTGACCTGGTAAGTGTCGCCGGCCGCGATATAGGCGCGGATTTGCGCGATCGCGGCCGCGAACGCCGTTTCGGTGACGTTCGACGCGATGCCGGCCAGGCCGGCGATGCCGGTGCCGCGGTCCTGTTCCCGCGCCATCAGCCAGCGCGCCACGGCTTCGCCGTCCAGGTGGTCGCAGCGGCGGAACAGCAGCACCTGTGCCAGCGGCACGCCGGCTTCGCGCGGCGCGATGCCGACGATGTGGTGGCCCAGCTCGTAGCTGCACAGCGCGACGGCGAACAGGCCTTCGGCCAATGCCGTTTCCATGTCCTGCAACAGCGCCGGCCACGTGTCGAACGACGTGCAGCGCAGCGTGCGCACGTGGCCTGTGAGCAGGCGCGAGCGGCCGCCGGCCGCGGCGTCGTCGAGCAGGGCGAAGCAGTTGGCGTTCATCGCATCAGCGCAGCAGCAGCGCGATCTGCGTATTCGCGTCCTGCGCCGGGGACAGGACGAAGCCGCTCTTCGCATAGCGGTGCCAACAGCCCAGCACGAACGCCACCATCAGGCTGGCGCGCGCGGCGATGTCGCGATCCTGGTCGCCGCCAGGGCTCGACGCGGTGGCAGCGGCGACGTCGGCGGCAGCCTGCCGCAACGCGCCTTTCAGCGCCAGTTCCACGCGGTCGTAGAAGCCGTTCATGCGCTGCTGCAGCCGTTCGTCTTCGCCCACCAGCGCGTCGCCGATCAGCACGCGCGTCATGCCCGGGTTGTTGGCGGCGAAGTGCAGCAGCATGGCCAGGATGTCGCAGGCCTGCGCCAGGCCGTCCTGCTGGCGTTCGGTGATCTGGTTGATCAGGCCGAACACCGAGGATTCGATGAATTCGATCAGTCCCTCGAACATCTGCGCCTTGCTGGCGAAATGGCGGTACAGCGCCGCCTCGGAAACTTCGAGCCGCCGCGCCAGCGCGGCCGTGGTGATCTTTTCGCCCTTTGGATGCTCGAGCATCGCGGCCAGGGCCTGGAGGATTTGCAGCTTGCGCTGGCCGGAGGGTTGGGTTGGCATTATTCGATCACGGTATTGCGGCGCAAACGGGACAGCCGCGCCGGCAGGTGTTTGACGGATTTTACTTTGACGTCGACCCAGCCGGGGCGGTTGAGGCGTTTCGGCGGGTGGGCGGTGCCGATCGGGTCGCCCACCTTCAGGTATTGCGTGACCCATGCCGTGCGCATGCCCAGCGCGTGCGCGGTGCGCAGGTTGGCCAGCGTGTCTTCGACCAGGATGCAGCGGCGCGGCGCCACCTGCTGCCGGCGCATCACCTTGCGCAGCAGCAGCTTCGACGGCTTGGGCCGGAGCTGCCCATGCACGCGCATCGATTCGATCGCGATGTGGTGCGAGAAGTGGCGCTGTATGCCCAGGTGGCGCAGCACCATCGTCGAGTAGCGGTGCGGCGCATTGGTCAGCAGCACCTTGCGGCCCGGCAGCCGTTTCAGCAACTGGCCAAGGCCTTTCTCGTGCCGGATCATCGAGAGCAGGTCCTCCATGCCGTGCGTTTCGGCGAGAAAATGATCGGCTTTTACGCCATGGTGCTTCACCAGTCCCAGCAGGGTGGCGCCGTAGCGCTTCCAGTACAGCGTGCGCGCGGCGTTCACGGCATCGGTGTGCGCCGGCGTCATGCCATCGCCCAGCACGCGTGCGATGTACGTGTTCATGTTCGCCGTGATCGCCGGGAAGATGGCGTGCGACGCATTGTGCAGCGTGTTGTCGAGGTCGAACAGCCAGACCGGGGCCAAAGGTTTAATATTCACGTCTCTCGGAACTGCAAAGGTAGCCATGCGACGCCAGATTATAGTGATGTTTTGTTGCCTGTTCGTGTTTACCGCGGCACTGGCACCACGGGCGATGGCGGCCGACGGCACTCCGAACCGGGGCGCGCTGTTCCGCATCGAGCAGCCGGCGGCGGGCAACGCGGGCAACGCGGGCAACGTCGCGTGGCTGTTCGGCACCATCCACGTGGGGGCGAAAAGCTTTTATCCGCTCGAACCGAAGATCATGGCGGCGCTGGAAAACGCCGCGGTGCTGGCGCTGGAAGTCGATCCGCTCGGCAGCCAGGACGACATTGCCCGCGCCGTGCGCGAGTACGGCATGTACCCGGCCGGCCGGGGGCCCGCATCGGCCGAACTGGCCGCCCCCTACCGGCCGCGCCTGGAGCGCCTGCTGCGCCAGTACGACGTGCCGCCCGCCTCGGTGGCGCCGATGAAGCCGTGGATGCTGGCCAGCCTGCTGACGGTGCGCGAATTCGAACGGCAGGGTTACCAGACCGACCTCGCCGTGGAAATGTGGCTGTCGCACGGGGCCCGGGCCCGCAAGCAGAAAATCGTCGAGCTGGAATCGGTGCAGGCGCAGATGGCGCTGTTCGGCCGCATGACCACGGCGGACCAGGCCCTGTTCCTGCAGGAGACCATCGACGCGATCGACGGCAGCGAGCAGGCCAGCGACGCGCGCGCCATCGCCACCGCGTGGGCCACGGCCGACCAGGCGGCACTGGACCGCATTGCCGAGAAGACCGCCACGGACGACACGTTCTCCGGGCGCTTCGTCAGCCGCGTGCTGCTGGACGGACGTAATCCGCTGCTGGCGGACGGCATCGCGAAATTGCTGGCGCGCGAGAAGCAGAGCGTGGTCGCGATCGGAGTACTGCACCTGGTGGGAAAGAACAGCGTGCCGGAACTGCTGCGGCGGCAGGGCCTGCGGGTCGAGCGGGTGTATTGACAACGGAACGGCGGAAGGACGGCGGAAAACCGGGAGACGGGAAAAACCGTAGGAAGAGTGGTACCTGATGGAGCGTGGTGCTGGAGGAGCGTAGTGCTGGAGGAGCGTAGTGCTGGAGGAGATTGGTGCCCTTTACGTGGATTGAACACGTGGCCTCTCCCTTACCAAGGGAGTGCTCTACCACTGAGCTAAAAGGGCATCTTTACCGCGGATCTTGAAGCGCCACTGCAAAAAACGGGCGGCTTGTACCGCCCGGTTTTTTTAGTGAGACCGGATCATAGTGCCAAATGCCTGTTCGGTCAACACTTCCAGCAGCAGGCTGTGTTCGATGCGGCCATCGATGATGTGCACCGTGTTGACGCCGGACTTGGCGGCATCGAGGGCCGACGAGATCTTCGGCAGCATGCCGCCGGAGATCGTGCCGTCGGCGAACATCTCGTCGATTTCGCGGGCCGACAGGTCGGTGACCAGGTTGCCGTTCTTGTCTTGCACGCCGGCGATATTGGTCATCATGATCAGCTTTTCCGCTTTCAGGATCTCGGCGATCTTGCCGGCCACGACGTCGGCATTGATGTTGTAGGCCTGGCCATCCTGGCCGAAACCGATCGGCGAGATGATGGGGATGAACGCATCGTCCTGCAGCGCCTTGACGACGGCCGGGTTGATCGCGTCGATCTCGCCGACGAAGCCGATGTCCAGGTACTGGCCGGGATTTTCCTTGTCCGGCATGGCCATCTTGCGTGCGCGGATCAGGCCGCCGTCCTTGCCGGTCAGGCCCACGGCCTGGCCGCCGTAGTGGTTGATCAGCATGACGATGTCCTGCTGCACTTCGCCGCCCAGCACCCACTCGACGACTTCCATGGTTTCCTCGTCGGTGATGCGCATGCCCTGCACGAACGTGCCCTGCTTGCCGATCTTCTTCAGCGCATTGTCGATCTGCGGGCCGCCGCCGTGCACCACGACCGGGTTCATGCCGACCAGTTTCAGCAGGATCACGTCGCGCGCGAAGCCATGCTTCAGGCGCTCATCGGTCATCGCGTTGCCGCCGTATTTGATGACGATGGTCTTGCCATGAAAATTGCGGATGTAGGGCAGCGCTTCCGCAAGGATCTGTGCCTTGATCGCCGGGGAAACGGCGGCGAGGTCATCGGCTGGCACATCCAGGTTCAAATTCGACAGTTGGCTCATGGCGGGTCCGGTAAAGAGTGTGGGACGATTTTACAGCGAAGCGCGGTAGGAGACCGCAAGCCACCGGCCAGCTGGCCGGCAACGAAGATTTTGACGCGCATTATAGAGCCAAATCCGCATCAAATAAGTTGTCAAGCCACGAACGATCGATTAGCCTCGGCACGATGAGCACCTGCGAGCGCTGCGGCGCCACCTTTCACTGCGCGATGGTCGATGGGAAGACCCCTGGCGAGACCCCCGGCCAGGCCGGCGGCGATGCAGCGCCGTGCTGGTGCACGCTGCTGCCACCGGCCGTTCCGGTACCCCGGCAGTCAGGCCTGAAGGCCGAGGTCAACGAGAAGCAGGCCGCCACGCCGCCCGTGGGCTGCTGGTGCCCGGACTGCCTGAAGGCGCATATCGCGGCGCTGCGGCGGTAACGCGGCCGGGCTGTCGCGGGCGCTCAGCCGCCCCGCACGGTCGAGAAAAACCGCATCATCTCGCGGCTCGCGTCCGGCCCCCTGCCATCCGTATAGCTGCCGGCCGGGCTGCCGCCGGACCAGGCATGGCCGGCACCATGGATCACCCAGTGCTCGGCCAGCGGCGAGCCGTCGTGCAGCCAGTGCTTGGTGCGCGTGTACGAGTAGCCGTCCGGCACGCGCCCCGCCAGGCGCGATGGCAGCGCCTTGGTGCCCAGCGGGTGGCTGCGCAGGCCCTGTGCCATCAGTTCCTCGCCGTTGGCGGGATGAACGGTCGTATCCTGGTCGCCGTGGAACACGATGATCGGCAGGCCGGCGCTCTTCGTTTCGCGCGCGCTGGCGCCGCGCTTCATCGCCGACAGTGCCGACGGCAGGTCGCGCGCGGCCGCGAACGGCAGGCCCGAATGCACGCCGACGGCGGCAAACAGTTCCGGATACAGGGTGCCGACGATGACGGCCATCGCGCCGCCGGCCGACATGCCGGCGATGTACACCTGGCCCGGCGCGACCGGGTAGGTATCGATGATGTCGCGTGTGATGCCGGCGATGATCGACGGTTCGCCCTGGCCATGCTTCTGGTCGAGCGCATTGAACCAGTTCCAGCAGCGCGAATTGTTCGCATCCGGCGACTGGGCGGGATACACGACGAAGCAGCGCCGCTCCTCGGCCACCGCGTTCATCCGCGTGCCGGCGGCGAAATCGTCGGGATTCTGCGCGCAGCCGTGCAGCATCACCACGAGCGGCAAGGCCTGGCCTTTCCAGCACGAGGGAACGTACAGCTTGTAGGAGCGGCTGCCCGCATCGTTGGCATAGACGCCGCTCATGAAGTGGGCACCCGCGGGAATTTTTACGGCGGCGGGCGACGGGTCGAAGACCGTATCGGGCAGGTCGAAAGCGCCTTGCCTGGATGCGGCCTGCCTGGATTGGGCGGATTGAGCCGATTTGCTGGATGGTGTGAAAGAAGGCAGCGTGAAGGCTGTCTTCGGAAGCTCGGGAAGGTTGCTGCCGAACAGCAGCTTGACCGTCTTTCGCATTTGCTTGAACCAGTGATGACCTTCATTCATGGTGTTCCCCGGAGGCTGGTGGATGCGTGTTGGTACTGAGCAGTCGCACGCTTGACCTCTGGTAGAAAACCGATGAAATCGCGTGCCGCGCCGCGTCTCCTCTGCGCTCCGTGTGGTCCACGGGCCTTTTTTGGACCAGTATAGCCAGATTCGCCAAACCGGGGTGCAAGACTGTATCGGCTAAAATACAGCCTCGCCAGAACGCTGCCGCATTATGAAAACTGCATTGCCGGAACATGCCACGCCTGTCCCATCTCCCTGCGTGAGCCTGTGCAAGATGAACCGGGATACCGGCTTTTGCGAGGGCTGCCTGCGCTCGATCGACGAGATCGTGGCGTGGGGAAAAGCCGACGACGATTACAAGCGCGCCGTATGGGCACAGCTTCGTTTGCGCGAGCAGACGATCGACTTCGACTGAACCCCGCGCCTGCCGCGATCCGAAAAAATGATGACCTTACCCGACTCCATCCGCGTATTCGAACGCGGCTGGCTCTCCGCCAATAACGTGCTGCTGGTCGGCCGCCACGACACGGCGCTGATCGACAGCGGCTACGTGACGCATGCGCCGCAAACGCTCGAGCTGGTGCGCCACGCGCTGCCGGGCCGCCGCCTCGACCGCCTGTTCACCACGCACCTGCATTCCGACCACTGCGGCGGCAACGCGCTGCTGCAGGCGCACTTCGGCTGCGACACGTTCGTGCCGGCCGCCGAGGAAGCGAAGGTGCGCCACTGGGACGAAGACGCGCTGACATTCCGCGCCACCGGCCAGCAGTGCCCGCGCTTCACGATCGACGGCGTGGTGCGGCCCGGCGATGTGCTGGAAGCGGGCGATCTCGAATGGCACGTGCTGGGCGCACCCGGCCACCATGCCCATTCGCTGATCTGGTACTGCCCCGCGGAGAAGATCCTGGTCTCGGCGGACGCGCTGTGGCAGAACGGCTTCGGCGTGATCTTTCCCGAGCTGGAAGGGGAAGAAGGTTTCGCCGAAGCGGGCGCCACGCTGGACCTGATCGCATCGCTGGACGTGCGGCTCGTGATTCCCGGCCATGGCGCGATGTTCGACGATGTGGAAGCTGCGCTGGCGCGGGCGCGGCGGCGGCTCGATTTCCTGTCGTCGAAACCGTCCAACAACGCCGAGTATGCGGTCAAGGTACTGCTGAAGTTCCTGCTGCTGGAACGGCAGCGCATCCCGGTTGCCGGCGTGCAGGCGCTGCTGGCATCGATCCCGCTGGTCGTCGAAACAAACCGGCGGCACCTGCACAAGTCGGAAGAAGAACTTGCCGCCTGGGCCGTCAAGCAGCTGGTCCGGGGCCTGGCCGCGAAAGTCGACGGCGACGACCTGGTCAATGTATAACCAAGGTGTAATCCCCGGTGTAAGCCACGGCGCAACGGATGTGTAGCGTCCATGCCGACGCGGTAGAGCGTTCCGTCTAGAATTCGCACGATCGTACTTTTATAAGTCTATAATCGTTTGATTCGATCCATTTCACCAACCTCAACAGCGAGTCGACCATGGCCCTGCCTCCCGTGCTGCAAAACCTGTCCCTTCCAGTGATCGCATCGCCGATGTTCATTGCCAGCGGTCCCGCGCTGGTGGCGGCGCAGTGCAAGGCCGGCATCGTCGGCTCGTTCCCGGCGCTCAATGCCCGGCCGGCCGAGCTGCTCGACAAGTGGCTGACGGACCTGCAGCAGGAGCTGGCGGAATTCCAGGCGGCCAATCCGGACAAAAAAGTCGGCCCGATCGCCGTCAACCAGATCGTGCACCAGTCGAACGACCGCCTGGCTCACGACGTCGAGGTCTGTGTGAAGCACCAGGTGCCGATCATCATTTCGTCGCTGCGTGCGCCGCCGAAGGAAATGCTGGATGCGATCCATAGCTACGGCGGCATCGTGCTGCACGACGTGGTCTCGATCCGCCACGCCCAGAAGGCGCTGGAAGCGGGTGTCGACGGCCTGATCCTGGTGGCGGCCGGCGCCGGCGGCCATGCGGGCACGCTGTCGCCGTTCGCGCTGGTCGGCGAAGTGCGCAAATTCTTCGACGGTCCGATCGCGCTGTCCGGTTCGATCGCGACCGGCGACGCGATCCTGGCCGCGCAGGCGATGGGCGCCGACTTCGCGTATATCGGCTCGCGCTGGCTGGCCACGCAGGAATCGAACGTGACGGATGCCTACCGCGAAGCGATCGTCGAATCGTCGGCGGCCGACGTCATCTACACGAACCTGTTCACGGGCGTGCACGGCAACTACCTGAAGAAATCGATCGTGGCCGCCGGCCTGGATCCGGAAGCGCTGCCCGAATCGGACAAGACCAAGATGAGCTTCGGCTCCGGTACCGCCAAGGCATGGCGCGACATCTGGGGCGCCGGGCAGGGCGTGGGGTTGATGGAAGACGTGCCGACGACGGCGGAGATGGTGGAGCGGTTGAAGGCGGAGTATGCGGCGGCGCGCAAGCGGCTGGCGCTGTAAATCACGTTTTGTGGTGCTAAAACGGGCGAAGCGGGGGGGCGAGGAGCCTGCTCCTCGCCTGTGAAGCGGGCGATGGCACGCATGCCATCGTACTGTCCAGTCCCCCTGGCGCAGGCTGTCGGGTACTAAACCGGGGACAGTCCCCAAGCAAGCAACACCGGGGGCGAAGCAGGGGTTTCGAGGAGCCTGCTCCTCGCCTGTGAAGCGGGCGATGGCATGCATGCCATCGCACTGTCCAGTCCCCTTGGCGCAGGCTGTTGGGTACTAAACCGGGGACAGTCCCCAAGCAGGCAACACCGGGGACAGTCCCCTCTGCCAATGGCATGCATGCCATCGCACTGTCCAGTCCCCCTGGCGCAGGCTGTCGGGTACTAAACCGGGGACAGTCCCCAAGCAAGCAACACCGGGGACAGTCCCCTCTGCCAATGGCATGCATGCCATCGCACTGTCCAGTCCCCTAGCGCAAGCGGCTGAACCCGGGGACAGTCCCCAAGCAGGCAACACCGGGGACAGTCCCCTCTGCCAATGGCATGCATGCCATTGCACTGCCCAGTCCCCCTAGCGCAGGCTGTCGGGTACTAAACCGGGGACAGTCACCAAGCAATCAACACCGGTGACAGTCCCCTCGCGCGAGCGATTCGGCGGCGCGCAAGCGGGTGGCGCTGTAACAGAAAAAAGGGGGCACTGGCCCCTTTTGCTTTACTTGGCAGCCACCGGCGCCAGCGTTTCGTGCTGGGTGGTGGTGCGCTGCGGCGCCTTGTGCACCATCGTGTAGGCGTAGTCGACGCCCATGCCGTACGCGCCAGAGTGTTCCTTGACGATCTTCATCACGGCATCGTACGAATCGCGGTGCGCCCAGTCGCGCTGCCATTCCAGCAGCACCTGCTGCCAGGTCACCGGCACCACGCCGGCCTGGATCATGCGCTGCATGGCCATGTCGTGCGCTTCCTTCGACGTGCCGCCCGAAGCATCGGACACCATGTAGATTTCGTAGTCGCCTTCCAGCATCGCGCACAGTGCGAACGTGGTGTTGCACACCTCCGTCCACAGGCCGGCCACGATCACTTTCTTGCGGCCGTTCTTCGCCAGTGCGTCGCGCACTTTCTGGTCGTCCCACGAGTTCATCGAGGTACGTTCCAGGATGTCCTGGCCGGGGAACACGTCCAGCAGTTCCGGGTAGGTGTGGCCGGAGAAGCTCAGCGTTTCCACGGTGGTGATGGTGGTCGGGATATTGAACACCTTGGCGGCCTTCGCCAGGCCGACGGTGTTGTTCTTCAGGACCTGGCGGTCGATCGACTGCACGCCGAAGGCCATCTGCGGCTGGTGGTCGATGAAGATGAGCTGGCTGTTCTGCGGGGTCAGGACTTCGAGTTTCGGGTTGTTGGCATTGTTCGTCACGATGGGCACCTTGTGTGGTTGTCAGTGGCGAAAATGGTATGCCAGACAACCCGCGGTGCCCATTGGCCTTAGGTGGGAGTACTTGCCGCCCCGATCAAGGGTGTCAACTCGACAAATCGGCGTTGTTGAGCGCCCACAGGCCGGGCAGGTTGCGCCAGTAGTTGTAGGCATCCATGCCGTAGCCGACTACGAAACGGTTCGGGATCACCAGGCCCACCAGGTCGGGTTTTACCGGCTTGGTCTTGCCGATCGCCTTGTCCGCGAACACGACGATGACGACTTCCTTCGCGCCCATGTCCAGCAGGCGCTGCTTCACGTGGGCCAGCGTTTCGCCTTCGTCGAGGATGTCGTCGACGACGATCACGGTGCGGCCCGCAACGTTCGAGCGGGGCACTACCTTCCACACCACTTCGCCGCCGCGGTCTTCGTCGCCGTAGCGGCTGACGTGGATGTAGTCGAACTCGAGCGGGAAGGTCAGCTGCGGCAGCAGGTTGCCGGTGAAGACGACGGCGCCGCCCATCACGCCGAGCACGAGCGGGAATTCCTCGAGCTGGTTGAAGCGTGCGTTCAGGTCGTCGGCCACCTGGCGCACGGCGTCGGACACCTGCTGGGCGGTAAAGATTTCCTCGGCGTTGTCCAGCAGCGCGCGGGCCCGTTGATGATGAATTTGTTGCATGGCGTGGAAAGTACAGTTGAAAAGTGCGCCAATTATCCGCGATTACGCAGCGGTTGTCCGGGCCCGTTTCAATGGTACTGGCTGTATGAGCACAGTGTATCGGCCGAGCTCGGCTTCATGCGGCTGCGCCTCCCGGCTGCGCATCTCAAGTGTAGTCGCGCCGGTCGTCGATCACCTTGCCGTCGTTGGGCAGGCTGCCGCGCTGCACGAACTGGACTTCGCCACGCAGCTTGGTGACGTCGCGCAGCGTGGCGACGATCGCCGCGCCATCGCCGGCCGTTGCCGGATCGTCCACTTCGCACTGCAGCGTCATCGTTTCATCGGCGATCGTGCCCGTCACCACCAGCCGCGCTTTCGCCACGCCGTGGCGGCGCGCCACATCGTGCACCTGCGCCGGATGCACGAACATGGCGCGCACCTTGGTGGTCTGGTCCGCGCGGCCCAGCCAGCCGCGGATGCGCACGTTGGTGCGGCCGCACGGCGATGGCGCCGCGTCGGCCAGCAGCGCGGACAGATCGCCGGTGGCGAAGCGGACCAGCGGATAGTCCGGGTTGAACACCGTGAGCACCACTTCGCCCACCTCGCCCGGCGCCACGGGGTCGCCGGTGCCGGGCCTGACGATCTCGAGAATCACGTCCTCGTCCAGCACCATGCCCGGATTGAGCGCGCCGCCGGTGCGCGTTTCGTAGGCGATGTTGCCGGCATCGGCCGACGCATAGGCCTGGCATACGTGCGGCACGCCATGCTCGGCGAACCACTTGCGCAGCGAATCGGGCAGCGCCTCGGCCGACACCAGCGCATGCGTCAGGCTCGACACGTCCGTCCCCGTTTCCGAGGCCTTCTCAAGGATGATCTTCAGGAACGACGGCGTGCCGACATAGGTATCCGGCCGCAGCGCCGCCATGGCCTGTACCTGCAGTTCCGTCTGGCCGCTGCCGGCCGGGATCACCGTGCAGCCGATCCGCGCGGCACCACTTTCGACCATGAACGCGGCCGGCGTGAAGTGGTACGAAAAGCAGTTCTGCAGCAGCCCGCCGGCCCGCACGCCGGCCGCGTACATCGGCCTCGCGAAGCGCCACCAGTCGGCGGAGTGGCCTTGCGGATCGAAGATCGGCCCCGGCGACATGCAGATGCGCGACAGCGCGCGCGGCGCGGTGCTCGTCAGCCCGCCAAACGGGCCATCGTGCTGCTGCAGCTCCTTCAGCTGCGACTTGCGCGTGACGGGCAACTGCGCCAGCGCGGCGCGGTGGTCGATGGCGCCGGCGTCCACGCCTTGCAGGATGCGCGCCCAGCCGGAAGCCGACTGTGCCTGTTGCAGCAATGCGGGCAGGCGCCGCATCAGGTCGCGTTCGCGGTCCTGCGGATCGCGGATTTCCAGGTCGTCCAGCGTGCCGGGATTCATGGGGCGCCTTCCGCAATTTGCTTTTGCAGCTTCTTCGCGCCGGGCAGGGCGGCGCACGGTTTTTTCGCCTTTGCGATATTCAACACAGCCACCTCACGAAAGCCAGCGCTTGCGCCGTTTGTAGAATTTCTGGTCGCGGAAGTTCTTGCGGCCCGCGCCGGATACGCCCAGGTAGAATTCCTTCACGTCTTCGTTGGCCGCCAGTTCCGCGGCGGCACCTTCCATCACCACCCGGCCGTTCTCGAGGATGTAGCCGAAGTCCGCGTAGCGCAGCGCCACCATCGTGTTCTGTTCGGCCAGCAGGAACGACACGTTCTCGCGCGTGTTGAGATCCTTGACGATGCCGAAGATCTCCTCGACGATCTGCGGCGCAATGCCCATCGACGGCTCGTCCAGCAGGATCATCGTCGGCTTGGCCATCAGCGCGCGGCCGATCGCGCACATCTGCTGTTCGCCGCCGGACGTATAGCCGGCCTGGCTGGTGCGCCGCTCCTTGAGCCGCGGAAAATAGTGGTAGACGCGCTCCAGCGCTTCGCGCAACTGGGCGCGCGACTGCCTGCACGTGTACGCGCCGGTCAGCAGGTTTTCCTCGATCGTCAGATGGCCGAAGCAGTGGCGGCCTTCCATCACCTGCGCCAGGCCGCGCGTCACCAGCGCGTTCGGCGTCAGCTGGTCCACGCGCTCGCCGTTGAAGCGCACCTCGCCTTTCGTCACGTCGCCCCGTTCGCCGCGCAGCAGCGTGGAGATCGTCTTCAGCGTGGTCGATTTGCCGGCGCCGTTGGCGCCCAGCAGCGCCACGATGGCACCTTGCGGCACTTCCAGCGACACGCCTTTCAGCACCAGAATCACGTGGTCGTAGATCACCTCGATATTGTTGACCGACAGCGTGCTCATGGCATGCAGGCCGGCTTGATGTTCTTCTCCGCCGCGTACTTGCCGGACGATTCGTCGATCAGCTTCTTCACCAGCGCGCGGTCGCCCACGATCCAGTTCGGCGTGATGGCATTCCACTTCCTGCCGTCCCACTGCTGCACCTTCACGGCGCCGGAACCTTCATGGTCCTCGCAGCTCGTCTTCACGGTGGGGAACATGTTTGCCGCGCCCACCGCCTTCTGCCGCGCCGCGTCGATGTTCAGGTGTTCCAGACCCCAGCGCATCTGCTCGCCGGTGACGGGTTTACCCTTGCCGAATTTCTCCTGCGCGGTGCGCATCGCCTCGACGAACAGGATGCCGGCCGTGACGCCGCGCATGTGGTACACGGAACCGATGCGCGCCTGGTCGGACAGGTTGCCCTTGCCGGTCTTGTACAGTTTCGCGCGGATCTCGTCGAGTACCGGGTAATTGCCCGGCGTATTGAACGACATCGCCGTGTATCCCTTGGCCGCGTCGCCGGACGGCACGGTGTCCTCTTCGGAGCCGGCCCACCATACGCCGAGGATTTTTTCACGCGGGAAGCCGTTGCGCTGCGCGGTCTTGATCGCCACCGAATTCATCACGCCCCAGCCCCACAGGATCACGTGATCGGGCCGCGCCTGGCGGATCTGCAGCCACTGCGCCTGCTGCTCGCTGCCCGGCGGCGCCACCGGGACCTTCACCAGTTCGAACCCCTGCTGCTTCGCCAGCGCTTCCAGCACGGGCAGCGGTTCCTTGCCGAACGCGGAATCGTGATACAGGTGCACGATCTTCTTGCCCTTCAGCGAACCGCCGTTCTTGTCCGCCAGGTATTTCACCATCGCGGCGGCCTGGCTCCAGTAGCTGGAAATGAGCGGGAACACATAGGGAAAGACCTTGCCGTTGGCCGCATCCGAGCGGCCGTAGCCCAGCATCGTCATCGGGATCTTGTCCTGCGGGATGCGGTCGAGGATGCCGTAGGCGATGCTGGTCGACAGCGGTTCCACGAGCGTGGCGCCGCCGCGCTGGGTTTTCAGCCGCTCATAGCACTCCACGCCGCGCGACGGGTTGTATTCGGTCTCGCACTCCTGCCACGCGATCTTGACGCCGTTGACGCCGCCGGCCGCGTTGACGAGCGAAAAATAGTCGATGATGCCGCCATAGAAGCCGGAGCCTCCCGACGCATACGGGCCCACGCGGTACGACGGCAGGGCGACGAACTGTTCCTGCGCGAAGGCGGGAGCAATGGCGCCGGCAACGAGGGTGCCGATAACGATGGAACGCAACAGCTTCATGATGGTCTCCTTTGGAATATTTTTAATGGGGGAATGGCCACAGGCGCAGCTTTTCCTTGCCGATCTGCCACAGGCGCGCCAGGCCGTGCGGTTCCACGATCAGGAAGAAGATGATCAGCGCGCCGAACACCATCAGTTCCAGGTTCGATGCCACGCTGGTGGGCAGCGCGAGGCCGTGCGCGGCGATGTTCAGGAACACCGGCAGCAGCACGATGAACGCCGCGCCCAGGAAGGAACCGAGGATCGAACCCACGCCGCCGATGATGATCATGAACAGGATGCGGAACGACAGGTCCAGGCTGTACGCTTCCGGCTCCACCGTGCCCAGGTAGGCGAATGCATACAGCGCGCCGGCCACGCCGCAATAAAACGAGCTGACGGCGAAGGCCAGCAGTTTCGTGCGCATCGGGCGAATGCCGATCACCTCGGCGGCCATGTCCATGTCCCGCACCGCCATCCACGAGCGGCCCACGTTCGAGCGCACCAGGTTTTTCGCCAGCAGCGCCATCAGTGCCACCACCAGCAGGACCAGCACGTACTTGCGCTGCGGCGTATCGAAGGCGTAGCCCATGATCTCGATGCGCTGGGCGGTGATCACGCCGGAAGCGCTGCCGCCGGTCAGCCATGAAATCTTGGTCAGGCACCAGATCACGAAGAATTGGGTGGCCAGCGTGGCCGCGGCCAGGTAGAAGCCGCGGATGCGCAGCGACGGCAGGCCGAATGCGATGCCGACGAGGGCCGCGCACAGGCCGCCCAGCACGAAGGCGAGCAGCATCGGGATGCCGGGAATGCGCGCGACGAAATTCCACGACGCGAACGCGCCGACCGCCATGAAGGCGGCGGTGCCCAGCGATAGCTGGCCGGCATAGCCGGTGAGGATGTTCAGGCCCAGCGCGGCCAGCGCGAAGATCAGGAACGGGATCAGGATGGCCGACAGCAGATAGGGCGAAGCAAGGAGCGGCACCGCCAGCACGGCGACGGCCAGCGTGGCGATCAGCGCGATGCGGTCCTGCCGGATCGGCAGCAACTGGCCGTCGGCTTCGTAGGTGGTGCGGAATTGCCCGGCTTCGCGATAGAACATGTCAGATCCTCCGGATGATCTTTTCGCCGAACAGCCCTTCCGGGCGGACCAGCAGGAACAGCAGCGCCAGCACGTAGGGGAACCAGCCTTCGATGCCGCCGCCGACCAGCGGCCCGATATAGACCTCGGCCAGCTTCTCGGAGGCACCGATGATCAGGCCGCCGACGATGGCGCCGGGCACCGACGTGAAGCCGCCCAGGATCAGCACCGGCAGGGCTTTCAGGGCGATGAACGTCAGCGCGAACTGCACGCCGTTCCGCGCGCCCCACAACAGGCCCGCCACGAGGGCCACCACGCCGGCCACCGCCCACAGGATGGCCCAGATGCGCTGCAGCGGGATGCCGACGGCCTGCGCGGCCTGGTGGTCGTCCGCCACGGCCCGCAGCGCGCGGCCGACCCTGGTCTTCGCGAACAGCAGCGCCAGCACGGCAACCATCACGCCGCAGATGATGGCGGCGATCACGTCGAACTGCGACACCACGATGTTGAAGCGGTCCAGCAGCGACTGCATCGGCACATCCTCGATCGGCAGCGGCAACTGGTGTACCTGCGAACCCCACAGCAGCTGCGCCAGGCCTTCGAGGAAAAAAGCCAGGCCGATGGTGGCCATGAACAGCGTGATTTCCGGCTGGTTCACCAGCGGGCGCAGCACCACGCGCTCGATGGCGATGCCCAGGACGATCATCGCCACCACGGTGCAGGGAATCGCCAGCCACAGCGACATGCCGAACTTGTCCATCATGCCCACGCACGTCAGCGCCGCGAAGAACACCATGGCGCCCTGGGCAAAATTGAACACGCCGGAAGCCTTGTAGATCAGCACGAAGCCGATCGCCACCAGCGCATACATCACGCCCGACAGCAGGCCGCCGATCAGGACTTCGAAGAAGAAATTAATGTCCATGGCCGCCGCTTTCCACGCCATTCGCCTCGCCATCCGCCACGCCGCCAAGATAGGCCCTGATCACTTCCGGATTGCTGCGCACCTCGTCCGGCGTGCCGTCGCCGATCTTCCTGCCGTAGTCGAGCACGACGACCCGGTCCGAGATATCCATCACCACCCCCATGTCGTGCTCGATCAGCACGATGGTCGTGCCGAACTGGTCGTTGACGTCGAGGATGAAGCGGCACATGTCCTGCTTTTCCTCCACGTTCATGCCGGCCATCGGTTCGTCCAGCAGCAGGATTTCCGGTTCGGCGGCCAGCGCCCTGGCCAGTTCGACCCGCTTCTGCAGGCCGTACGGCAGCCGGCCCACGGGCGTCTTGCGGATGTGCTGGATCTCGAGGAAGTCGATGATTTCCTCGGCCTTGCGGCGGTGGGCGATTTCCTCGCGCCGCGCCGGGCCCCAGTACAGCGCCTGCAGCAGGAAATTCGACTTCATCTTGAGGTTACGGCCGGTCATCACGTTGTCCAGCACCGTCATGCCCTTGAACAGCGCGATGTTCTGGAACGTGCGCGCGATGCCGGACCTGGCCGCAGCATGGCAGTCCATGTTGCGCCGGTGCTGGCCGCGCAGCACGATCTCGCCCTGCTGCGGGCGGTACACGCCGTTGATCACGTTCAGCATCGAGCTCTTGCCGGCGCCGTTCGGGCCGATGATGGCGCGGATCTCGTGTTCGCGCACGTCGAAGGAGATGCCGGTCAGCGCCTTCACGCCGCCGAACGACAGCGAGATGTCGCGCAGGTCGAGGATCACGGGACCGGCCTGCCTTCGCGCGCCGAACAGCGTATCGGGTTCGTTCATCAGCATGGTGGCTTCTCCCATCACGCCGCGCGCCGCACGGGCGGCAGTACGCGGCTGTCGGCAATGCGCAGGTCGGCCGCCACGATGCCGCTGCGGCCATCCTCGAACTTCACCTGCGTCTCGATGTATTGCGACGCGCGGCCCGCATACAGCGCATCGACCAGCACGCGGTATTTTTCGGCGACGAACTTGCGGCGCACCTTGCGGGTGCGGGTCAGTTCGTCGTCGTCCGGGTCGAGCTCCTTGTGCAGCACGAGGAAGCGGTGGATCTGCGTGGCGCTCATCGCCGCATCGCCGGCCAGGTCGGCATTCACCTTTTCCACGCATTCGGCCATGAGCTCATATACCTGCGGGTGGGCTGCCAGGTCGGTGTAGCCGGAGTAGGCGAAGTTGCGCCGCTCGGCCCAGTTGCCCACCGCGTCCATGTCGATGTTCAGGAACGCGCACACGGTATCGTGCCCATTGCCGAACGCGACCGCTTCCTTGATGAACGGGAAGAACTTCAGCTTGTTCTCGATGTAGTTCGGCGCGAAGATCGCCCCGCCGTTCAGGCGGCCCACGTCCGCCGCGCGGTCGATGATCTTCAGGTGGCCGTCGGCGTCGAAGATGCCGGCATCGCCCGTGTGGAACCAGCCTTGCGGATCGATCGCTTCCGCGGTGGCGTCGGGCCGCTTGTAGTAGCCGCTCATCAGCGTGGGCGACTTCACCAGCACTTCGCCGTTGTCGGCCAGCTTCACGTCCACGCCCGGCGCCGCCATGCCGACGCTGTCGAACTTGATCTGGCCGTCGGGCTGCAGGCAGATATAGGCGCAGGTTTCTGTGGAACCGTAGAACTGCTTCAGGTTGATGCCGATCGAGCGGTAGAAGCGGAACAGGTCGGGTCCGATGGCGGCGCCCGCCGTGTAGGCGACGCGCACCCGCGACAGGCCGAGCACGTTCTTCAGCGGTCCGTACACGAGCAGGTCGCCGAGCGCGTAGTGCAGCCGGTCCGCCGCCGGGACCGGGCGGCCGTCGAGGATGTCGGCGCCCACGCGGCGTGCCACGTCCATGAAGTGATGGAACATCCGGCGCTTCGGCGCCCCCGCATCCTCCATGCGGATCATTACCTGCGTCAGCATGTTCTCGAAGATGCGCGGCGGCGCGAAATAATAGCTGGGGCCGATTTCGCGCAGGTCGGTCGTCACCGTTTCCGACGATTCCGGGCAGTTCACGGTAAAGCCCGCCACGAGCGCCTGGGCAAACGAAAACAGGCAGTCGCCCACCCACGCCATCGGCAGGTAGGACAGCACGTTCTCGTCGTCCGTCAGCCGTTCGAAGCCGGTACCGCCGGTGCCGGCGGCGATCAGTGCCGCATGGGTCTGGCAAACGCCTTTCGGCTTGCCGGTGGTGCCGGAGGTGTACAGGATCACCGCGTTGTCCAGGCCGCTCCCCGCCTGCAGCGCGGTATCGAAGGCGCCCGGGTTGGCCTGGTCCCACGCGCGGCCCGCTTCCTGCAGGCGGGCGTAGGAAACCAGTTCGTTCTGGCGGTAGTGGCGCATGCCGCGCTCGTCGTCGTAGGCGATGTGCTCGATGCCGGCATAGTCGGCCTGCAGTTCGAGCAGCTTGTCGACCTGTTCCTGGTCTTCCACGACCGCGTAGCGGATCTCGGCGTTCTCCAGCACATAGGCCATGTCCGCCGCCGGCGCATCCTGGTACAGCGGCACGGCCACGCCGCCCAGGCATTGCGCGGCCAGCATCGCCCAGTACAGGCGCGGCCGGTTGTCGCCGATGACGGCCAGGTGCATGCCGCGCGTGAAACCGAGCGCGGCAAGGCCGCAGGCCAGCGCGCGCACTTCATCGCTTGCCTGGGCCCACGTCCAGGCCTGCCAGATGCCCAGGTGCTTTTCCCGGTACGCGCACTTGTGCGGCCGGGTCCGCGCGTGTTCGAGCAGCAGGCGGGGGAAGGTCTCCGGTATTGCGTCCATCAGTGTCTCCCATTCTGATTCGGGGTTCGAGACGCGCTTTTTATGCAATGATATTAACTGCGATGCCTGCCCGCGGTTGTCGTTTCAAAGACAATTGCCCGGACTTTCGATGGTGCAATGCAATATGATCAAAGCGTGGATCACTGCATCCATCACAGCGTAGATGACAGCATGGATGACAGCGTGGACGACAAGGTACCCAGCCTGAAAGAAGCATTGCGCGGCGCGTTGTGGGCGCAGGCGCTGACGCCCGAGCAGATGGCACGCGTGGAAGACACCACGTTCGAGGTGTTCGTGCCGAAAGGCGGCTTCGTCTGCCGCAAGGGGGAAGTCGTCGACAACTGGATCGGTATCGTTGCCGGCATGGTCAAGATGAACAACTTTTCGCCGTCCGGCAAGAGTGTCACGTTTACCGGCGTACCGCCCGGCGGCTGGTTCGGCGAAGGCTCGCTGCTGAAGGACGAGCACCGCAAATACGATGCGATGGCGCTGCGCGACAGCCGCATCGCCCGCATGCCGGCCGCTACCTTCCACTGGCTGCTGGAAACCAGCCTGCCGTTTACACGCTTCCTCCTGATGCAGCTGAACGAACGGCTGGGCCAGTTCATCGGCATGGTCGAGCACGAGCGGCTGCTCGATCCGGATACCCGCGTGGCCCGCTGCCTGGCCTCGCTGTTCAATACCCACCTGTATCCCGGCAGCCAGCGGCTGGTGCAAATCTCGCAGGAAGAAGTCGGGCTGCTGTCCGGCGCGTCGCGCCAGCGCGCCAACCAGGCCCTGCAGGTGCTCGAGCGGGAAGGATTGTTGCGCGTGGATTACGGCGGCATCCGCATACTCGACCTGGATGGCTTGAGAAGCTTCGAAGCCCAGGCGCTGCCTTAGCACTGTCGCGCTGTTGTCCAGCTGTGTTGTAAACGATTCGCCTTCTGTGTTAGTGCCTTAACAAATGGCAGCGCTGTCCTGCTTTAGCCTGTCCCGGACACGGTGAATCCAGGAGCATTTCATGTTACAGCTGAGCAGAAAACAAACGGCATGGGCAGCGGCGGCGGTCGGTGCGCTGGCCGCTTCCTACATGGTGGTTCGCAGCAAGACAAAACAGGCCGAGGTGGAAAATCCGCCGACCGGCCAGTTCGTTACCGTCGATGGCGTGAAGCTGCATTACCTGCAGCGTGGCGCCGGCCCCGTTGTCGTGCTATTGCACGGCAATGGCGCGACGTCGCTAGACTTCGAACTGTCCGGCCTGATCGACATGCTGGCGCGCGACCATACGGTGATCGCCTTCGACCGCCCCGGCTTCGGCTACAGCGACCGGCCGCGCAGCACAGTCTGGACGCCACCGGAGCAGGCCGCTCTGCTGGCCAGGGCACTGGCGGAGTTGCACGTCGACAAGGCCATCGTGGTGGGCCATTCGTGGGGGACGCTGGTCTCGCTGGCAATGGCGATGGACCATCCGGACCTCGTCAACGGCCTCGTGCTGATGGCTGGCTATTACTATCCGAACCCGCGTGCCGACGTGGTACTGATGTCCGGCCCGGCGATCCCGTTGGTGGGCGACGTGATGCGCTTCACGGTGTCGCCACTCGTGTCGCGCCTGCTGTGGCCGGGGTTCGTCAAGAAAGTGTTCAGTCCACGCCCGGTGGCGGACAGTTTCAGGCGCTGGCCCAAGTGGCTGTCGCTGCGGCCTTCGCAGCTGCGTGCGGCCAGCGCGGAATCGGTATTGATGATTCCCGCCGCCGCGAACCTGCGGCACCGCTATGCCGAGATCACGCTGCCCGTGACCATCTTCACCGGTACCGGCGACAAGGTCGTCGATCCAGGCCACAACGCCGAACGCCTGCACCGCGAACTGCTGCAAAGCCAGCTGCACACGGTGCAGGATGCCGGCCACATGCTGCACTACGTGGCGCAGGACGAGATCGTGCGTGCCGTACGCGACATTGCCGAGGGCCGTCCGCGCATGGACTTCCAGCACACCACGCATCACCTCGAAGGGGACAACAGCCAGCCGAGGGTGCTGCACTGATGAGCGGCTGCGCGGTATCATTCGGGCACGTGTCCTTACTCGTGTGCCACCGATACCCACCATGTCCCTTACCGCAGCCAACATCTTCGCCGACCGCCTGGCAGCATTGCGCCAGGCCATGCGCCGCCATGGCGTCGACGCCGTCATCGTGCCGTCGTCCGATCCGCACCTGTCCGAATACCTGCCGCCGCGCTGGAAAGGGCGCGAGTGGCTGTCCGGCTTCACGGGGTCGGTCGGCACGTTCATCGCCACCCAGGACTTCGCCGGCGTGTGGACCGACGGCCGGTACTGGACGCAGGCCGAAACGGAACTGGCCGGCAGCGGCATTGCGCTGATGAAGATCGCGTCGGGCGCCAGCACGGAATACGTGGCCTGGCTGGCGGCCACGCTGCAGGCCGGGCAGGCGGTCGCTGTCGACGGCACCGTGCTGGGCCTGGCCATCGCCCGGCTGCTGCAGGGTGCGCTCGATGCGAAAGGCGTCACGCTGCGCGCCGATATCGACCTGCTCGACGACGTGTGGAACGACCGTCCCGGCTTGCCGCACGATCCCGTGTACGAGCACGCGCCGCCGTATGCCGCCACGCCGCGCACCGAAAAGCTCGCCGCGCTGCACGCCGCGATGCGCGAGCAGGGCGCCGACCGCCACCTGATCTCCACGCTGGACGATATCGCGTACCTGTTCAACCTGCGCGGATCGGATGTGAACTTCAACCCGGTTTTCGTCGCGCATGCGCTGGTCGGGCTGGACCACGCCACGCTGTTCGTGGACCAGGGCAAGGTAAAGCCGTCGCTGGCGGCCAAGCTCACGGCCGACGGCATCACCGTCGCGCCTTATGAGCGCGCCGCCGCCGCGCTGGCCGAACTGCCGCCGGGTG
This sequence comes from Pseudoduganella umbonata, assembly GCF_014192225.1. Lineage (GTDB taxonomy): Bacteria > Pseudomonadota > Gammaproteobacteria > Burkholderiales > Burkholderiaceae_D > Rugamonas > Rugamonas umbonata. The sequence continues at coordinate 237,061 of NZ_JACHXS010000010.1, read as the reverse complement.
CCGTGCTGCTGCTCGATCCGCGCCGCATCACGCACGGTACGCGGCAGGCGGTGGCCGCTCATGTGAAGGTGGTGGAAGCGATCAATCCGACCACGTTCGCCAAGTCGCGCAAGACCGAAGCGGAAGCCGTGCACGTACGCGCCACGATGGAGCAGGACGGCGCGGCGCTGTGCGAATTCTTTGCCTGGCTCGAGGAGGCACTGGCGCGCCGCCACGAGAAGTCGCTGGACGAGGTCGACATCGACCGCCACATCACTGCCGCCCGCGCGCGCCGGCCGGGCTTCGTCAGCCCCAGCTTCGGCACGATTGCCGGGTTCCAGGCCAACGGCGCGATCATGCATTACCGCGCCACCGAAGAACACTGCGCCGTCATCGATGGCGATGGCCTGCTGCTGATCGATTCCGGCGGCCAGTACATCGGCGGCACCACCGACATCACGCGCGTGGTGCCGGTGGGCGACATCACCGCCGAACACCGGCGCGACTTCACGCTGGTGCTGAAGGGCATGATGGCGCTGTCCGCCACGCGCTTCCCGCGCGGTACGAAGGCACCACTGCTCGACGCGATCGCCCGTGCGCCGATCTGGTCGGCCGGCATCGACTTCGGTCACGGCACCGGCCATGGCGTGGGCTTTTTCCTCAACGTGCACGAAGGGCCGCACGCGATCACGCCGTCGCTGATGCCCGAGCCGCACACGGCGATGGAGCCGGGCATGATCACATCGATCGAACCGGGCATCTACCGGCCCGGCAAGTGGGGCATCCGCATCGAGAATCTGGTGCTGAACCGGGCCGACGGCACGACGGAGTTCGGCGAATTCCTGCGCTTCGAGACGCTGACGCTGTGCCCGATCGACACGCGCTGCATCGACCGCGCCCTGCTGCGCGACGACGAGATCGCGTGGCTGAACGATTACCACGCCACCGTGCGCGAACGCCTGGGCCCGCTGGTCGACGGCGCCGCGCTGGCATGGCTCAACGAAAGGACCCAACCATTATGAGCAGCCGTTCCACCCGGGCGTCGAACGCGATCGACCGGCTCAAGCAGCGCAGCGGCAACCCGGGCTGGTCGATGTCGATCACCGGCAGCGGCCACTTCTTTCTCACCGAGGGGCCGGGCAAGCCACCGCTGTGCCCACCGATGGAGCTCGACGAGTTCGTGGCCTTCGTCAATGCGCAGGGGCCGCAGGTGGCGAAGCGCATCAGCAAGAACGATGTCGAATTCGAGAAGCAGCTGACGAAGAAGCCGCCGAAAGCATGACATGACGCGCGACCTGCTGGGGGCCTACTGGACGTCGGCCGAGCTGGTGACAAATGGCGTCATCTTCCTCAACCTGCTGGGCGCGCTGCTGCTCGGCATGCTGGTCGGCTACGAACGCTCGTACCATGGCCGCGCCGCCGGCATGCGCACCTATGGACTGGTGTGCATGGCGTCGGCCGCGCTGACCGTGATCGGCGGCTATCCCGAGCACTGGTTCGGCGGCCAGATGACGGCGCTGGTGGGCACCGATCCCACCCGCGTGATCCAGGGCATCGTCACCGGCATCGGCTTCCTCGGCGCGGGCGTCATCATGCGCGAGGGATTCAACATCAGCGGGCTGACGACGGCGGCGTCAATCTGGGCTTCGTCGGTGATCGGCATCCTGGTCGGCGTGGGCTTCTATGCCGCGGCGATGGGGCTGGCGCTGCTGTCGGCCGTGGTGATGATCTACCTGTCGAAGATCGAAGCCTGGCTGCCATCGCGGCACGCGATCGCGATCACGCTGCGCTTCAAGCCGGGCTACGAACCGCAGGAAGCACGGCTGCGCGCACTGGCGAACGAGCGCGGCTACGAGATCGCCGGCGGTTCGCTGATGATCGCGCTGCAGGGAGGACGGATGGAATGGCGCTTCGTCGCGCTGGCCCACAGCAAGCGCAGCGGCGCCCCGCTGGGCAAGCTGGCGGAAGAAATGGCGCACTACGAAGGCGTGGAAGGGTTCCAGATCACCCACGCGCGCAACTGAGGAAGTTACCAAAAACCGGGGGCGTAGCCGGGGTTTCAAGGAGCACAGCTCCTTGCCGGCGCAGCGATGCCGGCCTGCAAGCCAGCATTCCCTCCAGACCCTCCATTACAGGAAACATTTATGCTCGTGACATCGCAAGACGTACTGGATTTCTGGTTCCTGCCGATCGGCGTGAAAGGCCATAACACGCAGCGGCCGGAATGGTTCCGCAAGGATGACGCGTTCGATCGCCAGGTGTTCGCCGAATTCGGCGATGCCGTCGAGGATGCGCTGGCGGGCGGCCTGCGCCGGTGGGACGATGAAGGAACCCAGGGTGCGCTGGCGCGCATCCTCGTGCTGGACCAGTTCACGCGCAACATCTACCGCGGCACGCCGAAGGCGTTTGCCGGCGACACGCTGGCGCTGGAAGCGGCGCTGGCGATCGACAACTCCGGTGCCAACCAGACGCTGCCGCCGGTCCAGCGCGCGTTTTCGTACATGCCGTTCGAGCATGCCGAAAGCCTGTCGATGCAGGACCGCTCGGTCATCCTGTTCGACAAGCTGGCGGCTTCCGCCGCGGGCTTTGACAGCATGCTCGATTTTGCGAAACGCCACCGCGACGTGATCCGCAAGTTCGGCCGCTTCCCGCACCGCAACGAGATCCTGGGCCGCGCGTCGACGCCGGAAGAGGTGGAATTCCTGAAAACGCCCGGGTCCGGATTCTGATGCGCACGCTGGCCATCGTCGGTGCCGGGCATGTCGGCCGCGCGCTGGGGCGCCTGTGGCACACGGCCGGCGTGTTCGACATCGCCGGCGTGCTGGCCCGTTCGCCCGGCTCGGCGCAGCGTGGCGTGGATTTCATCGGTGCCGGCACCGCCGCCGCGGACGTTGCCGCGCTGCCCGCGGCCGACGTCTATTTGCTGGCGGTGACGGACGACCAGATCGTGCCGGCCTGCGCGGCGCTTGCCGCCAGCCGCCCGTTGCAGGGTGCGATCGTGTTCCACTGCAGCGGCGCGCTGGCGTCGGGCACGCTCGAAGCGGCGCGCCAGGGCGGCGCGCTGCTTGCCAGCGTGCACCCGATCCGCAGTTTCGCCGATCCCGCCGCCGTGGCGGCGGCATTTGCCGGCACGTTTTGCGGCATCGAAGGCGATACCGCGGCACTGGCCGTGCTGGCGCCGGCCCTGGAGGCAATCGGCGCCCGGCCCGTGGCGATCGATCCGGCCGCCAAGACCGTCTATCATGCGGCGGCGGTCTTCGCCAGCAATTACGTCGTCACCGTGCTCGATGCGGCGCTGCGTGCCTACGAAGCGGCCGGCATTCCCGACGACGTGGCGCGCGAACTGGCGCATCCGCTGGCGCAGGAGTCGCTGTCGAACGTGTTCCGGATGGGCGCGGCCCAAGCCTTGTCCGGCCCGGTTGCGCGGGGCGATTACGCGACCGTCCAGCGGCAGCAGGCCGCCGTATCGGCCTGGGATACCGATACGGGCACCCTGTATGGCGCCCTTGTGCCGCCTACCGCGGCGCTGGCGGCGCGCAAGCGCCAATAACCGGCAGTCAATCTTGTCCGGTTGACGTCAAAGCGTTGCGCTGAAGCAAAAAAAGTCACGCTATCATCGACAAACTTGGCGCGAAGCAATAAGCTAGGTCCTCTTATTACTTCACCGACCGGCGCCGCGCCGGACAGGGGATCGTTATGTTATTTCTGAAGTCCACGACCGTCACCAAGGCGCCCGGCATCTACGAAGTCGACGTTGCTGCAAAACCGCCCGGCAAGACCTACGGCGTTTACCTGGCAACCGACCCGGACAATCCGCCGGCCGCCGTGCTCGAGGCACTGGCCTCCGCCGGTTTCGTGCAGACCCACAGCTCCGCCTACACCCACAAGGACCGCGGCAAGGTGCTCGACCTGCACTTCCAGAAAGACGGCACGGACCTGTTCAAGGGCTGGAAAGTAGAAGAGTGCGAAGCCAACATGGCGCAGATCGGCAAGATCTTCGGCGACGTCGGCGTCGCCTTCACGCCACGTGTCATGTCGCTGGCCGAAGCGTACGCGTAAGGCGAGAAAAAATCGGGGACAGTCCGGCGATCCGGGCCGTCCCTATTTTTTCGACCTGCTGAACCTCAGGAAATGTCGATGTGGTACAAGGCCCACGGGCAGGAGCCGAAGCGCTCGGCCACGGGTTTTGCCGCCATGTCCGGCACCCGGTCCGCGTCGTACACCGCCCATAGCGGGCCCAGGCCGCCGAGTGCCATCGGTGCGCCATCCATGTGTGTTGCCACGATAAAGCGTTGCTTGCGCGCCTGTGCGCCGGTGACCGAGGCCGCATAACCGTCCACCGCACGCAGCGTGATGCGGGTGCCGTCCACAAGGGCGACGCCGGCCGCGTTCAGCACGTCGGCCAGCAACGGGCCGGACAGCGTGTGGACCTTGCCGTCGTATTCCAGCGTGGGCCGGATCGTCAGCGCCGGCAGCGCGGCCAGCGCGCCGTAGTCGAATGCCCATGCCTTGTCGAACGACAGCTTTTGCTTGAACATCATCTGGTCCGCCACCGGGTCGAACCTGGCGCGATTGGCTTTCGGGATCGCGCCCGTGACCGTCAGCAGCGTCGGGCCGCGCTGCCCGTTCCTGGGTGCGGCCAGCGCCGGCGCCATGCCGGTGGCTGCCAGCGCAGCCAGGAAGGTACGTTTTTCCATCGGGATTCCTCGTTGTTATTGTCGTGCGGAACGTCCGCTATCATAGCGTGATGGACCTGTTTTCCGCCGATGCCACCCTGCAGCCGATACCGATCGACGACGGCGAGCTGGCCTTCCTCGCGCAACTCCCGCTATCGATGCCGAACGATGCGGTACTGCGCCGCCTGCTCCACGAGATTGCCTGGCGCGAGGAAACCATTTTCTTGTTCGGCAAGGCCCAGAAGCAGCCACGCCTGTCGGCCTGGTATGGCGAGGCCAGCTACACCTATTCCGGCCGCACCTTCCACCCGCTGCCGTTCACGCCGCTGCTGCAGGAGATCAAGCGTGCCGTCGAGGAGGCGACCGGCAAGCGTTTCAACAGTGTGCTGCTGAACTGCTACCGCAACGAGCGCGACAGCATGGGTTTCCACAGCGACGACGAACCCGAACTGGGCCCGGAACCGGCAATCGCCTCGGTGTCGTTCGGCGCCACACGCACCTTCATCCTGAAACACAGGAAGCGGCCGGCCACGGTGAAGCTGGACCTGACCGATGGCAGCCTGCTGCTGATGGCCGGCACGCTGCAGCGGCATTGGCGCCATGGCATCAACAAGGAAACCAGGCCGCGCGGCCTGCGCGTCAACCTCACTTTCCGTGCAATTCGGTAGATCCTTTCCAGGACTACACTTTATTAGGGTTTCTTAAGGAAACGCCGTCAGTTTGGGCGTGTTCACCTTGTTTCAATAGCCATTACATCTGCTAACAATTATTACGGAAATGGACCTTTTATAAATGGGGTACGGTGCTATCTTGGTCTCGTCGCGGTTCCATTGATACGAACAGCGATCCCGCAGCACTGTAAAAACAACCAATTTGCTGAGAGATCAAATCATGAAAAAAACCCTTCTTGCCCTCGTTGCTTCCGCTGCCGCCTTTGGTGCCGTTTCCGCCCATGCCGCCGATGGTTCGCCCTATGTCGGTATCGGTGGCGTCGTCAGCGAACATCGCTACGAGCTGCGTAATGACTCCACCGGTGTCGACAACAGCAAGCACGAGTACGGCGGAAAATTCTTCGCCGGTTACCAGATCAACCCGATGTTTGCCGTGGAAGCCGGCTACACGGACTTCGGCAAGTCTGACTATTACTACGCTGTGAATGGCGCCAGCGGCCGTGCCGAGGCGGACTCGGAGTCCTACTACCTCGCCGGCAAGGCCAGCTACCCGGTGGCGGAAAAGGTCAACGTGTTCGGCAAGCTGGGCGTGGCCCACAACAAGAACGACGTGATGGCATCCGGCCTGGCCGCCGGCTACAACGGCGAGAGCAGCCGCAATTCGGTGTACGCATCGCTGGGTGCCGAGTACGCGGTGAACGAGAAAGTCGCGTTGTCGCTTGAGTATGAGCACTACGGCAAGAACGATATCGACGTGGGCCGCAGCAAGGGCGCCGTATCGCTGAACGCGCGCTACAGCTTCTAAGCGGATTGCAGCGCGTTGCACCGGTCGAGGCCGGGCGCGACAGCGGAGCCGTCATGGGTTCCAATGTCCTTGTGCCCGCCTCCCCAAACGGTTTCTTCGTGACAGAAGAAAAAACGGACTCCGAGGAGTCCGTTTTTATTTGCTGCCTCAGTTCGTGAGAGGCTTGTAGCGGATGCGCTTCGGCTTGGCACCTTCCTCGCCCAGGCGTTTTTTCTTGTCCGCCTCGTATTCCTGGTAGTTACCGTCGAAGAACGTGACCTGCGAATTGCCTTCGAACGCCAGGATATGGGTGGCGATGCGGTCCAGGAACCAGCGGTCGTGCGAGATCACCATCACGGAACCGGCGAATTCCAGCAGCGCATCTTCCAGCGCGCGCAGCGTTTCCACGTCCAGGTCGTTCGACGGTTCATCCAGCAGCAGCACATTGCCGCCCTTGAGCAGCGTCTTGGCCAGGTGCAGGCGGCCGCGTTCGCCACCGGACAGGTTGCCGACGATCTTTTGCTGGTCGCCGCCCTTGAAGTTGAAGCGGCCCAGGTAGGCGCGGGACGGCATCTCGAAACGGCCCACGCTCAGCATGTCGGCGCCGCCGGACACGTCTTCGAACACGGTCTTGTTGTTGGCCAGTTCGTCGCGGTTCTGGTCGACCAGCGAGACTTTCGCCGTCTTGCCGATGACGACTTCGCCGCTGTCCGGCGTGTCGATGCCGGCGATCATCTTGAACAGCGTGGATTTACCGGCACCGTTCGGGCCGATGATGCCGACGATGGCACCCGGCGGCACGATGAACGACAGGTTGTCGATCAGCAGGCGGTCGCCGAATGCCTTGGAGACGTTCTTGAACTCGATCACGTCGTTGCCCAGGCGCTCGGCGACGGGGATGAAGATCTCCTGCGTCTCGTTGCGCTTCTGGTATTCGTATTCGGACAGTTCGTTGAAGCGGGCCAGGCGGGCCTTCGACTTGGCCTGGCGCGCCTTCGGATTCTGGCGCGACCATTCCAGTTCCGTCTTCAGCGCCTTCTGGCGGGCCGATTCGGTGGACTCTTCCTGCTGCAGGCGGGCCTGTTTCTGGTCCAGCCACGAGCTGTAGTTGCCTTTCCACGGGATGCCGTGGCCGCGGTCCAGTTCCAGGATCCATTCGGCGGCGTTGTCGAGGAAGTAGCGATCGTGGGTGATGCCGACGACGGTGCCAGGGAAGCGCAGCAGGAACTGCTCCAGCCATTCCACGGATTCGGCATCCAGGTGGTTGGTCGGTTCGTCGAGCAGCAGCATGTCGGGCTTGGACAGCAGCAGCTTGCACAGCGCCACGCGGCGCTTTTCACCACCGGACAGCACGCCGATTTTCGCATCCCATGGCGGCAGGCGCAGCGCATCGGCGGCCATTTCCAGCTGCAGGTTCAGGTTGCCGCCATCGGCGGCGGCCAGGATCGATTCCAGGCGCTGCTGCTCGGCAGCCAGCGCATCGAAGTCGGCATCTTCCTCGGCATACGCGGCGTATACGGCGTCCAGTTTCGCTTGCGCCTCGAACGCTTCGCCCAGGCCCGACTCCACTTCCTGGCGAACGGTTTTTTCCGGATCGAGCTGCGGTTCCTGTGGCAGGTAGCCGATCGACAGGCCCGGCATCGGGCGCGCTTCGCCCTGGATGTCGGTATCGATGCCGGCCATGATTTTCAGCAAGGTCGACTTACCGGAGCCGTTCAGGCCCAGCACGCCGATCTTCGCACCCGGGAAGAACGAGAGCGAAATGTCCTTCAGGATCTGGCGCTTGGGCGGGACGATTTTGCCCACGCGGTTCATGGTATAGACGTAATTTGCCATTGAGAAATTCTCGAATTGAGTGATGTAACTTTAAAGAAGGTCAACAAGGATACGCCAAACGGTGCTGGAGGGCCAGTCAGGCAGCCGCGCGCCGGCTCGTCCAGAACCCTTCAGCCATGTACAGCGCCAGCGCGCTCCAGATCACGATGAAGCCGGCCAGCCGCGCTGTCGAGAACGTCTCATGGAACACGACCAGCCCGAGCATCATCTGGATCGTCGGCGCGATGTACTGCAGCATGCCCAGCACCGACAGGGGAATCTTGCGCGCGCCGGCGGCAAACAGCAGCAGCGGGATCGCGGTGATCGGGCCGGCGGCGACCAGCAGCGTGCGCGTCCAGTCGCTGGGCGTATTGACGAAGGTGTTGGCGCCATGGACCGTCAGCCAGATCAGGTAGCCGCCGGCCAGCGGGAACAGCAGCAGCGTTTCGAACGACAGGCCCTCCAGCGCCGCCAGCGCGGCGGTCTTGCGCAGCAGGCCGTAGGCACCGAACGTGGCGGCCAGTACCAGGGCGATCCATGGCAGCGCGCCGGCCTGCCAGGTCAGCCAGGCCACGCCGGTGGCGGCCACGCCGATCGCCAGCCACTGGCCGCCGCGCAGCCGTTCCTTCAGCACGAACAATCCAAGCAGCACGTTGAACAGCGGCGTGATGAAATAACCCAGGCTGGCATCGATCACGTGGCCGTTGTTCACGGCCCAGATGTAGATGAACCAGTTGGCCGACAGCAGCAGCGCGCTGGCCGCGAACGTGGCCACGACCTTCGGCTGCCGCAGCACCGCCGGCAGCCATTTCCATTGCTGGCGCACGGTCAGCACGATGCACAGGAACAGCAGCGACCAGACCATGCGGTGCGCCAGGATTTCCATCGGCGGCACCTCGCCGATCGCATGGAAATACAGCGGGAACAGTCCCCACAGCAGGAACGCGCTGGTGGCGTTCAGCACACCGCCATAGCCGTCCTCCTTGCTGGCGTCCTTCGTCATGGCAGTTCCAGGTGCAGGATCGGGTACGGATGGCCGAACGGATCGCGTTCCGAGCGGCCGGCCTGGCGAAAGCCCATGCGCGCATAGAAGCCGGCGGCCTGGCCATTCTGCTCGTTCACGTCCACCTTCGTGGCGCCCAGGGTGCCGATCGCGAACGCCGTCAGCGTGCGGCCGGCGCCGGTGCCGCGCCGCGCCGGATGGACGAACAGCATCTCGATATTGCCGTCGGCCACGCCAATGAAGGCATACGGGGCGCCAGCGGCGTCGCGCAGGCAGTACAGTGGCGTAAACGTGCCCAGCAGCTCGCGTACCAGCGGCACCAGCGTGGCAATCGCTTCCTCGGACAGGAAGTCGTGGGTGGCGCGTACCGACGCTTCCCACACCTCGAACAGGCGGGGAGCATCTTCGGCGGTTGCCCGGTCGATGCTTGCGGGGTTCGCGATGGTTTTTTCAATGGTCATCTGTCATCCTTCGAGGCGCGACCTTAACACAACGGCGCAGCATGCGCTGGTCACCGGCGGCTTGCTTTTAGAGGGCGATTGGCCTATTGTGCAGTGCGCAAAAAAATAATTCGGGTGCAATTTTGACAGACAAGAAAAGCAGCCTCGCTACATTGACGCTGGCGGCCGTGGGGATCGTTTACGGCGACATCGGTACCAGCCCTCTCTATACCCTCAAAACCATCTTCGACCCGGACCACGGACTGGCGCTCACCGAAGCCAACCTGCTGGGCGTCGTTTCGCTGATCTTCTGGGGACTGACGATCGTCGTTTCGCTGAAGTACGTCACGCTGGTGCTGCGCGCGGACAACCGCGGCGAGGGCGGCATCATGGCCCTGATGGCGCTGGCGCTCAATTCCGTGAGCAAGCGCTCCGGCTGGCATTTTCCGCTGCTCGTGCTGGGGGTGCTGGGCGCCACCATGTTCTATGGCGACAGCGTGGTCACCCCGGCGATTTCGGTACTGAGCGCGATGGAAGGCCTGGAAGTGGCCACGCCCGCGCTGGAACACTACGTCGTGCCGCTGACCATCGTGGTGCTGGTGTCGCTGTATTCGGTGCAGCGCCATGGCACCGCCGGCATCGGCCGCTTCTTCGGACCGATCATGGTGCTGTGGTTCCTGGCGCTGGCGGCCATGGGCATCGTCAACATCGTCGAGCGGCCGGACATCCTGCGCGCGTTGAACCCGCTGCACGCGGTGCACTTCATGATCGACAACGGCTTCGTGGCCTTCGTCGGCCTGGGCGCCGTGGTGCTGGCATTCACCGGCGCCGAAGCGCTGTACGCCGACATGGGCCACTTCGGCAAGAAGCCGATCCGCATGGCGTGGTTCGCGGTGGCGTTCCCCGCGCTGGCGCTGAACTACTTCGGCCAGGGCGCGCTGCTGCTGCACGCGCCGGAAGCGATCTCGAACCCGTTCTTCCAGCAGCTGGGCAGCTGGAGCATCTACCCGCTGGTGGTGCTGGCCACCATGGCCACCGTGATCGCATCGCAGGCCACCATCTCCGGGACCTTCTCCATGACCAAGCAGGCCATCGCACTGGGCCTGCTGCCGCGCATGCGCGTGATGCACACCTCCGAGCACCAGATCGGCCAGATCTACATCCCGGCCGTCAACTGGCTGCAGCTGATCGTGGTGCTGATCGCGGTGATCGGCTTCGGTTCCTCCGATGCGCTGGCCGGCGCCTACGGCATCGCCGTCTCGGCCACGATGCTGGCGACCACGATCCTGACGTTCTTCGTGATCCGCTACCGCTGGCACCTGCCGCTGCCGGTGTGCATCCTCGCGACCGGCTTCTTCCTGGTGATCGACGTGCTGCTGTTCTCGGCCTGCACGCTGAAGCTGTTCCACGGCGGCTGGATGCCGCTGCTGCTCGGTACCGCGCTGTTCACGATCATGCTCACCTGGCGCACCGGCCGCCAGCTGGTGTTCCAGAACCTGGAAAAGCATGCGATCCCGCTGGAGGATTTCCTTTCCTCGCTGTTCGTGGCGCCGCCGGTGCGCGTGCCCGGCACCGCCGTGTTCCTGCGCGGCGAAAGCGACGGCGTGCCGCACGCGATGCTGCATAACCTGTCGCACAACAAGGTGCTGCACGAGCGCGTGGTCTTCCTCACCGTGCACATCCTGGAAGAACCGTACGTCGCGCCGGGAGAGCAGGTGCGCATCGCCGACCTGGGACACCAGTGCTACCAGGTCAACGTCGACTACGGCTTCAAGGACGAGCCGGACATTCCCGCCATCCTCGACCGTTGCGCCGAACACGGCTTGCGCTTCGAGATGATGGAAACCTCGTTCTTCATCGCCCGCCAGACCGTGATCTCGGCACCACAACAGGGCATGGCGCCATGGCGCGAACATCTGTTCGTGGCGATGTCGCGCAATGCCCGCGCCGCGGCCGATTATTACCAGATCCCGCCGAACCGCGTGATCGAGCTGGGCACGCAGGTCGAGATTTGATCGTGAATGTGTAAGGAAATGTTGTACTGGGGGAGCGGCAGTGGCACTCTGTTAAACTTTCGCTCCACCGGCAACCGCCAACCAAGCGAGCAGCCATTGGCAACGGCTTTGCAACGGCTTTTTCAACGACTTTTAATCCAGTAAGAGTGACCACATGAAATCGATTCTCCAAATTCTCGCGACGCTGGCTTGCGCGCTGGCCCTGACCGCTTGCGGCGGCAGCGACGACGCACCGGTAACGACTCCCGACCTGCCAGTGGTCTCGAAGGCCGACCTGGCGGTGGGTACCGGCATCGAAGCGATCGCCAGCGACACGGTCACCGTGGCCTACACCGGCTGGCTGTACGACAGCACCAAGACCGAGAACAAGGGTACCCAGTTCGACCAGGCCACCGCGGCAAGCCCGTTCACCTTCCAGCTGGGCAAGGGCGCCGTCATCGCCGGTTGGGACCAGGGCGTGGTCGGCATGCGCGTCGGCGGCAAGCGCCGCCTGGTGATTCCGCCAAGCCTGGGCTATGGCGGCACGGCGAATGGCCCGATCCCTGCCAACTCGACGCTGGTGTTCGATATCGAAGTGCTGGCGATCAAGCGCTGACGATCAAACGCTGGATCAAACACTGAGCATCGTGACGAAAAAATGGCGGCCTGCGGGCCGCCATTTTTTTTGCCGTTTCGCCGCTGCCCGTCACTCCCGCAAGGCGCCGGCCGGTGACAGCCGCAACGCTGCCAGCGCATGGCGCGCCGTGGCCAGCAGCGCCACCAGGGCTGCCAGCAGCGTTGCCGCCACGAGCGGCCATTGGCCCAGCGGCGCGCGTTCCACGAAACCTGCCAGGTAGCGCTCGATCGCCAGCCATGCCAGCGGCACGCCGAACAGGGCGCCGGCCGCCAGCAGCGCGGCGAATTCGCGGCCCAGCAGCCGCGCAATGGCGCCCATGCCGGCGCCGTACAGCTTGCGCAACACGATCTGCCGGCGGTTGCGCTGCACGCTGTAGGCGGCCAGCACGTAGATGCCGAAGGCGGCCAGCCCCACGGCCAGTGCGCTGGCCGTGGCCAGCATCCGGGCCAGCCGTGCATCTTCCTGGTAAGTGCGTGTGAACAGCGTCGCGGCAGGCTGCACGGTCATGATCCGGTCGGGAAAATAGCGCCGCCACAGCGGCGCCAGTGCGCGTTCCACTTCCTCCATGCCGGCGCCGGTGCGCACCGTCAGCACGCCGTAGTTCGGCTGCAGCAGGTAGACGATCGGTTCGGTTTGCCGGCGCAGGTCGTTATGGCGGAGGTCCGGCGCGATGCCGACGATCGGGCCATGGTCGGGGAAGGGCGCCTGGCCGACCGCCGCCTGCGGCGCCGGATAGTCCAGCGCGGCGGCAGCAGCGGCATTCAGCACCAGCGCATCGCCCCCCGCGCGGTCGGTATCGGCCCGGTACAGCCGGCCGAAGCGGGGCCCGATGCCATATACCTCGAAGAAGTCCGGCGACACCGGCTTGATCTCCAGCCGCAGGTCGCGCCCGTCGCGGGTGCGGAAACCCTGCACGATCTTCATGCCGTCGCGGCCGACCGCCTCCGACGACAGCGCGGCCCCGCCCGACAGCGGCAGGCCGCGAACCGCCTCGGCAAAGGCCTGTACGGCCGCCGGCCTGGCATCCTCGGGCAAGTCCACCGTCACCAGCGGTGCCGGGTCGAAGCCGGGATCGGCCCGGCTGGCAAAGTGCGTCTGCCACGCCACGGCGATGGCCATGCCGCCGAGCGCGATCGCGGTGGCGAACTGCAGTGCCGTCAACCCGCGGCGCAGCCATAGCCCGCCCACCGTTTCGCTGTTGTCGCGGCCGGCCAGCGCCGCGGCCGGCCGCACGCGCAGCGCCACCAGTGCCGGCCAGCTCCCTGCGAGGATGCCGGTCAGCAGCGCCGCCAGCAGCGCGAGGGCGATGCGGGCCGGGCTGAAGAAACCGTCCAGCGTGCGGTCGACCAGGCCCGCGAACGTGGGCAGCAGCAGCCATGCCAGCATCATGCCCAGTACCGCGGCGAGCAGGCAGACAAGCACCGATTCGGCGATGAATTGCGCGGCCATGCGCGGCGCGCTGGCGCCGAGCAGCTTGCGCAGGCCCGATTCGCGCTGGCGCTGCTGTGCGCGCACGGTGGCCAGGTTGACGTAGTTCGTGACGGCCAGCACCAGCACCAGCAGGGCGATGCCCGCCAGGCCCAGCACGGCGGAGCGCTTGCCGTAGTCGTCGCCGCTGCGGCTGGCCGCCATGTCGGGGTCGAAATAGACGTCCGGCAGCGCCATCAGTTTCACTTCGGTGCCCGGACCCTGCATCGCCCTGCCGATCGGGCGGGCGCGCATGCGCTGCTCCATCGGCGACGCATCCATGGCTTGCTGCAGCAGCGCTGCCAGCTGCGCGGAATCGGCACCGGGCACCAGCTTGAGGAAAATGCCGCCGCGTTGCCAGCCCGGCACCAGCGTGCGCTCCGCCGCAGGCCGCGCACGGCTCAACGGTCCGGTCAGCGCCTCCCACCGCGTGGTGACGTTGGCCGGGAGGTCGGGCAGCATGGCGGCCACCCGCAAGGTTTCGCCGTTGACCTGCACCGTACGGTCCAGCACACCGGCATCGGTGCCGAACAGGCGGCGCGCCGTGCTGCGTGTCACGGCCAGTGCATCGGGCCGGGTCAGGGCCGCTTCGATGTCGCCGGCCAGGGGCACGATGCCGAACATGCCGGCGAACGCCTTGTCGACGGCAAGCACCGTCACGTCGTGCAGCTGTGCGCCGGCCCGCACCGGCGTGCGCAGCCGCACGGCGATGCTGGCCTGCTCCACCATGCCGCTGTCCACCGCGACCTGGCGCAGCGGCAGCATCGAGCGGGGATCCCAGTCCGGCCGGGGGAACCAGTTGATGCGCTGCTTTACCTGCATCACGCGCCCGGCATCGGGCACGTGGCTGTCGTAGCTGAAGCAGTAGCGCACATAGCCGAGCAGCAGGAAACACGCGGCAAAGGCCAGTGCCACCCCGAGGACGGTCACCAGCGAAAAGCCGGGCTCGCGCAGCAGCAGGCGCCAGCCGATACGGAAATCGCGCAGGGTCATTGCTCTCCTCCTCAGGCGCGCAGCACGGCGGCGGGCGCGGCGCGCAGTGCGGCGATGGTGTGGCGCAGCGTGGCGATGGCCGCCACCAGGATGGCGATGGCGGCGGCACCCAGCAGCGTCCAGCCACCGATCGGCGCATGGTCGACGAAGCCGGCCAGGTAGGCACGGATCGCCAATGCGGCCGGTGGCAGGCCGATCATGGCACCCAGCGCCAGCAGCACGGCGAATTCCCGGCCCAGCAGCCTGGCAATGGCGGCACGGCCGGCGCCGTACAGCTTGCGCAGCACGATCTCGCGGCCGCGCCGCTGCACGTTGTAGGCCGACAGCACATAGATGCCGAACGCCGACAGCAGGATGGCGACGATGCTGGCGGCCCCTAGCAGGGTCGCCAGGCGCAGGTCTTGCTGGTAATTTTCGGCGAGATAGCTGGCGGCCGGGCGCACCAGGGCAATATCTTCCGGGAAGAACTTGCCGAACAGGGCGATGGCCTGCCGTTCCACATCGCGCAGGTCGGCGTCGCTGCGCATCGTCAGTACCGAGCCGGCCAGCGAGTTCCGGTAGAACATCGGCTGCGGTTTTTCACGCAGCGATTCATGGCGCAGGTCGGGTGCGATGCCGATCACGCGGGCCGCGAGCTGCTTGCCATTGTGATCGAACGATACCAGTTCGCCGACCGCTGCCTCGGCGCCAGGGAAGCCCAGCGCCAGCGCGCCTGCCCGGTTCAGCATCACCGTGGTCGGCGTCCTGTCCTGCTCGATCTTCGGGTCGAACGTGCGGCCTGCCACGGCCGCCACGCCATACACCTGGAAGAAGTCGGCCGATACATTGCGCGATACCAGCACCACTTCGCGCCCGCCCAGCCGCCGGATCGGGCCATTCTGGCCGGCGAACGGCTGGCCGACGGCGTTTTCGGAGAACGCCACGCCCTGCACGTGGGGCAGGCGGCGCAGCGCTTCGCGAAGCTGCAGGCCCTGCGGTCCCTGCCACAGCGCGCGCGGCAGTTCGACCGTGAGCAGCGGCGCCGTATCGAAGCCGGGATTGGCCGAACTGGCGTAGCGGGCTTGCCAGGCAATGGCCAGCGTGGCCGCCGTCAGTCCCATCGCCACGGTCAGCTGCAGCACGGTCAGCGCCCGGCGCAGCCACAGGCCGCCACGGGGCTCCATTTCGCGGCGGATGGCCAGCACGGTCGCCGGCCGCATGTCCAGCGCGATCCACACCGGGTACAGCCCGGCCAGCAGCCCCGCCACCGCGCCGACGGCCAGCGCCGCCAGGATCGCGGCGGGCGACATCATCCGCTCGAGCGGGCGGTCCAGCATGCCGGACACGGCCGGCAGCAGGAGCCAGGCCAGCAGCAATCCCAGCGCCGTCGCCAGCATGGCGACCACCAGCGCCTCGGCCAGCAACTGGCTGGCGAGGCGGAAGGCACCGGCGCCGAGCACCTTGCGCAGCACGATTTCCGGCTGGCGCCGCGTGGTGCGCACGGCGGCCAGGTTGACATAGTTCGCCACCGCCAGTGCCAGCACCAGCACGCCGACCGCGCCGAGGCCGATGACGAGGGGCCTGGCGCCATGCGGCGTGCTGCCCGGGCGTCCCTCCAGGCTGGTGTCGAAATACAGGCCGGTCAGCGGGGTCAGCGCCAGGTCGACCATCTTGCGTGTTCCCAGCTTGCGCAGCAGGTCGGCCGGGACCTCGCGCAGCAGCGGGGAATGGTCGAACTCGCGTTGCATGTGGGCGGTGAAGTGCTTCGGCGCGATACCGGGCGCCAGGCGCACGTACAGGTAGCCGGCGATCATGCCCCATGACTGCTCCATGTGCTCGCGGTATTCGCGCGGCATCAGGACGCTGCCGAAGCTGTTGACGAGTTCGTAATGAAGGCTGGACGCCGCCGGCGGGTCCGCCAGCAGCGCCGCCACGGTCAGCGCCTTGCCGTCGATATGCAGCACCTTGCCCAGCGCCTGGCGGGTACCCAGCGCCTTCAATGCCGCGCTGTAGGTCAGCGCGACCGCATCGGGGCGCGCCAGGGCCTGCGCCAGGTCGCCCTCGGCGGCCGCCAGGCCGAACACTTTCGGAAATCCTGGCGATACCGTCAGCAGATCGAGCCGCTGCATGCCGCCCGGCGTGCGCAGGCTCGCCGTGGCGGGCATGGCCAGCGCGGCCGCCTGCGTCATGCCGCTTTTTTCGGCCACGCCCAGCAGCGGCATCGGCATGCCTTCGAACCAGCCGGGCTTGCCGATCAGGTTGATGTGCTGCTTGACCGCATACACCTCGTGCGCGGCCGGCACATGGCGGTTGTAGCCGAACGAGAAGGCCACATAGGCCAGCAGTGCGAAACAGGTGGCGAAACCGGCCGCCAGGCCAAGGATCGTGACGACCGAATAGCCCGGTTCGGCGACCAGGTGGCGCCAGGCGAGGCGCAGGTGCCTCATGCGGCACGCAGCGCATCGACGATGATGCGCCCGTCCAGCAGGTTCAGCGTGCGCGAGGCCTGCGCCGCATGGGCCGGCGAGTGGGTCACCATCACGACCGTGGTGCCCTCGGCGTTGATGGTGCGCAGCAGGCGCATCACGTCGTCGCCGTGGGCGGTGTCCAGGTTGCCGGTCGGTTCGTCGGCCAGCAGGATGGCGGGGCCGGCCACCAGCGCCCGGGCGATCGCCACGCGCTGCTGCTGGCCGCCGGACAGTTGCGACGGACGGTGTTTCGCGCGGTGCGCCACGCCCAGCTTGTCCAGCATGGCCGCCACCTTCACCTTGCGTTCCTTCGCCGGCATGCCGGTGTATTCGAGCGCCAGTTCCACGTTCTCGAACACCGACAGCTCCTCGATCAGGTTGAAGCTCTGGAAGATGAAGCCGATGCGGCCGCGCCGCAGTTCATTGAGCCGCGATTCGCTCCAGCCGGACACGTTGCGGCCCTCGAACCAGTAGTCGCCGCTGGTCGGCACGTCCAGCAGGCCCAGCACCGACAGCAGCGTGGACTTGCCGCAGCCCGACGGGCCGGTGATGGCCACGTATTCGCCGGCGTCGATATCGAGGTCGATGCGGTCGAGGGCCGTGGTCTGTACTTCGCCGGCCACGTGGATCTTGCTGACGCCTGACAGTTTGAGCATGGGAATTCCTTTGTTGGGAGTATGAAGATTACTGCAAAGTGATCAGCGGTCGAGCTGCAGCCTGGCCGAGTTGCCGAAGGCCGCATACGCGGAAACGATCACGCGCTCGCCCGGCGCGAGACCCGACAGCACCTCGATCTGTGCATTGTTGCGGCGGCCGGTACGGATGGTGCGGCGTTCGGCATGGGTGGCATCGGTGAACACATACACCCAGGCCGCGCCGGAGTCGGCCACGAAGGCGCCGTTCGGCAGCAGCAGGGCCGGCCCCGGTTCGCCCAGCGTGATTTGCGCATCCAGGCTCTGGCCCGGACTCAGCATCGGCTGGCCTTCGGTGAACAGCAGCTCGGCCGTGAAGCGGCCTTCCTTGATCTGCGGGTACACGGTACCGACCTTCACCGGATAACGGCGGCCGTCCTGGGTGACCATGCCCATGCGGCCAACGGCCACGCGGGTCAGGTAGTACTCGTCGACCAGGGCGGACAGCTTGAAGCGCTGCGGATCGTCGATGCGGCCGACGCGCTTGCCGGTCACGATCGATTCGCCCACCTGCAGGCGGAAGTCGGTCAGCCGGCCGGCGACGGGTGCGCGCACGGCCAGCGCGTCGACGGTCTGCTCCACCAGGCGCAGGCCGGTGGCCAGGCCCTTGATCGTCTCTTCGAGGCGCCCGAGGGCGTTGCCGCGCACCTTGTCCTCCGCTTCGATGCTGTGCTGTTCGAGCGCCAGCGCGCGCTGCGCCTTGTCGTGCTTGTCGCGCGCTTCTTCCAGCGCCACGGCGGAAACATACCCCTGGCCGGCCAGCCGTTCGGTGCGGGCCAGGGTTTTTTGCGCCTGCTCCAGCGCAAAGGACAGGTCGTCCAGCCGGCGCTGGCGTTCGGTGCGGTTGCTTTGCTCGGCCACCCGCAGCGTCGACAGGTTCGAGATCTGCTGCGCGTATTCGGACTGGCGTGCCAGCAGTTCCAGGTTGCGCTGCGGGTTCGAGATGCGGAACAGCAGCTGGCCCTTGTCGACCAGGTCGCCGTCGCGCGCATGGACTTCCTCGATGCGGCCCGATTCCACCGAATCGAGCATCACGGCGGTCAGCGCTTCGGCATTCGCGCGCACGGCGATGTCATCGCGGAAGATGCCCCGTTCGACGGTGACGATGCGCAGGTCGGCGCCATCGACCTGCAGGCCGCGCGGCATCCAGTGCCAGATCGCCGCGCCGGCGGCCAGCAGCGCCAGCAGGCCGGCGACCGCCAGCGCAATGATGCGGCCGCGGCGGCGCGGCACGATGGTGTCCATCGCCGCGCCGCTCGCCGGCTTGCTGGAGGAAGGGTTCATGATGTGCATGGCCTCTCCACTGCAAAGCACGTGCCAGGCTTGTTATGGCGTATCCACGGGGCGCTCCACGGCGGTTCTGGCCGGAAGCGGACAGGGTGGGGTGTCCGCTTCCGGACAGCTCGCAAAAGCCCTGTCCGCAGCGCGAATGCTGCTGCTAGAATGCCCCGATCCCAACCGTGCCGAAGCGCCTTCCATGTCCGATTCCACCGCCCGGATCCTGATCCTCGACGACGATGCCGACGTGGCGTACGCGGCGCGCATGCTGCTGCGCCGCCGCTACGGCGAGGTGGCGGTACTGCACGACCCGGCACAGCTGAACGGCGTGCTGGCGCGCGGCATGCCCGACGTGGTGCTGCTCGACTTCAATTTCACGCCGGGCCGCACCGATGGCGCCGAAGGCCTGGCCGCGCTGGACCTGCTGCGCCGGCAGCCGCAGCCGCCGGCCGTGATCGCGCTGACCGCCTATGCCGATGTGCCGCTGGCGGTGGAGGCATTGAAGCGCGGCGCCGCCGACTTCATCACCAAGCCGTGGGATAACGCACGGCTGGTGGCGGCCGTCGATTCGGCGCTGGCGCGGCGGCGGCCCGCCACGGGCCCGGCAATGCACGGCGTGTCCGGGCTGATGGGCGATTCGGCGCCGATGCAGGCGGTGCGCGCGATGATCGCCGGCGTGGCGCCCACCGAGGCCAACGTGATGGTGCTGGGCGAGAACGGCGTCGGCAAGGAGCTGGTGGCACGGGCGCTGCATGCGCAATCGCGCCGTGCCGCCGGCACGTTCCTGTCCGTGGACATGGGCGCGCTGCCGGAATCGACGTTCGAGAGCGAATTGTTCGGCCATCGCAAGGGCTCGTTTACGGACGCGAAGGCCGATCGCGCGGGGCGCTTCCAGGCCGCGCGCGGCGGCACGCTGTTCCTCGACGAGATCGGCAACATGCCGCTGGCTGCGCAGGCCAAGCTGCTGACGGTGCTGGAACGGCGCGAGGTCACGCCGGTAGGCGCCGACCGGCCCGAGAGCGTGGACGTACGCATTGTCAGCGCCACCAATCTCGACGAGGCGCGGCTGTTCGACCCCGGCGTATTCCGCGCCGACCTGCTGTTCCGGCTCAATACCATCGTGGTGCGCGTGCCGCCGCTGCGCGAGCGGCGTGACGACGTGCCGCTGCTGGCACGGCACTACCTGGCCTTGTCCGAGACGCAGTATGGGCGGCCGGCGCGTTCGATTGCTCCAGCGGCGGTCGATGCGCTGTGCGGCCACCCGTGGCCGGGCAATGTGCGGGCGTTGCGGCATGCCTGCGAGCGGGCCGTTATCCTGGGGGCGCATGCCGAATACCGGATCGACGATTTCGGACTGGCCGCGATTGCACTGCCGGCGCTGGCGCCGATGGCTCCGACGGCAGGGCAGACGGCGGCGGGAGTGGCGGCAGTGGCGACGGCGGCGGCAGGCGCGGTGCGCGAGGAAGCCACGCTGTCGTCGCTGGAGCGCGAGGCGATCGCCGCCGCGCTGGCGCAGGCGCAGGGCAACATCAGCCATGCCGCGCGCATGCTGGGCGTGTCGCGCGCGGCGCTGTACCGCAAGCTGGACAAGCATGGCATCTGAGCGGGGCCTGCGGCTCGGCGTGATGGCCGGCGCCGCGGCACTGGCCGGGCTTGCCGCCTGCGCGGTGACGGTCACGGATTCGCCGCGCCTGCTGGTGCTGTGCGCCCTGGGCGCCGTGGCAGCCACCATGGTGTCGTGGCGCTGCCTGGAACCATTGCGGCTGCCGGTGGCACGGCCAGAGTCGCCGGCCGCCGCTTCCGCATGGCCGGCATCGGCCTCGGTGCTGGCACTGGAGGCGCGGCTCGAGCATGCGCCGATCGCGCTGTTCCGCATCGACGGGATGTCCGGGCCGGATGCCGTCGTGCCGCTCAACGCGAATGCGCGGCGGCTGGTGGCGCCGGGGCGGGCCAGCGAACCGGAAACGCTGTACAGGCTGCTGGCCGCGCAGCCTGCGGATGAGCGGAGCCTGGTCAGCTTCGATACGGAACGAGGACTGGAGCGGGCAATGGTGGCCGTCTCCACGCTGACGGTGCAGGGACACGCGCAGCGGCTGGTGGCGCTGATGCCGGTCGAGAGCCAGCTGGAAGCGGAAGCGCTCAATGCGTGGCGCCAGCTGGTGCACGTGCTGACGCACGAGATCATGAATTCGCTGACGCCGGTCGCTTCGCTGTCGCGCACCGCGCACGACCTGCTGGGCGAGCTGGCGGCGGACTTGCCGGCCGATGCCGGCGAAGACCTGTCCACCGCGCTCGATGCCATCGCCCGGCGCGCCGCGAGCCTGGTCGACTTCGTGTCGAGCTACCGCAGCCTGTCCACGCTGCCGCAGGCGCGGCCCGAGCGGGTACACCTGGGGCAGCTGTTCGCGCGGCTGGCGGCACTCGTCGGGCCACGCTGGCAGGCGCGCGGCGGCAGCGCCGAATTCTCCGTCGAGCCCGCATCGCTGGAAGTCATGGTCGATCCCGGGCAGCTGGAACAGGCGCTGATCAACCTGCTGAAGAACGCCTTCGAAGCAACCGAGCACGTCGCTTCACCGCGCGCCACGATCGTTGCGCGGCTGGGGCGCGGCGGGCGGCTGCGCATCGAAGTCAGCGACAACGGCGCCGGCGTGCCCGTCGACCTCGCCCCTCACATCTTCACGCCATTCTTCTCGACGAAAAAGCAGGGGCGCGGCATCGGCCTGGCGATGGTGCGCCAGCTCGTGCACGGCAACGGCGGCACCGTGCGCTACGCCCGCTCGGTCAGCAACGGCGCCCGCTTCATCGTCAGCTTCTAGCAACAATTTCCAGCGACCGAGTTGCCAAAAACCGGGGTCAGACCCCGAATTTTGGAAACATTTCCTGAAATCGGGGTCTGACCCCGGCGTTAGGAAACTTTTAGCGCAGCATGTCGATGTGCAGGATGCCGTCTTCGTCGTACGGGGCGCTGACGGTGGTGAAGCCGAAGCCTTGGTAGAAGCGTTCGAGGCGCTGCTGGGCGCCGATGCGGATGCGGTGGCCGGGGTGTTGCAGTTCGGCGCGCCGGATGCCTTCGGCGACGAGCTGCCGGCCGATGCCGGTGCCGCGGGCGATGGCGGGCGTGAGGATGCGGCCGAGGGACATTTCGCTGTACTTGGCGCCAGGCGCGAGGCAGCGCAGGTAGGCCACCAGGCGGCGTTCGCCGTTGGCCGTTTGCCAGGCCATCAGGTGGTGCGCGGCCTGGTCGTAGCCGTCCAGGTCGGGGTACAAGCAGGTCTGCTCCAGCACGAAGACGTCCTGCCGCTGGCGCAGCACTTCGTACAGGTCCCCGCGTGGGATGTTTTCAAACTCCAGCCACTGCCATTCGATCATTTCAACGCCCCCGGATAAAGCGGGCATTGTAAAGGCAGTGGCCGGGGAGGGCCGTTATACGACGGTCAGCGTGACGTCGATATTGCCGCGGGTGGCGTTCGAGTACGGGCAGACGATGTGCGCGGCCTGCACCAGTTTCTCGGCCGTTTCGCGGTCCAGGCCCGGCAGCGAGATCTTCAGTTCGACTTCGATGCCGAAGCCGGTCGGGATCGGGCCGATGCCGACGCTGGCGTCGATCGACGTATCGGCCGGCACGGCGATCTTGTCGCGGCCGCCGACGAATTTCATGGCGCCCAGGAAGCAGGCCGAGTAGCCGGCGGCGAACAGCTGTTCCGGGTTGGTGCCTTCGGCGCCGTTACCGCCCAGTTCCTTCGGCGTCGTCAGCTTGACGTCCAGCACGCCATCGCTGGACACGGAACGGCCTTCGCGACCACCGGTGGATTTGGCATTGGCACGGTACAGGACTTTTTCGATCGACATGATGCAGTTCCTTTCAGTTGAGTAATTTTCGATTCAATAGCGCACTATTTACAGGGCACGTATCGTTTGCTTTTCTGCTGCCTGGGACGCTGTTTGCGTCGTCCATGCAGTAACTATACATAGCCAGCGATTCAATAGCAAGCGATTTATTGTGAAATTGTCGTGACATCACAAGTGACATCACAACGCCGTCTCGAACCCTTCCAGCACGTTGACGACGTTGGTGCCCAGTTCTCGCAGCGGGCTGCCGCCTTCGAACACGAAGCAGGTGGGCAGGTTCAGCCAGGCAAGCCGTTCGCCGAGCCGCAGGTAGTCGCCGCCGCCCAGGCCGAAACCGCCATGGGGCTCGCCGTGAAAGGTGTTGGCGCCCAGCGCCACCACCAGCGCTTCGGGCCGGTACATCGACAGCCGCACGCACGCTGTCTCCAGCGCCGTGAACCATGCCTGGGGCGCGGTGCCGGCCGGCAGCGGCAGGTTGACATTGTAGCCATGGCCCGCGCCGCTGCCGGTTTCGTCGGCATGCCCGCTGTAGAACGGATAGGCCTGGCGCGGATCGGCGTGGATCGACAGGCACAGCACGTCCGCCCGGTCATGGAAAATGCTTTGGGTACCGCTGCCATGGTGGTAATCGACGTCCAGCACGGCCACGCGCTGCAAGCCATCGTCCAGCAGGTGCTGGGCGGCCAGGGCGGCATTGTTCAGGTAGCAGCCGCCGCCGAAGAAATCCGCGCCGGCATGGTGGCCGGGGGGCCGGGTCAGCGCAAAGCTGCCCCGCTCGCCCACGCGCAGCGCGTGCGCCGCGTTGACGGCACAGTCGGCGCCCGTTTTCGCGGCTACCCACGTGCCGGCGGTGAGCGGCGTGGTGGTGTCCATCGAATACAGGCCGAGGCGGGCACCGAAGTCGTCCGGCTCGATGTCGGCGCGCAGCGTGCGTACCGGCCAATGGGTCGCAAACGCGTCGCGCTGGGCGTGGGCAGGCGACAGGGCCGCCCATTCGCTCCAGGCATGGCGCAAAAAATGCAGGTAGCGGGGCGTGTGGGCGCGCTCGAGCGACATCAGGGGCACGCCGTGCGGCGTGACGATGCGCCCGAGCCCGCGCCGCCCCAGTTCGGCAAGAATGCCGTCGATGCGGTCGGGCATATCGCGCCCCGGGGTCGCGAGCCCCTGCACGAGTTCGTGCCGGGGCCGCAGTTGGCCGTGCTGTTCGTTATAGAAAGTCAGCACGCAGGGCCCGCGTCAGGCGTGGTTCGGGCACAGGTTGCTGGCGCGGTAGGCTTTCACGTAGTCGTCGAAGCTGCCCGTCTGCGTGCGCTCCAGCTCGGCCTGCTCGGCCACCGACGTGGCGGCCAGCGCGCCGAAATACGCTTCCTGTTCCGCGGTCGGCGGATGGGCGCGGAAGTAAGCCGCGTGCTTCCTGCTTTGCGCCAGGCCGAATGCGGTAAACGAATTGCCGTGCGCCGCCAGTTCCCGCAGCACGGTGGCCGATGGGGTGCGTTCGGGATCGGCCAGCTTGGGCGCCTGCTGCGCCAGCGCGTCCGCATGCTGGGTATCGCCGCGCAGCGCGTCCAGCAGTTCGGCAGCGGGGCGGATCCGTTCGAGCAGGTCCTCGCCCCAGGCACGCAGCGTGGTTTCCTGGCCATCGCGCGTCAGCGTCAGGCCAGGACGGCGGCCCTCCTTCACGGTGCGGGCGAAATTGCGTGCCAGGATTTCACCTTCCTCTTCGGCAATCGCCGGGCTTTCCTCGAGCGCGCAATACAGCAGGAACGCATCGAGGAAGCGGCCGGTCGTCAGGCCCACGCCGACCGGTTGGAACGGATCCACGTCCAGGCAGCGCACCTCGATGTATTGCACGCCGCGGTTGCACAGCGCCTGGATCGGCCGTTCGCCGGTGCGGATCACGCGCTTCGGCCGGATCGTCGAATAGTACTCGTTCTCGATCTGGATCACGTTGGTGGACAACTGCTGCCATTCGCCGTTCGCATCGCGGGTGCCGATCTTCTGGTACGGCTCGTAGGGCTGGTTGACCGCGCGGGTCAGCGTCGCGACATAGCTGTCGAGGCTGTTCTCATGGGGGCGCAGGCCGGACTGGGCATCGTTCTGGTAGCCCAGGTCGCTCATGCGCAGGCTGGTCGCGTACGGCAGGTACAGGGTGTCCGGCGACAGCGTTTCCAGCTTGTGCGGCCGGCCACGCAGGAAGCTGCTGTTCAGTGCGGGGGACGTGCCGAACAGGTACATCAGCAGCCAGCTGTTGCGGCGGAAATTGCGGATCAGCGACAGGTAGGCTTCGGACTGGTATGCCACCGGCGTCAGCGCCTGGCCGCCTGGCTCGCTGTCGGCCAGGATGCGCCACAGGCGCTCGTCGAGCGAGAAGTTGTAGTGGATGCCGGCGATGCACTGCATGGCCTTGCCGTAGCGCAGTGCCAGGCCGCGGCGGTACACGTGCTTCAGCGTGCCCAGGTTCGATTTGCCGTACCAGGCGATCTGGATGTCTTGTTCGGCCGGCAGCTGGCAGGGCATCGATTCGCTCCACAGCAGTTCGTCGCCCAGCTTGCTGTAGGCAAAGCGATGGATGCCGTCCAGCTTGTCCAGCGTGGTGGCAATGTCGGCTTCTGCCGGGGTGATGAACTCGGCCAGCGTTTCCGCATAATCGGTGGTGATCTCGGGATGGGTCAGTGCCGAGCCCCAGCCGGCCGGGTGCGGCGTGCGCGCCAGGTGGCCATCCGGCTGCACCCGCAGCGTTTCCCGTTCGATGCCACGCAAGCCGCCCCGCAGCACGTCGCGGTGCCGTTCCTCGGCCAGCAGGGCCAGGCGGCGCGTCAGTAGATTGGACAATTGGCTTTCCTTTCTGTGCATCAGACCAAAATATTGGTGCGAGAGTAACCGAAATTGTGAAAACACGTACGCCGGGGCCCCGACCGCGTCCGGTTCCGGGCACCACTCGCGGATTTTAGCAAAGCGATATCGGCAGTTCGGGGCGGTGGCTAACCCAGGCTGGCCGTGCCGGCGCGGCCGCCGGTCACGCGGGCGATGCCGGCCAGGTCGTGCCAGCTTTGCACGTCGTCATAACATCGGGATGACAGCAGCGCCTGCACGGCGGCGGACTGGTCATAGCCGTGTTCCATCAGCAGCCAGCCTCCCGGCGCCAGGCAGGCCGGCGCTCCCGCGACGATCGCGCGCAACGCGGTCAGGCCGTCCGCATGGTCGGTCAGGGCGCCGGCGGGCTCGAAGCGCAGGTCGCCTTCGGACAGGTGCCGGTCCCCTGCGGCGATGTACGGCGGGTTGGAAACAACCAGGTCGAAGGTGGCGCCGGCGATGGCGGCGAACCAGTCGCTGTGCAGGAAGCGCACGGACACGCCGTTCAGTTCGGCGTTGCGCTGCGCGATGGCGAGGGCGTCGGGGCTGACGTCGAGCGCCGTCACCTGCGCATCGGGGCGCGCATGGGCGATGGCGACGGCGATCGCGCCGCTGCCGGTACCCATGTCCAGCACGCGGCCGCGCGGCGGCAGCCGCTCCAGCGCCAGTTCGACCAGCAGTTCCGTTTCGGGACGGGGGATCAGCACGCCGGGACCGACCGTGAAGTCGAGCCCGTAGAATTCACGCTTGCCGACGATGTACGCGACCGGTTCGCCGGCAAGCCGCCGTTCCAGGAGGGCGGACACGCGGGCCGCTTCGTCTTCGGACAGCATGCGGTCGGATTGCGTGATCAGTGCCGTGCGGGTGATGCCCAGCGCATGGCACACGAGGATGCGCTGGTCGACGGGTTCGAGCAGCGCCATGCGCTGCAGCGCGGCCAGCGTGGTGCCGGGTGCGACCAGCGTGCTCATGCCTGGCGGCGCACCAGCACCCAGACCAGTGTCGCCGCCAGGATGGCGAACCACGCGGCGGACCACTGCGGTACCGACAGGCCCATGAAGCTATCCGCCTTCTCGCACAGGCCATCGGCCTCGAACAGCCAGGGCAGGTAGGTGGCGGTGGGGATCTTGTTGAGAGCGGTCGTCATCGGGTCGATACCACACGAGAACCCGGGATTGGCCAGCACGTACAGATGATTGCCGGCGACGCCGAGGCCGCCGATTGCAGCCGCCAGGCCAATGGCCGCGCCGAGCTTCGGCTTGCGGCCGAACGCGCCGATCAGGCAGCCGATCGCCACGGCGAGGAACAGGTAGCGCTGGATCACGCACAGCGGGCAGGGCAGCATGTCTTTCACGTGCTGCAGGTACAGCGCGACGGCGACCAGCAGCAGGCAGACGGCGGCGGTGGACAGGAGAACGGTGCGCGGACTCGGCGATTTCATTGTCGGTAACGTTGCTGGAATGTGAAGGCGCCAATTCTCGCACAAAGCCGCGCCGGCGTTCCGCCAGCATGCCCCGCACGCGCCGGCCAGGGCTTCCCGATGAAGGCTCAGTCGCCCAGCGCGGCGAGCTGTTCGGCCTGGTGCTCGGCGGACAATGCCGTCGTCAGTTCGGCCAGGTCGCCATCCATGATCATGTCGAGCTTGTACAGCGTGAGGTTGATGCGGTGGTCCGTCATCCGTCCCTGCGGGAAGTTGTAGGTGCGGATGCGTTCGCTGCGGTCGCCGCTGCCGATCAGGCTCTTGCGGGTGGCGGCTTCCTTCGACTGCTGCTCGCGCAGTTGCACGTCCTTGATACGGGCCGCCAGCACTTTCATGGCCGATGCCTTGTTCTTGTGCTGCGAGCGGTCGTCCTGGCATTCGACGACGATGCCGCTCGGCAGGTGGGTGATGCGGACGGCCGAGTCGGTCTTGTTGATGTGCTGGCCGCCGGCGCCCGAGGCGCGGTAGGTATCGATGCGCAAGTCCGCCGGATTGATGTGCACGTCCTCCACTTCATCCGCTTCCGGCATCACGGCCACCGTGCAGGCGGACGTATGGATGCGGCCCTGGGTTTCGGTGGCGGGCACGCGCTGCACCCGGTGGCCGCCGGATTCGAATTTCAGTTTCGAGTAGGCACCGTTGCCGACGATGCGGGCGATCACTTCGCGGTAGCCGCCCAGGTCGCTTTCCGAGGCCGACACGATTTCCACCTGCCAGCGGCTGCGTTCGGCGAAACGGGTATACATGCGCAGCAGGTCGCCGGCGAACAGCGCCGATTCGTCACCGCCGGTGCCGGCGCGGATTTCCAGGAAGATGTTGCGCTCGTCGTTGGCATCCTTCGGCAGCAGCATTTTCTGCAGGTCGAGTTCCAGGCTGGCGAGCCGGGCCTTGCCGGCGTCGATTTCTTCCTGGGCGAACTCCTTCATATCCGGGTCGCCCAGCATCTGCTGTGCTTCGCCGATATCGTCCAGCACGCCCTGGTAATCCTTGTACAGCGCGACCAAGGGGCCAAGTTCCGCATGTTCGCGGGTCATCTTGCGGTAGCTGTCCATGTTGGCCGTGGCGCCTTCGGACATCAGCAGTTCGTCCAGCTCCACGAGGCGGTTGGCGAGTTGGTCCAGCTTGGCCAGCATTGATGGTTTCATGGTCTTGTTCTGGTATGGGTAGTCATCGCACCGGGACCGGTGCGGCGGCAAATAGAAAGGCGGGGGCCGCTAACGGCGGCCGCGGAACAGCTGGGGCAGCAATTCGGCCAGCTGGGCGCGCTCGGCACCCTGGGCGCGGTGCAGCGCCTGTTGCGGACCATGCATGAACTTGGCCGTAAGGCCTTTCGACAGCGCTTCGAGCACGGCCTCGACATCTTCGCCCTTGGCCAGCAGCTTGCGGGCACGGTCGAGTTCGGCCAGGCGGATCGCCTCGCCATTTTCCTGCAAGCCCTGGATCACGGGGACCACGGCGCGGTCATCGACCCAGTGCATGAACGATTGCACGCGTGTTTCGATGATCGCCTCGGCCTGCGCCACGGCGGCCTGGCGGTTTTCGATACCGGCCTGGACCACCTTGCCCAGGTCATCGACGGTATACAGGAAGACGTCGTTCAGCCTGCCCACTTCCGGTTCGATATCGCGCGGCACGGCCAGGTCGACCATGAACATGGGCTTGTGGCGCCGCGCCTTGATCGCGCGTTCCACCATGCCCAGGCCGATCAGCGGCAGCGACGAGGCGGTGGATGAAATCAGGATGTCGTACTGGTGCAGCTGCGTCTGCAGGTCGGCCAGCCGGATCGCCTTGCCGTTGAAGCGGTGCGCCAGCAGTTCGCCACGCTCCAGCGTGCGGTTGGCCACCGTGATCGACTTCGGGTTCTGCGCCGCGAAGTGGGTGGCGCACAGGTCGATCATTTCGCCGGCGCCGATGAACAGCACGTTCTGTTCGGAGAGCTTGTCGAAGATGCGCTGCGACAGCCGCACGGACGCCGCCGCCATCGACACGCTGTGCGCGCCGATCTCCGTGGTGCTGCGCACTTCCTTCGCGACCGAGAAGCTGCGCTGGAACAGCTGGTGCAGGTAGGTGCCCAGGCCGCCGGCTTCGTCGGCCGTGCGGATGGCATCCTTGATCTGGCCGAGGATCTGCGTTTCGCCCAGCACCATCGAATCGAGGCCCGATGCGACGCGGAATGTGTGGCGCACGGCCTCGTGCTGCGGCAGCATGTACAGGTGTGGCCGCAGTTCCGAGAAATTAAGCTGGTGGAAATCGGCAAGGAAATGCGCGCCGGCGTCGAGCGGGTTGGCGGCACCGCTGGCGGCATACAGCTCGGTACGGTTGCAGGTGGACAGGATGGCTGCCTCGCATCGTCCATCATGCCCAGGGCGCAATCCGGGAAGCGGGCCAGTCGTGTCGCCATCGCGCCCGTCCAGGCGCTGGAACCAGTTGCGCGCCGCGCGCACGGCCGACCCCAGCTGGTCAGGCGCGAACGCCAGCCGCTCGCGCAGGGCGACCGGAGCTGTAGTGTGGTTGAGGCCGACGGCTAGGAGTTGCATTTCCAGAAAAATCAACGACGTAGGCATTGATTATAGCCTGATGTACGGCAATTGGCTGCGCAGGGGCCACGGGGCCGGGATGAGACAAATCGTCCCAGCCGGTACCTGTTGCCATTTTTTAATGCTTAATTGCCGAGTTTTTCCAGACGATAACCGTAGCTGTAAACAGGCACGAGACGGAAACCATTCTCCGGTTTCAACTGCAGTTTATTGCGTACGCGCGACACGTGGGTATCCATCGTGCGGGACGGAACATCGGTTTCGCGAATCCACACGGCCTCATGTATATAGGCGCGCGACAGCGGACGACCAATGTTGCGGAAAAACAGCAGGGCCAGGTAAAACTCCTTGTGCGTGACATCCAGCACCTGCCCATTCATTAACAGCCGGCCCGGACGGGTTTCAAATACATATTGCCCGAAAGTCAGTTGTTCGGCACCGTTCTGCGCCGGGAAAGCACGGCGCAACAGCGCCTGGACACGGGCCACCATTTCACTGCGGCGCAATGGCTTGATCATGTAGTCGTCGGCGCCGGCATCGAGGCCCGAGACGATGTCGTCCTCGCCGGAACTGGTGGTCAGGAACATCACCGGCGCATCCTCGTGGAGTTTTTCCCGCGCCTTGCGCATCAGCTCCGTGCCCCCCATATCGGTTACCTGCCAGTCGAAAATAAGCATGTCGTAACTATCCCTGCGCAGCTGGCCGAGCAGTTCCTTGCCTGTTTGAAAGGCATGGCAAACGTGGCCGGCGGAAGTCAGCACCTGGGAAATCAGGTCGGTCTGGCTTCGGTCATTATCAAGGACTACGATTCTCATCTTATCTGTGGGTTAAAGCACGGCAGTAAGGCTTGGTCACTTGCGAATATAACAGGATTTGCCGAACAGTTACTAATTTGACCAAATCTTGCTTTGTGGACATTATACTTGTGCGGTTTGCACGGTCGCTACACGGTACACTGCTTAAACGGCATTTTCAATGATCTTTTTTGTTTGGCAACTTTTTAGGAGACAGATTCGTGGACAACGGCTGGGAATTGTTGCCTTATTCTTCAGATAATATTGCCGAGGTGCGGGAACGTTGCCGGCGGCTCGTGCGGCGCCGCGCCGCGCTGGCGGCCGGCGTATCCGCAGTGCCGATTCCAGGCATCGATATCGTGTCGGACATGAAGTTGTTCACGCAGCTGATCGAGGAAGTCAATACGGCATTCGGCCTGACACCGGCGCAGATCGAACGGCTGCAGCCGAAGTACCGGCTGATCGCGTATGAGGCGGCGGTCAGCGTGGGCGGCATGCTGGTCGGCAAGCTGATTACACGCGACCTGGTGTTTAAGCTGCTGGCGAAGAGCGGCAAGAAGCTGGTGGCCAGGCAGGCGTCGAAAATCGTGCCGCTGGCCGGGCAGGTGGCATCGGCGGCGATCGGTTTTTTCGCGTTTCGCCAGATCGGCTACCAGCACGTGGACGCGTGCGTGAAGGTGGTGGAAGAGTTGTGGGCGGCGAAAGGCAGGTGAGTGCCGGCACGAAGCGACTATGGCGCGGCACCGTGGCCTGCCGCCGGGGGGGACCGGCGGCAGGCCTGGGAAGCCTGGGAACGATCCTGGCAAGGCCTGCGCGATTGACGAGGCAACATCGCCGGCAAATCGCCTTGCGCGATCGGGTGGCACCGGGACGTCCGGGGCGGCGCGGCGGCCGGCCCGGATGCGCCGGGGAGCAGCTTACGCGTCCGGCAGGACGACGTTCACGTCCAGGACTTCCAGGTTGCCCTGGCGGTCCAGCGAGATCTTGATGTCGTCGGCGTTCACCTTCGTGTACTTCGAAATCACCTCGATCAGTTCCTTGTGCAGCGCCGGCAGGAAGTCCGGACCGCTGCGGCCATTGCGTTCGCGCGCGATGATGATCTGCAGCCGCTCTTTCGCCGCATTGGCCGTTTTCGGCTTGCTGGGGAACAGGAAAGATAGCAGTGCCATTTACTTTCCTCCAAAGATACGCTTGAACAGTCCCGGCTTTTCGTAGTCGATGAAGCGCAGAGGCCGGGTTTCACCCAGGAAGCGGGCAATGACGTCTTCGTAGGCTTCAGCCACATCCGTGCCCTTGAAGTGGATCGCAGGATTGCCCTGGTTCGACGCATGCAGCACCTGTTCCGATTCCGGAATGATGCCGATCAGCGGAATGCGCAGGATTTCCTGCACGTCGGTATGGCTCAGCATTTCACCGGCTTCCACGCGTTTCGGCGAGTAGCGGGTGATCAGCAGGTGTTCCTTGACCGGTTCGCCGCCGGACTGCGCGCGGCGCGACTTGGCTTGCAGGATGCCGAGGATGCGGTCGGAATCGCGCACCGACGATACTTCCGGGTTCGTCACCACGATGGCTTCGTCGGCAAACGTCAGCGCCATCAGCGCGCCGTGCTCGATGCCGGCCGGCGAATCGCAGATGATGTATTCGAAGCCCATGTCGATCAGTTCGGCCAGCACGCGCTCGACGCCGTCTTCGGACAGCGCATCCTTGTCGCGCGTCTGCGAAGCGGGCAGGATGAACAGGTTGTCGCAGTGCTTGTCCTTGATCAGTGCCTGCGGCAGCGAGGCTTCCTTGTTGATCACATTGATCAGGTCGTACACGACGCGGCGCTCGCAACCCATGATCAGGTCGAGGTTGCGCAGGCCCACGTCGAAATCGATGACGGCGGTCTTGTGGCCGCGCATCGCGAGACCGGTGGAAAAGCTGGCGCTGGAAGTCGTCTTGCCGACACCGCCCTTGCCGGACGTTACAACAATAATTCTTGCCACGAATAATCCTTTTAGTGTGAAAGCTCAGGCGCGGGGCGCGGGCGCATTGCCTGTTTAATTGCCTTAATTGACAGATTGTATATCCAGTTTGTCGCCGCTGAGCCTGATTTGTGCGGGTTGCTTTGCCTGCTCGGCAGGGAAACCATCCTCGAACGTACGGTAAACACCCGCGATCGACACCAGTTCTGGCGACATCGACAGAGCGAAGATGCGCGCGCTGGCGTCGCCGGAGGCGCCGGCCAGTGCACGGCCGTTCAGGGTGTTGTAAACATGGATGCTGCCGTCGGCGATGACCTCGGCGCCGTTGTTGACCACGGCCATCACGATCAGGTCGCCGCCACGCGCATAGATGCGCTGGCCGGCACGCACCGGGGTATCGATGATGATCGTGCCCGTGTTGGCCGGCGTGGCGGGTACGGGCACGGCGGCGGGAGGGGGAGCAGGGACTGGCGCGGGCGCCGGCGCCGAGGCTGAAGGGGCGGCGGCGGTGCCCGCATCGTCGCGCTTGCCGGTATCGATCGACAGGCCGAGGGCCTGGATTTCCGCCACCATGTCGGGCCGGGCATTGCGCACGGCAACCGGGTTCAGCCGGTATTTCTTCAGCAGCGCGATCGTGCCGGGCCAGTCGATGCGTTCGGACCCCGGCGCCAGGTCGCCGACGTCGATGACGGCCAGGTCGCCTTCAAAAAAATCTTCGACACCGCCCGTCATGCCGCGCAGGGCGGCATCGAGGGCAATGCGGTCGGACGTGTGCAGGATCGCGGAAACGGCGACAACGGTGGAAATCTTGATTTCGATGGGCTTTTGAAACGGGCTTTTGGACATGACGACAGTAAAAAGTTCGGGCTGGCCCGGGCCCGAGCATTTTACTGTCAAAAAACAATTATCGGTGAGGCATTTTCACGTATGGAACAGCCTGCCGGCCCTGCATTCATGCGGCTTCAGCGTTGTCGCGGCCGTGTGCTTCGGCCGCCAGTTCGGCGCGCATCTGCCGCGCCGCCTCGACCATGTTCCGCAACGCCGCCTCGGTCTCCGGCCAGCCGCGGGTCTTCAGGCCGCAGTCGGGGTTGACCCACAGCTGTCCGGGCGGGATGACCGAGCGGGCACGGCGCAGCAGCGCCAGCATTTCCCCGCGGTCCGGGACGCGCGGCGAGTGGATGTCGTAGACGCCCGGGCCGATGTCGTTCGGGTAGCGGAAGTTGCCGAAGGCATCGAGCAGCGCCATCGCCGAACGGGACGTTTCGATCGTGATCACGTCCGCATCGAGCGCGGCGATCTGCGGCAGGATATCGTTGAACTCGGCGTAGCACATGTGCGTGTGGATCTGCGTATCGTCCCGCGCCACCGCGGCCGCCAGGCGGAAGGCGCGCACCGCCCGGTCCAGGTAGCCGGCGCGCGGGCCCTGGCGCAGCGGCAGGCCCTCGCGCAGCGCCGGTTCGTCGATCTGCACGATCGCGATGCCGGCTTGCTGCAGGTCGTCCACCTCGTCGCGCATCGCCAGCGCGATCTGGTCGGCCGTGTCGGCGCGCGGCTGGTCATCGCGCACGAACGACCATTGCAGGATCGTCACCGGCCCGGTCACCATGCCCTTCACCGGCAACGCCGTCAGGCTTTGCGCATAGCGCGCCCATTCGACGGTGATCGGCGCGGGCCGTGACACGTCGCCCCAGATCACCGGCGGTTTCACGCAGCGCGAGCCGTACGACTGCACCCAGCCGTTCTGCGTGAACGCGAAGCCGGCCAGTTGCTCGCCGAAGTATTCGACCATGTCGTTGCGCTCGGCTTCACCGTGCACCAGCACGTCCAGCCCCAGCGCTTCCTGTCGGCGGATCGCGTGTTCGATCTCCGCGCGCATTGCCGCTTCGTACGCGGCGCCATCCAGTGCGCCGCGCTTGCAGGCAGCACGGGCCGAGCGGATCGCCGGCGTTTGCGGAAACGAGCCGATGGTGGTGGTGGGGAAGGGCGGCAGGTCCAGCTTTACCCCTTGCAGCAGCCGGCGTTCGGCGAACGGCGACTTGCGCTGCGCGGCATCGGCGGGCAGCCTGGCCAGCCGTGCCCGCACCGCAGCGTCGTGCACGCGCGGGCTGGCGCGGCGTGCGGCGATGGCCGCGCGGGAGATCGCCAGCGCTTCCGCCGCGGCGGCGGGGCGTTCGATCGCGGCCCGCAGCACGGCCAGTTCATCGAGCTTTTCATCGGCGAAGGCCAGCCAGGACTTCAGTTCCGGTGCCAGCGCGGTCTCCGGCTGCAGCGTGTACGGCACATGCAGCAACGAGCACGAGGTGGACAGCCACAGCTGGCCATTGCGTTTTTCCAGCACCGGCGCCAGCGTGGCCAGCGCCGCGTCGAGGTCGGTGCGCCAGATATTGCGGCCATCGACGATGCCGACCGACAGCACCTTGTGCACCGGCAGCCAGTCGGCCACGCTGACCAGTTCGTGCGCGGCGCGTACGCCATCCACGTGCAGCCCGGCCACGGGCAGGCGGCAGGCCAGCGACAGGTTTTCTTCCAGCGGCGAAAAGTAGGTGGCCAGCAGCAGCGGCGCGCCGGCCTGGTTCAGCTGCCAGTAAGCGGTGTCGAAGGCGCTGCGCCATTCCTGCGGCAGGTCCAGCCCGAGGATCGGTTCCTCGATCTGTACCCAGGCCACGCCCTGTTCCTTCAACCGCGCCAGCACCTGGCCATAGACTGGCAGCAGGCGCGGCAGCAGGCGGTCCAGCAGGTCCGGGCGCGGCGTGCCGTCGGTGGCCTTGGCCAGCCACAGGAAGGTAAGCGGTCCGATCAGCGTGGCCTTGACGGCGTGGCCCAGTGCCAGCGCTTCGGCCACTTCGTCGAACAGGCGCGAGGAAGCGAGTTCGAACTGCGTTCCGGCGTCGAGTTCGGGCACCAGGTAGTGGTAGTTCGTGTCGAACCACTTGGTCATTTCCAGCGCCGGACTGCCGCTGTCATGGCCAGGATGGCCCTCGTGGCCGCAGCAGCCGCCGTCATTGTCGCGCCCTGCGCCGGCACGGCCGCGCGCCAGCGTGAAGTAGCGGACCAGGGCCGCTTCGTCCTGGAACCCGAAGCGTGCCGGTTCGCAGCCGAACAGCTGGATGTGGTTGGCCACGTGG
Source organism: Pseudoduganella umbonata (assembly GCF_014192225.1). Lineage (GTDB taxonomy): Bacteria > Pseudomonadota > Gammaproteobacteria > Burkholderiales > Burkholderiaceae_D > Rugamonas > Rugamonas umbonata. Next base: position 201,583 of record NZ_JACHXS010000010.1, on the reverse strand, counting down.
TCGTAGAAAGCGAAGTCGCCCACGGTAACGAAGTCCAGGCCAGCGTCGCGCTGCCGGGCCCATTGGCGCGCGCGCAGGACGCGGCCGGCATCTTCCAGCTCCGCAGACGTCAGTTCGCCGCGCCAGTGGCGTTCCAGTGCCGTTTTCAATTCGCGGCGGGCGCCGATGCGGGGGTAGCCGGGGATGTGCGTGTAAATGTTTTTCATGTCACGAGAGTTAAATATTCGTGAAGTAGAGTGTGCGACAATGCCATCTATAAGCCAAACGAAACATTTTGCGGTTTAACATGAAAAATATTCATTGACCATGCTGGAGATCCGTCATTTGCGCACGCTTGCCGCGTTGCGCTCGGCAGGGAGCCTGGTGCGCGCGGCCCAGTTGCTGAACCTTACGCAATCGGCGTTGTCGCATCAGATCAAGTTGCTCGAGGACCGCTACGGCGGGCCGCTGTTCGAGCGCAAATCGGTGCCGATCGGCTTTACCGCCACCGGGGCGCGGCTTTTGCGGCTGGCCGACATGCTGCTGCCGGAAATCGAGCTGGCCGAGCGCGATGTGGTACGGCTGATGCAGGGCGACCAGGGACAGTTGCGCGTGGCGCTTGAATGCCATACGTGTTTCGACTGGCTGATGCCGGTAATGGATGAATTCCGCAAGCGCTGGCCCGAGGTCGAGATCGACCTGGTATCGGGCTTCCACAGCGAACCGGTCGACCTGCTGCGCGCCGGCAGTGCCGACCTCGTCATTGGCTCCGACTACAGCGCCCAGTACGCGACGTTCCCGCTGTTCCGCTTTGAAATCCTCACCGTGATGGCGCAAAAACACCGGCTGGCCAGCCAGCGCCGTCTCGCCGCCACCGATTTCGACGGCGAAACGCTGATCACGTACCCGGTGCCGGAAGAGCGCATCGACCTGATCCGCGAAGTGCTGCGCCCGGCCGGCGTGGCCTTCACCCGCCGCACGGCCGAACTGACGGTGGCCATCCTGCAGCTCGTGGCCAGCCGCCGCGGCATTGCCGCGTTGCCGAACTGGGCGATCAAGAACTACGTCGACTACGATTACGTGGTGGCACGGCCCATCGACGAAAACGGATTGTGGAGCGATCTCTACGTGTCGGTTCCGGAGGCCTTGCGGCAAAAGGCGTATGTAGCGGACTTCGTGAAGGTGATCCGCGAGCAGTGCGCGGCATCGCTGGACGGTATTAAATTGCTCTCATAACGCAGAGTTTGATATTTATCAAACAACCATCAAGCTCTGCCAATTAGCATGAAAGCCTTTGCGATATCGCTGTATCCGCACAGCCGTTTTCTGAAAGGGCCTCTTCATGTTTACGCTTCCCACGAAGTTCTTCAGCGCGTGGCCGACCACGCTTTCGGCTCCTTTTTCGGTTCCTTTTTCAGTTCCGTTCCCGGCCAGTTTCCCGGTCCCGCTTTCGACGCCGTTTCCAGCGGAACTGCCGACCGCGCTGCCAGCCGAGTTCGTCAATGCTGGCCGCACCTTCGCCGAAACGCAGCTCGCCGGCTGCAACGCCCTGATGCGGGCAGCCTTTGAAAGCGGCGCCAGCCTGGTCGAGCTGAACGTGCATGCCACGCGTGAAGGCATGGCGGCAGCCAGTACCGTTTCAAACGGACTGCTGTTCGTGCGCGAGCCCCGCGACCTGGTCTGCCTGACGGCATCGCAATCCCAGCAGGCACTGGAACGTGCTCAGCGGTATGGCCGGCAAGTGGCCGGCGTGGCCAACACGGCCCAGCATCGCTTAGGCGAACTCAGCCGCGACTTCGCTGGTAGCTTGCCTCGCAACCCTATAGAATGAAATGTAGTAGCGCTTCGACAACCCTGCTGGCTTAGTTCCTAATTTGGTTTCTAATTTGGTTTCCAATTTAGTTTCTATTCGCTGGCACATAGGAGAAAGTACATGGAAGACGTAGTCATCGTTGCCGCGGCCCGTACCGCGGTCGGCAAATTCGGCGGAAGCCTGGCCAAGATCCCCGCAGCCGACCTGGGTGCGCATGTAATCAAAGGCCTGCTCGCGCAGACCGGCATCGATCCGAACCTGATCAGCGAAGTGATCCTGGGCCAGGTACTGACGGCTGGCGTGGGCCAGAACCCGGGCCGCCAGGCGGTGATCAAGTCCGGCCTGCCGAACGCGATTCCCGGCTACACGATCAACAAGGTGTGCGGCAGCGGCCTGAAGGCCACCTTCCTGGCGGCCCAGGCGATCAAGGCCGGCGATTCCGAGATCGTCATTGCCGGCGGCCAGGAAAACATGAGCGCCTCGCCGCACGTGCTGAACGGCTCGCGCGACGGCTTCCGCATGGGCGACGCGAAGTTGACGGACACGATGATCGTCGACGGCCTGTGGGACGTGTACAACCAGTACCACATGGGCATCACCGCCGAGAACGTCGCGAAGAAGTATGAAATCTCGCGTACCCAGCAGGACGAATTCGCGCTGCAGTCGCAACTGAAGGCCGAAACGGCGCAGAAGGAAGGCAAGTTCAAGGACGAGATCCTGCCGCTGGAAATCCCGCAGAAGAAAGGCACGATCGTCTTCGACAGCGACGAATACATCAAGGCCGGTTCCACGCTCGAAGGACTGCAGGGCTTGCGTCCGGCCTTCAACAAGGAGGGTAGCGTTACCGCCGGTAATGCCTCCGGCCTCAACGACGGCGCGGCCGCCGTGGTGATGATGTCCGCCTCGAAGGCCAAGGAACTGGGCCTGACGCCGCTGGCACGCATCAAGGCCTACGCTTCGTCCGGCCTGGATCCGGCCTACATGGGCATGGGCCCGGTACCAGCCAGCACGCTGGCGCTGAAGAAGGCCGGCTGGTCCCCGCAAGACCTGGACCTGCTGGAAATCAACGAAGCGTTCGCCGCGCAGGCTTGCGCCGTGAACCAGGAAATGGGCTGGGATACCAGCAAGATCAACGTCAACGGCGGCGCGATCGCCATCGGCCACCCGATCGGCGCCTCCGGCGCCCGCATCCTGGTCACGCTGCTGCACGAAATGGTCCGCCGCGATGCGAAGAAAGGCCTGGCCTCGCTGTGCATCGGCGGCGGCATGGGCGTGGCGCTGGCAGTCGAACGCGAATAACAATAGAAGTGAAAGGGGCCACATACGCAGTGGCCCTTTGTTTTTGTCAGTGGAAAACGCTAACTAGAGGGGATGACATATGGCACGAGTTGCATTGGTAACGGGCGGCATGGGTGGTCTGGGCGAAGCAATCTGCATCAAGCTGCTTGCACTGGGCTATAAGGTGGTAACCACGTATTCCCCGAACAATACGAAGTACCAGGGCTGGCTGGATGAAATGAAGGAGAAGGGTTACGACTTCTCCGCCTATCCGGCCGACGTTGGCGACTACGAGTCGGCACAGGCGTGCGTTGCCGCGGTCACCCGCGACATCGGGCCGGTCGACGTGCTGGTCAACAACGCGGGCATCACCCGCGACATGACCTTCAAGAAGATGGACAAGGTGAACTGGGATGCCGTGCTGCGCACCAACCTGGATTCCGTGTTCAACATGACGAAACCGGTTACCGACGGCATGGTTGAACGCGGCTGGGGCCGGATCATCAACATCTCGTCCGTCAACGGCCAGAAGGGCGCCTTCGGCCAGACCAACTATTCGGCGGCGAAGGCCGGCGTGCATGGTTTCACCAAGGCACTGGCGCTGGAAGTGGCGCGCAAGGGCGTGACCGTCAACACCATCTCGCCGGGCTACATCGGCACCAAGATGGTGACCGAGATCCCGCAGGACGTGCTCGATTCGAAAATCCTGCCGCAGATCCCGATGGGCCGCCTGGGCAAGCCGGATGAAGTGGCTGGCCTGGTGGCCTACCTGGCATCGGATGAGGCTGCCTTCGTGACCGGCGCCAATATCGCCATCAACGGCGGCCAGCACATGTCGTAAGCCGCCGCTCACCGGTGGTGCAACCGGGGACAGGTACCTGGTGTCGGGCAAGCCCCGCACCAGGGCCTGTCCCCGCTTCGTTTTCCCCATGCTTTCGAGGAGCCGCGCATGACCATCCTGCCCGACGGCGGCCTGCAACTGGCTGGCCTGGAAGAGCAATCGCTGCAGCCCGGTACCAAAGGCCTGCCTATCACCGAGCCGCTGCGCCAGCACATGGTCGGGATGCAGGGCTGGAACGTGCTCGCGGCCGATACCAGTTTGCCGGTGGCCGTGTTGAAGACGTCCAGCCTGCTGCACAACCTCGACTGGATGCGCGCTTTTTGCGCCCGTTACGATGTGGTGCTGGCGCCCCACGGCAAGACGACGATGAGCCCGCAGTTGTTCGGCGCCCAGCTGGCCAATGGTGCGTGGGGCATCACGCTGGCGACGGCACCGCAGGTGCTGGCTGCGGCGCGCTGCGGCGTACGCCGCGTGCTGCTCGCCAACGAGCTGGTGGCACCGGCCGATATCCGCGCACTGCTGGCGCTGTTGCGCGACGATCCGGCGTTTGAATTGTTCGTGCTGGCCGATTCGGCCGAGGGCGTGCGGCGGTTGTCCGACGCCGCGGCGGGCGCCGCGCTCGGACGGCCGCTGCCGCTGCTGCTGGAGCTGGGCATTGCGGGCCAGCGCACCGGCTGTCGCAGCATCGACGACGCGCGGGCGCTGGCACGCATGATCGCGGCGGCGCCAGGATTGCAACTGGCCGGCATCGAAGGCTACGAAGGCTTGCTGGTCAGCGATGACCGGGCCGCCGATCTCGAGCGCGTCAATACGTTCCTTGCCGGGATGACGGACCTGGCGCGCCAGCTCGACGCGGAACGGCTGTTCGGCGCGCCGCATATCCTGCTGACGGCCGGCGGCTCGTCGTATTTCGACCTGGTGGCGCGCGCGTTCGGCGCGGTCAATGGCTTGTCGCGGCCGGTGTTGCCGGTACTGCGCAGCGGTTGCTACCTGACCAGCGATCATGGCCATTACCAGGAGCTGACGGCCGAACTGGATGAGCGCGAAGGATCAAGAGGCAGCGCGGGCGAAGGCTTGCGGCCGGCGCTGGAGGTATGGAGCGTCGTGCTGTCGCGGCCTGAAGCGGGGCTGGCGATCCTGTCGATGGGCAAGCGCGACGCGTCGTACGACCTGGGCTTGCCGCACGTGCTGGCCGCGCACCGGCCGGGGGAAGGTCCGGTAAGCCTGCCGGACGGCGCGCGGATCGACAAGATGAACGACCAGCATGCGTATCTCCGCCTGCCGGAGGAATCCGGCCTGCGCGTGGGCGACCTGGTCGGGTGCGGCATCTCGCACCCGTGCACGACGTTCGACAAGTGGTCCGTGCTGCTGCTCGTCGACGACGATTACAATGTACAGCGTGCCATCAATACACTTTTTTAACCCCTTTTTTTGACGCGTTTCTAGAAAGCCGGCCCATGCCAGATCCATCGCCGTACCTCTTCCCGCCCATAAACCCTTTGCGCACCGGCATGCTGCAGGTCGATGCGCTGCACACGATCTACTGGGAGGAGGTGGGCAATCCGCACGGCATTCCCGTGGTCTTCCTGCATGGCGGGCCGGGGGCCGGGCTGTCCGCGCAGCACCGGCGCTTCTTCGATCCGCGCCACTACCGCGTGATCCTGTTCGACCAGCGGGGCGCCGGCAAGTCGACACCGCTGGGCGAAACGCGCGGCAACACCACGCAACTGCTGGTGTCGGACATGGAGCAGTTGCGCGAGCTGATGGGCATCGACCGGTGGCTGGTGTTCGGCGGTTCATGGGGTTCCACGCTGGCGCTGGCCTACGGCCAGGCGCACCCGGAACGCTGCCTCGGTTTCGTGCTGCGCGGAATCTTCCTGTGCACGGCGCAGGAAATCGACTGGTTCATCAACGGTGCCCAATGGTTCCATCCGGAGATCCATGAGGAATTCGCGGCGGCCATTCCGCCTGAAGAACGCGGCGACCTGCTGCAGGCATATTACCGGCGCATCATGGATGCCGATCCGGACGTGTACTGGCCGGCGGTACGGGGGTGGAGCCGGTTCGAAGGACGCCGCGTATTCCTGATGCCGCAGCCGGAAGAGCCGTCGTGCGATGCGCTGGACCTGGGCCTGGGCCGGCTGGAGGCGCACTACATGGCGAACCTGGGATTCTTCGAGGAGGAACAACTGCTGAAGAACCTGGAGCGCATCGCGCACTTGCCCGCCGTGATCGTGCACGGCCGCTATGACGTGATTTGCCCGCCGGCGACGGCCTGGCGGCTGCACAGCCACTGGCCTGGCTCGGTCGTGAAAATGGTGCCGGATGCCGGTCATGGCGCCATGGAGCTGGGCATCAGCCGCGAGCTGGTGGCGGCCACCGAAGCGTTCCGCCGGTTCGGCCGGTTTTAAGCCGCCCGGCTTCGCCGCCGCGCGGGCGGCGGCCTGCTACACTTGCGCCTGGAGCGGGCGCATCGTCCCGCAGAGAAAATATAATAGTATGCCAATGAACATTCAGCTGGGCGACATCGGCCACATCATTCAACTGGCGATCGCACCGGTATTCCTGCTGAACGGTGTGTGCACCGCACTGATGGTGCTGATCAATCGCCTGGCGCGCATCATCGACCGCTCGCGTGTCCTGGAAGACCGCCTCGACATCGCCTACAACGACAACTACCTGACCGAGCTGGACGTACTGTACCGCCGCTCGCATTACATCAACATGGCGATCACGCTGTCGACCTTGTGCGGCCTGTTCGTCGGCATCGTGATCGCCTTGCTGTTCGTGGGCGATACCACCGATGTCACGCTCGACAAGTACATTGCCGGCCTGTTCGCGGCGGCGGTGGCCAGCCTGATCGCCAGCTTCGGCGCCCTGCTGCGCGAGATCTTCATTGCATCGTCGGCGATGCGCGCGATGCGCCACGTGCGCCGCGCGCCCAAAACCAACGAGCCAGTCACGAAATAATATAGTCACGAAATAATACTTAGGCACGAAACCATGCACGACTATCAACGCCCCCCGACCCTGCACCGCTACGGTCCCCGTGACGAACTCGACCAGGCACTGAGCCAGGGCCAGTTCGTGCTGCGGCCCAGCGCGGGCTTCCTGACGCTGTCGTTCTCGCAGGCATGGCACCGCGACCTGTTCGACCATTTCGGTGCCGATGCCTGTCTCGTCATCCATAACACGGAGGAATTCGGCGAACGCGTGCACCGCGCCGTGCAGCGCACGCTGCCGAACTGGGCCGGCATCGATGGCGCTGTCGAGTATGGCAGTCGCGCGCGGCTGGGCTCGGCGTTTACGATGGCTGCCCAGGATGCGCCGGAGCAGGAGTGGAAATTCGCCTGGCGGCCGATGCATGCGCAAGCAAGCATGAACCCGGTGATGATCCGCATCGGCAGCCTGGAGAATTTCGCCGAAGTGCGCACGCGCGACCAGTATCCCGCCTGAGCAGGCCAGTGCAGCGCAGGGCAACCAGGCGGTTGTGCCCGATGCCACGATCGGTTGGCGAATGAGCGGCCGGGTTCAGCGCGACGCCGCTTGCGCGGCCGCGCCGGTGCGGGCGATATCCGTGGCCGCCGAAGGGAGCGAGCGCGGTGCGATACCCTTGTCGAGCCGCGCCAGCACGGCGCCCATCATGCGCTCGATGTCGCCGCGAATGATGTTCGTGCCGAGGATGCCGGGGACGTAGAAGTTGGGCATCATGCGGCCCGTGTACAGTATCTTCGTGCCGCCCGTTTCCGGCATCGGCACCAGTTCCCAGCGCGATTCGTAGTGTTTCATGTCGCCGGAAATGAGCGCGATGTCGATCGACGACATCGGTTGCTCGGTGGCGCGCACGATCAGGTGGATCGAGCGGGACATGAACAGGAAGCGGGCATTGCCGAACTGCTCGATGATGACCTCGTTGCCATTGCGCGAAAGCACACGGCACGACACCAGGTCCGGCACGAATTCCTCCATCCGGTCATAACCTGTCAGGATGCGCCAGACCACCGGCAGCGGCGCCTGCACGGTGCCGCTGGCATCGATCTCGTACATGTGCAGCGCATCCTGGGTGATGCGCTTGACTGCAACCTGGAGTTTGGACGCATCGGCGCGTTGCCCCTGCGCGAACACGAGCGCGGGAGCACTCCACCCTAACAACAATAGCAGCAACAGTTGCCTCATGGTTCCAGCGTACGGTAACGGGCAGAGGAACACAAGCGCGTTGCGAGCGTACGGTTAGCTGGCGCACGGAGCTTGCTCCATGCGCCGGTGCCGGCTGCCGTCAATGCGCGGCGGCCGCCGGCTGGCGGAAAGTGTCGAGTACATAGTCGCTCATGTTGTCGGCCAGGACCTGCTCGCCGATGAAGATCTTGCCGGCCTGTTCCTGGCGCAGCAGCTCCGCTTCCTCGTCGCTGTGGGTGCGCACGACGGTGCGGATGGCCGGGTTCAGCGCGCGCGCCGTTTCGATCATCGCGCGCACGTGGAAGGTGTCCGGCGTGGCGATCACCAGCATCCTGGCGTGGGCGATGTGGGCCTGGATCAGCACCGCCGGATCGCCCGCGTTGCCGGCCACGGCGGGAATGCCGTTGCGCCGCAGTTCGTCGACCAGCTCGCGGTTCTGTTCCGCCACCACGTAGTGGATGCCATGCTCGTTCAGCGTGCGGGCGATGTGGCGGCCGACGCGGCCATAACCCACCAGCACCACCTGGCCGGACAGCTTGGTGCGCGCCGTGGTCATCGGCAATTCCGCCAGCGGGTCGGCCGGCCGGTCGAATTTCGCCGCCAGCAGCTTGTTGCGGCCGAGCCAGCGCTCCAGCGGCCCGGTGGCGGCGAACACCAGCGGATTCAGGGCGATCGAGATGATCGCGCCGGCCAGCAGCAGGCTCTGCCCTTCGTGCGGCATCAATTTCAGCGAAATGCCCAGCGCGGCAAGGATGAACGAGAATTCGCCGATCTGCGCCAGGCTGGCCGAGACCATCAATGCCGTCTTGGCCGGGTAGCGCAGCAGTACCACCAGCAGGAACGCGGCGAGCGACTTGCCGAAGATGATGATCGCCACCACTGCCAGCAACTGCAGCGGCTGTTCCATGATGATGGCCGGCTCGAACAGCATGCCCACCGAGACGAAGAACAGCACGGCGAATGCGTCGCGCAGCGGCAGCGATTCCTGTGCCGCGCGGTGCGCCAGCGCCGATTCGCGCAGCACCATGCCGGCGAAGAATGCGCCCAGCGCGAACGAGATGCCGAACAGCTTGGTGGCGGCGAATGCGATGCCGACCGCGGCCGCGATCACGCACAGCGTGAACAGCTCGCGCGAGCCGGTGCGTGCCACCTGCCACAGGATCCACGGGAACAGCTTGCGGCCCACCACCAGCATGAAGCCGACGAACACCGCCACCTTGCCCAGCGTAATGGCCAGCGTCGTCCAGATGCTGGCGTTCGGGTCGACGCCGGTGGTGTCGCCGCCCAGCGAGGGCGCCAGCGCCGGCAGCAGCACCAGCACGATGACGGTGACCAGGTCTTCGACGACCAGCCAGCCAACCGCGATGCGGCCGTTGAAGGTATCGAGGATGCCCCGTTCTTCCAGCGCGCGCAGCAGCACTACGGTACTGGCGACGGACAGTGCCAGCCCGAACACCAGACCACCGCCGATCGACCAGCCCCACCAGTGCGCCAGTCCCATGCCCATCGCGGTGGCGGCGGCAATCTGCAGCACGGCACCGGGTAACGCGACCTTGCGCACCTCCCACAGGTCCTCCAGCGAGAAATGCAGGCCCACGCCGAACATCATCAGCATGACGCCGATTTCGGCCAGCTGGCCGGCCAGCGCGGCATCGGCCACGAAGCCTGGGGTGGTGGGGCCGAGCAGGATGCCGGCGGCAAGATAGCCGACCAGGGCGGGCAATTTCAGGCGGACGGCGATGAAGCCGAGGACGAGACCGAAGCCGAGGGCGGCTGCAATGGTGGTGATCAGGGGGACGTCATGGGGCATGCAGGCAGGGTTCCTTTCAGGCGGGGAGCGGGACGGCGGACGCCGGCCCTTGCCGAAAGTATAAACTGCCGTGGCTGTGCGGCCCCGCCGTTTCCTTTACGGAGCAGCCGGCCGCGCCGCGCTGGCCGCGGCACATGCGCTTGCCTCAGATTTTGCGCACCACCACGCTGCCGATCGAGTAACCGGCGCCGAACGAGCAGATGACGCCATGGGCACCGGCCGGCAGATCGTCCTGGTGCTTGTGGAAGGCGATGATGGAACCGGCGGACGACGTGTTCGCGTACGTGTCGAGCACCACCGGCGCTTCGTCCGTCGTGGCATCGCGGCCCAGGATCAGGCGCGCAATCAGCTGGTTCATGTTCAGGTTGGCCTGGTGCAGCCAGTAACGGCGGATATCCTCGACCTGCAGGCCGGCGCTGGCGATCGAGGACTTGATCATCTCCGCGGCCATCGGGCAGACGTCCTTGAACACCTTGCGGCCCTGCTGCTTGAAGAGCTTGTCCGGCTGGCCCACGCCCGCCTCGTCGAAGCGGTTCATGAAACCGAAATTGTTGCGGATATTGTTCGAGAACGACGTCTTCAGCTTCATGTCGACGATCTCGAACTGGTGTGCGGAGACGGCGGCCTCGCGCGCTTCGATCACGATCGCCGTGCAGGCGTCGCCGAAGATGAAATGGCTGTCGCGGTCGCGGTAGTCCAGGTGGCCGCTGGTGATTTCCGGGTTCAGCACCAGGACCGCGCGGGCCTGGCCCGTCTGCACGGCGGTGGCGCCGGTCTGGATGCCGAACGTGGCGGACGAGCAGGCCACGTTCATGTCGAAGCCGAAGCCTTCGATGCCCAGGGCCTGCTGCACCTCGATCGCCATCGCCGGGTAGGGGCGCTGCATGTTCGAACAGGCGACGACGACCATGTCGATGTCGGCCGGCGTGCGGTTGGCGCGGGCCAGGGCTTCCTTTGCCGCCGCGACGCACATTTCCGCCTGCAGCGACAGTTCTTCGTTGCCGCGCTCGGGAATGCGCGGCGCCATCCGGTGCGGATCGAGGATGCCCGCCTTGTCCATCACGTAGCGCGACTTGATGCCCGATGCCTTCTCGATAAACGCGGCGGACGATGGTTCCAGCGCGGTCACGGTGCCCGCCGCGATGGCGGCATCATGTTCCGCGTTGAACAGTTCCACGTAGGCGTTGAAGGCTTCCACCAGTTCTTCGTTCGAGATCGCATGCGGTGGCGTGAACAGCCCGGTACCGCTGATAACGGCTTGTTTCATAAGCAAACTTTCGAATTCGTTAAGCGGCGCGAGCACCGCTGAGGCGCAGATTCTACCTGAAGAAATGCACGAAAAAATGGCGTAAAAAAACGACGCCCGCAGGCGCCGTTGCGCGGTTCGCCGGCGGCGGCGATCACTTCGCGGCCGCTTGCACGATCGCCGATTCCGGCCTGGCCGTCTGCACCGGCAAGCCCTTCAGGTGGTTCAGCGCCTGCGCCAGCTGGAAGTCTTCGGCGCCGCCGTATTCGAGCGGCTTGCGCTTCTTCTCCAGCGCCAGAATGCGCGCCTGCTCCTCGAGCTCGTCGCGGCGTTCCTGGGAAGCCTCCGCCTCGCGGTCGTTCGCCAGGTGCCTGGACAAGTCCGCCTCGCGCATCCGCAGCGCGTTCAGGCCGTCGCCATCGGCGTGTTCGTTCACGTGCAGGTCCGGCACGATACCCTTGGCCTGGATCGCGCGGCCGTGCGGCGTGTAGTAGCGCGCCGTGGTCAGCTTCAATGCCGTGTCGGCGCTCAGCTGACGGATCGTTTGCACCGAACCCTTGCCGAACGTTTGCGTGCCGATGATCCTGGCGCGTCCGTAGTCCTGCAGCGCGCCGGCCACGATTTCGGAGGCGGATGCGGAACCGGTGTTGACCAGGACCGCGAGCGGCACGCGCTTGACGGCATCGGGCAGGCGTGCCAGCGGGTCGCTGTCGCTGCGCAGCGAGTAATACTCGGCGCGCGCATAGTAGATCTGCTTCGAATCGGGTAGCTGGCCGTTGGTGGACACCACCGGCGTATCCTTCGGCAGGAATGCCGCGGCCACGCCGATCGCGCCCTGCAGCACGCCGCCGGGATCGTTGCGCAGGTCGAGCACCATGCCCTTCAAATTGGGATCCTGCCGGTACAGTTCGGTGATCTTGGCCGCCAGGTCATCCACCGTGGGTTCCTGGAACTGCGCCACGCGCAGCCACGCATAGCCCGGCTCGACGATCTTGCCCTTGACGCTTTTTTGCAGGATTTCCTCGCGCACCAGGCTGAACGTGAGTGGTTGCGGCTCTTCGGCGCGCAGCACCGTCAACGTGACCTTGCTGTGCGGTTCGCCACGCATCTTCTTCACCGATTCATCGAGCGACATGCCTTTCAGCGGCATCGAGTCGAGGCGGGTGATCAGGTCGCCGGCCTTGATGCCGGCGCGGTAGGCCGGAGAATCCTCGATCGGCGCCACGATGCGGATATAGCCTTCGTCGCCCTGGGCGATCTCGATGCCCAGGCCCACGAAGCGCCCCTGCGATCCTTCGCGCAGTTCCGCGTAGGCTTTCTTGTCGAGATAGGCCGAGTGTGGATCGAGCGAGGCGACCATGCCGGAGATGGCTTCGGTCAGCAGTTTGCGGTCTTCGACCTTCTCGACGTAATCGGTCTTGATCAGGCCATACACATCGGCAAGCTGACGCAACTCCTCCAGCGGCAGGGCAGGCTCCGCGGCGCGTTGCGCCATCGCGGAGAACTGCAGCGAAACGGCGATGCCGGCCACCACCCCCAGGCCGACCAGGCCCGCGCGGTTGAGTGCCCCCTTCAGTGCACCGCTTTGCTGCTGGTCCGCGCTGCTGCCAGGGACACTGCTTGGATTGCTGCCGGGTGTGCAGCTGTCCGTGCTGTTTTCCGTGCTCACGCTGCTGGTCGCGCTGCTGTTCACGCTGCTGTTCACGTTGTCGGTCATATCATTGCCCTTCGAAACGCGCAGCGATCACTCGACCGCCGCCGGTCCAGTATAAACCTGATTTTCCATGATGTAGTGGCAGGCGCGTGATGCGGCCGGCGCTTTGCCGCGATTTACTGCGCGCCCGTTTTTCCTCCATGAGCCCTGCAACGTTACCTCTTCCTGGAGGGTTGTACTTCCACGTTAATGAGAGTTACGAAATGTAAGAATGCCGGAAAGCCTTGAAATCGCGTCCTACACTGGGCTCGTATTTCTCTCTACCCTGAAGTGGTTTTGGCCTGCGCCCCAAGCGCAGGCTTTTTTTTGCACGGAGCATTCATGAACACGTTGAAGAAGGGCGCGGCCGCGCTGGCCGCCGCGTTGCTGATGGCCGGTCCCGCCGGTGCGCTGCCGATGATGGAGATGCGCGCGCAGGACTTGCTGATGATGGCCCCTGCGCTGAAGGACGCGCTGAAGCTGAACGCCAACCAGCAGACCTTGTGGCAGCAGACCGAGAGCAGGACGCGCGCACTGCTGCGCGAGCGCCAGTCGCGCGCGGAAAGGATGCAGGCTGGGTCGCTGCGGGCGCTGGAGAATCCGGGCGTCGAGCTGCGCGACCTGTCCGGCGCGCTCGACAGGGAAGGCGCCACCGCGCTGGCCGAGGAGAAGCAGCTGCGCGAATGGTGGCTGGCGGTAAACGATGCGCTCGACGAAAGCCAGCGCCGCGCGGTGGCCGTGTTCCTCGCCGAGCAATTGCAGCGCAAACCGGAAGGGCCGGGCGGTGGCAATGGCGGCGCGCCGCGCGGCGAGGGCGGCGGGCACCGCGGCGGTCCGGGCGGCGGACCGGGCGGCGGCATGGGGGGCGGTATCGGCAACGTGGGCGGGGGGATCGGCATCGGCCGCTGATCCGTGGTTGATGCCCGGCCGCAACCTCGTGTACGCTAGTGGACGGGCGCGCCGATTCACGCAGTGCGCGCCCGCAACCCAGTCTCCATCCGGGAACGGCCCCCACGAAGGACCGCTCCCTTCATAGAAAGCGGCCACGTGAAACGACATCTCCTCTCCACTCTCATTCTTGCACTGTGCGCCACGGGCGCCATGGCAGCCGACACCGCTGCGCCGGTATCCGGCATCGACACCCAGTACATCGACCACGGCGTGCGCCCGCAGGACGACTTCTTCGAACACCTGAACGGCGGCTGGCTGAAGACGGCCGAGATCCCGGCCGACAAGGCCAGCTGGGGCTCGTTCATGAAGCTGCGCGACGATACGCTGCCGCAGCTGCGCGGCATCATCGAGGGACTGGCGGCGCGCAAGAACCTGCACGGTGACGAAGCAAAGATCGCCGACCTGTACGCCAGTTACATGGATGAGAAAAAGCTCGATGCGCTGGGCACCAGGCCGCTGAAAGCGGAGCTGGCACGCATCGCCGCCGTGAAGGACAAGGCGGCGCTGCCCGCGCTGGTGGCGCACCTGAACCGCCTGGGCGTGGTGACGCCGTATGCGGTGCGCGTATCGCAGGATGCGCGCGACTCGTCGCGCTACGTGGCCTACGTGGCGCAGAGCGGCCTGGGCTTGCCGGACCGCGATTACTACCTGAAGAAGGACGACGCCAAACTGGCCGACGCGCTGGCGAAATACGAGCTGCACATCGCCAGGGTGCTGGCGCTGGCCGGCCAGAAGGATACCGCCGCGCAGGCGAAGCACATCGTGGCGCTGGAGACGGCGCTGGCGCAGGCGCAGTGGACCAAGGTGGAAAACCGCGATCCGGTCAAGCGCTACAACAAGGTGGCGATCGATCAGCTGGCCATGCTGGCGCCGGGGTACGACTGGCAGGGCACCCTGGCCGCCGCCGGTATCACCGGCAAGACGGCGAAGGTTCCTGCTCAGGTACCAGCTCAGGTACCTGATTACGTGATCGTGATGCAGCCCAGCTACCTGCAGGGCTTCGTGAAGACGCTGAACGACACCGATCTCGCCACGTGGAAGGCATACTTCACGTGGCAGCTGCTGCGCGACGCATCGCCGTACCTGTCGAAGCCGTTCGCCGATGCGCACTTCGCGTTCTACGGCACCGTGCTGACGGGCGTCACGGAACAGCCGCCGCGCTGGAAGCGTGGCGTGGGTGTCGTCGAAGGCGCGATCGGCGAAGGCCTGGGCAAGCTGTATGTGGCGCAGCACTTTCCGCCGGAGCGCAAGGAGCGGATGGAAAAGCTCGTCCAGAACCTGCTGGCCGCATACCGGCAGAGCATCGACACGCTGGACTGGATGAGCCCGGAAACCAAGAAGGAAGCGCAGGCCAAGCTGGCCAAGTTCACGCCGAAGATCGGCTATCCGGACAAGTGGCGCGATTATGCGAAATTCAAGACCGCCAGCGGCGACCTGATGGGCAATCTGCGCCGCGCCGCGGAGTTCGAGTACGACCGCAACATCGCCAAGCTGGGCAAGCCGATCGACCGCACCGAGTGGGGCATGACGCCGCAAACGGTGAACGCGTATTACCGCTCGACCACCAACGAGATCGTGTTCCCGGCCGCCATCCTGCAGCCGCCGTTCTTCGACGCGAAAGCGGACGACGCCGTGAACTACGGTGCCATCGGCGCCGTGATCGGCCACGAGATCAGCCATGGCTTCGACGATTCGGGCAGCCAGTCCGACGGCGACGGCAACCTGCGCAACTGGTGGACCGAGCAGGACCGCGCCAATTTCAAGGCCAAGGCCGACCGGCTGGTGGCGCAGTACGACGGCTACAGCCCGCTGCCCGGCTACAACGTCAACGGCAAGCTGACGCTGGGCGAAAACATCGCCGACAATTCGGGCCTGGCGATTGCCTACAAGGCCTACAAGCTGTCGCTGAACGGCCAGCCTGCGCCGGTGATCGACAGCCTGACGGGCGAGCAGCGCTTCTACATGGGGTTTGGCCAGGTCTGGCGCGCGAAGATGCGCGAAGCGCAGCAGATCGTGCAGGTGAAGACCGACCCCCATGCGCCGGGCCGCTTCCGCGCCAACGGTACCGTGGTCAACCAGCCCGGCTTCTATGAAGCGTTCGGCGTGAAGGAAGGCGACAAGCTGTACCTGAAGCCGGAAGAGCGCGTGATTATCTGGTGATGCGTATCCGGTGACGAACATCCGCTGACCAACATCCGGCCGGGAAGGCCGGGAAGGCTGGCAAAAAGGCCACATGTCGTGGCCTTTTTGCCAGTCACGGCAGGCCGTATGGTATTGTCGACCGACCGGTAACCGACCGGTAAACCCATAGTCCTACACAAGAGGGAAATACCTTGAAACGACACCTGTTAAGTGCATTGACGCTCGGCCTGCTGGGCGGCGTGTGCGGCTTCGCAAACGCGGCCGACAAGGCCCCCGCCGGCAAGGCGGCATCGGGGATCGCGATCGAATATATCGACCCATCCGTGCGCGCCCAGGACGATTTCTTCGTCCACACCAACGGCAAATGGCTGGCCACCACCGAGATCCCGGCCGACAAATCCAGCTGGGGCGCCTTCCACAAGCTGCACGAGGATACCCAGCCGCAGCTGCGCAAGATCATCGAGGACGCCGCCGCCAGTGCGAAGGATGCGGACCAGCAGCGCATCGGCGATTTCTATGCCAGCTTCATGGATGAAGCACGCGTCGAACAGCTGGGCGTCACACCGGTCAAGGGCAACCTGGCCAAGATCGCCGCGATCGGCGACAAGAAAGCGCTGCCGCAACTGTTCGCCGAATTCAACCGCTATGGCGTGACGGCTCCCATCAACCTGACCATCCACCAGGACAACAAGGATTCGACCAAGTACGTGGTCGACTTCTTCCAGGATGGCCTGGGCCTGCCGGACCGCGATTACTACCTGAAAAAGGACGACGCCAAGCTGGCCGAAGCGCTGGCCAAGTACGAGATCCACGTGACGAAGATGCTGACGCTGGCCGGCGATGCGAATGCCGCCGCCAATGCGAAAGCCATCGTGGCGTTTGAAACGGATATCGCAAAGATCCAGTGGAGCAAGGTCGAGCTGCGCGACCCGGTGAAGGCGTACAACAAGTACGACATCGCCAAGGTCGGCGAACTGATGCCCGGCTTCGACTGGAATGCCTACCTGGCCGCCACCGGCGTGCAGGGCAAGGCAACGTACGTGATCGTCAGCCAGCCGACCTACTTCCAGGCGCTGGACAAGGTGCTGGCCGATACGCCGCTGGAAACGCTGAAGGCGTATGCGCAGTGGCAGGTCATCCACGACGCGGCACCGTACCTGTCGAAGGCCTTCGTCGACGAGAACTTCGCGTTCTATGGCACCACGCTTTCCGGCGCCACCGAAAACCGGCCGCGCTGGAAGCGCGCCGTCAGCGCCACGGAGGGTGCGCTGGGCGAGGCGATCGGCAAGGTCTACGTGCAGCAGCATTTCCCGGCCGAGTACAAGGCACGCATGGAAGTGCTGGTAAAGAACCTGTTGACCGCGTTCAGGCAAAGCATCGACACGCTGGACTGGATGACGCCGGCCACCAAGAAGGAAGCGCGGACCAAGCTGGCCAAGTTCACCACGAAGATCGGCTATCCGAACAAGTGGCGCGATTATTCGGCGCTGACCGTCAAGCGCGACGACCTGCTGGGTAATATGCAGCGCGCAAGCGAGTTCAACTACAACAAGGAGATGAACAAGCTGGGCAAGCCAATCGACCGCGACGAGTGGCTGATGACGCCGCAAACGGTGAACGCCTACTACAATCCGGAAATGAACGAGATCGTGTTCCCGGCCTCGATCCTGCAGCCGCCGTTCTTCGATCCGAAAGCGGATGATGCGGTGAACTACGGCGCGATCGGTGGCGTCATCGGCCACGAGATCAGCCATGGCTTCGACGACCAGGGTGCGCAGTATGACGGCGACGGCAACCTGCGCGACTGGTGGAGCCCGGCCGACCACAAGAACTTCAAGGCCAAGACGAGCCAGCTGGTGGCGCAATACGGTGCCTACAGCCCGTTGCCCGGCTACCAGGTCAATGGCGAGCTGACGCTGGGCGAGAACATCGGCGACAACTCCGGCCTGGCCGTGGCACACAAGGCCTACAAGCTGTCGCTGAAGGGCAAGAAGGCGCCGGTGATCGACGGCCTGACGGGAGATCAGCGCTTCTACATGGGCTGGGCACAGGTATGGCGCATGAAGATGCGCGAACCGGCCCAGATCGTGCAGATCAAGACCGATCCGCACGCACCGGGCCAGTTCCGCGCCAACGGCACGATGCGGAACCAGCCGGGCTTCTACGAGGCCTTCAAGGTGAAGTCCAACGACAAGATGTACTTGCCGCCAAAGGAGCGCGTGATCATCTGGTAACTGCGTGGTAACTGCGTGGTAACCGCGTGGTAACCGCGTGGTAACTACGCCAGAATGCCCCGCGTCAGCGGGGCATTTTTTTGCATGGCCGGTGCCATGACTGCGAAGGTGCGGGCCGCCGGGGTCTTCATGCGGGCCGTGCGCGGGTGGCGCCCATCATTGGACTGCGGCCGCGGATTGTGACCCGGACCGTGACCGCGACGGTCAGGAAATCGACTTCAGGCGATTCACGATACCGGCTTCTTCCCGCAACGAGAAGAAGAAGGGAAACAGCGATCGCTGCGCCTGGCCGGAAGGCTTGTCGGCGGTGCCGCCGAATTGCCTTATCTGTTCCGCCATCTCGTTCAGTTCGACGGCAAGCAGATAGGCAGGAGCTTGCACACGCGGGTTCTCCCTCACAGCCCCGACACGCTTAAACCCCAGCATGCTTTCGTAGAAGCGGCGGTGACGCGGATTCACTTCGATCAGCGCATGGGTGCGGTCATGGATGTGATACGAGTAGATGAACAGCGTGTGAAACAGTGCTGCCAACGCGTGTTTCGACCGAACGGTGTGATCGAACGCCAGCTTGGTAATCTCACAGACCCGAGCGCCGCCATCGCGCAGTGCATCGACGTGGTCCCTGAAAATCTCGTCCGCCAGAAGGCCGGACGACGAATCGATTCCCAGCGTAACGGTGCCGATGGTGCTGCCGTTTTTCTCCGATGCGGCCAGTGTGATGCGGTTGGGGTTGGATTCGACCTTGTGGGTCGAGCCATAGCCGCGCCAGGCATACATCTTGTTGATCAGCAGGCTGGCGGAATTGCGGCCTTCGTCGGTATCGGCGAGACGGATGCCGAAGGTCTTGGTATCAATGATGATGTTTTGCAGATTGCCGGCCGGTTCGGCCTCCGAGACTGGCAAATCATTCTTCAGCCCGAGAGCATCGTCGAGATGCTCTCCTGGCCCGGAGGCATTTGCCCTTTCACTTAAGGTTGCCATGACTTCCCCTCCGTTGATAGTCGATATTCGTTGCGTTACCTCATGTACAGTTGCAAGGCCCGCATTGCAGCGATGATATACCGAAGCCAGCCTCAAGAATCGTGAAGATTGTGGATACAGGCTGATGACAAGGTTTTTGTCGCATATCGAGGGGAAAAGAGCACACCATTCCGGCTGTCCTTGCGGGCAGGTCCCGTCACGCTCGACAATCTTCAGAAAGGGTCGTGCCGGCTTCGGTCATCAAGGGCGCACAGTGCCGGGATCTTGTTCCCCTGCGGTGCGCCGTTGCGGATCGCAGGTCAGCCTTTCGGCGCTTGCGCGGCTGCGGCGGGCGCAGTCGCGGAAGGGGCTGCAGGTTCGGCAGCGGCAGGGGCGGCGGTAGCAGGGGCAGTGGCAGGCACTTCCGGCTCCTTGAATTTGGCACCGGACTGGTTGGCCATGAATACCACGGCACGCGCGACTTCAATATCGTCCAGGTCCGGGTTGCCGCCCTTGGCCGGCATGGCGCGCAAGCCTTCGACCGCATGCTTGAGGACCGTATCGTAACCCTGCGCGATCCGGGCTGCCCAGGCGCCGCTGTCGCCTGTTTTCGGCGCGCCGGCAATACCGGCGCCATGGCATGCCTGGCAAGTCGACGTATAGACCGCCTCGGCGGTCTGCAATACCTTCGGCGCGCTGGCATCCTTGAAAGTAAAGCCTTCGTCGGCGACGGGTTTCAGGCGGGCTGCGATGGCTTCGGCTGACATGGCATTGGATCCGGCACCGGTCAATTTTTGCTGAGTGACGAACTGGACCAGCAGGATGATGCCGAAGATGGTGACGAGGAAGAATGCGATGACCGCTGCTGCAAGTTGCTTCGGAGTCCGGATGAGGGATTGGTGCTCGTGGTGTGCGTCGCTCATGATTTCCTTAGTACAAGTGGCTGGTGGACCAGCGCGTGAATGTTGTAAACATCGGGGTACTTGGGTATGGCAGACTTCTCGCCGAGAAACCGGCTGATTATAGTCCCAAAATTATGGCGCGGGAAACAACTCGGCCGTGCCGGAAACGGGCCGCTGCGTACGGCTTCACGTGGCAGCCACGATCTTCATAAGCAAAATACTTGTGCTTTCGGATAGACGCGCGGCACGAAAGCCGGTATCCTTCGGGTCTCCGTGCGGCTGTAGCTCAGTGGATAGAGTATTGGCCTCCGAAGCCAAGGGTCGCTGGTTCGATCCCAGCCAGCCGCACCAATAGAATCAATGCGTTACGAGGGTATTCGGTATCCGGGCAGACATGGTTTCTGTTCGAGTAACCCTCAAGTAACCTTCCTCGCCTTCCCTGCATTAACTTCCTGCATCAACTTCCTGCGTCGCATCTCCTTCATTACACCTGCATCACTCCCTGCGTTAACCCTTCCGCATCCTCTCTGTCTTAAACCCGCGCTGATTCCGGACTTTCCCGCGCTGCCGATATACCGTTGGCCGACTGCCGCATGTTCGGATGCCCTTGTTCCGATCGCCGCTGGTCTGCTGTTCGTGGGTTGCAGCAAGGCACGCTGACTTTCAAATTGCTACTTTTGGTGATGCGAGGCGTGGCGGCAGCCCACGCCCATGCCAAGTGCGCACTACGCTGCGGAATCGCCGGAAACCCGCTAAATGCCTTGCTGAGCAGCCTTTCGACGGTCTTGCCGATGCCTCTTTTCACGCCCGGAAATTGTCGTATAATCAACTGAGCGTATTTCTTCGGAATAAGTATAAGGGTAACAAATGGTCATCCATGTCCCGCTTTTTTCATCGAAGATCGCCAATGAAGGCGTGGACCTGGCCGGAGCCTTGCAACGCGTACTGGAGCGGAATTGGTACGTGCTCGGCGCCGAAGTGGCCGCCTTCGAAGCGGAATTTGCCGCCTACCTGGGTGTCGAATCGTGCATTTCGGTGGCGAACGGCACGGACGCCATGGAAATCGCCTTGCGCACGCTGGGCATCGGCCCGGGGAAACGGGTAGCACTGGTGGCCAATGCGGGGTTTTATGGCAGTACCGCCGTGCACGCCGTGGGTGCCGAGCCGGTCTACGTGGATGTCGATGATGCCACGCTCACGATGGCCCCTGCGGCCCTGCAGGCGGTACTGCCCACGGGCGTCGATGCCGTCATCGTCACGCACCTGTATGGGCAGATGGCCGACATCGAGCGGATCGCCGCGTTTGCCACGAAAGCCCGGGTGCCCCTGATCGAGGATTGCGCCCAGTCGCATGGCGCCATCCACAATGGCATCCGCGCCGGCAGCTTCGGCGACCTGGCCTGCTTCAGTTTCTACCCGACCAAGAACCTTGGCGCCATCGGCGATGGCGGCGCCATCACGACCAGCGACAAGGAACTCGATACCCGGGCCCGCCGCCTGCGCCAGTATGGCTGGGGCAAGAAATATCATGTGACCGAAGCGGGCGGACGCAATAGCCGGCTCGACGAGTTGCAGGCCGCCGTGCTGCGCGAAAAGCTGCCCATGCTCGACGACTGGAATGCCCGGCGCCGCGCCATCGCTGCCCGTTATTCCACTGCCTTTGCGGACTTTCCCATCCGGTTGCCAGCTTCGAACGGCGACGATTTCGTCGCCCACCTGTATGTGATCCGGGTACCGGACCGCGCCGCTTTCATTGCCAGCATGA
Organism: Pseudoduganella umbonata; assembly: GCF_014192225.1. Classification (GTDB taxonomy): domain Bacteria; phylum Pseudomonadota; class Gammaproteobacteria; order Burkholderiales; family Burkholderiaceae_D; genus Rugamonas; species Rugamonas umbonata. Next base: position 179,793 of record NZ_JACHXS010000010.1, on the reverse strand, counting down.
GCGCCGCCGGCATCGCCACCGATATCCACTATCCCGTGCCCGACCATCTGCAGCCGGCCTACGCGCAGGCTGACAACGTTGCATTGCCGGTGACGGAAGCCGCCAGCGGCTCGGTCGTCACGCTGCCTTGCTTCCCGGGACTCGATGACGAATGTGTCGAGCGCGTCATTGCGGCGGTGCGCGGCCACTTCGGCACCGGCCACTAAAATGCTCAGCCTGATTGTTCCTGTCTACGGGAATGAAGGCTCGCTGCCGGAACTGCTGGCCGCGGTTACCCGGCTGAACGACAGCGTTGGCGGCGATTTCGAAACCGTCTTCGTCGTCGATGCCAGCCCCGACAACTGTTATGTGTTGTTGCGCAAACAGCTGCCGCAACAGCGCTTCCGGTCGCAACTGGTCCTGTTGTCGCGCAATTTCGGCTCCTTTGCCGCCATTCGCATGGGCTTGCAGTTTGCCAAGGGCAACCGCTTCGCCGTCATGGCGGCCGACTTGCAGGAACCGCCCGAACTGGTGTTGCGGATGAACGACATCCTGCAGCGCGATGAAGCCGATGTGGTCGTCGGCGTGCGCGAGGGGCGCAGCGATCCGCTGGCCTCGCGGCTGATGTCGGGCGCTTTCTGGTGGCTGTACCGCAAATATGTGATGCCGGACGTTCCTCCAGGGGGCGTCGACATGTTCGGCTGCAACCGCGATTTCCGCGATACCCTGCTCACGCTCGAAGAGCGGCATTCGTCGCTGATCGGGCAATTGTTCTGGGTCGGTTACCGCCGCAGCGTGGTGCCCTATACACGGCTGGAGCGCCAGCATGGCAAGTCCGGCTGGACCTTCAGGAAGAAATGGAAGTACCTGATGGACAGCGCGTTCTCGTTTACCGACCTGCCCATCAAGTTGCTGATCCGCGTGGGCGCCGCCGGCACTGCCCTCGTGACGGCACTTGCCGTGGTGGTGGTGGTGGCCCGTCTCAACGGGCTGATCGCCGTGCCCGGTTACGCAATGACCATCCTGACGATGGCCCTGCTCGGTTCCATCAACCTGTTCGGTCTCGGCATCGTCGGCGTCTATGCCTGGCGCACCTATGAAAACACCAAGCAGCGGCCCAACGCCATCTACCGCCAATCCCACGTATTCGAGGGCGCCCATGTACATGCACACCAACGTTGATTATTTCATCCACGAGCGCGCCATGTGCGAGTCGCCGCATATCGGCAAGGGCACTCGAGTATGGGCATTCGCCCATGTGTTGCCGGAAGCGCGTATCGGCGCGGACTGCAATGTCTGCGACAACGTGTTCATCGAGAACGATGTGCGCGTGGGGGACCGCGTGACGATCAAATGCGGCGTGCAATTGTGGGATGGTGTCACGCTCGAGGACGACGTGTTCGTCGGACCGAACGCCACTTTCACCAATGACATCTTCCCGCGCAGTAAAAAATTCCCCGAGAAATTTGCTCGCACCATCATCCGGCGCGGTGCCTCGGTGGGTGCCAATGCCACCATCCTGCCGGGCATTACTGTCGAGCAGGGAGCAATGATCGGCGCCGGCGCCGTGGTCACCCGCTCGGTGCCGCCCAATGCCATCGTGGTGGGCAACCCGGCCAAGATCGTCGGCTATGTCGATGCCAAGCCGGTGCCCGTCGGCGATGCCGCTCCGCCGGGTGCCAGGGGAGCGGGCTTGAATGTCAGCGCCACCGATGTCCGCGGCGTGACCCTGCACAAGATGAAGGAAGCAGCGGATATTCGCGGCAGCCTGTCGGTGGGCGAATTCGAACGGGATATTCCATTCGTGCCGGCGCGTTATTTCCTTGTGTATGGCGTGCCGACCGCGGAAACGCGCGGCGAGCATGCGCACCATGAGTGCCATCAGTTCCTGGTGGCCATCAAGGGTTCGGTGCATGTGGTGGCGTTCGATGGCAGGAAGCGCGAGGAATTCGTGCTCAACGCCGCCACCATGGGGCTGTACCTGCCGCCGATGACCTGGGGCATCCAGTACAAATACTCGAGCGATGCCATTTTGCTGGTGTTCGCATCGCACCACTACGACAGTGCCGATTACATCCGCAGCTATGACGAATACGTCGAACTGATATCGCACAGGTATGCATAAAGGGCGGGCTTGGCTGGAAAGTTCGATGAGTTCGTTTAGTGCCTGGCTGATACGCCAGCGCTTCAGCTGGCGGGAACTGCTTCTTCTGACGCTGATCGGCATACTGGCGAATGCTTACTTCCTGACGAATTACTCGCCGTCCATCGATGATGAACTGGCGGCAGTGCGGACCAGCAGCGAGATCTGGATCTCCCAGGGGCGCTTCACCACTTATCTGGTAGAGACGCTGCTTTTCCCGCAGCCATCCCTTCCATTCAGTCCTTATGTTTTCCTGGCCGTCATGCTGGCGCTGACGCACATGCTGCTCGTGCGTGCCCATGGCATGACGCCGGGCTGGCGCAGTTACAGCGCCTACTGCCTGTTCGTCACTTACCCGACATGGTGGCTGATCGAGGAATTTTCGGCCAATGTGCCGGCAACCGGCATCGGTTTCCTGCTGGCCGTTGCCGCGCTGTGCCTGCAGGCGGAAGCGCCACCCGATGCACTGCGCCGCTTCTCTCGCCACGAGGCCGGCAGGCTGCTGGCGATTGGCCTGTTGCTGGCCTTATGCGCCGGCGCCTACCAGACCCTGCTGCTGCTGTTCGCCTGCGGGACGATCGGCGTGGCCCTGTGCCGTTCGATCGAGGGCGATGCCGCCTTCCCATGGCGGCAGGCATGCCTGCGGATTTTTCACGGCGGTGTCTGCCTGGTGGCGGGGGCATTGTTGTATTTCGTGTTGAACAAGCTGGCACTGGGTGTCTCTGGTACCCGGCCGGAATACGTGGCCGGCTTCATCAATCTCGACAATCTGAAAGCGCCGTATTGGCTGGTGGGCTCGATTGCGTTGCAGGCCTGGGCGATTTATTCCGGCTCGGCCGGGCAGTTCGGTGCGGCGATGCCGGTTGCGGCCGTGGCACTGGCCTGCGCGGCGATCGCGGTGGCGCGCGCCCGCCCAGGCGTGACGCTGCCGAACTTGCTGTTGTTCGCTGTCCTGCTGGGAACGCCTTTCCTGCTGTGCTTGCTGACCGGGCCGGCCGGCCTGCCGCTGCGGGCGATGGTGGCCTTGCCTTATGTCATCTGGCTGTGCGCGCTGCTGGCCTTCACGTACCAGCGCGGGGTTGCCTGGATCGCCAGCCTGGTGGTCTTTGCGCTGTTCCAGCTGCAAATCGTCAACCTGACGTCGCAATACATCGCCACCGCGACCCTGGTCCAGCACCAGGACCGCTTCATGGGTTTCGACATCGGCCGCCGCCTGCTGCTGCTGCGCGGCGGCGACGAGACCGGCAAGCCGATCTGGCTCGACGCCTACGGCCACGGCCCGGAAGAGCGGGTTTCCCTGTTCGCCGCCGCCCAGACCGGCGTGACCAGGGGCTCCTTCTTTGGCTGGGACAAAGGCAATCTCCAGCGCATCGCCGCGTATTTGCGGGTGCTCGGTTTCGACACTGTCCGTCCGGCACCGCCCGCTGCGCGCAGTGCATTTACCCGCGAGTTCGAACAGATGCCGGTGTGGCCACAGGAGGGCTCGTTGCGCCGCAGCGGCGATTATTACCTGCTCAAGCTGGGCAAAGCGCCGGATGCGGCGCATGTCGTCCCGGCCGACTAGTTGTTGGATCGCGAGAGATTTGCTCTAGCTCATGTGCTGTGTTGATTTATGACGGGGCAGGACTTGGGAATTGCGCAAATTATGCTGTCGAAAAACTTTACAGTCGATTTCTGGAATAACAAGTTGCTGCGATAAGTGGTTGATTTTATTACGGGGCCAAGTCTGGCACAGTCTATGCTTAATATCATTGAGGCAAGACCAACCGCTTATTTCCAGGAGAAATCATGAAACTCAAATCAGTGCTCGCCGCAGTCGTCCTGTCCGCCATCGGCGTTACGCCAGCATTCGCAGGCGTGGCGGGCATGGCCGACCTGTCCATTTCCCAGTTGCTGGTGGTGGATCCTATCACCGGGGCCCCGAGCCCATTCGCCAGCCAGATCCGGATCACCAGCGATTCGCGTACCGGTACTGCTGCGTCGAACTATAACGGCTCGCCAGGTGTCGGGATCGGTGACGCCAGTATCACGGACACCCGCACCGACGGCACGACCGCCGCGGTCGACGTGCGATACCGCGCCGCTGGCCCGGATGCTGGCACGGTCAATGCCATCTACGGCGGTTCGGCCGAGAACAACACGACCGCGAACTTCGTACAGAACGTCGGTAACTTCGCGCTGGGCGACATGAATATCACGGGCAACGCACTGGCTGGTGGTGCGAACGGCCTGACCCGCGCTGACTCGTCGGCCGATACCCCGAACGCATCGGGCGGCGCCAATGCCACGATTCTGAACGGCGTGACGGTCATCACCGACTTCGTGGCGGGTACCACGGCTGACCTGGCATTTGCACTGACCTATGATGCGTTCGTCAGCGCATTCGTCGATGCGCTGCTGCCGGCAAACCAGGATTCGTTGGCTTCCGGCGCCATCACCTTCAACCTGACGCTGCGCAACCTGACGACCGGTGTCACGCTGCTGAACTGGAGCCCGGAGGCACTGAATCAAGGCTTCCAGTCCACGGGCTTTGATGAAAATGCCCTGCATGACAGCGCAGGCACGATCCTTTCCCAGACCATCGGTGTAGTAGCCAATAACCGCTACAGCCTGGTGATCAACCAGGCATCGAACTCGACGATCCAGCTGCAGGCCGTGCCGGAACCGGAATCGCTGCTGCTGGTCGGCCTGGGCCTGCTGGCCATGGGTGTGACCGCACGCCGCAAACGTCTGCAATAATCGCGAGGCATTCAGTCCTTCAGCAAGCCCGGGTATACCCGGGCTTTTTTCATGTGCGCCCGGCATGGGCGCACTCTTGACAGCCTGGGCGTGCCACACCTCACGTAACCTCCATTACCCGAACCGCCCGGTGTGGACCACATGTCGAGTGGTCTGGGCGGAGCCCGGTCAGGTACACTGATGGCCTCTATCCCGATTGGTCATCATGCCAAGACATACCGCAGACACTTCCAACGTTACAGGCTTGGCGCAACCGGGAGGGCGCATCCTGCGGCCGCGCACCACCGCCCAGGTACAGCGCATCGTCCGGCTTGCCAATCGCCGGGGATGGACCATCAACCCCGTCTCGACCGGCCTCAACTTCGGCTATGGGAGCGCGTCTCCCGTTCGGCCAACCTGTATCCAACTCGATCTCAGCCGGATGACGGCGATCCGCAATGCAGCGGAGATCTCGCGCGGCAATCCGGTGGCCGTCATCGAGCCCGGCGTCACCCAGCAGGGACTGTATGCCTGGCTGCAACAGCATCACCCCGATCTTGCCTTCAACGCTACCGGTTCGGCACGCGAGACCAGCATCATCGGCAATGCGCTGGACCGCGGCGTGGGCTATTTCGGTCCGCGCAAGGAAGACTTGTTCGGCCTGGAAGTCGTCATGGGGACCGGTGAGCTCGTGCGTACCGGTTTTCGCCGGCTCGGCGAAGCATCGCCGCTGGCGCACAGCCATCCTTACGGGCTGGGCCCGATTCTGGACGGCCTGTTTTTCCAGGGTAACTGCGGCATCGTGACGAGTGCCTGTTTCCGCCTGGTCCCCAAGCGCCCGCAGGCCGTCGCGGTATCGCTCGGACTGCGCGACGGCAAGGACCTTGCGGCCTTCATCGACCGGCTCGCAGAGCTGAAACGGGACGCCGTGATGGACTCCGTCACGCATATCGGCAACCGCCAGCGCAGCCATGCATCGCTGATGTACGGCATTACTACCTACCTTGAAAAGGAATGCGGCCGCACGCCTGAAGCAGCCGCTGCGGAAGCCAGGGAAGCGCTGGCGCTGATCGCCAAAGGCGACTGGACCAGCCTGGGGGCCGTTACCGGCACGGCAGCGCAGGTGCGTGCGAATCTTGCCGAAGTGCGCAAGCGGATGGGCGATATCGCGACAGTGCGCGTGTTGAGCGAGGAAAAGCTGGCCCTGGGTTACCGGGTAATGCACGCGCTGCGCTTTTTCCGCGTGGCACGAACGAATGCCGCGGCCATCGCCGCGATCCGGCCACTGCATGTGCTGGCGCTCGGCCAGCCCACCGATGCGGCGATCGACAATCTGCTGTGGCGGTATGGCCGCAGCGACCTGCCGGCCACGCAGCTCGACAAGACAAATTGCGGCCTGATCTTCATCAATCCCGCCTTGCCGATGAACGGCGCCCTGGTGGCGAGGATCGTCCGCGAGCTCGAGGAAGTAGCCCGGCCGTTCGAGCTGTACATGACGATCAATATCGAAACCGCCACGTCGCTGGTGGCGGTGATCAACCTGTTGTTCGACCGCAGCAATGCGGATGAGGCGGCAGCGGCCCGCGCGACCGCCGATGCGCTGCATGCTTACCTGCGTTCACGGCAGCTCGAGGTTTACCGCGCCCGCGCGGACATGATGGAAAGCGTTGTCGACCCGGTCGATCCTTATTGGCAGGCGGTCGGGGCGATCAAGCAAGCGCTCGACCCGAACGGCGTCATCGCCCCCGGTCGCTACAGCCCCTGACCGGACGCGGATCCCGCTGCCGAGGGTGACACCGCCGGCAGGCATGGCGCCGGCATGACCGTTGCCGGCAGCCGAGCGGTCAGAGCTGTTTCAGCAGGGCGCGCGCCTGCTCTGCCTGGGCGACGTCGCTTTTCTCGGCCAGCAGGGTTTCCAGCTCCTTGCGTGCCGCCGCCTTGTCGTTGTTGCGCGCGTGCGCGGCGGCAAGATGGTAGCGAATGTCGGCTGCACCCGGTTCCGCTGCGCTGGCCTTCTTCAGCAATGGCAAGCCGCGGGCAAGGTCGCCTTTGTCGACCAGCATCCAGCCGAGTGTATCCATCGCTGCGCCGCTCTGCGGAAGCGCCTTCAGGGCTTGTTCCGCGGTTGCCAGCGCCCGTGCATCGCCCGTGGCCTGGTACGCCAGCGCCAGGTTGTTCAAGATGACCCCATTGTTGGGCAGCTCTTTCAGCAGGGCCGTGAACGTCTCGATCGCGGCAGGGTATTTCTTATGCGCGACATACAGTTCGCCAAGGTAGACGCCGATGGCATTGTCCTTCGGCCGTTCGTTGCGCCACTGCTGGACCAATCTCAACGCTTCGTCGGGACGGCCCGCCTGGCGATAGGCATTGGCCAGCTTGATGCGCAGCGGTGAAGACCCCTTGCTTTCCTGCAAAGCGCGCTGGTAGAGCGGAATCGCGAGGTCCGGCTTTTGCTGTGCTTCGCGTACTTCGGCTTCGACGATCAATCCGGGAAGCTTGCTGGCCGGACGGGCCTGCACTTCACGCGCGAACATGATCGCTTGCTCATGATTACCGCGGCGCACTTCGACAGCGATGCGTGCCAGTTTGATCGCTACGTCATCCGGACGCTCGGTATGTGCCTTGCGCAAGACATCGGCTGCAAGGTCGCGTTCACCCAGTTCCTCGTACGCTGCAGCCAACCGTGCCGTAATGCCGCTCGTGCGAGGTTTCACGACGGCGAGCCGGCCATAGGCTTCCAGCGCGGCAATCTTGTTATCGTTTGCCGCGTGTGCCTTGCCCAGCATGTCGAGAAGCATCGGGTTTTCAGGGTCGGCGACTTGCATGGCGGAGATCAGCGTCAGCGCCTTGCGTTTTTCGCCGATGGCAAGATACTGCTGCGTCAGTCGAAGGGCTGGCCCAGACAGCTTTGGCTCGGCCGCATGGGCTTTTTCCAGCCACTTCGTGGCGTCGGCCTGCTTGTTTTCCGCGAGTGCGAGGTCGGCCAGGGCCAGCATCGATTCAGCGCTGCCGGCATTCTTGTCGACAAATGCCTGGTAGCGCTGGCGTGCCGCTTCCGGTTTCTTGTCGGCGATGTCCATACGCGCCAGGTTGTTGACCGCCGTGAAATAAGACGGTTCCAGCTGCATCGATTTTTCGAACGCGGCGCGCGCGGCGGCGCGGTCGTTCAGGCCCAGCAGTGCACCGCCCTTGAGGTTATGCAGCAGCGCACTGTTCGGCACACGCTGCACCATCTGGTTGATCACGGCCAGCGCTTCGGAATACTGGCGCAATTGCAGATGCGTCATGCCCAGCACGATGCCGGCGTCGACCGCAGTTGGCGCGCTCAGTTCCAGGCCTTTGCGCATGGCCTTTATCGCGCCGGTGCTGTCCCCCTTGCTCATTTTCGCCAGGCCGAGTCCGACATGCAGCTGCGTGTCCGCCGGCTTCAGTCCGATCGCCCGCTCGTAGGTGGCAATGGCGTTGTCGTATTGCTTCAGGTTCAGGTACGCACGGCCTCCGATGTTGAGCAGCGCGGTATCGGTGGAGGTATCGAGCGTTGTCTTCAGCTGGGCCAGCGCGTCCTGTGGCTGGTTTAATCCCACGTAGACCGATGCAAGCATCTTGCGCGCATAAATGTTGCCCGGGTCCGACTCGATGTATCGTTTCAAGTGCTGCTCGGCCTGAGGGAGCGAACCCAGCGTGAACTGGGTGGCGCCGGCCAGCAACTGGCTGGGCATATGGTCCGGAGCCACTTTCAGGAGGCCCTGGATACTGGCCAGCGCTTCCTTGTATTTACCTTCCGTGAACTCGAGCAGGGCTTGTGCGTGATATGCCAGCACATTTCCCGGGGCTACTTTTCTCAGTGCCGCAATGTCGGCGCGGGCGGCATCGAACTTCTTCTGGTCGATGTCGAGGTATGCCTTTTGCAGGTAGGCGGCGCCCGTATCCGGATTGACTTTCAGCACCTTGTCGTACGTTGCCCTTGCCGCATCCGGCTTGCCCATTGCCTTGTCGAGATCGGCGCGGAACATGAGTGCATCCACGTCGGATGGATTGTGCGAGATAGCGCTGTCCGCCAGGCGAACAGCGGTGTCGACGTCGTTCTTGATCAGCGCATGGCGTGCGAGGCCGTTCAGTGCATCGCTATTGGTCGGTTCCAGTTTCAATGCACTATCGAAGGCTTGACGGGAATCGTCCAGCTTTTGCAGCAAGAGGAACGCGTCGCCGCGCAAACTCAGCAGGGTGGCGTCGGGGGGCGTCGAGGCCGTTACGTCGAGTACCTCTTGTGACTTGTTTTGCAAGAGGAGGGATTTCGCGAATACCGGCAGGACCTCAGCGCGATTCTTGCTCAGCTCCATGGCCCGCCGCAACTCCTTCTCGGCCGAAGCATGATCGCCAGTCTTCAAGTACAGCCGTCCCAGCGCTAACCGGGCAGCGGCGTCGTCAGGCTTGGCCTGCAAGGCGTTCTTGAGCTGGATGATCGCAGCCTTGCTGTCGCCCTTGCTTTCATATTGCTTTGCCTGGGCAATCAACTGTTCGGGTGACTCATCCTTCGAGCAGCCTGTGATTGCCGAAAGAGCGACGACAAGCGCCGCGGCCATTTGCTTTTTGTTCAGTCTGAAATGCATAGATCATCCTATCGATAGCACTGTCGAGCGCGATCATGCTGGGCGCCAGCACCGGAGATCATATACTGCGGAAACTCAAACGTGTTAACAAAATTAAATTATGTATATGCAACAATTGACGACGTGAGGCAAGTCGGATAAGGGTCAATCGGCTTGGAAGTGATGCGAGAAGCTGGGTACTTGCCGGGTAATTTCCTGTGGGAAAACCTAGCTGATGTGCCTGCGCAACGCTTTGACTTTTTTACTGTCAGTTCGACAATTTCCTGACATTCTCAGTTGTCAATAAGGTTATGCTTTCCGGCATTGCCAATTTAACTATCGGGTCCTTCATGCAGCGAGAGCTTGCGTTAGCGCTGGGAGTGGTCGAGCCATCAATGTAAAATTTAGTCGTATCATTCCTGCAATTTCTAGTAGACAATGATCGCTATCGATAGCGACCGACCGCTGGGCTCTCGAACGCCAACTGAAATTTCTTGTTATCAATATTGCACACATTAAAATTTTGATATATAGTTGGCATAAACACAAATTGTAATTCTCGGACGGAACCCGATATGGAAAACGATCAAATCGTTGCAGTAGTGGGGCTTGGCTATGTGGGCTTGCCCCTGGCAGTAGAGTTCGGAAAAAAGCTTACGACGATCGGCTTTGACCTGTCGGAAACGAAGGTCGAGAATTACAGGCGCTTCGTCGATCCCACCGGAGAAGTCTCGACGGACGAGCTGAAGGCAGCCCGCCACCTGACGGTGACGACAGACCCTGCGGCGCTGGCGCAGGCCGACTATATCGTGGTCGCCGTGCCAACGCCGGTGGACATCGCCCACACTCCGGATTTCGGTCCCTTGATCGGTGCCTCCACGAGTGTCGGCAAGCACATGAAGCGCGGCGCGATCGTTGTCTACGAATCCACCGTCTATCCCGGCGCTACCGAGGAAGTATGCATCCCGATCCTTGAAAAGCAGTCCGGTCTCAAGTGGAAGGAAGATTTCCACATCGGTTTCTCGCCGGAGCGGATCAATCCAGGGGACAAGCAGCACACGCTGACCACCATCTTGAAAGTGGTTTCCGGCGACGATGCGGCCACGCTCGAAACCGTGGCGCAACTGTATGAATCGATCATTACCGCCGGCGTGTATCGCGCCTCGAGCGTGAAAGTAGCCGAAGCGGCGAAAGTCATCGAGAACACGCAGCGCGACTTGAACATCGCACTGATGAACGAGCTCGCGATCATCTTCGACAAGATCGGCATCGACACGCTCGAAGTGCTGCAAGCCGCTGGAACGAAGTGGAACTTCCTGCCGTTCCGTCCGGGCCTGGTGGGTGGGCACTGCATCGGCGTCGATCCATATTACCTGACGCACAAGGCCGAAATGCTCGGCTACCACCCTCAGGTGATCCTGGCCGGTCGCCGCATCAACGATGGCATGGCCAAGTTCGTGGCGGAGAAGACGGTCAAGGAACTGATCGCCACCGGCTGCCACGTGAAGGGCGCGAAGGTCAACGTACTGGGACTGACGTTCAAGGAAAACTGCCCGGACCTGCGCAACTCGAAGGTTGCGGATGTGGTGGCGGAACTGCAATCGTATGGTCTTGACGTGCATGTGTACGACCCGGTTGCCGACGCTGACGAAGCAATGCATGAATACGGCATCAAGCTGGAAAGCTGGGAAGCGCTGCCCCGCGCAAGTGCCGTGGTGGCCGCTGTCTCGCACAAGGAACTGCTGGCGCTGTCGCTCACCGACCTGGCATCGAAGCTGGACGATTGCGGCTGCTTCATCGACGTCAAATCGCAGTTCCCCCTGTCAGGTCTGCGCGAAGCGGGTTACGCCGTCTGGCGCCTGTAAACGCCGGAAGATAAAGGCATGCGCGCCGTGAGCGAATTCGACAACGTGGCGGAACACCTTCGCGGCCGGCAATATCGCTGGCTCGTGACAGGTGCTGCTGGTTTTATTGGCTCCAACCTGGCCGAGGCGCTGCTGAAACTCGGCCAGCATGTGACTGGCCTGGACAATTTCTCCACCGGCCACCGACATAATCTCGAGCAGGTGCGCGAGGCCGTTGGCGGGCAGTGCTGGGCCGCTTTCCATTTCATCGAAGGTGATATTCGCGATGCCGATACGTGCGCCCGCGCCTGCGAGGGTATCGACTTCGTGCTGCATGAAGCGGCACTTGGTTCCGTCACCCGCTCGATCGAGGATCCCAAGCGCACGCACGATGTGAACGTGAACGGCTTCGTGAATATGCTGGTAGCGGCGCGCGACGCCAAGGTAAAACGCTTCGTGTATGCCGCCTCCAGTTCCACCTATGGCGATCATCCGGGCCTGCCGAAGATGGAAGACCGGATCGGCAAGCCGCTGTCGCCATATGCCGTGACGAAGTACGTCAACGAGCTGTATGCCGACGTATTCGCACGCTGCTACGGTGTCGAGGCTATCGGCCTGCGCTACTTCAACGTGTTCGGTCCACGGCAGGATCCGCAAGGCGCATACGCCGCGGTAATCCCGCAGTGGGTGGCGGCGATGATCGGCAACCGGCCTGTTTTCATCAACGGGGATGGCGAAACCAGCCGCGACTTCTGCTTCATCGACAACGTTGTGCAGGCCAATCTGCTCGCTGCGCTGGCCACCGCGTCGACTGCAATCAATACCGTCTACAACGTGGCGCTGAATGAGCGCACGAGCCTCAACGAGCTGTACCACATGATGCGCGAACTGCTGCAGGAACGTTTTCCCCACCTGCAGGACGCACAACCGCAATACAAGAACTTCAGGGCCGGCGACGTGCGCCATTCGCAGGCCGATATTACCCGGGCGCGTGAATCACTGGGCTATGCGCCGACGCATGACATCGGCGCCGGGCTCAGGGAAGCAATGGATTGGTACGTGCAACACCTGGCTAGCGCCAGCTGAAAAGTAGTTCCACAAGCCGCGGCCGACGGTACGGGAATAAGAACTAGGTGTACGCCCTGGGGGGTAAAAATGTTGAGAATTTCCAACCACTACATATCCAAGGTAGTGTTCAGCCTGTTGTTCCTGGAGGTCCTGATCCTCATCGGTTCTTTCTATGCCGGTGCCGGGTTGAGGATATTCGACGGCGACGAATTCGTGCTGCCAAAGCTCGATCATTTCTTCATGTCGGCCTGCGTGTTTGCGGCCGCCATCGTGTTTTCGATGAGCGCACTGGGCATGTACCAGGTCAAGGTCAGCGAAGGCTTGCGCAACCCGTTTTTCCTTCAGCTGATGCCTTCGTTCGCGATGGGCTTCTGCATCCTTACGCTGGTGTTCTATCTGGCACCGGACCTGTATTTCGGCCGCGGCATTTTGATCCTGGTGTTCTGCATTTCCGGCACCGGCATCGTGCTGGCGCGTATGGTATTCCTGAAAAGTTCGGAGCTTTCGATCCTCGAGTCGCGCATCATCTTTGTGGGCTGCGGTCAATTGGCCAAGGAATGCGGTGAGCTGGTAACGCGCAGCGGCAGCTATCACAAGTACCACGTAGCCGGTTATGTATCGGTTCCCGGCGAAGACATTACCGTACCGCGCGAACGCCTTCTGGCACTGGATCATGGCAAATCGCTGGTACAGCTGGCACGGCAGCATCGCGTCAGCGAGATTGTCGTATCCGTGCAAAACCGGCGTGGTGGCACGTTCCCCATCAAGGAGCTGCTCGATTGCAAGCTGTACGGCATCAACGTCACCGATTCGACCACGTTCTTTGAACGTGAAACGTGCCAGATCCGTGTGGATTCCGTGCAGCCGAGCTGGCTGGTATTCGGTGGAGGCTTCGACCAGAGCTGGGTGCGTACCTTCATGAAGCGCAGCTTCGACGTTGCCGCAAGCCTGCTGTTGCTGGTGGTGTCGCTCCCGGTGATGCTGATAACGGCACTGGCGATCTACATCGAAGACCGAGCACCGATTTTTTATTCGCAGGAGCGGGTCGGCAAAAACGGCAATGTGTTCCGCGTGCTGAAGTTCCGTAGCATGTTCACCAATGCAGAGTCGGGCGGCAAGCCGCAGTGGGCAGCGAAGAACGATCCACGCGTGACCCGTATCGGCAATATTATCCGCAAGCTGCGGATCGACGAACTGCCGCAGATCCTGAATGTGTTGAAGGGCGAGATGAGCTTTGTCGGCCCGAGGCCCGAGCGGCCGTATTTCGTTGAGCAGTTGACCGAGCGCGTACCCTACTACAACGTGCGGCATAGCATTAAACCCGGCATTACGGGCTGGGCACAAGTGCGCTATGGCTACGGCGATTCGGTCGAGGACGCAGTGCAAAAACTTCAATACGACCTGTACTACGTCAAGAACAACAGCCTGCTGCTCGACGTGCTGGTGTTGATCGACACCTTCAAGGTCGTCATGTTCCGGGGAGGCCGCTGAGCGGCCCCGGGCTGCGCGGCCGCGCGGAGTCCTGATGCCGGTCAGTACCGCTTCTTTCAGCTATGCCAGCGCCGCGCTGGCGTTTGCGCTCTTGTGCGTGCCGCTGTTGACATGCTGGCGCGGCCGGCCGCATACCCGCCTGTTTGCTGTCGCATGCGCCACGATGGTGTCGTGGAGCGCAGCGATGGTTGGTCTGGCTTACGCGATCGTGCCCGAACTCGCGGCCGAACTGGCTGAGCTGCTGCGCAACGCCACCTGGACAACAGTGCTGTTTTCGATGCTGGGCCAGTTGCGTTCAGCCGGGTCACGCCGTAGCGGCATGCTGACGTTTGCCGGCGCCTTGTACCTGTTGCTGCTGGTCGCCACGGTGGCCGAGCCGGCCCTGCCTGCCGGACTGCGGTTCCAGCTGACCGTGATCGGCCGCGTCGGCGCAGCGGTCATGGGCATGCTGCTGATCGAGCAACTGTACCGTAATGCGGGCACACAAAGCCGCTGGGCCATCAAGTTCGCCTGCCTTGGCCTGGGCAGCATCTTTGCCTTCGACTTCTATATGTACAGCGATATGCTGCTGTTCCGCGATCTGAACCGCGATTTGTGGACCGCGCGGGGCGTGGTAAATGCGTTGACCGCGCCACTGTTGGCATTGTCGCTGGTACGTAGTGCTTCCTGGACCGGCCACCTGGCCGTGTCACGCCGGATGCTGTTCCATTCGGCGGCGCTGATTGGTTCCGCGATCTATCTGCTGGCGATGAGTTCGGCCGCGTACTACCTGCGTTTCGTGGGGGGCAGTTGGGGCTCGCTGATGCAACTCGTGTTCCTGTTCGGCGCTTCGATCCTGTTGGTGGGGATTCTCTTCTCGGGTAGCTTCCGGGCCTGGCTGAAGGTTTTCATCAGCAAGCATTTCTACCGCTATAACTACGATTATCGTGATGAGTGGCTGAGCTTTACGCGTACGCTGTCGCACCCGGGCCCCGGCCTTGGCGAACGCACGATCCAGGCACTCGCGGCGCTCGTGGAAAGCCCGGGCGGCGCGCTGTGGATACGGCGTGACGCGCGCTGCGAGCCGGCCGCGCATTGGCATACGGCGCCACCCGCGGCCAGCGAGCCCGCCGATTCGCCGTTTTGCCGCTTCATAGAACAGAAACAGTGGGTGGTCGACCTGGATGAGCGGGTGACGGGCGAACCATCGCTGCCTGAATGGCTGCGCTCCTTTCCGCGCGCCTGGCTGGTAGTACCACTGATGTTGCATGGCAGGTTGTTCGGCTTCACCGTGCTGCAACAGCCGCGCAGCCCTGTCGCGCTGAACTGGGAGATATTGGACTTGTTGAAAGTGGCCGGCACGCAGGCAGCCAGCTACCTGGCGCAACAGGAGGCCGACAATGCGCTGATGCTGGCGCGGCAGTTCGATTCGTTCAACCGCTTGTCGACATTCGTCGTGCACGACCTGAAAAACCTCGTCGCGCAGTTGTCGCTGCTGACGGCGAATGCGGAAAAGCATCGCGACAATCCCGAATTCCAGCGCGACATGCAGGATACGGTAAGCTATTCGGTGCAAAAGATGAAACTGATGCTGCAGAAGCTGAGCCGCACCGCCACAGCCGAGCATGCGCGCCCTCTCGCCGTGGACCAGGTACTGACGGGAGCCTTGGCGCTGAAGGCGGCATTCGAGCCGAAGCCGGCATTGCACATAGGCCGGCCAGGCTTGCGCGTTCTGGCCGATGGTGAGCGCCTGGAGCGTGTGCTGGGGCATTTGATCCAGAACGCGATCGAGGCAACCCCGCGGGACGGCCGGGTATGGGTGCGCGTCGATGGTAGCGACAACGCGGTCATCGTCGAAATCGGTGATACAGGGCAGGGCATGGACGACGAGTTCGTACGCGAGCGCCTGTTCAAGCCATTCGACTCGACCAAGTCGGCTGGCATGGGCATCGGCGCCTTTGAAAGCCGGGAATATATTCATGAACTGGGCGGCCAGCTGGACGTGCGCAGCGAACCGGGGCAAGGCACCACGTTTACGGTGACCCTGCCGCTGTACGGTGCTGACGCCATGGGCGCCGCCGCCTGATATCAGTAGCTGAGTCGGAGATAAAGCCGGGTGTCCGGCAAGAGGACTGTTGTGACGCAAACCAAACCGAAGCTGTTGATCATCGAAGATGATCCCGGCCTGCAGAAACAGCTGCGCTGGAGCCTGGACGCCTATGACGTGGTGGTTGCCGGCGATCGAGAAGCCGCGCTGGCGCAGTTGCGCCGGCACGAACCTGCCGTGGTGACGATGGACCTGGGCCTGCCGCCCGATCCGGACGGCGCCACCGAAGGGCTGGCTA
The DNA here is from genome assembly GCF_014192225.1 of Pseudoduganella umbonata. GTDB lineage: Bacteria > Pseudomonadota > Gammaproteobacteria > Burkholderiales > Burkholderiaceae_D > Rugamonas > Rugamonas umbonata. The sequence continues at coordinate 163,637 of NZ_JACHXS010000010.1, read as the reverse complement.
CACTGGAACAGATGCTGGGACTGCTGCCGGACACGAAGGTGATTGTTCTCACCGGCAACCAGGACCGCGGACACGCTGTCAAGGCCATTGCCATGGGCGCCTATGACTTTCACCAGAAACCGTGCGAGCCGGATTTGCTCAACCTGGTGATCCAGCGCGCCTTCGTGCTGCACGGCCTGCAACAGGAACAACGCCGATTGCAGCAGGGGCAGGCCGATTCGCCGTTGTCGGGAGTGATCAGCCGCGACCCCGGCATGTTGAAGGTGTGTCGCAACATCGAGAAGGTGGCTCCCAGTTCTGCCACGGTGATGGTGCTGGGCGAAAGCGGCACCGGCAAGGAAGTGATGGCGCGCGCGCTGCACCAGCTTTCGCCGCGTGCCAAGGAACGCTTCATGGCCATCAATTGCGCGGCGATTCCTGAAACGCTGCTCGAATCGGAGCTGTTCGGCTATGAGAAGGGGGCATTCACCGGCGCTGCCAAGCAAACCAAGGGCAAGGTGGAGTTGGCCAACGGCGGCACGTTCTTCCTTGATGAGGTCGGCGATCTGCCGATGGCGTTGCAAGCGAAATTGTTGCGGTTCCTGCAGGAGCGGGTCATCGAGCGCGTCGGCGGCCACGAGGAAATTCCGGTCGACGTGCGCATCATCTGCGCCACGCACCAGAACCTGAAGGCGCTGGCCGCCAACGGCAAGTTCCGCGAGGATCTGTATTACCGCCTGTCCGAGATCGTTCTGACGATCCCGCCGCTGCGCGACCGGAATGGCGATGCGGTGCTGCTGGCCCAGCATTTCAAGAATCGTTTCTGCACGCAGGAAGGGCGGGCAATGCTGCATTTCGGCCCCGATGCGCTGGCGCAGATCGCCCGCCATGCGTGGCCGGGCAATGTGCGCGAAATGGAAAACTGCATCAAGCGTGCGGTGATCATGGCGGACGGTCCGGCGATCACGGCCGACGATCTCGGCCTGGGGATCGGTCCGGTCGACGACGAGCCGCTGAACCTGCGCCAGGTGCGCGACGAGGCCGAGTACAAGGCGATCGTCAAGGCACTCGCGCGGGTCGAAGGCAATATCGTGAAGGCTTCCGAACTGCTGGGGGTCAGCCGCCCGACGCTGTACGACCTGATGGACAGGCATGCGATCCGCCCCACGGTAGCCTCGGCCTGACGGGTACCGATGGGTTTCCTGTTGTTGTTGTATGCAGGGCTGCTGGTCTACGGCAGCTGGTATCCATTTGCGTGGGGTGAGCCGCTGGCACCGCCGCTCACGTTCCTGCATTCCCTGCCGACGTACCTGGACAAGGGCGACGTCATCCAGAACGTGCTGGTCTACATGCCGTTCGGCCTGCTGGTGGTTGCCTGGTGCGGCCGCCGCTTGCCGTTCGCGGTAGGGTTGCTGCTGGCTGCCATTACCGGTACCGCGCTCAGCCTTGGCATCGAGACCGTCCAGCAGTACCTGCCTTCGCGCGTACCGTCACTGGTCGACGTGGCGATGAACTTCGGTGGCAGCGTCATCGGCGGGTTACTCGGAGCGCTGGTCAGCCGCCATACGATGCCGGGCGCCACATTCCTGCGTCTGCGCGACAGCTGGTTCCGCCCGGGTCCGCTGGCCAGTACGGGCTTGATCGTCATTGCCTTGTGGGTGCTTTCGCAAACCACGCCACTCGTGCCGTCGCTCGACATCGCCCAGTTACGCAGCAAGCTGGGTTACCTGTACCGCTCCATGATGGAGCCCTACTGGTTCAGCTGGGGCAAGTTGGCCACGTTATGGTGCTACCAGGTGGCGCTCGGCATTTTGCTGTGCACCCTGCTGCATGCCGGCCGGCCGCCACTACGGCTGTATTTGCTGCTGGCGGGCTTTGTTTGCGGCTGGAAGATGCTGGTGGTTGGGCGTGTGCTGTCGCTGGAAATGCTCGCGGCGGTAGCACTGGCATTGCTGGCGCTGGCGGTGTTGCGTCGCCTGCGGCCGAACGTGTTGGCAATGGCCGGCGTAGCCCTGCTGGCCGCCGGGCTGGCGATCTACGAACTGTTGCCCGGCGATGCCCAGGTGCTCCAGACGTCATTCAACTGGGTACCGTTCGAAGGGCAGATGAATGACCTTTCCGGGCTCGAGAACATCCTGGAATTCCTGTGGCCGCCGATGGCGATGGCCTGCCTGCTGCGGCAGGCGCTGCCGTTTCACCGGCAGGATGCCGGTGCCGTGATCGGTACGGCGGTGCTGGCGCTGGGCATGTTCATGCTGGAGTGGTTGCAGCAATCATTACCGGGCAGGTATGGCGACATTACCCAGGTCGTCCTCGCCTGCGTCGGCTGGGTCATTCCATGGTGCGTGCGGGTGCGTCATGCGCCTGCTGCCGGGCCAGGAAGGCATCCCGCACCCAGCCATGGGTGACGCACGCGCCAACGCTTATCGCGCAGCGGTATCGGGCGTCGTGTTCGGCGCGGTTTTCGGTGCAGTTTCGGGGGAAGTTTCCGGGGCTGTTTCCCGGGTAGTCTTCGCGGCCTCGTCTTCCTCGCCGCCGGACTCGTTCTTCTTGCCCGGCAGCGGCTCCACCTTGCCATCCCACTTGCGGGCACCGACCAGCATATTGCGCAGTCCGTCGAACGGGAAGTCGTGCTGGTATGCGACCTTTGCATGTTTTACTGCCAGGTCGTACTGCTTGGCGCGGAAGTAAGCGATGCCGAGGTTGTAATTGACGGATGGGTTATCCGGCGCCATGTCGTAGGCCTTCTTTAACAGCGGCATGGCCCGCTCCTCCTGACCGGCGCCGTAGAGGTACTTGCCATACGCGCCCCAGGCCATGCCGTCGTCCGGCTTGAAGCGCACGGCGCGCTCGAAGTAGCATTCGACCGGATACCTGGCACTGGGCAGCTGATTGACCTTCATGCGCGCGGCCGTCATCGCCATCGTCGTCAACGCCTTCACGTGGTTCGGGAATGCACGCAAGGTGTAATCGAGGTCGCCGCCAATCGCACCCGTGTTGCCTTTTACACCCGCGGCCACCTCTTCGGTATAGTGCGCCATTTCCACCAGGTACAGCGCATCGGGTGGCGCCTCGCGATAATCGAACGGTCCGATCGCGTTGGTCAAATCGCCGCAATACGGTTTCGCACCTGCGGCTGCTGCAGCCAGCAGGAATGCTGCCGGCATAACATATCGCACTGTGGATTTCAGGGTCAGCATGCTTCGCTTCCTTTCGCCTGGGCATTGGGCACGGTCACCGTTACGGCATTCAGCAGACGGGCCAGTTCGGCCGTGCGGGCGCGCCGGGAATTGGCGGCGACCGCCTCGTCGGAAGCGAGCGGCGCGCGGCCCGCTTCCGCCAGCCCCAGGAAGCGCAGCAGCGCTGCCTGGATGCCATCCTTGTCATCGAGTGGACCGATCGTGTCGATGCCGGCATGGCGTAATGCGGCGGCGGTGTCGCCGATCGTATCCGTCAATGCCAGCACCGGCCGGCGCGCGCGCAGGTATTCGTACAGCTTGGCCGGGATCTGGTGATTGCAGTTGGTGGCCTGCAGGACCAGCAGGCCGTCCGCACCCAGCATTTCGGCCAGCGCGTCGCGATAGGCGATGTGCGGGGCCAGGCTGACGATATCGCCGATCCCATATTTTTCGATCAGTGGTATCAGGTAGTCATCGTGCGCGGTTGCCCGCAGCACAACGCGCAGACGGGCGGCGGTGACGGCGCCAGCGGCCTTCAGATCGGCCAGCGCTTCGAAGAACGGCACCGGGTCGCGTTCGGACGGATAAATGATTCCGCTGTGGATCAGCGTGAACGGCCGGCCCCCTGCCGGCGCCGCCGGCTTTTGCGAGGCGGCCGCGTTACTGAAATTCTCTTCATCGTAGCCGTTTTCGATCAATGCAAAGCGGCTGGCGGGAATGTCGGGGAAACGCTTCGTGTAAGTAACGATCGCGCCCGGTGTCGTACACACGGCCAGCGCGCAGTTGCGTACCGTCTTTTCCTCGATCCAGCGATAGAAGCGCCGCGTCAGCGGATCGGCGGGATAGTCGACATCCGTCATCGGATCGCGCAGGTCGGCGATCCACGGCAGGCCGGTCAGCTTGTGCAGTACCAGGCCGATCAGCTTGGCGCTGGCGATCGGATAGGTGGTCCAGATTACCTGCGGCCTGTACTTTCTGACCATGCGCAGTCCGGCCGGAATCGCACCCACGCACCAGGATACCCAGCGGTCGGGCAGTGCCATCCAGCCCACGTAGCGACCACGCACCGACAGATGGCGCGACGTGTCGAGGGCGAACGCGCGGTGCACGATCGCCTCTCGTGGAATTTCGGCCAGCTGGTCGCTGCCACTGTTGGCATAGGCGCGCGGGTTGGCGGACAGCACCAGCGGTTGCCAGCTGTACTGGGGGAGATACTGCGAAAACTTCAGCGTGCGCTGGATACCGCTGCTACCGCGCATTGGCGGGTAGTGATAGGCAATCATCAAGACGCGGTTCATGCCGGCGCTCTGCATTCGAGTACCCACGCTGCCGTCCAGGCAGCGACCTGGTCACGCCATTCGCGTCGCGAGAATGTATGATCCGCCGCCGGCAGCGTGCGCTGCTGTACCCGCGACGCGGCCAGCAGCTTTCGCCACTGGCGCGATGCCTTCACCATATCCAGGAACTCCTGCGCCGTCAGGTCGGCGCCACTGATGATCAATAAAATCGGTCCCGAAAAACCTTGCCATCCGGCCTGCATGCGGGCATGCAGGTTTGGGCTGGCTGGCTTTGCCGGAACGGAGCTCGATACCTCCGCCGCTGGTATCGAAGCCGGGAGCGCCGGCGATTCGGCGGTACTGCCGCGCGATGCGCGCAGCAGACCGGTAAATGAGCGCAGAGCCTTGCCGAATTCGAACTGGCCGCTGGCGATTTTCTTCCACAGGGCTGGCTGGAGCAGACGCTCCACGTAATAATGCTTGAGCGTGGCGCGCGCCAGCCCATCCGGCGTGCGAGCCCACGGGTTGAGCAGCACCAGGCCGGATACCCGGCGGTCGTGCTGCGCATAGAACAGCGCAGCGCTCGCCGCGTCGCACAGACCCCAGATCACGACTTCCTGCAAGCCCGGCACAGCAGCCATGAAGCGGTCGATCGCGGCACGCAGGTCGGCATCGACATCCTCGAAATCGCGCGCCGGCCCAGTGCTGTCGCCCATGCCGCGGTAATCGAAGCGCATGGCCGGTATGCCTTGGGCCGCAAGCGCGCGGGCCAGCAATGCAAACTGGCGATGGCTGCCGGCTCGGTATTGCGGACCGCCGACAACGATCAGCACACCGCGCCGGGCGGGTGCGGCGGTGGGACTCAGGATCGCCGTCAACCATTCGCCGGCGCATGGAAACGTGAGTGCTTGTTCGTCAGGCTGCATGGCACGGCTCGGACAACGAGTGGAGTGTGGCGTCGAGTAGTGCGGGGCACGTCGCGATTTCCTGCGTGACCCAGAATTGCGGCCCGGCGACGACATGGGGCGCGATGTTCGCGCCCCCGGCACCCAGCGCCGCGATGACCCGTGTCGCGGCAGGCGACAGGGAACGGCCACTTTCAGCCGCCACTTCGAACCAGTGTACCGGGCACGCCGGTGGTGTGAATTTTTCCGCGTTGCGCGCATCGATCGCCAGTGCGAGGGCGGGATCGAGCGTGTAGCCGGCGATTTCGAGCGACTGGCCGGCCTGGAGAGCTTGTTTCAGTGCGGTGGTGCCACCGCCGTCCTTACCACCCCCGCCATCCGTCAGCATCTGGCTGGCCACCTTCAGGCGCAGGAAGTTGGTGAGAAACTGGCTGCCGTTCGTTACCGGTTGCCACAGAAGCAGGCCAGGAAGCGGGCGCGCCTGTGCCATGTCCAGCGCCAGCAGGGCACCGAGGCGTAACCCCCACAGGCCGGCAGCGCAGCCACTGCGCTGCTCGAGCCAGGCCAGGCCGCGCACCGCGTCCTGCAGCCAGATATCCCAACGTGCATCGCCAAAATCACCGGCGCTGTCGCCGCAACCGTACAGGTCCATCTGCAGCACTGCGTAGCCGTTTTGCGCCAAGACGCGCGCTTGCAGCGCGGCCATGCGGCGCGACTTGTTCATTTCCTCGGCAAACGGGTGAAGGTAGAGCCACGCGCCGCGACACGGGCCGGCGGGCGCATGGTACAGGCAGAAGCGAGCCGCCGCGCCGGCATCCAGGAATAACGGCTGCGCCGGTGGCGCGGCGGCAATGGCGCTCATGTCAGGCCGTGAGCTTGTGCTTCACGAAGGCGGACAGGCTACCCAGCGTGGCAAAGGTTTCGGCGCTGATCTCGTCATCGTCGACGCTGAAGCCGAACTGTTCTTCCAGTGCGCCGATCAACTGGACGACCGCCATCGAATCCAGTTCCGGGATGCTGCCCAGCAGGGCGGAATGCTCGTCCAGCGAACGGCCAGCCGGGCCGAGCGCGAGGACGTCGATGACAATCTGCTTTACTTCGTCGAGATACATGGTTACTCCGTGGTTGAGGTGTGCTGCCGCGTGGCGACTGGCTCAGGGGCGGCGGATTTGCCGCGCAACCTCTGCGCCATGGCGTTACGTTCGCCGGCGGCGGCATGCAGCTGGCGAAGTACCGGCCAGCGGTAATGGTTGACATGGTACATGGTCCGGATTTCGTCGGTCCAGCGCGTATGCCATTCCATCACTTTGCCGTAGAACTCCAGCCGCCCGTACTGCTTTTCGTCAAACAGCCGCTGGCAGCACTCCTCCCTCATCAACAACGTCGGCGACAGACTGGCCGGCACCGATTCGTCGTAAGTTGTTTTCAGCACGATCAGGGCACCATCGCCCTCGATGCACAGGTCCATTGCAACCAGTTGTGGCGCCAGGCCGGATGCTTCGAACCAGTAGCGGTACACAGCAGCCTGGCCGCGCCGCGCGAACGCTTCGAGCATCGTCGTATAGAAACGGCCCTGGTCATTGTCCGGATGGATCGCGGTACCCAGCTGCGCCTTCCAGCCGGCGCTTTCCAGCCGGCCGTAATCGGCGACAGCGGCAGCCATCTGTTCGGGCAACCGGTCGATCTGCATGCGCGTGGCAATGCCGTCCTTTGTCAACCGCGAGCGTTGCTTCTTCAGGTTGCTCCGCAAATTCTTGCCGCGCGCGTTCCAGTATTCCTCAAAAGTGCCGGCGATCGGCACATGAGCAGTGCGGATGTAATCGAGCGTGCTGGTGATGGCGCTGTCGGCAGGGCGGGGTTCCAGGTGCGGATCGCGCTGTTTCAGGCCAACCATCAGTGCCAGGCCAGGGAGCTTGCGCGTCAACGAGGGCAGCAACCGTTCGAGTGGAATATCGGTGCGATGTTGCCACAGGCCGATCGGCGCCTGCGATGGTTGCAACGCCTCCCATACGCCACGGCCGCGCGGCTGGAAGATGCCCATCGCGACCGTGTCGCCGTTCATTTCGCATACGGCGAGCCGGCACTGCGGATCGCCAAATTCGGTCAGCAGTGGTTGCACGAACTCCGGTTCGAGCAGCGGCGACCCGCGGGTGGTTGCGTTCAGCCGGCGCCACGCCTCGGCATGGGCGGCAAATTCGCTTGCCGGGTACAGGTGCCATTTCATCGCAGGTCTCCTTCCTCGCCTTTGACCGCGCTACGCACTTGGCCGATCATCCATTTGATTTCGTCATCGCGCAGCTCCTGGTGGCAGGGAAATTGCAGTACACGGCGCGACAGATCCACGCTGTTTTCGCACACGGTAGCGTCCACGCCCGGCCACAAGTACTCGCCGAAGCGGATGACCGGCACACCGGCGCTTTTCAGCTGCCGGAACAGGGCCTGTGGCTCATCGCACAACAGTGGGAACACCCATGGATAAACACCGTCCGGCAGTGTGGCGAACAGCGGGCGGCAGCCCGGAAGCGCCGACAGCGCATCGTACAGGTGCCGGTAATTGCGGCGGCGCAGTTCACCCATCCGGCGGCGCGATACGAGCCGCAGCATCGACCGCGAGAACAGCGATGAACGCTTGGTCAGCCATGCTGGATCGAAACCGAAGCCGCCGTCGGAAGATCCTGGTGCCAGCGCCGGCGCAGCGCCGTGGCGGCGTGCCTTGATTACACCCCACAGCGCGTTCTTGACGGCCATCGGCAGTGTCATCAGCGCACGAAGCAGTGGCAGCCTGCCGTACGCGAACCCGTTCTCGACAGAATTCAGCATTACCTTGGCCTCGAAGCCGGCCCCTGCGGACTGCAGGGCTACGCCGTCGAGCCGATGGCGTGCCGATACAAGACAGCCGCCCTCGTAGACGGGGAAGAACTTCATGCTGCTGGCGATCGCGTAGTCACCCCATGACCCTAGTGGCCGGCCGGCGTGCGAACCCAGGAACGAGTGAGCGCAGTCTTCCAGCAACTGAATGCCGCGCTCGTCGCAAAACGCGCGCAGGGCCACCAGTGGCTGGTGGAAGCCGTAGTAATTGGTAGCCATCAACGCCTTGACGTTTCGGACGCTGGCGGCCTTGACGACAATGTCATCCAGGTCGACCGTGGTGTCGGGCCGAATGCGGTAGAACAGCGGCGTGGCACCAGCCCAGATGACGGGTTCGATCATCGACGCGCAATGGTACGACGGCACGAGTACCGTGTCGCCAGGGCCGATGCCCATCTGTTTCAGCGCCAGTGCAATCGCAACGCGGCCGCTGGTGACAAAGCGGACCTCGCCGGCGTCGAGGATCGACGGCGCCGGCGGGCCGCTCATGCGGAGAAAGGATGCGAGCGACAATGCGGGCGCGACAGGCAGCCGGGAGCGCGGATAGTCGGCAGGGACGAGCGGCGGGGACTGCACTGCTGCCGGGCTGGCCTCTACCGGCTCTACATCTGAAATGCTGATCTTTCCCATGGTCGTCTCGATTGCAGCCAATTTCCAGGATAAAACTTACGGCGTTTCACATGATACATCAAAACATTGCTAAAAATTTACGTTAATTGTTGTTTTTGGAACAATGCAAGCGGTATTTTTACCGCAAAGCTTGCCAAAAAACAGATGTCAATTGATTGTAAAATGTTAATATTCCCGCCTAGGTTTCCGTATGGTCACAAAACGGTGGCATGACGGACCAGCCCTTTGCAGGACATGATATGAGCGACCTGATTCAAGACTTCATCTTCCGCTCGGCCGGGCGGAACCCCGGTGCCGAAGCACTTGTTCACGGTAGCCGCCGCCTGAATTACGGAGAGCTCGCCGAGCTGGTCCAACGCACTGCCGCCGCGCTACTGGCGTCAGGTCTCGAGCGAGGCGAGCGGGTCGCGGTGTATATGGAGAAAAACGTCGAGAATGTTGGTGCCATGTTCGGCGCGGCAGCAGCAGGCGGCGTCTTTGTCCCAGTCAATCCACTGCTGAAGCCCGAACAGGTCACTTACATCCTGGCCGACTGCAATGTGCGCGTGCTGGTCACGACGATCGACCGCCTGAAGTTGCTGGCGGAGGTGCTGCCGGCCTGCCGAGATCTGCGTCTGGTGGTGGCGGTAGGCGGTGGCAACTCGCTGCCTGCGGTGCACAACGTTGAAGTACTGTCGTGGGATGCGGCAATCGATCGCGGCCTGGGCGAAATGCGCACTCCGCCTCGCACGATCGATGGCGACATGGCAGCGATCCTGTACACATCCGGCAGTACCGGCAAGCCAAAGGGCGTGGTGTTGTCGCATCGGAACATGGTTGCCGGAGCGCAAAGCGTGGCCAGCTACCTCGAAAATACGCCGCAAGACCGCATCCTTGCCGTGCTTCCGCTGTCGTTCGACTACGGTCTGTCGCAATTGACCACGGCGTTCCATGCGGGCGCCACGGCCGTACTGATCAACCATCTGCTGCCACGCGACGTGCTCAACGCTGTTGTCGCCGAGCGCATAACGGGCCTGGCCGCGGTGCCGCCCCTGTGGATCCAGCTGGCGCCGCTGGCATGGCCAGGCGATTGCACGCTGCGCTACCTGACCAATTCCGGTGGCGCCATGCAGCGCCCCACGCTTGATGCGCTGCGCCGGGCACTCCCGAACGCACGGCCTTTCCTGATGTATGGCCTGACCGAAGCGTTCCGCTCGACCTATCTGCCGCCGGAAGAACTGGACCGTCGTCCGGATTCGATGGGCAAGGCGATCCCGAATGCCGAAGTACTGGTGCTGCGGCCCGATGGCACCGAGTGCGCGCCGCACGAACCGGGCGAACTGGTACACCGCGGGGCCCTGGTGTCGCTGGGCTACTGGAACGATCCTGGCAAGACTGCCGAGCGGTTCAAGCCTGTGGCGCCGCGCCACTACGGCCTGCCGCTGGTGGAGCTGGCCGTCTGGTCCGGAGACACGGTGCGCCGTGACGAGGATGGCTTCCTGTACTTCATCAGCCGTAACGACGAGATGATCAAGACATCAGGCTACCGCGTCAGCCCGACCGAGGTCGAGGAGGTGGTGTATGCGCGCGAGCATGTGGCAGAGGCGGCCGCTCTCGGCGTCAAGCACCCGGTGCTGGGGCAGGCGATCGTCGTCATCGCGTTCCCGCGCGAAGGCGCTGCGCTGACGGCGGGCGATCTGCTGGCGGCGTGCAAGCCGCACCTGCCGGCCTATATGCTGCCGCAGAAAGTCGTCATTGCCGGCAGTTCGCTGCCACGCAATCCGAACGGCAAGATCGACCGCAAGCTGCTGTCGACGCAGTATGAAAACGTGTTTCTGGAGCAGCAGCAGTGAGCGCGCTCCGTCCACAGCACGCACCGCTGCTGCAGTTCCCCGTCGTCGACGATTGCCTGCAAATCGGCGGCATGCCATTGACCCGGTTGGCGCAGCGCGTCGGCCAGACCCCGTTTTACGCGTATGACCGCGGTGCGCTGACGGCGCGCGTGGCCGAGTTGCGCCGGCACCTGCCGGCCGATGTGCACCTGCACTATGCGATGAAGGCCAACCCAATGCCTGCGGTGGTGCAGCACATGGCTTCCCTGGTGGATGGCATCGATGTGGCTTCCGGCGGAGAATTGCGGGTTGCCCTCGATACGCCGATGAGCCCGTTGCACATCAGCTTTGCCGGTCCGGGCAAGAGCGAAGCGGACCTGTCGTGCGCGATCGCTGCCGGCATTGTGCTGAACCTCGAATCGGAAGGCGAAACCGAGCGGGCGGCACGCATTGGCGACAGGCTGGGTATCACGCCGCGCGTCAACGTGCGCGTCAATCCCGACTTCGAATTGAAATCGTCCGGCATGAAGATGGGCGGCGGGCCAAAACAGTTCGGTATCGATGCGGAGCGGGTGCCTGCGCTACTGCGGCGCATCGGCGAACTGGGCCTGGATTTCCAGGGCTTCCACATTTTCTCCGGTTCGCAGAACCTGAAGGCGGCGGCACTGCACGAGGCGCATGAAAAAACCTTCGCGCTGGCACTGCGGCTGGCCCAGGACGCGCCACGCGCGCCACGTATCCTGAACATCGGCGGCGGCTTCGGCATTCCCTATTTTCCCGGCGAAGAGCGGCTCGATCTGGCGACCGTTGGCAGCAACTTGCATACGGTCATGGATGGCGTTCGCCGTCAGCTGCAAGGAGCGCAGGTCGTCATCGAACTGGGCCGCTACCTGGTTGGCGAAGCCGGTGCGTATGTCTGCCGGATCGTCGACCGCAAGGAATCGCGCGGCAGCGTGTATCTGGTGACGGATGGAGGGCTGCATCATCACCTGTCGGCATCAGGCAACTTCGGCCAGGTGATTCGCAAGAATTACCCTGTCGTCATCGGCAACCGCGTGCAGGGCGGCGAACGTGAAAAAGCATCGGTCGTCGGGCCGCTGTGCACGCCGCTCGATGTGCTGGCTGACGGAATGGACCTGGCACGCGCGGAGCCGGGCGACCTGGTCGTTGTACTGCAGTCGGGGGCATATGGCGTATCGGCCAGTCCGGCCAGCTTCCTCAGCCATCCGGCCGCACTGGAAGTGCTGGTCTGACGCGGCTGAGCTGATATGAATGGTTAAGAGAAGCGGCGCAATGCATTCGGCGCGATGCATGGGCGTGATGGCAGCGGCGTGATGGTAATGGCGTGATGGTAATGGCGTGATACAGGTAGCGTGATACAGGTAGCGTGATACAGGCGAACAGGCGAGGTACTCGATGAGCGGTATTTGTGGATGGATGGGCTACGGTGCACAAGACCGTGAACTGGTCGGCAGGATGGCCGCGCCGCTGGCGAGGTTCGACGATAGTGCCGTGCACCAGGCCGATAGCAGCCGTTCCGCGGCCGCCGTGGCTGGCGCTGGCGATGTGCATCGCCAGGAAGGCTTGCTGATCGCGCTGTGGGGCCATCCCGTCCTGCGTGATCCGGCGCTGGCTGAGCAGGCCAGCATTCGCGGTACGGCAGCAGTGCTGGCGGCACAACGTCACCTGGGGCCGGAAAAATTGTGCGCATTGCTGGGCGGCGCATTCGCCCTGTGCATTCTCGACGAGCACGCAGGCGAGGCAGTGCTGGCGATCGACCGCATGGGCGTGCATCCATTGACGTGGCAGCTGGCTGGCGAGGCGCTGTTGTTTGCGTCGTCGGCGGATGCGCTGATCCGTCATCCACTGGCACGCGGCGACATCGACCTGCAAGGCATCTACAATTACGTTTACTTCCACATGGTGCCCGCACCCGGTACCGCGTACAAGGATCAGCAGCGACTGCTCCCCGGTCATTATCTCCATTACCGCCAGGGGCGCGTGGAAACCCGGCCTTACTGGCGGATGACTTTCCAGGAAGATGGCAAGCGCTCCTTCGAAGAATTGAAGGCCGATTTCCTCGCCCAACTGAAGAATGGTGTACGCGAGGCTTCGACCGGCTCCAAGGTGGGGGCATTCCTGTCCGGCGGTACCGACAGCTCGACGATCGCCGGCATGCTGTGCGATGTCGGCGGCGTTCCGGCCGAGACGTATTCAATCGGTTTTGCTGCCCAGGGCTACGACGAGATGGAATATGCGCGCATTGCGTCGCGCCATTTCGGTACCCACCACCACGAATATTATGTGACGCCGGATGACGTGGTCACCGCCATCCCGCAGGTCGCAGCCGTCTGCGACCAGCCGTTCGGCAACGCGTCGGCAGTGCCGGCATTCTATTGCGCGCGAATGGCCCGGAACGATGGCGTGACGCGCATGCTGGGCGGCGACGGCGGCGATGAACTGTTCGGCGGCAACGAGCGATACGCGAAGCAGCATGTGTTTGCACGCTATGAGCAAGTGCCGTCGCTGTTTCGCAAGGCGCTCCTGGAGCCGGCGATCTTCAATTTCCCCGGCGGCGACCGGGTAACCCTGCTGCGCAAGGCGCGCAGCTACATCGAGCAGGCGTCGGTGGCGATGCCGGCTCGGCTGGAAACCTACAATCTGCTGGGCCGCTATGGCGCGCGTCAGGTATTCACCGACGACTTCCTGGCCGGCACCGATATCGACCAGCCGCTGGCTGGCCTGGCGCGAACCTACGGCGCCAGCGAGGCGAAAAGCCTGATCAACCGGATGCTGGCGCTGGACCTGAAGATCACGCTGGCCGACAACGATCTGCCGAAAGTCATGAAAGCCTGCGAACTGGCTGGCGTGGAAGCGGCATTCCCGTTCCTGAACGATGCGATGGTGACGTTTTCCGCTGGCCTGACGCCGCAGCAAAAACTGAACGGCACCCAGTTGCGGTGGTTCTTCAAGGAGGCATTGAAAGGATTTCTTCCGCCGCAGATCATCAGCAAGCAAAAACACGGATTCGGGCTGCCGTTCGGCGTCTGGCTGCAGGAGCACAAGGCCCTGCAAGACCTGGCGTCGGACAGCCTGACGGACCTGAAGGCACGCGGCATCGTGCGCGGCGACTTCATTGAACAGCTCACCGGCAAGCACCTGCGAGAACATGCCGGGTACCACGGCACCATGGTGTGGGTGCTGATGATGCTCGAGCAGTGGTTCCGCCAGCGCCCCGGAGCCTGACATGCGCACGCGGGTCTGCATATCGATCGACACGGAATTTTCCATCGGCGGCGCGTTTACAAGCCCGGACAAGCAGCCCGTTGCCGAACCAATGGTCTGGTGCGAGGTCGGCGGCCGCTCGCAAGGTCTGGGTTTTCTCCTCGACCAGTTCGACCGGCATCGCATACCTGCCACGTTCTTTGTCGAAGCGGCCCACCGTTACTATTTCAAGGACCGCGATCCGATGGGCGATATTGCCCGCCGCATCGTCGCCAGCGGGCATGAGGTGCAACTGCATACGCATCCCTGCTGGGCCGTGTTCCAGCACGAAGACTGGCGCGAGCGTGTACAGCGCGAACCGTTGCAGGACGAGTTCTTCGGCCGCGCCGAGGAAGACACCGTGCGACTGCTGCGCCAGGGCCAGCAAACGTTCGCCGGGTGGGGCGTGCCGGCCCCGACCGTATTCCGTCCGGGGAACATGCAGCACGACGACGCAATGTTTGCCGCGATGGCGCGTTGCGGCATTCCTTACAGCTCCTGCGTCGGCCTCGCGGTCTTCGACAGCAATGACCCGCGCTATCGCCTGTACAGTGGCGCACACCGTCGCCACGGTGTGTTGGAGATGCCGGTACTGACATTCCAGGATTGGCAGCTCGGCGGCCGCCGCCATTTGAAAACGCTGACGATTGCCGGCACCAGCTTCGAAGAAACACGCCTGTTGCTGGAGCGGGCACATGAACAGCAAATCCCATTGGTCGTGCTGCTGACCCATCCGTTCGAATACGTGCAGCGGCGCGACGATCACATGCATACGGCGCGCGGCAACGCGCTGCACCAGGACCGGCTGGCTCGCCTGTGCCGCTACCTCGACGGCAACCGCGACCGTTTCCTGCCTACAGGCATGGGCGAAGCGGGCAGCGCACTGGGATCCTCGCCGGACGAGCGCAACGTGTTGTTGCATGGTAGCGGCTGGCGCAGCGTCCGCCGGCTTGCCGAGCAAGTCGTGTACGACGGCTACGGCAACTGGGCACTGTCGCGCGGAGCGGCGGCATGATTTCCCTGCTGCGCGATCGACTGAACGCACGCTTCGGTACGTGGCGCGGGCTGGTGCGGCTGCTGCTGGCACGGGCGGAGCGGACGACAGGGCGGCTGCAACCGTTCGAATTGCAAGACCCCCAGGCAGTGCGCCGCGTGGTATTCGTTTGCCTGGGCAATATATGCCGCAGCGCGTATGCCGAGCAGGTTGCGCGCGCCGAAGGCTTGCACACGGCATCGTTGGGCCTGTCGACAACGACCGGCGTGGGTTCGCCCGATCCGGCGCTTGCCGCGGCCGCGCGACAGCAAATGCCGATGGATGCCCATCGTGCGCGCGACTGGCAGGATTTCATCGTGCAACCGGGCGACCTGCTGCTGGCAATGGAAGTGCGCCAGGTACACGAGCTCACGCGCAGGCTGGGCGGCCGTGACGATGTGCAGGTAGCGCTGCTGGGCAACTGGTGCTCTCCACCGTTCCCGCACCTGCACGATCCGTTCACGTTGTCCGACGCGTATTTCGATACCTGCTTTGCCCGTGTCCGCCAGGCCGTCGTGCGGCTGGCCAACGACATTCCCAATGCACGCGCCTTGCCGGCGCAGAAGAGAGGGTAGCGATGAGTCGCGAATTCTCGCTTTACCTCGACGCGATACGCTTCCTGGCCGCGCTGATGGTTGTCTTCTATCACATGAACATGCGCTGGCTCAGCACGGACATCCTGCCGCTGTCCGATCACGGGCACGCCGCGGTGATGGTGTTCTTCGTGCTGTCCGGCTATGTGATCTCATACATTCATGCGAAGCGCGAAAACACGCCATCCGAATACTGGGCCAGCAGGCTGTCGCGCTTTTATTCGCTGGCCATTCCGGTCGTCCTGGTGACACCGCTGCTGGATCTCGCCGGTGCAGCCCTCCGTCCCGACATCTACGAAGGCTGGACCACGCATGGCCTGGCACCGGTACGCATTGCAACCAGCCTCGCATGGCTGAACGAGGTGTGGACGATTTCCATCATGTCGTTCTCGAACACCCCGTACTGGTCGCTGTGCTACGAGATGTGGTACTACATCATGTTCGCGGCATGTGTATTTACCGCAGGCCGCACGCGTGTCTTGTTGCTCGCCGGCTGCGCACTGATCGTGGGGCCGAAGATCCTCCTGCTTGCGCCAGTGTGGGCGATGGGCGTAGTGCTCCATCGCTGGCAGTTGCTGCAGCGCACACCGTTCTCCATTGGCCTGGCATTATTCATCGCCTCGATCCTGGCATTCGCACTATTCCAGCATTTCCGGCTGACCGATCTGGGCAGTGCGTGGATGCGCAGCCTGGTCGGCGAAGCGCTGCATCATCAGTTGACCTTTTCCCGCTTCGCGCTGACCGACTACCTGCTGGGCCTGATCGTAGCCGCTAACTTCGTCGGCGCCCGCGCCATCGCACCGGTGCTGCTGGGGCGCGTCCTGCTACCGCTGGAACGGCCGATCCGCTGGCTGGCAGGCTATACCTTCTCGTTGTACTTGATGCACCAGCCACTGTTGCTGTTCTTCGGCGCCGCGATCGACGGCGATCCACGCGGCCCGCTGTTCTTCATCGAGGTGTTGGGCGCCATTCTCGTAACCGTGTGGCTGGTGGGCTCGGTCACCGAAGGCCGCCGGCACCTGCTGCGCGCGTGGTTGCTCGCGCGCTTGCAATCATTGCAGGGATTGCGCTGGCTTGCCGCGCGAGGTGCTCGATGACCGCTCAGGCTCTCATCCCGGCGGTTGTGCTGGGCATCGATACGCCGATCGGGCTGGCGATCGTGCGCAGCCTTGGCCGGCGTGGCGTGCCTGTGTACGGCCTGGCACGCAGTGTCGCGGCGCCGGGGCTGTCGTCGCGTTACCTGAGTGAAGGCATATTGCGCGCTGACGATGCAGCAGGCACGCTCGAGCAGCTGGAAAAACTTGCGCAGAAGCTCGGCACCGCGTGCCTGTTCGCGATCTCCGAAGGCGATATCGCTCTGCTGAACCGGCACCGCGCGCAACTGTCTGGCTACCGGTTGATGTTCCCGGACGCACGCCGGATGGAAACCGTGCTGGACAAGCGGCAGACATACGCCGCTGCGGCGATCGCGGGCGTGCCGGTACCGCGCACCGTGCAGCCGGTCATCTTTGCGGAAGCGGCCGCCGCCGCACCGGCCCTGCGCTTTCCGGTAGTGTTGAAATGGGCTGAACCGAACGAAGCCGGCATCCTGCTGCGCCGTGCAGGGCTGGTGCTGGACAAGACCCGATATTGCCACGACGAGAAAGAGTTGCTGGAGTACCTGCGGCAATTCGAGCCGGTAGGACGTTACCCGATGATCCAGGAGTACTGTGCCGGTTATGGCCTGGGACAGTTCTTCCTGATGCATGAGGGCCGGGCCCACTGCGTGTTCCAGCACCGCCGGCTGCACGAGTGGCCACCGGAGGGTGGCGTGTCGACCCTCTGCGAATCGGTGTCGCTCGATTGCCATGTGGCGTTGCGAGAGCGCTCGCTGGCGCTGCTGCGGGAACTCGACTGGGAGGGCATAGCAATGGTCGAGTACCGCTACGATCCCGAACGCGATGAAGCAGCGCTCATGGAGATCAACGGTCGTTTTTGGGGCAGCCTGCCCCTGGCTTGCCATGCCGGTGCCGATTTTCCCTGGCTGGCGTATAGCCTGTTAGGCGTCGGCGCAGCACAACCCCAGCCTCGTTACCGCGCCGGCCTGCGCTGCCGTTTCATGATCCCGGAAACAAAGCGCCTGGCGCGGCTGCTATTCCAGCCTGGCGCAGTGGCGGACCGAAAGCTGGTGTTTTCCCGGGCTGGCGAGCTGTTTGGCTATTTACGTGACTTCCTGCGCCCGTCCACGCGCTATTACCTGTTCACCTGGTCCGACCCGGCCCCGTTCCTGCGCGACCTGTGGCACGTGGTCCGGCGTACCGGCTGACCAATACCTAGGAGTAAGGATGCAGAGGATGAATCCGCCCGGCGCATGGTACAGCGCCGCATGCCACGAGGCCACGTCGTGAAGATCGCCGTTGTCATTCCGTATTACCAGCGCCGACCAGGCATCCTGGCTCGGGCATTGCGCGCAGTGGCGGCCCAGGAAGTCGATGCACAACTGGATGTCATCATCGTCGACGATGGCTCGCCGGTCCCAGCGCGCGATGAGGTGGCACAGTTGTCGGCCGCAGAACGATCGCCTGTGCGCATCGTCGAGCAGAAAAACGGTGGTCCAGCCGCGGCCCGCAACACCGCACTTGACCAGGTCTCGCCCGATACCGAACTGGTCGCCTTCCTGGATTCAGACGATACCTGGGAGCCGGAACATCTGGCCAACGCCTTGCGCGCCTTGAGCGCCGGCTACGATCTCTATTTCGCCGACTTTTACCAACTGAACCAGACAGTCAGTGCATTTGAACGTGCCGGTAAAATCGAGCCGGCCCGCCATGCACTGCTGCCGGGCGAGCGCCATCTTCACGTGTACCAGGCCGACATGCAGTCGCAGATCCTGGGTGGCAACGTGATCGGCACGTCGACCGTCGTCTACCGCTTCCGCTCCTTCCGCACGCTGCGCTTCCGCGAGGAATTTGTGTACGCCGGCGAGGATTACCTGTTCTGGCTGGACCTGTCGCGCATGACGGATCGCATCGCGTTCTCGTCCGCCCGCGAAGTCGTGTATCGGGATGGCGTCAACGTTTTCGCTGGATCAGGCTGGGGCACGGAAAAATCGTTGATCCGTCTGCACTACGAAATGAAATACAAGAAGGCGATCGCCCGCCTGTATCCGCTCACCGAGCGCCAGGTAAAGGAAAATCGCGAAGCCGTGCTGGCGCTGAGGCGCAGCTTCGTGGCCGACGTTCTGCACCGTGTTGCACATCGCAAGCCGTTTCTCGATGTGATGTGGAAGCAGTTGCGGATCGACGTGCGCAGCGTGCTGTATTTCATTCCGCTCGCGATCGGGCTGATGCTGCGGCGAGAGCGCAGCGCGTGAATAAAGTCCTCGTCAGCATCCTGAATTGGAACGGAGCGCGGCAAACGCTCGATTGCGTGCACGACCTGCTGCGCCAGGAATTGCCTGCTGGCGCCAGCGCCGACATACTCGTCATCGATAACGGCTCTGCATCGGCCGATGTGGCCTTGCTCGCCCAAGGCCTGGCAGACCTTCCGGTGGCACTGCGTCGGGAGACTGTCAACCATGGTTTCGCAGGCGGTCACAACCTTGCAGTTGCCCATGCTCTGGACGAGAAATACGACTTTCTGTGGCTGGTCAATAGCGACGCCGTCATGGGCAGCGCCACTGTGCTGGCGCAACTGCTTGACTTGATGGCGCTGGACGAGCGTTGCGGCGCTGCTTCACCGCTGCTGGCTATCCTGGACCAGCCCGAGAAAGTGTACTTTTGCGGAAACTTCCATGATTGGGACCGGCTCGATACCCGCCGCGCCAGTAATGTTGACGACGCGCGCACGACGGCCCGCAAACTTCGATCCCAACAGTGGGTACCCGGAACGGCGATGCTGTTGCGGGCAAAAGCGCTGCGTGATGCCGGCAAGCTCGATGAGCGAATGTTTGCTTATTACGAAGACGACGAGCTATGTGCCCGGTTGGCAGTGCATGGCTGGCACAGTGCCGTGGCTTACGACGCGCATGTGCTGCATGCGATGCCGCGGCGTGAGACGGACCGCCCAGCCTACTACTTTTATTTGATGGCACGAAACTACTTGATCTTCTGGCACGACAGCACACCGCATGCGCATCGACGCCGCCTAAAGCTGAAGCTGCTCGACCGAGCGCTGTATGACGTCAACCGGCTGTATTACAGAGGGTTTCCTGAACAGGCGGAGGCTGCGTTGCTTGGGGTCGAAGACTTCTTGCGTCGCCGTTACGGCCGGCCGGTACTGGAGCGCACGGCAGGTTTCCGCTTGCGTGCGTTGCGTGTATTGCTGTGGCTGCCTCATCTTCGTGTACTTCGCCGGCTTGACCGCACTGCCTGAGCGTGAAGCAGTATATGGTGCAGGTGATGGCTTTGACCTATTGATTGGCTACGTTCCTCGTGGCATTATTTCGTTGTTGACAGGTGGGCTGGTACGCTGACGTCATGTATCGACAGCGAACCTCTGCTGCTGCGCTCTGTTTGGCTGCGCTCTGTTGGTGGAATGCCGATGCTGGCGTTGGCGAAAAGAAACATCGAGATGAGGTAGTGCCATTGATGCTGCGGATTGCAATCATCATGATATGGCCGCTTTGCTGAAAAAAGCGGTCTCGACATCGCCCTAACAGTCCTCAGGTGCATTACCATCTCATTGCAGATCTATCGGTAACAGGACCAAGAAGACCATGGGTAAACACCTCAAGGTACTTGTCTTGTAATTGTGCCTACTAATGTTCGCACATGGAAACTCCGAAGTTCAAGATCAAATTAAAAAAGTTTTATCAGTTTAAATAAAAAATAATGATGTAGTCGTTGAAGCTGCCGGCGGATTGATAACTGCTCCGTTATCAAATTTCATGTCGAGCAGCGCAACAGGGGAGTGTGCTATAGCCTCAGAGTTTACCAAGGACGACGACGCGGACCTTGGTTTGCTGGACGATTATGATTCCGGCAAGCCGCTAGTCTGCGCTGTTGAAGAAGATAACTCTGTAAATATAACGCATGTGACTATTAATCAATCCGATTTCGGCATTCGAGTTGCCGATACCGAGGCCGGGCGTGTTTCCGTAAGCATGCTTATTAATAAAATGTATGCTTGGCGCGGTTACGCGGGCACACACCGGGTCGATAACAATCCTAACCGAATAACTCTGGCTGCTTCCGATAACGGAGAGGTCATTGGCACCGTCACCCTGGGCATCGATTCGTCGATGGGCATCCTGGCGGATGAAGTATTTTCCGACTATATCGACGAATTCCGTGCGCGTGGCGCGAAGGTTTGCGAAATCACCAAACTTGCTTTCGCACCACACGTTAAGTCGAAAAGCGCGCTGGCTTCGCTGTTCCATATATTATTTATTTATGGTCATTATCTGCACAAATGTACCGATGTATTCATCGAGGTAAATCCGCGGCATAGGCGCTATTATATGAATATGCTGGGATTTGGCCAGATTGGAGAACTGCGGAGTAATCCCCGGGTCGATGCGCCGGCGTATTTGCTGCATGTGAGCATGGATTACGTCAATGAGCAGATCCGCAAGCTGGGGGGGACAAGCACACATCCCGCCGGAGAACGGTCGTTATATCCTTTCTTTTTTTCGCCACGTGAAGAACAAGGGATTGCGAGCCGTCTGCTGCAGATTGGCTGAGTGCTTGTGCGCCGCTAACGATGCGCTCACGCCGCGACGTCGTCGCGGCGTGAGCGCAATTATTGCCCGCAATGGTGTAGCGGATGACGTTACAACGCGGTAGCACATTTGTGCCGGGACCCGATACGCTGCCAAGTACCAGGCCCAATAGTAGCAATACGATTACTTGGCCGGGAAGGTCGCTGGGGGGCGACCCCGATAGCGGTGAACCGGCAAGCTGTAAAGGCGAGCAATCCGAGCCACGTAATCGCGGGTTTCCCGATACGGTGGAACACCACGATGGCGCAGCACTGCACCTTCACCGGCGTTATATGCGGCGGCAACCAGTTGGACGTTGCCATCGAATAAGGCCAGTAGCTGACGCAAGTAGGCCAAGCCGCCTCGCACATTCGATTCCGGGTCGAACGGATCGGCGACGCGGAAGCGTTGTGCAGTTTCAGGAATGAGCTGCATCAGACCCTGCGCGTTTTTCGGCGACACGGCATTCGCCCGAAAACCGGACTCGACTGCGATAACGGCCATCGCAAAGTCGGGATCGACTTCGTACACCGATGCAAGTCGCTCGACAATACGCCGTACCGGCACGCTGGCAGCCGGGTAATCGGGGCGCGCCCAAGGGTCCGGATCCATATTCACCTGCAGCGGCAAGGAGGCGGGCAGCATGCAGGCCGGCAGCGGCACATCGTATCGCGGTGGCAGTGTTTGTACCAGACGCACTGCCTGGACATGGCCCTGGTCCGCCGCCGCCGAGAACAGCCGCCATGCCGCCGCCTCGTCGCGTGGAAGGCCGCGGCCGTTGGCAATCATCCAGCCGAGCGCGTACTGGGCATCGGCCGAGCCCAGCCGCGCTGCCTTGCAATATAAAGAGGCAGCCAGTTCCGGATCGCGCGGCATGCCCTCGCCATGCTCGAACCGGGCTGCCTCGGCAATGAGCTCGGCAATATCATCGCCTGCAGCGCTGGCCGTCGCGGTCGTGATCACGAACAGGACAGCCGCGACCAATGAGTAATGCCCCATGATTTACTTGCGGCCTTCGCGCGCGTTGTGGCGTGCAATGCTGCCGTTGAGCTGGGCAATGATTTCAGAGGCGGCCTGGACGATCTGACCCGAATCGAAGCCAGCGCGGGCCATTTCGCGATAGAACGAGCGTGCCAGCAACCGGGCGACATGATCCGGCTTTTGATAGGCAATGGTGGCGACACTGCCTTGCACTTCCTGAGCGAGCGCTAGTTGTGTAAAGCGGGAAGCAAGGATTCCGCGCAGTTGCCGCATCTGCACAGCCCGGCCAACGAACAACGCGACCGTTTCCAATAACGCCAAGTCGCGCTCGCAAAAGCAGCTCTTGGCGCCGCCGCAGCTGGCAGTCAGCGTGCCGACGACACGACCGTCGATACGGATAGGAGCCAGCATCAAGCTGCGGCCGGGCGCGTCCGGTCGCCGTGCCAGTGCGGCGTACGGGGAAGCCAGAATATCGTCGACCAGGAGCGGGGCGCCACTGGCCAGCACTTGGCCTGCCAGGCCTTCGCCGCGCGCGACATGTGTGGCAACAGCATCTTGCGCCAACGGGCCGTAACTGGCGGCAATGCTCATCCGGGCGTTGTCGCCTTCGCCGTTAACGAGCATCACCGAGCAAATTTCCGCGCCTACGAGCTCGGCTGCAAGTGCGGCGTGCGCGGACAAGTCGTCATGGGCAGCGGGAATAGCGCGGCAAAGCTGATGAATCTTGCTCAACGGGTCGTCAGCCATCGATACCTCCAGCAGTCGTTTCATTCTAGCGGCCGTGGCCGCAGGTTCATACGGCTTCCGGTCCGGATTTGCGCGGCGACAGAAACGCCTTATGGAACAGATGCCGCGCGAGCAGCAGGGGGGGCATTCTCAACCAGTTGCCACGCAAGTAGAGGAGAAAGCGCGCCAATGGGCTGAAACGGTCTCCACAGCTGTCATGGTCCGGCAGCAGCACGCGGTAAAACAGGGCATCCATCAGTGCCAGCAACGCCGGCGATGGGCCCGTCAATTCATCCCTTACGCTTTCAGGGACAGGCGTCTCCAGCAATGCCACGCCATAGCGCAATGCGTAGAACAATGGCCGTTCGAGCTCAAGCTGACGCGCACGGGGTACCAGTTCAGCCCAGAAGCGGCGATCCGCACCGAAATGGCTCAGTAGCCGATGGATATCGAACAGGTCCCGTAGCCCATTGTTGAACTCACCGTCGCTGAACAGGTGCACGGCGCTGTGCAGCACCATGTCTGCCGGTGCGAGCACGCGCAGGCCCGGCATATCGGGCACCGGTAAGGCAGCAGCACGCAACAGTGCGGGGTCGGGCCGCAGGGCCGCCGTCTTCGGAAGGATCGCGTGGTGAACGTCGATCATCGACGCACGCCGCAGATGCCGCATTGGCGGCAGCTCGTGCATCCATTCGCGGTAATAACGCTGGTCGTAGGCATCATGATGAGTTCCTGCCCACCCGGCCAGCATAAGTGCCGCTTCGGCTTCGCCGAGCCGCTCTTCCGGTACCAGTACATCGATGTCCGAGAAAAGCCTGCCGTTCGCGGGCGGTAGCCCGGCCAGCGTGTAAGCCGCGCCTTTCAGAAGAATCAAGGGCACGCCCAGGTCAGCCAGTGCCTGGCGGATCAGCCGCACTTCCCACAGCACGCCTTGGCGGTGGCGGCGTGCCAGCACGCGAGCCCATTCCAGCTGTTCGCGTGCCGCCGGCACGATGCGGTCCAGGAGCCCATGTTCGTCCAGCAGGCACGACAGCGTAGCCAGCAGGTTCGCAGCGCCTGCCTGGCGCAGCAGCAAATCCCAATCGGCAGCGGCCAGCGCCGGCAGCTGTTCCGGTGAACGCAGAGCGGCGGTCAGCAGCGAATCGAGATGGTCGTGCCTCATGGCAGGCTGTCGAAAAAAGCGAGTGCTTCGTCCAGCACGCCATAGCGAAACCGATATCCCTGGCTGCGCTCGACGAGGTCGGCCAGGGCGGTGAATCCCTCGGCACCAAGCAGGCTGTAGTTGAAGCAATTCTGGGCCAGTTGCATGAATGTCTCGGCGCGCGGCATCGGCTCGGCCGTGATGGCGGCGCCGGCCTCGAAACGGGGAAACACGACCCACGCGGGCAATGCGCCTTCGCTTGCCCGTGCCACGCTGTCAGCCGGGGCGCGCACATGTGCCACGGTGCCTTTGACGGTATCCGTGACCGCGCGGCTCATGACACTGCCGGGTATGTAATCGCGAATGACGCCGATCGACGCGTTTTTCAGGCTGATTGGCCGGGGCAATGGGTGCAGCACGCCTTCACCGAGACGCAGCAGCGTCAGTTCATCGGACAATAGCCGCCAGCCGCCACGGCCTACCAGAGCGGCGCACAATGTACTCTTGCCGGAACCCGGGGGGGCCGGCAGGATGGCAGCGCGGCCGCCCTTTTCAACGACGGCCGCGTGCACGATCAGGTAGCGGTTGGCGCGGCTTGATACGCACCAGTTCAGGCCCCATTCGAACATCGGAAATGCCTGGTCGAGGGGGAGTGGCTTGAACATCGAGCGACCGTCGTACAGCAACGACACCTGGGGCCGCAGCCAGCGTCGCATTGTCAGCGGGCGGACCAGATCGAGGTGGAAATCAGCAAAACCTTCGCTCAGCGGATAGTCGCGATACAGCAGGTGAATGCCATCGGCAACGCTGCTGATGGGCGAATGCAGTAGCGTGGTAAAACGACCGGTGCGCAGGTGAATGCCGGGCCCGGCAAGGCGCTCGCCCAACTGGGCACGGGTCAGGCTGCCAACAGTGGTCATGTGCGCTCAGCAGGGTTCAATCAGGTCGAGCCGGCACAGCGAGGTGAGCAGGTCGGTCAGTTCCGGTACCGCCAGCTCTTCCGGTGTCATCTCGGCATTGCGCAGCGCCAGCAAAAGACTCATAGCCTCGTCCGCCAGCAGATGGGTATCGCCGGAGAGATCGTTGTACAGAACAAAGGCGCCATCCCAGCCGCGATGCAGCAAGGTCTGGCCGGGAACGAGTCGCCACGACGAAGCCATCAGTACATGGTGCCCTGCAGGTATTCGACAATCTTCCTGCCATCCCACCGCACGCCGGCCGTTGGCGTGTAGTAGCCCTTGGTTTGGTATTCAAGCCAAATGCGCTGCAGCATGGGGACGGTTTGAAACGACGACAAGCCTGCCTGCACGTTCAGGTAGCAGGCAATCAGGTGCCGGCCGATACCGTTTCGATCCCAAGTCTTCGGTTCGAGAATGGCAGACTGGCTGGTGGCGCCATAGGTTTTCGCGTTCAGGCTATTGCAACTGAATAAACGGGTATATGGCTGATTCTTGTCGCACCCGCGGGGCCAGCTGTGTGTTTTCCAGTAGCCGGGCGAACGGCCCGCACAAGTGGGCGGCGGCCCACGGAAGCTTTGCAATCCGCCGGAGAGCGAGCCGGACGGTGTGGTACATACTTCGACAGCCATCCCAGGCTGGCTGTGCAGTGTAAGCAGTACGCCGGAGGCAGCAACGCCAGCGCGGGTGAAACGGCGCCGCGCTGCGCCTTCGGACGACAATTCTGCCGTGCCGGGAGCTGATTCGCCATGCTGTTGTTCGGTGGCCACGTCGGTTTCCTTCTGGGTGGTCGGACATTCGGGTAGATATTGCAAATATAGTAAGCAATTATCATTCCTGGGTCGCGCGTTCCATGTACAGACTTTTTAAATCAATGACTTAAAGCAAAAAAATCAAGATTCCTATTGATCTGGCGCAGACGCTGTAAAGATTTTCGACAAGTAGACTTAGAAGAAACTTTCCGGAATCACGAGGATGTCCCCTGGACGCATCGAAACGTTTGCCGAGATGTCGCCTTCCTTGATCAGGTCGTTCAAGCGCACACGGTATTGTTGTTGCTTTCCTTCGACGTTACGAATGATCGTGGCCTTGTTCCCCGCTGCAAACTCGGTGACGCCGCCGACGGCGATCAGCACGTCCATCAGGGACATGTCGCGCCGGTACGGCAATGCTTGCGGCCGCGCGGCTTGCCCGATCACGCGGATCTGCTCCCCGTATGTACCCGTGAAGCCGGTGACGATGACGGTAACGACCGGTTGCTGTATGTACTTGGCAAGGGCCTTTTCGATATCGCGTGCGAGTGCCGTGGAGGTCTTGCCGCTGGCTTCGAGATCTTCGACCAGGGGAGTCGTGATCTTGCCGTCAGGCCGCACCGGCACGCTTTGCGATACTTCCGGATTGCGCCACACAATGATGCTGACGTTATCGCCTGGCCCGATCAGGTAATCCGGGGCTGGCGCCGGTCCGGCATCCACCATCGTATTCCCTGAACTGGCGCAACCGCCCAGGGCACCCAGCATGATTGCGCCTGCTGCCAGCCATTTGAACAGCGTTTGGTATTTCACGGGACTCTCCAGTCTGGTCATTACGAGCCGTGCAAGGTACATGGTGGTATGTGCCGCAGGGCCTGCGCCACCCATTGCATATTACGTGCTCGTAACTTTCATTGTGTAAATTTAGTGTTGCTTATTTTATACGAGAGATGGTAGCGGTCGTGCAAATTTTTACTTCCCAGCAGCCTTTTCCTGCAACAATTCCCGAACGTAGCGCACAGGGATCGCATAGGAGATGCCGCTCGGCTGGCTGATGGCATTTTCTTTTTGGTTCTTGAGAAACGTCATGTTCAACACGCCATGAACAATCCCGCTGTCGGGATCGTAGACCGGACTACCGCTATTCCCTGGATAGGCAGTGCCATCCAGTTGCAGGATCTGGAACGGACGACGTTGCAGCTGGCTGATCGCACGCGAATCAAGCCTGCGGGAACTCAAGGATGGCAACACGATTGGCGTTATGGCTGACAACATTGCCCGATGAGTGACGGGTGTCAGGCCCAGATTCATGCCGAGTGGAAACCCGGTAAACGCCAGGGACTGACCTTCGGTGACGTTGCCGCTGTTGTCCAGTCGCAGGGGAGGAAGCGGCGTACCCGTCAGCCGCAAGTGAGCAAGGTCGTGCTCGCGGTCGATTGCGGCAACCGTTGCAGGACGAAAGTCGAGCTTTTCGCCTGCGCCGATGACAATGCCCAACGTTTCCATTTTTTCTACGTCCAGATTGGGCAATGCATGGGCATTGGTAACGATGGACAGACCATCGCCAACGGCAAACCCGGTAGCGACAAATACGATCGCCGGGCTGCGAGTGCGTAGCAGCGTACCGATCCCGACTACCGATGGCTTGATGGTGGGAATTGTTTCTTTTAGTTCAGCGTAGGCGGGCGATACGAACGCAAGCATGGCCGCGAGAAAGCCGATCAAGGCACGGCACATTAGTCGGGATCCGGAGTTCATCTGTCGAGGATAGCAGAAAAGCATGAACTTTCAGTGACATAACTAGTTGCAAAAACAAAACTTTTTTTACGTTTTGTCAGCGGTTTGCAACGATCGATCGGATGTCATGTTGGAAAGAAAAATTAATATCAACAGGCAATGATTTCTGCGGTATGATAGTGTAATTGATGTAATTTAAGCAATATTCAGGGCATCCTGCAGGTTGGGTTCAAGTGGCGCAACATCCTGAATGGCTTAGCTGAAAGCGAGTTAACGATGGCAGAAATGATGGCCCTGCTTTTGAGCTTCCTCAAAGCAATTGGCAAGTACCGCTGGTATGCAGTGGCGATCACGTGGCTGGTTGCAGTTGTCGGGTGGACCGTTGTGTTCAAGCTGCCGAATGATTATCAAGCATCGGCGCGTGTCTACGTAGACACGCAAAGTATCCTGAAACCGTTGCTCGCTAGTATGACCACACTGCCGAATACCGAACAGCAAGTGATGTTCATGCGCCGCACACTGATCAGCCGACCAAACGTCGAGCGTGTGTTACGGATGGTCGATCTCGACATCACGGCCAAGACACCGCAGGAACACGAAAAGATCGTTGACGAGCTGATGAATCAGATCAAGATCATCGGTACCGAGCGTGACGACATCTACACGATCTCCTATAACAACCCCAATCCGAAGCTGGGCAAGGACGTGGTGCAATCACTGCTGACGATCTTTGTTGAAGGCAGTTTCGGTGGCAAGAAACAAGAATCGGAAAAAGCGATCCAGTTCATCGATGACCAGATCAAGATGTACGAGGAAAAGCTGGCTACCGGTGAAAACGCGCTGAAGGAATTCAAGATTCGGCACATGGGTCTGCTGCCGCGCCAGGGTGGCGACTATGCTTCCGCATATGGCGACCTGAGCGAAAAAATCAGCCAGGCCCGGCTGGAACTGCTGGAGGCGGAACAGGCACGCAACGCCATCAAGCGCCAGATGGCTGGCGAAGACATGGCACCGGTCACCGATACGACTGAACGAGAGATCGTGAATCCGGAGATCGATGGCCGTATCTCGGTAGTGGAAAAGAACCTCGACCAGCTGCGTCTGCAGTTCACCGAGGAACATCCGGATATCGTGGCGGCCAAGCGCTTGATTGTCCAGCTTGAGCAACGCAAGAAGGAAGAAGCCAAGAAGATCCGCGCAGTCGATCCAGGCGCCAGCTACAGCCCGATGCTGCAGCAAATGAACGTCCAGCTGTCGGTCGAGGAAGCACGCATCGCATCCCTGAAGGCACGGGTGGGTGAATACTCGGCACGCCTGGCGCAGATGCGATCCATGAGTACGCAGGCGCCGGAAGTGGAAGCCCAGCTGGCGCAACTGAACCGTGACTACGCGGTGAACAAGGATAACTACGAAAAGCTGGTGCAACGCCGCGAATCTGCCAAGCTGTCGGGCGACCTTTCGTCGGTCACCGATATGTTGACCTTCCGAGTTGTCGATCCACCGTCGGTGCCCAGTGCGCCAGCTGGACCAAACCGGCCGCGCCTGTACTCGCTCGTATTCCTGGGCGCACTGGTCGCTGGCCTCGGCACCGCGCTGCTGCTGAGCCAGATCCGGCCGACCTTCCTCAGCCAGACCAATTTGCGCGAAGTTACGGGCTTGCCGATCCTGGGCAGTATCGGCATGAACTGGACCGACCAGCAGAAGGTTCGCCGCCGCCGCCGCCTGTATGCCTTCGCCGCCGCGGTTGCTTCGCTGTTTACGGCCTATGGCGGAGTACTGGCCTTCACCCTTTTCCGGCAAGCCTGAGCCGGGGAAAGCACAGGTTACAACGTGAGCATCATTGAAAAAGCCGCGAACCGTATCGGCAAACCCGTAGCGCCGGCAGTTCCGCTGGCCCACGTGCGTACGCAGATGGCGCCGCCCGCACCTGAGCTGTTGACCGACAGCCAGAACGTTGCAGTAGCCGACCTGCCAGAAGTCGAGGCGCCGCCACAGGGACCCGCGGTCGCGCTGTCAAACGCCGAGCCAGCGGCACCAGAACCTTTGCCCCGCCCGACCCGCATGATCGAACTGGACCTGGCCCGGATGAACGAGGTAGGGCTCGTCACGGCAGCCGGCGGCCGTACCAATCTGGTCGAGGATTTTCGTATCATCAAGCGGCCATTGATCAAGCGCGCATTCGCCGCACGCAAGCCCAATGCCAACCCGGGCAACCTCATCATGATTACCAGCTCGTTGCCGGGCGAGGGCAAGACGTTTACGTCGATCAACCTGGCGATGAGTATCGCGATGGAGCTTGATCACACCGTGCTGCTTGTCGATGCCGACGTGGCCCGTCCTTCCGTACTGCGCACGCTGGGACTACCGGCCCAGCGCGGCCTGATGGATATCCTGCTGGACGATCATCTCGACATGTCCGACGTAATGCTGCGCACCAACGTCAATACACTGTCGATTCTGCCGGCAGGGACCTCGAATCCACGTGCTACCGAATTACTGGCCAGCCAGGCGATGAAGTCGCTGGTGCATGAGATCGCCAATCGGTATCCGGACCGGATCGTGATCTTCGATTCGCCGCCGCTGCTGCTGACGAGCGAAGCGCACGTACTCGCCAGTCACATGGGCCAGATCGTGGTTGTTGTCGAGTCGGAGAAAACAACGCAGCACGCGGTCAAGGAAGCGCTGCACCAGCTCGAAGGCTGCAGCAATGTCAACCTCGTATACAACAAGTCGCGCGAGCTGAACACGTCGAGCAAGTACGACTATCACTATGGCTAAACGTCGTACCCGCTGTGCCGTGCTGGGCTCGGCGATGCTGCTTGCGCTGCTGCCCTCGGCAGTGCGCGCGGCATGGCAGATCAAACCAAGCGTTGAATTGCGCGAAACGTGGTCGGACAATCCGCAACTGCGCAACGACGACGAAAAGCAGAGTCAGTTCATCACTTCCGTATCGCCTGGGGTCACGATCGCAAACGAGACGCCACGGCTCCAGGTGGCAGCGTCATATCGCCTGAATGCATTCGCATATTCAAACAAGCGCGCAACGGGAAACGATCGCCTCAACAGTAACCTGAACGCTACCGCGAAAGGCGACCTGATCCGGGATTTCCTGTTTTTTGACGCGACAGCCGGCATCACGCAGGCGCAGGTCTCGGCGTTCGGCCCCGTCAATAACAATGCGTATTCCGATACCAATCGGACCGAGGTGCGCTCCTACCGCGTGTCGCCATTCATCGTGCATCAGTTCGGTGGCTTTGCCACGACCCAGCTGCGCTACACGCACGACCTGGTCTCCAGCGACCTGGTTGGTTTCGGCCGGAGCACCTCGGACGTGATCGATCTGTCGCTTAACAGCGGGCCGACGTTCAAGACGCTCGGCTGGGGCCTGCAGCTGAATCGTGAAAGCCTGGAGGACGGCATTGCGCCGAAATCGATCAACAGCACTGCGCTGGCGTCGCTGCGTTACTCGCTCAACCGGCAATTCAGCCTGACGGCAACGGGCGGCTACGACAGGTTTGATTACGAAGGCATGGGCGAAGGGACCAAAGGCGCTTCCTGGTCACTGGGCTTCGGCTACGAACCCAGCTTACGGACCAGCGTACGCATGTCGGCTGGCCGCCGCTACTATGGCAACAGTTACTTCCTGTCGGCGACCCACCGCAGCCGCAACACCGTATGGAGCGTCAATTACAGCGATGACGTATCGACCAGTCGTGGCAACTTCGTGCTGCCTTCGTCCGTCGATACGGCTGCCATGCTGAGCCAGATGTACCAGGCGAATTTTCCCGACCCGGTGCAACGCGCCGCGTTCGTCGAAGCGTATATCCGCGCCTTGGGGCTGCCGCGCTCGTTGCCGAATGCGGTCAACTACTTCAGTAACCGCTACACGCTGCAGCGGCAGTTCAACGCGTCGGTGGCCATGCGCTCGGCGCGCACCACCACCATGATCATGCTGTTCAAGATGCGCCGTGAGGCACTTTCCCTGGTGCAGTACGATAGCGCGCTGCTGGGCAGCAGCCAGCAAAACCTGAACGACAACACCGATCAAACGGGCTTGTCGCTGAACGTCGGCTACAAACTCAGTGCCCGCACCAGTGCCGCGTTGACTGCCAGCACGAGCCGAAGCGAATCGCTCAGCGGCAACCTCAGCGAGAACACCCGGCAGTTCCGGCTGTCCATGATACACAGCTTCGAGCCTCGCTTGAATGGCAGTCTGGAAGTGCGCCGTAGCTCTGGCGGGCTGGCATTGCAGAACAGCTCCTATGCGGAGAACGCGGTGTCGGCCTCCCTTTCGATGAATTTCTGACCGATCGAGACCTTTCCATGTACGAGAGTTACTACGGGCTCACCGACAAGCCCTTCCGCTTGCGCCCGGACCCCCATTTCTTTTTCGGCAGCAAGGGGCACAAGCGCGCGATGGCTTACCTGGAATACGGTTTGGCACAGGGCGAAGGATTCATTGTGATTACTGGCGAAGTCGGCGCAGGCAAGACCACGCTGGTGCGCAACCTGTTGCGCCAGATCGAATCGGATCGCATCGTGGCCGCGCACATCGTCAATACCCACGTCAACGCCGACGATATCCTGCGCGGCGTGGTGGCAGCGTTCGGCTTGCCGTTCGAGGACAGCGCCAGCAAGACCACGCTGCTGTCCCGCCTGGAGAGCTTCCTGCGCGGCTGCGACCAGGCCGGCAAGCGGGCACTGCTGGTCGTTGATGAAGCGCAGAACCTGACGCCCCGCGTGGTGGAAGAATTGCGTATGCTGTCGAACTTTCAGTCCGACGATAAGCCATTGCTGCAGACGTTCCTGCTGGGCCAGCCAGAGTTCCGTGCAACGCTGCATAACCCCGGCATGCAGCAACTGCGCCAGCGCGTCATCGCGACCTATCACCTGGGACCGATGGATGAGCTGGAAACCCAGGCTTATATCGAGCACCGCTTGCTCACCGTCGGCTGGAAAGGCGATCCTTCCTTCACGCCGGCGGCCTTTGCGGCCATTTACGAATTCACAGGAGGCATACCGCGCAAGACCAACCACTTGTGCGACCGCCTGTTGCTGATGGGCTTCCTGGAAGAGATGCATGCCTTCACCGACGCCGATGTCGACACTGTGATTCGCGACATCCAGCAGGAATTCGAGCCTCCCGCAGGGACACAGCCAGGTGCAGCAGCAATGGCAGGCTCGGTTGGACTCGATACGGAAGGCGCCGTATTCGCGAACCAGTACCCGGCCGTGCTGGACGAGCGGATGTTGCGGCTGGAACGATCGATGGGCTCAGTCCTGTCGATCCTGAAGCGGATCGTCAGTACGCCGGCCGGCGTCAATCAAGCCTTGGATGAATGAACATGACCGATTGCGAAAAAAACCATCGTATCGCGTGCCTTGTTGACGCCTGTTCGTACATCGCCGCATTCGTCGCTGGCTGGCAGGAAAAACGCCAGGAGCTACCATGAACGCGCCCGTACGCCAATTACACGCGCCCGCGCCTGACGCTGCTGCACTGCGCAATGCGATGACGATCGATGTCGAGGACTACTTCCAGGTGTCCGCGTTCGCCGACCATATTGCGCGCGACAGTTGGCCAACGCGGGAGTGCCGCGTTGAAGCCAACATCGAGCGTATCCTCGCGATTCTGGAAGAGGGCGGCGCTCGAGGAACATTTTTCACCCTTGGCTGGATTGCCGAGCGCTATCCCGCGATGGTGCGACGCATCGTCGCCGGTGGCCACGAACTGGCCAGCCATGGCTATGGGCATCTGCGCGCATCGGACCAGACGCGCGAACAGTTCCTGGACGACGTGGCCCGCAGCAAAGCCATCCTGGAAGACATTGGTGGCGTCCCGGTGCAGGGCTACCGCGCACCCAGCTTCTCCATCGGTCCCGCCAACCTGTGGGCGCTCGAAGTATTACAGGAAGCCGGTTACCGCTACAGTTCGTCGATCTACCCGATCGCGCACGATCACTACGGCATGCCCGACGCACCCCGGTTCGCTTTCTACCCGAATGGCGTGGATGGTTTGCTGGAAGTACCGATCACCACCGTGCGCCTGATGGAGCGTAACCTGCCCGCCGGTGGCGGTGGTTATTTCCGTTTGTTACCGTATGCGCTGTCGCGCCGCCTGATGCGTCGTGTCAACCACAAGGACGGACAGCCGGCGATCTTTTATTTTCACCCGTGGGAGATCGATCCGGGCCAGCCACGCATTGGCGGCGTCGGGGCCAAGAGCCGCTTCAGACACTACGTCAATCTGGAGCGGATGGACCGCCGGATCCGCGCGTTGACGCGTGATTTCAAATGGGACCGCATGGATCGCATCTTCCTGGAGCGTGCATGAGCGCCATCATCGAACAGGCCATGCAGCGTGCGCAAGCAGGTACCGCCGGCCCCGCTGAACCAGCCGCGCCGCAGACGATCGAACCAGTCGCGCAATCCGCTCCGCTGTCCGTGCGCCTGCTGCGCGAAGATGGTGCCGACCGCGCGCGCTGGGATGCGTTTGTACAAGCCTGTCCGGAAGCCACGTTCTTTCATCGCGCTGGTTGGCAGCGTGTGATCGAGGAAGCATTTGGCCATCGCACCTGGTTCCTCCTGGCCGAGCGTGACGGCCAGATCGAAGGTGTGCTGCCGCTGGCCCAGATCAAGAGCCGCCTGTTCGGCCACTCGTTGATCGCGCTGCCGTTTTGCGTCTACGGCGGCGTGGCCGCAGGCACCGGCGAGGCGCGCACCGCACTCGACACCGAGGCACTTCAGCTCGCGAGATCATTGAATGTGGGTCACCTCGAATACCGCAACTATGCACCTGCTCATCCAAACGATCCAGCCTGGCTGGGCAAGGACCTGTATGTCACGTTCCGTAAAGAGATCAGTGGCGACGATGAAGCCAACATGAACGCCATTCCGCGCAAGCAGCGCGCGATGGTCCGCAAGGGCATCAAGCTGGGCTTGACGGGCGAGGTCGATGAGCACGTCGATCGATTCTTTACGGCGTATGCGAGCAGCGTGCATCGCCTGGGAACCCCGGTGTTCTCGAAAAAATATTTCCGGTTGCTGAAGGAAGAATTTTGTGACGATTGCGAGGTGCGCGTCATCGTCCAAGGCGAAGGTACGGAGAAGCGCCTGATCGCCGCGGTGCTGAGCTTCTTCTTCCGTGACGAGGTATTGCCGTACTACGGTGGCGGCATGCCGGTCGCACGCGATGTCGCGGGAAACGACTTCATGTATTGGAACCTGATGCAGGCCTCCGCCGCAAAGGGTTATCGCCTATTCGATTTTGGCCGCAGCAAGCGTGGCACCGGTGCGTATGACTTCAAGAAGAACTGGGGCTTCGTAGCCCAGCCGTTGCCTTATGAGTACCGGCTTATCGTCTCTCAAGACTTGCCCGATGTAAATCCGCTGAACCCAAAGTATCGACTGTTCATCAAGCTGTGGCAGAAACTGCCACTGCCGCTGGCCAATGCGCTGGGCCCGTACATCGTCAAAGATCTGGGGTAACACCGTGGAAGACCTGCTGTTGCTGGTGCATCGCATCCCCTATCCGCCGAATAAGGGGGACAAGATCCGCTCGTGGCACCTGCTGCGGCATCTTGCTGCGCGCTACCGGGTGCACTTGGCTACCTTCGTCGACGACCCGGACGACTGGCAATACGTGGCGAACGTGCGCCAGTTGTGTGCCTCGAGCCATTTCGCGCCGCTGAACCCTACCCGCGCACGACTGCGCAGTCTGCGCGCATTGTTGGCTAATCGCGCGCTTTCCCTCGACTATTACAGCGACCGGTCCACCCGCACCTGGGTGCAACGCACGATGCGCGATGCCGGCATCGAACGCGTCGTGGTGTTCTCGTCGCCGATGGCGCAATACATGCATGACGTGCCCGGCGTGCGCCGGGTCGTCGACCTGTGCGATGTCGATTCCGAGAAATGGCGTGCCTACGCTGACAAGAAATCATGGCCAGCCAGCCTGCTGTACGGTTACGAGGCGAACCGCCTGCTGCGTTACGAGCGCGAGGTGGCGGCAAACAGCGATGCGGCTTTGTTCGTCTCAGCCCCCGAGGCAGCACTGTTCCGCACCCTGGCACCGGAAAGCGCAAGCCGCATTGGCTGGTTTGGCAACGGTGTCGATACCGTCTATTTTTCGCCGGATGCCGTCCATGCAAACCCCTATCCATCCGGAGAAAACGCCCTGGTCTTCTGTGGTGCGATGGATTACTGGCCAAACGTAGACGCCGTTCAATGGTTTGCGCATGAAGTCCTGCCGCTGCTACGTGCCCGCATGCCGCACACGTC
Organism: Pseudoduganella umbonata; assembly: GCF_014192225.1. Taxonomy (GTDB): domain Bacteria; phylum Pseudomonadota; class Gammaproteobacteria; order Burkholderiales; family Burkholderiaceae_D; genus Rugamonas; species Rugamonas umbonata. The sequence continues at coordinate 127,845 of NZ_JACHXS010000010.1, read as the reverse complement.
GTTTTTCATCGTCGGCGCACGGCCTGCACCGGAAGTGCAGGCGCTGGCGAACCTGCCTGGCGTGACCGTCACCGGTACCGTGCCTGACGTGCGGCCGTATGTCGCCCACGCTGCGCTGTCGGTGGCGCCATTGCGCGTGGCGCGGGGCATCCAGAACAAGGTGCTGGAGGCAATGTCGATGGGGAAAGCCGTCGTTGTCAGTCCGCAGGCCCTGGAAGGTATCGATGCCGCAGCAGGCAGCGAGGTCCTGCTCGCCGAGCATGCCACCGATGTGGCGAACACGATTGTTGCCGCGCTGTCAGACGGTGTGCTGCGGGCCGCACTCGGCCGCGCCGCCCGCGCCCGCATCGAGGCTTCGTATGGCTGGGATGCCAGGCTGGCACCGCTCGATGCGTTGCTGGAAGCACCCCGGCAGCCTGCCGGTACCACGCACCTTCAGGCCGCCGTTCCTTCACCGACATGGAACCAGGCATGAATACCATTACCGTCACCGAAGAAGCCAGGCTGGCCACTGCGCGACCCGTGAAGGATGCGCCGCCCACGGCGCAATGGTGGATCGCCGGTTTGGCCGTGCTGCTGCCACTGCTCGCCTATCTCGACACGGCAGCGTCGATCGTGTCGATTTGGGAACGCTCCGAAACCTTCGCGCACGGCTTCGTGATCGTGCCGATTACCCTGTGGCTGGTTTGGCGGCGACGTGCGCAATTGGCCTTGCTACCGGTGCGACCGTGCTGGCCTGCGCTGGCCGCACTGCTGCTGTGCGGTGCCGGCTGGCTGCTGGCGGTGCTGGGTGAGGTGCTGGTGGTGCGCCAGTATGCATTTGCCTTGATGATCCCGCTGGCGGTGCTGGCCGTCTATGGCAAGGCTATCGCCCGCGCGCTGACGTTCCCGCTGGCATTCCTGCTGTTCGGCGTGCCGGTTGGCGAAGGATTGATCGAACCGCTGATCGGCATAACGGCCAATTTCACGGTCGACGCCTTGCGCCTGACGGGCATTCCTGTGCTACGCGAAGGGAATAACTTCAGCATCCCGAGCGGCAACTGGTCGGTCGTCGAAGCCTGCAGTGGCCTGCGCTATCTCATTTCGTCGGTCACATTGGGTTGCCTGTACGCGTACCTGACGTACCAGTCGACGTGGCGTCGCCTGCTATTCGTCGTCGTCGCCCTGGCGCTGCCGGTGCTGGCCAATGGACTGCGTGCCTACATGATCGTGATGATCGGCCACAGCAGCAACATGACGCTGGCCGTCGGCGTCGACCACCTGATCTATGGCTGGGCATTCTTTGGCCTGGTCATGCTGCTGTTGTTCTGGCTCGGCAGTTTCTGGCGCGAGGATGCGGCCGCTGTAGCCGTTTCGGCAGAAACCATGCAGCGACTTCCGTCGGTGTCGCCAGGGCGTGTGGGCGTGGCAGTGCTGGCCGTTGCCGCTTGTATCGGTGTGTGGCCGGCCTACGGCTGGTATATCGAACGCGGCAACGCGATGCCGCCAGCGGTCGCGCTGGCATCGTTCGCCGCCAAGGCGCCTGCTGTGCCAGCATTCACTGACTGGGAACCCGACTTTGCACCGGCCAGCGCCAATCTGCGGCGTTTCTACCAGATCGGTAACCAGCCGGTGGGCTTCGTATTGAAGTACTACCGTGATGGCAATGGTGGCAAGCTGATCAGCTCGACCAACAGGCTGACGGCGCAGCGAAGTGGCTGGCATGAGACGGGTGTCGGGATCGGCGCGGAAACCATCGCCGGCCGTTCGTTCGTCATGCGGGAAACCACGCTGATGGGACCTGGCGGTCGCGTCGTCGTTTGGCAGTGGTACGACATCGGTGGCCGTCCGACCACTAGCAACTACGTAGGGAAATTGTTGCAAACGAAACAAAAATTTCTGACTGGCAGTGATGACGGCGCTGTATTGATGCTATTCTCGCCATACGATGAGGATCCTGCGAGCGCGCGCCCGGCGCTGCGCGCTTTCCTGCAAACCCATCTCGCCTCGATCGACGCCGTGCTCGCGGCCAACGCGCGACAGTGAACCCATGAACGACGCACCTCTCATTGTCCATCTGATTTACCGCCTCGACTTTGGCGGCCTGGAAACGCTGCTGGTCGAGCGGATCAACCGGATGCCAGCCAATGCATATCGGCACGCGATTGTCTGCCTGACCGATTACAACCCGGCTTTCGCCAGGAAAATCACCCGCGCCGACGTCACCATCCATGCACTGCACAAGCAGCCTGGTCAATCCCCTGGAACGCATGTGGCACTGTGGCGCCTGCTGCGTGAACTGCGGCCGGCAGTGCTGCATTCGTACAACCTGTCCGCCGTCGAGTATGGTCCGGCCGCGCTGCTTGCCAATGTACCGGTGCGCATCAACGGTGCCCACGGCCGGGATCACGACGATCCACACGGCACCAACCGCAAGCGCAACGCGCTGCGCCGCCTGATGGTGCCGTTCTACGATTGCTGCTATGCAAATTCGGCAGCAATGGAGAACTGGAACCGCGACGTGATCCGCGTTCCCCCACACAAGAGCCGGATGCTCGCGAACGGAATCGATGCCGAGCGCTTCCACCCGCGCACGCTCGATCAACCGGTGCGTCCGCAGGGTTGGCCATTTGAACCGAAGCATGTCGTCATCGGCACCGTCGGCCGCGTGCAAGCGGTGAAGGATCATGCCACCTTGCTGCATGCCTTTGCGCTGCTGCGCGAGCAGCGGCCAGAGCTACCGCTGCGGCTGGCGATCGTCGGCGACGGTCCGCTGCTGGACTCGATCCGCGCCAAGGCCGCCGCGCTCGGACTGCAGGATGCGGTCTGGCTACCGGGAGCACGCACGGACGTAGCACAGATACTGCGCTGCCTGAACGTGTTCGTCATGTCATCGATCGCCGAGGGAACACCCGGTTCCGCGCTCGAAGCGATGGCAAGCGGTTTGCCGGTGGTCGGCACGCGTGTAGGCGGCATACCCGAAGTGGTGGACGATGGCGTCACGGGTAGTCTCGTGCCGCCTGCGGATCCGGGCGCGATGGCGGCGGCACTCGAGCAATACACCGCATTGCCGGAAGTGGCGGCGCGCCACGGCTCCGCGGGCCGCGAAAGGGTGCTCCGCAAATACAGCATGACGGCGATGGTCGCTGCCTACCAAGGCATGTACGACAGCCTGTGCGAACGAAAGATCAAGACAAGAGGGGCGGTGACATCATGTGCGGAATAGTGGGCATACTGGATACGCGGGGCCGGCGCGACATCGACGAAGCGTTGCTGCGACGGATGAACGATACCCAGTTCCACCGGGGGCCCGATGAGGGCGACATCTATCGCGAACCCGGTGTCGGCTTCGGTCACCGCCGTCTTTCCGTCATCGACCTGTCGCTGGGCCAGCAGCCGCTCGGCAACGAAGATGGCAGCGTCATGGTTTGCTACAACGGCGAAATCTACAACTATCGCGAGTTGACGGCCGAGCTGAAGGCACTGGGCCACGTATTCAGGACGAAGAGCGACACCGAGGTGATCGTGCACGCGTGGGAGGAGTGGGGCGAAGCTTGCGTGGAACGGTTTCGCGGCATGTTTGCTTTTGGCCTGTGGGATCGCAATGAGCAATTGATGTTCCTGGCGCGTGACCACATGGGTGTCAAGCCGATGTTTTACACGATGCTGCCGGACGGGCTGTTCGCGTTCAGCTCCGAACTGAAAGCGCTGCGTTCGCTGCCCGGCCTGCCGCGCGAGATCGACCCGTGCGCTGTCGAGGATTATTTCGCCTACGGCTACGTGCCGGAGCCGAAGACGATCTACAAGGGTGCCTTCAAGCTGTCGCCGGGTTTCCGGCTGGTACAGAAGGTCGGTGCGCCGCTGGCCACGCCACAACGGTGGTGGGACGTTCCGTTCAAGTTGCACCATGCAATGACGGAAAGCGACGCGCAGGGCGAGCTGGTGGAACGACTGCGCGATTCGGTGCGCAGCCAGCTGGTGGCCGAAGTGCCGCTGGGGGCTTTCCTGTCGGGAGGCGTCGATTCCAGTGCCGTGGTGGCGATGATGGCGGGCCTCAACAACGCTCCCGTCAACACCTGCTCGATCGGCTTTCGCGATCGGGCGTTCGACGAATCCGCATTCGCGGCGCAGGTGGCGCAGCAGTATCGCACCAACCACCATGTTCAAACGGTCGATACCGACGACTTCGGCCTGCTCGACACCCTGTCCGACCTGTACGACGAGCCATATGCCGACAGTTCGGCCATCCCCACCTATCGCGTGTGCCAGCTGGCGCGCCAGCGAGTAACGGTAGCGCTGTCCGGCGACGGCGGCGACGAAAACCTGGCCGGCTACCGCCGCTACCGCTACACGATGGCGGAAGAACGGGTCAGGGGACGAATCCCGTCGGCATTGCGCCGGCCGCTGTTCGGCACACTGGGCCGCTATTATCCGAAGGCCGACTGGGCACCGCGCGTGTTCCGTGCCAAGAGCACGTTCGAGTCGCTGTCGCGCGACCTGGTGGAAGGCTATTTCCACGGCGTGTCGATCATGACCGATGCGATGCGCGCCCAACTGTTTTCCCACTCGTTCCGCACCGGCCTGCAGGGCTATCGGGCGATCGACGTGATGCGAGGTCACGCGAACAATTCGCCGACCGACGACCCGCTGTCGCTGATCCAGTATCTGGACATGAAAACCTACCTGCCAGGAGACATCCTGACGAAGGTGGACCGCGCCAGCATGGCCCACGCGCTCGAGGTGCGCGTGCCACTGCTGGACCACCAGCTGGTCGAATGGATTTCCGGCCTGCCGTCGGATATGAAGCTGAAAGGCAGCGAAGGGAAGTACATCTTCAAGAAAAGCATGGAAAAGTACCTGCCACACGATATCCTGTACCGTCGCAAGCAGGGCTTTGCGGTGCCGCTGGCAGCCTGGTTCCGTGGCCCGCTGCGCGAACGCGTACGTAGCTCGCTGCTGGGACCGAACCTCGCTGCCACCGGCATGTTCAATACCGCCTTCCTGACCGAGATGGTGGAGCATCACCAGTCCGGCCGCCGCGACTACAGCGCGCCGATCTGGACGCTGTTGATGTTCGAAGCCTTCCTGAGAAAAGAAATGCAGGCATAACATGGGCACCTCCGACATTGACAGTATCGCCGCGCGGCCGTTGAAGATCCTGCATGTGCTGGATCATTCGATCCCCCTGCACAGCGGCTACACCTTCCGCACCCGCTCGATCCTGCAGGAGCAGCGTGCCCTGGGTTGGGACACGCACCATATCACCAGCCCGAAACACGCAGCGGCGAACGGCGGCAATGGTGACACGCACGAAACCGTGGACGGCTTGCGCTTCTTTCGTACCGAGCCAGCCCATGGCATGCTGTCGCGCATGCCGGTGCTGAACCAGCTGGCCGTGATCGACCGCCTGGCCGCCCGGCTGCTGCAGGTGGCACTGGACGTGAAGCCGGATATCCTGCACGCCCATTCGCCGGCACTGAACGCGGTCGCCGCATTGCTCGTCGGCCGTAAATTGGGCATCCCCGTCGTGTATGAAATTCGTGCTTTCTGGGAAGATGCGGCTGTCGACCATGGAACCAGCAAGGAATGGGGCATGCGTTATCGCCTCACGCGCGCAATGGAGACATGGGCGCTGAAGCGCGTCGATGCGGCGACCACGATCTGCGAGGGCTTGCGTAACGAGATCGTTGGCCGCGGTATCCCCGCGCAAAAGGTCGAAGTGATCCCGAACGCGGTCGATATCGGCGATTTTTCGGTGAGCGGCACGCGCGACGAGGTGCTCGCGCGCGAGCTGGGCCTGGATGGAAAAACCGTGCTGGGCTTTATTGGGTCGTTCTATGCATACGAAGGCTTGAACGTGCTGCTCGATGCCGTGCCGGCAATGCTGGCGCAACGTCCCGAATTGCGCGTGCTGCTGGTCGGCGGCGGCCCGCAGGATGCTGCGCTGAGGACACAAGCCGACGTCCTCGGCATTGGGGCACAGGTGATCTTCACGGGACGGGTGCCGCACACGGAAGTGCAGCGCTACTACAACCTGGTGGACGTGCTGTGTTATCCGCGGCTGAAGATGCGGCTGACGGATCTCGTTACCCCTCTCAAACCGCTGGAAGCGATGGCGCAGGGCCGGCTGCTCGCCGCGTCGGACGTGGGTGGCCACCGCGAATTGATCGAGGATGGCCGCACCGGCGTGCTGTTCGCGGCCGGGGATGCCGCGGCGCTGGCGAAGCGCGTGCTGGCATTGCTGGCTGCGCCGGAACAGTGGCCGGCATTGAAGCAACAGGGGAGGCGCTTTGTCGAGAGTGAGCGCAACTGGGCGGCCAGCGTGGCACGTTACCGGAAGGTATATGGCAAGCTGGTGACGGGAGAGCGCAAATGACACCGCTGTCGATCGGTCTCGTCGGACCGCTGCCGCCACCCTCCGGCGGCATGGCGAACCAGACCTTGCAACTGGCCGCATTGTTGCGAAGCGAAGGGATCGAGGTCACGACCGTGCAGGTCAATGCGCCATATCAGCCGGCATGGATCGGGCGCATCAAAGGCCTGCGTGCAGTTGCACGGCTACTCCCCTATCTGGCATGTTTGTGGCGCACTGCCGGCAGCGTGCAGGTATTTCACGTGATGGCCAATTCCGGCTGGTCGTGGCATTTGTTTGCAGCGCCGGCGATCTGGATCGCCCGTCTGCGCGGCACGCCGGTCGTCGTCAATTACCGGGGTGGCGAAGCCGATGATTTCCTCGCCCGCGCACACCGGTGGATCGCCCCGAGCCTGGAGCGCGCGGATGCCGTCATCGTGCCGTCGGGTTTCCTGGAGGCCGTGTTCGGCAAGTACGGTCTCGCCACGCAGGTGGTGCCGAACATCGTCAATCTCGACCGTTTCTCATCGGCTGCCGAGGCGCAGAGCGGTGCCGGCCTGCGTCTGCTGGTTGCCCGCAACCTGGAACCGATCTACGACAACGCGTCCGCCTTGCGTGCCCTCGCCCTGGTGCGTGAACGCCATCCGGATGCCACGCTGGTCGTTGCCGGTTCCGGACCACAGCGTGAGCAACTGGAACGGCTGGCTGCGGAACTGGGCATCACGCAAGCCGTTACCTTCACCGGTCGCGTCGACAACGCGGCCATGGCAGCCCTGTACCAGAATACGGATGTGATGCTGAACCCAAGCCTGGTCGACAACATGCCCAATTCCGTGCTCGAATCGCTGGCCTGCGGCGTGCCCGTGGTCAGCACCAACGTCGGTGGCGTGCCGTATCTTGTCGAAGACGGCCGTACAGCTTTGCTGGTGCCGCCGCAAGCGCCCGAGGCGATGGCGGCCGCCGTGCTGCGCCTGGCGGCCGAGCCCGCGCTGGCAGCTTCGCTGCGCGAAGCGGGCCTGCGGCAAGTGCAGTCCTACACGTGGGCGAGTGTGCGTCCGCGCCTGCTTGCCGTCTATCAAAATGTGCGTGCCGCCCGCGCCCGCACCACCGCGTTGAGCCAGTCATGAACATGCAGAATGCGCGCTATCGGCCGGCGCCCTATACGGCGCTTGTCGCGAACCTGATCTTTCCGCTGCACGAGCGCGTCAAGCAGCACCGCAGCGTAGCGGTGCGCAAGCAACTCGAGGAATCGCAGTATTGGCCGGAAGAGCGGCTGCGTGACCTGCAGCTGCAACGCCTGCGCCGTCTGCTGGTGCGGGCCGGCTCCAAGGTGCCTTACTTCCGCGACCTGTTCGAACAGATGGGCTTCGATCCCGTGTGCGACGTACGCAGCCTGGACGACCTGGCCCGGCTGCCGTTGATGGACAAGACTGTCATCCGGACCAATGTCGACCGATTGAAGGCCATCGATGCAGTGGGGCTGGCCCGGTTCAATACCGGCGGCTCCAGCGGCGAGCCGCTGATCTTCTACATCGGCAAGGAGCGCGTCAGCCATGACGTGGCGGCCAAATGGCGTGCCACGCGCTGGTGGAACGTCGACATCGGCGATCCGGAAATCGTCGTATGGGGCTCGCCGATCGAGCTGGGTGCGCAGGACCGCGTGCGTGCGCTGCGCGACCTGCTGCTGCGTACGCACCTGCTGCCGGCATTTGAAATGTCGGCGGCCAAGCTCGACGGTTTCGTGGCACGCATCCGTGCCCACAAGCCGCGCATGCTGTTCGGTTATCCGTCGGCGCTGTCGCACATCGCGCGGCATGCCTGTGCCAAGGGACAGCGCATGGACGACCTGGGCATTCGTGTCGCCTTTGTCACTTCCGAACGGCTGTACGAGGAACAGCGCGCGCAAATCTCCAGCACCTTTGGTTGCCCGGTCGCGAACGGCTACGGTGGCCGCGACGCCGGCTTCATCGCCCACCAATGCCCGGAAGGCGGTATGCACATCACCGCCGAGGACATCATCGTCGAGATCCTCGGCGTCGACGGCAATCCGGTGCCCCGTGGGGAGGCCGGCGAGATCGTCGTCACGCATCTCGCCACTGGCGACTTTCCATTCATCCGTTACCGCACCGGCGACATTGGCGTGCTGGGTACCCAGCAGTGCGGCTGCGGGCGCGGCTTGCCGCTGCTGCAGGAGATCCAGGGCCGCAGCACCGATTTCCTCGTCGCGCAGGATGGAACCGTGATGCATGGACTTGCCCTGGTCTACATCCTGCGCGATCTGCCGCAAGTGCAAGCGTTCAAGATCATGCAGGAAAGCCTGGACCTGACGCGCGTCCACGTCGTCCTGGCCACGCCCATCGAGGCCCAGGCGTTCGACCAGCTGCAACGCCAGATCGAGCGTGGCTTCAAGTCCCGTCTCGGTGCCGGTGTCACTGTCGAAGTCCAGCACGTTACCGAGATAGCTCCAGAGAAATCGGGCAAATTCCGCTATGTGGTCAGCAAGGTCAGTGCCGGGAGCGTCGCCGCATGAGGGACTTCGTCATCACACTGCTGGTGTTCGGCTCGTTGCCGTATATCTTCAAGCGCCCGTCGCTCGGCATGGTGATGTGGATCTGGATCAGCGTGATGAATCCGCATACGCAAGGATGGGGCTTCGCGCGCGAATTTCCGTTTGCCGCCATCATCGCGGTGACGACAGTGGCCGCAATGGCCACCAACGCTCACCGCAAATACCGTTATCCGCTAACGCCCGTTACCGTTACGTTCCTGCTCTTCATCGCCTATATGTGCCTGACGGCCGCATTCGCGATCCATCCGGACCAGATCATGCCGCAATTGATCAAGGTACTGAAGATCATGGGCATGACGATCGTGGTCATGATGCTGCTGCGCAAGCGCAAGCATGTCGAATGGCTGATCTGGACCGTCGTGATCTCCATTGGTTTCTATGGCGTCAAGGGCGGCATCTTCACGCTGCGCAGCGGCGGGCAGTACCGTGTCTGGGGCCCGATCGGCACTTTCATCGACGGCAACAATGAAATCGCACTGGCGCTGGTGATGACGATCCCGCTGATGCTTTACCTGTACACGCTGGTCACGCACAAGTGGGCGAAGCGGGCGATGATCGCGTCGATGCTGCTGTGCGCGCTGGCGTCGATCGCTTCGTATTCGCGCGGCGCGGCGATCGCGATGGTGGCGATGCTGGCATTCCTGTGGCTGAAGAGCCGCAACAAGGCAATGCTTGGCACGCTGATGGTCCTATGCGTACCTGTCGCAATGGTGTTCATGCCCGAGCAGTGGCACGAACGCATCGACACGATCGACGAATACGAACAGGACATGTCTGCAATGGGCCGCATCAACGCATGGTGGATGGCCTTCCATCTGGCCAATGATCGGCCCCTGGGCGGCGGCTTCGAGATCTACGATTCCTACGTGTTCCAGCTATATGCGCCGATCCCCGAAGACGTTCATGCCGCGCACAGCATTTATTTCCAGGTACTGGGCGAACATGGCTGGGGCGGATTGGCGATTTACCTGACGCTCGGCATCCTGACATGGCTGACCGGCTCGCGCATCATCAGCCGTTCCGCCCCGTTCGCCGAACTGGCATGGGCCGGCAACCTGGCGCGCATGGTCCAGGTCAGCCTGCTGGGCTTCGCGGTCGGCGGCGCGTTCCTCAGTCTCGCCTACTTCGACGTGCCGTATTACCTGATGGCGGCCATGGCTGCGACCCGCCTGATCGTCGAGCGCGAGCGCAATGTGCTGGTACCGAAACCGCTCGTCAATCCCCTTGCGCCCGAACCCGACCCGCCGGATGAAACGGCCCCAGAAGAAGAGCTTCGTCATGAAACAGCCTGAATACGGCATGGCTGCCGCTACCGCCACGCATGCCACCCCTGCGCCGCTGCTGGAAAAAAGCCTGCTGTCGCTCCTGTCGCCCGGCGGCCGGCATGGCCTGTCGATCCTGATCTACCACCGCGTGCTTCCGCACAAGGATCCGCTGTTTCCCAGCGAGGTCGATGCCGCCGAATTTTCGGCCCAGATCGGCATGCTGAAGTCGCACTTCAACGTGTTGCCCCTGCTGGAAGCGGTGCGGCGTTCCAGGGATGGCACGCTGCCGCCGCGCGCAGCGGCGATCACATTCGACGATGGCTACGCCGACAATGCCGAGGTGGCGCTGCCGATCCTGCAGCGCCACGGGCTGCATGCCACTTTCTTCGTCGCCACCGGATTCCTGAACGGCGGACGAATGTGGAACGACAGCGTGTACGAATTGGTGCGGCGCGCGCCGGAGGGAATACTCGATGCCACGCCACTGGATCTTGGTAAGCATCCCCTGCATACGCCAGCCGAGCGCCGGCAGGCCATTCCCGCGTTGATCGGGCAACTGAAATATCTGCCGATGGCCGAACGTCAGCGCCAGGTCGACCGGCTGGTGGCGCTGGCCGGTGTGGCCTTGCCGGAAGACCTGATGATGACGACCGCCCAGGTACGCAAACTGCACGCGGCCGGCATGGGCATCGGCGCGCACACGGTCAACCATCCGATCCTGGCGCGCCTGGCCGACCATGAGGCGCGCGAGGAAATTGCGCAGGGCAAGCTGGCGCTGGAAGACATGATCGGTGCCAGCGTTTCGCTGTTCGCCTACCCGAACGGCAAGCCCGGCGAGGACTACGAAGCGCGCCACGTCGCGATGGCACGCGAACTGCGTTTCGAGGGTGCCGTGTCGACGTCATGGGGCGCCAGCCGCGGTCGGCCGGACCTGTTCCAGCTACCCCGCTTCACGCCATGGGACAGGAGCCGGTTGCGCTTCGTCCTGCGCATGGCACGCAACCTGACCACGAGCGCACAGCTGGCGTAACAAGGAACACCCTAGCATGTCATTGAAGAAGGACGTCCTGCACGGACTCAAATGGGTCGCCGGCGCCAAGTTCGCCAGCCAGATTATCAGCTGGGTTATCACGATCATCGTGATGCGCATGCTGGTACCGGCCGACTACGGCCTGATGGCAATGGCTTCCGTGTTCCTCGCGTGGTGCGCGATGTTCGTCGAGATGGGCCTGGCGCCCGCGCTGGTGCAGGCCAAGGAAGTGTCCACCCAAAAGCTGCGCCAGGCTTACGGCCTGTTCATGCTCGTCAATTTCGTCGTGGTCGTTCTATTGGTGGCGTGCGCGCCGCTCGCAGAGCATTTCTTCTCCGAGCCGAACCTGGCCAACCTGATCCGGCTGATGTCGCTGCAATTCGTACTGGCGCCGTTCGGCCTGGTATCCGAAGTGCTGCTGCAGCGCGGCCTGAATTTCCGTGCCCGCTCGCTGCTGGACCTGTCGCAATCGGTGCTTACCGCCTTCGTCACGCTCGCGCTGGCGTGGTGGGGCATGGGCGTGTGGTCGCTGGCATTGGGCATCATCGTCGCGGCACTCTACCGCACGGTTGCGGTTGTTATCGTCGCTCCGTTCCCGCACCTGCCGCTGTTCTCGTGGCAGGGCATGCGGTCACTGCTCGCGTTCGGCGGCAAGGTGTCGGCCTCGCGCTTCCTGTGGTTCTTCTTCACGCAGGCCGATACGGTGATCATCGGCCGCACGCTGGGCGGCGAGATCCTGGGGGTGTATTCGGTTGCGCTGCACCTGGCCAGCCTGCCGGTGCAACGGGTGTCCGGCATCCTGAACCAGGTCGCGTTTCCCGCACTGGCGCGCTACCAGAACGATCGCGCCGCGATCGGTCGCCAGTTGCTGAAGGCGTTCGAACTGGTATCGCTGGTCGCGTTTCCGATCCTGTGGGGCATGGCGGCAACCGCCAGCGACATCGTGCTGGTCTTTCTCGGCAAACATTGGGAAGAGGCGATCCTGCCGCTGCAGGTGCTGGCGCTGATCATGCCGTTCCGTACCGTGGTGCAGTTCCTGCCGGCAGTCACCGATGCGGTCGGCCGGCCCGGCATCGCGCTGCAGAACGGTATCGTCGCCTGTACGGTGATGCCGCTCGCCTTCTATGCCGGCACGCACTGGGGCATCTTCGGCGTCGCCATGGCCTGGGCACTGGTATATCCCGTCGTCCTGCTGATCAACATGCATCGCATGCTGGGCGTGATCGGCCTGACGATGGGCGAAGTGGCGATGCGCATGCTGCCGGCAATGCTGTCCGGCGCCGCCATGTGCGGCGCCGTCACAGCGATCCACGGCATGCTGGACCAGGTAGCGGACCGCCGCATCGCGCTGGCAATCCAGGTCGCAGCAGGGGCTGCCGGCTACGTGGCGGCGAGCTGCCTGCTCAATCGTACCGCCGTCGTCGAAGTCTGGGGCATGCTGCGGCGGAAGCGGCAGGTGGCGTGATGGGAACCTGCCGGGTTCGCATCCTGCCGAAGGAATTCGCGTTCGATGCGGAAGAAGGCGAAACCCTGCTGCGTGCCGCGGAACGCGCCGGCATCAAGCTGCCCAGCTCATGCCGCAACGGCACGTGCCGTACCTGCCTGTGCGGCAGCGACGGCGGTCCGGTGCGCTACCTCGTCGAATGGCCCGGCCTGTCGTTCGACGAGCGGCAGGCGCACGATGTGCTGCCGTGCGTGGCGGTGGCGGAAGGCGACATCACGCTGATCGCCCCGGCCGCGCGCAGGTTGCCGCAGCCCCAGCCCCAGCCCCAGCCCCAGCCCCAGCCCTAGTCCTGGTCCTGGTCCTGGTCCTGGTCCTGGCATCCCGCATCAGGGATTCGCTGGATGATTCGATCAGAATCGTCCCGATGCTGGCTTGAAATGGCTGGAAAGCCCGATTTCCCCGCTGCGCCGCCGGCATGATGCGTTGACGTCAGCCCGCGCTGCCACCATTGCGCAGCCGGGCCAGCAGTGCCTCGGTCTGCTCGTTCAGCGGCTGGCCATTGCGCCGCAGCAGTTGCACGTGCAGCACCAGGTTTTCCAGCACCAGCTTGGCGGAGACGGCCAGCAGCGTCATCTCGCGATCCGCTTCGCTGAACGACTCCATCTTGCCAGCCATCTCGCAAAGATGGCTGGCAACGATGCCCCGCAAATCCTTTTCGTCGAAGGGGAGGTCGGCGAAATCGATCGGGTCTTCGTGCTCCACTTCCTGCATCAGGGTTTCCAGTTCCTGCTGGGTAATCGACATTGGCAGCTCCCGTGTTGCATTCCGTCCGTCAGTGATTCATTGTAGGCCAACACGTCCGGCAACCGCGCTAGAATCGCTGCACCCGGAGGCGATTCCCATGGCGCTCATCATCTTCACACAACAACTGGCGCGCTTCATGCCAGTGCCGCAGCTGGTCACGCACGCGGCGACGTTACGAACGGCACTCGATGAACTGGCCGCCGCCGATCCGCGCCTGGGCGGCTACGTACTGGACGACCAGGGCCGGCTGCGCGCCAACGTGGTCGCCTTCATCGACGGCCAGCGCTGCCGCGACCGTGCCTTGCTGGATGACCCGCTCCGGCCCGATTCCACCATCCACATCCTGCAGGCACTTTCCGGAGGTTGACATGACGGCGCAAGCATTCATCGCTACCCGCAAGGGACTGTTTGAACTGATGAAGGAGGAGGGCGCATGGCGATTGTCCGCGCCGCACTTCCCTGGCGATCCGGTATCGATCGTCTTGCACGACGGGCGTGACGGCGCCACCTATGCAGCGCTGAACCTGGGCCACTTCGGCGCCAAGCTGCACCGGCGCGACGCCGGCGGCACGGAGTGGACGGAGGTCGCCGTGCCCGTGTATCCGCCGAAGCCGGACGGCAGCGACGACAAGACCGACTGGACCTTGAAGCAGATCTGGTCACTGGAAGCGGGCGGCCCGGACCAGCCCGGGGTATTGTGGGCCGGCACCTTGCCCGGTGGCCTGTTCCGCTCTGCCGACCGCGGCAACAGCTGGCAACTGGTCGAATCGTTGTGGAACGTTCCCGGCCGGTCGGGATGGTTCGGCGGTGGCTATGACACGCCGGGCATCCACAGCATCTGCGTCGATCCGCGCGACAGCAATAGCGTGCTGGTCGGCGTTTCGTGCGGCGGCGCGTGGGTGACGAACGATGGCGGCAACACGTGGGCACTGCGCACCCAGGGCATGGCGGCACGCTATATGCCGCCAGAACTGGTCCACGACGGCGCGGCGCAGGATCCGCACCGCATCGTCCGCTGCGCCGGCATGCCGGACGTCCTGTGGTGCCAGCACCACAGCGGCATCTGGCGCTCGATCGACAATGGCATGCATTGGGAAGAGGTGGCGGCACCGGCGTCGTCGTTCGGGTTCGCCGTCGCAGCGCATCCGGCCGATGGGGGCACCGCATGGTTCGTCCCCGCCATCGCCGACCAGCAGCGGGTGCCCGTTGGCGCAGCGCTGGCCGTCAACCGCACGCGCGACGGTGGTGCCACGTTCGACACGCAGCGCGATGGCCTGCCGCAACGCGATTGCTACGATCTCGTCTACCGGCATGGGCTGGCGGTGGCAAGCGATGGCGCCACCTTGCTGATGGGGTCAACGACCGGCGGCCTGTGGATTTCCGGCGATGCGGGCAGCACCTGGCAAACGGTATCGGCCCACCTGCCGCCCGTCTATGCGACGCGGTTCGCCGCTCACACGCCCCAATAGCACAGGAACATGTCGACGGCCGTCTCGACGACGGCGGCCTCCTGTGCCTCACCCAGCCCGGGCTGGCCCATCGCCACCTGGGGCCAGAACGCAAACGTCTTCAGCTGTCCCTGCAGCACATTGGCCATGAAGGCCGGATCGCCCGCTTTCAGCTTGCCGTCCGCCTGGGCGGCGCGCAACAGCGCGGCGGCGCCTTCTTCCTTTTCCGCCAGTTTCGCCACCATGCTGCGTGCCCGCTCGGGCGTATGGATCGCTTCGGCAATCGCTACGCGGGCCAGGTCGAGGAAATACGGATCGCGCAGCAGGGCCACCTTCTGGCGCAGCAACTCCAGCAGTTGCGTTCGCAGTGGCCGATCGGCGCCATACAACGCCGGGCTGGCGGCGACGCTGCAATCCCACAATTCTTCGAGGATCTGGGCGAACAGGTCGTCCTTGCTGGGGAAGTGATTGTAGACGGTACGTTTCGATACGCCGGCCGTCGCGGCGATACGGTCCATCGACGTGGCATCGAAGCCATGGGCACGGAATTCGGCAATCGCCGCCTGCACGATGGCGGCACGCTTGCGGTCGGTAAGGCGGGAAGTCGTCATGCCAATATTCTACACCGGGTAGTTTACTTTTCCGATGCCGGGCGCTACACTTTGAACTACACTGTGTAGTGTAGTTTTTAGCCGACAGGAGTTCTCATGCACCCGACCACCGCCCATGTCTCGCCGCAAATCCAGAACGGCCGCTTTCGCAACCCGGCGCGAATGCAGCGCGGCGGCTTCGGCAAGATGCTCGGCATCATGTGGCGCGCGCTGTTCAATAAACCTGCGGGCACCGTGCCGGCAGCACCCATTCCCGTAGAGGCGATGACGCGAGGTGCCATCGACGCGGCACCGGACAACACCGTGTGGCGGCTCGGGCACTCGACCGTGCTGCTCAAGCTGGAAGGCGGGCTGTGGCTGACCGATCCCGTCTTCGCGCGCCGTGCTTCGCCGTTCAGCTGGCTGGGTCCAGCCCGCTTTCATGCGCCGCCCCTGGCCCTGGAAGAATTGCCGGAACTCGAAGGCGTGATCCTGTCGCACGACCACTACGATCACCTCGACCGGGCCGCCGTGCTGGCGCTGGCGGCAAGGGCGCGGCACTTCATCACGCCACTGGGCGTTGGCGACCTGCTGGTCAATTGGGGCGTGCCCGCTGCCAAGGTACGGCAACTGGACTGGTGGCGTTCCATCAAACTGGGCAAAGTCGAGCTGACGTGCACGCCGGCGCAGCACTTCTCGGGGCGCGGACTGTCGGATGGCAACAGCACGTTGTGGTGCTCGTGGGTCATCGCCGGCGCCACCCACCGGGTGTTCTTCAGCGGCGACTCCGGCTATTTCCGCGGTTTCAAGGCGATCGGCGACCGTTACGGCCCATTCGACCTGACGATGATCGAAACCGGCGCCTACGACGTGGAATGGCCAGACGTCCACATGCAGCCGGAACAAACACTGCAAGCCCACATCGATTTGCGCGGCAAGGTACTGCTGCCCATCCACAATGGCACGTTCGACCTGGCTTTCCACGTCTGGCAAGAGCCACTGGAACGCATTGCCGCGCTGGCCGAACGGCATGAGCAGCGATTGGCCACGCCCGTCATCGGCGCGCCCCTGTCGCTGGCGGCACCCCACGCGCCGTCGCGGTGGTGGCGTAGGGAGCGGGAAAACGCCGCCGTGCAATAAAGCACCAGGAAAGCACCAGGGCTGCGGGTTTTCTCATCGGGATCACGATCACGTATAGTGGCGCCGGCGACCCGCTGCGCTGCCAGCGCGGCGCCGCGATACCGATCGACAGCAAGGAACTCCCATGGCGCACACCCCCAGCACCGAACAGGCAGACATTCTCAATTCCCGGGCCAACGTGGTGCACATCGATGCCGTGGCCGGCTCCGGCAAGACCACGACGATGGCCATGGTCGCCCGCGACGCGTGCGCGCGTGGCCTGGCACCCGCCGCGATCGCCTGCCTGGCTTTCTCGGCCGGCGCCAGGAAGCGTTTCGTGCAAAAGCTCGCGGAAGAGGGCGCGCCGTCGGGGATCATCGTGAGCACCGTCGCTGACTATGCACTGCGCCACCTGGGCAAGCTCAAGGCTGTGGGCATGCTGGACTTGCCGCCCCGGATCACCGGGCGCGAAATGCGCGAGCGGATCGTGCAGGCGGCCGAACAGGTCTGGGAGCGCTACGAGCGCGCGGGTATCGCCACGGATTTCGACTTCGGCATCGAGCACAGCACCGACCGCATCGACCACCTGCTGCAAGTGCTGCGGCAGCTGAAAGCAGCGTTGAAGACGCACCAGTTCGCGGAGGAAGACTTCCGTTCCGTCGGCTTGCACGAGATGAGCGAGGCGCATGACTTGCCGGTGCAACTGATCGAAATCTGCGCCGAATATGAACGCTTGCGCGAACCGTCACCCGGCGAGTTCGCCTGGCAGGCGGACGACGATTTCGTTCCCGATCTCGTGCGGTTGCTGGCAATGTATCCAGCCGCGCTGGATCACCTGTGGCACGCGGCACTGTACCTGGTCGACGAATGGCACGACGTGAATGCCGCCGAGTTTCAGCTGATCACGCTGCTGAAACGGCGTGGCAGGCTGGTCGTGGTGGGCGACCGCGACCAGGTCATCGACGAGGCGCGCGGTGCAGAGCTGCGGTTTTCCACCGATACGTTCCTTGCCGCTTATCCGGACGCGGTGCGCTTCCCGCTGCGCCGGTCGCGGCGTTTCGGCCCATCCGTTTCGCGCGCGGTATCGCGGCTCACGTCCCGGCAGGTGGAATCGATCGAAGGCCTTCATACGGTGCAGCACAAGCTGCGCTACGCCCCGCTCGTCGCCGGCAGTTGCGCCGCGGCGGTGGTCGCCCACGTGAAGAAAGTGCACGAGGCCGAGCAGAGCGTGCAGCTGTCCGACATCGCCGTGATCACGCGCGACGACGACCAGAGCATCGACATCGAAAACGCCCTGATCGATGCCCGCATTCCCTACCGCTGCGAAGAGGTCGTGTCCTACCTGCTGCGTCCGGAGATCCTGTTCATGCGCGCACTGCTGCATATTGTCAGCGGCCGTTATGAAACGCTCGAGAAGGACGCCGCGACGGTGCAGTCGATGGTGACCGCGCTGGCGGCATTCGTGTCGATGCCCGCCGATCCGCAGCAGTTCGAGAACGACTACATGAAAACAAGCCGGGCGCCCCGCAAGACACCGCTGGAAGAAGCGATAGTATCGGTGCAGGGAGCGCCATCCGCACTGCGCTGGTTCTTCGAGGGGATCGTGACCGTGCAGCGGGAGACGGACAGCCAGCTTACCCGGAACTGGAAAGCCAGGTTCGCAGTCTGCATCGAGGAGCTGACCGCGAACAGTGCCAGCCTGCCTACCGCCGCATCGGTATTGCAGGCGGTGCAGCGGATGGTGGACCTGCCGGCAGCTGTCGGCAGGGCGATGCCGCGGCGCAGCGAGGCCGATACGGCGGTCCGGTCGATCCGCAGTTTCACGCAGTTTGCCGAGGCATGCGGCACCATGTCCATCGCGGACTTCCTGGCCGAACTGCACGCCCGGCAGCGCAGGCTGTCGGCACGCACGGATGCCCAGCGCCATCGCGCCCAGCTCGTGCTGACGACGGTCAGGGCTGCCAAAGGGCAGGAATGGGATCACGTCATCCTGCCCTACCTGCAGCGTGGCGAATTTCCCCGCACGCCCAACCTGGCGGAGGAGAAGCGCTTCCTGTATGTGGCAATGACGCGCGCCCGCGCCAGCCTTGCCCTTGCGGAACCTGACGACAGTCATCGCGAGCTGTGGAGCTCCCTGTTGCACGGCGTTGCCGCGCGCACCGGCGGCAGTGATTCTGCGGGCTAAGGCCTTCGGTCGCCACAAGGGAAGAGCGTGCCACCCCGGATGTGCACGCGCCAGTGAGGGTTCTCCAACGGTCGGGCTTGCGCCGCGCTGAAGGTCGAGGCTCCTGTCAGTTCTTCCGGCGCCGCGGTGTTGCGCGGTCGGGTTCGTCCGGCGCGGCGACGCCATTGGCTGCATACCCGCCGTGTTGTATCAGGTCGGAAAAGGTTCGGCGGCGGATTTCGTCGCGCAGAAGTTCGGCCACTACCTGCGATTTCAGCAGGCCCATTTCGTCCGCTTCTTCGGCCAGGTCGCGAGGAAGGTTGATTTCGATTGTCGTCATGGGCGGGAACTCTCGGGGTCAGGCCAGGATCAGCCGGTTGATGTAAGGGTCGAAAGCGGTATTGCCGGCGTAGGGTTCCGGTTCATACACATACGCATAGCTGCGAAACAGCGAATACTGGATCTGCAGCATCAGGCGCGGTCTGCCCACGGGCGGGGAGCCCTTGTGCACACCGGCGGTATCCACGGCGAAACCGAAGCCCCGCTCGCCGACGGCCATGATCAGGCGCTCTTCGCCGTATTCGCGGCTGATTTCACCATCGGACTGGATCTTCAGCCGCACCGGCGCACGTGTCCTGTGCGTGCCGCGGACATACACGTGCGGGCCGTCGTCCGGCCCAACGTCCGTCAGGTAGACGATCACCTTGAAATAACGCCAGTCTTCGGAATCGCGGTGGAACGTCTGCAGGTCCGAACGCATCCCCGATGCGGGGAATGACCAGCGTACGCCCAGTTGCGAAATCGTCGGCTTGCAGCCGATATAACGCTCGGCCAGTTCAAGCAGCCGGCTGTCGTTGGCCAGTGCGAGGATGTGCGGACACCGCACGATGTCGTGCAGGCTGTACTCGGCCAGCCGCGCCGCCGGCGGCACCTGCGCCAGCATGAAGGTGGACGTGTCGTCTTGCCGGTCCGTCAGGATCTTGTCGGCGAAGTACCCATGGATGTCGTCGCACTGGCCTGTGGTGAGCACGTTGCCCAGTGCGGCATAGCCTTCGGCGTGCAGCCGGTCCAGCAACTGCAGGCGTGCAGGTATTGCCACGCGCGCCGAGATGCCGTGGCGCACCCGAACCCAGTTGCGAAACATGCGAACGCACATTCCGCGCAGGGGAGGGGAGACGATGATGCGTTGAAGGTAGTACAGAAAGCTGTTGGAGGGCTTGAAGCCGTGTCCCGGCGTCAGTCTTGCATATCTCATATCGGTCTCCACCGAGGCCAGGGAATGAGATACGAAGTTAGCGCAGGGGAAGATTACGGCTTTGATACTCAGCAGTCGCCGCGACACAAGCGACAGATTGCAGGGTGAGTCATTTGACGCAAATCAGTATGGCCACCACGCTGGCTATCTACGCGTGATGGCCGAGGGTCATGCGATGCCTCTACATATTGCGGCGATACTGGCCACCCGTCTCGAACAATGCATTGGTGATCTGGCCCAGCGAGCAGACGCGCACCGCGTCCATCAACTTCGCGAACACGTTCTGGTTGTCGATCGCCGCCTGCTGCAACGCCGCCAGCACGGCCGGCGCGGCATCGGCATGACGGGCCTGGAAGTCTGCCAGCCGGTGCAACTGCGACTGCTTTTCGTCGTCGGTCGAGCGGGCCAGTTCGATCGTCTGCGGCGCGCCCACACCCTTCGGATTGCGGAACGTGTTGACGCCGATGATCGGCAGCGAACCATCATGCTTCCTGTGCTCGTACAGCAGCGATTCTTCCTGGATCTTGCCGCGCTGGTAACCGGTTTCCATCGCCCCCAGCACGCCGCCCCTTTCCGCGATGCGTTCGAACTCCTCCAGCACGGCTTCCTCCACGAGGTCGGTCAGTTCGTCGATGATGAAAGCGCCCTGGTTCGGGTTTTCGTTCTTCGCCAGGCCCCATTCGCGGTTGATGATCAACTGGATCGCCAGCGCGCGGCGTACCGATTCGTCGGTGGGGGTGGTGATCGCTTCGTCGTAGGCGTTGGTGTGCAGCGAATTGCAGTTGTCGTAGACCGCAATCAGCGCCTGCAGCGTGGTGCGAATGTCGTTGAAGTCGATCTCCTGCGCGTGCAGCGAGCGGCCGGATGTCTGGATGTGGTACTTCAGCTTCTGGCTGCGTTCGTTCGCGCCATACTTGTCGCGCATCGTCACGGCCCAGATGCGCCGAGCCACGCGGCCGAGCACCGTATATTCCGGGTCCATGCCATTCGAGAAGAAGAACGACAGGTTCGGCGCGAAGTCGTCGATGTGCATGCCGCGCGCGAGGTAGGCTTCGACAAAAGTGAAGCCGTTCGACAGCGTGAACGCCAGCTGCGAGATCGGATTCGCCCCGGCCTCGGCGATGTGGTAGCCGGAGATCGACACCGAGTAGAAATTGCGTACGCCATGGTGGACGAAGTATTCCTGGATGTCGCCCATCACCTTCAGCGAAAACTCGGTACTGAAGATGCAGGTGTTCTGGCCCTGGTCTTCCTTCAGGATATCGGCCTGCACCGTGCCGCGCACGTTCTGCAGCACCCAGGCGCGGATCTTTCCTGCCTCGTCGTCGGTGGGCTGTCGGCCGTTCTGTGCCACGAATTTATCCAGTTGCTGGTCGATCGCCGTGTTCATGAACATTGCCAGGATCGTCGGTGCCGGGCCGTTGATCGTCATCGATACCGATGTCGATGGATTGCACAGGTCGAAGCCGTCGTACAGCACCTTCATGTCGTCCAGCGTGGCGATCGATACGCCCGAGTTGCCGACCTTGCCATAGATGTCCGGCCGCGGCGCCGGATCGGCGCCATACAGGGTCACGGAATCGAAAGCGGTCGACAGGCGCTTCGCGTCGAGCCCTTCCGAGACGAGCTTGAAGCGGCGATTGGTGCGGAACGCATCGCCTTCGCCGGCAAACATCCGGGTCGGATCCTCGCCTTCGCGCTTGAACGCGAACACGCCGGCGGTGTACGGGAACGAGCCGGGCACGTTTTCCAGCATCAGCCAGCGCAGCTGTTCGCCATGGTCTTCGAACTTCGGCAGCGCCACCTTGCGGATCCTGGTGCCGGACAGTGTGTGCTGCACGAGACCGGTGCGGACTTCCTTGTCGCGGATCTTCACCACATACTCGTCGCCCGCGTAGGCGGCCTGCATGTCCGGCCACATGGCCAGCAGTTTTTTCGCCCCGGCATCCAGCGCATGTTCGCGCTCGCCGATGACGTCATCGAAATCGGCGCTCTTGCCGGCCGCCGACAGCATCCGTTTGGCTTCGCTCAGTTGCTGGCGTTCACGTGCCAGCACCGATTGCCGGCGCACGTGCTTGTGATAGCCGCGCACGGTGTCGGCGATCTCGGCCAGGTAGCGCGCCCGCGCCGGCGGCACGATCACGTTCTTGCCTGAGGAGAAGCGTACATCCACGCGGGGCAGCAGGCCCGGCTGCGTGCGCAAGCCGAACTGCGCCAGCTTGGGCAGCAGTTCCTGGTACAGCGCGGTTACGCCATCGTCGTTGAAGCGCGATGCCTGCGTGCCGAACACCGGCATCTCGTCCGGCCGGCTGCTCCACAGCTCGCGGTTGCGCTGGTACTGCTTCGCCACGTCGCGCAGCGCGTCCTGCGCACCCTTGCGGTCGAATTTATTGATTGCGATGACGTCGGCGAAGTCGAGCATGTCGATTTTCTCGAGCTGCGAGGCGGCACCGAATTCCGGCGTCATCACATACATCGACAGGTCCACGTGCGGCACGATCGCGGCATCGCCCTGGCCGATGCCGGAGGTTTCGACGATCACCAGGTCGAACCCTGCCACCTTGCAGGCTGCGATCACATCCGGCAGGGCCTGCGAAATTTCCGAGCCCGCCTCGCGCGTGGCCAGCGAACGCATGAACACGCGCCGGCGCGGTTCGCCGTCCGTGTGCCACGGATTGATCGCATTCATCCGGATACGGTCGCCCAGCAGTGCGCCGCCCGACTTGCGGCGCGACGGATCGATCGAGATCACGGCGATGTGCAGCGCATCGCCCTGGTCGAGGCGGATGCGGCGGATCAGTTCATCGGTCAGCGACGATTTGCCCGCTCCGCCGGTGCCGGTGATGCCGAGCGTCGGCACGTGCAGGTCCGCGGCCGCGTCCAGCAATTGCCGCCTCAACGCGGCATCGACCCTGCCGTTTTCCAGTGCCGTGATCAGCTGCGCCAGCGGGCGATGGCGCTCTTCGATATTCCCCGCGCACAGCGGGGCGAGCGACGTCGGCGAGTACTGCGACAAGTCGACGTCGCACTGCTGCACCATCCAGTCGATCATCCCGGCCAGGCCCATGCGCTGGCCGTCTTCCGGGCTGAAAATGCGCGTCACGCCATAGGCATGCAGCTCGGCGATCTCGGCCGGCACGATCACGCCGCCACCGCCGCCGAACACCTTGATGTGCGCGCCGCCGCGCTGGCGCAGCAGGTCGATGACGTACTTGAAATATTCGACATGGCCGCCCTGGTAGCTGGAGATGGCGATGCCCTGCACGTCCTCGGCCAGCGCCGCCGTCACCACCTCGTCGACCGAGCGGTTGTGCCCCAGGTGCACGACTTCCACGCCGTGCGACTGCAGGATGCGGCGCATGATGTTGATCGACGCATCGTGACCGTCGAACAGCGAGGCGGCGGTGACGAAACGTACCTTGTTGACCGGCCGCGGCGGTTGCGCATCGGCGGCCAGGGTCTTGGCGGAAGTCAGATCGTTCATGGATGTCCCTGAAAATTCTGGCGGATCGCGATGATCCGATTATATGACGCTTACGTAAACGTAAGATATCGCCGTTTCATTGCCGTAAACCGGGGTCAGACCCCAGTTCCTGGAAATATTTCCTGAAAACGGGGTCTGACCCCGGTTTCGGGAAACTTCAGGCGGCGTGCTGGTGCGAGCCGCCGAACGCGGCCAGCAGCCTGGCCTGCTCGGCGTGATACGCCTCGACAGCCTTTTCCTTCACGTGCCCAAAGCCGCGGATTTTTTCCGGCAGGGCGGCCAGCGCCACCGCGGTGTCATAGTTTTCCGGCGTCAGGCGCGCCAGCACGTCGGCGATCACCTGCCGGTACTGGCCGATCAGCGCCCGTTCCATCCTGCGTTCCGCCGTGCGGCCGAATACGTCGAGCGGGCCGCCGCGCAAGCCTTTCATGCGCGCCAGCACCTGGAACGCCTTCCACGTCCAGGAGCCGTATTCGGCCTTCACCAGCCGGCCCTGCGCATCCTTCTTGGCGAAGACCGACGGCGCGAGGTTGAATTTCAGCGTGAAATCGCCTTCGAACTGGCTCTTCAGCTGTTCGACGAAGCGGCCATCCGTGTACAGCCGTGCCACCTCGTACTCATCCTTGTAAGCCATCAGCTTGGCCAGCGCCTTCGCCACCGCGATCGACAGCCGCGTCGACGGCATGCCCAGCGCGGCTTCGCGGTCGCGCACCTGCTCGACGAACTGCCGATACAGCCCGGCATACGCGGCATCCTGGTAGCCGGTCAGGAACTCGACGCGCTTGCGCAGGATGCTGTCCAGGCTCTGCGGCATCTGCACCACCACCGTCTGGGCGGGAATGGCGATCCGCTCGACGCGCTTCACGTCCACCGCCGCGCGCCGGCCCCACAGGAAGCTTTTCTTGTTCGATTCGACGGCCACGCCGTTCATCTCGATCGCGCGCAGCAGTGCCGCTTCGGTCAGCGGAATGCGGCCGCGCTGCCAGGCATAGCCCAGCATGAACAGGTTGGCGGCGATCGAGTCGCCCATCAGCCCCGTCGCCAGTTTTGTCGCGTCGACGAAATCGGCGGCACCGGGGCCGCCCACCGATTCCTCGATCAGCGCGCGCACGTCCGCCACCGGGTATTCCCAGTCGGCGTCCTGCGCGAACGTGCCGGGCGGCTGTTCGTGCAGGTTGACGACGGCCAGCGTGCGGCCCGGCCGCATCTTCGATACCGCATCCGCCGCGCCCGTGGTCAGCATGTCGCAGCCCAGCACCAGGTCGGCCTCGCCGGTGGCAATGCGCTGCGCGCGCAGCTGCTCCGGGGCCTGCACGATTTTCACGTGCGACGTGACGGAGCCGTTCTTCTGCGACATGCCCGTCATGTCCAGTACCGAAGCGCCCTTGCCTTCGAGGTGCGCGGCCATGCCCATCAACGCGCCGACGGTAATCACGCCGGTACCGCCGATACCGTTGATGAGGATGTTGTACGGCTGCTCGCACGCCGGGATCACCGGCGGCGGCAGCGTGCCCCAGTCTTCCGTATGTGTCTTGTCGGCCTTGGATTTTTTCAGCGTGCCGCCTTCCACGGTCACGAAGCTGGGGCAGAAGCCCTTGACGCACGAGTAATCCTTGTTGCAGCTGGATTGGTCGATCGTGCGCTTGCGCCCGAACTCGGTTTCTTTCGGCAGGATCGACACGCAGTTCGACTGGATGCCGCAATCGCCGCAGCCTTCGCAGACCGCTTCGTTGATCACCATGCGCTTGCCCGGATCGGCGAGTTCGTTCTTCTTCCTGCGGCGGCGCTTCTCGGCCGCGCAGGTCTGGTCGTAGATCAGCACCGTGCAGCCGGCGATGTCGCGCAGTTCGCGCTGCACCGCATCCATCTCCTTGCGGTCATGCAGTGTCACGAAGGCCGGCAGGTTCGAACGGTCCGCATAGCGCGACAGGTCTTCCGTCACCAGCGCGATGCGCCGCACGCCCTCGGCCGCCATCTGCTGCGCGATCATCGGCACGGAGACCGTGCCGTCGACCGGCTGGCCGCCCGTCATCGCTACGGCATCGTTGTACAGGATCTTGTAGGTGATGTTCACCTTGGCGGCTACGGCGGCGCGGATGGCCAGGTAGCCGGAGTGAAAGTAGGTGCCGTCGCCCAGGTTCTGGAACACGTGCGGCACGGTGGAAAACGCCGCCTGGCCGATCCACGGCGTGCCTTCGCCGCCCATGTGCGTGGTCAGCTTGTTCATGTCCGGGTAGATCGACGTGGCCATCACGTGGCAGCCGATGCCGGCCAGCGCGAAACTGCCTTCCGGTACCTTGGTCGACGTATTGTGTGGGCAGCCGGAACAGTAGAACGCCGGCCGGAAAGGCGTGCTGATCGCCTTCTGCAGCACCGCATCCTTGGCGTCCAGGAAGGCCAGCCGCGCCTTGATCTGGTCGCAGATGTGCGCATCGGTCACATAGCGCTTGATGCGGGAGGCGATCACGCGGGCCACTTGCGAGACCGAGAAATCGGCCTTCGGCGGCAGCAGCCATTCGCCGCGCGGCGCCACCCATTCGCCCTTGTCGTCGAACTTGCCGATCACGCGGGGGCGCACGTCGTCACGCCAGTTGTACAACTGTTCCTTCAGCTGGTATTCGACGAACTGGCGCTTTTCCTCCACCACCAGGATTTCGTCGAGCCCCTGGGCGAATTCGCGCACCGAATCCGGTTCCAGCGGCCACGGCATCGCTACCTTGAACAGCCGCAGGCCGACCCTGGCGGCCATCGCTTCGTCGATGCCCAGTTCTTCCAGCGCCTCGAGCACATCCAGGTACGACTTGCCGGAAGCGATGATGCCCAGCTTCGCATCGGGATTGTCGATCGTCGTGTGGTTCAGCCTGTTTTCACGCGCATAGGCCAGTGCCGCATAGATCTTGTAATCCTGCATCAGCGCTTCCTGGTTGCGCGCCTGCCGGCCCAGCGGCACGTTGGACAGCCGCGCATTCAGGCCGCCCTCCGGCATGTGGAAATCCTGCGGCAGCCTGACCTGCACGCGGAACGGATCGGCATCCACCGAGGACGATGACTCCACCGTGTCGGCCAGCGCCTTGAACGCTACCGCGCAACCGGAAAAGCGCGACATGGCCCAGCCATGCACGCCGAGATCGAGGTATTCCTGCACATTGCACGGGTACAGCACCGGAATCATGCAGGCCGAGAAGATATGGTCGGACTGGTGCGGCAGCGTCGACGAATAGGCGCCGTGATCGTCGCCGGCCACCAGCAGTACGCCACCGTGCCGAGCCGTGCCGGCGTGGTTCATGTGCTTGAAGACGTCGCCGCAGCGGTCCACGCCCGGACCCTTGCCGTACCACATCGCGAACACGCCATCGTATCTGGCTGGCCCGATCAGGTCGACCTGCTGCGAGCCCCAGACAGCCGTGGCGGCAAGGTCCTCGTTCACGCCGGGCACGAACTGGATGTGATGTGCGTCGAGGTGTTTCTGCGTTTTCCACAATGTCTCGTCGAGGCCGCCCAGCGGGGAGCCCCGGTAGCCGGAGATGAAGCCCGCCGTGTTCAGGCCTGCGGCAGCGTCGCGTATTTGCTGCATCAGGGGAAGGCGCACGAGAGCCTGTATGCCCGACAGGAAGATCTTGCCGGAAGTGGCGGTGTACTTGTCGTCCAGGCTGACGTCATTCAGGGGCACTGGCTGTGGGCCGTTCGCACCGGGAAGGGGGGCGGCGGCGCCCATTGCCGAGGTATCGGGCATGGCTTGTCTCCAAAATCTTGTTTCGGTTGCGCCTGCGCCATCGCACTTCGGGTAGAAGCATTCCGGTCCAGGCCACTGTCGGATCCGCGCCGGTCTCGTGCCGGTTGTGATCGGGGCCGTCAACCGCCGTAATCCAGCGGTTCTCGAATCAGTGTACGCCCGGGTTGACGTATACGGAAATAGGCTTTGGGGATGGGGGTATAAGAAAAAGTGATGGCTGCCGGCTTAGAGCAATGTGGCGCCCGGCCATGCGTTGCTCGTGCACAGGCGCTGCACCACGCCGACCGCCAACTGGCTGATCGCGGTGGCGGCGGTCGTTGGCGGCAGGTTACGCGAGGCGCACAGCACTACCATGCGCGATATCGCCGGCTCGTGGATGTCCAGCCAGCGCATCTGGCCCCGCTCGATCTCCGGCAGCACCGGCGCCACCGGCAGGATGGTGGCGCCCATGTCGGCCATCAGTGCCGACTTCAGGATGGCGATCGAATTGATCTCGATGACGCCGGCGGTGGCCAGCCCGGCGGCCCGGGCCACGGCCTCGATGCGCGGCCGTACGCCGTGCTGCAGCCCGGGCAGGATCAGCGTGGTGGACAGCGCCTCGGCCAGCGTCACCGTCGTTCGGCCCGGGAACCATGGCGCGTCGGCACGGCAGATGAAGCGCAGCGCTTCCTCCGCCAGTGGCGTGGCCGCGAACGGCGTCAACTGGCCGTCATCGAACAGCACGGCCAGGTTGACCCGGCCGGATTTGAGCTGCTCGGCCAGGTGGCCGGTCAGTTCTTCCGTCAACTGCAAGGTGATATCCGGATATTGCTCGCGCGCAGCCGCCAGCAGGGGGAGGGCCAGCGCGGCGGAAATACTGTGCGGCAGCCCGAGTGTGACGGTGCCGGACGGCCGCGCCGAGTGGCTGACGGCCGAGCGGGCATCCGCGACCTGCTTCAGGATCGCCTGGGCGTGCTCATAGAAGACCTTGCCGGCATCGGTACTGTGCACGCCCTGGGCGCTGCGATGCAGCAGCAGCGCGCCCAGCTCTTCTTCGAGCTGGCGCAACTGTTGAGTCAGCGCCGGTTGCGCAACGTGCAGCACGCCAGCGGCGCGCGACAGCGAGCCGTGTTCCACGATCGCGACAAAATACCGTAACTGGCGTAGTTCCACAGTTTCAGGAAGACCTTATGTAATTCCCGGCGCACTCCATGACGCCAGCCAGACGCACTTTACTAGAAGAACTCGGCGGTATCGTTCGATTCGACAGCATGCAGCAGGCCGCCGCTGACCAGCTCATCGTAATGGCAGGCCATGTTACGACCGTGGCTCTTGGCGAAATATAGCGCCTGGTCGGCGCGGCCCAGGATTACCACCGGCGCCTCGCAGGCGCTGATCGCCACGAAGCCGACACTGACGGTGACCTTGCCGACTTGCGGAAAATCGTGCTGCTCCACGTTCATGCGGAAGCGGTCGATGATCATCTTGGCATTTTCCAGCGTCGACGAGCGCAGCAGCACGACGAATTCCTCGCCGCCGAAGCGGAACACGCGGTCTTGCGCCCGGAAAGACGACGTCAGCAGGTTGGCGATCAGGATCAGCACCTCGTCACCATACAGGTGGCCGAAACGATCGTTGACATGCTTGAAGTGGTCGACATCCACCACCGCCAGCCATTGTTTTTCCATGTCCGTGTGCTGGCGGCGCTCCGTCTCACCCGGCAGCAGGGTCAGCGCATCCTGTTCGGCGCTGGAGGCCAGCAGCATCTTGTTCAGCTGGTCGTCGAATGTCTTGCGGTTCAGCAGGCCGGTCAGCGAATCGCGTTCGCTGTAGTCGAGCAGGTTCTGAAAATTCTTGTAGACGCTGACGATGCCCCGGATGACGTGGATCGTGTCGGGCGTGCAGGGTGTCGGGTTGACGATCTGCAGGCAGGTATCTGCCTTGGCGCCCAGCCAGATCGGCAGCCACAGCGTGTGCAGGCCATCTTCATCGACCTCGTCGGCCGATGCCTCATGGCGCAGGATGCAGCGTTCCAGTGCCGGGAAGTGCCCGATCGGTTCCCCAGGGCTGGCCGGATCGATGCCGTCTTCCATCCTGGCGGCCTGCCCGGCGACTACCACGGCGCGCGGCCGCACGTACAGGTGGCCGCGCACGCTGGCCAGCGTCAGCACGCGGGCGCGGCTGGCACCGGCCAGTTCCTGCACTGCCGAGATCACCGAGATGTCCAGCATCGAGTGATCGCGGTGGCCGGTCATGTCTACCATGTGTTTCAGTAGGGAATCCATGCTCTCGTCTAGAAGGTTACGGCGACTGTTTCCAGAAAAATAAGGCGCACAGTGACGTAGAGCACGAGGCCTTTCCAAGAATAGTTAATCAGAATAAATGCTTTTTGTATCAAGAGCAATTATTCGTGATGAAAATAGTTGAGGAATGCAACGATTTTACGTTCGGCCGGCGGTGCGGATGGGCCGCCACACATTTCGATGTGTCTTCGGTTCCCTCCGGCAAACTTGCGCTACGTCAATTTTGCTGCCCAGCATAAAACCTATAGTTGCCTCACTGGCGCTTCACTTGGCGCCAGAGCCAACTCAACCACAAAGTACTCACAGGAGTCATCATGAAAGCATTGATCAGTTCAGTTCAACAATTTGCACGGGACGAAGAAGGCATTACCGCCATCGAATATGGCCTCCTGGCGGCCGTGGTCGCGGGCGTCATCGGCGTTGCATTCAACACGCTTGGCGGTACCATCTCGACGACATTTGGCAAGATCAGTACCAAGATATCCACCTATCTTCCTTGACCTGAACGAGCCCGCCAGTTCCGACTGGCGGGCTTTTTTTATGGTCACTCTGCTGCCGTGGCTGGTTCTGCAGGATGGTCATCGAGGCTGTGCAATGCGCATTCCCGGTAGTTTGTCTCAGCGTCCTTGCCTTGGCGCTGCTGTCTCGTACACAGCAGGAAATCCTGCTCTCTGTCTGGCGCGGGGTCTGTCGCCCGGCAATGCAGGAAACCGACCGCGCGCGCTTCCGGCGCAGTCGGACCAGAGCAAGGATCCCATGATGAAAATAGTTGAAAAACGCATCGATTCGACTTTGCGTAACTTCTTCGAGGTTTCCGGCGGTGTAGCCAGGCCGCCACACAGTGCGCTATCTCTGTGGTTCTGTTGGGCAAGCTTGTGCTGCATCAATCTTTCCGATAGGCATAAATTTATAGTGACCTTACTGACTGCTTCGTTTGGCACCAGCGCCAACTCAACCACCAAGAATCCACAGGAGTAATCATGAAAGCATTGATCAGCACAGTTCAAGAATTCGCACGGGACGAAGAAGGCATTACCGCCATCGAGTATGGCCTGCTGGCAGCCGTGGTTGCCGGTGTCATCGGTGTTGCGTTCAACACGCTTGGCGGCACCATCTCGACAGCATTCGCCAAGATCGGCACCAAGATCAGTACCGCAGTCGGGGATTAACCTGGACCAGCCCGCCGGTCCCGGCCGGCGGGCTTTTTGATAGGCAATGCAATGAACCAGGCACTTCAAATTCTTCTGCTGTGGCTGGTGCTGCAGGCCGCGGTCACTGACCTTGCACTGCGGCGCATCCCCAATGCACTCGTCGTTTCTGGCTTGGTCCTGTCGTTGCTGTTGCATTGGCGTACCGGCGCAGAGGGTGTGCTGCTTTCCACCTGGCTTGCCGGCCTGGCCGCCGGCTTCTTTCTTTTCCTGCCGCTGTATTTACTGCGCGGCATGGCCGCCGGGGACGTCAAGCTGATGGCAATGACCGGAGCATTTGTCGGCCCTGCGTTGGCGATGCGGATCGGCATCCTGACCTGCCTGATCGGCGGCATCCTTGCAGTGGGAATGCTGGTCATGAATGGCCGCTGGCGCATTCTCTTTCGAAACCTGAAATCCCTGATGTGGCCACTGCTGTGCCGAGTGGCCGGCTTTCCCATGCAAGCCGTGGTGATCGACCGTCAAGCAAGTGCTGGCGGTATTCCCTATGGCGTGGCAATTGCCCTTGGCACGACTGCCGTCGTGCTGGAGCAACACGGATTTGCTTTTGCTTGAGATCAATATCCACCAGGAAACTCCTGACTAAGATTGCCCCTCTACAACGAGGAGCGCAATGATGGACCAAGTCACTGCAGGCGAACGTACCGAAGGGCAGTCCCAACTGCCCGCTCAGCCCAGGACGGTGCGCGAGACAGGGTTGGAGCTGACCCTTCTTGCCGAGCTGGCTGCCAAACAACTGTTCAGCTCCGGAAAGACTCACTTGCCCATGCTTACGACACGCCTGCGCCTGTCGATCAACGTCCTGCGCGAAGTGCTCGACTTCATGGTGGCCGAGCAACTGGCCGAAGTCGCATGGCGCGGCGATACGGACATCGACGTGCAGTACCAGCTTACGTCCGCCGGCAGGCAACGCACCGCTGCCTGGCTCGAACGCTGCCCGTACACGGGGCCAGCGCCAGTGCCGCTGGAAACCTATCGCACGCTGGTGCAGCGCCAGTCGGCCTTGCTGCAGACCGTCGCAGCGGAAGATGTCGCCGCGGAATTCGCCGACGACTGCCAGCCAGCCAGCGTGCGTGAACTGGTCGGTGCCGCACTGCATGCCCACCGCTCGCTGCTGCTGCATGGTCCGTCCGGCAGCGGCAAGACCACGCTGGCGCGCAGGCTTGGCCGGCTGTTGCAAGGCACGGTGGGAGTACCGTACGCGATCCTGATGGGCGACGAAATCGTGCAGGTGTTCGACAGTGCGATCCACCAGCCGCCAACGGTGCAGGCAGAGGCGCGCGCGATGGGCGAACGGCGCAGCTCCGACAGCCGCTGGGTGCTGTGCTGCCGCCCCGTACTGCACATGGGCGCGGAGCTGGCGCTGGACATGCTGGGCCTGCGCCACGACCCGTTCTCCGGCAGTTACCAGGCGCCGCCACAAATGAAGGCAGCCGGAGGACTGTTCATCGTGGACGACCTGGGCCGGCAACGGGTGCCGGCTGGGGAGTTGCTGAACCGATTCGCCCAGCCGCTCGATACGGGTGCCGAACACCTGTCGCTGCAGGGCGGCCGCAAGTTCGCCGTGCCGTTCGATGTGACGATGATTTTCGTCACCAACCTGGAACCGCAGGCGCTGCTCGATCCATCGTCACTGCGCCGGCTGGGCTACAAGGTGCACGTGGGCCCGATCGGCGAAAGCGCTTATTGCACGCTGTTCCGCCTGCAGTGCCGTGCACTGGGCATCGCGCCGGACGAGGGGGCGCTGGCGTACCTGATCAAGGAGCTGCACCGGGACAGTGGCGAGCCGCTGCTGGCCAGCTTCCCACGCGACATCCTGTCGCGCATTGCCGACTTCGCCGCGTTCACGGGCAAGCCACCCATGGTGTCGGTTGCCACTGTCGACCAGGCATGGTCGAGCATGTTTGCCATCACGGGCGTGCAATATGCCGCTGCCGCCGAGACCACACTGTTCGAGAGGATTGCATGAAAAACCGTCGCGCTTACACGATGATGGCGTTCGCCATCGTACTCGGCCTGGTCGCGGTCGCCCTGGCGTCGCACTGGCTGTTGCGCCAGGCGCCGAGCACCGTCACCCATATCGTCGTTGCCTCCACCGATGTCAATCTTGGGCAACGCCTGGGGCCCGAGACCGTCAAACTGGCCGAATGGCCGACCGAGGGCCTGCCTGCTGGCGCATTGCGCGATCCGCTACAGCTGTCCGGCCGGGTAGTGAAGGCCAGCGTGCTGCGCGGCGAACCGCTGACCGAAGCGAAGCTGGCCCCGGCCGGCACACTGGGTGGTCTTTCCGCCCTGATCAGCGAAGGCAAGCGCGCGATCACCGTGCGCGTCAACGACGTAGTCGGCGTGGCTGGCTTTGCGCTGCCCGGCAATTTCGTCGACATCCTTGTCAGCACCCAATCCGATACCGAAGCTGCCCAGGACCGCGAGGCGATCTCGAAAATCGTGCTGGAACGCATTCTTGTGCTGGCGGTCGCGCAGGAAGTCGGGCGCGACGATACCAAGCCGCGCGTGGTCAATGCCGTCACGCTGGAAGTGACGCCGGAACAGGCGGAAAAGCTGGACCTGGCGCGCAGCGTCGGCAATTTGTCGCTGGTGCTGCGCAACCAGATCGACCCTGAACCCGGCACGACCGCTGGCGCAACGAAGAGCAGCCTGCTCGGTCTCGCCGCCGCGAAACCGGTCAAGATCGCCGCCCCGGCGCCACGTGCGCCGGTACGGCAAGCCAGCACCATCCCATATCGCTACTGCATCGACGCCATCGATGGGCTGCGTAGCCGCAAAGAATGCCTGTAAGGGAACTGACATGAAACGCTATGCCGCAATGCTGCTTGCCGGCCTGTCCGCTGCAGTCCACGCCGATCCGGCACCACCCATACCTGCCTTGCCCAGGGTGACGACCGTGACCAATGCACCGGTGGCTGATCCGGGACCTCGTAAAGCCGCGGTGTCCGCAAGGGGCGACGGCCCGCGCTGCCGCGGCCAGGCCGCTGCGCCCGGTCAGCTCGCCCTGCAGCTCGGCAAGTCCACGCTGATGCGCTTGCCAGAGCCGATCGTCAGCCGCAGCGTCGGCAATCCGGCCGTGCTGCAGGCCATGGCGGTGGCATCCGACACACTGTATTTGGTCGGTGCCGATGTCGGCAGCACCAACATGATCGTGCAGGTCCGGAGCGGTGCCTGCAGCGTGATCGAAGTGACCGTCGCAATGGATGTCTCCGCGCTGCAGGCGGCGCTGGCTGCATTGCTGCCGGACGAAAAGGACATCCGCGTGAGCGCCGCGGCTGACACGGTGGTGCTGAGCGGCACCGTGTCCGACGGCGTTACGCTGGCACGCGTGGTGGAACTGGCGCAAGCCTACGTGCGGCGTTCAACGAAACCGCTGGGCGGCAAGGATGGCGATGCCGGTGGCGCAAGCGCCGGTTCCGATGCGCAGAACAGCGCCAGTGGCGCGCGTATCGTCAACATGCTGGGTGTCAGCGCACCGCAGCAGGTGATGCTCGAAGTAAAAATCGCCGAAGTGTCGAAGACCCTGCTCGACAAGCTGGAGGCCGGCACGGCCATGCGCCTGAGGGGCGGCGAATGGACCGCGGCGCTGGTATCGAATTTCCTTACCGGCACGCTGAAGGGTGGGGTGGAACTGTCCAAGTCCCCGCTCAACGCCTTGCGTCTCGATGCACAGCGCGACCATGGCCTGGTGCGGATGCTGGCCGAACCCACGGTCATGGCGATCAGTGGCCAGGAGGGCAGCTTCCTGGCCGGCGGCAAGATCTTCATCCCGGTTGCGCAGGACAACAATCGGGTGTCGCTGGAAGAGAAGGAATTCGGTGTCGGCCTGCGCTTCACTCCCACGGTGCTGGCCGGCGGCCGGATCAGCCTGAAAGTCGCACCGGAAGTATCGGAACTGTCGCGCGAGGGCATCGGGTTGACCGCCAGCGGCCTCAACGGTGCCGCCATCCTGCCCCTGATCACGACACGCCGCGCCAACACGACGGTGCAGCTGTTCGACGGCCAGAGCTTTGCGATTGGAGGCCTGATCCGCAATAACCAGGTCAGCAATATCGGTGCCTTGCCGGTGCTGGGAGAAGTGCCAGTGCTCGGTGCGCTGTTCCGCAGCACCGATTTCCAGCAAGACCGCACCGAGCTGCTGTTCGTGATCACTGCGCACTTGGTCAAGCCTTTGCCGCCGGGTGTGGCATTGCCGACCGATGCGCTGCAGCCGGCCCGCGGTGGCAACCTGTTCATGATCGGCAAGATGGAAGCACGCGTGCCTGCCGCTGCGGCAGCCCCGCCCGTGCAGCCTTCTGCCCAATCGCCAGCGCAGCCTTCCGCATTCCAGCTGAAGTAAGGAGATTTCAATGAAAACCCTTTTGATCATGGCGACGATGGTGTGTGCGCTTACCGGCTGCGGCGAAGCCATCATGCGCACGACCCCGCAGTGGGACGCCCGTTTCGGCGATGCGACGCGTGCCGCGTTCGCGCAACAGGTGATCCATCCCGGCGCCGGCCGCGACAACCGGCCTGTGAACGGCCTGGATGGCCATAGCGCGGCCGCGGCCCAGCAGCGCTACCAGAAATCGTTTGCCGAACCTGCGCCGGCGCAATCCGTGTTCACCATCGGCGTCAGTGGTGCGAAATGAGACAAATGAGACCCGCGATGAAGCCTGCCGCGAGGCTCTCGGCAAGGCTCGCAGCAAGGTCCGCAGCAAGGTCCGCAGTAAGGCCCGCAGTAAGGTCAACTCCTGCCCTCGCGCGCCGCCCGCGCGGCGTGATCCTGATCCTGTATGCGCTGGTGCTCGTGCTGGTCCTGGCGTTCACCGGCCTCGTTGTCGATCTGGGCATTGTCTATCTGCGCCGCGCCCAGTTGCAGGCCGCCGCCGACAATATGGCCATCAGCGCGGCATTGAAGCTGAACGGCACGGCAGGCGGCCTGGCTGCCGCCGTTGCCGATGCCGTCGCCAGAGCGGCAACGATTCCCGAGGTTACTGCCGATGACGTGGGGACGGACATCCTGCGCTTCAGCGCCAACCCCTATGCCGGGGCAGGGGATTGGCTGCCGCAGGGCAGCATCGACGCCGCCGCGGCCGCCAACATGATGTACGTGCGCATCGATATTGGCGCGCTGAGTGCCGCGGTGCGCGAGTGGCAGCCGCTGCTGATGGGAATCTTCGGCGGCATGGCGCCGTTCGACGTGCGCCCGGTCGCCGTGGCCGGTCGCCGTTCGCTGAACGTGACACCCTTTGCGATCTGCGCGCGCAGCACGGAACCCAGCGGGACCCGTACCAGTGCCACTGCCAAGACGACCATTCATGAGCGGATTTCCTACGGCTTTCGTCACGGCGTTGCCTACAACCTGCTGAGGCTGAACCCCCATGGCACGGACCCGGTGTTCTACTATGTGGATCCGCTCACGCCGCCGGATGTGGACACTGCAACGAGCAAGACGACCGCTACTGTTATGGCGCCGTTCATGTGTTCGGGCACGCTCGCTTACCCCCGGATCGGTGCCGGCCGGCTGTGGATCGCCAGGCAAGCGACTTTCGGCCTGGCGGCACAGCTCAATTCCCGCTTCAATGAGTATGGCGGGGCCGGGAACGCAGCGCTGGATTGCACCCGCGAAAGCGCACCACCCGACATCAACATCAGGAATTATGCGCAGGCGGGGGCGATTTGGCATCATGAAACGCCTGTCAACACCAGCGCCGCGTCAATGGTGATCGGCAACGAGCTCGCCACGATCGCCGACCTGCCACATGCGACACTGACGGCGCTCAAGCCTGCGCCAACCGAATACGGCGTGCGGTGGTCATTCC
The DNA here is from genome assembly GCF_014192225.1 of Pseudoduganella umbonata. Taxonomy (GTDB): domain Bacteria; phylum Pseudomonadota; class Gammaproteobacteria; order Burkholderiales; family Burkholderiaceae_D; genus Rugamonas; species Rugamonas umbonata. Next base: position 91,309 of record NZ_JACHXS010000010.1, on the reverse strand, counting down.
GCAGTCCGCGGACGACGGGCAACGTCAGGATTGCCAGTGCATGGGATGTGCTGTACCCCTCGACCTCGGCCCATGTGGCGCCGAAGAGCTGGCCGACCGATGCACCGTATTTTGCCTCGCGGCCTGCCACGACCTACGACACGGAGCCCATTCCCGCAAAGCCCGCTTTCGATGGGCGCCGGCTGATGCATATCCCCTTGCTGCAATGCGAGGCGGCCGCCGGTCCGAACATCACCAGGGCCACCGTGCTTGCCTATGGCATGTTCTTCCTGACGGCTCCCGCCAGCAGCAACGAGATACCTGGTGAATTTGCCGGCTTCGTCAGCGTTGCCAGCGAGGGCACGCTGCTTGGCGCCGTGGAGCTGGTCCGATGAGCCGCCAATTGCACCGCGAGCGCGGCACGGCCGCCATGGAAATGACGGTCGTGACCACGCTCAGCATCGTCATCCTGGCAATGATCGTGCTGGCCGGCCGGCTGACGTGGCATGCCGTTGCGCTTACGAAGGGTGTCGCGAACACCAACCGCATCGTTGCTACCCTGCCGAGGGCGACTCTCGTCGGCGGTCCGGACGCCCTCAAGGCATTTACGCAAGACACTTTGTACGATGCCACCGAATCCGCAGGGATCGACCTGCAACCGGACAGCCAATTTATCGCAGTCTCATGCGGGTTGGATCCTTGCGGCGACGACGCTTTCAACTCCATCCGGTTCAGCGCACGAATCTATTTCCGCGACACGATCTTCGACAGCGACTTCAACGATGTCATTCCCGACATCTTCACGATCCGTTCTGCATCCACTCAAGCTTATGCGACCAACTTCCCTGCCGTGTCGAAGAACTGACGCCCGCGGTCTCGTCACCATCGAACTGGCGCTCGTGCTCGGCACCTTCCTGCTGCTCGTGCTCGGCACGATCGAAGTCGCCCGCGTGCTGTACGTGCTCAACACCGTGCAGGATGTCACGCGCGTGGCAGCACGCGCCGCGGCGGTGACCGATTTCACGAACGAAGCCGCGATGGATGCGGTGCGCGCGCACGCGCTGCTGGGCTCCGATAACGGCACGCTGCCGCTGGTGCCCGAACTGGGTACCGCGCACGTGCGCATCGAGTACCTGGGCCAGAAGGCCAACGGCACGGTTACCGAGATTGTCCAGCCGCAGTCCCCGGCGCAGAACGTGGTGAATTGTGCCCTCAGTCCGCACGCCGGGCCGTGCATCCGCCTGGTACGCGCCAGCATCTGCGGCGCGGTCGGGCCGGGCGGCGCCTGCACGCCGCTGCGCTATCAACCGATGCTCGGGCTGGTCCCCGGCTTTGCATCGATGTCCATACCTCCCTCGGCCACCCTCGTCAAGGCCGAGTCGCTTGGCTACATCCCCGGCGAGAACAACGTCATTGAATGAAGGAAGACATGCCATGAAAGCTCTGATGATCAGCAAGGACAGCCTGCTGCACGCGGAAATCGCCGCGCAGGGATCGGCGCGCATGCCGGCACTGCAACTGGTGGCGTCGCGCCAGGGGCTGCGCGACGCGGCCGAACGCCCGCTGGCCGACCCGCCCGACCTCGTGATCCTGGATGCGGGCGGCATCGCACCAGGCGAGTGGGAAATCGTCGAAAGGCTCGCGCGGCAATATCCGAATGCCCGCTTCATGCTGCTGGCACGCGAGGCGCACCAGGATCTGCTGATCCGCGCGATGCGGGCCGGCATGCGGGAGGTGCTGCAATTGCCACTGGTGCATCGCGCGTTCCATGAAGCGATGGACAGGATCGAGATCGAAACCGGCGTCACGCGGATGCGCGACGGCAAAGTGCTGGCCTTCATCGCCTGCAAGGGCGGCAGCGGGGCTACTTTCCTGGCGACGAACTTCGCCTATGCGCTGGCGACACTGGCCGACAAGAAGGTACTGGTGATCGACATGCATGGCCAGTTCGGCGATGCGACGCTGTATGTGTCGGATCAGAAACCGGCAATGACGCTGGCCGACGTCTGCGCGCAGATCAGCCGTATGGATGGCGCATTCCTCGATTCGTGCCTGGTGCACGTGACGCCGAACTTCGGCGTGCTGGCCGGGGCGGACGATCCGGGCAAGGCGGCCGACATGAAACCCGAGCACATCGAGACGATCCTGCGCGTGGCGCGCCAGCATTACGATTTCATCGTGCTGGACGTGGGCCGCCAGATCGATGCGCTGTCGCTGCGTGCGCTCGACAATGCGGACACGATCTATCCGGTCCTGCAACTGGCGCTTCCCGATATCCGCGACGGACGCCGCCTGCTCGATATCTTCCGTTCTCTGGGCTACCCGATGGAGCGCACGCGCCTGATCGTCAACCGCTACGAGAAGGGCGGCAAGCTGCGGCTGGCGGACCTGGAGCAGGCGCTCGGAGCCGATGTGGTGCACACCGTGCCGAACGACTACCTGTCCGCGACCGACTCGGTCAACCAAGGGATTCCCGTGCTGCAGCTGTCGCGCGGCAGCCTGGTCGCGCGCAGCCTGGCCGACCTGGTGGAGGTAATCACGGAGCGCCGCGTCATCGAATCCAAAGGCCTGTTCGACAGGCTGTTCGGCCGCAGCCTGGCCGAAGCCTGAATCTCAAGGAGAAGCATATGAGCCTGCGCGAACGTCTCGCCCTGGCGGAAGACTCCCGCCAGCTTTCCGCCCCGCTGCCTGCCCAGTCGCAGGCTGCCTACCGCGAGCTGAAAGCCATGATGCACCAGCTGATCCTGGACCGCATCGACCTGGAACGCCTGAAGAAACTGACAGCCGAACAGTTCAAGCATGAACTGGCGCTGCTGGTCCAGCGCATCATCGAGGATGAACGGATCGTGCTGAACCAGGCCGAGCGCCACCATCTGGTGCTCGACATCCAGCATGAAATGCTCGGCTTTGGTCCGCTGGAACGCCTGCTGTCCGATAACAGCATTTCCGACATCCTCGTCAACACGCATGCCAAGGTGTACGTGGAGCGCGCCGGCCGCCTCGAGCTGACGGACGTGACGTTCAACGACAATGCCCACCTGATGAAGATCATCGAGAAGATCGTATCCCGCGTGGGCCGCCGGGTCGACGAGTCGAGCCCGATGGTCGATGCGCGGCTGCCGGATGGCTCGCGCGTCAACGCGATCATTCCTCCGCTGGCTGTGGACGGTCCGATCCTGTCGATCCGGCGCTTTTCCGTCAATCCGCTGACGATGCAGAATCTGATGGAAAACAAGAGCCTGACGCCGCCGATGATGCAGGTGCTGCAGGCACTGGGTCATGCCAAGATCAATATCCTGATCTCGGGCGGCACCGGCAGTGGCAAGACCACGCTGCTCAATGTGCTGTCCGGCTATATTCCGGCGAACGAAAGGATCGTGACGATCGAAGATGCCGCCGAGCTGGCAATGCGCCAGCCGCACGTGGTTCGCCTGGAAACGCGGCCGCCGAATATCGAGGGCAAGGGCGAGGTAAACCAGCGCGCGCTGGTGCGCAACGCGTTGCGGATGCGGCCCGACCGCATCATCCTGGGCGAGGTGCGCGGGCCGGAAGCGCTGGACATGCTGCAGGCCATGAATACCGGCCATGAGGGGTCGCTCGCGACGATTCACTCGAACACCCCGCGCGACGCGCTGACGCGGCTGGAAAATATGGTCGGCATGTCCGGCGTGAACCTGACGCCGCGCGCCTCGCGCCAGCAGATCGCCTCGGCCGTGACCGTGGTGCTGCAGGTATCGCGGCTGACGGACGGCACGCGCAAGCTCGTCAGCCTGCAGGAAGTGACCGGCATGGAAGGCGACGTGATCGCGATGCAGGAAATCTTCTGCTTCGAACAGACCGGCGTGGATCCGAATGGCAGGGTACAGGGCCATTTCTACGCCACCGGCGTACGGCCCCGCTTTGCCGACCGGCTGGCGATGTTCGGCATGCCGGTGCCCGACAATTTGTTCGATCCGGACCGCGTGTTCGAATAGGAGCCGGCAATGGACATGCTATTCACTGCCTTCACGGTACTGGTGTTCGCTGCCGTCATCTTCATGGTGGAGGGCGCCTGGATGTGGTGGGGCACCAGCCACGGCCGAAGCGCACGGCGTATCGCGCACCGCCTCGACCTGATGTCCGGCCGCGCCGAGGGAGGCGAACGGATCAGTATTCTGAAGCAGCGCCGCTATGCAGCGTCGCCTGGCCTGGAACTCTGGCTGCGCAGTATCCCGCAACTGGCATTGCTCGACCGGCTGCTGCTGCAGGCCGGCGGGCGCTGGCAGGTCGGGCAATTCCTCGCCTGGTCGTGTGCCTTGCCGTGTTTCGCGCTGCTGTTGCTGCCGGCGCTGAAACTGCCGCTGTTGCCTGCGTGCGTGCTGATGGCCGGGGTCATCGGCGGGCCGTATGCCTTGCTGCTGCGGACCCGCAACAAGCGGATGAGGAAGATCGAGGGGCAGTTGCCCGAAGCGGCCGATTTCCTCGCGCGGGCACTGCGTGCCGGCCACTCGTTCGCCAATGTGCTGAAGATGGTGGGCGACGAGATCCCCGAGCCGATCGGTGGCGAATTCAAGGTTGCCTATGAAGAGATCAACTACGGCGCGCCGATGAACGAAGCGTTGCACAACCTCGCAGCACGCATTCCGCTGACCGACCTGCGCTACCTGGTGCTGGCCGTGCTGATCCAGCGTGAATCGGGCGGCAACCTGGCCGAGCTGCTCGGCAACGTTGGCCGCCTGACACGCGCGCGGCTGAAGCTGCAGGGACAGATACGCGTACTGTCGGCTGAAGGGCGCATGTCGGCGTGGGTCCTGGGCCTGCTGCCGTTTGCCATGCTGCTCTTCATGAGCCTGACCAACTACAGCTACATCAGCCTGCTGTGGACCGATCCGCTCGGGATCAGGATGCTGTGGTTCGGCGGTGGCGCGATGGCGCTCGGCGCCTTCTGGATGCGTAACGTCGTGAGGATCCGCGTATGAACGGGCACCAACTGTTATTCCTGCTGGTCGTGTTCGTCGTCGTGGCCGGCGTGGCACTGGCGGCGATGGCGATCTTTTCTCCGGTCGCCTTGCGCGAGCGCTTGCATGCGTTTCGCGGCGATCCCGGAGAGCCGCTGGCCACGGGGCGCGAGGGTGAATGGGTCGAGCGCGTCGCCCGCGTGGCCAAGCCGCTGAGCAAGCTGTCCTTGCCCGAGGAAGGGTGGGACCGGTCGCCGCTGCGCAGGAAATTCATCAATGCAGGCTGGCGCAGTGCGACCGCGCCCACCCTGTATTTCGCCGCGAAGACCGTGCTTTCGCTGAGTCTGCCGGCGCTGGTCGCGCCGCTGCTCGCCACCAGCATGGAGGGCTCGCGCAACGGCTTCATGCTGGTACTGTTTTCCAGCGCGGCGTTGGGCTACTACCTGCCGAACGCCATCCTGTCCCGTACCGCCAGCCGGCGCCAGCGCGACATTTTCGAGAATATCCCGGATGCGCTCGACCTTATGACGGTTTGCGTGGAGGCTGGGCTGTCGATGGAGCGGGCGTTGACGAAGGTGGCGGCCGAGATCGACGTCAAGAGCGTCGTACTGGCGCAGGAACTTCGGCTCGTGCTGATGGAGATGCGGGCCGGCTTTTCCAAGGAAAAGGCGTTGCGCAATTTCGCGCTGAGGAGTGGCGTGGAAGACGTCGACACACTGGTGGCCATGCTGATCCAGGCCGACCGCTTCGGTACCAGCATGGGCGATTCGCTGCGGGTGCACTCGGACGGGCTGCGGCACAAGCGCACACTGCAGGCGGAAGAAGCGGCCGCCAAGATCGGCCTGAAGCTGCTGTTCCCGCTGATCTTCTGCATGTTCCCGGCGCTGATGCTGGTGCTGATGGGGCCGGCGGCTATCCGCATGGTGAGAGTGGTCCTGCCGGCAATGTCCGGCGAGTAATCGATGGAGGCAATATGCACATGATGACGATCCGGGATTGGACACTGCGTGCCGGCCGGATGGCTGCGGCGGCCTGTATCGGCGCGCTGTTGATGGCCTGCGGCGGCCGCCAGCCATCGCTGACCCAGCACACCGTACCGGTACCAGCCATTGGCGCAGACGGCTACTATGCCATTGGCCGCGCCGAACATGCTGCGCGCCGGTTCGATGCCGCGCAACGCGCATGGGATGCCGCACTGCGGCTCGATCCCCGCCATGCCGATACCCGCAACGGCATGGCCGTGCTGGCGGCCGAGCAGGGCAACTATGGCAAGGCGATCGCCCTGTGGCGCAAGCTGGTCGAAGAAGCCACGGGGTTGCCGCCGGCCGAACAGGCCTTCCTGCTCGGGAACCTGGGCTATGCGCTGTACCTGCACGGCGGACGCGACGAAGCGGTAACGCTGCTGGAGCGCGCCTGCGTGCTGGACCCCCATCAGCCGCGTGCATGGGAACACCTTGCCAGTGTGCTCGAAGCGCAGGGCCACGCGGACCGGGCGCTGCAAATGATGAGCCAGGCGCGCACGCTGCGAACGCACGATATCCGCCACGATTATGCGTTGACTGGTACGCGCGCGCCGCAGGCAGCGATGTCCGCAGCGGCCGTGCCCGCGGCATTGGGCCCGAGTCCGTGGCCGGACGGTCTCGCCCGTACCGAGCTGCGAAAGACCGGTGCCGTGATCGAGGTGCACAGGGTCACGGCTGCGGCGGCGCAGCCGCTTCCCGCCAAAGACGAACGCGATGGCGCCGATGAGCTCTACGGCAAGGGCGGCGACGGAGCCGTGCGGCTCGAGATCAGCAATGGCAACGGTGCACGCGGCATGGCCGCTGCCTGGAAGCGCCGGCTGGCCGGACCGGAATGGAAATCGGTACGATTGACGAACGAGAAACCCTATGCGGTGCCGGTAACGCGCATCGAGTACCGCGGTGATGCCAATGCATTCGCAGTGGCGCGTGCGCTGGCCCGGCGTCTCGGCCTGCCTGCGCCGCAACAGCTGGCGAACGGTGCTGCCCGCACCGACCTGCGCATCGTGCTGGGGTGGGATCAGCGCACCCTTGCCGCGCCAGCGGCGAAAGCATCCGCGCTGGTGGCCATGCAGGCCGGTGACGGAGGGCGATAACGCTGTCGTGTGCCCGGCCGGTTGCCGGGCCAATGCCAGTACGGTGACCGCTCAGTGCTGGTACCGTGCCAGCTCAGTGCCAGTTCACATGGCCCAGGCCGCGCGCGCTGGCGCTGCGGCTTGCAGGCCGGCCATACACGCTGGCCGAACCAAGGCCGGTCAGGCGCAGGTTGGCGGAGGTCTTTGCAAACACGGTAGCGCCACCCAGGCCCGTCATGTCGACGTCGACGCTGTCCGATTTCAATCCCTGCGCATCGAGGCTGCCGACGCCGCCGAGACGCGCGCGCAGGTTGCGGCTTTCGCCGCTGACCACCATCTGGCCGGCACCGCGCAGGTTCAGTGCCACGCTTTCCGCCAGTCCCATATTCACGGTCATGCTGCCGGCGCCGTTCAGGTTGGCGTCGAGGTTGCGGTATTGCGCCTGCATGCGCACGGTACCCGCGCCATCGAGCGCGATGCGCAGCCGTTCGCCCGAGAAACCATGCACGTCGGCGGAACCGACGCCGGCCGATACCAGTTCGGCCAGGTTCGGCAACGTCAGTTCGGCGCTCAGCGCCGGGCGGCCGAGATGGATGCCCTGCAGGTCGGTGCCGATGCGCAGCGTATCGCCGCGCTGGGTCACCACTACCTTCGGCAGGTAACGCCGTTCACCCGAGATCGTCAGTGCCGGCTGTGCGCCCTGCTTGAGCGTCAGGTCGATCACGCCATCCAGGACCACCTTCACGACACGCGCATCGACGGTGCGGGACTCGCTGGCGATGTCGGCCGCCGCGACCGCGCCGCCCGTGCTGGCGTACAGGGCCACGGCCATCATCGTGGCGTTGACAAACTTGTGCATCGGGGTCTCCGTTCGCTCGGGTGACCGGGGGCTTACAGCGCGGCTTTTTCAGCGGCGCTCAGGCGTTTCGCGCTGACCGTCACGACCGCCATCGGCGCGCCTTCGACGGCTACCGCGTACACCTTCGGTTCCGGTGCCGCGTGGCCGATACGGGCCACGGCGGCGCTGGCCATGCTGGTCGCGCCGACGATGACGACGCTGGCGAGGAAGATGGTTTCCATGTGTTTGGCGATGTTCATGATGCGCTCCTTTGAGGTGTTCAGTCAGTGCCGGGTTGGCGTTGTGTGCTGCGTTGATTGAACTATAGGGAGCCCGCGGTTCGTCCACCATGCGGATGCGACGAACGGCGGTTTTCGCCAGATGAACTGCATTTCCGGCGCGCCGTGCCTGCGCCGGCTGGTGCGTGCCGATGAGCCGGAGAAGCGGCGCGCGGAGCGCCTGTCAGATCTGCGCGGCGATGGCCTCGCCCATCTGCGTGGTGGAAGCCTGGCCGCGCATGTCCGGCGTATGCGGTCCCTCGCGCAGCACCTGTTCGATCGCCGCCATGATGGCGTCGTGCGCCGCCTTGAAGCGCGCATCGCCATTGCCGAGGAAGTCCAGCATCATCGCGCCGCTCCAGATCATTGCGACGGGGTTGGCGATGTTCCTGCCGTAGATGTCCGGTGCCGAGCCGTGCACCGGTTCGAACAGCGAGGGCAGCGTGCGCTCGGGGTTCAGGTTGGCCGATGGCGCGATGCCGATCGTGCCGGTGCACGCGGGGCCCAGGTCGGACAGGATGTCGCCGAACAGGTTCGACGCAACCACCACGTCGAAGCGCTCCGGGCTCAGCACGAAGCGCGCACACAGGATGTCGATGTGGTACTGGTCCCACTTCACATCGGCATACGATGGCGCCATGGCTTTCACCCGTTCGTCCCAGTACGGCATGCTGATCGAGATGCCGTTCGACTTCGTCGCGGAAGTCAGGTGCTTCTTCGGGCGCGACTGCGCCAGTTCGAATGCGTATTGCAGGATCCGGTCCACGCCCTTGCGGGTAAATACCGATTCCTGCAGCACGGTCTCGCGGTCGGTGCCTTCGAACAGGCGGCCGCCGGCCGACGAATACTCGCCTTCGGTGTTCTCGCGCACCACGTAGAAATCGATGTCGCCGGGCTGCTTGCCGGCCAGCGGGCACGGTACGCCCGGCATCAGCCGCACCGGGCGCAAATTCACGTACTGGTCGAACTGCCGGCGGAACTGGATCAGCGAGCCCCACAGCGAAACGTGGTCCGGCACCGTGTCCGGCCAGCCGACCGCGCCGAAATAAATCGCGTCGAAGTCCTTCAGCTGCGCGAACCAGTCGTCCGGCATCATCTTGCCATGCTGCCGGTAATAGTCGCAGTTGGCCCATTCGAACGTGGTGAATTCCAGCGGCAGGTCGAAGCGTTTTGCCGCCGCCTGCAGCGTGCGCAAGCCTTCCGGCATGACTTCCTTGCCGATGCCGTCACCGGCGATCACGGCGATGCGTTGAGTCTTCATGGAATCTCCCCTGGTTGAATGCGTCCAGCATAGCGGCTTTACGAATGGATATAATCCGCATTTTCGTCACCCTACTGTTCACGCATCGTGAAGAAAATGCCTGAGCTGGACGATCTGCAGCTGTTCTGCACCGTCGTGCGTCTGAAAAATTTTGCCGCTGCGGCCCGTGCGCTCGGCATGTCGAATGCCTTTGTCAGCAAGCGTATCGGCATGCTGGAAGAGGCGTTGGGGGTGCGCCTGTTGCATCGCACCACCCGTACCCTGGCGCTGACCGAGCAGGGCCAGGTGGTGCATGGCTGGGCGCTGCGGATCGTGGACGACGTCGAACAGATGGGCGAGGCGGTGTCGACCGAAAAGATCGCGCCTGCCGGCCTGCTGCGCCTGTGCACCAGTTCGGGCTTTGGCCGCAACCGCGTGTCGCCCGCGCTGTCCGCGCTGGCGAAGCGCTATCCGGCGCTGGAAATCCAGCTGGAACTGCTGGACCGGTCAGTCGACCTGATCGGCGAGGATTTTCACCTCGACATTCGCGTTGGCCAGGCGCACGAGCCCCACCTGATTTCGCGCCGCCTTGCCCGCAATGCACGGGTACTGTGCGCAGCGCCGTCCTACCTGGCGGAGAACGGCGCGCCGGCCACGCTGGCAGGACTTGCCTCGCACCGCTGCATCGTGATCCGCGAGCGCAACGAGGATTTCGGGCGCTGGACCCTGCAAGGGCCGCGCGGCATGGAAACCGTGAAGGTGAGCGGGCCGCTGTCGGCCAGCAATGGCGAAGTAGTGCACGGCTGGGCGCTGGATGGCCACGGCATCATCTTGCGGTCCGTGTGGGACGTAGGCCCGTCGCTGGCGCGGGGCGAGCTGGTGCGTGTGCTGCCGGAATACGAGCAGCCGGCGGACGTCTGGGCGATCTACCCGTCGCGCCTGTCGACGTCGGCACGACTGCGGGTGTGCGTCGAATTCCTCGAGGAATGGCTGCGCAGCCAGCAGGAGGCTGACGCGATCCCCTAATCAGGCCGCTTCGTCCTCTTCATCCACCCTGGCCGCACGCATCCACTGCACCAGCGGCAGCGCATCCTTGAACCCGCCGGCGATCAGCGGCACCAGCGCATCCGGATCGTTCAGGTCCAGGTCCACGTCGGTCCAGACGAAAAAGCTCTTCAGCTTGATGAACTCGATGTGCTCATGTTCAGGGTCGAAGCCTTTAGGTGGGCGCTGCAGCTTGCCTTCGTTCTGGATCGTGCCATAGGTGGCCTTCAGGCCTCGGCTGTTCAGCGCTTTGCGGAAACCGGCCGCATCTTCCACCATGTGCCGGCGCAACGCGCGCAGCCGGTGCGGCGGCGGCATGTATTCGCCGGCGCCGAACTGCAACTGGCCGTGGCCGTTCAGCTGGAAATAATAGGTGGGTCCGCCGGACTGGCTGGGGCGCCGCAAATCGCTGGGCGCCAGCGCAGCCGAGAAGTTGTCCTTGTACGGCCGCTTGTCGTGGGCGAAGCGCACGTCGCGGTTGATGCGGAAGATTGCCTTCTTCGGATTGCAGAACTTGACCTCGCGATCGAATTTTCCTGTTTCGGCAATCACCTGCGTCACGAGTTCCGTGAATTCCTCGCGCAGGATATCGTAGCGTGGCTTGTTCATCACGAACCACGGGCGGTTGTTGTTCTCGGCCAGCTCTTGCAGGTAGCCGTTCAGGTCACGCAGGTGCATTGATTTCTCTACTTTTTAGGGACTGGGCGCTTGCCCACGGTGATCGCCAGTTCGGATTCGCGGTTCTTGCGCAGCACGCGCATCGTGGCCTTGCCGCCCGGTTCCAGCTGGGCAATCAGGTTCAGCATCTCGGTGGTATCGCGCACCGGCTTGCCGTCGACCGAAAGCAGGATATCGCCCGGCTTCATGCCGCCCTTGTCGGCAGGGCCGTTGCGCACCACGCCGGCGATGATCGCGCCGCTCTCGCGCTGCAGGCCGAAGCTGGTCGCCAGCTCGGGCGTGATCTCCTGCGATTCCACGCCGATCCAGCCGCGTACCACGTGGCCGCTCTTGATGATCGATTCCATCACCGTTTTTGCCGTGCTGACCGGAATCGCGAAACCGATGCCCACCGAGCCGCCCGTTTGCGAATAGATGGCCGAATTAATGCCCAGCAGGTTGCCGTTGGTGTCGATCAGCGCGCCACCCGAGTTGCCGAAATTGATCGCCGCATCGGTCTGGATGAAGTTCTCGAAATGGTTGATATGCAGGTTGTTGCGGCCCAGCGCGGAAATGATCCCCATCGTCACCGTCTGGCCCACGCCGAACGGATTGCCGATCGCCAGCACCACGTCGCCCACCTTGGCGCCATCGACATTGCCGAGGACGATCGCCGGCAGTTGCTTCAGCTCGATCTTGATGACGGCCAGGTCCGTTTCCGGGTCCGTGCCCACCAGCTTGGCCGACGACTTGCGGCCATCCGCCAGCACCACCTCGATCTCGTCCGCCGCTTCCACCACATGGTAATTGGTGAGGATGTAGCCATCGGGGCTGACGATCACGCCGGAGCCCAGGCTGTTCGGGTCGTCTTCCTCTTCCTCGCTGTCGTCATTGCCGCGGTCGCCGAAGAAACGCTTGAAATACGGATCGCGCAGCAATGGGTGCTTTTCCGGCATTGCCTTCGACGTCAGGATATTGACCACGGCCGGCATTGCCCGGCCCGCGGCGGCGCGGAACGAGTTGGGCGTGGGCGCGGGGGCTGCCACCATGGCCGAGGCCGGCTGAGCCGCGGTGCCGAGCTGTTGAATCGTGCCGGGGCGTGCGGGCGGCCAGTCGGGCCGCACCGCGGAATAGACGAAATACAGTGCCAGCACGATGGTCACCGCTTGCGCAAACAATAACCACAGTCGTTGCATGGCGTTCCTACAGGGATGGCGGCTCGCAGCCGCTCGGTTATTTTTTCAGGGCGTCGCGGATTTCACGCAACAGCACGACCTCTTCGGCCGCCGGCGCCGGCTCGGCCGCCGCGGCGGGCTCCTCGAGCCGGTTACGGGCTTTCTGGACGAGCCGCACCATCTGGAAGATCACGAACGCCAGGATGAGGAAGTTTAACAGGATGGTGAGGAAGTTCCCGTAGGCGAGCACCGCACCCAGTTTCTTCGCCTCGGCCAGCGGCAGGCCGGGATCCTGGTTATTCAACGGGAAATAATAGTTGGCGAAATCCAGCCCACCGATCAGCTTGCCGATAGGCGGCATGATGATGTCCTGCACCAGCGAATCGACGATCTTGGCGAACGCGGCGCCGATGATCACGCCCACCGCCAGGTCGATCACGTTACCCCGCATCGCGAACTGCTTGAATTCCTTCATCATGGCCATGACGATCCTCTTCCGGTTATAAGTTATTACTTCCTGGATCATACTGTCTTTTCAATACCGAACCCAAGCGGGCGAGGGGTGTTTACAGTGCGCCGCAACATGGCGACCATTTTTACTATTGCAACCTTTTCGCTTTGATGAGTGTTTATGTTCACTTATAATTTTGTGTTGCTGTAGGTCTGTTGTCGCTTTACAAATATTCGAATTTTTATAAGATTGGGGTTTGTATGAGCATTGAGAAGCAGGTCGATCCCAGCCGGCGAGGTCTGTTAGTAGCCACCTGCGCCGCCGGTGGCGTGGTAGGACTCAGCACTGCAGGCGTTCTCGTCAGCACGTTTCAACCCTCCGAGCGCGCCAAGGCCGCGGGCGCTCCGGTCGAAGTAGACATCTCCTCCCTGGCTCCCGGCGAAATGGTCACTGTCGAATGGCGTGGCAAGCCGGTCTGGGTCCTGCGGCGCACCACTGAAATGCTCGCTTCGCTGAAGAAGACCGACGGCCAGGTGGCCGATCCCGGTTCCGAGCGCAATCCCGACGAATTCACCCCCGAGTACTGCATCAACGAAGCGCGCGCCCGCAAGCCCGAGTACCTGGTTGCCATCGGCATCTGTACCCACCTCGGCTGCTCGCCTTCCACCAAGTTCACCCCTGGCCCGCAACCATCGCTGCCCGACGACTGGGCCGGCGGCTTCATCTGCCCCTGCCATGGCTCCACGTTCGACCTGGCCGGCCGCGTGTTCAAGAACAAGCCCGCGCCGGACAACTTGGTAGTGCCGCGCCACATGTACCTGAGCGACACCCGCATCCTGATCGGCAAAGACGAGAAAGGCGAGGCATAACATGGGCGCGTTCAAGGAGACGAAACTGCCGGCCGATGCGCCGGCGGCACAAAAGGCGCTGGGCTGGATCGACGACCGCTTTCCCCTGACCAAGCTGTGGAACGACCAGTGGGGCCGCTACTACGCGCCGAAAAGCTTCAACTACTGGTACATCTTCGGCTCGCTGGCGATGTTCGTGCTGGTGCTGCAGATCGTGACGGGCATTTTCCTGACGATGCACTACAAGCCGGATGCCAACCTGGCGTTCAACTCCGTCGAATACATCATGCGCGAGGTGCCCTGGGGCTGGCTGGTGCGCTACATGCACTCCACCGGCGCCTCGGCATTCTTCATCGTCGTCTACCTGCACATGACGCGCGCGCTGCTGTACGGTTCCTACCGCAAGCCGCGCGAGCTGATCTGGCTGTTCGGCTTTGCCATCTTCCTGTGCCTGATGGCCGAGGCCTTCTTCGGCTACCTGCTGCCATGGGGCCAGATGTCCTACTGGGGCGCGCAGGTGATCGTCAACCTGTTCGGCGCGATCCCGCTGATCGGCCCGGACCTGTCGCTGTGGATCCGCGGCGACTACGTGGTGTCCGACGCCACGCTGAACCGCTTCTTCGCCTTCCACGTGATCGCCATCCCGCTGGTACTGCTGGGCCTGGTGGCCGCGCACCTGATCGCACTGCACGAAGTGGGCTCGTCGAACCCGGACGGCATCGAAGTGAAGGAAAACATGGGGCCGGACGGCTACCCCGTCGATTCGATCCCGTCGCACCCGTACTACACGGTGCACGACCTGTTCGGCGTGTCGGTATTCCTGCTGATTTTCTCCGCCGTGGTGTTCTTCGCGCCAGAGATGGGCGGTTATTTCCTCGAGTACAACAACTTCCTGCCGGGCGATCCGTTGAAGACGCCGCTGCACATCGCACCGACCTGGTACTTCACGCCGTTCTACTCGGTATTGCGCGCCACCACCGCCGACTTCATGTGGGTGCTGATGGCCGCCGTGGCCGCGTACGTCTGCTTCCTGTGGCTGAAGTCGAAGCTGTCGTTCGTTACCAAGGTAATCATCGCCGTCATCGCCATCGTGGCGATCATCGGCATGCTGCCGCAGGTGCTGGACGCGAAGTTCTGGGGTGTGGTGTTCTTCGGCGGCTCCGTCATGATCCTGGCGTTCCTGCCGTGGCTGGACCACTCGCCGGTGAAATCGATGCGCTACCGCCCGTCCTGGCATAAATACCTGTTTGCGCTGCTGGCCGTCGCGTTCGTGGCGCTGGGTTACCTGGGCACGCAGGCACCGTCGGTGATCGGCACGATCGTGTCGCAGGTGGCCACGCTGTACTACTTCGCGTTCTTCCTGCTGATGCCGTGGTGGAGCACGATGGGCACCTTCAAGAAGGTCCCCGATCGCGTCGTCTTCCATGCACACTGAACCGGCCATAGGCAAAGGACACGAATGATGAATTTCACGAAGAAGTTTTTCGCCTCGACCTTGTTCTCGCTGGCGACGCTGCTGCCGGCCCTGGCAGTCGGGGCCGAGGGCGGCCACCCGCTGGACCGGGCGCCGGACCGGTCGACGAACATGGCGGCATTGCAGAACGGCGCCAAGCTGTTCGTCAATTACTGCCTGAACTGCCACAACGCCTCGTCGATGCGGTACAACCGCCTGCGCGACATCGGCCTGTCGGAAGACCAGATCCGCAACAACCTGCTGTTCACTGGCGAGAAAGTGGGCGAATTGATGACCACCGCCATGCCCGCCAAGGATGCCAAGGCCTGGTTCGGCGTGGTACCGCCCGATCTTTCCGTGATTTCGCGCGCGAAATCCGGGCCGGGCGGCTCCGGCGGCGACTATCTGTATACTTACCTGCGCACCTTCTACAAGGACGACACCCGGCCCACCGGTTTCAACAACCTGGTGATCCCGAACGTGGCGATGCCGCACGTGCTGTGGCAGCTGCAGGGTGTCCAGGCGGCGAAATGGGTGGACGAGAAAGATCCGCACGACGCCACCAAGACGATCCACAAGTTCGCCGGCTTCCAGCAGGTGACACCCGGCACCATGAGCCAACTGGAGTTCGACACCGCGGTGGCCGACCTGGTCGGTTACATGGAGTGGATGGCGGAACCGGCCGCGCAAACGCGCAAGCGCCTGGGCGTGGCAGTGCTGCTGTTCCTGTCGGTGTTTGCCTTCCTCGCCTGGCGGTTAAATGCCGCGTATTGGAAAGAAGTCAAATAAAAATTTGATTTCTGCTTGCCGATTTTGGTAAGGTCTCGTTTTTGCTCCGCGCGCTAACCATGCCGCGCGGCCAACTGGGGTGAACCGTTCGCGGTCTCGCCCCCTTTGTTTTCTTAAGGAACTACCAACATGATGGTTCTCTACTCGGGCACCACCTGCCCATTTTCCCAGCGCTGCCGCCTGGTCCTGTTTGAAAAAGGCATGGATTTCGAAGTGCGCGACGTTGACCTGTTCAACAAGCCGGAAGATATTTCGACGATGAATCCGTACGGCCAGGTGCCGATCCTGGTCGAACGCGAACTGATCCTGTACGAATCGAACATCATCAACGAGTACATCGATGAGCGCTTCCCGCACCCGCAGCTGATGCCGGCCGACCCGCTGATGCGCGCCCGTGCCCGCCTGATGCTGTTCAACTTCGAGAAAGAACTGTTCGTGCACGTGCACACGCTGGAAAGCGAGCGCAACAAGACGAACGACAAGAGCCACGACAAGGCCCGCGCCGAAATCCGCGACCGCCTGACCACGCTGGCACCGCTGTTCCTGAAGAACAAGTACATGCTGGGCGACGAGTTCTCGATGCTCGACGTGGCCGTGGCGCCGCTGCTGTGGCGCCTGGATCATTATGGTATCGAACTGTCGAAGACCGCCGCGCCGCTGATGAAGTATGCCGAGCGCATTTTCTCGCGCCCGGCCTATATCGAAGCGCTGACGCCGTCCGAGAAAGTGATGCGCCGGTAATTCGCCTTTGGCGGATTCGCGGAAGCTAGTGCAGTACCGGCGGCCCTTTGACAAGGACGCCGGCTTTCCAAGAATAATCATGGCAGAAATTTCTACCAAGCCTTACATGCTGCGCGCCATTTACGAGTGGTGCACGGACAGCGGCTACACGCCCTACCTGGCGGTCAAGGTCGATTCCGCGACCACGGTACCGATGGAGTACGTGAAGAAGGGCGAGATCGTGCTGAACATCAGCTACGGCGCCACGGCTGGCCTGAAGATGGACAACGACAGCATTCGCTTCAATGCCCGTTTCGGCGGGGTGTCGCGCGAGATCTTTATCCCCGTCAACAATGTGATGGCGATCTACGCCAACGAGAACGGGCAGGGCATGGCGTTCGAACCTGTGCTGGGCCAGTCTTCCGCACCGGCTCCCGCACCCACGGTGGAACCGCCCGCGCCGGCGCTGTCTTCCGTGCCATCGCCATCGGCGCCGGCACCTGCCGCGGTACCGGCCAAGTCCGACGACAACGGTCCGGACGATGGTGGCGACGGTCCCAAGAAGGGCGGCCGGCCCACCCTGACGCGCATCAAATAGCGTATAATTTCGCTGTTGTTCAGATCACGCCGGCTTAGCTCATTTGGTAGAGCAGTTGATTTGTAATCATCAGGTGGCCAGTTCGAAACCGGCAGCCGGCACCAGAATTAGCAGTAAACAAAAAAGGGTGAATGCGTATCGCGCATTCACCCTTTTTTGTTGCATGGCACAGTGTCCCGATCAGCCCCGATTCTGTCCGATCGTCGCCCCCGGCACCAGCACCGGCTGCCACAACACCTGCAGCGACGCCGCCGGCACCCCTTCCAGCAGCGCCAGCAGCATCGCCCCCATCTTCGCTCCAGCCGCCCGCGGATCGGGTTGATCGATGGTCGCCACGTCCAGCCCGGCCAGTGCATCGGCCATACGCCCCCACACCACCAGCGACATGTCGTGCCCGATATCGATTCCCGCATCGAGCAGCGCCCGCACGGCGCCCACGCCGGACAGGTGGCTGTCGACGATCACCGCCGTCGGCCGCTCGCCGCAGGCCAGCAACTGCTGCATCGCCTGGTAGCCGCTGCGCCGGTCAATCGCCGACTCGATCAGGTAACGGGGATCGACGGCGAGTCCGGCGCTGGCCAGGTGATCGATGAAACTGTCGCGCCGCTGCCGCGCAAAGTTCAGGGTCTGCGGGGAACCGAGCAGGGCGATGCGCCGATGCCCGTGCGCCAGCAAGGCGTCGAGCGCCAAACGGATGCCGGCGGCGTTGTCGTAATCGAACCAGGCGTGGTGTTCGCTGGCATTGGTGCGGCCATGCGCGACGAACGGAAACCCCGCTTCCGACAGGAACGCGATGCGCGGGTCGTCCACCAGCGTGCGGCTGACGATGAGGCCGTCCACGCGCCGGCCCAGCACCATCTGCTGGTAGGACGGCAGTTCGTTCGACGGTGACACCGGCGCAATGATGAAGTTCATGCCGGCCGCTTCCAGCGCGGCGGAAATGCCGCCGACCACGTCGAGGAACATCGGATCGCCCAGGTCGGCCGGCAGCAGTGGATACAGGATGCCCAGCACATTGCTGCGGCCGACGGCGAGGTGGCGCGCCACGGGATTGGCCCGGTAGCCGCTGGCGGCCGCCGCGGCCAGCACGCGCTCGCGCGTGGCCGCGGAAACTTCCGGGTAGCCGTTCAGCGCGCGGCTGACGGTGGTCTTCGACATGCCGAGCGTGTCGGCCAGGGCTTTCAGGTTCATGCGGCGGCAGGGCGGTGGAGCGGGAGGGCGGTCAGTGCCCGAGCGGGGGCGATTCGCCGCCGATTATAGCGGAGCCCTGCGTGCCGCCGCCGTTGGCGCCTTCGACCGCGCGGCGGAACAGGAACAGCATCACCAGCACCACGGCGATCGGCACCAGGGTCAGGTAGAACGCGAAATGGCCGCTGAAGGCGCCGAACACATAGCCCGTGACCAGCGATCCCGTGGTGCCGCCCAGCGCCGAGAAAATCACCAGCAGACCCGTCATCGGCGCGTGCTGGTGCTGTGGCAGGGAGCTCAGCATCACCGAATTGATGCCCGGGTAGATCGGCGCCATGAACAGGCCGATCAACGGGAACAGGAAGGTGGCCGCCGGCGCGTTGAACCAGGTGATGCCGGCATCGGGCACCACCCCTTGCGTCAGCGGCAGCGCCACCAGCACCACCGCGCCCATGCCGATCAGGCAGCCGTTCATCACCGGGTACCAGTGCAGCTTGCGCAGCACCACGCCGGCCGACAGCCGCCCGATGGCCAGGCATGCCGCGAAGATGCTGGTGACCTGCACGCTCATCGCCGCCGGCAGGTGCAGGATCTCGTTGTTGAACGTCGGCAGCCAGGTGCCGACGCTTTGCTCGATCAGCACGTACAGGAAGGCGGTGACGACGAAGATGCACACCAGCGGCTTGAAGAACAGCTTCAGCATGGCGGCGAAATCCTGCGCCGGCGTGCTGCCTGCCGGCGGTGCCGCCAGCCGTTCATCGAAGCGGGTACCGAGCAGCAGCAGGAACGTCAGCGCGCACAGCGCCGCGAGCGGCCAGTAGACGTTCAGCCAGCTTTGCGAGCGCGGGTTGGCCGAATCGATGAAGAAGCTGAAGACCCAGTAAGCGCACAGCACGCCCACCATGAAAAAGCCTTCCAGCGTGTTCATGATGCCGGCGTGCTCCTTGCGGCTGGTGGCGACCAGGCCCAGCGTCGAGTAGACCGACACCTTCACCAGCGCGAAGGCCACGCCGACGCACAGGAACAGCAGCTTCGCGGTGGCAAAGCCCGGCACCAGCGGCATCGCCACGCAGGCGCACGTGACGATGGCCAGGCCGATCAGCATCGCGCGCTTGTAACCCAGCCGCGGCAGGAACGACGCGACCAGGAACGACACGACGGCGATCGGCAGGTCCTTGAACCCTTCCAGCACGCTGGCGGCGGACTTGGCCACGCCGTAGTTGTTGATGACCTGCAGGATCACGGTGCCCACGCTGTTGAGCAGGATCGCGAAAACGAAGTAAATCAGGAACAGGATGAACAGGATACGGCGGCGTTGCATGGTGTCTCCTCCAGGTTTTAATTTTTTATGCTGGTCAGTTCAGGGGAAACGCCGCCAGGTCCGGGATTACGATGTCGGCTTGCGCCAGCACCCGAGGATCGCCGACACCGATCGCATACATTCCGGCCGCCTTGATCGATGCCACTCCGGCCACCGCGTCTTCGACCCCGAAGCAGTCGCCCGGCGCCACGCCCAGCTCGCGGGCCGCCTTGAGGAAGATCTCCGGATCGGGCTTGCCCCGCGCGATCGTGCCGGCATCGACCACGTAGTCGAACTTGCCGGTGATGCCGAGCCGGTCCAGCACTTCGAACGCATTGCGGCTGACGGAGGCGAGGCCGATCTTCAGCCCGGCCGCGCGCGCCGCATCGAGCGCCTCGACGGCACCGGGCAGCAGGTCGGCCGGCGTCATCGTGGCGATCAGCTCCTTGTAATGCTCGTTCTTCTCGGTGGCCAGCGCCAGCTTTTCCGCGTCGGTATAGCTGCGCGTGGCCGAGGCCAGGATCAGTTCGAGCGATCCCATCCGGTCGATGCCCTTCAGGTGTTCGTTGAACGCCTCGTCGAAATGCACGCCCTGCGCTTCGGCCAGCCGCTTCCAGGCCAGGTAGTGATAGCGGGCCGTATCTGTGATTACGCCATCGAGGTCGAAGATCACGGCTTTGAACTGGGACAATGGGCTCATGCGGCCTCCTGGTGTTCGGGTTGGGCGGCGGTCAGCGCGACCGGCTTGCCATGGTGGGTGAACTGCAGCGACTCGCCCTGCACCAGTCGGTAGGTGGTGCCGGCGGCGTTGACGCCCACCTGCAGCAGGCAGCCGCGCAGCTGGATGCGGAAGCGGTATCCCTGCCAGCGTGCCGGCAGGGTGGGGGAGAAGCGCAGGCTGCCGCCATCGGTGCGCATGCCGCCGAAGCCATAGGCCACGCCCAGCCAGGTGCCGGCCATCGCCGCCGTGTGCACGCCGTGGCAGGTGTTGCCATGCGTGTCGTCCAGGTCGAGGCGGGCGGTTTCCATGAAGTAGTCGTAGGCCTTGTCGGCATAGCCCACTTCGGCGGCCACGATCGAGAAGATGCACGACGACAGCGACGAGTCGTGCGTGGTCACCGCTTCGTAGTAGTCGAAGTCGCGCCGCTTGTCGTCCTGCCCGAAGCGCGACGACAGCAGCAGCAGCGCCAGCACCACGTCGGCCTGCTTGCACACCTGGTGCCGGTAGATCACCATCGGGTGGTAGTTCAGCAGCAGCGGATAATTGGCCGGCGGCGTGTTGGCGAAGTCCCACGGCTTCTTCGACAGGAAGCTGTCGTCCTGCTCGTGGATGCGCAGTTCCGCGTCGTACGGCAGGTACATCAGCCGCGCGGCATTGGCCCATTCTTCCGGCTCGGCCGGATCGAGCGCCATCGACTGGGCGATGCGCGCGTAGTCGTCCGGGAATTGCGCGGCAAGCCGGGTCGCGATGGCGGCGGCGAATTCCAGGTGGGCCTGCGCCATCGCGTTGGTGTAGTAGTTGTTGTTGACCAGCGCCGTATACTCGTCCGGCCCTGTCACCTCGTTGATGACGAAGCGGCCGTGACGGTCGATGCCGCCGATGCCGGTCCAGATGCGCGCCGTTTCCATCACGATCTCGGCGCCGTGCGCGCGCAGCCAGTCGTCGTCGCCCGTCGCGTCGAGGTACTGGCGGATCGAGTAGGCGATGTCCGCATTGATGTGGTACTGCGCGGTGCCGGCCGGGAAGTAGGCCGAGCACTCCTCGCCGGCGATGGTACGCCATGGGTACAGCGCACCCTTCGCGTGCGACATCTGGCGCGCACGGCGGCGCGCCGATTCCAGGCCCGCCCACCGGTACTCCAGCAGGGCACGGGCGATCTCCGGCTTGTTGTACAGGAAGAACGGGAAGATGTAGATTTCCGTGTCCCAGAAATAGTGGCCCTCATACCCTTCGCCCGTGACACCCTTGGCCGAGATGTTGGTCTTGCCGTCGCGGCCCACCGATTGCAGCAGGTGGTACTGGTTGAAGCGGATACCCTGCTGCAGCAGGTCGTCGCCGTCGATTTCCACGTCGGACTGTTGCCAGAAGTCCGCCAGGTAATCGGCCTGGCGCGCGGCCAGCGCATCGAACCCTTCGCGCCTTGCGTGGTCCAGCAGCTCATGGCTGCGCGGCATCAACTCCGCCTCGGGATAATCGCGCGACGTGTGATAGCAGGCGTACTTGCGCACGGTGATTTTTTCGCCCTGCGCGGCGGCCATGGCATACGACTGCTCCAGCCGCAGTCCGTCGCGGCTGCAGCGTGCCTCCGCGGGGGCTTCGGTCAGCGTGGCGCTGACCAGCATGAAGCCGCTGTTGCGGGTACGCTGCATCAGCGCGCTGAAGTTCCCTTCCTGCTCGGCCAGCATTAATTGCAGCGAAGCGCCGGAGACGGCCGAACCGATGCGCGGATCGTCGCCCGCTTCCAGGTTCTGCACGGCGCCGTCGAGCGACGACACGATGCGCAGCGTGCCGGAAAAGTTCAGTGGCGTGACCTCCACTTCCAGGGCCAGCAGGTGGCGGTTGTCCAGGCACACCAGCCGGCGGCTGCGCAGCGCGATCGACCGGCCAGACGGCGAGGTCCACGTCAGCGAGCGTTCCAGCACGCCGCGGCGCAGGTCCAGCGACCGTTCGTAGTCCTTCAATTCCCCTTGCAACGGGTCGAAGCGTTCTTCGTCGAGCCAGATCGCGATGCCCTTGGCATTCGGCACGTTCAGCATGAACTGGTTGGTCCTGGCCAGCGCATGCGCCGTCTCCGGGTAATGGATCGGCTCGGATTCGTAAAAGCCGTTCAGGTAAGTACCGTCGCGCGACGTGCCGGCCGGCCCGCTCCAGCCTTCTTCGGCCGTGCCGCGCACGCCGATATACCCGTTGCCCAGGGCGAACAGTGTCTCATTGAGGAAGTGTGTCGCGGGGTCCGGTGCCGCTTCGCGCAGCGACCAGGGGTCAGGGGGGAAGCGGTGCTTCTGGGCTTGCATCTTGTCTCCTTCAAACCGGTTTGAATTTGATGTAAAAGGACGGCGGCATTGCTTGGCAAACGCCGCTCAACGGGAAATCAGGTTTGCCGCACCATCAGGGTGGTCGACAGCATTTCGGAGCTGACGGGCTGGCCGTCGATCAGGTCCAGCATTTTTTTCGCCAGCAGCACGCCGCCGTCGCGCAGGTACTGGTGGACCGAGGTAAGGGGCGGCACGAAGCTGGCCGCGCCGGGCGTATCGTCGTAACCGATGACGGAAACGATTTCCGGCACGCGCAGGTTCTTTTCCGCCAGCGCGCGGATCGCGCCCATCGCCAGCAGGTCGCTGGCGGCGAACACGCCGTCGAAGCCCTGGCTTTTCTTCTTCAGCAGCGCCGAGATGCAGTCGAAGCCGGCCTCGAACGTAAACGCTTTCGGGCGCATGATGTGCACGCCGCCCTGGCCGCCGATCGCCTCGATGAAGCCGGCGCACCGTTCCTGCACCTCGGCGTGATCGACGTCGCCGAGGAACACCAGTTTCTTGCGGCCCAGTTCGAGAAAGCGGTGCGCCGCGCTGATGCCGCCCTTGCGGTTGTCGCTGCCGACCACCACGGTGTCCGATTCCGCTTCCGGCGCGCCCCAGACCACCAGCGGCAGGCCGGCTTTCTTCAGTGCGGTCACGGCTTCGCCGTGCGAGCCCTGGCCCAGCAGGATCAGGCCGTCCGCACCACGCACGGGCGCCGTGTCGAGCAATTGTTTCGACGTCAGCACCACGCTGTAGCCGGCGGTCGTCAGTTCCTGCGTGATGCCGCCCAGCAGTTCCAGCGGATAGGGATCGGACATCGGCCGGCCCTTGGCAGGTGTCATTTCCACCACGACCGCCACCGAGTACGAACGGCCCATGCGCAGGTTGCGAGCGCTCACATTGAAGCGGTAGCCCTGTTCCTCGGCGACCCGGCGCACTTTGTCGCGGGTGGCTTCCGTCACGAGCGGGCTGTTCCGCAATGCGCGCGACACCGTGATCTTGGAGACACCCGCCAGCGCGGCCAGGTCTTCCATCGTCAATCCGGAGTCGGGTTTAGCGGCAGGCATCGCGTTTCCTGAAAAAAGTTGGTCGCATTATGACAGATCCAACACTGTTGTCACGCGAAATGACATCGATAGCATTTTCATTGACATCGATGTCATTTGTGCGTTTCAATGTTGTCACACAGACCAGCGGCGGCGCCATCGGGGCGCATTGTCCGGAGACGACAATTCACAATGAAAGCAAAATTGCCATGAACAACAGGTTCCTGCTGTCCTCGATTTCCCTTGCCATTCTGGCGCTCACGAGCCAGGCACGCGCTGCCGCGCCGCAGGACGTGGCGCCGCCGGCCGCGGCGACGCAGGATGCGGCCCAGCCGGCCGCGGCTTCCCAGGACGCGGCGCAGCCTGCCGCAGCGGTGCAGGACACCTCCGGCGCCTCCGGTGCCGGCGCCCAGGAAGGCGGCGCGGCCGTGCAGGCTGAAATGCAACAGGTGGTGGTGACGGGCGTTGCCACCGGCGGCGTGCGCAAGCTGGACTCGGCGTTCTCGATCACCACCGCCACCGATGAGCAACTGCGGCAGGCGGCACCCAGCAGCACGGCCGACATCCTGAAGCTGGTGCCGGGCGTGTACGCGGAAGCGACCGGCGGGCAGTCGGGCGCCAACATCGAGGTGCGCGGTTTCCCGTCCGGCTCGGATTCGCCTTTCGTGTCCGTGCAGCTGATGGGCAACCCGATCTACCCGGTGCCGACCTTGTCGTTCTTCGAAGGCTCGTCGGCGTTCCGGCTCGACGACACGGTGGAGCGCGTCGAAGTGCTGCGGGGCGGACCCAGCACGATCTTCTCGAACGGCCAGCCTGGCGCCACGATGAACTTCATCCTTAAAAAAGGTTCCGATACGCCGGAAGGCTCGATCCGTTTCTCGACCGGTACCGGCGAACTGCGCCGCGTCGACGTGTTCTACGGTGGCAAGATCGCCGACAACTGGTATGGCACCATCGGCGGCTTCTACCGCAACACCAACGGCGTGCGCGATGCCGGCTTCCCCGCGGACAAGGGCACGCAGCTGACCGGCACGCTGACCCGCAAGCTCGACGGCGGCGAAGTCACGTTCTACGCCCGCCGGACCGACGACAAGAACGCCTTCTACACGGGCGTGCCGCTGATCTCGTCCAACGAGGGCCGCACGATCACGGAATTCCCCGGTTTCGATCCGCTGACGGGCACGCTGATGAGCGGCGAGATGCGCCGCTTCACGGTGGAAGCGGGCCCCGGCCGCACGCTGAACTACGACCTGGGCGATGGCCGCGGCCTGAAGTCGACCGTGTTCGGCATCGACTTCGCGCAGACGATCGGCGGCTGGAACGTGTCGAACAAGTTCAATTACTTCGACGGCGACCTGAACACGATCGCCATGTTCACGGGGAATAACCCGCTGACGATGGGCGCGTACAACGCCGGGGCGCTGTCCTCGTATCGCAATGCCGTGGCGGGCAGCGTCGCCACCACGGCCACCGCCACTTACCTGGATGGCACGCCCGTCGCCGACACGCAGCAGGTGGTCCAGGCCGGCCTGTGGGCCGTCGAAAAGCAGCTGCAATCGGCCACCAACGAACTGCGGGTCAGCCGCGAGTGGATCAAGGACAACACCGTCACGATCGGCGGCTACTTCGCCAATTATTCGTCGGACGACGTCTGGTACCTGGGCAACAGCCACCTGATGACGGCCACGCCGAACGCCCGGCTGATCGACGTGCGCCTCAATAACGGCATCGTCGTGTCGAACGCCGGCAAGGAAGGCCCGGTCAATTATGCGCCGGTGGCCTCCTACGACGGCAGCAACACGGCCCTGTTCATCGCCAACGAATGGAAGATCAACGACCGCATCAAGGTCGATGGCGGCATTCGCCGCGAGCGGCAAAAGCTCGATGCCACGGTGTCGAATCTGACGACCGGCGACACCGACAACAATCCGCTGACCGTGTACAACAACGGCACGTCGATGCCCACCAGTTCCAACACGGCGCTGACCCGCACCGATTCGGCCAATTCGTTCACGATCGGCGGCAACTTCAAGCTGGCCCGCGACGCCAGCGTGTTCGCCCGCGCCAACCGCGGCCACACCTTCATTGCCTTCGACGATCTGCGCAACGCCGGCACGCAGGCGAGGGTGAACGACCGCGGCCTGTTGCCGACGCCGACCGTCGAGCAGTTCGAGGTGGGCTTCAAGACCGCCTCGCCGCTGTACAGCGCCTACGTGAATTACTTCCGCACCGATTTCGACGGCATCGCGTTCCAGCAGATCCTGGCCGATGGCACGATCCTCAATTCCACCAGCGGCTCGAAAGGGCAGGGCGTCGAATTCGAACTGGCCTTGCGGCCCGTGCGCGACCTGACCCTGACGCTGACCGGCAACTGGCAGGATTCCGAATACAAGGACAATCCGGCAACGGCCGGCAAGCGCGTGCAGCGGCAACCGAGGCTGCAGGGGCGTTTCACGCCGTCGTACCGGATCCCGATGGGTGACAACGAGCTGCAGCTGTACGGTACCTACACATACATCGGCGAGCGCTGGGCCGACCAGGCCAACCTGCAGTACCTGCCGTCCTATAAGACGATCGACCTGGGCGCCGTGTACCGGCTGGGCGAGAAGATCGAATTGCGCGTCAGCGGCAGCAACCTGGACAACGAGCTGGGCCTGACCGAAGGCAATTCGCGCCTGACCACTGGCGGCAGCGGCCCGATCAACGCGCGTCCGCTGTTCGGCCGTACCTGGGAAGCGTCGGTGATGTACCGCTTCTGAGGCCCGCTTCCACCTCTTGAGATGTCCCCCGGGCATGGCGGCTTCAAGGACCGCTTGCCCGATCTCGCTTTGGCGGCCCACGGGCCGCTTTTTTTCATGGCCGCCATGGGACTGGCCTGGCAGCCTCGCACGCGGCCACATTGCCATTGTCCGGCTGCCTGCTAATATCGCGGTCTTTACAGGCCACAGCCGGCGCCGACCTTCCAGTCCGGGCCGGTGCACCGGAGTTCCCATGACCCTTCCCCCGAACGAATATTCCCGTCCTTCGAACTGGCAGGATTTCGAACGTTTGTCGATCGCCCTGCTGTCGGCCGCCTATGAAACCCGCATGCGCCGCTGGGGCAGCGCGGGACAGCGGAAAAACGGCGTCGACGCCTGGGCGAAAGCAGCCGATGGCCGGGTGATCGCACTGCGCATCGAGGGGCGGACCGAGCGCTACGGCCAGGCGCTGGCGCCGGCCGATATCGATGTCGCGCTCGCGGAGGCGGCGAGCTTCCCCCATCCGGTCGATGAGTTCATCGTGCTGTCGGCCGGGCCGGACGATGCCGGGGTGCAGGCGCATACGGCCGCACTGACCGCCAGGCGGAAAACCGCGGGCCAGTCATCGGTGGTGGTGTGGGGGTGGCCGACGATTTGCACGCACATCGGGCAGCAGCCGAAAGTGCGCAACGTCTTCTATGGCCATGAAGTCCAGTCCTCGCCGAAGCGCAAGCTCGCCCTGCTGGCGGCCGCCTTCCTGATCGTCGCCGGCGGCGCCGGCTCGCTCTTCCTCGGCAAGAACGCCATCGACGCCTCGAAGGCAACGCCGCCGAACGCGGCGGCGAACGTCGGCAACATCGCCGCCAACCTGGAGGAATTGACCGGCACCTACCGGCAATGCCAGGCACTGCTGGACAAGAACGTCTTCACGTTCACCCACGAACTGGCGGAAACCTGCCGCGATCCCGCGGCAAGCCAGCTCGCCGCGCTGTCGAAGAAGGTCGACCGGCAGAAATCCGGCTTCGATGCGCAGGTGCAGGCGGAACTGGCCCGGCTGCTGGCGATTTTCCACGAAGATGTGCGCGAAGCGGTGGCGCTCACTTCGGTGGCGCATGCGTTCGATACCGCGGTGGTGCAGTCGATGAAGGATGGATGCGCCCCGGGAGCGGCGAACCAGCGCAATTCTCCCGCAGTGAAACAGGCGGGCGCGGCAGCGGTGACGGCCCAGTTGCGGTATTACTACCTGCTCAAGGACTTCGTCATTCCCGAGATGGCGGTGGCCACGGAAATCCTCCAGCTGCACGCCAGCGGCGCGCCGTCGCCCGAGAAGATGAAGGCGGCAGCCGGGCGCATGGAGCAATTGCTGACGGAGCGTACTGCGTACGCACCGAGGGAAACCCGCTGGCCGTTCACCGCCTCGTCAGCCAAGCATGAGACCACGCGCGACGCCGCTCCGGGCGCGGAGCAGCAAAGCGATACACGGGAAGAAGCGCTCTGGCGCGGCGTGCTGGCGCAATCGTCGACGCAATCGCTGCGCGGCCGGAGCAAGGATATCGATGCGCTGATCGCTTGCGGCGCCCTCAAGGAAGATGCCCGGGCGCTGGCCCAGCCCGGATCCTGATCGATTTCAATGCAGCGCGGCATTGCCTGCCGCTTTGATAAGATGAGCACAACGTTTACATACGGGAGTGCTCATGGCTCTGCAACACGCCTCATCCGGCCAAGTCTTCGCATTGCAGCGCAGCGATGAAGATGGCTCGCAATTTTCCTCGATCGCACTGGCAAAGACCGACGAACTCGAATTGATCCGCCTGGTACTGCCGGCCGGGAAAACCATGCCCGAACACTGGGTCAAGGGTGAAATCACGCTGCAATGCCTGTCCGGCGAGATCGCCGTGGATGCGCACGGCCGCACGGTAACGCTGCATGGCGGTGAAATGCTCTATCTCGCCGGCGCGACGCCGCATGCGTTGAAGGCGGTGGCCGATTCGGTGGCCTTGCTGACGATCTTGCTGAAGAGCTGACCCGCCTGCGACCGCTACGGGCACAGATAGCGCACCGCATACAGCACGCGCGGACTGCCGAGCGGCTTGCCGTTGACGGGATTGCGGTCCACCTGTGCAACGTTTGCCAGTTGCAGGCAATCGTCCAGTGTCACGCTGGCGCCGGCCACGAATACATGCGTCACCCCGGCTGCGCGCAGTGGCGTGGCTGCCAGCCGGAGTTCGCGCGGCGCGCTCAGGCTCGGTGGCAGGCCCAGCATGCGCCGCCCTGCCGGCATGCTGACGACGCGATTCGACAGTGCTGCGCCGAACAGCGGATAGTGCCAGATCCGGTCCGCCGTGTTCAGGATCGTCGTCCCGGCCGGCAAGGAGTCGACAAGCGGGGGGTATTCATAGAACGCCGACCGTGTCGTCTGCTGCGACAGCACGATGCGGTCGCCGAACTGCAGCACCTGGCGCGACAGGAATACGCCCAGCATCGCCACGATGCAGATGGCGAGGCCGAGATCGAACACGCGCCGCCACTGCCCTGTTGCTTGGGTGACTGCCCATGCCAGCAGTGGCAACGCCAGCGGCAGCGCCGCAAGCACATAGCGCGGTTGCCGGTCGCCCAGCAGGGCCCAGGCCGCCACGATGAACAGCACCGCGAACAACAGCGACAAGCGCACGCGATGCAAACGCAAGCCGTCGCGCACCATCGCCGCGCCGAGCGCTACCGCCGTGCCGGGAATGGCCGCGGCAACGAAGGCCCCCAAACCCGAACTATGTTTGAAGTTCTGGCCGAAGTGCTGCGATTCCGTCCATGGATAAGCCAGCCACTGCCAGGCATTGCTGACCCATTCGAGCTCGGTGGTGCTGCGCAGCGATGGATCGAAATCTGCCGACGGCAGCCAGCCCAGCCACTTGCCGACCAGCGGCACGCCGACCGGATGCAATGGGTTGCCGAGCTCGATTGCGTTTCGCAGCAGCCAGAAGCCTCCCGCCAGCAGGGCTGCCGCGCCGAACACCGACGCATTGCGCAATGCGCCGGTCAAGTTGCCGCCGCGTGCGCAGGCCACCAGCCCGATCGCCACGGCACTCAGCAGGTGCAGGCTCTTGAAGCCGATCGCCAGTCCCATGCACAGGCCCGCCAGCGCCATCGCCGGCGCCGGGCGCAGCGGCGACAGGACGAAGCACATTGCCAGCGCCGCGAAGGCGATGCCGCCGATATCGGCGCCCAGCTCCACCGAGGAAAACGCGATCATCGGCACGCCAAGCATGCCGCAGCAGGCATACAGCGAGGCCTTGCTGTCCGCGCTGGCCAGCCGGCACAAGGTGTACACGGCCAGGACCAGCGGTACCAGAAGCAGCAGGTTCGCGCTCGACACGAGGCGTTCCGGCAGGGAATCGATCAGTATCGCCCACAGCACACTGGCATTGGCAGGAAAGGTATGGGGGAAGTTGCCGTCCCATGCCATCAGCGAGTGCGTCTGCAGCAAGTTCACGGACAGCGGCAGGTGATAGGCCGCCACCTCGTATCCCAGGGGCCGGCCAAAGGCCAGCATCAGGCCGGCCAGCACGAACACGGCCAGTGTCAGCCACGGCAGGAAGCTCCAGCGCTGGCGGGACGGTGCAGGTGAAGGTGCAGGTGCAACTGTCGCAGCGGGTATCAGGTACAGTGCCGACGCCAGTGCGAGCGCCAGTGCCAGCAGCAACAGCAGTGCATTGCCAAGGCTCGCCACAGGCTGGCTACTCGACAGTTCCACCAAGCCCAGGATATGGAAGGGGAGAAGCAGTGCGCCGAAGAATACCGTGACAGCCACCAAGTCGCGTCCAGCGCCGAAGCGGCGCGCAATGCCGCCCGCCGTCAACACGGACAGCAGCACGTAGAACAAGGCGTTCACCGCAGGTGTTCCATGATTGCGTGCACCGCATTCCAGAGCATTGTCATGTGGTCACGGATGCCCTCGCTGCAGGCGAAGTACACGACGGCGGAGCATGCCGACACGGCAGCTGGCGCCTTTGCAACCAGCGTTGTGGAGAGCCGCCTCATGGGTTGTCCCGGCTGCTGCCGTCGATGCTATGGCCACATACGGCTTCGACATGGTAACGGGGCCGTTTTTTGGTCGATTCATAAACCTTGGCCAGGTATTCGCCGATGATTCCCAGGCTGAGCAGCTGCACGCCGCCCAGCAGGTACATCGGAATGACTGCGGAAGCCCAGCCGGGAACGGCGTCGTCGGTGAAGATGCGGATGCCGAGCGCCCAGGCGGCCAGTGCCAGGCTGCCCAGCGACACCAGCGCACCCACGCCGGTAATCAGCCGCAATGGATAGGCTGTGAAGGACGTCACCCCTTGCCATGCCAGCGACAGCATCTTGCGCAGCGGGTACTTCGATTCGCCCGCGAAGCGCGACGCGCGTTCGAATTCAACCACGGCTGTGCGGTACCCGAGCTGGGGAATCAGTCCGCGCAGGAACAGATGGGTTTCTTCGTAGCCGCGCAGGGTTTCGATGGCACGGCGACTCATCAGGCGGAAATCGGCGTGATTGAACTGGACCTGGACGCCGAGCATGCCCAGCAGCCGATAGTATGCTTCGGCAGTGCTGCGCTTGAAGAAGGTATCCGTGGTACGGCGCCCCCGCACCGCGCAGACGATTTCGTTGCCGGCGCGGTAGCTGTCCAGCATGCGTGGAATGGCTTCGAGATCGTCTTGCAGGTCGGCATCGAGGCTGACCAGTACATCGCCCGGTGCGGTCAGCAAGCCGCACAGCAGCGCATTCTGATGACCGCGGTTGCGGCTCAACTTGATGCCGCAAACGGTCGGGAAGGCCGCGGCATATTCGCCGATCAGGCGCCAGGTGCAATCGCCGCTACCATCGTCCACATAGTAGATCGCGCTGCCCGGTGCGGCGCGGCCCTCGACGCTGAGACGGTCGAGCAAGGCCACCAGGCGGCGCGTCGTTTCCGGCAAGACTTCTTGTTCGTTAAAGCATGGAAGTATGAGGCTGACGACCGGTGCTGACCTCAGTTCCGGTTCCGACGGCTTCGGAAAGTCCAGGCGCCATGGATGCAGTAATTCCATATGATCACTCCAATCGTGGTCAGCAGTTGGGCAGGGATGGTGGGCAGGCCCGCGCGCATCAGCGCGGTCAGAAGCAGATGGTTCAGCAGCAGGCCGGTCATTGCCGCGATCGCAAAACGCGGGGCAGTGACGCGGCGCTGCTCGTGGCTGTGAAAGGTCAGGCGCTCGTTGAGGAGATAATTCAGCAGCGCGCTCAAAATGAAGCCGATGCCTGAAGCGGCGACGGTCGGCATGCCGGCAAGCAGGAGCAGCAGCATGACCAGGTAATGCGCGGCCGTGGACGCACCGCCGACGCACAGGAAGGCAAGCAGGCTGCGCGCCGAGAAATTGTCGCGTGAGGCGGGAAACGGAGCAGACATGATGACAAACGGACAAGCTAATCCGTCAAGTCTATCATGCCTGTTGGTTAATAAATTGAATTAGATCAAAAGTTACTTTGAAGTTGGGGCGAGTGTCTCATCGCGGGGATCGCGGGCCAGCATCCGGGTCACCAAGACTTCCGGCTTGACGCCATCGAACAGCAACGATGCCACGCCATCGGTGAGCGGCATGTCCACACCCAGCCGGGCGGCCAGCTCGCGCACGGCCTTGGCGCAGGGCACGCCTTCCGCCACATGGCCCAGTTCGGCCACGATGGTATCCAGCGCCTTGCCTTGGGCCAGGCCCAGGCCCACGCGGCGGTTGCGCGACAGGTCGCCCGTGCAGGTCAGAATCAGGTCGCCCATGCCGGTCAGGCCCATGAACGTTTCGATATTGCCGCCCAATGCCGTTCCCAGCCGCGTGACTTCGGCCAGGCCGCGCGTGATCAGCGCGGCGCGGGCATTCAGGCCCAGGCCCATGCCGTCCGCGCAACCGGTGGCGATGGCCATCACGTTCTTGACGGCGCCACCGACTTCCACGCCGATCAGGTCGTCGCTTGAATAGACGCGCATCGTGCCGCCATGTACTGCCGCCACCACGTCGTCGCGCAATGCAGCCGAGGCGGAAGCAATGGTCAGTGCGCACGGCAAGCCGCGTGCCACTTCCTGCGCGAACGAAGGGCCGGACAGTGCGCCGCCGGCGATGTCGTCGCCGAGCACTTCATGGAAGATCTGGTGCGGCAGCAGTCCCGTTTCGTACTCGAAACCCTTGCACAGCCATACCAGGTTCGGAATGGGCCGGCCCTTCAGGCTGTGCAGCAGAGGCCGCAGGCCGGCTACCGGCGTGGCCGCGATCAGCAAGCCATCCTGGCCGGCGCCATCGCGCTGGACGTGGGCAACCGCCGCATCGAAATCGGCCGTAACGCGCAGTCCCTGAGGAAACGGAAAACCAGGAAGGTAATGGGTATTGTCGCGTGCAGCGGCGATGTCGGCCATCGCACCGGCGTTACGGCCCCACAGCAGTACATCATGGCGCGCAGCCACCGCGATGGCGACGGCCGTGCCCCACGCACCGGCGCCCAGTACGGTAATACGGCGCCGGTTCGGTTGATTCTCTTGCATGTCAAATACCCCAGATGTCGCTGCTGCGGACGAAACCGGCCAGGCCGTCGCGGTGACGAACCTTGATCCAGCCGTTTGCGCCGGATTCGCCCAATTCCAGCAGCACGCCTTTGTCCGCCGTGAACACCACGGCGGACGTGTCGTCCTCGGCCGTGCGAACCTTGACGTTCGGCACACGCACGATGACGTTGCGGCGGGAAGAAAGGCCGCGTGCGGGCGTCCAGGCCAGGTCGCCGGACACATCGCGTACCTTGACCCAGTCGCCATAGGTCAGCACGATTTCCAGCGGCGCGCCGCGCGGCACGATGAACAGCTTGACGCCTTTCGTGGAAGGCGCGTCGTACAGCACGGCGGGAGCCGCGCCAACCGTCTTGAAATCGGCAGCCCAACTGGCGGTGCTCAGCAGCAGAGCGGCCCCTATTATCAAGCGGGTAATACTCATTGCAAAAAACTTTCGTCCAAAATGATCAAAGGCCGCAATGGGCCTTTGAATATGGGGAGGAGGCAGCCGGCATGATCACGCCGATCGCCTCGGTTCAGCAGATTACTGAACGGTGTTGGTGCCTTCGGCGGTCTTGGCTTGCTGCTCGGCGATTGCCTGCAGGCGCTGCTGGTAGAACACTTCGAAGTTGATCTCGGCCAGGTGCACAGGCGGGAAGCCGGCACGGGTGATCAGGTCGGCAATGTTCGCGCGCAGGTACGGGTACACGATGTTCGGGCAGCCGATGCCCAGCAGCGGGTCGAGCTGTTCGGCCGGGATGTTGCGTGCTTCAAAGATGCCTGCCTGCTTGCCTTCCACCAGGAATGCCACCTTGTCGGCCACCTTGGCGGTCACGGTGATCGTCACCGTGGATTCGAAGATGCCTTCCTGCAGGGGCACGGCGCCTACGTCCAGTGCCACTTCGATCGACGGAGCTTGCTGTTCCAGGAAGATGGCCGGGGAATTCGGCTGTTCCAGCGACATGTCTTTCAGGTAGACGCGTTGGATTTGGAATACGGGTTGCAGGTTTTCGTCAGACATGGAACGCTTTCAATGAATTGGACAGATGATTATCGTCGTCCGCCCCGAGCCAGTTGTGCTGGCCTGGATCAAACGCGTGGGCAATTGTAGCAAAACAAATATGCATGCCAGCCTTTTTTTGCCCAGCGTTGTGGTTTTATTAATTGGCGGATTCTTCAGCCATTCAGCAGCGGATCGAGCCGGCCGGCCTGGTCCAGCGCATACAGGTCGTCGAAGCCGCCGACATGGGTCTCGCCCACGTAAATCTGCGGCACCGTGCGGCGGCCGGTCTTCTGCATCATCACCTGGCGTTGCGCCGGATCGAGGTCGACGCGGATCTTGTCGATATTCTTGATGCCCTTGCTTTCCAGCAGCCGCTCGGCGCGGATGCAATAGGGGCAAATGGCGGTGGTGTACATGGTTACTTGAGCGGTCATGGCGGTAATCCTTTCCTTATTTGGTAATCGGCAACCCCTGGGTTTTCCACGCATCGATGCCGCCGTCAAGAACGACCACATCGGCGAATCCCGCCTTTTCCAGAATCTTTGCGGCGCCATAGGCGCGCGTCCCTTTTTGGCAGACGACCACGGCCGTCCTGTTCTTCAGCTTGTCCAGCTCGCCACTGCGCTTGGCTAGTTCGCCCAGCGGAATATTCCTCGCGTCCGGCAGGTGGCCTTCACCGAAAGCGGCAGCGTCGCGTACGTCCACAATGGTGGCTTTGGCCCGGTTTATCAACAGCGTCACCTGCTGCGGGCTGGCCTTTTTGCCCCGTTGTGTCAGCGCTGGCCACAGCAGCGCGCCGCCGGACAGCACGGCAATGCCAACGAGAAAGATATGGTCGATGATGAATTTCACTTAGCTTCCATTGGTTGAAGTCAATCCGCGCATTATAAAATAGAAGACGAACAACGGCCCCGGCCGACGATTTCCCATCCTACCCTCCTGAGAAGATTGCTCTATGTACAAAATTGTTTTCATGCGTCATGGCGAGTCCACGTGGAATCTCGAGAACCGCTTTACTGGCTGGACCGATGTGGACCTGACCGAAAAGGGCGTAAAGGAAGCGAAGGCCGCCGGTGAAGTGCTCAAGCGCGAAGGCTACACGTTCGACCTGTGCTACACCTCGGTGCTCAAGCGCGCGATCCGCACGCTGTGGCTGACGCTCGATGAAATGGACCTGATGTACCTGCCGGTGAAAAACGACTGGCGCCTGAACGAGCGTCATTACGGCGCGCTGCAGGGCCTGGACAAGGGCGAGACCGCCGCCAAGTTCGGCGACAAGCAGGTGCTGGTCTGGCGCCGCAGCTACGATATCCCGCCGCCGTCGCTGGAAGAGGGCGATGACCGCGCCTCGTTCAACGATCCGCGCTATGCCGGCCTGCCGAAAGAGCAGATTCCGCTGACCGAGTGCCTGAAGGATACGGTGGCCCGCGTGCTGCCCGCATGGAACGAGGAAATCGCGCCGCAGATCAAGGCCGGCAAGCAGATCCTGATCTCGGCCCACGGCAACAGCCTGCGCGCCCTGATCAAGATGCTGGACAATATCAGCGACGAGGAAATCGTCGGCCTGAACATCCCGAACGGCCAGCCGCTCGTGTATGAGCTCGATGCCGACCTGAAGCCCATCCGCCATTACTACCTGGGCGATGCGGACGCGATCGCCGCCGCGCAGGCCGCGGTGGCCAACCAGGGCAAGGCCAAGTAACGCTCGATGCCAGTCAACCGTTCGCGGCGCGCCGGCGCCTGGCTTGCCACGCTGGGCATGGCCGCGGCGCTGGCATTCGGCGGGGGCGATGCCCTCGCCGCAGCCAAACAAACCAACCGCAGCAAGCAGAAGGCCGCCGCCGAAGCCGAGCGTGCAGCGCTGCAGCAGAAACTCAATGCCCTGAAGCGCGACATCGGCCAGACCGAAAGCGCGCGCGAGGACGCGGCCGACACGCTGGCCGAATCCGAACAGGCAATCTCGAACGCCAATCGCCAGTTGCGCGAGCTGGCCGACGAAACCGCCACCACCACGGCGAAGATCACCGAGCTGTCCGCCGAGCGCGAGCGGCTGGCCGCCACCATCGCCAGCCAGAAGGGGCAGCTGGCGAAGCTGCTGCGCGAGCAGTACGTGGCCGGTAACGAAGACCGCATCAAGCTGCTGCTTTCCGGCGACAACCCGAACCGCATCAACCGCGACCTGCAACTGATGTCCTACGTGTCCCAGGCGCAGGCGCGCCTGATCGAGTCGCTGCGCACCAACCTGGCAGCCGTGGAAACCAACCAGGCCGAAGCGCAGAACGCGCGCGACGAGCTGGTTGAAATCGCCGAAGAAGAAAGCCAGCAGAAAGCCTTGCTGGAACAGCAGAAGGCAAGGCACGCGGCACTGGTGGCGAACCTGTCGCAAAAGCTCGATACGCAGCGCAAGGAAGTCGGCCGCATCGAGCGCGACGAGCAGCGCATGGGCGCGCTGGTGGTCCGCCTCAACAAGCTGATCGAGGAACAGGCACGCGCCGCCGCTGCCGAAAAGGCCCGCCAGGAACGGCTGGCCGCGCAACGCGCCGCGAAGGCCAAGGCGGAAGCCGAAGCGCGGGCGCTGGCGGCGGCCAAGGCGAAGGCCGAACGCGAGCGGCTGGCACGCGAGCGCCGGGAACAGAAATCCACGGAGAAGCCGGAACCGAGGATCGCCCAGAAGCCCGAACCCAAGCCCGACACCAGGCCCGAGGCGAAACCGGAACCGAAGATCGTCCAGCGTGAACCGGCGAAACCGGAGCCGCGCGAGGAACCTCCGGCCCGGCCGGCCGACGTGGCGCTGGCCCCGGCCGCGCCCGCCGGCGCGTTCGCCAGCCTGAAAGGGCAGATGCGTGCGCCGGTGTCCGGCCGCGTGGCTGCGCGCTTCGGCAGCAAGCGCGGCGACGGCCCTAGCTGGAAAGGCGTCTTCATCCTGGCCGGAGAGGGAACCGAAATCCGCAGCGTGGCCCAGGGTCGCGTCGTGTTCGCCGACTGGCTGCGCGGCTTCGGCAACCTGATCATCGTCGACCATGGCGGCCAGTACATGAGCATCTATGGCAACAACCAGTCGCTGCTCAAGCGCGTCGGCGACGTGGTGAAGGGAGGCGATGTCATCGCCGCGGCCGGCAACAGCGGTGGCAACGAGGAATCAGGTTTATACTTCGAGCTGCGTCATCAGGGCCGGGCGTTCGATCCCGCCGGGTGGGTGAAGTTCTGACGACATGACCGGTGCCTGGCATCTTTCGGGGATAACGCCCGGGAATGTGCCCGGCACCAGCGCCTCTCCGCAACTCTGTAGTACCTCAGTGGAACATCAATGGGCAACAAACTCAAGAGTATCGGCCTGATCGGCCTGGGCATGGTGGCCGGCATGGCCGCCACCATGAATTTTTCCGCGCTCGCGCAGCGGATCGATGCCCCGCTGCCACTGGAAGAATTGCGCCAGCTGTCGGACGTATTCGGCCTGATCAAGAGTGACTACGTCGAGAATGTGGACGACAAGAAACTGCTGCAGGAAGCGATCGCCGGCATGGTGTCGTCGCTCGATCCGCACTCGGTGTACCTGGACGAGAAGGCGTTTCGCGAAATGCGCGAATCGGTGCAGGGCAAGTTCGTCGGCATCGGCATCGAAGTGTCCACCGAGGATGGCTACGTGAAGGTGGTCTCGCCGATCGAGGATACGCCGGCCTTCAAGGCCGGCATCCGTTCCGGCGACCTGATCACCCGCATCGACAACGTGCCGCTGAAAGGCCTGTCGCTGGACGAGTCGATCAAGAAGATGCGCGGCGAGCCCCGCACCAAGGTCGTGCTGACGATTTCCCGCAAGGGCGAGGACAAGCCCTTGATCGTACCGGTCGTGCGCGAGGAAATCCGCGTGCAGAGCGTCAAGGCGAAGCTGGTGGAACCCGGCTACGTATGGCTGCGCATCTCGCAGTTCCAGGAGCCCACCGTCGAGGAGATGGTCAAGAAGCTGGGCGCGCTGTACGAGAAAAATCCCGATATCAAGGGCATCGTGCTGGACCTGCGCAACGACCCGGGCGGCGTGGTCCCCGGCGCGATCGGCGTGTCGGCGGCCTTCCTGCCGAAGGATTCGGTGGTTGTTTCCACCAATGGCCAGCTGGCCGATTCGAAGCAGACTTTCTATGCGCGGCCCGAATACTATGCCGGCCGGCATCCGGGCGACCCGCTGGCGAAGCTGCCGGCGGCCGTGAAGACCGTGCCGATAGTGGTGCTCGTCAATGCCGGTTCCGCATCGGCCTCCGAAATCGTGGCCGGCGCGCTGCAGGACTACAAGCGCGCCACCGTGATGGGCAGCACCACGTTCGGCAAGGGCTCGGTGCAGACCTTGCGCCAGCTGACGGCCGACACGGCCGTCAAGCTGACGACCGCGCGCTACTACACGCCGAAAGGCCGGGCGATCCAGGCCAAGGGCATCGAGCCGGACGTGCACGTCGACGAAACGGCCGAAGGCGATGGCCTGAACAGCCTGCGGCTGCGCGAGGCGGACCTGCAGAAGCACCTGTCCGGCGACGACAAGGACACCCGCCCCGTGCGCCACGACGAGCTGGAAGAAGAGCAGCGCATCCTGGCGCTGGCGAAAAAGCAGAAGCCGGTCGAATTCGGCAGCAAGGAAGATTTCCAGCTGGCCCAGGCGCTGAACCATTTCAAGGGCTTGCCGGTGCAACTGGCCAAGGCCGACACGGCGGAAGAAAAGGGAGCCAAGGAAATCCTGGTCAAACCCGAGACAAAGACGGACGTCGTCAAGCCGGAAGACAAGAAAGCGCCGCCATCGCAGGTGAAGTAAATCCATGAATGACGAACAGCTGCTGCGTTACTCGCGGCATATCCTCCTCGACGAGATCGGCATCGAGGGGCAGCAAAAGCTGCTTGCCGCGCGCGTGCTGGTCATAGGCGCCGGGGGGCTCGGTTCGCCCGCCGCGCTGTACCTCGCATCGGCCGGAGTCGGGCACCTGACGATCGTCGACGACGACGATGTCGACCTGACCAACCTGCAACGCCAGATCGCCCACACCACGGCCCGCATCGGCCAGCCCAAGGCCCTGTCGGCGCAGGAGGCGATCGGCGCGATCAATCCGGACGTGCGGGTGACGGCGCTGATCGAGCGCGTGGACGAGGCACGCCTCGCCGAACTGGCCGCCGCCAGCGACGTCGTCCTCGACTGCACCGACAACTTCAGGACGCGCCATGCCGTCAACCGCGCCTGCGTGGCGGCGCGCGTGCCGCTCGTGTCCGGTGCCGTCATCCGCTTCGACGGCCAGGTCAGCGTGTTCGATCCGCGCAGTGCGGATGCGCCATGCTATTCGTGCCTGTTCCCGCAGGACCAGGCGTTCGAGGACGTGGCCTGTTCGACGATGGGCGTGTTCGCGCCGCTGGTCGGGGTGGTCGGCGCCACGCAGGCGGCCGAGGCGCTGAAGATCGTGATGGGTATCGGCACCTCGCTGGCCGGGCGGCTGCTGATGCTCGACGGCCTGCGCATGGAGTGGACCAGCATCGGCGTGGGCCGTGCCGCCGGCTGCCCGGTCTGCAGCCTCTAACACACGGCGTGCGCGCCGCGCACGGCGCGCACGGCGCTGAAAACCGGTGACAGGCTCCCGTTCTTTTGAAACATTTCCTGGAAATGGGAGCCTGTCACCGGTTTCCAGAAAATCAGCGCCTGTCACCGGTTTTCGGCTGGCTTCCGGTAACTTCTCTTTACCTCCTTTTTCACCGTCGTGTAGCAATTCGGGCTTATACTTCAGCACTTTCGCTTTTTCACCATGTCCTGAAGCTTCATGAAAAAAGGTCTCCATCTCACGCGCCGCGCGCGTGGTTTCACCCTGATTGAAATCATGGTCGTCGTCGTCATCATGGGCGTGCTGGCTGCGCTCGTGGTGCCGAAACTGCTGTCGCGCACCGGCGAATCCAAGGTCGCGGCGGCCAAGGTCGACATCGCCACCATCATGCAGTCGCTGAAGTTGTACAAGCTCGACAATACTCGCTATCCGACCACCGAACAGGGCCTGCAGGCACTGCTGGTGAAGCCCACGTCCGGCCCGGCCGCCAATGGCTGGAAGGAAGGCGGCTACCTGGAAAAGATGCCGAAGGATCCGTGGGGCTTCCAGTACCAGTACCTGTCGCCGGGCATCAAGGGCGAGGTGGATGTGTTCTCGACCGGCGCCGACGGCCAGCCGGGCGGTACCGGCGAGGATGCCGACATCGGCTCCTGGGAAAACTGAGCCTGATCCCATAGCATGCGCCAGCGCGGCTTCACCCTGATCGAGCTGCTGGTGGTGCTGGTCATCATCGGCCTGACGCTGGGGCTGGTGATGGCGAACATGGCGCCCAGCGGGCGCCAGGCCATGCAGCAGGAAGCGCAGCGCGTGGCCCTGCTGCTGCAACTGGCGCGCGACGAAGCGATCGTGCGCAACCGGCCGATCGCGTTCGAGGCGAGCGCCCAGGGCTACCGCTTCCTGGTGCGCGAAGGCCGCGAATGGAAGACGCTGCCACAAGACGACATGCTGCGCGAACGCGCCTTCAAGAGCACGCCGATGACCCTGCTGCTCGATCCCCCGACCAATCTCCCCGGCGCGCCGATGCGCATCGTGTTCGGCCGCGAACCGGTCGACAAGCCGTTCGTGCTGACGCTGGCCTATGGCGACGTGCGCACCGCGGTGCGGGCCGACGGCATCGGCCACTTCACGGTGGAATGACATGAAGCGAACGGTGGAAGGAACGCAGGCGGGCTTCACGCTGCTCGAGGTGCTGGTGGCGCTGTTCATCGTCGGCACCGCGCTGGTCGCGGCATTGCAGGCGATCGGCAGCCTGACCCGCAACAGCGAAGGCTTGCGCACGACGATGATGGCCACCTGGTCGGCCGAGAACCGCCTGGTGCAGATCCGCCTGGCGGGAGCTTTTCCATCGGTGGGCAAGACGTCGTTCGCCTGCCCGCAGGGCAACCTGCAACTGCAGTGCGAGGAAGAGGTGATCATGTCGCCCAACCCGCTGCTGCGGCGCGTCGAGGTCTCCGTGTACGACACCGCCAATCCGCAGCGCCGCATCATCAAGCTGGTGCAGCTGGTGCTGAAATGATGCGGCGCGCGCGCCGTGCCGGCGGCTTTACGCTGATCGAACTGCTGGTGGCGATCACCGTGCTGGCGATCGTGGCCGTGCTGGGCTGGCGCGGGCTGGACAGCATCCTGCGCTCGCGCGTGGTGCTGACGCAGCAGATGGAACACACGCGCGGCATCCAGCTCGCCTTCGCGCAGTTGCAGAACGACCTGGAACAGCTGGCCAAGAGCGATGTGATCGGGCAGCGGCAGAACCTGGTGGCGGACAACCTGCGCCTCATCTTCGTGCGCACCCATGCGCCGGACCACGGGGCCACGCAGCTGGTGGTGGTCAGCTACCGCCTGCGCGACGGCGTGCTGGCGCGGCGCGAATCGGCCGCCACGCGCGACCTCGTGCAGCTCGACGCGCTGTGGCAGGCCGCGGTATCCGATGCCGACCCGGTGCCCGGCGTGGGCCTGCATGCGGGCGTGGCGGGCATGGGCGTGCGCCTGTGGACCAACGGCGCCTGGACACAGCCGCAGAATAACGCCGGGGCCACGACGGCTACCGGCACGACGGCGACGCCCGGGGCGATCGCGCCGACCGGCCTGGAAATGTCGCTGCAACTGATCAACGAACCGAATCCGATGGTGAAGGTCTTGCTGCTGGGGGCGACATGATGCATCTGCCGCGAACCCTGCGTCGCCAGCGCGGCGTCGCCGTCGTCACCGCGCTGCTGCTGACGACCTTGGCGGTGACGATCGTCGCCAGCCTGTTCTGGCAGCAGCAGGTGCAGGTGCGCTCGGTGGAAAACCAGCGGCTGCACCTGCAGACGCGCTGGATCCTGCGCGGTGCGCTGGACTGGGCGCGGCTGATCCTGCGGCAGGACGGCATCGACAGCCGGGGGGGCGCCACGCGCGCCGATGGCGTGTGGGCCACGCCGCTGGCCGAAACGCGACTGGACCAGTACGTGGAGCGCGAGCGGGTCGAAGGCGAGGACTACGATGCGACCTTGCAGGGCCGGATTTATGATGCACAGTCGCGTTACAATCTGACGAATCTGGCCGACGCCACTGCCACCAGCGGCGAAGTCAGGGCATTCGCCCAGTTGTTGACGCTATTGCAGCTCGATGCCGGCCTGGCGCAGTCCGCGGCGCAGTATGCGGCGAAGGCACAGGCGGCGGCGGGGCAAGCCGGTACAGGCAGTGCGCCCATGGCATTCCAGCGTGTGGAAGACCTGCTGGCGGTCGGCTTCCCGCAGGCGGCCGTTGAACGCTTGCGCGACTATGTGGTGGTTCTACCGGAAGCAACCGCGGTGAACGTGAATACGGCACCGGCCGAGGTGCTGGCGGCGACTGTGGAAGGCATGCCGCTGTCGGAGGCGCAGTCGCTGGTGGCGTCGCGCAAGCGGACAGCGTTGAAGGTCGAGGATGTCAAGAACGGTCGGAACCCTTTGACGAAGCTCGACGAGCGCAGCGACTACTTCCTCGTGCTGAGCCAGGTACGCCTGGACCGCGCAGCACTGGAATCATGGTCCCTGATTCACCGCATGGGCCAGTCCCGGGCTTATCAGACCTCTGTCATGTGGATTCGGGAAATCTAAGGAAACAATTCGTTTTGACGACTCTCTACATAAATTATCCGGCCCGCGCAGCGGCGGCCGACACCGGCGCCGCGTGCACCTACGCGCAGGTGGGCGATGGCGGCAATCTGATGCAGCAGGGAGCCGGCGCGCTGGCCAGGCTGGGCGACCTGGTGGCGGCCAGCGGCAAGGTCGTGCTGCTGCTGGCGGCCGCCGACGTGACGCTGCTGCGCGTGGCGGTGCCGCCGCTGTCCGGCAGCCGCCTGAAGGCCGCCATCCCGAACCTCGTCGAGGAGCAATTGCTGGGCGACCCGGACGACTGCGTGTTCGCCCTCGGACCCACGCAGCCGGGCAGCAGCGAACGCACGGTGGCCGTGGTGCAGCGCGCCTGGCTGGACGTGCTGGTCAAGGCACTGGTGCAGCAGGGCGCGCGCGCGGTGTCCGCATTGCCCGCGCAACTGTGCCTGCCGCTGGCGCCCGGCGGCGTGTCGGCATCGCTGGCCAGCGACGAAGGCGGTATCGAACTGACGTTGCGCACCGGCCCGTACGAAGGCCTTGGCCTGGCATTGCCGGCGCAGCCGGACGGCGCGCTGCAGGTGCTGCGCGCACTGGCCGGCGAAGCGCCCGTCACGCTGTACGTACCGGCAGCCCAGCGCGCGCATTATGAAGCGCTGCTGGCGTCGGTGTCCGGTATTACTCTGGAAGAGGATCACTGGGCACACCGGATCGCCGCCGGAAAGGCCGTGCAGCTGGACCTGGCGGCCGGCCTCGGCGCGGCAAGCGGCGCCCGCGCGCAGGCATGGAAGCGCTGGCGCTGGCCGCTGCGGCTGGCGCTGCTGGCGCTGCTGGTCAATATCGTCGGCCTGAACGTCGAGTGGCTGCGCATGAAGCGCGAGGCCGAAGCGCTGCGCCTGTCGATGGTGCAGATCTTCCGCGGCGCCTACCCGAATGAAAAGGTGGTGCTGGATCCGGCCGCGCAACTGCGCGCCAACCTTGCCCGGGCCAAGGCCGGCGGCGGCGAAACGGCCAGGGACGATTTCACGGCGCTGGCCGCCGCCTTCGGCGAGGCGCTGGGAGCGCTGCCACGGCGCGACGTCGTGGCCGGTCTGGAGTATCGCGAGCGCGCGCTGGTCGTGCGCCTGAAGCCGAACAGCGTCGATGGCGCGGCCCTGGCAAAGGTGCAGGCGCAACTGGCGCCACGGGGGCTGGCGTTGACGGAAACGGGCGCGGGCACCTGGGAATTGCGCACGGGAGGCAAATCATGAGCGAAACAATGAATGGGAAGGCAGGCAACCGGCTCGCCGGCCTGCGCGCATCGGCCGACGGCTTCTGGAGCGCGCGCACCGAACAGGAGCGCCGCTTCCTGGCGGTGGGCGGCATCGTCGTCGGCCTGGCGCTGGCCTACGCGGTGCTGGTCGATCCGGCACTGACGGGCCGCGAACAGCTGGCCAAGGCATTGCCGCAACTGCGCCAGGAAACGGCGGAGATGCAGGCGCTGGCCGCGCAGGCGGCGCAGCTGGGCACGCAGCCCGCCGCGCAGGTGCAGCCGCTGTCGCGCGATATGCTGAACGCGGCACTGGCCGCCCGCGGCCTGAACCCGCAGAACCTGGCCGTGACGGGCGACTACGTGAAAGTGGATTTCAAGGGCGTGCCGTTCGCCGGCCTCGTCACGTGGCTCGACGCCGCGCGGCGCGACGAGCGGCTGGCGGTGCAGGAAGCGAAGATCGGCACGCAGGGCGGCAAGGAGGATAGCGCCGGCCTGGTCGACGCCACGCTGACCTTGCGCCAGGAAGCGGGCAGCCGATGAAGCGTTTCATCTTGTGGCTGCTGGCAATCGCCGTCACGGCCGTGCTGACGCTGCTCGTGTTCTTCCCCGCCACGTGGGTGGCCGTGCTGGTGGAACGGCA
This sequence comes from Pseudoduganella umbonata, assembly GCF_014192225.1. Taxonomy (GTDB): domain Bacteria; phylum Pseudomonadota; class Gammaproteobacteria; order Burkholderiales; family Burkholderiaceae_D; genus Rugamonas; species Rugamonas umbonata. The sequence goes on along the minus strand of NZ_JACHXS010000010.1, from coordinate 46,840 downwards.
GACCGGCGGGCGCCTGACGCTGGGCGACGCGCAAGGCACGCTATGGCGCGGCTCCGCCTTCGTCGGCGGTGCCGCCAGCGGCAACAGCGCCGTCACGCCGCTGCTGCCGGGGCGCTTTGCCTGGAAGCTGTCGCCGCTGTCGCTGCTGGGCAGCGTGCGCATGGAACTGGAAAATCCGGAAGCGCTGACGCAACCCGTCACCTTCACGGGCAGCTGGCGCGCCTGGCAACTGAGCCCGGCGGCGCTGATGCTGCCGGCGGACGGCCTGTCCGGCCTGGGCGCGCCGCTGAACACGCTGGCGCTGTCGGGCCGGCTGCAACTGGCGTGGACCTCGCTGGCGCTCGCGCTGGAGAACAAGAATATCCTGGTCAATGGCGTGACCACGCTGCAGATGCAGGACGTGTCGTCGCGCCTGGCGCCGATCCGGCCGCTGGGCAGCTACCAGCTGGCGCTGGACTGGAAAGGCCAGCAGGCGGCCGTCGGGCTGACCTCCACGAAAGGGCCGCTGCTGCTGTCCGGCACCGGCCAGCTGCGCAACGGCCGGCTGCAATTCTCCGGCCAGGCCGAAGCGGCCGCCGGCTACGAAGACACCCTTGGCAACCTGCTCAACCTGCTGGGCCAACGCCGCAACATCGGCGGTAAAAACATCATCGCACTCGAGTTCAGATAATGAAAACTGCAAGCAAATATCAACTTCCCGCGCTGCGGCGCCTGTCCGCCGGCGCGCTGCTGTGCTGCGTGCTGTCGTCTTCCGTGGGGCCGGCCTGGGCCGCGCCGCAGGATGAAGCCGCGCTGAACTTCGTCGGTGCCGATATCGAGTCCGTCATCAAGGCGGTGGGCCACTACACCAACATCACGTTCCTGATCGATCCGCGGGTCAAGGGCACGATCACGCTGGTGTCGGAAAAATCGATCAGCAAGTCGCAGGCCTTCGCGCTGCTGACCTCCGCGCTGCGGCTGCAAGGCTATGCGATCGTCAGCGGCGACGGCTATGCCAAGGTGGTGCCGGAAGCGGAAGCCAAGCTGCAGGCCACGCCCACCATCGTCAAAGGGCAGGCCGCGCCGAAGGGCGACCAGGTCGCCACCCAGGTGTTCCAGCTCAATCATGAGTCGGCGTCGAACCTCGTCAGCGTGCTGCGCCCGCTCATCTCCGTCAACAACACGATCAACGCGAACCCCGGCAACAACACGCTGGTGATCACCGACTATGCCGACAACCTGAAGCGCCTGTCGAAGATCATCTCGGCGATGGATACCCCCGCCAGCGCGGACATGGACGTAATCCCGGTGCGCTACGCGATCGCCAGCGACATCGCGTCGATGATCAACAAGCTGATGGAGCCGGGCAAGGGCGGCGACGGCGGCGGGCAGGTCTCGGTGCTGGCCGATCCGCGCACCAACTCGCTGGTGCTGCGCGCGCCGTCCGTGGCCCGTGCCAACCTGGCGCGCTCGCTGATCGCCAAGCTGGACTTGCCCACTTCGCAGTCGGGCAACGTGCACGTGGTGTACCTGAAGAATGCCGATGCCACGCAGCTGGCCGAAACGCTGCGCGCCGTGATGTCCGGCGAGACGCCGTCCAGCACCGGCACGTCCGGCAATGCGCTGAACAACCAGGCCACGATGCAGACGGGCGCCAACAACACGATCGGCCAGACGGGCACCTCGTCGCAGACTGCCGGCCCGACGAATCCGCTCCTGTCCGGCAACCGCACGGGTACGCAGGGCACGGCAGGCAACAGTACGGCCGGCTTCATCCAGGCCGACGCGTCGACCAACACGCTGATCATCACCGCACCCGAAGCGATCTACCGCAACCTGCGCGCCGTGATCGACCAGCTCGACGTGCGCCGCGCCCAGGTCTACATCGAGGCGCTGATCGTCGAGGTGTCGGTCGACAAGGCCTCCGAATTCGGCGTGCAGTGGGTCGGCGCCACCGGCGACAGCAACAGCACCTACCGGCTCGGCGGCCTGCAGTCGTTCTCCAGCGGCGGCAACAACCTGGTCAACGTGTACAACGGCGCCAGTGCGCCCAGCAACGGCCTGACGATCGGTATCTTCAAGCAGCTGGCGGACGGCAAGTTCGGCCTGGGCGCGGTGGCCCACACGCTGGAATCGACCGGCAACGGCAACATCCTGTCGACCCCGAACATGATCACGCTGGACAACGAAGTGGCCACCATCCGCGTCGGCCAGAACGTGCCGATCCTGACCGGCCAGTTCACCACCACTTCCGGCACCAACACCAACCCGTTCCAGACCATCGACCGCAAGGACGTGGGCCTGACGCTGAAGGTGAAGCCGCAGATTTCCGAGGGCGGCACGATCAAGCTGGCGATCTACAACGAATCGTCGTCGGTGGACCAGTCGTCGCTCACGGCGACGGCCGGCATCACGCTGAACACCCGCGTGATCGAGAACAACGTGATCGCCGATGACGGCCAGATCATCGTGCTGGGCGGCCTGATCGAGGATACCGCGTCGGACGGCGTGGAAAAGGTGCGCGGCCTGGGCGACATTCCCGTGCTGGGCAACCTGTTCAAGTACAACACGCGGGCGCGCAAGAAAACCAACCTGATGGTGTTCCTGCGCCCGGTGGTGATCCGCAACAAGGAGCAGAGCATGAGCCTGGCCGCGGACCGCTACGACTACATGCGCGCCTCCGGCGCCGACTTCAAGCCGAGCGACACGATCCTGCTGCGCCAGCTGGGCCAGCCGCAGCTGCCGGTGCTGAACAACGGCGTGCCGGTCGGTTCGCCGACGGTGGCCGCGCCGGTGCCGGCGGCGCCCGTGCCGGCCGGGGCGCCTGGAGCGGCCCAGCCACTGCAGCAACCGACGCAACAACCGACGCAACCGCCGACGCCGCAACAGTGATGGTGGCGCACTTGAACAGGCAGCATCATGGATAATCTTCTTCCCTACGCATTCGCCCGCGATTTCCTCGTGCTGGCGAAAAGCGGCGAGCGCGATGGCACGGTCGAGGTGCTGGTGTCGAACGCCACCGCGCCATCGGCGATCGCCGAGGTGTCGCGCCGCTTTGGCCGCATCCAGCTGAAACCACTGCCGCGCGCGCAGCTCGAAGAGGCGATCGCGGCCGCTTATGCCGGCACCGGCGGCGATGTCTCGCAGGTGGCCGACGAATTCGATGCCGACCTGGATCTCACCCGGCTGCTGCAGGACGTGCCGGCCATCGAAGACCTGCTGGAATCGTCGGACGATGCGCCGGTGATCCGCATGATCAATGCGCTGCTGACGCAGGCGCTGCGCGACGGCGCATCGGACATCCACGTCGAGCCGTTCGAGCAGATTTCCGTCGTGCGCTTCCGTGTCGACGGCGCGCTGCGCGACATCGTCAAGCCGAGAAAGGCGATCCATGGTTCGCTGATCTCGCGCATCAAGATCATGGCGCAGCTGGACATCGCCGAGAAGCGCCTGCCGCAGGATGGCCGCATCACGCTGCGGGTGGGCGGCAAGCCCGTCGACGTGCGCGTTTCCACGCTGCCGACCGGACACGGCGAACGGGCCGTGCTGCGCTTGCTGGACAAGGAAGCCGGCCGCCTCGACCTGCAGCACCTGGGCATGAGCGAGCCGATGCTCGCCGAGTTCAACGGCCTGCTGGCACAGCCGCACGGCATCGTGCTGGTGACCGGTCCGACGGGTTCCGGTAAAACCACGACGCTGTATGCCGCGCTGTCGCTGCTGAACTCGACGACGACGAATATCCTCACCGTCGAGGACCCGATCGAATACGACCTGGCCGGCGTGGGCCAGACACAGGTCAACGCGCGCATCGACATGACGTTCGCGAAGGCGCTGCGGGCGATCCTGCGCCAGGATCCGGACGTGATCATGATCGGCGAGATCCGCGACCTGGAAACGGCGCAGATCGCCGTACAGGCATCGCTGACGGGCCACCTGGTGCTGGCTACGCTGCACACCAACGATTCGGCATCGGCCGTGACGCGCCTGCTGGACATGGGTATCGAGCCGTTCCTGCTGTCGTCGTCGCTGCTGGGCGTGCTGGCGCAGCGGCTGGTGCGCAAGCTGTGCGGGGAATGCAAGACGTTCGACGGTGCCCAGTGGCACGCGGTCGGCTGCGAGGCCTGCGGACAGACGGGCTACCAGGGCCGTGTCGGCATCTACGAGCTGCTGCAGACGACCGACCGGATCCGCGCGCAGATCCACGACCGCGCCTCCGAAGCGGCGATCAAGGACACCGCGCTGGCGGACGGCATGACGACGATGCGCGACGACGGCGAGCGCTGGCTTGCCAACGGCACCACGACGCTGGCCGAGCTGCTGCGCGTGGCCAAGGATTGAGAGTGGGAGTCAACTGAATGGCGGCATTCCGTTATGAAGCGGTCGACGCGGGCGGCGCCACGAAACGAGGCGTCGTCAACGCGGACAGCGCGCGCGCCGCGCGTGCCGACCTGCGTGCCAAGGGACTCGTACCGATCAAGGTGGATACCATCACGGCGCAGGTGGATGCGAGCGGTACCGCCACGCGGCGCGGCCTGGGCGAAAAGCTGTCGACGACCGAGCTGGCGCTCTTCACGCGCCAGCTGGCCAGCCTGCTCGAAGCCGGCCTGCCGCTGGAGCAGTCCTTCACCGCGCTGCTGGAACAGGCCGAGCGTCCCTATGTGCGCGACCTGATCGCATCGATCCGCTCCGAAGTGATCGGCGGTGCCGCGCTGTCGGACGTATTGAAACGCCACCCGCGCGACTTCGCCGAGATCTATCGCGCGCTGGTCGCGTCGGGCGAGCAGATCGGCCAGTTGTCGCGCGTGCTGTCGCGGCTGGCCGACTACATCGAACGGCGCAATGCGCTGGTGCAGAAAGTGCGGCTGGCGTTCACGTATCCGGCCATCGTCACGGTGGTGGCGTTCGCGATCGTGATCTTCCTGCTCACCTACGTGGTGCCGCAGATCGTGTCGGTCTTCTCGAATACCAAGCAGAAGCTGCCGCTGCTCACGGTGATCATGCTGGCGGTATCGGACTTCGTGCGCAACTACGGGCTGATCGTGCTGGTATTGCTGATCGGCGCCTGGTTCGCGTGGCGCCGCGCGCTGCAGAACATCGCGCTGAAGACGCGCTGGCACACGTGGCTGCTGACCGCGCCGCTGTACGGCAAGTTCGAGCGCAGCCTGAACACGTCGCGCTTTGCCAGCACGCTGGCGATCACCACCGGTTCCGGCGTGCCGATCCTGCGCGCGCTGGAAACCAGCCGCGATACGCTGTCGAACGTGGCCATGCGCCAGCTGGTGGAAGAGGCCAGCGATGCGGTGCGCGAGGGCGTGAGCCTGGCGCGGGCGCTGTCGGCACAGAAGCACTTCCCGCCGATGCTGATCCACATGATCCGCGCCGGCGAGATCACCGGCGAGCTGCCCGCCATGCTGGAACGCGCCGCCGCCGCGCAGGAAGCGGACCTGGAGCGGCGCACGCTGACCATCGCCGGGCTGCTGGAGCCGGCGCTGATCCTGGCCATGGGCGTGGTCGTACTGCTGATTGTGCTGGCCGTGCTGATGCCGATCATCGAGATCAACCAGCTGGTGCGCTGATGGCCGCCGCGAGATATTTACCGGAGTTCGAATGAACCGTTTGCCGCATCACCTCCCCGCCATTGCCACCCTGGCAGCCGTGGTGGCGCTGACCGCGTCCACCGCCTACTGGAGCCTGCAATTGTTCAAGCCGCAGCAGCGGCAGATCGCCGTGGTGCCGGTGCAGGAAACGCCGCCGCCGCCGGTCGATGCGGCGCTGGGGCTGTTCGGCGGCCAGGCCACGGTCGCTACCGCCAGCACATACGAATTGCGCGGCGTGGTGGCTGCCCGCGGCGGCCGCGGCAGCGTGGCCATCATCGCCACCAGTGGCGATACGCCGAAGGCCTACCCGGTCGGCAAGGAGGTGGCGCCGGGTGTCACGGTCCAGGACGTCCAGCCGCGCTATGTGACGCTGCTGGACGGCGGCGTGCAAAAACGCCTCGACCTGCTGCCGGACGCCGGCGTGTCGTCGACCACCGCCGCGCCGTTGCCGCCCGTGAACCGCGCCGCGCCGCCACCACCGGCCTCGATGCCCACGCCACAGCCTTCCGTGTCGCCGCTGGTCACGCCACCGGCCGGCACGCCCGTCGGGCCAGCAGGCCAGCCTGCGCCGGTCTACACAGCGCCCGTGCAGCGGCCGACGACCGACCAGTAAAAAAATTGCCTGGAAAATGGGGTACGTCCCCATTTTCCAGGCAATAAAAAAACCGGTGTCTGACACCATTTCCTGTGGAAGTAGTGTCAGACACCGGTGTGCCTCGACGGTCCGTGGCGATTACTCGTCCGGATCCGGCTTCAGCCTGGCTTTCGCGATGGCGACCTTGGCGGCCTGGCGTTCGGCGGACTTGCTGCGTTCGTGCGGTCCGGCCGCGCGCGCCTTCGCCAGCCCCGCGAACGGGTTGCGCGGCTTGGAGAACGACTGCGACGGCTCGATGCGCAGGCGCATCTTTTGCCGGGTTGCCAGGGCCTTGTTTGCCATGATCGACGGTGCTTGGATTACAGGACGTACCTGGAAAGATCTTCGTTGACGGACAGCGCTTCCAGCCGCTGGTTCACATAGTCTGCATCGATGACGATGTGCTTGTCGCCCGCATCGCTGGCCGAGAACGAAATTTCTTCCAGCAGCTTTTCCATCACCGTGTACAGCCGGCGCGCGCCGATGTTCTCGGTGCGTTCGTTGACCTGGAACGAAATCTCGGCCAGCCGCGTGATGCCGCCCGGGGCGAATTCCAGCGTCACGCCTTCGGTGGCCAGCAGCGCGGCATACTGCAGCGTCAGGCACGCATCAGTGCTGGTCAGGATGCGTTCGAAATCGGCGATCGCCAGCGATTCCAGTTCCACGCGGATCGGGAAACGGCCCTGCAGTTCCGGGATCAGGTCCGACGGCTTGGCGAGGTGGAACGCGCCGGACGCGATGAACAGGATGTGATCCGTCTTGATCATGCCGTACTTGGTGTTCACCGTGGTGCCTTCGACCAGCGGCAGCAGGTCGCGCTGCACGCCGGCGCGCGACACGTCGGCGCCGCCGACTTCGGAGCGCGAGGCGATCTTGTCGATCTCGTCCAGGAACACGATGCCGTTCTGCTCCACGTTGTGGATCGCCTTCTGCTTCATCTCGTCTTCATTGACGAGCTTGGCGGCCTCTTCGTCGACCAGCAGTTTCAGCGCTTCGCGGATCTTGATCTTGCGGGACTTCTTGCGGTTGCCGCCCACGCCGGCGAACATCGACTTGATCTGCTCGGTCATCTCCTCCATGCCGGGCGGCGCCATGATCTCCATCTGCGGTGCCTGGTCGGCCAGTTCGATCTCGATTTCCTTGTCGTCGAGCTCGCCCTGGCGCAGGCGCTTGCGGAAGGTGTGGCGCGTGGAATCCTTTTCCGGCGCTTCCGCCGCGGTATTGTCACGGAAACCGAAGTCGCGCGGCGGCGGCACCAGGATATCGAGCACGCGGTCTTCGGCGGCATCCTCGGCGCGCGCACGCACCTTGGTCATTTCGGCCTGGCGCGTCTGCTTGATGCCGATATCGATCAGGTCGCGGATGATGGTTTCCACGTCGCGGCCCACATAGCCCACTTCGGTGAACTTGGTGGCCTCCACCTTGATGAAGGGCGCATCGGCCAGCTTGGCCAGCCGGCGTGCGATCTCGGTCTTGCCGACACCGGTCGGGCCGATCATCAGGATGTTCTTCGGCGTGATTTCATGGCGCAGCGGTTCCTCGACCTGCTGCCGGCGCCAGCGGTTGCGCAGCGCGATGGCCACGGCCTTCTTTGCCTTGCCCTGTCCGACGACGTGCTTGTCCAGTTCGCCGACGATTTCCTGCGGGGTCATGTTCATATGTGTTCCTGCTGTCATTGCGTGGTTGTCGATGTTGGCCTGATATTGGCCATCAATCCAGCGTTTCGATAATGTGCGACAAGTTCGTATAAATGCACAGTTCCCCCGCGATGGTCAGCGATTTTTTAACGATCTCGGCAGGGTTGAGCTCGGTATTCTCGAACAGCGCCTTGGCTGCCGACTGCGCGTACACACCGCCCGAGCCGATCGCGCCGATGCCGTCTTCCGGCTCCAGCACGTCGCCGTTGCCGGTAATGATCAGCGTCGATTGCGCGTCGGCGACCAGCAGCATGGCTTCCAGCCGGCGCAGCACGCGGTCGGTGCGCCAGTCCTTCGCCATCTCGACGGAGGCGCGCAGCAGGTTGCCCTGGTGTTTTTCCAGCTTCGCTTCGAAGCGGTCCAGCAGCGTGAAGGCATCGGCGGTGCCGCCGGCAAAGCCGCACAGGACCTTGCCCTGATACAGCTTGCGTACCTTGCGGGCCGAGCCCTTCATGACGATATTGCCCAGCGTTACCTGGCCATCGCCACCCAGTGCGACCTGGTTGCCGCGCCGGACGGAGAGGATGGTGGTGCCGTGAAATTGTTCCATAATTGCCTCAAGTGATGACGCCAGCCGCGAAAATGGGGTTGGATCAAAAAATTGCAAGGCGGATAAAAAACCAGTCAGTACCGGTGCGGCATCAGCCGTGCCACGCCACCATATCCCAGCAGCCGCGCCAGCGCCGCGATCATGTGGTTCAGCTCGCGAAACTCGATGCGCCGCTCCGGCCCGGCCAGCTGCTGCAGCAGCGCCAGCAGGTGGCCGGCCGCCACGTAGTCGATCCGCGCCAGCCGGGAACAATCGAATACCAGCGCAGGGCAATCGTCGGCATGGGCCCGGATGGCGGACCAGACTTCTTCGGCGTTGCCTTCGAGCGTGCGCGGCAGCAGGTAGCGGTCGGCGGCCGGCCCGGCGACCTGCCGAGGGGTGCTTGCCACCTTACCCGGCGGCGTGAACGGTGGCGGCGACACCTCGAACGTCACGCAGTAATCCATGCCCGCTTCGTCGAACTCTTTCTCGCGGTTCAGCAGGCGCAGCAGTTCAAGCATCAGCAGCCACGGTGCCGCGCTGTCGTCGCGCCGGCCGACGTCGACGATGGCGCGCACCTGCAGCAGCAGCTCGTCCACGCCGCCAAGGATCAGTTCGCGGCCGCGCTGCAGTTCGCGCAATGTGTCGTACAGCAGCGCGCAGCCGGCAGGTTCGACCGCGGTAACGCGGGAGAAATCCAGGCGCAGCACGGCGGCGCCTTCGGCAGCGGCACGCAGGTGGGCAATTTGCGCGCTGGTGGCGGCGTCGAGCACGCCGGCGAGCGTTGCGGACGGGGTGACACCGCTGCTGGCGGCGGCGTTGTCCGCCAGGGCCGGATTCCACGGCGGCGGCGATGTCTCGAAGGTACTGGCATAGTCGATCGACAGGCTGTCGAACGCTTCCTGCCGGCCGAGCACGCAGTACAGGTCGAACAGCATCCACCAGGCGGTGCGGTCGCCGGCCGGATCCCCGCGAACCGCGTCGGCCAGCAGGCGGCATGCGTCATCCGTTTCACCGTTGGCATACAGGATCGCCGCTTCCTCGACCGCCGGTGCGCTTTCGGCGGCAGCCGCCTCGACCGGAATATCGTCGTCTTCCAGCAGCTCGGTCACCGCGTCGTCGAGCGTGTGAGCGGCAGCATTGGCAGGGGCCGCGCTGCGCCGTTGCGGTCGGCGAAAGGCCGGCTCGTCGAACATGTCGGCAGCCATGGCGGCCTCGATCGCATCGATCTTCAGCACGGTGGCACGGGCAATATCGCGCTGCAGGTCCAGCTGCAGCTTTTGCTGCGCACTCAATGGCGACGCGTCGTCGCGGCGCTGCAGTTCGCTGTTGGCGGCCAGGCGCGCATAGGCCTCGTCCTCGTCGACGATCGGCTTGTCTTTGCGGAAGAGGGAAAAGAGTCCCATCGCGCTAGTGTAGCCCAGAGGAAAACATGAGCACGACACGGCAGGAAATAAAAAAGCATGCCGCGGCATGCTTTTTTATGGAAGGGTAACGGATCAGTCGCCGTACAGTTTCTGTTTCAGCTCACGCCTCTGCTGGGCTTCCAGCGACAGCGTGGCGGTCGGGCGGGCGATCAGGCGTGGAATGCCGATCGGCTCGCCCGTTTCTTCGCACCAGCCGTATTCGCCATTGTCGATCGCCACGATCGATTGCTGCACTTTCTTCAGCAGTTTGCGCTCGCGGTCGCGGGTGCGCAATTCCAGCGCATGCTCTTCCTCGATGGTGGCGCGGTCGGCCGGATCGGGTACCAGCACCGTTTCACGCAGGTGCTCGGTGGTTTCGCCGGCGTTTTTCAGCAGTTCTTTTTCCAGGGCTTGCAGCTTGGCCTTGAAGAAAGCCTGTTGCGCCGGATTCATGTAGTCCTTGTCGCTCATCGCGAGGATTTCTTCTTCGGTGAGGATAGGCGCTTCCGCGGGGGTCTTATTTGTTTTGGTCATGACTTCGCTTACCTTCGATACGACAGAGTTTTCAAATTCCAGCCGGGAGGCCGCATGGCCTGGACCGGACGCGGCCCCACAAAAACCGGGTTAGTTTATACCAGACATTGTTCCAAACCGCGAATAAAGATGTCTTTTGGCAGATTTTTGCCGATAAACACCATCTTGCTGCCGCGCACATCGTTCTCGCCCCATTTTGCCCCGAGGTCGCTGCCCATCAGCTGGTGCACGCCCTGGAAGACGACCTTGCGCTCGGCGCCCTGCATCCACAATACGCCTTTGTAGCGCAACATGCGAGGGCCATAAACGTTCACCAGGCCGCCCAGGAATTCGTCCAGTTTCGCCGAATCGAACGCTCGATCGCTTTTGAAGGCAAAGGCGGAAATGTCATCCGTATGGTGGGCGTGCCGGTGGCTCGGATGATCGCAATGGGCGCCATGTTCGTGGTCGTGATCATGGTGGTGCTCATGATCGTGCTCGTGTTCGTGCTCTTCCGCCGCCAGGAAGTCGGGATCGATTTCCAGCTTTTCGTTCAGGTTGAACCCCTTCAGGTCCAGTACCTCGGTGATCGGCGCATTGCCGAAATCCGAACGGCCGATCGGCGCACGCGGGTTGATGCGCTTCAGGCGCGCCGTCAGTTCCTCGATCGCGGCGGCGTCGACCAGGTCGGTCTTCGACAGCAGGATCTTGTCCGCAAACCCTACCTGGCGCTGTGCTTCCTCGTTGGCATCGAGCTGTTGCATCGCGTGGCGGGCATCGACCACGGTCACGATCGCATCGAGCAGGTAGTGGCTGCCCACTTCCTCGTCCATGAAAAAGGTTTGCGCGACGGGGCCGGGATTGGCCAGGCCGGTCGTCTCGATGACGACGCGGTCGAACGCGATTTCGCCGGCGGCGCGTTTCTTCGCCAGGTCCGACAGGCCGATAATCAGGTCGCCCCGCACCGTGCAGCAGATGCAACCGTTGTTCATCTCGACGATCTGTTCGCGGCTCTCCTGTACCAGGATTTCATTGTCGATGTTTTCCTGGCCAAATTCATTCTCGATCACGGCGATGCGCATGCCGTGCTGTTCGCGCAGGATGCGATTCAACAGCGTGGTTTTCCCGGCGCCGAGAAAGCCGGTCAGGATGGTGGTCGGAATCAGTGCCATGTCAGTTGCCAGAAAGGGTTGCCAAAATCAGAATCGGTCGATTATGCCGGAATTCCAATTATGCTGTCCAATCGCACAATTGGGTCCGGTCAGGCGCTGCCTTTACCGGTTTTGGCGCGCGGATGGGTCCTGTCATACACCTCGGCCAGGTGCTGGAAATCGAGTGCCGTATAGACCTGGGTGGACGTGATGCTGGCATGCCCCAGCATTTCCTGCACGGCCCGCAGGTCGCCGGAAGACTGCAGCACGTGGGAGGCAAACGAATGCCGCAGCATGTGCGGGTGCACGTGCACCGGCGCGCCGGTGGCGATCGCATGCCGCTTGAGCCGCATTTGCACGACCCGGGGCGACATCCTGCTGCCGCGCTCGCTCACGAACAGTGCGCCACTGCCGTCGGCCGGGGCAGGGCGTACGGCCAGCCAGGCGTCGATGGCCGCCAGCGCGGCCTTGCCGACCGGTACGCGGCGCATCTTGTTGCCCTTGCCGGTGACGACGACCTCGGCATTGTCCCGCTCGAGCCAGCCAGCCGATGCGCCCGCCGTCCCGCCTGCCTTGTGGAAGTGCAGATCGAGTCCGCACAGTTCGGATACCCGCAGGCCGCTGGAATAGAGCAGTTCAAACATCGCGCTGTTGCACAATTCGGCAGGCGTCGGCGCGGCAGCCTGGCGTACCGGCGTTGCGACCAGTTGCACGGCGTTGTCGACCGACAGCGCTTTCGGCAGCAACTTCGGCCGCTTCGGTGCCCGTACCCCTTCGACGGGATTGGCAGCCAGGCTGGTGTGTTCAGCCAGCCAGCCGAAAAAGCTGCGCCAGCCGGACAGCTTGCGGGCAATCGAGCGCGGCTGCTGGCCGCCGGCGTGCAGTTTCGCGGTGAAGCGGCGGATGTCGGCGTGGGTGATCGCTGTCCAGTCCTGCCCGCCGGACAGGCCGGCCAACGCGGCCAGTTCGGCCAGGTCGCGGCCATAGGCATCGATGGTACGTGCCGACAGCTTGCGTTGCGTGGCCAGGTGCCGCAACCATTCCGCGCCCCAGCCGGCATCGCCGCGCGGATCGCTCATGGTCAGGCCAGCAGCGGTGCCAGCGCGACGCTGGCTGTTTCGCCGATATGCACCAGGAAATCGGTGGCCATCAGCGATGTGAAGCGTTCCGCATCGGGCGAGCCCATGATCAGCAGGCCGAACGCGGGGCCGGTGGCGCCCGGCTGGCGCAGTGCCACGATGACGGCGGACTTGATCAAGCCGGCATCGTCGAGCCAGCGCACCGCTTCGAAATCGTTGTTGCTGCCGCAGTAAGGCGTGCGCAAGCCGTTGGCGAACAGGCGGGCATCGTCGGACACGCCGGCGGCGAACCATTTGTCCGTGTATTCGGGCGCGACACCGAACAGGCGCAGCGTGGCCGCCGGGACATTGAATTGCGCCTTCAGGCCTTCGGTGACGGCACGCGGCATGGCGGCCACGTCGCGCTCGCGCAGCAGCGACTGGTTCCAGCCGTGGAAACGGTTCGCGATGGCCTGGTTTTCCTGCGCATTGCGGTTCAGTTCGGAAAGGCGCAGTTCCAGCGCCTTGTAGCGCTCGCGCATGACTTCCATCTGGCGCTCCTGCAACGACACGGCACGGCCGGTCAGCGGACTGGACAGACGTATGTCACCCAGCAGGCTCGCATGTTCTTCAAAGAAATGGGGATGGTCTGCCAGGTATTGCGCGACAGCCGAGGAATCCAGGAGAGCGGTCATTGTTGTCACTTTTAATAAAGCAAGCAACATTCTACCCGACGGGCTGCCAAAAAAAGAACGCTCCGGAAAACCGCCCCGGAGCGCTGCTCCCTCGCACTTTGCTAAACCGAGACTGAACGACTAGAAATTGTGATGCACGCCCAGCGCGTAATGCTTGCGCGTGTCGTCGTTGGTGGCCGTCGCGACGAACGGGGCCTTTTTCACCGACAGGTCGACATACAGGTACGTACGCGGCGAGATGCTGTACTCATAGCCGACGGACGCCTGCTTGGTCTTGATCACGCCATCCGGATCCTTCTGGCCGTAGCCGACGATGAACTTGTTCACGCCGACCGTGTAGTTGGCGCCGACCACCCAGGCGTTGATATTCTCGTTGAACCACTGCGTGTGGCCCTGGTCCTGCCGCTGGTAGGACGCCATCAGTTTCAGGTCGGGGATCGGTTTGTACGATGCCGCCACCGACCACAGTTCCGTTTCGATGGCATTGCGTTCGGCGCCCAGCATGGCGGCGAACGGGCCATTGGTGTAGGTGGCGCTGACCGAGTACGGGTTGGCCGACGCCATCGCATTGGCCGCATATTGCGGTGCGGCGGCGGTGCCCTTGCCGATGACGACCGGGCCATTGTTGGCCTCTTTGGTGGCCACCGACACGTTGACCTGGAAGCCGCTCCACACCGGCGAGTTGTAGAACACGGCATTCGAGAAGCGGTTCAGCGAATTGCCGGTAACGCTCAGCGGGTCGCTGGTATAACCGGCGACGTGCAGGTCGGTCTGGTAGCCGGCCACGTTGGGCAGGCCGGACCATGGTTCGAATGCCACCGATGATTCCTGGTAGGCGGTCAGGCCGCGGCCGATGCGCACGGTGCCGAACGCGCCCTGCAGGCCGACGCGGCTCTGGCCCTGGAACAGCGGGCGCACATTGTTCTCCAGGGCACCTGTATCGGGATCGTAGCGAATCTCCAGCTGGAACAGGGCCTTCAGGCCATTGCCGAGATCTTCGACACCCCGGAAACCAAGCTTGTTGTTATCGCGCCGGGTCACCTGCGTGGCATCGTTGGCGACGTGCGTGGTGCGCTGAATGCCTGCGTCGATCGTCCCATAGATGGTCACGGACGACTGGGCTGCGGCGCCGCCGAAAGCGGCCGTCAGGGCCAGGGCAACCAAGGATTTCTTCATTTGTCGTTCCCTCTGTTCTGAATTGATGGGTTCAAGAAGCCAGCGGTGAATGCTCGTGAAACTGGACAGGTGCACAGTAGATCGTCTTGCCGTCCAGTTCCGCCGATTGGTCGATTGGCGGCACGAGTCTTGGTTGAAAGCGCCAAAACTTCGGATTCTTGTTGTATTTATAAAACGGTAGTTTTACGGTGTCATTTGTTAACCCGCGTCATGGAATCCTTTCATTGGTAAGGTATCTACGGGTAGCGTAGCCGGACCCCCGGTTGACCTCGTTTGCGCAACATCAAGCGAACATCAAGCGAAGTCAACCTGAAGTCAACTTTGTATGAGGCGTGCAACAGTTCGCTGGCTAAACTGTTCAGTTGCGCCGTTGTTTTACAACGAAAAAAAAGCGCCGCAGGCGAATGCCGGGATTGCCGGCCGCCGCGACAAGGCAGCTTTCTGGAGACCGACATGGCCAATCGTGAAGAGCTGGCAGTGATCCGGGGTGCGCGGTCGGGAGACCCTGGATGCCAATTGAAACTGGGAAAGCTTTACCTGGCCGGCGGTGCCGGCTTGCCGTGCAGTCCGCCCACTGCGCTGCACTGGCTGTCGCGCGCGGCAGCCGCCGGTATCGACGAAGCATGGATGCTGATCGGCCGCCACATCCCCTGGCAATATGCCAGCCACCATCGCGCCACATTGCTCGACTGGTATGCCCGCGCCAGCGATGCCGGCATCGTCCAGGCCGCCCTGACCCTGGGCCAGCTCGTGTTGCAGGAGCCGGCCGTCACCCATCCCGGCCTGTGCCAGCGGGCGCGGCGCGCGCTCGATGCGGCGGCGCGCGCCGGTTCGTCCGAAGCCGGCGTGCTGCTGGCGAAGTTGCGCCTGGCTGTCGCGGATCCGGCCCCGGGACCCGTGGTATTGCCGGGGCGCGGCGCCATCAAACCGCCGCCTGGCGAACCATCGATTCCCCTTGCCGCGGCGCTGCCGCTGGCACGCGCACTGCTCGCGCAGGCACCGGCCGATGGTGCCGCCTGGACGGGATCGGCCGCGGAAGCACGCCTGCTGTCACGCTGCGCGGAAGCATTGGCGCGGGAAGACGGTCCTGGTGACGAGGTGCAAAGGATGCGTGAGCTGGCCGCCACCGCAGGCGATCGCCACGCGCAACTGGCGCTGGGCCTGCAACTGGCGCGCATCGACGCGGAGGGCATGCGGCTGCCGAGCGGCTGCCCGGCCAGCTTCAAGCGGGCGGTACGCTGGCTCACGCTGGCCGGCGAGCAAGGCCTGGCCGAAGCGTGGTTCGCACTGTCGCGTATCTATGTGAAACCGGAATTCTCGCAACGCTGCGTGGGCGAGGCGCAAACCTGCCTGGAGCGGGCCGCCGTGCTGGGGCATGGCGCGGCGCAGCTCGAGTGCGGCTTGCAGGCATGGCGCATGCGGCGCAGCAACGACTGCAACGACGTGAAGGCCGCGTACTGGTTGCAAAAGGCGGCGGCACAACATTGCGCGCAGGCTGCCGAGGTGCTGATGCGGATCGCACCGGCGCCGGAGAAAACCGGCTGGGCCCTGGCGCTCTTGCCATTGGTGACGCGGGAACTGGCCAGCAGCCAGCCCCTGCTGGCGGCGCGGATCGAACTGGCCGCGCTGTTCGGGCTGACACGCGCCGAAGCGCTCTTGCTGGACGTGAAGGCAGCCGACCACGGCCATTGCCTCGTCGTCGATATCCGTGCCAGCTATGGCCGCGGGCGGCGCCGTCTGGTGCTGGTGGAAACCGCACGCCAGCGCCAGGCACTGGATCGCATCACGCGGCAATTCGAACAGGTCGACGCTGGCCTGGAGGGGAATTACCGGCAGCGGCTGTACCGCTTCAAGACGTGGCTGCAACTGGTTGAAGCAGGGAGCGAAGGCGGCGACCGCGCGCGCCTGGCCGCCTAGCCTCCCACTCGATCATCGCTGGATCATCGCTGGATCATCGGCTGGATCAGCGGCCAGCGCGTTCAGACCGTGATTTCGCCTTCGAACACGGTCACGGCGGGGCCGGTCAGGTAAACCGGTTCGCCTTCGCCAGCCCAGGCGATCGACAGTTCGCCGCCGCGCGCATCCACCCGCACCGGCGAATCGAGCAGGCCGCGGCGGATGCCCGCCACGACGGCCGCGCAGGCGCCGGTGCCGCAGGCCAGCGTTTCTCCGGCACCGCGCTCGAATACGCGCAGCCGGACATGCCGGCGGCTCACCAGTTGCATGAAGCCGGCGTTGACACGTTTCGGAAAGTGGGCGTGATGTTCGATCAGCGGACCGGTCAGCTCAACGGGCGCAGTATCCGCGTCCGGCACCACCTGCACCGCATGAGGGTTGCCCATCGACAGCACCGACACCAGCACGGTTTCCTTCTCGCCAGCCAGTTCCAGCACCAGCGGCCACAGCGTATCGTTGCCTTCCGGCCGGCCTTCCAGTCCTTCCGTATCGAACGGCACGAGGGCCGGATCGAACACCGGCGCGCCCATGTCCACCGTGACGCTGCCATCTTCTTCCAGGCGCGGGGCAATGATGCCGGACATCGTTTCGACGGCGATGCTGCGGCGTTCCGTCAAGCCTTTTTCGGCCACGAATTTTGCAAAGGCACGCGCGCCGTTGCCGCACTGTTCCACCTCGCCGCCGTCGTTGTTGAAGATGCGGTAGCGGAAGTCGCAGCTGGGGTTGGTCGATTTTTCCACGACCAGCAACTGGTCGGCACCCACGCCGAAGCGGCGGTCCGCCAGCGCTTTCCACTGCGCGGTCGTGAAGTCGATCTGCTGGTTGATGGCATCGATCACGACGAAGTCGTTGCCGGCGCCATGCATCTTGGTGAATTTGAGTTTCATCGCTTGTTTGAATAGAAGGACGGTTCGCCGTTCGGGCGGGTCTTGTAGCGCTTGTGAGTCCAGAAATATTCCGCCGGCGCTTCGCGCACCCGTTCCTCGATGAACTGGTTCATGCGGCGCGTGGCGGCAACCATGTCGGTTCCAGGATAATTGTCCCACACCGGATAGAACTTGACGCGCCAACCTTGATAATTCGGCAGGAAAGTCGCGATCACCGGCATCACCTGCGCGCCCGTGGTGGCGGCAATGCGGGCGGTGGCCGTCAGCGTTGCCGCCGGCACGCCGAAGAAGGGCACGAACTCGGCATCCTTTTCGCCGAAATCCATGTCCGGCAGCATGAAATAGGGCAGCCGGTCGCGCAGCGCGCGCAGGATCGGCTTGATGCCGTCCTGCCGCGTGAACAGCTTGACGGGCTTGAAGCGGGCGCGGCCTGCGCGCAGCACGGCATCGAACGTGGCGTTCTTCTGCGTGACGTACATCGACGAGGCGGAAGCTTCCATCGCGATCGACGCTCCGCCGACATCCAGGCACACGAAGTGCGGGCACAGCAGGATCGTCGGCTTTTCCGTCATCGCGGCCACCGGAATCTGGCCCGGCGGCATGCCTTCGCTCGTCTCGATGCGGATCAGGCGCCGCAAGCGCTGCTCGGATGCCCACCACAGCACCGCCCGCTCGAACACGCTGCGCGAATAGGCCTGGAAATGGCGGCGTGCCAGGTCGCGGCGCTGGTCTTCCGACAATTCCGGCATCGCCAGGCGCAGGTTGACCAGCGCGATCTCGCGGCGCGGGCCCATGACGATGAACAGCAGGCTGCCCACCGCCGTGCCGAAGCGGCCCAGCACCGGCAGCGGCAGCCAGTGCAGCAGCCACATGAAACCAAGCAGGATCTTCATGCGGCCTCCGCCGTGTTCGGTGCCGCCACGCCAGGCGGCACCTTGTAGCGGTTGTAGCTCCAGTAGTACTGGGCCGGGCAGCCGGCGATCAGCTGTTCCATCGCGGCATTGATCGCCCGCGCCTGTTGCGCGTTGTCGCCTTCCAGCGTGCCGGGGAACGGCACGAAGTGAATCAGGAAACCGCGCCCGCGCGGCAGCCGCTCGGCATAGGTCAGCACCACCGGCGCATCGCCGCCCAGCCTGGCCATCTTGGCCGGCAGCGTCATCGTGTAGGCGGGCCGGCCGAAGAACTCGGCCCACACGCCTTCGCCTTCCTGCGGCACCTGGTCCGGCAGGATGCCGACAGGCTTGCCCGACTTCAGGAACTTGGCCAGCATCCGCACGCCGGACAGGTTGGCCGGCGCCAGCAGCATCTGTCCGCGTGCACGCGCCACCTCCACCAGCGGCTTCATTGCCGCCTGCTTCGGCGGGCGGTACATCACCATGATCGGGGTATCGTGCGACACGCGTTGCGCGGTGATTTCAAAGCAGCCCAGGTGAGGCGTCAGGAACACGATGCCACGACCGGCGCGCAGGTGTTCTTCGACCAGCCCGTAGTTCTTGAGGAATACGCGGCGCGCAATGCGCTCTTCGGATGCCAGCCACACGAACGGCAGCTCGGCCACCGCCTTGCCGGCCTCGGCAACGGCCTGGCGCAGGTGTCCGGCATAGCCCGCACGGCCCATGTTGTCGCGCATGCGGCGGCGATACGAAGGTGACAACCCATAAACGAGCCAGCCCATGGCAGCGCCAATGCCATGCAGGACCGGCAATGGAAAGATGGAGAAAAAACGGAAAGTTCTTAACAGCATGTACAGGTTATTGACGGGTGGGGACAACAGTTCATGTAGCCGGTGCCCAAAATTTTTTGAAGAAGCGTAAAATACCACGTCAGCAGGAACCGCCGAGTTAACAGACAACTTGCGAGGCGGGATAAAAATATCGCTAAAGCGTCGCAAGCCATATGGGTTGTTGCGACAGTTTTTTTAATGCGAGTCTCAACGTCGAGTCTCGACAACCATAGGAACTTGCGATGCCTTCCATCGATTACCTCTTCACGTCCGAATCCGTTTCCGAAGGCCACCCCGACAAGGTCGCCGACCAGATTTCCGACGCGATTCTCGACGCGATCCTGGCCCAGGATCCGACCGCCCGCGTGGCCGCCGAAACGCTGTGCAATACCGGCCTCGTCGTGCTGGCCGGTGAGATCACTACCCACGCCAATGTGGATTATATTCAGGTCGCCCGGGAAACCATCAAAAGCATCGGCTACGACAATACCGAATACGGCATCGACTACAAGGGTTGCGCCGTGCTGGTGGCTTACGACAAGCAGTCGCCGGACATCGCCCAGGGTGTCGACGAAGGCGCCGGCATCGACCTGGACCAGGGCGCCGGCGACCAGGGCCTGATGTTCGGCTACGCCTGCGACGAAACGCCGGAACTGATGCCGGCCGCGATCTATTACTCGCACCGCCTGGTCGAACGCCAGTCGCAGCTGCGCAAGGATGGCCGCCTGCCGTGGCTGCGTCCGGATGCCAAGTCGCAGGTCACGCTGCGCTATGTGGATGGCCGCCCGGTGGCGGTGGATACCGTCGTGCTGTCGACCCAGCACGCACCGGAAATGCAGCACAAGCAGATCGAGGAAGCGGTCATCGAAGAGATCATCCGTCCGGTGCTGCCGAAGGAGTGGCTGAAGGATACGAAATTCCTGGTCAACCCGACCGGCCGTTTCGTCATCGGCGGCCCGCAGGGCGACTGCGGCCTGACCGGCCGCAAGATCATCGTCGACACGTACGGTGGCGCGGCCCCGCACGGCGGCGGCGCGTTCTCCGGCAAGGATCCGTCGAAGGTCGACCGCTCGGCCGCCTACGCCGCCCGCTATGTGGCGAAGAACGTCGTGGCCGCCGGCCTGGCGCGCCAGTGCCAGGTGCAGGTGTCGTACGCCATCGGCGTCGCCCGCCCGATCAATATCACGGTTTATACCGAAGGCACCGGTGTCATTCCGGACGAGAAGATCGCCGAACTGGTGCATGAGCACTTCGACCTGCGTCCGAAAGGCATCGTCCAGATGCTGGACCTGCTGCGCCCGATCTACCGCAAGACCGCCGCCTACGGCCACTTCGGCCGCGAAGAGCCGGAATTCAGCTGGGAACGCACCGACAAGGCCGCTGCCCTGCGCGCCGCCGCCGGCCTCGCGTAACAGCCGAATAAAAGTCGGGACAGACGCTGTTTTTGAGGCAATCTTGCCGGGAAAATGGTGTCTGTCCCCATTTTTCGGGTAACAAAACCGGATCGCTTATCCGGTTTTTTGTTATAGAATGCCTGTTCTCCGAGGAGCGTTGCGACGGATCAATCGAATCCGCCAGGCTCGGACACTTCTGCAACCGCGCTCACGTCAACTTTTTTCAACATGAAAGGAGGCGTGATGAACGCCGCACTCAAAGATTCCCAGGACTACATCATTGCCGACATCGGCCTGGCCGCTTGGGGCGAGAAAGAAATCAAGATCGCCGAAACGGAAATGCCTGGCCTGATGGCGATCCAGGAAGAATTCTCCGCTGCACAGCCCCTGAAGGGCGCCCGCATCACCGGTTCGCTGCACATGACGATCCAGACCGCCGTGCTGATCCGTACGCTGGAAGCGCTGGGCGCGCAGGTGCGCTGGGCTTCGTGCAACATCTACTCGACCCAGGACCACGCCGCTGCTGCCATCGCCGCCAAGGGCACGCCGGTATTCGCCGTCAAGGGCGAAACGCTGGACGAATACTGGGAATACACCCACCGCATCTTCGAATGGCCGGGCGATGGCGTGTACTCGAACATGATCCTCGACGATGGCGGCGATGCGACGCTGCTGCTGCACCTGGGCGCACGCGCCGAAAAGGATGCGTCGGTACTGGACAACCCGGGCTCGGAAGAAGAGATCTGCCTGTTCAACTCGATCAAGGCCCACCTGGCAAAGGATGCCACGTGGTATTCGAAGCGCTTGCCGCACATCCTCGGCGTGACGGAAGAAACGACGACCGGCGTGCACCGCCTGTACCAGATGCACAAGGAAGGCAAGCTGGCCTTCCCGGCAATCAATGTGAATGATTCCGTCACCAAGTCGAAGTTCGACAACCTGTACGGTTGCCGCGAATCGCTGGTGGACGGCATCAAGCGCGCCACCGACGTGATGATCGCCGGCAAGATCGCCGTCATCGCCGGCTATGGCGACGTGGGCAAGGGCTCGGCGCAAGCCATGCGCGCGCTGTCGGCCCAGGTGTGGGTGACCGAGATCGATCCGATCTGCGCACTGCAGGCCGCGATGGAAGGCTACCGCGTGGTGACGATGGATTACGCCGCCGAACATGGCGACATCTTTGTCACCTGCACCGGCAACTACCACATCCTCACCGAACAGCACATGCTGAAGATGAAGGACCAGGCGATCGTCTGCAACATCGGCCACTTCGACAACGAGATCGACGTTGCCGCGCTGAAGAAGTATCAGTGGGAAAACATCAAGCCGCAGGTCGATCACGTGATCTTCCCTGATGGCAAACGCATCATCCTGCTGGCCGAAGGCCGCCTGGTGAACCTGGGCTGCGGTACCGGCCACCCGTCGTACGTGATGAGCTCGTCGTTCGCGAACCAGACCATCGCGCAGATCGAACTGTTCCTGCACAAGGACAAGTACCCGGTCGGCGTCTACACGCTGCCGAAGCACCTGGACGAAAAAGTCGCCCGCCTGCAGCTGAAGAAGCTGAATGCGCAGCTGACCGAGTTGACGGCAGAGCAGGCCGCCTACATCAACGTCAAGGTCGAAGGCCCGTACAAGCCGGAACACTACCGCTATTGATGGGTACGAAGGCCGGCGGAAGCCGGCCTTTTTTTGCAACGCTTGCACTGTACTTCGCTGTTTTCCGCTTGAGGCTTTAAACACAATGCGTCTGGTCCTGACCTGGTTCATCAATGCCGTGGCGCTGTTCGCAGTGCCTTACCTGATGCATTCCGTCGACGTCACGAGCGTCGGCGCAGCCCTGATCGCGGCGCTCATCCTCGGGCTGGTGAACACGCTGATCCGTCCACTGCTGCTCCTTCTCACCTTACCCGTGACCGTCCTGTCGCTGGGCCTGTTCATCTTCATCGTCAACGGCTTCACGTTCTGGCTGGTGGCGCAATTCGTGGAAGGCTTCAACGTGACGAGTTTCTGGGCGGCGGTCGGCGGCGCACTGCTGTACAGCGTGATCTCCTGGGCCCTCTCTTCCCTGTTGTTGAAAGACGCCGATGGCTGACCATAATTTTAGTATCGAATTTTTCCCGCCGAAGACGGCGGAAGGCGCGGAAAAGCTGCGCGCCACGCGCGCCAAGCTGTCCGAACTGCATCCCAAGTATTTTTCCGTCACGTTCGGTGCCGGCGGCACCACCCAGCGCGGCACGCTGGAAACCGTGCTCGACATCATGTCCGCCGGCGAGCAAGCCGCGCCGCACCTGTCGTGCGTGGGCGGTACGCGCGAATCGATCCGCGCCATCCTGAACGAATACAAGTCGCACGGCATCAAGCGGGTCGTGGCACTGCGCGGCGACCTGCCCAGCGGCTATGGCGCGGCCGGCGAATTCCGCTATGCCAACGAACTGGTGGAATTCATCCGCGCCGAAACGGGCGACTGGTTCCATATCGAAGTGGCCGCCTATCCGGAAGTCCACCCGCAGGCAAAATCGCCGCAGACCGACCTCGATGCCTTCGTGCGCAAGGTGAAGGCGGGTGCCGATTCGGCCATCACGCAGTATTTCTACAACGCCGACGCGTACTTCCAGTTCGTCGACGCGGCGCAGAAAGCCGGCGTCACCGTGCCGGTCGTGGCCGGCATCATGCCGATCACGAACTACACGCAGCTGATGCGCTTCTCGGACATGTGCGGCGCCGAGATTCCCCGCTGGGTGCGCCTGAAGCTGGCCAGCTTCGGCGACGATACCGCGTCGATCAAGGCCTTCGGCCTGGACGTGGTCACGGCCCTGTGCGAGCGCCTGCTTGCCGGCGGCGCCCCGGGCCTGCACTTCTACAGCATGAACCAGGTGGCCCCGACGACGGCCCTGTGGCAGCGGCTGGTCAAGTAAATTGAAGCAACACCGGCAAAACCGGTGACAGGCACCTATTTCCGTGAAATGTTCCAGAAAAACAGGTGCCTGTCACCGGTGGTGGTTTTTTATGCTCACCCTTGCTCGGTGATGATTCGGTCCAGCGCGATGTCGTGCCCGTCGCTGCCGAACTCGGCGGCGAGGCAGGAGTAGGCGATGCCGACCGTCGCCGGCCGGGGTTCCTTTTCCAGCGTGCGGTCGTAGAAACCGCCGCCGTATCCCAGCCGGTAGCCTTGTCCATTGAAGCCCAGGCAGGGCACCAGCAGCGCCGGCGGATACGGCTCGATGCGCAGCGCGGCCGGTATCGCGATACCCATCGCATCCTTGACCAACGGTTCGCCGATCTGCCAGGCGGCGAAGTCCAGTGGCGCGTCGCGCTTCAGTACCACCGGCAGCAGCAGCCGCACGCCCAGGCGTGCCAGCTCGGCATAGGCGGAGTGCAGGTCGGGCTCGTCGCGCAGCGGCCAGTAGACGCCCAGTGCATCCACTTTTGCCGTGTGCCACCACTGCACGATGTGCCGGCAGATGTCGGCATCCCACCGGGCACGGGTTTCTGCCGGCAAGTTGCGCCGTTCAGCCAGCAATTGCTTGCGCAACGCAGCCTTTTCCGCCGCGGCCGTCTGTACGCTCGCGGGTGGTAGCCCTTCAGTCAGGCGTGTTATTCTAAGGTCGCTGGTCATGTCACTTTTTGAGAGTCGTATCTTGATTTCCCCGTCGAAATGGATAGCCGGCGTACTGCTCGCGATCGCCTGCGCCACCCCGCTCCTCGCCATCCCGCAAGACCTGGGCGACAGCCGCAAGGACGATGATGCGTTCCTGCTGCTGCGCGATTCCGTGCGCCGCAACGACGCGACAAAGGCCGAGTTCTACGCGGCACGGCTCGCCGACTACGCCATTCCGTCCTACGTCGACTATTATCGGCTCAAATCCCATTTCGTTGCCGCCACCTCGGGCGAGATCCTGGCCTTCCTGCAGCGCTATCAAGGCACGGCGATCGCCGACCGCCTGCGCAACGACTGGCTGCTGGAACTGGGCCGCAAGCGCGAATGGGCCATGTTCGACCAGCAGTTCCCGCTGTTCGTGCTGAAGGACGATACCCAGGTCAAATGCTACGGCTTGCTGTCGCGCCTGTCGAAAGGCGAGAACGTGGCCGCCGATGCCCGCGCGCTGCTGATCTATCCGCCGTATTACGGCGAGGGATGCAGCGCGCTGATCGCGTCGCTGGCGCAGACCGGCCAGTTCACCCAGGAAGACCTGTGGGCGCAGGTGCGCCTGGCCGGCGAAACGAAGGCCACCGGTGCGGCGCGCCGCACCATCATGCTGCTGAACGGTTCCGACGACAAGATCGCCCAGGCGATCGACGTGCCCGCCGTGGTACTGGCAAAGGGTGTCGGCAGCTCGAAGGCCGACCGTGAAGTATTCCTGGTCGCGCTGGGCCGCGCCGCCCGCACCAGCGTCAAGCTGTCCGTGCTGGCGCTGAGGAAAGCACTGCCGAGGCTGACGCCGCAGGAGCAGGCGATCGGCTGGGCCAATATCGCACTGCCGGCGTCGTACGTGGTGGATCCGGAAACTTCCGATTACTGGCGCCTTGCCGCCGGGGCGCCGCTGTCGATCGACCAGCACCAGTGGCGCATCCGCTATGCGCTGCGCGACGGTAACTGGCAACTGGTGCGCGACTACCTCGCGGCCATGCCGCCGCAACTGCGCCAGGATCCCACCTGGGTGTACTGGCAGGCCCGCACCTCCGTCGCGCTGGCCGGCGGCCAGATGACACCCGAGGCGCAGTTCCTGTACCAGAGCATCGCCGATCGCGAGGATTACTATGGCTTGCTGGCCGCCGAAGAGCTGGGCCGCACGGTCAGCATCCCGGCCCCGGGCGCACCGGTGACGGCGCAGGAAATCGCCGCGATCGCCGCCAACCCGGGCATCCGCCGCGCGCTGAAGTTCTTCGACATGCGGCTGCGCTTCGAAGGCCTGCGCGAGTGGAACTGGGAAGTGCGGCACCTGTCGGACCGCGAACTGATCGCCGCCGCCGAATATGCGCGCCAGCACCATATCCTCGACCGGATGGTGTACACCTCGGAGCGCACCCGCGCACTGGCCGACTACACGCACCGCTATCCGGCGCCGCACGATGAAATCATGCGCCCCACCACCTCCACCCTCGGTCTCGACCGCGCGTGGGTCTACGGCCTGATCCGGCAGGAATCGCGCTTCGTGATGAATGCGCAGTCGAGCGCGGGCGCATCGGGCCTGATGCAGGTGATGCCCTCCACCGGGCGCTGGGTGGCCAACAAGATCGGCCTGACGAATTTCGTGCAGGACATGCTGACCGACGTGCGCACCAACATCCTGCTGGGTGCCAACTACATGAACATGGTGCTCGGCAGCATGGACGGTTCGCAGGTACTGGCCACCGCCGCCTACAATGCGGGCCCCGGCCGGCTGCGCTCCTGGCGTTCGGCGCTGACGAAGCCGATGGATGCCACCATCTTCATCGAATCGATTCCCTACTCGGAAACGCGCGGCTACGTGAAGAACGTGATGACCAATGCGACCTACTATGCGGCGCTGTTCGAAGGCCGGCCGCAATCGATGAAGGCGCGGCTGGGCGTCGTCACGCCGAAGGGCTACAGCGAGAAGGACATGCGCGAGCCCGATCCGCGCGGCCAGGAATCGCAGCAGAACAGTTTCTCGAGCCGCTGATCCGGCGCGCTCCCTTACTTTTCCCGCATTTTCCACCCTCATGCAAACGATCGAACTCGACCCCACACTGACCCAGACCCTGGCCGCCGCGCGCCAGCCCGGCCTCACGCTCGTCATCGGCAACAAGAACCTGTCCTCCTGGTCGATGCGGCCGTGGGTGGCAATGACCGCTTTCGGCATCCCGTTCACCGAGGTGCGCGTCAAGCTGGACCGCCCGGAAACTTCCGGCGACATTGCCCGCTACACGCACAGCGGCCGGGTGCCCGTGCTGCTGGCCGGCGACATGACGATCTGGGACAGCCTGGCGATCTGCGAATACCTGGCCGAGCAGTTCCCGGACAAGCACCTGTGGCCGCAGGACGTGGCGGCGCGCGCCACCGCACGCTCGATCTGCGCCGAGATGCACTCCAGCTTCGCGAGCCTGCGCAGCACGATGCCGATGAATATCGGCGCCAGCCTGCGCGGCCAGGGCCGCACGCCGGACACGCAGGCGGATATCGGCCGGGTCAGCGAAATCTGGGAAGAGTGCCTGTGCCGCTTCGGCCACAACGAATTCCTGTTCGGCGAATTCTCCCTGGCGGACGCATTCTTCGCCCCGGTCGTCACGCGCTTCAATACCTATGGCGTGGCATTGCCGCCGGCACTGTCGGCCTACTGCGAGCGGGTCACGCGGCACCCGGCCGTGGCGCGCTGGATCGAGGAAGCCCGCGCCGAAGGAGCCCAGGCCGACGAAGCCGGGGGCGCGGCGGCCTGATGAAAACCTATGTCGTTGGCGGTGCCGTCCGCGATGAGCTGCTGGGACTGCCCGTCAAGGACCATGACCATGTGGTCGTCGGCGCCACGCCGGAGCAGATGGTGCGGCAGGGTTTTCGCGCCGTCGGCAAGGATTTCCCCGTGTTCCTGCATCCCGACACGCACGAGGAATACGCGCTGGCCCGCACCGAACGCAAGACCGCGCCCGGCTACAAGGGTTTCGTGTTCCACACGGCGCCCGATGTCACGCTGGAACAGGATCTGGTGCGCCGCGACCTGACGATCAACGCGATCGCCCGTGCCGGGGACGGCACGCTGACCGACCCGTTCGACGGCCGCGGCGATATCGCCCGCCGCGTGTTCCGCCACGTGTCGGACGCGTTTGCCGAGGATCCGGTGCGCATCCTGCGCGTGGCCCGCTTTGCCGCGCGCTTTACCGATTTCACGGTGGCGCCGGAAACCAATGCGCTGATGCGCCGCATGGTCGACGAGGGCGAAGTCGATGCGCTGGTGCCCGAGCGCGTCTGGCAGGAACTGTCGCGCGGCTTGATGGAACAGCGGCCGTCGCGCATGCTGCAGGTGCTGCGGGACTGCGGCGCGCTGGCGCGCATCGTGCCGGAACTGGATTGCCTGTGGGGTGTGCCGCAGCCCGAGAAATGGCATCCGGAGATCGATACCGGCATTCACCTGGAGCAGGTCGTCGATTACTCGGCGGGGCAAGGCTACGACTTGCCCGTACGCTTTGCCGCGCTGCTGCACGACCTGGGCAAAGGCGCCACGCCATCCGCGAAATGGCCGGCCCATCACGGCCATGAAGGCCTCGGCGCCGCCCTGGTGAAGGACGTGTGCGCGCGCCTGAAGGTGCCGACCGAGTGCCGCGACCTGGCGGTGCTGGCAGCCCGCGAGCACGGCAACGTGTCGCGTGCGCTGGAACTGCGCTGCAACACGATCGTCAAGCTGTTCGAACGCAGCGACGCGTTCCGCAAGCCGGCCCGTTTCGTCCAGCTGCTGCAGGTGTCGGAATGCGATGCGCGCGGACGGGAAGGGGTGAACGCTTCCTTCCGCGATGCGCCGTTCCCTCAGCGCGACTACCTGGAACGGGCACTGGCCGCCGCGCGCGGCGTCAACGCCGGGGAAATCGCCCAGGCGTGCACCGAACAGCCCGAACGCATTCCGGAGCTGGTGCGCGAAGCCCGCGTGCGCGCGGTGCGCGAGGCGCTGGCCCGGCCTGACGAGCCCGAGGAAGCAGACAACATGGATACGAGCGAAGCCGACAAACGCGGCAGCGCCGGAGCACGCTGATGCCGCGGCTGAACCTGTTCCGCAACCCGCTGCACAAGTGGCTGGGCCGTCCCGAGCCCCGACCGACGATTCCCGTCAAGGAATTGCGCGAACGGGACCGGCGCCGCATGCTGAAGCATTTCCTGCAGATCGAAGGGCGCGACCGGCTGCTGCGCTTCGGCTCGCCCATCACGGACGAGCAGGTCACGAAGTATGTGGACAGCATCGACTTCGACCGCGACATCGTGTTCGGCGTGTACAACCGCGTATTCCGGCTGGTTGCGGTCGGGCACCTGGGATTCGCGGAACGGCAGCCGGAAAAGGACGGCGTCACGGAAAAAGACCGCGTGGCCGAATTCGGCGTGTCGGTACTGAAATCGGCGCGCGGACTGGGCATCGGCTCGAAGCTGTTCGAACGGGCCGCGATCGTCTGCCGCAACCACGATGTCGACACGCTGACCATGCACTGCCTGTCGTCGAACCAGATCATGATCCACATCGCCAAGAAGGCGGGCATGGAAATCCACCGCGACTATGGCGAGGCGGATGCCTACCTGAAACTGGGCCCGGCCGATCCGGCCAGCGTGCTGCAGGAAGCGATGCAGGAACAGCTGGCCACCATCGATTACGCGCTGAAGGCCAACGTGCGGCGTGCCGCCAAGCTGTGGGACATGCTGCCGGGGCGCGGCAAGAAGGAGTGACGCCGCCGGCAGGGGGGGCGTTACATCGGCCTGCCCCTTGTACCAGCCTACTGTTATACCAGCCTGCTTTAGACCAGCCTGCTTTAGACCAGCCTGCTTTAGACCAGCCTGCCTTAGACCAGCGGCAGCGCCGTCGTATCCTTTATTCTCTGCAGGGCAAAGCTGGACTTCACGTCCAGCACGGCCGGATGCCGCAACAGGGTGGCCATCATGAAGCGCGAGAAGTGGTCCATGTCTTCCACGTGCACGCGCAGCAGGTAGTCCATTTCGCCCGTCATCGCATAGCACGCCACCACTTCCGGCCACCCTTCCACGGCCACGGCGAAATCCTCGCGCGGCGACACAGTACCCGGCAGCGCGCCCAGCGCCCTGGCCGTGCTGTGCGCCACCGCGGCGGCATCGCTGTGCTTTTCCAGACGCACATTGACATAGGCCAGCAGGCCCAGGCCGATCTTGTCCGGATCGAGCAGCGCCACGTACTGGCGGATCACGCCTTCCTCTTCCAGCCGCTTGATACGGCGCAGGCACGGCGAAGGCGACAGGCTGACCTGCTCGGCCACGTCCTGGTTCGACAGGCGGCCGTCCTCCTGGAGGATGGACAGGATTTTACGGTCTGTCTTGTCCAGCGCGATCTTGGTCATAATCTCCTCTTGGCATGCTTGGTAACGCAATATTATTGCTCAAAACCAGACTGCCCGGCATATCTTTGCAATTTAATTCTCCAGGTCGAAGCCTATACTTTTGGCTATTCGATAAGGAGACGCAGATGCAATTTACGCCCTGGGACAACCCGATGGGAACGGATGGATTCGAATTCGTCGAGTTCGCCGCACCCGATCCGAAAGCACTCGGCAAGCTGTTCGAGAACATGGGTTTCACCGCCATTGCCCGCCATCGCACCAAGGATGTCACGCTATACCGCCAGGGCGACATCAACTTCATCATCAACGCCGAAGAGCACTCATTCGCGCAGCGCTTTGCCCGCCAGCACGGCCCTTCCGTGTGCGCCATCGCGATCCGCGTGGACGATGCGGCCTACGTCTACAACAAGGCGCTGGAAATGGGCGCGTGGGGTTTCGACAACAAGACCGGCCCGATGGAACTGAACATCCCCGCGATCAAGGGCGTCGGCGATTCGCTGCTGTACCTCGTCGACCGCTGGCGCGGCAAGAATACCGCGAAGGGCCAGGCGCCCGGCAGCATCGGCGACATCAGCATCTATGACGCGGACTTCGTGGCGATCCCGGGTGTGGACCCGAATCCGGTCGGCAATGGCCTCACGTATATCGACCACCTCACGCACAACGTGTACCGTGGCCGGATGGCCGAATGGGCCGGCTTCTACGAGCGCCTGTTCAATTTCCGCGAGATCCGCTACTTCGACATCGCCGGCAAGCACACGGGACTGAAGTCGAAGGCGATGACTTCGCCGTGCGGCAAGATCCGCATTCCGATCAACGAATCGTCGGACGACAAGTCGCAGATCGCCGAGTACCTGAACGAATACCACGGCGAAGGCATCCAGCACATCGCGCTCGGTACCGACGACATCTACCGCTCGATCCAGGGAATGCGCGACAGCGGAATCGCTTTCCAGGATACGATCGAAACGTATTACGAACTGGTCAACCGGCGGCTGCCGAACCACGGCGAGAACCTCGACGAGCTGCGCCGCCTGCGCATCCTGGTCGACGGGCAGGTCAGCAGTGGCGAGGGCGACACCCCGCAGCGCGAGCTGCTGCTGCAGATCTTCACGCAAAACGTGATCGGCCCGATCTTCTTCGAGATCATCCAGCGCAAGGGCGACCAGGGCTTTGGCGAGGGCAACTTCCGCGCGCTGTTCGAATCGATCGAGCTCGACCAGATTCGCCGTGGCGTGCTGGAGGTCAAGCCGGAGCCCGTGGCATAAGCATGCCGGTGGCCGTCCTTGCGAGGGACGGCCACCGTGATTGACCGGACGACGGTTTGCAAAGCCGGCAGCACCCCACAAGAGGGCGCGCCGGCTTGAAGTTTTTCAAAAGAATACTGGAGACAACCCATGAACGCACCTCACAAGGGTACGGAGCTAGGCAAAGAGGACATCACCCTCGACGACAAGTGGACGCTGGAACGCGGCCGCGCATTCCTTACCGGCACCCAGGCCCTGATCCGCCTGCCGATGCTGCAGCGCGAACGCGACCTGAAGGCCGGCCTGAATACCGCCGGCTACATCACCGGCTACCGCGGTTCGCCCGTCACGTCGATCGACCAGACGGCGATCAAGGCCAAAAAATACCTGGAAGCGCATCACGTCAAGTTCCATCCGGGCATGAACGAAGACCTCGCGGCCACGGCTGTCTGGGGCACGCAGCAGACCAACCTGTTCCAGGACGCCAAGTACGACGGCGTGTTCAGCATGTGGTATGGCAAGGGCCCCGGCGTGGACCGCTGCGGCGACGTGTTCAAGCATGCCAACAATGCCGGCTCGTCGCAGCATGGCGGCGTGCTGGTGCTGGCCGGCGACGACCACGCGGCGAAATCCTCGTCCACCGCGCACCAGTCGGACCATATCCTGGCCGCGTGCGGCATCCCCGTGCTGTACCCGTCGTCGGTGCAGGAATACCTCGACTACGGCCTGCACGGCTGGGCAATGAGCCGCTACACGGGCTTGTGGGTGGCGATGAAGTGCGTGACCGACATCATCGAATCGGGAGCCGTGATCGACTTCGACCCGGACCGCGTGCAGATCGCCATGCCGGACGACTTCGAGCTGCCGCCGGGCGGCCTGAACATCCGCTGGCCCGATGCGGTGCTGGACCAGGAAGTGCGGATGAACAGCTACAAGTGGTACGCGGCGCTGGCGTACTGCCGCGCCAATAAACTGAACAAGATCATCTGGGACAGCCCGCGGCCGAAGATCGGCATCATCACCGCCGGCAAATCGTATCTCGACACGCGCCAGGCGCTGGCCGACCTGGGCATCGACGAACAGGCCGCCGCCGACATCGGCATCCGCCTGTACAAGGTCGGCATGACGTGGCCGCTGGAAGCCGATGGCGTGCATGAATTCGCGCGCGGGCTGGACGAGATCCTGGTGGTGGAAGAAAAGCGCCAGATCCTCGAATACGCGCTGAAGGAAGAACTGTACAACCTGCCGGATGGGCAGCGCCCGCGCGTGGTGGGCAAGTTCGACGACACGGGCGAATGGTCGAACCAGCACCGCAGCGGCCACGGCGACTGGCTGCTGCCGGCCACGTATGAACTGAACCCGGCGCAGATCGCCCGCGCCATCGCCAGCCGCATTTCGCACTACTGCGCCGGCCACCCGGTGGCAAAACGCGTGCAGGAACGCATCGCCTTCCTGGAAGCGAAAGAGCTGGTGCTCAAGAATGTGCCGGCGAAGGCAAATCCGCAGACCGACCGCACGCCGTATTTCTGTTCCGGCTGCCCGCACAACACCTCGACCAAGGTGCCGGAAGGCTCGCGCGCGCTGGCCGGTATCGGCTGCCACTACATGGTGCTGTGGATGGACCGCGAAACGTCCACCTTCACGCACATGGGCGCGGAAGGCGTCACGTGGGTGGGCCAGGCGCCGTTCACCAACGAGAAGCACGTATTCACCAACCTGGGTGATGGCACCTACTTCCACTCGGGGATACTGGCGATCCGCGCCGCCGTGGCGGCCAAGGTCAACATCACCTACAAGATCCTGTTCAACGATGCGGTGGCCATGACGGGCGGCCAGGCCTTCGATGGTCCGCTCGATCCGGGCATGATCTCGCGGCAGATCGCCGCCGAAGGCGTCACGCCGATCATCGTCGTCACCGACGATCCCGACAAATACCCGGACGATTACGCGTGGGCGCCCGGCGTCACGGTGCGCCACCGTTCCGAGCTGATGGACGTGCAGAAGGAGTTGCGCGACAAGCCCGGCGTGTCGGCGATGATCTACGACCAGACCTGTGCATCCGAGAAGCGGCGCCGCCGCAAGCGCAACGAATACCCGGACCCGGCCAAGCGGGTGGTCATCAACGAAGCCGTCTGCGAAGGCTGCGGCGACTGCTCGGTGCAGTCGAACTGCCTGTCCGTGGAACCGCTGGAAACGGAGCTGGGGCGCAAGCGCCAGATCAACCAGTCATCCTGCAACAAGGATTACTCCTGCGTGTCCGGATTCTGCCCGTCGTTCGTGACGGTGGAAGGCGGCCAGCTGAAGAAACCGAAGAAGGCCGCGGCCGGCGGCGAAGTGCCGTCGTTGCCGGCGCCCGTGCTGCCGTCTACCGCGCAGCCATACGGCATCCTCGTCACCGGCATCGGCGGCACCGGCGTCGTCACCGTCGGCCAGATCCTGGCCGTGGCGGCGCACGTGGAAAACAAGGGTGCCGTGGTGCTGGACATGAGCGGCCTGGCGCAAAAGGGCGGGCCGGTGATGTCGCACGTGCGGCTGGCCGACCATCAAGCGGATTTGCATTCGACGCGCGTGGGAACCGGCAGCGCCGATCTGGTGATCGGCTGCGACCAGATCGTGACCGCCAGCCGCGATGCGCTGAGCCGGATGGGCGAGGGCCGTACCTGGGCCGCGATCAATGCCACCGGCGCCACCACCGCCGCGTTCGTGAAGAACCCGGACTGGCAATTCCCCGGCGCCAGCTCGCAAGCGGAAATCCTGCGCGCCTGCGGTGAAGACCGCGTCGACTTCCTCGATGCCGGCCGCATCGCCACCGCGCTGATGGGCGATGCGATCGCGACCAACATGTTCATGCTGGGCTACTGCTTCCAGAAGGGCCATGTGCCGCTGTCGGAAGCGGCACTGATGAAGGCGATCGAACTGAATGCCGTATCGGTGGCGTTCAACAAGGCCGCGTTCAACTGGGGCCGCTATGCCGCGCACGACCTGGCCGCCGTGACGAAGATGGCGGTACCGCCGCAGGTAATCGAGTTCAAGCGTTCGCAAACGCTCGACGAGCTGGTCACCCGCCGCATGGAATTGCTGACGGCTTACCAGAACCCGGCGTATGCCCGCCAGTACAAGGACTTCGTCGACCAGGTGCGAGCGGCGGAAAACCGGCTGGAGTCGAAGAAGCTCACCGAGACCGTGGCCCGCTACCTGTACAAGCTGATGGCGTACAAGGACGAATACGAGGTCGCCCGCCTGCACACGGATCCGGCGTTCCGCCAGAAGATCGAAGGCATGTTCGAAGGCGATTATGCGGTGAAGTACCACCTGGCGCCGCCGCTGCTGGCGAAGAAGGACAAGGATGGCCACCTCGTGAAGCAGCAGTTCGGTCCGTGGATGCGCCAGGCCTTCGGCGTGCTGGCGAAGCTGAAAGGCCTGCGTGGCACGCCGCTCGACGTGTTCGGCTATACCGCGGAACGCAGGATGGAGCGGGCACTGATCGGCGAGTACCGCGCAACCGTCACTGCACTGCTGCCGAAGCTGGCGAAGGAGAACCTGGAGACGGCGGTGGCGATCGCCCGTATCCCGGAAGACATTCGCGGCTATGGGCACGTGAAGGAACGCCACCTGAAGGCGGCGAAGCAGAAGGAGGCCTCGCTGCTCGCGGCGTATCACAACCCATCGCATGCCACTTCGCACGCGCCCGTGGTCGCGCCGCACGCGGCCTGACGGTCAGCTGCCGCGGGGAGACCTTCCTCGCGGCTATCTTTATGCAACCAGTGCCGCCAGGTGACGCCGCACGGTCGGGCAGCGCATAAGCAATCTCGAAAGGCTTCGTTCAAAAAAGGCAACCCCGTCCGTATGATTCGGTTCCCACAAGGACCAATCACGCCGACAATGACGACCAAAAATCCGATTGCCATAATGAAGTTGTTGTAAGTCTATAATGCTCCGGCCGTGGCGGGACCCGGTACGCGATCCGTGCCGCGTTCCGCCTTTTTTTATCGGTCGACCCGACCCTTACCGGAGCCCTGTAGATGATTCGCACCGCACTGTCGCTTGCCTTGCTCGCCACCGTTCCGCTGGCCCATGCCGCCCCCGATCTCACCACCGTGTCGGAACGCTCCGGCTTCCAGGCCACCGGGCGCTACAACGAGGTCATCAAACTGTGCGCGGCCTTCCAGAAGGCCTATCCGAAGGCGGTGCGCTGCATCGAATTCGGCCGTACGCCGGAAGGGCGGCCGATGCTGGCGCTGGCCGTGTCGAAGAGCGGCGCGCTGACGGCGCAGGCGGCAAAGGCGAAGAACCTGCCCGTGCTGCTCGTGCAGGGCGGCATCCATGCCGGCGAGATCGATGGCAAGGATGCCGGCTTCCTGGCGCTGCGCCATGCACTCGACGGCAAGATCGCCGGCGCTGCGCTGGACAGGCAGGTGCTGCTGTTCGTGCCGGTGTTCAATGTGGATGGCCACGAGCGTTTCGGTCCGAACAACCGCCCGAACCAGCGCGGACCGGTGGAGATGGGCTGGCGCGTCACCGCGCAGAACTACAACCTGAACCGCGATTACCTGAAGGCCGACGCGCCCGAGATGCAGTCGATGCTGGCGCTCGTGAACCAGTGGGACCCGCTGGCCTACATCGACCTGCACGTGACCGATGGCGCCAAGTTCGAGCCGGACGTGTCGATCCAGGTCGAACCCGTGCATGGCGGCGATGCGGCATTGCGCGAAGCGGGCACCGCACTGCGCGACAACGTGATCGCCGACCTGCGGCAGCAGGGTTCCGATCCGAAGCATTTCTATATTTCGTTCGCGAAGACGGACGAGCCGCAGTCGGGCTTCGTCGATGAAATGTCCGGAGCGCGCTTTTCCACCGGTTACTTCTACCTGCGCAACCGCTTCGGCATGCTCGTCGAAACACATTCGTGGAAGGATTACCCGACGCGCGTGAAGATCACCTACAACACCATCGTGTCGGTGATGGACCAGGTGGGCAAGCATGGCGCCGAATGGCGCAGGACGGCGCTGGCCGCCGATGCGCGCGCGGCGGCGATGGCGGGCACGGATTTCCCGCTCAGCTACAAGACCACCGACAGGACGCAGACGATCGACTTCCGCGGCTATGAATACAAGCGCGTGCCATCCGACGTCTCCGGCGGCACCTGGACGCAGTACGATGAAACCCGGCCGCAACTGTGGAAGGTGCCGCTGCGCGACGAGATCGTGCCGGACTTCATGGTGAAGGCGCCGGCCGGCGGCTACCTCGTACCGGCCGCGCAGGCTGCCGCCGTCGGCACCAAGCTGAAGCAGCACGGCGTGGCCTTCAAGGTGCTGGCCGCCGCACCGGGCAAAGTGAACGTGGAAGCGTTCCGCGCCACGAAGACGAAACTGACCCCCCAATCGTTCGAAGGCCACCAGATGCTGGCGGTGGAAGGCGCCTGGGATACCGAGGCGCGCGACGTGGGTGCCGGGGCACTGTTCGTGCCGATCGCACAGCCGAAGGCGCGCCTGGTGATGACGATGCTGGAACCGCAGGGCGCCGATTCGCTGCTCGCCTGGGGCATGTTCAATACCGCGTTCGAGCGCAAGGAATACATGGAAGAGTACGTGGCCGAGGAAGTGGCGCGCGAACAGCTGAAGGACCCGGCCGTGGCGGCCGCGTTCAAGGAAAGGCTGGACAACGATCCAGCCTTCGCGAAGAGCTCGCGCGCACGGCTCGAGTTCTTCGCCCAGCGGCATGCCTCATGGGACGAGCGGTTCAACCTGTATCCGGTGTACCGCACGGACGGTAAGTTCTGAAGCAA
This sequence comes from Pseudoduganella umbonata, assembly GCF_014192225.1. GTDB lineage: Bacteria > Pseudomonadota > Gammaproteobacteria > Burkholderiales > Burkholderiaceae_D > Rugamonas > Rugamonas umbonata. Next base: position 10,392 of record NZ_JACHXS010000010.1, on the reverse strand, counting down.
TGTTGCTCTAAAAATGGGGACGTACCCCATTTTTAGAGCAACTTATTTCGGCTGCAGCGGGATGATCCCGGGCACCGTGGCCGGCGTCGAGCATGGCTCTTCGTCGAACGCGATATCGCCCAGCGGATTGGCCACGCCATCCGTCTTCAGGTCGGTGAAGCCGAACAGGTTGCGGTCCATCAGGTGCGACGGCACCACGGTGGACAGCGCCGAGAACACGCTTTCCACGCGGCCGGGGGTTTTCTTTTCCCAGTCGCGCAGCATCGCCTTGATCTGCTTGCGCTGCAGGTTCTCCTGCGAGCCGCACAGGTCGCACGGGATGATCGGGAAGCCCTTCACGGCGGCATAGCGTTCCGTGTCTTCTTCCTTCACGTAGGCCAGCGGGCGGATCACCATGTGCTTGCCGTCGTCGGACACCAGCTTGGCCGGCATGCCCTTGAGCTTGCCGCCGAAGAACATGTTGAGGAAGAAGGTTTCCAGAATGTCGTCGCGGTGATGGCCCAGCGCGATCTTGTTGCAGCCCAGCTCATCGGCAACGCGGTACAGGATGCCGCGGCGCAGCCGCGAGCACAGCGAGCAGGTGGTCTTGCCTTCCGGGATCAGGCGCGTGACGATCGAGTACGTGTCCTGGTTCTCGATGTGGAACGGCACTCCCAGATCCGTCAGGTAGCGGGGCAGTACGTCGGCCGGGAAGTTCGGCTGTTTCTGGTCGAGGTTTACGGCCACGATGTCGAAGTGGATCGGCGCACGCTCGCGCAGCGTCAGCAGGATGTCGAGCAGTGCGTAGCTGTCCTTGCCGCCGGACAGGCAGACCATCACCTTGTCGCCTTCCTCGATCATGTTGAAGTCGCCGATCGCCTGGCCCACCAGGCGGCACAGGCGCTTGTGCAGCTTGTTGTTTTCGTAGGCGACCTTCTCGGCGCTTTTATCGATCACGGCGTTCATGCTTCATCCTTGATGTGGAAGACTTCGACACCCACGCCTTCGCAGTCCGGGTAGACATCCGGCTTCATCGTCGACAGGCGCACCGCGCGTACGCGCGGATGCGCCAGCAGGGCCTGCACCAGGTCGTCGCACAGCGTCTCCTGCAGGTGCACGTGGCCCTTGGCCATGCGCGCGGCGATGGTGTCGCGCATGAAGTCGTAATCGACCACTTCATGCAGTTCGTCCGCCTGCGGCGTGGACACGGCCAGCGGGATATACAGGTCGACATTGAACAGCACGCGCTGCTCGCCCTTCTTCTCGAACTCGTGCACGCCGATATTGATCAGCACTTCGTAATTGCGCAGGAACAGCCGGCGGCAGTCCTGCAGGCGGGGGTGGGTGAGGGCGGACAGCATGATGGGAGTATTGAAGAATGTAAAAAAGTTATTTGGCGAGGAACATCACGTCGCGCGGCAAGGGCAGCAGGTGCTGGCCGCCATCGACCAGCAGCGTGGTGCCCGTGACCGCGCGCGCGGTTGCCGCGTACAGCACGGCGGCGGCGATGTCTTCGGGAGTACTGGAACGGCCCAGTGGCGTTTGCGTGTGGGCCTTGGCGAAACCTGCTTCGCTCTGGTCGCCCGATACCATCGTGATGCCCGGTGCAACGCCGACCACCCGCACCTTCGGCGCCAGGGCCTGGGCCAGCACCGTGGTCGCGGTATGCAGTGCGGCCTTCGACAGCGTGTACGACAGGAAATCGGGATTGAGATTGTACAGCTTCTGGTCCAGCAGGTTGACGACGACGCCCTGGGCGCCGTCGGCCACCTGCGCATGCAATGCCTGCGCCAGCAGCAGCGGCGCGGCCACGTTGGCGCGCATGTGCGCATCCAGCTTTGTCATGGAGAAGTCGGTCGCGCTGTCGTAATCGAACAGCGAGGCGTTGTTGACCACGCAGGTGACGGGGCCCAGCGCATCGGCCGCGGCGGGCAGCAGCCGCCGCACGGACGCCTCGTCGGACAGTTCGCCGTGTACCAGCGCCGTACGGCGGCCCAGCGCGGCGATGTGCGCCGCCACTTCTTCCGCCTCGGCGCGGGACGCACGGTAATGGATGGCCACGTCCCAGCCGGCGTGCGCCAGCGCCAGGGCAATGGCGCGGCCGAGCCGGCGACCGGCGCCCGTCACGAGCGCCACCGGCGCGCCATGGTTGTTTGCCGACGCCTGGCCCGCCGCGGCCTGACCCGCAGTTTCATCGCCTGTTGCTTGGTCTGTTGTGCTCATGTCCGATCGTCAAGTTGGGGCGCCCGGCCCGATTCGCTACAATGCGGGGATGTCTCTTCCCGCACCTTCTCCGGACGCGCTGGCCGCGTCGCAAGCCCTGCAGCAGCAGATCGCCGCCGATGTGGCGCGCCACGATGGCGTGCTGTCTTTTGCCCGTTTCATGGAAACGGCACTGTACGCACCTCGTCTCGGCTATTACACCGGTGGCGCGGCCAAGCTGGGCAAGGATGGCGATTTTACAACCGCGCCGGAGATGTCGCCGCTGTTCGGTGCCGCGCTGGCGCACGTTGCAGCCGACATTATCGCCCAAAGCGCACCCAACATCCTCGAATTCGGCGCCGGCACCGGCAAGCTGGCGCGCGATGTGCTGACCGAGCTGGCCGCCATGGGTGTCGGCGTTGAGCGTTACGCGATCGTCGAGCTGTCCGGCGAATTGCGCGCGCGGCAACAGGAAGCGCTGCGCGATTTTCCCCAGGTCGTGTGGCTGGACGGATTTCCCGACGCATTCGACGGCGTAGTGCTCGGCAATGAGGTGCTCGACGCGATGCCCGTGCACCTGGTGGTGAAAACGGCCACCGGCTGGCGCGAGCAATGCGTGACGGTGACGGAAGGCCGGTTCGACTACGTTGCCGCCGACGCGGCACCCGGGCTGCTGGAGCAGGTGGCCCGGCAGATACCGGATCACGACACGCTGCCGGAAGGCTATGTCACGGAACTGCACGGTACCGCCTGCGGCTTCATGGGCACGCTGGGCGCCTTGCTGGCCAAGGGGCGGGGCGCCGCGATCCTGCTCGATTACGGCTTTCCGGCCCACGAGTTCTATCATCCGGACCGGTCGGCCGGCACGCTGATGTGCCACTATCGCCACCATGCCCACCCCGATCCGTTCTTCCTGCCCGGCTTGCAGGACATTACCGCGCACGTGGATTTCACCGCCACGGCGCTGGCGGCGCAGGATGCGGGAGCCGACGTGCTGGCTTACATGAGCCAGGCGGCATTCCTGCTCGGCGCCGGCATCGGCGACCTGCTGCTGCGCACCGATCCGGCCGACACGAAGGCTTACCTGCCGCAGTCGAACGCGGTGCACAAGCTGCTGTCGCCGGCGGAAATGGGCGAGCTGTTCAAGGTACTGGTGGTGGGCAAGGGTGTCGCGCTGTCGCCGGTGCTGATGGCAAGCGACCGCGCCTACCGCCTGTAGGCGGAGCAGGCCGCCGCGCGCATCATTCCCCTGTTACTGTATAAAAATTGTTATAAGTTCGGCTATTATGGTTGACCCGGCGCGAAACCCGTCGTGACGCGCGGCTGAGAATACTGGAACGATGGGAAAGATCCATACACACTATGACAACCTGAAAGTGGCCCGCGGTGCGCCACCGGAAGTCGTACGTGCCGCCTACAAGGCATTAAGCCAGAAATACCATCCCGACAAGAATCCCGGCGACGAGCGCGCGGCCCGCATCATGGCGATCGTCAACTCCGCCTATGGCGCGCTGGCCGATCCGCAGCGGCGCAAGGAACACGACGACTGGATTGCCCAGGAAGAATACGAGATCGAACTGGTGGAAAGCACGCGCCAGGACGATGCCCAGCGCGGTGGCGATGGGCCGATCGGCGCATGGTCCGATGCGGTGCAGCCGGTGCGCCGCCGCAAGCGCCTGCTGACCAGCTGGCGCTGGTGGCTGACCGCCGTGACCTGCCTGGGCGCAGGCTGGGTCGGCGGCGTGCTGACGGTCACCGAGCCCCGGCAGGTGTCGACCGTGCTGGCGGCTGCCTGGGGCGGCAAGCCGTCGGGCGAGGTAACCGCCACGGCCAGTCCGTATCCACGCGCCACGCACACCCCGGCCGTGAACGATGGCTGGGAAAGCGTGCCGCGCCCCTATTCGCCGGACAGCGACATGCAGGCGCCGCCGATCAAGGTGGTGGCGCTGTCGCAGGTGATCCTGCCCGGCTATGCGGGCGATTGCGAGAACGAAACGCCGGCGCTGGTGGCGCCGAACGGCGAGCCTTGGCCCACGCGGTCGGGCTACGTGGATGGTTTCCCGCTGATGAACAAGGGGCAGGACATGCAGTTGACGCTGGACAATGGCGACAATGCCTTCCCCGTGTTCATCAGGGTCTTCGACCTGGACCGCCGCTCGAATGTACGCTACGTGTTCGTGCAGGCCCAGGAAAAATTCGTCGTCGACCAGCTGGCCACCGGCAAGTACGAGATCCGCTACCAGAACATCGACCTGGCCGGCAAGAACGGCTGCGTACGCAAGCAGCGCGGGTAACGGTCACGCAACGGTTTTCCGGGCAGCGTCGTTGCGCGCGACGCGCGACAGGGCTGACGCATACCATGGAAACTGCAACAATGGCCGTGCGGACATCCGTTTGCACGGCCACCCTCGTTTGACCACCGGAGCCTTCACCACATCATGGCGCAACTGAACGGCCTAGCCGCACTGCTCATCGAGCCGCATTCCGGCATGCGGGCGAACCTGCAGAACATGCTGACCACGCTGGGCCTTGGCCGGGTGGACGTGGCGACCAATGCGCAAGGTGCGCTGCGCGTGCTGGCGGCGCGGCAGTTCGACCTGATCCTGTGCGAATACGAGCTCGAAGGCGGGCAGGATGGCCAGCAGTTGCTGGAAGACCTGCGCCAGCAGGAACTGATCGCGCCGGCCACGCTGTTCTTCATGGTCACAGCGGAAGGGCAGAGCAGCAAGGTCACCAGCGTGGCCGAACTGATGCCGGACGATTACATCCTGAAACCGTTCAAGGCCGACACGCTGCTGGCCCGCATCGAGCGGGCGCTGGACCGTCGCGCCGCACTGCTGCCGGTACAGGGTTTGCTGGACGCGGGCGACTATCGCGCGGCGATTGCCGCCTGCGCCGGGCAGGAAACCGCTGTGCCGCGCTACAGGGTGGATTTCATGCGGCTGCGCGCGGAAACCCACCTGCTGCTGGGGGAGCCGGAGCAGGCCGAACACGTGTATGCCGTGGTGTGGCAGGAGCGCCAGGCGCCGTGGGCACGGCTTGGGCAAGCCAAGACGCTGGCACTGCGCGGCCGCATCGACGAAGCGCGCGACATGCTGGCCGAGCTGCTGGGCCATAACGAGCGCTATCTCGCCGCCTACGACTGGCTGGCGCGGGTGCACGAAGAAGCGGGCCAGCTGGCCGAGGCGCAGGCCGTGCTGGCCGATGCCGCCACGCTGTCGCCGCACGCGGTCGGACGCCTGCGCCGGCTGGGCGAGGTGGCGCTGGAGGCGGGCGACGCCGATTCGGCCGAGCGGGCGCTCAAGCAGGTGCTGCAGCGTGCACGGTTTTCCGAGTTCCGCGATCCGGAAGATCACGCCAGGCTGGCCCAGTCGCTGCTCAGGAAGGGCGACACGGCGCAGGCCGAACTGGTAATCCGCGACATGGAGCGCTCGCTGGCGCACCGCGAGAACACACCGGCGTGCGCCGCGATCGCCACGGCGATGCTGCTGGAGGCCACCGGCGATACCGCGCGCCTTGGTGCCGCACTCGACAGCGCTTTGGCCGGCGCGCGGCTGGCGCCCCATCTGTCGGCCGGCATGAAGCTGGAACTGGCGCGCACCTGCCTCGCGGCGGGGCGCGAGCAGCAGGCGGCGGACGTGATGCGCGACGTGATGGCCAGCGCGGGCGGCGGCGCGCCGATGGCGAAGGCGATGCGCCTGCTGGAACAGTCGGGCAAGGGCGACATGGCAAACCGGCTGGCCCGCGAAAGCCGGCACGCGGTGGCGGAAATGGTGTCGCTGGGGGCGGCGCAGGCGAAAGCGGGCGATCTGCGCGGCGCTGTCGATACCATGCTCGACGCCGTGCAAAAGCTGCCGGACAACCCGCAGGTCGTGTTCAACGCCGCGGTCGCGGTGCTGAAGTACCTGGAACGCACGGGATGGGACGAAAAGCTGGGTACCAAGGGCATCGAACTGGTGGCGCATCTGCGCCGCCTGGACCCGGCCAACGCCCGGCTGGCCGCGCTCGGCGGCCTGCAGGAAGAATTGCTGAAGAAATACAACGTACGCCCCGGCCGCCGCACGGTCACCATTCGCCAGCGGGCATAGCCTGCGGCGCGCTGGCGCCTGCGGTTGCCGCGCCGCTCAGGCGATGGCCCGTACCGGCCCGTCGAGCGTGGCGCCCGTGCTGCGCTCGAACTCCGCAGCCGGCATCGGCCGCGCGAACAGGTAGCCCTGCGCTTCGTCGCAATGATGGGCGCGCAGGAAGTCCGCCTGCGCGATTGTCTCCACGCCTTCGGCAATCACGTCCAGCCCCAACGCATGCGCAAGGCCGATCGTGGCGCTGACGATCGCCGCATCGTTCGGGTCGGACTCGATATCCTTGACGAAGCCGCGGTCGATCTTGATGCGGTCCAGCTCGAACAGTTTCAGGTACGACAGCGACGAGTAGCCGGTGCCGAAATCGTCGATCGCCACGCGGATGCCGCGCGTCCGCAAGCCCTGCAGCAGGGCGCGGCTGCGCTCCGGATCCTGCATCGCCGCCGATTCCGTGATCTCCAGCTCGAGCAGCGCGGGATCGACACCCGCCTCCGCCAGCATCCGGTCGAGCTGTGCCAGCAGGCCGTGGCCCTGGCACTGCCGGGCAGAGAGGTTCACCGCCAGGCGCAGGTGACCCAAGCCGATGGTTTGCCAGTGGGCGAGCAGGTCGATGGCACGTTGCAGTACCCATTCGCCCAGCGGCAGGATCAGGCCGGATTCCTCGGCGATGGGTATGAAACGGTCCGGTCCCACGGTACCCAGTTCGGGATGGTGCCAGCGCAGCAGCGCTTCGGCACCGATCACTGCGCCGCTCGCCAGGTCGATCTGCGGCTGCAGGTACAGTTCGAACTCCTGCTGCTCCAGGGCCTGCCACAGGCGGCTTTCCAGCAGCAGCCGTTCGTGGGTGGCGGCGTTCATGTCGCGCGAGAAAAACTGGAAATTGCCGCGACCGCGGCTCTTCGCCGCATACATCGCCGTATCGGCGTGCTGCAGCAGCGTGTTGGCATCCTCGCCGTCGACCGGATACATCGCGATGCCGACGCTGGTGCCGCTGTGCACGGCCTGGCCCTGCAGCGGATACGGCCGCGCCAGCATGTCGACGATGCGTGCCGCCATGTGGCCCGCTTCGTCCGACGTAACGTGACCTGTGACGACGATGAATTCGTCACCGCCGAGCCGGGCAATCGTGTCCACCTCGCCCGACACCTCGCGCAGGCGTTGCGCCACCGCCAGCAGCAGCTGGTCGCCCGTCTGGTGCCCGTGGGTGTCGTTGATCTTCTTGAAGTGGTCCAGGTCGAGGAACATCACGGCCACCGTGTGCCGTTGCCGGCGTGCGCGCACCAGTGCCGCTGCCAGGCGCAGGTTCAGCGACAGCCGGTTTTCCAGGCCCGTCAGCGGATCGTGGTGGGCCAGCCGGTGAATGCGGTCCTGGGCGCGGCGCTGTTCCGTCAGGTCATGCAGGATGGCCACGAACAGGTGTCCGCCCGGCACTTCCACTTCACTGACCGACACCGCCAGCGGGAAGGCTGCGCCATCGCTGCGCCAGCCGGTGGCTTCGTGTTCGCGCGTGTTGCCGGCCGCGATGCGGCGCAGCAGGTCGGCCGGCGTGTCGCCTTCGCCGACCGGCAGCAGCCGGGCCAGCGGCAGTCCGGCCATCGATTCCGGCGCATGACCGAACAGCCGGCCGGCGGCCACGTTGGCGCTGGTCAGCATGCCGTCGGTGGAGATCGTCAGGATCGCATCCGCCGCTTTTTCCAGGATCGCCTGCAGCCGCGCTTCCCGCTCCTGCAGCCGGGCCGTGCTGGCCTCCACCTGGGCGCGTACCGACGCCTGTTCGCCGCTGGTCAGCAGCAGCAGGCCGCCCAGCAGGCTGGTCAGGACCAGGCCCGCGGCCAGCACGGACCAGCTTTGCCAGCCGCGCTGGCTGGTCATGTACTCCGCCGTGGGCGTCAGCGTCAACCGGTACTGGCGGCCGCCAAAGCTCAGCAATTGTTCGAACGCGGCCTCGCTCGCAGCCCCTGCGAGCGCCGGCGACAGCGCCGCACCGGTGGCCTCGTCACGCAGACTGGCCAGCAGGTGAGGGAAGCCGACCTGACGCATCACGCTGTCCAGGTAGGTGCTTGGTTCGAGCGCGATCAGCATGACGGCGCCTGGCGCCGCGCTGCCGCCGGAAGGAACAGCCTGCAACAACGCAACGCCCTGGTTTCGGCCAGGCTGGATCAGGGTTATCGGGGCGCTGGCGGTCGGTTCGCCGCTCGCCAGTGCTTGCGCCACGGCGGCGGCGCGCACCGGTTCGGACAGCATGTCGAGGCCCAGGTAGATGCGGTTGCCGCGCGGCTCGGCATAAGTGGCGACGACGTAGCGGTCGCGCTGCGGCGCGGGGTGCAACATGCCTTCACTGTCCGCGGCGCGGATGGCAAAGGTGGAATCGACCGTTTTACGGGCCCAGGTTTCAAACGCATCGCGCTCGGCCCCGGCCACCGGCTTCAGCCAGCCCATCGTCAGTATTTCTGGGTGGCGGGCCTGGTAGCCGCGGGCGATATTGCGGAAAATTTCCGGACCGATATGCTGGCTTTTGTCACTGATGGCATTTGCTATCGCGAACAGGTACCGCTCGTGCTCCGACAGCTTGGCCTGCAGCAGATCCGAGGCCTGCTGCGCCTTCAACTGTACCTGCTGCATCTGCTGGTGCGCCTCCCAGCGGCGGACTTGCATGAAGATCGCCACGAACAGTACCACCAGCACCAGTATCGGCCCGCCAACGGTCCAGCGCCGCTGCGACCAGAGCGCGCGTGGCTTGCCAAAGGCGGTCCAGGCCAGCGGCGCGCCCAGCAGGATGCCCAGCGCGTCGCCTATCCACCAGGTGAACCAGTTGGCAAGCAGGGCGTCGCCGGGCATGACACCCAGCAGCGCAAGCGCGCACAGCGACAGGGTGCTGCTGATCAGGGCCAGCGCCGGCGGCAACGCCAGGAAGCGCAGTACATCGCGGCCGGCGCCGATGGCCGGGTGCACCCAGCGGGCGAACGCATGCATCCCAGCGTAAGCCTGCAGCGTGGCGGCGGCCGTGGCCGCCAGGGCGGCAGCCGCCAGCGTGCCCGAGGGCACGGCGGACGCGTTCGGCAACGAGTGCAGGTTCAACAGCAATACGCCCAGTGCGACGCCGGGCAGCAGGCGCGGCCCGCCGCTGACGAGCGCGGCCAGCGCCAGGCCGGCGGGAAGAAACAGGGGGGTCGAAAAACCGGGCATCAGGGACAGCTCGAGGCCGATGATACCGATGGCGGCATAGGCAGCCGCCAGCAGCAGGTTGGCCGGCAGGCGGTGCTGAAGGTGATTCAAGACAGGGTGCTCCAGGGTGGGCCGGCATACGGCTGACTTGCAGATTCTATAGCAAAGCATGCAACGTAAAAACAACACTTGCATTTCCCACGGGGTAGCCGCTACAATCTCGCCCCGAAGCAGGCAGTTAGCTGCTCGATACGAAGTGTTTGTGTCGAAGCGTTGACAGTTTTGATTTTATGCTTCATACTCTGCGGTTCCTCGCGGAGGGGTGGCCGAGTGGTTAAAGGCAGCAGACTGTAAATCTGCCCTCTTATGAGTACACTGGTTCGAATCCAGTCCCCTCCACCAAGTTTTCGCAAGGAAGCTGAGTGCAATGTAGTGAAACGGAACCTCGCGGGTGTAGCTCAATGGTAGAGCTGAAGCCTTCCAAGCTTAAGACGAGGGTTCGATTCCCTTCACCCGCTCCAGTCTTCGTTGCAATGTAGTAAAAAAAGCCCTTTTAGCTCAGTGGTAGAGCACTCCCTTGGTAAGGGAGAGGCCACGTGTTCAATCCACGTAAAGGGCACCAGAATTCGCTGCCCGGTGATCACCGGGCGGTAGCATCAGACAGCAGTATCAGTACCCAATCTGACAGTCGGGCGCGTGCCCAGCAATATCTTAAAAATTGTTAGGAGTCTAAAATGGCAAAAGGTAAGTTTGAGCGGACTAAGCCGCACGTGAACGTTGGCACCATCGGTCACGTCGACCATGGCAAGACCACCCTGACCGCTGCAATCGCAACCGTGCTGTCGAAGAAGTTCGGCGGCGAAGCCAAGGCTTACGACCAGATCGACGCTGCTCCGGAAGAAAAAGCACGCGGCATCACGATCAACACCGCGCACGTCGAGTACGAAACCGCTGCCCGTCACTACGC
>NZ_JACHXS010000009.1 GCF_014192225.1 Pseudoduganella umbonata | reverse complement strand
ATCCACCGTCACGGCAGCACTGGCGGCCTGCAACGCTACCGCTGCCTGACGTGCCGCCGTACTTTCAATGCCTTGACCGGTACACCGTTCGCTTTCCTGCGCCTGCGCGGAAAATGGCTGCCGTTCCTGCAGGCGGTGCTGGATTCTCGCACCGTCCGGGGCGCCGCCGAAAACATCGGCGTCCACCGCAATACCAGCTTTCGCTGGCGCCATCGCTTCATGGGAGCAGCACGGCACGACCGGCCACCGCGGCTGCAAGGCATTGTCGAGGCGGATGAGACCTATCTGCTCGAATCGCAAAAGGGCAGCCGGCACCTGGACCGGCCGGCGCGCCGGCGTGGCGGCAAGGCCAGGCGGCGCGGCATCTCCAAGGAACTCGACTGCATTCTCGTGGCACGCGACCGGGACGGGAAAACGCGGGATTTCGTCTGCGGCCGCGGCCCGGTGACGGCGCGGCAGCTGGCGTGCCATTTGCCACCGATACTGGCCGCCGATGTCTTGCTGGTGTCGGACAGCGCTGCCGCTTACCGAACGTTCACACGCCAAGCCGGCATCCTGCACGAAGCAGTCAACCTGAGGGCAGGCGTGCGCGCCCGGGGTGCGATCCACCTGCAGCACGTGAATGGCTATCACAGCCGCTTCCATGGCTGGCTATCGCGGTTCAATGGCGTGGCGAGCAAATACCTGCCGAACTACCTGGGCTGGCGCCATGGCATCGACGGGCGGCGCTGGCTAGCTCCGGCAGATTGCTTGATCGCCGCGCTGCGCGGCAATTGCTCCGTTTCCTGATGACGTGGTGAAACTTCCACAGGTTCGGGTGACTGCGCCATTTACAATGGCCGGCTTAGCAACAGCCGCACACCGGGAACCACTTTTGAAACAGCACGCCAAGGAAAACCTGCACAGCATCTATGCGATGGTCATCGCCGTCGCGATGTTCTCGATCATGGACACGGCGATGAAGCTGCTCGCGGTCCGTTATCCGGCGATGCAGGTAACGGTACTGCGCGCGTTTTCCTCGATGCCGCTGGTCTGTGCCTTTGTCGCCTATCGCGGCGGGTTCCGCGGCATCTTCAACGTGAACTGGCCCCTGCAGCTGCTGCGCGGCGCGCTGGGCATCGGCATGCTGACACTGTTCGCCTACGGGCTCAAATCGCTGCCGCTGTCGGAGACGTATGCGGTGTTCTTCATCGCACCCGCGCTGATCACGGCGCTGTCGGTGTTCATCCTCAAGGAGCGGGTCGACGGCATGCAGTGGCTCGCCATCGGCGTGGGCCTGGCCGGCGTGCTGGTGGTATTGCGGCCCGAAGGCACCAGCTTCATTTCCGTGGCCGGGCTGGCGATCCTCGGTTCGGCGGCATGCTACGCGGTATCGGCGATCGCCAGCCGCATCCTGTCGCGCACGGATTCGAACGAGCAGATCATGTTCTGGCTGCTGGTGATGATCGGCGCGGGTGCGCTGCCGCTGGCGTGGCCGTCCTGGGTGCCGCTGCGCTGGGATGACTGGCCCGTCATCGCCACGCTGGCGTTTTCCGGCTTTCTCGGCCAGCTGGCGATCACCCGGGCGTTCAGCATGGGCAAGGCGTCGGTCGTGGCGCCGTTCGAGTACACGGCACTGGCCTGGGGCGTGGCGATCGACTGGGCACTATGGAGCACGCTGCCGGACCGGTGGACCCTGGTGGGTGCCGCGATCATCATCGGCAGCGGCATCTACCTGGTGCGGCGCGAGGCAGTGCACAGCGAGGCCGAACACCCGTGAAACCCGCATGTTGTCACGCTTTTATCCCTTATGGGGGAGAGAACGCGGGGCCGGGAAAGCCGATATAATCGTGAAATGAAACAACGTACCATCAAAGAACAAGTCCGCACCACCGGTGTCGGCGTGCACTCCGGCACCAAGGTCGAGCTGACCCTGCGCCCGGCCCCGCCCGACACGGGCATCGTCTTCGCCCGCGTCGACCTGGATCCTCCCGTGGTATTCCCGGTCGGCCCGCTGGAAATCGGCGACACGCGCATGGCGACCGTGATGATCCGCGACGGCGCCCGCGTGTCGACGATCGAACACCTGATGTCCGCCTGCGCCGGCCTGGGCATCGACAACCTCTACGTCGACGTGACCGCCGAGGAAATCCCGATCATGGACGGATCGGCGTCGTCGTTCGTCTTCCTGCTGCAGCAGGCCGGCCTCGAAGAGCAGGACGCGCCGAAGAAATTCATCCGCATCAAGAAGCCGATCGAAGTGCGCGAAGAGCAGGGCGCCAACGAGAAATGGGCGCGGCTGGTGCCGCACAACGGCTTCAAGCTGGACTTCTTCATCGAATTCAACCATCCGGCCGTCGACGGCACGGCGCAGCGCGCGCAGATCGATTTCGGCAGCCAGTCGTATATCCAGGCGGTGGCGCGGGCACGCACGTTCGGCTTCATGCAGGACGTGGAAATGCTGCGCGGGATCGGCCTGGCGCGCGGCGGTTCGCTGGAAAACGCGATCGTGATGGACGAATACCGGATCCTGAATCCGGACGGCCTGCGCTACGACGACGAGTTCGTGCGCCACAAGATCCTCGATGCGATCGGCGACCTGTATGTGATCGGCCACCCGCTGGTGTGCGCGTACGAGGCGCACAAGTCCGGCCACGCGCTGAACAACAAGCTGCTGCGCGAACTGCTGGCCAATCCGGATGCGTATGAATTCGTCAGCTACGATTCTGCCGACCAGGCGCCGCCGTCGTATGCCCGGCAGCTCGAACAGGAATGGGCCTACAACTGACCAGCTGACGCTCAGGCGTCCAGCAGGGCCGCCAGCTCGTCCGGCGTGCCGTTCGGGAAGGCTTCCCGCAGGTAATCGAGGAAGGCCGAGACGCGGGCGTTCAGCAGCCGGCGCGACGGATACAACGCCCACAGCGCGATCTCCGGCCCCTCCACATCCCCCCATTGCACCAGCCGGCCGGCCGCCAGGTCGCGCGCCGCCAGCGAGATCGGCAGCCGCGCCGCGCCCACGCCTGCGCGCACGGCGTCGCGCACCATGATCAGCGACGACAGCAACAGCACCGGCTCCACCATCAGGGGCGACGTTCCCCCAGCCCCTTTCACCATCCAGGTCTCTGGCCGGCCATTCGGGCCGCGCAACACGACCGGTACCGGTACCGTGCCCCTTGGCCGCGGCAAGGAGGGGCTCGCCACGACCACCAGCCGGTCGCGCAGCAGGATGCGGCCGACCAGGTTCGCATCCGGCGCCGGGTTCACGCGGATCACGAGGTCGTAGCCTTCCTCGATCATGTCGACGGAGCGGTCTTCGCTCGTCACTTCCAGCCGCACCTGCGGATATTTCAGCGCAAAGCCGGCCGCCAGCCTGCCCATCGCCGTCTGGGAAAACAGCAGCGGCGCACTGATGCGCAACCTGCCGCGCGGCTGGCCGCCGCCGGAAGCGATCGCCGCCGCCGTTTCATGGATCTCGGTCAGCAGCGCCGCCGTGCGTTCGTACAGGGCGCGGCCTTCCTCTGTGAGCTTCAACGTCCGCGCGCCCCGTTCGAACAGGCGCAGTTCCAGGCTGCCTTCCAGTTCCGCCACGCGCCGTGACAGGGTTGCCTTCGACCGCCCGCTGGCCCGGGCGGCACGCCCGAAGCCGCCATGCCGGGCGACGAGATTGAAATCGGCCAGGGCCAGCAAATCCATAAGGTGTTCCATTCATGAGACGGTGAATCTAAATATACCGTCTATCGGATCGCCCGTGGGATGCCTACCATGGCCTTGTCTTTCAACCCAAGGAGAACGCCATGATCTACTCGACCGCAACCATTCCCGTGAACCCGGCCGGGGAAACCCCGCTGACCCGTGCCCAGGCCTGGGCCGGCCTCGTCATGAAGGCGCGCGACGCCCGCCAGTTCCTGCCGCCGGGCCTGTGCACCCGTTGCGAGGTCGTGGAGGAGAGCGGCACCCCTACCACCCATCTGGTGCGCGAAGCCACGATCGCCGGCGACGACCTGCGCGAAATCATCGCCTTCGAGCACGCGCACAAGGTGTCGTTCTTCCAGGCGGCCGGGCCGCGCGAGGGCGTGATCGTCAACGAACTGTTCGAGGATGCGGAAGGGGCGCTGCAGTTGCGCTTCTATTGCTACCTCGGCCTGCGAGGCAAGGCGCCGGGCGGGCCCGAGGAACAGGCCGAACAGGCGTGGATGGACAGCGATGGCGGTTATCGCACCGCGCTGCTGTCCACGTTGGGCCGCACCCGCGCACTGCTGGAGGAGGGCCGCATCTGACGGGACCGGCATGCGGCGCGCTGGCCGCCGCGTTGGTGCGCTTGCGCCGGTGCGCTAACGCCGGTGCGCCACCAGGTTCTTCAGCGCCGCGATCAGCGTGGCATTCTGCTTGGTCGGTTCCAGCGCTTCGGACAGCTGGGCAAACGACTCCACGCCCACGTCGGGAATGACGAGCTGGCGCCGCTCCACGGGCGGTGTCGTCATCGCCTTCATCATCTGCACCTTCAGGCGGATGTTGTCGATCTGCCACCCCTTGGTCGCCAGTGCTTCTTGCAATTTTGGCAATTGCTGTTTAAGCTTGGCGGCGACCGATGCGTTCGGTGTCGACAGCACCAGCAGGCCAGCCTCGAACGAGATGATCTCGCAGAAGCTGAACGCGGTCGGCAGGACTTTCGCGCAGTCCTGCTGCAGCTTCGCCATGCGCTGCACGGCCGGCAGCAGGGCCGCAAGCTTGGCGTCATGGCGCAGGAAGTCGGTCGCTTCGACCGCTGTCCGGTTCTGGCGGGTCTGGAAGGAGTTGAATCGCATGCGCGAAACATAGCATAGCCACGCCGTGCCTGCAGCATCGGCGGCGCGGCGGCTGGGAGTGGAAGGCGGGGCAAGAATCGTGCGAGGTGCGTCGAGTGTAGCGCTAGTTCCCTTATGGCTATTGTCTTTCCGGCAGCCATCCCAATGTACCCCCGTGCTAAAATCATGGTCTTTTGCCAGAGGCTTTGGGCGAGGTCGCGAAGCGAGCTTTTTTTAAACGGCGTTTATTCAAGAATTCAAGCATGTCCTTACTGACCGCGATTTTCGGCAGCCGTAATCAACGGCTGCTCAAGCAATACCAAAAAACCGTCAAAGCCATCAACGCTCTCGAACCCGAGTACGAAAAGCTGTCGGACGCCGAATTGCAGGCAAAAACGCCCGCCTTCAAGGAGCGCGTGGCGGCCGGCGAAGCGCTCGACGACTTGCTGGTGGAAGCCTTTGCCGTCTGCCGCGAAGCTTCCAAGCGCGTCTTCAAGATGCGCCACTTCGACGTGCAGCTGCTCGGCGGCATGGTGCTGCATTACGGGAAAATCGCCGAGATGCGCACCGGTGAAGGTAAAACGCTGACGGCGACCCTGCCGGCCTACCTGAACGCGCTGTCCGGCAAGGGCGTGCACATCGTGACCGTCAACGATTACCTGGCCCAGCGCGATGCGGAAACCATGGGCAAGCTGTACCGCTGGCTGGGCCTGACCACGGGCGTCAACCTGGGGCAGATGGAACACTCGGTCAAGCAGCAGGCCTATGCTTCCGACATCACCTACGGCACCAACAACGAGTTCGGCTTCGACTACCTGCGCGACAACATGGTGTTCGACATCCGCGACCGGGTGCAGCGCGGCCTGAATTACGCGATCGTCGACGAAGTCGACTCGATCCTGATCGATGAGGCCCGCACCCCGCTGATCATTTCCGGCCAGGCCGAGAACCACACCGACCTGTACCACAAGATCAACGAAGTGCCCAAGCTGCTGACCCTGCAGGTCGGCGAGGAAAAGCCGGACGGCAAGGGCACGATCGAAGTGCCGGGCGACTACACGAAGGACGAGAAGGCACACCAAGTGCTGCTGACCGAAGCCGGCCATGAAAAGGCCGAGGCGATCCTGACCAGCATGGGCCTGCTGCCGGAAGGCGCGTCGCTGTACGACTCCGCCAACATCACGCTGGTGCACCACCTGTATGCCGCGCTGCGCGCCCATGCGCTGTACCACAAGGACCAGCACTACGTGGTGCAGAACGGCGAAGTGGTGATCGTCGACGAATTCACCGGCCGCATGATGACGGGCCGCCGCTGGTCCGACGGCCTGCACCAGGCGGTCGAAGCGAAGGAAGGCGTCAAGATCCAGAACGAGAACCAGACGCTGGCCTCGATCACGTTCCAGAACTACTTCCGCATGTACGCCAAGCTGTCCGGCATGACCGGTACCGCCGATACGGAAGCGTTCGAATTCCAGGACATCTACGGCCTGGAAACCGTGGTGATCCCGCCGAACCGCCCGTCCGCCCGCAAGGACAAGCAGGACCAGGTGTACAAGTCGGCGCAGGAAAAATACCAGGCGATGGTGACCGACATCCGCGACTGCTACGAGCGCGGCCAGCCGGTGCTGGTGGGTACCACGTCGATCGAGAACTCCGAGCTGCTGGCATCGATCCTCGACAAGGCAAACCTGCCGCACAACGTGCTGAACGCGAAGCAGCACGCCCGCGAAGCGGAGATCATCGCGCAGGCGGGTTCGCCGAAGGCCATCACGATCGCCACCAACATGGCCGGCCGCGGTACCGACATCGTCCTGGGCGGCAACGTCGAGAACCAGATCAAGTTCCTCGAAGCGGATGCCAGCTTGTCCGAGGCGGACAAGGCAGCCCGCGCGCAAGCGCTGCGCGACGGCTGGCAGGCGCTGCACGAGCAGGTGGTGGCGGCCGGCGGCCTGCACATCATCGGCACCGAGCGCCACGAATCGCGCCGGGTGGACAACCAGCTGCGCGGCCGTTCCGGCCGCCAGGGCGACCCGGGCTCGTCGCGCTTCTACCTGTCGCTGGACGATCCGCTGCTGCGCATCTTCGCCGGCGACCGCGTGCGCGCGATCATGGAACGCCTGAAGATGCCGGAAGGCGAACCGATCGAAGCGGGTATCGTCACGCGCTCGATCGAATCGGCGCAGCGCAAGGTCGAGGCCCGCAACTTCGACATCCGCAAGCAGCTGCTCGAATACGACGACGTCTCCAACGACCAGCGCAAGGTGATCTACCAGCAGCGTAACGAGCTGCTGGAAGCCACCGAGATCGGCGAAATGATCCAGAACCTGCGCCATGGCGTGTTCACCGACCTGGTGCGCGAGTACGTGCCGGCGGAATCGGTCGAAGAGCAGTGGGACGTGCCGGCCCTGCAGGCCACGCTGGCGGCCGAGTGGCATATCGACCTGCCGCTGGCCAAGATGCTGGAGACGGAATCGAACCTGACCGACGAAGACCTCGTCGAGCGCGTGGTTGCCGCTGCGGACGAGCAGTACAACGCCAAGATCGCCATCGTCGGCAAGGAAGCGTTCGGCGGCTTCGAGCGCAGCGTGATGCTGCAATCGGTGGACAGCCACTGGCGCGAACACCTGGCGGCGCTGGACCACCTGCGCCAGGGTATCCACCTGCGCGGCTATGCGCAGAAGAACCCGAAGCAGGAATACAAGCGCGAAGCGTTCGAACTGTTCGCCCAGATGCTGGACATGATCAAGAACGAAGTGGTGCGCCAGGTGATGACCGTGCGCATCCAGTCGCGCGAGGAAGTGGAAGCGGCCGAGGCGGCCATGGCCGCCACGCACCTGGAAAACGTGAGTTTCCAGCACGCCGATTTCGATCCGAACGCGGCGCCGGAAGAACTGCTGGCGCCGACCGCCCATCCGGCCCCTGGCGGCATGCCGGATGCGCACGTGCAGGTCGGGCCGAAGGTGGGCCGCAACGATCCTTGCCCATGCGGCAGCGGCAAGAAGTTCAAGGCTTGCCACGGCAAGCTGGCTTGATCCAGAAACCGGGGCGCGCCCCGGTTTTTTTCGCCTGGATCTGGTACCTGTCCAGAAAACAGGGTCCGTCCCTGATTTTGCGATCGAAACCGTCCCAGATGTGAAAAAGCCCGGCAGTGCCGGGCTTTCTTGCTTCCTGCCGCTATTTACTGCAGCGTCAGGATCACCTTGACGGTATCGTCCACCGCCGACTTGTCGATGTAGCCGATCGCCTTCGGATCGTCCGCCACGGCCTTCTTCACGTCGGCGTTCGACTTGAATTCCTTCGGCGCCTGGGCCTTGCCCGTGAACACGAGCTTCGACCAGATGGCTTTCACCTGGGCGGCGTCCTTGTCGGTCACCTTCTTGTAGAACTCGTTGCGGATCGCCGAGCCGTCGGCCTGGTCGATGGGGGTGAACATCGTCGATTTACCGAGGAAGAACTGGGCAGCCTGCTCGGAGAACATGCGGGTGGCCGGGTTCTTCGCGCTGACGATGACCACGGTCTCGGCAAATGCCGACGACGGCAGGACGGCGGCCGTCGCGGCGAGGGCGGCGATGACCAGGGTGATAGTGATCTTTTTCATGTGAATGCCTTAGAAAACGAAGTCCACGCCCGCCGCGACGACGGTCACCTTCTTGCCGACGCCGGCCGGCGTCACGTCGCTCAGGAAGCCGTTCTTGGCGCCCGGCTTGACGCGGTCGACCTGCACCTTCAGCGCGGCGGACGAAGCGAAGTCCCAGCGCACGCCGACCAGGTTGGACGACTGGCTGCCTGGTGCCAGCAGGTTTTTCACGCCGGCATTCAGCGTCGGAATGCGAGCCAGCTGCGCCGGCACGGCCACGGTCGAACCCTTGCCGTCGTACTTGGCGTGCGCGAAGTATGGCAACACCTTGCCGAAGCGGTAGCCCACCATCGTATACCAGGCATTGCTGTCGGCCAGGTACACCGGATCCTTGGCGCGGCGCATGCCGAATTCGGACTGCACCACGATGTTGTTCCAGTCGGCCATCAGGCCCACCGAGGTGAAGGCCACACGCTTGTAGTCGGCGATCGTGATGTCGTCGGCCAGTTGGCCGAAGCCCACCGAGGCCAGCGTGGCGGTCAGCGAGTTGATCGGCTTCACGTCGGTGGCTTTCAGCTTGCCCTGGGCATGCGCGAAGCGCAGCGTGACCGGGCCATGCTCGGCGCTGACGGCGAAGCCGCCGACCGGCGCCTGGTAGCGCGGCGACGAATGGTCGCTCGATACATAGGACTTGCCGCGCGCAATACCGACGAAGGCCTGCGCCGTCACGTTGGTATCACCGAAGGCGCGCTGCCAGTTCACGTCGACGCCGTCGGCGTTCTCGATGAACATCTGGCCGTACATCTCCACCGGCGGACGCATCATCGTGTTCGCGTAGCCCACGTTCTGGTAATCCGAAATCAGGAATGCCGGCACGACGATGCGGCCGGCACGGAACGACACTTCGTCGTTCAGCTTGTACTTCACGAACGCCCATGCCAGCTCGGTCGTGAAGCTGTCGCCGGTCGACTTGCGCGACAGGATCTGCGTGGTGGCGGACAGCTTGTCCGAGAACGTGTAGGTAGCCTGCAGGCCCAGGTTGGAATCGAGACCGATCGTGCTGGTGCCGGCCGTGCCTTCGCGCTGGTTGGCGCGCGTGAAGCGTGCGTCTTCCGTGTTGCTTTTTGCGGCGGCCAGCGTGCCGAAGCCGCTGACATTCAGGTTGCCGTCGCCGATGGTGACCGCGCCTGCCGCGCCGGCCTGCATCAGGCCCACTGCGCCCAGGACGAATACTGCTGACAGTTTCATTTTCATGCTGAAGGAATCCGATCCGATGTGGTTTTGTATGAGGTAATGCTTGCCGCGGGGCCGCTGCGGAGGTGGGGGAGCGGCGCGATGTTCACGACAGACTGCATGCGGTCTCTACCTTATGGGATATTTCCTAAAAGCATCAAGTTTTCTTTCCCTATCAATATAAAACATGAAAGTTACTGTCGTTTTTTGTGAACTGATTGCGCTACCTGGAAACAATTGCTATAGAAAAATATAAGTCTTCGCCGACTCGTCGGGTACCGCCCGCCACCTGTTGTCACAGGGTTTAAAATAGCGATTTCACTAACCCGCACGAGAACAACACATGGCCGTCAACTCCCCCATTCCTGTCGCCGCTGAGCTGAAACCCGTCGCCGGTATCGAGATCGGTTACGCCGAGGCCGGGATCAAGAAACCGAATCGCAAGGATGTGCTGGTGATGAAGCTGGCCGAGGGTGCCACCGTCGCAGGCGTGTTCACGCTGAACCGTTTCTGCGCCGCGCCCGTGCAGATCTCGAAGGAAAACCTGGCGGCGGCGCAGGCCGGCGGCAAGCCGATCCGCGCGCTGCTCGTCAATACCGGCAATGCCAACGCCGGCACCGGCGAAGCGGGCCTGGCCAATGCCCGCGAAACCTGCAATGCACTGGCGGCCGAACTGGGCATCGATGCGCAGCAGGTCCTGCCGTTCTCCACCGGCGTGATCCTGGAACCGCTGCCGGTCGCCAAGATCAAGGCCGGCCTGCCGGCCGCCGTGCAGAACCTGAAAGCCGACAACTGGTTCAACGCGGCCGAAGGCATCATGACCACCGACACGCAGCCGAAAGCCGGCTCGCGCACGGTCACCATTGCCGGCCATGCCGTCACGCTGACGGGCATCAGCAAGGGCGCCGGCATGATCAAGCCGAACATGGCCACGATGCTGGGCTACCTGGCGTTCGATGCGAAAGTGGCGCAACCCGTGCTGGACGTGCTGGTCAAGGAAGCGGCCGACAAATCGTTCAACTGCATCACGATCGACGGCGATACCTCCACCAACGATTCGTTCATGCTGATCGCCACCGGCGCCGGCACGCTCGAGGTGAACTCGGTCGATTCGCCGGAGTACCGCGAACTGGCGGCGGCGGTCACCGAACTGTCCGTATTCCTGGCCCAGGCCATCGTGCGCGACGGCGAAGGCGCCACCAAGTTCATCACCATCACGGTGGAAGAGGGCGAGTCGGTCGACGAGTGCCGCAAGATCGCCTATTCGATCGGCCATTCGCCCCTGGTGAAGACGGCCTTCTTCGCCTCCGACCCGAACCTGGGCCGCATCCTGGCCGCGATCGGCTACGCCGGCGTCGAGCTGGACGTCTCGAAGATCAACATGTGGCTGGACGATGTGTGGGTGGCGAAGGACGGCGGCCGCAACCTCGACTACAAGGAAGAAGACGGCCAGCGCGTGATGAAGCAGAGCGAAATCACCGTGCGCGTGAAACTGGCGCGCGGCACCGCCGCCGCGACCGTGTACACCTGCGACCTGTCGCACGACTACGTGTCGATCAACGCGGATTACCGTTCCTGATGGCCGGGCTGGAGGACTCATTGGCAACCTTCATGGTTCGCGCCGAAAGCGTGCTGGCGCGGGTGGAGGCCCTGCTGCCGCCAGCCGTGCCCGCGCCCGACTGGAACGCCGCATTCGCGTTCCGCTGGCGCAAGCGCAGCGGCCTGGCGGGTGCCAGCGGCTGGCTGCAGCCGGTCGCGCACGCAGCGAAGATCACGCTGGACGACCTGCACAACGTGGCCAACCAGAAGGCGGCGATCGAGCAGAACACGCGGCAGTTCGTCGCCGGCCGGCCCGCCAACAACGTGCTGCTGACGGGCGCCCGCGGCACCGGCAAATCCTCGCTCATCAAGGCCTGCCTGAACGGCTTCGCCGAACAAGGCCTGCGGCTGATCGAAGTGGACAAGGCCGATCTGGCCGACCTGCCGGACATCATCGACCTGGTGGCCGGCCGGCCGGAGCGCTTCGTCGTGTTCTGCGACGACCTGTCGTTCGAAGAGGGCGAGAGCGGCTACAAGGCGCTGAAGGTGGCGCTGGACGGCTCCATCACCGCGCAGTCGGACAATGTGCTGATCTACGCCACGTCGAACCGGCGCCACCTGCTGCCGGAACGGATGTCGGACAACACCAGCTACAAGCATGACGAGGACGGCGACCTGCATCCGGGCGAAACGGTCGAGGAAAAGATCTCGCTGTCCGAACGCTTCGGGCTATGGCTGTCGTTCTACCCGTTCAAGCAGGACGACTACCTCGCCATCGTCGCGCACTGGCTCGGCACCTTCGGCTGCACCCCCGCGCAGATCGACGAGGCACGCGGCGATGCGCTGCGCTGGGCCCTGCAGCGGGGCTCGCGCTCGGGCCGCGTGGCCTGGCAGTTCGCCCGCGACCATGCCGGCAAGATGGACACGGACGCATCCGGGAACCCCGCGGCATGACGGAAGCGAGCAGGCCGATCGACGTGGCGGTCGGCATCCTGATGAAACCGAACGGGGATGTGCTGCTGGGCCAGCGCCCGGCCGGCAAGCCCTACGCGGGCTACTGGGAATTCCCCGGCGGGAAAGTGGACCCGGGCGAAACCATCTTCGCGGCGCTGCAGCGCGAATTCATGGAAGAGCTGGGCATCGAAGTGCTGTCGGCCGAGGAATGGTGCGGCGTCGAGCACGTCTACGAACACGCCCACGTGCGGCTGCACTTCTTCATCAGCCGCGAGTGGCGCGGCGAACCGCAAAGCCTCGAAGGCCAGGCATTCGCATGGCAAGGGGAAGTGGGTGTCGAACCGCTGCTGCCCGCCACGATCCCGCTGCTGCAGTGGATCGACCGCGGCTAAAGCCCGAAAACCGGTGACAGACACCAGTTTTTTTGAAACATTTCCTGGAAACCGGTGACAGACACCAGTTTTTTTGCAACAGGTGTTGCATGAAAAAAAGGGAGCGGTACGGCGACCCGGCGTCCCCATTTTAGAGAAACATTGCCCGAAAAATGGGGTACGTCCCCATTTTCAGAGAAACATTGCCCGAAAAATGGGGTACGTCCCCATTTTTAGAGAAACATTGCCTTTGGTAAGTTATTGCTTGTCTTCTTCGAGCGGATCGGTGGGGATGGCGCCGGGGATCGTGTATTTTTCCTCGGCCCAGGCGCCCAGGTCGATTTGCTTGCAGCGTTCGGAACAGAAGGGGCGGTACTTGTTTTTCTCGCTCCACTCCACTTTCTTGCCACAGGTGGGGCAGTCGACAACGGTTGGCATGGCAGGTAAAAATCAGAAATTACAAAGAGTGAGTTCAAATGGCACGTCGTCTTCCAGCGGCTTGGGCTTGCAGTCGCCGCCCTGGCTGGTGAAACGTACCCACAGCATGTATTTGTTGGCCGAGATCTCGGGGATCGCACCCAGCGATTCGTCGAGCGTCAGCCGCAGCATCTGGTACACCTTCCCCTGCAGCATCTGCTGGTAGCTGCCGGCGTTGGCGATCATCTTTTTCGGCGCGCCGGAATTGCGCAACAGGCGCAGCACCAGGGCCAGCGCATCGCACAGCGGCGCCAGCGGCGCGAACCACGTGGCGATGTCGTTGAAGCGCTGTTCGAACGAATGCTGCTGCCACGCATAATACGACGGCAGGTCGAATTCGCACGCGCCGCCCGGAATGATCGTGCGGCCGCGAATGCTCATCAGCCATTCGTTGTCGCGCACGTTCTGGCCCGTCTTGCCCTGCGAGGCCACCAGCGCGGACGACACGCTGTCGAGCTCCTCGAGGATGGCATCGAGCATCTCGGCCTGTACGGCGGGGTTGGAACGGTAGCCCATCAGCGTCTGCTTCTGGCGCTCGATTTCCTGCAGCAGGTCGGACTTCAGGTCGGCGCGGCCGGCCACTTCGAGCATGTCGAAGATCGTGGCCAGCGCCACGTGGTGCTGCAGCGGATGTTCCTGGTTCAGGAAAAACTTGAACTTCTCGTACAGGTCCTCCAGGCGCAACAGCGTGCGAATGCGCTCGTTGAAAGGATATTCATAGACGATCAAAGTGAATCCCTCGTGGGTGGGCCTGAAATATGCCCGTGATTCTGAGGCATGCGAGGCAAAAATACAAACGTTGTTAATTGTTTCTTACCGCTTCTTCAGCCAACGCTAAGTAAGTTGCATGCAAGCGGTCGACTTGCGGCGCCAGCGCGTCCAGCGCGCCGCCATTGTCGATGACGTCGTCCGCGGCAGCCAGACGCACCTGCCGCGGTGCCTGCGCGGCCATGATCGCGCGCACCTGGTCTTCCGCCAGGGCATTGCGGGCCATCACGCGTGCCACCTGCGACGCCTCGGGACAATCGACGACGAGCACGCGGCCCACGCGCTGTTTCCACGTCCCCGACTCGACCAGCAGCGGAATGTCGAAGATCACGTAAGGACCGGTGCCCAGCAGGCTTTCGGCAAAGACCGCATCGCGGATCATCGGGTGCAGGATGCCTTCCAGCGTGCGCCTGGCCTCCGGCCGGGAGAAGGCCAGCGCGCGCATCTTCGCGCGGTCCAGCGCACCGTGGGCATCGGCGAAGTCGTCGCCGAACGCGGCCAGCACCGCCGGCATCGCCGCGCCATGCGGCCCGGTAAGGCTGCGGGCGATCTGGTCGGTATCGACGATGTCCACGCCCCGTTCGGCGAACAGCCGCGCCACCGCGCTCTTGCCGCTGCCGATGCCGCCCGTCAGGCCAACCGTAAAACGCCGCTGCATGTCAGGCCACCCCCAGGAACCGCTCCGTGAACGCGGCGATCTGCGGCCCGAACAGCAGCGCGATCATGCCCGCGGCGGCGAGGTAGGGACCGAACGGGATCGGGTTGTCGCGCCCCCGCCTGGCAAAGACGATCAGGCCGATGCCGACCACCGCTCCCACGACCGAGGACAGCAGGATGATCGTCGGCAGCATCATCCAGCCCAGCCACGCGCCCAGCGCGGCCAGCAGCTTGAAGTCGCCGTAGCCCATGCCTTCCTTCCCGGTGAGCAGCTTGAATGCCCAATAGATGGACCACAGGCACAGGTAGCCGGCGGCCGCGCCGATCACCGCGTCCGCCAGCGGCACGAACGTGCCGTTCAGGTTCACCAGCAGGCCGGCCCACAGCAGCGGATACGTCAGGTCGTCCGGCAGCAGCCTGGTATCGGCATCGATGAACGTCATCGCGATCAGCAGGTAGGCGAACAGCAGCGTGGCCAGGCCGGTCCAGCCGCTGCCGAACTGCCAGACCAGCGCCGCGGACAGCGCGCCCGTCAGCGCCTCGATGACCGGATAGCGTGCCGAGATCGGCGCCTTGCACCGGCTGCACTTGCCACGCAGCGCCAGCCAGCTGACGACGGGGATGTTTTCCAGCGCCGTGATCTGGTGGCCGCAATGCGGGCAGGCCGAGCGCGGCACCATCAGGTTGAAGCGGTCCGTGTGCGGCAGCGGCAGGCCCGATTCGCTGGCCACGTAGTTGTCGGACTCGCGCTGCATCATCTTCGGCACGCGGTAGATGACGACGTTCAGGAAGCTGCCGACCAGCAGGCCGAAAATGGCGGCGATCAGCGCGGCGGGGAGGGTGGCGGGCGGTGAAAAGAGGAAGAGTTGCTCGAGCATTGTGCGGGTTCCGTGACCCCTGGCGCGGCAGGGCGGCAGATGAAAACCAGAGCTTACACCACCGGTCGCCATTTGAAGATGGAGGCGCTGCAGATGGCTTCACGCCGCCGTTGCCCGGCGCGACGGGCCAAGCTTCTCCGGCGACGCAGGCTCCAGGCTCAGCTATGCGACAGCACATTTGTAATATCGCTACGATTGGAGCAAGTGAAATCAACGATGAGGTCCATGCAATGTCTGCACAGATAACGAACAGCCCGATCCATCGACACCCGACCGGACGGCTGCACGCCATCCTGCTCGGCGGGACGGTGCCCCTGTTTCTCGGCGCATTGGCAAGCGATGTTGCCTACTATCGAACCTACCAGATCCAGTGGAGCAATTTCGCATCCTGGCTCATCGCCGGCGGCCTGCTCATCTGCGGACTTGCCCTGGTGCTTTCCTTGGCGGCCCTGCTCCGCGCGCATCGCCGGACAGGGCGGCCGCTGATGGGATTGCTGCTGTTGCTGGCAACCTGGGTGCTGGGACTGGTCAACGCCTTCGTCCATGCGAAGGACGCCTGGGCGGCCATGCCGGATGGCCTGATCCTGTCGGTCATCGTTGCCGTGCTGGCCTGCATCGCGGCCTGGCTCAGCATCGATACCCATCCGGAGGTGGCGAAATGAAGCCGATCAAGTCAATGACGCCGATGACGCCAATGAAGCCCCTGGCATGTCTGGGCATGGCCCTGTTGCTGGCCGCATGCACCGAGAACGGCGACAGCCAGCAGGCACGCGGACCCGACCCCAGGCTGCCGGAACCGGAGCGCGGCTTGTTACCAAGCATGAAGATCGCCGAACCGGTGGCGTGGGGCAGTCAAAAGCCCACCGTGCCGCAGGGGTACACCGTCACCGCGATTGCCACCGACCTGAAGATTCCGCGCCAGACGCTGGTGCTGCCCAACGGCGATATCATCGTCGCGGAAGGCCGCGGCGGCAGCGCCGCCAAGCTCAAGCCCAAGGATGTGATCGCCGGTTATATCAAGGCGCAAGGCACGACCAAGGTGGAAAGCGGCGATCGTCTGACCTTGCTGCGCGATGCCGATGGCGACGGCCGGTATGAGCTGAAAACGGTGTTCGCGGAAGATCTCGATGCGCCTTACGGCCTGGCGTTCGCCAACGGCAAGCTGTACGTGGCCAACCAGGACGAACTGGTCAGCTTCGACTACCAGGAAGGCCAGACCAAGGCTGGTGGTCCGCCGAAGAGTATCGCCAAGCTGCCCGCCGAGATCAATCACCACTGGACCAAGGCGCTGACCGTCAGCCCCGACGGGCGCTTCCTGTACGTCGGCATCGGCTCCAACAGCAATATCACCGAGCGCGGCATGGAGGCTGAGCTCGACCGGGCCATGGTCTGGCAGATCGACGCCGAGACGGGTGCCCACAAGCCGTATGCGACCGGGCTGCGCAATCCGACGGCACTGGCGATCAACCCCGCGACAGGCAAATTGTGGGCGGTGGTCAACGAACGCGACGAACTGGGGCCGGACCTGGTGCCGGACTACCTGACCTCGGTGCGCGAAGGTGGATTCTACGGCTGGCCTTACAGCTACTGGGGCCAGAACGTCGATCCGCGCGTCATGCCGCAGGACCCCGACAAGGTGGCAGCCGCCATCAAGCCTGACTACAGCCTGGGCTCGCACGTCGCCGCGCTCGGGCTGAGCTTCTCGCAGCCGGCGATGGGGGACCGATACGCCAACGGCGCATTCGTCGGCGAGCACGGCAGCTGGAACCGTGCCCAGCCCGTCGGCTACAAGGTAATCTTCGTGCCGTTCAAGGACGGCATGCCCGCCGGCGAGCCGGTCGACTTCGTGACCGGCTTCCGCGATGCCGACGGCAAGACGCGCGGCCGGCCGGTCGGCGTGACGGTCGACCCGCGCGGGGCGCTGATCGTCGCGGATGACCTGGCCAATATGGTGTGGCGGGTGGTGCCGAGCCGCTGATTGCGGCCATGCGTAGGAAATCACCACGTGCCGCAGTAGCGCCCTGCGGATCCGTAAGCCTCTCACACTGCGGCGCGTGCACCTGACTCATCCCGTCAGGTGCGCGCAGCGGTGCCCAAACCCCTCGTAATCAGAGAAGTCTTACACGTTCACGTAATGACAAGGAGTTGTGCCCCGCGCTGATCGGCGGTAGCTTCTGATTGGCATTGCCAATGGGGTGGCCACGCAACCTGGCCCAGCTATTTTGTGCGCTACTTGTCCTATAAGGAGCAACAAGCCATGTACATTTCGGTACTGCCATTCTTGCTTGGTACACTTGCCGGTGTGATTTCCTTGGCACTGCTGGCCGGGGGCGTTTATATCGTATGGGCGTGGTATGTCGGGACGCTGGCAACCATGGGGTGGCTGTGGTCTGGCATAGCCATGCTCGCGTGGTCCCTGCTGGGGCGGCAGCTTGTACTGGCCTTATACCCGCGTGGGCCAGATGAGCCGCGCTCTGAACGCAGTCCGAATTCCAGAAAAGTCCAAGGTGTTGACGGTAGCGCGTTACACGTCGAATTCGATGGCCCGGAGGGCAAGCCCGTCATCGTCATGACCCACGGCTGGGCCCTCGACAGCACGGCCTGGTATTACGTGCGCAAAGAGTTGAGCAAGGACTTCAGGCTGGTGCTATGGGACCTGCCGGGGCTTGGCCTGTCGAGCCAGCCGGCCGACCGCCGCTACAGTGTGGAACGTCTGGCGGAAGACCTGCATCGCGTTATCGGGGAAACCGGGTACGCATCCGTCACGCTGGTTGGGCACAGCATCGGTGGCATGATGATGCTGACCCTGGCTCGTCTGCGGCCAGACCTGTTCCGTGAAAAGGTCAACGGCATGGTCCTGATGGATACCACGCATACCTGGCCATTGAACACCGTAATGGCAGGCACTTTGCTGAAGTTCCTGAGGTGGCCACTCATTGAGCCGCTGTTGTTGCTGACCATTTTGCTGTCGCCGCTTGTACGACTGATGAACCTGCAGAGCTACCTGAACGGCACCAGCCATATCGTGAACCGCATTACCTCGCTGAGCCGTGGAGTAACACGTGGGCAGCTCGACTTTGGCTCAAGGTTCAATGTCAAAGACACGCCTTCCGTCATTGCCAAAGGCCTGCGGGCCGTGATGCGCTGGGATGAAACCGATACGCCGGCAATCCTCCCGGTTCCGGTGCGTGTGATCGTAGGCGATGCCGACCGCCTGACGAAGCCGGAGGCGGCAGTTGCCATAACTGCCAAGGCCCCGCGCGCGGACCTCGTCACGATCAGTCCGGCAGGCCACAATGGGCTGCTGGAAGAGGGCAGGCAGTACGGTAAGGCAATTGCGGAATTCGTCGGCAAGTTGCAAGACCTTCAGAAAACCGGAATTTCGGAGCAAGCTCAAAAAGTGGCTGAATTACGCCACCCTGGCCGGGGGCGCAATCGATAGTGGAATGCAGCGCAGACGCCACTGCGAAGGTTTCCGAGACACTGCGAAGTATTCCGAGCACCTGCACGGTGTCGCTTACACCACCGACCCCAGCTTGAAGATCGGCAAATACATGGCCACCACCAGCCCGCCGATCAGCACGCCCAGGATCACCATGATCGCCGGCTCCATCAGCGACGACAGCGAAGCGACGGCCTCGTCGACTTCTTCCTCGAAGAAGTCGGCGACCTTGCCCAGCATGCTGTCCAGGGCGCCGGATTCCTCGCCGATCGCCACCATCTGCGTGACCATGTTCGGGAACACTTCCACGTTCTGCATCGCCACCGTCAGGCTCACCCCGGTCGACACTTCGCTCTGGATCTTGCGCGTGGCGTCCAGGTAGACGGCATTGCCGGCAGCGCCGCCCACCGAATCGAGCGCCTCGACCAGCGGCACGCCGGCGGCGAACATGGTGGCGAGGGTGCGCGTCCACCTGGCGATCGTGGCCTTCCTGATCACGGCGCCGAACACGGGCACCTTCAGCAGCAGCCGGTCCATCGCCTGCTGCATGGACAGCGAACGGCGCCAGGCCTGGAAGAAGAAGTAAACGGAAGCGAACAGGCCGCCGAAGATCACGTACCACCAGTCAACGAAGAATTCCGAGATCGCCATCACCACCAGCGTGGGCGTCGGCAGGTCCGCGCCGAAGCTGGTGAACACTTCCTTGAAGGCCGGCACCACCCAGATCATGATCACGGCCGTGACGATGAACGCCACCGCCAGGATCGCGATCGGGTACGTCAGCGCCGACTTGATCTTGGCTTTCATCGCCAGCGTCTTTTCCTTGTAGATCGCCAGGCGCGTCAGCAGGTCTTCCAGGATGCCAGCCTGTTCGCCGGCGCCCACCAGGTTGCAGAACAGCGGGTCGAAATACAGCGGGAACTTGCGAAACGCGCCATTCAGGCTGGTGCCGGTCTCGATGTCCGCGCGCAGGTCCATCACCAGTTTCGACACGGCCGGGTTGGCGTGCCCCTTGCCGACGATGTCGAACGATTGCAGCAGCGGCACGCCGGCCTTCATCATCGTCGCCAGCTGGCGGGTGAACAGCGTGATGTCCTTGTCGGTGACCTTCTTGCCGGAGCGGTACACCTTTTTCTTGACCTTGGTGACCATGATGCCCTGCCGGCGCAGCGTCACGTTGACGACCGCCTCGCCGCCCGCGCGCAGTTCGCCGCGCACGGTTTTCCCTGTCTTGTCCTTGCCTTCCCAGGCAAAGATGGATTCCTTGATGCCGCCCGCGTGTGCCATGTGTATTCCTATTCGTTCGTGCAGCCCAGCACTTCTTCCAGGCTCGTAAGTCCCGCCTTCACCTTCACCAGGCCGGACTGGCGCAGCGATTTCACGCCCTCGGCCTGGGCCTGGGCGGCGATCTGCATCGAGTTGCCGTGCGCGAGGATCAGCGCCTCGATCGCCGGCGTGATCGGCATGATCTGGTAGATGCCCACGCGCCCCTTGTAGCCGGAGCCGTTGCAGCGCTCGCAGCCCACCGGGCCGTAGGGCTTCCAGCTGCCGTCGACTTCCTCGGCGCGGAAGCCCGCGCTGACGAGCTTGTCCGGCGCGATGTCGAGCGGCTGCTTGCAGCCGCACAGCCGGCGCGCCAGCCGCTGCGCCGTGATCAGGATGACGGACGAGGCGATGTTGAACGGCGCCACCCCCATGTTCATCAGCCGGGTCAGCGTGGACGGCGCATCGTTCGTGTGCAGCGTGGAGAACACCATGTGCCCCGTCTGCGCCGCCTTGATGGCGATGTCCGCCGTTTCCAGGTCGCGGATCTCGCCGACCATGATGATGTCCGGATCCTGGCGCAGGAACGATTTCAGCGCCACCGGGAACGTCAGCCCGGCCCGGTCGTTCACGTTCACCTGGTTCACGCCGGGCAGGTTGATCTCGGCCGGATCTTCCGCCGTCGAGATGTTGATGCCCGGCTTGTTCAGGATGTTCAGGCAGGTGTACAGCGACACCGTCTTGCCCGAGCCGGTCGGGCCGGTGACCAGCACCATGCCGTACGGGCGGGCGATCGCATCGAGCAGCAGCGCACGCTGTTCCGGCTCGTAGCCCAGCGCATCGATGCCCATCTGCGCCTGCGAGGCGTCGAGGATACGCATCACGGTTTTCTCGCCGAACAGCGTGGGCAGCGTGGAGATGCGCAGGTCCAGAGTCCGGGTCGGCGACACGATCAGCCGCATGCGGCCATCCTGCGGCACGCGCTTTTCCGAGATGTCGAGCCGGGCCAGTACCTTGATGCGCGATACCAGCTTGTCCTTGATCGCGATCGGCGGCTGCGCGTGCTCGACCAGCACGCCGTCGACCCGGAAGCGGATCCGGTAGAACTTCTCGAACGGCTCGAAGTGCAGGTCGGAGGCGCCCATGTTCACGGCATCCATCAGCATCTTGTTCAGGAAGCGCACGATCGGCGCATCCTCGATGTCCGTCGCCGGCGCCTCCGGCACCGCCGCGTCCTGCTCTTCGGCGAACTGGATCTCGCTGTCGGCGCCGGCCAGCTCGTCCATCAGCTGTGCGCTGCACTTGCCCAGTTCGTGCAGCAGCCGCAGCAGCGCATCGTGCGGCACGATCACCGGTTCCACCGACGATTCGGTCTGGAACTTGATCTGGTCCAGCGCCTGCGTGTTGGTGGGATCGGAAATCGCCACCGACATCTTGTTGCCCCGTTTCGCCAGCGCCACCACGCGCCCGCTCTGCATCAGCTTCTCGTCGATGATCGCCTGGGGCAGCGCGGCCGCGCTGATCGCGTGCAGGTCCAGCATCGGGTAGGCAAACGTCTCGGAACAGAACGCGGCCAGGTCGCGCGCGCCGATGATGCCGCTGCCCAGCAGTACGTCGATGAAGGGCTGCTTTTCCGTGGCGGCACGCTTGTGCAGCGCGTCCGCCTGCGCGGCCGTCAGGCGGCCGGCCTGCACCAGCACCCGTGCCAGTCCCGGCATGGGAGCGTTCGCCGTCGTGGGGTGGACTGCTGCCATAGATGAAACTGCTGCTGAAGTGTGGGCAATCAAGCGATGATGCCGTCAGGCATCACTTTTGTAAAGCGTCCTCATCCGTGTGGACTGTCGTAATTTGACGACTTTTCGCGGCTTGCCGGGACCCTGTCCAGTACTTGTCTTGGTGCCCCGATAACGATCCTGATGCGGATGCCAACACGGTCCGGCCCGGCAGGATGCCGCCAGTGTAGTCCCGGCCGCCTGCCGGTGTCGCGCGGCGGCACGGTGCCGCGACGCGGTCTGCTCCATCGTTCAGCTCACTGAGCTATGATCAGGTGTTATCGGGGAGGCATCACATGCGCAGACTGGCCGCCGGCATCGCGCTGGCATTGGCAACACTGGGAACGGCGTCGGCGGATCCGGCGCTGCTGAAGCGGGCGGAAGCCCGGCAGCCGGCCGCGCTGGCGCTGCTGGAAAAGCTCGTCAACATCGATTCCGGCACCTTCAACGGGGCCGGGCTGGATGCGGTCGGTGCCATCGCCGCGGCCGAACTGGCGGAGCAGGGCTTCCGCATCGAGAAGCTGCCCGCCACGCCGGCGGCCGGCAGCAATATCGTGGCCACGCGTGCCGGCACCGGCAAGGGCCGCGTGCTGCTGATGGCCCACATGGATACCGTGTTCGCCGACGGCACCGCCGCGAAGCGTCCATTCCGCGTCGACGGCAAGCGTGCCTACGGCCCCGGCATCATGGACGACAAGGGCGGCATCGTCATTGCCATCCATGCATCGCGCCTGCTGGCCGGCGGCGATTTCGGCAAGCTCACCATCCTGCTGAACACCAACGAGGAAACCGGCTCCGCCGGCACCCGCACGCTGATCGACCGGCTGGCACGCGAGCATGACGTGGCCTTCAACCTGGAACCGGGCCGCGCGGCCGACGGCCTGGTGGTGGCGCGCAAAGGCAGCGGCGAGATCGAACTGGACGTGACGGGCAAGGCATCGCACGCCGGCGTGGCGCCGAAGCAGGGCGTCAACGCGGCGCTGGAGGCGGCGCACCAGGTCGTGCAGCTGTCGCGCCTGGGCGACGATGCGAAGGACACCACCGTCAGCTGGACCGTCATCCAGGGCGGCGACCGCACCAACGTGATCCCCGACCATGCCCGGGCGCTGGCCGACGTGCGCGCCAGGACACCCGAGGAATTCGACCGCGTCGAGCGCGATTTGCGCCGCCTGTCCGCCAGCCAGCTGGTGCCCGAAGCGAAAGTGTCGGCCGTGCTGAAACGCGACTTCCCGCCGATGCCGGCCAGCCCCGTCACCGACGGGCTGGCGAAGCGGGCCACGGCTATCTACGCCGAGATCGGCCGCAAGCTGACGCTGGAAAGCAGCGGCGGCGCGGCCGATGCCAGCCTGCTGTTCGCGGCCGGCCTGCCCACCATCGACGGGCTGGGCATCGTCGGCGGCGGCATCCATACGGCCGACGAATATGCCGAAGTGGACAGCATCGCGCCGCGCATCTACCTGCTGGCGAGGCTGATCCAGGAATACGGCCGCTCGCCCGCCTTGGTAAAACCGTAAGCAGTCCACTCACAACAGGAGACAACACGATGAAGCAAGCCTCCGCCGGCATCCTGCTGGCCGCCGCCACCACCCTTGCCCATGCCGCGGCACCCGCCACCACCGTCAAGGTCGAGGGCGGCCGCATCGAAGGGCGCATCGAGGACGGCGTACGTGCCTTCAGGGGCATTCCGTTCGCCGCGCCGCCGGTCGGTGCCCTGCGCTGGCAGGCGCCCCAGCCGGTGCGGCCATGGCAGGGCGTGCGCCAGGCGGTGGAATTCGGCAACCGCTGCATGCAGCTGCCGCTGTATTCCGACATGGTGTTCCGCTCGCCCGGCCAGTCCGAGGATTGCCTGTACCTGAACGTATGGGCACCGGCCAACGCCGGCCTGGGCAAGAAAAAAGGACTCCCGGTGCTGGTGTACATCTATGGCGGCGGCCTGGCCACCGGCGACGGCTCCGAACCCCGCTACGAAGGCGCGGCGATGGCGAAGCAGGGCATCGTGGCATTGACGGTCAACTACCGCCTCGGCGCATTCGGCTTCCTGGCCCATCCGGAGCTGACGGCGGAGAGCACGCACAAGGCTTCCGGCAACTACGGCCTGATGGACCAGGCGGCCGCGCTGGCATGGGTGAAGAAGAACATCGCGGCGTTCGGCGGCGACCCGCAACAGGTGACGATCGCCGGCGAATCGGCCGGGTCGTACTCGGTCAGCGCGCAGATGATCATGCCGATGTCGCAAGGGCTGTTCGCGCGGGCCATCGGCGAGAGCGGTTCGGTGCTGGGCCGGCGCGGTGCGCCGCCGCTGGCGGACGCGGAAAAGCAGGGCGCCGCGTTCGCGCAGGCTGCCGGTTTCGCCACGCTCAAGGAGCTGCGCGCGGCGCCGGCCGAAGCGCTGCTGCAGGCCCAGGCCCGGCCTGGCGCGCCGTCGTTCGGCATCGTGACCGACGGCCATGTGATCGACCGTCCGCCGCTGGACAGCTACGCCCAGGGCCGCCAGGCGAAAGTACCGCTGCTGGCCGGCTGGAATTCGCAGGAAATGCATGCCGGCGCGATCCTCGACAACCAGGAACCGACGCCCGAGCGCTTCCAGGCGGCGTTGCAGAGGTTCTATGGCGCCGATCCCGCTGTCCTTGCCGAGGCGGTCCGCGTCTACGACTACGACGTGGCCGATGCCGCGCGCGACCTGGCCAGCGACCGCTGGATCGTCTATGGCACGTGGAAATGGATCGACCTGCACGCGAAGGCGGCGCCGACGTGGCGTTATTACTACAGTCGGCCGCGCCCGGCCACCGTCGACGGCAGGCCGGCCGCGACCGGCGCGACACATTCGGCCGAGATCGAATACGCGATGGGCAACCTGGACGGCAACAAGGTCTATGCGTGGACGGACGAGGACCGCGCCGTGTCGCGCACGATGCAGGGTTACTTTGCCAACTTCATCAAGCATGGCGACCCGAACGGCGCCGGCCTGCCGGCCTGGCCGCTGCTCACGCAGCCGGGCGCCAGCGTGATGCGGATCGACGTGGAGTCCGGCGCCTACGAGCCGCAGGACCGCGCGCGCTTCGAATTCCACGACCGGCAGGCCGCCAGGCAATGACAGGGCGGCGATGACGTCCTGACAAGGCCGGGCGGGCGCGGGCCGTAATGTTGCTTCATGCGCTTTGGCTGATAAGGCTCATCAGCCAAATGTTATAGGCGGGTTGGTCGCGAATGTTAGTCTTACAAACTGATACCACCGCGAGGCCAACATGTCCGAACCGATCCGCTTTTACTTCCGCGGCGCCGTGCACGAAGTGCAAGGCGCCGATACCACGCAAACGGTGCTGCAGCACCTGCGCGAAGACCTGCATTGCACCGGCACCAAGGAAGGCTGTGCCGAGGGCGATTGCGGCGCGTGTACCGTCGTGGTCGGCTCCCTTGTCGATGGCAAGGTCGAGCTGAAAGCCGTCAATTCCTGCATCCAGCTGACGCCCACGCTGGACGGCAAGGCCCTGTTCACCGTCGAGGACCTGCAGCAGCCGAACGGCGACCTGCACCCGGTGCAGCAGGCGCTGGTCGAATGCCACGGTTCGCAATGCGGTTTCTGTACGCCGGGCTTTGCCATGTCGCTGTGGGGCATGTACCTGAAAGTGGAAGGCCGCACGCCCGAGCGGAAAGAGATCGACGACTGCCTGTCCGGCAACCTGTGCCGCTGCACCGGCTACCGCCCGATCATCGACGCGGCGCGCCGCATGACGGAACTGCCGGCCGTGGACTTCGACACCACCGGACTGGCGCAGCAACTGCAGGCGCTGAAGCGCGACAGGCTGTCCACCTATGCCGCCAACGGCCAGACGTTCCATGCGCCGCGCACGCTGGAAGAGCTGGCGCAGTTGCGTGCCGAATACCCGGCCGCCACGCTGCTGGCCGGTTCCACCGACGTGGGCCTGTGGATCACCAAGCAGATGCGCGTGCTGACGGACATCATCTACCTCGGCCACGT
Organism: Pseudoduganella umbonata; assembly: GCF_014192225.1. Taxonomy (GTDB): domain Bacteria; phylum Pseudomonadota; class Gammaproteobacteria; order Burkholderiales; family Burkholderiaceae_D; genus Rugamonas; species Rugamonas umbonata. The sequence continues at coordinate 301,104 of NZ_JACHXS010000009.1, read as the reverse complement.
CGAAGCGCTGAAGAGCGTGGCCGTGGACGGCCAGATGCTGGAGATCGGCGCCGGCGTCGCGCTGGACGACGCCTACGGCAAGCTGTGCGAATACTATCCGGCCGAGCTGTCCGAGCTGCGCCAGCGCTTCGCCTCGCTGCCGATCCGCAATGCCGGCACGCTGGGCGGCAACGTGGCCAACGGTTCGCCGATCGGCGACTCGATGCCGTGGATGATCGCGCTGGGCAGCGAAGTGGTGCTGCACAGTGCCGCGGGCGACCGCACGCTGCCGATGGATGCGTTCTACCTCGACTACATGAAGAAGGACATGCGGCCGGGCGAATTCGTGCGCGCCGTGCGCGTGCCGCTGCCGCGCGCCAATGTTGCGTTCCGTACCTATAAACTGGCCAAGCGCTTCGACCAGGACATCTCGGCCGTGTGCGCCGCCTTCGCCTTCGAGCTCGATGGCGGCAACGTCGCCAATGCGCGCATCGTCTACGGCGGCATGGCCGGCACGCCGAAGCGCGCCGCACTGGCCGAAGCGGCGCTGAACGGCCGCGCGTGGAGCGAGGATGCGCTGGCCGAGGCGATGGCCGCGCTGGCGCAGGACTACGCACCGCTGACCGACATGCGTGCCTCCAGCACCTACCGGATGCGCACCGCGCAGAACCTGCTGCGCCGCTTCTGGCTTGAAACCCGTATCGATGCGCCGCTGGCGAATGCCGACGTGAACGCCTTTGCCGCCGCCTGAGGAGACATCCATGAACCATCCCGCCATCCCCGAACTGAAGGCCGCCATTCCCGAGCTGGAATCCGCCACCTCGGCCGCGAACTGGTCTGGCGTCGGCCTGTCGCGCAAGCATGAATCGGCCGAGCTGCACGTGCTGGGCCAGGCCACCTACACGGACGACATCCCCGAGCTGCAAGGCACGCTGCACGCGGCGCTGGGCCTGTCGTCGAAGGCTCACGCCAACATCGTCGCGATGGACCTGGAGCCGGTGAAGAATTCGCCGGGCGTGGTCGCCGTGCTGACCGCCGCGGACATTCCCGGCGTGAACGACTGCGGCCCGATCATCCACGACGATCCGATCCTGTCGCCCGGCCTGGTGCAGTACGTCGGCCAGCCGATCTTCATCGTTGTCGCCGACACGCACACCAATGCCCGCCGCGCCGCCCGCAAGGCCGCGATCACCTACGACGAGCTGCCGGCCATCTTCACGCCGCAGCAAGCGAAAGCCGCCGGCTCGTATGTGCTGCCGCCGATGAAGCTGGAGAAGGGCGATCCGCAAGCCGCGTTCGAGCGCGCGCCGCGCAAGGTCAAGGGCGAGCTGTTCGTCGGCGGCCAGGAGCAGTTCTACCTGGAAGGCCAGATCTCGTACGCGATCCCGAAGGAAAACCGCGGCATGTTCGTGCAGTGCTCCACCCAGCACCCGAGCGAGATGCTGCACGTGGTGGCGCATGCGCTGGGCCTGCATTCGCACAACGTGCAGGTCGAGTGCCGCCGCATGGGCGGCGGCTTCGGCGGCAAGGAATCGCAGTCCGCGCTGTGGGCGGCCGCCGCCTCCATCGCCGCGTACAAGCTGAAGGTGCCGGTGAAGCTGCGCGCCGACCGCGACGACGACATGATCGTCACCGGCAAGCGCCACTGCTTCTGGTACGAATACGAAGTGGGCTACGACGACGCGGGCCGCATCCTGGCCGCGAAAGTGGACATGACGTCGCGCGCCGGCTACTCGGCCGACCTGTCCGGCCCCGTGGCGACCCGCGCCATCTGCCACTTCGACAATTGCTACTACCTGTCCGACGCCGACATCCGCGCCGGCGCCGGCAAGACCAACACGCAGTCGAACACCGCGTTCCGCGGCTTCGGCGGCCCGCAGGGCGCGATCGCGATCGAGTACATCATCGACGAGATCGCCCGCGAGCTGGGCAAGGATGCGCTGGACGTGCGCCGCCTGAATTTCTACGGCATCGACGAGCGCAACGTCACGCCGTACGGCCAGGTGGTCGAAGGCAACGTGCTGCCGGAACTGACCGCGCGGCTGGAAGCGACCAGCGAGTACCGCGCCCGCCGCGAGGCGATCGAGAAATTCAACGCCACCAGCCCGGTGCTGAAGAAAGGCCTCGCCTTCACGCCGCTGAAATTCGGCATCGCGTTCAACGTCACGCACCTGAACCAGGCCGGCGCGCTGGTGCACGTGTATGTCGACGGCTCGGTGCTCGTCAACCACGGCGGCACCGAGATGGGGCAGGGCGTCAACACCAAGGTGATGCAGGTGGTTGCCCACGAACTGGGGCTGGACCTGTGCCACGTGCGCATCACGGCCACCGATACCAGCAAGGTCGCCAACACGTCGGCCACCGCGGCATCGACGGGCGCCGACCTGAACGGCAAGGCAGCCCAGGATGCGGCACGGCAGATCAAGGAACGCCTGGCGAAATTCGCCGTGGAGCAGCATGGCGGCGACGTCGCCTCGGTACGCTTCGCGGACGATCACGTGCATGTCAACGGCCAGGCGATCCGCTTCCACGTGCTGGTGGGGCAGGCCTACCTGAAGCGCGTGCAGCTGTGGTCCGACGGCTTCTATGCCACGCCGCACCTGTCGTGGGACCCGAAGACGATGAGCGGTCACCCGTTCTCGTACTATGCCTACGGCGCGGCGGTCTCCGAAGTCGTCGTCGACACGCTGACCGGCGAATGGCGCCTGCTGCGCGCCGATGCGCTGTACGACGCCGGCAGCTCGCTCAATCCCGCCATCGACATCGGCCAGGTCGAAGGCGCGTTCATCCAGGGCATGGGCTGGCTGACCACCGAGCAGCTGTGGTGGAACGCCTCCGGCAAGCTGATGACGCACGCGCCATCCACGTACAAGATCCCGGGCATCTCCGACTGCCCGGAGGACTTCCGCGTGAACCTGTTCGACCAGCCGAACGTGGCCGACAGCATCCACCGCTCGAAAGCCGTCGGCGAACCGCCGCTGCTGCTGCCGTTCTCGGTGTTCTTCGCCATCCGCGACGCCATCTCCGCGGTGGGCAACCACCAGGTGAACCCGCCGCTGAACGCCCCCGCCACCAGCGAGGAAATCCTGCGCGCGATCGACGCCGTCACCGCGAAAGTTGCCCAATAACCGGTGACAGACACCCATATTTTTGAAACATTTCAGAATAACCGGTGTCTGTCACCGGTTTTAGAGAAACTAATAACCGGTGTCTGTCACCGGTTTTAGAGAAACTGGTTGAATCATGAACGAATGGCTGACGACAACCGCCCGGCCGGCGGTGCTGGTGACGGTGGCGCGGGTCGAGGGATCGGCGCCGCGCGAGCCGGGCGCGAAGTTCCTCGTGACGGAAAGCACGCTGCATGACACCATCGGCGGCGGCCACCTGGAACTGCGCGCGGTGGAAATCGCCCGCGAGATGCTGGCGAAGGGCGCCACCGGGGTACGCCATGAGCGCTTCGGGCTCGGCCCCAGCCTGGGTCAGTGCTGCGGCGGCGTCGTCTGGCTGCTGTTCGAACCGGTGACGGACTCCGTCGCCGAAATGCTCACTGTATTGCGTGGCAATCGGCATGACGACTACTGGCGCGTCGCGTCGATCGCCGGCCGGCCACGCAACGCGGTGTTCGATGCGGAAGGCACGCTGGTCGCCGGAGACGCGGACGTTCCGCACCACTTCCCGCGCACCTCCAGCGCGATCGTGCTGCCGGACGGCTGGCTGGTCGACCCGGTCGCCGCGCCGGCCGCGCACCTGGTGCTGTTCGGCGCCGGCCACGTCGGCGCCGCCATCGTGCGGGCGCTGGCCGAATTGCCGTGCACGATCACCTGGGTGGACGAGCGCGACGACATGTTCCCCGCGCAGGTACCGGCCAATGTGATCGTCGAAGCCACCGATACGCCGGAAGCCGTGGTAGCATCGGCCCCGCCCGGCGCCAGCTACCTGGTGCTGACCCACAGCCACGCGCTGGACGAGCGCCTGTCCGCGGCCATCCTGGCGCGCGACAACGTGGGCTGGTTCGGCCTGATCGGCTCGAAAACGAAGCGCGTGCTGTTCGAGCGCCGGCTGGCCGCGCGCGGACTGCCGGCCGACCGCATCGATGCGATGGTCTGCCCGATCGGCCTGCCCGGCATTACCGACAAGGCACCCGCCGTCATCGCCGCCTCCGTGGCGGCGCAATTACTGATCACCTGGGAAGCGCAGGCGCACGGCGCCGCCGCGATGCCGCGCCAGCCCGCCCTGCAAGAGAACTGACATGCAAACCACCCCGAACGTGCAGGCTTACCGCGCCGGCCTCCTGACCTTCCATGCCGACCCGGCCTTCAGCGAGCGCGCCCATTCCTGGTACGAGGATGGCCTGCTGATCGTTGCCGACGGCAAGATCCAGGCCGCCGGCGACTGGGCCAACCTGCACGCCACGCTGCCGCCGGATACCCCGGTGACGGATTACCGCGGCAAGATCATCACGGCCGGCTTCATCGACGCCCACATCCACTACCCGCAGACGGACATGATCGCGTCGCCGGCGCCGGGCCTGCTGCCGTGGCTGGAGCAGTACACCTTCCCGACCGAGCGCGCGTTCGCCGACCCGGCCCATGCGGCGGGCGTCGCCGAGTTCTTCCTGGATGAGCTGATGCGCGTCGGTACCACCACGGCGCTGGTGTATTGCACCGTGCACCCGCAATCGGTGGACGCGTTCTTCACCGCCAGCGAAGCGCGCGGCCTGCGCATGATCGCCGGCAAGGTGATGATGGACCGCCACTGCCCGGACTTCCTGTGCGACACGGCCGAACGGGGTGCCCTCGAATCGGAAGAGCTGATCGGGCGCTGGCACAACCGCGGCCGCTCGCAATACGCGATCACGCCGCGTTTCGCGCCCACCTCCACCGAGGCGCAGATGGAGCTGGCCGGCGCGCTGGCCCGCAAGTACCCGGACACCTACCTGCAGACCCACGTCTCCGAAAACGAGGAAGAGTGCCGCTGGGTCAAGCAGCTGTATCCGCAGGCGCGCAGCTACCTCGACGTGTACGACCGCTACGGCATGCTGCGCCCGCGCGCCGTGTTCGGCCACTGCATCTGGCTCGATGGCCAGGACCGCGCGCGGCTGGCCGAGACGAAATCGGCCGCCGCCGTGTGCCCCACGTCGAACCTGTTCCTGGGCAGCGGCCTGTTCGATTTCGAGGAAGCCGACAAGGCCGGCATGCTGATGGCGCTGGCCACGGACGTAGGCGGCGGCACGTCGTTCTCGATGTTGCAAACGATGAATGAAGCCTATAAAGTAGCGCGCTTGAAAGGCAGCTACCTGCCCGCGCTGCGCATGTTCTACCTGTCCACGCTGGGCGCCGCGCGCAGCCTGCACCTGGACGGCACGATCGGCAGCCTGGCCGCCGGCAACGAGGCCGACTTCATCGTGCTCGATCCGCAGGCCACGCCACTGCTGGCACGCCGCACGGCCCGCACGGAAAGCCTCGAGGAGATGCTGTTCGCGCTGGCCCTGCTGGGTGACGACCGCGTGATCGCAGCCACGTACTCGGCCGGCAAGCGGGTGCACGCGCGGGAGGGCTGACTTTCTCACCTTTTAGAAAGAGAGAGTCCCCATGTCAGGAACAGTCACCGCTCCACGCATCATCGCCGCCGCGCTTGCCGCGGCCTTCGCCTTTGGCGCGCAGGCAAAAGGGGGCAACGAAGACATCGTCAAGCGTCACTTCGCCACGCTGGTCGCCAGCCCGGCAAAAACCGCGGAACTGACGATGTTCATGACGATGATGCCGAAGGGCGGCGACCTGCACCACCATTACTCCGGCGCGATCTATGCCGAGCAGTACCTGGAATGGGTGGACCGGCAGGGCTACTGCGTCAGCAAGACCAACTTCCGGATCACCAGCGACAAGGCGGCCATCGAAGCGGAGCGCGCCAAGCCCAACGGCCTGCGCACCTGCGTGTCCGGCGCCGACCTGGTGGCCGACAACGATACCTACCGCAAGCTGCTGCAGAAATGGTCGACGCTGGACTTCCACAACCATTCGGCCGACCAGGCGCCGCCCGACCAGACGTTCTTCGACACGTTCGGCTACTTCGGCCCGGTGGCATCGACCAATACCAATGAAGGCCTGCGCACGCTGAAGACCCGCGCGATCGCCGAGAACCTGTCGTACATCGAAACCATCTTCGAGCTGGCACCGATGACGCCCGATGCGGCCTTCGACCAGCTGGTCGCGTCGCCATCGTTCCAGCCGGCACAGCTGGATGCTGCGCTGGCGAAGTTCACCGCGCAGCTGGAAGCGAATCCCGCCTTCGCGCGCGGCATCGCCGACTATGTCGCCAACGTGGAGAAGAGCGCCGCCGGCATCGACGACGAGCGCTTCACGATGCGCTACCAGCCGTACGTGCTGCGTTTCCTGTCGCCGTCGGCCGTGTATTCGCAGATGCTGGCCAGCTTCAAGCTGGCGCAGGCGAATCCGCTGATCGTCGGCGTCAACATCGTCGGCCAGGAAAGCCTGCACGTATCGATGCGCGACTACAGCCTGCACATGCAGATGTTCCGCTTCCTGAAGGTGAAGTACCCGGAGGTGAAAACGGCGCTGCATGCCGGCGAACTGCGCCTCGGCATCGTGCCGCCGGAAGGGCTGACCTTCCACATCGCCGAGGCGGTGAACGTCGCCGGCGCGAACCGCATCGGCCATGGCCTGGACATCGCCCACGAGCAGGATGCGCTGGCCGTGATGAAGACGATGCGCGAGCGCCGCGTCCCCGTCGAAGTGAACCTGACCAGCAATGAGTTCATCCTGGGCGTCAAGCACGGCGAGCACCCGGTCGAACTGTATCGCCGCTACGGCGTGCCGTTCGTGCTGTCCACCGACGATGCCGGCGTCACGCGCCACAGCCTGTCGAACGAATACGTGCTGTTCGCCACCCGCTACGAGACCGATTACGCGGAAGTCAAGAAGCTGTCGTACGACAGCATCCGCTATGCGTTCCTGGCCGAGACGGACCGCAAGCGGTTGCTGAAGCAGCTGGATGAGCGGTTTGCCAGGTTCGAAGCGCAGATTGCCGGTGCGGTGCCCGGCAAGCCCTGAGGCCGGAAATTCACGGTGCCGGGTACCCGGCGTGGAAGGTCCAGGTGATAGCGCGAGCATTTCATTCGCGCTATTTGCTTCTTAAACCAGATATCCCGGCTGCAACGGCCGGGATCTTGCAGGATTTAAATTCTTTCCTGCTAATTGTGTGGTCATTGCGCTACATTTTTGTAGCGAGCGCGCACCATTTTTATTATTTCCAAATGAAATAATTTCACGCAATCGTACCGCCTCTATAATCCCGCCGTCAGCCGACCCCAGCAAACACCGTCATTCATGCGGCCAAAATGCCGATTTATTTCCGGCGCATATAAATGCGCTTGTTAAATCGAATTTGTCACAGTTTTTGCTGTCATGCATAGTTGATTGGAAGCTATGTCATGTTAGCCGAACCGGGTCATGCAGTTGTCATGAAACCGTCATAAAGCTGTCACGACCGTGACATTGTATACAGCTAGAGTCTCGGGTCGGCTAAGCAGTTGGCAACATCAGGTAAAGCGTGGCAGGGAGTGTGGATCTATCCGATCCGTATTGAACTGCCATTAAATTCGTCCATTTTGGGGTTAAACAATGATGAATCACAAACGGCTCCGGCTTACGCAGATCGCGCTGAGCCTGTCCATCGCACTGGCAGCGGTACCTGCCATCGCTCAGAATACGACCTCCGCCATCGGCGGTCGCATCTCGGGCGCCGACGGCAACCCTGCCGCCGGTGCGCAGGTCAGCATCCTGCACGTTGAGTCCGGTTCCGTCAGCAGCGTCACCACCGATGCGCAGGGCCGCTACGTTGCCCGCGGCCTGCGCGTGGGTGGTCCGTACACGATCACGATCACGCAGAACGGCGTGACCGAAAAGCGCGAAGGCGTGTTCATCGCCCTGGCCGAAACGGCTGCCGTCGATGCGCAGCTGGGCCAGGCAATGCAGACCGTGACCGTTACCGGCACCAACGTCCGCAACGACCGCTTCTCGAAGACGGCGATGGGCACCGGCACCAATATCGGCCCGACGGAACTGGCGATCCAGGCGTCGATCCAGCGCAACCTGCAGGACTACGCACGCACCGACCCCCGCGTGTCGCAGACCGACAAGGAGCGCGGCGAAATCTCCGTGGCCGGCCAGAACAGCCGCTACAACTCGCTGACCATCGACGGCGTGGCCGTGTCCGATACGTTCGGCCTGGAAGCTTCCGGCTCCCCGACCGCGAAGCAGCCGATCTCGATCGAAGCGATCCAGTCGGTGCAGGTCAACGTCGCCAACTACGACGTGACGCAGAAGGGCTACACGGGCGGCAACATCAACGCCGTGACCAAGTCCGGCACCAACGACGTGCGGGGCAGCGTTTACTACGTCTTCCGTAACGACAAGATGGCGGGCGAGCGCTTCAACTCCACCGACGGCACTTACTACGATCCGGCCAAGTTCAAGGAAACCACCAAGGGTGCAACCGTTGGCGGCCCGCTGATCAAGGACAAGCTGTTCATCTTCGCCAACTACGAAAAGCTGGAATCGACCCGCGCCGCGCCGTCCTTCGGCCCGATCGGCAGCGCGATGACCAACGTGGGCGTGACGCAGGGCGCCATCGACCAGGCGCAACAGATTGCCCAGAGCACCTATGGCCTGGACATCGGCACCTCGGTTCCTGGCGGCACCATGCTGTCCGTGACCGACAAGCTGCTGAAAGTGGACTGGAACATCAGCGACGACCACCGCGCCATGTTCCGCTGGTCCAAGACCGAGCAGAGCGAGCCGTTCTTCGCCGGCCTGAGCTCCACCGGCATCTCGCTGAACTCGCAGTGGTACCAGCAGAACAAGGTCATCGAGACCAAGGTCGCCCAGCTGACCTCGGACTGGACGCCGACGTTCTCCACCGAAATCAAGCTGTCGACCCGCGACTACGACAGCGTGCCGACCGTGAACGCGCAAATGCCGACCGTGGGCCTGCGCTTCTCCGGTCCGCTGGCCGCCGGCGCGCCGGCCGGTCTTACCACCGGCAACCGCTTCATCAACTTCGGTACCGACAACAGCCGCCAGCGCAACGTGCTGGGCACCAAGACGGACGACGTCTACGTGGGCGGCAACCTGCAGCTGGGCGACCATGAAGTGAAGTTCGGCGCCGACTACCAGAAGAACGAGATCTACAACGCGTTCCTGCAGAATGTGTACGGCAACTACACGTTCGCCTGCCAGACCGGCCTTGGCTACGAATTCCTGGGCGGCGCCACGCTGACCACCCAGGTCGGCTGCAACGACGCAACCCTGGTCCAGCAAGCCGTGCTGGAAAACTTCCGCCGCGGCCGCCCGCTGTCCTACCAGTACCAGGTCGCCAACGCTGGCTACTCGCTGGAAGACGCCGTGGCCCGCTTCACGATGAAGAACACGGGCGTGTTCCTGCAGGATACCTGGACCGTGAGCCCGCGCCTGACCGTGATGGCCGGCGTGCGCCTGGACAAGATCGACGTGCCAGAGCGTCCGCTGTCGAATGCCACCCTGGCCGCCGCGCCAGGTCCGGTGGTCAACGGCCGTGTCACCGGCGGTTTCGGCATCAACAACGCCAACACGCTGGACGGCCAGAAGCTGTGGCAGCCGCGCGTCGGCTTCAACTACAACTTCGACACGGTCCGCCGCACGCAGATCCGCGGTGGCGCCGGCCTGTTCCAGGGCGCCGCGATGAGCGTGTGGCTGGGTAACCCGTTCCAGAACGCCGGCGTGGCCACGTCGACGGTCGGCTGCGGCATCAGCGGCTTCGAGAACTGCCCGACCGGCGGCGGTACGTTCAGTACGGACATCAACAACCAGCCGCGTTTCCCGGGCACGCCGTCGGCCGCCTCGGTGGACGTTCTGGCGGCCGGCCTGCGCCAGCCTGCAGTGTGGAAGATGAACCTGGCCGTCGACCACGAACTGCCGTGGTACGGTATCACCGTGGGCGCGGAGTTCCTGAAGACGAACGCGCGCGACGCGATCTACTACCGCAACCTGAACATCGGCGCGCCGACCCGGACCGGTACCGACGGCCGCGAGCTGTATTACACGGACGCCGGCTACAACGGGCAGTGCTGGGATGCCAGCGGCAACAGCATCACGACCGGTACGACCTGCTCGAGCCTGCGCAGCCGTTCCCTGTCGAACCGCGGCTTCAACAACGTGCTGGTCGCCACCAACACGAAGAAGGGCGGCAGCAACGTCGCCACGCTGCAGCTGAGCCGTCCGATGAACGCCGGCTGGGCATGGAATGCGGCCTACACGTACACGGAGTCGAAGGAAGTGTCGCCGCTGACCTCGTCCACGTCGAACTCGAACTGGTCGGGCCGTTCCGTGTTCAACCCGAACGAGGAAGTGGAAGCCAATTCCAGCTACCTGGTGAAGGACCGTATCAGCGCATCGCTCAGTTTCCAGAAGCGCTTCTTCGGTACCTACCGCACCACCTTCGGCACGTTCTATGAAGGCCGTTCGGGCAAGCCGTACAGCTGGACGTTCAACAACGACGCCAACGGCGACGGCCTGGCCGGCAACGACCTGCTGTACGTCCCGACCGCGTTCGGCTCCGGCGAGGTGGTGTTCCGTGGCGACACGGCCACCAGCCACGCCAACGAGGAACGCTTCTGGGCGATCGTCGACCAGTACCGCGGCCTGCGCAATTCGGCTGGCGGCGTCGTGAAGCGCAACAACAGCTTCTCGAACTGGACCAACAACGTCGACGTGCGCGTGTCGCAGGAAATCCCGGGCCTGTGGCAAGGCCACAAGGGCGTGTTCACGCTGGACATCCTGAACTTCGGCAACCTGCTGAACAAGAAGTGGGGCCGCATCAACGAAGTGGCCTTCCAGGCCAACGGCGCGCAAGCCCGTTCCTTCGTCGACGTGGTCGGCATGGAGAACGGCAAGTACATCTACGCGATGCGCGACAAGGTGGAAGACCTGACCGTGCGCCAGGAAAAGGGCGAATCGCAGTGGGCACTGCAGGCCACCGTGAAGTACGAATTCTAAGATTCGTGCAGCTCTAGCCTGACAGGAAGGCCGGCATCCGCCGGCCTTTTTTCCATCTGTAACACAAGGTATCGACGTGCCGGCCGCGCTGTTTTTGCCCGGCAGTCGTCGGTACAATACACGGTCGCGTCCCACACCTTTTCCATGAAACCTACACTGCACACTCTCGCCCTGGCGGCGGCGCTGACCGCGCTCGCCGGGTGCGCAACGCCGCCGTCCCACCCCTCGGCGACCGAGATCAACCTGGTGGCCCTCAACGACCTCCATGGCAACCTGGAAGCCACCAAATTCACCTACACCGGCGCCGCCGACAAGGCGCCGCGCACCGTGATGGCCGGCGGCATCGACACCATCGCCGGCGCGCTGCAGCAATGGCGGCGCGAAGACGGCGAACTGCTGCTGGTCGGCGCCGGCGACATGATCGGCGCCAGCCCGGCGCTGTCGGCGATGTGGGCCGACGAGCCGACCATCGCCGCACTGGACATGCTGGGCCTCGCGGTGACCTCGGCCGGCAACCATGAATTCGACGGCGGCCGCAAGGAACTGCTGCGCCAGCAGCACGGCGGCTGCGATTCGCCGCGGCCGGACAAGGCCTGCCGGTTCGACGCGCAATACGGCGGCGCGAAGTTCGGCTACCTGGCGGCCAATGTCGTCGAGGCGGACAGCGGCAAGACGATCCTGCCGGCCTACCGCATCCTCGAAGCCAAGGGCGTGAAGATCGCCTTCATCGGCGCCGTGCTGAAGGAAACCGCCGACGTGGTGGTGGCCTCCGGCATCGCCGGCCTGCGCTTCGTCGACGAAGCCGATGCCGTCAACCGGCTGCTGCCGGAACTGCGCGCGCAGGGAGTCGGCGCCTTCGTGGTGCTGATGCACCAGGGCGGCCGTACCGAAGCGCCGTTCGACAAGCAGTATTGCGACAACCTGGAAGGCGAGATCCTGCCCGTGGTAAAGCGGCTCGATCCGGCGATCAGGCTGGTGATCAGCGGCCATTCGCACAAGGGCTACCTGTGCAACGTCGACGGCAGGATCGTCACGCAGGCGCAGATGGGCGGGCACATGCTGTCGCGCATCAAGCTGATGGTCGACAAGGCCACCGGCAGGATCGTCGATGTCGATGCGCGCAACGTCGTCATCGAGCAGGGTGCGTATCCGTCCGAGCCGAAGGTGGCCGCCTACCTTGCCGGCGTGCGCGAGCGCAGCAATCGCGAGCTGGCCAAGCCAGTGGCGCGCATCGCCGTGCCGGCCGTCACGCGCGGCGGCGACGATGACGACGAATCCGCGCTGGGCAACCTGGTCGCCGATGCCACGCTGCTGGCGGGCCGGCCGTTCGGTGCGCAGATCGCATTCATGAACCGCGGCGGCATCCGCCGTGCCCTGGAAGCGGGCGAGGGCAATGTCGTCTCGAAAGGCCAGGCGCTGGCCACGCTGCCGTTCGGGAACACGCTGGTGGTGATGGACATGACCGGTGCGCAGATCCGCACGCTGCTGGAACAGCAGTGGGTGGCCGACAAGGTGCACGTGCGCGGCCTGTTGCAGGTGTCCCAGGGTTTCACCTATCGATACGATGCGGCCCGGCCGGAAGGCGCGCGCGTGCTGGATGTCACCCTGAACGGCGTTCCGCTGGACGACAGCGCGACGTACCGCGTGGCCACCAATAACTTCCTCGCCGGCGGCAACGATGCATTCCCGATGTTCGCCAACGGCACCAACCGTGCCGAAACAGGCATCCGCGACATCGATTCGCTGAACGAATACCTGGTGCGCCGCGAAGCCGAGGGCAAGCCGGCGGGCCTGGCGCCCGAACAGCCGCGCATCCAGCGCACCCAGGCCCCATGACAAGGAACCGATGATGAAACGATTGATCCTGTGCGGCGTGCTGGCCGCATGCTTCGGCAGCGCTCACGCGGACTTCCGCATTCCCGGCTTCGAGCTGGTCCAGACCGCGCCGGTCGAAACCACGCTGGCCAACGCCGATCTGCGCGATCCCGTTACCGTCTGGTGCGAGCTGTTCGACAACGCGAAGAACGACATCGCGATCGGCCAGTTCTACGCGGCCGGCAAGCCCGGTTCGCCCTTTGAAAAAGTGATCGACCGCCTCGCGGCGGCCGGACAGCGCGGCGTGAAGATCCGCTTCCTGCTCGACAAGAAGGGTGTCGGGCTGTCCGATGCCGCCACGCTGGAGCGGCTGCGGTCGATCCCGAACCTGGAGCTGCGCATCCTCGATTTCAGCCAGCTCACCGGCAATGGCATCATCCACGCCAAATACGTGCTGGCCGATGGCAAGCGGGCATTCGTCGGCAGCCAGAACTTCGATTGGCGCGCGTTCACGCACATCCATGAAACGGGCTTGCTGGTCGACGATGCCGCGATCGTCGCGCAGATCAGGGCGATCTTCGAACAGGACTGGAGCGCGCAGGCGCAGCTGGCGCAGGGCCGCACGGTGGCGCCAGTGCAGCAGAAGCAGGCGGCCGTCGCCGCCGGCGTGCTGGCCCGGCCTTCGTACCTGCTGGCCAGCCCTGCGGCCTACAACCCGCCCGGTGTCGCCGATTCCGAAACGGGCCTGCCGGCGCTGCTGGCCGAGGCGAAGGAAGAAGTGCGCGTGCAGCTGCTCGACTACGCGCCGTTGTCGTATGGCCCGAACGGCACGCGGCCGTACTACGCCGTGGTCGACAACGCGGTGCGCGCGGCCGCCAACCGCGGCGTGAAGATCAAGCTGATGGTGTCGAACTGGAACCTCGAGCACGCCACGTTGCCGTACCTGAAAAGCCTGGCCGTGCTGCCGAACGTGGAGATCCGCGTCGTCACGCTGCCCAAGGCATCGGCCGGCTTCATTCCGTTCGCCCGCGTGATCCACTCGAAGACCATGGTCATCGACGGCAGGCTGGCCTGGGTCGGCACCAGCAACTGGGCCGGCGGCTATTTCGACCTGTCGCGCAACCTGGAAATCGTGATGCGCAACGAGCAGATGGCACGGCGCATCGCCGCGCTGCAGGAACAGGTGTGGAGCTCGCCGTATGCGCAGCCGCTCGACATCAACAGGAACTACCCGAAACCACAGAAAGCATCGGAACAATGAAACGACTCGCATGCATGCTGGCGCTGGCCGGCGCCTTCGCCACCGTCGCACCCTCGACCGCCCTGGCATGGGGCAACGACGGCCACCGCGCCGTGGGCGCCATCGCCGCCAAGCTGCTCAAGGGCAGCGTCGCCGAACAGCGCATCGCCGCGCTGCTGCTGCCCGGCGAAACGCTGGAATCGATCGCCGTCTGGGCCGACTGCGTGAAGGGCACGTGGTGCGGCCCCCAGACGCCGGAAATGCAGGCCTATGTGGCCGCCAATCCGAAGCACTCCGAATACCACTACACCGACGTGCCGTTCCAGCTGTCCGCCTACCACGACCACGCGCCCGGCACGTTCGAAGACGACATCGTGCAGACGCTGAAGTCGGCGATCCTGGTCCTGCAGGGCAAGGACACGCCGCAGACCAACCCGCACAAGTTCACGCCGCGCCAGGCGCTGCTGGTCGTGGCCCACCTGGCCGGCGACATCCACCAGCCGCTGCACGTGGGCGCCGCTTTCGTCAGCAAGGATGGCCGCTTCGTGGTGCCGAAGACGCACGCCGAGATCGACGAACTGAACATCTTCGATTCGCGCGGCGGCAACAACCTGCTGCTCGACGACGCACTCATCGCGTCGATCGGCAACAAGCATATTCCGCCCGGCGCGCCGCCGAAAACCGGTGCCAGCGCGGCGAAGACCAAACCGTTCCACTCGTACTGGGACACCACCGTGGTCGACTACGCGTTCCGCCGCTCCAGCACGCGCACGCCGGAACAGTTCGCGCAGTACGCGATCGATAAAAAGCCGGCGGTGTCCGTCAACACCGGCGACGCGGCCACCTGGCCCTACCAGTGGGCCAACGATTCGCTGGCCGTATCGAAGCTGGCGCACATGGACGTGACGCTGGGCGACGCCACCACGCAGACGTCGAAGAGCAGCGGCACCAGCTACAAGGTGTGGGCGCTGAACGTGCCGGACGACTACCCGGTGCCATCGTCCGCGCTGGCCCGGCAGCAGCTCATCAAGGGCGGCTACAACCTGGCCGCGCTGCTGAAGGAGATCTGGCCGGAGGCGTGACCTCCTTTCACGCCAGCGTCACCTCGATGCCCATCTCCCGGTAAGGCGCCAGCAGCGCCTCGTCCACGCCGCGGTTGACGACGATGTGATCCACGGTCGCCAGCGGCGCGATCTGGAACGGCGCCGCGGTGCCGAGTTTTTCCGGCGATGCCAGCACCACCGTGCGCTGCGCATGCACCGACAGCGCGCGCTTCATCGCCGCTTCGTCGAAATCCCCCGTCGTGATGCCGGCCTCCGGATCCAGGCTGCACACGCCCATGAAGAACAGGTCGGCGCGGAACTGACTCACTGCCTCCACCGCCGCGGCACCCATCGCCACGATCGAATGCTTGAACAGGCGGCCGCCGATGACGATCACGTCGATGTGCTCGTGCTCGACCAGCTCCACCGCCACCGACGGGCTGTGCGTGATCACCGTCGCGCGCAGGTCGCGGGGCAGGGCGCGCGCCAGCTGCACGGCGGTGGTGCCGCCGTCGATGAACACCACCTGGCCCGGCGCGATCATCGCCGCGGCCGCGCGGGCGATGGCGGGCTTGGCGTCCGTCGACAGCTTTTCGCGCACGGCGAAATTGCCCTGCGCGGGCGAGGCGGGCAGGGCGCCGCCATGCACGCGCTGCAGCAGGCCCTCCTTGGCCAGTTCGCGCAGGTCGCGGCGGATCGTGTCCTCCGACAGGCCCAGCGATTCGCTCAGGGTCTTGGCGACGATTTGTCCTTCTTCCTTCAGGAGGCGGAGCAGCAGCTCCTTGCGCTGGCGGGTCAGCATTGCACGATTTTCCTTGAAATTGCACGAGATCGCATGATAGCCTAAAAAAGACCCGTTACCAATGGAGCGATCATGCACGTACGTATCCGCGAAGTCCGGACCCTTTCCGACGACTGGTACCTGCTGAAGAAAACCACGTTCGACTACCGCCGGCGCGACGGCAGCTGGCAGACGATGTCGCGCGAAACCTACGACCGCGGCCACGGCGCCGTGATCCTGCTGTACAACCTGGCGCGCCGCACCGTCGTGCTGGTGCGGCAATTCCGCTTTCCGGCCTACGGCTACGGCGGCACGCATGACGGCTACCTCATCGAAGCGCCCGCCGGCCTGCTGGACGCCGCCTCGCCCGAAGAACGCATCCGCGCCGAAGCCGCCGAGGAAACCGGCTTCCACGTCGAGCACGTGCAGCGCGTGTTCGACGCCTTCATGAGCCCCGGCTCCGTCACCGAGCGGCTGCATTTCTTCGTCGCCGAATACGACTCATCCCACCGCGCCGACGATGGCGGCGGCGTGGCGGCCGAAGGCGAGGACATCGAAGTGCTGGAGCTGGACATCGACGACGCGCTGGCCATGATCGCCGACCGCCGCATCGAAGACGGCAAGACCATCATGCTGCTGCAGCACGCCGCCCTGTTTTTGTTTCCAAAAACCGGGGTCTGACCCCGGATTTGAGAAATATTTCCAAAAACTGGGGTCTGACCCCGGTTCACGCTGACCGTTGTTTTCCAAACACGGGGACAGTCCCCCCAATGGGGACAGTCCCTCCGGAGGGGACAGTCCCCAGGATTTTTACAACAGTGCAGGAAAGAAAAAAGCCTGCGGGTTACGCAGGCTTTCGGGGCAGGGCAGGGGACGCTTACCGCGACTTCACGAACGGCATGCCGATCGCCTTCGGCGCCACCGACTTGGCCATCAGCCCGGCCAGCACGATCACGGTGACGACGTACGGCACCATCTGGATCAGCGCGCCCGGGATGCGGCCCACGACCGGCAGGTCGACGCCTTCCAGCTGGATCTGCACGGCGCCGAAGAAGCCGAACATCAGGCAGCCGAGGAAGGTATAGAACGGCCGCCAGTTGCCGAACACCATGGCGGTCAGCGCCAGGTAGCCGGCGCCGGCGGACATGTCGCGCAGGAAGAAGCCGCTCTGCACGATGGCCAGGTAGGCGCCCGAGAATGAGCACAGGATGCCGGCGATCAGCATGGCCGCGTAGCGGGTGCGCTCGACGGAGACGCCGGCCGCGTCGGCGGCATGCGGGTTCTCGCCGCAGGCGCGCAGGCGCAGGCCGAAACGCGTGTGGTACAGCACCCAGTGCACCAGCGGCACCAGCGCGAACGCCAGGTAGACGAGGATCGTGTGGCCGCCCAGCAGCTGCGTCCAGATCCAGCCCAGCACGGGCACGTCGGCCACCGCCGCGCTGCCCGGCAGCACGATTTCCGGCAGGCGCGCCTCGCCCAGGTCCGGCGTGCGGCCGCCCTGCTGGAAGAAGTACTGCGCCACCACGAACGTCAGACCGCTCATCGCGATGTTGATGGCGATGCCAGCCACCAGCTGGTTGCCCTTTTGCGTGATGGCGATGGCGCCCTGCAGCAGCGCAAGTACCACGGAGACGCCAATGCCGGCCAGGATGCCGTACCACGGATTCTGCGTGGTGAATGCCACCGCGGCGGAGACGAATGCCGAGGCGAGGATCTTGCCTTCCAGGCCGATGTCGACGACGCCGGAGCGTTCCGCGAACAGGCCGGCCATCGCCGCGAACAGCAGCACGGGCGAGTTGCGCACCGTGGAGACGACGATGCTGCCGAGGTGGAGGTCTTCGAAACTCATGCTTGTTTCCCCTTGAGCAGTTTGGCCAGCGCCGGCGCATACAGGTTTTCCATCGCGCCGCAGAACAGGATGATCAGGCCCTGGATGAGAATCACCATCTCGGGCGGGATGTTCGGTTTTTCCAGCGACAGGTCGAAGCCGCCCTGGGTCAGCGCGCCGAACAGCACAGCCGACAGGAAGATGCCGACCGGATGCTGGCGGCCCATCAGCGCGATGGCGATGCCGATGAAGCCCGCGCCGCCGACGAAGTTCAGCGACAGGTAATGGGTGGAACCCATGATCGAATTGACGGCGCCCAGGCCGGCCAGCGCGCCGGAGATCAGCATCGTCACGATGATCATCGCCGAGATCTTCACGCCGGCGTAGTGCGCCGCGTGCTGGTTCAGGCCCGTGGCGCGCAGCTTGTAGCCCCACGACGAGCGCGTCACCATCACGCCGTACACGGCCAGCGCGATGATGGCCAGGAAGAAGCTGATGTTGAGCGGCGTATCGCCCAGCACCGGCAGCCAGTCGGACAGGCGCGGCAGCTCGGCGCCCGGCGCGAACACGCGGCTGGCCGTGTTCTGCTCGCCCGGCGGAATCAGGTACTTGACGATCACGAAGTTCATCAGCGACGCGGCGATGAAGTTGAACATGATCGTGGTGACGACGATGTGGCTGCCCCGTTTCGCCTGCAGGTAGCCGGGAACGAAGGCCCACAGCGCGCCGAACAGCGCGGCGCCGGCCATGCCCACGGGGATCAGCAGGTACCACGGCAGGCTGGCGTCGAAGGCCAGCATGGCGACGGTCAGGCCCAGGCCGCCGAGGTACATCTGCCCTTCGGCGCCGATGTTGAACAGGCCCGCCTGCATCGCCACGGAGACCGCCAGCCCGGTGAAGACAAAGGTGGACGCGTAGAACAGCGTGTAGGCCAGGCCTTCCGGATTGACGACCGCGCTGTTGACGAGGATCTGCATCGACTCGACGGGATCCTCGCCCAGCAGGTGGATCACCAGCGCGGTGACGAGCAGCGCCGACAGGAGATTAAGGACAGGAAGAGCAATAGCGGTTGCCCAGCGTGGCAGGTCGTTGTTCATGATTTGTGCATCCCGCCCATCAGCAAGCCGATGCGGGTGGTATCGAATTCATTGATCGGCAGTTCGCCGGTGATGCGGCCGCCGCACATCACGAGGATGCGGTCGGCCAGCGCGCGCACTTCTTCCAGCTCCACGGACACCAGCAGGATCGCCACGCCCACATCGCGCAAGGCCAGCAGCTGGGTGTGGATCGCCTCGATGGTGCCGATGTCCACGCCGCGCGTGGGCTGGCCCACCAGCATCAGCTTCGGTTTCGCCAGCACCTCGCGGGCGATGACGACCTTCTGCTGGTTCCCGCCGCTTAATAAACCGATGCGCAGGTCCGGGTTCGGCGGTCGCACGTCGAATTCGCGCAGCAAGCCGGCGCAGCGCTCGGCGATGTGCTTGAAGTCGAACAGTCCCCAGCGGCCCTTGACATGGTCCTGGTAGCCGAAGAAGGTGTTGTCCATCACGCTGAAATTCTTCACCACGCCGTCGCGCAGCCGGTCTTCCGGCACGTGGGCGATGCCCAGGTTGCGGAACACGCGCGGCAGGCCGTCGGCATCGTGGCGCTTGAAGGGCAGGGGGCTTCCTTCGAAGTCGGCCTGGCCGGCGGTCGGCAGCCGCATGCCCGACAGGATTTCCATCAGTTCGCTCTGGCCATTGCCGGACACGCCGGCGATGGCAACGATCTCGCCCGCACGCAGCGTGAAGTCGATGTCTTCGAGCAGGGAGACGCCGGCCTTGTCCTTCAGCGCCAGGCCCTTCACTTCCAGCACCGGCGCACCCGGCTTGTAGGGGCCGCGCGGCAGGTTGTTCTCGATCGGCCGGCCCACCATCATGTTGGCCAGCGCTTCCTTCGAGGTCTGCGCCGTTTCGACGGCGCCCACCACGCGGCCGCCGCGCATCACGGTCACGGTATCCGTGATGTCCATGATTTCCTGCAGCTTGTGGGTGATCAGGATGATCGTCTTGCCCTGTTCCTTGAACAGCCGCAGGATCTCGAACAGCGATTCCGTCTCCTGCGCGGTCAGCACGGCGGTCGGCTCGTCCAGGATCAGGATGTTGGCGCTGCGGTAGATCTGCTTGAGGATTTCCACGCGCTGCTGGGCGCCCACGGAGAGGTCGTGGATCGTGGCCAGCGGGTCGACGTCGAGCCGGTAGCGGTCGCAGATCTCGCGCAGCTTTTTCTCGGCCTCGGCGCGGTGGCTGGCCAGCCGGAAACCGCCTTCGGTCCCCAGCATCACGTTGTCGAGCACGGTCATGTTATCGACCAGCATGAAGTGCTGGTGCACCATGCCGATGCCGAGGCGGATCGCTTCCTGGCTGGAGCGAATCTGGCATTCCCGGCCATCGAGCAGGATGGTGCCGCCGTCGGCATGGTAATAGCCGTACAGGATGCTCATCAGCGTGGACTTGCCGGCGCCGTTCTCGCCCACGAGGCCATGGATGGCGCCCTTGGCGATCGCGAAGCTGACATCCGTGTTCGCCTTCACGGCACCGAAGTGCTTGGAGATGCCGCGGAATTCAACAGCTGGCTGCATAGGAGTTTTCAGGTCGTGTTTTACTGAAAAACGCGCCGCAGGGAGAAACCCCGGCGGCGCGTTTTTATCTGTGATGCGGGTAAATCAGGCCGGGCAGGCAGCACCCGAGCGGATATCGATGACCTTGGTCTTGCCGTCGATGATGTCCTTGCGGGCACCCAGCACGCGCTTTTCGATTTCCGGCGTGATCAGCTTGCGGTTGTTGGCATCGAGTGCCCAGTCCACGCCGCCTTCCTTCAGGCCCTTGGCCGTGACGCCGCCTTTCCAGGTGCCGTTCTTCATCTGCATGAAGCTGTCGTACACGGCATTGTCCACGCGCTTGACCATCGAGGTCAGCATCGTGCCCGGATACAGGTGGTTCTGGTTCGAATCCACGCCGATCGCCAGCTTGCCTTTTTCCTTGGCCATCTGCAGCGTGCCCATGCCGGAACCGCCGGCCACGGCGAACACCACGTCCACGCCGCGCTCGAATTGCGAGCGGGCCAGTTCGCCGCCCTTGGCCGGATCGTTCCAGGCGGCGGCGGTGGTGCCGACCATGTTTTGCACGATCTCGGATTTCTTGTCGACGGATTTGGCGCCCTGCGCGTAGCCGCAGGCAAAGGTGCGGATCAGCGGAATGTCGATGCCGCCGATGAAGCCCAGCTTTTTCGACTTCGACGCCATCGCGGCGGCCACGCCCGCCAGGTAGGAACCTTCTTCTTCCTTGAACGTGATCGAATTCACGTTATTTCCCTGTGCCACGCCGTCGATCAGCACGAAACGCACGTTGGGGAATTCCTTGGCCACTTTTTGCACGGCCTGCGTCTGCGCAAAGCCGATCGAGGCGATCATGTCGAGCTTCTTGCGGGCCAGCCCGCGCAGCACCTGCTCGGCCTGGGTGTCGGACGAAGCCTGCACTTCGATGAAGTTGATGCCGGTTTCTTTCTTGAAGCGCGAAGCACCTTCGAAAGCGGATTGATTGAACGACTTGTCGAACTTGCCGCCCGCGTCATAGACGACGCCCAGTTTCGGATTGGCGGCGAAAGCGCTCGCCGATACCGCAACTGCGGCGATCATCATGGAAAGTTGTTTGATTTTCATGAAAATGCTCCTGGAAGTCCGCTATTGTATAGTTTTTGCGAGCAAAACACGTATCCCGCTGAGGCGCCGGCGAATGAATGCCGCATGTTTAGAAGCTTTGCTCGGCATTTGCCGGATCATCATCTTTTCCATTTCTTGCATTTCCTGCCACGGCATCGCCGCTGTTGGAATCCCGCAACAACCATCGATAAGCAGTAGAGCGTCCCATCAGCAACCCGGGGCGCCTGCCGCCGTTGTTTTCGCTCCACTTCTGGCGTCGCGAAAGGGCCCCGAAATGATCGCTTCCCCTGGGGCCGGCGGGCGGCCGGAGCCGGGCTGACCGCACACTATTGCATGGCTGAGATATGTATGACAAATACCTTTTTTCAACAGAATTTATATTGAAAAGATCTCAATAAGCTTGTTGTGACCGCCAGTTTCGTTCGTGTAGGATCGGCAGATGTTGGCTGTTTGCCACGCGTTTATTGCCACCTACTACTACTGAATCCCAACAATAAGGAACTGGCCCTCCATGAAACTGACCCACCGGACCCTGATGGCGCTGGCGATCGCCGCCGCCTTCCCCCTCGCTTCCGCCCAGGACACCCAGGCGGGCGCCGCAAGCGCTGAAACCACTCAGCCGGGCCAGCTGGAAACCGTGATCGTGACGGCGCAGCGCCGCGCGGAAAACATCAAGGACGTGCCGATGTCGATCGCCACCGTGAAGGGCGAGAAGCTCGACGTGCTGACCTCCGGCGGGCAGGACATCCGCTTCCTGTCGGGCCGCTCGCCGTCGGTCAGCATCGAGTCGGACTATGGCCGTACGTTCCCGCGCTTCTACATCCGCGGGCTGGGCAATACCGACTTCGACCTGAACGCCTCCCAGCCGGTCGGCCTGGTGATGGACGACATCGTGCAGGAAAACCCGATGCTGAAGGGCTTCCCCGTGTTCGACGTCGACCAGGTGGAAGTACTGCGCGGCCCGCAGGGCACGCTGTTCGGCCGCAATTCGCCGGCCGGCGTGATCAAGTTCGATTCGGCGAAGCCGGTATTCAAGCAGGAAGGCTACCTGGCCGCCGGCTTCGGCAAGGACCGCGTGCGCAACGTCGACGGCGCCTACAACATCCCCGTCAGCGACACGGTGGCGATCCGCTTTGCCGGCTCCTCGCAGCACCGCGGCGACCGGGTGAGCAACGAGCGCCCCACCGGCACGCGCGAATTCGAAGGCTACAAGGACAACGCCGCGCGCCTGCAGGTGCTCGTGAAACCGTCGGCGAATTTCTCGGCGCTGTTCAATGTGCACGGCCGCGACATGGACGGTACCGCCACGCTGTTCCGCGCCAATATCCTGAAGGCCGGCACGAACGAACTGGTGGACGGCTTCGACTATGACCGCTACCCGACGGACGGCGTCAACGAACAGCACCTGAAGAACAAGGGCGGCAACGTGCGGCTGCGCTGGGATCTGCCGGGTGTGACGCTGCATTCGATCACCGGCTACGAAGAGCTCGAGTTCTACAGCCGCGCCGACGTCGACGGCGGCTACGGCGCCGTGTACGCGCCGCCGTACGGTCCGGGCTTCATCCCGTTCCTCGTCGAAACGGCCGACCTGATCCCCGACCACAAGCAGCTCTCGCAGGAATTCCGCGCCGAATCGACCGGCGACGGCCCGCTGCAGTGGATTGCCGGCCTGTTCTACTTCAAGGAAGACATCACGATCGACAGCATCGCGTTCGACTCGCTGGCGCCGGGCAACCCGCAAGTGCCGAACTATGCGACGCAGACGCAGAACGCCAAATCGTGGGCCGTGTTCGGCTCCGTCAACTATGCGGTCAGCGAGCGGCTGAAGCTGCGCGGCGGCCTGCGCTATACCAGCGACAAGAAGGATTTCGTCGCACAGCGCATCGAAACCGGCGGTCGCACCTACCTGCCGCTGTCGGACGATTCGAGCAACGTCAGCTGGGATGCCTCCGGCACGTATGTGCTGAACCGCGACACCAATGTGTTTGCCCGCGTGGCGACGGGCTACCGTGCGCCGTCGATGCAGGGCCGGCTGAACGACCTTGGCAGCAGGCCATCGATGGCCGGGGCCGAGAAGGTGCTGTCGGTGGAGGCGGGCGTGAAGCAGGACCTGTTCGACCGCCGCGCGCGCATGTCGGCCACCGTGTTCCACTACCGCGTAAAGGACAAGCAGCTGACCGCCGGCAGCGGCACTGTCAACATGAACCAGCTGCTCAATGCCGACAAGGCGGTGGGCCAGGGCGTCGAGCTGGACCTGCAGGCCAACCTGTCGCAGAACTTCTCGGCCACGTTCGGTACCAGCTACAACGATACGGAGATCAAGGACGGCAGCCTGTTCGTGCTGCCATGCGGCAGCGGCTGCACGGTGACGAACCCGGTCTCGTTCGTCGGCGGCACGCGCGTCGCGCTCATCGACGGCAACCCGCTGCCGCGCGCACCGAAGTGGCAGCACAACTTCACGCTGAAGTACGCGGCGCCGGTAGCGAACGGCGAAGCGTATGCGTTCACCGACTGGTCGTACCGCTCTTCGTACAACTTCTTCCTGTACGAAGCGGTCGAGTACAAGGCCAAGCACCTGCTGGAAGGCGGCCTGCGCGTCGGCTACAAGTGGGGCGACGGCAAGTACGACCTGGCGCTGTATGGCCGGAACATCACCGACGAAGTGCAGTCGGTGGGCGCGATCGACTTCAATAACCTGACGGGTATCCTGAACGAGCCGCGCACGTATGGGGTGCAGTTCAAGGTGAATTTCTGAGGTGGCTGCCTTGCGCGCTCGATCTAGCGGTTAGCGGTTGAGCAGCAGGGGTCTGTCCCCGGTAAGTGTTGAACAGAGCTTGGTAGTTGACGTATCGAGGGGACTGACCCCGGTGTTTGCAAGCGTACCAACAACGCCAGCAAAAACCGGGGTCAGTCCCCTTGTTCAATGCCGGCAATTGGATTCCGGGCCGCCGACTGGCGGGGACAGACCCCTGAGACGCAAACGCCCTTCGCCACTTCGGGCGCGAAGTAAAAGCTACCGCTCCGCCGGCCGCAAGATATTCATGAACGCCCTCACCACCGGCGCATCGTCGGTGGTGGTGTACGTGATGTACAGGTTGGCCGATGGCGGGTTGGTGCGGATCGGCAGGAAGACCACGCCGGGCCAGCCGATGCGGCTGGTGGTTTCCGGCATCAGCGTGACGCCGAGCCCGGCGCCGACCATGGCCAGCAAGGTCTGCGGCTCGTTGGCTTCCTGGAAGATGGCGGGCTCGAAGCCGGCGTCCACGCAGCACTGGATCAGGTAGCGCGGGAACGCGGACTTGTCCAGCGCCAGTGTCAGCATCGGCTCGTCGGCGATGTCGGCCAGTTCGATCGCTTCCTTCTTCGCCAGCGGATGGTGTTCGTTGACGGCCACGCACACGTTCTCGCGGAAGCACAGTTCCTGGCGCAGGTTGTCGTTGCGCAGGTCGCTTTCGTCCAGCTTCGGCTCGCGCCAGAAGCCCACGTCGATCTGCTTGGCGCGCAGCGCCTCGTACTGCACGGTGGGACCCAGTTCATGGATCGTCCACGTCACGCGCGGGTACTTGCCCTGGAATTCCTCGAGCAGGCTTGGGATCGGCCCCCACATCGCCGAGCCGACGATGCCCACGCGCAGCCGGCCCACTTCGCCGCGGTCGATCTGGCGCACGGTGTCGATCGTCATGCGCATCTTCGCCAGCAGCTCGGCCGCCTCGTTCATCAGCGCGCGGCCGGCCACCGTCAGCTCGAAGCTGCGCGTGGTGCGGGCGAACAGCTTGACGCCCAGCTCCGCTTCCAGCTTCATGATCTGCTGCGACAGCGGCGGCTGGGAAATGTGCAGCCGCTCGGCGGCCCGCGAAAAGCTCTTTTCCTCGGCGACGGCGAGGAAGTACTTCAGTTGCTTCAGGTCGATCGACATGGCGGCTATGCCTTATGTGGCCGGATGTTCCAGCAGCGCGCGGGCCAGCGCGGCGCCGACGCGCGCGTTGTTCTTCACCAGCGCGATATTGGTGGCCAGGCTGCGGCCCGCGGTGAGCGTCTTGATGCGGGCCAGCAGGAACGGCGTGACCTTTTTCCCTGTCACGCCGTTTTCTTCCGCTTCCTGCAGGGCCTGCACGGTGATGGCGTCGATCTCGTCCTTCGGCATGGCATCGCTCTCCGGCACCGGCGCCGCGACGACCACGCCGCCGTTCAGGCCCAGTGCCCACTTGGTGCGGATGAACGATGCCTGCTCGCGCGGCGTGTCGAGGCGGAAGTCGGCATGAAAGCCGCTTTCGCGCGTGAAGAAGGCGGGAAAGCCTTCCTGCCCCACGCTGACGACCGGCACGCCCTGCGTTTCCAGGTATTCCAGCGTGAGGCCGATATCGAGGATCGACTTCACGCCGGCGCAGACGACGGCCACGTTGGTCTGCGCCAGTTCCTGCAGGTCCGCGGAGATGTCGAAACTGGTCTCGGCGCCGCGGTGCACGCCGCCGATGCCGCCGGTGACGAACACGGAGATGCCGGCCAGCTGCGCGCAGATCATCGTTGCCGCCACCGTGGTGGCGCCCAGCTTGTGCTGCGACAGCACGTAGGCCAGGTCGCGGCGGCTGACCTTCAGCGCCTCCGGCGAATTGCCCAGCAATTCCAGCTGCTCGGGCGTCAGGCCGATGCAGATCCTGCCGCCGATGACGGCGATGGTGGCCGGCACGGCGCCGCCATCGCGAACGATCTGCTCCACTTCGCGCGCCGTCTGCACGTTCTGCGGGTAGGGCATGCCGTGCGAGATGATCGTCGATTCGAGCGCCACGACCGGCGTGCCGCTGGCCCGTGCATTCGCCACTTCGGGCGAGAAGGAGAGAAACTGGTGCATGGTCATTCCTGTTCTGTTGGGAGAGGGGCGCTGAACAGTTCTGCCGTCAGCGCCGGGGATACGGTATGGGGACTCTGCACGGTCAGCGCGGCGGCATGCAGGCCGCGGGCGCACGCCGTGGCGAGGTCGGCTTCGCCGTGGGCCAGCGTCCAGCAGGCCGCCGCGGAAAACGCGTCGCCGGCGCCGGTCACGTCCACCACGGCGACGTCATGGGCCGGCAGCCAGTGCAGTTCGGACGCCGCCGTGCCGCCCGGCATGCCGGCGGACGTGTAATCGAAGGACGTGTAGTACACCCCGGCGGCGCCACAGGTGACGATCACGTCCTGCGCGCCGTCGGCCTGCACGGCGCGGCATGCATCGCGCACCGCCGCCTCGGTCGGCAGCGGGCGGCCGGCGCGGGTTTCCAGTTCGCCGCGGTTCAGGATCAGCAGGCGCAGGCCGGCCAGGTCGCGCGGCAACCGCGCCATCTTCGGCTGCGACACGGCCACGATCGCCAGCGGGATGCCGTCGCGGCGCGCTTCGTCCAGCAGCAGCGCGACGGTATCGTGCGGCAGGTTCAGGTCGGCGATGACGAACGAGGCCGCGCTGCGCTGCGCCTGCCGGCTGGCGAGGAAGCCGGGCGTCAGCTGTTCGTACAGCCCCATGTCGGCCAGCGCCACCGCCATTTCGCCGCTGGCATCCAGCACGGCCGTATAGGTGCCGGTGGCGGCGCCCGGCAGCACCGGCGTGCCGGTCATGTCGATGCCGCAGTGCCGGGCGTGCGCCCGCAGGGCCTGGCCGGCGCTATCATCGCCCAGGGCCGTCAGCAGCGCGCAGCGCATGCCGAGCCTGACCAGGTTTTCGGCGATGTTGCGGGCCACGCCGCCGAAGGTCTCGGCGGCGGTGGCGGGATTCGACGTGCCCATCCGCAGCGGCTCGACAGTACGCAGCTTGCGGTCGAGATTGGCGGCGCCGATGCACAGTACCGAACGCTCGGGTGGCAGCACGTAGGCGCGGCCGACCAGGCGGCGCTCGCGGATCAGGCTGGCCACGTGTCCCGCCACGGCGGAGCGCGACAGCCCCAGCGCCTGGGCCATCTCCTGCTGGGAGATGAACGGATTGGCGCGGATCAGGCCATAAAGTTGTTCTTTCTTGCTCATTGTCGCGCGCGCCCGGTGTCATCAAACATTTGTCTATCATCGTAAACAACTGTTTGTTCGCTGTCAAACGGCTATAATAATGGGGAATTTATACGTACTGGATATAAATGGCAAAGAAAATAGGTATTTGTCATACATATCGCCAATGATGCATAGTGTCGCGTGCCCCAGAACGCCACGCGCCGCCCCGGCGGTCCACCAGCGTATTCACCAGATAACACTGCGAGAACTCCATGTCGAACAATTCCCCCTTCCAGGCCGCCGCCATCGTGCGTTCCCGCGTGCCGGCCGGCTTTGCACCGCGCGCCGCGCTGATCCTCGGCTCCGGCCTCGGCGTGCTGGCCGACCAGATGACGGATGTCGTCACGATCGGTTTCGATGAGCTGCCAGGCTTCCCGATCAGCACCGTGCATGGCCACGCGGGCCAGATGGTGCTTGGTAACCTGGCCGGCGTGCCGGTCGTGTGCCTGAAGGGGCGCGGCCACTTCTACGAGGGCTACGGCCTGGGCGTGATGACGAGTGCCGTGCGCACGCTGAAACTGCTGGGCTGCGAATTCGTGTTCGTCACCAACGCCGCCGGTTCGCTGCGCGCGGAAGTGGATGCCGGTTCGCTGGTGGCGCTGAACGACCATATCAACTTCCTGCCGGGTTCGCCGATGATCGGCCCGAACGACGAACGCTTCGGCCCGCGCTTCTTCAGCATGGCCAACGCGTACGACGCCGACCTGCGCAAGCAGCTGCAGGACACCGCCGCCGAACAGAACATCACGCTGCACGAAGGCGTATACATCGCCTACTCGGGCCCGAACTTCGAAACGCCGGCCGAGATCCGCGCGTTCACCCGCCTGGGCGCCGACGTCGTCGGCATGTCGGTGGTGCCGGAAGTGGTGCCGGCCCGCCACTGCGGCCTGAAGGTGGTCGGCGTGTCCGTCGTCACCAACCTGGCCGAAGGCCTGTCGCCGTTCCCGCTGTCCCATGAGCAGACGCTGAAGTACGCGGCCGTGGGCGCCGAAAGCCTGGTGAAACTGATCCAGGCGTTCTTTGCGAATCTCGCGAAAGCTTGATGAACAGAAGGGCGGCTTCGGCCGCCCTTGAACTTTATAGACCGGATACATCATGTTACGCGCATTCATCCTCCTGCTCGACTCCTTCGGCCTCGGCGCCACGCCGGACGCTGACAAGTACGGCGACGCCGCCACCAACACGTTCGGCCACATCGCCAAATGGGCGGCCGAACAGGGCAAGCCCATGTCCCTTCCCGCGCTCGAACAGCTGGGCCTCGCGGCCGCCGCGCATACCGCCTGCGGTACCTGGGCGCCCGGCTTCGACCGCCGCGAAGGCTTCACCGCCGCTTACGGCGCCGCGCGCGAGCAGTCGACCGGCAAGGATACGCAGAGCGGCCACTGGGAAATCGCCGGCGTGCCGGTACTGTTCGACTGGGGCTACTTCCCGAAGACGGTGCCGTCGTTCCCGAAAGAGCTGACCGACCGCCTGCAGGAGCTGACCGGCGTGCCGGGCTTCCTGGGCAACTGCCACGCGTCCGGCACCACGATCATCACCGACCTGGGCGACGAACACGTGGCCACCGGCAAGCCGATCCTGTACACGTCGGCCGACTCGGTGCTGCAGATCGCCGCGCACGAGGAACACTTCGGGCTGGAGCGCATGTACGACATGTGCGAGAAAGCCTACGAGCTGGTGAAGCCGTATAACATCGGCCGCGTGATCGCGCGCCCGTTCCTGGGCAGCGACGGCAACTACAAGCGCACCGCCAACCGCCACGACTACGCTGTGCCGCCCACCGGCCCGACGCTGCTGGACCACGTGAAGGATGCCGGCGGCGAAGTCATCGCGCTCGGCAAGATCAGCGACATCTACGCGGGGCAGGGCGTCTCGCGCGTGGTGAAAGGCCCGGACAACATGGCGCTGTTCGACCGCCTGCTCGAAGTGGAAGCGCAGGCCGGCGACAAGTCGCTGACGTTCGTGAACTTCGTCGACTTCGACATGCATTTCGGCCACCGCCGCGATGTGCAGGGCTACTCGCAGGCGCTGCACGAACTGGACGCGCGCCTGCCGGAATTCATCGGCCGGCTGAAGGAGGGCGACCTGGTCGTCATCACCGCCGACCATGGCTGCGATCCCACGTCGCCCGGTTCCGACCATACGCGCGAGCACATCCCGATGATCTTCTTCGGCCCCGGCGTGGCCGGCCGCGAGCTGGGCATCTCCGAGACGTTCTCCGACATCGGCCAGACCATCGCGCACCACCTCGGCGTGAAACCCCTTTCCAACGGAACCAATCTGTTATGACCCAAGACTTCAAGCGCAACGAGGCCACCGGCCTCGACCTGGGCTGGCTGAACCACATCCACGTCAACAAGGCGGCCGCCGAGCGCCGCGCGGCATCGCTGGCGAACCGCCGCACCGTGAAAAAGGAATACCAGGCCGCGTGGCTGGTCAAGGCGATCGAGCTGATCGACTTGACGACGCTGTCCGGCGACGATACGCCGGGCCGCGTGGAACGCCTGTGCATGAAGGCGCTGCGTCCGCTGCGCACCGACCTGGTCGAAGCACTGGGCCTGCAGGAGCGCAACCTGAAGACGGGCGCCGTCTGCGTGTACCACGAGATGATCCGCCACGCGGACAAGGTGCTGCAGGGCCGCTTGCCGATCGCCGCCGTGTCGACCGGCTTCCCGGCCGGCCTGACGAGCATGGAAACCAAGGTGCGCGAGATCGAGCTGTCGGTGGCCGACGGCGCGCAGGAAATCGACATCGTCATCACCCGCCAGCATGTGCTGACCGGGAACTGGCAGGCGCTGTATGACGAAATGGTGGCTTACCGCCAGGCCTGCGGCGAAGCGCACGTGAAGGCGATCCTGGCCACCGGCGACCTGGTCACGCTGGAAAACGTGGCCAAGGCTTCGTGGGTGTGCATGATGGCCGGAGCGGACTTCATCAAGACGTCCACCGGCAAGGAAGGCGTCAACGCCACGATCCCGGTCTCGCTGGTGATGGTGCGGGCGATCCGCGAATACTACGAGCGCACCGGCTTCAAGGTGGGCTACAAGCCCGCCGGCGGCGTGTCGACCGCCAAGGCGGCGCTGCAATACATGACGGTGATGAAGGAGGAACTGGGCAACGAGTGGCTGGAGCCGCACCTGTTCCGCATCGGCGCATCGAGCCTGCTGACCGACATCGAGCGCCAGCTGGAACACCACGTCACGGGTAATTACTCCGCGGCCCACCGCCACGCGCAACCTTGAGCTTTAAGACTATCGCCATGCCAACTATCAACGAGATCCTCAACACCATGGAATACGGCCCCGCACCCGAGAGCCAGAAAGAAGCGCAAGCGTGGCTGGAGCAGCATGGCCGCAAGTTCGGGCTGTTCATCGACAATCAATGGTCCGACGCCGGCGAGCTGTTCGCCTCCACCAATCCGGCCGACGGCAAGCCGCTGGCCGAGCTGACGCAGGGCACGGCCGGCGACGTGGACCGTGCCGTGGCCGCCGCGCGCCGCGCGCAGCCGGCGTGGGCTGCCCTGGGTGGCCATGGCCGCGCGAAGATCCTGTATGCGATCGCGCGCCTGATGCAGAAGCATGCGCGCCTGTTCGCCGTGCTGGAAACGCTGGACAACGGCAAGACCATCCGCGAAACGCGCGATGCCGACCTGCCACTGGTGGCCCGCCACTTCTACCACCATGCCGGCTGGGCGCAGTTGCTGGACGAGGAATTCCCGAACCACCGCCCGGTGGGCGTGGTCGGCCAGATCGTACCGTGGAACTTCCCGCTGCTGATGCTGGCGTGGAAGATCGCCCCGGCGCTGGCGGCCGGCAACACGGTCGTGTTCAAGCCGGCCGAGTTCACGCCGCTGACCGCCTTGCTGTTCGCCGAGATCTGCGTGCAGGCCGGCGTGCCGGCCGGTGTCGTCAACATCGTCACCGGCGACGGCCGTACCGGCGAAGCCATCGTGAAGCACGAAGGCATCGACAAGCTGGCCTTCACCGGTTCGACCGAAGTGGGGCGCCTGATCCGCGAAGCCACCGCCGGCAGCGGCAAGAAGCTGTCGCTGGAACTGGGCGGCAAGTCGCCGTACATCGTGTTCGACGATGCCGACCTGGATGCGGCCGTCGAAGGCCTGGTCGATTCGAT
The DNA here is from genome assembly GCF_014192225.1 of Pseudoduganella umbonata. GTDB lineage: Bacteria > Pseudomonadota > Gammaproteobacteria > Burkholderiales > Burkholderiaceae_D > Rugamonas > Rugamonas umbonata. Next base: position 269,527 of record NZ_JACHXS010000009.1, on the reverse strand, counting down.
CTGGTTCAACCAGGGGCAGGTCTGCTGTGCCGGTTCGCGGCTGCTGGTGCAGGAATCGGTGGAAGAGCGCTTCCTGAAGAAGCTGAAGGCGCGCATGGACAACCTGCGCCTCGGTTCGCCGCTGGACAAATCGATGGACATCGGCGCGCTGGTCGATCCGGTGCAGCGCCAGCGCATCCATGGCCTGGTGGAAGCGGCGCGCGGCGAAGGCTGCGAGATCTACCAGCCGGCCGCGTGCGAAATCCCGGCCGACGGCTCGTGGTTCCCGCCCACGCTGATCATGGGCGCATCGACGTCGGCCGCCGTGGCCCAGGCCGAGATCTTCGGCCCGGTGCTGGTGGCGATGAGCTTCCGCACCCCGGCCGAAGCCGTGCAGCTGGCGAACAACACCGTGTATGGCCTGGCCGCGTGCGTGTGGTCCGAGAACATCAGCCTGGCGCTGGACGTCGCGCCGGCCATCAAGGCGGGCGTGGTGTGGATCAATACCGCGAACCAGTTCGATGCCGCGTGCGGCTTCGGCGGCTACAAGGAATCCGGCTATGGCCGCGAGGGCGGCCGCGAAGGCCTGTACGAATACCTGGTGCCGGTGAGCGAGGATGCGCGTCCGGCCCTGCCTGCGTTGCCGAAATCGTCCGCTTCGGCAAGGGCCGCCGCGCCGTCGAGCGATCCGTTCGCCATCGACCGCACGGCCAAGCTGTACATCGGCGGCAAGCAGGCCCGCCCGGACGGCGCCTACAGCCGCGCGATCCACGGTGCCGACGGTGCCTTCCTCGGCGAGATCGGCGAGGGCAGCCGCAAGGACATCCGCAATGCCGTCGAAGCGGCGCACAAGGCCGCCGGCTGGACCAAGGCCACCGCGCATAACCGCGCCCAGGTGCTGTACTACATCGCCGAGAACCTGGCCGCCCGCGGCCGCGAATTCGCCGACCGCATCGCCGCGCAGACCGGTGGTGCCGATTCGGCCGAAAAAGAAGTGCAGGCATCGATCGAGCGCCTGTTCTACTGGGCCGCGTGGGCCGACAAGTACGACGGCGCCGCGCACCAGCCGCCGATGCACGGCATCACCGTGGCACTGAACGAAGCGATCGGCGTGATCGGCATCGTCTGCCCGAACGAGAACCCGCTGCTGGGCTTTATCTCGCTGGTGGCGCCGGCCATCGCCGTGGGCAACCGCGTGGTGGCCGTGCCTTCCGAGGCCTATCCGCTGTCGGCGACGGACCTGTACCAGGTGTTCGATACGTCGGACCTGCCTGGCGGCGTGGTGAACATCGTCACCGGCAGCGCCGACGAACTGGCGCGCACGCTGGCCACGCACGCCGATATCGATGCGGTCTGGCGCCACGACGGTTCGGCCGAGGGCTGCGCCGAAGTGGAGCGGCTGTCGGCCGGCTCGCTGAAGCGCACGTGGACCGGCGGCGCGAAAGGGCGCGACTGGTTCAGCACGCAGCAGGCCGCCGGACGGACCGTGCTGCAGCATGTGACGCAGGTGAAGAATATCTGGATTCCTTACGGCGTTTGATGTAACGGCCAGAAGTCGCAGATGGCGCTGGCGGCACTGGGGTCTGTCCCCGGTAGGTGTGAACTTCAGCGCTTGCCGCCAGCATTGTCAGGGGACTGACCCCGGTTTTCCCGGCCGAAGTCGGAACGCGGGCAAAAACCGGGGTCAGTCCCCTCGATACGTTACCTACTGAGTTTGAATTGCCACTTACCGGGGACAGACCCCTGTTGCGCATCAGCTAGAAAGAACACAACCATGTACCTCCCCCAGGAAATCATCCGCAAGAAGCGCGACGGCGGCACCCTGACCGCCGAGGAAATCCGCTTCTTCGTCGGCGGCATCACGACCGGTGAAACCACCGAAGGCCAGATCGCCGCGCTGGCGATGGCGGTCTACTTCAATGACATGACGATGGACGAGCGCGTGGCCTTCACGCTGGCCATGCGCGATTCCGGCGACGTGCTGGAGTGGAAATCGCTGGACCTGCCCGGGCCGGTGATGGACAAGCACTCGACCGGCGGCGTGGGCGACCTGGTGTCGCTGCTGCTCGGCCCGATGATCGCCGCGTGCGGCGGCTTCGTGCCGATGATCTCGGGCCGCGGCCTGGGCCACACCGGCGGCACGCTGGACAAGTTCGACTCGATCCCCGGCTATACCACGGTGCCGGACAATGAACTGTTCCGCAAGGTGGTCAAGGAAGTCGGCGTGGCCATCATCGGCCAGACGGCTTCGCTGGCACCGGCCGACAAGCGTTTCTACGGCATCCGCGACGTGACCGGCACGGTGGAATCGGTGGCGATGATCACCGGCTCGATCCTGTCGAAGAAGCTGGCCGCCGGGCTGGACGTGCTGGCGATGGACGTCAAGGCCGGCAGCGGCGCGTTCATGCCCACGTATGAAAAATCGGTGGAGCTGGCCGAGTCGATCGTCAATGTCGGCAATGGCGCCGGCACGCTGACGTCGGCACTGCTGACGGACATGAACGAATCGCTGGCGCCGGCTGCCGGCAACGCGGTCGAAGTGCGCTGCGCGATCGACTACCTGACCGGCAAGTCGCGCCCCGCGCGCCTGCACGAAGTCACGCTGGCGCTGTGCGCCGAGATGCTCGTGCTGGGCAAGCTGGCCGCCAATGAAGCCGAAGCGCGCGCGAAACTGCAGGCATCGCTCGATTCCGGCGAAGCCGCCGACCGCTTCGCCCGCATGGTCGCCGCACTGGGCGGCCCGGCCGACCTGATGCAGGACCCGGACAAGTACCTCGACAAGGCGCCCATCATCGTGCCGGTCCCGGCCCTGCGCTCCGGCTATGCCGCGGCCACGAACTGCCGCGCCATCGGCCTGGCCGTCGTCGCGCTCGGCGGCGGCCGTACCCGCCCGCAGGACACGATCGACTTCGCCGTCGGCCTGACCGAACTGGCCGAACTGGGCCAGCGCATCGAAGCCGGCCAGCCGCTGGCCTACGTCCACGCTCGCACCGAAGCAGCCGCCCAGCGCGCCATCGCCGACGTGCAAGCCGCCTACACGATCGCCGACACGGCCCCGGCCGCCAACCCGATCGTCTACCGCACCATCCGCCCGTAAAAGTTTCCTGAAAAATGGGGACGTACCCCATTTTTCAGGAAACATTGCTCGAGAACGGGGTCAGACCCCGGTTTCAGGAAACATTGCTCGAGAATGGGGTCAGACCCCGGTTTTAGGAAACATTGCTGATGAATACTGAACAACTGATCGAGGAAGCCAAGGCGGCGCGCCTGAAGGCTTATACGCCGTACTCCAACTTCAAGGTGGGGGCGGCGTTGCTGGCCAGGGATGGCAGGGTGTTCCATGGCTGTAATGTGGAGAATGCGGCGTACGGCCTGTGCAACTGCGCCGAGCGCACGGCGTTCTTCAGTGCTTTCGCGCAGGGCTGCGGGCCGGGCGACTTCGACAAGCTGGTGGTGGTCGGCGAGACCGATGGACCGATCGCGCCGTGCGGCGCCTGCCGCCAGGTAATCCTGGAGCTGGGCGGCAATGAGCTGCCGGTCATCCTGACGAACCTGAAGGGCGACGTGTTCGAGACCACCGCCGCGGCCCAGTTGCCGAACGCGTTCGGCGGCCAGGACCTGAAGCGCAAGCCGGCGCCGTGAAGAAAACGATCGACGTCCAGGCCGCCGTCACCATTGCCTCGCTCGAGGCGATCGCCGCGAAGACGCAGGGCACGTTCGGTGTCGGTGGCGTGATGCTCGATGGCTTCGGCAATGTGCTGCAGGCGGTCCACAACCAGGTGATCCGCGACGGCCTGATCTGGGATCCGACCGCGCACGGCGAGCGCCAGCTGGTCGACTGGTATCTCGCGGAAAAGGCCAAGGGCAGGAACTTGCCGCCGCCGCGCGAGATCACGATCGTGACGTCGCTCGACCCGTGCTGCATGTGCGCGGGGGCGATCCTGGCGGCCGGGTTCAATGTCGTGGTGGCCGCCAACGATGCCAATGCCGGCATCGATCACGATGGCACCGGCACGTTTGCCGCGCTGCCTGAAGCGCTGCGCCAGCAGGCAAGCGCCACCTTTTCCTACCCGGCCGTGCTGGGCTCGTCGTCGTATGCACGCAACGCGGCGGGTGCGGCGCCGCCGCCATTCTTCATCGGCAAGACGATCGCCGAGCCCACGCAGGCCCTTTGCTCGCTGGTGTTCGAGGCAACCACGGAAGCCGTGCTGGACCTGTTCAGCATCGACCCGCCGCGCGCCGGCCTGCTCGACCCCGCCACGCTGCCGGAAGAGCACGCCATCGTGCGCGCACTGAAACGGGCCTGCCCGGATGCGCTGACGTACCGCGCCACGCCACGCCGGCCCGATGCCGGACTGGCCCCCTACCTGCGACATGCGATGGAACGCGACCTGGCACAGGGCGGCAGCGGCAATGCCGTGGTGCTGCTGGATGCGTTCGGCAACCTGCTGCTGTGCTGCCATGGGCGCCGCTCGCAATCCGGCATCCGCACCGCGTTCATGGAATGCACGCGCGCCTACGCGCAGTTGCGCTACAAGTTGATGGCGGGCGCCGATGCGGAGCGCCAGGCGGAAGTGCGCCGCTATCTCGGCCACCCGAAGGACGGCACGTTCGTGCTGGCCGTGGGGCCGGACGACAGCCCGCTCAGCTTCATGGAGCTGGGCGCCTATGGTTCGACGATGGAAGGTGCGCTGCCGCCGGATAATCCGACCCAGTTCCAGTACGTGCGGCCGGGCATGGCGCCGGCCGAGCTCGACGTGCTGTGCAAAGCATTGCCGCCGCTGTACCGTGACCTGATCGGCATCAAGCCGGTACAGGTCGCCGATGGTGCCCTGATCGGCGCACTGAGCGACTAACTGAGCGACGCATTGGCCTGAAAGCGGGCCGGTCAGCGCGGCCGTTCGGCCTCGGCCCACGGATCGTAGGTGCCGATGCTCCACACATGCCCTTCCGGGTCGCGGCACGTGAAGCCGCGGCCGCCGTAGTCTTCGTCCTGCAGCGGCAGCACGACTTCGCCGCCGGCATCCATCACGCGCTCGTGCACCCGATCGGCATCGTTGACGGCGAGGTAGGCGCCCTGGGTGACGAACCCGCCCGTTTCCGAAGGCTGCTTCAGCAGGCGCCCATAGTCGGTATCGAAAACCGAGCCCAGCATGATCATGCCGTTGCCGTAGGAAAGCTGGGCATGGGCCACCGTGCCATCCTCGTTGCGCACCACGAGGGTGGCTTCGAAGCCCAGCGTGCTGCACAGCCATTCGATGGCGGCGGGGGCGTCGCGGTAGCGCAGGCAAGGCATGATGGTTGCGCGCGTTTGCCTCGGTATGGTCATCGTGGGTGCCGTCGTCCTGGGTTCAGCCCCATCTCCCATATCCCATGTCGTCGTCATTGCGCTTCTCCCTGTTCTGTTGCGGGTTCCTGGTAGGCGAAATCCCAATATAGACCAGCGCACAAGCAGGGGCAAGCAAAGTCAGGTACTGCCGGCCGGCATGGGCGCAACGCATGAGCGCAACACATGAGCGCAACACATGAGCGGCCGCACAACGGCTTACATTTGCTGGAATAAATGGGTGTTGCCGCGACTGACTTCGAGCTGCTCGGGGAAGTTTTTCACGCGCAGCATCTGCCGCCCGCGCAGGTCGCGCGTCACTTCCGCGATCGCATCGACGCGCACCAGCGTGGAGCGGTGGATGCGCCAGAACTCGTCCGGATCCAGTTCGTCCGCCAGTTCCTTCAGGGTCTTGCGGATCAAAACCTCGCCCTGCGACGTCTGCACGCGGGTGTACTTTTCGTCGGCCTGGAAGAACAGGATCTCGCGTGTGCTGATCATCCGCAAGCTGCTGCCGACCTGGGCCTGGATCCAGTGCAGGTAGTCGCGCTTGCCGCCGCGGCCCGATTCAGCGGCGCCGGCTCGCCCGTCCAGCAGCCGCGACAGCTGCGCCGCGATATCGTTCGGCTGCTGCCCGATGCGTTCCTTGAGCCGCGCGCACGTGGTCCTCAGCCGTTCGCCGCCGACCGGTTTCAGCAGGTAGTCGAGCGCGCCCTGTTCGAACGCCTCGATCGCATACTGGTCGTAGGCGGTGACGAACACGATGTGGCAGCGGTTGAACAGCATGCGCGCCGCCTCGATGCCGGAAAGGCCGGGCATGCGGATATCGAGGAACACCACGTCCGGCTGGTGCTGGCCGGCCAGCGCGATCGCTTCGACGCCGTTCGACGCCTCGGCCACGATCGCCAGCTCCGGCCAGCATTCGCGCAGCCGCGTGCGCAGCATGTCGCGCATCGGTTCTTCGTCGTCCGCGATCAGGGCGGTGGGGCTGCTCATGGGGACGTTCCCATCGGCTTTTGCGCGAAGATGTCCGGCGCGAACGGCACCCGGATGGCGGCCCGGCAGCCGCCTTCGGGCGGCGTTTCGATCTGCAGTTCGGCACGCGTGCCGTACATCAGCTTGAGCCGCTCGCGCACATTGGCCAGGCCGATGCCGTCGCCGGCGTAGCACGAGAAGCCCACGCCGTCGTCCTGCACGTCCACCTGCAGCATCGCGCCGGTGGCGGAGGCGCGGATATCGATCCGGCCGCCTTCGATCTTCGGTTCCAGCCCGTGCTTGATGGCGTTCTCGATCAGGATCTGCAGCATCATCGGCGGGAACGTGGCACTTTCCAGTTCGGGCGGCACGTCGATCGACACGGCCAGCCGCGCCTTCATGCGTGCCTGCATGATCGCCAGGTAGGAGCGCGACAGCCCGATCTGCCGGCCCAGCGTGCCGTTGCCGCGCGCGCGCATCTGCGGCAACGTCGAGCGCAGGTAATCGATCAGGTGCTGGTGGATGCGCGCCGCCTGCGGCGGATCGGTCTCGATCAGCTGGCCGATCAGCGCCAGCGTGTTGAACAGGAAATGCGGCTCCACCTGGGCCTGCAGCGCGGCCATCCGCGCTTCCACCAGCCGGCGTTCCAGCTCTTCGGTGCCGGCCTGCTCGGAAGCACGGCGCGCCTCGATCTCGGCCTTGCGCTTGCCGCCCGCCAGCACCTTCAGGCCCAGCGAGATGAAGATGAATGCCACCACCTGCTCCGGGTGGATCACCGGGGTGCAGGCCAGCAGCGTTGCCAGCACCCAGGTCACCACGAGCTGGCGCATCGGCACCTGGGCCAGCCAGTCGAAGAATTGCCACCACAGCGAGCTGGCGGTGTCGCCCAGCTCGCGCACGAATCCCAGGGCGCCGCGGGCGCCGGTCGTTGCTGTCTTCATTGCCAACCCGTCTGCCTTCGAAATCGCGTGAACTTACTGGCCGCTGGGCTGGGCATGTTCGCGGTGGCGCGGCCCGTTCCGCTTACCGCCCAGTGCGCCCGCCACCAGCTTCACGAGCAGGAACAGCACGAACAGCGTCAGCGCCAGCGGCAGCACCGTAACCAGCAGGGCCAGCATCACGCAGACGGCCAGCAGGGTCGGCCAGGGCATGCGCTCCAGGCGGCGCATCGCGTGCCGTACGATCCGCACGGTTGCGTCATAGGCGTCGCGCAGGGTTTCGGTGCAGGTTTTGTTGATGGTCTTCATGAGCAGGTTCTCCTTCAATCGATGACCGCACTGTAGCGCGCCCGCCGGCAGGGTGGAACGGCCAGCCGATAAACGGCGATTCCGGAGGGATGAATTGCGGCGATGGCGGACGGATGGGAGCCGGCACTACGAAAAACGCAACAAAAATTACCAACAATCAGCATTTTCCTTGACTCGACGCAAGCCGAAAGGTGCCCCATGGTATCCTATAGGAAATTTATATTTCATATAACAAACATCTCAGGGAATCCATGCTACGACTGACCATTGCCGCCATACTGTCCGCCGCGTTTGCCATCGCCCATGCCGCCCCGGCGCCGCTGACGGCCACCCAGGTACTGAACCAGATGAATGCCGTGTCGCTCACGGACATCACGGCCCGTCCGGGCGGCCACGTCCATGGGCGCACCTGGGCCGCCGGCACCGTCACCGATGGCCAGTACGGCAACCAGCTCGGCGCGGCGCCGAAATCCGACTACGCCGGCCTCACCGCCGGCTCGGTCGTCGGCAGCAAGAACCAATGGGGCCAGGGTAACCTGATGGTGAACCAGGGCGGGGCCGTCATCAACGGTTCGGCCAGCAACCTGCTGGTGAACGATGGCAGCAGCGTCATCAACGGCAACGTTTCCGGCACGACGTTCAACGGCGCCGCGTATGTCGCGGGCAATGTTGTGGATTCCAGGCTCGACCGTGGCGGCCTGGTGACCGGCACGGTGACGAATTCGCCCATCAACGGTGGCACGCTCGCCGGCATGACGGCCGGGATGGCCACCGCCAACGCCGCCGCCACGTCCACCAATTTCGGCGGCGTACTGAACAACCTGTCGAATTCGCTGTCGCGACTGGATTCGACCGGCAGCACGGTCAAGTTCGACGGCTCGAAAGCCACCTTCTCGGCCGTTGCCGATGCCACCGGCGTGGCCGTGTTCGACCTGACCGGCATCGACGACACCCTGTTCGCGGCAAACGAGTTCGACTTCAAGCTGAACGGTGCCACCACCGTCATCATGAATACGGATATCAAGAGCGCCTCGATCCACGCCAATTTCCTTGGCGGCAGCGCCCGAAACGTCGGCAGCCAGGTGATCTGGAACTTCTACGATGCGACCAGCCTGACGATCAGTTCGCAGTTCGGCGGCACCGTACTGGCCACCGATGCACTGGTCACGAATACCGCCGATATCGAAGGCGGCCTGTTCGCCAACGCGCTGGACCTGCGCGCCCAGGTGCACGTGCAGCCGTTCACCGGCAACGTCGATTCCCTGTCGCCGGTACCGGAACCGACCATGGTCGCGATGATCATGGCCGGCCTGGCGGTGTTCGGCGTGGGCCGTGCGCGCCGCCGCGAGTGCTTTACGCGCTGAGCGCCATCATCCCGGCGGCCCGGCATCGCACCCTTCAGCCGCCGGGCCGGGTCGCCGCCAGCACCAGCCTGACGATGGTGTCCCCGGCGTCCCGGTAATCCTTGTCCAGCAACTGGCGCCGGTCCAGCACCAGCGCCATCTGCGCGGCGAAGTCCGCATAGGACTGCGTCATCGCCCAGATCGCGAACAGCAGGTGCGTGGCGTTCACGGCGGCGATGCGGCCGGCGGCGATCCAACTCTCGAACACCTCGATGTCGCGCTTGAGCACCGGGACCACGCGCTCCCTGATCTGCTCTCCATACAGCCTGGCACCGCCGATCACTTCCATCGCATACACGCGCGACGCGTAAGGCTGCTCCTGCGAGAAGCGCAGCTTGGCCTGCACATAGGCGCGCAGCAGGTCGGCCGGGTCGCCGGCGCCATCGGCCGCGCCCTGCGCCAGGCTCGACATGCGTTCCAGCCATTCGTCCAGCACATCGTCCAGCACGCGGCGGTACAGCTCCTGCTTGGTCGGGAAGTAGTACATCAGGTTCTGCTTCGACAGTCCTGCGCCTTCCGCGATGGCCGCCACCGACGTTCCTTCGTAGCCGCATTCGGCAAATATGCGCACCGCGACCGCGGCGATGTCCGCCTCCAGCCGGTCGCGGTTCTGCATGCGGCGCGAGGTGGCGGTGGCGGATGCTTCGTTCTTGCCGTTCTTGCCGTTCTTGCCGTTCTTGCCATTCATGGCGTTCTCCGTGACAGTGGTTCGAAGGCGGCTTGCAGGAAGGCGCGCAGCACGGGGTCGTGCGCATACGCCACGTTGAAGCGGAACCAGACCGTCGTGCTGGGCCGCAGCAGGAAGAATTCGTCCGGCGACAGCAGGATACCGGCCCGCAGGGCGGCATCGGCGATGGTGCGGGCGTTGCAATCAGGCGCCGGCGGCACGTTCCAGCCGGCGGCAACGAACATGCCGCCGCGTGGCCGGGCCAGCGGCGCCATGCCCACGTCGGCCAGCGCTTCGATGGTGCGCTCGCGGCCGGCGTCCAGCTGGGCGACCAGCCGGTCCACCATCCGGCGATAGGCGCGTCCCGTGACCGCGTGGTACACGGCGCGTTCGTTGACCTCCGAAGTCGTCAGGCCGGTCAGCATCTTCACCCGCACCAGTTCCGGCATCAGCGAGCCGGAGGCGCAGATCGAACCGACCCGCAGCACCGGCGACAGCGTCTTCGAGAAGCTGCCGACGCGGATCACGCGCCGCAGGCCGTCCATTGCCGCCAGCGACGCTTCGCCCCTGCCGGCAAGGTCGCGGTAGATGTCGTCTTCCACCAGCCAGAAGTCGAACTGCTCGGCCATCGCCAGCAGCCGGTGCGCCTGCGCCTGCGACAGCGAGGTGCCGAGCGGATTTTGCAGCACCGTGTTGACGAACATGAGCTTGGGCTGTGCCTGGCGCGCCTGCGCGGCCAGCGCATCCAGGTCCAGGCCATGCTCGCCGCGCGGGATGCCGACCGCATTGCAGCCATGGTGGCGGATCAGCGACAGCAGGTTGCTGTAGCCGGGATCCTCGACGAACACGGTATCGCCGGGCCGCGTCAGCGTGCGCAGTATCAGGTCGAACGCGTGGGTGGCACCGTGCGTCAGCAGCACCTGGTCCGCCTCGGCGGGAAACAGTTCGTCCGTCAGCACGGCCGCAATGTGCTGGCGCAGCGCCGGGAAGCCCAGCGGGTGGCCGTAGCCGCGCAGGCGGTTGGCGGGAATGCGCATCGCATGGCGCACCGCATCGAGGATGGTGTCCTCGCCATACCATTCGGGCGGCAGCCAGCCGGCGCCCACCGGCAGCGCATCGGACACGCCGGAGTACAGGTCGGAGGTCAGCGCGTCGACCGTGGCCGGCCCGGCCACGGCCACCGGCGGCAGGTGCGGCGCAATGTCGTGCCGCGCCACGTAATAGCCGGAACCACGCCGCGACGTCAGCAGGCCCAGGTTGACCAGCCGGTCGTACGCCTCGACGACTGTGAAGGTACTCACGCCATTACACTTCGCGAATTGCCGTACGGACGGCATCTTCGCGCCGATGCGCAGCTCCTTGCCCGAAATCATGCCCGTCAGCACGGCAACGATCTTGTCGACCAGGCTGCCCTTGCTGGCCCGCTCGATGGCGATCGCGGGCCATGCCATCGGCGCCGATATTTCCGGCGCGGTCATTCGTCTGCTTGCCATCGTTTGAACTGTAGTGTTTTTCAGACCAGTACGGTTGGAACGCCTTGCCGATTGTGTATATGTGACATAGTCAACGGCGTGTCTATTATTGCATCATCATTTTGCCAACTGGTAAATAATTTTAGGGCCAACCGGCCCGATGGGAGATCGCATGAACCGACCAGAAAACTTGTCCGCACAGCAGCCGGCATCCTCGTCCACGCCTTACCCCGATTCGATGGGCGCCTTCTGGATGCCTTTCACGAATAACCGCGACTTCAAGGCCAGCCCCCGGCTGCTGGTCTCCGCCGCCGGCGTGCACTACAGGGATATCGACGGCAACCAGGTGCTCGACGGCACCGCCGGCCTGTGGTGCGTGCCGTGCGGCCATGCGCAGCCGAGGATCGTGGCGGCGGTGCGCGAGATGGTGGGCACGCTGGACTTCGCGCCCACCTTCCAGATGGGCCACCCGACCGCGTTCGAACTGGCCGAAAAGCTGATGGCCTACACGAACCACAAATTCGGCCACGTGTTCTATACCAACTCGGGATCGGAAGCGGTGGACACGGCCCTCAAGATGGCGCTGGCGTACCACAAGGCGCGCGGCGAACCGGCACGTACCCGGCTGATCGGCCGCGAGCGCGGCTATCACGGCGTGGGCTTCGGCGGCATCTCGGTCGGCGGCATCGCCGGCAACCGCAAGCAGTACGGCACCCTGCTGCCGGGCGTCGACCACCTGCCGCACACGCACAACCTGGAAAAGAACGCCTTTACGCGCGGCGAGCCCGAATACGGCGCGCACCTGGCGGACGAACTGGAACGCATCGTCGCGCTGCACGACGCCTCGACCATCGCCGCCGTGATCGTCGAGCCGGTGGCCGGGTCCACCGGGGTGCTGATCCCGCCGAAGGGGTACCTGAAGCGCTTGCGCGAGCTGTGCACGAAGCACGGCATCCTGCTGATCTTCGATGAAGTGATCACCGGCTTCGGCCGCATGACGACGCCGTTCGCGGCCGACTATTTCGACGTCGAGCCGGACATGATGACCACCGCGAAAGGCCTCACCAACGGCACCGTGCCGATGGGCGCCGTGTTCACCAAGGGCTTCGTGCACGACGCGTTCATGGATGCGCCGGCCGGCATCGAACTGTTCCACGGCTACACGTACTCCGGCCACCCGCTGGCCTGCGCCGCGTCGCTCGCCACGCTCGAGGTGTTCGAGGAACAGAAGATCCTCGACCATGCGGCCGGGCTGCAGGAGTACTGGGCCGATGCCGTGTACTCGCTGAAGGGCCTGCCGAACGTGATCGACCTGCGCTGCATCGGCCTGATCGCCGGCATCGAGCTTGCCCCGATTCCGGGCAAGCCGGGCATGCGCGCCTACACCGCCTTCAAGAAGGCCTTCGCCGACGGCGTGCTCATTCGCGTCACCGGCGACATCATCGCGCTGTCGCCGCCGCTGGTGTTCGAGAAGGCGCACATCGACGAGTTGTTCGGCAAGCTGGCGAAGATCCTGAAGGATCTGGACTGAACCTCTGATCCGGCAGCCTGCAAGCGGACCGTCGCCACAAGCGATAAGAGTTGGCTGCCGAACACCGGTGGCTTGGCAGGGGTTTCGCGGAGCATGCTCCGCGCCTGCCAAGCGGTGATGGCATGCATGCCATCACTCCTTACACCGACTCTTCAATGTCGGAATGCAAACGCATAATGAAGCACCGCATCACCCGATAAAGCCTAACAGGAGACATACCATGCTCGTAGGCGTACCCAAGGAAATCAAGAACCAGGAATCCCGCGTCGGCCTCACCCCGGCCAGCGTGAAGGAGCTGACGCTGCGCGGCCACCCCGTGCTCGTCGAACGCAATGCCGGCGCCGCGATCGGCCTGGCCGATGCGATGTACGAAGCGTCGGGCGCCACGATCGTCGACAGCGCGCGGGAAATCTTCGAACGCGCCGACATGATCGTCAAGGTCAAGGAGCCGCAGCCGCAGGAATGCGCGATGCTGCGCGAAGGCCAGATCCTGTACACCTACCTGCACCTGGCGCCCGATCCCGCGCAGACGAAGGCGCTGGTCGAATCGAAGGCCGTGTGCATCGCCTATGAAACCATCACCGGCCCGAACGGCGGCCTGCCGCTGCTGGCGCCGATGAGTGAAGTGGCGGGGCGCATGGCCGTGCAGGCCGGCGCGGCGCACCTGGAAAGATCGAAGGGCGGCATGGGCCTGCTGCTGGGCGGTGTGCCCGGCGTGGCGCCGGGCCACGTGGCCATCATCGGCGCCGGCGTGGTCGGCACCAATGCGCTGCAGATCGCCGTCGGCATGGGTGCGCGCGTGACCGTGCTCGACAAGAACGTCGATCGCCTGCGCCAGCTCGACCTGGTGTTCGGCAACCGCGTGCAGACGATGTATTCGAACGCGCACACGATCGAGGAAGCGGTACTGGATGCTGACCTCGTCATCGGCGGCGTGCTGGTGCCCGGTGCCGCCGCGCCCAAGCTGGTCACGCGCCAGATGGTGGCGAAGATGAAGCAGGGCGCCGTCGTGGTCGACGTGGCGATCGACCAGGGCGGCTGCTTCGAAACCTCGCACGCGACGACGCACGAACAACCCACCTTCGTCGTCGACGGCGTGGTGCATTACTGCGTCGCGAACATGCCGGGCGCCGTCGCCCGCACGTCCACGTTCGCACTGAACAACGCCACCATCGCGCATGCGCTGGCGCTGGCGGACAAGGGCTGGAGGAAGGCACTGCAAGCGAATGCGCACCTGAAGAACGGCCTGAACGTCTGCCACGGCCAGGTCACCTACGAAGCCGTGGCCCGCGACCTGGGCTACGACTACGTGCCGGCGGACACGCTGCTGTCGTGACCCTTGCGGTCGTGACCATTGCTGTCGTAGTACCGCGCCGTCCCGACATTACATAACCTGAAACGAGAACAAGATGAGCGACCTGGATACCATCACCCATTACATCAATGGCGCGAAAGCCGACACGCGCAGCGGCCGCTACGCCGACGTCTACAACCCCGCGCTCGGCGAACCGGTGGCCCGCGTGGCGCTGGGCAGCGTGGACGAAGTGGATGCCGCCGTGCAGGCCGCCCACGCGGCATTCCCCGCCTGGGCCGACACGCCGCCGCTGGCGCGTGCCCGCGTGCTGGCGAAGTACCTGCAGCTGTGCCAGCAGCACACCGAGGAATTCGCGGCGATGCTGACGCGCGAACACGGCAAGACGCTGGCCGATGCGCGCGGCGAAGTGGCGCGCGGCATCGAGGTTGTCGAATTCGCGGTCGGCATTCCGCAACTGCTGAAAGGCGAATTCACCGACCAGATCGCGCGCGGCATCGATGCCTGGTCGATGCGCCAGCCGCTCGGCGTGGTCACCGGCATCACGCCGTTCAACTTCCCCGTGATGGTGCCGATGTGGATGTTCCCGGTGGCGCTCGCATGCGGCAACACCTTCGTGCTGAAGCCTTCGGAGCGCGATCCTTCGCCATCGCTGCTGCATGCCGAATTGCTGAAGAAAGCGGGCTTGCCCGATGGCGTATTCAACGTCGTGCAGGGCGACAAGCTGGTCGTCGACGCGCTGCTCGAACACCCGCACATACAGGCCGTGAGCTTCGTCGGTTCCACGCCGATCGCCGAATACATCTATGCGAAAGGCAGCGCATACGGCAAGCGCGTGCAGGCCTTGGGCGGCGCCAAGAACCACATGGTCGTGATGCCCGATGCCGACATGGACATGGCGGTCGACGCGCTGATGGGCGCCGCCTACGGCTCGGCCGGCGAACGCTGCATGGCGATCTCCGTCGTCGTGGCGATCGGCGATGCGGGCGATGCGCTGGTGAGTGCACTGGAACGGCGCACGGCCGCACTGAAAGTACGCGACGGCATGGCGCATGACGCCGAAATGGGACCGGTCGTCACGCTCGCCGCCAAGCAGCGTATCGAACGACTGATCGGCGAGGGCGTGGAGCAGGGCGCGAAGCTGGTCGTCGACGGCCGCAACTTCAAGGTCGCGGACCGGCCCAACGGCTTCTTCGTCGGCGGCACGCTGTTCGACCACGTCACGCCGGACATGACGATCTACAAGGAGGAAATCTTCGGCCCCGTGCTGTGCGTGATGCGGCTGCCGGACGTCGGCAGCGCCGTGGAACTGATCAACCGCAACGAATACGGCAACGGCGTGGCCGTGTTTACGCGCGACGGCGGCGTGGCGCGCGAGTTCGTGCGGCAGATCCAGGTGGGCATGGTGGGCGTCAACGTGCCGCTGCCGGTGCCGATGGCGTTCAACAGTTTCGGCGGCTGGAAGCGCAGCATGTTCGGTGACCACCATGCATACGGCCCGGAAGGCGTGCGCTTCTACACGCGTCACAAGGCCGTGATGCAGCGGTGGCCCAACACGGCTACCGCTGGCGCGGAATTTGCATTCCCACAGATGAAGTAAGCGACCCCCAAAGTCAGCGGCCGATGCGGTCCGGGGTCCGTCCCCGCATGGGGACTGACCCCAGCCTTTCACCCGCACAGTGCAGTCAGGATCTCACCCAGCTCAGCCAGGAACCAGAACCATGCTCGACTCACTCAACTACATTCCGCACCCCAGCTCCTCGAACAGCGAGCTGGCCACCCACTTCACCGACCTCGCCCCGCCGCTCAATGCCCGCCAGGCCGCGATCGAAGCGGCGCGCTGCCTGTACTGCTATGACGCGCCATGCACGCGCATCTGCCCGTCCGACATCGACGTGGCCAGCTTCATCCGCAATATCCACGACCGCAACGTCGACGGCGCCGCGCTCGGCATCCTGAAGCAGAACATCTTCGGCGGCAGCTGCGCGCGCGTATGCCCCACCGAGATCCTGTGCGAGGACGCCTGCGTGCGCAACCACGATGCCGAAGGCCAGCCGGTGAAGATCGCGCTGCTGCAGCGCTACGCCACCGACAACATGAGCTTCACGGAACACCCGTTCCAGCGCGCCAGGGCCACCGGACGCAAGGTCGCCGTCGTCGGCGCCGGCCCGGCGGGCCTGTCGTGCGCGCACCGCCTGGCGATGCTGGGCAACGACGTCGTCGTGTTCGAGGCGCAAGACAAGGCCGGGGGCCTGAACGAATACGGCATCGCAAAGTACAAGCTCACCGACGATTTCGCGCAGCGCGAGGTCGACTTCCTGATGGGCATCGGCGGCATCGAGATCCGCCTCGGGCAGAAGCTGGGCGACAACCTCCACCTGAAAGACCTGCACGCGAACTACGATGCCGTGTTCCTCGCCCTGGGCCTCGGCGCCAGCAGGCAGCTGGGCCTGACGGGCGAGGACGCGCCAGGCCTGCTCGCCGCCGTCGACTACATCGCCGCGCTGCGCCAGGCGGACGATCTCGCCGCACTGCCGGTGCCGAAGCGCGCGATCGTGATCGGTGCCGGCAACACGGCGATCGACATGGCCGTGCAGATCCAGCGGCTCGGCGCGGAAGAGGTGACGCTGGTCTACCGCCGCGGCTTCGATGCGATGAGCGCCACGCAGCACGAGCAGGACATCGCCAAGGCCAACCAGGTGCGGATGCGCACGTGGGCCCAGCCGCAGCAGGTGCTGCTCGATGCGGCCGGACGCGTGCAGGGCATGCGCTTCGAGAAAACGCGCCTGGAGGGCGGCCGCCTGGTGGGCAGCGGCGAAACGTTCGAGATTGCCGCCGATGCCATCTTCAAGGCGATCGGCCAGACGATGGACGATGGGGCACTGGCCGATCCGCTCGCGACGCTGCTGAAGCGCGACGGCGACCGCATCCACGTCGACGAACATTTCCGCACGGCGCTGCCGGGCATCTACGCGGGCGGCGACTGCGTCGCGCCGGGACAGGACCTGACGGTGCAGGCCGTGCAGCACGGCAAGCTGGCCGCAATGGCGATCCATGCCGAACTTCAATCGAAACTGGAGGCAGCGTAATGAGCACCGAATACAGCAACCTGGCCGTCGACTTCTGCGGCATCAAGTCGCCGAACCCGTTCTGGCTCGCCTCCGCGCCGCCCACCGACAAGGCCTACAACGTGATCCGCGCCTTCGAGGCGGGGTGGGGCGGCGTGGTGTGGAAAACGCTGGGCGAGGATCCGCCGGCCGTCAACGTGTCGTCGCGCTACTCCGCCATCTACGGCAAGAACCGCGAAGTCATCGGCTTCAACAACATCGAGCTGATCACCGACCGTTCGCTGGACATCAACCTGCGCGAAATCACCGCCGTCAAGGAAGCATGGCCGGACCGGGCGATCGTCGTGTCGCTGATGCTGCCGTGCGAGGAACACTACTGGGCCGACATCCTGCCGAAGGTGGAAGCGACCGGCGCGGACGGCATCGAACTGAACTTCGGCTGCCCGCACGGCATGCCCGAGCGGGGCATGGGCGCCGCCGTGGGCCAGGTGCCGGAGTACGTGGGCATGGTCACCGCGTGGTGCAAGAAGCACAGCAGGCTGCCGGTGATCGTCAAGCTGACGCCTAACATCACCGACATCCGCCACCCGGCACGCGCCGCGAAGAGCGGCGGCGCCGATGCCGTCTCGCTGATCAACACGATCAACTCGATCACGTCGATCGACCTGGAGCGGATGGTGGCGCTGCCCACCGTCGGTTCTGCCAGCACGCACGGCGGCTACTGCGGCACCGCCGTGAAGCCGATCGCGCTGAACATGGTGGCCGAGATCGCGCGCGACCCGGAAACGCGCGGCCTGCCGATCTCCGGCATCGGCGGCATCAACAACTGGCGCGACGCCGCCGAGTTCATCGCGCTGGGCGCCGGCTGCGTGCAGGTGTGCACGGCGGCGATGCTGCATGGCTTCCGCATCGTCGAAGAGATGAAGGATGGCCTGTCGCGCTGGATGGAGACGCAGGGCTACCGCACCATCGAGGAGTTCCGCGGCCGGGCGGTGCCGAACACGACCGACTGGAAGTACCTGGACATGAACTTCAAGACGATCGCGCACATCAGCCAGGCCGACTGCATCGGCTGCGGCAAGTGCCACGTGGCTTGCGAGGACACGTCGCACCAGGCCGTCGCCCGCCTGGTGGACGAGGCCACCGGCAAGCGCACCTATGAAGTCATCGACAGCGAATGCGTGGGCTGCAACCTGTGCGAGATCACGTGCCCGGTGCAGGGCTGCATCACGATGGTGCCGCAGCAGACCGGCAAGGCGTACATGAACTGGACGCAGGATCCGCGCAATCCGCGGGCGGAACAGGTGCCGACCGCCGCTTGACGTTGCCTCATAAAAAAACCGGTATCAGACACCTTGTCGGGATGATGCTCCGAAAAGGTGTCTGATACCAAGACCTGAAAGAGCACATGAACCCAGGAGAGCCGCCAGTGAGCCACGACATCAAAGCCAACCCCCACCTGTGGAACGAAGACCTCGCGCCCACGTCCGCCGCCCAGCGCACCTGGCTGTGGTACCACTTCGCGGCGTTATGGGTCGGCATGGTGATGTGCATTCCCGCGTACACGCTGTCCGCCAGCCTCGTCGAAGGCGGCATGTCGGCGTGGCAGGCGGTGATGACCGTGTTCCTGGCCAACGCCATCGTGCTGGTGCCGATGCTGGCGATCGGCCATGCCGGGACCAAGTACGGCATTCCGTACGCGGTGCTGGCGCGCGCGTCGTTCGGCACCGACGGCGCCAAGCTGCCGGCGCTGCTGCGCGCGATCGTCGCCTGCGGCTGGTACGGCATCCAGACATGGTTCGGCGGCAGCATGATCTACACGCTGCTGGGCGTGCTGATGGGAGCGCCGATCGGCGGCGACAAGATCGGCTGGCTCGGCATCAATGGCGCGCAGCTGCTGTGCTTCCTGGCGTTCTGGGCGATCCAGATGTACTACATCGTCCACGGCATGGACTCGATCCGCAAGCTGGAGACGTACACGGCGCCGCTGAAGATCCTGATCTGCTTCGTGCTGCTGTGGTGGGTCTGGGACAAGGCGGGCGGCTTCGGCCCGATGCTGGACAAGCCTTCGCAGTTCGCGCCGGGCCAGCCGAAGGAAGGCCAGTTCTGGACCGCGTTCTGGCCGTCGCTGACGGCGATGGTGGGCTTCTGGGCCACGCTGGCGCTGAACATTCCCGACTTCACCCGCTTCGCCAAGTCGCAGAAGGACCAGATCGTGGGCCAGTCGATCGGTCTGCCGGTGCCGATGGGCCTGCTGGCGGCGCTGGCCGTGATCGTCACGTCGGCCACCGTCGTCCTGTACGGCAAGGCGCTGTGGGATCCGGTGGACCTGGCCGCGCGGATGACCGGCGTGGCCGTGCTGGTCGCGCTGATCGTGCTGCTGGTCGACACGGTCAGCGTCAACCTGGCCGCCAACCTCGTCGGCCCCGCCTACGATTTTTCGGCGCTGGCGCCAAAGCGCATCTCGTACCGCACCGGCGGCTACATCACCGCCGGCATCGCGCTGGCGATGATGCCGTGGAAGCTGCTGGAAACCACGCAGGGCTACATCTTCACGTGGCTGATCGGCTATTCGGCGCTGCTGGGTCCCATCGCCGGCGTGCTGATCGTCGACTACTACCTGGTGCGCAAGACCGAGCTGGATGTCGCGGAGCTGTACCGTGAACACGGCATCTACTCGTACGGCACCGGCTGGAACATGGCCGCCGTCATCGCCTTCGTCCTCGGCGTGCTGCCGAACATCCCCGGCTTCCTGAACGCGGCTTTCCCCGCCGCGTTCCCCGATGTCGGCGCAACCTTCAAGACCATCTATACCTATGCCTGGTTCGTGGGCATTGCGATCGCGGCCGTCGCCTACGCGGCGATGATGCAGCTGGCCGCGTTCCGTCCCGCCACGCCAGTCCTGAACGGAGACACCAAATGAGCCTGATCATCCGAGGCGGTACCGTCGTCAACGCCGACCGCGCCTTCCGTGCCGATGTGCTGTGCGAGGGCGACCGGATCGTCGCCGTCGGCGACAAGCTGGATGCGCCGGCGGGCGCGCAAGTCATCGACGCAGCCGGCCAGTACGTGATGCCCGGCGGGATCGATCCGCACACGCACATGAACCTGCCCTTCATGGGTACCGTGACGGCGGACGATTTTTATACGGGAACGGCGGCCGGCCTGGCTGGCGGCACCACCACGATCATCGATTTCGTGATCCCGAATCCGCAGCAATCGCTGCTGGAGGCTTACCACCAGTGGCGCGGCTGGGCCGCCAAGGCGGCCGGCGACTACACCTTCCACGTGGCGATCACCTGGTGGTCCGACCGGGTGCACGAAGAGATGGGCGTGCTGGTGCGCGACCATGGCGTGAACAGCTTCAAGCATTTCATGGCGTACAAGAACGCCATCATGGCGGACGACGAAACGCTGGTGAAAAGCTTCCGCCGCTCGCTGGAGCTGGGCGCGATCCCCACCGTGCATGCGGAGAACGGCGAACTGGTGTACCAGCTGCAGCGCGACCTGCTGGCCAAGGGCATCACCGGGCCGGCGGCGCATCCGCTGTCGCGGCCGCCGGCCGTGGAAGCGGAGGCGGCCAATCGCGCGATCGCCATCGCCAGCGTGCTGGAAACGCCGCTGTACATCGTCCATGTGTCGTGCAAGGAATCGCTCGATGCCATCACGCGCGCCCGCGCGGCCGGCCAGCGCGTGTACGGCGAAGCGCTGGCCGGGCACCTGATCATCGACGACAGCGTCTACCAGAACCCCGACTTCGACTTCGCCGCCGGCCACGTGATGAGCCCGCCGTTTCGCGGCAAGGAGCACCAGCGCGCCTTGTGGCAGGGCCTGCGTGGGGGCAACCTGCACACGACCGCTACCGACCATTGCACGTTCTGCGCCGAACAGAAGGCGGCCGGCCGCGACGACTTCACGAAGATCCCGAACGGCTGCGGCGGCGTCGAGGACCGCATGGCGGTGATCTGGGATGAAGGGGTGAACGGCGGCCTGCTGACGCCATCCGAATTCGTCAAGGTCACGTCCGCCAACGCGGCGCAGATCTTCAACATCTATCCACGCAAGGGTGTCGTGCAGGCCGGTGCCGATGCCGACGTCGTCGTTTGGGATCCGGCCGGCACGCGGACGATCTCGGCGAAGACGCAGTTCGCCAGGGGCGGCTTCAACGTGTTCGAGGGCCGCACCGTGAAAGGAATCCCGAGCACCACGATCGCCGCCGGCAAGGTGGTGTTCCACCACGGCGAGCTGATGGCCGTGGAAGGCGCCGGCCGGCACGTGGAACGCCCGGCATTCCAACCCGTTTCCGCAAGCTGAAGGGACAAGCAATGAACGACATGACCGACGCAGTAAAGACCGACGTGGCGATCGACGCGCTGCGCGTCGATGGCCCGCGCCTGTGGGATGCGCTGATGGAACTGGCGCAAATCGGCGCGACCGAGAAGGGCGGCGTGAAGCGCCTGGCCCTGACGGACCTGGACCGGCAGGGCCGCGACCTCGTCGTCGGCTGGGCAAAGGCCGCCGGCATGACGGTGACCGTCGACCAGATCGGCAACGTGTTCATGCGCCGCGCCGGTACCAACGATGCACTGCCGCCGGTGATGACGGGCAGCCATATCGACACGCAGCCGACCGGCGGCAAGTTCGACGGCAACTACGGCGTGCTTGCCGGCCTGGAGGTGGTGCGCACGCTGAATGACCATGGCATTCGCACCGAAGCGCCGATCGAGGTGGCCTTCTGGACCAACGAGGAAGGTTCGCGCTTCGTGCCCGTGATGATGGGTTCCGGCGTTTTCTGCGGCGCATTCACGCTGGAACACGCGTATGCGGCCAAGGACGTCGACGGCAGGACGGTCGGCGAGGAACTGGAACGCATCGGCTACAAGGGTACCCAGGTGCCGGGCGACCATCCGATCGGCGCCTATTTCGAGACGCACATCGAGCAGGGGCCCGTGCTGGAAGATGCCGACAAGGTGATCGGCGTGGTGCCCGCCGTGATGGGGCTGTCGTGGTACGACTGCACGGTGAGCGGCATGGAAGCGCACGCCGGCCCGACGCCGATGCACCTGCGGCGCGACGCGATGCAGGTGGCCGCGCGGATCATCCCGGAAGTGGTGGCGATCGCCAACCGCTACCCGCCCTATGGCCGCGGCACGGTCGGCATGATGCAGGTGTTCCCGAACAGCCGCAACGTGATCCCCGGCCAGGTGAAGTTCTCGATCGACCTGCGCAACGTGAACGACGAGCTGCTGAACACGATGCACGAAGAGATGACGGCGTTCGTCGCGCAGGTCGCGGCCGACTCGGGCCTCGACGTGAAGCTGGAACGCGTGTCGTACTACCCGCCATGCCCGTTCCACCCGGACGTGGTCGGCGCCGTGCGCAGCGCCACCGCGAAGCTGGGGTATTCGACGATGGACGTGGTATCCGGCGCCGGGCACGACGCGATCTATGCGGCGCGGCTGGCGCCGTCCGGCATGATCTTCGTGCCGTGCAAGGACGGCATCAGCCACAACGAGATCGAGGATGCGCAGCCGGCGCACCTGGAAGCCGGCTGCAACGTGCTGCTGCACGCGATGCTCGAACGGGCGAGGGTGGTCTAGTTCGCGATAATCGCCGCCAGCTCGGCGGCGATCTGTTGCGCCAGCTGGTGGATGTGGAAGCCGTCCACGAAACCGTGGTGCGCCTGCACCGAGAACGGCAGCACCAGTTCGCCCGGCGCGCCGTCGCGGAACTTGCCCCACGCCAGCGAAGGGATGTCCGGGCAGTCCAGCGCCGCCGTCGGATGCTGGATCGACGTGAAGGCCAGCCACGGAATGCAGGTGACGAACATCTGGTGCTTTGCCTCGCGGGGCGACAGCGTACGATAGGGTTCGTTGAACTGCACCATGTTCGACGCGGCTTCGCGCGCTGCGCTGCCGCGGGCGACGAATTCGCGCAGGTCGTCCGACCAGTCGAACATGGCGAAATTGAGGTCGTTGTGCTGGTTGATCACCGTGAAGGACGGGATCAGGCGGTCGATCTCGAACACTTCGCCGTCATGGATGCGCCAGCGGAAGTTCTCGATCTTCATCGCCGCGCGCAGCATGGCGCACAGCAGCACGTGGAACGGCGGCAGGCCGTTGTCCCTGCACCAGGGCCGGAAGTCCGGCAAATCCAGCGGGAAGCACAGGTTGACGGCCGGGCTGTCCATGCCGTCGAACATCTGGAAGCGGTCGCGCCGCCGTTCGAAGTTTTCCATAGCGTGTCGTGTCATTGCGAGGCCGATATTGTCGCATGGGCCGCCAACGCATCGACCAGTTCGCGCGCATAGCCCGGCAGGTCGGCATAGCTGCGCGTGCACAGCAGCAGGCGGCGCCGCGTCCACGCATCCGCCAGCCTGACCACCTTCAGGTTGGCCGCGTCGCGCGAGCGCACCACGGCCGATTCCGGCAGCACCGCCAGGCCGGCGCCGCTGGCCACCATGCGGCACACCGCGTCGAAGCTGCGCACCCGTACGCGGTAGCGCAGCCGCCTGCCCAGTTTCGTGGCCTGCTCGCCGAGGTACATCTGCAGCGCACTGTCGCCGGCCAGGCCGATGAAGTCATGTTCCACCGCGGCCGCGAAGGGCAGCGCGGCATTGCGGCGCAGGCCCTTGCCGAGCGGGTGGCCGGGATGCAGCGCCAGCACCAGCCGGTCTTCGCAGAACAGCCTGGTTTCCAGCCCGCTGCTGTCGACCGAGTCGGTCACGATGCCGATATCGGCCAGGTCGTCGCGCATCGCCTGCACGATGTCGCTGGACAGCCGTTCCTCGAGATCGACATTGACCTGCGGGTGCCCGGCCATGAACGCGGCCAGCACATCGGGCAGGAACTCCGTCAGCGCCGACGTATTGCACAGCAGGCGCACGTGGCCCTTCAGGCCGGTGGCGTATTCGCCCAGGTCGGCACGCATCTTTTCCATCTGCTGCGTGATCAGCCGCGCGTGATGCAGCAGCGTGCGGCCGGCGTCGGTCGGCTCCACGCCGCGGCGGCTGCGCTGCAGCAGCGGCACGCCAAGGGCATCCTCCATGCCGCGCACGCGGGCGCTGGCCGACGCCAGGGCCAGGTGGGCCTGCGCGGCGCCGGCCGTGATGCTGCCGCTTTCCACCACGCGCAAAAACAGTTTCAGGTCGGTCAGGTCGAACCGCATATGTCCTCTCAGCCTTCGTCGAATCCGAAGGCTGAGGCAGTATATTCCACATTTCCGGCCTCCGGCACGGGCGGCATACTGCGCCCATGGAAAACAACCTGATTTTTATCTGCGCGGTGTTCGTGCTTGCCGGCGTGGTCAAAGGGGTGACCGGCATGGGCCTGCCGACCGTCGCGATGGCCCTGCTGGGGCTCGTGATGCCGCCGCTGCAGGCTGCCGCCATCCTCATCGTGCCTTCGCTTTTGACGAACATGTGGCAGATGCTGGAACGGCGCGGCCTGCATGCGCTGTGGCTGCGGCTGCGCCCGATGCTGCTGGGGGTGTGCGCCGGCATGCTGCTCGGCGGCGCCTTTTTCGCCAAAGGCGATGGCAGGGCGGTCCTCGGCATCGCGCTGGTGCTGTATGCGCTGCTCGGGCTGACGTCGTGGCGCTGGCAGGTGCGCGCGGCGCAGGAACCCTGGCTGGGGCCACTGGTTGGCGTGGCGACCGGCGTGCTGACGGCCGTCACCGGCGTGTTCGTGCTGCCTGCGGTACCTTACCTGCAGGCGCTCGGGATGGAGAAGGAAGAGCTGGTGCAGGCAATGGGCCTGTCGTTCACGGTGTCGACGCTGGCGCTGGCCGCGATGCTGGCCGGGCATGGCGCGTGGGAACCGGCGAGTGCCGGCATGTCGTTCGTGGCCCAGTTGCCGGCGCTGGCCGGCCTGGCGCTGGGTAGCCGGCTGCGCGCGCGGCTCAAGCCGCAGGTGTTCCGGCGCTGCTTCTTTTTCACGTTGCTGCTGCTAGGGGGGCATCTGACGATCAATGCCTGAGCCCGCCCGAAAACCGGTGACAGGCACCAGTTAATTTGCAATGTTTCTTCAAAACCGGTGACAGGCTCCGGTATTTTGGAAACATTTCCCCGAAACTGGAGCCTGTCACCGGTGCAAACTGGAGCCTGTCACCGGTGCCAGGGTCATCGGCGAGGGCGGATAACCCACGCTTCGGCGCGCCTGCTTCGTTGCGCCACGGTCCAGCCAGCTACTGCCCGCTCAGCACCGCCAGTTGCTTGCCCGTGCCGCCTTCGCCGAGAGGAGCGCTGGTCACCAGCAGGGTGGCGCCGGGCGCCAGCAGCGCGCTCACGCGCCGGTAGAAGTCCGGCGGGATCTGCACCCGGTTGCGGGCCACTTCGTCCACCGGCTGGCCGTCCTCGCCCTCGTGGCCGGCCACGCCGGCATAGATCCATTGCTGCCCGTCGCCGCTGCCGCCGGCGAGGGTCAGCACGTGCGTGGCGTCGTCGTCGCGCGGCAGCGTCACGGCGGAACGGCCGATCGGCACGCCGTTGCGCAGCACGACCGCGGCCTGGTCGGCGCGCGACAGCACGATCGTGACGGGCCCCTCAGCCGACTTTTCCGGCGTCCAGAAATCCGCATCGCGGTCCAGCTCCAGCGTGGTCGGTGCCAGCACTTCGCCGCCGCCCGTCGCCACGGGGTGCGCCGAATCGCCCGCCACAACGACCGTGGTACCGAGCCTTGTAGCTGAAAACAGCTGCTTTGCAAAAGCCATCGGCAGGTGCACGCAGCCGTGGCTTTCCGGGTATCCGGGCAGCCCGCCGGCATGCAGCGCCACGCCGTCCCAGGTCAGGCGCTGCTGGTAAGGCATGGGTGCGCTGTTGTACTTGCTGGAGCGGTGTTTGGCGTCCTTCTGCAGGATCGTGAATACGCCGGTCGGCGTCTGGTATCCCGGCTTGCCGCTCGAAACCGTCGCGACGCCGATGCGCACGCCGTTCCGGTACACGGTGGCCAGCTGTTTCGACAGGTCCACGTAGACCAGCACCGGGCCCTTTGGCGCGATCCGCGGCGCCCACACCCATTCGCCGGGCTTCAGGCTGCCGGACTGCCGCGCCAGTTCCACCGCGGACGATACGGTGCGCCCCTGTGCCGATGCCGTTCCGGCAAACATCAGCGCCGCCATCGCCAGGCAAGCCGCGCCGGCTGGAATATTGAACTTCATGCGGTTATCCGTCACGGCTGCGTGCCCACGGAGAGCGTATAGCTGGCGCGTTCATTGCGGCGCGCGGCGTTGCGCATCAGGTAGACGTTTACGGTGTATTCGCCATCCTGTTCGACCTTGCCCCGGTAATCCAGCCCGTTGATCGAGCCGTTGAACAGCGCTTCCTGCGCGCCCGGCGCCGTGATGTTGAAGTAGTTCGACAGCGAGTTCGTCTTCAGGCCGACGGTCAGGTCCTGCCCCTGCCGCAGCAGCACCTTGTACTCCGCCGTGCCATAACCACGGATCTTGCCGCGCAAGGTTTTCGTGCCCGGCGTGCTGGCATCGACCGTGTACCGCTCGACCTTGTCGGCCGCCGCGGCGCCATGCGGCAGCCATGCCAGAGCACTGCACAATGCCGCGCCGGCAATCAACAGGGTGGAACGTGTCATCGTGATCCTTTCGTGATTCCTCTCATGCGTGGCCGGTGATCTAGCGGTAATGCCACGCTGTCCGCGCTGGCGTCGCCGTGCAATCCCATCAGGATGACCTGCATCGTTTTCTCCGTTGTTTGCCGGGGCGCGTCAGGCGATGATATTCAGGCCGCCGTCCACATACACCGTGCTGCCGGTCAGACGGCGCGCATAGTCGGTGGCCAGGTAGGCGCAGGTGTTGCCGACGTCCAGGATATCGACCAGTTCCCCGAGCGGTGCCCGGGCCACGGCGTCGGCCAGCAGCAGGTCGAAATCCTTCAGCCCCGAGGCGGCCCGGGTTTTCAGGGGGCCGGGCGAGATCGCATGCACGCGGATACCTTTCGGGCCGAGTTCGTGCGCAAGGTAACGGCACGACGCCTCGAGCGCCGCCTTGACGGGGCCCATCACGTCGTAGTTTGGCACCACCTGCCGCGCACCGTGGTAGCTCATGGCGAACAGGCTGCCGCCTTCCGTCATCAGCGGTGCGGCCAGCCGCGCCATGCGCACGAACGAATGGCAGGAAATATCCATTGCGCGGAGGAAGCATTCGCGCGAGCAGTCGAGCAGTCCGCCCTGCAGGTCGGCTTTCGGCGCGAACGCGATCGAGTGCACGGCGATGTCGAGGCGGCTGTGCCGCGCCAGCGCCTCGAACACCGCTTCGAGCTGGCCCGGCTGCTCGACGTCCAGCGGCAGCAGTTCGGCACCCAGCGCCTCGGCCAGCGGCGCCACGTGCGGCAGGGCCTTGTCGTTCAGGTAGGTCAGCGTGAGCTCCGCGCCCAGCTTGCGGAAGGCGAGCGCGCAGCCATAGGCGATCGAGTGTTCGTTCGCCACGCCGACGACCAGCGCGCGCTTTCCCGCCAGGATCGGATGGACTGTTTCAGTGCTCATGCTTCCTCCACCAGCGCAGCCGTATGCCGCGCGATCATCAGTTCTTCGTTGGCCGGCACCACCCACGCCTCGACCTTGCTGGAAGGGGCGCTGATGCGGGAGATTTGGTCGGCACCAGCGCCGGCGTTGGCCGCCTCGTCCAGCGACACGCCCAGCCACGCCGCATCGCGGCACACGGCGGCGCGTACCGCCACGCTGTTCTCACCGATGCCGCCGGAGAAAACCAGGGCATCGAGTCCGCCCAGCGCGGCGGCCAGCGAGCCGAGTTCGCGGCCGATGCGGTAGACCAGCAGGTCGATCGCCAGGCGTGCGCGCGGTTCGTCGCTGGCCTCGAGCGTGCGCATGTCCGCCGACAGGCCGGACACGCCCAGCAGCCCGGATTGCTGGTACAGCAGCCGCTGCACCGCCGGCACGTCCATGCCCAGCTCGTCGATCAGGTACAGCACCACGCCGGGATCGAGCGCGCCGCAGCGCGTCCCCATCGGCAGGCCGTCCACGGCGGTGAACCCCATCGTGCTGGCGACGCTGCGGCCGGCACGCATCGCGCACATGCTGGCGCCATTGCCCAGGTGGGCGGCCACGACGCGACCGCCGGCCAGGTGCGGCGCGAAGTCCGGCACGCGGCTGGCGATGTATTCGTAGGACAGGCCATGGAAGCCGTAGCGCCGGATGCCGCGCTCCGTGATCGATGGCGGCAGCGCGAAGGCTTGCGCGAGCGGCGGCTGCGCCGTGTGGAATGCCGTGTCGAAGCAGCCCACCTGCGGCACCTGCGGTGCCAGCGCCATCACGGCACGCACCGGCGCGAGGTTATGCGGCAGGTGCAATGGGGCGAGGGGGATGAGCTTTTCGAGTTCGTCGAGCACGGCGCCGTCCAGCCGCTGCGGGCCGCTGTAGTGCGCGCCGCCATGCACAATGCGGTGGCCGACCGCACGCACCCGCAAGCCTTGCAGGTGTTCCCCGGCATGGTCGATCAGGAAAGCCATGGCCTGTTCGTGATCGAGCGGCGCGCCGTCCCAGGTGCGTTCTCCCGCCGGCAGGCCGGCGGCATCGGAGGCGACGAAGCGCGTCTTGCCGGCGTACAGGTTTTCCACCTTGCCCTTCAATGCCGGCGCCAGCGCCGCGCCACGGAACAGGGAAAACTTGATGCTCGACGATCCGGCATTGATGACCACCACGGCATCGTTCGGCGCCAGCATGTCAGCCGCCCAGGATCTTCGGTTCGGCCAGCTTGCGGCGGGCGACCAGCACGGCCACCGCGCACGATGCGAGGCGCGCGGCCACAGAGTCGGCACGGCTCGTGAGGATCAGCGGCACGCGGGCGCCGAGCACGATGCCGGCCGCCCCGGCGCCGGCCATGAAGGTAAGGCTCTTGGCCAGCATGTTGCCCGCTTCCAGGTCCGGCGCGACGAGCACGTTGGCGCGGCCGGCCACGGGAGACACCAGGTGCTTGATCGCGGCCGCTTCCGGGTCGATGGCGTTGTCCATCGCCAGCGGTCCGTCGAGGATGCCGCCGGTGATCTGGCCGCGGTCGGCCATCTTGCACAGGGCCGCCGCATCGAGTGTCGCGGGCATTTTCGGATTGACCGTTTCCACCGCCGCCAGGATGGCGACCCGCGCTTCGCCGAAACCGAGGATGTGCGCGAGGTCGATCGCGTTCTGCACGATATCGACCTTGTCGGCCAGCGCGGGCACGATGTTGACGGCGGCGTCGGTGATGATCAGCGGCTCGCCATGGCCAGGGATGTCCATCACGAAGCAATGGCTGAGCCTCCGGGCGGTGCGCAGCCCGGTGGTGGCCGAGACGACGGCGCCCATCAGCTCATCGGTGTGCAGGCTGCCTTTCATCAGCGCCTGCGCGCCGCCCTCGCGCACGATCTCCACGGCGCGTGCCGCGGAGGCATGGCTGTGCGGCGTGTCGACAAGGGGGAGGGCGGAGATATCGAGAGCCGCGGCGGCGGCGGCCTGTTCGATCCTGGCACGCGGGCCCACGAGGATCGGCTGGATCAGGCCCAGCCGGCTGGCATCGAGCGCCGATTCCAGCGCATGGGCATCGCAAGGGTGGGCCAATGCCACGGTGACGGGGCCACTCTCGCGGGCCAGGCCGATCAGCCTGTCGAAGTAGGGATGGCCGGTGCCAGGGGCGCTCATCGGACCTCGCTTTGTGCAGCGCAGCTAAGCGCTGCTCGCCGCATCAGCGGGCATTCCATCGAATGGTACATGTGCGCTCCAACGAAGAGTTAGCGCAATCTTAGCCATTAATCGGCCACGATGCCAGCCGTTATTGATGCAGTGCGGCTGCAGTGCGCAACCCCTCTCCCGCACGGCAGGGATCACGGCGACATGCGTTCCCACGTATAGGTGCCGCCGCCACCGGCCAGCTCCAGGTGCAGCCGCCCGCCGTCGATCCGGTAGCTGCGCACCGCTTCGATATCGCCCGGCAGGCGCCCGGCAAGCGGCGACGGGGGGCACATCATCCGCGTCGTGGCGAGCGGGCCGAGCATCAGGCTGCCGGAAGCACCACCCGCCGCGCCCGGCGTGGCGGCCCAGGTTCCCGAACCCTGGTTGCAGTCGACGCGTGCGGACAGCCGGCCATCCGCGCCGAAGCGCAACTGGTACTGATCGGGCCGGGCCGGCCGGACTTCGGCCGTGCCGGCGCCTGCCGCCTGGTAGCCGACGAGCTGCCAGACGCTGCCGGCCAGCTGCGCCTGGCCTCCGGTACCCGACACCCCGGCGCATCCCGTTGCCAGCAGCACCGCGGCGGCGATGCCGGCCAAGTATTGGAGGTTACGTCGTTGGACTGTTTTCATGGTTCACTCCTTTCTGTCATTGGTGGCTTCGCCGGCCAGCGCGTGGAGCGGGGCGGCGCCGTGTTCGCTATCGTCCCTTCACCAGCGCCTTGGCCGCCGCCGTCACCTGGTCGCGCAGCCACTTGTGCTCGGGCGACTGGTGCACCCGCTCGTGCCACAGCTGGTAGAAGCGCATCGGCGGGAATTTCACGGGCACCGTGAAGAGCTTCAGCGGCAGCGTTTTCTCGTAGAACTGCATGAACTGGCGGCCCGTCGTCAGTACCAGGTCCGACTGCATCAGCATGTAGGGAATCAGGCCGAAGTACGCCGATTCCACTGCCACGTTGCGGTGCAGGCCCTGGCGTTCAAGGAAGGCGTCGATCACGCCGACGGAACCCTGCACCATCTGCGACGGCGCCACGTGCGGCAGCGTCAGGTATTCATGCAGCGTCATCGCATCGTCGGCGGTGCGCTTGGCGTACGGGCTGGAGGCGTGCATCGCGCAGACGATCGGATCCTCGAACAGCTTCGAGATGTGCAGGTGCTGGGGCGGTTCATCCCAGTTCGCGATGACCAGGTCCATGTCGCCATCGGACAGCATGCGCACATAGTCGACCCCCGGCCCCAGGCTGTGAATGACGACGCGGCTCTTCGGCGAGCCGCGCCGCAGCAGCGCCACCACGCTTGGCAGGAACTGGCTGTCCAGGTAATCCGGCGCGGCGATGTTGAACGTGCGTGCTTCCTCCTGCGGTGCAAAGGGCGTCTTCTTGACGAACAGGTTCTCGGTCTCGTCGAGGATGCGCTTGGCGGGCTTCAGCAGGCTTTCGCCGTGCTGGGTAGGCACCATGCCGCGGGCGCCGCGCACCAGCAGCGGATCGCCCGTCAGCTCGCGCAGCTTGCGCAGCGAGGCCGAAATGGAGGGCTGCGGCTGGTTCAGCTTCAACGCCACCCGCGAAACGTTCTTTTCCACCAGCAGCAGGTACAGGATGCGGATCAGGTGAATGTCGAGATGCTGCGGCAGGGCGGACATGGCAAAGGCTGTGTCTATACGGATACGGATATGTCAAATATACGTGATCTTTCATGCCGGGTGCAGACAATCCATGTATCGACTGTAAATAGATTGCAGCGGGCCACACGTGCTCGATCGGGCGCCCAAGTGGTCGATCTGAAAGCGATGTTGCCGGAAAAATGGGGTACGTCCCCATTTTTCCGGCAACATTACTGCTTCCGCATGAACGTGCGCACGGTGTCGTTCAGCGTTTCCATGTTGACTGGTTTCGTCAGATGATGATTGAAGCCGGCCGCCATCGCGCCCATGCGGTCCTTGTCCTGGCCATAGCCGGTCAGTGCGATGAGCACCGTTTTCTCCAGTTCCGGATAGGTGCGCAGCGTGGCCGCCACGTCCACGCCACTCATGTCGGGCAGGCCGATATCGAGGAAGACCACGTCCGGGCGCAGCCGCAGTGCCGCTTCGATCGCGCTGGCGCCGTCGTGCGCCATGTGCACCTCGTGGCCGGTGAATTGCAGCAGCGCCGCCACGATCTCGGCGGAATCGACGTTGTCGTCGACGACGAGGATACGGTGCGCATCGGCCGGCCTGGCCGGCGCCGCGGCCGGGACGATGCAATCGGATTCGTCGGCCGCGGGCGTGCGGGGCAGCGTGGGCAGGCGCACCTCGAACGTGCTGCCTTCACCCGTGCCTTCGCTGTGCACGCTTACGTCGCCGCCATGCAGGTTGACCAGCGTGCGCACCAGCGACAGGCCGATGCCCAGCCCGTCCTGTACCCGGTCCGGCGAATGGCCGGCCTGGGCGAACAGGTCGAAGATCGTTTCCGCCTGTTCGGCGGGGATGCCGATGCCGTTGTCCGTCACGCGGATCACCGCCTCATCGCCTTCCAGGCAGGCGGCCAGCGCGATGCGGCCGCCGGGCGCCGTGAACTTGGCGGCGTTGTTCAGCAGGTTGCCGACCACCTGCGTCAGGCGCACGCTGTCGCCATCGACCCAGATCTCGTGGTCCGGCAGCTTCACCGTCAGCACATGCTGGCGCGCGGCGATGTTCGGTTCGGCCGTTTCCGCGGCGCTTCTCAGCAGGCCGCACAGCTCCACCTGGGCGCGGCGCAGCGTGATCTTGCCTTGCGAGATGCGCGAAACGTCCAGCAGGTCGTCCACCAGTCGCACCATGTGGTCGGTCTGGCGCAGGATCACGCGGCGCGCGTTTTCCTGGGCCGGCGAGGAGTGCGGATCGAGGCTGCGCAGCAGTTCGACGGCATTGCGGATCGGGCCCAGCGGATTGCGCAGTTCGTGCGCCAGGATCGCCAGGAATTCATCCTTGCGGCGGTCCACGTCGCGCAGTTCGCGCTCCACCCGGCCCAGCCGCAGCAGCGCTCGCACGTTGGCCACCAGCTCTTCCGGTTCGATCGGTTCGAACAGGTAGTTGTCGGCGCCGCTGTCGAGCGCGCGCACCTTGTCCGGCGACGACAGGTAGGAAGCCGAGGTTTGCAGCACCAGCACCATGGCCGTCAGCGGATCCTGCTTCAGCTGGCGGCACACTTCGAAGCCGTTGATGTCCGGCAGCTTGGTATCGAGCAGCACCAGGTCGGGCGACGCTTCGTGGGCCATGCGCAGCGCTTCCGCGCCGCTGCCCGCTTCCAGCACGCGAAAGCCGGCGCGTTGCAGGATGCGCGTCTTCGCGTAGCGCGCGGCATCGGTATCGTCGACATTCAGGATCACGGGATCGTGCGGGGGGGCCTTCATGATGGTCTCTCCTGATGGCAGAGGGTATTCAACTGCGCCAGCAGTTCGTCGCGCGCGACGGGCTTGCTGAAATAGGCATCCGCCCCCAGCGAAAACGCCTTCTGGCGGTCCGCCACTTCGGAAGCGATAATGACCGGTACATGCTTGCGGTGTTCGTCGTCCTTGATGCGGGCAAGCCAGCGCCAGCTGTCGCCGCCGTTCAGGTACAAATCCAGGATGATCGCGGCCGGCCGTTCCACGGCCCATGCCTGTTCCGCTTCCCACACGCTGCGCGCGGCGATCACGCGGTAGCCGGTGTTGCGCAGGTAACTGCGGTACAGCAGCTGGGTCGAGCGGTCGTCCTCGACCACCAGCACGGGAATACCGGCGGCATCCGGCGCATCCGGGCGCAGTACGTGCGGTTGCGGCATGTCGTCATGCAGCAGCGGGATGGTGGCGGAGAACGTGGAGCCGGCACCGGGCGCGCTTCGCAGCGACACGGAGCCGCCCAGCAGGTTGGCCAGCCTGCGGCACAGCGGCAGGCCCAGGCCGGTGCCCTTGACGCGGTGCTGCAGCCGGTTTTCCACCTGCGAGAATTCCTCGAAGATGAGCTGCTGGTGCTCGGGCGCGATGCCGATGCCGGTGTCGGCCACCTCGAAGCGCACCGCGTCGCCTTTCGGCAGCAGCGTGGCCGACACGCGCACGTGGCCCGCTTCGGTGAACTTCAGCGCGTTCGAAATGAAGTTGCGCAGGATTTGCGACACCTTCGCTTCGTCCGTCATCATCGTGATCGGCCCCTCGGGCTCGTCGAACAGCAATTCCACGGTGGACGAGACCAGCAGCGGGCGCAGCATGCCGCGCAGCGCGGAGAACATGTCGTTCACTTCGAACGGCGCGGCGCGCACGTCGATCTTGCCCGCCTCGATCTTGGCCAGGTCGAGCAGGTCGTCGACCAGTTCGGTCAGCGACTCGGCACCCTTCAGGATGAAACGCACCTGCTTTTCCTGTTCCGGCGTCAGCTCGCCATCGACCCGTTCCAGCAGCAGCCGCGTCAGCGCGCGGATCGACGACAGCGGCGTGCGGAACTCGTGGCTCATGTTCGACAGGAAGCGTGTCTTCATCTCGTCGGCGCGGCGCAGGTGGTCGGCCTTTTCATCGAGCTCCGCATACAGTGCCACCACGCCGCGGTTGGTGTCCTCCAGCTCGCGGGTCAGCTGCATCAGCTCGTCCTGGCGCGTTTTCAGCTCGGCCAGCGTGGCCAGCAGCTCCTTGTTCTGCTGCTGCACCTCGGCCACCGACACGTCCGCCGCGAGCGCCGCGAACTGCGCGCTCATCTCGCCCACGCTGGCCGCTGTCAGCAGCGGCGCATCGTGCGGCAGCAGCTTCTTCAGCGTGATGGTGGTGCCAGTTGAGGTGCCAACTGCCGTGCCAGTACCGGTGCCGGCGCCCTGGTCGGTCGCGGTCTGGATGTCGAACTGGTCCATCAGCCGGCGCGCGCCGATGATGCCCATGCCCATGCCGGTGCGCGACTGGTAGCGGCCGGACAGCACGAGGTCCAGGTGGGGAATGCCCGGTCCCTTGTCCTCGATGCGGATCACCAGCAGTTGCGGCGACGTGGTGCCCTCGACGGCGAATTCCACGCGGCCGTTGCCGGCATAGCTGTACACGTTGCGCGCCAGCTCCGACACGGCGGTGGCGATGCGCGCCTGGTCCTGCGCGTTGAAGCCGCACAGCGCGGCGATCTGGCGCGCCCGCTGGCGCGAGGCGACCACGTCGAGCTCCTGCTCGATGCGCAGCGTGAGGACGCGGATGCTCATGCCTGCCATCCCCGGTAATCGCGAACCACGAGCACCGTCACGTCATCGCGGCCGCGGCTGAAGTCGCGGTACAGCACACCGGCCATGAGGGCCGGATGGCAGGCCACAAGGCCCGGGTAGTCCTCCAGGCGCCAGCGCGAGTTGATGCCGTCCGAATGCAGGATCAGCAGCGCCGCATCGGCCCACGGCGCGCCGAATTCCTGCACCTTGCGCACGTTGCTGCCGACGATGCCGTTGTGCGACACCAGCTGGCGCCGGTCGTCGCCGGCGAACAGGTGGGCGGCGATGTTGCCGACCCCGGCAAACGTGATCGTCTCGTCGAGCATGTCGATGCGGGCGACGGCGGCGGCGGCGCCGCGGGTGGGCCGCAGCGCCGCGTGCATGTCGTTGAGCAGCGTGCCGGCCGGCAGCGCCGGTTCGCGGGCGACCATGGTGGCGGCCAGCTCGGAAGCCTGGGCCGCCAGCGGGCCGTGCCCCAGGCCATCGGCCACCATCACCGTGGCCGAGGTGGCATCGTGCGCCAGCGTCCAGCTGTCGCCGGACAGGTCTTCGCCATGCATCGGCAGGCATACGGCGCCCCAGTGCAGCGCGGGCGCATGGCGGGCCGCCTCGGCCGGTGTCATGTCCGTCAACTGGCGCGGCCACATGGCCATCATGACGGCGGTGCCGCGGCCGGGCGCACTGTAAATGTCGAACTCCGCCGCCAGGCGCCGCATGGCGCCCAGGCCCACGCCGTAGCTGCCGGCGGTGGAACGGCCGTCGGCCAGGCTGGCGGCCACGTTGGCCATGCCGGCGCCGCTGTCGAGGGCCAGGATTTCCAGGCCGTGCACACCACGCTGGCACAGCGGGCGCAGCAGGATCTCGCCGTGCCCGGCGTGCTTCAGAATGTTGGTGGCCGCTTCGGTGACGACGATCGCCACCTCGCCGGCCGCCGTTTCATCGAAGCCGAGCCGCGTGCACAGGTCGACAGCGGCGCGGCGCACCGCCGCGACCTGGCTGCCGTCCGCGAGGGCATGGCAGCTCTGCCGGTGTTCGGCGGCTAGTATGGTTTCCATTTGCAGATTCTTACGGTAGTGCCCTGGCCAGGTGCCGATTCGAGTTCGAATTCGTCGGCCAGGCGCTTGGCGCCGGACAGGCCGAGGCCCATGCCGCCGCCGGTGGTATAGCCGTCCGTCAGTGCCCGCGGAATATCGGGAATGCCGGGGCCATGATCGATGAAGGTGAGGCCGACGCCCTTGCGGGCACCGTTCAGCAGCTTCTCCATGTGCGCCTCGCCGCCGCCGCCGTAGCGCAGCGTGTTGCGGGCCAGTTCGCTGGCCGCCGTGATCATCTTGGTCTGGTCGATCAGCGAGAAACCGGCGGCAATCATCTGCTCGCGCACGGATTGCCGCAGCCGCACCACATCCTCGTCGGAACGAACCGGCAGTACCACTGCATCGACATCGATATTGCTCAAGGATCGCCTTTCCGGTTAGCCAGCGCTCTGTTTCAGCAGCTGGACGCCTTTTTCGACGTTCAGTGCCGTCTGCACGCCATGCAGCGTCAGGCCCAGCTCGACGAGCGTGATGGCAACCGCCGGCTGCATGCCGACCAGTACCGTGCGCGCATCGAGGATGCGCGCCATCGCCGCCGTGTTGCTGATCATGCGGCCGATGAACGAGTCGACGATGTCGAGCGCCGAGATGTCGATCAGCACGCCGCGTGCGCGATCCTTGACGATGCGGGAAGTCAGGTCGTCCTGCAGCGTCATCGCCAGCCGGTCGTGCATGTCGACCTGGATGGTGACCAGCAGCATGTCGCCCATCTTCAGTATGGGAATACGTTCCATGATTGCCTCAGAAGGCCGTTTCGGCGCGTACCACGGTGGCGCCGACGCGTTTCAGCGCCACCAGGAAGGCGTCGGCCAGCGTCGCCTTGGTGGTCACGTCCTCCAGGTTGACGCCCAGGTGCACGATGGTTTGCGCGATCTGCGGCCGGATGCCGCTGATGATGCAGTCGGCGCCCATCAGGCGCGCGGCGGCGACCGTCTTCAGCAGATGCTGGGCCACCAGCGTGTCCACGGTCGGCACGCCCGTGATGTCGATGATGGCGATCGAGGCGCCCGTTTCGATGATCTTCTGCAGCAGGTTTTCCATCACGACCTGGGTGCGCGCGCTGTCGAGCGTGCCGATCAGCGGCAGTGCCAGCACGTCTTTCCACAGCTGCACGACCGGTGTCGACAGCTCCAGCAGCTCCTGTTGCTGGCGCATGATCACGCTTTCGCGGCTGCGCTGGTATTCCTCGATCGTATACAGGCCCATGCGGTCGAACAGCGCGCCCGTGTCGGTGACCTCGGCAGCCAGCGCTGCCGGGTCGCCCGCCAGGCTGGTGCGCAACAGGGCGAACACCGGTTCCTTCAGCGAGAAGATGAAGCTGGCCGTTTCGGTCGGCGAAAAGCCCTGGCGCACGCGCGCGGCGGACATTTCGGCCAGCAGCTGGCGCACTTCGCTCCAGGCCTGGGCATCGAAATCGTAGCTCTGGCCGGTCCCCACGGTACGGGCAACCAGTACCAGGAAGCGGCTGGCCTGCTGGCGGATCTCGCCTTCGGCCGCCTTGTCGCGGCGCACCATACGGGACAGCATCCCGCCCAGCCAGCCTTCCAGCAATGCCTCCTGGTTGTCAGTAAGAATCTTGGCCAGGTGGCCGGTCGTTGCCATGCTCATGCGATCTCCGGAAAAATTTCAAACGAATCAGTGTAACAGTTTGATACGACCCGCAATGATACGATTTGAAACATTTCCTTGCCACACGATACGAACCTGGAAGCAAAAGAAAGGCGAAAACGGCCGAGCCCGTGTCCCGGTGCCAGGCACGGGGACACGGGCTCGGCCGAAGACGCTGGATGAGTGTTCAGCCGTTCCGGTAGCGTTCCAGCAGCGCGCGGTGCAGCGATGCGACCTGTTCGGGGTCGATCTTGGGTTGGCGGTCGAACGTCAGCAGGCCGTTCTTTTCATGTTCGACGTCGGTGAACTGCGTGTAGCAGGCACCGGCCAGGAAGGTGAGGGTGCCCAGGCTTTCCATCAGGTCGCGGTAGCGCGCCAGCAGTTCGTCGCCGGAGCGCACGCTGCCGTAATAGTCGAACAGCCGGTCGCGCGGCGCATCGGCCCCCTCGGGTTCGCTGAGAAAGCCGCCCACTTCCGACAGTACGACCGGCTGTCCGCGGTATTTGCCGCCGGGCAGGAACAGCGGCTTGTCCTTGTACCAGCCCTTCAGGGGCGGCACGCCGGTCTGCTGCGCTTCGGCGTAGCGCGCGGCCAGCTTGTCGCCGGGCTGCGTGTAGTCGTGGATCGAGCAGACGTCGGTCAGATCGGTGTGTTCCCAGCCGTCGTTGTCGACCACCAGGCGGCCCGGATCGAGCCGGCGCGTGCGCAGCACGAGTTTTTCGATGAATGCCTGCTGGCTGGGATGGCGGTACAACGCCGGGAAACCGAAGCTTTCCACCAGCGGCACCCAGGCCACGATGCACGGATGCCCGGCATCGCGCTCGACGGCGCGTTCCCATTCCGACAGCAGAGCTTCCTCGGCGTCCAGCGACCAGCTGCGCGTGTTCGGCATTTCTTCCCAGACCAGCAGGCCCAGCCGGTCGCACCAGTACAGCCAGCGCTCGTCCTCGATCTTCTGGTGCTTGCGTACGGCATTGAAACCCAGGCGCTTGATCCACTCGGCATCCGTGCGCAGCGCGTCCACCGATGGCGCGGCCAGGTTGGTATCGGGCCAGTAGCCCTGGTCCAGCACCATCAGCAGGAAGGTGCGCTCGCCGTTCAGGCGGAAATGGCCGTCGTGCGCCTCGAAGCGGCGCAGGCCGCAGTAGGAGCCGATTTCGTCCAGCACCCGGCCGTCGGCCACCAGGCGCACGCGCAGGCCGTACAGGTAGGGATGGTCGGGCGACCAGGCTTGCGGCGCATCGATCCGCGCATCCAGCGTGGCGGTGGCGAAGCGCGTTTCCGCCTGGGCGAAGGCGACCCGGTTGCCGGTCTCGTCGAGCACGTCCAGCTCCACGGTCCAGCCGGCCGACGGCGCGTGCAGGTGCACCTCGACCGACAGGCGTCCGTCCGGCTCCGTCTTCAGCCAGCGCAGCGAGTCGATGCGCACCGGCGGCGCCGGTTCCAGCCACACGGTCTGCCAGATGCCGGTGGTGCACCAGTAATAGATGCGCACCGGCTTGCCGGACGACGACTGCTTGCCGCGCGGCTGGTACATGTCCTGCCGGTCTTCGACACGCAACGTGATGCGGTTGGCGCCGTCCACGAGGAACGGCGCGATGTTGAACGAGAACGGCACGTGGCCGCCGCGGTTGCGGCCCGCCAGCCGGCCGTTGATCCACACTTCGGTGCTGTAGTCGACTGCGCCGAAGTGCAGCAGCAGGTCGTGCGGTTCATCGCTTTCATTGCCGCGCCATTGCTCCGGCACGTCGAACGTGCGGGCATACCAGACGATTTCATGCACGTCGTGCGTGCCGATGCCGGAGCGCTCGCTCTGGTACGGGAACGGCACCTCGATCGAGCGCGGCAGGGCGCGGCCATCGTGCCAGCCATCGTTGCGGCCCTGGTCTTCATCGTCGAACGCGAATTCCCAGGTGCCGTTGAGGCTGATCCAGTCGGGCCGGGTCAGTTGGGGACGGGGGTGGAGGATGTCGGTCGTGGTCATCGAAACATGGTAGCCCGAGACGCGATTTGCCGGACGCACGGATCGACCGGCGGCCGCACGGGCGGGCGTGCGAATGCGCACGACGCTGCAGCTGCGCTCGGCGGGGATGGCCCTGGCGAGCATCCCGGGATGGTGGTGCCGCGGCTGTAAAGTCATAGCGTCGGCTGCTGCATTGCACCATGGCAGCCCGCCGCGCCAGCAGGGGCCTGCGCGGGCGCGCGATGCAAGTAACGGGCCGTGTGTACTGCGCCGCAACAAGGCAATGCCTTTTCCCCGACCGGCGGAAATAATTGCTAAAATGTTTAGGCTAGAAGCGCCTGACAAGACTTTCATGGCAAGGCGCGTCGAGATGACAGTACGCCGGTGCGGGGAGATGCCAAGCAGCCTCGCGGATTTGTCAGGCACTGGAAGCATGTTCAGCCGGCAGCCATGCCGTTCCGTGGCCGCGTTTTTCCGATCATCCTGGAGGAAGGCATGGAAGAGGTGCCTGGCAGTGCCGGCCTGATGCCGGGCTTTTTCTCCCCCTACGACGCGTTGATGAATGCGGCGGACGAGCCGGATGCCGTGCTGCGCCTGCAGGCGGCGGCACGCGAACTGGGTTTCGATAACGTCATGTTCGCCGTGATCCCGCAGCCGAAACTCAATATCGGCGAAGTGTATTTACGCAGCAATTACCCGGACCGGTGGCGCGACTACTACGATCGCAACAACCTGCGCGCCACCGATCCCACGGTCGAATACTGTTTCCGCTCCAGCTCGCCCTTTGTGTGGCTGCCGCAATCGTTCAAGACGGCAGAACAGCAGGCCCTGTACGAAGAAGCCTCGGCGTTCGGCCTGAAGGTGGGCGTCACGCTGCCGATCCGCGGCGTGGATGGCGAGATCGGCATGCTCACCTGCGTGCGCGACGGCAATCCGGGGCCGGACTTCCTGAAAGACCTGAACCAGAACCTGGGCGCCCTGGCGCTGCTGCGCGACGTCGCTTTCGACTCGCTGCACCAGTATGTGCACGCCGCGCCGCCGCCTGCCGAAGCGGCGCCGGTGCTGACGGCACGCGAGCGCGATTGCCTGCAATGGATGTGCGCCGGCAAGACAGCCTGGGAGATCGGCCGCATCCTGAGCATCTCGGAAGCGGGCGTCAATTTTCATATCGCCAACCTGCGCGGCAAGTTCGGCGTGAGCCGCCGCAACGACGTCGTCATCAAGGCCATACGGTTGGGCTTGATCGACCTGCCGGGCTAGCAGGCATTGCTTACTTGGCGGCAGTGCTGCCGAATTCCGGCGCGCGCACCGTGTGCAGGTGATCGTCGCCCACGATGCGGAGCAGGTACAGGCGGATCAGCAGCAGCACCGGCAGCGGAATGCTCCGGCCGCGCTCGAAGCGGCTGCCCTGCGTTTGCGTGACACCGAAACGGCGCCAGAACTGCGTCTGGTTTTCATGCATCACATAGCGCAGGTCGCGAATCAGGTCGTGATCATGCTGCGTCATCGTATGCGTTTCCTGTGTCTCCGTATTGAAGTGCGGAGCAGGCATCCATTGGGCGAGGCCGAAGCGATCGATTTTGTTCATGATAAAACCCGATATGGTGACAGGATTGAACCAGGTGCCGGCGCGCTGACCCGCGCCGGCATGTGTTATTTCAGCATGTGTATTTCAGTGAACGGTGCCGAACAGCGCTGCGCGGGTTTTCTCGCCCAGGTGGATTTCCAGCGCCACCGCACGTTCCACGCCGATCTGCAGCGGCGGGCCCATGCGGCTGGTTTCCACGCCGGTATGGCGCAGCAGCCGCTCCACCGCCGTCGTCGTCACGGTCACGTATTTGCGGATGCCATGCTGGTCGGCGAAGGTCACGATGCCGCGCATCGCCGCGAGTGCCCGCTCCGCGAAACCGAATTTCGAATCGCCGTCCGTCTCGATCGCAAAGCGGCTCAGTTCCCAGACCTGCCCGTCCACCGGCGCGGCCGCGCCATGCAGCAGCTGCGGAAACGTATCCTTCAGCATGTAGGGGCCTTCGGTCGGCATCATGCGCCAGCAGCCGCACACCTTGCTGGCGTCGTCGCGAATCACCATATAGTGGGGTTCGAGCGCGTCGTAACCGTCGATTTCCATGCCGTCCAACACCGGCACTTCCCAGCCCATGCGATCGCGGAACACCTTGGCGCGCAGCACGTGAATATCACGCAGCTCGTTGCGGGAAAACTCCTGACGCTGACCAATTTGAATTATCGAAGCCATGTTATTTCTCCCTGTGGATTATCTCGTTAAGTCTGGACTTTGGTTTGTTACCTATCTTTCGCTATCTGCCGCGCTGCCTTTTGAATGCAGTTGATGTAGGTACTTTATGCGTCCTGGCTAAACTTAATAACTCCCGGTTCTACTAGTAGAATGGCCGGGCCATACTGGTAGAACTGATAGGGACAGAAACGGATTTAAATGCTAGCCCGCCAGTGCTCGCATTCCCGAATGGAGATTATTCGGCAGGGCTGCGGCAGCGGGATGCCGCGACCGCGGCTTGTATT
Source organism: Pseudoduganella umbonata (assembly GCF_014192225.1). Lineage (GTDB taxonomy): Bacteria > Pseudomonadota > Gammaproteobacteria > Burkholderiales > Burkholderiaceae_D > Rugamonas > Rugamonas umbonata. The sequence goes on along the minus strand of NZ_JACHXS010000009.1, from coordinate 227,512 downwards.
GAGTGCGCTGGAAATCGGGCTGCAAGGAATTTGTTATCCCTGCCGTCCGCGCGTTGTCAGCTGGCGGCGGTTTCCGGCCAGGGCAAGGCGGCACTGCCGTGCAGGTAGCGGAACCGTACCGGCCGGCCCCGGCGGTAGGCGAGGGCGAGCTGGCAGTCGCGCATGCGGCGCACGGCGACGAACCCGTCCGGCGCCGTACGGTCCGGCAGCGGCGCCCGGTCCTGGGCGACGATCAATCCCTCCGGCGTGCGCCCGAAGCCGCAATCGGCCATCGACCTGGCCATGCCGGGACCCAGGGCCTTCGAGTACGCTCTCTTCAGCGTCCACAGTTCCAGGAAGCGGTGGTAGCGGCGCTCTTCCGGACAGTCGAGCAACTGTGCCAGGTCGCCCTGGTGGAACAGCCGGTGGGCGATGCGCATGAAGCCGCGGCGCACCGGCACCATGGTGGCGACGTCGACGCCCAGCAGCGGATCGCTGCCGATCGCCAGGGCCACGTGCGTTGCGCAGTGCGACAGGCTGAAATGGAGTTCCTCGTGCTCGGCCAGGCAGGGCCGGCCCCACCGGTCGCGTTTGAATGCCAGCGCGCGCGGGTCGTCGTCCACGTACGCGCCCAGCACGACGCGCTGCAGCACGCGGCTTTGCAGGTACTGCCACTGGCATTGCCCTGGCCGGATCGCGCGCCAGCGCGCCAGTTCGGCGATGGCAAGCAGGGGCAGGTACCCATCCGTCCGTGCCGGATCGGCCGCCGGTTGCAGTTCCATCAGGTAGATCGCCACGGCGTTACGCGCCGGCAGGTCGCGGGGATCGACCGGCAGCGGCAACGGCTGCGGCATTGCCAGCGGCAGCAGTTGCAGGTTCGCGTCGTGCATCATGTGCCTCAACGGAGATGCCACAGCGGCTGGCGGGTCCGGACGGACATGGGCGGGGACATCCGATTGCGCGGCGAAGACGGCGCGGCGACTAGCATTCCACGCAGGCAGCTTGCCATTCGCCGGTGGCCATGCGGTTGCGCAGTACCTGGTGAAACAGTTCGGCCGCCCGCATCGACATGCCTTCCAGGCCGAGCGCGTCGCGGATCTGCGAGGCCAGGCCGACCAGCCGATCGTCGAAGGCGGCCACCGAAGTGAACGGCACCGCCGTGTGAAGCTGCGCCGCGCGGCTGGCCACCTGCGGGCCATCGTTCCAGCGCACGACGAAGATTTCATGCTCGCCTTCCAGCGCGCGCAGCGCCGGACCGTCGCTGCCGTCGGCAAACAGCGTCACTTCGAAAGGCAGTTGGTCGAGCAGGGAGCCGCCATCGGCGGAGCGGTAGGTGCGCGCATCGCCGCGAGCCAGGATCAGCAGATGGTGCAAGGTCTTCTCCTTACGTCAGGATGCCCGGGGCGGGTGGGCGGCCGATGCCGCCCGCGCGTCCCCGTTCGTGGATGGTTGATCTGATGGTCAGTCTGATTGCGCGCGCCGGCGGCGTTGCCGGCAACGTGTCCAGCACAAACTATTAAACCAGAGCCGCCGGCGATGCATCACTAGCAGAATTGATAGGTGTTGCGCCGATTCTGCTGCGCTGCAAGTTGCCCTTCCTTGCAAAGTGCGCGACCATCGGGGAGTGAAAACGTTTTCACTTCGGTTTTCCATTTTCGCCGCCACACAGACAATAAGGAATAAGACATTGAGACACGTCCCCCTGCGGTTCCTCCCCCTGCGCAAGCTGCCCGCCCTGGCGCTGCCGTTCGCCTGCATGGCCATTTCCGCGACGGCTTCGGCGGCACAGCCGCAGCCCGCCCCCGCCATCGCGCTCAACCAGCTCGGCTTCCTGCCGGGAGCGGCGAAAGTCGCCGTGGTGCCGGACGGCGCGGCACGCAGCTTCGCCATCGTCAAGGCCGGCACCGATACCGTCGTGCTGGACGGAGCGCTGGCGCCCGCCGCAGCCGCGCCGGAATCCGGCGACCGGGTGCGGCTGGCCACCTTCACGGCGCTCGCCACGCCGGGCCGCTACCAGGTACGCGTCGCAGGCCTGCCCGATTCGCCGCCGTTCGACGTGGGACCAGGGGTATTCCAGGCAGTGAACGCCGCGTCGATCAAGGCGTTCTACTTCAATCGCACGGCCATTCCGCTGGAGGAACGGCATGCCGGCATCTTCAAGCGCCCGGCAGGCCATCCGGACACGCGCGTGCTGGTCCACGCGTCGGCCGCCTCGCCGGCGCGGCCGGCGGGGACCGTCATCGCCAGCCCCAAGGGCTGGTATGACGCGGGCGACTACAACAAGTACATCGTCAATTCCGGCATCACCACGTACACGCTGCTGGCGGCCTGGGAAGACTTCCCGGCCCTGTTCAAGGCGCAAAACCTGGGCATTCCCGAAAGCGGCAACGCCTTGCCGGACCTGCTCGACGAGGCATTGTGGAACCTGGAATGGATGCTGACGATGCAGGACCCGGCCGATGGCGGCGTGTACCACAAGCTGACCAACCTGGGTTTCGACGGCATGGTGATGCCGGACAAGGCCACGCAGCCGCGCTACGTGGTGCAGAAAACCACGGCCGCCGCGCTGAACTTCGCCGCCGTGATGGCCATGGCCAGCCGCGTGTACGCGCCGTACGAGCAGCAGATGCCCGGCATGGCGGCACGCATGCTCGCGGCGTCGAAGGCCGCGTGGCAATGGGCGCAGGCCCATCCCCGCGTCTACTACCAGCAGCCGAAAGACGTGTCGACCGGCGAATACGGCGACAAGGACGTCAGCGACGAATTCGGCTGGGCCGCGGCCGAGCTGTTCGTGACCACCGGCGACGCGGCCTGGTACAAGGCGATGAACGCGCCCGCGCTGCAGGCCAGCGTGCCGTCGTGGGCCGAAGTGCGCGGCCTGGCGTGGATGTCGCTCGCGCGGCACCGCGACACGCTGAACGCGGCGGCGGACAAGGCACTGATCGCCAGCCGGATCGACACGCTGTCCGCCAGCCTGGCGGCGGGCTGGAAGAAGTCGGCGTACGGCATTCCGATGCAGCCCGCCGATTATGTCTGGGGCAGCAGCGCGGTGGCGCTGAACCAGGCGATGGTGCTGCTGCATGGCTACCGGATGACCAGCAAGCGCGACTACCTGGACGCGGCCCAGGCGGGGCTCGACTATGCGCTGGGCCGCAATGCCGTCGGCATCTCGTTCGTCACCGGCTTCGGCACGAAGTCGCCGATGCACCCGCATCACCGGCCCTCGGAAGCGGACGGCATCCGCGCGCCGGTGCCGGGCTGGATCGTCGGCGGACCGCAGCCCGCGCAGCAGGACAAGAAGGATTGCCCGGTGCCGTACCCATCGGCGCTGCCGGCGAGGTCGTACGTGGACCACGCCTGTTCGTATGCCAGCAACGAGGTGGCGATCAACTGGAATGCACCGCTGGTCTATGTGTCGGCCGGGGTGCAGGCGTTGACGCCGGCCGCCGGGAAATGATGCACGGCTCCTGAGGCCGTAGCGCCGCGACCGCTGGTGTCGGACACCTTCAGGTGTCGGACACCGGTTTTCTGCGGAAGAAAACGGGCAAAACGCGTCGAAAAACCGGTGTCCGACACCGAACAGCCGGTGTCCGACACCAGTCCGCACCGCTGGCGAGGCATCCGAAGTCGCTAACTGAGTGGCACTAGGGACTGTTTCCGGTGTTGTTTTGAGACCAGCTCGACTGGGCCTGCATGATGCCGGTGAACTATACTCGCCGGCATTTCCCTTATTCACTACAAGCAGCCGACCCGTTGCCTGGAGCACGGCGCAGGCTGCATCCGACCATGTCCAATCGCCCGGCCCCCGCCGCCATTCCGCCCCGCATCCGCCGCAGCCAGGCGATCTCCCTCGCGCTGCTGCTGGTCTGCGGCGTCATCAATTACCTGGACCGTGCCACGCTGGCCGTGGCCAATGAATACATCCGCGCCGACCTCGGCCTGTCGCTGGGCGAGATGGGCGTGCTGCTGTCGGCGTTTTCATGGAGCTACGCGATTTGCCAGTTGCCGGTAGGGGTACTGGTCGACAAGGTGGGGCCGCGCTGGCTGCTCGGCGCCGGCCTGGTGCTGTGGTCGCTGGCACAGGCCGCCGGCGGCCTGGCGTCGACCTTCGGCTGGTTCCTCGTCGTGCGGATCGCGCTGGGCATCGGCGAGGCGCCGCAATTCCCGGCTGCCGCGCGGGTCGTCAGCAACTGGTTCCCGGCACGCTCGCGCGGCACGCCGACCGGCGTCTTCAATTCGGCCTCGCCGCTGGGCGTGGCGCTGGCGCCGCTGTGCCTGCCGCCGCTGATCGCCGCCACGAGCTGGCACTGGGCCTTCTTCGTGACCGGCGCGCTGGGCATCGTGGCCGCCATCGTCTGGATCGCCGTCTACAGGGACCCGGTGCGCGCGCAATTGACTGCCGAGGAACGCGCCTACCTCGAAGTGGACGACGCTGCGCCAGCCGCACCGGCTGCCGGTTTCGCCGCCTGGCGCGCCCTGTTCCGCTACCGGGCGACATGGGGCATGATGCTGGGCTTTTTCGGCTCCGTGTACCTGAACTGGGTATTCCTCACCTGGCTGCCGGGCTACCTGCGCACCGAGCGCCACATGGACCTGGCGCAGGCCGGCATCGCCGCGTCGATCCCGTTCCTGTGCGGATTCGCCGGCGCGCTGGTCGCCGGCTGGGCATCGGACCGCGTTGCCCGCATGACGGTCTCGAAGGTGGCCGGCCGCCGCAACGCGGTGGTGGTGGCCACGCTGGGCATGGTGGCGTTCACGATCCCGGCGGCGCTGGCCGAGAGCAACGTGGTGGCCGTGGCCTGCATCTCGATCGTGATCTTCCTCGCCAACGCGTCATCGGCCTGCGCCTGGTCGCTCGCCACGGTGGTGGCGCCGCCCAGCAGCGTGGGTTCGCTGGGCGCGCTGCAGAATTTCGGCGGCTTCCTGGGCGGCGCGCTGGCGCCCGTGCTGACCGGCTACATCGCGCAGACCTGGTCGTTCGTACCGGCGCTGCTGACGGGCGCCGGCATGGCTTTCCTGGGAGCGATGTCGTATCTGTTCCTGGTGGTGCGGCCGATTCCGGAACCTGCGGGACAGGTGAAGTGACCGGCCTTTGCTAAGATGCGACAGGAGGGGAAGCGGTGGCGGCGGTCCGTCCACGCGCCCGTCAAACGATCAGATCACCCTCAAACGATCAGATCACCCTCAAACGATCACATCAAGGAGGCAGGCATGGCCGTCTGGACCAGCCAGGCAATGGCGAACGAATCCCGTGGCCGGCCGCTGCCGCATCGGCTGTGGGGATTTCTCGTCGCGCTGGTCGCGGGCTGGCTGCTGTTCGCCGCCAGCCTGGCCCAGGCGCAGGGGAAGGAGCAGGAGCAGATGATCGTGCGGATCTCGGAGATCCAGGTCCACGCGCAGCACCTGGAACAATACAAGGCAATCCTGCAGGAAGAAGCGGAAGCGTCGGTGCGGCTGGAACCGGGTGTGATCGCCATCTTCCCGATGTCCCGGCGGGACAGCGATACCGAATTCAGGATTCTCGAGATCTATGCCAGCCGCCAGGCCTACGAGGCGCACCTGAAGACGCCGCACTTCCAGAAATACAAGTCCGGGACGCTGCACATGGTGAAATCGCTGAAGCTGGTCGACATGCACGCGACCGATGCGCAAACCATGGGCACGATGTTCCGGAAAATGCCGAACCGGTAGCCCGGCATGGCCATCGTGCTCGGGCACCATGGCCCGGCTTGCCGGTCCCGCTTGTTCAGCCCGCCTTTCCTCTCCGGAAACAATATCGGCGCTTGTGTCATGTTATGTCCGTTTCCGCACTGAACGCTTCCATTCCTTTCCGTATGCTGGGTCATGCCCAGGAAGCACCTTCGCGCCTGGGTGACTATCGGAATAACGACAATGAAGACGCCGCCCCCCGCAGCCAGCAGCGCAGCCAACGATGAGTGCGCGGTACCGAAGAAGAGACAGCGAGCAGCACCCCTGTCGCTCGCAGCATGGAAACAGTTCGTCAGCGTGGCCAAGCCTTACTGGCTCGAAGACCAGAAGAAGCAGGCCTGGCTGCTGCTGGTGCTGCTGATCGCGCTGATGATGGTGGAAACCCAGCTGGCCGTCATGCTGAACAACCAGGCCGGCGAGATGACCTCGGCACTGGCCGGCAAGAACAGCGACCGCTTCTGGAATTCCGTGCGCTCCTGCCTGATCATCCTGGCGTTCGCGGTACCGATCTACGCGTTTTATTACTACATGCGCGACGTCTTCGCCAACCAGTGGCGGCGCTGGCTCACCGGCCGTTTCCTCGATGGCTACCTGAAACGCCGCAAGTACTACGAGCTGGGATCGGATGGCGAGATCGACAACCCGGACCAGCGCATCAGCGAAGACATCAACACGTTCACCGGCAGGTCCATCCATTTCCTGCTGGTCTTCCTGGGCTCGATCATGCAGCTGGTGGCGTTCAGCGCCGTGCTGTGGTCGATCTCGCACCTGCTGGTCGGCGTGCTGGCGGTATATGCGCTGGTCGGTACCGTGGTTGCCCTGTGGGTGTTCGGCACGCCGCTGATCCACCTGAATTTCTGGCAGTTGCGGCGCGAGGCCGATTTCCGGTTCAGCCTGATGCGCCTGCGCGAAAATGCCGAATCGATCGCGTTCTACCGCGGCGAAGCGCAGGAGCGCGCGCATATCGACAGCAGGTTCGAGAAGGTGATCCATAATTTTTCACGGCTGATCAGGAAACAGCGTTCCCTCAACCTGTTCCAGCGCACGTTCAGCCAGCTCACGCTGGTGCTGCCGTTCGTGATCCTGGCCGAAGGCGTTCTGTCCGGCCGGCTGGAAGTGGGGCGGGCGATCCAGGCGGCCGGCGCGTTCACCGCCGTGCTGGCAGCGGTGGGCATCATCGTCGACAACTTCGAAAGCCTGAGCCGCTTCGTGGCGGGCATCGGTCGGCTGCAGGCGCTGTCGGACCTCGTGCTGGCCGACGGAGGGGCCAATGCCGCCGTCGGCGACAAGCACCCGCGCATCCAGACGCGGCAGGGAAAACACCTAGCGCTGGAGGCCGTGACGCTGCATCCGCCACAATCGGAACGGGTGCTCATCAAGGAACTGTCGCTGGTCCTGAAGCCGGGCGATGCGCTGCTGATCACGGGCGACAGCGGCTGCGGCAAGAGCTCGCTGCTGCGGGCGATCGCGGGCCTGTGGCATACCGGCAGCGGCGTGATCCACCATCCACCGATGGAAGACTTCTTCTTCCTGCCCCAGCAGCCGTACCTGCAGCCGGGCACGCTGCGCAGCCAACTGATCTACCCCAGCGCCGAGTCGAGCCTGAGCGACGAGCAACTGCTGGAGATCCTCGAGCAGGTTCACCTGCCGCACCTGGCCGGGCGCGTCGGCGGCCTGGATGCCGTGCGCGACTGGGCAAAGCTGCTGTCGGTCGGCGAACAGCAGCGCCTGGCCTTCGGCCGCGTGCTGGTGCATGGACCGAGCATCGTGATCCTGGACGAAGCGACCAGTGCGCTCGATTGCGCCAACGAAGCCTCGCTGTACACACGCCTGCGTGACAGCGGCACCACGCTGATCAGCATTGCCCACCGCCCGGCGGTGCTGCGCCACCATACCCACGTGCTGCATCTGATGGGCGAGGGCGGCTGGGAGGTGCACGAGGCAAGCGGCTACCGGTTCGACGAGCCCGTCGCCACCGTGCGCAGCAGCGGTACCGCCCCGCAGGTGGCCGTGCCGCTGCAAGTGGTCGCGGCGGGGTAGGCTGGGAAGAACGGCGCCATCGGTTGGCCCGTACGGCGCACCTGGTCCGGACTTACTCCGGCGCGGTTTCCCCCGCCTGCATCGGTTCGCCGATCGCATAGAAGAATCCACCGGCGATATAGTGCAGGCTGCGCAGGCCGGGATCGGCGGCCTCGAAATGCCAGTGGCCATCCTTGAATACCCGGGTGTCCGACCACGCGCCTTCGACTTCTCCGATGAACAGATCGTAGGTCGCCTCGTTGCGGGGCTCGGGCAGCACCCGGCACGCGAGCCACGCCGAGCATCCGGCCACGAACGGCAGATCGAAGCCCGGCATGCCGAACAGCTCGACACCGCTGTGTTCCAGCTTGTCCGGTTCGCGGGCCAGGCTGCGGTGGCCGACCTGGTACGTCAACTCGAGCTGCCGTACGGTCGGCACCTGGATCACGAAGCGCCCGCTGTTCTCGACCAGTGCGCGGGTTGCCGCGCCCTTGTCGAGGACGACGGTCAGCTTGGGCGGCGCATAGTCGAGCGCGCAGGCCCATGCCGCCGCCATGACGTTCTCGACACCCTCGTGGCGGGCGGATACCAGCACGGTGGGGCCGTGGTTGAGCAGGCGGTAGGCTTTATCCAGCGGTACCGGTGCGATGTGTTCGTTCATGCAAATTCCTTTCGGTTCGATGCGGGTGCCCGCAGTGTAGCGCCAGTCATGCCGCCTCCGCGACGCCGTTCCTGTGGCGGTGCGGCTGAAGGAACGGTGTCAGCGCCACCATCGCGGCACCCACCGCCACGAGCAGCCAGAGCGAGGAGTGGAAAGAGCCGCTGGCGTCGCGCAGCTGGCCCACCGCCAGCGGACCGGCGGCAGCCACCGTGTAGCTGACGAGCAGCACGAAGGCATTCCACGCACCGGTTTCCTCGGCATGCCGTGTGTTGTCGAGGGGGAGCGTCATCGACAGCGTGAACGAGCCGCCGGTGCCGAATGCCAGGACGGCCACCACCAGGTACGGCGATACCGTTGGCGCGAGCGCCATCGCCAGCATGCCGGCCAGCGCGGTACCGGCGCCCAGCGCGAGCGGCAGCCGCCGGTCTTCGTCGCGGCTCAGGAAGCCGAACACGGGGTTGGCCGCCATGAACGCCAGTGTGAAGGTGGCCAGCAGCAGGCCGGCGTGCGACGGTGTCCAGCCGGCTTCCACGTACATCGGCGCCAGCCAGGAGATGCAGGCATAGAACACGAAGTTATTGCAGGCGAAGAAGAGGGCGATCAGCCATGCCGTCGGGTTGCGGAAGGGCATGCCGTAGCGCGGCGCGCCCGCCGGCGCGCCGGCCGGTGCCACGCTGCGCTTCGTGACGAACAGCCAGGCCAGCAAGGCAAGCACGCCGGGCACCATCCAGACGCCCGAGGCCCAGCGCCAGCCGCCCGTCCATGCGGCGATCGATCCCGTGGCCGCGGCCGACAGCGTGCTGCCCAGCGCCAGCGCGGTCGCATACAGGCTCATGAAGATCGCCACCTTTTTGGGAAACCCGGCCTTGACGAAACCCGCGATCAGCACCCCGGCGATCGCGATGCCGGCACCGATGCCGACGGTCGTGACGAACAGCAGTGCCACCGAACCGGCGAACGCCCGCAGCAGGCTCGACAAGGTCAGCAGCGCGAGGGCGGCCAGCATGACCCTGTCGCGGCCAAAGCGCCGCGACAGCCAGGGCACCGGCGCGGCCAGCAGGCCCATCAGTAATGTGGGAATGGCCGTCAGCAGCGCTGCCTGCGTGTGCGACAGGCCGAATTCCCCGATGATGGCGGGCAGCAGCGGGCCGATGGACACGATGCCCGGACGCAGGGTAAGCGCGACCAGCACCACGCAAAGGATGGCGGCAGCCATCGACAGGGAGCCGCTGGCTGCGGGCGCAGCTGGTTGCCGCGGCACCTGCGGGATCGCTGCGGCGTCGGCGGCTGGGGCGGCGGCCGGGGCAGCAAACAGGCGCGCACCGATGGGGGAAGTGAATTGGACGGACACGGCATTTCTCCTGGATGGCCCGGGCCTCGGCCCGGGCATGGTTTTATTTATGAATGCGATTTGTGGATGAGAACGGTTTTCGGATTGGTGAACAGTTGCCGGCCCTCGCTGCCGTGCTCGGTGCCCAGGCCCGACTGCTTGTGGCCGCCGAACGGGATGTCCACGCCCTGGGTATGGATTTCGTTGACCCACACCATGCCGGTCTCGAGGCGGTTGGCGACGGCAACGGCGGCGCGGGTGTCGCGGCCCCACACGGAACCGCCCAGGCCGAACGGGCTGTCGTTGGCGCGTTCGACGACGTCGTCGACATCGTCATAGGCAATGTCGGCACGATCGGGGCGAACTGTTCTTCCTGCACGATCATCGAATCTTCCGGCGGGTTGTCGACCACGGTCACGGGGATGAAATAACCGGGACGGTCCGGGTCCACTTCGCCACCCAGCACGACCTTGTAGCCCTTGGCCCTGATGTCGTCGAGGAAGGTCTTGATCTTCTCGAACTGCATGCGGTTCTGCACCGGCCCCACCGTGACTTCCGGATCCAGGCCGTCACCCAGTTTCTGCCGGCGCGCGTAGGCGACGAAGGCGTCGACGAAACGGGCATGGTACGAACTGTGGACGTAGAGCCGCTTGATGCCGACGCACCACTGGCCGGAATTGCCCACCGCGCCCCAGAACAGCTGCGGAATGATGGCTTCCCAGTCCGCATCGGGCATGACGATGGCCGCATCGTTGCCGCCCAGTTCCAGCGTGACGCGCTTCATCGTCCCGGCCGCCGAGCGGATCACATGCTTGCCGGTGGCCGTCGAGCCCGTGAAGCTGATCTTGGCGATATCTGGATGCGCGGTCATGTGCGGCCCCAGTTCATCGTTCCCGGAAACCACCGACAGCACGCCCGGCGGCAGGACCGACTGCGCGATCTGGCCGAAGCGCAGCGAGGTCAGCGGCGTGAACGGCGACGGCTTGATGACCATCGTATTGCCGGTGATGAGTGCGGGCGCGACTTTCCACAGGGCCAGCAGCACCGGGAAATTCCACGGCGTGATGGCGCCGATGACGCCAGCGGCGTATGGTGCAGTTCGACGATGTGGCTGTCGGTCTCCTCGACGATCTCCACCGGAATGCGGCGTGCGGCGATCTGGCGGATCCACGAGATGGCCTGGTCGACTTCCGGCTCGGCCATGGTCTTCAGCGGCTTGCCCTGTTCCAGCACCAGCAGGCGGGCCAGTTCGTCGCGGTGCGTAGCGAGTGCGTCGGCATAGGCTTCCAGGTATTGCTGGCGCCGCTCGTAGCCGATCGTGGACCAGGACTTGAACGCGGTGCGGGGGCGGCGATGGCGTCATCGAGCTGCTCGATGCTGGCCGCGGGGGCGCGGGCCAGCAGCTTGCCCGTGGCTGGATTGAGCACGTCGAACGTGGTGTCGGCGCTTGCAAGCTGGCCGCCGATGCTCAGGAAGTAGGGAGCCTGGAAGGGCGAGGTGGACGGATTGGCGACTTGTGCGGCGGTTGCGGTAGACATGGTATCCCTTTCGTGTTGATGGTTGAGACCGTTTGAATTAGACCGGTCGTCTAGAATGTGAGCCTAAAAAAACACTTCGCTGGAAGTGTCGGGAGCCGGCCGCCCGCGGGCCGGATCAGTGAATCGGATCAATGAGTCGGATCAGTATCCTGGATCAATGATCCAGGTGCAGCATTTGACGCGTGACCGCCATGGCGGAATCGAACGGTTCGGTACCGCGCACGATCTTGACCATGACGCTGGCGCCGAGCCATAGCTGGTACAGGCTTTCGGCAATCCGCCGCGGGCTGTCGTCGACCGCCAGCGAACCTTCCGCCACGCCCCGTTCGATGGCATCGGCCAGCCTGGCGATGATCGCCGACGTGCCCTGGTTCAGCACCGTGCGCATCGCCTCGGACAGGTCGGCCACTTCCGCGGCAAGCTTGACCGCCAGGCATTTGCCCTGGCAATCGAGGAACGACTGGTTGGCGCGCCACATGTCGAAATAATCCAGCAGGCGCTGCGCCATGGTCACCCCGGGCTGGCCCATCACGGTGTCGATGTCCGCCAGGTAGTCCTCGAAGTAGTTCGACAGTAATGCCTCGCCGAACGCATCCTTCGAGCCGAAGTAGTGGTAGAAGGAGCCCTTCGGCACCTTTGCTTCCGTCAGGATCTCGTTCAGTCCGACCGCCGAGAAACCCTTGCCGGACATGATGCGTTGCCCCACTGCCAGGATATTGTCGCGAACGTCGGACGAATCGGTGTTATGTGCTTTAGCCATGGAGACACTATACGTCTAAATAGACCAGTCGTCTAGCAACGGGCCGAAATATTTTCGCCTGCCTCATTTGCCGGCCGTGGCCGCCGCCTGTTCGATGACCTTGGCCACCTGCTCGGGGTGCGCGATGAAGGCGACGTGGCTGCCATCGATCTCGACCGTCTTGCTGCCGGCGCGTTTTGCCATCGTACGTTCCAGGTCCGGATGGACGGTACGGTCGGCCGTCGAAATGATCGCCCAGCTCGGTTTGCTGCGCCATGCCGCCTTCGATACGGGCGTGGTCGCCGCGGCGATGGCCGGGATCACCTGCGACTGTGCCATGAACCTGGCGTCGGCCGCCGGCAGGTCCGCCGCGAAATCGGCATGGAAGCGCGCCGGATCGAAGTACAGGTGCCCGTCCGCCGTGGCCTGGATGCCCTTGGTGGCCGGCGCCATCCGGCTGGCCAGGTCTTTCAGGCTTTCGCCGGCGTCGGGAAGGTAGGCCGCGACATACACCAGGCCAGCGACCTTCGGATGGTTGCCCGCTTCCGTGATCACCACGCCGCCATAGCTGTGGCCGACGAGAATGCTGTTGCCCTGCTGGGCATCGATCGCCCGCGTCGTCGCGTTCACGTCGTCGGCCAGCGAGGTTTCCGGCTGCTGCACGACGGTGACATTGAAACCGTCGCGGGTCAGGATGTCGGCCACGCCCCTCCAGCCGGAGCCGTCAGCGAAGAAGCCGTGGACCAGGACGACGTTCTTGACCGGGGCCGGGGTGGCTGCCTGCGCGCCAATGGCGGCGAGCGACAGGGCGAGTGCGGAGGCGATGCGGTTCAGTTTGATCATGATGAGGCTCCATTCGGTAGTAAGGGATTTGACGGTCTGCTTAGAACACCTGCGCTGTCGGACGCAGCACGATTTCATTGATGTCGACGTCCGCCGGCTGTTCGATCGCGAAGGCAATGGCGCGCGCCACCGATGCCGCGGGAATGGCCTGTTTGTAGAAATCCAGCACGGTTTCGCGGGCGGTACCGGAGGTGCTGTGCTTGAGATCGCTCTCGACGGCGCCCGGCGCGATCGACGTCACGCGGATCCTGTCGCCCACTTCCTGCCGCAGCCCTTCCGAAATGGCCGATACGGCGAACTTGGTGCCGGAATACACCGTACCGCCGGGAGCGAACACCTTGCGTCCCGCTACCGAACTGAGATTGATGATGTGGCCGCTTTCCTGCGCCAGGAAGCGCGGCAGCACGGCGGCGATGCCGTACAGCGTGCCTTTCAGGTTCACGTCGATCATCGCATCCCACTCGTCGGTGTTGGCTTCGGCCATCGGGCGGATCGGCATCAGGCCGGCGTTGTTGACCAGCACGTCCAGCTTGCCGAAATCCGCCACGACCGCCGCAACGACCGCCTCCACCTGCTTCTTGTCGGTGACATCGAGGCTGTAGGCCCTTGCCGTGCCGCCGGCCGCCGCGATGCCGGCCACGACCTCATCGAGCTTTTCCTTGCGGCGGGCGGCGATCGCCACCTTCGCGCCCCGGCTCGCCAGCAGCCGGGCCACTTCGGCCCCGATGCCCGTGCTGCCGCCCGTGATCAGGACGACCTTGTTCTGTATGCCTTCTTTCATGGCGATTCCTTTGTATGGGTTTGCTAGGTTGGCGCGGCGCCTCCGCGGGGGAAGCGCCTCGCCGCAAGGGCGCATCAGGCCAGTTGTTCGAGCAGCAGTGCCGCGGCTTCCGCCGACGATGCCGGGTTCTGGCCGGTGATCAGCAAACCGTCGCGGACCACATACGAGCCCCAGTCCGGACCGCTGGAATACACGCCGCCCTTTGCCTTCAGCTCATCTTCGACGAGGAACGGCACCACATTCGTCAGGCCCACGCCTTCCTCTTCGGTGTTGGTGAAACCGGTCACTTTCTTGCCTTCGACCAGCGGACGGCCGGACGGCGTCTTCACATGGCGCAGCACGCCCGGTGCATGGCAGACCAGGGCGACCGGCTTGGCCGCTGCCAGGAACGATTCGATCAGCGCGATCGAGTGCTTGTCTTCGGCCAGATCCCACAGCGGGCCATGGCCGCCCGGGTAGAACACGGTGTCGAACTGGCCCTGGTCGACGCTGTCCAGGCGCAGCGTGGCGGCCAGTTGCGCGTTGGCGGCGGCATCGGCTTCGAAACGGCGCGTCAGGTCGGTCTGGAACGACGGCTCGTTGCTTTTCGGATCCAGCGGCGGCTGGCCGCCCAGCGGCGAGGCCAGCACGACTTCGACACCGGCATCCTTGAAGGCGTAGTAGGGCGCGGCCAGCTCTTCGAGCCAGAAGCCGGTCTTGCGGCCCGTGTTGCCGAGTTGATCGTGGGACGTGAGAACCATCAGGACTTTTTTCATGGTGTTGCTCCAGTAAGTGTGATTTGAATTAGACCGGTCGTCTCGTTAAGGGGTAAGCGCGACAGGCCGGTGGTACTGGTACAGCGTGTTGTTTGCTGCACCGATGGATACAAGATATCACTAAGTAGACCGGTCGTCTAGAATTTTGTTGAATTAATTTTCAGTGGGTTTGGGGGCGGTTCGACAGAAGGCAGGGGGATTGGATCGGAAGGGGTAGGGCAGGAGTGGCGAGGCTATAGCGGGCAGCGCTTGTGCAGCGGGTGATTGGTTGCCGCTGTGGTGCGAATGACGGGGTAGTGATCGATAGCGGCTGGTCGAAGTCTCGCGACAAGCACGGGGCAAAACTGCTTGGTACTAAGCGATACTGCACAAACCCACACAAAGCAACCCGCACGAAACAACCTGCACAAAGCAACCTGCACAAAGCAAAACAGCGAACCGAAGTTCGCTGTTTACTTGAATTCTTGGTCGGGGTGAGAGGATTCGAACCTCCGGCCTCTACGTCCCGAACGTAGCGCTCTACCGGGCTAAGCTACACCCCGACTGGTGAGGCATTATTAGACCAGATTTCAGGGCTCATGGCAAGTATCTCAACAGTAATCTTTGGCTGCCGGGATGCCAGCGAGCCTTTGCGCAGCTGGTTCCGTTATGATCCGGGCCTTCTCAACATGACCCGTATTTCCATGGCCATCACCATCTACCACAACAACGCGTGCAGCAACTCGCGCGGCGCCCTGGCGCTGATCCGCGAAGCGGGCATCGAGCCTGTAATCGTCGACTACGTGAAGAATCCGCCCACTCGTGCCGAACTGGCGGACATCATTGCCCGCGCAGGTCTGACGCCGCGTGGCGCCATGCGCGACAAGGGAGACGTGTACGAACAGCTGAACCTTGCCGATCCGTCGCTGACGGACGACCAGCTGCTCGATGCGATGAGCGCTCATCCGGCGCTGATCAACCGGCCGTTCGTGGTGACGGACAAGAGCGTGCGGCTGTGCCGGCCGCCGGCCGTTGTAAAAGAGATTCTGTAAAAGAAAAGGCCGGCATGATGCCGGCCCAAATCAGCTGATCCGCCGATGCTCAGGGCTGCGTCTGCAGTCCGACCTTGACGGGATGTGCAGCGCGCTTCGCAAAGTCCGCCACGTAAGCCTGCCATTGCGCGGCGGTCTTGATCTCGCCCGCGCCACTCCAGGCACCGCCGGCGTAATAGCGCAGCGGCTCGCCCGATTTCACCTGCGCGAGCACGAGGTTGTTCAGCGCATCGTCGGTGAAGTCCTGCGCGCCCGGCAGGAT
Source organism: Pseudoduganella umbonata (assembly GCF_014192225.1). GTDB lineage: Bacteria > Pseudomonadota > Gammaproteobacteria > Burkholderiales > Burkholderiaceae_D > Rugamonas > Rugamonas umbonata. Next base: position 211,865 of record NZ_JACHXS010000009.1, on the reverse strand, counting down.
CACGACGGTGCCGAACGCGCCCTTGCTGCGCTGCTCGATCCATTGCAGCAGCGTGCCGGTGGACTTGTCCCGTTTCACGTCGACGACGCCGTTCTCGCCCTTGTCGGTCGGCGTCTTGTTCAGGCCCACGGCCACCGTCAGCGTGGCCGGGCCCTGGAATTCGAACGTGCTGTCGATGCGGTCCAGCTGGTGGCCCGCGTCCACCGTGAAGCGCTTGACTTCGGTGACCGGCGTGCCGGCCGCGTCCCAGCTGGCGTAGCGCAGTTCGAAGATCGAGCGGATCGGGCCGTTGGCCAGCACCTTCCAGCCGGCATAGTTGGCCGACACATGCAGCGTCTTGCCATCCCACACGCCGGTGCCGCCGGCACCGCGCGACTTGCCGACGTTGTAGAAGTCCATGCCTTCGCCTTCGTCCTTGTGGTAATGGTCATGGCCCTTGTTGTACCAGCGGTCGACGATCGGGTAGGGCACGCGCTTGAACCACAGGTCCAGGCCGGACGTCTGCAGCACTTCCTTGCCGCTGCCGGCCGGCGCCGGCGCCATCAGCGCGGGGCCGTAGGTGCGGTGCGCCAGCTTGTCGTTCTCCCACGCGAAGTCGTCGAGGCGCTCCTGGATGTAGCGCGCCGACGTCTGTTGCGGGAACACCGGCGCGACCGCCTCGGTCTTTTCCACCGTGTACGTGGCGCTCTTCTCGCCGGTCTTGAAGCTGTGCTGGAAGATCAGGTCACCGTAGGCGGCGCCCACGTTCTGCGGGTCCTTCGCCTGCGGGGCCACGTTGGTGACCTGGAACGGCACCGCCTTCCCGCTCGCGTCCTTCACCGCGATACGCTGGATCAGTGCGCCGGGCAGCGCGGCGTTGACCTCTTTCCACGGAATCGTCACGGTCTCGGATGGGCGGGCGCTGTCCAGGTCATGCGACAGCGTCACGCGCAGGCCGGCCGCGCTGGCCGCGCTTGCCGCCAGCAGCAGTGCAGGGAGGGAGGCCAGGGTCGCCAGTCGGCGGGGGAAGAGCGTCATCGTCATCCTTTCATTGGTGTTCGCGGTAGTCGGTCTTGCCGCCATCCTTCGGCTGGTAGTGATAGGTGCGCAGCTTGTACTCGACGCTGACCTTCGGGTTCTTCAGCAGCTTGATCATCTCGGCGCCGGCCAGCAGCACCGGGCCATAGCCGTGCAGAGCGTGCACGCTGACCGGGCGGTTGTAGTAGTACACCTGGTCCGATGCCAGCGTGGTACCCACGCAGGTGCCTTCGACCTGGCCCTTGTCGTTGATCTTCGTCGTCACGCCGATCCAGCCGGCCTGTGCGACCGAGCCATAGACCGTCGGGCTGATCCAGCCCTGGTTGATCGCGTGGGCGATCACGTACGTGAACATGGCCGAGGCGGACGTTTCCAGGTACGAGTCGTTCCGGTCGACCATCTGGTGCCACAGGCCGGTGCCGGACTGCAGCTCCGAAATGCCCTTGATCGCGCCGCGCAGCTGGTTCAGTACCTTGTCGTAGCCGGGGTGGTCTTTCGGCAGTACGTCGAGCAGGTCGCTCATCGCCACCACCGCCCAGCCGTTGGCGCGCGCCCAGTAGAAGCGCGGCGAATTCGGCACGTGTTCATGCCAGCCGTGCGTGAACAGGTTCAGCTGCGGGTTGTACAGGCGCTCGGACATGCCCAGCACGTTGGCCACCGCCAGGTCGAAGTATTTGCGCTCGCCCGTCATGCGGCCCATCTCGGCCAGCGCCGGAATGGCCATGTACATGTCATCGCCCCACAGCGACACGGCTTGCGGGCGCTTGCGCGCCATCGTGCCGTCGGCCAGGCGGAACTGCTTGTTGGCCACCCAGTCGCTGCAGCTGTCGATCATCCACTTCAGGTCCGGGCCGATCTTCTTCGCCTTGGCGCGCATCAGCGCCGCGCACATCGAGCCGGTGTCGTCCAGCGAGCGGGGATCGATGAAGCGCGCGAAGCTGTTCTGGCGCTCCAGGTGGAACTTGGCTTCCTGGGCGCGGAAGTAGGGCAGCGTCTGGCCGAAGAAGTCGAAGTGGCGCTTCGTCATCGCCGTGAACTTGTCGTCGCCGGTGGCCTCGGCCGCGCTCATCAGGCCCGCGTGCACCACGCCCATTTCATAGACCTGGATGCCGTAATCGCCCGCCGCTTCGGCAATGGCCGCATCGGCCACGGGATTCCTGAAGTCGGTGATCGGCGCGCCGGTCTTCTTGTTGACCACCTTGGTCGGCGTCGCATGGTCCATGTACGCGCGGATGCGGTGCAGCTGTTCGGTGATCTCGGCCACCACCGGCATCTTGTACGGTACCGGATACGTGCCTTCGGAAACGTCCTTCAGGTTCTTGTTGTCCGGATTGCGGAAGGGGCCTTCGGCATGGGCGGTGCCCAGCAGCGTGCAGCAGGCCAGGGCGGCCAGCAGTTTGGTCGAGTTTTTCACCTTGTCTCCGTCAGGGTTGGCGTGGCTTATTGGTCAGGCCATTCTAGATTGGTCTGGCCAGTTAAGCAAGGTGGGCGACCACAACAACGGCCGAGCCCGTGTCTCGGTGCCTGGCACCGGGACACGAGCTCGACAGCAACCAGGAAAGTTCGGTTCGCGTAGTGCGTGCGCCTGACACGTTCGAGGGTATGAGCGCATGAGCCCGTGTCCGCGTGCCTGGCACCGAGACACGGGCCCGGCAGTAGGGAGTAGGGAGTAGGGAGTAGGGGATCAGCCGCGCGAGAACGTGCGGGTGACGCGCTCAAGGTGGGAGCGCATGGCGTGGCGGGCGCCGGCGGGGTCGTGGGCGGCGATGGCTTCGAGGATTTTCCGGTGGTCGGGCAGCGTCTGCAGCCGCAGTTCCTCGGTCTGGTAGTGCTCCTTCAGCTTGTGCCACAGCGAGCCGCGGTTGTTCCACAGGTATTCGACGACGCCGACCAGCGCCGTGTTGCCGGTAGCGCGGGCGATGGCCAGGTGGAAGTTGCGGTCCGCCAGTTCGTTGCTGGCGCGGTCCTCGTGATGGCGTTCCATCTGCTCGACGGCTTTCAGGATCGCGTCGACGGCGGCGCCGGTGGCGGCCTTGGCGGCGATGGCGGCGATTTCGGACTCGATCATGCGGCGCGCCGCCAGCACTTCGAACGGGCCGGGGCCGGTTTCCGGGACGTCCGCCGGCAACGGCTGTTCGCAGACGTAGACGCCGGAACCTCCGCGTACTTCGACGACGCCCCCCAGCTCCAGCGCGATCAGCGCTTCACGCAGCGAGGCGCGGCTGACCGAGAGCCGCGCGGCCAGTTCGCGTTCGGCCGGCAGGCGTTCGCCGGGGCCGATCCTGTCGTCCTGGATCATCTGCTGGACACGCTCGGCGACGACGCGGTATAGCCGCGGTTCTGCGGCAGGGGTTTCGCCGTTTGCGGAGTTCTTTCTCATGGATGGATGTCCTCTGTGGAACGCCGATTATAGTTGTGTTCCAGCCACTGCGGGCGGCAGCCCGCGGCAAATACGGGGGAGAGTGGAAACGATCACCATCTTGCGTGCGCCGCCCCCCTCGCGGGGTGGCCAGGCACGCTTCCCGGCAGGTGCTTCAGTGCGTCCGGTCGACCGCGAAACGGGCCAGCTGCAGCAGTGAATCCTTGTAGCGGCTTTCCGGCATGGTCGCCAGCGCGGCGGTGGCGCGGTCGGCCTGCACTTCGGCGGCGCGGCGCGTGTAATCGAGCGCGCCGCTGCTGGTGATGGCGGCCAGCACGGCGTCGAAATGCTGTTCGTCGCCGGTCTCGATGCAGGAGCGCACCAGCTGGCGCTGCTCTTCGGTGCCGTGTTCCATCAGGTAGATCAGCGGCAGCGTCGGCTTGCCTTCGCGCAGGTCGTCGCCGACGTTCTTGCCGATCTCGGCGGCGTCGCCCGCGTAATCGAGCACGTCGTCGATCAGCTGGAAGGCGGTGCCCAGCGAGCGGCCGTATTCGCCCGCGGCGGCGATCTGCGCGTCGTCCGCGCCGGCCACCAGCGCGCCCAGTTCGGCGGCCGCCTCGAACAGCTTGGCTGTCTTGGAGCGGATCACCGTCAGGTAGCTGTCCTCGGAAACGTCGGGGTCGTGCATGTTCAACAGTTGCAGCACTTCGCCTTCGGCGATCACGTTGGTGGCGTCCGACAGGATCCGCATCACGCGCATATTGTCGAGCGAAACCATCATCTGGAACGAACGCGAGTACAGGAAGTCGCCAACCAGCACCGAGGCGGCATTGCCGAACAGCGCATTGGCCGTGGCGCGGCCGCGGCGCAGCGACGATTCGTCGACCACGTCGTCGTGCAGCAGTGTGGCGGTATGGATGAACTCGACCACCGCCGCCAGTTCGTGGTGGGCGGCGCCTTCATATTTATACGCGTTTGCCACCAGCAGCACCAGTACCGGGCGGATCCGTTTCCCGCCGGCGCTGATGATGTATTCAGCGATCTGGTTGACCAGCGCCACCTCGGAATGCAGTCGCTGGCGGATCACGCCATTGACGGCGTCCATGTCGGCCGCGATGGTGCTGATGATGTGGTTCTGGCTGGTGGGTTGGGTGGACAAGGCGAGCCTGCTGCGGTCGGGTTTGAAGTGCCGCGATTATACGACATGCACGCTTGCCGTTGCCGACATACCACGAGCGTGGGGGCTTTGTGAATTAGTTTTTGACCTGTTTTTGCCTTGCATGTATAATCGTTGGTTCTCTGGCCTCCGCCCAGCCGTTGGAAGGTGCAACTGCATGGCGTCGAGGGAGGGATTTTCTTAACATTTGATGAGGTTTCAAATCATGTACGCGGTCATAAAAACCGGTGGCAAGCAATACAAAGTTGTCGCTGGCGAAAAACTCAAAGTAGAACAGATACCTGCTGACATTGGTTCCGAACTCACCATCGATCAAGTCCTCGCCGTTGGCGCGGGCGACAGCATCAAGTTTGGTGCTCCACTGGTTGAAGGTGCAACGGTTCTGGTGAAAGTGGTTTCCCAAGGTCGTCACGACAAGGTCAAGATCTTCAAGATGCGCCGTCGTAAGCACTACCAGAAGCACCAGGGCCATCGCCAGAACTACACCGAAATCCAAATCGTTTCGATCAACGGCTAATCGCTGTTATCTGAATTAGTCAATCAAGGAGCAATAAATGGCACACAAAAAAGGTGGCGGTACTACCCGCAACGGCCGCGATTCCGAATCAAAGCGCCTGGGCGTTAAGGTTTACGGCGGTCAAACGATCAACGCCGGCGGCATCATCATCCGCCAGCGTGGCACCCCTGTGCGCGCCGGCGAAGGCGTGGGCACCGGCAAGGACCACACCCTGTTCGCACTGGTCGACGGCGTGGTCAAGTTCGTGACCAAGGGCGCTGGCAGCAACAAGTTCGTCACCGTCGTACCGGCTGCTCAGTAATCCAGCCCATACGGTGATGTAAGGCGCAAGCCTTCTTATCGAAAGGCTCTGCCATCGGTGGAGCCTTTTTCATTTCCAGGTGCCTGATTCCGGGCGCTTAGTAAGGCGGTAATCATGAAGTTCATCGACGAAGCACGTATCGAAGTCATCGCTGGCGACGGCGGCAACGGCTGCGCCTCTTTCCGGCGCGAGAAATTCCGCCCGTTCGGAGGTCCCGATGGCGGCGACGGCGGCAAGGGCGGTTCCATCTGGGCCGTGGCCGACCGTAACATCAACACGCTCGTCGACTACCGCTATTCCAAGATGCACCGGGCGTCGAACGGCGAAGCGGGCCGCGGCTCGGACTGCTATGGCAAGGGCGCGGACGACATCATGCTGCGCATGCCGGTCGGCACGCTGATCATCGACAACGTGAGCGGCGAGATCCTCGCCGACATGACCGAACACGGCCAGGTCGAACTGCTCGCCAAGGGCGGCGAGGGCGGCTGGGGCAACATCCACTTCAAGACGTCGACCAACCGCGCGCCGCGCCAGAAGACGGAAGGCAAGGAAGGCGAACGCCGCGAACTGCGCCTGGAACTGAAGGTGCTGGCGGACGTGGGCCTGCTGGGCATGCCGAACGCCGGCAAGTCGACGTTCATTACGGCCGTGTCGAACGCGCGCCCGAAGATCGCCGACTACCCGTTCACCACGCTGCACCCTAATCTGGGCGTGGTACGCGTATCGCATGAAAAATCGTTCGTCATCGCCGACATTCCCGGCCTGATCGAAGGTGCCGCCGAAGGCGCCGGCCTGGGTCACCAGTTCCTGCGCCACCTGTCGCGTACCGGCCTGCTGCTGCACATCGTCGACCTGGCGCCGTTCGAGGCGACCGTGGACCCGGTGAAGGAAGCCAAGGCGCTCGTCAAGGAGCTGGAAAAGTACGACGAGGCGCTGGTCGACAAGCCGCGCTGGCTGGTGCTGAACAAGCTGGACGTGGTGCCGGAAGCGGAGCGCGCCAAGCGCGTGAAGGACTTCGTCAAGAAGTTCGGCTTCAAGGGCCCTGTCTTTGAAATCTCCGCGCTGTCGCGCGAAGGCACGCAGGAACTCGTAACGGCGATCTACCAGTACCTGGAAGAGAAGCGCCACGGCGAACAGCGCGCCGAGGAAACGCAGATGACGGAAGAAGCACGCGGCATCTCGTCGATCGATCCGGACGATCCCCGCTTCAAGGTTCTCGACTGAGAAGCAGGCTCGAACCAGACCGCTTGAACAAGAGGCCCGCAATGCGGGCCTTTTCCATATCTAGTTCGGTAAACCGCGCCGTTACCGGTTAAAATTCTCTTCACTGTTACCTGTACGATTTCGCCATCCGCCGATCGCCCAGTGTCAGCGGCAAAGCGGGGCGACAGGCCCGGCGACATGCAGTCCACTTCCAACAAGAGATTTGCCGCCCAATGAATTCGCGCACCACACCATCCGTCGTCCAGAAAGCCGGCCGCATCATCGTCAAGGTCGGATCGTCGCTCGTCACCAACGATGGCCGCGGCCTCGACCAGGCTGCCATCGCCCGTTGGGCCGCGCAGATCGCCGCCTTGCGCGCGCTGGGCAAGCAGGTCGTGCTGGTGAGCTCCGGCGCGATCGCCGAAGGCATGCTGCGCCTGGGCTTCGAGCACCGTCCCACCGACGTCCATGAACTGCAGGCATGCGCCGCGGTGGGCCAGATGGGCCTGGCGCAGATCTATGAAACGAGCTTCCGCGCGCACGGCATCGGCACCGCGCAGGTGCTGCTGACGCATGCCGACCTGGCCGACCGGGAACGCTACCTGAATGCGCGTTCCACCTTGACCACCCTGCTGTCGCTGGGCGTGGTGCCGATCATCAACGAGAACGACACCGTCGTCACCGATGAAATCAAGTTCGGCGACAACGACACGCTGGGCGCGCTGGTCGCCAACCTGATCGAGGCCGACGTGCTGATCATCCTGACCGACCAGCGCGGCCTGTTCTCGGCCGATCCGCGCAAGGACCCGGCGGCCTTCCTGATCACCAACGGCATCGCCGGCGATCCGCAGCTGGAAGCGATGGCGGGCGGTGCCGGGTCGAGCCTGGGCCGCGGCGGCATGCTGACGAAGATCCTGGCCGCCAGGCGCGCCGCCAAGTCCGGCGCGCACACCGTCATCGCCTTCGGCCGCGAAGAGGGCGTGCTGACGCGCCTGGCGTCCGGCGAAGCGATCGGCACCGAGCTGCAGGCCCAGACCGGCCACCTCACCGCGCGCAAGCAGTGGATGGCCGATCACCTGCACACGCTGGGCCAGGTCGTCATCGATGCCGGCGCCGTCGAAAAACTGTCGCGCGAAGGCAAGTCGCTGCTGCCGATCGGCGTGCTCGAAGTGCGCGGCGAATTCGGCCGCGGCGCCGTCATTACCTGCATCAGCGAAAAGGGCGTGCCGATCGCGCGCGGCATCACCAACTACACGAGCGGCGAAGCACGGCGCATCCTGCGCAAGCCGTCGGCCGAGATCGAAGCGGTACTCGGCTTCGTCGAAGGGCGCGAGCTGATTCATCGGGATAATCTGGTGCTGCTGTGATGAGGTAACAGTGGTGGAGTCCACGACTGTCTCACTCAGTTGTTGGCCGTGGAGCGGCAGGGGTCTGTCCCCGCCAGTTGTTGGCCTTGAACGTAGCTGTCAGCGTAGATCAAGGGGACTGACCCCGCTTTTTTTCAGGCGTTGCGACGATGCCGGCAAACACCGGGGTCAGTCCCCTAATTGCTTTGGCGGCGAACGCGGAAGTCCACACTTACCGGGGACAGACCCCTGCTACTCGACCGCCGCCGACTGCATCACACCACCGCCGGCGCCGCCGTCTTCTGCCGGTACTCGCACAAATCCACGATCATGCAGTTCCAGCACTGCGGCTTGCGCGCCACGCACGTGTAGCGTCCGTGCAGGATCAGCCAGTGGTGCGCATCCTGCAGGAATTCCTTCGGCACGAACTTCAGCAGCTTCTGTTCGACGATATCCACTGTCTTGCCAGGCGCGAGATTGGTGCGGTTCGATACGCGGAAGATGTGCGTGTCGACGGCGATCGTCGGTTCGCCGAACGCGGTGTTCAGTACCACGTTGGCGGTCTTGCGGCCCACGCCGGGCAGCGCCTCCAGCGCCTCGCGATCGCGCGGTACTTCACCGCCGTGCTGCTCGACGAGGATGCGGCACGTCGCCATCACGTTCTTCGCCTTGGTGTTGAACAGCCCGATGGTCTGGATGTATGGCACCAGCCCGTCGAGGCCGAGATCGAGGATTGCCTGCGGCGTGTTCGCCACCGGGTACAGCTTGCGGGTGGCCTTGTTGACGCCCACGTCGGTCGCCTGCGCCGACAGCAGCACGGCGATCAGCAGTTCGAACGGGGTGGTGTATTCGAGTTCGGTGGTGGGGTGCGGATTGGCTTCGCGCAGGCGGCGAAAGATTTCGTGGCGTTTGGCTGCGTTCATTGTTGAGGTTTGTTCTCCTGCGCAGCGGCGGCAGCCTTGGCTGCCTCGGCCTTCAGCCGCGCGCGTTCCATCGCGGCGGCGATGATTGCCCGCTTGCGTTCCTTCTCGGCCAGCTCGGCGGCATTTTCCGGCGCGAGATTCTCGACGGCGGCCATCTTGGCCTGGGCCTTGGCGGCCAGCCGCGCATCGTTCTCCTCGCGCTCGCGCTTCAGGCGGGCGATACGGAAATCGTGGCGTTCGCGGGCGGCATCGGCGTCCGGCTGCGACCAGGCATCCCAGCCGGTGGCTTCGGTCACCGGATACATCACGATGCAGTCGACCGGGCACGGCTTCACGCACAGGTCGCAGCCCGTGCACAGCTCGGGAATGATCGTGTGCATCTGCTTGGCCGCGCCCATGATCGCGTCCACCGGGCAGGCCTGGATGCACAGCGTGCAGCCGATGCACAGCGCCTCGTCGATGTAGGCCACCGCACGCGGCCGTTCCAGGCCGTTTTCGGGGTTGAGCGGAATGACCGGATGGCCGGTCACGGCGGACAGCCGCACGATACCTTCGGCGCCGCCGGGCGGGCACTGGTTGATGCGCGCCTCGCCCGCAGCGATCGCTTCCGCGTACGGGCGGCAGCCGGTATAACCGCACTTTGTGCACTGCGTTTGCGGCAAGGCGTCTTCGATACGGTCGGCGAGGGTGGCTGGTTCGGTCACGATGGGGGCAGGATGCGGCTAAAGGATGCGGCTAAAGACAGCAAAGACGCATTATCCTTCATTCGCGCGCGCTCGTGCAGCGGGCACGCCGTGCCGGCAGGCTGCGCTTGGCTTTGCCGCCGCCTTGTGGGAGCATGCATGGATGGAACATGCAAAGCCAACCCCCACCGAGACCGTCCGGGCATGAGTACGCGCCGCCCGGAGGCCCCCATGCCATGCGGTGCGCCGTATCGTGCAGAACATGGTCCACTGCACGGCTCACTGCACGGCATGCTGCGTGCCGCTTTGCAAGGAATACGGCGTGCCGCTTTGCGGCGTGTCCGGTCCTGCGTGCTCGGCGGTGTAGTTGCCGCCGTGTGGACGTCCGCCACGGCGCAGACGCCGCAAACGATCCGCTTCGCCGCCGAGGAATGGCCGCCGTTCGTCAGCGATGCGCTGCCCGACGATGGCCTGTCCGGCGCGATGCTGCGCGCGGTGCTCGACCGCCTCGGCTATACGGCACGGATCGATTATTTTCCCTGGAAGCGCACGATGGAACTGGGCCTGAAGGATGGCCGCTATGCGGGCTTCCTTGCCGTCTGGCGTACCCCCGAACGGGAAAAGCTGTGCCATTTTTCCAGCCCGGTCGGCTCCACGCTGACGGTACTGGCCTACCTGAAGGACAAGCCCGTGCGCGCCGGCCAGCTGACCGACCTGCGCGGCGTGCGCATCGGCACCGTTGGCGGTTTTTCCAACGGCGGCGAGTTCGATGCGCTGGTTCGCCAGGGCGGGCTCGGCGTGGAAGAGGGCGACAACGATGAAACCAACCTGCGCAAGCTGCTGGCGCGGCGCTATCCGGCCATGCTGATCGAGCGGCGCGTGCTGCGCCACCTGCTGACCACGCGGTTCACCGCGGAGGACCGCGGCCGTATCGCCGTCAACGAGCGCCTGTTCCGGGAGCGTACCGTGCATGTGTGCTTCAAGCGCACGCACGCCGGCCTGGTGCAGCAGCGGGCGTTCAACGACGCGGCGAAGGGCGTCGATTTCGGCCAGGTCGAGAAGGCGTACTGGCGCAGGATCGGTGAAGTAGGGGTGGCGGGCGACTGACCCCGGACGGGCCGGGCAAAAAAAAAGCCGCCCCGTGGGGCGGCCAGCCGTCGAGGAACCTGATCAGGCGTGCTGCTTGATGAACGACGTGATCTTCGGGCACACCAGCTCGCGCCAGCGGCGGCCGGAGAAGATGCCGTAGTGGCCGGCCTGCGGCACCACGAAGTCCTCCTGCATGTCGGCCGGGATGCCGCTGCACAGTTCATGCGCGGCCTGCGTCTGGCCGGCACCGGAAATGTCGTCCAGTTCGCCTTCCACGGTCAGCAGCGCCACGTTCTTGATGTCCTGCGGGCGCACCAGTTGGCCACCCACTTCCCACGTGCCGTTCGGCAGGCGGTGTTCCTGGAACACCGTCTTGATCGTGTCCAGGTAGTACTCGGCCGGCATGTCCAGCACGGCGTTGTATTCGTCGTAGAACTTGCGGTGGCCTTCCGCCGAATCGTCGTCGCCGCGCACCAGGTGCATGTAGAACTCGCGGTGCGATTGCGCGTGGCGGCCGGGGTTCATCGCGATGAAGCCGGCATGCTGCAGGAAGCCGGGGTAGACCTTGCGGCCGAAGCCCGGGTAGTTCGGCGGCACCGGATAGATCACGGTGTTCTCGAACCACGAGAACGGCTTCTCGATGGCCAGGTTGTTGACGGCCGTCGGCGATTTGCGCGGGTCGATCGGGCCGCCCATCATCGTCATCGTCTTCGGCAGCTTAGGGTCGTTATTGGACGCCATCAGCGAGATCGCGGCCAGTACCGGCACCGTCGGCTGGCAGACGGAAATCACGTGCACGTCCGGTCCCAGGTGGCGGATGAAATCCTGCACGTAATAGATGTAGTCGTCGAGGTGGAACGGGCCTTCGCTCAGTGGCACCATGCGCGCGTCGGTCCAGTCGGTGATGAACACGTCGTGTTCCGGCAGCAGGCCGCGCACGGTATCGCGCAGCAGCGTGGAATGGTGGCCGGACAGCGGCGCCACCAGCAGCACGGTCGGCTGCTTCAGTTCCTCGCGCGTGTCCTTGCGGAAGTGGATCAGGCGGCAGAATGGCTTGGTGACGGCGGCATGTTCGATGATCGACACGGGCTTGCCGTCGACGGTGGTGGTGTCGATGCCGAATGGCGGTTTTTCGTAATCCTTGCCCAGGCGGTACAGCAGTTCATAGCCGGCAGCGATCCGCTGCGCGAATGGCGTGTGTGCCAGGGGCGATACCGGGTTGCTGAACAGTTTCGAGGACGCTTCGGCCCACTGCATCAGTGGGTTCAGGAAGGTCCGTTGCATCTCGTGAAGTTGGTAAAGCATAGGTGTTCCCGGGTCATATGCGCTGCCTTAAATAAGTGCAGCGCGGAAATCATAAGCCCATTATAGGCCGTTTATTATTAACGTAAAGCATTTTCCAGGTACCGCAGGAAAGGGGACGAAAAGCAACAAAATGACAGTAAAAGCCTGTAGTTCCTACGATAATAGTGCCGTTGAAACAAAAAAAGCAGCGTTTCCGCTGCTTTTTTGTAGGACAGGTCCGAACCCTGGGTAAGACGACTGGCTTCAGTCGAAGACTGGCGATTCGACGCCCAGCACCTTGTGGAGTTTTGGCGACGTCGTGGTGTACTGCATGTGGATCTTCTTGTCCGGGAAGATATACGGCGCGGCGCCAAAGGCGGCCAGCGCGGCTTCGTGGAAGCCCGACAGGATCAGTTTTTTCTTGCCCGGATACGTGTTGATGTCGCCCACGGCGAAGATACCCGGCACATTCGTCTCGAATTTCTCGGTGGACACAACTTTCAGCTGCTTGCGCTCGATGTCCAGGCCCCACTCGGCGATCGGGCCCAGCTTCGGCGACAGGCCGTAGAACACCAGCAGCATGTCCAGCGGCACGCGGCGGGTCACGCCGTCGGCACCCGTCACGCGCAGTTCGGACAGCTTGTCATCCTTCGTCTCGATGCCGGACACCTGGCCGATGATCAGCTGCATTTCATAGTCTTCGCACAGCTGCTTCATCTTCGCCACGGAAGCGGGCGCGGCGCGGAAGTCCTCACGGCGGTGCAGCAGCACGACCGACTCGGCCTTGCCGACGAAGTTCAGCGCCCAGTCCAGCGCGGAATCGCCGCCGCCGCAGACGACGATGTTCTTGCCTTCGAACTGCGCGGGATCCTTGACGCGGTAGAACACCTGCGAACCTTCGAACGCTTCGATGCCTTCGGTCTTCATCGTGCGCGGCTGGAACGAACCGACGCCGGCGGCAATGAAGATGGTCTTCGTGATGAACTTGGTGCCCAGGCTGGTCTCGACGTCGAAGCGGCCGTCTTCGCGCTTCTGCACGACGGTCACTTCCTGGCCCAGGTGGAACGTGGGACCGAACGGCTCGATCTGCTTGAGCAGGCCGTCCGTCAGTTCCTGGCCGGTGCAGGAAGGAATCGCGGGGATATCGTAGATCGGCTTGTCCGGATACAGTTCGACGCACTGGCCGCCAACGGCCGCCAGCGAATCGATCACGTGGGCCTTGATTTCCAGCAGGCCGAGTTCGAAGACCTGGAACAGGCCGACGGGGCCGGCTCCGATGATGACGGCATCCGTTTCATGGAAACCACCTGGAGTGGTGCTGACGATATTCATGACGATTTCTATCCTGTGAATTCAAATGCGGCAGGCCGCGCGCAAGAGTGTGCCCGGGCGGGCACGTGGCGCGGGTACCGGGAGGCTGCCGTTAGCGCACCAGCAAATTGAGCTTGTCCTTGACGTCCTTGAACTGCTCGGCTTCCGGCAGGGCTGGCTTGGTCTTCGTGATCGAAGGCCAGTTGCGGGACAGGTCCGCGTTGAGCTTGATGTAATTCTGCTGGTCGGACGGCACATCTTCTTCCGCGAAAATGGCGTTGACCGGGCATTCGGCCACGCACACTGCGCAGTCGATGCATTCGTCGGGATCAATTGCCAGGAAATTCGGGCCTTCGCGGAAACAATCTACCGGGCAAACATCGACGCAGTCCGTATACCGGCAGGCGATGCAAGATTCGGTGACAACGTGGGTCATAGCAGTCCTATCAATGTTGGTGTGAAGCGGTCGATAACACAATCCAACTTCAGCAAAGCACTGTATTTTAGGGCAATTTCCCCTTTCTCACAATTCAGGCTTAGACACAATACATATAAGCAAATGCGGGGCGCGCCATTGGTGGCGCGCGCCCCGATGCATTGGAATGCCGGCCTGTGGATGCCGTCGTGCATGGCATCCGGCTGTTGCTGGCATACAATTCCTGGTTCTGATTCCAGGAGCAATGCATGACGCCCAGTACCATCGAAATCGCCGGCGCGGTCCTGTTCGCCGTCGCCATCCTGCACACCTTCACTGCCCAGTTCTTCGAGCGCCTGGCCGAGCGCTTTCCTGCCCACGCGGGAATCTGGCACCTGCTGGGCGAGGTCGAAGTCGTGTTCGGCTTCTGGGCCCTGGTGCTGGTGGCATTCATCGCCATTACCGGCGGGACGGGCGACGCGGTGGCCTATGTGGACAGCCGGAACTTCACCGAGCCGATGTTCGTGTTCGTGATCATGGTGATCGCCGCCACGCGGCCGATCCTGCAGACGACGAAATCGGCCGTGGCGCTGCTGGCCCGCGCCATGCCGCTGCCGGACGGCCTGATGACCTATTTCCTCGTGCTGGCCGGCGTGCCGCTGCTGGGCTCGTTCATCACGGAACCGGCCGCGATGACGCTGGCCGCGCTGATCCTGTCCGAACGCATTTTCGCCGCCGGCATTTCGGAACGGCTGAAGTACGCCACGCTGGGCGTCCTGTTCGTCAACGTGTCGATCGGCGGCACGCTGACGCCGTACGCCGCACCGCCCGTGCTGATGGTGGCGGCCAAATGGGGCTGGGACTTGCCGTTCATGCTGTCGCACATCGGCTGGAAGGCGGCGCTGGCGGTGCTGGTCAACGCGGCCGGCGTCACAGCGCTGTTCGCCCGCGAACTGGCAGCGCTGAAGCCCGCTGCCGGGCCACGGGAGGCCACGGTGCCGCTTCCGCTGGTCGTGGCGCACCTGGCGTTCCTGGCCGGCGTGGTGCTGTTCGCGCACCATCCGGCCGTGTTCATGGGGCTGTTCCTGTTCTTCCTCGGCGTGGTCCATGCGTATGAGCGCTTCCAGGACCGGCTGATCCTGCGCGAGGGCCTGCTGGTGGCGTTTTTCCTGGCCGGCCTGGTGGTGCTGGGCGGGCAGCAGCAGTGGTGGCTGCAGCCCGCGCTGATGAGCATGAGCAGCGACGCTGTGTTCTATGGCGCGACCGCGCTGACGGCGATCACCGACAACGCCGCGCTCACTTACCTGGGCTCGCTGGTGGAAGGCTTGAGCGACGAATTCAAGTATGCGCTGGTGACGGGCGCGGTGGCCGGCGGCGGCCTGACGGTAATCGCCAATGCACCGAACCCGGCCGGCATGTCGATCCTGAAGGAGCATTTCGCGCTGCAGACGGTGTCCGCGCTGCACCTGCTGCTGGCTGCGCTGGCGCCGACAGCGGTGGCGGTCGCCGCGTTCCGTCTGCTGTAGCATGCGGTGTCTGCTGGATTGCTGCCTGCCGAGTTGCTGCCGGCCGGGGTGCGTTGTGGCATGATGGCGCCTTTTTGCCCCATCCACGCATGATCAACATCACCCAACCCCACAACCTCGACCCCGACGCGGCCCGTGCCGCGGCCCAGCAGGTGGCCGACAAGCTGGCGCGCGAACTGGACCTTTCCTGCCAATGGCAGGGCGACGTGCTGCGTTTCGAGAAAAGCGGTGTCGAAGGCACGCTGACGCTGCTGGAAAAGCAGGCGCAGATGCAGATCAAGCTGGGATTCCTGTATGGCGCCTTTGCGCCGGCGATCCAGAGCAAGGTCGCTGAAAAGATGCGCAAGGTGTTTGCGCCGGAGTGACGCCATGGGCCGGCGGGAGCTGGCCGGAAGGGTAGCGCGGTGCGCCGGGATCAGCCTTTCAGTTCGGCGATCAGGTCGACGTATTGCTGCTGCGCGTCGTCCCGCGACGTGCCCTGCAGTGCGGCCCAGGCGTCGTACTTGGCGCGGTTGACGAAATCGGTGATGCCGGGGCGCTCGCCGGTGGCGTCGCCGGAAGAGCCTTGCTTGTACAGCGCGTAGATCTTCAGCAGCGTCATGTTGTCCGGGCGCTCCGGCAGGTTCTTCGAATCGGCGACCGCCTGGTCGAACTCTTGTTGCAGGCTCATGGTGTCCTCGTTGGGTTGCAGGGTTTGGTACCGCGCATCATACAAAAACAGCGGACATCGCGAGCCGGGAAACTGTAGAGCATCTACTCCAATATGCTGCGCCGGATTTTCTGTGCCCGCTATTCTGTACCAGCTATTCCGTGCCCGCTATTCCGTGCCCGGTATTCTGCGCCAGCCTGATTGACAACTGTGCCCCGCCAACCATATCTGTCAAATCACCGCGCCAAATGAACACGGCGGCCAGGACCCGAGGCGACCGGGCCCTGACCGCCGTTTCGGCGTGAATCCGGGTTTACTTTTTCTTGGTCGGGTTCACGGCCGCTTTCAGCGTCGCACCGGCCGAGAATTTTGGCGTCTTGGATGCGGCGATCTTGATCGCTTCGCCGGTTGCAGGATTGCGGCCTTTGCGAGCAGCGCGCTTGGCGACCGAGAAGGTGCCGAAGCCGGTGATGCCGACCGTGTCGCCTTTTTTCAGGCGCTCCGTAACGATGGCAATCAGGGTATTCACTGCGTCGTTGGCGGCGGCACCGGACATTTCGGTACGCTTCGCAAATTCTGCAATCAGTTCGCCTTTTTTCATTACTACCTCCGTGGTTAATAGAGGCCGCAGATTAGCACAATATTTGCGGAAAGTAATCCTTTGAAACAATAGAAACCCTTATGGCTGTTGGGCTGCTGCGGTGCGGCATGGTCCGCCGGACCGCCATGCGATGCCCGCGCGCGAGTCGGACGCAAGCCGGACACGTAAGCGGCGCGGCCCGGTGCTAATATGAAGTATCGTCCCTTGAACACAGGCGGGCCAACATCATGAGCTTTTCCGACGAAACCCTGATCGCGTATGCCGACGGCGAACTGGACATGGTCACGCGCCGCGCGGTGGAGCATGCCTGTTCCACCGACCTGGCGCTGGCCCGGCGCGTTGCCTATTACAAGACGCGGCGCAGCAACGTGTTCGCCGGCTTTGCCAAGGCCGACGACGGCCAGCGCATGCGCCCGCCGCGCCAGGCCACCATCGTCAGCCTCGACGCGGTGCGGGCACGGCGCGAGGCGTCCCAGCTGGCGGCCCGCAAGGCCACGCGCGAGCGGCGCTGGTCCTGGCCCGAATGGATGGCACTGGGCGGCGTGCTGGTGGTCGGCGTACTGGCCGGCACGTTCGGCCTGTCGTACTTCCAGGCCGATGAAGTCAAGGTCGACCTGGTCGCCAGCCGCGACGGCACGCTGGTGGCCGAGGGCCGCCTCGTCACGGCCCTCGAGCAGCAACTGTCGGTACCGCCGGGCGCGGCGGGCGTGGCCACCAATGCGGCGGCGCGGGCCGCCGGCGCGGTGCGCATCGGCATGTCGTTCGTGTCGATGGACGGCAGCTATTGCCGCAGCTTCGCCAGCGGCAGCGGCACTTTCGAGCTTGCCGGCCTGGCCTGCAAAACGGGGCAGGAGTGGCGCCTGCCGCTGGTGATGCAGAACCCGCGGCCGGCGCAGGCCAGCGGCACCGGAGCCCCCGCCGGCGCTGCCGCCATCGATATCGCGCCGCCGGTCAAGGTGGCGATCGAACAGCGCATTTCCGGCGACCCGCTGGACGCGAAGGCGGAGCAGGAAGCCATGCAGCGCGGCTGGCAGCGCTAGCCAAAAAGAAAAGGCGCCACAAGGGCGCCTTTTTCATCTGCTTCAATTGCTTCATCTGCTGCGTCGGCAAGCCGTGCCCGGTCACGAACGTCCGGCCTGCTTCGGTTCTTGCTTACTTCTTCGCCTACTTTTTCTTCTCGTCTTCCTCGTCGTCGTCGTCCGACAGGGCGGCCTTGCCCACGTAGACGACGCCCTTGCCGGCGGCGACACCCACGTCGACCGCGGTCGAGGCGACGGTGACGCCGGCACCCACGACGGCGGCGCCGACGGCAACCACGGTGCAGCCGGACAGGGTCGCCGTTGCCAGCAGAGCGGTCGCCAGCAGCGGCAGGCGTGTCAGTGCCGGCAAGCGCATCACACGCCCAGCAGTTCGACGTCGAAGATCAACGTCGCGTTCGGCGGGATCACGCCACCGGCGCCGCGTGCGCCGTAGCCCAGGTCGGCCGGGATGATCAGCTGGCGGGTACCGCCGACTTTCATGCCCTGCACGCCTTCGTCCCAGCCGCGGATGACCATGCCGGCGCCCAGCGCGAACTCGAACGGGTCGTTGCGGTCCTTGCTGGAATCGAACTTGGCGCCCTTGCTGCCGTCGGCGTTCTGCAGCCAGCCGGTGTAGTGAACGGTGACGTTCTGACCGGCTTTCGCCTCGGCGCCGTCGCCGACCTGGACGTCGTCGTACTGCAGGCCGGATGGGGTGGTGGTGGTGGACATGGGGCGTTCCTTTCAATGTTCGGGCTGACGATTGTAGTGCAGGCGGCCCGGAACGGCTAGTCGGCCCCGTGCAATGCGTGCTCATGCGAAACCGCGCGGACTACCGGCGAGGCCCGGCATTGGCCGTAAAATAGGGCTTTGCCACTTCTGTCGCGAGTTCCCATGTTCCGCAGTTCCAGCCATCGCCCGCCCGTCGCCGGCATGATGACTTCCCGCCTGGCCGGCATGCCGGCGGCGCAGGCCGCTTTCGGCACTCCCTTCGCGCGGAGGGCGCACTGATGCGCGGCGTGCTGAATGCCTACGGCCGCGCCGTGCTGTCGCAGCTGCACGGCCGGATGCTGATGCTGTCGGTGGTGCCGTTCCTGCTGTCGGTCGGGGTGTGGGGCGTGGTGCTGTACTTCACGCTGCAGCCGCTGCTGGACTGGCTGACGGGCCACTTCTTCGATTTCGAGCTGTACCAGTATTCCAGCCGCTGGCTGGAGGACATCGGCCTGGCCATGCTGAAGACGGTGGTGGTGCCGCTGTTCGCCATGCTGCTGCTGTTGCCGCTGATGATCCTCACCGCACTGATCTTCATCGGCGTGGCGGCCGTGCCGGCGATCGTCAGGCACGTGGGCGAGCGCCATTTCCCGCACCTGGAAAAGAAGCAGGGCGGCAGCCTGGTGAAGGGCATCGGCAAGGCGGTGTCGCTGTTCCTGGTGTTCATCGTGATCTGGCTGTGCCTGCTGCCGCTGTATGCGCTGCCGCCGCTGGCGATCGTCTCGTCGGCGCTGCTGTGGGGCTGGCTGACGTCGCGCGTGATGAGCTACGACGCATTGTCCGAACACGCCAGCGAAGAGGAGATCGCCATCCTCCAGCGCGAGAAGAAATGGCCGCTGCTGGCGATCGGCGTGGCCTCCGGCGTGGCCGGTTCGCTGCCGGCCATCGTGTGGGTCGGCGGTGCCGCGATCGCCGTGGTGCTGTTCCCGTTCCTGCTGGCCGCCGCCGTGTGGCTGTATGTCCTCATCTTCATCTTCACCGGCCTGTGGTTTCAGTATTATTGTCTCGAAGCGCTGGCGCAGCTGCGCGCCCGCGGCACATCCAACATGGAGCAAGAACCGACATGAGCAACCAGGTCAACACGATCGGACTGATCGTCATCGGCGACGAAATCCTGTCCGGCAAGCGCGTCGATGCGCACCTGCCGAAAGTGGTGCAGCTGCTGGCCGCGCGCGGCCTGCAGCTGGGCTGGGCCGAATACATCGGCGACGATCCGGCGCGGATCACGGCCACGCTGGAGCGCACCTTCGCCAGCGGCGACATCGTGTTTTCCACCGGCGGCATCGGCGCCACGCCGGACGACCACACGCGCCAGGCTGCCGCGGCCGCGCTGAAGCGGCCGCTGGTGCTGCATCCCCAGGGCGCCGAGAACATCCGCCAGCGCGTGCTGCAGGTCGCCCGCGACGAGGGAAAGGAAGTGGATCTGAATGCGCCGGAAAACCTGCAACGGCTGAAGATGGCCGAATTCGCCGAAGGTGCCGAACTGATCCCGAACCCGTACAACAACGTTGCCGGCTTTGCACTGGGCAGCCATTACTTCGTGCCGGGCTTTCCCGTGATGGCGTGGCCGATGATCGAATGGGTGCTCGACACGCATTACCCGCACCTGTTCAACCGGCAGGCGCGCGCCGAGCGGGCGGTGCTGGTGTTCGACGGCGCCGAGGCGGCGCTGACGCCGCTGATGGAAGACATCGAGGCGACGTGGCCGGATGTCAAAGTGTTCAGCCTGCCCAGCGTGGGCGACGCGCAGACACGGCGGCACATCGAGCTGGGCGTGAAGGGCGATCCGGCACAGGTGGCGGCCGCGTTCGTGCGGCTGTGCGAAGGGCTCGATGCGCACCGCGCCGAATACGAGCCGATCGGATGAGGGCGGCATGACCGCGACATGACCACGGCATGACGACCGCATGACACAGCCGTGACATTGCCATAACAGGCGCGGCGACCCGCAGGCGCCGCCGCTGTTGCTTGCAGATCAGGGTCGTTGTTTTTTTGCGAAAATATCGGTGCCGCCCGAAATATTCGCCCCGATGACCCGTGCACACCGATGCGATGTGGTGCAATGGCAATAAGCCGTGCGCAGTCCGCACGGCGCGAATGTCCGCAGGGCTTGCAGCAAAAACCAGAGCGTATTCCAGAGCAGAACCCGTAGTAGAACCCGAAGCAGAACCCGAAGTAGAACCTCGAGCAGAACCTCAGTAGCAGAACCCTATGTCTTCCCAATACGATCAAGAAAGGCAGGGCGTCGACGACGAGCAGACGGCCACGCCGCCGCCGTCCGAGCCCAAAAGCCGTCGCTCCCGTAACGCTTTCATCGTGCTGATGCTGGTGCTGCTGTCGTTGGCCGTCTGGTGGATGGTCCACGAATCGCGCACCTCGACGCTGCAGGCGAAATACTTCGCCGGCGTCGTCAAGCAGCTCAACTACAAGGTGCAACCCGGCCCCAGCAATGCGATCCGCTTCCCGCAAGACAGTCCCTATGACGAGCGGCTGGGCTACGCCAATATTCCCGATTACCTGGAACGCCTGAAGCAGCGCGACTACCGCGTGCTGGCGCAGTCGCGCTTTTCGCCGAAGATGGTGCAGCTGGCGGACATGGGCGTGTTCACCACGTTCCGCGAAAAGACCCGCACGGGCCTGACGATCTACGATTGCCGCGCCCAGCCGCTGTTCACGGCCAGCTACCCGGAGCGCATCTACCCGGGCTTCGAGCAGACCCCGGCGGCGCTGGTGCACAGCCTGCTGTTCATCGAGAACCGCGAGCTGCTGGACAACACCTACCCGAAACGCAATCCCGCCGTGGAATGGGACCGCCTGTCGAAAGCGATCCTGGAAAAATCGGCCAGCGCCGTTGGCCTGGCCAGCAGCCGCGCCGCCGGCGGCAGCACGCTGGCCACGCAGATCGAGAAGTATCGCCACTCGCCGGAAGGCCGTACCGGCTCGATGAAGGACAAGCTGCAGCAGATGTTGTCGGCCACCCTGAGGGCCTACCAGCAGGGCGAGGACACGACGGCGGTGCGCCGCCAGATCGTGGTCGATTACCTGAATACGGTGCCGCTGTCGGCCAAGCCGGGCTACGGCGAGGTGAACGGCCTGGGCGACGGCATGTGGGTCTGGTACGGCCGCGACTTCAACGAAGTCAACCGCCTGCTGGCCGGCCGGATGGACCAGCCGGGCAGCGCGCTCGTGTTCAAGGAAGCGCTGTCGCTGCTGATCGCGCAGCGCCGCCCCAGCTACTACCTGGGCGACGGCGACCAGGATCTGGAAACCCTGGCCAACAGCCACCTGCGCCTGCTGGCGCAGGCCGGCGTCATCACGCCGTCGCTACGCGATGCCGCACTGAAGGAAAAGCTGCGTCCGGCCAAGGGCAACGGCCTGCAGGCCGCGCCGCCGGTCAGCTACGTGACGAAGAAGGCCGCCAACACGGTGCGCGTGCACCTGGCGAACCTGCTCGGCGACAACCGCATGTACAACCTGGACCGTCTGGACCTGTCGGTGGTCAGCACGCTGGACGCGGAAGCGCAGCGCGCCGTGGCCGGCATGCTGCGCGACCTGAAGGACGCCACCGTGGCCGAAAGCGCCGGCCTGACGGGCAAGGGCATGCTGGGCAACGGCGATCCGGCCAACGTCGTCTACAGCTTCACGCTGCTCGAGCGCGGCGACAAGGTCAATTACCTGCGCGTGCAGACCGATAACTACGACCAGCCGCTGGACATCAACGAAGGCGCCAAGCTGGACCTGGGCTCCACCGCCAAGCTGCGCACGCTGGTTACCTACCTCGACATCATCGACCAGCTGCACAAGAAGTTCGGCGGCATGAGCGCGGACGAACTGGGCAAGGTGCAGTTCGATCCGAAGGACCGGCTCACCGCATGGGGCATCGAGTGGCTGTCGATCACGCCGATGGACAAGCGCGACCTGCCGGCGATGCTGAACGCGGCGATGGAACGCACCTATTCCGGCAATCCGGGCGAGGGCTTCTTCACCGGCGGCGGCCTGCATTACTTCGGCAACTTCTCGAAGGAAGACAACGGCCGCATCCTGACCGTGCGCGAAGGCCTGCGCCGCTCCACCAACCTGCTGTTCGTGCGGCTGATGCGCGACGTGGTCAAGTACTACATGTTCCAGATGCCAGGTTCCTCGGCCAGCCTGCTGGCCGATGCGGACGACCCGCGCCGCGCCGAGTACCTGGCCCGTTTCGCGGACAAGGAAGGCAAGGAATTCCTGTACCGCTTCTACGCCAAGTACAAGGGCAAGCCGAAGTCGGAGCTCGACAAGATCCTGGTCGACAGCATCCGCCCCACGCCGCTGCGCCTGGCCAACATCCACCGCACGCTGTTCCCCAAGGCCTCGCTGGGCGAGTTCGCCATGTTCGTCAACGGTAACCTGCTCGAACAGAACGAGGTGCCGCAGGAGCGGCTCGAGAAGATGTTCGACCAGTACGCGATGGACAAGTGGAGCCTGGCCGACCGCGGCTACCTGGCCAACGTGCACCCGCTGGAACTGTGGCTGGTGGCCTACCTGCGCCAGCACGAGGGCGCCACGCTGTCGCAGATCGTGGCCGCGTCCGAAAAGGAGCGCCAGGAAGTCTACCAGTGGCTGTTCAAGACGCACCGCAAGCACGCCCAGGACCGCCGCATCGCCGGCCTGCTGGAAATGGAAGCGTTCATCGGCATCCACAATCAGTGGAAGAAGATGGGCTATCCGTTCGGTTCGCTGGTGCCGTCGTACGCGACCACGCTGGGCGCGTCCGCCGACCGCCCGGCCGCGCTGGCCGAGATGATGGGCATCATCGTCAACGGCGGCGTGCGCAAGCCCACCCAGCGCATCGAATCGCTGCACTTCGCGGCCGGCACGCCGTACGACACGAAAGTGGCGCGCGCCGAAAAGGTGGCCGCGGAACGGGTGCTGTCCGCCGAAGTGGCGCGCGTGGTGGCCGATGAAATCCGCGGCGTGGTGTCGGACGGTACCGCGAAGCGCGCGAAGACCGCTTTCGTGGCGGCGGACGGCACCAATATCGCCGTCGGCGGCAAGACCGGTACCGGCGACCAGCGCTTCGACGTGTATGCCGGCGGTGGCCGGCTGATCGAATCGCGTTACGTGAACCGTTCGGCCACGTTCGTGTTCAACATCGGCGAGCGCTTCTTCGGCAGCATGACCGCCTACGTGCGCGGCCCCGAATCGAAGAACTACGACTTCACCAGCGCGCTGCCGGTGCAGCTGCTGGCGGTGCTGGCGCCGAGCCTGATGCCGCTGATCGAGCCGAACCAGGCCGCCGCGCTGCCGGCGGATTCGTCCGTCGCCGCCGCTGCCGCGGCGCTGGGCGCACCCGTCAAGGCCTGCGGCGGGTGAGGCGAAAACCGGTGTTAGACACCCTGAAGGGTGTCTGACACCAGCCCGCAGCCGCAATCGGCCACCTCGGACAGTCGATGCATCGGTGTCTGACACCCTGCAAGGGTGTCGGACACCGGTTTTTTCTTGCAGGTTTCATCATTTATTGGCATCGTGCCAGCCATGATGAAACCCGTCCTCCGCTCCACGATGAACCGCCTGAAGAAGTTCACCAGCTTTTCGCTGCGCGACCTGGTCGCTTCCGCAGGCCCGACCATCCTCGCCATCGCCGCCGTCTGCGTCGCCGCTTACCTGATCGTCGACCCGGCGCCGCCGCGCAAGGTCACGCTGGGCACCGGCCAGGACAACAGCGCCTACGACGTGTTCGGCAAGAAGTACCAGCAACTGCTGAAGAAGGAAGGCATCGCCGTCGCGCTGCAAGGCTCGCACGGCTCGCGCGACAACCTGAAGCTGCTGGCCGAAGGGAAGGTCGACATCGCCTTCGTGCAAAGCGGTTCCACGGACGAGGCGGAGGCCGAGCGCCGCGGCCTGGTGTCGCTGGGCAGCCTGTTCACGGAACCGGTCTGGCTGTTCCTGCGCGCGAAGGAAGGCGCGCCGCCATTGAACCAGCTGACCCAGCTGCGCGGGCTGAAGATCAACATCGGCGCGCGCGGCAGCGGCACGCCGCGGCTGGTGCGGCAGATCCTCGGCGTGAACGGCGTCGAGCGCGAGGAGCTGAACACCTCCCAGCTCGACAATACCCCGGCCACGGTGGAATTGCTGGAAGGCCGCATCGACGGCCTCGTGTTTGCCGCCGCGCCGGACGACCCGCTGATCCAGATGCTGCTGCAGACGCCCGGCATCTACCTGTTCGACTTCTCCCAGGCGGAAGCCTATACGCGCCGCCTGCCGTTCCTCACGCACGTGACGCTGCCGCGCGGCATCGTCGACCTGGGCCGCGACCTGCCGGCGCGCGACTATCACCTGATCGCGCCGACCGCCACGCTGGTCGCGCGCGACGACCTGCATCCGGCGCTGATCGAACTGTTCGTGCAGGCCGCGGCCAGGATCCACGGCGGCGCCGGCTGGTTCCAGCAGCAGGGCCAGTTCCCGTCGGCGAAGTACACGGAAATCCCCGTGGCCGACGAGGCGGCCAAGTTCTACAAGGATGGCGCGCCGTTCCTGCAGCGCTACATGAGCTTCTGGCTGGCCAATTTCCTCGACCGCATGTGGGTGCTGCTGCTGGCGCTGTCCGCGCTGATCCTGCCGCTGTCGAAGATCGTGCCGCCGCTGTATGTGTGGCGCGTGCGTTCGCGGATCTACCGGTGGTACGGCCAGTTGCGCACGGTGGAGGGGGCGATCGAGGATGCGGTGGAAGTGCCGCCGGAGGAGCGGGGCGCGATCTATGCCGCGCAGCTGGAACGGCTGGGCGAGATCGAGGACCGCGTCAACCACCTGTCGATCCCGCTGTCCTTCGCCGACGACCTGTATGGCCTGCGCAGCCACGTGCATTTCGTGCGCCAGCGGATCGTCGGGCTGATGGGGGGCGAGGCGCAGGCGGGCGCCATGGAGGCTTAGCCGTAAGCACTTTGTTCGGCGCGAATACGGGTTATTACCGTGTAAATATTGCGACATATTCACGCCCCGGCGGCGCAATACCTTTGACATCGTGCCGCACCGGCCCCGATGATGAGTCCGTCATTTCACTGCACGGCACATCACTTCTACAAGGGACCAGGATGCATCGGAATACGTTACCCGTCACAGCCTCGCGCATGTTACCCGCCAGGGCATTGCTCGCCACCGCCATCGCTGCGCTGTTCGCAGGCCCCGCGGCTTCCCAGGAAAACCTCCAGCCGGCGCCCGCCCAGGGCGCCGCCGCCACCGAACAAAACCAGGCCACCGTCGTCGTCACCGGCACCCGCGTATCGAACCGCACGGTGCTCGACACGTCGGCCCCGGTCGACGTGATCTCGGCGGACACCATCAAGAACACGGGCGTGCCGGAAATCACGCAGGCATTGTCCGTCGCACTGCCGTCGCTGAACTTCCCGCGTCCGGGCCTGGCGGACGGCACCGACACGATCCGCCCCGCCACGCTGCGCGGCCTGGCCCCGGACCAGACGCTGGTGCTGGTGAATTCCAAGCGGCGCCACACCTCGTCCCTGGTGAACCTGAACGGCACGATCGGCCGCGGCTCGGCCGCCGTCGACATGAACACGATCCCTACCGGCATCGTGAAGACCATCGAAGTGCTGCGCGACGGCGCCTCCGCGCAATACGGTTCCGATGCGATCGCCGGCGTGGTCAACATCCGGCTGCGCAACGACAAGAGCGGCGGCGAAGCCACCGTCAGCTACGGCAAGCGCATCACCGACTATGCATTCGCCGTGGCGCCGCCGCCGGCCGGTGCCAACTGGGGCACGCAGGACGAACGCGAGCGCCGCGATGGCGGCGTCGCCACCGTCAGCCTGTGGAAAGGCTTTGCGCTGGGCGAGACCGGCTACCTGACCGTCGCGGCCGAGTACAAGGACCAGGAACACACGGAACGCAGCGGCTACGACACGCGGCAGCAGTACCCGCTCGTCAACGGCGGCTTCGATCCGCGCGAAGCGACGATCGACCGCTTCAACGCGTGGTACGGCGAACCGGAAATGAAGCAGTCGACCGTGTTCGCCAACGCCGGCGGCCAGGTCAGCGAAACGGTGAAGTGGTATGGATGGGCAAGCTACCAGAAGCGCGAAGCGGAATCGGGCGGCTTCTTCCGCCGCGCGCTGCAGGACAACAACATCGTCGCGATCTACCCGAACGGCTTCCTGCCCATCATCGCGCCGGAGGTCGACGATTTCTCGGCGGCGGCCGGCTTCACGTGGACAACGGGCGGCTGGGACATGGATTCGTCGTTCAGCTACGGCAAGAACAAGATGGACTTCACGATCCAGAACACGCTGAACCGCTCGCTCGGCCCGTCCAGCAAGACCGTGTTCGACGCGGGCGGCTTTTCGTATGACCAGCTGACCTACAACCTGTCCGGCGTGCGGCAGTTCGACGTCGGCCTGGCCTCGCCCCTGAACGTGGCGCTCGGCGGCGAGGCGCGCAGGGAAGGCTACAAGCTGGAGGCGGGCGAACCGGATTCGTATCGCAACGGTGGCGCGCTGCTGGCTTCCGGCCTGCCCACCGCCTCGGGTGCCCAGGTCTTCCCCGGCTTCCGCCCCAGCGACGAGTCGGACAGCCACCGCACCGCGTACAGCGTGTTTGCCGATGTCGAAGCGAACCTGCTGCCGGCGCTGCTGGCATCGTTCGCCGTGCGCGGCGAGCATTATTCGGACTTCGGCAGCAACTGGTCCGGCAAGCTGGCCGGCCGCTATGACTTCACGCCGAACTTCGCGCTGCGCGGCTCCGTGCAGAACGGTTTCCGTGCGCCGTCGATGCAGCAGCAGTTCTTCACGTCCACGTCGACCAACTTCATCAACGGCATTCCGTTCGACATCACCACGTTCAAGCCGACCGATGCGGCCGCCGTGGCGCTCGGCGCGAAGCCGCTGGACGCCGAAAAGTCCACCAACTTCTCGCTGGGCGCGGTGACCAAACTGGGTCGCGGCAGCCTGACGGTGGACGCGTTCCACATCGACATCCGCAACCGGATCGTGCTGTCCGAAAATCTCACGCAGGTGAACGTGCGTGACTTCCTGACCGCGAACGGCTTCCCCGGTGTCGGCGGCGGGCGCTTCTTCATCAACGGTGTCGACACCACGACCAAGGGCGTCGATGTGGTACTGAACTACCCATGGAACCTGGGTAGCGCGGGCCGCTTCGACCTGACCGTTGCCGGCAACTACACGGATACCGAGGTGACGAAGGTGCCGCAAACGGCCGAGCTGGCCGCGTTGTCGCCGGCCCCCGCGCTGTTCGACCGCGTCAATGTGCTGACGTTCGAGCAGGGCACGCCGAAAACCAAGTTCACCGCCAGCGGGACGTGGAACCTGGGGCCGTGGGGCGCCACCCTTCGGGCGACACGCTATGGCAAGGTGCTGACGCCGGGCACCACGCCGGCGCTGGATCACACGATGTCGGCGAAGACGCTGGTGGACCTGGAAGGGCGCTGGAAGATCAACGAAGCACTGTCGGTGGCGCTGGGCGCCGAAAACCTGTTCGACCAGTACCCGGACGCCTATCCCGCGGCGCTGAACACCACGGGCAATGCCCCGTTCACGAACTACTCGCCGTTCGGCCGCTCGGGCCGCTTCGTGTATGCGCGGCTGACGTACGCGCTGTAGCCGTCATCAAAAGTTGCCCGGAAAATGGGAACGGGACCCATGCCGCTCAGTTAGCTCCATTGGATGCTTCGCCAACGGTAGCGGCTTGGTGTCGGACACCAGCTTTTCGGTGTCGGACACCGGTTTCTTCCGCAGAAAACCGGTGTCCGACACCTGAAGGTGTCCGACACCAGCGGCTCAAGTGCTGCTTATATGGGCCGATTCGCCTTATCCAGGCGCTGCAGAAAACGGATCCGATTTTCCGGGCAATGTTTTAGACTGCTAAGCTCCCACCCAGGGCAAGCCCGCCTTGCACCACCCGCCCACCGTCTTGCGGTGTCCCTCGGCATCCTTGTCTCCTTCAAAGCCTTCCAGGATATCGAAGCTGTTCGTATAGCCGTTCTCGGTGGCCAGCTTGGCGGCGTGCCGCGAGCGCACGCCGGAGCGGCACAGGAACAGCAGCACGTCGTCCTTGCCGGCGATGCTGGCAAGTTGTTCGACGAAGTCCGAGTTCGGCACGCCGCCCGGATAGGTACTCCACTGCACAGCGCCATGCTGCGCATCGTCGATTGCCACGCGCCCGACCCAGTCGCGTTCGGCGTTGGTGCGCACATCGATGAGGCGTACGGCCGGGTTGTCCTGGATCAGGGCGTGTGCTTCCTGGGGCGTGACTGCGCCAGCATAGGGCAAGCCATTGCCGCGTTCGCGGGCGCGCTCGAGAATGTCGTTGGTGCTCATTTGGCGTTAAATCCTCAGGATCTGTGTCTATCGTCGGAGGCATGAATTCAGGCAAAAATTCCGCCTGGACATTCATGCTACATTTTGGGGCGCATCGCGCAAAGTTGGTGCAAAATAACCAGCTCGCACCAAAATTGGGCAATCAACGGGATGTGCAATCTTGGTGCAATTTGCCGCAAGTTTCCGTACGGACGATTTTAGTTTCCGTAGGGAGCAAGATCAATGTAAGTCGCCGCATATCGATAGATGCTTTGTGCTGGCACACTTCCTGCATAAAGACATGCGAGTTTCCGCCGCACCATGTGCCGGCAGCCCTTTTCACTTAGGAGATACGTAATGGCACGCACCGCCGAAGAAGTCCTGCAATTGGTTAAAGACAACGAAGTCAAGTTCATTGATTTCCGTTTCGCCGATACCCGTGGTAAAGAGCAGCACGTGACCGTGCCCGTCTCCCACTTCGATATCGACAAGTTCGAAAGCGGCCACGCCTTCGACGGTTCTTCCATTGCAGGCTGGAAAGGCATTGAAGCATCGGACATGCTGCTGATGCCGGACCCGACCACGGCCAACATCGACCCGTTCTTCGAAGAGACCACGCTGTTCATGCAGTGCGACGTGATCGAACCGTCGGACGGCAAGGGCTACGACCGCGACCCGCGCTCGATCGCCAAGCGCGCCGAAGCCTACCTGAAGTCGTCCGGCCTGGGCGATACCGCCTACTTCGGCCCGGAACCGGAATTCTTCATCTTCGACTCCGTGAAGTGGAAGATCGACATGTCCGGCGCGATGGTCAAGATCGACTCCGACGAAGCGTCGTGGTCGACCGACAAGGACATCGAAGGCGGCAACAGCGGCCACCGTCCGACCGTCAAGGGCGGCTACTTCCCGGTGCCTCCGGTCGATTCGTTCCAGGACATGCGCTCGGAAATGTGCCTGATCCTCGAATCGATGGGCATCCCGGTCGAAGTGCACCACCACGAAGTGGCCGGCGCCGGCCAGAATGAGATCGGCACCCGTTTCTCGACGCTGGTCGAGCGCGCCGACTGGACGCAGAACATGAAGTACGTGATCTGGAACGTGGCGCACAGCTACGGCAAGACCGCCACCTTCATGCCGAAGCCGGTCGTGGGCGACAACGGCTCGGGCATGCACGTGCACCAGTCGATCTGGAAAGACGGCAAGAACCTGTTCGCCGGCGACGGCTATGCCGGCCTGTCCGACTTCGCGCTGTACTACATCGGCGGCATCATCAAGCACGCCAAGGCGCTGAACGCGATCACCAACCCGGGCACCAACTCGTACAAGCGCCTGGTACCTGGCTACGAAGCACCGGTGAAGCTGGCCTACTCGGCACGCAACCGTTCCGCATCGATCCGCATCCCGCACGTGGCGAACCCGAAAGGCCGCCGCATCGAGACGCGCTTCCCGGATCCGCTGGCCAACCCGTACCTGTGCTTCGCCGCACTGATGATGGCCGGCCTGGACGGCGTGCAGAACAAGATCCACCCGGGCGAAGCAGCGTCGAAAGACCTGTACCACCTGCCGCCGGAAGAAGACGCGCTGATCCCGACCGTCTGCGCATCGCTGGAAGAAGCGCTGGATCACCTGAACAAGGACCGCGAGTTCCTGACCCGCGGCGGCGTGTTCACCGATTCGATGATCGATGCCTACATCGAACTGAAGATGACGGAAGTGACCCGCATGCGCCAGACGACGCACCCGGTCGAGTTCGACATGTACTACTCGCTGTAATGGCGACGCTGCCGGAAGTCATGAACCGGTAGCAAGACAGCGCGGGGAGGGCTTGAGCCATCCCCGCGTTTTTTTTCGGTTGTTGTATAGTCGGGGCATGATCGCACGCTGCTCGTTGTTACTGGTTTTGTTCACTGCCGCCGCCAGTGTTTCGGCGCAGATTTACCGCTGCACGGACGCCGAAGGGCGCAAGGAATACACGGACCGCCAGCTGCGCGGCAAGCAATGCGTGCTGCTGGATTTGCCGAGCGCGGCCATTCCAGCGCCGCCGCCGAGGGAAAGCGCACCGCGCCCCCGGCCGCTGGCCGGGAGCCCGTCCGCGAGCCCGTCCGCAAGTCCTTCCGCTGGCCCATCTGCAAGTGCGGCACCACGTGCCGGCTTTCCGCGCGTCGACACGGCCGAACAGCGTGCCCGCGATGCCGACCGCCGCCAGATCCTGACCGACGAACTGAACGCCGAAATACAGAAACTGGGCGAGTTGCGCCGTGAATACAACAACGGCGAGCCGGAACGGCGCGGCGACGAGCGCAACTATGCCAAGTACCAGGAGCGGGTGGCCAGCCTGCGCGACGCCATCGCCCGCTCGGAACAGAACGTGGCAGCACTACAGCGCGAGATCGCGAACATACGATGAAAATTGTGACCAATATCGCCCGTGCCGCGGCTGCGGCGGCGGGTGCCATCCCGCGTTCGCACACGCTCGCGGGCCTCGACCTGCTGGCCTCGGCGGTGGTGATCGTCGATGCCGAGGGCCGCATCGCCTTCGCCAACGCGGCGGCCGAGAACATGCTGGAAAGCTCGCTGAAGGCCCTGTCGCGCCAGCGGCTGTGCGACCTGTTTTCCAATCCCGCCGAATTCGAGCATGTGATCGCGCAGGCGCGCGCCCACAAGTTCTCCGACTTGCGGCAGGAGCTGACACTGGAGCGTCCGGCCCGCGAACCGCTGCACGTGCATGCGATCGCCAGCGCGATGGACGAGCCGGACGGCAACGTGCTGCTCGAGCTGCGCGAGACCGTGCAGCAGATGAAGCTGGACCGCGAAGAGCGCCTGCTGGACCAGAGCCAGGTCAACAAGGAACTGATCCGCAACCTGGCCCATGAAATCAAGAATCCGCTCGGCGGCATCCGCGGCGCGGCCCAGCTGCTCGAGATGGAGCTGCCGCCGCTGCACCTGCAGCAGCTGCGCGAATACACGCAGGTCATCATCAAGGAAGCGGACCGGCTGCAGACGCTGGTCGACCGGCTGCTGGCGCCGCACCGCCGCCCGCACATCGTGGGCGACGTCAACATCCACGAAGTGCTCGAGCGCGTGCGCAGCCTGATCCTGGCCGAGTTTCCCGCCGGCCTGGCCATCGTGCGCGATTACGACGCGTCGCTGCCCGAGTTCCGCGGCGACAAGGAACAGCTGATCCAGACCGTGCTGAACATCGCCCACAATGCGGCGCAGGCGCTGGCCGGCCGGGTGGAAAGCGGCGATGCGCAGATCACCTTCAAGACGCGGGTGGCGCGCCAGGTCACGCTGGCCAAGGTCCGTTATAACCTGGCATTAGATTTGCATATCATCGATAACGGACCGGGCATTCCGCCCCAGATCCGCGACCGCATCTTCTACCCGCTGGTATCGGGGCGCGATGGCGGTAGCGGCCTGGGTTTGACGTTGGCGCAAACCTTCGTGCACCAGCACATGGGCGTCATCGAATGCGAAAGCAGGCCCGGCTTTACGGACTTCCGCATCCTGCTGCCCCTGCCATAAGCCGGGGAGGGTGCGATCGAAGTCCCTGATGAATCCAAATTGCGGGAAGCACATTACATATGAAGCCAATCTGGATTGTCGACGACGACGAATCGATCCGCTGGGTACTGGAAAAAGCGCTGGCGCGGGAAAACCTCGCCACCAAGAGTTTTGCCAACGCACGCGATGCGATCGCCGCGCTGGAGTACGAGACGCCCCAGGTGCTCGTCTCCGATATCCGCATGCCGGGCGACTCCGGGCTCGACCTGCTGTCGCTTGTGAAATCGCGGCTGCCGGGCCTGCCCGTCATCATCATCACCGCGTTTTCCGACCTGGATTCGGCCGTGGCGGCCTTCCAGGGCGGCGCCTTCGAATACCTGGCGAAGCCGTTCGACATCGACAAGGCCGTCGAACTGATCCGCCGTGCCCTCGATGAAAGCCTGCGCGAAGCCAGCGTGGAATCGGGCCCTGCCGATACCCCCGAGATCCTCGGCCAGGCGCCGGCGATGCAGGAGGTGTTCCGCGCCATCGGCCGCCTGTCGCAGTCGAACGTGACGGTATTGATCACCGGCGAATCGGGTTCCGGCAAGGAGCTGGTGGCGCGGGCACTGCACAAGCACAGCCCGCGCGCGCAGCAGCCGTTCATCGCGCTGAACACCGCGGCGATCCCCAAAGACCTGCTGGAATCGGAACTGTTCGGCCACGAGCGGGGTGCGTTCACCGGTGCCCAGGCGACCCGGCGCGGCCGCTTCGAGCAGGCCGAGAACGGCACGCTGTTCCTCGACGAAATCGGCGACATGCCGTTCGACCTGCAGACGCGCCTGCTGCGCGTGCTGTCCGACGGGCACTTCTATCGCGTCGGCGGCCACCAGCCGCTGAAGGCGAACGTGCGCGTGATCACGGCCACGCACCAGAACCTCGAGCAGCGCGTGCGCGACGGCCTGTTCCGCGAAGACTTGTTCCACCGCCTGAACGTGATCCGGCTGCGCCTGCCTAGTTTGCGCGAACGCAGGGAGGACATCCCCATTCTGGTGCGCCATTTCCTGGTGCAGAGCGCCCGGCAGCTCGGCGTGGAAACCAAGCGCATGAGCGAAGCCGCGCTGGCTTTCCTGCAAAGCCTGGACCTGCCGGGCAATGTGCGCCAGCTGGAAAACCTGTGCAACTGGATCACCGTGATGGCGCCCGGCCAGACGGTGGAGGTGAAGGACCTGCCGCTGGAACTGTCCGAAGGGCAGAGCGCAATGCAGGCCGCGCCCGAGCTGCCGGTGCCGGCGGCGCACAACGCGTCGCATCACGGTTCGCATCACGCTTCAC
Source organism: Pseudoduganella umbonata (assembly GCF_014192225.1). Taxonomy (GTDB): domain Bacteria; phylum Pseudomonadota; class Gammaproteobacteria; order Burkholderiales; family Burkholderiaceae_D; genus Rugamonas; species Rugamonas umbonata. Next base: position 178,552 of record NZ_JACHXS010000009.1, on the reverse strand, counting down.
ATCACGCTTCTCATCACGTTTCGGCCATCGCCGGCGCACCCGCCGCGCCCGGCCCGGACGGCTGGCTGTCGCTGCTGGAGCTGCAGGCGGCCACGATGCTGTCCGACGGCCAGCAGGACGTGATGGACGTACTGGGCCGGCAGTTCGAATCGGCACTGATCCGCACCGCCCTGAAGTACACGCACGGGCGCAAGAACGATGCCGCCGTGCGGCTGGGGATCGGACGCAACACGATCACGCGCAAGATCGCCGAGCTGGGAATCGACGGGGCAAAAGAGGATTGACCCGCGGCCGGAGCGTGCGCAGACGAAAACCGGTGACAGACACCGGTTTTCTGGAAACATTTCAAAAAAACTGGTGTCTGTCACCGGTTTTTTTTTGTTTCATCTGCGCAGCGCTCCGGGGGGGGGCGGCAGCAGGCATTGGAAGCCGGCCGTGGCGGAAATTCAGGTAAGCTCCCGGTGTCGCCACCTGGAGCTTTTTTCTTGAAACGTATCACCGCTGCATCTTCATGCTGATCAACTGCGTCGCCTACCGCAATGGCCGCAAGCTGGCCGACCTGCCGGTGGCCGGCATCAGCGACTACCTGGCCCGCGACGATACCTTCGTCTGGGTGGCGATGCGCGATGCGTCGCCGGCCGAGCTGGCGCAAATGCAGGCGGAGTTCGGCCTGCACGAGCTGGCTGTCGAAGATGCCCAGCGCGGCCACCAGCGCCCCAAGATCGAGGAATACGGCGATTCGCTGTTCGTCGTCGTCAAGACCGTCGAGCAGCAGGGCGACGAGCTCGTGCTGGGCGAGATCGACATCTTCGTCGGCCGGAACTACGTGCTGTCGTCGCGCCAGAACAGTACCCACGACATGATGGGCGTGCGCGCCCGTGCCGAGCGTGAGCCGCACCTGCTGCGGCACGGCGCGGGCTTCGTGCTGTATGCGCTGATGGATGCCGCGGTCGACCGCTATTTCCCGCTGGTGAATGCGCTGGAATCCGAGCTCGAGCAGATCGAGGAGCGCATCTTTGCCGGCACCTCGCAGCGCGACAACATCGAGCAGCTGTATGACCTGAAGCGCAAGGTGATGATCCTGCGTCACGCGGTGGCGCCGCTGCTCGACGCGATCGGCAAGCTGCATGGCGGCCGGGTGCCAGAGGTGTGCGCGAACAGCCAGGAATACTTCCGCGATGTGCACGATCACCTGGCAAGCATCAACGGCATCCTCGACTCGATCCGCGACACCATCGCCACGGCGATCCAGGTGAACCTGTCGATGATCGCGCTGGAGGAAGGGGAAGTGAACAAGCGCCTCGCGGCATGGGCCGCGATCTTCGGCGTATTGACAGCATTCGCCGGCATCTGGGGCATGAACTTCGAGTTCATGCCCGAACTCAAATCAAAATACGGCTACCCGCTGGCGCTGGCGGCGATGTTCTCGGTGTGTTTCTACCTGTATCGCCGCTTCAGGAAGGCGCGCTGGCTGTAGCCGTCAACCCATACGCACCCGGCGGGATGCCGACATGCCGGCTGAAGGCCGTGCTGAAACTGCTCGCCGAGCCGTAGCCGATCTTTTCGGCGATTTCAACAAGGGCAAACTTTTTCTGGCGCAAAAGGTCTTTTGCGAGCGCCATGCGCCACGTCAGCAGGTACTCCATCGGCGCCATGCCGACACCACGCGAGAAACGGTCGAAAAAGGCCGATCGCGACAGTGCAGCCTTCACGGCAAGTTCACCCACCGTCCACGGATATTGCGGGTTCTCGTGCATATGCCGGATCGCCGCGCCCAGGCGCGGGTCGGCAAGGCCGAGGAGCAGTCCGGGTGCTGCGGCATGGCTGGATGTCGAGCGCAGCGTCTCGACGAGCAGGATCTCGACAAGCCTGCCGAGCACCAGCTCCCGGCCTGGCTGATGCTGAAGCGACTCATCCCTGACCATCTGCACCAATAGCTTCAGCCGCTCGACACCCCTGACATGCATCAGCGCCGGCAGAAGCGATACCAACAGGGCGGAATCCGGGGAATCGAAGGCGAAATAGCCGCCAAGCATGCGTGTCTCGACGGGGCCGTCCTGCCTGCCGTGGCGGAGCTGATTCCCGCGCGCCGCGGCCGACGCCGGATCCATCAGGATCGGAATAACCGTGTCGGAGCTTGATAAGGTGAAGCCTGGCGTGGCGGGCAGCAGGACGAAGTCGCCAGCTTTCAGCAGGACAGGTTGCTGGCCTTCCACGGCAAGGGTGCACTCGCCGTCGAGCATTGCGCAAAAGCTCGGTTCGCCAAATTCCGGATAGCGTACGGCCCAGGATCCGGCACCGCTGACCACCTTCGAGAACACTGTCCGTGGCTTCAGCAGCGTAATGACTTCTGCAAGCGGATCGACCATGGCAGGACTATCGCGAATGATATATGGACTTTTGATTATAGCTAATCCGTCCATGCCTCGTTAAAGTCAATGCATACCCACTACATGAAAGACAGCGCAATGAAAACGATCCTGATCACCGGTTGTTCGTCCGGCTATGGTCTGCAGACCGCACGTCTGTTTCACGAAAGGGGATGGAATGTCATCGCCACGATGCGGACGCCAACGCCCGGGATCCTCGCACCTGCCGAGGGATTGCTGGTCCTGCCGCTGGATGTGACGCGGACGGCAAGCATCGACCAGGCCCTGGAACTTGCCGGACCGATCGATGTGCTGGTCAACAATGCCGGCATTGGATTGTTCGGCGCTTTCGAGGCCACCCCGTTGGCTACCGTTCGCGAGATCTTCGAAACCAATACCTTCGGCACCATGGCAGTTACCCAGGCGGTCCTGCCTCAGTTCCGGAAGCGCAGGTCGGGGATCATCATTAACGTCACCTCGACCGCCACCATCGCTCCGTTTCCTCTCGTGGCCGCCTACACGGCAAGCAAGACCGCGGTCGAAGGCTTTACCGAGTCACTGGCGCTCGAGCTGGCGGAATTCGACGTGCGGGTCAAGCTGATCGAACCCGGGTACGGTCCTGCTACGCGTTTCGCTGCGAACGGGGCGGAGCGCATGAAAGACCTGATTCTCGAGCCTTACATGGCTTATGCGCAATCGGTGTTCGCCGGCTTCAGTGGGGTGCCGCTGGCAACCACCGAAGCCGCGGTAGCGGAGGCAATCTGGCACGCGGCAAACGATCCGGCTACGACGCTGCGCTACCCGGCAGGCGACGACGCGATGGCACTTGCCCGGGCGCGCTCAGGCGGATACTACACCGACGTGTTATCCGCGTCCGCCATCGACAGCGCGACCGCTTCCGCCACCTTGATGCCATCCACGCCGGCCGACAGGATGCCGCCCGCGTAGCCGGCGCCTTCGCCGGCCGGGAACAGGCCCCGCGTGTTCAGGCTTTGCAGATCGTCGTCGCGGCGCTTGATGCGGATCGGCGACGACGTGCGGGTTTCCAGGCCCGTCAGCACCGCGTCGTGCTTGAAGTAGCCGCGCACCTGCCGGTCGAACGCCGGGAACGCTTCGCGCAGCGCCTCGGTGGCGTAATCCGGCAGGATCTGCGCCAGGTCCGTCAGGTGCACACCTGGTTTGTACGACGGGATCACGGCGCCGAATTCGGTGGAAGGGCGGCCCGCCACGAAATCGCCCATCAGCTGGCCGGGCGCGTTGTAGTCTTCGCCGCCCAGGCGGAACGCCGCTTCTTCCAGCCGGCGCTGGAACTCGATGCCGGCCAGCGGCCCGCCCGGATAATCTTCCGGGCCGATCGAGACCACGATCGCGCTGTTGGCGTTGCGTTCGGCGCGCGAATACTGGCTCATGCCGTTGGTGACCACGCGGCCCGGCTCGGAAGCCGCCGCCACCACCGTGCCGCCCGGGCACATGCAGAAGCTGTACACGGCGCGGCCATTCTTCGCATGGTGCACCAGCTTGTAGTCGGCGGCGCCCAGGATCGGGTGGCCGGCATTCGGACCGAAGCGGCAGGTGTCGATCAGCGATTGCGGGTGCTCGACGCGGAAGCCGATCGAGAACGGCTTCGCTTCCACGTACACGCCGCGCTCGTACAGCGTGTAGAACGTGTCGCGCGAGCTGTGGCCGATCGCCAGCACCACGTGGTTCGTGGCGATGCGCTCGCCGGACGCGAGCAGCAGGCCGCGCACCTGGCGCACGCCGTTCTTTTCCTCGATGTCGAAGTCGGTCACGCGCTGCTCGAAACGGATCTCGCCGCCCAGCGCGACGATTTCCTCGCGCATTGCTTCCACCATCTTGACGAGGCGGAAAGTGCCGATGTGCGGCTTGCTGACGTACATGATCTCTTCGGGAGCCCCGGCCTTGACGAACTCTGTCAGCACCTTGCGGCCCAGGTGGCGCGGGTCCTTGATCTGGCTGTACAGCTTGCCGTCGGAAAACGTGCCGGCGCCGCCTTCGCCGAACTGCACGTTCGATTCCGGGTTCAGCGCGCGCTTGCGCCAGAAGCCGAACGTATCCTTGGTGCGTTCGCGGACCGTCTTGCCGCGCTCGAGCACGATCGGGTTCAGCCCCATCTGGGCCAGGATCAGCGCCGCGAACAGGCCGCAGGGGCCCATGCCGATGACGACAGGACGCGGCTGGCGGCCGTCGCGATTGACGCCGTGCGCAACGAATTTGTAGGCCATGTCCGGTGACGGCATCAGGTGCACATCGCGGGCATTACGGGCCAGAACACCCTCATCGTCGGTAGTTTCCAGGTCCACCGAATAAATCAGAACGATATGCGCTTTTTTGCGGGCATCGTAGCTGCGCTTATGCACCGTGAATTGCAGCAAGGCGTCCGCGGCGATTCCCAGGCGTTCCAGGATTGCGTCTTTTAGCGCGGATTCCGGATGATTTAAAGGCAGTTTGATTTCATTTAATCGAAGCATGGCAATTCTGGAGAAGTCTGCGAGGCGCCGAGACGAGAGGGTGGCGCACGGTAACCTTCCATTTTACCCGGAACAGGGTCCTGACGTCACTTTCCGCCGCTGCACCAACATGGTGCATGCCCCACAACTGACGGGTTTCGCACCACTTCCGAGCCATTCCAAAGCTATCTGAGCTCAACTGTTGTATCTGAGCCGCAAAATAATCTTTCCCAATTGACACCCCAATTGACCGTGTGGTCAGATTTGCTATCGGACTGTATTGACATCGATCAATGGACGTTCGGTGGAGTCGTCCAAAAGACGAGTCAGCTGGAATTGTTGGGACATATAAACATAGCTGTTGGTATGCCGGATTTCACCCAAATCCGGTGGCCAGCAAGCTTACCAAATATAGGAAATACACAATGTTTAAGAAAACTGTTCTGGTTCGGGCATTGCAGATCGCGTTCGGCGCGACTGCGATGACGATGGCCATTACCCAACCGGTAATGGCACAGTCGAACGCTGCCGGTAACATCTTCGGCACCGTGGATAACCCGGCCGGTGCTACGGTCGTCGTGTCGAGCAAGGAAACCGGCCTGCGCCGGACTGTGACTCCCGATGCGAGCGGCCGCTTCCAGCTGACGGCACTGCCGGTCGGCCGGTACACTGTCGAACTGACGCGCAATGGCGCCGTCGCCAACACCACCGAAGTCGATGTGCGCATCGGCCAGGGTGCCGACGCTTCGTTCTCCAGCAAGGCCATGCAGGCCGTGCAGGTGACGGGCCGCCGCAGCCGCATCGACGTGTCGAACACGAACAGCGGTACCACCTTCAACGCGCGTGAACTGGCCAAGCTGCCGGTGACCCCGACGGTGGCATCGATCATCCAGCTGGCACCGAACACGACGCGCGGCGACTCGCGCTACGGCGACGGCAACGCACCGAGCTTCGGCGGTTCCGCGGCATCGGAAAACGCGTTCTACATCAACGGCTTCCCGGTCACCAACGTGCTGTTCCAGGTGGGCTCCTCCGAGCTGCCGTTCGGCGCGATCGGCCAGGCCCAGGTGCTGACCGGCGGCTTCGGCGCCGAATTCGGCCGTTCCACCGGCGGTGTGGTGAATATCTCCACCAAGAGCGGTACCAACAACTGGGAAACCGGCGGCAGCATCAGCTGGGAACCGAACTCGCTGCGCGCCTCGCAGCGCAACCTGTACTACCCGCGCACCGGTGCGCCTGAAAACGCGGGCACCGACGGCACCGTCTACCGCTGGGACCAGGACAACTCGTTCGACCGCAAGATCGGCAACGTGTACGTGGGCGGCCCGATCATCAAGGACAAGCTGTTCTTCTACGCCAACGTGGAGCGCACCAAGACCGAGATCGAAGACACCCGCCAGTACGCCGACCAGCCGGCCGCCATCAACACCGGCTGGCAGGAACGTGAAGACACCACCAACCGCGCGCTGGTGAAGATCGACTGGAACATCTCCGACAACCACCGCCTGGAAGGGACGTACATCCTCGACGATCCGAAATCGGACCGCAAGTACTACGGCTTCAACTACGGCAGCACGGAACGCAACGGCATTGCCCCGCTGAGCCATGGCAGCACGCAGACCGGCGGCGCGTACTACGAAAGCTACGGCCCGACCCCGGTCGCGGCACGTGTCGGCGCTGAAATCAAGATCCTGAACTACACGGGCAACCTGTCCGACGACGTGACGCTGACCGCGATGATCGGTAACAGCATGACCGAGCACGTGTTCGCGCCGGTCGGCTACAACCCGAGCCTGCTGCAGGTTGTCGCGCCGGACAGCGCGCGTATCCCGGGCTTCAGCTACATCGCCCCGCAAACGACCACCGGTAGCATCCTGACCCCGGGCGCGTTCGACGAGCAGAAGGTGATGAGCCTGAACCTGCAGTGGAAAGCGGGCGACCACACCATCCGCGTGGGTGCGGACAAGAACGACATCAGCTCCAAGGCCGGCACCAGCCGCGCCGGTGGCGGCACGTGGCAGTATGGCCGTGCTGTCGATCCGACGCAGCCGATCGGTCCGGACGTTGCTGCTCCGATCGCCGGTGGCGGCTACGGCGCACAGGGTTACTACGTGCAGCGCGTCATCACGTCCGGCGTGTCGACCCCGTCCGTGGACCAGTCCGCGCAGTACATCGAAGACAGCTGGCAAGTCCACAAGGACGTGCTGGTCAAGCTCGGCCTGCGTAACGAACAGTTCACCAACTACAACGGCGATGGCCAGGCCTACGTCTCGCAGCGTCACCAGCTGGCACCGCGCCTGGGCGCAACCTGGGACGTGATGGGCGACTCGTCGCTGAAAGTATTCGGTAACCTGGGCCGCTACCACCTGCAGATGCCGACCAACGTGGCCGTCCGTGCCGCCGGCGCATCGCTGTTCACCCGCGAGTACTTTGCCTACACCGGCATCGATCCGGCAACCGGCGCACCGACCGGCCTGACCCCGCTGTCCGGCGTGACCTCGACCAACAACGAGTTCGGCCAGTCCCGCGATCCGCGTACCGTGGCCGCCATCGGCATGGATTCGCTGTACCAGGACGAGCTGATCGTTGGCTTCGAACGTGCGTACAGCCCATCGCTGAACTTCGGCGCGAAAGTCACCTACCGCAAGCTGCAAAGCGCGATCGACGACTTCTGCGATTCCCGTCCGTTCCAGAAATGGGGCATCGAGAACGGCATCGAAGGCGCCGCGGACTACGCGTCGAGCTGCTTCCTGTTCAACCCGGGCGAAGACAACACCTTCAACGTCGACTACGGCTCGGGCCGTCTGACGGAAGTGCCTCTGAGCGCCGCCGATCTGGGCTACCCGAAAGTCAAGCGCACGTACGCCGCGCTGGACCTGTTCGCGGAGCACCCGCTGCGCAACGGCTGGTACGGCAAGATCAACTACACGTTCTCGCGCAACGCCGGCAATACCGAAGGCCAGACCCGTTCCGATTCGGGCCAGGCGGACGTGTCGACCACCGCCGTGTGGGACGAGCCTGAACTGTCGCTGTACTCCAACGGCCTGCTGCCGAACGACCGCAAGCACCAGATCAAGGCCTACGGCTTCTACCAGCTGAACGACCAGCTGAGCGTTGGCGGCAACCTGCTGATCGCGTCGGGCCGTCCGAAGAACTGTATCGGCAACCTGCCGGATGAGTACTACGAAGCCAACAACCCGGCTACCGGCTACAACTCGGAGTTCTTCTTCTGCGACAACAAGCCGGCACCGCGCGGTTCGCGTGGCCGCATGCCTTGGGATACCCGCCTGGACCTGAACGTGGTCTACGCACCGGCAATCCTGAAGGGCCTGCAGCTGAAGCTCGACGTGTTCAACGTGTTCAACCGCCAGGTTGGCCAGAACATGACCGAAGACTACAACACCGACGCAGCGACCACGGTCAACGCGCTGTACGGCGGTATCGTCAGCTACACCTCGCCGCGCCAGCTGAAGCTGACCGCCGAGTACAACTACCGCTTCTGATGAAGTGCTGAACGGGCGCCCCGGCGCCCGTTGCAGAAAAGCCCGCGGGAGCGATTCCGCGGGCTTTTTTCATGGCGCCGTTCGCAGCAAATCAGCCAGCGGACGGGCATACCACTTCGTATGCGCCTGACGCCCCGCAAGAAAGAGCGTGCCTACTTTTGTTGCACGTTTGCCGCAGACCAATGTTTATAAATTGACACTTCGTCCGCGGGCATGTTCTGATTGCGGATTCGGAAATAAACAAAAACAGCCACTGGTGTTCCGAGCGAGTCGTTGCCGCGCCTGTCGCGGGAACGCGATCCATAAAGCCTTGCCGATACAGGTGATCCCAACGGGATCGCGCCCCGGCATGGCTTGCTCACAAAGGAAATCCATGATGGCAAACAAAACCGTTCTCGTACGGTCGCTGGCGCTGGCCTTTGGCGCCGTGGCCGCTCTTCCCGCGCTGCCCTCGCGGGCACAGGATACCGTCCGCTCTACCGCTGAACAGCAGCCGATGCAGCGCGTCACGGTGACAGGCTCCCTGATCAGCCGTGCGGACAAGGAAACCCCCAGCCCGATCCAGGTCCTGACCGCGGCCGATATCGCCAGGTCCGGCCAGACGTCGATTGCCGAAGTACTGAGCAACCTGTCCGCCAATGGGCAGGGAGCGCTGGGCACCGGGTTCGCGGGTGCCTTCGCGGCCGGCGGCTCCGGAGTGTCGCTGCGCGGCCTCAGTGTCGGCCTGACGCTCGTGCTCGTCGACGGCCACCGGATGTCGCCCTATCCGCTGTCCGACGATTCGCAGCGGCAGTTCGTCGACGTGTCGTCGATCCCGTTCGACGCCGTCGAACGCATCGAGGTGCTGAAGGAAGGCGCCTCGGCGCTGTACGGCTCCGACGCTGTCGCGGGCGTGGTCAACATCATCCTGAAAAAGGAATTCAAGGGCTTCAGCGCCAGCGCCGAGGCCGGCAATTCGCAGCACGGCGGCGGCAAGATGCACAAGGTGACGGCCACCGGCGGCATCGGCGACCTGGATACGGATGGCTACAACGCCTATGTCAGCGCCGAGTACCGCCACGCCGACCCGATCAGGGTGCACCAGCGCGAGCAATACGGCTGGGCCAGCGGCGACTGGACGACGCGCGGCGGCCTGTCCGTGCTGCGCGGCGTGCCGAACGAGAGCAACAGTTTCCTGACGGCCGCCAGCAGTCCTTTCCTGTACAACCCGGCCACCGGCGTCAACAATCCGGCCAGCTACCAGTTCCTCGACCCGAACTGCAACTTCCTCAAGTACCGCGCCGGCCAGTGCGTGGTGCGCGACGAGGTGTCGAACCTGCAGCCGGAGTCGGACCGGCTGAGCGTGCTGGCCGGCTTCACGAAGAAGCTGGGCGAGGACTGGACGCTGGCATTGAAGGCGTCGATGTTCCGGCGCGAAAGCACCAACGGCCGGGGCCTGACGAATGCCGTGGCGTTCACGCCCAGCAATACCTTCGGCGGCTATACCGCGCTGGTGCCGGGGCAGGCGCCCCGCATCGTGAACGGCGTACCCGATACCCGGCTGCCGGCGGGCGGCATCAACCAGCTCGGCGCGCCGGCCCGGTTGTACGGCCTGATTCCCGGCGCGGGCTCGGCGGCGCAGCAGAACAACGAATCGACCGCGACGCGCTTCGCGGCCGACCTGAACGGCACCTGGGGCGGCTGGGATATTGGCGCCGCCGCCGGCTATTCGAAGGTGAAGACCGAGTCGGTCTACAACGGCTATGTCAATCGAGTGGCGCTGTACGACGCACTGCGCCGCGCCGGCAATCCCTACAACCCGCTGGGCGGCAACTCCGTTGCCGACAATGCGGCGATCGTTCCGACCTTCGGTAACGAAGCCGAATCCGAGCTGACGTTCGCCGAAGCACATGCCCAGCGCGAGCTGGTCCGCCTGCCCGGCGGCGGCCCGCTGACGTTCGCGGCCGGCGTCAGCTGGTACAAGAAGGAACTGAACGCGCCGCCGCCGGACCTGCTCGCGCAGGGCGTGGTCGGCAACGGCGCCGCCTATGTCTTTGGCGACGAAACCAACACGGCGGCGTTTGCCGAGCTGAACGCGCTGCCGCTGCAGAACCTGGAGCTGAGCGCCTCCGCCCGCTATGACCACTACGATACGTACGGCAACTCGTTCACGCCGGGCGCGAAATTCAAGTGGAAGGCACACCCGGCCCTGACGGTTCGCGGCACCTTTGCGCGCGGGTTCCGCGCGCCGAACGCGGCCGAATCGGGCATCTCGTCGTCCACCTTCTCGTTCAACGCGATCGACGACCCGATCCTGTGCGCCGACGGCGACCGCACGACGGCCGGCAATGTGCCTTCCGCGTGTGCGTTCGTGCCCGCTTTCGTGCAAACGACCAATCCCGACCTTGAGCCGGAAAAATCGAAGTCGTTTACGCTGGGCCTGATCGTCGAGCCGGTACGCAACCTGAGCGCCACGCTGGATTACTACAGCATCGAGGTCAAGAACCAGATCAACACGGAATCGGGCCTGCCGGACTTCGTGCCGGTCTACGTGCGCAACCCGGCGGTACCGATCGACATTGCCGATGGCAATGGCGGCCTCGTCACCGGCGTGCCGCCGGTCGGCACGATCGCCTATGCCCAGTCGTCCTACGTGAACTCGGGCGGCGTGAAGACCATCGGCGTGGAACTGGACCTGAGCTACCGCTGGAATGCCGGCGACATCGGCAACTTCCGCTCACAGCTGAGCTTTAACCACATGATCAGCTACAAGCTGGACCAGGTGGGCATCGAGTACGAGCTGGCCGGCACGCATGGCCCGTCCGTGGTTTCCGGCAACACGGGCAATCCGAAGAACCGCGCCCAGCTGACCCTGGGCTACGAGAAGGGGCCGGTGACGCTGACCAGCACCTTCAACTGGGTCGGTTCCTATAACGGCCTGGACCCGTCGCTGGGCGTCAACGACTGCGCCGACATTGCCGTAAGCGTGGGCGGCCGTGCGTACTTCAACAACAACCCGAACGGTACGCCGCCGGAATACTGCAAGATCCGCTCGTTCATGTCGACGGACCTGAATGCCGTGTTCCGCGTGAACAAGAACCTGACGATCAAGGCCTCGATCCTGAACGCCTTCGACCGCCAGCCGCCGATCGACGTGGCGACGTACGGCAACGCCGGGCCGCAGACCGCGTACAACGCGACGCTGCACCAGGCCGGCGCAGTGGGGCGTTACTTCTCGCTCGGCGCGAGCTACACGTTCTGACCGGCCGCCATCTCCTCATCAAGGGCGCCGTGGCGCCCTTTTTTCATGATCGCGTTACATCCCGCCCCACACGGCGGCCAGCATCGGCAAAGCCGCCAGCGCCGCCGTTTCCGTGCGCAGCACCCGCGGCCCCATCGACACCATGGTCGCGCCGGCGCGCACCGCCGCATCTTCTTCCTCGTCCGTGAAGCCGCCCTCGGGCCCCACCAGCAGCGTGACCGGCTGGGGGCCGGCGTGGCGTGCCCACTCGACCAGCGACGACGTGGCGCGCGGCGACAGCAAGAGGCGCGGCCCGGCGGAGGGAGTGCCGAGCCAGTCGCGGAAATCGGCCGGTTCGGCGACGGTCGCCAGCCGGTTGCGCCCGCTCTGCTCGGCGGCGGCCACCACGATGCCGCGCCAGTGCTCCAGTTTTTTCTGCGCCCGTTCGGCGGAAAGGCGCACCACGCAGCGCCGCGCCGCCAGCGGCTGCACGGCGGCCACGCCCAGTTCGACGGCTTTTTCCACGATCCAGTCCATTTTCGTGCCTTCCGGCAATCCCTGGGCCAGCGTGACGGAGTAGGACAGCTCGACGTCGCGGGCATTGAACGCGCCCACCTCGGCCGTTGCCCGTTTCTTGCCCACTTCCGTCAGCACGGCCTCGTACTGGCCGCCTTCGCCGTTGAACAGGGTCAGCGTGTCGCCCGGCGCGAGGCGGACGACGTGGATATGGTGGGCAACCTCGGCCGGCAAGTCCAGCAGGGCGCCGGCGGCGAGGGGAGCGTCGATGTAAAAGCGTGGCATCGTTATCGGAATCGTTATCGATATAAGTCTGGAATGCACTGATTTTAAGCGCCGGCGCCGGCCTCTGGTAAAATAGCGGGCTACGCAGCCAAGGCGGTTCCAGCATCGGCAAGTTTGCTTAGTGGCTTACTACCAGCTCGATACAGCCTGTAGCCCCCGGAATTCCAAACCTCCCGCACCAACTGATATGAACGCTAAGCTCCCCCACACCCAGATGGCCAACGCGATCCGCGCGCTGGCGATGGACGCCGTCCAGAAAGCCAACTCCGGCCACCCAGGCATGCCGATGGGCATGGCCGAGATCGCCGTCGCGCTGTGGAGCGGCCACCACCGCCACAACCCGGCCAATCCGGACTGGGTCAACCGCGACCGCTTCCTGCTCTCCAACGGCCACGGCTCGATGCTGCACTATGCGCTGCTGCACCTGTCCGGCTATGACGTGTCGATGGACGACATCCGCGGCTTCCGCCAGCTGCATTCGAAGACCCCGGGCCATCCGGAAGTCGATATCACGCCGGGCGTGGAAACCACCACCGGCCCGCTGGGCCAGGGCCTGGCCAATGCCGTCGGCATGGCGCTGGCCGAGTGGCTGCTGGCGAACGAATTCAACAAGCCGGGCCATGATGTCGTCGATCACTACACCTACGCGTTCGTCGGCGACGGCTGCCTGATGGAAGGCATCTCGCACGAAGTGTGCTCGCTGGCCGGCACGCTCGGCCTGCGTAAATTGATCGCGCTGTACGACGACAATGGCATCTCCATCGACGGCAAGGTCGAAGGCTGGTTCACCGACGACACGCCGAAGCGCTTCGAAGCGTACGGCTGGAACGTGATCCGCGACGTGGACGGCCACGACGTGACCGCCGTCGATGCCGCCATCGAGCAGGCCAAGAAGTCCGACAAGCCGACGCTGATCTGCTGCAAGACCGTCATCGGCAAGGGTTCGCCGAACCTGCAGGGTGGCGACAAGGTGCACGGCGCCGCGCTGGGCGACAAGGAAATCGCCGCCGTCCGCGAATACATCAGCTGGGGCCACGAGCCGTTCGTGCTGCCGGAAGAAGTCACCACCGCCTGGAACTTCAAGGACAAGGGTGCTTCGTTCGAAACCGAATGGAACACCAAGTTCGACTCTTACGCCGCCGCCTTCCCGGCTGAAGCCGCCGAGCTGAAGCGCCGCATGAACGGCGACCTGCCGGCCAACTTCGATGAAACGCTGAAGGCCGCGATCGCTTCCTGCGTCGAGAAGAAGGAAACCATCGCCACCCGCAAGGCATCGCAGAACGCGATCCAGGCGCTGTCGGCGGTGCTGCCGGAATTCCTGGGCGGCTCGGCCGACCTGACCAGCTCGAACCTGACGAACTGGAAAGAGTCGACCAACATCCGTTCCGGCAAGCCGGGCAACCACGTCAACTACGGCGTGCGCGAATTCGGCATGAGCGCGATCATGAACGGCGTGGCCCTGCACGGCGGCTACATCCCGTTCGGCGCCACGTTCCTGACGTTCTCCGACTACAGCCGCAACGCGCTGCGCATGGCCGCGCTGATGAAGCAGCGTTCGATCTTCGTGTTCACCCACGATTCGATCGGCCTGGGCGAAGACGGCCCGACCCACCAGTCGGTCGAGCACGTGTCGTCGCTGCGCCTGATCCCGAACCTGGACAACTGGCGTCCTGCCGACACCGTCGAATCGATGGTCGCCTGGGGCGAAGCGGTCAAGCGCAAGAACGGCCCGAGCACGCTGATCTTCTCGCGCCAGAACCTGCCGTACCATGAGCGCACCGAGCAGGCCATCGCCGACATCGCCAAGGGCGGCTACATCCTGTCCGACGAAGCGGACGCGAAAGTGGTGCTGATCGCCACCGGTTCGGAAGTGGAACTGGCCGTCGGTGCCGCCGCCGCGCTGAAGAGCGAAGGCATTGCCGCCCGCGTGGTGTCGATGCCGTCGACCGACGTGTTCGACCGCCAGGACGCCGCCTACAAGGCCAGCGTGCTGGGCAAGGGCATCCCCCGCGTGGCGGTGGAAGCCGGCGTGACCGATTTCTGGTACAAGTACGTGGGCCTGGAAGGCGCCGTGGTCGGTATCGACACGTTCGGCGAATCCGCGCCGGCCAGCGTGCTGTTCAAGCACTTCGGCTTCACCGTTGAGAACGTAGTGGCGAAAGCCAAAGCTGTTATTGCTGCATAAAGAACTCGCGCCCCACTCCTGTAGTGGGGCGTTCCACGATAGGGAGCCGCTGACACGGGCGTCAGGGCAAGGCGCATCGTCGAAGACAGTACTTTAGTACGGCGAGACGAATGCAACGCAGCCATGGAGCTCATGTCAGCGGCTATAAGAACCGATTTTCTTTAATCAGGAGCACATGTAATGACGATCAAGGTAGCTATCAACGGCTATGGCCGTATCGGCCGCAACGTACTGCGCGCTTTCTACGAAGGCGGCAAGAAGCAGGACATCCAGATCGTGGCCATCAATGACCTGGGCAACGCGCAGTCCAACGCGCACCTGACCCGCTACGACACGGCCCATGGCAAGTTCAACGGTACCGTGGAAGTCGACGGCGATTTCATGATCGTCAACGGCGACAAGATCCGCGTGTTCGCGCAGCGCAATCCCGCTGAAATTCCATGGGGCGAGCTGGGCGTGGACGTGGTGCTGGAGTGCACCGGCTTCTTCACCACCAAGGAAAAAGCTTCGGCTCACCTGAAGGGCGGCGCCAAGAAAGTCATCATCTCCGCGCCGGGCGGCAAGGATGTCGACGCGACCATCGTGTTCGGCGTCAACGAAGGCGTGCTGAAAGCGTCGGACACCGTGATCTCCAACGCGTCGTGCACCACCAACTGCCTGGCCCCGCTGGTCAAGCCGCTGAACGATGCGATCGGCGTGGAAACCGGCCTGATGACCACCGTGCACTCGTACACCAACGACCAGGTGCTGACCGACGTGATGCACGAAGACCTGCGCCGCGCCCGTTCGGCCACCCAGTCGATGATCCCGACCAAGACCGGCGCCGCCGCAGCGGTCGGCCTGGTGCTGCCGGAACTGAACGGCAAGCTGGACGGCTTCGCGATCCGCGTGCCGACCATCAACGTGTCGCTGGTCGACCTGTCGTTCATCGCCAAGCGCGACACCACCGTCGATGAAGTCAACCAGATCATGAAGTCGGCCGCCGAAGGCGCGCTGGCAGGCGTGCTGACGTACCAGACCGAACCGCTGGTATCGGTGGACTTCAACCACAACCCGGCTTCGTCGAACTTCGACAGCACGCTGACGAAAGTCTCCGGCCGCCTGGTCAAGGTCTCGTCGTGGTACGACAACGAGTGGGGCTTCTCGAACCGCATGCTCGACACCACCGTCGCGCTGTTCAACGCGAAGTAACCGCTCCCGCAGCATCTGCAAAAAGGCGCCTCCGGGCGCCTTTTTTGTTGCCCGAAAACCGGTGTCTGTCACCGGTTTTCCTGGAACATTCTGGTGTTGCCCAAATTCGGGGTCTGACCCCGGTTTTGGGCAATGTTTCCTGAAACCGGGGTCTGACCCCGGTGTCGAGCAATGAAAAAAGCCCCGCCGGCGCGAGCCGGCGGGGCTTTGTCATGCGGCGCGCAGCTTAGAAGCTGTACGAAGCGCGCACGTAGAACGTGCGGCCGATCGCCGACGCGAAGCGCGGGTCGTAGCCAGCCTGGAAGGTGTCTTCCTGGTAGGACAGCGGCGGCTCGCGGTCGAACATGTTGCGCACGCCGAAGGTGACGGCGTAGCCCTTCGGCTGCGTCCACGACAGGTAGCCGTCGATGGTGGTGTACGACGCCACGCGGTGGTTTTCCTCGAAGGCATTGTCCGCGTCCAGGTAGCCGGACTTGTAGTTCGCGGTCAGGCCGGCGCCCAGCTGGCGCAGGTTCCAGCGCACGTTGGCGGTGTTCTGCCAGCGGAACACCGGGCCGATGCCGCGGTAGGCGCCCAGGCGGTCGATCCATTCGCCGCCTTGCGACGTCTGGTACTTGTAGCCGTGCACCCAGGTGCTGTTCAGCGCGAAGTTGTAGGTACCGAACGCATTGGTACGCAGGCGGTACTGGGCAGCCAGGTCCACGCCGTGGGTCTTGATGTTGCCCAGGTTTTGCGTGCGCAGGTCGACATAGCCGCAGTTGGTCGGCGTGACGCACTGCGAACCGTCGATCGACAGGTTGCCGGCCGGGTTGCGGTTGTACAGCGCCGCATACTTCACGCCGTCGGCGAACACGTCATCCTCGGACAGGCTGTCGATCTGGTGTTCCAGCTTGATGGCCCACAGGTCGGCCGACAGCGTCAGGTTCTGCACGCCTTCGTAGACGATACCCAGCGTGGCGTTCTTCGACTCTTCCGGATCCAGGTTCTGGTTACCGCCCAGCAGCTTCTGGAACTGTACGCGGCAGTTCGTGGCCGAGCCCTTGCCCGGGATCGGCGTGCCGTTCGGGCAGTTCACCGGATCGTTCTGCGTGGACGTGTTGGTGTACGTCTGCGACGCATTGATCTCGTACAGCGACGGCGCGCGGAAGCCCGTCGAGTACGAACCACGCACCAGCACTTGCTGTGCCGGCTGCCAGCGGAAGCTGAACTTCGGATTGGTGCTGTTGCCGAAGTCGCTGTACTTGTCGTAGCGCACGGCTGCCGTCACGTCCAGCGTCTTCAGCAGCGGCACGTTCAGCTCGGTATAGGCCGCGTACACATTGCGCGAACCTTCGTTGTGGGCGGTCGGATCGATGCCCGTGCTGGCCACGACCTTCTCGGCGTACTCGGTATTCGACGCCTGCACGAAGTGCTCGCGGCTGGCCACGCCGCCGATCGCCAGCGCGGCGGGACGGCCGGCGCCGAACCAGTCGGCGAGTTCGCGGCTGGCGTTGAAGTCCAGCGTCTTGGTGGTGCCCTTGGCATTCTGGATGTTGCCGTTCAGGGCGGCACCAAGGATCAGGTCCATGCCGGCCGCGGTCTGTTCGCCGAACGGGTTGATCACGCCATCGAGCACGCCTTGCGTGATGATGTCGCCGTTGCTGTAGCCGTTCAGGTTCACCTGCACCTTGTTTTCGTTGTACGACAGGGCGGTCTGGTAATCCCAGCCAGCCACGTTGCCGGACAGCGAAGCGACGAAGCGCTGCTGGCGGTTGATGTTTTCATCCGCGCGCGAACCGCCCGGCAGGTTACGCCACATCACGTTGATGTAGCCAGGGCGGGCGCCGTCCGGCAGGTCGGATGCGCCGAAGTTCGGATCGAGCTCGATGTTCGACGCCACGGCGCCAGGGTTGCCCGGGTAGTACGGATTCAGCGAACCGTTGGCCAGCGTGCGGTTCATGATCAGGCCGCCGTAGGGTACCGGCGCGATCGCGCTTTCCACCTTGCTGCGGCTGATCAGGTATTCCAGGCCCAGCTCGTGGTTGTTCGGCAGCTTCAGCGTGCCCTTGAACAGGCCGGTGGCGCGCTCGGAGCGCGGCACGTAGTCGACGAAGCTCGACGTCGTCATCCGGCAGCTGGTGCCATTCGGTACCAGGTTCGGCGCGCTCGTGCAGTTCGGCGCGGCCGGGTTGCCGGCATCACCTTCCTGGTAGTAGTTGGCCGGGCTGGTGCTGCCCGACAGGCCGCCGGGGTAGCGCGTGTTGAAATCACGGTCCAGGCCGCCAATGGCGCGCTGCTTCTGGAAATCGCCCATGGCGAAGAAGTTCCAGCCATCCGTATCCAGGTCGCCGAAGCCCAGGCCGATATTGCTGTTCAGGCTCTGGCCGCCCTGGTGGTGGGGCGAATCGCCGCCGACGGACACGATGCCGCCGGTGAAGTCCTTCTTGGTGATGAAGTTGATCACGCCACCCACGGCGTCGGAGCCGTACAGCGACGATGCGCCGTCGCGCAGCACTTCCACGCGCTCGATCGCCGCGAACGGGATCATGTTCAGGTCCGGTGCCGAGCTGTCGAACGCATTGTTCGCCAGGCGGCGGCCGTTCAGCAGGACCAGCGTCTTGTTCTCGCCGATACCGCGCATGTCGGCGAACGAGGCGCCGCCGGTGCCCAGGCCAACGACCTGGCTGGTGCCCTGGGTAGCCTGCATCGCAGCCACGGTGGACAGCACCTGCTCCACGGTGGTGATGCCTTCCGCCTTCAGCTGGTCCATCTTGACGACGGTGATCGGCACGGCCGTCTCGGCATCGATGCGCTTGATCGCCGAGCCGGTGATCTGTACGCGCTGGATCGGCTGCTCCGTCGTTTGCGCGAAGGCGGGCGCGGCGATCATGCCGGCAAGCCCCGCCGCGCAAATCAGGCGGATCGAATGGGAAAGCGTTGTTTCTTTGATCATTTATGCTCCAGTGTCATGGTCCGAATGCACGCTGAGCGGCTACATTGCCGGTCGGCGATCGCACATAAGACACTGTCGCGTTACTCTGGGTCAATAGTAATTTAACTTCTATTGTTACATTCGTGTTACATACAACATTTCTGTAACATCTTGTTATGAACAATCGAAAGATGTAACCAAATGTAGACTGGGACCAAACATTATTTTCCTTTTGCAGCATTCCTGATCGATCGATGCCAAAAAAATGCCTCCCTGGCAATAGCCGAGAGAGGCATCCGAAAAAAGCGGAGTTCGCCGGAATGGCGATCAGAGGCTCAGGCGCAGGCCGGCGTAGTAGCGCCGGCCGATCGGGTCGTAGGTGCCCGCGACGGTCTCGGCGCCGGTATCGCTGCCGGGCAGGCCGGAAACGATCGGCGGCGCCTTCGTGTCGAACGCGTTGTCGAGGCCCAGGTACACCTGCCATTTCTTGTTGATGTCATACGAGACCTGGAAGTCCTGGTAGGTTTTCGAGCCGACCGTCACGCCATTGCGGGGGATGTCGAACTGGGCCAGGAACTGGTCGTCCAGCGCCGCCTTGCCGATGTACGAGGTGGTGCTGTTGATGTTCCACGGTCCCCACCGGTAGCCCAGGTTCAGCGTGGCCCGGTTCTTCGCGGCCGAATCCACTTCGCCAGCCCAGTAGTCGCGATCCGCGCCCGGCGTCGGCACGTCGTAGCCTTCGCGCAGCCAGGTCCAGGCCAGGCGCGTGGACAGCCGTCCCGGGCCGACGCGGTCCGCCCAAGACACCGTTACGTCGACGCCCTCGGTGGCCACGCCGCCGCTGTTGCTGACGAGCGAGTCGATGTATTCCAGCGAGCCCGAGCTGTTGCCGCCGATCTGCGTGGGGCGGCGCGTGATCACATTGCACAGCGAACCGTCGCCGCCGTAGCAGTTTTCCAGCGCAAACTGGCGTGGCATGAACACCAGCGCATCGTCGATCTTGATGTCGAAGTAGTCCACCGTGAACGCGAAGTTCCGGATGGCGGGGATCGAGCGGGGCGTCCAGACGAAGCCGATGGTGGTGGACCAGCCTTTTTCGGCTTTCAGGTTCGGGTTGCCGCGGTCGTAGCCGCTGATGCCCTGGATGTCGGCCTGGTTCAGCGTGAACGAGCCGTTTTCGGCGATGTTTTCCATTACGCCGGGAGCGGCCCGGCAGGCCGCGTCGCGCGCACCCGACGACGACGCGGTCACGCCTTCGCACGGGTCGACGATGTCGGCCGGGAAGGTCTGTTGCGGCGGCTGGAACAGTTCATTGATGTTCGGCGCGCGGGTCGACAGTGCACGGGTGGCGCGGAACT
Organism: Pseudoduganella umbonata; assembly: GCF_014192225.1. GTDB lineage: Bacteria > Pseudomonadota > Gammaproteobacteria > Burkholderiales > Burkholderiaceae_D > Rugamonas > Rugamonas umbonata. The sequence continues at coordinate 158,546 of NZ_JACHXS010000009.1, read as the reverse complement.
TCAGGTCGCTGACCGGCGACCATTCCACGCCGGCGTTCCAGCTGGAGGTGTAGCCGACGGTCGAATAGTTGCCGCGGCGGAAGGAGCCGGACAGGTCCAGCGCGCGCGCGAACGGCTGGTCCTTCAGGATCGGCACGCGAACCTCGGCGAACAGTTCCTTGACGTTGAAGTCGCCGAAGGTCGGCGGCAGCTCGTTGCCGCCATTCAGGCCCGCCTGGGTCAGCGCATCGGGAACGGCGCTCGAATTCTCGCCACGCCATTCGAAGCCGGCAGCGAAGCCCACCGCGCCTGCCGGCAGGTCGAAGATATCGCCGGTGATGGAGCCGCCGGCCAGTTTCTGCGTGATCTGCGTTTCCAGGCTGCCCGGGGCGCCCACGTACTTCAGCGCTTCCGGCGAGATCGTGCCGAGGCCGAACACGTTGATCGGCACGCAGCCCTGCAGGCGCGCGTTGGCGTCGCGGCAGACCGTCTCGGCGGTATTGCCGTTGTTGTTGGCGTCGTCGACGTCCTGGATCGCTTCCAGTGCATTGCGGAAGTTCAGCACGTTGACCTGGCCCGTCGAACTTTGCGCTTCCTTGGTCTGGCCGTAAGCCACGTAGGCCTCATAGTTCCATTGGCGCACCAGGTTGAAGTTGCCCTTGACGCCGCCGGCAAGGCGGAACGTGTCGCGGTTGGCCTGGGACGAGCGGGTGCCCACTTCGGCCATGCGGCGCGTGAAGTAGTAGTCGCGCAGGCCGTCGCCATCGGTGTCGCTGATGCGGTCGTACAGGTATTGCGGCACGATCGGATTGCGGCGCAGCGTGCCGTCGACAAGGAACTCGGCGGGTACCTGGCCGCCGCTGGCCGGATAGATGTCCTCGGCGCCCAGCGCGAAGGGTTCGATGCGCGTCGCCACCCGGGTGGCGGCATAGTTCCCTTCGAAGAACAGCGAGTGGTTTTCGTTGAGCGCCATGTTCCCCGTCGTGGCCAGCAGGTAGCGTTCCGTGGGCACGGCGATCGAGCGGAATGCCGAGCGGTTGAAGCCGGTGGCGGCCAGGCTGGCCGTGCCGTTCGTGCTCCACGGGATCACGTTGCCTGCGGCGTCGTAGGTGTAGCTGCCTTCGTCATGGAAGAAGCGACCCTGCGGCGCATAGCTGGAATAGAACGGCCGGATCACCTTGAACAGGTCTTCGGGATCGTTCTCGGAGGTCTGGTCCACCGCGGTCTCCGGCCGGTCCTTCGAGTAGACCGCACCCTGCTTGGTGTAGCCGAAGTGCGTCATGATGTTGCTGGTGCCTTCGGCATTGCTGACGCCCCACGTGGCCGAGAATTTCTTCTTCGTGTCGTCGTGCTTGGTGCTCTGGCCGCCTTGGGCATCGAGGATGAGGCCGTTGAAGTTGCGCTTCGTGACGATGTTGACGACGCCGGCCACGGCATCCGAACCGTAGGTGGCGGACGCGCCGCCCGTCAGCATGTCGACGCGCTCGATGAAGTCGGTGGGAATCACGTTCAGGTCGACGGCCGTCTCGCCCGGTATGCCGGCCACGAAGCGGCGGCCATTGAGCAGTACCAGCGTGCGCGACGTGCCCAGCGAGCGCAGGTCGACGGTCGAGACGCCGGCGCTCGAGGTCGAGAAATTCGAGTTGGTGCGGCTGACCGACGGCGTGCCCAGCGTGGGATTCTTCAGCAGCAGTTCCTGCAGGTTCGTGACACCGGAGGCGGCGATGTCGGTGGCCGTCAGCACCTGCAGCGGCGACGCCGATTCCGCACCCGGCGCGCGGATACGCGAACCCGTCACCTGCACCGTCTGCATCGGCGCTTCCTGCGCGGTTTGCGCGGTTTGCGTGGGGGCGGCCTGGACCGGCGCCTGCTGGCCCTGGGCCTGTGCGGTCATGCCCACCATTACGCTGCCGAGGCACATCAGGCGCACGGACTGCGAAAGTCGTTTCTCTCTCATGCTGTTTTGCTCCCTGGTTGATCAGACGGTCGGCGCAGGCTCACCTGCCGATAGAAAGATCTTTAGCCAAAGATGCAAAAACTACAAATTATTTCTAATCGAATCGCGGTCGGATGTATGGGATATGCAACGGTTCCCAGTAGGGACCAATTTATATTTGGCGCGGCCAGCGGCCTGGGTCGCGCCTTGGTTCACGCGATATCACCCTCGCCGAACAGGGTCCGCCACAGCCGCGTCACGTTCTCGGCGTGCAGCGCCACGCGCAGCGGATCGACGTGCGACTGCTCGCCGCCCTGCAGCCGGATCTGGTGCTGCAGCTTGCGCATCGCGCGGTAGGCGTCGCCGACCTGGGCGGCCAGCGTGGCGTCGATCAGCCCCAGTTCCGCGCAGATGCGCAGCAGCGCGATATTGCCCCGGTTCGCCGTCAGCTCGCGGTGCTGCCCGGAATGCTGCAGCACCAGGTACTGCACGATGAATTCGATGTCGATCATGCCGCCGGCATCCTGCTTCAGGTCGAAGCTTTCCGGCCGACTCGGGTAGGCGTCGTGCATGCGGCGGCGCATCGCCAGCACTTCCCGCTTGAGCTCTTCACCGGTCACGCGCGGCTGGCGCAGCACCTCGCAGCGGATCTCCTCGAAGCGCCGGCCGATGTCGGCATCGCCGGCGCAAAAGCGGGCGCGCGTCAGCGCCTGGTGTTCCCAGACCCATGCCGACTGCTTCTGGTAGCGCTCGAACGCCGCCACCGACGACACCAGCATGCCGCTGGCGCCATCCGGCCGCAGCGCCGTGTCGATGTCGAACAGGATGCCGGCCGGGGTGTGCGTGGTCATCCACGTGATGAAGCGCTGCGCCAGCTTGGCGTACAGGCCGGGCGCTTCCTGGTCGTCGTCGTCGTACAGGAAGATCACGTCCAGGTCGGAGACATAGCCCAGTTCCTTGCCGCCCAATTTGCCGTAGGCGATGACGGCGAAGCGGGGCACCTCGCGGTGGCGCTTCGCGACCGTGCGCCAGGCGGCCTGGATCACCGCGGCCACGATCACGTCCGCCAGCGCGGACAGGTGGTCGGCCAGCTTTTCCACCGTCAGGTCGCCGGCCAGGTCCTGCGCCAGCAGGTGGAACAGCTGCGCGTGGTGGACCTCGCGCAGGATGTCGAGCTGGCGCTCGGTGTCGCCTTCGTAGACGGCCAGCTGGCCATCCAGGTCCTGCGCCAGGGCCACCGGGTCGAACACGGCGGTGCGGATGCGCTCGTCCAGCAGTTCGTCGAGCAGGATCGGGTGCTGGGTCAGGAAGGTGGCGGCCCAGGCGCTGGCATGCATCATGTCGATCACGCGCGCCAGCGTGTGCGGGTACTCGGTCAGCAGCGACAGGTACGAGGAGCGCCGTGCGATTGCTTCGAGGAAATCGAGCAGGCGGCCCAGCGTGCCCAGCTGCGTGCCGACCGGATTGTTCTCGGCCGCGCGGGCAATGCGGGGCAGTGCCGCGTTGATCAGCGCCACGAACAGCTGGCGGCTCGCTTCGGGCATCGATTGCACGCGCGGCGCCTGCCACGTGGCGATCAGCCGGCGCGCCGCGGCGGACGGGTTGTCGTAGCCCAGGCTGGCGAAGCGCGATTCGATCGCCTCGAAGTTGTCCGGATCGGCGCATTCGTTGCTGGTGGCCGGGTCGATTTCCTCGTCGCCGGCCTTGTCGGCAAAGATCGCGTCGAACTGCTCGGCGACGAAGCGCCGGTGCTGTTCCAGTTCGGCGAGCAGGGCCGCCGCATCGGGCAGGCCCATCATGCGCGCCACCGTCTCGCGGTCGGCGTCGTTCGGCGGCAGCGTGTGGGTCTGCGCATCTTCCAGGTATTGCAGCCGGTGTTCCAGGTTGCGCAGGAAGGTGTACGAGGCCAGCAGGCGCTCGACGGTGTCCGCCGCCAGCAGGCCCTTGTCGGGCAGCACGCGCAGCGTCGCGCGCGTGGAGCGGTCGCGCAGGCTCGGGTCGCGTCCGCCGCGGATCAGCTGGAACACCTGGGCCAGGAATTCGATCTCGCGGATGCCGCCGCGGCCCAGCTTGACGTTGTGGCTGCGCTCCGGGTGCAGCCGTTCCTGCCGGTTCACCTCGGTGCGGATCTGCATGTGCATCGTGCGGATCGCATCGATGACGCCGAAGTCCAGGTAGCGGCGGAAGCAGAACGGCCGCACGATCGCATCGAGCGCGGCGATATCCTCGGCGCGGCCGGTCACGGCGCGCGCCTTCACCCACGCGTAGCGTTCCCACTCGCGGCCCTGCACGATCAGGTACTGTTCGACCATGCCCAGGCTGGCCGCCAGCGGGCCGGAGCCGCCGTTCGGGCGCAGCGCCATGTCGACACGGAACGTGAAGCCGTCCTCGGTGATCTCGGCGATCGCCGCGATCAGCTTCTTGCCCAGCCGGACGAAATACTCGTGATTCGACAGCACGCGCTGGCCTGGCGCCGTCGGCACCGTATCGCCGTCTTCCGGATACACAAAGATCAGGTCGATATCGGACGACACGTTCAGCTCGAAGCCGCCCTGCTTGCCCATTGCGAGCACGATCAATTCCTGCGCAACGCCCGACTCGGCGCCGGTCGGCACGCCGTGCGCCGCGCGCATCTCGGCATCGACTTCGGCCAGGTGCGTGCGGATCGCGAAGTCGGCCAGCCGCGTCACCGCCGTCACCACCTCGTTCAGGTCGGCCAGCCCCTCCAGGTCGCGCCGGATCAGGCCGGCAATCAGCAGGTTGCGCAAGCGGCGCATGCCGCGTGCCGTCGGCAATACGCCACCTTCGCGTTCCACGGCCAGCAAGGCCTCCAGGTCGGCGCTGTCCAGCGGTTGTTGCACTAGAGAATCGATCTTCGCCTGGCGGTCAGGCGCGGCGGCAAGCCAGCGCTGGTAGAAGCGGCTGCTGGAGACTGGGGAGACGGAAGAGGGCATTTAAGGACTTGGTAACGTAGTGTAATGGTCAGCTTTGTGCGGGCTAGTTTAACCGGGCCTTGGGGTAGAATGGGCACCTCTCGCGCCCTGGGCGTGAATGAGCCAATATTTTTTTTGCCGCTAAGCATTTTTCAGGGCGGCTGACCCAGGGATTGTGCGTTGACGGAACAAACGGCAGAGAAAGAGCTGACAGGCGAGGGCCCGCTGGTTGTGCGCTGGCACCGTCTCCAGGCCGCTTACCGCCTGTGCAACCTGGCCACCCACCACGTCCTGGGATTCACGATCAAGCTGGTGCTGGTCGTGTATTTCGCGCTGGCGCTGCTGTTCCTGGCGCTGCGCTGGGCCGTGCTGCCCAATATCGACCACTACAAGGACGATATCGAACGGCTGGCCAGCCGCGCCGCCGGCAATCCCGTCACGATCGACCGCATCTATGCTTCCTGGTCCGGCCTGCGCCCGAACCTGTTCCTGGGCGACGTGGTGCTGCGCGACGGCACCGGCCGGCAGGCGCTGCGGCTGCCCAGCGTCTCGGCCACGCTGTCGTGGTGGAGCCTGGCAACGTTCGGCGTGCGCTTCGAATCGATCGAACTGATCCGGCCGAACCTGGACGTGCGCCGCGAGGCCGACGGCAAGCTCTACGTGGCCGGCGTGCTGCTCGACCCTGAACGCAAGGATGACGGCAGCGGGGCCGACTGGCTGCTGGCCCAGCGCGAAATCGTGATCCGCGAAGGCCGGGTGGCGTGGACCGACGCCATGCGCGGCACCGAACCGCTGGCGTTGCAGGACCTGCATGTGGTGCTGCATAACAGCTGGGGCCGGCACCGTTTCGGCATCAAGGCCGCGCCGCCGCGCGCGCTGGGCGGCACGCTCGATATCCGCGCCGACTTCCGGCAGCCCGCGTTCACGCAGCATGCGGCCGACGTCAGGCAATGGCGCGGCACGCTGTACGCCGCCGTGCGGAACGCCGACCTGGCCGCCTGGAAGCCGCACCTGCCGTATCCGCATGAACTGGCATCGGGCCGCGGCAGCCTGCGCGCGTGGTTCGACATCGACCGCGCCCGCCTGACGGGCGCGACGGCCGACGTGGCGCTGGACGACGTCGTCGCCACTCTGGGCCCGGACCTGCCGCGGCTCGACGTGGCCGCGCTGGCGGGCCGGCTTGCCTTCAGCGAGGACAAGGCACCACGCGGCGCCGACCGTGAAGCAGCATTCGGCGCCTATGGCCACCGCGCCAGCGTGACCGGCCTCACGCTGCGCACGCGGGACGGCGCCGCGCTGGCGCCGACGACGGTGACCGAACGCACCACGCCTGCCACCAGGAGCCGGCCGGCCAGTACCGAGCTCACTTCGCCGGCGCTGGACCTGCAGGTGCTGGCCGGACTGGCCACGCGGCTGCCGCTGCCGGCCGCGCAGCGCACCCTGCTGGCCGACCTGGCACCGCGTGGGCGGGTGGAAAACCTGCAGGCACAGTGGCAGGGGCCGCTGTCGGCGCCGGCCGCATGGCGGGTCAGGGCGGATCTGCGCGAGCTCGGCATGGCAGCATTGTCCGCGCGCGCGGCCGTGCCGGCCGACGGCAAGTCGCCGGCGCTGCCGGCCATGCCGGCCCTGCCGGGCTTCGAGCGGCTGTCCGGCACGGTCGAGGCGCGCGAAGACGGCGGCAGCATTGTGCTCGACGCGCCCGGTTTCGCGATCGACATGCCGGCCTGGTTCGACACGCCAAGAATGCCGTTCAGGAAACTGCTGCTGGACGCATCGTGGTCGCGCGGCGACGAGGGCCTGCGCGTCGACCTGGGCCAGCTGGAATTCGACCAGGAAGGCCTGACGGGCGCGCTGTCGGGCAGCCACGTGCTGCCGGCCGGGAAGGATGGCAGGCTTGCCGGCCCCGGCACCGCCGACATCCGCGGCAAGCTGGATGGCTTCACGATCAACCGCATCGGCCGCTACCTGCCGGTCGCCACGCCGGCGCACCTGAAGACCTGGCTGACCGGCGCGCTGGAAGGCGGCAGCGCGCACGACGTGTCGGTGCGGCTGGCCGGCGACCTCGCGCATTTCCCGTTCGCGGCCGATACGCCGGATTTCGGCAAGGGCGAATTCCGCATCGCCGGGCGCATCAAGGATGGCAAGCTGAACTACGAACCGTCCCACTTCGCGCCGGACGGCAAGTCGCCGCTGTGGCCGCAGGCCGAACAGATACAGGGCAGTTTCGTGTTCGAACGCGCGCGCATGGAGATCCGCGGCGACACCGCGAAGACGGGCAACGTCAACCTGGCGAACGTGAAGGCCGTCATCGCCGACCTGATCCATCACGACAGCGTGCTGGAAATCGACGGCAACGCGGCCGGCGCGATGAGCGACTACCTGCGCTACGTGGCCAACAGCCCGGTGCTGGGCTGGATCGGCCACTTCACCGACCAGACCTCGGCCACCGGCAACGCGAAACTGACGCTGCGCCTGGACCTGCCGCTGAACCGCCTGCTCGAGAGCAAGGTCAACGGCACGCTGCAATTGCAGGGCAACGACGTGACGCTGTGGAACGACATGCCGCCCGTGCTGCTGGCCACCGGCAAGATCGAATTCAACGAGCGCGGCGTCAACCTGAACGGCCTGAACGGCACGTTGCTGGGTGGCCAGCTGACCGTCGGCGGCGGCACGCAGCGCGACGGCACGATCGCCGTGCGCATCGGCGGCAACGTCACGGCCGACGGCCTGCGCCGCACCTACCCGTCGCCGGCGCTGCAGCGCCTGGCCCGGCACATCGATGGCGGCACCCGCTACAACGGCCTGATCACCGCGCACAACCACCGCTACCAGGTCGTCGTCGAATCGCTGCTGACCGGCGTGGCCCTGGATTTCCCGGCGCCGCTCGTCAAGAATGCCGCCGACGCACTGCCGGTGCACTTCGTGCTGAACGGCGCCGCCACCGACGAAGCGGGGCTGGCGCGCGACGATATCCGCATTTCCCTCGGCAGCACCGTGGCCGCCTACTACCAGCGCCAGCGGCAAAGCCGCGGGCAGGAACGCGGCGCATGGCAGCTGGTGCGCGGCGGCATCGGCGTCAACACGGCCGCGCCCGAGCCGGACAGCGGCATGGCGCTGAACGTCAGCATGAAATCGCTGAACGTGGACGACTGGCTGGCGCTGGGCACGGATATCGCCGGCGCGGGCGGCGGCAACGGTGGTGGTAATAACGGTGGTGGTAATAACGCTGGTGGTAATACCGGTGGCAACAGCGGCAGCGGCGGCGGCATCGACCTGGCGCAGTACATCGTGCCGGAGACGATGGCGGCGCGCACCGACGAACTGATCCTGGCCAGCCGCAAGCTCGACGGCGTGGTGCTGGGCGCCACCCACCGCGGCGGCGCCTGGCAGGCCAACATCGATTCGCGGCAGGCCAACGGCTACATCACGTGGGCCGAATCGCCGACCGGGCGCGGGCTGGGCAAGGTCACGGCCCGGCTGTCCAGCCTGATCATTCCCGAATCGGCGGCCGGCGACGTGAAGGACATGCTGGAACGGTCGGCCAGCTCGCCGGCGATTCCCGCGCTCGATATCGTGGCCGAGCGTTTCGAGCTGTTCAACCGGCCGCTGGGCAGCCTGGAACTGCAGGCCTACAATGCGCTGATCACGTCGTCGCGCGAATGGCGCGTATCGAAGCTGGCGCTGGTCAATGCGGACGGCGCACTGCACGGCACCGGCCGCTGGGTCACCCGCGGCGGCCGCCAGGACAAAGCGGGCAACGAGCAGCAAGCCGGGCAACAGGACGAGCGGCACAACACGGCGCTCAATTTCAACCTGGAGATCCATGACGCGGGCAAGCTGCTGGAACGCTTCGGCTTTGCCGACACGGTAAAAGGCGGCAAGGGCAAGCTGTCCGGCGATATCGCGTGGAAGGGGTTGCCGTATTCGCTCGACATTCCCACGCTCTCCGGCAAGCTGGACCTGAACGTGGAAAAGGGCCAGTTCCTGAAGCAGGACCCGGGCGCCGCGAAGCTGCTGGGCGTGCTGAGCCTGCAAGCACTGCCGCGGCTGCTGAAATTCGATTTCAACGACGTGTTCTCGCAAGGCTTGCAGTTCGACGGACTCACCGCCGGCGCCCAGATCGACCGCGGCATCGTGAAGACGGAGAACCTGAAAATGCACGGCGTGCAGGCCACTGTGCTGATGGCGGGCACGGCCGACATCGCCAACGAATCGACCAACCTGCACGTGGTCGTCATCCCGGAGCTGAACTTCGGTACCGCGCCGCTGGTCTATGCGCTGGCCGTCAATCCCGTGATCGGGCTGGGCAGCTACCTGGCCCAGCTGTTCCTGGCGCAACCGATGATGAAGGCGCTGACGTACCAGATGCAGGTGACGGGGCCGTGGAAGGCGCCCGTCATCACGAAACTCGACGAGAACAGGCTGAACCCCGGCAGGACTGTAACCGAGGACATCGCCGCGCCCGACCTGTCTACCACCACCCGCACCCAGTGAGAGGACATCATGAGCACTTTCGGTAATCCTGCCGGCAACTTCGTTGCAGCCGTCCAGATGGTTTCCACGCCCGACGTGACGGAAAACATCGCCACCGCCCGCCGGCTCGTCGGCCAGGCCGCCGCGAACGGCGCCGGCCTCGTCGTGCTGCCCGAGTACTGGCCGATCATGGGCATGGCCGATACCGACAAGGTGGCGGTGGCCGAACAGCTCGGCAGCGGCATCATCCAGGACACGATGGCCGAGCTGGCGCGCACGCATGGCGTCTGGCTATTCGGCGGCACGCTGCCGCTCGTCAGCGGCGAGGCGGGCAAGGTACTCAATACCACGCTCGTGTTCGACCCGGCCGGCGCGCAGGTGTCGCGCTACGACAAGATCCACCTGTTCGGCTTTGCCAACGACAGCGAATCGTACGACGAGGCGCGCACCATCGTGCCGGGCAGGCATGTCTGCACCGTCGAGACGGGGGCCGGCAAGGTGGGCATGGCGATCTGCTACGACCTGCGCTTCCCGGAACTGTTCCGCGCGATGGGGCCGGTAGACCTGATCGTGGTGCCCGCCGCGTTCACGTACACCACCGGCGCGGCGCACTGGGATACGCTGCTGCGTGCCCGCGCCATCGAAAACCAGTGCTACGTGCTGGCCGCTGCGCAGGGCGGCACGCACGTCAACGGCCGGCGTACCTGGGGCCACAGCCAGCTGATCGACCCGTGGGGCGAGGTCCGCGCGATCGTCGAGGAAGGCGAGGGCATCGCCGGCGGGCTGGTCGACCGCGAGCTGATCGACAGCGTGCGGCGCAAGCTGCCCGCGCTGCAGCATCGAACGATGTAAGGCACACACTAGGCCGCGCGGCGTGGCGGCGGCGGCCATGCCGTGAATCCACTACAATGGCAGCCAGTCATAGCTCGGGAAATTCACCATGAAACCATTCGAACCGAACCTCACGTCGCTGGCCGTCGCACGCGATGTATTGCTGACCCCGTTCGGCCTGGACGAAGGCAAGCTGATCAAGACGCTCGGCACCATGTTCACGCACAAGGTCGACTACGCCGACCTGTACTTCCAGTTCACCAAGAACGAGGGCTGGAGCCTGGAGGAAGGCATCGTCAAGACGGGCAGCTTCTCGATCGACCAGGGCGTTGGCGTGCGCGCCGTGTCCGGCGAGAAAACGGCGTTCTCGTACTCCGACGAGATTTCCGAAGCGGCGCTGCTCGACGCGGCCGCCGCCACGCGCACGATCGCGCGCGCCGGCGCCGGCAAGATCAAGGTGGCCGGCAGCCTGGCCCAGCAGGGCGGCCGTTCGCTGTACCTGCCGAACGATCCTTTGAGCTCGCTCGATGCCGCGGCCAAGGTGAAGCTGCTCGAACGGGTGGAAAAGATCGCCCGCGCCAAGGATCCGCGCGTGGTGCAGGTGATGGCCGGCCTGGCCGGCGAATACGACGTGGTGCTGGTGGTGCGCAGCGACGGCGTGCTGGCGGCGGACATCCGCCCGCTGGTGCGCGTATCGGTCACCGTCATCGTCGAGCAGGACGGCCGGCGCGAGATGGGCTCGTCCGGCGGCGGCGGCCGCTACGACTACGGCTATTTCACCGACGAACTGCTGACGCAGTACGCCGAAGACGCCGTCAAGGGCGCGCTGGTCAACCTGGATTCGCGCCCGGCCCCCGCCGGCCCGATGACCGTGGTGCTGGGCCCGGGCTGGCCCGGCATCCTGCTGCACGAGGCGATCGGCCACGGCCTGGAAGGCGACTTCAATCGCAAGGGCTCGTCGACGTTCTCGGGCCGCATCGGCGAACGCGTCGCGGCCAAGGGCGTGACGGTGGTCGACGACGGCACCCTGCAGGACCGCCGCGGCTCGCTGAACATCGACGACGAGGGCAACCCCACCCAGTGCACCACGCTGATCGAGGACGGCATCCTGCGCGGCTACATCCAGGACACGCTGAACGCCCGCCTGATGAAAATGCCGGTCACGGGCAACGCCCGCCGCGAATCGTTCGCGCACCTGCCGATGCCGCGCATGACGAACACGTACATGCTGGCCGGCGACAAGGACCCGGCCGAGATCCTGGCTTCCGTCAAGAACGGCCTGTACGCGGTGAACTTCGGCGGCGGCCAGGTCGACATCACGAACGGCAAGTTCGTGTTCTCGGCCAGCGAAGCCTACATGATCGAAGACGGCAAGATCACGTACCCGGTGAAGGGCGCCACGCTGATCGGCAACGGTCCCGACGTGCTGAACCGCGTATCGATGATCGGCAACGACATGAAGCTCGACCCCGGCGTGGGCGTGTGCGGCAAGGAAGGGCAGAGCGTGCCGGTCGGCGTCGGCCAGCCGACCTTGCGCATCGACGGCGTGACCGTCGGCGGCACCGCGTAACCTTCGCTCCGCTGCAACGACAAGGCGCCGGATCATCCTGGCGCCTTTTTTGTTGCCTGAAAACCGGTGACAGACACCTATTTTCTGGGAACATCCGTTCCAGAAAAACCGGTGTCTGTCACCGGTTTTCTTGCAACTATCTCCGGGTCAGAACGTGTACGAGCCGCGCAGGTACAGGGCGCGGCCGACCGGGTCGGTGTAGCGCGGGTCGTAGCCCTTCTGGAACAGCGTGCCCTGGTTCGAGAAATGCGGCTCCTTGTCGGCCACGTTCTTGATGCCGGCGGTGAGCGACACGTTGCGGAAGCCCGTGTACGTGCCCGACAGGTTCACCAGGCCATACGACGGTACGCGGTTGAAGAATTGCGGCTCGACCAGGTTCTGGTCGTCGTAGCCGGTCTTGAAGTTGTGGGCCACGGTGGCGCTCCACACGCCCGAGCGCCAGGTCAGCGCCGCGTTGTGCCGCCAGCGGAATACCACGTTGTTGTCCGCGTACCGGGCCACGTTCTGCGTGAACTCGCCATCGCGTTCGTTCTGGTATTCATAGTTGTGCACCCACGTGCCGTCCAGCGTGAACGACAGCGCACCCCAGCTCTGGTTCGGCGCGCGCGCCGTCAGGCTGACGTCGACGCCGTCCGTCTTCACCTTGCCGAGGTTCTCGTTCAGGTCGAGGATCGCGTTCGGCGAACCGTCGGGGAAGCGCAGGAACCGGTCGCGGTATTTTTCGTAATTGCCGAAGATGGTCTGCTCCGGCAGCGCGCCGATCTTGTCGCGCAGGCGGATGGTCCAGTAATCCAGTGTCAGCGTCAGGGCCGGGATCGGCTCGAAGACGGCGCCGATCGAGTAGGTGCGCGATTTCTCCGGCTTCAGGTCGGCGTTGCCGCCTTGCAGCTTGAACTGCTGCAGGTCGCAGTCGCGCAGCGGGTTCGCGCCCGGCTGCGGCACGCCGCCCGGGCACAGGATCGGATCGTCGTAGGTATTGCTGGTGTCGTTGCGCGACAGCGGGGCGTTTTTCTCGAACAGCGTGGGCGCGCGGAATCCCGTGCTGGCGGAGCCGCGCAGCACGAAGGCCTGGCTCGGCTGGAAGCGCAGCGAAGCCTTCGGGTTCCATGTGCTGCCGGCATCGCTGTAGTGATCGTAGCGCGCGGCCAGCGACGCTTCGAGCGTCTTCAGCAGCGGTGCGCTGACTTCGCCGAACACGGCCTGCACGGTGCGGCTGCCATCCTTCGACAGCGAGCCGGACAGGCCCGAGCTGGAGGCCTGCCCGGCGATGTCGCGGTTGACGTTGAAGTCGGCCTTCTCGTGCCGCAGCTCGCCGCCGAACGCCACCGCCAGCTTGCCGCCTGCCAGGTCGAACAGTTCGCGGCTGGCCTTGAAGTCGAACGCGGTCTGCTGGTTGCTGGCATCCTGCACGCGGCCGCGCAGCGCGGTGCTGGCCAGGTAGGTGCGCCCGGCCTCGTCCTGCAACCCGAACGGATTCAGGATGCCGTTGAAGACGCCGGCCGCGAACGTGGCATCGGTGACGTAGCCGCCGGTGAATTGCTCTTCCGAGCGGCTGACGGAATAACTCAGCCCGCCCGTGTAATCCCAGCCGGCGATCAAGCCTTCCAGCGAGCCGACCAGCCGCGTGCCCGAACCCTTCGACTTGATCTGGCGCTGGCCCGCCTCGGTGGGCCGCCAGTTGACCGACAATGGCTCGCCGGACAGCCCCGCCTGGGCGGGAACACCGCCTGAATTGCCGGGGTAATAGGGGCTCGACGCCGGCAGCAGCAGGCCGGTCTGCGGCGGTGGCGCGGTGCGCGACATCACGTGGTTCACCGAATACAGCAGCTCGACGGAGGCGGTATGGTCGGCGCCCACCTTCATGCTGGCCTTGCCGTATGCGGTCACGTGTTCCTGCGCCGGGATGTTGTCGATCTGGCGCGTGTAATCCTGCCGGCAGGTGCCATTGGTGGGATGCGGCACGGACCGCGGCGCATCGCAGCCGGTGGGATTGCCCGGGTTGCCCTGCGCCTCCGTCACCGGGTCGAAGTAATTGCCGGGGAACGTGGTGCCGGACGTGATGTTCAAGCCGCGCGACGGGATCACGCCAGTGGCGGAAAACGGCCGCTGCTGCGACGTCATCACGTCCTGCTTGTGCCAGTCCAGCACGCCCAGCACGGTCCAGCGGTCGCGCTCCAGGTCGCCGCCGCCGGCGGTCAGGTTGGCGCGCCGTTCGCGCCCGCCGGTCTCCTCGGGAAAGGTCGCTTCCAGCGCGATGGTGGCGCGGTCGACACCGCGCTTCGTGATGAAGTTGATCACGCCGCCGATCGCATCGGTGCCGTAGATCGCCGAGGCGCCGTCGCGCAGTACTTCGACGCGCTCGAGCGCCGCCACCGGGATCAGGTTCAGGTCCACGCTGGCGCCGTCGTACGGGTGGGTGGCCAGCCGGCGTCCATTGAGCAGCACGAGGGTCTTGTCGCCGCCCAGCCCGCGCAGGTCGGCCGTGGCCTGGCCCCCGGTCGGCAGGCCGCTGGCATTGCCGCCCACCACGTTGGCCGCGCCGAAGCTGCTCTGGTTCGATGGGATCCGGTCCAGCACTTCCTGCGCCGTCGTCAGGCCCTGCTTGACGAATTCCTCGGCACGGAACACCGTCAGCGGATTCGCCGTTTCCGACTGGATGCGCTTGATCGACGAGCCGGTGATTTCGACGCGGGCGACCTGGCCTTCTTCGGCTTGCTGGGCATGGGCGGCAGGGGATGCCAGGGAAGCGAGTGCGAGGGGCAGGGCGGCGAGGCGGAGGTTGAAGCGGCGGGAGCGGAGCGTGCGCGGATGGGCGGTGTTCATGGATGGGGATGCTCCTCAAGTAGTTTTCATGGAACTGCTCAGAAGTAGCCGATGGTTTCACTTATATGCATCAGCTCGCAATAACACTTTGACACGATATTGATCGCTAACAAATCACAGATCAAAAAAAATGGGCCCGAAGGCCCATTTCTGTTGCAGCAATGTAGCTTAGAAGGTGTAGCGCACGCCTACCTGGAAGTAACGGCCCAGTGCGCCGCTGTAGTCCAGCGGGTTGTAGCCGGCGGCGCCGTAGGTCAGCGGATCCAGCGGCGGTTCCTTGTCGAACACGTTCTGGATCGTGGCGAACAGCTCGGCCTTGTTCGTGAAGCGGTACTTGGCGGTCAGGTCCAGCGTCGTGAACGAGCTGATCTTGCAACCGGTCGGGGCATCGCCGCCACCGGCGGCAGCGGAGAAGTGGAAGGCGCATTCTTCCGCCTGCTTGTTCTCCGTGTTGTCGAACTTGCCGCGATGGTTGACCACGCCGGACAGGCGCAGCGGGCCGCGATCCCAGGTCAGGCCCAGGTTGATACGGTCGTCCGGCGTGCCGATGCAGTTCGTCACGTCGCAGTTGCCGTGCGTGCCGGCGAAGTCGACCGTGTTGCCTTCCTGGTCGGTGCGCTCGAACTTGAACATGTGCGTCCACTTGATGTCGGCCGTCAGCGAACCGGCATTGCCCAGCTGGAACGTGGTGCGGGCATCCAGGTCGACACCGTTGACTTTCGTCGAGGCGGAGTTGATGTAGTTGGTCAGCACGGCCACGATCTGGCCAGGATCGCCGGCAACGCCAGGGACGGCGGAACCCGGGTCACGCACGACGTTGCCAGCCGCGATGGCCGCCTCGGTCGTTTCCTGGTTGATCTCGTTCTTGCGTTCGATCTGCCAGGCGTCCAGCGAGATGCTGGTACGCGGCAGCGGATCCCAAACGGCGCCCAGCGAGAAGCTCTTCGACTTTTCCGGCGCCAGGTCAGGGTTCGGCGACGTGATCACCGCCACCTGCCCCGAGGAGCAGGCAGCCTCGACGCCCAGCGCGCAGCGGGCTGGATCGTCCGCCGTGGAGAACGCCGCCAGGCCACCGCGGCCATTTTCGGCCGGGCCTGGTGCGCGGAAGCCGCGGGCGAACGTGCCGCGCAGTGCGAAGCTGCGCGCCGGCGTCCACTTGAAGCCCGCCTTCGGCGTGTACGAGTTGCCCACGTCGTTGAAGTGGTCGTAGCGCAGTGCGGCGGACAGTTCCAGCGTGGAGTGCACCGGCGCCAGGAATTCGGCATATACGGCGGCGGAATTGCGCTGGCCTTCGTAGGCCGAATAGCCCAGGCCGATGATGTTGCCGCGTTCCGTGCCCGAAGTCGGTGCCAGTTCGGTTTCGTCGTGGCGGAACTCCGCGCCCACGGCCAGGCCCATCGCACCGCCCGGCAGCTGGCCGAACTCGCGCGATGCCTTGACGTCGGCCATGGCGATGTTGGTGGTGGCGTCATTCGTGATCGTCGGCGACAGGGCAGCGTAGATGGCTGGCGAGTTGAGGCCGGCGTTCTCGCCAATGCGCCAGTAGCTGCCGGCAGGCAGGCCGGCATAGGCGGCGCTGCCGGCCTGGGCGGCGGCAACGTTTGCCGCGGTCGGGTTCAGCAGGGCGAAGGCCACGTCGCGTTGCAGGTAACCGTTCTGGCTCCGGTTGGTCTTGCTCTGCGAGAACAGCAACGCGCTATCGATGTCCCAGCCAGCGGCCGTGCCCTTCAGGCCGGCCACGGCGCGCACGAAGTTCGTTTCGATGGCGCTGGTGCGTGGGCCTACGTCCCACGCGAGGTAGCGCACGCGGGCGGCACTGCCGAAATACGGGTTGTCCGGGTGGGTGGCGCCCAGCGAAACGCCGGCGTTGTTGACGGGGCCGCCCGGATAGCCGACGCTGGCGCTGACGCCCGATGGGGTCGTCGACGAATCCGTATCGCTGTGGTAGCCATTCAATTCGACATAGGCCTGCCAGTCGTTGTTCAGCTGGAAGGTCGCGCGGCCGAACAGGTTCAGCGTTTCCTGGCGCGGCTGGATCTGGTTGTACTGCTGGGTGGCATCGATAAGGCAGCCGGTGCCCGGGGCGCCTTGTGGATGGTTCGTCAGGTTCGCGCACGCGGCGCCCGGGAAGGTGCGCGTGAAGCCGTTGGCGGCGTCAAGGCTGTCCCGGCTGTAATAACCGCCACCCGGCCGTTGCACGTTACCGATGATCGAGCTGCCCGCCGCGCCGGCATTGACGATCGCACCGGTACCGCCCAGCCCTTCCTGCGCCGAGAAACCGAATTCGCGCAGGTCGGCGCGGCCGACGGCGCCACGGCCGGCGCGGTCGCGGTTCCACACTTCGCGCTTCTTGCCGTATTCGGCCGAAAACAGGAAGTTGTAGCGATCCGTTTCCAGGTCGCCCACGCCGTGCGTGACGGCCAGGCGGGTGTCGCCGCCGTCGCTCTCGTTCGACAGGCCCTGGGACAGGCGCACGGTGGTGCCCACGTAGTCCTTGCGCAGGATGACGTTGACCACGCCGGCGATGGCATCGGAACCGTAGATTGCCGACGCGCCGTCCTTCAGGATCTCGACGCGTTCCACGGCTTCCGCGGGAATGATGTTCAGGTCGGCGAAGACTTTCTGGCCATCGTCCGCCAGCCCGTACGGCGCGATGCGGCGGCCGTTCAGCAGCACCAGCGTGGACGCGGCGCCGAGGCCGCGCAGCGAGATGCCCGACGCGCCGGAAGCAAAGCCGCTGCCGAACGTGGTCGGGACCGAACCCTGGTTATCGACCGCCAGCGTCTGCAGCAGTTCCGCAACGGTCGTCTTGCCCGATTTTTCGATATCGGCACGGTTCACGGTCTGCACCGGGGATGCCGTTTCGGCCTGCGCCCGGCGAATGTTCGAACCGGTAATTTCCACGCGCTGGATCGGCTGCGCGGTCGTGTCGGCAGGCGTATTTTGTGCCTGTGCCGTCAGCATTGTCATCAATAGAGGTGCCGCAATAGGGAAGGCCCGCCGTACTACGCCCGACATTGGGCGTATTTTCATTCGTGTCATCTTCAAATCTCCGGAAAGTCTCGAATTTTTTCGTGAGAGTGAACGTTATATAGGAGTTAAGGATCGGGCGGAACTGAAATGTCTCATGTGCGCCACAATCCAGTTATGGAACCCACTGGACGATATTTATCGACGTATCTTTGCGTTAAATTTTAATTCCTTATTGCATCTAATTCGGATTGTGATCCGCGATTCTGCACGAAGGAGAAATTAGAGTCTTTTAGTGTGCGTAGGACGTTATTTGGGTGAAGTTTGCCGTTTTATCCAGTTTTTTCGAGCTTGCCGCAGTATCGTCGGGTTATGCAGATTCCGGCCATGTGGCAGGGGTATCGATGCTGGGTGTACTGCGTGGCTCCAGAATGGGTAAACTCTTCCAATACTCGCGCCGTCGAATACCTGGACCTTGCCGAATATTCGTCGAGTACATTCGGAATTAACTTTCGTCCGCTTTTTTGACTGGTAGCGCAATCTCGTACGTCATACGGCAGCGAGACTATCTGGAAGAAATCGATCTGAAAGAAATACCTGCGAAAGACGGGCGGGAGCAGGACAACCCTGCCTCCCGTAATAAACGCGGATCAAGGATTCGCCGCAAGGGCAGTGACGGGCGCCGCATCGCACCGGCGATGAGTGGCATGTAGCAGCAAGCGGGAACGCAAGGGCGCCGATCAAACAAGTCCTTGCCAAAGCGCGAAACTTGTTGTTATAGTGAACTCAACTACAGGATCGTTTTCATGCACCGCTTCGTTTTCTTTACCGGCTTTTTTTACTTTTGGCTCCCTGCCTCCAGGCGGTTGAGTAAAGGCCGGTGCACGTAAGCGAAAAGCAAGCGAGTCCAGCAGATACAAACAAACCGCCAGCGATGGCGGTTTTTTTTACCCGTACGTTTTTCAGCCCATTCGAGCCGCATTTTTCCAGGAGAGCACCATGCAACGCACCGACGACCTGCGCATCCGCGAGATGAAGGAACTGACGCCCCCCTCGCACCTGATCCGTGAATTCCCCTGCACCGAAGCCGCATCCGCCACGGCCTCCGGCGCGCGCGTGGCACTGCACCGCATCCTGCATGGCCAGGACGACCGCCTGATGGTCGTCATCGGCCCGTGCTCGATCCACGATCCGAAGGCGGCGATGGAATATGCGCGCCGCCTGATCCAGGTGCGCGAGCGCCTGAAGGGCGACCTGGAAATCGTGATGCGCGTGTATTTCGAAAAGCCGCGCACGACGGTGGGCTGGAAGGGCATGATCAACGACCCGTACATGGACAACAGCTTCCGCATCAACGACGGCCTGCGCATGGCGCGCGAACTGCTGCGCGACATCAACGAACTGGGCTTGCCGGCCGGCACCGAGTTCCTCGACGTGATCAGCCCGCAGTACATCGCCGACCTGATCGCCTGGGGCGCGATCGGTGCCCGCACCACCGAATCGCAGGTGCACCGCGAGCTGGCGTCGGGTCTGTCGTGCCCGGTGGGATTCAAGAACGGTACCGATGGCAACATCAAGATCGCTGTCGAGGCGATCAAGGCCGCTTCGCAGCCGCACCACTTCCTGTCGGTCACGAAGGGCGGGCACTCGGCGATCGTCTCCACCAGCGGCAACGAGGACTGCCACGTCATCCTGCGCGGCGGCAAGGCGCCGAACTACGACGCCGCCAGCGTTGCGGAAACCTCGGCCGCGATCGCCGGCCATGGCCTGGCAGCCCGCCTGATGATCGACGCGTCGCATGCAAACAGCTCGAAGAAGCCGGAAAACCAGGTACCCGTCTGCGCCGACATCGCCGGCCAGGTAGCCGGTGGCGACACGCGCATCGTCGGCGTGATGGTCGAATCGCACCTCGTCGCCGGCCGCCAGGACCTGGTACCGGGCAAGGAACTGACCTACGGCCAATCCGTCACCGACGGCTGCATCGACTGGGAAACCAGCGAAAAAGTGCTGGAGCAACTGGCCGACGCCGTGCGCCAGCGCCGGTTGAAGGGCGAGTAAGGAACGTCAAAACCGGTGACAGACACCGGTTTTTCTGGAACAGATGTTGCCGGAAAACCGGTGTCTGTCACCGGTTTTCCGGCAACAAAAAAAGCGGCGCACGAGGCGCCGCTTTTCGTTGGGCCGCCGGGCCGCAAGGCCCGGGGTTCATCAGAACCGGTAGGAACCGGAGATGTACAGCTGCCGGCCCAGCGCGCTGGAGTAGGCAGGGTTGTAGCCCATCTGGTGCGAACCGGCGTTACGCAGCGACAGCGGCGGGTTGCGGTCGAACATGTTCAGGAAGCCGGCCGAGATTTCCACGTTGGACAGCGGGCGGTAGGCCACCTGGTAGTCGAACGTGGTGTAGCTCGGCACGTCCAGCGTGACGGCCTGGCATTCGCCCGAACCGACCGCGGTCACCGTGCAGTCATCCGCGGTCCACGCCTTGTCGACGTAGCCATTGCGGTAGCTCGCCGTCAGCGTGTGCGTCAGCTGCTTGGTCTCGAACGAGGTCGAGGCCTTGATCACGTGGCGGAAGCTGACCTTGTCGTTGCTGCCGTAGCGATTCAGGCTGGTGGTCCAGACGTCGTCCGTGCCTGGCTCCGTGTAGCGCGAGCGCAGCAGGTACGTACCGGCCAGGCGGCTCGTCAGGCGGCCGCCCCACACGTTCATCTTGTGGGTCAGGTCGTAGTCGATACCGCGATTTTCCGTCTTGCCGATGTTGATCGGCGCGTAGATGATTGCCAGCTCGTTCGAACCGGTCGAGTTCAGGTACTTGGTCGTGAACAGGTTCGCGTACGTCATCGGATCGGCGAAGATGCGCGACTCGGCAACGTCGCTCACCTGGTCGCGGATTTCCACGTTCCACAGGTCCAGCGCCAGCGACACATTGTTGAGCGGTTCCCACACGGTGCCGATCGACCACTGCTTCGACTTCTCCGGCTTCAGTTCAGCGTTACCCGCGCGGAACGCTTCGAACTGCGTGCGGCCGATGCCGTTGCAGTACGAGGCCAGCGGGTGGCTGGTGCCGACCAGCGGGCAACCGTAGGTACCGGCCGTGACGCCCCAGTCTTCCTGCACGCCGGCGATCTGCTGCATCGTCGCGGCGCGGAAACCGGTACCGGCGGCAGCGCGGAACATCAGGTTCTTCGTGGCCGAGTACTTGGCCGACACTTTCCAGGTGCTGGCGCTTTCGGTATCGCCGTAGGTCTTGCCGCCGACGTTGTCCTTGACGGCGCCGATCCGGTCGTAACGCGCCGAAGCGGTCACTTCCAGGGCCTTCGTCAACGGCATCATCAGCTCGGCGTAGGCGCCGGCGTTGTCGCGGTGGTAGCCGCTGTCGACGGCGCCGCCGTCGTACAGGATCTCGATATTTTCCGCGACCTTCTCGGCGTCCACGTGGTAGTTGGTGTCGCGGTAGTCGACGCCCACGCCCAGCATGGCGGTGCCGCCCGGCAGCTTGAACGCTTCACGCGAACCGCGCGCATCCCAGCCCTTCATGATCACGGTCTGCGTCTGGTACTTGCCGGAGAAGCCGGTGCCCAGCAGCGTATTGCGCATCGCTTCGGGCATCTCGCCCAGGCCGTAGCTGAACGGATCCAGCTGGCCGGCATCGATCGCCGCGCCGAACTTCGATGCCAGCGGGAAGCCGCTGACGTAGTCCTGCTGCTGGCGGTTGCGCGACCAGGTGAACGCCGAATTCAGGTCCCAGCCGAACGCGCTGCCGTCCACGCCGGCCACGATATGCGTTGCCTTGGTGCCGTAGTCGTACGTGCGGTTGCCCATTTCCATCAGGCGGTAGTTCGCGTTCACCGCCGTCACGCCGGCGGCCTGCTCGGCGGTCAGGTACGGCAGGATGTGCTGGTTGTACAGCGACGAACCCTTGGCGATCGAGAACTGCGCCGGGAACGGGGCGATCGCCGACCGCACGTTGGCCTTCGTGAACGCGAAGTCGTAGAAGCCGCGGAAGCCGGTGTTGCCCAGCTTCAGTTCGCCGGAGCTGAATACGCCGTCGCGCTTCGTTTCCGGGTTGATCTCGATGGTCGACGAGGAATCGAACCAGCAGTTGCCGTCGCCGTACAGGTCGGCGTTCAGCGGCGCGCAGGCGCCGTTGTGCGACAGTGCGTACGGGTTCAGGTTCACCGCCTTCGCCTTGCCGTCGGCGCCCGTGTAGCGTACCGACGCATTGGCCGGCAGCGCGCGGGTCGAGCCGGTCGCGAACAGCATTTCCTTGCCGGTGGCCGGGTCGGTGAAGTTGATGAAGCCGCTCTTGGCGAAGTTGCGCTGCGAAGCCTTCAGCGACTTCTGCACGTCGTGGCTGGCGGAGAAGAACAGGCTGTAGCCGTCTTCATCGATGTCGCCGAAGCCCTTCGAGATGGAGATCGAGTTCGACGCCCCGCCCGAACGTTCCGGGTTGTTGTACTTGGCATCGACCTGCCAGTCCGACGCACCCTTCTTCAGGATGAAGTTGACGACGCCGGCGATGGCATCGGCGCCGTACAGCGCAGAGGCGCCGTCGGTCAGCACTTCGACGCGTTCCACGGCGGACAGCGGGATCGAGTTCAGGTCGATCGTGGTGCCCGAGTTGGACGGCGCGATGCGGCGGCCGTTCAGCAGCACCAGCGTGTACTGCTCGCCGATATCGTGGATGGACGCCGTGGTCACGCCGCCGCCGCCGCCGCCCACGGACTGGGCCGCGCTGGTGAAGCCCTGCATCGCCGGGATCTGCTGGATGAAGTCGGTAACCGTGGTGACACCGGTTTTCTTGATGTCCTTCTGGTTGAAGGACTGCACCGGCAGCGACGCTTCGGCGGCGATGCGCTTGATGGACGAGCCGGTGATTTCAACGCGTTGCATGGGCTGCTCGCCGGCTTCCTGCGCGGTCGCGGCATGCATGCCCATCGCCAGGCTGCCCGCGAACATTACGCGCAGGGAGCGAGACAATACTTTCTCAATCATGAAACTTCTTTCAGGTTATTGCGAACGACAAAGCGGCCGCCGCCCGGGTAGGGCGGAGGCCGGCGCAGCCCATGCTGCAACTGGAAGTTACTGTTATACAGTGACCACTAGCCCCTGTGATTCTCACAAATAATCACGGGGGGCATATCAAACCATCTATCCATGCTTCTTGTCAATTTTTGTTCGGTGGATGGAAGGAAAAGTAGCGCGCTGCTGCCAAGGATGTGTCAAATAAACAAAGTTCTTACGAAGCGTTTGGTAGTTACATTTATAGAATGTACAGATGTGAGTCCTGGCTTGTCGACGCGAAGATCAAGACAGCCGTCGGCATTGGATTGTGCTGTTGTGTAAATGGAACACAAAAAAAAGGCGCCCCATCGGGGCGCCTTTGCGGTACTGCGCTCAGTCAGGTCAGAAGAACTTGTAGCTCGCGCCAACGCGGAAGTAGCGGCCGATCGCGCCCGATGCATCCATCGGGTTGTAGCTGATGCCGCCGTAGGTCAGCGGATCGAGCGGGGCAATCTTGTCGAACACGTTGTTGACCGAGGCGAACAGCGTGAAGTTCTTGCTCACGTTGAAGCGGGTCGACAGGTCCACCGTCGTGAACGACGCGATTTCGCAATCCTTCGTGCCCGGCTGGCCGTTGGCCAGCGTGGAAGCGCAGGCTGCGCCTTCGAACGAGATGTTCTTCATCTTGTCGCGCCAGTTCAGGTTGCTCGTGAAGTTCCACGCGCCGATATCCCACGAAGCGTTCAGGTTGACCTTGTTCTTCGGCGTGCCGGCGCAGTTCGACGTGTCGCAGTTGCCGTGCGTGCCGGCGAACTGGTACGAGGTCGTTGCGCTTTCATGGCGGGCCCACGAGGCGACGTGGGTAATCACCATGCCGACCGTGGCGCGGCCATAGTTACCCAGGCGCAGGCGCTGCTTGATGTCCAGGTCCACGCCGGAGATCTCGGTGTAGCTCGAGTTGCGGTAAGGCGCCTGCGTCAGGATCAGCGTGCCCGAGTTCGGGATCACCTGGCCATTCTGCACCAGGTTGTTGTCGTTGCGGATCGCGGTCGGCAGGGCTGCCGCTTCGTTGTACGGCAGCGGGTTGATCTCGTTTTCACGCTTGATCTTCCAGCCGTCGAGCGCCACGCTGGTGCCTTCGAACGGATCCCAGACCAGGCCCAGCGTCATGCCTTTCGACGTTTCCGGCTGCAGGTTGGCATCGCCGACCTTGACGGCGGCGACGGGGATCGCGCAGTCGGTTGCCGTGGCGCCACCGGCGGCAGGAACGTTGCCAGGGCAGCGGATCGGGTCGCGCACGGTGGAGGTGCCGGTCGACTGCGATGCCGAGCTGCCTTCGGCCGGGCCTGGCGCACGGAAGCCTTCCGTGTACGTACCGCGCAGTGCGAACGTGCGCACTGGCGTCCACTTCAGGCCGACTTTCGGCGTGGTCGAGTTGAAGTTGTCGTATTTGTCGTAACGCACGGCAGCGGACAATTCCAGCGATTTCAGCAGCGGCGCCAGGATCTCGGCATAGACCGCCGACACCTTCGAGTCGCCGAACGCGGCGACATAGCTGGAGTTGATCGAGCCGTTCTCGGAACCGGCCAGCGACGGGTTGGTCACTTTCTCGCGGCGGTGCTCGGCGCCGAGTGCCAGGCCGATGTTACCGCCCGGCAGGGCGATCGGCAGTTCGCGCGTTGCCTTGAAATCGATCACGGACAGGCTGGTCTTGGAGTGCGACATCGCATTGACCACCATCGCCTGGTACAGCGAGGCCGGGTTGCGGCCGGCTTCCGCGCCGATGTAGTACGGGAAGTACTGCGAGGCCGGGTTGCTCAGCGCCTGCGTCAGCACGTTCATGTTCAGCATGTTCGTGTACAGCAGGTCCAGCTTCGAGTCGGAGTAGGTGAAGCCGGTGTCGTAGTCCCAGCCCATGGCCGAACCCTTGACGCCGACCACGAAGCGGCGGAACTCGTTGTCCGCGTTACGCTCGGACGGGCCGATGTCGGCGGCGATATAGCGCATCCGGGCGTTGGCGCCGAACGGATTCTGCGGGTGCGCGGCCGACATCAGGTTCAGGTTGCCGTAGTTGATGAAGCCCTGCGGCGTCTGCGCGTTCGGCGGGAAGGCCACGGTTGGCGTCACCGACGGCGGCGTCATCGTGAATGCGGTCGAGCGCTTCGAGTAGCCCAGTTCCACGTAAGCCTGGGTGTCCGCGTTGATCTGCCACGTGCCCTTGGAGTACAGGTTCAGGGACTCGATCTCCGGCTGCATGTCGCGCCACTGGTCCTGGTAGTACAGGCAGCCGCCATTGGCGCCGGTCTGGTTCGTGGTGGCCGAGATCGCCGAGCAGCCCGGCAGGTTCACGTAGTTGGTGGACACCGGGTCGCGCACCATGCCGGTCGGCGACGGGCTGACGTTGTTGGTGCCGTTGATGTAGCCGCCGGCGAACTGGGTGCCGATCGGGAAGCCGTAGGCGCGCAGGTCGCCGTTGCCGATGTGGCCGCGGCGGTTGGCGCGGTCGCTGTTCTTGATGCGGTCGCTCTGGTTGTACTCGGCGTTGACCACCCAGTTGAACTTGTCTTCGTCCAGGTCGCCGATGCCGTACGTGATGGAGGCCTTGTTGGCCTTGCCGTCGTCATAGCGCGACCACCCCGTGTCGGCCTTCACTTCCAGGCCTTGCACATCCTTGCGCAAAATGATGTTGACCACGCCGGCAATCGCATCGGCGCCGTAGGTGGACGAAGCGCCATCCTTCAGAATCTCGATACGCTCGACGATCTGCATCGGCACGGTGGAGATGTCGGTAAAACTTTTCTGGCCATCGTCGGCACGGGCGAACGGCGCCATTCGGCGGCCATTCAACAGGACCAGTGTGGAGGTGGCGCCGAGGCCGCGCAGCGAGATCGCGGTGGAGCCCGCGGCAAAGCCGTTGCCGAAGCCGGTCGGCAGCGAGCCGGCGCCGTCGACGGTCAGCGTCTGCAGGTATTCGGACACGGTGCTCTTGCCGGAGCGCAGCAGTTCGTCGCGGCCGATCACCGTGACCGGCGATGCGGTTTCCGCGGTTGCGCGCTTAATGCTCGAGCCAGTGATCTCGACGCGCTGGATGTTCGAATTGTCCTGGGCCGCGGCCGTGCCTGCCATGCCCATCGTGGCCATCAGGCTGCCCGTGAATAACAGGCGAACCGAACGTGCCATCATTTTCTCTACCATGTACAACCTCCACAAATAATTTCTGATGAGCTACAAAGGCGGCGTTGTGTGCGTATCCGTTGCTCGGTTTCAGGAAGCGCTCTGCTTCCTTGAGGCTGCATGTAATCATTTCGGATTCATGGCGGTCAAATAAAAAGTTGTCCGAGTGAATTCCGATGGAAGCCACAAATCGAGATCGATGTAGGCGTAAGGCAAGTAAAACGTGAAAATTTTGTTGACCGTGAATCTTGGGTAATGATCTTCGGTCATCTGATACTTTCCATATGAAATAAACGGTATATATGGAATGTGGGCGAATTGATACACTTTCGCGTCAAACTTTTTACGTAGCAACTTTATTTTGTCGGAGCGGGATACTGCCGTGCCTTCCGGTTTTACGTTACCGTTACGCTTTCGATCCATGGTCCCGTCATGCTTTCATTCGTCCCGCGGCGCCTGTGGCAGATGCTGCCCACCATGGCCGGCGTCGTGCTGCTGGTGTTCATGCTGTTCAACTGGGTGGGCGGCGATCCTGCCTATGTGCTGGCGGGCAAGATGTCGAGTGCGGAAGCCATCGCCGGCATCCGCCGGCAACTGGGGATGGACGATCCCTATCACGTGCAGCTGCTGATCTTCGTGAAACAGATCGCCACGTTCGACTTCGGCCAGAGCTGGGCCACCGGCGAACCGGTCGGGCACATCATCGCTTCCCGGCTGGGGCCGTCGCTGACGGTGCTGGTGCCGCTGACCGTCATTGAAACGGCGCTCTGCATCGCGCTGGCGCTGGCCATCGCCTTCGTACGCGGCTCGCTGACCGACCGCGCCGTGATGGTGGCCTGCACGGCAGCCATGTCGGTGTCGATCCTGGTCTACATCATCGCGTTCCAGTACGGCCTGGCCTACAGGCTCGGCCTGTTCCCCGTGCAGGGCTGGGGCGACAGCCTCGCGGAAAACCTGCTGCGCTATGCGCCGCTGCCGATCCTCATCGGCCTGGCGGTATCGGTGGCGCCGACGCTGCGGCTGTACCGCAGCTTCGTGCTGGACGAAGCCGGCCAGGATTACGTGCGCACCGCGCGCGCCAAGGGTCTGCCGGAGCGGCGCGTGATGTGGGTGCACGTGCTGAGGAACGCGGCGATCCCGGTCATCACGCACGTGATGGCCAGCCTGCCGGCGCTGCTGATCGGCGCCTTCCTGCTGGAGCGCTTCTTCGGCATTCCCGGCATCGGCAGGGAAGTGATCCTGGCCGTCGAGCGCAGCGACTTCCCCGTCATCAAGGCCATCACCGTGTACGTGGCCGCCGCGACGATGGTGTTCAACCTGCTGGCGGACGTGCTGTACCGGGTCGCCGATCCGCGGGTGCAGCCGGCATGACGCTGTTTCGCGGCGCGCCCGGTGTGTGGACGCTTGCGTGGCGGCGGCTGCGCGCCGACCGGCTGGCGATGGCGGCGCTGGCCGTGGTGGCCGGCTGGCTGGTGCTGGTCGCGCTGTCCGCCGCCGGGCTGGTTGCCGCCGGCTGGGAGCGCGAAGTCGGTGTCAGCTACGCGCCGCCATCGTTCCTGGGCGCCTCCGGTTCCGTCCCCATACCGGCCCCGGCTTCAATTTCGGCCGCTCGCGGCAATCCGTTCGATCCGCTGGCCGCCGACCTGGCGGCGCTGCGCGCCGCGCTGCCCGACGCTGCCGCGACGCAGGCGCGCCGGGCCACGCTGCCGTTCGGCGCCGACAAGTGGGGCCACGACATCGTGCAGAAAACCATCAAGGGGGCCGAAACGTCGATCGTCGTCGGCCTGGTGGCGGCCTTCGTCGCGGTGGGCCTGGGCACGCTGGCCGGCGCGCTGGCGGGCTACTTCGGCGGCATCGTCGACGACCTGTTCGAGTGGCTGTACAGCGTATTCACGGCGATCCCCGCCATCCTGATGATCCTGACCGTGGCCGCGGTGCTGCAAACCAAGGGCGTCGGCACGATCGTGCTGATCCTCGGGCTCACCGGCTGGACCGGCCCGTACCGGCTGATGCGCGCCGAATACCTGCGCCACAGGCGCCGCGAGTACGTGCTGGCGGCACAGGCCATCGGCGCTTCCGCGTGGCGGCGGATGTTCGCCCACATCTTCCCCAACGTCAGCCACGTGGCGCTGGTGCAGGTCTCGATCCTGGTGGTGGGCTTCATCAAGGCCGAGGTGATCCTGTCGTTCCTCGGCTTCGGCGTGCCGGCCGGCGTGGTGTCGTGGGGCTCGATGCTGAACGAGGCGCAGAACGAGCTGTTGCTGGGCAAATGGTGGCAGCTGACGGCCGCCGCGACGGCGATGGCGCTGCTCGTGACGGCCTTCTCCCTGGTCGCGGATGCGCTGCGCGACGCGCTCGACCCGAAGGTCAAGGCATGAACCCGGCCGATGACGCGCTGCTGGCGGTGCGCGGCCTGCGCATCGCGTTCCGGGTCGACCGGCATAGCACGGTCGAAGCCGTGAAAGGCATTTCGTTCGACGTGCCGCGCCATGCGACCGTGGCGCTGGTGGGGGAATCGGGCAGCGGCAAGTCGGTCAGCTCGCTGGCGGTGATGGGCCTGCTGCCGGCGGAGTCCACGCTGGTCGACCCGGCGAGCAGCATCCGCTTCGATGGCCGCGACGTGCTGCGCCTGCCGGCGGGCGAGCGGCGTGCGCTGTGCGGCCGCGAGATCGCGATGATCTTCCAGGAGCCGATGTCGTCGCTGAACCCCGTCTTCACGGTGGGTTTCCAGGTGGGCGAGGTATTGCGCCGGCACATGGGCATGAGCCGGCGGCAGGCCCGCGCCCGCACCCTGGCCCTGCTGGAGGAGGTGGGCATACCCGATCCGGCCGTGAAGATCGATGCGTACCCGGGCCAGCTGTCCGGCGGCCAGCAGCAGCGCGTGATGATCGCCATGGCGATCGCGTGCGAACCGAAGCTGCTGATCGCCGACGAGCCGACCACCGCGCTGGACGTGACGATCCAGAAGCAGATCCTCGCGCTGATCGCGCGGCTGCAGCGCGAGCGGGGCATGGCGGTGCTGTTCATCACGCACGACCTGGGGCTGGTGGGCGAGATCGCCGACCACGTGATCGTGATGCGGCATGGCGAGATCCGCGAAGCGGGCCCCGCGCGGCAGGTGCTCGGCGCGCCGCGCGACCCGTACACGCGGGCGCTGCTGCACTGCCGGCCGTCGCTGGATTCCCGGCCGGTCCGGCTGCCGGTGATCGACGATTACCTGAAGAGAGAGTCAGGAAGGGGGCCGGACAGCGAGCCGGTTCCGCAGCGCACGCGCGGCTACGGGCCGGACGACGACATCATCCTGGACGTGCGCAACCTGCGCAAGAGCTTCTGGATCCGCGAGGGGCTGTTCGGCAAGCGCGAATTCCAGGCCGTGAAGGACGTGTCGTTCCAGCTGCCGCGCGGGAAGACGCTGGGCGTGGTGGGTGAATCCGGCTCGGGCAAGACGACGGTGGGCCTGACCCTGCTGCGGCTGCACCGCGCCACCGGCGGCAGCGCGCTGTTCGACGGGCGCGACCTGCTGGCGCTGCCGGAGCGCGCCTTCCATCCCTACAAGCGGCGCATCCAGATCATTTTCCAGAATCCCTATGCCTCGCTGAATCCCCGTTTCACGGTCGGGCAGATCCTGCTCGAACCGATGCGTTTGCACCGCATCGGCGCCGATGACGCGCAAAGAGTGGCAATGGCACTGGAGCTGCTGGCCCGGGTGGGCATGCCGGCGCAGGCATTCCACCGTTATCCGCACGAGTTCAGCGGCGGCCAGCGCCAGCGCATCGCCATCGCGCGCTGCCTGACGATGCAGCCGGAAATCCTCGTCTGCGACGAATCCGTGTCGGCGCTGGACGTGTCGGTGCAGGCCCAGGTGCTGAACCTGCTGCAGGACCTGCAGGACGAGTTCGCGCTGTCCTACCTGTTCATTTCGCACGACCTGGCGGTGGTGAAGTACATCTCGGACCGGGTCATGGTGATGCAGGGCGGCGCCGTGGTCGAGAGCGCGGATGCCGACGAGTTGTACCGCAACCCCCGGCATCCCTACACGCGCAGCTTGTTGTCGGCGTTTCCCCGTGGCGTGGAGTAAGATGGCGGAACTATGGCGAACTTGATCTATCTGTTGCAGGAATACGGCGTGCTGATCGTCTTCATCGTCGTCCTGGTCGAGCAGATGGGGGCGCCGATTCCCGCGTATCCGGTGCTGATCGTGGCCGGCGCGCTGGCGATGAACGGCGGTACGCCGCTGCCCGCCGTGCTCGCCGTGGCGCTGGCCGGCTGCGTGATGGCCGACATGTTCTGGTTCAGCGCCGGGCGCCGCTATGGCAGGCGCATCCTGAAGGTGCTGTGCCGGATCTCCCTGTCGCCCGATTACTGCGTCTCCCAGACGGAAGACAATTTCAAGAAATGGGGCGTGAAGTCGATGGTGGTGGCCAAGTTCATCCCCGGCTTCAACACGATCGCACCGCCGATGGCCGGCGCGATGGGCACGCGGTTGCCGCTGTTCCTGTCGTTCAGCCTGCTGGGCAGCCTGCTGTGGAGCCTGACCGGCATCCTGATCGGCGTGTATTTCAACGAGAACATCGACGAAGTGCTGGAAGTGCTGTCGACGATGGGCGGCACCGCGCTGGCCGTGCTCGGCACGCTGCTGGCGCTGTTCGTGCTGTTCAAGTACGTCGAGCGGCGCCGCTTCCAGCGCGCGATGCAGACCGAACGGATCGACGTCGACCAGCTGCGCGCGCTGCTCGATGCCGGCCACGAGCCGGTCATGGTCGATGCGCGCAGCGCCACCGCCCGCCAGCTGGAACCGTCGATACCCGGCGCGCTGCCGGTGGACGGCAACCTGTCCGCGCTGCTGGGCGCGCTGCCGCGCGACCGGCACATCGTCGTCTACTGCAGCTGCCCGAACGACGTCACCGCCGCCAGCGTGGCCAAGCAACTGCACGAGCGCGGCTACACGCTGGCCAAGCCGCTGCATGGCGGACTGGAAGCGTACAACACCGCCTTCCGCACCGGCGACACGGTGGTGGTCGGCGAACAGATTCCCGCCACGGACCGCTGACGCATCTCCACCGCCCTCGAAACCGGTGACAGGCACCAGTTTCCGGGAAATATTTCAAAAAAACCGGTGACAGACACCAGGTTTTGAGAAATGTTTCCAAAAAACCGGTGACAGACACCGGTTTCCGAGAAATGTTTCCAGAAACCTGGAGCCTGTCACCGGTTTTTGGTAGTCATACTACTACGCCGAATTTGCAGTTGTCCCACAGTCATACGTCAGTTTGTACCCAAACTACAGCCAACTCTTGCGCGTTCGCCAAGAAATCCGCTAGCATGCAGCTTCAACTTCTTCTTTCGTGCCCATGAACGCCATGTCGACTCCCGCGCAGCAGACCCTCGTTTCCGCATTTCCCGGTGGGCCCCGGCTGCTGGCCGACGTGGGCGGCACCAATGCCCGCTTCGCGCTGGAATCGGCGCCGGGGCAGGTGAGCCACATCCACGTGCTGGCGGGCGCCGGCTATCCGACGCTGGCGGCGGCGCTGCAGGCTTACCTGGCCTTGCCGGACGTGGCGGCCGCCGCGCCCGTGGTGCGCCACGGCGCGATCGCGATCGCCAACCCGGTGACGGGCGACTACGTGCGGATGACGAATCACCACTGGGAGTTCTCGATCGAAGGGATGCGCCAGGAGTGCGGCTTCGAGGTGCTGGCGGTCGTCAACGACTTTACGGCGCTGGCCCGCTCGCTGCCGTTTCTGGGCACGCACAAGCGGCAGGTGGGTGGCGGCGCGGCAGTGCCGGATTCGCCGCTGGGCCTGATCGGCGCCGGTACCGGCCTGGGCGTGTCGGGCCTGATCCCGGGCGCATCGGGCTGGACGGCGCTGCTGTCCGAGGGCGGCCATGTCAGCTTCTCGCCCGTCAATGAAATCGAAGTGGCGATCCTGCAGTTCGCCTGGCGCGAATTCGAGCACGTCTCGGCCGAACGGCTGATGTCGGGCGCCGGCATCGAACTGATCTACCGCGCGCTGGCCGATTACCGCAAGCTGCCGGCGGAGGCGCTCACTCCCGCCGAGATCGCGCGCCGCGCGCTGGACGGCGACTGCGCGCTGTGCGACGAGGCGATCGAAACGTTCTGCGGCATGCTGGGCACCATCGCCGCCAACCTGGCGGTGACGCTCGGTGCGCAGGGCGGCATTTATATCGGCGGCGGCATCGTGCCGAAGCTGGGCGAGCGCTTCGACCGCTCGTGCTTCCGCGCCCGCTTCGAGGCGAAAGGCCGCTTCCGCCAGTACCTGTCGGGGATTCCGGCCTTCGTCATCACCGCGGAATATCCGGCCTTCGTTGGCGTTTCCGCAATCCTCGCCGAGCGCCTGGGCGCCTGATCGGTTACACTGGTCCGTTACGCCTGAACCGCGAATTGCACTTCGCGCGGTTTTATGGAGTACAATGCCCGTCATTGGATGAAACGGCGCCACCCGATCCGGCAACTCTTCCGGGTAAGGCCGACAAGGTTTTCAGGTCTTGAAAACACTTCTCACCATCGTTGACCTTATTTGATTACTGACGCCCAGGTTCGCGAACTGACGCCCGGAACTGATATCCAGAACTGACGCCCAGGCCGCCCCGGGCAGTTACGCCCGGTGTTTCCGGCAATTCGCTGAAATCCAGCGTAATTTTTTCCTGCCGGGATGCGGCGACCACATGTTGGCATATGGATACAGCTGAGGCGAAAAAAGTCCTCGAAACCGCATTGCTATGCGCGCGTGAGCCGTTGTCGATGCACAGCCTGCGCCGGCTGTTCGTCGATGTCGACGATGCGGGCCGTCCATTGGCCGACGGTGTCGGCGCCGACGAGATCCGCGCCCTGCTTGAGCAGTTGCGGCAGGACTGGCAGGGCAGGGGTGTCGAAGTCGTCGGCCTGGCCTCCGGCTGGCGCTTCCAGAGCCGGCCCGAAATGAAGCAGTACCTGGACCGCCTGAACCCGGAAAAGCCGCAAAAGTATTCGCGGGCCACGCTCGAGACGCTGGCGATCATCGCTTACCGCCAGCCGGTCACGCGTGGCGATATCGAGGAGATTCGCGGCGTGGCGGTGAATTCGCAGACGATCCGGATGCTCGAAGAGCGCGGCTGGGTCGACACTGTGGGCCACCGCGACGTGCCGGGCCGGCCGGCGCTCCTCGGTACCACGAAACAGTTCCTGGACGACCTGGGCTTACAGTCGCTGTCCCAGCTGCCGCCTTTGCAGCAAATCAGCGATACGCAGAACGCCAATTCGATCGAAATGCTCGAAGCCGCGCTGCAGGAGAATTTCGAGAAGGCGGCGCATGCCGCCGATGTCACTGACAATGTAGCGCCCGGGGAAGCATCCGCCACCGATGCGATGCAGGCGCCTGACGCTGAGCCCACGCAAGAAAATACGCATGAACAATACTGAGAACATTACCGAGACCGGCACGCCGGCTGAACCGGCCGTGAAGCCGAAGCGTCGCACCAAGGCGCAGATCGCCGCCGAAGCGGCAGCCGCGCCATCCGCGCCTGTCGAAGCCGCTGCGCCAGCGCAGGCTGCTCCGGCCGATGCGCCGGCCAAGCCCAAGCGGACCCGCAAGAAGGTCGAATCCGCCGCCACCGATGAGGCGCCTGCCGCCCAGGCACCTGCCGCGCCAGCGCCAGTCGCTGCGGCACCGGCCGCGGACGAAGCCGCACCCGTGAAAAAGCCCCGTGCCCGCAAGCCGAAGGTGGAAGCTCCGGCCGAAGCCGTCGCCGAAGCGGCGCCAGCCGTTGCGGTAGCGCAACCGGCCGCGCAACCGGCCGATGCGGCCGGCAGCGACGAGGCGGCGCCGAAAAAGCCCCGCACGCCGCGCGGCCCGCGGCAGATGCGCAACGAGCGCGCCGTGCGCGAGGCGCTGAAAGCCGAGCAGGCACCGGCCGTGGCCGAATCTCAGCCAACTGCCCAGCCAACTGCCCAGCCAGACGCGCAGGTTGCCGAAGCGCCAGCCGGCGCACCGGCACAGGCCGAAGCCGCCCCGCAGGAACGCGCCGCACGCGATGACGCGCCGCGCCGCGAAAACGGCCGCAACAAGGGCAAGGGCCGTGGCGAAGGCAATCGCGGCGAAGGCAATCGTGGCGAAGTGCGCACCGAAGGCCAGCGCAGCGACAAGAATGCGCAGAACACCCGCGGCAAAGGCCAGCGCCCCGGCGCGCAGGGCCAGCGCCAGGGTGGCGGCAAGCTGAGCGAAGCCGATGCCGTGTTCTCGTTCGTCACGTCCGAAGCGTTCGACCAGGAAGACGGCGCGCGCGGCAAGGGCCAGCAGAAAACCGTCCGGCGCGACCTGACGGCCGAAGACGATGCGCCGAAGCTGCACAAGGTGCTGGCCGAAGCAGGCCTCGGCTCGCGCCGCGACATGGAAGACCTGATCGTTGCTGGCCGCGTGTCGGTCAATGGCGAGCCGGCCCACATCGGCCAGCGCATCCTGCCGAACGATGCGGTGCGCATCAACGGCAAGCTGATCCAGCGGAAAGTCAGCAAGAAGCCGCCGCGCGTGCTGGTCTACCACAAGCCGGCCGGCGAGATCGTGTCGCATGACGATCCGGACGGCCGTCCGTCCGTGTTCGACCGCCTGCCGCAGATGAAGGTCGGCAAATGGCTGGCCGTGGGCCGCCTGGACTTCAATACCGAAGGCCTGCTGCTGTTCACCACTTCCGGCGACCTGGCGAACCGCCTGATGCACCCGCGTTACAACATCGATCGCGAATATGCCGTGCGCACGCTGGGCGAGCTGGAAGAGGGCATGCGCCAGAAACTGCTGGCCGGCGTCGAGCTGGAAGACGGCCTGGCGCAGTTCTCGAAGATCGCCGACGGCGGCGGCGAAGGCGTCAACAAGTGGTACCGCGTGGTGATCGGCGAAGGCCGCAACCGCGAAGTGCGCCGCATGTTCGAAGCCGTCGGCCTGACCGTTTCGCGCCTGATCCGTACCCGCTACGGTGCGCTGACGCTGCCGTCGAACCTGAAGCGCGGCCGCTGGGAAGAGATGGAAGAGAACACGGTACGCGACCTGATGGCCTTCGTCGGCGTCGAGAAAAAGGCTATCGGCGGCGAGCCGAAGGCCGGCAAGGGCGGCGAACGCAGCGGCAACGAGCGCGGCGGCAACGAACGCAGCGCCGGCGAGCGTAGCGGCAATGGCAATGAGCGCAGCGGCGGCGAGAAGCGCGGCAACCGCGAACGCGAGCGCGAGCGCGAGCCCAACTTCAACCGGATGGACATCTCGAACAAGAATGCCGATCCGTTCCCGCAGGCGCCGCGCGGCGGCCGTCCTGGCGGTCAGGGTGCCGGCAGCTACTTCGGTGCCGGCTCCGGTCTCGGCCGTCCTGCCCGCGGTGCGGGCGGTGCGGGCGGTGCGGGTGGCACCGGCGGCGCGGGCCGTCCGGGCCGCCCGGGCCTGGGCGAGGGCAGCGGTCGTCCGCAGCAGGGCAAGAGCGGGCGTCCGCGCCAGCCGGACCCGCTGCAGACCACGTTCGGCTTCGGCGGCCAGCCGCAACGCCGCGGCGGCGGCCAGCCGCGCGGCGGCGCCACCGATCACGGCATGCCGCGGCGGCGAAAAGGGTAAGCCAGGGAATTCGTGGAGCATCGCTCCACGCCTGGCGAACGGCCCGGCCTTGCAAGGCCGGGACTGGATGGATGAGGTTTCGTGGACTTTGCAAGCCCCGAGTCGGATTAACCGCTTGATTTCGAGAAGACTGTCTATAAATAAGACACCTACAGGTCCGTGGCGCGGTATTTTCGCGCCACATCAGCCTCTCGCTCCCCTGGTTTGCTGCTACCCGGCAGTATAAAAACCAACTTTGACTCTGTTGTAACGGCGTCCGCTTCGCCTATGCGGCATTGCAGCGAAATGGATATGCCGTTATAATAAGCGGCCTAGTAAAAGTTCTTCAAAAGGATGGTTTCCTTAAGGGATTATTCCCTTCGAGGATTTCCCTTTGAAAAGATGCTTTCATCTGGCTGGTAGTACAAGAAGATGGGCAGTTGCCCATTTTTTTTTTGCTCACGGAAAAGTAAGCGCCCAGCCGGCGCCCGGTGAGCGGAAAACAAGCTGTTATTTGAACTGTTTTAGCGGGTTCCCGGCAAGTGCGCCGGCGGGCCCCGATCTGGAGATTTTCCTTTGCAACTGCCGGAACTGATTGAGAAGACCGTCGCGGGTCTCGGCTACGACCTGGTCGATTTTGAACGGGCCGAACGCGGCCTGCTGCGCGTGTACATCGATTTCCTCCCTGCGGACGCAGAGGAAAAGGGCCCGATCACGGTGGAAGACTGCGCCACGGTGAGTCACCAGCTGTCGCACGTGCTGACGGTCGAGAACGTGCCATACGAACGGCTCGAGATTTCGTCGCCCGGCCTGGACAGGCCGCTGCGCAAGCTGTCCGATTTCGAGCGCTTTGCCGGCCACGAGGCAATCGTCAAGCTGCGCATGGCGCTGCCGGGCACCGCCAACCGCAAGTCCTACCAGGGCATCCTGCAGGCACCCGAGGGTGACCAGCTGGGAATTGAATTTGAAAGTAAAGATGGTCCTGCGTTGCTGAATTTCACGCTCGCGGATATGGATAAGGCACGCTTGGTGCCACAGGTGGATTTTAGGAGCCGCAAAGCATGAGTCGCGAAGTTTTGTTATTGGTGGACGCGCTTGCGCGCGAGAAGAACGTCGACAAGGACGTGGTATTCGGCGCGCTCGAATTCGCGTTGGCGCAAGCCACGAAGAAACGCTATGAAGGCGAAGTCGACATTCGCGTTTCGATCGACCGCGATTCCGGCGAATTCGAATCCTTCCGCCGCTGGCACGTGGTGCCTGACGAAGCCGGCCTGCAATTGCCTGACCAGGAAGTGCTTCTGTTCGAAGCCAAGGAACAGATCCCCGATATCGAAGTCGACGAATACATCGAAGAGCCGATCGAATCGGTGGAATTCGGCCGCCGCTTCGCGCAGGACACCAAGCAGGTCGTACTGCAGCGCGTGCGCGATGCCGAACGCGAGCAGATCCTGCAGGACTTCCTCGAGCGCGGCGACGCGCTGGTGACCGGCACGATCAAGCGCATGGAACGCGGCGATGCGATCGTCGAATCCGGCAAGATCGAAGCACGCCTGCCGCGCGACCAGATGATCCCGAAGGAAAACCTGCGCATCGGCGACCGCGTGCGGGCCTATATCCTGCGCGTGGACCGCAACATGCGCGGCCCGCAGGTGATCCTGTCGCGCACCGCGCCGGAATTCATCATGAAGCTGTTCGAGCTGGAAGTGCCGGAAATCGAGCAGGGCATGCTGGAAATTAAATCGGCCGCCCGCGATGCCGGCGTGCGCGCCAAGATCGCCGTCTTCACGGCCGACAAGCGCATCGACCCGATCGGTACCTGCGTCGGCATGCGCGGTTCGCGCGTGCAGGCCGTGACCGGTGAACTGGGCGGCGAGCGCGTCGACATCGTGCTGTGGTCCGAAGACCCGGCGCAGTTCGTGATCGGCGCGCTGGCCCCGGCCAACGTGTCGTCGATCATGGTCGATGAAGACAAGCACGCGATGGACGTCGTCGTCGACGAGGAAAACCTGGCAATCGCGATCGGCCGTTCCGGCCAGAACGTGCGCCTGGCTTCCGAGCTGACCGGCTGGAAGATCAACATCATGACGGCCGAGGAATCGGCCGACAAGGCAGCCCAGGAAACGGCGGCGGTACGCTCGCTGTTCATGGAGAAGCTCGATGTGGACCAGGAAGTGGCCGACATCCTGGTCGAGGAAGGCTTCAGCAGCCTGGAAGAGATCGCCTACGTGCCGATCTCCGAAATGCTGGATATCGAAGCCTTCGACGAAGACACCGTCAACGAACTGCGTACCCGTGCGCGGGATGCGCTGGTGACGGAGGCGATCGCTTCGGAAGAAGGCCTGGAAGGGATGGACGAAGGCCTGGTCGGCCTGGAAGGCATGGACCGCATCACGGCGGGCAAGCTGGGTCTGGCGGGCATCAAGACGCTGGAACAGTTCGCCGGCCTGGCATACGACGAGTTCGGCGCCATCCTGGCGCTGTCGACGGACCGTGCCACTGAACTGATTAAAAATGAATTTGAAGATGTGACCGACGATGAAATGAAGCTGGTCGACGGAAAGTACGACGATCGCGCCAAGGCCCTGCAGGCCAAGGCATGGTCGCTGGCCGAGGCGGCCAAGGCCTGAGCGCCCTGGCCACCCCACCAGCCAAGCTGCTTCATAGCTTATTACTTATCATCGACGCGACACATAGAAAAGAGGACTGAATGGCGAGTAACAACGTAGCCCAATTTGCCACCGAACTGAAGATGCCTGCAGACCTGCTGCTGACGCAGCTGCGTTCTGCCGGCGTCGAGAAGAGCTCGGCGTCAGATCCATTGTCGAAAGATGATAAGGACAAGCTGCTGGAGCACCTGCGCCGCACGCACGGCGCGGCTGGAGCATCCGAGAAGAAGAAAATCACGGTAACGCGCAAGGAAACCAACGAGATCAAGCAGGCCGATGCCTCCGGCAAGACCCGCACGATCCAGGTTGAAGTGCGCAAGAAGCGCACCTTCGTGCAGCGCGACGACCTGCCCGCGACCACCACGCCCGCCCCGGCGGCACCGGTGGTCGACGAGGCCGAGAACGCCCGCCGCGAGGAAGATGCACGCCGCCAGGCCGAGCTGATCGCCCGCCAGGAAGCGGACCTGCGCGAGAAGCAGGAGGCGCTGGCACGCCTGGACGCCGAGAAGGAAGCGCAAGCGAAGGCCACCGCTGCTGCAGAAGCGGAAGCCAAGCGCCGCGCCGACGAGGAAGCCGCGAAAGCCGCTGCCGAGAAGGCCGCCGCCGACAAGGCCGGTGCACGCGACGCGCAGAAGCAGGCGGAGTCCGAAGCCGCCGACAAGAAACGCGCGGCCGACGCCGAGGAAGCCAAGAAGAAGGCCGAGCAGGCAACCAAGGAAGCCGCGGAACGTGCCGCGGCCACCGAGCGTGCCCGCAAGGCCGTAGCCGACGAAGTGGCCCAGATCAAGGCCATGATGGCGCAGCCGCGCCGCGTGATCAAGGCGCCGGAACCGGCACCCGTGGTCGCCAAGCCGGCTGCGCCGGCTGGCACGCTGCACAAGCCGGCCGACAAGAAGCCGGGCACCACCACGCCGGCAACGACCGACAAGAAAGACGATAAAAAGCCGGGCGATCGCAAGTCGATCAAGTCGGCCAACGTGTCGTCGACCTGGTCGGACGATGCCAAGAAGCGCGGCGCGCCGGGCGGCGGCAAGGGCCGCGGCACGAGCACCGGGCCGACCAGCCGCGATGGCTGGCGTGCCGGTGGCGGCCGTGGCGGCCGTGGCCGCAATTCGCACCACGATGACCGCGAATCGAACTTCCAGGCACCGACGGAAGCGATCGTCAAGGAAGTGCACGTGCCGGAAACCATCACCGTCGCCGAACTGGCGCACAAGATGGCCGTCAAGGCATCCGAGGTGATCAAGCAGCTGATGAAGCTGGGCCAGATGTGCACCATCAACCAGGTGCTGGACCAGGAAACGGCGATGATCGTCGTCGAGGAAATGGGCCACAAGGCGCATGCCGCCGCCGAGGACGATCCGGAAGCGATCCTGGCCGACCAGGGCGAACAGACGCATCACGAAGCGAAGCCGCGCGCTCCGGTCGTGACCGTCATGGGCCACGTCGACCACGGCAAGACCTCGCTGCTGGACTATATCCGCCGCGCCAAGGTGGCGTCGGGCGAAGCCGGCGGCATCACGCAGCACATCGGCGCATACCACGTCGATACGCCGCGCGGCATGATCACGTTCCTGGATACCCCGGGCCACGAAGCCTTCACGGCAATGCGTGCCCGCGGTGCCAAGGCCACCGACATCGTCATCCTGGTGGTGGCGGCGGACGATGGCGTGATGCCGCAGACGAAGGAAGCGATCGCCCACGCGAAAGCTGCCGGCGTGCCGCTGGTGGTGGCGATCAACAAGATCGACAAGCCGGGCGGCAACCTGGAACGCGTGACGCAGGAACTGATCACCGAAGGCGTGGTGCCGGAAGAATACGGCGGCGAGTCGCCGTTCGTGCCGGTGTCCGCGAAGACGGGCCAGGGCATCGATGCGCTGCTGGAAAACGTGCTGCTGCAAGCCGAAGTGCTGGAACTGAAGGCACCGGTGGAAAGCCTGGCGCGTGGCCTGGTGGTCGAAGCCCGCCTGGACAAGGGCCGCGGCCCGGTCGCCACGATCCTGGTGCAGTCCGGTACGCTGAAGCGTGGCGACGTGGTGCTGGCCGGTTCGTCGTACGGCCGTGTCCGTGCGATGCTGGACGAGAATGGCAAGTCGGTATCCGAAGCCGGTCCGTCGATCCCGGTCGAGATCCAGGGCCTGACCGAAGTGCCGGCCGCCGGCGAAGAAGTCATGGTCATGGCGGACGAGCGCAAGGCGCGCGAGATCGGCCTGTTCCGTCAAGGTAAGTACCGCGACGTCAAGCTGGCCAAGCAGCAGGCCGCCAAGCTGGAGAACCTGTTCGACCAAATGGCCGAAGGCGAAGTGCAGAACGTGCCGCTGATCGTCAAGACCGACGTGCAGGGTTCGCAGGAAGCGCTGGTTGGCTCGCTGCAGAAACTGTCGACCTCCGAAGTGCGGGTGCAGATCGTGCACGCGGCCGTCGGCGGCATCACGGAATCGGACGTCAACCTGGCGACCGCGTCGAAGGCAGTCATCATCGGCTTCAACGCCCGTGCCGACGCCCAGGCGCGCAAGCTGGCCGAGACCAACGGCGTGGACATCCGCTACTACAACATCATCTACGACGCGATCGAAGAGGTGAAGGCGGCAATGTCCGGCATGCTGGCACCGGAGAA
Source organism: Pseudoduganella umbonata (assembly GCF_014192225.1). GTDB lineage: Bacteria > Pseudomonadota > Gammaproteobacteria > Burkholderiales > Burkholderiaceae_D > Rugamonas > Rugamonas umbonata. Next base: position 118,001 of record NZ_JACHXS010000009.1, on the reverse strand, counting down.
GCGCGAGCACATCACGGGCCAGGTGGAAATCCGCCAGGTCATCCTGGTGTCGAAGGTCGGCGCGATCGCCGGTTGCCTGGTCACCGATGGCGTGGTCAAGCGTTCCTCGTCGGTACGCCTGCTGCGCAACAACATCGTCGTGTGGACCGGCGAGATCGACTCGCTGAAGCGCTTCAAGGACGACGCGAAAGAAGTGCGCGCCGGTCTGGAGTGCGGCCTGTCGCTGAAGAACTACAACGACATCCAGGTTGGCGACACCCTGGAAGTGTTCGAGATCCAGGAAGTGGCACGTACGCTGTAAGCGAGACACTCAGGCAGCACGCAGTATCCATGGCGGGTGCCGCCCAGTCCGCGCAAGCGGATGGGCGCCACCCGCCATTTTTAATTGATGGACAAATCATGGCTAAACACAGCAAATCGATCCCCGCGCGCGGCCTGCGCGTGGCGGACCAGATCCAGAAAGACCTTTCCGAACTGATCGCCTTCGAGCTGAAGGATCCGCGCGTGGGCATGCTCACGCTGGCCGAAGTGCAGCTGACCCCCGACTATGCGCACGCGAAGGTCTACTTCACGATGCTCAAGGACGATCCCGACACGGTGAAGAACACGCTGGCCGGCCTGCAGGCCGCCGCCGGCTACCTGCGCAACCAGCTGGGCAAGCGGCTGCACATCCACACGCTGCCGCAGCTGCACTTCGTGCACGACACGTCGGCCTCGCGCGGCATGGCGATGTCGGCCCTGATCGACAAGGCCAACGCCACGCGCGCGGCCGACTACGAAGAAGACGCGGGCGAAGAAAAAGAATGACGGAGGAAGTCAAGGCTGCCCGCGTGAAGCGGGTACGCGACCTCGTCGATGGCGTCCTGCTGCTCGACAAGCCGGTCGGCCTGTCGTCGAACGATGCGCTGATCAGGACCAAGCGCGTGCTGAACGCGAAGAAGGCGGGCCACACCGGCACGCTCGATCCGTTCGCCACCGGCCTGCTGCCGCTGTGCTTCGGCGAGGCCACCAAGTTTTCGCAGGACCTGCTCGAGGCCGACAAGACCTACGTGACGACCGTGCACCTGGGCGTGCGCACCGATACGGGTGACACCGAAGGGCAGGTAGCCGACGCCGATCCCGCGCTGGACCGCGACGTTGCCACCATCACCGTCGCGGAAATCGAAGCGGTGCTGGCGCGCTTCCGCGGCCCGATCGCGCAGGTGCCGCCGATGTATTCGGCCCTGAAGCGCGACGGCAAGCCGCTGTACGAATACGCCCGCGCCGGCATCACGCTCGAGCGCGAGGCGCGCAACGTCGTCATCCACAAGCTGGAACTGCTGTCGTACGAAGCGCCGTTCCTGCGGCTGGAAGCCACGGTCAGCAAGGGCACCTACATCCGCGTGCTGGGCGAGGACATCGGCGCCGCGCTGGGCTGCGGCGCGCACCTGAACGCCTTGCGGCGCACGGGCGTCGGCGCGCTGAACGCCGACAACATGGTGACGCTGGAACAGGTGCAGGGGCACGCCGCGCCCCTGTCCCTGCTGGCACCGGTGGATGCGCTGCTGTCGACGTTCCCTCGCATCGAACTCACTGCCGAGCTGTCGAAACGCTTCCTGCAGGGCCAGCGGCTCCCGCTCGGCAAGGAGCCTGGCGTGCAGACGCCGGCGCCCTATGAAGGCCGCGTGCGCGTGTACGCGGATGGGAAACTGCTCGGCACCGGGCTGTTCGAACAGTGGGCCATCCTCAAGCCGGAACGGCTGATCGCCGCCGCGCAATAGCCAGCCGAAGCCGGTACGCACCGGCATCGGCGGTACCTGCCCGCAGCGGCCGCCTGTCAATCCCCCGGTCAGGTGCTTTTCCCCCGTCAGCAACGCCTGGCACGAAACTAATCATCATTATTATGATTTCGGGATCTCTTGTTGAATCGGCATGTCGGCAAGACTACATTGGGGACTCTTCAGCGCTGAAGAGCCTCCCGAAAGTCTTCCTCATCCACTTCCACAAGGAGCACAATTGTGCGCAAGACGTCTCGCTCAGTCACAAGCCTGGTCAGCACCGCTGCAGTTTCCGCAGTCCTGTCGTTCGCCGCTTCCACGGCCAATGCCGCACTCACCACGTATACCAGCCAGTCCGCCTATCTCGGCGCGGTCGGCGCCACAGCGGTCGATACGTTCAACGACCTCGATATCGAACCGTATGACACCCCGTTCCCACGCACCGCCGGCGATATCACCTACGTCGCTACCACCGGCCCTGGCAACCCGCGCGCCTATGGAGCCAGCGACGACGACGTCGACTGGTACCTGAGCTCTAGCCGGCGCACCGACGCGATCACGTTCGACAGCTTCGGCACACCAGTGGCCGGCGCCGGCGGTTTTTTCTGGGGTTCCGATATCGCCGGCTACACGGTATTCGCCCCCTACATCACCGTGACCGCCACGGATAGCACGGGCGCCACGCTGACCTACACGATCACTGATCCGGTACCCAGCTCCTTCCTCGGTTTCGTGTCCGACGCCACGATTGTCTCGCTGTCGGTCGCCACCGGCGACCAGCTTGGCGCCGACGGCTACGGCATCTGGCCTACGGTAAACGACCTGCACCTGTCCGTGGCCGCCGTGCCGGAACCCGGCACCTACGCGATGCTGCTCGCCGGCCTGGGTTTGCTGGGCTGGACGGCACGGCGCAGGCCAGGCCGCGCAACCAGCCGCTTGGCGTAAGGCGCACCAGCGCACCGGAGGGCGATCCCACGAGGCGCCTTTCCCATGCCGCTGCCGATGCAGAGCGACCAGACGCGCCTTGCACCCGCACCGCCACTGTTCACCCCTTATTCCATGGAGTTCCATAGTGCGACCGATTTCCACCATCGCGGCCGTTGCCGCCGCTGCATTGGCGCTGAGCGCCGGCAGTGCTCGAGCCGACATCACCACCTTTACCCACGAAGCCGCGTACCTTGCCGCGGTCGGCAATACCGGTGTCGACAACTACAATGACCTGATCCAGCAGATGTACTATGACGAAGTGCCGCGCCAGGCTGGCGAGTATTCGTACAGCGTCAGCGCGGGGCCGAAAGCCCCCGCCCTGTGGGCAGGCACCAGCGATTTCGTGGACTTCTGGCTGAGCTCGCAGAACCGCACCGATACCACCACGTTCGTGCTGCAAGGCGGCGTGGCTGGCGCCGGCGGCAACTTCTTCGGTTCGGATGCCTACAGCCATCCGACCAGCGCCGCCAGTCTGCTGCTGACCGCCACGGACAGTACCGGTGCCACGGTATCGTTCACGCTGGAAAATCCGGACGTCAACTCGTTCGTCGGGTTTGTCTCCAGCGCGGATCTGGTATCGCTGACCGTGACCGCGGGCCAGCAGCCGGGCGTATGGTCCTCGATCGACAACTTCCATGTGTCGGTCGCGGCCGTGCCGGAACCACACACGTGGGGCATGCTGGCCGGTGGTCTCGCGCTGCTTGGATATGCCTCGCGGCGCAGGCGCAAGCTGTCCTGATCCGCGGGCCAGGTCGTCGAACGTGTCGGCAGGTGAACGGGCAGGCCGGTGTTAGAGTAGCGCGCGCACGGGCGGTGGGGGGGCGCGGCGTTCTTCCCGCTGCCGGCTACACCGCCTGCAGCGCCATCAGCAGCTCGGCCGGATCGGCCGGTTTGACGAGATGCCGGTTGAATCCGGCGGCATGCGACTGGGCCCGGTCGCTGGGCTGGCCATAGCCGGTCAGCGCGATGATCGTGGCGCCGGCGGTGGCCGGGTCGGCGCGCAGGCGCCGTGCCAGCGTATAGCCATCCATGCCGGGCAGGCCGATGTCGAGGATGAAGGCGTCGGTCGCCGCCAGGTCGGCGCGGCGCAACGCCGTTTCCGCATCCTCGGCCACCGCCACGTCGTGCCCCTCGGCGCGCAGCAGTTCGGCCAGCACGCCGGCCGCGTCCGGATTGTCTTCCACGACCAGCAGCCGCAGCGGCCGCACTGCCGGCCGGGCCTGGCTCGAAGGCGTACTCTGCATCGCCACCGGCACGCTGTCGCACAGGGGCAGGGCGATCGAGAATTCGCTGCCCCGGCCGGGCCCGTCGCTGTGCGCCGTCACGAAGCCGTCGTGCAGCGTGGTGATGCTCTTGACCAGTGTCAGTCCCAATCCCAGGCCGCCCTGCGCCCGGTCCGGATTGCGTTCGCCCTGGATGAACAGGTCGAAAATATGCGGCAGCAGCGTCGGTGCGATGCCGTTGCCGTTGTCGCGCACCGCGACGCGGGCGTGGCTATCCACCACTTCCAGCCGCAGCGCGATCAGGCCGCCGGGCGGCGTGTACTTCGCCGCGTTGTTCAGCAGGTTGGCGATCACCTGCACGAGGCGCGTGCGGTCGCCATGCACCTTCACCGGGGAATCCGGCAAGTGCAGGTCGAGCGCATGGCGCCGTTCCTCGATCAGCGGCAATGCCTGCTCGACGGCGCTGGCCACCACGTCGGCCAGGTCGAGGTCCGCCATGTTCAGCTGGACCAGCCCGCGCGTGACGCGCGACACGTCGAGCAGGTCGTCCACCAGGTGCGCCATGTGCCGCACCTGCCGGGAAATGATGTCGCTGGCGGCGATGCGCGTTTTTTCGTTTGCCAGCCCGCCTTTCAGCAGCTGCGCGGCGGTGCCGATCGGTGCCAGCGGGTTGCGCAGCTCGTGCGCCAGCATGGCCAGGAACTCATCCTTGCGCGCCGCCGCCTCGCGCAGTTCATCCTCGGCCAGCTTCTGGCTGTGGATGTCGGTGCAGGTACCCATCCAGCGGATGATGCGGCCCGATTCGTCGCGCACCGGCAGTGCGCGGCCCAGTGTCCAGCGGTACTCGCCGGAGCGATGGCGCAGCCGGTACTGGATTTCATACACTTCGCCGGTGGCCAGGCTGTGCCGCCATGCTTCCCACGCGCGCTCGCGGTCGTCGGGATGGAACATGTCGTTCCATCCCGGGCCGTCGGTGGTGCCGGGCGGCACACCGGTGTATTCGTACCACTGCTGGTTGTAGTAGTCGTGCCAGCCGTCCGGCAGCGTCGACCACACCATCTGCGGCATGGCGTTCGTGATGATGCGGAATTTCGCCTCGCTGGTCGCCAGCGCCTCCATGCTGCGGGCCCGTTCGCTGGCGGTGCGGATACGCCCCGCGAATTCGCGCATCAGCGCCACGTCGTCGTCGGCCCACAGGCGCGGCACCGTATCGCTGACGATCAGGATGCTCTTCAGCTGGCCGTGTTCGATCACGGGAATGTCGACGAACGATTGCGCTTGGTGGCGGCGGAACGGCCCCGCGTGCGCCGCCGTGCGCGGGTCCAGCGCCACGTCGCCGACCACCACCGCGTGGCCCTGCCGCATCTCGTCCACGAAGGAGCCGAAATCGCGCAGGTGCGCCGTGCCTTCCAGCGACGGAATACCCGGCAGGCACCAGTCGGCGCCGACATACAGCGTATCGGTCAGCTCGTTGTAGCGGCCGTACGAAACCCGGCTCACTCCCAGCAGTTCTCCCAGGATCGCCAGCGCCGTCAGCACGATCTCGCGTGGTGCGCGCACGTCGCGCCAGGCATCCGTGAGCCCGAGCAGCGCATCGCGCCGCGCGTTGCCGCGCACGCGTGCCGTCACGTCGCGCACGTGGTGCAGGATGTAGGCGACATTGCCCGCATCATCGAGGACCGGCGAGTTGGTGGCGCTCCAGTATCGCTGCTGGAGGTGGCCCGGCTCGCCGGGCACCGGGATATCGTAGCGCTGCACTGCCATTTCGTCGGTGGTGGCGGTGTCGCGTACCTTGACCAGGGAAGTGCGCAGGTTGTCCATCGTTGCCGCGTTGACCTGCGGATCGGCAGGCCGTGCGCCGAACACGGAAAGGATGTCGCGGCCCAGCAACTGCTCGCGCTGCAGGCCGTTGGCGCGCAGGAATGCGTCGCTTGCCTGCACGATGGTGAAATCGGGTGTCAGCAGCACATAAGGCGCGGGAAGGGCGCCGAAGACGGCGTCCGGATCTGGCGGTCGATCGCTCATCGGTATCCTGGAAAACGGTTCATCATGATGCCTGTCTGGCAACCACCGGTCGGTGGCCCAACACACACAAAGCCGCCTGTCTTTGTGCTGTCACAAGCCCATGATATACTAGTGGGTTCAGTGCATCCGCATTTGCCGGGGCGCCTGCTCAGCAGCCGTCAGCGGTGACTCAGTTACGTCAGTTACTCAGTTACGTCAGTACCCCGCAGCTTCGGCGTCCCACCCGTTTTTACAAACACAACGACTATGTCTACTACTAAACGCGCAATTCGCAACATCGCCATCATCGCACACGTCGACCATGGCAAGACGACCCTCGTGGACCAACTGCTGCGGCAGTCCGGCACCTTCCGCGAAAACCAGCAGGTCGATACCCGCGTCATGGACTCGAACGACCTGGAAAAGGAACGCGGCATCACGATTCTGTCGAAGAATTGCGCGGTTGAGTACGAAGGTACGCACATCAACATCGTCGACACCCCGGGCCACGCCGACTTCGGCGGCGAAGTGGAACGCGTGCTGTCGATGGTCGACTCCGTTCTGCTGCTGATCGATGCCCAGGAAGGCCCGATGCCGCAGACCCGCTTCGTCACGCGCAAGGCGCTGGCGCTGGGCCTGAAGCCGATCGTCGTCGTCAACAAGATCGACCGTCCGGGCGCGCGCGCCGACTGGGCGATCAATGCCACGTTCGAACTGTTCGACAAGCTGGGCGCCAACGACGAGCAGCTCGACTTCCCGATCGTTTACGCATCGGGCCTGAACGGCTACTCCGGCCTGACCGAAGATGTGCGCGAAGGCGACATGAAGCCGCTGTTCGAAGCCATCCTGAAGCACGTGCCGGTGCGTGACGACAACCCGGACGGCCCGCTGCAGATGCAGATCACGTCGCTGGACTACTCGTCCTACGTGGGCAAGATCGGCATCGGCCGCATCTCCCGTGGCCGCGTCAAGGCCGGCCAGGATGTCGTCGTGATCGACGGCGAAGGCGCTACCCCGATCAAGGGCCGCATCAACCAGGTGCTGAACTTCAAGGGCCTGGAACGCGTGCTGGTCGATGAAGCCGTCGCCGGCGACATCGTGCTGATCAACGGTATCGAGGAAATCGGCATCGGCTCCACCGTCTGCGCACCGGATACCCCGGACCCGCTGCCGATGCTGACCGTCGACGAGCCGACCCTGACGATGAACTTCATGGTCAACAACTCGCCGCTGGCCGGCCGCGAAGGCAAGTTCGTCACCTCGCGCCAGCTGCGCGACCGCCTGGACAAGGAACTGAAGGCCAACGTGGCACTGCGCGTGGCCCCGACCGACGACGACACGATCTTCGAAGTGTCCGGCCGCGGCGAGCTGCACCTGACCATCCTGATCGAGAACATGCGCCGCGAAGGCTTCGAGCTGGCCGTGTCGCGTCCGCGCGTGGTCTTCAAGATGGTCGATGGCGTGCGCCACGAGCCGTATGAAAACCTGTCGGTCGACGTGGAAGAAGTCAACCAGGGCGGCGTGATGGAAGAACTGGGCCGCCGCCGTGGCGACCTGCAGAACATGGAATCGGACGGCAAGGGCCGCGTGCGTCTCGAATACCGCATTCCTGCCCGTGGCCTGATCGGCTTCCAGGGCGAGTTCATGACGCTGACGCGCGGCACCGGCCTGATGAGCCACGTGTTCGACGCCTACGCACCGGTCGACAACACCCGCGGCGAGCTGGCTGGCCGCCGCAACGGCGTGCTGATCTCGCAGGATGATGGCGCCGCCGTCGCCTACGCGATCTGGAAGCTGCAGGACCGCGGCCGCATGTTCGTGTCGCACAACGACCCGGTGTACGAAGGCATGATCATCGGCATCCACTCGCGCGACAACGACCTGGTCGTCAACCCGATCAAGGGCAAGCAGCTGACCAACGTGCGTTCGTCCGGTACCGACGAAGCGGTGCGCCTGGTGCCGCCGATCCAGATGTCGCTCGAATACGCGGTGGAATTCATCGAGGACGACGAGCTGGTCGAGATCACGCCGAAATCGATCCGCCTGCGCAAGCGCTTCCTGAAAGAACACGAGCGCAAGAAGGCATCGCGCGAAGCGTAAGCTTCCTCGGCACAGCCGATTCGAAAACCCGCCGGGTCGCAAGACCGGCGGGTTTTTTCTTGCCTGTATGGCTTGCATGTCGTTGCGCCGGATGGGGACGGGCGATTGATCATCATTGATCATCGATGTTCATCCATTCGAGCCTGCGGGAGCGTTTCCACCATGGCGCGCAGTGCCCTGCTTGAAACGCTCAAACGGTTGAGCAAAACTGCCCGTTAATCATCATTCTGATTCTTTGCCTGCGCGCTATTTCGCATCCGGTTGACTCACATAGAATTGCGAAAAAATAGCCATTTACTAGCGGCCTGCAATCCAGGCCGACACCGGAGGAGATTCAGAGTGACGAAGCACATGAACAAGGTGCGGGCGCCTGGCCGCCTGCACCGCAGGACCGCCCTTGCCATCGCCGCATCGATGCTGGCGGCAGGCGCCGCGATGGCGCAACAGGCGCCCGCCCAGCCGGCAGCGCCGGCAGCCGAACCGGCGGTCGGACAGGGCGCCGTGGTGACCGTGGTCGGCACGCGCAAGTCGGTCGCCTCGGCGATCGACCGCAAGATCCGCAATGCCACCGTGTCCGATTCCATCATCGCCGAGGACATCAACCAGTTCCCCGACAAGAACGTGGGCGAGGCGCTGTCGCGCATCACCGGCGTGCAGCTGTCGCGCGACTTCGGCGAAGGCTCGCAGGTGGCAATCCGCGGCGTCGAGCCGGACCTGAACCGGGTCGAGATCAACGGCATGTCGGTGCTGGGCACCAATGGCGAAGCGGGTCGCGGCGCCGAGCTGCGCGAGCTGGCGTCCGAACTGATCGCCTCGATCGACGTGTACAAGGGCACTACCGCCGACATGACCGAAGGCGGCGTGGGCGGCACCGTCAGCATCAAGACCCGCAAGCCGCTGGACTTCAAGAAGCGCACCATCGCCACCACCGTCTCGGCCGAGCAGTCGTCGAGCCGCGGCGGCGTGCAGCCGCGCCTGTCCCTGCTGGCCGCGGACCGCTTCCTGGACAACAAGCTGGGCCTGATGGCGAACATCGTCTACGACAAGGTACTGACGCGCAACGACTACGCGCGCAACACGTCGTGGCGCTTCCTGCGCGACTGGGATTTTTCGGCTGACAGGACCGTCGTCAGCCGGGATCCCGCCGTCGCCGCCGTGGGCAGCAAGGCCGGATGCGGCACCAGCGGCCTGTCCGCGGAGCAGCAGACCGCGTGCAGCAACCAGTGGAACGACTACTCGCCGGGCATCGCCCGCTACGGCATCTGGACACGCGACCACAAGCGCGCCTCCGCCGAGCTGACCGCGCAATATGAGTTCAGCAAGAGCTTCAATGCCTACGTCAGCTACCAGCACAACAAGCAGGAGCAGCGCCTCAACGACCGCAACTTCGGCACCGAACTGGGCAACGTGAGCCGCCTGGCCAATGCCGGTACCGCGCCCACGTACAATGCGGCCGGCATCCCTTCCGGCGGCAACTGCTCGGCGGCGTCGGCCACGACCACGCCGGAAGGCGTCATCGTCGACAACCACCACGTCACGCAGTACACGGTCGGTAATTGCCTGTACGCGGCGGGGCAGGGCGGCCAGAGCGCGTTCAGCACGTCGGCACGCGACTTCGCCCTCGACATCGACTCGAAGTACACCACCACGGGCTTCAACTACAAGCAGGGCAAGTGGGAGATCGAAGGCCTGCTGGGCACGTCGAATTCGCAGTACACCAACAATTCGAACAGCGTGGTCATGACGCAGAATGCGCCCGGCCTGCGCGTGTCGCTGGACGGCCAGGGCCTGCCGCACTTCGATTTCCCGGCAGCGTATTCGCCGGACAGTTCAAGCGCCTACACGCAGGTGCAACTGCAGTACCGACCCTATGAAACCACGAACCGCGAAGACCAGGCCAAGATCGACCTGAAATACAAGCTCGATACGCCGTTCTTCAGCAAGCTGTGGTTCGGCGCGCAGGCCCGCGACACGGCCGGCAAGCGCTATAACGGCGGCGGCTACCTGGCCAGCAACGGCGCCGACCTGAACTCCACAGCCGATGACGTCACGGTGGTCGGCTCGAACATCAACCAGACGCTGATCTTCGATCCGCTGGCACCGGCCGGCGTGAACCGCGCACCGGACAAGTTCGCGTTCATGAGCCAGTTCAACGCGACGAACTACATCAACGCCCAGCAGATGGCGGCGCTGGTGCAGTCGATCTCCGGCCGTTCGCCGGGCACCTTCTTCAAGGGCTTCGACGGCGTCAGCGGCCTGCCGTCGTCGTGGATCTCGCCGGACTACAATGCCGCCGCGCCGAACTTCGACACGTCGAACTTCAACCAGCAGTACCTGTACAACGCGCCGGGCAGCGACGGTAACACGTATGCGCAGATCCCGGCCTGGCAGGTGCGCGAGAAAACCCAGGCCGCGTACGGACGCCTGGACTTCGACACCGAACTGTTCGACCGCGGCATCTCGGGCAATATCGGCGTGCGCTACACCCGCACCCGCGATCTCTCCACCGGATCGCGCAGCCAGCGCGTGCGGGTCGCCTCCGGTAGCGGAACGACCGGCTACACCGATCTCGTCATCTCGAACAGCGTGGCCACCGTGGACAACACGTACCACGACTGGCTGCCGAGCGCGAACGTGATGATGTGGGCGATCCCGGACGAATTCCTGGTCCGCGCCGGCTTCGGCAAGGTGATGGCCCGCCCGCGCATCGACCTGCTGGCGCCGAACGCCAACTGCATTGCCGGCAGCGGCAATCCGGCCTTCGGCGGCGACGGCGATGACGACTGCACGGCCGGCAATCCCGACCTGAAGCCGTTCCGCGCCAAGAACTACGACCTGTCGTTCGAGTACTACCCGAACAGCGATTCGCAGGTCAGCCTGGCGCTGTTCAAGAAGAAGATCACCAGCTATATCCTGGACCGCACGGTGGTCAAGGGCGTCGACCTGTTCAGGGATGGATCGAGCTATGACGTGACCCAGCCGGTCAACGGCGAAGGCGCGGAAACCAAGGGCATCGAGCTGACGGCGCGCACCGCGCTGACCTTCCTGCCCGGCTGGCTGTCCGGCTTCGGCGTGGACGGCAACTACACGCGGATGACCTTCAAGTACTCGCAGGGCACCGAGCGCCTGAACGTGCTCGATGGTACCGTGCTGCCGTATCCGGGCCTGTCGAAGAACAGCTACAACGCCGCCGTGTGGTACGACCTGGGCAAGTTCAACGCCCGCCTGGCCTACACCTACCGCGACCGCTTCTTCACGGGGAACAACGACGTGTCGGGCAACCCGGTCTTCCAGAACAAGACCGGATTCCTGGACGCGAAGTTCCAATACCGGTATAACGATAACCTCACGTTCTCGGTCGAAGGCAAGAACCTCACGGACCAGGAGCAGGTCACCGATGCCGGCGATCCGTTCCGCGTCAACGAACTCGCCTTCTCGGGCCGCCGCTACTTCCTGAGTGCATCGTACAAATACTGATAATGACGAGACATGCTTTACGCTCAAGCGCTGCCGCAATGGCGGCGCTTTTTCTTTTGGGGGCGCCCGCCCATGCAGCATCCACTGCTGCCTCTGCCGCGCCGGCGTTCAACAACCCGCTGGTGAAGCAACGCGCCGATCCGCACGTGACGCTGCAGCCGGACGGCTGGTACTACTACACCGCCACCGTGCCCGAGTACGATCGCATCGAAGTGCGGCGCGCCCGCTCACTCGACGAGCTGGGCAAGGCCGACGTCCACACGGTCTGGCGCAAGCACGACAAGGGCGAGATGGGCGCGCACATCTGGGCGCCCGAGATGCACAGGATCGGCGGCAAGTGGTACATCTACTTCACCGCCGGCCGCTCCGATGCGATCTGGGAGATCCGGCTGTACGTGCTCGAATGCGAGTCGGACGATCCGCTGCGCGGACCGTGGAAGGAGCGCGGCCAGCTGAAGACGGGCTGGGAATCGTTCGCGCTGGACGCCACGACCTTCGAGCTGAACGACAGGCGCTACCTGCTGTGGACGCAGCGGCCGAAGGATCACGGGAAAAAGCAGACCGACATCTACATCGCGCCGATGGACACGCCGCTGTCGATCTCGGGGCCGGCCGTGCTGCTGACGGAGCCGGAATACGCGTGGGAGAAGGTCAAGCATGCCGTCAACGAGGCGCCGTCCGTGCTGGTGAAGAACGGCCGCGTGTTCATGACCTATTCCGCATCCGCCACCGACGCGAACTACGCGCTGGGCATGCTGACCGCGCCGGCCGATGCCAACCTGCTCGACCGCAAATCGTGGACCAAGTCGCCGCAACCGGTGCTGGCCAGCAGCGTGGAAAACGGCCAGTATGGCCCGGGCCACAACTCGTTCACGACCACGCCGGACGGCAAGACGGACATCCTCGTCTACCACGCCCGGAACTACCGCGACATCGTTGGCGACCCGCTGCGCAATCCTGACCGGCACACGCGGGCCCAGGCCATCTCGTGGCGTGCCGACGGCACCCCCGACTTCGGTGCACCCGTCGCCGACAAGCAAAACCGGTGACAGACACCAGTTTTTTTGAAACATTTCCCGAAAACCGGTGACAGACACCGGTTTTTTTGAAACATTTCAAATTAACAGGTGCCTGGGAGGAGAGATGGCCTGCAGGCCATCTCCGCTGCGCAGGCGAGAAGTGAACTTCTCGAAACCCCTGCTTCGCCACCGGTTCTCAGGGCAACAGTGTCAGCCAGCGTTCGCGGTATTGCGGCCAGCCCTGCAGGGCGATGGGATCGGCGGCGTGCGAGTGCACGGCAGGGGCGTGCCCCCAGTGCGCCAGCATCCAGCCGCCGCTGGTGGTGCCGCTGGCGTCGTCGGTCACAGTGACCTGCTGGCCGCGCCGCAGGGCGGCCAGCAGCGGGGCGAAGTGCGGGTTGTTGGTGAAGCTGCCTTCGACGACGATGTCGCCCGCCGACCCCAGCGCGGTCAGGCACCAGTCGCTCATCAGCACGCAGTACAGCGTGGCCAGCGCGGTGCGCTCGGCATCGGTCGGCAGGGCCGGGCCGACGACGGAACCCTTGCGCCCGGCGAACGGTCCACCCGCTTCGGCAAACGCGGGCAGGGCGTAGGTGCCCTGGTCGATGATCTGCTGCAGGTCGGCCACGCTGCAAGGCACCGCGTCCGTGCCGGCCAGCGCGCCGAATTCGCGGCCGCCCATGAAGCGGATGCACGGCACCGGCTGGCCCAGCGCGCTGCAGTTGGCCAGCATGTCCGACGCTTCCTTCAGGCCATCGAGCTGCCCGCCGGGCAGGGCGGCAATCACCCAAGTGCCGGTCGACAGGATGGCCGGCGGCGCCGCATGGCTGCCCGTGGCATCGAGATGGCGCAGCAGCGATGCGTTGCTGTCGTGGATGCCGCATATCACCTGGCAGCCGGCCGGCAGTCCGGTGCGTTCGGCCAGCGCTGGCAGCACGGGCCCCAGCGGATCCCATGCATTGCGCAGCGGTGGCATCAGCGGAGTCCAGCCCGATCCCTCGACCAGCTGCGAATACTGCTGGCGCGACGGCTGCCACAGATCCGTATGGCAGCCGAGCGACGTCACTTCGCCGGCCGCCACGCCGGACAGCCGCCACGCCCAGTACTGCGGATACATCAGGATGTGCTTCGTCCGCGCGAAATCGGCGGGGAAGGCCGATGCCAGCCATGCCAGCTGCCGGCCCAGGTTCAGGCCGGCCGGCAGCGATGGCGAATACGTCGTGCCATACGCGGGGCGCGCCGCCAGATATTCCGTGCGCTGCGCGGCCGGCGGCTCGAATTCATAGTCCAGCACCGGCAGCACCAGGCCATCGTGATCCACCAGCGCCGCCGTGGCGCCATGCGTCACCGGCACGATCGCCCGCACCGGCGCGGTGGCCGCGAACTCCCCGATCGTCTCCAGCATCCAGTTCCAGATGCCTTCCGTGTCATGGTGCGGATACGGCCCGTCGCGCAGCACGGTGTTGGGCCTGCGGCGCTCGGCCAGCTGCGTGCCCGCCGCGTCGATCAGGGCCAGCTTGACGTTGGTCTTGCCGATATCGAGGACGATGATTGCAGTGTCAGTCATTTGGCGACCTTCTTCCCGCGCATCAGGCGCGGCAGCGCGATCGTCACGAGCAGCAGCAGCCCGATCACGATCGTCATGTAGATGCCCGGGATGTTGGCCATCGACAGGCCATACGTCACGGTCCCCAGCGTCAGCACGGCCAGCATCACGCCGCCGATGGTGCCGGCGCCGCCCGCGATCGATACGCCGCCCAGGATCACCATCGTGATCACTTCCAGCTCCCAGCCCATGGCGATGTTCGGGCGCGTGCTGCCGATGCGGCCCGTCAGCAGGAAGGCCGCCAGGCCGGCCATTGCACCGGTCAGCATGAACAGCACCATCCGGTAGCGGTCCACCTCGATGCCGGAAAAGCGCGCGGCGACCGGGTTGTTGCCGATCGCGTAGATGCGGCGGCCCCAGCGCGTTGCGTGCAGCACGAAGGCGAAGATCGCCGCGAACACCAGCAGGATCACGAATTCGCGCGGGATGAAGTCGAAGAAGTAGCCTTGCCCCCAGTCCGCCATCACCTGCGGGTAGCCGGTGAAGGCCTTATCGCCCAGCACCACGGACGCCAGGCCGCGGAACAGCGACACGGTACCGATCGTGACGACGATGGCCGGCAGGCCGAAGCGCGTCACCAGCACGCCGTTCAGCGTGCCGCACGCCACGCCGGTGGCCAGCGCCACGAACAGCAGCGAGGCGGGCGGGAAGCCGGCGTTCATCGCCAGGCCCATCGCCACCGACGACAGCGCCAGGATGCCGGCCACCGAGATGTCGATCTCGCGGCAGATGATCAATAACGCCATCGGCAGCGCGATCAGCGCCTTCTCGCTGAAGTTGAACGTGCCGTCCGCCAGGTTGTACGGATCGAGGAAGTGCGGCAGCAGCATGCCGTTGGTGACGAAGGCCAGCAGGAACAGCAGCGCAAGCAGGGTTTCCCACTTGCCCAGCACGCCCTTGATGCCCAGCTTCGGCTGGTCGAGGATGGTGTAGCGGGATTTGCCGGCCGCCGGTTCGGCGTTCGCGGGGTCGGTCGTATTGGTAGTGGCGGTCATCGTATTCAAGCGGCACTCCGCACAGGTGAATGAGAATCGAGGTGCAGCGGCAGGATCTGCCGGCCTTCCTTCTTGCGGTCGCGGGCGTTGATCAGCACGGCAATCAGGATCACGGCGCCGGTCAGCGCGCTTTGCCAGAACGGCGAAACCTTCACCACCGGCAGCGCATTGCCGATCACGGCCAGGAACAGCGCGCCCAGCACGGCGCCGGCCACGGACCCGGTGCCGCCGGCGATGTTGATGCCGCCGATCACGCACGCGGCGATCACGGTGAATTCGAAGCCGTAGGCGATCTCGGTGTAGGCCACCGCGTAGCGCGCCACCCACAGGTAGCCGCACACGCCGGCCACCAGGCCGGAAATCCCGTACGTCCACAGCAGCCGCTGCGCCATCGGGATGCCCACGTAGCGGGCGCACGACGGCGCATTGCCCACCGCGTACAGGTCGCGGCCGAAGCGGCTGTGGCTGGCCAGGTACCAGGCGGCCAGCACGACCAGCGCGGCGATCCACACCAGGTTCGTCACGCCCAGGAATTTATTCAGCGGAAAGGCGATGAACGCTTCCGGCATCTGGTGCGAGGAGACCCACGCGCCGCCGGACAGCACGAACACCAGCCCGCGGTACACGCTCATCGTGCCCAGCGTGACGACGATCGCCGGCAGGTCCAGGTAGCCGATCAGGTAGCCGTTGACGAGACCCAGCACGAGGCCCAGCGCGGCGGCGGCCAGCACGATCACCGGCAGCGGCAAATCGGGGTTGTTGGCGGCCAGCAGCGCCGCGGCCATGCCGGACAGCGCCAGGTTCGACGCGACGGACAGGTCGACGCCGCGCGTGACGATGACCAGCATCTGTGCCAGCGCCAGCATGACCAGCAGCGTGCTGTCCGTCAGCAGGTTGGCCAGGCTCGCACCGGTGACGAACACCGGCGCGCGCACGCCCACGCCGATGATGAGGACCACGATCGACGCGGCCAGCAATAATTCCCGTTTCGCCAGCTTCAAGTTGAATGCGTTCACGCCGCTCCCTCCAGCACGGCGCCCGAGGCGGCCGCGCAAACATTCTCCGGTGTCGCCTCGCCGCGCGCATACACGCGCTCGACGCGGCCCTGGTGCATCACCACGATGCGGTCCGACAGCCCCAGTACTTCCGGCAGTTCGGACGATACGAGGATCACCGACAGGCCCTGTTTCACCAGCTCGCCGACGAAGCGGTGCACCGCCGCCTTCGAGCCGATGTCGATGCCCTTGGTCGGTTCGTCGAGGATGATCACTTTCGGATCGGTGGCCAGCCATTTGCCCAGCACGACCTTCTGCTGGTTGCCGCCGGAGAGTTCCGACACGTTCTGGCGCAGGTGGTGCGCCTTCAGCTCCAGCTGCTCGCTGTACAGCCGCGCCACGCCCAGCGAGTCGCGCTTGGCCTTGCCGCCGCGCAGGAACCAGCCCATCTTGTCCAGGATCGGCAGCGTGATGTTGTGCAGGATCGGCATCGTCAGGTGCGCGCCCTGGTGCTGGCGGTCTTCCGGCACATAGGCGATGCCGTGGGCGATGCCATCGGCGGCGCAGCCGATCTTCACTGCCTTGCCGTCGATGAGCACGGTGCCGCGCGACGGTTTCGTCAGGCCGAACAGCGCCTGCATCACCTCGGAGCGCCCGGCGCCCACCAGGCCATAGAAGCCCAGGATCTCGCCCTTCCTCAGCGAGAAGGAGACGTCGTCGAATTCGGTGGGATGGCAGAAATTCTTCACTTCGAGCAGCGTGGCGCCCGGCGTCACGTCCGCCTTCGGATACGCCTGCGTCACGGCGCGGCCCACCATCAGCGACACCAGTTCGCCTTCGGTGATGTCGGCCAGCACGCCTTCGGTGATGTAGTGGCCGTCGCGCAGCACCGTGTAGCGGTCCGCCACGGCGTAGATCTCGTCGAACTTGTGGGTGATGAAGATGATGGCCGTGCCGGCCGCCTTCAACTGATTGATGATGCGGTACAGCTCACCGATCTCGCGCTGC
Source organism: Pseudoduganella umbonata (assembly GCF_014192225.1). Lineage (GTDB taxonomy): Bacteria > Pseudomonadota > Gammaproteobacteria > Burkholderiales > Burkholderiaceae_D > Rugamonas > Rugamonas umbonata. Next base: position 100,830 of record NZ_JACHXS010000009.1, on the reverse strand, counting down.
GACAGCGCGGCGGTCGGCTCGTCGAGGATCACCACGCGGGCATCCTGCGACAGGGCGCGGGCGATCTCGACGAAGTGCCGCTGCGCCACCGACAGGTCCTTCACTTTCGTGCGCACCGGTAGCGGTACCTCGAGCCGTGCGAACAATTGCTCGGCTTCGCGCTCGATGCGGCCCCAGTCGATGCGGCCGCCTTTTTGCGGCTGGCGGCCCACGTAGATGTTCTCTGCCACGGTCAGTTCGTCGAACATCACGCTTTCCTGGTGCACCGCGGTGATCCCGGCGTGCATCGCATCCTGCGCATTGGCGAACCGCACCTGCTGGCCGTTCAGCGTGATGGTGCCTTCGTCCGGCTGGTAGATGCCGGTCAGCGTTTTCACCAGCGTGGACTTGCCGGCGCCGTTCTCGCCCAGCAGGGCCATCACTTCGCCGGCGCGCACGGTCAGTGCCATCTTGTTCAGCGCGGTGATGCCGCCGAACCGCTTGCAGATGCCCTCGAGGCGCAGCATGGCCTCGCCCGCCGGGATGGCACTCCCGGCAGGTGTGTTCGTTGTCTGTTGCATGGCTTAGAAGATCTTGGCGAATTTGTCGACGTTGTCGCGGTTGTACGTGAACGGTTCGGCCATCGCGGCCTCGCCTTTCGCGTCGATCGCGATATTGCCCATCCGGCCCGCGGCGAACTTGCCGCCCGCCTTGGCATCCGGCGCGCCCTTGATGAAGTCATAGGCCGCATAGGTGGCGGTGTAGCCCAGGTCGATCGGGTTCCAGATCGCGAATTCCTTCACGGCGCCGCTCTTTACGTGGCCGGCCATTTCGGACGGTAATCCGAGGCCGGTGACGAACACCTTGCCGACGACGTTCTCGTCGACCACGGCTTTCGATGCCGCCACGATGCCGACGGTGGTCGGCGCGATGATCGCCTTCAGGTTCGGGTAGCTGCGCAGCAGGCCGATGGCTTCGCGGTAGCTCTTGTCGGACTGGTCGTCGCCGTAGGTGGTGGCGACCAGTTTCAGCTTCGAGAACTCGGGCGTGGCGAGCTGCGTCTTCATCACGTCGATCCAGATGTTCTGGTTCGTGGCCTGCGCCGAAGCGGACAGGATCGCGATCTCGCCTTCGCCGCCGATCGAGCTGGCGGCCATCTGCAGCTGCTTGCGGGCGATCAGTTCGGGGTTGGACGGGGTCAGGTGCATCAGCCGGCCTTCCTGCGCCAGGCCGCTGTCGAACGACACCACCTTGATGCCGCGCTGCATGGCCTTCTTGGCGATCGGCACCAGCGCATTCGGATCGTTGGCGGAAATGACGATCGCATCGACTTTCTGGCTGATCAGCGAATTGACGATTTCGATCTGGCCTTCGGCCGACGGCGTCGTCGGGCCGGTGTAGATGATCTCCACGTCCTTCAGCTGCGCGGCGGCTTCCTTGGCGCCCGTGTGGGCGGCATCGAAGAAGCCGTTGCCCAGGCTTTTCACGACCATCGCGATACGCAGTTTCTCGCCATTCGCCTTGCCGCCGGTGGCGCCGGCGGCGTTGTCAGTCTTCTGGCCGCAGCCCGTCATGCAGGTGGCGCTGACCGCGGCGGCCAGCGCGGCGACGATAAAAGTCTTGCGTTTCAATGTGCAGCCTCCGGATGGAACAGCGACGAAGCCGGGAAGTCGAACCCGTGCGAGAATTGCAGCGAACCGACCTGGGTCGGCACGGCTTCCGGCTGCACGGTCACGACCTTGACGCCGGACTGTTCGAGCAGCTGGACGGCGGCGTCCGATGCGTAGGTATCGGTGATCACGCACGACACGCGATCGAGCCCGCACAGGATCAGGCCGGCCTTCTTGGCGAACTTGGAGCTGTCCGCCAGCACGATCAGTTCCTCGGCCTGGCCGATCAGGCGCTTCTCGGCCTGGATCAGCAGCGGATCGGCTTCCATCAGGCCCAGCAGGGAAAGGCCGTACACGCTCATGAACATCTTCGCCGCGTAGTGGTGCTGCGTGATGTCGTTGTCGAACGGCGAAAGAATCACGTTCTGCTCACGGTACACCTTGCCGCCCGGGAGGATCACTTCGTTTTCCGACGACAGCAGCAGGCGCTCGGCCATCAGGAACGAGTTGGTCAGGATCTTCAGGTGCTTGTCGACCAGGAAGTCCGCCATCATGAACGTGGTGGTGCCGCCGTTGATGACGATCGTTTCGCCTTCCTCGCACATGCCGGCCGCGTAGCGGGCAATGGCGCGCTTGCGGTCGGCAAAGCACTGGATGTTGTGTTCGAAGGTTTCGCTCGTGAGCGTAAGATTGCGCTTCTTCTGGGCCAGGTTCGCCGCGCCGCCGCGGGTGCGGGTCAGCAGGTTGCGCGCGGCGAGCCAGCTGATGTCGCGGCGCACGGTGGCGGGGGAAGCGCTCAGCCATTCGACCAGCTGGGGAACGCTGGCGGTCTGGTGCTCGGCGAGCAGTTTGAGCAAACGTTTACGGCGCTTGTGATTCACCATGTTTCCGTCTCCTTGTCGTGATCCTACTTCCCGGCGGGTGCCGTGAGTGGTCTATTTATTAAGGGCAAGCCTAAACCCTTTCAAAGTAGCCGGTCAATCATCCTGCGCTCAAATGTATGATTTTTTCCAAAATCGCTTGTCATGTTCTGATCATTTCGCTCAAGTAAATGATTAATTCATTCTTGGTCACGATGTTGATCGCTTGTGCATTGACACCCCCGAGGGCTCTGATTTCTACTGACTCCGCTTGCTTCCCGGCCGAAAAAAGCACGGAAACGGGGGCAAAACCGAATGCAAATCAACGATGGAGACCACATGAACCAACCGAAGCAGAAACAGCCCATCACGTCGCTGTGGGATGACGAGAAGGCCGCAACGATGAGCGAACCGGAGCTGCTGCTGTACCGCTCCAATTTGCTGGGCTCGGACCTGCGCATCACCAACTTCGGCGGCGGCAACACGTCGGCCAAGGTGATGATGGATGACCCGCTGACGGGTGACAAAGTCGAGGTACTGTGGGTCAAGGGTTCGGGCGGCGACCTGGGCAGCATCAAGCTGGACGGCTTCTCGACGCTGTACCTGGACAAGCTGCACGCGCTGAAGAAGCGCTACCGCGGCCTGGAACACGAAGACGAAATGGTCGGCTACCTGCCGCACGCCACGTTCAACCTGAACCCGCGCGCCGCCTCGATCGACACGCCGCTGCACGCCTACATCAACAAGAAGCACGTCGATCACATGCACCCGGACTCGCTGATCGCGATCGCCGCCACGGCCAACAGCCGCGCCCTGACGGAGAAGATCTTCGAAGGCGTGCTGGGCTGGCTGCCATGGAAGCGCCCCGGCTTCGACCTGGGCCTGGACCTGGAAAAGCTGTCGACCGAGCAGCCGCACCTGAAAGGCATCATCCTGGAAGGCCACGGCCTGTTCACCTGGGGCGATACCGCCAAGGAAGCCTACGAAACCACGCTGGCGATCATCAAGCGCGCCGAGGAATGGCTGGAAGCGAACATCGCGCAACCGGTGTTCGGCGGCCAGAAGCACCAGGCGCTGCCGCCGGCCGAGCGCGCCGCATTCGCCGCGAAACTGATGCCCTTGCTGCGTGGCAAGATCAGCAAGACCGAATACAAGCTGGGCCACTTCGAGGATTCCGACACGATCCTGGAATTCGTCAACAGCGCCGACCTGGCACCGCTGGCGGCGCTGGGCACCTCGTGCCCGGACCACTTCCTGCGCACCAAGATCCGCCCGTTCGTCGTCGATTTCGACCCGACCAGGCCGGACTTCGACGCCGTCGCCGCCGGCCTGGACGATGCGCTGGAAGCCTACCGCGCCGACTACACGGCTTACTACAACCGCTGCAAGCGCGACAACAGCCCGGCAGTGCGTGACGCGAACCCGATCATCTACCTGATCCCGGGCGTGGGCATGCTGTCGTTCGCGAAGGACAAGGCCACCGCGCGCATCGCCGGCGAGTTCTATGTCAACGCGATCAATGTGATGCGCGGCGCGAACGGCGTCGACAAGTATGTCGGCCTGCCGGAACAGGAAGCGTTCGACATCGAGTACTGGCTGCTGGAAGAAGCAAAACTGCAGCGCATGCCGAAGCCGAAATCGCTGGCAGGCCGCATCGCGGTCGTCACCGGCGGCGCCGGCGGCATCGGCCAGGCGGTGGCGAAGCAGCTGCTGTCCGAAGGCGCCTGCGTGCTGCTGACCGACATCGACGGCGGCGCCCTGGAAGAGGCGAAGAGCGCCTTGGCCAAGGTGGCCGGCAAGGACAACGTGGCCACGATCACCGGCAACATCACCAGCGAAGAGCAGGTGGAAGCGGTGTTCACGGAATCGGCGCTGCGCTTCGGCGGTGTCGACCTGCTGATCTCGAATGCCGGCATCGCCTCGTCGGCGCCGCTGGAAGACACCACGGTCGAAGTGTGGGACCGTAACCAGGACATCCTCGTCAAGGGCTACTTCCTGGCCAGCCGCGCCGCCTTCCGCATGATGAAGACGCAGAAGCTGGGCGGTTCGATGGTGTTCGTCGCCTCGAAGAACGGCCTGGTCGCATCGGCCGGCGCATCGGCCTACTGCACCGCGAAAGCCGCCGAGATCCACCTGGCGCGCTGCGTGGCGCTGGAAGGCGCGCCGCTGGGCATCCGCGTCAACGTGGTCAACCCGGACGCCGTGATCAAGGGCTCGAAGATCTGGGACGGCAAGTGGAAGCAGGAACGCGCCCAGTCGAACAAGATCGAGGCGGACGACGTGGAAGCGTTCTACCGCGACCGCAGCATGCTGAAGCGCTCGGTGCTGCCGGAAGACATCGCCGAAGCCGTGTACTTCCTGTCCAGCGACAAGGCCGCGAAGAGCACCGGCAACGTGCTCAACGTGGATGCCGGCAACGCCGGTGCGTTCACGCGCTGATCGCTGTCAGCCAACGTTTTAGCCGACGCTTTTTAGCCGATAATACAAATAGCCAAACGCAAGCCGCCGCGCCCCGTCGCGGCGGCGGTACTTGAAGGAGACGAGCATGACCGACATTAAGAATCCCGTGATCGACACGAACCTGGTGGCCGAGCACAACGCGCAGCAGCAGGCAGACCTGCAGGCCGACTACGAAGCACTGGGCGGCATGCTGGCGCGCCGCGGCGTCGACATCGAAAAGCTGACGGCACTGGCCGGCACCTTCGCCGTGGCCGTGCCGAGCTGGGGCGCCGGCACCGGCGGTACCCGCTTCGCCCGCTTCGCCGGCCGCGGCGAGCCGCGCAACGTGTTCGAGAAGATGGAAGACTGCGCGGTGATCAACCAGCTGACGCGCGCCACGCCGGCCGTGTCGCTGCACTTCCCGTGGGACCGCACCGACGACCCGGCAGCGCTGAAGGAAATCGCCGACGGCTACGGCCTGGGCTTCGACGCCGTGAACTCGAACACCTTCCAGGACCAGCAGGGCCAGGACCACACCTACAAGTACGGCAGCCTGTCGGCGCAATCCGGCGCGGCGCGCGCGCAAGCCGTGCAGCACAACATCGACTGCATCGAACTGGGCCAGAAGCTGGGCTCGAAGGCGCTGACCGTGTGGGTGGGCGACGGCGCCAACTTCCCCGGCCAGAACAACCTGCGCGGCTCGCTGGAACGCTACCTGGACAGCATGCGCGACATCTACGGCGCACTGCCGGCCGACTGGAACGTGTTCATCGAACACAAGCTGTTCGAACCGGCGTTCTACGCCACCGTGATCGCCGACTGGGGTACCAGCTTCGCGGCCGCCACGGAACTGGGTCCGAAGGCGAAATGCCTGGTCGACCTGGGCCACCACGCGCCGAACACGAACATCGAGATGATCGTGGCGCGCCTGGCGCAGTTCGGCAAGCTGGGCGGCTTCCACTTCAACGACAGCAAGTACGGCGACGACGACCTGGATTCCGGCTCGATCAACCCGTTCCAGCTGTTCCTGGTCTTCAACGAGCTGGCCGACGCGGCCGAACGCGCGAAGAGCGGCGCCACGGACTTCAACCCGGCCTACATGCTGGACCAGTCGCACAACGTGACCGATCCGATCGAAAGCCTGATGTCCTCCGCCGTGGAAGTGCAGCGCGCCTTCGTGCAGGCCGCGCTGGTGGACCGCAACGCACTGCGCGCGTTCCAGGAATCGAACGACGTGCTGAACGCCGCGCAAACGCTGAAGAAAGCCTACCGCACCGACGTGTCGGCGATCCTGGCGATGGCCCGCGTGCGCGCCGGCGGCGCCGCCGACCCGGTCGCCGCTTACCGCTCGTCGGGCTACCGCGACAGCGCCGCCGAGCGCCGCCCGGCCAAGGCCGGCGCCAGCAGCAGCGGCATCGTTTAAGCCTTGTTGTTCATGCCTGCCCGCTTCGCGGGCAGGCTTTTGCACGTCCGTAGTAGCAATCGTCTGTAGCAGCAAACCCCGAAGTCGCGGATAGCGTTCGCGCCTCGAATTACTGGTGTCAGACACTATTTCCGGATGTTTCACCCGGAAATAGTGTCTGACACCGGTTTTCTGGCGGGTAGTGGCAAGGCATGCACATACCGGTGTCCGACACCTTTTCCGGATAAAGCGCCCGGAAAAGATGTCCGACACCAGGCCCGCATGCTGCACCTATAAAAACACAGGAGGAGACCCATGACCCACTGGCTACGCGCGCTCGCAGCAATCCTGCTGTCGGCCGCGTTCATGATGTCAAACGCGACCCACGCCGCAGCGGCTTCGCCCGACTTCAGCGTCGCCAAATACGGCGCAAAGCCCGACGGCAAGACCATGAACACCAAGGCCATCCAGGCCGCCATCGATGCCGCGGCGAAGCAGGGCGGCACCGTTACCTTCCCCGCGGGGACCTATCTCACCGGTTCGATCTTCGTCAAGAGCGGCGTCACGCTGAAGGTCGGCAAAGGCGTCACGCTGCTGGGATCGCAGGACATCAAGGACTACCCGGTACTGCCCACCCGCATCGCCGGCATCGAGATGAAATGGCCGGCGGCCCTCGTCAACGTCTACCAGCAGGACAACGCCAGGATCGAAGGCGAGGGCACGATCGATGGCGACGGCAAGGTGTTCTGGGACAGCTACTGGACGCTGCGCAAGCAGTACGAGCCGCGCGGCCTGCGCTGGGCTTCCGACTACGATGCGCAGCGCCCGCGCCTGATACAGGTGTTCGACTCGAAGGACGTAAAACTGGGCGGCGGCCTGCTGCTCAAGCGCGCCGGCTTCTGGACCGTGCATATCTGCTACTCGGAAAGCGTGACGATCGACGGCGTCATCATCCGCAACAACCAGGATGGCCTGGGCCCGTCCACCGACGGCATCGACATCGATTCCTCGAAGAAGATCCTGGTGCAGAACGCCGACATCGACGTCAACGACGATGCGCTGTGCATGAAGGCGGGCCGCGATTCGGATGGCCTGCGCGTGGCGCGGCGCACCGAGGATGTCGTCGTGCGCGACTCGATCGTCCGGTCCGGTGCTGCCGGCTTCACCTTCGGCAGCGAAACCTCGGGCGGCTTCCGCAACATCGAGGCCTACAACATCACGGTGCTCGACAAGGTACCGGTCGGCATCCTGTTCAAGTCGGCCCACACGCGCGGCGGCTTCGGCGAGAACATCCGCCTGCACGACTTCACGATGAAGGGCACGCCGGTGGTATTGCGTATCACGATGAACTGGAACCCCAGCTACAGCTACGCGAAGATTCCGGATGACGTGAAGGACGTGCCGCCGTACTGGAAAGTGCTGGCCACGCAGGTGCCGAAAGAGCAGGGCATGGCCCAGCTGCGCGACGTGCAGATCTGGAACATCAAGGCCACCGGCGCGAAGACGGCGTTCGAAGTGGACAGCTACAAGGAAAAGCCGGCCACGCGCTTCACGCTGAAGAACCTGGACATCCAGGCGGAGCAGGGCGGCCACCTCTACGACATCGCCGACTGGACGTTCGAGAATGCCCGGCTCAAGCTGGGCAAGCCGGTCGAGATGGAAGACGGCAAGGCCGTGCGCGGCCTGGCCCAAGGCAGCTTCGTGGTGCAGCCGCGCCCGATCAAGGAAGATCCCTCCAAGAAGAGCTTTGAAGAACAGGACAAGTCATGAAACAACCGATGAAACAACGCTTCACTACGCTGGCCGTTGCCGTTCTGACCCTGTGCGCGAGCACCGCGCTGTATGCCCAGTCGCCGAAGACCGACTACCCGCAGCCGACCGCTGCGATGCAGGCAATCATCGACAAGGACATCCGCCGCAAGTTCGGCGATGCGCCGGAGGATGCCGGCCCGCTGGCCACGGACCTGTCGCCGGCCATCACGAAGAAGGATATCGACAAGGTGCTGCGCAAGGTGGCCGACTGGCAGCTGCGCCGCACGATGGAATACACCGACCAGATCTGGACGGCCAGCGTGACCTATGCCGGCTTCATGGATGCGTCGAAGGCGACCGGCGATCCGAAGTACCGCAACGCGATGCTGAAGCTGGCCAAGGGCTTCGACTGGTCGCTGCGCGCCGGCCAGTACCCAAACGCGGATGACATCAGCATCGGCCAGATGTACCTGGACCTGTACCTGGAGGAACCGAGCCCGGAGAAGATCGCCACGCTGAAGAAATACCTCGACGTGCTGATCGACCTGGACACGCTGAGGCCGAACGACCCGCGCCTGCCGTGGTGGTGGTGCGACGCGCTGTTCATGGCGCCGCCAGTGTGGCTGAAGATGGCGCAGGCCACCGGCGAGCAGCGCTATGCCGACTATGTGCACGAGCAGTGGAAGAAAACCTACGACCTGCTGTACGACAAGGAAGAGCACCTGTTCGCGCGCGATACCGCTTACGAGGACCCGAACAAGCGCGAGCCGAACGGCAAGAAGATCTTCTGGTCGCGCGGCGAGGGTTGGGTGATGGCCGGCCTGGCCAAGGTGCTCGACCTGACGCCGAAGGACGACCCGAACCGGCCGTTCTACGTGCAGCAGCTGCGCGAGATGTCGGCCAAGCTGGCGTCGATCCAGGATGAAAACGGCGAGTGGCACGCCGGCCTGCTGGACCCGCAGGCCTGGCCACTGGCCGAAACGTCCGGGGCGGCGATGTTCATCCACGGCATGGCCTACGGCGTGAACAACGGCTACCTGGACGAGAAGACCTACCGCCCCGTGATCGAAAAGGCCTGGACCGCGCTGGTGAAGAACCATATCTACGCGGACGGCCGCCTGGGCGGCATCCAGCAGACGGGCGCCGAGCCGGCGCACTACCGGCCGTCGTCGAGCTACAACTATGGCGTGGGCGGCTTCATGCAGGCTGCCGCCGAACTGAAGAAGATGGCGATCAAATGACGTACACGACTAAAGCATTCAGGATGCAGCTGAAGCCCGGCGTGGTGGAGGAGTACAAGCGCCGCCACGACGAGCTGTGGCCCGACCTCGCCGCGGCGCTCGACGGCGCCGGCATTTTCGATTACTCCATCTTCCTCGATGAAGACACGCTGTCGCTGTTCGCCGTGCTGAAGGTAAAGGATGGCGCGCCGATCGGCGAGCTGCCGCAGCAGCCGGTCATGAAGCGGTGGTGGGATTACATGGCGGAGCTGATGGAGGTGGAGCCCGGCAATCGTCCCAAGGAGTGGGCGCTGCCGCAGTTGTTCCACTTTGCGGGCCGATCCGCTTGACGTAGTACGCGGCGGAGAACCGGTGTCAGACACCATTTTGAGCTTTGCTCAAAATGGTGTCTGACACCGGTGTTCGGATGCCAACAGCTACCGGCCGAGGCAATCGGCACGCATGCAAACCGCCATGCTACTTGACGTCGTTGTAGGCGGTTGCGCGCGAGATGCCCAGATGCGCGGCCGCGATTTCCATCGCGCGCCGCACTTCCAGGAAGCCGGCGGCCTTCAGCTCGCGCATCAGCGCGCGCCGGTCGTCGGCCTTCAGCAGTTGCGGCGACGCCGCCAGGCCGGCCGCATACTGGTCGATGCGGCGGCGGATCGCCTCGGCGTTGGCCGGGTCCAGCGATTCCTGGAACGGCGCCGCGCCGGTGGCGGAAAACTGCTGCAGCGCGTTCTGCATCGAGCGGAACATCGACATGTCCACGTTCAGGCACAGTGCCGCCACGTAGCTGCCCTGCGCATCCTTGATGCCGATCGACGTGCTCTTGGCCGGGCGGCCATCGGCAAACCGGTTGGCGTAGTTGGCCACCACCTGCGGGTACGCGCTGTCGGCGATGCGCGCCAGCCCCAGCTCGGTGGCCGGATCGCCGGGCGCCCGGCCGGACAGGTTGTTGTGGATGGCGAGGATCGCGTGGTCCGGGTCGCGCAGGTCGTGCACGACGACTTCGCAGAACGGCGCAAAGGTTTGCGCCAGGCCGGCGGCGATCTGGTCGAGCTGGGCGATCAGCGTTTCCTGGTCGGGTGCGGGGGTGTGTTCGGGCATGGTGGCATTATGGCTGAAACCAACATGCTTGAGGGAGCACCCAATGGGCAAGAACCGGCTGGAAGCCTTCAGCGACGGCGTTATCGCCATCATCATCACGATCATGGTGCTGGAACTGAAAGTTCCCCACGATCCGGATTTCGGGGCGCTGTTGCCGCTCTGGCCCGTATTCATCAGCTATGTGCTCAGCTTCGTGTACGTGGGCATCTACTGGAACAACCACCATCACCTGCTCCACGCCGTGAAGGAAGTCAGCGGCGGCGTATTGTGGGCCAACCTGCACTTGCTGTTCTGGCTGTCGCTGATCCCTTTCGTTACCGGCTGGATGGGCGAGAACCACTTCGAGACGGCGCCGACGGCTGCCTACGGGTTCGTGCTCTGCATGTGCGCCGTCGCCTACGCGCTGCTGGCGCGGCGGTTGATCTCCAACCACCCGAAGAATGCCACGCTGGCCGAAGCCATCGGCGAAGACCGCAAGGGCAGGTATTCCATCATCCTGTACGGGGCAGGCGTGGCCCTGTCCTTCGTGACGGCGTGGTTCGGATTCCTGGCCTACGCGGCGGTAGCCGTGATGTGGCTGATTCCCGACCGGCGCATCGAGGAAAAAGTCGAGGAAGAGATCGAGGAAGAAGAAAAAGCTGCCGAGCGGGGGCCGGGCTGACCGAGGCATGCCCCCATCCGGATTCCGGCGAGTTACTTCGCCGCCGGCGCGGCCGGCGTCAGCAGCCCACGGGCGCGCAGCCATTCCTCGGCGCGGCGCGGCCATTGCGAGGCGTTGGCCAGGCCGTCGCGCATGCCCATGCCGTGCGCACCCTGTTCGAACAGGTACATCTCGGCCGGCACCTTGTTCTTCGTGAGGGCCTGGTAGAACAGGATGCTGTTCTCGACCGGCACCGCGGCATCGGCCTGCGTATGGATCAGCAGCGTGGGCGGCGTGCGCGGCGTAACCTGGCGGTCGACGGACATCAGCTGCACCAGTTCCTGCGAAGGATTGGCCCCCAGCAGCGCCTTGCGCGACCCCATGTGCGCGGCCGGGCCTTCCATCGCGATCACCGGATACATCAGCACGAGGAAGTCGGGGCGGGCGCTGACCTTGTCCAGGTCCGTGCCGGTGCGGCCGGCCGGGTTGTCGAACAGCGTGCCGGCGCTGGCCGCGAGGTGGCCGCCGGCCGAACTGCCCATCACGCCGATGCGGTTCGGGTCGATGCCGAATTCGGCCGCGCGCGAACGGAGCAGGCGCACGGCGCGCAGCACGTCCTGCAGCGGGGCCGGGTGGCCGAACTCCTGCATCCGGTAGTTCAGCACGAACGTCGTCACGCCGAGGGTGCTGAGCCAGGTGGCATACTGGGTGCCCTCGCGGTCGACCGCCTGGCGCACGTAGCCGCCGCCCGGCGCCACGATGATGGCGGTGCCGTTCGGGCGGTCGACGGCCGGGCCGACCAGCGTGAGCGTGGGGTTCGACGTGTTCTGGATATAGCCCTTGCCGTTCTGTTCAGGGCCGATGTCCTTCTTGCCGGGCACCCCTTCGGGCCACAGGGGAAGAACGTTCGGGGCGGCAGCGGCGGCGCAGGAAAAGGTCATGGCAAGCAGGATGGGCAGGACGAATTTTTTCATGAATGGGGAAGTGTAATGATCAAGAGGATATTGTGCACGGGACTGCTGGCTTTGTGTGCATCGGCCGGTGCGATGGCCGCCGCCACGTTCGCCGAACCGCCCACCAGCGCCCCCGGCGCGCAGCCCGTCATCAAGGCGCGCACCCAGAACCGCATCACGAAGGCGCAGCCGGCCGAGGGCCGCATCGGCTTCCAGCTGGAAGGCGCGGCGTACCAGCTGCGCAATGTGAGGCTCGAAAAGCTGTAAGAGCCGAAAATTCCATTCGGTTGGCGTCACTTGAGAAATCGATACCTGGTGTCGGACACCGGGTTCATGGTGTCGGACACCGGTTTTCTTGTAAGCGCATTGGCCATCGCAGGCAAAAACCGGTGTCCGACACCGCGGTGTCCGACACCAGCATCGCAAGCGCTATCTGCACAATCACAATCCGCTTATCGCAACGGTAGCAGCGACAGCGGAGTATCCATCACTGCTTCCGCTTCAGCCACTCCTTCGGCACCGGCACGACGACGATGTTCATCGCCTTGCCATCCGCCGACAGCATGGCCGACTGGATCTGGATCTTCGTGCCGTCGGCATTGAAGGTGGGGTGCGGATGGTCGGCCGCGGTGTCCTTGTGGCCCGTGGTGAGGAGCTTCATCTCGCGCGTCTTGCGGTCGATCAGCCACAGCGAGCGGGCAAAATCGTCGCCGACGGCGAAGCGGCCGTCGGGCGAGCCGTGCACGTGCCACAGGCCGCTGCCGGACGGCGTCTGCCCGGCGATCGTCATTTCGCGGGTGCGCAGGTTGACGATGGCCAGGCCGGTCGGCTTTTCGCGCGTACCGGCGTCGCCCCACGCGGCATCCTGGCCGGGATTGGCGCCGTAGACGCCGGTCGCCGGCGCAGCGACACCGCCGCCGCCATCCTTCACGGGCCGGTGGCCCATCAGCGCCATCGCCACTTCATCCTTCGTGATCACGGCCTCGTGCGTCACCCATTCGTACGGCGCTTCCGGGTACAGCGGGCGCAGGCCGGTACCGTCCGAGCGCACGGTCCACGTGCGCTGCGGCGACTTGCCGCCGGTCTCCCAGCAGAACACGATCTCGCCCGGGTTCCACAGGTTGGCCTGGATGTGGCCGATCTGGAAGCCGACCGACACCACGTGCCGGATTTCGCCGGTCTTCACATTCATCCGCGCAATGCCGTTCGGACCGGCGCCCATGTTGCGCGGCCCGAAGTTCTCTTCGATCTTCGCGCCTGCCGGCAGGTGCTTTGCCGCCGCGTTGCGGCCCACGCGGAAGTACACCCATTCCTCGTCGGCGTCGAGCGCCATGTCGCCGCCCGCTTCCAGGTCGGCCGGCGTGGTGCCGGCGATGCGCTGGTACGCGTCCGGCGCCTTCATGCTGCCGGCCGCGCTGTCGCGGAACACGGCCGCCAGGTCCACTTCCACGATTTGCAGCACGCCTTTCTCGGCCGCCTGGCGCATGAAGAACAGCTTCATCGATTTCTGCGCCAGGTTCAGCATGCCCGTGTAGCCGCCTTCCGTTACCTGCACCAGCGCGCCGGAAGCCTCGTTGACGGCCATCGCCTCGCCTTGCACGCGGTTCGAGCGGAACACCAGCCACTTGCCGTCCGACGTCCATTGCGGGTGCGTCGGGTAGATCTTCGAGTCGCCCTGCGGCGTGCTGGTGAGGAAGGTCAGCATCGTGCCGGTGACGGGGTCCTTGACGACCTTGCGTTCGGAAGGAAAGCGCTGGCCGATGCCGGCATGGGCGGCGGTGCTGAAGCAGAGCGCCACGCACACGGCGGCGCGCAGCAGGGTAGAGGTGTTCATCGAGTGTGCCCCGGGTCGAAAGGGCCGATTGTGCGCCCGGCCGGGCGTTTGCGCACCCCCGGTCCACTCATCTTGCTGAGCGTTTGAAAGCCTCCCGGACCTCCGCCAAAACCGCTGCCGTAGAATGAGTCCATGAAACGATACCTTCAATCCCTCCTGCTTTTCCTGTTCTGCCAATCGTTCGCCATGGCCCAGGCGCCCGCCGCCTCCCCGCTGCCGGCGGCTGTGAATACCGATCCGGCCAAGGCACAGGTGGTGCTGCCGGAACCGGCCAATCCGTCACTGCCGTCGCTGGTCCTGATCGGCGACTCCACGGTGCGCAACGGCCACGACGACGGGCAGGGCAAGGGCCCGGCCGGCCAGTGGGGCTGGGGCAACCCGATCGCGAACTACTTCGACCAGTCGAAGGTCAACGTCGTCAACCGCGCCGTCGGCGGGCTGTCCAGCCGCACCTACGTGACCAGCGGCCACTGGCAGCGTACCCTCGCGCTGGTCAAGAAGGGCGACGTGGTGCTGATGCAGTTCGGGCACAACGACGCCAGCGCCATCAACGACACCAGCCGCGCGCGCGGCACGATCCGCGGCACCGGCAACGAGACCGAGGAAATCGACAACCTGCTGACGAAGCAGCGCGAGACGGTGCACAGCTACGGCTGGTACCTGGCCGACTACATCGCGCAGATCCGCGCAAAGGGCGCGACACCGGTCGTGGTGTCGCTGATTCCGCGCAAGCGCTGGGGCGACGACGGCAAGGTGCGCCGCAATGCCGGCGATTACGCGGGCTGGGCGAGGGAGGTGGCGCGCCGCGAGAATGCCGGCTTCATCGACCTGAATGAGCTGGCCGCGCGCCGCTACGACGAGATCGGCCGCGACGAAGTCATGAAACTGTTCCCGCTGGTGACGCCGGACGAATCGGTCCACACCAACTGGGCCGGCGCCGACCTGAACGCGCGCATCGTCGTCGGCGGCATCAGGGCGCTGAATCTCCATCCGCTGGTCGCCGCACTGAACGAGCGCGGGAGAGCCATCCCGGCCAATCCCCCCATCCCCGCCAGCGAAGACGACCGCCCGGTCGTCGATTCAAAATCCGTGAAGGCCGAGCAGGCCGCGAACGCCGCGCTGCCCACGCTGCACCTGGTCGGCGATTCGACGGTGAAGAGCGGCGGTGCGAGCGGCCATATCGGCTGGGGCGAGCGTATCGCACCGTACTTCGACACGGCCAGGGTCAACGTCGTCAATCACGCGATCGGCGGGCGCAGCAGCCGCACCTTCTTGACGGAAGGGCGCTGGCAGAGGGTGCTGGACCAGCTGAAAGCCGGCGACGTGGTGCTGATCCAGTTCGGCCACAACGACGGCGGCAGGATCGGCGACCCGGCGATGAAAGGCCGCGCGTCCGGCCCCGGCACCGGCCCGGAGACAGTCGAAGACAAAAAGCCGGACGGCACGGTCGAACAGGTGCACACGTTCGGCTGGTACATGGCGCGCTACGTGCAGGATGCGAAGGCGAAGGGTGCTACGGTGGTGCTGCTGTCGCCGGTCCCGCACCGCGACGCGTGGCAGGACCGCCGCGATTTCGAGAACTTCGCCCGGTGGGACCGGGAAGTGGCGGAGCGCCACGGCGCACTGTTCGCCGACCTGACGATGGCGATCACCGAAGGCTACCGCCGTATCGGCGCGGGCGTCGTCGACACGTACTTCAGCGACGCGCGCACGCACACCAACGACGCCGGCGCCTCGTTCAACGCGCAGCGCGTCGTCGCCGCGGTGAAGGGGCTGCCGGGCGGGCTGGTGGACAAGTGGCTGTCGGCGCAGGGGCGGCAGGTGGAAGCATCGAGCTGTTGACAACGTGTGATGCGCCTGGTGTCTGACACTGTTCCGGGCAAGGCCCGGAACAGTGTCAGACACCGGTTTTCGCCGAACAAAGGCTCCAAGAAGGAAAACCGGTGTCAGACACCTTTATCCATGAAGCCGGATAAGGTGTCTGACACCAGCGGATCGAGAGGTGCGGGTTTCTACTTCGGCATGCCTTCGCCGATGTAGTACGACGGCCACGGCGGCTGGTTGTACGCCGTGTTCTGCCAGGCGATGGCGGCGCGGTATTGCGGGTCGTGCATCAGCGTGGTCAGCTTGTGCGTGGTCGGGATCGCCGTCGAGTAGATGCGCAGGCTGTTGTTGTCGGCGGCGCGCCAGATGACTTCCTCGCGCCAGTCGCCGAACAGATCCACCGACAGCGCGGGATTCGACTTGGTGCCGTTGTTGGAGGCGGCGCCTTGCGCGTCCAGCAGTACATCGGCGCGGCCGGCCTGCCAGTTCCATTTCGAGATCTTCGTGCCGTCCAGCAGTTCGCGCTGCAGGTCGCCATCCCACCACGCCATGAAGTTCATCTGGCCCGGGCGCGCCTGGGCGATCACGTTGCCCTTCGCATCGAACAGGTTCGGCGACGCCGCCGACCACGCCTCGGCGCCCGGGAAGCGGGGATCGATGTCGCCCGTCGCGCCGCGGCCCGTATCCTTCGCGGCGGCAGTGGACCACAGCACTTCGCCGGTGCGCGCATCGACCATCGCCGCGCCGCGGTTCCGCGCCATCGCCATGTTCTCGTGCACGCCCCATTTTTCCAGCCCCGGGCGGGCCGGATCGAGGTCGCCCACGTGCATCGCATCGCCGTGCCCCATGCCGGTCGTCCACAGCGGCTTGCCGTCGTCGTCCAGCGCCATCGCGCCGTAGACGATCTCGTGCCGGCCGTCGCCATCCACGTCGGCGACGCTGAACTGGTGGTTGCCCTGGCCCGAGTACCCTTTCGGCACGCCGGCCGCTTCGGAATCGAAGTACCAGCGCTGTTTCAGCTTGCCGCCAGCGAAGTCGACGGCGGCGATCGTGGTACGAGCGTAGTAGCCGCGCGCGAAGACGGCGCTCGGGCGCTTGCCGTCCAGCCAGGCGGTGCCGGCCAGGTAGCGGTCGGAGCGATTCGCGTAGGCATCGCCCCAGCGTGCCTTCAGCTCGTCGCCGCCCGGGTTGTCGCCGCCCTTGTCGACATCTCCCCGTTTCGATGGATACGGGATGGTGTCCAGCACGCGCCCCGTGGCGCCTTCGAACACGGACAGGTATTCCGGCCCCTTCAGGATGCGCCCCGCGAAGCTGGCCATCAGCTTGCCGTCCTCGGTGCGGCGCGAACCGGTGCGGTCGGTCTGCTCGATCTCGCCGCTGCCGCTGACCCAGTTTGCGCCGGCATCGCCGATCGTCTTGCCGGTGCCGTCGCGCGTGCCGTCCGCCGTCTTGACGATCAGCTCCGCCTTGCCGTCGCCATCGTAGTCGGCCACCTGGAACTGCGTGTAGTGGGCGCCCGCGCGGATGTTCGGGCCCAGGTTCACGCGCCACAGCAGCTTGCCGTCCAGCTTGTAGGCATCGAGCAGCACGTTGCCGGTGAAGCCCGCGCAGCAGTTGTCCTGCGATGCGCTCGGGTCCCATTTCAGCACGATCTCGTACTGCCCGTCGCCATCGAGGTCGGCCACCGACGCATCGTTGGCGTTGTACGTGTACTCCTTGCCATCAGCGGTCTTGCCGCCGTCCGGGCGCCGCAGCGGCACGGTAAGGAAGCCGTCGATGGCCAGCGCCTTGCTGGCGGCACCTTCCGTACCGTTCACTACTTCGCGCACTTCGTACGCGCCGGTGCCGCCGGCCGCGTCATTGAAACTGGTCGACGTGGCAAGCGGTTCCGCGTTCAGTTTTTTACCGTCGCGGTAGACATTGAACGCCAGGCCCGGCGCATCGGTCGCCAGCGCGCGCCAGCTCACCAGCGTGCCATCGCTGCCGCGCACGGCCACGGCGCCGCGGTCCAGTTTTTCCAGCTGCATGGCGGTCTTCGCCGGCACCATCGCGGTGGCGATCGTGGCCGCGCTGCCGGGCGCGGCGGAACTGCCGGAAGGCTGCGTGCCCGTCGTGCCACAGGCGGCCATCATCGCTGTCGCGACGGCGGCCGCGCACAGTGTCATCGTTGTCTTCACTATTGCTGTCTCCTGCTGTCATAAAAAACGGCCGCGGTCCCGGAAGGGGAGCGCGGCCGCGTCGCTGCCACATGGTTCGCTTAACGCTGGCCCTGGAACATGAAGCCGCTGTCGTTCAGGCCGAACTTGAACTTCTTGTTCATCTCGATGATCTCGGCGCCGGCCAGCAGCAGCGGGCCGTAGCCGTGCGCGGCGCGGGTGCTGGTCGGGCGGTAGTAATAGAACGCCGGATCGAACGCCATGCCGGTGCCCACGCAGATGCCTTCGATCTCGCCCTTCGCATTGACCTTCTGGGCCACCGCGTTCCAGGCCAGGTTGGCCATCGGGCCGTACATTTCCTTGTCCAGGTAGCCGCGGTTGACGGCGCGCGCGATCGCGTACGTGTAGATCGCCGTGGCGGACGTTTCAAGGTACGAGTCGTTACGGTCGATCAGCTGATGCCACAGGCCGTCCTTGTGCTGGAACTTGGCCAGGCCCTTCGCATGGGCGCGCAGCTGGTCCTCGACCGCCTTGTAGCCCTTGTGGTTCTTCGGCAGCACTTCCAGCACCTCGACCATCGCCATGATGGCCCAGCCGTTGGCGCGCGCCCAGTGCAGCTCCGGATGGTCGCGCAGGCCTTCCACGTAGCCGTGCATGTAGATGCCCAGCTGCGGGTTGAACATGCGCTTCGAGAACTGCAGCACCTGCTTGACGGCGTCGTCGTAGTACTTCGCGTTGCCGGTATCCTTGCCCAGCAGCGCGATGGTCGGCACGCCCATGAACATGTCGTCCAGCCACAGCGTGTTGGTCAGCGGACGCTGCTTGTTGCCGCCCTTGCCATCCGGACCGCCGCGCGCCAGCGTGCCGTCCGGCAGGCGGTATTCCTTCTCGGTGACGAACTTGCCGCAGATGTCGACCATCTGGCCATAGTTCACTTTCGAGCCCATCTGCTTCGCCTTCAGGAAGCTCATGCACAGCGCGCCCGCGTCGTCCAGCGCGTGCGGGTTCAGGAAGCTCTTGATCGGCGCCTGCGCATTGACCGGATCGGCCTTCACCGACGGCAGGTACAGGCGCGTGAGGTCGGCCAGCAGCTGGTGGCGCTTCGTCGTGTATTCGGTATAGCGCTTGTCGCCCGTGGCGGCGCCGGCGGCCAGCATGCCGGCGTACGTCACGCCCCATTCATAGCTGGTCAGGCGGAAGTCGCCCGGCTTCAGCACGGCTTCCGGATTGGCCTTGTCCAGCTTTGCGATCGGCGCTTGGGAGGTTTTGTCGATCAGTTCAGCCGGCGTGGTGGCGTCCAGGTACGTGAACACGCGGTCCATCACCGCCTTCACTTCGGCCGCTTCCATCGCGCGGTACGGGTTCGGGTATTTCACGACGAGCGCGTGCAGCATCGCATCCGCGGCGGCCGGGCCCTTCTCTTGCGCGACAGGGGCTTCCTGCGCCATCAGCTGCAGGGAGGTGCAGGCGAGCAGCGTGCCGATCAGCAGCCGGCCAGCCTTCAGTTTGAACGGGGTCTTCTTCACTTGAACTATCGTCTCCGGGGTTAATGGTGGCTGCGCTTGCAGCTCGTGCGTTCGATGCGCGCGCTCGATCCGGAGTGACAGTAGCCGATATGAAGGGGCGGTGCAATGCGGTGAGCGCTTTGCAGGCCTTTTGCTCGCATTGTTGATTGGAGAGGGTGGGACTGTACGCGTGCAAAAACCGGGGTCAGTCCCCTGTCAGCGAAGGTGGATGCCTCGGATGCTGACACTTACCGGGGACAGGAAGGAGTGCTCCCTTGTAAGGGAGCACCGCTTCGCATGCGCGGAGTGTACTCCGCGAAACCCCTGCTTCGCCCCCTGTACGCGAACGCTATTTGCGACATCAATGGAAAACCGGTGTCAGACACCTTTTCCCGCGGGCGGGAAAAGGTGTCTGACACCAGGTGTGCCGCGTGCGGCTGTGGTGCTTACATGCCGGGGCCGAAGCCGCCGCCGGGATTGAAGCCGCCGGGACCCGGGCCGCGCGGGCCGTCGCCCTGCGGGCCGCGGAACATGCCGGGGTTGTTGCGCAGGCCCGGGTCGCCCGAGACGCCGCCGAAGCTGTAGCTCAGGGCCACGGTGAAGGTGCGGCCCTGCTGCTCGCTGTAGCTGACCTGGCGCACCGTGTCCGAGACCTGCGTGAGGCGGTTGACGTTGCTGTCGAAGACGTCGCGGACGCTGGTGCGCAGCGTCCATTGCGGTGCGAAGCGCCAGCTCCACGACAGGTGCGCCTGCCAGTTCGAATCCGTCTCGTACAGCCCGTTCAGCGCCCGGCCGGTGTAGTTGCCGTTCACCTGCAGCTGGTGGTTCGGAATGCCGGAATACTGCGCGCGCAGCTGCAGCGTCGGGGTGTTCCGGGCGCGCTCCGTCTCCACCGAATACCGCGCGCCGTCGGCGTTGGTCAGCGTCGCGAGGTAGGACTGCTGCACGCGCCGGAAGCCGACCGTGCCACTCAGGTTGACTTCGCGCGTCGGGCGGCCCTGCAGGTTGATGCTGATGCCGTCGTTGGTGCGCGCGCCGAAGTTGACGGCTTCGCTGACTACCGCCGTGCTGCCCGGCACCGGCGTCAGGAAGCGGCCCAGCAGCGGGCTGTCCTTCTCGCGGTACACCGACAGGTTGGCGTTCAGCCACGTGAGCCACGTGTCGGTGTATTTCAGCTCGTACTTGTCGTTGCGGGTCGGCGCCAGGCGCGGATCGCCCTGCGTGTAGTTCTGGTCGTCGACATACTGCAGGTTCGGATTGATGTCGCTGAGCTGCGGCCGGCTGATGCGGCGCGAGTAGCCGCCCGTGATCGCCGCGCCGCGCTCGCCCCAGCCGTACTGCACGTGCAGGCTTGGCAGCAGCTTCCTGGTGGCGTCGCTGGCCGAGTTGTCCTGGTTGATGTAGTCGATGTGGCGTTCCACGCGCTCGTAGCGCAGGCCGGGCAGGACAGCCCAGTGTTCGTCGATCCGCAGGTTCGGCGACACGTACACGGCGTAGGTGCGCTCGGTGTTGCGGAATGCGCTGGCGCGGTCGTCGTCGATCACTTCCTCGCCGGTCAGCGGATCGATGTTGAAGTAGTCGGCATCCGACTGGCCGGTGCTGCGGCCCACTTTCACGCCGCCCTTGAAGTTGAACATCGGCGTGACGCGCTTCTGGTAGTCGATGCTGAACTCGGTCAGGCGGTTGGTGGTCTCGTTGCCGTTGGTGCTTTCAGGACGGGCACCCGTGGGCGGCGCGATCACGTAGCTGTTGCGGTTGCGGCTGTCGGTGTCGGCCAGGTTGCCGGAACTGCGCAGGTCGAAGTTCAGCTTCTCGGTGGCGCTGAACTTGCGTTCGTAGCCCAGCGCGAGCTGGTAGAAGGTGCGTTCGCTGTCGCGGTCGATGACGCGGCTGTATTCCTCGTAAGGCGTGGCACCGCCGTGGTAGGTGCGGTAATACTCGTTGGAGCCGGTTTCGTTTTCCGAGTGGTTGAAGTTCAGCGTGGCGCTGGCGCGGTCCGTCGTGCCGATGTTGTAGCTGATGGTGGGATTGAGCATGACGATCCGCGACGGCGAGCGGCTGTCGTTCTCGCGCCGTGTCGTCCACACCGCGTTGCCCACGTCGGTCTCGGTCTCCGACCAGCCGGTGCGCTCGTTCACGTTGCGCATCACGCCCGCCTGGCCTTCCAGCTGCAGGCGGCCGTCGTTGTAGCTGCCGGAAAGGGACGTGCCACCGCGCCCCTCCTGGCCCACGTTCACGGAAACCTGCCCCTGCGAACCCTGCGGGCGCACGCGCCGCGTGACCAGGTTCAGGATCGGGCCGCTGCCGCCTTCGGAGCCGAATTCGGCGCCCGGCGTGGTGATCACCTCGACGGACTCCAGCGCCTCGGCCGGATAGCTGTTCAGCGCATCGCCGGCGTTCGCGCCGGAGAACATGGCCGAGCGCTTGCCGTTGACGAAGATCTGCGCATTCTGGTTGCCGCGAATCGCCACCTTGCCGTCCTGGTCGACGGTGACGTTCGGCACGTTGGCGATCACGTCCGCCGCCGACGCGTTCGGCGTCACGACTTCCGCCTTCACGTCATAGGTCGAGCGGTCGATCTGCTCGGCGGGGCGTTCGGCCACCACCGTCACGGTCTGCATCTGGCCGCCGCCTGCCGCTTGCGCTTCCTGTTCCGGCTTTTTCAGTTCGTCGGCGGGCCTGGCGCTGACGGTGGGCGTAACAGAGGCTGGCGCGGTGGCGGGCTTCGATGCGGCAGGCACGGCGACTGGCGTGCTGGCCGGCGGCGTGGTCGAAGGCGTGGCCGGCGCGGACTGCGCGTGCGCCAGGCCCAGTTGCCCGACCAGGGCACCGAGCAGCAGGGCGGGCAAAGGACGCAGGACGAGTTTCGATGGGTTCATTACGTGACGGCGGTTGTTGGTATAGTGGGCCGGATTGTACCCGCCGCCCTCGTTGCCATTATTTCCACCGCAAGTCGTTAAGTAACATAGTGTGAATCGATACGCACTCGGTTACTCGTTCGGATTCATTCGGCTGCGCGCAGCTTCGCCAGCACAAGGAGATACGAAGGGCAGGCTCCCGCCTAATCGGCTGCGCGCAGCTTCGCCAGCACAGCCTGCGGCACCTGGATAACGGTGCCGTGGCGCATGCGCACCGGCGTGCCTTCGTCCGGGAAGTGCATCTTGTCCGTCACGTTTTCCCACGTCTTCAGGTCGCGCGAGCGCAGCGCGCCGTAGTGCTTCGTGGTGTAGGCATCGAAGTACATCAGCACTTCCGCGCCGGCCTGGATCGCCGTCGGCCCCTCGACCCACAGGCCCTGCGGCGTGATCGGTGGCGACAGCGGCTTGAACGGCCCGCGCACGTCCGGCGCTTCGGCCACCTGCAGGTACTTGCGCGGCGGCTTCACGGTTTCATCCTTCACGATCAGGTAGTTCGTGCCGTTCGCGCGCAGGAACGTGGCGTCGATGACGGAGAAGCCCGGATCGTAGAACAGCTGCGTGGGCGCGAACGCCGTGAAATCCTTCGTCGTCGTGTAGTACATCCGGTGGTTGTATTTCTGCTCGGAAGAACCGGCCGTCTCCGTGAACTTGCCCGGCACGGTGGAGGCCCAGAAGATCAGGAATTCGCCGCGCTTGTCGTCGTACACGATTTCCGGCGCCCACGCGTTCAGCACGCCCGGCTCATGCGCCATCACCGGCAGTTCCTTCTGTTCGGACCAGGTGACCAGGTCCTTCGACGAGGCGTAGCCGATATTGTTCTCGTTCCAGCCCGACGTCCACACCATGTGGTACGTACCGTCCGGCCCGCGCACGATGCACGGGTCGCGCATCAGTTTCGACTTGCCCACCTTCGGCGCCAGGAAGCTCTTGCCGCCGGCGACCTTGTCCCACTTGTAGGCGTCGGTGCTAGCGGCGAAGTGCAAGCCGTCCTCGCCGTTCTTCGTGAAGTAGGCGAACAGGTAGGCGTCGGCCGCGAAGGCGGGCAGGGCGCAGGAGAATACGGCGGTGGCGAGAAGTTTTCGGATCATCGGTTGGCCTCGTCGCCCAGCGGACGCTCATTGGTGTAGCGGGGGCTCGCCGGCACGGCGAATTTGTCGAACGGGTCGGGGCGGGCCGGATCGAACGCGAAGCCGTCGACGACCTGGGAAGCCACCGGCAGCTTCGCGTCGCGGATGCCGCTGACGACGGCCTTAGCCAGCAGGTAGGCGCCATAGTTGCTGTGGTGCGTGTTGTCGAGCTTGTCGGGCGCCGGCAGTGCGAAGGCCGGCTTCGAGCCTTCCACGCCAAGGGCGCCGTACAGCACCTTGCTGGCGGCATTCAGGTCGATGTACGGCACGCCCAGTTCCTGGGCGGACTGGCTGGCCGCGGCGGCGTAATCGGCAAGCGTCGACTCCGGCTTACCGGCGGCATCGAAACGGCGGCGCTCCATCGACGACACCACGACCGGCAGCCCTCCCGCCTCGCGCACCATGTCCACGTGCTGGCGCAGTTCCGCCTTATAGGTGGTGAACGGGCCGCCGTTGCCGGCCTTGATCTGCTTCTGGTCGTTGTGGCCGAACTGCAGCAGCACCACGTCGCCGGGGCGCAGCTGCGAGACGATCTTGTCGATGCGGCGGCGCGCCAGCGAATCGCGGAAGGTCTCGCCCGATTGCGCATGGTTGGCGACGGCGACACCCGGCTTGAAGAAGCGCGTCAGCATCTGGCCCCAGCTGGCATACGGCTCGCCCGGCTGGTCGCTGACGGTGGAGTCGCCCAGCAGGAAGATGGTGGGAAGCTGCACCGGCTTGATCTCGACCTTGTCGACGCCGCCGTGGATCTCGAGCGTGAGGCGCCTGTCCCAGTTCCACGCTTCCTGCACCGTTTCGCGCGGCGCCTTCAGGTTCACGACACCTGCCTTCATGCCGTTCGCGGCGGCGATCGCCGGGGTGCGCGTGTTGACGACGAACGTGCGCGTGATCGTCTGCCCCGCCGGAACGACGACATTCTCCAGCATCAGCCGGCGCACTTCCGACTTGATCGTGTGCGTGCCCGGGCCCAGCGTGACGGTGACGGCCACGTTCCCTTCGGGGACGTCGGCCGAGAAGAACGTGGCGGCCGCGGTGGCGGTGGCGGTGCTTGTATCAGCTCCGTTGTTCGCGCCGTTGTTCCCGCCGTTGTCCACTTCATAGCCGAAGCCGCGGGTGCTGTCGTAGGCCGTGCCGGCCTGCACGGCGGTATGGCCCGCTGCGGCCTTGCCGGTGAAATCGAAGCGCCAGCCGTCGGCGGGCATGGCGGCGAAGGAGGCGGGGGCGGCCAGGGCGAGCAGCAGGCCGGCGAGCGGTTTGATGTTCATGTCGGGTGTGGGAGTGGTTGCCTGCGCGGTATTTTATGGGGCTGGCGGAGAGGGGCTGCGGTGGCTGCGGAAAGAATCAGCACAGTGAGCGGGGGGGAGGTTTGGGATACCAGGCGACTTAAGAAGCAAACCGGTGTCAGACACCTTTTCTGGAAGATTCACCCAGAAAAGGTGTCTGACACCGGTGTTCGGCGGCCAACAGCTATCGGCTAAAGCAATCGACACGCATGCCTCGCGACCCGGCACGCGAATCCGATTCCTACTTCGCCGCCGCCACCGTCACCTTCACGGGCGACTTCGCCCGCGCGGCCGTCAGCGCCACCTGCTTAGCCCATTCTTCCTTGGTCCTGATCTCGCCGGCACGGCTCCAGGCCGCGCCCACGTAGTACGTCAGCGGCTTGCCGGAGGTGACCGGGGCGATCACGAAATCGTTGGCCTGGTCGGAACCGGCGTCCTTCGCCGTCGGCACCACCACCGCCACGCCGAACGCATCGTTGCTCTTCTGCGTGACCCACTGGCGCAGCGAGCCGTCGGCCGGCACGCGGTCGGTGGCGATCTGCGGGTCCTGGCCCTTGTCGCTCGGCGTCTTGTTCAGGCCGACGACGGCGTTCAACTGCTGGCCGCCGGCATAGGTGAACGTCGATTCGATACGGTCGAACCAATGGCCGGCATCGACGGTGAAGCGGCGCACTTCGGAGACCTTGGTGCCGGCCGCGTCGAACGCGTCGTACGAAAGCTCGAAGATCGCCCGCACCGGACCGTTGGCCAGCACCTTCCAGCCCGTGTAGTTGCTTGCCTTGGCCAGTTTCGTGCCGTCCCAGATGGCGGTGCCGCCGGCGCCCAGCGTGCGGCCCACGTTGTACATGTCCATGCCTTCGCCCTGGTCCACGTGGTAGTGGTCATGGCCTTTGTTGTACCAGCGGTCGACGATCGGATACGGCACGCGTTTGAACCAGATGTCGTTGCCGCTGGTGACCAGCACTTCCTTGGTGACGCCGGCCGGCGCCGGTGCGCCGAGCGCGGCGCCGTAGGTGCGGTGCGCAACCTTGTCGTTCTCCCACGCGAAGTCGTCCAGGCGCTCCTGCACGTAGCGCGCGTGGACCTTGGTGGGGAACGGCGGCGACACCGTCTCGGTTTTCTCCACGGTGAACGTGGCGCTCTTCTCGCCGGCCTTGAAGTCGTGCTGGAAGATCAGGTCACCATAGGCGATGCCGCGGTTTTCCGGGTCCTTGGCCTGCGGCGCCACGTTCGTCACCTGGTAGGGCAGCAGCTTGCCGGCGGCGTCGCGCACGGCGATCCGCTGCAGCATGGCGCCCGGCAGCACGCGGTTCACCTCGGCCCATGGCACGGTGATCGTCTCGGCGGGGCGGGCCTGGTCGAGCGCGTGGGTCACGGTGATCGCCAGCTTTTCCGCGTGGGCGGCGGGCATGGCGAAAGCGGCGGAGACGGCGAATGCGGCGGCGGCAGGCAGGAATCGATTGGTCATGGTGCTCTCAAGGCGAAGGTTGAGTGGAACTGCGGGGACTGTCAGGCCAGCAGGATAGCCCGGCCGGGGCGTATGGCGCCAGTGGGCGCCTGGCAACGGCGTCCACCAGTGCTCACGCGCTGCGCCGGTGCCGCGGGCGCGGCGCGATCTCGGCACGGCTGCCATCGGTCTCCGTCATGCAAGAACGGCAAACGAGTATCGGGACTCGCTCAGCAGGTGTCAACGGAACGGGGAGATTCAATCAACAATGTGAGCATTCAGCCATCGCCGTGCGGTGCGTAGGCACGCAGCACACGCGTTACCGCGATGCGCTATGCTGCGGCGATGACGGCAACGATCGTAAAACAACCGGTTCCGGCCGCGAGCCGGCTTCACCGCGCCACGCCGGGCGCGCACTTCCACGACAGCTACCGCATGGCGCTGGCATCCGATCCCCGTTCCGCGCTGCAGCTCTACCTCGACACGGTGACACGCACGCCGGCCTGGGTGGACCGCATGATGGCGCTGCGTAACGCCGTCGTGTCGCGCATCGGTCTGAAGGACCTTGGCGCGCTGGGCGGCTTCGACCGCGCCAAGCCGGCCAGTGCCTACCGACCCGGCGACCGGATCGGCATTTTCGAACTGCTGCATGTGTCGGACGATGAAGTCGTCCTTGGCGATTCGGACCGGCACCTGGACGTGCAGGTTTCTGTGTGCCGGGAAGGCGGCGGGCTGTCGATGTCGACCGTGGTGCATGTGCACCGCCCGTTGGGGCATGTGTAAATGTTCTTCGTTGCGCCCGTGCACCGACGTATCGTGCCGGCGGTGATGCGGCGTATGCCAGCGTACGGCATGCAATGAGCGGACCGGAATGCGGCGCGCGCCGCACGGTTCAGTGCTTTTGCGCGTACATATCGAAGTTTCCCTTAGCAGTTTGCACTGCTAGGACAGCACCTCTGAGGCTGTGATGCACTTCGCGAGGCTTAGATCGTGATTTAATGCCCGCATCTTGTCCTGAGCCGTCAGAGCGAGCATTGGCGCGAAATGGAGGAGTGCATGTTTGTCCCGGACCAAAAGCATGCATGCCAGGTCGTTCTCGAGAAAGAAATAGGTCGTGGTGCGATGGCGACGCACAACGAACGGTCGCCGAGGCGACCGTTCGTTGGAGATTCCTTAAGCATTAGAGCTTTCAGAACGAGCATAAGCTGGCGACAATTCGTGCTTGTTTTGCATTGAATTCTCGGGGCTGATGGTGCTCGAACCCAGCTGCCTACTGACAGCCGTGGATTTTCGTCACTGTTTCCGAGTTGGCATATCGTGTTTCGGTGAGTTGCCTCGGTCGCTATTATCCTGCGATGGCTCCGGGGATCTCTTCCTCTCACCACCAGCTTTCGGGTCCGAGCTTGTGGACTTGTCGTTGCATCCACAGACGACGCTCGTCCCTTCTGCATTTCGACAGTATTTGGGATTGGCACATGCCCAAGCTGACGCAGTAAAAACAAGAGTTGCAGTTGCTGCAGCGGTAAGTAGCAAAGTCTTCATATTGTTCCCCTAAGGTTTAGTGAGTTTTCATCTTAGGTCGTTCCATTTCTGAAGCGTGTTTAAAATTGTGATGCCCGTCGTGGCAGCGGAACATGGATAGCTGGGAGAGGACTTCGGTGGTAAGTCAAGTATTTCGTGGTGGTCTGTGCACATCCAGTAGCGCTCGGATCTACTGTCAACGCCAGCGGTTTTTGTGTGTTCTGCATGCTGCCAGCCAGGTTAGATCGACGGCGACCATAGATCGCCCGCGTCGGCCTCTGCCGCGAAGTAAGAGCGGTCAATCGAAGGTTTCGAAGATGCGTCTAGCCCGCAGTACGGTCAGCACGTTAGCCATGTTCCTGCCAAGCAGTTGACTGCCCGGATCTGCTTCGTGTAGTGGTCAATGACGCCGGGTGCGGCCATCTTTGATATGATACGGACGTCCCGGTACTTCAGTGCCATCATGTCGTCCCGGTCTTCGCGGCCCTCGCAGTTGCCCGCCCCTTCATCGAGAAGGTCTGTCTGTCCGCCGGAAACCCTTGCACCTGACCCAAGTCCCGCCATTGATCTCCGATCTTAATCACTGATGCCATTTCGTAGCACATCCGCAGCATTGCGTTTTGAATCAGGTGATTAATCGATATACCTAGTGATACAAGCCATGCAGCCAAACAACGCCGTCCCAGAGGGGAATGCAGAGAAATCCAATACTTACGCGGGTCGCCGGATTAGCGTAGCCCCGATGATGGACTGGACCGACCGCCACTGCCGCGTCTTCCACCGCCACATCACGAAGCACACCTGGCTGTATACAGAGATGGTGACGACCGGCGCGCTGGTCTACGGCGACGTGGAGCGCCACCTGCGCTTCAACGACGAAGAGCATCCGGTGGCGCTGCAGCTGGGCGGCAGCGATCCAAAGGACCTGGCCACGTCGGCGAAGCTGGGCGAGAAGTGGGGCTACGACGAGATCAACCTGAACTGTGGCTGCCCGTCCGAGCGGGTGCAGAAGGGCGCGTTCGGCGCCTGCCTGATGGCCGAGCCGGAACTGGTGCGCGACTGCGTGAAGGCGATGCGCGATGCGGTGTCGATCGACGTGACCGTCAAGCACCGCATCGGCATCGACGAGACGGAAAGCTACGACTTCGTGCGCGATTTCGTCGGCACGGTGGCCGATGCCGGCTGCACCACGTTCATCGTCCATGCCCGCAACGCGATCCTGAAAGGCTTGTCGCCGAAGGAAAACCGCGAAATCCCGCCGCTCAAGTACGAGTACGCATACCGCCTGAAGCGCGATTTCCCGCAATTCGAGATCCTGATCAACGGCGGCATCAAGACCGAGGCCGAGATCGACGAACACCTGCGGCACGTGGATGGCGTGATGCTGGGCCGCGAGGCGTATCACAACCCCTACCTGATGGCCACGTTCGACAGCAAGTATTACGGCGACACCGCGCCCGTGAAAAATCGCGAGGAAGTACTGCGCGCGATGATGCCGTACATCGCCGCCCAGCTGGCGAAGGAAGGTGGCCGCGGCCTGAAGCTGAATACGATCACGCGCCATATGCTGGGCCTGATGCAGGGCCTGCACGGCGCCCGGCAGTTCCGGCAAACGCTATCCGACTCGAAGCGGCTGGCCGCCGGCGACCCGGGACTGCTGCTGGAAGCGCTGCCGAAATAGCCGCACCGCGGTCCAACTGTTGCCCAGAAAATGGGGACGGGCCCCCTTTTTCGGGAAACATTGCTCGGAAAATGGGGTACGTCCCCATTTTTGCGGCAACTGTTCTCTGTGTGTCAGGTACAGCCGACCACCCTTGATGCATTCGGCAGCGTTCGCGCTTCGGTGTCGGACACCAGCTGTATGGTGTCGGACACTGGTTGGTGGTGGCGTTACGAAACCGGCTTCCGACACCGATCGTGGTGGCGTGAGAAAACCGGTGTCCGACATCCTGAAGGGTGTCCGACACCAAGATCTACACCCGATCCGTCGCGTGCCGGCACGTTTTTGCTGGTCCGCAATGGTGCGCCAACGCCCTGTTTTTGTTCATAAATCCCACGAAACGCTCAGTTTCGTGCGCATTCCAGTCATTCTGTCGTAATTTCCCCATAGAAAAACAGAATACGCATTTCCGCGTAGGATTTCGCTTGCCCCTTGGCAATGCGTAGAATTATACTTTCCTTATGGACACACATTTCGTCGTTCTTCAATGTGTGGAGGAGGAATGAAAAACCACAGCAATTCCGCGTTTTCTTCCCCTTGTTTTGCATTCGCAGTCATGTTTGCTACCTTTGACGATTGCCTTAAGGTAATCAAAAGTGTTCATAAATAATAGTTTCGCGAAGCAGCGCTTGCAATCACCGCTGGTCATCAATAACCGCTAATAACGAAGAGTCGAAATGAATCTTAGCAAAATGAAGGTGGGTAGCCGTCTGGCGCTCGGTTTCGCACTGGTACTGGCATTCCTGGTGGCCGTGACCGTGGTGGGTATTTTCCGCCTGGCGCAAATCCAGGACCGCCTGGATCATGTTGTTAGCGTTAACAACGTCGTTACCCGTCTCGTGATCGACATGCGCAACAACGTGGCCGACCGTATCGGTTCGCTGCGCGTGCTGACGCTGATGTCCGACCCGGCCGACATGGAACCGGAATTCGCCCGCATCAAGGAACAGACCGCGAAATACCAGGCCGACCTGAAGAAGCTGGAAGCCAAGTTCGCGATCGAAGCTTCGCCGGAAGAAAAGAAACTGCTGGCGGCAATCAAGGAACACGAAGCCGTGGCGATGCCGGCCATCGAGCGCGCTTCGCAGTTCTGGCTGGCCAACGACGCGATGAGCGCCACCCGCATCCTGATCAAGGAAATCCGTCCCGCCCAGAAGAAGTGGATGGAAGCGCTTGACCAGCTGGGTGCGCTGGAAGACAAGGTCAACAAGCAGTCGGCGATCGATGCCAAGGAAAGCTTCGAAGGTGCCCGCAACTTCATGATCGGCATGGGCGTGCTGGCGGTGCTGCTGTCGGTGGCTGCGGCGCTTGCGATCACCCGCGGCCTGCTGAAGCAGCTGGGCGGCGAGCCGGACTACACGGCGTCGATCGCCGGCAGTATCGCCAACGGCGACCTGTCGGTGTCGATCGACACGAGCGGCGCCGCGAAGGAAAGCCTGCTGTCCGAAATGAAGGAAATGCGCGACAGCCTGGTGGGCATCGTCAGCCAGGTGCGCGTGGGTACCGAAACGATCGGCACCGCCTCGCGTGAAATCGCCGCCGGCAATATCGACCTGTCGTCGCGTACCGAAATGCAGGCATCGTCGCTGGAGAAGACCGCGTCGGCGATGGAAGAACTGACTTCCACCGTGAAGCAGAACGCCGACAATGCCCGCGAAGCGAACCAGCTGGCCGCCAGCGCCTCCGACGTGGCCCGCAAGGGTGGCGCCGTGGTGTCGCAGGTGGTCGACACGATGAGCTCGATCAACGAGTCCGCCAACAAGATCGTCGACATCATCGGCGTGATCGACGGCATCGCCTTCCAGACCAATATCCTGGCGCTGAACGCCGCCGTCGAGGCGGCCCGTGCCGGCGAGCAGGGCCGCGGCTTCGCCGTGGTGGCTTCCGAAGTGCGTAACCTGGCCCAGCGTTCGGCCGGTGCCGCGAAGGAAATCAAGGCGCTGATCGGCGACTCCGTGGAAAAAGTGGAGCGCGGTTCGAAGCTGGTCGGCCAGGCCGGCGTGACGATGGACGAAGTGGTGGCCTCCGTGCGCCGCGTGACGGACATCATGGGCGAGATCGCCAACGCCAGCCAGGAACAAAGCGCCGGCATCGAGCAGGTGAACCGCTCGATCATCGAGATGGACGGCATGACGCAGCAGAACGCCGCGCTGGTGGAAGAAGCGGCCGCCGCCGCGCAAAGCCTGCAGGACCAGGCCGGCGAACTGGCCCGCGTGGTATCGATCTTCAAGCTGGAAGCGGGCGAAGAGCGCGCCGTGATCGACGCCGTGAACACCGCCGCCAAGGCCGTGCCGACCACCGCCAGCGTCAAGGCGGTCGTCCGCAAGCCGGCCCCGGCCATCGCCGCCAAGCCGGTATTGGCCAAGCCAGCGTCCACGCAATCGGCCAAACCGTCGGCCAAGCCCGCTTCGGACAAGCCGAAGAAAGTGGTTGCCGCCCCGGCCGGTGCGGACGAATGGGAAGAATTCTAAGCAAACAACGAGACGACAACCTCAACTCAATTTCTGGAAAAAATAACATGAACAAGCATCTGATCACCTTCTTCGCCGCCACCCTCGTTGCCGGCACCGCATTCGCTTCCGAAGTGCCGGCCTCCGTCGATGCCCGCAAGTGCAAGGCCGAATACCCGAAAGCCTCGCTGCTGAACGAAGAGCAGGGCGCGGTAACGATGGCATTCCTGGTGTCGACGAGCGGCGACGTGGTCGAGTCGAAGGTCGAGAAATCGAGCGGCTTCAAGAACCTGGACAAGGCCGCACTGAAGGCGCTGACCGCATGCAAGTTCATTCCGGGCAAGAAGGACGGCGCCGTAGCGCAGACCTGGACCAAGGTCGATTACGTGTGGGCGCTGTAATCAACCGTAGCTGACAAGATAAAGGGGAAATCAGATGAACAAGCGTTTCATGGGTGTACTGGCCACGGTGCTCTTCGCTGGTGCCGCTTCCGCTGCGGAAGTGCCGGCTTCCTTCGATGCCAAGAACTGCAAGGCCGACTATCCGAAGGCGTCGCTGATGAACGAAGAACAGGGCACGGTATCGATGTCGTTCCTGGTCTCCGCGTCCGGTGACGTGAAGGACTCGAAGCTCGACAAGTCGAGCGGTTTCAAGAACCTGGACAAGGCGGCGATCAAGTCGCTGTCCGCCTGCAAGTTCAAGCCGGGCTCGAAGGATGGCGCACCGGCCGAGACATGGGCCAAGGTCGACTACGCCTGGAAACTGGACTGATTTTCCCGCCGCCTGTCGGGCGGCAGACAGATTTACCTGCTTTACCTCTTTAAGCCGGCTTGCGCCGGCTTCTTTTTTGCCCGTTTGCGCCGCGCTGTTGGCATGCACGCACATCTGTTAATCTGGCGCATATCGTTCCACTGCCGATCCGCTATGAAAACCCCGCTCTGCCTGTCCCTGGTATCACTGACACTGCTGTCCGGCTGCACGATGATGCGCAACAAGGACGATCCGGCGCGCCTGAAGCAGACCGTCTCCGTGATCAATGCGATGACGTGGACCAACCCGATGTCCGGCAAGCGCGACGGGATCCGCACCACCTGGCCGCTGGCCCAGCTGGCCGGCCACGAGGAAAACTTCCCGCTGGCGCAGATCAGCAACTGCTCCGCGAAAGGACCGGTGAGTCCGGCGCCGTGCGCCTGGGGCGTGCTGAGCGCGTCGCGCAACATCACGCGCTACGCCTACATGGCCGGCGGCATCACGCTGGACGTGGGCGTGGTGGTCGACGTGCACCGGCGCCAGCAGGACCGCCGGCGCAACTTCCACACGTCGATGGCCATTCCGGCGGACGTACCGGCGCTGCAATACCGCAAGGTGCAGCAGCAGGGCGTGGCGCTGCCTTACGGGAAGGTGTACCGGATGGAGTTCGAGCATGGCGTGCGCTTCGACATCTGTGCCCAGCGGCTCGACGAGAACGGTCGTGCGCTCGATATTTGCGACATACCGTATATTTGATTTAACTTATCAACCGACGGAGGAACGTGATGGCGCAATCGAAATCGACGGGTAACCAGAACAAGCAGTCCGCCACCGAAGCAGAAGCGCAATCTTCGGCGTCGCCCAAGAAAGCCAAGCAGGGCAAGGAAGCGGCCAGCCACACCAAGGCCGGCAGCAATGAAGGAGCCGGCGGCGGAAAGAAGCAGGCCCGCAAGCATTGATTCAGGGACGTGTGGCAGGGTCGCGTGGCATGCGCCACGCGGCCAATCCGGCGCCATATTTCCATGTTGTTTGCCGCTGTAACGGTGTGTAAATCCGCGGCAGGGCGGCCGGAAATTCCCTATAGTTCTCTATTGGGAAGGAGATTTACGATGAAAAATTTGCTGATTTTGCCTGTCGTGGCAGCCGTTCTGGCCGGTTGTGCCGTTCCCGGCCCGTACTACGCCGCGCAACCCGTCGATCCATACCAGTGGCGTACCGTCTCGGTCACGCCCGTGGCGCCCGGCACCGCTGCCCGCGCCGGTTCGACGGTTACCTACAGCACCGAGCCGCTGCCGGCAGTCACGTACGTGCCGCAGCCGGTTTATGTGCCGCAACCCGTCTACACGCCGGCGCCGGTCTATGCGGCACCGTCGTACTGGTACCCGCCGATCTCGATCGGGCTGGACTTTGTCTGGAGCCACCGTTCAGGCGGCTGGGGACGTGGCTACCACGGCCGCGGCTGGCGCGGCCGGCGCTGATGAGCCGCTGCACTCTTGTGACGCATTGAGTGCAGCGTACTTGGCGCGGTTTATTAGTGCAGCTAATTAGTACAGCGTGCTTAATGCAGCGTACTCAGTGCGGCGTGCTTGATGCAGCGTACTCAGCGCAGCGTGCTTAATGCAGCGTGCTTAGTGCACATACTCAGTGCAGCGTGCTTGATGCAGCGTACTCAGTGCAGCAGGAAGAACGTGCCGTTGTGGAGCAGGTCGGTGGAGCACAGCAAGTAGGTGGACACGCCGACCAGGCTGAGCAGGATGGTGCTGAATGTGAGGGGAATATGCCGTGCCATGATGGGCTCCTTTTGACTTAAGTTCATCTTAAGAGGGCGGCGCTCCGAAGTCATCGGCAAAATTGTGGGCAAGTTGTAGGAATAACGCTCGTGAATGTACGCAGACTGTCCGGTCTGCGTTTTTTTATTGGAAGCCCGATCGGCACCGCTTTAACGGCGGCCGAACGTGATCACATTGCTTTCGGGGGCGGTATCGAGGGCATCGGAAATCGTCAGCCAGGTAGTGACGCTGTCGGGCTGCTTCAACTGGATGCCGGAACCATCGATGTAGCCGACCAGTTCCATCGTGCTGGCATTCATTTTCGCCTTCGAGACTGTTGGCGCTACCATCACCAGGCGGTCATACGCCTTCCGCACTTTGTTTTCCCACTTGTGCAGGCTGGATTCCTCAAAGCGGTTGGCTTCGAAATACACGGTCAGCGTGCCGTCGGGATTGCCGTAGCCGACGATCCCCGCGCCCTTGCGGATCACGCCGCTGTTCAGGTCCACGGCGTCGGTGGGCACGAACACGCCTGCGCGACCATCCACGCCCGGGCGCTCGGTGGGGGTGTCCTTGCTGTAGGTCGAGAATTCTTTTGAGGCGGAAGCGACGGAGGACATGATGATTATTGGTATTTGGCAATACCAATATTGTACCGGCAAATAAATTCCATGACGCAACTTAAAATGGAAATTTCATCTGCAGGGCCAACCGTACAACGCTTTGACTGGCCCACCGGCCACTTGGCGCCGCGCTACAGGGCAGGGCTGCCCTAATCGCCCTCTGCAGGACCGACTTCCACCGACCAGGAGAAGTCGTATGTATCGTAATGCACCGCGGCCGAGTAGCCGCGGGCGATCATGTCCCGGCAAACCTGGATGGCTTCCGCTTCCGTCTCGCAGGCGATTTCGCGTGGGGGAATATCTGCCGCCGCCGCTACTTGCCGTGTCTGTGCGATGTGTGCCATGGCTTTGGCAGGCTCGGGTTTGCCCAGCAGGCCATCGACGAAGCGATGCACAAGGTGGCGGAAGCCAGTGTTCTGTTCATCCAGCGCCAAGCCCGGCGCTGCCAATACGATCTTGTATTTCGGGGTCTCCATTTGCGGCCCTTTCAAGTGGCTCTGGCGAGGTCAAGGTATATGTGGCGTTTAAATCGAAAGTTACAATACCAATTTTGACCAGAGTGCTCCCGTCCTTGAAATATGGCAACGCAATTTTCCGTGAATTGACAAAAAACCACAGTGATGTTGAGCTGAGTCCATGCCGCCGCCCAGGCAGGTCAGCCGACGCGCAACCCCATCTCCGCCAGCACTTCCGCCGCCTGACGCGACGAGATCAGCGCGCCCTGGAACAGTTTGATGTCCGACAGCTTCAGGCCGCCGAGATCCGCCTCACGCAAGTCGGCATTCTCGAAGCGCGCCCCTTTAAGGTTCGCATTGCGCAGGCTGCCGCCGTTGAATACC
Source organism: Pseudoduganella umbonata (assembly GCF_014192225.1). GTDB lineage: Bacteria > Pseudomonadota > Gammaproteobacteria > Burkholderiales > Burkholderiaceae_D > Rugamonas > Rugamonas umbonata. The sequence continues at coordinate 65,099 of NZ_JACHXS010000009.1, read as the reverse complement.
GCGTCGCGGAAATCGCAGCCCGCCAGGTCGGCATCGGCGAAATCCAGCCCGGCCAGCGTGGCCTTGCGAAACGACATGCGGCGCAGGTCGGCGCCGACCAGCAGGCAGTCCTCGAACGCCAGCCCCAGGTGCGCCGCCTCCTCGAAGTTCGCACCCGTCAGTTTGCACCCCTTCAGCAGCGCCGATGCCATCCTGGCGCGGCGCCAGCTGCTGTTGTTCAGGTCGCAGCTGTGGAACTGCGCGTCCGTCACGTCCGCCGATTCGAAATCGGCCTGGCGGCCGCGGCAGCGCTGCCACGTGGAGTGCATCAGCCGGGCGGCATAGAACGAGGTCTCGGCCACGCTGCAGCTAATGAAGGTGGCCCCGCGCAAGTCCAGCCGCGACAGGTCGGCACCATCGAGGTCGCATTGCTCGAAGGTCGGGGTGCCTTGGGAAAGTGCGCTTTCGATATCGGCGCGGGAGAGGGATTGGTCGAGGAAGTGCATCGGTGCTCCGGAAAACAAAAAAGGCCACATGCCGAAGCAGGTGACCTTTTTCATTGAATTCTTTGGGGTGGCTGATGGGGCTCGAACCCACGACAACAGGAATCACAATCCTGGACTCTACCAACTGAGCTACAGCCACCACTGAACTACATTTTCTGTTTCGCCAGTAGCGCAACAGAGGCCGCATTATATAGGACCGATTGGCATCTGGCAAACCCCTCTTGCTGCAAAATTTCCTGAAAACCGGTGACAGACACCAGTTTTTTTGAAACATTTCCAGAAAACCGGTGTCTGTCACCGGTTTTCGAGCAACTTTTCAGGCGACGTCGACGGCGTCGACTTGCGGGGTGAGCGAGAGCAGGGCGCGGAAGGCTTCGGCGAGGACGGCGGCGCTGGCGCTGGTGTAGCCGCGCAGGTGTGCCACGCCGGCGGGACGCAGCAGCCCGGCGCCTTCGAGCAGCCGGGCGAGCTGCCGGGCGACGGCGTCGCCGGTGTCGATCAGCGTGACGGGCGCGCTGGCATCGTGCGACGCATGCCGCGCCAGCACCTGCCGGATCGCGTTCTCGACGAACGGGTAGTGCGTGCAGCCCAGCACCAGCGTATCGGCGCCGCGATCGAGCAGCGGCGACACGTACTGTTCCAGCAGCGCCATCGTGCCGGCCGAGCCCAGCTGCCCCAGTTCGATCTGGTCGACCAGGCCGATGCACGGCTGCAGCAGGAACTCGGCCTGGGTGGCGGCGCTAATCTGGTCGCGCAGCGTGAGGAATTTTTCGCTGTGCAGCGTGCGGTCGGTAGCCAGCACGCCGACCTTGCCGGAGCGAGAGGCGGCGGCACCCGGCTTCAGCCCCGGCTCGACGCCAACGATCGGCACGCCGGGCCACTCGGTGCGAATGGCCTTGATGGCGGCGACGGTGGCGGTATTGCACGCCACCACCAGCGCCTTGACGCCTTGCCCGAACAGGAATGCGGCGACGGCCAGCGAGCGCTGGATCACCCATTCCTCTTCGCGGTCACCATAAGGCGCGTAACCGGAATCGGCGAAATAGATCAGGTGTTCATGCGGCAGCTGCGCATGCACATGCCGCAGCACCGACAGCCCGCCCACGCCGGAATCGAAGATGCCGATGGGGGCGTCGACACTGACATTGCGGATGGGCTGGGTCATCGCGGGCTCCTGGGTCTGGAAAATGCTTTGCGAAAGGATGATGCTGCACTGGCGTTCGCGGCGCTGGTGTCGGACACCTTCAGGTGTCGGACACCGGTTTTCCCGGAGCCTGCATGCGATGCCGGGAATACCGGTGTCGGATGAGAACACCGGTGTCCGACACCATGAAGCCGGTGTCCGACGCCAGAACACCAGTACGCCGGCGCAGCCGATGCATCGAGTGCGAGACGGCAGTTACGCCAGCGCGCCTTCAGCCTTCAGCTTTTCGATCTTGACAGCCCATTCCTTCGGGCCGGTCTGGTGCACCGAGGTACCGGTGGAATCGACGGCCACCGTCACCGGCATGTCGACCACGTCGAATTCGTAGATCGCTTCCATGCCCAGGTCTTCGAAGCCGACCACCTTGGCGTTCTTGATCGCCTTCGACACCAGGTAAGCGGCGCCGCCCACGGCCATCAGGTAAGCCGATTTGTGACGCTGGATCGATTCGATCGCGACAGGGCCGCGCTCGGCCTTGCCCACCATCGAGATCAGGCCGGTCTTCTCCAGCATCATGTCGGTGAACTTGTCCATGCGGGTCGCCGTGGTCGGACCGGCCGGGCCGACGACTTCGTCGCCCACCGGATCCACCGGGCCCACGTAGTAGATCACGCGGTTGGTGAAGTCCACCGGCAGCGGCTCGCCCTTGGCCAGCATGTCCTGGATGCGCTTGTGCGCGGCGTCGCGGCCGGTCAGCATCTTGCCGTTCAGGAGCAGGGTCTGGCCCGGCGTCCACGAAGCCACTTCTTCCTTGGTCAGCGTATTCAGGTCGACGCGCTTCGACTTCTCGGTATCCGGCGCCCACGACACGCTCGGCCAGTCGGAAAGCTTCGGCGGTTCGATGTAGGCCGGGCCGGAACCATCCAGCACGAAGTGCGCGTGGCGCGTGGCGGCGCAGTTCGGGATCATCGCGACCGGCTTGGAAGCCGCGTGCGTCGGGTACATGTTGATCTTCACGTCCAGCACGGTCGTCAGGCCGCCCAGGCCCTGCGCGCCGATGCCCAGCGCGTTGATCTTGTCGCACAGTTCGATGCGCAGCTCTTCCAGCTTGTTCTGTGGGCCGCGCTTCTTCAGCTCGAACATGTCGATGTCTTCCATCAGCGACTCTTTCGCCAGCAGCATCGCCTTCTCGGCACTGCCGCCGATGCCGATGCCCAGCATGCCCGGCGGGCACCAGCCGGCGCCCATCAGCGGCACCGTCTTCAGCACCCAGTCCACCAGCGAGTCGGAAGGATTGAGCATCACGAACTTGGTCTTGTTCTCGGAGCCGCCGCCTTTCGCAGCCACGCCCACGTCGACCGTATTGCCTTCCACCAGTTCCATGTGCACCACGGCCGGCGTGTTGTCCTTGGTGTTCTTGCGCTCGAAGTGCGGGTCCGCCACGATCGATGCGCGCAGCTTGTTGTCCGCGAAGTTGTACGCGCGGCGCACGCCTTCGTTGACCGCGTCGGTCACAGTGCCGGTGAAGCCTTCGAAGCGCACGCCCATGCCGATCTTCAGGAACACGTTGACCATGCCGGTATCCTGGCAGATCGGACGCTTGCCCTCGGCGCACATGCGCGAGTTGGTCAGGATCTGCGCGATCGCATCCTTGGCGGCCGGGCTCTGCTCCGACTCGTAGGCGCGGCCCAGGTGCTGGATGTAGTCGGCCGGGTGGTAATAGCTGATGTACTGCAGCGCTGCGGCCACGGATTCGATCAGGTCTTCTTGCTTGATGATGGTCATGACTGTTCTCTTGCGATTGGCTGGATTAGTGATGCTTGGAACCGTTTTGCGTCCCGGTCATCAGGCGGTCGGTATAGGCGATCGCAATGGCAGACAGCAGGAATGCAATGTGAATAAGGGTTTGCGCCATCAGCGTCTTGGCGTCGTACACCTGGGCGTTGATGAAGGTCTTCAGCAGGTGGATCGACGAAATGCCGATGATCGCCGTGGCCAGCTTCGTCTTCAGCACCGAAGCGTTAACGTGCGACAGCCATTCCGGCTGGTCCGGATGGCCTTCGAGGCCCATCCGCGAGACGAAGGTTTCGTAGCCGCCCACGATCACCATGATCAGCAGGTTCGAGATCATGACCACGTCGATCAGGCCCAGCACCACCAGCATGATGGTGGTTTCATTGAGCTTGGTCGGCGGCGGCGCACCCGGCACGGTGACGGCGGCGATGATGTGCTGCAGCGATGCTTCGTTGCCCAGCGCGGCACCGATCAGGTCCTTCAGTTCGACCCAGAAGTGGAACACATAGACGCATTGCGCCAGGATCAGCCCCAGGTACAGCGGCAGCTGCAGCCAGCGGGACATGAAGATGAAAGAGGCGATGGGGTTAAGGCGGCGTCCGTTTGGATACTTCGGATCGGTCATCGAAAAATGGCTCCGGTGGGTGGTGCGGATAAAAACACCCGACATTCTACACCTGAGCGGTCCTTGCCGCAGCTCAAGGCCCGGTCGCCCGCTGCCTGTTAACTGTGCGTTTGTTGCTGAGTCGAAACAAAAATTACTGTAATGTTTGGTTACGGCAACATCTTCCCATTACAATCCTGCCCTTTCGGCCGCTGCCCATCCCCCCGCAGCTTCTGGCCGGCATGCAGTTCGCGACATGGCCTTGTCCCCGCCGCCCGCGCCAATTCTGAAAACAACAATGTTCAACAACCTGAAAATCGGCACCCGCATCAGCCTGATGCTGGGCGTGCTGTTCTTCCTGCTGCTCGTGGTGAGCGGCCTTTCCCTGCAAGGCGTCGCGCGCAACAACGAGGGCATCCGCGACCTGAAAAACGGCAGCACCGGCCTGGTGGCCGCCCAGAACGCGATGTGGGAACTGCGCTTCGGTGTCGCCAACTTCATGACGGCCAACGAGCAGGGCCGCGCGAAGATCCTGGGCGACGAGCAGAAATGGGCCGGCATCATCGAGGACAACCTGAAGCTCTACGAAGCACTGCCGCACACGGACGAGGAAAAGGCCGGCCTGGCGCAGCTGAGGGAATCGTATGCCAAGTACTTCGCCTCGCGCCCGCGCTGGTTCGAGCTGTATTCGGCCGGCCAGACCGAGGAAGCGGCCGAGTGGCGCGCCAATAACACCAACAAGTTCGGTGCCGCCACCGTGAAGGGTTTCAAGGCGCTGATCGAGATGCAGGAACAGAACGCCAGCCTGGAAGTGGACCGCCTGCTGGCCGCCAACGCCACCAACCGCAACGTGATGTTTGCCGCGGTGCTGCTGGCGATCGCCATCTCCGTGGTGACCGGCTACCGCGTGGTGCGCTCGGTCACGCTGCCGCTGCGCGAGGCGCTGCACCTGGCCCAAACGGTCAGCAAGGGCGACCTGACGAGCCGCGTGACGGTGCGCAGCAACGATGAGATCGGCCAGCTGATGCGCGCGCTGCAGGAGATGAACGACAGCCTGGTGCGCATCGTGACCGAGGTGCGCAGCGGTACCGATACCATCGCCACCGCCTCCGGCGAAATCGCCGCCGGCAACCTGAACCTGTCGCAGCGTACCGAGAACCAGGCCGGCTCGCTGCAGCACAGCGCCGCCTCGATGGGCGAGCTGACGACGACCGTCCGTCAGAACGCCGACAACGCGCGCCAGGCCAACCAGCTGGCCCAGTCGGCCTCCGACGTGGCCGTCAAGGGCGGCGCCGTGATCGGCGAAGTCGTCTCGACGATGGATGCGATCAACGCGTCGGCACGCAAGATCGTCGACATCATCGGCGTCATCGACGGTATCGCCTTCCAGACCAACATCCTGGCGCTGAACGCGGCGGTGGAAGCGGCCCGCGCGGGCGAACAGGGCCGCGGCTTCGCCGTGGTGGCTTCCGAAGTGCGTAACCTGGCCCAGCGTTCGGCCAGCGCCGCCCGCGAAATCAAGGAACTGATCGGCGACTCCGTCGACAAAGTGGACGCCGGCACCCGCCTCGTGTCGCAGGCCGGCAGCACGATGAACGACGTGGTGGAAGGCGTCAGGCGCGTCACCGACATCATGGCCGAGATCACCAGCGCCACCGTGGAGCAGAGCGCCGGCATCGAGCAGGTCAACGTGTCGATCGTGCAGATGGACGACATCACGCAGCAGAACGCCGCGCTGGTGGAGCAGGCATCCGCCGCCGCCGCATCGCTGCAGGAACAGGCTGCCGGACTGGCGCAGGCGGTTTCCGTGTTCCGTCTCGACAGCGCGGCCACCCCTGGCCGCGTGCTGCTGGCACACCGCGGCTGATAGCAGCCGTCGCGGTATCCGGGCGGGAGGGCGGCTGCGGCCACCCTCCCGCTTTTTCTATTGTGGTTAGAATGGCAGTATTGGTTTGCCGGACACGCGCTGTCCTGTAAGGGCGTTGTAAGCGCCCCGCCTTACTGTCATGGCAAATAACTACCACGATGGAGACAAAGCATGAACGCAGCTACGGAACAAGAAGGTCAGCAGGGCCACGTCGAATCCCGCGTTTTCAACCCGCCCGCGGACTTCACGGCCAACGCCGCCGTATCCGGCATGGAGGCCTACAACGCGCTGTGCGCCGAGGCCGAGCGCGACTATGAGGGCTTCTGGGCCCGCCTGGCGCGCGAAAACGTGGACTGGCAAACGCCGTTCACCCGCACGCTGAACGAAGACAACGCGCCGTTCTACAAATGGTTCGAGGACGGCAAGCTGAACGTGTCGTACAACTGCCTGGACCGCAATCTGCAGAACGGCAACGCCGACAAGACCGCCATCATCTTCGAGGCGGACGACGGCACCGTCACCAACGTCACCTATAAAGACCTGCACGCGAAAGTGTGCAAGTTCGCCAACGGCCTGAAATCGCTCGGCATCAAGAAGGGCGATCGCGTGGTGATCTACATGAGCATGTCGGTCGAAGGCGTGGCCGCGATGCAGGCCTGCGCCCGCATCGGCGCCACGCACTCCGTGGTGTTCGGCGGCTTCTCGGCCAAGAGCCTGCAGGAGCGCATCATCGACGCCGGCGCCGTGGCCGTGATCACCGCCGACGAGCAATCGCGCGGCGGCAAGCAGCTGCCGCTGAAAGCCATCGTCGACGAAGCGCTGGCCATGGGCGGCTGCGACACGATTAAAAACGTGGTCGTCTACAAGCGCACCGGCGGCAACATCGGCTTCACCGAGGGCCGCGACATCTGGCTGTCCGACCTGGTCGACAACCAGGCCGCCGAATGCGAACCGGAATGGGTGGAAGCGGAGCACCCGCTGTTCATCCTGTACACCAGCGGCTCCACCGGCACGCCGAAGGGCGTGCAGCACGCCACCGGCGGCTACCTGCTGTGGGCCGCGCTGACGATGAAGTGGTCCTTCGACATCAAGCCCAGCGACGTGTACTGGTGCACCGCCGACATCGGCTGGGTCACCGGCCACACCTACATCGCCTACGGTCCGACGGCTGTCGGCGCCACGCAGGTGATCTTCGAAGGCATCCCGACGTTCCCGCACGCCGGCCGCTTCTGGGAAACCGTGCAAAAGCACAAGGTGTCGATCTTCTACACGGCCCCAACCGCGATCCGCTCGCTGATCAAGGCATCGGACGCCGACGAGAAAGTACACCCGAAGAGTTTCGACCTGTCGTCGCTGCGCCTGCTGGGCACCGTGGGCGAGCCGATCAACCCGGAAGCGTGGATGTGGTACTACCGGAACGTGGGCGGCGAAAAGTGCCCGATCGTCGACACGTTCTGGCAAACGGAAACGGGCGGCCATATGATCACGCCGCTGCCGGGCGCCACGCCGATGGTACCGGGCTCCTGCACCCTGCCGCTGCCGGGCATCATGGCGGCCATCGTCGACGAATCCGGTGCTGACGTGCCGAACGGGCAGGGCGGCATCCTGGTCGTGAAACGCCCGTGGCCATCGATGATCCGCACCATCTGGAACAATCCAGACCGCTTCAAGGCCGGCTACTTCCCCGAGGAGCTGGGCGGCAAGTACTACCTGGCTGGCGATGGCGCGATCCGCAACAAGGACACCGGCTACTTCACCATCACCGGCCGCATCGATGACGTGCTGAATGTTTCCGGGCACCGTATGGGCACGATGGAGATCGAGTCCGCTCTCGTCGCCAATCCGCTGGTGGCCGAGGCTGCCGTGGTTGGGAAGCCGGACGACACCACCGGCGAATCGATCTGCGCGTTCGTCGTGCTGAAGCAGGCTCGGCCAACTGGCGAGGATGCCAAGAAGATCGCCGCCGAGCTGCGGACCTGGGTGGGCAAGGAGATCGGGCCGATTGCCAAGCCGAAGGAGATCCGCTTCGGTGACAACCTGCCGAAGACGCGCTCGGGCAAGATCATGCGGCGCCTTCTCCGTGTGCTGGCCAAGGGCGAATCGATTACCCAGGACGTTTCCACGCTGGAGAATCCGGCGATTCTGGAGCAGCTCAAAGAGACTGCCTGATCGCTTTGTGCCTCGCGCTTCGATAGCGCGAGGGGACTGACCCCGGTTTTCTCGCTTGGGGTCTGTCCCCGGTTCTTTAGCCACGGACAGAGCAGGGGTTTCGCAGCGCACCCATAGCGTAGGGGAAAGGCACCGGTTCTCGCGGTTGGTGCCTGTCCCCGGTTCGTCAGCCCGCGGCAGTCGTGCTCCCGGCAGTTCCTGTTCTTGCTCTCCCGTACAGAGCCCAAGCGCAGCCAACCCCGGACCGATTGACCAACCCCGTCCCTTTCCACGAAAAAACTTTGCACTCTACAGGCCACCTGCTATAATCTGCGCCTCTCGCAACGCGGGAGAATGCAGGAGAGATGGATGAGTGGTTTAAGTCGCACGCCTGGAAAGCGTGTTTAGGTTCATAGCCTAACGGGGGTTCGAATCCCCCTCTCTCCGCCACAGATACTGCAAGGGCCGCTTCGATAGCGGCCCTTTCCATTTGTACTGTTCACCGGCCGTGTACTCGTGTCCGGTAGAACGCTCCTTCACTTTCTTCCATCACGCGGCCAATAAACCCGCGCCACATCGATTCCCACCCGCCGGTACGGCGCTCCCCGCTCAGGCGCGGCGCCTTCTGCCGCTGTTTCGCCGCAGGGCAGCCAGACCAGTAATTCCCAATCCTGCTGCAAGCATTGTGTTCGAGGACGGTTCGGGAACGGATGAGACTGGCGAGAAGGATGCATAGGTGCCACCACTCGTACAGCAGGCATCGGTCACGTAAAGTCTGAACGTATGGCTGCCGGCGGATAGCGCGATGTCGTCATAGAACGCCGAGTAGAACGAAGTGGCGCCAGGGCCGCGCGTGTCAGGCCCCAAATTGCCGGAAGTGGGCGCGAGCAGCACACCGTCGAGTGTCAGAGCAAAAGCGTCCCCATGAATTCCTCCGTCACTAATCGAGAAATCGATGGTTTCATCTGCGTCGACGGTGATATATGCATTATTGCCAAACGACCCGCCGAAGATTTGTACAGGAACGAAGAAACCTGTACCGACTTCCGTTTCCCAGTTCACGTAGATATTGCTGGCCCCGGTCAGGGGGTCTAGGGTGATATCGGCATGGGCTGAGGTGCCAAGCAGGGCGAATGCCGCTGCAACGATCGTCTTTCTTATAGTCATCAGAGTTCCCCAAGAGTGAAATTACTGTGCAGGCAAATTGCGTACCAAGCTTATTAAACAAGGGGTTATCGACTGCCTGGGCTAGCGGCGCTGCAATGATGTAAGAATTTTCGACATAAGCGCTCTGCACGGCGACGATAATCAGGCGACCAACCTGCTCAGCGGTACTAAGGGAGAAATGGATATTGGTCACAGAGAATGCCTGGATACTATCTGCTGATAGCATATTGCAAGTTAAGAAAATGGGTCCTTGCGTCCGGTAAGATGAAATCCCCTACTCAAGGAGATCAAAATGAAGAAAGCCTTATTTGCTTGCTTATTGACAGCTGCGACCTTCGCGCACGCCGCACCCGTGACGATATCCTTCTCCTATGAGGGGGCGAACTATGACGATGACGTAGGAGGTTCGCTGGTCTGGGACCCGTCCGCCAAGTTTCAGGCCAGTTTCACTGGCGAAGACCTGGATGGCGATAACGAGATCAGGGGAGATGAGTTCACGGCTCTAGTCGTGAATGGAGTCAACTATATAACCCCGAATACCCAAACTGACCGTTATACGATTGACGATTACTATTTCTTCTACCGAAATACGCAAGATTTCGCATTTTCCACGATGCATCAGTCCTACGATAGCGAAACTGGAGATTGGACTGATTTTCAGAGATCCTTCTGGCTCAGTCGGGATGGCCACGGAAAGGCATACTGGGATTGGTTCGAGCCAGGAGCCTCGAAGACATGGGAAACAACCAATCAAACAGTAATCAGCGTAGTTTCCGTCCCTGAGCCTGCAACTGTTTTGATGCTCGGTCTTGGACTGTCCATTATTGGCCTTGCGCATCGGCGAAGGAAGACTGCGGCATCCTGAATCGAGAATGCGTCCGGTGAATGTTGAATAAAAAGCTGAAATGCGCAGGGGGGCGGACAAAAGTCCGGTGCATTTCGGCGTAGAAACCGCACTGTTTCTCACGCACAGTAAATTTCCCCCCTGAAGCAATTCATTAATCGCTTTACAGCGCTACAGCGCCCCCACGGAAACGCCTCTTGGCTACGCACCCTGGGCTTGAACAGCACTGTAGCCAGCTCACCAGCATCGACTATTGCAGCGAAGTTGTCGACATCTCGCGGCATCCTCACGCTAGAATGCATTGATCCACATCATTTATGCGACTCGCCGCCGCCATGCCAGCCCCCCACCTATGCTAACCGTTGAACTACACAACGAATTTGATGTCTTTTCCGCACGCCAGCGCGCCTTGCAGGTCGCTGCGATCTGCGGCTTCAGTTCGTTGAACCAGGTGAGGCTGGGTACCATCGTTTCCGATATCGTTCGCAGCGTGGTGTCGTCCGGCGCCCCTGGTACCCTGCAGTTCAGCCTGGGAGGTGCGATGCCATCGACGCGCCTGGGTATCTCCATCGCGACCGGGGCCGCGAACCCTCTCGACCGCAGCGCCCTGACCGAGCCGCTGCGCCTCGCCAACGATTGGGCCGATACGATCGACTATGACCAGGCGGGCGGCTCCATCGTCATGTGGCGGGCGTGTCCGGCCAGCAGTTCGCTGACCATGGATTCCTTCGCTACCGGACTCGCCAAGGTCGATGCATCCGCGGCCGATATGCGCCGGGGCTCCACCCCTCACCAGGACCCATTGCATCAAAAGATCGCTGGTCTTACCGCGGACAACTCGGTCCTGGCGGCACGCGCCGATATGCTCGAACGGCAGGCCCGCCAGTTCGAAGAGCGCCAGTTGAGCAATGAGGTGCGCTATGCCGCTGCCGTGAAGGCCGATGCGCAGAAGGGCGAGTTCCTCGCCGTCCTCGCCCACGAACTACGAAGCCCGCTGTCCGCGGTCAACGGCGCTGCCGACCTGCTGATCAACGCCAGCCACCTCGACGCCGCGCGCGTCGCCAGCATCGGCAAACTGGTCAAGCGCCAGGTAGGGTACATGAGCCGCCTCGCCGAAGACCTGCTCGATGTGTCCCGTTTCGAACGCGGGACGATGGCGCTCGGGCGCGAAGTCATCGACCTCGGGCAGGTGACGGAGTCCGCCATCGAGCAGGTGGGGGCGCTGATCGCCGCGAAGGTGCAGGCCGTCCGGATGGTCGCATGCGCTGACGCGGTCGTCCTCGGCGACCGTACCCGATTGACCCAGGTGATGAGCAACCTGCTGTCCAACGCCAGCCGATACTCGCCTTCCGGCAGCGAAATCCGCATCCGCCTGGCGATCGACGGGGAGCACGCCGTCGTTGAAATCGCCGACGATGGCATTGGCATCGATCCGCAGCTGATTCCCACCATGTTCGACCTGTATGTCCAGGCTGACCTGACGGTGGCCGCTCGCGACAGTGGCCTGGGCCTCGGACTGGCACTCGTCAAACGGCTGGTCGAGGCCCATGCCGGCACGGTGTCCGCACACAGCGATGGAAAAGACGCCGGCAGCACTTTCTCGGTGCGGCTTCCCCGTCATCGCGGGCAATAGGTCCCGCCCGCCTCACCGCCATCCTTTCAGGCATCGAAGCGATATCCCGCGCCCAGGATGTTGCCTTGGACGTCGGCCACCGATCGTCCCGGTCACTCGCATCGATTAATGCATTGATAACTTGTTTCTGTGTGATACTGGATAAGCCACTCACAAGTAGTCCGGCAATAACCCAGGAGAATGCATGAGCATGGCAACGACAGGCCTTTTGGCCAAAACCCTCAACGAACATCAGGCAACCTTGCTGGAGGTGTGGCTGGGCGGGATGTTGTCCCGCATGGTCCGCCGGGACAAGGTGGCCGAGGGAGAGATTCGCCAGCAGGCCACGCGATTCCTGCCGGAGGTTGCGGCCACGGTGGAGAAGAGCCAGAACTATGAATTCGACTCGCCTGCATGGGCGGACGTGCGCCAGACATTGGCCGAGATCTCCATGGGGCGCGTGCGCCAGGGCTATTCGTCGACCGACACGGCCGCGTTCATCTTCTCGTTGAAGGAACCGCTGTTCGCGCTGGTACGCCAGACGATGGCGCATGAGCCGGACACGATCACCGCCGTGATGACAGAAGCGGGCAGCCTGTTCGACCGCATGGGCCTGTTCACGATCGAGGAATACCAGCGCGGCCGCGAAAGCGTGATCATGCGCCAGCAGCAGGAGCTGCTGGAACTGTCCACGCCCGTCGTGCAGCTGTGGAAGGATGTGTTGGCGCTGCCGCTGATCGGCACGCTGGACAGTGCCCGCACCCAGGTGGTGATGGAAAACCTGCTGCAGAAGATCATCGATACCGGCGCATCGATCGCGATCATCGACATCACCGGCGTGCCGACGGTCGACACGCTGGTGGCGCAGCACCTGCTGAAGACAGTGGCAGCGGCGCGCCTGATGGGCGCGGACTGCATCATCAGCGGCATCCGCCCGCAGATCGCCCAGACCATCGTGCACCTGGGCGTCAACCTGGAAGACGTGACCACGAAAGCCACGCTGGCCGATGCGTTCCTGGTAGCCCTGAAGCGCGTGGGCGCGAACGTGACGCGCGCCGAACAGTCTTACTGAGGCGGCGATGGAGCACATCCCCATCCTGAAAATGGGCGACCTGCTGCTCGTCACGATCCAGGTCGACATGCACGACCGGCTCGCGATGACGCTGCAGGATGACCTGACCTCGCGCATCGTCAAGGACCACGCGAGCGGGGTACTGATCGACATCTCGGCGCTGGACATCGTCGATTCGTTCATCGGCAGGATGATCAGCAACACCGCGGCGATGGCGCGTATCCTCGATGCGCGCACGGTGCTGGTCGGCATGCAGCCAGCCGTGGCCATCACCCTCGTCGAGCTCGGCCTCACGCTGCATGGCGTGCAGACCGCCCTGAACGTCGAAAAAGGCATCGCGCTGCTAAAGCGCGACGCGGCTTAACCGCTTCAAGACTGGCGATAAAGGTCGTGCGTGCGGCTCACGTACGCCGACCACGACATCCCCCGGCCATTGGCCATGGTGCCGCAATTCCTACATTTGTAATACCTGAAGTTACACAGGGCGCTCGTCCTACGACGGCTGGTGTCTCCGTCCCACGCCGGACGGCATCCGGCAGCTCGTCCGTTGTCTATACTGATTCAAAGTGACACAGCCCGGGTAGTGCGATGTACCGCGCCGGTGATCGATAGATAACACGGGGGACATATGAACAAACTACGCCAAGTAATGGTCGTCGACCATAGCCATGATGCCGCCACCAAGCTTTCCGAGCTGGTGCGATGGATGGACTGCAAGGTCGAGGTGGCCCATGACGGCCTGCTGGCGCTTGCGAGAGCGCAGCTTCGCCCGACACTGGTCCATTGTGGACGCTGACCAGTACGACGAAACCGAGCGTCTTGCCGTACTCGATTCCTACGACATCCTCGACACGCCTGCGGAGCAGGCGTTCGACGACGTCGTCAAGCTCGCCAGCCAGCTGCTCGATGCGCCGATTGCCGCCGTCAACCTGATTGCAAAGAACCGGCAGTGGTTCAAGTCGGAAGTGGGCCTGGGCACCCGCGAAATGCCGCTCGACGATTCGATCTGCAAGTTTGCATTACTCGAAGACCAGCTGATGATCGTGCCCGATACGCGGGAAGATGCGCGGTTCGCCCGCAATCCACTGGTGACCGGAGAGCCGCGCTTGCGGTTCTACGCCGGCCAGCTGTTGAAAACGAAGGCAGGCATCCCGTTGGGCACCTTGTGTGTGCTCGACGTGGAACCGCGGCCGGAAGGCCTGACGCAGCAGCAGCAGTTCGTGCTGGCCACGCTCGCCCAGCAGATCATGAGCCAGATCGAGTTGCGCAAGGTAGTGAAGGACCAGGCAGTGCTGATCGCCCGGCAGGCACAGGTGCAGGGCGAACTGCGCGAGAGCCAGCGGCGTGCCCTGGAAGTGTCCCGCCAGGCCGAAGCCGAGCGCAGGCGCACCGATGCGCTGCTGGAGGCCGCGCCTGTCGGCATTGTCATCGCCGATGCCAACGGTGCGATCGTCAAGATGAACGCTGAAAATCGCCGGATGCTCGGACTACATCCCGAGGCCACCGACCTCGGGCCAGGTCAACCATGGCGGGGATGGTGGGCCGATGGCTCAGTGCGGCATGGACAACCGCTTGCGCCACATGAATGGTCGCTGGCGCGGGCCCTGCTTGGCGAGGAATCGCCCCGCCAGGTGATCGAGATCGCGCCATTCGATGCGGCCACGCCCCGCCGCACCGTGCTCAATTCGGGCCGCCCGGTGCGTGACGAGATCGGTGCGATCATCGGCGCCGTCATCGCGCAGATGGATATCACGGACCGTATCGACGCCGAGAGCGCACTGCGCATGGCGGACCAGAAGAAGGATGAGTTCCTTGCCATGCTCGCGCACGAGCTCCGCAACCCGCTCGCACCGATCATGTCGGCGGCAGCCATCCTGTCCAACTTCCATTTCGATGAAGGCGTCGTGCGGCGTACCGGTGCGATCATCGCCAGGCAGGCCGGGCACATGACCTCGCTGATCAACGACCTGCTCGACGTTTCAAGGGTCACGCGCGGCAAGGTGCAACTGGACACCGCGGAACTGAACATCAGGGACGTGATCGCCGACGCCATCGAACAGGTCCGGCCACTCGTCACACGGCACCAGCATCACCTGGATGTGCTGCTCGCGCCCGTGCAGGTGATGGTGAGAGGCGACCGCAAACGGCTGGTGCAAGTGTTCGCTAACCTGCTCGGGAATGCTGCGAAGTACACACCGGATGGCGGACGTATCGAACTGCTTCTCGAGGCGCAGGCCAGGACGTTGACGGTCTCGATCCGGGATAACGGTGTTGGGATGTCTTCGGAGCTGATCGATAGTGCGTTTGATCTGTTTTCACAGGGTGTGCAGGGGCTGGACCGGAGCCAGGGCGGGCTGGGGATTGGGCTGGCGCTGGCGAGGAGTCTGGTGCAGCTGCATGGTGGGGTGGTTAGTGCGAAGAGCGATGGGGTGGGGATGGGGTGTCAGTTGGAGGTGACGTTGCCGCGGGTTGGAGCGGCGATGTGCGTGGGCTGAGCTGACGGCGACCAACAGGGTAAATCGCAAAACAGCCGCCTTCGGGTGGCTGTTTTGCATTCTGGGCGCAGAGAGCAAGGGGCCTGCGCGGAGATTCGAAGGGCGTAGCGTGCACGCACAGCCCTCTTCGAATCGCCCATTGTCGTTGAGGTGCCGGCCCCGCTTGCGCGCGGCGGCACCTCAACGGCGTCGCTCGCGAGGGCGCGCCGTCACCAATAGTAACGCGACACGAAGCATTGCAAATCCCGCACTTATCATGCTTTTTCGCAGTGCGGCACGATGCAACGGTGCAATTTGATGCCCATACTAAGTCCAAATTTTTTGCAACCAGCAGCTTATCCCGAAGTGCGTATCGGGAGGATTGCATATTAAATTCGCTGCCGTCCGAGCGTGCGTGCGAGTCGATGCAACCATGCCCGAATTGTAGATACCGCATTCGAGGAAAGATGGATGAAAATCCAAGATATGGTTTTGACCGCAGTATTCAAAACTAGATCACATTCGTAATTGTACGAGCATTTCGGTAGCACTTGAGTCTGATGCAAAGGAGCCGCAAGGGCATTTACGTTGCCAGCGTGGGAAGATCGATACCAACGATTTTCTCACGGAGGGCCATCAAAGCCTTCTTGCCGATATTTCCAACGATATTCCTTTTTTTGTAGAGATCGCCATTCCCCAAATGAAGCTTGAGGTTCGCATCGTAATTGTGAGCATGTGGAATGGATGGGTGAGGGTCAGCGTCGTTTTTGTGAATCACCCAAACTTCTCCTTTGTGCTTCACTTGCTGTTCGTATAAGGCCCGCTCAACTCCGTCAGGAATAATACTCTCTGACAGTTCGATGGTCGCAAGTACCTTCGAGAGCGACTTGAATGCGTCGCGTTTCTCGTAAATTGCTTTGATGGACTCGTATGTGAGGTCCAGCTCAGCGACCTCTTGCAACTCCTTCGCGGTTTGAGTGACCAGGGTAAGCAACATTTCTTCGGTTGTTATTCTTACTGAAAGTTCTTGGGACAACCGCTCTATCACTTTCGGCGCTAAGGTTACATAGATGAGCTGTTGTATTTTATTCATTTGTCCTTAAGGTCATCGTTCTTGAGCTTAGGCTTGCCGGCCACCTGCTCGTTGAAGTTAATGTTACTGGCCTCCCCACGATTTGACGGGCACTTCCTGCTAGGCGCTTTTTAAGTTCTCGGATTGTACTGGACTGATGTAGCCTAACGTTGAATGCCTGCGTCTTGGGTTGTAGAGCCGCTCGATGTAATCGAACACATCAGCGCGTAGTTCATCGCGAGTTTTGTAGTGCCGTTTGGCCAAGCGCTCTGTTTTCATCGTCGAGAAAAAGTTCTCCATTGCCGCGTTATCCCAACAATTTCCGCGACGGCTCATGCTGCATACGATGCCATGTGAATTAAGCAGACGCTGGAAGTTCTCGCTGGTGTATTGCGGTCCTTGATCGGAATGGTGCAGCACTGACTTGGGCCGGCCACGTCGAAACACTGCCATCAGCAAGGCATCCATCACAAGCTGTGACGTCATCGTCGGCTGCATCGACCAACCCACCACGCGGCGGGAAAACAGATCGCGGTTCTCGCTACATGCATGGCCTGCATCATGCAGATCACGGAAGACACGAGGAGAGCCATACGTGTTATCGCTAGCCTGATGGCTCAGACAAATGGACTTAAGCAGGCGCTCGTTTTCCTGGTCACGTTCACTGGGTGGCCGCTCAAACCAGTCACAGAAGCCGCTGTGGGAAACACCAAGGACCCGACACATGGTTCGGGTAGGCCAGATTGCCCTATGCTTGGCAATAAAGGCGTACTTCACTTGGGCTCTGCAGCGAAGTAGCCGAGCGCCTTTTTAATATATCGCGCTCCGTCTTGACCTTTGCGAGCTCGCGGCGCATACGCTCGTACTCCTCTGCCGACACAGCATTGGACGCCTTTGCAGCGGGCGATCTGCCAGCTTCTTCCTCCCGGTACCAGCGGGCCAACAGGCTCCCCGATTTGCTTGCGCCGGACAGGTCGACCAGCTTTACAGCTTCGCGCTTAAACTCTTCAGAAAACGACCTGCGTTGACGTGCCATGAAAAACCTCCGATAGTGACATGATACCTATCGAAAGAGTTCGTCGTCATGGGGGAAGCCCAGTATCCTGCGCAGTCGATGGTCGTCAGGTAGCGGCTTGCAAGGTTTGGTGAGCATTGGCGCACGTCGCGATGCGGCAGGGACGGCTACGCCTTGCGGCATACCGTCCAGATCGACTATTTCTTCATTGGATTGCTGGGCGAGGGATCAAGACCTTAGCACGCACAACAAGGACGGCTTGATACTGCCGGAAACGGCTTGAAGAAAGTACCGTACGCACGAATTGTTCAGTACGCGCTTGCCGAACGGTATAGGGAAAGCCGGCAGCGCGAACGGCTTGCCGATTGCACAGTCACGGCTGAGAAGACAACTAGTAGTAAAAACCATAATCAAGTTCCTCGTAGCGCAGGATGTCGATGTAAATACTTTGCGGGTCGGGCGACCGCCTGATGTCGGCCACTTGGAGAAAGATGCGTTCAACACGCTTCGAGGTCACGCTGTAGACGCTTTCGGCGAGGAAGCCACCGTTGTCCAAGCCAAGTAGATCATCATCGATAGGCAGTACCACCGACACGAAATCGTCGTCAGCAGCATCGGCGAGTAGTGCGCTGAGACCGACGATAGACACGACGACGCCTTCGGAAACGAGGGCGTCGATGGGCCGTGCGTTGTCCTGGGAGGCGATCAATTCGGAACCACCTTCCGGGTTCGCCATCGGTACCTCGTAACGCTGTGTGGGGCATTGGTAGTAGATTGCGCAATCGTCGTCTGCGTTGATCGGTGTGCCTGACCAATATGCGACGATGCGTTGGTAGTTGGGGGGAAGATGCGGCGCGTGCTCGAAGATGCAGCCGCGAAGCTCGGTCGGGAAGCTCACTTCGGGCGCGCCGGCATTGAGGTGCACAGCGACGTGTGCATTGTCGGGCAGAATCGAGACGGCCAAGTGCGAGAGATTCTTGAGATAGTAGCCTTCCTTGTCGCTCGGATCGGTCGCGGGATCGTCTGAGAGGGTCACTCTGTCGTAATAGTCGAGCGGCGCGATCAGGGTCATAGTGGCGAAGGACCGCCGGGTAACGTAAATGGTTGCAGACATATTGGATTCCTATTTCTGTTGGGGGCGCGGGATTTAGTCGATGACGAGGTAGCCCTTGCTTCTTAGGCGCGCCTCGTAATGCTGCTCGATTTGCGGCCGGGTTTTCGCGTAAAGGGTCATGTCCCGCGTGCTCTGGACGCGGGTGGCGCGCCTGCATCGGATCGCATTGCAGATCGCATTGAGGTCAAGGCTTGGATCGCAGATTAAATGGTGGTCGGAGAGGGCAAGACGGTCGATATCGAACTGGTTGTTCATGACGTATCGCATTGCTTGCTCGTGCGAGTGCAGCAATGCAAGGTGAACGATCTTCGCGTTTCCTTGGCCCGCCTTCCCGATGAAGTAGGGCGTGCGGGTAATGGCTGTGTTCACCCGCCTGAAGACGATACCGAACCGTTCGGTCATGACCGCCATGACCTTGGCATCGAGTGCGATCACGTCCACGTCACCGAGGGGGGCGGTGGACGCCGGATCGATGATCCTCTTGAGCAGCCCCCCATAGATATAGAGGCCGTGGACGCCGATCATCCAATGCAGCAGCCCATGTGGGAGCCGTTCGGCAGCGGCTAGCGCGACAAGATGCGACCCTGTAATCATCGCGCCGCTAGCTATTATTAGGGCTTTTGGCGGGGATTTCGAGCATCTTCTTCTGTTGCTTATTATCCGGTACAGCATCCCTTTCGACCTGATTTTCGTCGCCAATTTCAGCTGGCAACTCGATGCGTGTGCCAGTCTCAGCGAGCATGGTCTTCTCCCAGAGTGGCCAGTTGCCAATAACAATGTGCTGAGTCTTAGCTTCAGGTGCCGCCGCGAGCAGGCCGAGTGCATGCAGTACCGCACACAGGAAGCCTGCATTGTTGGCCGACTTAGATATGAAAGCGTTCTTGAGCACCTTTGAAACGAAAGAAGGCTTGCCTGATTTGTACCTTTCGAGGCACGCCACGATCGTACGGAAGGGAACCCGTTCACGACTGAAGTAGCCACCACCTTCGTTTCGCGTTACTGCAATAAGGAGACCGACGCGATTGTTATCTGCGAGGACGTGATAATTGAGGATGCCAGCGCTGTGCTGGCCTAGCTTCTTGGCAGTCCCGGCATTGAGAAGCCAAAATGGAGTAAGGGCGACCTCGATGCACCCACTTGCGCCAGCAGCGGGTTGGGGGGCGTTGGACGGCTTAATTGCAGGAGTGTTCTTGCTCATTTTGCTCTCCAGTTATTCGAATGTAGTCAGTACGAATAAGGAAAGGCTTATGACTAAGGTGATGTCATAAGCCTTCGTGGTTAAAGCTATGCATGCGCCGCCTGTGCGACGCGACTAGCGAACGGATGTAATGTGCAGTTGGTTTAGCGCCGATACTTCAGCGAGAAGGTCAGGTCCAAGCTGCGTGGCATTAATGCGTGTTTGAGGGCAGAGCTCCCTACGTTGCCAGTTTGTGCAGCGAGCGAACGTGTCGTTGTATTCTTGCCTGGCCATTGCCAGGTCGGTTTTGCCGTGATATTCATCATGTACCGAAATGTACCTTTTGTCCTTTGGAATGTAAAAATCCTGAGCTTGTTAATGCTCGGGCTTTGGCTGAAATCAGCCATCAAAATAATATATATACGAAATTGCCGCCGATTCGGTGACGTGCATTGCGCTGGTTCGCCGGTACCTAGCACTTTCACGTTCGAGCGCAAGGACAGGGAAGGCATTCGACGAATAACAAGGCGCGATCCAGCAATGCACCAGTCACGGACAGGCAACTATTGATACTTTGGCATGCAGGCCACATCGGTGTCGATGCTGCCTAGGGTTTGTTGCACATCGTCACCGGTACGGCTAGTAATGTCGGCAACGTAACGCAGGCGCACGCGCTGCTAGATCGCAGCGAGAAGGCCGCGCTGGCGATGCTGGCTATAAGGCGTAGAGAAGCGGCACGAAAACATGAGCAAGCAGTGATGTGGGAAGTGGACATGGAGGGTTCCATACAGCGCTTCAACATCGGCAGGGGAGCGGATTGATTAGCGCTTTCCTAAACGAATGAAAAAACCTTGTTATTTCCATAAGTAGCATGCAGAATAGAGGGTCATACACGGACAAGCCGAAAGAATCATGCCGCCCACTATTCGTTGGTTACACCTCTCTGATTTTCATGTTGGTAAAGACGCCTATGAACAGCGGCGATTATTCACTGAAATTATCAGAGAGATTGAACGCTGGAAAAATGAAAAGGAGTTCGTTCCGGATTATGTTTTTCTTACGGGCGACATTGCCAATAAGGGACAGAAGCGCGAATATGAGTCGTTCCGTAAGGATTTTCTTATCCCATTACAAGAAAAGTTTGATGTAAGTACAATAGTTTTTCCTGTCCCAGGAAACCACGACGTTGAGCGGCCCGGTACCGACACGTTGGATAGCACCGCTCCATTAGCCGCTTCTAGCAAATTTTTTGATGCTGACAAAATTGGGAAAGCCGCACGAGACCAAATTGTGCCCCGGTTCAAAAACTATAAAAAATTGATGGCTGCGAGCGGAATTTCCCCAGACTGGTTGGCGAAGAGCGAGGGGACCGCATTCCACATCAGAAGTTTGGCTGGTGTCCAAGTTGCCGTTATTGGGCTAAATACTGCTTGGCTTTGCAAAAATGACCAAGATAAGAACAAGTTAACGCCGGGTTATCGTTTGGTTGAGTCAGCATTAAAGAAGGCTGAAGGGTGTCAAATAAAGATAATCCTTGGTCACCACCCTCTCTCATGGTGGAATGAGAACGAGGAAGCAAACATTCGACGTTTGTTCGCTCAACATAATGTCATTTATTTACATGGACATATGCATAAGTCCGAAGGTCGAGTCGAGGAAAGCATGGCAGACCATTTCCTGACTTTGCAAGCGGGAGCTGCTTTTCAAGCTCGCGAAGGGGAACCGTGGATAAATGGATTTTCTTGGGGGGATTTGGACCCTCAAGCCGGGGAGGTGCGTATTTCACCTCGGTACTGGGTCAACGGGGAGTGGCCACCAGACATGAGTGCCATTACACAGAAACGTCGAATTGGCGAAACCGACTGGTGGCGTTTTTCGCTGCCGGGGATGAGAGCACCTCTCCTTTCCAATATTTCAGTTCAAATACCCGGGTGGAAGGTACTTGATGCCGAAATATTGAATTCTTTTGCGCGTGAAATTGACCAGCAGGAAGCGCAACGTTTCTTTGATGGGGCAGAGCCGGATTGGGCATTGGCGATTTCTCCCCAGTTTCCGTTGCGCTGCCAAACTAAGGCTTTGCTTAGGAAAGTTACCAGCTTCAAGGGTGAAGACCGCCCTCAAATTTCCTTACTGCATGGGCCTGCAGCCGAAGGAAAATCTATGGCACTCAGGCAAATCGTCGTGGCAGTCGTTCGGGCCAATCCAGATATTGGGGTATTCTGGCACCAGGATGACAGTGTCTCACTCAATGTGCAGGCATTTGAGAAAATGTTAGCCACAAAACCGAATTGGTTAATAGCAACCGACCACGGCGATATGATCGTTGATGATTTAGCGAGGCTGGCACAAAGTCTAAAGCGCGCTGGCAATTGCAACGTCCAATTTGTCATTGCGGCGCATGATTCTGACTGGAAACTTGCCAAAGGGGATACTATTGTATGGAATTCCTTTTCTCGGTTTGAATCGACACGTCTGGCAGGGCTTACAGAGGAAGATGCAACATCTCTTGCGGAAGCATGGTTGCATTTTGGTGCGAGTTCTAACGACTCTTCGTTACATGGACTCAAGCCGGACGCGCTGGCGCAGCGGTTAATTCACGCCGCCAAGGACGACGGATTTGATGAAGGAGCATTCTTCGGTGCATTACTGACCCTGCGCCATGGAAAAGACTTGCGTTCGCATATGCGAGCTCTCCTGCAACGATTCGACAATATGACATTGCCGTCGGGAGGTACAGTTGGAGGCGCATTCCGTCTTATTTCGGCAATGCACGCAGAGGGCCTAAATTTCCTTTCCACCAACGTCCTCCAGGAATCAATAGGGTGTGATAGGTTGACAATGCAGCAAGATGTTTTGTGGCCGCTTGCAGCCGAGGCAGCGGCAAGTGGTGGCGCATATTTACGAACAAGGCACAGACGCATAGCTAAGGCTGCGCTTGAAGTTTGTAGTGATGACGGAGAGGACTTGGAAAGCCTCTACATATTGCTTGCTTGCAGCGCAGTAAGATTAAGGTCGATCAAAAATGTTCGATTGCAAGAATTAGAAGATTGGAACTACACCTTAACGAAGCATTTCGTTCAAAACGGACATGCAGAAATGGCTGTCAGAATCGCGGAGAAAATGTTAGAGGTCGTCCCTGATAATGTTTATTACGCTGTAAATCTTGCACGACTCAAGCGCGAGTCCGGCGATCTCGATGGAGCTTTTGATGTCCTGTATTTAATGTCGTTAAAAAAGCGGGATAATCGAGCTGTCTGGTTGGAATGGGGTACCATTTGTGGAATATTAAATGACTACGTCTCCAATGTCGGGTTGACAGCATATTCTATATCTGATGATCTGAGCCCAAGTACGCTAGGGGGAGAAGACGCGAGCCTCGCGTTTGCAAATCTTGCCAAGGCATTTGAAGAATTAAACCGTTTGTATCGACGGGATGATTTTAATCGAGCGCGGGCTGGATGTGCGTTTTTGGGATTGCTTCTTAGCCAGAATAAGAAGAATCTTTCATTCCTTAGAATTCACCAGCAAGAATCGATTTCATGGGGGACGCCAGTGGACGTTACAGAGGGACTTGCTTGGATGCAAGCTGGATTGAATGCTGCGATTGTGGAGGGGTCTCTAAACGATTCCGTAGCAGAAAGAATTGGAAATCCTGCTCAGTTTAGGTTTGCGGCGCTGCGGCGACTTCTTGGGCAATAAATACGCGTTTATCAAAGACACCTGACAAATTTTCAATAAGCTACTGCGAGTCGAATTTTTTCAGGTTGTCCCCAGCTTTAACCACGGGGGCTATTCTATGAGCAATGGAGAACTAGCCCAATTTCCTCAGATAGACGTAAAAGACAGAAGACAGACCGAAGCAGCGTCCTGATTCTGTCAACACAAACGCCAGCACATTATAGACTCATTAGAGCGGTAGCATTGGACCGGTGAACGTAGAAATCTTTTCACTGAAGCTATCTAAGCAGTGCTTTTGGGCAATTGGACGATCCAGTCGCTTGTTGACAAGGGAGCACCGGAAATAGACCAGAGCCTGGGACTGCAAACTCTATAAACGACAAGCCCACTTGCATGAGTGGGTGTTGTGTGAACGATGTTCTTGGTGGCCCCGGGGCGGAATCAAACCACCGACACAAGGGTTTTCAAGACGAACATCGTGTATCTCACCGATTAGCCTTACAAGGTCTTCCGTCGGTGGAGTACTTGCTCACGAGCTCTATCTGTCAGGTTAGAAGATCGAAAAAATCAGTAAGCGCCGCTGCCTAAAATGCGCTTTTTCAAGCATAGGCTGCTCTCAGGAGGTAATCGACAATTGCGGCTGGCACACGTTTTTGGCTGCGCTTTTGCAACGTCGCCGCGATACTCCGGTACGTCCGGGTTCGGGCTCCTCTATGATCTTCGGGCCGGATATGCCGTTCAAGTCATATGAGCAGGACATGCGCGCCCGCCACAGGAATGTTCAATGAGCCCCTTGACCTGACAAGCCTTGATCCTCATGACAGCTAACAAAAATTGTCAGTGTGCATGCTTACTGATAAATTACCAACAGTTGCGCTGAGCAACCCCAAAAGGGGCCCCATACACATTGACGAACGATGCTTTCCAACTTTACATATGGCGCTAGCGGAAGAAAAATTCATCGAAATATTTTCCCTGAGCCAGGATCCTGAGCTGGCGGAAGCTGGGGGTGGTCATGGGCAGAAGGGGGTGGACTTCCAGCGCTACTGGGCGATCCTCCGTATATTCGAGCTCAAACAAGACGGCTCGACCGATTTCCTCTTGCTTTTCGAGTCGATCCAGGACGTCGCCGAGTTCGATTCCGAAACGGCACCCAGCCGCGTTGATATATACCAGATCAAGAAGAAAGACAGTGGCGAGTGGTCGTTCAACGAACTGACGGGCTTGCTGAAGCCAGACGGCCGAACGAAGAAAAAAGTATTCCCCACTTTGTCAAAGGTAGGAAAGAGCCCTCTCGGCAAATTGTATAAGGCTGGCTTAGCCGTCCAGCATTTAGAAGCCAACGCTCACTTCGTGTCGAACGCGGGCTGCGACCTTCCGTTAGTCACGAGTGGATCAGCCTCGGCACTGCTCAAATGCCTGGCGTCGGAGCTTGACGCTTCGCACGCGTTACCTTTGGCCGAGGGGTTAGCCCTGCTCCACGCGGCTCCGGGAGAAGTCCCGGACCTCAAACGGCTCGCCTTGCGAAAAACCACCCTGCACCCGGACGACCCTCACCTAATGGCTCTCGGCGCGGCTACGGCTTACCTCAGCAAGCATCTACCGGCGAGCGCAGGCCAAGCGAAAGCGTTCGTGGACGCTCTCTTCGCGCAGCTCAGTGCCCTCGGACGACAGACCCAGCCCGTGGTGTCGTTTGAGGAACTGCGTCGCCAGCGGGGATACTCGATGGCCGAGCTGAACTCTGCGCTTGCCGATCTCAAAGGCGTTCCCGACCTGAAATCGTACCTCGACAAGGTTCTTGACGGTCTGCTGCTGGAAGGGCTTGCTCCGCTAAGGCGTATTTCGATTGACGTCGGCGTGACGAAGTACTTCTCCGCCGTCGTATCCGGCACGTGGGGGGGCGACGAGCTCGCCCTGATCGACGAATGCGCCAAGGCAGCACCTCCGCTCCTGGCATCCTCTTCGTTGCTTCCCGCACTGGAAGCGGAAACCGCGAGGATAGCGGCGTCCCATCCGGCCTTCAAGAACACCGAAGTCTTCGCGTATTTGCTAATCCAGGTAACGAAAAATGCCGCAGCCTAATTTTAGAAAACTCCTTCGCGCCCTAGCTACAAAATCCTATGAGAATCTTCCAATTCGAAAGCATATCGCTGCTATCGCACCGCGACAAAAAAGCCAGGAAGGTCAGCTTTCACCCGCACAGGAACTTGATCCAAGGGGAAAACCATACGGGCAAGTCAAGCCTCGTTAAGCACCTCTTCGTAACGCTTGGTGCCAAACCGCTGGGAACCCTCGAACAATGGGATCCTCAGACCGTTTCCGCAGTCAGGTTCAAGGTAGACGGTGAATCGTTCACCGTCATCCACCATAGTGGTGCGCGCTCGCTTCACGATTCGTCCGGCAAGCTTCTCAAAGCAACTGATTCGCCTGCCGCATGGGCAGAAACGTTCGCAGCGCTGGTCGGTTTCAAGCTCATGCTGACTTCCAAAAAGACAGGGCAGGGCGTATTGGCCGATCCTTCCTGTTTTTTCCTCCCGTTTTACATTGACCAAGATGGGAGCTGGCGGGAAAAATGGGACACTTTCCCCGCTACGATGCAGTATGCGGCACCGGTCCGCAGCATCCTCGAATATTTCAGCGGTATCAAGCCTGCCGAATACTATGAGCTCAAGAGCGAGCAAAGCGCAATATCGAAGGAAGCCGACGCGCGTGTCAGCGAGATGAAGCTTCTGGAACGCGCTCGCGGTCGGCTGAGCCAGACTCTTCCGGTCGGCACAGTGAAGCTGTCGGAGGCGGGCTTCGAAGATGAAATCCGCCGCCTGACATCGGAGGCGAACGAGCTCAACGGCCTGCAAGAAACTCTGCGTGCTAAGTATGTCCGCGAGGGCGAAGTGGTTGCAAGCATCAACCACCAGATCCAAACCGCCTTCGCGTCGCTGCGGGAATACGCCGGAGACCAGAAGTACCTTGCGAACATTGCCAATGCCAATGAAATCGTCTGCCCGACGTGTGGGGCGGAGCACGAGCAGTCGTTCCTGCACTACTTGGGTTATGCCGAGGACGCCAGGATCCTGGAGGAGCTTACGCGTACGCTCCAGAGGGATCTCGTTACCGCGAGACGCCAACTGGAATCGACGAACGAGGAACTTCGGACGCTGCGCGGCAACTACGCCAGAATCAACGGGATTCTTGAGCAAAAGCGCGGGGACCTCCGGTTTCAAGAGGTAGTGGAATCCCAAGGAGCCCAGGCTGCCCATAGGGCATTCGACGCCGAAAGAGAACAGATCGCCGGCGAACTGGCAGACTGGAACGCCAAACTTGCGGAAATCGAGGCGCGACTGGATGCGTTGACTGACAAGAAGCGTGCCAAAAGGATTGTGGCTGCGTTTAGGGAAGCCTACCAGTTAGCGAGGAAGTCGCTCAACGTACCCGATCCTTCGGGCAATCCAAACCTCGTCAGCAGACCTAACCGTTCAGGCAGCGGAGGGCCTCGTTTACTCCTCGCTTACTACGCAGCCTTGTGGAAGGTCTGCCACGGCGAACAGTTAGGCATGTCGATCCCCGTAGTCATAGACTCTCCGAACCAGCAGGACCAAGACGACCTGAACCTCCACGTCGTCCTCGGGTTCATCGCAGAGAGCCTTCCGGATTCCATGCAGCTCATAGTCTGCGTCACGAAACACTCGGACGCTCAGCTCGACAAGACAACCGTTTTCGACAAGAAGTACAGCATGTTGCTTCCCGAGTACTACGACGAGGTCGAATCTGATGTCGAGCCGCTCTACCGGCAGATGAATGCCGCGCTGCTGAGCCTTCCAACCGACGAGGTCAAGGAAGAGAAGCCGGAGGCGGATTCGGATGAATAGGCAATTCGTGGTAGGCCGTGCGGGCTTCGAACCTGCGACCATCGGACCTAAGTCCGTTCTGTCACCGTAGCCTGGAGGTCACAATAGACGTTTGGACGTTTGGACGTTTGGACGTTTGGACGTCTGAACGTCTGGACATTTAAACGTTTGAGGTCCGTGCTACGGAGCGAGGAGCTGAGTGGGGCGGACGTTTGGACGATTCGGACGGTTGTGCGAGCGCAGAGATGGTGGACCGGCAATGGACCGGACACGAGGAATTCGTGTACTGAAAACAAAAACGCCGACCTGCATGGATCGGCGTTTCGTCAAGGATGTTCTTGGTGGCCCGGGGCGGAATCGAACCACCGACACAAGGATTTTCAATCCTCGCGCTAGATACGAAGCAGCTATCCCGCTCAGTTCTGATGCAGCGTTGTCAGATCGGAGTACTAGAGCTCGCTCAACCATCAGGTCCCACCCCCAACGGCGTCACCGTAACCTCCACATCCAACACCTGCCCCCCACCCCCCAACACAATCCCCCGCATCGGCGTCACATCACTAAAATCCCGCCCCCACCCCAAGGTAATGTGCTCATGCCCCACAAGGCACCGGTTGGTCGGATCAAAATCCACCCACCCCCGCTCCGGGCAAAACACCGAAACCCAGGCATGCGAAGCATCCGCCCCCACCAACCTTGGCTTCCCCTCCGGCGGATGCGTCAAGATATACCCGCTAATGTAACGAGCCGGCAGCCCAAGGCTGCGCAGGCAGCCGATCATCAGCTGGGCAAAATCCTGACAAACCCCACGCCGCCCCCTTAGCACCTGTTCCAAAGGCGTCGAAATCTCCGTCGCCCGCGCATCGAAATCGAAATCCTCAAAAATCCGATGCGTCAGCTCCAGCGCGGCATCCAACTGTGGCCGGCAAGGCGTATAACTCTCCCGTGCATACGCTTCCAGCTCCGGAAACGCATAAACATGCGGCGACGCATACAGATACCGGCAAGCTTCCAGGGTAGCGGCACTCTTCTCCTTGGCCATCATGTCCCGCGTGCCTTCCCAAGGCAGCGTGCCACCAATATCCGCCAGGGTAGGGCGCGCAAATAGCGCAACGGTCGATTCCGCATGCACCAGCAAACTATCGTGCGGCACAGTCAAAGCAACATGCCGGGTACAGTTCCCAAAATAGTCGGTGCCATCGCGAGCATCGTCCACCGAACGATCCAGCCAGATCTGGTGCGATTCCGTCTGCTGGAAAGCAAACGAGCGCGGCGTCAGATGCAGATACTGCTGCGACAACGTCACCGTGCTCTGATACCGATACCGCGTCTCATGCACCACCCGATACCGCGCGCACACCTCGCCGGGCCTACCTTCAGGCAGCAAGTCACTCATGATCTCCGGCTCCTCTGCTGCCCATCCGTATAACTGAAGAACTGCACACTGATCTTCTCCGACAACGCCGCACTGGCCACCTGGATGCGATTCAGCAGGTCGCTCAAATGCGCATTGGCGTAATTGAGGTCGGCATCCGGCTCCAGGGCCAGCACCTCCTCCCGCAACGGCGCCAGCAGCTCCACGCCGCAGTCCCCATGCGTCAGCGCGATTTTCCGCAAAGCCCCCAAAATCCCGTCCATCTGGAACAGGATCGAGCGCGGATTGGTGCCGTCGCGCAGCAGCAGGTCGAGCACCGGTAGCCACTCTGGCTGGGCGCGATAGCGGGCCCGATAAGTGATGATGCTGTCGGACAGTTCGAGCAGCCATTCCAGGTTGCCGTTTTCGTCCATCGCCAGCGCGCGCTGCAGCACCACGCTCTGGAACTGCAGCCGCTCCAGGCGGCGGCCGATCGACATGAAGCGCCAGCCGAGGTCGCGCGTCATGCCGTCGAGCGCGAAGCCGGCCAGCGTCATCAGCGAGGAGGCGGCGTCGTCGAGGATCGTCATCGCTTCCGACTGCGACGGCCGCTCGCCGGGACGGGCGGCCGGTTGCGCCATGCGGTTCAGTGCGCGCCAGTTGTCGACCGAGAAGCGTTCATGCAGCTGGCCGGCGAGGCGCACCAGTTGTTGCTGCTGCCGGGCCAGCCCGGGCACGTTGGGCGAGACCACCGCCAGCAGCAGGGCCGACTCCAGTTCGGCATCGGTGAAGATGGCGACCGCCTGGCTCTGGCTTTGCGATTGACCACCCTGGCCGGAAGTCTGGCTCTGCATCTGCGCCGCCTGTCCCGCCACCGGCCGTCTTTCTCCATCGATCAGCTGAAAATAGATGCACAGCGCCTCGACGGTCGGCCATTCCGCGCCGCGCTGGTCGAAGCGCACGTTGAACAGGAAGTTGAGCGCCACCCGCAGCAGGCGGGCGATGTTGTCGCAGCGTTCCGCATAGCGGCCGAACCACAGCAGGTTTTCCGCCACGCGGCTCGACAGGTTGCTGTCTTCGCGCACCAGGTCCTTGCCCGTGATGCTGCGCTGTTGCAGGCGCGGCACCGACACCCGGGCGCGTGCCTGCACCCAGGTGTCCTTGCTGGCGCCGCCCATCTTCATCGTCAGCACGCGCGCATCCGGGCCGGTGGCTACGCGGGTCAGGCCGCCCGGCATCACGACATAGCCGTTGGGCGTGGCGCAGGCAAACACGCGCAGGCCGATGGCGCGCGGCTGCAGGCCGGAGGCCGCGCCGGGCTTCCAGACCGGTGCCCGCGACAGCTGCACCACTTCCTGGGCGATGTAGTTATTCGGATTGGCGCGCAGCTTGGCAATCAGCGCCTCGCGCGCATCGCCGGCCAGGTCCTGGCCGAACACGGTGACCGGCGGCAGCTGTGAAAAGCTCGGTTTGATGACCAGCCGGTCGAGTTTCGCGATCACCGCTTCCAGCGCGGCCGGTTCGCCGCACCACCAGGTGGCGACCGACGGCATTTTGAGCGGCTCGCCCAGCAGCCGCCGCGACAGCGCCGGCAGGAAGCCGAGCAGGGCGCCCGATTCGAGCAGGCTGGAACCCAGGCTGTTCGACACCAGCACGTTGCCGCGCCGCGCCGCCTGTGTCAGTCCCGCCACACCCAGCATCGAGCTGCGTAGTTCCAGCGGGTCGCAGGATTCGTCGTCGACGCGGCGGATGATCACATGCACCCGGTGCAGTCCCGCCAAGGTTTTTAAATAGACCACGCCGTCGCGCACGGTGAGGTCGCTGCCTTCCACCAGCGGCAGGCCGAGATGGCGCGCGAGATACGCCTGCTCGTAATAGCTTTCGGTGCGGGGGCCGGGCGTCAGCAGCACGATCAGCGGCATTTCGCCTTCGCGCAGCGGGGCCGGTGAATCGCCGTTGGCCGCGCACAGGCGGCCCCAGTGCACCAGGCTGTCGCGCATGGTGCGGAAGAAACCACTCAGCGGCTGCACTTTCAGTTCGCGCAGCAGGTCGGGAAAGGTGGGAGAAATGATCGCGCGGTTTTCCAGCGCGTAGCCGGCGCCGGATGGCGCCTGCGTGCGGTCGGCCAGCACCCACCAGCGGCCGTCCGGCGCGCGCGCCAGGTCCACCGCGTAGAAGTGCAGGGCGATGTCGTCGTGGTGGCTCATGCCGTGGCACGGGCGCAGGAAGCCGGCGTGGCCATGCACCAGCGCCGGGGGCAGCAGGCCCTCGCGCAGCATGTCCTGCGGGCCGTAGACGTCGCCGAGGATCTTATTGAGCAGCCGGGCGCGCTGGATCACCGCCGCTTCGATGCCGCTCCATTCCTCGTACGGCAGGATCAGGGGCAGCACGTTCAGGTCCCATGGACGCTGCAGGCCGTCGGCGTCGGCGCGCACGTTGTACGTCACGCCGTTTTCCCGCACCTGGCGCTGCACCATTTCGTGGCGCTGGCGCATCATGTCCGGCGGTTCGTGCTCCAGGCTGTCGAGCATGGCGCGCCAGTGCGCGCGGGGCACCCTCGCCGCGTCGAGCATTTCATCGAAACCATCGGGCGCGGAGAGGTAGGACTCAAGTAGATTATTCGACATGTCGCACAGCAGCTTTGCTTTCCATAAGG
The DNA here is from genome assembly GCF_014192225.1 of Pseudoduganella umbonata. Taxonomy (GTDB): domain Bacteria; phylum Pseudomonadota; class Gammaproteobacteria; order Burkholderiales; family Burkholderiaceae_D; genus Rugamonas; species Rugamonas umbonata. Next base: position 33,977 of record NZ_JACHXS010000009.1, on the reverse strand, counting down.
CATCAACAGTAGATTAATCTGGCTGCCAGCGCAAATCCAATGTCATCGGGAAGCTCGGATTCTGTTCCTCTTTTCGCACAGTCATCGGGCCCGGCGTGTGGCCGTGCGGCCAGAAGCGCGCGAAGCGGCGCGCCTCGGCGGCGTTGGCGTTGACGGGCGAGCCGACTTCGTTACGGCCGCCCGGATGCACCACGTGGTACGTGCAGCCGCCGATCGCGCGCCCGCTCCAGGTGTCGACCAGGTCGAAAGTGAGCGGTGCCTGTACCCGGATGGTCGGGTGCAGCGCCGACCACGGGCTCCAGGCGCGGAAGCGCACGCCGGCCACGTACTCGCCTGGAATGCCGGTCGGGTGAAGCGGCAGCATGCGGCCATTGCAGGCGATGACGTGGCGGCCGTTGGTCAGCCCGCGCACCAGCAGCTGCATCCGCTCCACCGACGAATCGACATAGCGCGCGGTGCCGCCGGCGCTGACTTCCTCGCCGAGCACGTTCCACGGCTCGATCGCCTGGCGCAGCTCCATTTCCACGCCCTCATAAACAACAGTGCCGAAGCGGGGGAAGCGGAACTCGATGAATGGCTCGAACCAGTGGTCCTCGAATTCGTAGCCGTGCGCGCGCAGGTCGCGGGCCACGTCGCGGATGTCCTGGGCGACGAAATGGGGCAGCATCCAGCGGTCGTGCAGCGCCACGCCCCAGTTCACCAGCTTGGCCTGGTAGGGCTGGCGCCAGAAGCGCGCGACCAGGGCGCGCAGCAGCAGCATCTGCAATAGGCTCATGCGCTCGTGCGGCGGCATCTCGAAGGCGCGGAATTCCACCAGGCCCAGGCGGCCGGTGGGGCCGTCCGGCGAATACAGCTTGTCGATGGAGAATTCGGAACGGTGGGTATTGCCCGTCAGGTCCACCAGCAGGTTGCGCAGCAGGCGGTCGACGATCCACGGTTTGTCGCCTTCATGCAACGTCGGCAGTACCTGGTCCATCTGCTGGAACGCGATCGCCAGTTCGTACAGGTTGTCGTCGCGCGCTTCGTCCACGCGCGGCGCCTGGCTGGTCGGCCCGATGAACGTGCCGGAGAACAGGTACGACAGGGCAGGGTGGTTCTGCCAGTAGGTGATCAGGCTTTTCAGCAGGTCCGGACGGCGCAGCATCGGGCTGTCCTCGGCGGTGGCGCCGCCCAGGGTGGCGTGGTTGCCGCCGCCGGTGCCGGTGTGGCGGCCGTCGAGCATGAACTTCTCGGTGCCCAGCCGGGTCAGGCGGGCTTCCTGGTACAAGGTCGACACGTTATAAACCAGCTCGTTCCAGCTGGCCGCCGGGTGGATGTTCACCTCGATCACGCCGGGGTCGGGCGTTACGCTGAGCAGCTTGATGCGCGGGTCGCGCGGCGGCGCGTAGCCTTCGATGCGCAGCTTCATCCCCAGCTTGCCCGCGGTGCGTTCGACAGCACCCACCAGCGCCAGGTAATCCTCGATGCGTTTCAGTGGCGGCATGAACACGTACAGGCGGCCGGCGCGCACTTCGACGCACAGCGCGGTGTGGATCACGTCTCGCGGCGCCGGTTCGGCCGGTTTCAATGGGCGGATCGGTTCGACGACCGGCCTGCGGGCCTTGTCGGGCGCCTTGTCCGCTGCTTTGCCCGCAGCCAGGCCCAGGATCGGCCGCTTCTCCTTTTCCTTCTTCCGTTCCTCGACCGGCAGCGCGGCGCGCGGCGCGAACGGGTCGACGTCGTATTCGTCCTCGCGTTCTTCCGGCAGCACCCACGGCAGCGTGGCCAGCGGCAGCCGCAGGCCGATCGGCGAATCCCCCTCGATGAGGTACAGGTTCTCGCGCCGGATCGGCCACGGTGACGTCTGCCAGACGGTGCCGATCGTGGCTGGATCGTAGTCCTTGGCCTTCAGCGGCAGCACGTAGCCGGCCACCTCGCCCAGGCCCCGTTCGAGCAGGCGGGCCAGGCGGCGGCGTTCTTCCGGCGCGTTGAGATCGGCGTCCAGCGGATCGAGGTTGCCCGGCAGAGCCTGCTCGCGCTGGGCTTGCAGCAGCACGTCCTCGTAGGCGGGGATGGCGCTGTTAGCGGGCAGGGCGAGCGATTTCACCAGTTCGGTGGTGAAGCGGCCGGCATCGTCGGGGCCATAGCCGTCGTCGATATGTTCGTCCGAGAACAGCGTGGCGTCGAGCCACATCGGCTGGCCGTCGATGCGCCAGTAGATATTGAGCGCCCAGCGCGGCAGCGGTTCGCCCGGGTACCACTTGCCCTGGCCGTAATGCAGCATGCCGCCCGGCGCGAAGTGGTTCTTCAGGCGGTGCATCAGGTTGCCCGCCAGCTCGCGCTTCTTGTCGCCGTGGGCCTGGGTGTTCCATTCCGGGCCGTCCATGTCGTCGATCGACACGAAGGTCGGTTCGCCGCCCTGGGTCAGGCGCACGTCCTGGGCCTTCAGGTCCGCATCGACTTGCTGGCCGAGGCGGTCGATCTTTTGCCAGTCCGCTTCCGTGTACGGTTTCGTGACGCGCGGGTCTTCGTGGATGCGCGTGATCGTCATCTCGTGGAAGAACGTGACCTCGGCCTTGTCCGTGTAGCCGGAAACTGGCGCCGCCGACGACGGCAGGGCGGTACAGGCCAGCGGAATGTGGCCCTCGCTGGCCAGCATGCCGGAGGTGGGGTCGAGCCCGATCCAGCCGGCGCCGGGGATGTACACCTCGGTCCACGCGTGCAGGTCCGTGAAGTCGACGTCGGTGCCGCTGGGGCCATCGAGCGCTTCCTGGTCGGCGCGCAGCTGGATCAGGTAGCCGGACACGAAGCGTGCCGCCAGCCCCATCTCGCGCAGGATCTGCACCAGCAGCCAGCCGGTGTCGCGGCACGAGCCGGAACGCTTCTCCAGCGTTTCATCGGGGGCCTGCACGCCGGGTTCCATGCGCAGCAGGTAGGCGATGTCGCGCTGCAGGCGCTGGTTGACGGCCACCAGGAAGTCGTTGGTGCCCATCGGTTTTCCCAGCAGGTCGCGGCGTGCCGCGGTCACCCATTCCATCACCAGCGGGCTTGACGGTTCGATCTGGAGGTAGGCGCTCAGCTCGGACGTCAGTTGCGGCGGGTAGGCGAACGGGAAGGTCTCCGCGTACTTCTCGACGAAGAAGTCGAACGGATTGATGACGGTCATGTCGGCCACCAGGTCGACCGTGAAGTCGAGGGTGTCCGATTTTTCGGGGAAGACAAAGCGGCCGATGTAGTTGCCGTACGGGTCCTGCTGCCAGTTGATGAAGTGTTCCTGCGGCGTTACCGTCAGCGAGTAGGACAGGATCGGCGTGCGCGCGTGGGGGGCCGGGCGCAGGCGCACTTCATGGGGGGACAGGCTGACCAAGCGGTCATAGCGGTAACTGGTCTTGTGGTGCAGCGCGATACGGATAGCCATGCGGGACTGCCTTTCGAAATGGGCGCGATATAAGGTGATGAAGCATGATTCGTACCTGCTAAAAATGCAATCTCTGTCTGGAGTGTGTGGGGGAGTAGTGGCTGGTCGATGCGATCGCCGGCGCTAGCGTTACAGGGGTCTGTCCCCGGTAAGTGTTGGCAGCTAGCTTATTGTTGGCGTTGTGAGGGGACTGACCCCGGTGTTTGCCGGCGTGCCAGGAATGCGGGCAAACACCGGGGTCAGTCCCCTCAACCTGCCGCTGGCAAGCACGCAGGTCGTCACTTACCGGGGACAGACCCCTGTAACGCTACCTGCCGTGGCTGTTTCGACCGATTAACCCCCCTGGCACGTTTCTTGTTAGCACTCTTGCCACGAGGAGGAATCGATGCCGAACTTTTACAACGAAATGTATTCCACCGAGGCAACCGTGCGCCCGCACTACCAGGCGTTCGCGGACTGGCTGGCGCTCCAGCCACCGGGCCAGATCGACCAGAAACGGACCGAAGCCGAGCTGATCTTCCAGCGCGTCGGCATCACGTTCGCCGTCTACGGCGACACGGCCGGCAAGGAGCGGCTGATCCCGTTCGATATCATCCCGCGCGTCATCCACGCCGCCGAGTGGGCCAAGCTGCAGGCCGGCCTGGTGCAGCGGGTGACGGCGCTGAACCGCTTCCTGCACGATGTCTACCACGACCAGGAGATCCTCAAGGCGGGCATCATCCCGCCCGAACAGATCCTGAACAATGCCCAGTACCGGCCGGCCATGCAGGGCGTCGACGTGCCGGCCGACATCTACGCGCACATTGCCGGCGTCGATATCGTGCGGGCCGGGGAGGGCGAGTTCTACGTCCTGGAAGACAACCTGCGCGTGCCGTCCGGCGTCTCGTACATGCTGGAAAACCGCAAGATGATGATGCGGCTGTTTCCCGCGCTGTTCGCCAGCAACCGGGTGGCACCGGTCGATCATTATCCCGACCTGCTGCTGGATAACCTGCGCACCGTGGCACCGCATGGCATCGCCGATCCGACCGTGGTCGTGCTCACGCCCGGTATGCACAATTCGGCTTACTTCGAACACGCGTTCCTGGCCCAGCAGATGGGTGTCGCGCTGGTGCAGGGGCAGGACCTGTACGTGAAAAACGAGACCGTCTACATGCGCACCACGCGCGGCCCGCGGCGGGTCGACGTCATCTACCGCCGCATCGACGACGACTATCTCGATCCGCGCGCATTCCGCCCCGAATCCACGCTGGGCGTGCCCGGCCTGATGGAGGCGGTGCGCGCCGGGCGGGTGGGGCTGGCCAATGCCATTGGCACCGGCGTGGCCGACGACAAGTCGATCTACCCGTACGTGCCCGACATGATCGAGTTCTATCTCGGCGAAAAGCCGATCCTCAACAACGTCCCCACCTATCAGTGCAGGAAGAAGGAGGACCTGGCCTACACGCTGGCGAACCTGCCGGACCTGGTGGTCAAGGAAGTGCACGGCGCTGGCGGCTACGGCATGCTGGTCGGCCCTGCCTCGACCAGCGCCCAGGTCGAGGCGTTCCGCGAGCGGCTGCTGGCCAATCCGTCGGGCTACATCGCCCAGCCCACGCTGGCGCTGTCGGCCTGCCCGACCTATGTCGACTCGGGCATCGCGCCGCGCCACATCGACCTGCGCCCGTTCGTCCTGTCGGGCAAGACGGTGACGATGGTGCCGGGCGGGCTGACCCGCGTGGCGCTGCAGGAGGGCTCGCTGGTGGTGAATTCGTCGCAGGGCGGCGGCACCAAGGACACGTGGATACTGGAGAACTAATATGCTGAGCCGCACCGCAGATCATCTGTTCTGGATGGCCCGCTACACCGAACGCGCCGAAAACACGGCCCGCATGCTCGACGTGCGCGTGCAGTACTCGCTGATGCCGCAATCGTCGGTGGCCGCCCAGCAGGGCTGGCGCACCATGCTGAGCGTGTCGGAACTGGAACGGCAGTTCGACGCCAAATATCCGGCGCTGACGCAGAAGGAAGTCATCGACTTCATGGTGCGCGATCCGGACAATCCTTCATCGATTGCCAGTTGCCTGGCGGGCGCGCGGGAGAATGCCCGGGCGGTACGCGGCACCCTGCCCACGGAAGTGTGGGAAACCGAGAACACCACGTGGATCGAGCTGCAGCAGCACCTGAAAAGCCGCATGTTCGAGCACCAGCCGGGCCAGTTCCTGGAATGGGTCAAGCACCGCTCGCACCTGTCGCGCGGCGTCACGCTGGGCACCATGTTCCAGGACGGTGCGTTCAACTTCATCCGCCTCGGCACCTTCCTGGAGCGCGCGGACAACACGGCGCGCATCCTCGACGTGAAATTCCGCTCCCTCGATTCCGATGCCATCAAGGCGGGGCCGCAGGGCGAGTTCTATTACCTGGCGGCGCTGCTGCGCTCCGTGTCCGCGTTCGAGACCTACCGCAAGGTCTACCGCGATGCCATCACGCCGGCCCGCGTGGCCACGCTGCTGATTCTCGAGGCGAAGATGCCGCGCTCGCTGGTGGCCTGCATGGCCGCCGTGGTGGCCAACCTGCGCGAGATCAGCAACGACGTGTCGCACGAAACCGAGCGCCTGGCCGGCAAGCTGCACGCCCGCCTGCAGCATGCGGTGATCGACGACATCCTGGCGGAAGGCCTGCACGATTTCCTGACGTCGTTCCTCGTCTCGATCGAGCAGATCGGCAATGGCATCGGCAGCGATTTCCTGGTGCCGGCCGCGTCGGAAGACGCGGCGTAAGGTGTCGGCCATGCCTGCGCAATGTCACACTTCTGCACCAAAAAATGACGCACCGCACCAAAATGGTAATATTTGCAACTCGTGCGCCTTATTGGTGCACTTATGTCAACAAGCGAAAGCGAGCCTGCCATGTTGTTGCGCACCCGATGCAACCTGAGTTTCATCGTTGCCGAGCCGACGCCGTTCATCCTGATGCTGCGCCCGCGCAGCGACGCACTGCAATGGGTGGCCCATCAAAGCTATAACCTGGCGCCCGGGGTGCCGGCGATGGAATTCACCGACAGCTATGGCAACCTGTGCCAGCGGCTGGTGGCGCCACCCGGCGCCTTTTCGATCTACACGTCGGCCGACGTGATGACGTCCCCTACGATCGACGTCGCGCCAGGCGCACCGTTCGACGAGGTGCAGACCCTGCCCGACGAGGTGCTCACGTACCTGCTGCCCAGCCGCTACTGCGAATCCGAGCTGTTCGCCGAGATGGCGGCCGAAATCGTCGCCGGCGTCGCGCCGGGGTACGACCAGGTGGCCTGCATCACCGCGTGGATCCGGCGCGAGGTGCGCTTCAATCCTGCATCGCCGTACAGCCACATGGCGGCAAGCGCCGTCAACGAGCGGCGCGAAGGCGTGTGCCGCGACCTGGCGCACCTGGGCATCGCCCTGTGCCGCAGCCTGTGCATCCCGGCGCGCATCGTGGCCGGCTACCTGCACGGCCTGGAACCGATGGACCTGCACGCATGGTTCGAGGCTTACGTGGGCGGGCGCTGGTACACCTTCGATCCGACCCAGGATGCACCGCGCGGCGGCCGCGTGACGATCGCCCGCGGCCACGATGCCGCCAACGTGGCGATCTTCAGCCAGTTCGGGCCGCCGCTGGTACGCAACGACATGGAGGTGTCGGTCGACCTGCTAGGCAGCCTTTCCTGAAGGCTTCCCGGGTGTCTTCACTGGCCGCTGGGCGCGCACCACCTTGTGCACGAATTCCAGCTTTTCCAGTACCGGCGTGCTGAGCTTGAACGGATACGAGTCCGGCATGCCGATGCTGCGGTTCAGGCTGTTGAGTACGTAGGTGAGGGCGAACCAGTCGCTGAGCGTGTCGTCGAACGAGGCAACCTTGGTTGGCGGTGCCGTGATGTCCAGCGACGGTTCCAGCGGCTTGGAGGGATGCAGCGACAGGCCGCACGCGTGCGCCGTTTCCAGCGTGTCCATCATGTGCAGGTAGTGGGCCCAGGTTTCCGCCCAGTCTTCCCACGGGTGCGAACTGGCGTAGCTGCTGACGAAACGCGACTCCCAGTCTTCCACGGGGCCCTCTGCATAGTGGCGCTTCAGGGCCTCGCCGTAATCCTGGCGCTCGTCGCCGAACAGGGCGCGGAAACCGTCGATGAACTCGCTGTCGACGACCAGCCGGTCAAAATAATAGTGGCCGCTCTCGTGGCGGAAATGCCCCAGCAAGGTGCGGTAGCGTTCGTGCATCTGCTCGCGCGTGCGTTCGCGCTCGGCCGGATCGGCTTCGGCGATGTTCAGCGTGATCAGCCCGTTATCGTGGCCGGTCATCACGCACTGGTCGGTGACGCCGTCTTCCAGGAACTGGAACGCCAGGCCGGTTTCCGGTTCCTCTTCTTTCGAGGCCGGCGTCAGGTTCAGTGTCGCCAGCGAGAACAGCAGGCGGCGCTTGGCCGTTTCGAGGCGCGCCCACAATACGTGGTTTTTTTCCGACGACAGCGCGGGGATCACGACGGTCAGCTGGCATGAGGCGCACAGCTCGTGGGGATCGTCCGCGGGCAGCATCCAGTTGCAGACATTGTGTTCGACATAGTTGCCGCATTTTTTATACAGCTTGCCTTCGTCGACGCGGTTCAGGCTGCGCCAGTGACCATCCTCGGTTTCCTCGAAGCTGTTGATGCTGCGTGTCGCCGGCTGGTAGCCGAGCGTGCTGTCGCAGTTGAAGCACAAGGTATTTTCGAAAAAGACTTGTTGTGCGCATTTGTCGCAATGAAACGTTTTCATGGACAGGGACCGATAGAGTAAGGGGTTGAACGACGGATATTGACAATCTATCAGTTATTTTCGTGTTGATATGGTCGTGTCGGACTACGCCTCATATCGTGCGCGGGGGTGGCGCATCCTGTACCCTGCGTGCTGGCAATGGCGTTGGAAAAGGAAGGTTGCAATGCACCACATGGACGAGGATGGAACCACGCTGGTCGCGCTGTTCGTGGCGATGCGGGAAGACGGGCCGGTCTGCGAAGAGATCCCGGCGAACAGTCTTGGCGAGGACAGGTACGAGCTGCTGTCGTCGCCCGGGCTGGCGCTGAATCTCGCTCGAGGCGATATCGTCGAGATAAAAAACGCCACCGCACCGGCCACGGTCGTGCAGCGCGGCGGCAATTTCTGCATCCAGGTCTATGCCGATGAACTCGCCGCCGGCCATGTCGACGAACTGGAAAAGAACGTCGGCGAGAAGCTGCATGGCACGCTCGACGGCAGCTATCGTGGCAGCCTGGCCCTGTCGGTACCGGCTTCCGCAGGGATGGCCACGATCTGCCAAGTCTTCGACGCATTCACCGCGAAGACGGGCGTTCAGTGGTACTTCGCGAACGTCTACAAGAATTTCGACGACGTGGATGATGAGACGCTGCTGGATTGGTGGCAGTGAGGCTCAGTGCCATGGGCTGTTTCAGACGGTCAATGTTCGAGTATGGGCGGCCCGGGAGCCGCAGCAATTCAATTTTTCATTGCTCGCTATATGCCCCGGAGCTGGGTCTTGGTACGCAATGCCGGGCTCACTGCATCATGCTCTACTCGCACGGTTCCGACTCAACACCCTGGATACTTCTTCCAAATTTTCTGTTTCAGCTCCAGGTTTTCGCTGTATTTGTCGATCTTCCAGTCTTTAAATGCATAGAGATCTTCCGCGAGTGCCGTAATCACATCACGAAGCTCCAGCGATTCCAGCCATTCAGATGGAATCGCCTTCAATCCGTGCATCGTACCCAGCAAATTGCCGACGATTGCACCGGTGGAGTCCGAATCGCCATCGTGGTTCACTGCCAGCACGACGCCATGCCTGAAGTTGCGCGCAACTAACGCGCAATAGATGGATATCCCCAGTGCTTCTTCTGCGATCCATCCCTGGCCTATCTGCGCAATCGCAGCCTCATGACGCTCGCCGGACACAGCCAAGCGTTCTGCCAGTTCGATACACCACAGAGTTTCTTCGTGCCCAGACTTCTGCCGCAGGATCGCTTTCGAAGCATCGATCGCTTCAGGCAGCGACACACCGTCCGTCAGGGCCAGGATCAGCACAGCCAGTACGCCGCCAGTCAATGCACCAGTAGGGTGGCCATGGGTGAGTGCAGCGAGCTCGGTACCAAGGTTAAAAGCTTCCTCGGGCGTTTCCTGCTGGCCTAGCCGCCAGGCGAACAACCCTGCAGGAGCTACACGCATCACGCCGCCACAGCCTTTGCTGTTGTTGTGTGCTGCGTCGCCCAAGCGCTGCATCGACCGGAGGGCGGAAAGGCAGGTATTGCCCGGTGCCCGGCGACTGTACAATTCGCGCTGCTGGATGAGCCATCCCGGTTCGTCGACACCAAAGCTGATGTCGCAGGCCGGGCGTTCCCCCTGGGTCAGGAGCCAGCGGAGGTAGGCATGGGCTGTCACACCGGCATACGTGGTGGTACCTTTCAGGCAGCCGCGTACCCATCCGCGGATCAGTCCTTCGGCAGTGAACAAGGTCATCTGCGTGTCGTCGGTGATTTTTCCGAGCCCCCCGTAAGCGGGAGCATATTGCGTGATGCCGTCCGGCCCGAAGCGTTGCAGGATCTCGGTACGCTTCATGAATTCCACCGGCGCACCCAATGCATCGCCGACAGCGCCGCCCAACAGGCACCCCAGGAATCTTCCTCGTACCGTGCCGCGTTGTTGGCGCTTGCCGCGCCGCCCGGTTTTGGGCGATGGTTCCTCCGCTTTGGCGCTTTGTTGGACCGCTTCGCTTTGCGCATGAGTCAGCAACGCCCACGTCGTAAGCTCTGCGACAACACAGGAGGCTGGCCTGGAGTTGAGGTTTGCCTGGGCGCGCCATGCGGCTACTTCCGAGCCATCCGAGCTGATGCCCAGCCCTTTCTCCCAATACGACAGGTAGGCTTCGCCCCGGTCCGCTGCATAGAAATTGCCAAAGCCGGCAGATGAGTCCAGCGCATACTGCCAGTTGCTTTCACGCATGAAAACACCATTCTCGGAATCGGGCACCTGGGCCAATCCGATTAGGTAACCGATGCTTTTCGCATCCAGTGGACGGAAGACGGCCACCCGCAAGCGCCCATCCTTGCGAGGTGCAACGGCCGCCAACAGGAAATCGCCGCGCTGGACGGTGACGAACCGCGAGCCGAGATCTACGGGTCCAAGCTCGAGCCACCATTTTTCTCCCGACACGGCCATGATTGCACTGTAGTCCGCCGACGAAAGCAATTCGGCAAGCCTGCTGGCGGCAGGCTCAGTTTGCTGCCAGTCAGCCTTGCCGTCGGCACGGCTCTGCTGTAACCCGTACAGCATTTCTGCCAAAGGCAGAACGCCGTTTTGTTGTACAGCCACTTCGATCGAGGTTGAAGCGATTGGGTAGACAATGTCAGGCAAGCCATATTGCGCCAATGTTTGGGCGTCGAGACAAAATTCCCCTTGGTCGTGCATTTGTTTAGTTCTCCAATCTGAGTTCGCGCTCACGATGAATTCGGGTTCAGCCTGTGCCAGGCAGGAACGATCGCGCTACGCCTTCGACGGCACGATAAACACTGCACCGACAAGGCGTGTCGCATACAACGATTTCCGGAAATATTCGTAAAAAATATTGCCTGATGCTTCCATATTTTTCATTTAAACAATAGTATCCCAGCGTTGAATTCAAGAGAATCACATGGCAACGAACGAAAAATCGCTGCTGCGGCAGTGGCACATGCTGAAACTGTTGCCGCGCGCGCCGGCCAAGATCACGGTCAAGCAATTATGCGAGCTGTTGGCCGCGTCCGATTACGATGTCAGCGACCGCACTATCCAACGCGACCTGAAGGACCTGACGGAAGTATTCGATCTCGAATATGACGACCGGTCGAAACCTTTTGGCTGGAGCTGGTCGCGCATAGGCGCTGGATTCAACTTGCCGGGCATCTCGGTGCCGGAAGCGTTGACGTTGAAGCTCGTCGAGCAGCATCTGCGCAACCACTTGCCGCCCAACACGACCGAAGTACTGCAGCCATATTTCGAGGCCGCGGCCCGCACGCTGGCGACGGTGGAATCTGACACGCCATCGAAAACATGGCTGGGCAAAGTACGCAGTATCGTGCCAGCCCAGCCGCTGCTGCCGCCGGTACTGAACGAGCAGGTCCGCGATACCGTCTATGCGGCGCTGATGCAGGACCACCAGCTGGCCATCAGCTATCGCAAGCGCGACGCTGTTTCACCGGTGCACTATCCGAGCATCCATCCCGTCGCTATCGTGCAGCGCGGCGGAGTGATCTATCTGGTGTGCATGTTTGGCGATTACGAGAACGCACGTACCCTGGCGCTTCACCGCATCGTGGCGGCAGAGGACCGGTTCGAACCCGCGCGCAAATGTCCGGGCTTCGATCTCGATGCCTACGTGGCATCGGGCCAGTTCGGTATCGTTACCGGGCCGCCCGCGCGGCTGCGTGCCGTTTTCAGGCGCCAGGCCGGCGAGCATCTGTTTGAAACGCCGCTTTGCGTTGCGCAGGAACTCGAAGTTCTCGATGACGGCCGTATTGCGCTCACGGCCACTGTACCGAACACCCGTGCTTTGCTGTGGTGGTTGTTGGGGTTTGGCGATGGAGTGGAAGTGCTGGAACCGGTGGAACTGCGCGAAGAGATTGCCGGGATGGTGCGGAATATGGCGCGGCTGTATGGATGAGTATTACGCCGATCGACCCAGGCGCAGTCGTACTTCTTTTCTGATCTCACTCACTTAAGGACGTTGGGCCTGGCCCGGCTGTTCAAACCTTTTTAACTGGAACTAATTCCTGATGCATATGCTGACAGCCAAAGAGCAAGCGTTGAGCAAGATTTTCTGCGACGACTATATCTTCACGATTCCCGGATATCAGAGGCCGTATGCGTGGGGCACCGAGCAGGCGCGCGAGTTGCTGGATGACTTGCTTGCAGCGGCGAATGCTGCACCGGACGATGTCACTGAAGCTACCCCATATTTTCTCGGCAGCATTGTGCTGATCAAATCCGACAGCTCTGTCGATGCAACGGTGGTCGATGGGCAGCAAAGGCTGACAACTTTGACCCTCTTGCTCTCAGCTATTCGAGCCACGGTCGGTAATGATGATGTTCAGAAGGACATTACGAATTGCCTGTATGAGAAGGCCAGTATTGTGAAGGGAACAAAAGACCGCTACCGCCTTTCGCTTCGCGAACGGGATCGTGATTTCTTCCGGGAGTACGTGCAACATGAAGGCGGCCTGCATTCTGTACTGCAGCTCAACAGTAAGTTGCCGGATGCCCAGGCACGGTTGCGAGCGAATGCCCAAGTATTCATGACAGAGCTTGGCTCGCTTTCTGAAGCCGCACTGCTCCGCCTAGTGAGGTTCGTGATGCATCGCTGCTATCTGGTCCTGGTGGCGACACCCGATCTGGACTCCGCATACCGGATCTTTGGCGTGTTGAATAGCCGCGGCCTTGACCTGAGTGCCACCGATATATTGAAAGCTGAAATCATAGGTGGCCTGCCAAAAGATCTCCGTGATGCCTACACCAAGAAGTGGGAGGATGAGGAAGAACTGCTTGGCCGTGATGAATTCGGCGAACTGTTCAGCCACATTCGCATGGTCTATCGAAAGGCCAAGCCCCAAGGTACGCTGCTAAAGGAATTCAAAGAGCATGTAGGAGCGGTTGAGCAGCCGGGGCAGTTCATCGACACCTTGTTAATACCAATGGCGCAAGCGCTGCGTGAAATGCGCGATATGAACTACTCAAGCCAGCAGTTTGCCGAGGAGGTAAATGATTACCTGCGTTGGCTGAAGCGGCTGGAATTCAAGGATTGGGTTCCTCCAGCACTGGCATTCTTCATCAGGCATCGCGAACATCCGAACATGGTGCTGGATTTCTTCCGTGACCTGGAGCGCCTCGCGTACTCGATGCTCGCACGCAAAGCAGGCATCAATGAGCGGATCGAGCGCTTTTCCCTGCTTACAAGCGCGGTAGAAGAGGATGCAGAACTATTCGAAGATTCTTCGCCGTTGCAGCTTTCGCCCGAAGAACAACACGATACCTACGCAGCATTGAACGGTCCCTTGTACGAGACCCATTCACCACGAGCACTCGCGCTGTTATTGCTGCGCCTGGACCGCTTGATGGCCGATGGCACCGCTACGTACCAGCACGACGTCGTATCGGTGGAACACGTGATGCCACAGCAACCTGCTCCAAATAGCCAATGGGTTGCCTGGGTGCCCGATACAGACTCACACCAGGCATGGGTCCATCGTCTCGGAAATTTGGCATTGCTCAGCCGAAGCAAGAATAGTGCGGCAAGCAATCATGATCTGGAGTGGAAGAAGACAGCGTACTTTTCCAAAAATGGTGTCTGCAGTTTCGCGTTGACGACTCAGGTATTGCAGCATGCTCAATGGACTGTCGACGTCATGCAGCAAAGGCAGGCGAATATGATTGCCAAGCTTGAAACGCACCTGCGCCTGGAAAAACGCAAGAGCAAGGCCGATATCGCCAGTGCTGTGGCTGCTAGCCTTGCAGCCGGCGATGGGACCGTAGCATACGAACTTAGGAGTTCCCGGCATGGCCTTTCCGCGACGGCAGTCGAAAAGGGCAACGTGTTCACCGTCTTGGCAGGTGCTAAAGCCAAACTCGAATGGAATGGCAAGCCACATACCTATTCGGTGCTCCGGGATGACTTGATCAAGACCGGCATTCTCACGCTGTCCAAGGACCAGACGCACCTGGTGTTTTCGACGGACACGGATTTCAAGAAGCCCAGCGCAGCAGCGGCCACCGTACTAGGCCGCCCTGATAATGGTCGCAACAGCTGGAAAGTGAAAGGAACATCCATTACGTATGCTGCCTGGCATGACAATTTGCCGGCAACGCAGATTGCCAGCATCGGTGCCGAGTCTGTGCCGTCCATATCGCAAGTCTGACCCGAAGTGCACGATCGACCAGAGCCCGATCATTCGCCTGCAACGCATCCAGGCCTATTGAGGGCTCGCTTGGATAGAATGTACATGGCATGCTTGCCCGGGCTGCTGCTGTGGAGCGCGGGCGGCTAGGCCGGTCGCCGCGTCATGCGATGTACCGGCCCCGGATGCCCTGGATGTCCATGGCACCCATGGCGCTCCACGGCAATCCTCAGAACTTCGCCGCCAGACTCACCCCGATACTGCGAGGCGCCACCCGGTACCCCTGCACGATCGACGCGACCTGCGGATGCTGGATCACGGTGTCGTCGTCGAGCACATTCTTCACGAACACGCTCAGCTTGTAGCGCGAAAAGGCCAGTCCGCCACTGATGTCGGCCGTGTGGTACGACGGCCGCTCGTAATCGAGCAGTTCGGGATTCAGCGAGCCGTTGCTGGAGCCCACCCACTGCACGCCGCCGGCCACGAAGCCGCTCATGTTGCCACCCACCGCGAAGTTGTATTGGGCGCTGACCGCGGCGTTAAACTTCGGCACGCCCTGCACCTTGGCCCCGCGCACCGCGCCGATCACGCCGTTGTTGATGCCCTCGTCGTTGGACAGTTCGGCATTCACGTAGCCCCCGGACGCGCTCAGGGTCAGGCCGGGCAGGGGCTTGGCCTTGATGTCGATCTCGATGCCCTTGCTGACGGCATTGCCGGCGTTGGCGTTATACGTGTACGCGCAGGTCGGCAGGTACACGCCCTGCTGGATGTTCTTCCACTTGGCATAGAACAGCGCGGCATTGAACGACAGGCGGTTGTTCAGGAAGCGCGACTTGCTGCCGACCTCGTAGTTCCACAGGCTGTCCGGCGCGTAAGTGGCTGGGCCTTCGTCGAGACCGTTCGCTTCCAGGTCGGGACCGCAGGTGGTGGGTGGCACGAACACGTTCGAGCCGCCCAGCCGGAAGCCCTTGGCGACCGTACCGTACACGGTATGGGCCGGATCGACCTCCCACGTCAGCGCATATTTCGGCATGAAGGCGTGCGACGACAGCCGCGCGCTGCCGGTGTTGCCGGCGCCCGCCAGGTACAGGCCGTTCTGCTGGTCGAGCGTCGACGTGCCCTTCAGGTAGCGTGCTCCCACGGTGAGGTGAAGCGTGGGCGTGAAGTAGTAATTCGCTTCGCCGAACACGGAGCTTTGCCTCTCGTGATAGTGGAAGATGCCCATGAAGGCATTGTCGTTCGGGAAGGCGTTCGGCCGTGCGTCGGGCAACAGGTCCGGATCGGCAATGTCGAAGCCGAAGTGCGCGAAGGTATCGTTGACGCCGAAGATCGGATCGTTCTCTTCGATGTTGGTGTGCTGGTTCGAGAAGTACAGGCCCGCCAGCCAGGTCCATGGCGACACGGCGCTGTCATAGGGCCTCGAGGCCAGACGCAATTCCTGCGATACCTGCCGCACCCGGTTGTTCAGGTACACGGCCGACGGCAACCCGGCGATGGCCTCGATCAGTTCCGGCGGTGCCGTGCCGCCGTCTTCGGTCGACGTCAGGAACGTCGACAGCGAATAGCTGTTGTAGGCCGAGCCGTTCTGGGTGCGGTCGAACTTGCGCTTGAAATGGCTGGTGCTCGACGTGAGGTCGGCCCAGCCCAGGTCCCAGTTGACCAGCACCGTGGCCGTCTGCAGCGTGTCCTTCGACGGCTCGCGCACCTGCTTCTGCGCCTGGTACGCGGGCAGTTCGATGTTGAACGCCGAGATGTCCTTGGCGTCCACCTTCTGGTAGTACACCGACGGCGACACCGTCAGCGCGGCGGATGGCTTCCACTTCAGCGCGATGCGCACCTCCTGGTCGTCGATCCGGTTGATGTTCTTCGCCATGACGGCGCCGTCGCCGTCGACCTGGTCGATGAACCCGCCGGCGCGCTGGGACTGCACGCCGATGCGCAGCGCCAGCTCGTCGGTCACCAGCGGCAGGTTGGCCACGGCGGACGCAGAATAATTCATGCTGCCGCCGCGCAGCGACGAGGCCTCGGCGTAGGTATCGAACGAACGCTCCTGAAGGTCCGGCTCGTTGGGCACGAACTTGATGGTTCCGCCCATCGAACTGGCGCCGTACAGCGTGGCCTGCGGGCCGCGCAGGACTTCCACGCGGTCGATGTCGAAGAACTTTGGCTCCACCGCGCCCATCGTGTATACGTTGCCCACCGTGAGCGACACGTCGCCCAGGTAGATGCCGACCGTGGCCGCGCCGGCGCCGGAACTGATGCCGCGCACCTCGATGTTCGACGTGCCGGGACCGGCGCCGCCATTGCCGGTGGCGGCCGTGAAAGAGATGTTGGGCACGATGCGCGTCAGGTCGGTGATGTCGTTGACGTGCTGCGACTGCAGCTGGGTACCGCTGACCGCCGAGATGCTCATCGCCACCTTGGCCGGATCTTCCTTGCGCTTCTGTGCCGTGACCGTGACGATTTCGATCTGGCTGTCCTGGTTCGCATTCTGCGTTGCCTGCTGCGCCGCCTCTTGTGCCAACGCCGCCTGGGGATACAGCGCCGCGTGGATGCAGACGGCAACGAGAGAACGGCGCAACACGACAGGCGGGCGAATTTTCATAGGGATCTGGAGGAGAGAGGAGGGGCAAGGGGGGACGATCGGACCATTGTAGCAATCAGGTTTGCAATAAGTTAATTATTGAAACATTGTCTGATCGGCGCGACAGTTTTATCGCCCGGCCCCCGCACTCCTCGCGATTACCCCCTTGTCGTCACTCCCTTTACGTCATCTCTCGGCGTTATCTCCCTGGCTACGCGCGCCCGCGCCGCAAACTCCTTCACGAACCGCTTCGGCACCTCCACGAACCCGTAGTCCAGATAAAACAGGTGCGCCACTGGCCGCCGCATGCTGCTGGAAAGCTCGGTGTGCGTGCAGCCCCGCCGCACCGCCTCCTGCTCGGCGCAACGCATCAGCGCCTTCCCGGCGCCACTGCGCCGCACCGCTTCGTCCACCACGAAGGCGCTCACCACCGCGTAGTGCGCGGCGGTGTTCAGCGGCAGCACGTAGTTCTGCGCCAGCACGCCGATGACATCGCCGCCGCTGACGGCAACCCAGCAATCGGCATCGCGGCCATGGAAGTCGGGCCAACGCAGTTCCAGCTCCGCCACCGTGTTGGGATAGCCGAGCTGCACGAAGAGCCGGGCCAGCGCCGGGAGATCGGCGATACCCGCCTGTCGAACGGTCGCCATCAGAATGCGTGGCGCAGGCCGATGTTCACTTCGCGCGTGCCCGCCACCGCGCCCGCCTGCGTTGCCGCCGGAAGCGTGGCGTTGTAGGTGTGGTAGCTGGCGCCATTCCGGTTGCTCACGCGCGCGGCCGACACGTAGGCGATGGTGCGTTTCGAGAGGTCGTGGGTCCAGGTGACCGCGACCTGGTGCGCATCCCTGTTCGCGCCGCTCCTGTCGTCCTTGCGGATGTAGCTGGCCAGGAACGTGCTGGCGCCGAAGGGGACCGATGCGCCAAGCAGGAAATCGCGGTTGTCGATGCTGCCGGTGCCCTTGTTGTTGCCGTAGATGGCGATCGCCTTGACCACCCTGAAGTCGTAGCTGCCGCCGGCCACGTAGTTGACGGCCTTGTCGCTGGCGGCGGCGTTATCGAGCCGGTTGTAGCCGGCTCGGATCACCACGGGGTCCCGCACGTACGTCACCGAGCCGCCGATGTCGCGCGAAGCGGTGTTCTTGCCGGGCACCTCGCCGGCGCCGTACAGCACGTCGGCGGTCAGGCCGTTGACGGTCGGCGTGGTGTACTTGATGGAGTTGTTGACGCGCTTGCCGTTGGTGGCGAAGAAGTTGCTGCCGGCGCCGGCGAAGCCGTCGTCCATCGGTTCCATGAGTTTCCATGCCAGGTATTCGGGACCGTACTGCCGGCCGATCGTGATGGCGCCCAGCGTGCTGCTCCGGAGACCGACGAATGCCTGGCGGCCGAACAGCAGGCCGCCCTGGTCGGACGCACCAGTGTCGGCCAGGATGCCCGACTCGATCGTGAAGATCGCCGACACACCGCCGCCCAGGTCCTCCGTGCCGCGAAACCCGATCCGGCTGCCTTGCAGGGTGCCGCTCTGCACCTTCGTGTCGTTGCCGTCGAAGCCCGCGCTGCCTGGCGTGGCGCCGGAAACGTTGACGAGGCTGAGGTCGAGCACACCGTAGATGCCCACGTTCGATTGCGCCACTGCGGCGCCTGCGCAGCCCGCGCAGAAAGCGGCGGCCAGGACTTGTTTTTTCATTTCATCGATCCCTAGTGATGGTGGAGAAGTAACCGGAACCGCAGCTTAAAGCGCCATTGTGACAACGTAGTGACGTCTAGATGACTAGATATAAATCCTAACTTTCAATGCAGACGTCTAGATGTCATTGTGCAGTCACAAAGCACCGATAAGATGGCCGCAACTGTTAAGAACCGTTCCACTCACCGGAGTCGCCGATGCCTGTCCCCCGTATCCGTAGCGCGCTTGCCGCCTTGCTGTCGATTGCCTGCCTGCAGTCCCACGCCGCCACCACGCTGACCGTCTATACCGCGCTGGAAGCCGACCAGCTGAAGGCCTACCAGGTGGCGTTCGAAGCCGCCAATCCCGACATCAGGCTGAAATGGGTGCGCGATTCGACCGGCATCATCACCGCCCGCCTGCTGGCCGAGAAGGCCGCGCCGCAGGCCGACGCGGTGCTGGGTGTGGCTGCCACCTCGCTGCTGTTGCTGGACAGGGAAGGCATGCTGCAGCCCTATGCGCCGAAGGGTGTCGACAAGCTGTCGCCGCGCTACGTCGACAGTGCACGGCCGCCGGCCTGGGTGGGGATGGACGTGTGGGGCGCGGCGATCTGCTTCAACACGGTGGAAGCGGCCAGGCTGGGCCTGAAGAAGCCGGAGTCCTGGAAGGACCTGCTCAAGCCCGAATACAAGGGGCGCATCGTGATGCCGCATCCCGCTTCCAGCGGCACCGGCTACTTCGACGTCACGGCCTGGCTGGCGCTGTTCGGCGAGAAGGACGGCTGGGCGTACATGGACGGGCTGCACGACAACATCGCCCAGTACACGCATTCCGGCTCCAAGCCCTGCAAGCAGGCGGCGGCCGGCGAATTCCCGATCGGGATCGCCTTCGAGTACCGCGCGGCCAAGCTGAAGGAGGGCGGTGCGCCGCTCGACGTGGTGCTGCCGAAGGAAGGCCTGGGCTGGGACGTGGAAGGCACCGCCATCCTCAAGGCCAGCAAGAACCAGGCGGCCGCAAGCAGGCTGGCCGACTGGGCGGCCTCGCGCGGCGCCAACGAGCTGTATGCGAAGAACTTCGCCATCGTCGCCTATCCGGGCGTGGCCAAGCCGCATCCGGCGATTCCCGCCAATTACGAGACGCTGCTGGTCAGGCAGGACCTGCGCTGGTCGTCGCGCGAACGCGACCGCATCCTGGCCGAGTGGACCCGGCGCTACGACGGCAAGGCCGAACCCAAGTAAAGAGCGTGCGATGAAACAGACCGACCTCCTGCTGGCCGATGCTGAAACGGCCGCGCCGCAAGCCGCCTGGCTGCGCATCGACGGCGTCAGCAAGCGCTTCGGCGGCGCCGTGGTGCTGGACCATATCGACCTGTCGGTGCGGCGCGGCGAGTTCCTGTGCCTGCTCGGCCCTTCCGGCTGCGGCAAGACCACACTGCTGCGCGTGATCGCCGGGCTGGAGGCGCAAGACGGCGGCACCGTGGTGATGGGCGGCCGCGATATCGGCGCGCTGCCGCCCGCGCAGCGCGACTACGGCATCGTGTTCCAGTCGTATGCACTGTTTCCCAACCTGACGGTGGCGGAAAACGTGGCCTATGGCCTGAGGCTGCCGCGCCGGGAACGCGCCGCGCGCGTCGAGCAGCTGCTGCAGATGGTGGAGCTCGATGGCCGGCAGGAGCAGTATCCGGCGCAGCTCTCCGGCGGCCAGCAGCAGCGCGTGGCGCTGGCGCGGGCCATGGCAACGTCGCCCAGCCTGCTGTTGCTGGACGAACCCCTGTCGGCGCTCGATGCCCGCGTGCGCGACAGCCTGCGCCAGCAACTGAAGGCCTTGCAGCGCCGCCTCGGTGTGACGGCCATCATGGTCACGCACGACCAGGAAGAAGCGCTGGCGCTCGCCGACACGATCGCCGTCATGTCCGCCGGCCGCGTCGAGCAAGTGGGCACGCCGGAACAGGTCTACCGCGAACCGGCCAGCCGCTTCGTCGCCGAATTCATCGGCTGCGCCAACTGGCTGCCGGTGCGCCAGGACGACGAAGGCGTGGTCCGTTCGGGCGACCTGTCGTTCGGCCGCAGCCTGCCGACCGGGGTGCCTGCCGCGACGGCGTTCTGCCGGCCGGAGGATATCCGTGTCGAACCGCACTGGTCGGCCGGCGGCAGCATGACGATGGCCATCGTCGAGCGGGTCGACTTCCTTGGTGGCGTGCGCCGCGCCGTGCTGTCGCTGGCGGCCGACCGCGATGCCCTGCTGACGGTGGACGTGTCGCGCAACGACCCAGGCTACGCGCTGCTGGTGCCGGGCGCGCGCGTGCCGGTATCGATCGCACCGCATGCGGTGCGCTACTTCGTCGATGGTGCGGCATGAACAACCGCTCCTTCCTGCCTGCGCTGCTGCCGGCGCTTCCGCGCGCGGCGATGCCCGGCGTGCGCGGCGCCGACGACCGCTTCGCGGCGCTGCTGCAATGGCTGTGCCTTGCCGCGCTGCTGGCGTTTCTCGTGCTGCCACTGCTGGCCATTCTCACCAGGGCCGGTATCGCGGATATCGCGCGCACGGTGGCCGAACCGCGCATCCAGGCCGCGGCATGGAACAGCCTGGCGATCGCGGTGGCGACGCTGGCGCTGGTGCTGCCGGCAGCCTTCGTGGTGGCGTTCGCGCTGACCCGTTCGCGCATCGCCGGCAAGCCGGTGCTGCGCCTGGTCTGCCTTGCGCCGCTGCTGGCACCGTCGCTGATGCCGGCCATCTCGCTGGTCTACCTGTTCGGCAACCAGGGGCTGCTGAAGGGCTGGCTAGCCGTCTTTGCGGGTGGCGCCAGCATCTACGGACCGCTCGGCATCGTGCTGGGCGAAGCCTTCTACACGTTTCCCCATGCGCTGCTGGTGCTGACGGCGGCGCTGTCGGTGGCCGATGCGCGGCTCTACGAGGCCGCCGAAACGCTGGGCGCCGGCCCGCTGCGGCGCTTCGTCACGATCACGCTGCCCAATGCTCGCTATGGCCTGGTTTCGGCTGCCACGCTGGTGCTGACCATGGCCGCCACGGATTTCGGCGTGCCGAAGGTGATCGGCGGCCAGACCAACGTGCTGGCGCTGGAAGCCTACAAGCAGGTGATCGGCCAGCATGACTTCGAGCGCGGCGCCGTCGTCGGCCTGCTGTTGCTGCTGCCGGCGCTGGCCAGCTTCGCCATCCAGCGCCGCGTGGCCCGGCGCGCGCAGGCCGGCATGACGGGCCGCTCCGTGCAATACCACGCCAGGCCGCACGCCGGGCGCGACATGCTGCTTTCGCTGGCCTGTGGCGCGGTCGCCGTGTTCCTGCTGGCGCTGGCCGGCGCGGCGGTGGCCGCCGCCTTCATCAAGCTGTGGCCGTACGACATGAGCCTGACGCTGGCGCACTTCGATTTCGAGCACCAGGATGGCGGCGGCTGGGGAGCGTTCCGCAACAGCTTCGTGCTGTCCGGCGCCAGCGCACTCGCGGGCACGCTGCTGGTGTTCGTCAACGCCTACCTGCTGGAAAAGCTGCCGGTAGCGCCCGGCGCGGCGCTGCTGGTGCGCGCCATCGCCGTCATCCCGATGGCGGTGCCGGGCATGGTGCTGGGGCTGGGCTATGCCATGTTCTTCAGCCATCCCGCCAACCCGCTGCATGGCCTGTACGGCGGCATGACGCTGATGGCGGCGTCGTGCATCTGCCACTTCTACACCACCGCCCACATGACGCTGACCACGTCGCTGCGCCAGATCGACGGCGAGATCGAAGCCGCATCGCGCAGCCTTGGGCAGGGTTGGTGGGTGTGCTGCCTGCGCGTCACGCTGCCCATCGTGCTGCCGTCGCTGCTGAATGTTTTCCGCTACCTGTTCGTTTCCAGCATGACCACCGTCAGCTGCGTGATCTTCCTCTACAGCCCCGAGACCGAATTGGCCTCGCTGGCCGTGCTCAACATGGACGATGCCGGCGATACCGCCGCCGCCGCGGCGATGGCCACGCTGATCGTCGCCTGTTCCGGAGCGGTCTCGCTGCTGCTGAACGCCATCGGCTGGTACTGCGGGCGCCGCCTGCAACGCTGGCGCGCCAACTGATTTTTTCACCTCTCTCGACTACACCATGCAAGCACCACTGCTCCTGACTCCTGGTCCACTGACCACCACCGCCCGCACCAAGAACGCCATGCAGTACGACTGGGGTTCGTGGGACGGCGACTTCAACGCGCTGACCGCGCGCATCGGCAGCCGCCTGGTCGGCATCATCGACGGCGGCGACGACTATGTCTGCGTGCCGCTGCAGGGCTCCGGCACCTTTGCCGTGGAAGCGGCCATCGGCACCCTGGTGCCGCGCGACGGCAAGCTGCTGGTGCTGGCTAATGGCGCCTACGGCAAGCGCATGGCGCAGCTGGCCGCCGTCATGGGCCGCCGCGTCGAGGTGGAGGATTTCGGCGAGACGTCGGCCGTCGATCCGGCCGTCGTGCGGGCGCGGCTGGCCGCCGATCCGCACATCACCCACGTCGGCGTGATCCACTGCGAAACCAGCACCGGCATCCTCAATCCGCTGCCGGCCATCGCCGCCGAGGTGGGCGCGGCCGGCCGCGCGCTGGTGATCGACGCGATGAGCGCCTTCGGCGCCTTGCCGCTGTCGTGCCGCGAGCTGGCGTTCGATGCGGTGATCGGCTCCAGTAACAAGTGCCTGGAAGGCGTGCCGGGCATGGGCTTCGTGCTGGTGCGCCGCGCCGCGCTCGAACAGGCCGAGGGGCGCGCTCACTCGCTCTCGCTGGACCTGCACGACCAGTGGCGCTACATGCACCGCACCGGCCAATGGCGCTACACGCCGCCGACCCACGTGGTGGCCGCGTTCGATTGCGCGCTGGACCAGTATGAAGAGCAGGGCGGACAGCCCGCGCGGCTGGCCCGCTACAGCGCCAACTGCAAGGCGCTCGTCGAAGGGCTGGCGGCCATCGGCCTGCGCTCTTTCCTGCCGGCCGAGGTGCAGGCGCCCATCATCGTCACGGTGTATGCGCCGGACCATCCGAACTGGAACTTCGGCGAGTTCTATCGCCGCGTCAAGGAGCACGGCGTGATCCTGTATCCGGGCAAGCTCACCGCGGTGGAGACGTTCCGTGTCGGCTGCATCGGCGCCATAGAACCCGCCGACATCGAGCGCGCGGTCGCCGCGGTGGCCACCGTGCTGGGCGAAATGGGCATCTCGCGGCCGCGCCGCGCGGCGCCCTGTGAAGGCGGGGTGCAGGCCGTCGTCTTCGACTGGGCCGGCACGATGGTGGATTTCGGCTCCTTCGCGCCGACACAGGTGCTGATCGACGCCTTCGAAGGCTTCGGCGTGCGCATCTCGCTGGCCGAAGCGCGCGTGCCGATGGGCCTGGCCAAATGGGACCATATCCAGGCGCTCGGCCGCCAGGAAGGCGTGGCCCAGCGCTGGCAGCAGCGCTTCGGCGCGCCGATGACGGACAGCGACGTCGACACGCTGTACAGCGCCTTCCTGCCGCTGCAGGTCGAGCGCGTGGGCCAGTACTCGGCGCCGATCGCCGGCGCGGTGGATGTGCTGGCGGCGTTGCGCGCGCAGGGCGTGAAGATCGGCTCGTGCACCGGCTATCCGCGCGTGGTGGTGGACCGGCTGCTGCCGAGGGCCGCGGCCGACGGACTGGTGGTCGACCACGTCGTCGCCACCGACGACCTGCCGGCCGGCGGGCGCCCGGGACCATGGATGGCGCTGGACAACGTAGTGGCGCTGGGCGTGACCGACGTGCGGGCCTGCGTTAAAGTCGACGACACCGTGCCCGGCATCGCCGAAGGCCTGGCGGCCGGCATGTGGACGGTGGGTGTCGCGCTGTCCGGCAACGAAGTCGGCCTGGCGGAGCAGGAGCTGGCGGCCCTGCCGCAGGACGAACGCGAACGGCGCTTCGACGCCGCGGCCGCCACGCTGCGGGCGGCCGGCGCCCACTACGTCATCGGCACGATCGCCGACCTGCCCGAAGCGATCGCGCGGATCGATGCCCGGCTGGCACGGGGCGAGCGGCCTTGAACGCCCCGATGGCCGCCACCGCGCCCAGTGCAAATATGCGACAATCGCCGCGGTGTGTTTTCCGCCCGATGGAGTGCTGCTGAATGTCCGAAAATTTGATCGTTCGCCAGGCCGGCACCACCGTCTGGAAGCAGATCCAGGAGTCGCTTGGCAGCGATATCCTCGCTGGCCGCCTGCTCGGCCGGCTGCCGAACGAAACCGAGCTGGCCGAGCGCTTCGCCGTCAACCGCCATACGGTGCGGCAGGCGGTCAAGGCGCTGGTCGAGCAGGGCATGGTGGAAGTGGTTCATGGCCGCGGCACCTTCGTGCGCGAGGACTTCCTCGACTACCGGATCGGCCGGCGCACCCGCCTGGCGCATAGCGTCGTCAAGGCGCGCCGCGTCGGCAAGAGCGAGATCCTCGGCTGGGAAAGCGTGCGGCCGCCAGCCGACATCGCCGCGCTGCTGGAACTCTCATCGCGCGCGAAAACGCTGGCCATCGATTCGCTGGACGTGGTGGACGGCAAGGTGATCGGCGTGTGCACGCAGTACTTCCCGCTGCCGCGCTTCGAAGGCTTCGGCGAGGCCTACCGGGAAGCCGGCAAGACCCATGTCGCGCTGGCGCGGTTCGGCATCCCGCAGTTCCAGCGCAAACTGAGCCGCATCACGGCCCGCATGCCGGGCAGCGAGGTGGCGCAGCAGCTCGGCCAGCCGGCCTCGCTGCCGATCCTGTACGTGGAAACCGTCTACGTCGACCAGGAAGGCAAGCCGTTCGAGTACGGCATCTCCAGCTTCAGCAGCGCCGCCGTCCAGCTGGTGATCGAGCCGGACTGACGGCCGCACTCATCCCCGCCGCATCCCCCTTTTTTTCTGTTCCCGCCTATACCTTTGGTGGCTACCCCGCCGGCGCCTTCGCGCCCACAATGACCGCATTGGCAATCGCGTCGCATGCCAATCCACCCAGCGTCATTCGCGGCCAGGGCCTTTCGGCGGCCCGCCGCGAACAAAAACAGGAGCATCAGAACATGACCAACCAGAACGAGGATATCAACCGGAAACGTCGGCAAGTCCTGCTCGCCAGCGGCGGCGCGGCGGCATTGCCGCTGGCATGGATGAACACAATCGCACCCGCCCAGGCGGCGGGCGCAACACCCACGAAAGGAACCACGCGCATGAAAACCGGCTTTGTCACCACCAAGGATGGCGTCGAGATCTTCTACAAGGACTGGGGCAGCGGCACGCCGATCGTGTTCTCGCACGGCTGGCCGCTCAGTTCCGACGACTGGGATGCGCAGATGATGTTCTTCCTGGCGCAGGGCTTCCGCGTGGTTGCCCACGACCGCCGCGGCCACGGCCGTTCCAGCCAGGTGGCGACCGGCCACGACATGGACCACTATGCCGACGACCTGGCGGCCGTGGTGCAGCACCTGGACCTGAAGGGCGCGATCCACGTCGGCCACTCGACCGGCGGCGGCGAAGTGGTGCACTACCTGGCGCGCCATGGCGAGAAGCGCGCCGCGAAGGCCGTGCTGATCGCCGCGGTGCCGCCGCTGATGGTCAAGTCGGCCTCGAATCCCGGTGGCCTGCCGAAGGACGTGTTCGACGGCATCCAGCAGCAGGTGGCCACCAACCGCGCGCAGTTCTACCGCGACCTGCCGGCCGGCCCGTTCTACGGCTTCAACCGCCCGGGCGCCAAGCCGCAGGAAGGCATCATCCAGAACTGGTGGCGCCAGGGCATGATGGGCGGTGCCAAGGCGCATTACGATGGCGTGGTGGCGTTCTCGCAGACCGACTTCACCGAAGACCTGAAGAAAATCACGCTGCCTGTGCTGGTGCAGCACGGCGACGACGACCAGATCGTGCCGTATGCCGATTCCGGCCCGCTGTCCGCCAAGCTGCTGAAAAACGGCACGCTGAAAACCTACAAGGGCTACCCGCACGGCATGCCCACCACGCATGCGGACGTGATCAACGCCGACATCCTCGCCTTCATCAAGGGCTGAACGGGCGCGTGAATGGCCACCCTTCATTCACGGCACTGATAAGCACTATCCCGACAATCAATTGGCCTGCTGGCCGTTGACATGGGATGATCCAGGTGTCTCCTCCAAGTCCCCACAGGGAACTGGATTCAAGCCGGCCTCGATGCCGGCTTTTTTTTGCCTGAAGCTTTTGCCCGGAGCTTTTGCCTGAAGCTACCCGGCCATCTCCCTGACCCTTGCCGCCAGCACTTCCAGCGGAAATGGCTTCGACAGCACGGCCATGCCCGCTTCCAGCTGCCCGTTGTTGAGCAGGGTCGCCTCCGCATAGCCGGTGATGAACAGCACCTTCAACCCCGGCCGCCCGGTCCGCCCGGCATCGGCCATCTGCCGCCCGTTCATCGGCCCGGGCAGCCCCACGTCGGAGATCAGCAGGTCGATGCGGGCGTCCGATTGCAGCACGCGCAGCCCGGCCGGGCCGTCCGCCGCTTCGATCGCGACGTGCCCCAGTTCGCGCAGCACGTCCACCACCAGCTGGCGCACGTCCGGTTCGTCGTCCACCACCAGCACTGTCCTGCCAGTGCCGGCGGCCGGTTCCAGGCTGGGTGCCTGCGCGGCGGCAGCCGGTATCGCGTTGCCATGGTGGCGGGGCAGCAGCATGCACACCTCGCTCCCCTTGCCCACCTGGGAAGCGATGCTGGCATGCCCGCCGGATTGCCGCGCGAAGCCGTAGATCATCGACAGTCCCAGCCCGGTGCCCTGGCCGAGCGGCTTGGTGGTGAAAAACGGCTCGAAGGCCTTGGCCATCACTTCCGGTGTCATGCCGGTGCCGGTGTCGGTCACGCACAGCGCCAGGTATTCGCCCGCGTCGATGCCATGCGCCGCCGCGCTTGCGCGATCGACATGGCGGTTGCCGGTCTTGATGACGATGCGCCCGCCATCGGGCATGGCGTCGCGTGCGTTCAGGCACAGGTTCAGCAGCGAGTTTTCGAGCTGGGAAGGATCGGCGAGCACCGTCCATAACGGCGTCGTCGATTCGACGTCGACCTGCACCCCGGGCCCCACCGTGCGGCGGATCATCTCCAGCATGCCGTTGACCAGCGCGTTCACGTCGGTGGCGACCGGAGCGAGCGTTTGCCTTCGCGAGAAGGCGAGCAGCCGGTGCGTGAGCGCGGCGGCGCGGCGGGTGGCGCCCATCGCCATGCCCATGTAGCGTTCCACTTCGTCCGGCCGGTCCTGGCGGATGCGGATGGCGGAGAGCTCCAGCCCGCCCATGATGGTGGCCAGCAGGTTGTTGAAGTCGTGCGCCAGGCCGCCCGTCAGCTGGCCCACCGCTTCCATCTTCTGGGACTGGCGCAGCTGGTCCTGGGCCTGCTCCAGCGCCGCCTGGCGTTCGCGCTCCAGCGTGATGTCCCGGCCGGTGGCATACGTGGTGTCGCCGAACGGCGCCGCTACCCAGGCGATCCACCGCAGCGAGCCATCCTTGTGGCGGTAGCGGTTTACGATCTGCGGCGTGCCGCCGCCGGCCGCCGCGACATAGGCATCCACGGTGGAAGTATGGTCCTCCGGCAGCACGAACGCATTGACGTGCCGACCCACCAGTTCATCGGCCGTATAGCCCAGCAGCCGTGTCCATGCCGGATTCACCCGGCGCAGGTAGCCGTCGAAGTCGATCAGCAGCATCAGGTCTGGCGACGTGTTCCACATGCGGTCGCGTTCTTCGGTGCGCGTGATGAGTTCGGCTTGGGCGCGCCGGTCCAGCGTCACGTCGCGGGCCGAACAATACAGCTTGCCCTCGTCGGGCACGACCACCCACGACAGCCAGCGCCAGCCGCCGTCCTTGCACCGGTAGCGGTGCTCGAAACGCAGTGCCGGCGCGTCGTGCCCTGTGGCCATGCGCCATTCGTCCCGCGCGCCCGCCCGGTCGTCCGGATGGACGAAGTCGAGCAGCGGCGCACTGGCCAGGTCTTCCGCTGTCCAGCCCAGCGTCGCCTTCCAGGCGGGATTGGATGCCTCGACATAGCCGTCCGCATTCAGCACGGCCAGGATGTCCGGGCTGACTTGCCACGTGCGGCCGCGCGCCAGCAGCTGTTCCGTCACCTTGCGTTCCAGGTCGGCGTTCAGCACGCGCAGCGTCTGCAGCGCCCGGTCCCGTTCCGCCTCCACCGCGCGGCGCCCCTCCACGTCGAGCAGCACGCCGGGAAATGCCAGCGCATTGCCGGCGGCATCGCGTTCGACACGGCCGTTGGCCTCCAGCCAGTAATAGCGGCCGTCGGCGCGCCGCACGCGGTACTGGTGCGCGAACTGGCCACCCCGTTCGATGGCCTGGCGGACCGCGGCGGTCAACCCCGCCAGGTCGTCCGGGTGGACGGTCGCCACGACTTGCGCCAGCCGCAGCCCTGCGCGGCCCAGCGCGGGATCCAGTCCGAACGCATGCGCGAACGCTTCATCGACGGTGAACCGGTCGTTCGGCACATTCCAGAACCAGGTGCCGATGATGGCACCGGCGGCCAGTGCCAGCTGCACGCGGCTGGCGTTCTCGCGCGCGGCCAGCTGTGCCCGCGCACTGTCCACGGCGGCCCAGGTGCGGTCGACCATGTCGCGCGCCATGTCGACGTCGTTGCCTGTCCATGCGTGGGCCGCCGAGTCATGCACGCTCAGGATCGCCTGCAGCACACCGCGCTTCATCAGCGGAATGCCCATGTAGGAGCCGATGCCGCTGGCGGCGTACTGGTCGCGGAAGGAAGCCAGCCGCTCTTCCGCGGTGACGTCGGCCACCACCACGATCTCGCCGGCGCGCAGCGCGGCACCGACCGACGGGCCGAAATCGTCGATCGTCAGGCGCAGCCCCGCAAGGGAGGGGACCGAGCCGTCCGTCCAGTTGCCGTTCATCGCGATGACCGCGCCGGCGTTTTCCAGTTCGCCGTAGGTTACCCGCGTGGCGCCGAGCAGCCGGCCCAGCAGCTCGCATGCGGAGGTCATCACTTCCGCCGGGTCGAGCAGCGGCCGGATGCGGTCCGCCAGCGCCAGCTGGAAGCTCTGCCGCGCGGCGAACTGCCTGCGGCCTTCCTCTTCCTGCTTGCGGTCGTGGATGTCGGTCGATACGCCGAGCCAGCGCGTGATGGCACCGCTGGCCGGATCCCGGAAGGGCGTTGCCCTGGCGACGAGCCAGCGATACTCGCCATGGCGGTCGCGCACGCGGTGTTCGACCAGGAACATGCCGCCGGTCTGCAAGGCCTGTTCGAAGCGTTCCATGGTGATCGCCCGGTCGTCGGGATGGATGACATCAGCCGCCACGGCGGCCGCGGTCTCGTGGTCGAAGGCCAGCCCCGTATAGTCGCGCCAGAGCTGGTTGAACAACTGCACCCGGCCCACGCTGTCCGTTACCCATACCACCAGCGGCATCGCGTCGATCAACTGCCGCAGTTCCTCGTCCACCCAAGGTCTTGTTTCCAGCGCGGCGGCGGTTGCCGGCGGGCTTTGGCCAGCGTGGTTTTCCTGGCCGGCAGTGGCGTTACCTTCGGGGTGCATTACGGGCATGTCCGGAAAAGCGTTGGCGATGGGACATGGTAACGGATAGTCAAAATGACGGGAAAACGGCAGACATGCATGAAACACGTGAGCGGGTTTCATTATTCACCGCAGTGATGAGCACTATCCCGACAATCAATTGGCGTATATCGGGTGGACATGGGATGATGCTTCCGTCTCCTCCAACTCTCTACTAGAATTGGATTCAAGCCGGCCGATAGCCGGCTTTTTTTTTGCCTGTTTTTTTATTGGCGGCCGTGAAAATGCGCGGATGGTTGTTATCTGCGTGGCCGATGCTGCAGAAATGGCGATGGCGAAGATGCTGCCCGGGATGCCGGATATGGTTTTTCGCTGTAAAAAATGTCCGGCAGGGCCCGCAGCGCGGATCAGTCGCTTGCATTCATTATTCGTTCATTCATGCCAGTGATGATCGCTATCTGAACAATCAATTGGCGAGATGGCGAACTAAATGGGAAGATGCTCCTGTCTCCTCCAACTCTTCACAGAATTGGATTTTGGCCGGTGCGATGCACCGGCCATTTTTTTTATCTGCGTCGTTGATTTTTTTTACAGCCCCAGGTCGCTCAGCCCGGGATGATCGTCCGGCCGCCGCCCCTGCGGCCAGCGGAACAGCCGCTCTTCTTCCCTGATCGGCAGATCGTTAATGCAGGCAAAGCGGCGCGCCATCAGGCCCCGTTCGTCGAATTCCCAGTTTTCGTTGCCATAAGAACGGAACCAGTTGCCCGAATCGTCGTGCCACTCGTAGGCATAGCGTACGGCGATACGGTTCCCGTCGAAAGCCCACAGTTCCTTGATCAGCCGATATTCCAGTTCCTTCGCCCATTTGCGGGACAGCATCTGCACGATCTCTTCCCGGCCATTGACGAATTCGGCGCGGTTGCGCCACCGGCTGTCCGGCGTATAAGCCAGGCTCACTTTTGCGGCATCGCGCGAGTTCCAGCCATCCTCGGCAAGCCGTACTTTCTTGACGGCGCTTTCGCGGGTAAATGGCGGCAATGGCGGCCGGGGTTCGATATTGGTATGCATGGCGGTCTCCAGGTTGAAATCAAAATTCCGGCCCTATTCTGCCCTGCATGGCAGGCGGCCGGTGTCTTCCTCATGCGGCGACCGGATTGAACGGCGAAGCGTCGAGGTATTCCCATTGCAGCGCGTGAGGCAGGTCGCGCAGGATCCAGCTTGCGACCTTGAATTCCCAGTAGCGCCGCGTGCCGCCCGTTTCGCCGTGCGGGTCGTCCTGGTTCCACAGCACGGTGGCGCTGCCGGTCAGTTGCAGTACCTGGCCGTTCTCGAAGTCGAGGATGGCGATGCCGGCGCGGCCGTCGGCCTCGATATTGCCGAGCGTGTTGAACAGGCTGTTGCCGCGGTAGTCGGGGATGCGCAGCGTGGTGTCGTCGACCAGTTTCACGAAGCCGGGCTGGCCGCCCCGGTGCGAGGCATCGGCACCCGTGCGCTCGTGGCGGCTGGCCAGGAAGATCGTGTCGGCACGCGCCACGATATTCGCGGCGCCGCCGCGCAGCACGGTGCCATGCGCCGCCTGGACCGGCAGCCGCGGCTCGCCCAGCTGGCGCAGGTGCCGGCGCTGGATGTACTTCGGGCAGTTCGGATATGCCTCGCGAATCGCCACCTCGGCACCGCACCCGTCGAGCCGCCGAACAGTGCCGTTCACGCGATAGCGCCGGCGCGATCCCAGCTCGATGAACAGCATGCCCACATCTGCGATCGCCGCCATGTTTTCCCATAGCGGGTCGGCCAGGTCGCGTTCCTTGTGCGGCAAGTCGATCGCGATCGCATGTCTGTCGTCCGTGTGCAGGAAGCCTGGCTTGCCGAAGATGACGGAGGCCCATACTGCGCCCGCGGCGTCGGTGCTGGCGAGTACGGCCATGAATTGCCTGGCGATGAAGGGGCGGGCGCCGCCGATCACGGTATCCGACAGCATCGCGATATTGCGGTCGGCGATGGTGGTCTCGCCGGCCAGCGCCTGTATCGTGCGCTCGCCGTCATGGAAGACAGAGGCCTCGTTCATGGTGTTCTCCCTGTTCGCGCCGGCGTCTCCCATTATGAAGAGCTGTGTTCGTAATCCGGCGGTTGGTTCGCTGGTGACGTTATTCTGCGAAATAATGGGCGATGCTGGAATGGCCATCCGGCGCAAGACATTATTTCGCAAGGAGAAACGCGTGGACCAGATACATCTGATGAACGTCTTCGTGGCGGTCGGCGAGGAGGAAGGGTTCGCCGCGGCGGCGCGCCGCCTCGACCTGTCGCCGGCCGCGGTCACGCGCGCCATCGCCGGCCTGGAGGAGCAGCTGGGCGTGCGGCTGCTGATGCGCACGACCCGCAACGTGCGCCTCACCGAGGCCGGGCAGCGCTACCTGGACGACACGCGCAGCATCCTCGCCAGCATCGAGGAGGCGAACGAAGCTGCCGCCGGCGTGAATTCCGCGCCGAAGGGCAACCTGTCGGTGACGGCGTCCGTCCTGTTCGGGAAGAAGTTCGTGATGCCCTGCATCCTGCGCTACCTGAACGATTTCCCCGAAGTGGAAGTGTCGGCGCTGTTCCTGGACCGCATCGTGAACCTGGTGGACGAAGGCGTCGACGTGGCGATCCGCATCGGGCACCTGCCCGACTCCAGCCTGAAGGCGCTGCGCGTGGGACAGGTGCGCCGCGTGCTGTGCGCTGCGCCGGACTACCTGGCGCGCCATGGCATGCCGCAGCATCCGGCCGACCTACTGCGCCACACGATCATCGCCGCCACCGGCATCTCGCCGCGCGTGGAATGGAAGTTCGGCGCCGTCGACGATCCCACGCTGGTGCGCCTGCGGCCGCGCCTGACGGTGTCCAGCAACGATGCGGCGATCGAGGCCGCCACGTCCGGCCTGGGCATCTGCCGGCTGCTGTCCTACCAGGTCGCCGAGGATGTCAATGCGGGCAGGCTGCAAATCATCCTCGACGACTACGAAGAGGCGCCGTGGCCCGTGCACGTGGTGCACCGCGAAAGCAAATTCGGCTCCGCGAAGGTGCGCAACTTCATCGACCTGCTGGCCGAACACCTGCGCGCCCACCGGCACCTTCAATAAGCGGCATTTCGCGTGGCGCAATAATGTATTGATGGCGACGGCGTTTTCTTGCAGTTTCCTGCTGCCTAGAATGGTCTCATCCGCTGCATGCCGCAGCGGGCCAAACTTCAAAGGGAAACCGTCATGAAAGCCGCCATCATAATCCTGTCCGATCCCAAAGCCGGCGAGGAAGCGCTGGGCCGCATGTTCAACGGCCTGGCCGCCGCCTATGACTTCAAGCAAAAGGACACCGAAGTGGGCATCTACTTCCAGGGGACCGGCACCCGCTGGCCGGGCGTTCTGCAAGATCCCGCGCACCCGGTCCATGCGCTGTACAAGGAAGTGGAAGACCGGGTGATCGGCATTTCTTGCGGCTGCGCCGACGTGTTCGGCGCCAGGGAGGAAGTGGAAAAGGCCGGGTTCGACCTGATCACCGATAACAGCGTGCCGGGGACGTCGGGGTTGCCGAGCATCGCGCGGATCGCCGCGGATGGGTACACGGTGTTCATGTTCTGAGCGGCGGCATCGAGGGCGCGGCCGCCAGGTCGCGCGGTGTCGTCCTTGCATCGGCAAAGAAAATGTTGCGAGGGTATTGCCGGGATGATTTTGCTTTGCTATAGTTCTGTCCCTCGCAGCAACGCTCTGTCACGAAAGTGAAACAGGCAAGTTGATGTGAGACAGAAGTGGGGTTGACGGTTCGCAAGAAACACCCGATAATCTCGCTTCTCTGCTGCTGACAAACACAACGATTTGTCGACAACGCGGCAAGGCCTTCAAGGGCAGAATTCTTTAACAATCAACAGTCGATAAGTGTGGGCGTTTGATGTGATGTGCCTCCGGACTTCGGTCCGGAATGCTC
>NZ_JACHXS010000008.1 GCF_014192225.1 Pseudoduganella umbonata | reverse complement strand
CCCACCCCTTCCCATCCCGAACAGGACCGTGAAACGACTTTGCGCCGATGATAGTGCTGCAACCAGTGTGAAAGTAGGTTATCGTCAGGCTGTTACATAGAAAAACCCCGCTAGCGTGTGCTGGCGGGGTTTTTTGCTTTTAAGCTCAGGTTTTGTTGCCCGAAAACCGGTGGCGTAGCAGGGAATTCGAACCGGTGACAGACACCGTTTTTTCAAACCGGTGACAGACACCGTTTTTTCAGAAATATTTCAAAATAACCGGTGTCTGTCACCGGTTTTGTGGAAATGTTTCAAAATAACCGGTGTCTGTCACCGGTTTTGCTTCTCGAGAAGTTAAGGAATCAGTTTCCGGTAAAACACCACGCGCTCGGTTTCCTCGAAGCCCAGTGCGCGGTGCATGGCCTGGCTGGTTTTGTTGTCGAGCAGGGCGTCCGATGCCAGCTCGGTACAGTTGCAGGCCTTGGCCCAGGTAACGACGGCGGCGACCAGCAATGTGCCGATGCCCCTGCGGCGGTAGGAGGGGGCGACGTAGATGCCTTCGACGAAAGCCACCGGCGAGCTGTCGGTGCCGTTGACGTAGTCCGTTCGAAGCGCCGCTTCCACGAAGCCGGCTGGTAGCCTGTCGGCGTCGTAGGCGACAAGCTGGAAGAATCTTCCCGGTTGCTCGATGAACGTGCGCATTTCGGCCAGATGTTCGTCCGGCGGGCTCTCTGGCCACAGCTCCCGCCGCAAGGATAGCCAGCCGTCCTGGCTGGTGGAAGTGCACTGAACCAGCTTCATCGTCTACCTTTCCGTGCTCGTCGGGGGGCGTAGCGTCAGCTTACACCAGGCACTGTACCCTTGGTCAAGCCGAAGCCCGCCCGCGGTGAATCGATTACACTGCGCAGCCACATCCATCATCTCGAACGACACCCGTGCATTGCCCAGTCCTGTCCACAAACCATTCCCGGCCCGTCAATCCCCAACGCACCGGAGGCCGCCGTGCGTGACCTCGGAAAAGCCCGCATTGCCGCCATGTCGGTGCTGTTCTGCAATGGTGTGATCTATGCGTCGTGGGGCACCCACGTGCCCACCATCAAGGACAAATTCTCGCTCTCCGAGGCCAACCTGTCCTTGTCGATGCTGGCGGTGGCCCTGGGCGGCATCCTGATCATGGCCTGGGCCGGCCGCTGGATCGCCAAGGTCGGCAGCGCGCGGGCGTCGGTCAACAGCGGGATCCTGATGGCGATGGCCGCCTTCGGCATCCTGCTGATGCCGCAATATGCGCTGCTGCTGTTCTGGCTTGCCTTGTATGGCGCGATGTCCGCGGTGAACGACGTGGCCGCGAACTCCCAGGCGGCCGTGATCGAAGCCACGTTCGACAGGCCCGTCATCGGCTCGCTGCATGGCGCCTTCAGCCTCGGTGGCATCGCCGGCGCACTGGTTGCGAGCGGATGGCAGGCGATGCAATGGCCGAACCAGTGGCACCTCGCGGCGGTGTGCTCCCTGTGCGCGGTCCTGACGCTGTCGACGGCGCGCTGGCTGCTGCCTGAACCGGCGGCCCATGCAGGCGAGGAGGGTGCGCCTCATGGTACCCAGGCACTGGCCCCTGCGGTCAAGCGCAAGCTGGTCGTCCTGGGGGGCCTGGCATTCCTCGCGCTGCTCGTGGAGGGCGCGATGTACGACTGGACGGCCGTGTACATGCGCGACGTGGCAATGGCGACGGGCGGCTTCGTCAGCGCCGGCTATGCCGCTTTCTCGATCGGCATGGCCGCCGGGCGGTTCACCGGGGATCCGGTACGGGCGCGTTTTTCGGAAGGTGCGCTGGTGCTGGCCAGCTGCGCGCTGTGCATCGCCGGCCTTGGGCTGGCGCTGTCGCTGCCAGCGGTGGGCACCGCCCTGGCGGGCTTCCTGGTTTGCGGGCTGGGTGTCGCGAACATCATTCCGGTGATGTTCTCGTCGGCCGGGCGCATCGCGCTGGCCAACGGCGTGTCGCCGTCGACCGGACTGGCCATCACCACGCGCCTGGCGTATGTCGGCCTGCTGGTCGGTCCCGTGATTGTCGGCTTTATCGCGCATCGCACCGACCTGCGCACCGCGCTGGCATTCAGCCTGCTGGGAGTCGTGGCGATCGCCGCCGCGTCGCGCAAGGTGTTTGCGTTCGGCGGACCGGCGGCGCCGCAGGCTTCACGCGTTTGACGGTAACGCGGCGAACCGCTCCGCCAGCCTGTCCCGCTCGAACGCGTCCGTGACGAAATCGACGAAGGCGCGGGTCTTCGCCGGGAGCTGGGCGCGGCTGGCGTAATACAGCGAGATGACGCCCACGTCGGCATGCCAGTCCGGCAGCACGCGCACCAGGCTGCCCTGTTCCAGGTGCGGCAGCACATCCGGCACCGCAAGCATCGCGATGCCGAGTCCCAGCAGCGCCGCCTCGCGCACGGCTGCGGGATCGCTCAGCACGAGGGCAGGGGGCGTATCCACCGCCACCTCCGCACCCGCCTCGTTGCGCATGACCCAGGTGCGTATGCGGCCGCTCTGCAGCGAGCGCAGCGCGATCCAGCCGGCGTTGCCGGCTTCCGACGGATGGCCCGGCGGCGTGTGGGTCCGCAGATAACCGGGCGATGCCACGGCGATCACGTGCGCCGGGGCGAGACGGCGCGCCACCACGCCCTGGCGCAGCGCGAAGCCGCCGCCGATCGCCGCGTCATATCCTTCGCCCACCAGGTCCACCTGCCGGTTCTCGAAATGCCATTCCGGCCGGACGCGCGGAAAGCGCGCCAGGAACGCCGGCAGCACCGGCATCAGCCAGCCCATGCCGATGCTGGGCGACATGCTGACCTTCAGCGTGCCGGCCGGTTCGAGCCGCCCGGTCGACACGGCCGCCAGCGCCGACTGCAGTTCTTCCAGGTTGCCGGCAATGCCTTCGCGCAAGCGCTCGCCGGCTTCCGTCAGCGTAAGGCGCCGCGTGGAGCGGTGGAACAGGCGCGCGGCGAGATTCTTTTCCAGCATCGCCACGTTGCGGCTGACCGCTGCCGGCGTCAGGCCCAGGCGGCGAGCCGCTTCCGAAAAGCTGCCGGCATCGGCCGTGCGCACGAAGCATTCGAGATTGCTGAGGGTTTCCATGGATCGATTTTAAAGCAATCGTTGAAAATCATTAAAGCGATTCGCGACTAATCAACAAAGACCGAAAGAGCGATAGTGGCGTCACTCCACTCACATCGAAAGGAAACACCATGAATACCCAGCTCCCCCTGCAAGGCCGCGTCGCACTGGTTACCGGCGGTTCGCGCGGCATCGGCGCCGCCATCGTGCGCCGCCTGGCCCGCGACGGTGCCGACGTCGCGTTCAGCTATGCCGCCTCGGAACAGCGCGCCAATGCCATTGCCGGCGAAGTCGAAGCGCTGGGCCGCCGTGCGCTGGCCGTGCGCGCCGACCAGGCCGATGCGGCCGCCGTGGCGGAACTGGTGAAGACGGTACATGCCGCCTTTGGGCGCCTGGATATCCTGGTCAACTCGGCGGGTGTGTTCGTGACCGGCGCCGTCGGCGACAGCGCCACCGACCTGGCCGCGCTCGAGCGCCAGTTCGCCATCAATGTCGGCGGCGTGGCCGCCGCGGTGCGCGCCGCCGTCCCGCTGCTGACGGACGGTGGCCGCATCATCTCGATCGGCACCACGGGGGCCGACCATGTGCCGTTCGCCGGCGCAGCGGACTATGTCGCATCGAAAGCCGCGGTGGCGGCGTACACGCGCGGCTGGTCGCGCGACCTGGGGCCTCGCAATATCACGGTCAACGTGGTGCAGCCCGGCGCGATCAATACCGAGATGAATCCGGAAGATGGCGCCTTTGCCGACACGCTGAAGAACCTGGCCGCGCTGGGCCGCTATGGCCAGCCCGAGGACATCGCCGCGGCCGTCGCGTTCCTGGCCGGACCGGATGCCGGCTACATCACCGGCGCCACGCTGAACGTCGATGGCGGCCAGTCGGCCTGAACAGGGAGCACGATCATGAGCCCCAGACAGGTTGCGGAAACCTTTTTCGCCCACTGGAACAGCAACCGCATCGATGCGGCGCTGGCGATGCTGGCCGACGATGTCCTTTACGATAACGTGCCGTTCCCGGACATCGTCGGCCGCGGCGAAGTGGAGAAATTCCACCGCGGCTTCGGCATCGGCACCGACTTCCTGCTGGACTGGAAGGTCACCCGCATCGCCGCGGTGGGCAACGTGGTGCTGAACGAACGCATCGACGTGTTCCGTCACCGGAGCGGTGGCGAGATCGTGCTGCCGGTGATGGGCACCATCACCGTCGAGGATGGGCGGATCACCGTGTGGCGCGATTATTTCGATCCGGGCGATTTCGAACGGCAGCTGGCAGCGATCCGGCGCGACTGAGCAGCGCCGTCTTTGTACCGTTTTCCGCCCGATTGCCCCGGTTTGCGGCCCGTGCACCCCGCGGGCCGCTTTCCTTTGACCGCGGCAAAACTCCCGACCTACTATCTATCTACCGATAGATAAACATAGGAGTTCCAGATGAAACTGTACCAACGCCCCGGCTTTCCGAACCCTGCCCGCATCCATATCGTGCTGGCCGAAAAGCGGCTCGGCCGGGATGTCGAGTATGTCGATGTCGACCTGATCGGCGCGGAACACAAGGCGGGCGACTTCCTGGCGAAGAACCCGCTGGGTGTGCTGCCCGTGCTGGAGCTCGACGATGGCACGCTGCTGTCCGAGTGCACCGCGATCACCGAATACCTGGACAACCTCGACGGCAATCCGGTCCTCACCGGCCGTACGCCGCGCGAGAAGGGCACGATCCACATGATGCAGCGGCGTGCCGAAAGCGAAGTGCTCGACGCGGTCGGGCATTATTTCCACTACGCGACGCCCGGCCTGGGCGATGCGCTGCAGGCATTCAAGAGCCGGGAGTGGGCG
This sequence comes from Pseudoduganella umbonata, assembly GCF_014192225.1. Taxonomy (GTDB): domain Bacteria; phylum Pseudomonadota; class Gammaproteobacteria; order Burkholderiales; family Burkholderiaceae_D; genus Rugamonas; species Rugamonas umbonata. The sequence goes on along the minus strand of NZ_JACHXS010000008.1, from coordinate 353,500 downwards.
AGCCGCGGCGAGTGGGGCGAGCGGGAAGGGCGCCGCGCGGCCGCCGGCCTGCATTACTTCAACGACGTATTGCGCGCCTCGCCCTGGGTCGCGGGCGACCGTTTCTCGATGGCCGATATCACGCTGCTGGCCGGCATCTGGTTTGCCGGGGCCGCTGGCATCGCGGTGCCGCCCGGACTGGAGGCTTTGCAGGAATGGCTGGCGCGCGTGAGCGAACTGCCCAGCGTCAGGGAACGCGGCGGCCAGCAGATGCTGCCGGAAGACCTGAGGCGCCTCGGCTTCTGAGGCGAAATCGGGGGCGAAATCCGCGACAAAGCGCCGTCAGTCGAACAGTCCCGTATCGGCAAACGCACCCATGATGGCGTCGTAGACGGCGATATCGTTCCGTCCACGTGCCACCAGCTGGGCGCCTGCCACGGCGGCGTAGATGGCCGCGCCGCGTGCGCGCGCAAGTTCGGGCGAGGTGCCGGGCCGCCGCCCGGCCAGCAGGCCGGTGAGCCAGGCCACATTGGCATTGGTGAAGGCGGCCACTTCGGCGCGCACGGCCGCCGGCAGATCCTCGTTCTCCGCCGCCATGATGCCGCACAGGCACATGCGGTTGCCGTCCTCCAGCGCACGCCGGAAGATGGCCACGTAGCGGGCCAGGCATGCGCGATAGTCCTCGCCCCGGGCCAGCAGCGTGTCCAGGTAATCCATCCCTTCCTCCGTATAGCGGCGCGCCAGCGCCGCGGCCAGGTCGCCCTTGGTGGGGAAGTGGTAATGCACGCTGGCGCTCTTCACGCCCACGCTGGCCGCCACGTCGCGGAAGCTGAGCGCGTTATAGCCGCGCGCCTGCACCATCGAGCGTGCCGCGGCCATGATCTGTTCGCTGGTATCGGCTTGCGTGCGCATCGTCGTCATCCTCCTGGTGGTCATGCACGGCAGTGTAACGCACGCAACATAATTCAATCTATCGATAGATAGGTTCGCGGACCAGCTGCTGGCGCCGCCAGGCACCCGGCGGCATGCCGGTCACGCGCGTAAAGGCCCGCGTGAAGTGGGCCTGGTCGGAAAACCCCGTCGCAGCGGCGATTTCCGCCAGCGACAGTTCGCCGCGCCTGAGCAGTGCGCGTGAGCTGTCGATGCGCTGGCTGGCCAGCCACGCGGTCGGCGAACAGCCGGTGCTGCGCTTGAACGCCGTGGCGAAATGGCCCGGCGAAAGCCGGCATTCCGCAGCCACCGCGGCGATGCTGACCGGCCCATCCCGGTGCGCGCCCAGTCGCTCTTTGGCGCGTTGCTCCTGCCATGGCGCCAGCCTGCCGGGCACGTGCGACGGCGCGTGCCCGCCGAACGCATGCAGCAGGTGCGCCGTCAGCGCCTGGGTGGCGTGCGCCACGAACAGCGGCGACACCCTGGCCGGATGGTCGAGGGCGGGCAGCAGCGCATTGCCGAGCGCGGCGATGGCCGGATCGCAGGTGCCCGGCGGCGGCGGCCGCAATGGACCGTGCGCCGGCAAGCCGTGCGCCGCCGCCCACTGTTCCAGCGCGCGTTGCGGAAAGTCGAACTGCACCATGTCGAACGGCGCCTCGAGCACCATCCGCACTCCGGCGTCGCGCGGTACGAGACACACGCTGCCGGACTGGCCCGGCGCGTTGCGTGCATGCCCATGGCGCTCGCCGCCGACGAACAGCTCGAAGCTGTGCGGCGGACGCAGCTTCAGCATCACGATATAGCCATCGCCCGGCTGTTCCTGCGCCAGTTCGACATGCGCGCTGCCTTGCTGCGTCAGGCGGGTGACCGTGCAGTCGCCGCTGTGCAGCACGCGCGTGCGCAGCGCCCCGTGCCGGATTTCAGGCGCCATCATCGCCGGAAGGCAGGTGCGCCAGCAGGTGCGCGCGAACCTGGTCCAGGATCCGCGCCGATTCCGCCTCGTTTGGCGCCAGCCGCGCCAGCGTCATGGCCCCCACCATGGCCGACAGCGCCACCACCGCGTCGGCGCGGCTGGCCTGCTGGCTGAACACGCCGAGCAGGCGCTCCATGCCGGCGGCGGCGGCGGCGCGCACCGTGTCGCCTTCGCGCGCCAGTTCCGGCCCCAGCGCGGCGAAGGCACAACCGGTTTCCGGATGATCGCGGTGCTGCGTGGTCAGGTAAGTGCCGATCGCGCGCCGCAGCGGCACGTCGCCGGGCGCCGCCGCGATGGCGGCACCGATCGCCTCGCTGGTCTGCTCGATGGCGCGTGCGCCGGCTTCGGCCACCACCTGTTCCTTCGACGCAAAGTGCTTGTAGAAGCCGCCGTGGGTCAGCCCGGCGCCGGCCATCAGGTCGGCCAGGCCGGTGGCGGCGATGCCCTGGCGGCGGAAGGTTGCCGATGCCGCGTCGACGATGCGTTCGCGCGTGGCGGCCGCTTCGGCCCGTGATTTCCTCATGCTGCTCCCCGTCTAATTAGATGTTGGACGTATTCTAATCAAATTCCCGGTTCCACGTTCGCGTAAGCCGCCCGGCGTGCGGCCAGCCGCAGCGCGACGGTTCGCAGCAGCACATAGAACAGCGGCGTCAGGAACAGGCCGAACAGGGTCACGCCCAGCATGCCGGCAAACACGGCGACACCCATCGCATGGCGCATCTCGGCGCCGGCGCCGTGGGAAAACACCAGTGGCAGCACGCCCATGATGAACGCGATCGACGTCATCAGGATGGGGCGCAGGCGCAGCCGGCATGCCTCGAGCGCCGCCGCCGCCACGCCGCGGCCATGCTCTTCGAGCTCGCGCGCGAATTCCACGATGAGGATGGCGTTCTTCGAGGCCAGTCCCACCAGCACGAACAGGGCGATCTGGGTGAACAGATTGTTGTCGCCGCCGGTCAGTTTCACGCCCGCCAGTGCGCACAGGATCGACATCGGCACGATCAGGATCACCGCCAGCGGCAGCGTCCAGCTCTCGTACTGCGCGGCGAGCACCAGGAACACCAGCAGCACGCACAGCGGGAACACGTAGAGCAGCGTATTGCCGGCCAGGATGTTCTGGTACGTCAGCTCGGTCCATTCGAAGCCGACGCCATTCGGCAGTGTGTCGCGCGCGAGGCGTTCCAGCGCGGCCTGCGCCTGGCCGGACGAGTAGCCCGGGGCCGGTGCCGCGTTGATGTCGGCCGCCGTGTAGTTGTTGTAGCGCTGCACGCGGTCTGGGCCATAGGTATCGCTGGTGCGGACCAGCGACGATAGCGGCACCATCTCGCCGCTGTCGCTGCGCACCTTGATCTGGTCGATCTGCCCGACCTGCGAGCGGAACTGCGCATCGGCCTGCACGCGCACCTGGAAGGTCCGGCCGAAGCGGTTGAAGTCGTTGACGTAGTAGGAGCCGAGGTTCACCTGCAATGCCTGGTAGATGGCGGTGAGCGGCACGCCGAGCTGGCGGGCGCGGGTCACGTCGATGTCGGCGTACAGCTGGGGCACGTTGATCTGGTAGCCGGAAAACACGCTGGCCAGTTCGGGCGCCGCGCGGGCCCTGTCGACCAGGGCCTGGGTGGCGCGATACAGCTCGTCGTAGCCGAGGTTGGCGCGGTCTTCCACCATCATCTTCACGCCGCCGATCGTGCCCAGGCCATTCACGGGCGGCGGCGGGAACACCATGATGAACGCATCCTGGATTGCGCCGGCCCGGCGGTTGATCTCGGCCGCGATGCCGCTGCCGCTGGTCGCTTCGCCACGGCGTGCCTCCGGCGCCAGTTCGCCGACGAAGGTGATGCCCGAATTCGGCGCATTGGTCAGGTCGTTCACCGACAGGCCGGGGAAGGCCACGGTGTTGCGGGCGCCGGGCACGCCGAGCGCCGTGTCGGCCAGCCGCCGGATCACCGCCTCCGTGCGGTCCAGCGAGGCCGCTTCCGGCAGCTGCGCAAAGCCGACCAGGTAGCCCTTGTCCTGCGCGGGCACGAAACCGGCCGGTACCGCCTTGAACACCAGCACGGCGCCGGCGACCAGCACCGCGTAGACCGCGATGGAGGCCGACTTGCGGCGCAACACGCCATTCACGCCGCGCTCGTAGCGGTGCGAGGCGCGCCCGAACACGGTATTGAACCAGCGGAAGAAGCGGCCCAGTAGTTTGTCCATCCACCGTGTCAGCGCGTCCGGCGGCGCGTGGTGCGGGCGCAGCAGCGCGGCCGACAGCGCCGGCGCCAGCGTCAGCGAACAGAAGGCCGAGATCACGGTGGAGATTGCGATCGTCAGCGCGAACTGGCGGTAGAACTGGCCGGTGAGGCCGCCGACGAAGGCGATCGGCACGAACACCGCGCACAGCACCAGCGCGATGGCCACGATCGGCCCGCTCACTTCCTTCATCGCCTGCACCGTGGCATCGCGCGGCGACAGGCCGGCGGCGATGTTGCGCTCCACGTTTTCCACCACCACGATCGCATCGTCGACCACGATGCCGATCGCCAGCACCAGGCCGAACAGCGTCAGCGTGTTGATCGAGAAGCCCAGCGCCAGCATGACGGCAAAGGTGCCGACGATCGATACCGGCACCGCCAGCAGCGGGATGACGGAGGCGCGCCAGGTCTGCAGGAACACGATCACCACGATCACCACCAGGGCAATCGCTTCGAGCAGGGTACGGATCACGGCGGCGATCGAATCGCGCACGAACATGGTGGGGTCGTAGGCGATGCGGTATTCCACGCCCTTGGGGAACTGCTTCGCCAGCTCGTCCATCGTGCCGCGCACGTCGCTCGACAGCTGCAGGTCGTTGGCGCCCGGCAGCGAGAAAATGCCCATCGCCACGGCCGGTTCATTGTCGAGCAGTGCGCGCAGCGCGTAGGAGCCGCTGCCCAGTTCGATGCGGGCGATGTCCTTCAGGCGCGTGGTCGCGCCGTCGGCATTGGTGCGCACGATGATGCGGCCGAAGTCTTCTTCGCTCTTGAGCCGGCCCCGGGTATTCACGGTGAGCTGGAATTCGCTGCCGCGCGCGGGCGCGGCGCCGATCGCGCCGGCCGCCACCTGCAGGTTCTGCTCGCGGATCGCGGCCACGACGTCGCCGGCGGTCAGGTTGCGTGCCGCCACCTTCTGCGGGTCGAGCCAGATCCGCATCGCATACTCGCCCGAGCCGAGCAGGTTGACGTCGCCCATGCCGGGAATACGCGCCAGCCTGTCCTTCACGTTCAGCACCGCGTAATTACGCAGGTACAGGTCGTCGTACTCGCCGCCCGGCGATACCAGGTGCACCAGCATGGTCAGGTTGGGCGATGTCTTGACCGCGGTGACGCCGATCTGGCGCACTTCCTCCGGCAAGCGCGGCAGCGCGCGCTGCACGCGGTTCTGCACCTGGGTCTCGGCCTGCTCGATATCGGTGCCGATGCGGAACGTGACGGTGAGCTTGAGGGCGCCGTCCGACGTGTTCTGGGACGACATGTACAGCATGTTCTCGACGCCGTTGATTTCCTGTTCGAGCGGCGTGGCGACGGTTTCGGCGATCACCTTCGGATTGGCGCCGGGGTACTGGGCCCGCACCACGACCGAAGGGGGCACCACGTCCGGATATTCCGATACCGGCAGGTTCGGGATCGCGATCAGGCCGGCGACGAAGACGATGACCGACAGCACCACCGCGAAGATGGGCTTGTCGACGAAAAAGCGGGGGAAGTTCATGCGGGTTCCTTCCAGGGGGGCGCGTGGCGATTACCGGAATGCGGTGGCGTGCCTGCGGACGAATGCCTGCACCGTCATCGGCGCGGTGCCGGTGAGCTCTTCGATGAAACGGTTGGTGCCCGCGAACACGCCGTTGCTGCAGTCGATGGCCACTTCGACCAGGTGCTGGACCAGGTAGGGCCACAGGCCGCTGGCGGCGAGCCGCTCGCGGTATTCGTCCACGGAGATCGGCTGGTAGCGCACCGTGCGCCCCAGCACCTCGCCCACGGCGGCGGAAATGCCGTGTTCGTCCATCTCTTCCGGGCCGTGCAGCGTGACGGTGCGGCCCAGGTACGGCGCCGGATCGGCCAGCAGGGCGGCAATCGCACGGCCCTGGTCCTCGGCGGCGACCGGCGCGTGGCGGCCGGCGCCAAACGGCAGCTTGATCAGGCCCTCGTTGCGGATCGCCTCGCGCACATGCGGATACAGCAGCCACTGGGCGAAGTAGGTCGGACGCAGATGCACCACCGGCACGCCGGACCAGTCGAATACCCGCTCGGCAATCCAGTGATTGCGCGCCGCATCGCTGGCCGCGTGGCGCCGTGCCGAGATCTGCGACATGTTGACGACGGCGCCCGTGCCTGCTTCCCGCGCCGCCTGGGCGAAGTACGCGGTGGCGTCGAGCAGGCCGGGGCGCAGCGGATAGACGAAGTAGGCGCCGTGCACGCCGTCGAGCGCGGCGCGCACGGCGTCGATGTCGAGCAGGTCGCCGCTGACGATGTCGGCGCCGGCCATGCGCAGTGCGTCGGCCCGCTCGTCGGCGCGGTGCACGAAGGCACGCACCCGGTGCCCGGCGGCGAGCAGGGCGTGGGCGGTGTAGCGGCCGGTATCGCCGGTGGCGCCGGTAACGAGGTAAGTCCTTGGGTTCATACGCTTCCCTGATTTTAAGATGATGGTTAACATCTAAATTAGAATTCAAGTGACATCTAATTGTCAAGGGGCGATTTTTTTCACGCTAGCCGGAGGAAAAATGCGCGCCGTTCGTCAAAGCTGGTGAGACCACACAGCGAGGCTTGCAAATGGATACTGGAATCGTCGAACGGAGCGTGAACGAGAGGGAAGGCGCCATGGGGCTGGCCAGGCCGGCCGCATGGCGCCGGCCGCAACCTTCCGCTGGGCAGGAAGCGCCCGCCAGATCAGCGCCGCCGGCGCCGGCACAGCCGCCGCTGGCACGCGGCCTGGCGGCCCTGGCGCCGTTCGGCTACGACGCGCGCCGCCGCGAGCGCTTCCTGGCGGCCCGCGAGCAGGGCTGCTGCCACCAGTGCCACGCGCCGCTGCAGAACCTGCTGAACGATTGCCCGTGTCCGCACTGGTTCATCACGTCGGCCAGCACCGTCGAGCGCATCGAACCCGTGCTGCGCATGTATGCGGTGGCGGACGTGCTGCACTTCATCCTGCAGCACCTGGCGGCCGACCTGGGCGGCCGCGCACTGCCGCGCAGCCAGCTCGCCGTGGCCGCGCGCGATGGCGGACACGAACTGGCGGTACGCATCGGCAGGAAGCAGTGGAGCTTCCGCACCACGGCGAGTGGCGCGGCGGAAGGACGGCTGGGCGTTGCCCTGTTCAATCCGCGTACCGGCAAGCATTCGTCGGTCGAGCTTCCGGCCACCGCGCGCGATCTCGATGTGATGGCGGCCGTCACGCACGCCATCGGCGAACCATGACACCGCTCCGGAGAGCGGCGCGGTCCCTCAGTTCCCCAGCCTGAAATCCTTCACGCTTTCCTTCGTCAGCACCGGCGCGGTAAATGTGCTGGCGCTGCCGTCACCGACCGGCGCCTGTGCGCTCAGGCCCACCCATACCGTGGCCGGGTAGCTGTTCTTGTACAGCCGTGCGAGGTGCCAGGTCTTCCTGTCCCGCGAGTGGTAGAGGCCTACCGTTTTCGTGTCCGACGACAGTTTCAGCCAGCTGGCCCTGTCGCCGACGGGATCGTGGTTGGCATCGTCCGACGTGTCGATCGTGCGCACGCTGACGATCCGCGTGGTGCCCCGCTCGTCGCGCTCGAAGGCGAATTTCTGCCACAGCTTCTCGTTGACGAACAGGTACAGCGCGCCGGCGTCGTACATGGCGTTGAATTCCGGCGTCACCTGTGCCACGAAGGTAAACGGTTTCGTGTTGTCGACCTTCGTCAACAGCACCGGCGCGGTGTTGTTCGACAGCTTGCCGTCAGGGTCGTTGAAGTAATCCTGCTTCGCGCCGGCGCGGATCGTGACGGCGTCGCCGGTCACGGTCGACTTGCGGTCGGCGTCGTTCAGGCATTTCGTGAAGTGAACGCCCGGCAGCTTGACGGAGCACTCTTTTTCCATGTTGGCGGCCCTTGCGGTATGAATGAACAGCGTCGATCCGATCAGCGCGGAACACAGCAGCGTGCGTCCGGCGGTACTGGCGATGTGCATGATTGAAAACATCCTTTCAGGTTGGCGCGTGCGGCGGGAGTGGCATGTCATCGGTCCAGCGTGACCCCCATCAGCCCGATGACGACATCGTTGGCCAGCGCGCGCACGGTCACGCTGTGCAAGGTCCTGGAACGGTCCAGGGCAACCGGCAGCACGATGGCGGCGCCGCCGTCGATGCTTTCGCGGCTGGCGCCCTTGAACGTGGCCGGATCGGGCACGCTCACCGCGGCCGTCTTCAGGTCGACCCGCACCGGCAGCGTGCCGCACAGCCGGAACTGGTAGTCGTCGAGGAAGTAGTCGCGCTCGATGGGCCACCAGTTGTCCGGGTTGCGCAGTGGCGTGCGGTGGGTAGTGCCGTCGGTGTAGGCGATCACGACTTCGCCGTTGTCGACCCGGCTCTGCATGTGGTTCGTCGAGCCGGCCATCAGCAGGAAGGCGCGCGACGCCTGGCCGGACAGCGGCACGGTGGTTTCGCGCGGGTAGTTGTCCCACTGCGAAGCGAAGGCCACGTTGGCGCCGCTGGCCGGCGTGGCGAACGTCAGCCCGTTCGGCAGGCGCAGGGTGCCGCCCAGCGCGCGCAGGCCGGCATCGTCCAGCTTCGGCAGGTCGTTCACGTGGCCGGCCCAGGCGCCGGCGCCCTGCGCGGGCAGGGCCAGCGTCACGTGCGGCGAGCGGGGCGACAGGTACTTGAACGGCTTGAACAGTTCCGTGACACGGTCGTTGAAAGCGCCGGCCAGGTCGACGTGCTGCGCGCGCACCGGCGTACCGGATGTCCAGCCCGGGCCTGCCAGCGTGCAGGCCTCGAGTGTCCCTGACGCCGCCGGCGCCGGAGCGGGGCGCCACCAGCTGAAATCGCCCTGGCGCACCTGCCGGAAGTCGTCGCGCGGCGCGCCGGCGGCGGGCGTGGCGCGGGTATCGTCGATGGCCTCGCCGCGCCACGCGATGTCGATCTTCGCCTGCGCGCCCAGTGGCACCTCGACGAGCAGCCGGGGTGTGCCCACCGCGCCGGCCTCGGCTTGCCAGCGCGCCGGCCGGCCATCGACCGTCACGCTGGCCACGTTGCCCGCGCGCGCCGGCACCTGCAGCGACAGTTGGCGGAAGCGGCGCACTTTGTCGCCGGCCGGCTGGCTGACTTGCCAGGTGTCGCGGTTGCCGTCGCGCCGGAACGCGATGCCTACATCCGGATGGTCGAGCCGCGCGTGGTTCCAGTCGCGCGGAAAACCGGGGCGCACGGTAAGCACGCCGGCCAGCGCATCGGGCCGCACGCCGAACAGGCCTTCGACGAGCGCCCGCGCCATCACGCCCGAACCGTCGGCGAAATCGCGCTGCGACTCGCGGCGGTACACGTCCAGGTAATTCATGCTGCCGATGTTGCCAGGGCTGATGCCCATGTACAGGCTGGCCAGCAGCGCGCCTTTCGCCAGCGCGAACGCGGTGTCGGCGCGGCCGGCCTGCCAGTAGGCCAGCGCGGTGTGCAGGTTTTCCGACATCACCACGTTGTTGATCGACCAGGAATAGGGCATCCAGTCGGTGGTCGGCAGCACGGCATACGGGCGATCCGCCGGCACGCCGGGGCCGCGCACCGGGATCGGGCGCAGGTGGCGGTCCAGGTCGGCCGCCATGCGCGCCGCCTCGAGCGGCGTGGGCACCTGCGAATCGAGCGTGTGATAGAAGGTCCACAGCGCATAGCTGGGGTGCAGCTGCTGGCGCCCCAGGTGGTCGCGGTACTCGGCGAATGCGCCGCGCCCGGGCATCCACAGCTGCTCGCGCATGGCGCGGTGGATCGCAGCCGCTTCCGCTTCGTACGGCGCCGCATCCTTGCCGATCAGCCGGGCGACGCGCGCCGCCATCGTGTTGTGCCAGGCGTTGTAGGCGGTGGCATGGGTGGCGCCGCCGCCGTTGTAGAACAGGTCGTCGCTGGCCCAGATGGCCGCGTAGGCGTCGTACAGCGGCAGCTTCGCCGGGCCGAACTCGCGGCGGAACAGGCGGCGCTCCCACGCCAGGTGGCGTTCCAGCACGGGCCACACGGCGCGCGCATATTCCAGGTCGCCGGTCCACAGCAGGTGGCGCATCAGCGCATCGACGAAGCCGATGTTCATGTCGTAATGCGAGCGGGTGAGGTTGCCGTTCGAGTGCATGCCGGCCCGGTTGCGCGCCAGGTTGGTGGCCCGTTCGGGCGGCGGCACGGCGGCGGGAACCGGCGACGTGTCCTGCTGCACGGTCCAGCCATCGGCATTGCGGCGGAAGCGGTCGTGCCAGCCCAGGGCATCCAGCGCATACGGGCCGCGCCAGCCCAGCAGCTTGCTGCGCCAGGCCACGGCGCCGTGCATGATGGCTTGCTGGGTCTCGTCCCACACGGCATCGGCGGCCACGTTCAGCGCGCCCATCGCCGCGTTCAGGTAAGGGTCCGGCGTGTCGATGCGCACGTGGTTGCGCAACTGCGCGAAGTGGCGCGTGGCCTCGGCGAAGCGCTGCGCCAGTTCGGCCGGCCCGAAGCGGGGCAACAGCGCCTGCGGCTTCCGGGTGTCTGCAGCGGCGCCCACTTCGCTGTACACCTGCGGTTCCCTGGGCTGCTCGCGCGCGACCACCTGCAGCGCCAGGTGCACCGGCTGCGCGCCCAGCGGCACGCGGCCGACGGCCACGTTGTCATCGCCTGCCTGGTGCGCTGCCAGCAAGGCCGGCAGGGCATTCCACTGGCTGGCGGCGGCCGTGCGCACCTGTGCCGGCGCGCTGGCGGTGGCGCTGATCGTGGCTTTCGGCGTGGCGACCGAAAAACCCTGCGCCGAGACGTCGAAGCGGGCGCCGCGCGCGAACGCGGGCGCGAACTGGAAGTATTCGCCGATCGGCACGCGCTCGGTGCCGATGTCGCCGTCGCGCCGGCCGCGCTGGCCGTTGCCGGGGCCGAACGCAAACACCAGTTCCGCGCCCGCGGGCAGGCTTTCGCCGCGCACTTCCACGGCCAGGCCGTCCGTGGCGGCATAGGCCACCGCCGCGACCCGGATGCGGCCCTTATCGCCCAGCAGGCGGTCGGCGATCTCGTAATGCAGTTCGCCGGGCCGGTAGCGCGCCTGCACGTGCCGCGCCTCGTGCAGCCACAGCGTGCCCGCGCCGGTGCGCAAGCCCAGCCTCAGGTTGCCGCCGCGGCCCGGCAGGTACAGCGAGAATTCCGGCCGGTCGCCGCCATCCACGCGGAACGCCGTATTGCCGCCATAGAGGGGGCGGTTGAAGAACTCGCGGCCGTCGTCGATGACGAAATCGGCACCGTCGGGGCGGTAGCGCAGCGGACGGTCGAGCTGTCCCTGCAGATTGGGGGCAAGGGAGGGTGCCTCGGGCTTGTAGGGTTCCGCCGCGTGCGCCTGGCGTTGGCTTGCGCCGATGCCCGCCGCGAGCAGGCAGGCAACGGCGGCTGCGTATCGTATGCTCATCGGGGAACGGTAGCGGAAATTGTCTTCCCGGTGGCCGGCCTGCCTGTAATAGTCACATGATTGAGCGGCGGCCGCATGCCATCGCCGTGGCGGCGCATGGCTGCCCGGAACCCGCTAGAACGGCAGCGGCAATTCCAGTGCCAGCCGCGCGGTGCCGATCGGCGCGCCGTCGCCGGTGGCGCGCACCTCGAACACGCACGCGTGGAATGTCAGCCAGGCGGGAATGGGGAAGATGTGGTCGACCGTGTACGCGGCATCGGTCCGGCCGGCAGGTGGCGCCACTGCCGCATCCTCGTAGGTGATCCAGTCGATCTCCATGCCGTGCGCCCACAGCGACAGCGCCAGCTTGCGCAGCGGCGGCGCCCCGGCCGATGCCGCATCGGGGCACACTTCCACGCTGGCCCAGATGCACAGTTCGGCGACGGCGCCGGGCGCTTCCAGCAATATCCGGTCGTGCGCGCCGCCGATGAAATGCAGCGACTGCGTGCCGGCATTGTCCACGCCGTCGACGAACGCACAGGCAAGGCGCCGTGCCGCCATCAGATGTTCTCGCTTTTCTTCAGCACCACCCGGCCGATCAGCAGGCATGTCACGCCGTCGCACAGCTTGCGGGGGAAACGGCGCTGGTCGGGATTGTCGGACGTGAGCCACCAGTGGCCGGCGTCTCGCGTGAGCCGCTTGACCACGGTCTCGCCTTCATAGTTGACGGCGAAGACCTGGCCGTCCGCCGGCGTCTTGTCGGCCGTGTTCACCACCACCAGGTCGCCCTTGTACAGGCGCGGTTCCATGCTTTCGCCGGTCACTTCGAGGGCCAGCAGGTCTTCCCACTTGTAGCGGTTGCGCGTCATCCAGTCGATTTCGACGCCGAAGGAGCCGCCGGCTTCCTCGTCCGGCTCCACGGCAAAGCCGACGATGCCGGCGGACAGGCGCAGCCGCACGCGGCGGATCTGCACGATGCCGGGGCTGTGCGCATCGATCGCGCGCACGCGCAGGAAGTTCGGCGCCATGGCCGGTTCCTCGCCCGGCGCGATCGCGCCATGGTCGAAGAACATGGCCGGCAACGACAGGTCGCCTTCCAGCTTGCGGGCGATCTTTTCGCTGAATGCGCGGCCTTCGCGATAGGTGGCGGACAGGATTTGCGACAGGCGCGCCTCGCTCCAGCCGCAGGCCTCGGCAAGCGCCTTGCGCGTGCCCGCATATTGTTCGCGGATCAGGGAGGTGAGCCGCTCTCGTCGATGTTGGTAGATGTTCATGGAATCCACTTCATGCAGCAGGTGATTTTCGATAGATAAGCAAACGCTTGACTCGGAATATAGCAATTGATAAAGTCGGTTGCAAGCGGTCTGATGTTTTTTTGCCCTCGCTCAAACGGAGGCACGGAACTTTCAAGCTGCTTATTTCCTCAGGAGACAGGCATCATGACCATCGAAATCGGCGCGGCCGGCAGCGCGCTTCTCACCATCTTTGCGGCGCCGTTGCTGGCCGGCGCCATCGCGTGTGCATTGACATTCCTGTTCATGTGGCCACGCACGCGCCGCGAAGGGTGGGTGCGCTTCGCCTGCGCGATCGCCATGGCCGGCATCGCCGGCCCATTCCTGCTGGCGGCGCTGCATTCGTGGTGGCCCACGCTGTTCGTCTCGGCCGGTTCGGTGATGGCGCTGTGCGGCATCGATGCATCGCTCGGTGTCGCCATCGTGGCGGTGCCGATGCTGGTGGTGGCCGCGCTGCCCGCGTGGTGGCTGCTGGGCGGCGTGGTGCGCTGGCTCGACCGGCGGCGCGACCAGGACATCGCCGAAATCGCCCGCGCCGCGGCGCAGGCGGTCAGGGACGTGAGGAATACGCTGTGAGCGCCCGTAACCGCGGATCAGCGTGCCAGCACCTGCGTCCAGTACAGCGTGCCCCGCGCCGGGTTGACGGCATAGCCGACGCCCATTTCCACGAAAGCCGCGTTCATGATGTTGGCGCAGTGGCCGGGGCTGTCCAGCCAGCCCTGCACGGCTTCCTGCGCGGTGCGCTGGCCGGAAGCGATGTTCTCGCCGATCGTGCGCCACCGGTAGCCGGCGCGCAGCGCGCGGTCGCCCACCACGCTGCCGTTTTTCTGCTTGTGGCTGAAGTAGCGTACCTGCGCCATGTACTGGCTGTGCGACAGGGCAGCGGCATCGAGCGCCCGGTTCAGCCGCAGCGGCGGGGCGGCGGCGAATTGCCGCTCGCCGCACTGGCGGGGCGCGGCGCGCGCGGCATTCACGGCGGCCAGCGTTGCCTCGCCGATGCTCTCCGGCGCCGGCAGCTCGCGCCGCTCGGGGCGGGCCAGCACCACGTGCCAGCCATCGCCCGCGCGGATCGTGCCGACCGCGGCAATGTCCGTGCCCAGCAGGCGCGCGCAGTACCCTTCGCGCAGCGCCTGCATCGCCTCGGCCGCATCGGCGGCGCCGGAAATGAACAGGGCTTCGGCATGTTCGACGGGGTAGCCAGCATTCTCCAGCGCCGGCTCGAGGAATGTGCCGGAAACGATGCGGATCTGCGACAGCGCGGCTTCCACGGCCAGCGGCGGCACCGGCGTGGCTGGCACGCCGGCACACCTGCCCGGTGCGGCGCGGTAGGCGTTGATGAGGGTGGCCAGATCCGGCGCATGCCGAGCCTGCGTCGGTAGCGCACTCGCGGACGCGGACAGCAGCAAGCCAGCCAGCAACGTAGTGCGCTGCGCAATATTGATGAAAGATGAAGTAAACATCGTTGAAATTGCCGGGTAAAGAGCGATCTTGCCGTAAATGGCGCGATGCTTCAAGAGGCGCGCTAGAGGCGCGACTCGGGATCCCATGGCAGCTTCGATACCGGTGACGCGGCATCCCCGCAGGCCTCCGCCGCCGATGGTAAGCTTGCGGCTTCCACATCCGTGCCTGCCGATCTTGCTCTCCCTCTCCACCCCGCCGCTTGCCGAAGTGCGTGCCGACCGCGTGTCGCTGGTGTTGCACACTGCCTACCATGCCGCCAATTCGCCGTGGGGCGTGCGCGCCTGGCGCTGGCACATCATGGCGGACGGCAAGCGTGCCGGCACGATCAGCCTGCGCGATGGCCATTCGCACGTGTTTACGCACCTGCTCGGCCATATCGGCTTTGCCGTCGATGCGCCGTTTCGCGGGCAGGGCCTGGCCGGCCTGGCGGTGCTGGCGCTGCTGCCGGAAGCTGCCAGGCTGGGTCTCGATACCGTGTGGATCACCACCACGCCGGACAATGCCGCCTGCCGGCGCACGCTGGAGCGGATCGGCTGCACATTCGTGGAAGCGGTGCCGATCCCGCCGTGGTACGCTACGTATGGAAAAGGCGAGCGGACCAAGCTGCGCTACCGGCTGGCGGCGGGTAGCGAATCGCACCCGGGGCGTCGCAATGAATGAGTCGAAATAAAAAAATGGCCCGCATCGGCGGGCCATTTTTATTGAGGCGTGGTGCTTATTTTTTCACGGAGTTGTCGTCCGCGTTGCTTGGATTGCTGGGCGAGGTGCCCGGCGTTGCGGTCGGCGACGTGCTGCCGGACTGGTTCCACTGGCCCGAGCCGGCCGAACCGGAAGTGGAACCCGAGGTGCTGGAACCCGACGTGCTGGAACCCGAGGTGGAGCCCGACGCAGCGGAGCCGGCGGTACCAGAATCCATCGAGCTGCTGCCCGACGTGGTGCCCGAGCCGGTTGCCGAGCTGTCGCCCGTGCCGCTGGTGCTGTCGGTCGTGCTGCATGCGGCCAGGCCGAAGCACAGGGCTGCCGCGAAGATAGCTTTGGTCATGGTCATGATCAGTTCCTTTTTCAATGGGTTGATTGGTGACTCGAGCTTTGATCGTAGCATTAGATGCAACAGGACCGCGTTCCATTACCCTTCGAAAACGATGTTTCCGCAGAGAGAACTACGGCTTTCAATCGTGCGTGGATTGACAGGGCATTATGGCCATGTCAGCATATGTTTCCACACATCAACCTGGTGACCTGCCAGGTGCATCTGCAATCAGTTACCTGGAGTTACCAATGACCGCTCTCGCCTTCGACCAGCCCGACCTGGGACAACGCCTCGCGGCACTGACCGACGAACAGCTCGACGATGCCACGTTCGGTATCATCGGCTTCGATGACGCGACCGTGGTACGGCGCTATAACCGCTTCGAATCGCAGGCGGCCGGCCTGTCGCAGCCTAGCGTCGTGGGGCAGCCTTTTTTCACCAGCGTTGCTCCCTGCATGAACAATTTCCTGGTCGCGCAGCGTTTCGACGATGCCCAGGCTGACGGCGCGGCGCTCGACGCAACGATTCCCTATGTGCTGACATTGCGGATGCGTCCCACCAAAGTGCAGCTGCGCCTGCTGGCGCTGCCCGGCGCGGCAACGCGCTACGTGCTCGTGCAACGGCAGCCGTGAGCACCCAGGCGGCATCCGGCCCCGACGCCGGTCACGATGCTGAACTTGCGGCTGACTTGGCGGCCGAACACGAGGCGCTGATGCAGTTCCTGTACCTGGCACCCGTGGGTCTGGTGCAGGCGAAGGCCGATGGCGAAATAACGCTGATCAATCCGATTTCCGCACAGCTGCTGATGCCGCTGTCGCGCGACGGCTGCCTGGACAACCTGTTCACCGCGCTGCAGGACGTGGCGCCGGACGTGCGCAGGCTATGCCAGGCGTTCACCGCGCCGCGCGGCAGGATCTGCGACGGTGTCCACATCCCGCTGCACGGCGGCGGCCGGCGCGACGGCCCGGGCATCCTGGCGCTGTCGATCGTCAAGCTCGACGCCGGGCGCCTGATGGCGGTGCTGCAGGACGTGACGCTGCAGGTGCAGCGCGACCGCCAGTTGCGGCAAAGCGACGCCTGGCTGAATGCACTGCTGGCCAGCGTTGCCGATTACGCGCTGGTGAGCCTGGACCGCGAAGGCCGGATCGAGCAATGGAACGGCAGCATTGGACGGGTGACCGGCCACGATGACGCCGTGGTGGGCAGCTCGTATGCCGTGTTCGAACCGGACGATATGACCACGGCGGAACGTGCGCGCGACCTGCTGCGCGAGGCCGATGCCAGCGGCTGGAGCGTGGATGAAGGCCTGCGCCTGCGCGCCGACGGCACGCCGTTCTGGGGGAGTGCGATGATCACGCCGCTGCCCGAGCGCGATCCCGCGGCGGCCGATACCGACCCGGCCTATTGCCTGGTCCTGCGCGACATCAGCGACCGGCGCGCCGCCAGCGAAAGCTGGCGCCAGGCCGTGTTTGCCGACCATCTGACCGGCGTGGCCAACCGCCGCGGCTTTTTCCACGCCGCCGAACTGGAACTGGGCCGCGCATGCCGTTTCCCGAGGCCCGTCGCGCTGGTGCTGTTCGATCTCGATTACTTCAAGCGTGTCAACGACACGCATGGCCACCCGGTGGGCGACGCCGTGTTGCGCGCGTTCGCCGACCTGCTGCGCAATACGTTCCGCGCCGTGGACGTGGTGGCGCGCCTGGGCGGCGAGGAGTTCGCCGTGCTGCTGCCGTCGACCGACGCGGCGCAGGCCAGCGCCGTGGCGCGCCGCCTGCTGGCGGCCGTGGAGGGAATGACGGTACGGGTCGACGGAGCCGCGGTGAACTTCACCGTCAGCGCCGGTGTCGCTGAGTGGGATCCGCAACTGGGCGGCATCGACGACCTGCAAAAGCGTGCCGACCGGGCGCTGTATGCCGCCAAGGCCGGCGGCCGTAATCGCGTGGTCGGCTGGACTGCCGACCTGGCAGAAACTGCTCGATGATGGCGCACGACGACAAACTGGCCTACGAGGCGCTGGTGCAGTTCATGTACCGCACGCCGATCGGCCTGCTCCAGGCGGACATCGGCGGCGCCATCGACATGCTCAACCCGATGGCCGCGCAGCTGCTGATGCCGCTGGCCCCTGAAGGTGCGCTCGACAACCTGTATGCGATCTTCGCGGCCACGGCGCCGGACCTGCGCGCCGCGGTGGCGCGCTGCACCGAGCCGTCCGGCGCGGTGGTGGAAGGCTTGCGGATCGACGCGCCGCCCGGGCGCGACGGACCGCAGGTGCTGTCGCTGTCGGTGATGAAGATCGACCGTAACCGCCTGATGGCGACGATCAACGACATCACGCTGGAAGCCCGGCGCGAGCAGGAGCGGCTGGCCAGCCGGCTGTCCTCCGCGACGCGCACCGACGCGCTGACGCGGATGCCGAACCGCGCCGCCCTGCACGAGGAGTTGCGGGCGATCCTGGAACGGCGCAAGGCCGGCAGCCGCGCCGGCTTCGCGGTGCTGTTCATGAACTGCGACCGTTTCCGGCAGGTGAACGACACGCTGGGCCAGGCAATGGGCGACCAGCTGCTGGTGCTGGTGGCCGAACGCATCCGCAACGTGCTGCGCCCGCCCAGCGACCGCATCACCGTGGGCGAGCGTGGCGGGCAACTGGCTGCGCGCATCGGCGGCGACGAATTCGTGGTGGTCCTCGATGGCCTGCGCCGTGTGGAGGATGCCGAAAGCGTGGCCGCCCGGCTGATCGGCGCCATCGGCCGCGCCTACCACCTGCAGGGGCAGGACGTGATCTGCAACGTGAGCGTGGGCATCGCCTGGGGCGACGGCCACGAGCCCGATGCGCTGCTGCGCGATGCCGGCATCGCCATGCTGGAGGCCAAGCGCGCCGGCGGTGCCCGCGTCGTGCGTTTCGCGGCCGAGATGCGCGAGCGGGCCGCGCGCCGCAACGATATCGAACTCGAGCTGCGGCAGGCACTGCAGAACGGGCAGCTGTTCGTCGTGTACCAGCCGGTAGTGGCGCTGTGTGCCGATGGCGGCACCGACCATTCGGCCGGCGTCGAGGCGCTGGTGCGCTGGCGGCACCCGGTGCGCGGCATCGTGCCGCCGTTCGAGTTCATCGGCGTGGCCGAGGAGTGCGGGTTGATCTGCGCGCTGGGCGACTTCGTGCTGGAGCGCGCGTGCCGCGACTTCGTGCATTGGCAGGGCGAGCTGGGCGACCTGGCGCCGCGGCTGCTGGCCGTCAACCTGTCGCGCGCGCAGCTGGGGCAGCAGGACTGGGCCGGCACGGTGGCGCGCATCCTCGCGAAAACGGGCATGGAGGCGCAGCGGCTGCAGCTCGAAGTGACGGAAAGCCTGGCGGCGCAGGATACCGATGTGCAGCAGCGCCTGCACGAACTGAAGGCGCTCGGCATCACGCTGGCGCTGGACGATTTCGGTACCGGTTATTCGTCGCTGGCCAGCCTGCACCTGCTGCCGGTGGATACGGTGAAGATCGACCGCTCCTTCGTGAGCCAGAGCGAGACGAGCCATCATCACCGCGTGCTGATCGAGGCCACCGTGAAGGTGGCGCAAAGCCTGGGCATGAGCACCGTGGCCGAAGGCATCGAAACGGCCGCGCAGGCCACGGTGGTGCGCACGCTGCAGTGCGACAAGGGGCAGGGCTACCTGTACGCCAGGCCGCTGCCGAGCGAAGACCTGGCGGCCTGGCTCAGGCGGCCCGGCGGCGCCTGAGCAGCGCCATGGCCGGCCGGGCGAACGGCAAGGACAGGCGTGGCAGGCTGCGCGGGTCGGCCGGATCGGCCAGGAAATCGGCCAGTACTTCTTCGAACAGCCACGCGTCGCCGGCATACTGTTTCTGGCGCATGGCGCCCGGTTCGCCGAGCCAGCGCAGCGCGAACCAGTCGGCCAGCAGGTCGCCCTGCGCTTCCATGTTGAAGTCGGCCAGCCGCCGGCCCGGCGCCAGCCGGTAACGGTAGGAGAGCCCGGCGCGCAAGGCGCCGCGGCACATGACCGGGTAGCCCAGCTGCCACTGCCACACGTGCACCATCTCGTGCATGAACCACAGCAGCCGCCACGCGGGCGCGCGCGAAAAATCGTCCTGGTGGTCTTCCGGCCGGAACCAGATGTGCCCATCCGGCGCCATCGCCGTGTGGCGCCATTGCATCCCGAAGAACCAGCCGCGCGCGTGGATGCGCACCCGCTCGTAGTCGATCGCCGCCCCGAACAGCTTGCGGCAACAGGCGATTTCACCGGAAGTCAACGGCCGGGTGTGTCCTTTAATTCCAACAATCATGTACAGACTTTATTTTACGCAACCGAATTTATTGCGGTAAGGAACTAGTTGCACGATAGAATCTTCACCAATAGAGCGTAACCCTGGAGAGTACCCGATGTTCCCGCAGTCGCTGGCCCGCCTCAAGCTTTCCCACAAATTCCTGCTGCTCGCCTTGCTGGCGCTGCTGATGACGGCCATTCCCACCTGGCTGTACCTGCACGAGAGCGGCAAGGCGCTGGCCAGCTACGAGGCCGAACTGGCCGGCATGCCCGCGGTGGCGCAGGTGCTGAAGGGAGTGCAGCTGGCGCAGCAGCATCGCGGCTTGTCCGGGGTGGTGCTGGCCGGTGGCGACGCGGAGGCGCGCCGCGCCGCCAAGCAGCGCGAGGCCGATGCCGCATTCGGCATCATCGACGGCGCCGTTGCCGCCACCGGCGACGCCAGCCTGGCCGCGCTGTGGGAAGGCGTACGGCGCGACTGGCAAGGCGTCGTCCGCGCCGTCGCCCGCAAGCAGATGACGGCGGCCGACAGTTTCACGGCGCATTCCTCCATCGTACAGCGCCTTATGCGGCTGCAGGAACTGATCGGCGACCATTACGGGCTGTCGCTCGACCCCGAGGCCGATACCTACGAGCTGCTGCAGGCGACGGTGTTCCAGATGCCGGCGCTGACCGAGGAACTGGGCAGGCTGCGGGCCCGTGCCTCGGTGCTGCTGACGCGGCACGAAGGCTCGGCCGAAGAGCGCTTTGCCGTTGCCGCGCTGCTGGCGCGTGCCGACGACCGGCTGGCGCAGACGATGAATGCGTTCGACAAGGCCGCGCGCGCCAATCCGCGCTTCGCCGCCGAGCTGGGCGCGCAGATGAAGGCCGGCGCCGACGGGGTGCGCGCGCTGACGCGGCGCGCCAGCGACGAGGTGGTGGCGCCGGCTGCGATCACGGCATCGTCCGACGCATTCTTCCAGGAAGCCACGCAGGCGATCGATGCGCTGTTCGCGCTGAACGACGCATCGCGCGCGGTACTGAACACCGTGTTCGCCGAGCGCATCGCCGCATTCGAGCGCATCCACGCACTGATGCTCGCGGCGCTGGCGGCCCTGGTGGCGCTGGCCGGTTCGGCCGGCCTTCTGATCGCGCGTTCGGTGACGGTGCCGATGAACCGCGCGGTCGAGGTGGCGCAGCGCGTGGCCGCCGGCGACCTGGCCAGCGACATCGACGTGGGACCGCCGGACGAGGTGGGGCAGATGCTGCGCGCACTGCGCGACATGAACGACAGCCTGCGGCGCATCGTCGGCGACGTGCGCGGGAGCGTCGATACGATCAGTTCGGCCACCGCCGACATTGCCAGCGGCAACGCCGACCTGTCGGCGCGCATCGAAGCGCAGGCTTCGAACCTGGAAGAGACGGCGTCGTCGATGGAGGAACTGACCGCCACCGTGCGGCAGAACGTGGAGCATGCGCAAGGAGCCAGCACACTGGTGCGCACGGCCAGCGCCATGGCGCAGCAGGGCAGCGACGTGGTGCTGCGCGTGGTGGACACGATGGGCGAGATCGATGCCAGCTCGCGCCGCATCGTGGACATCATCGCCGTGATCGACGGCATCGCGTTCCAGACCAATATCCTGGCGCTGAATGCGGCCGTGGAAGCGGCCCGCGCCGGCGAGCAGGGGCGCGGCTTTGCCGTCGTCGCCAGCGAGGTGCGCACGCTGGCGCAGCGCTCGGCCGCCGCCGCGAAGGAAATCAAGACGCTGATCGACGCCAGCGTCGACAAGGTCGGCGTCGGCAATGCGCTGGCCGGCAGCGCGGGCGAGGCGATGGCGAAGATCCTCGACAGCGTGGGCCGCGTGGCCGGGCTGGTGCAGGACATCGCCCAGGCCTCGGGCGAGCAGAGCTCGGGCATCGAGCAGGTGAACACGGCGATCATCCAGATCGACGGCGCCACCCAGCACAACGCCGCGCTGGTCGAACAGACCGCCGCCGCATCGGCCAGCCTGGAAGAACAGGCCCGCGCCCTGGTGCGGACGATGGGCGTGTTCCGGCTGGCCGCCTAGGACACTCTCGCCAGGAACGCGGCCAGCTCGCGGTTGACGTCGGCCGCGTGGGTGACCGGGGCCATGTGGCCGCCGGGCGTTTGCGCGGTGGTGGCATGGGGCAGGGCGGCGGCCAGGCGGGTAACGACGGCACGGGTGGAGGCGGGGCCGGCACGGCCGGACAACAGCAGCGCCGGCACGGCGATGGCGGCCATATCGGCCAGCGTGGCGGGCTCGCCGAGCAGCGCGGTAAAGTCGAGCCTGACCTTGGCGACTTGTGCGGCAAAGCGCGCGCGCACGGGCGCGGTCAGCGCATCGAAGGCGCCCGGGCCGTTCCAGTAATCGATGAAGCGGCGCGTCGCGTCTTCCGGCGTGACGGCCGTTTCGATCGCGGCGATCACGGCGCCGATCTCGGCGCGCTCCGCGTCGCTTTCGTCGAGCAGGTGGAAGGCGACCGGCTCGAACACGGCCAGCGACAGGATGCGGGCCGGCAACGTGCGGGCCAGCCGCAACGCGGTGGCGCCGCCATAGGAATGGCCGACCAGGTGGAACGGTTCGTCCGGCGCCAGGTGCGTTGCGAGCGCGGCCTGCACGGCCTCGACTTCATGCGCGAGCGAGAAATTGGCCCGCATCGCGTGATCCGGGAAGGGCGCCTTGCCGTAGCCCAGCAGGTCGAGCGCGAGGAAGCGATAGCTCCGTTCGTGCTCGCTCATCAGCGCGGCCCACTGGCTGCGCGAGCTCATCGAACTGTGCAGCAGCACGACGGCGGGACGGCGGTCGGGAAGTAAAGCGGCAGTGGTCATGGTGTTTTCGCGGTGTCGGCAGAGCGCGCATTATAGAACTGCCGCGCTTCTGGAACCATGCGAAAGACGACGACGCCGGGCCGGCGATCGTCGTCCAGTTGCGTCGTCCGCCGGCGCGTGCGGCCGCACCGCGCCGGCGGACGTTCATTCGGTCAAGAGGTCATCAGGCTTGCTTGCGCCGGCGGGCGACGGCGCCCACCAGGCCCAGGCCGGCCAGCATCATCGCGTAGGTGCCCGGTTCCGGCACCGGGCTGACGCTGATGTTGTCGACTGCCACGTCGAAGTCGGTGAAGCCGTACATGAAGCCCGGCTTGTAGGTCGTGAACGCGATCTCGTCGACGCCGGCCAGCACGCTGGCGAACGTGCGGTCGGTCGGCAGGTACGGCGTGCCGTCGGCCTCTTCGGCACCGTAGCCGCCCCAGCCGGACGGCAGGCCGATGGCCGAGGTATCGTCGATGGTGACCGAGAAGTGCTTCCAGCCTTCGTTCGCCGCATCGAGCGTGCCCACCGTGTACCAGACGCTGGTGTAAGGCAGGCCGTTGCCGGCGTTATCGTAATCGCGCAGTTCGAGCACCAGGTCGCGCGTGACGTCCTGGCCGAAGTAGTTGACCTGCTGGGTCAGCACGTCGATGCCGAACGTGACGGACGAGGTGGCCGTGTAGTCGCGCACGAACTCCGCGTTCGTGGTGTTGGCGAAGGTGATGCCGAAGTTGTTGATGATGGTGCGATAGGCCGGTGCGTCATTGCCCAGGGTGTTGTCGATACCGGAACCGCCATTCCCGTCCAGGGGTTGCGTTCCCTCCCAGCCCTGTGTGCCGGAAGAGAAATCCGTCGTGGCCGCGGCGGCGCTGCCCGCGGCGAGAGCCAATGCCAACACCATGTATGCCTGCTTCATCTTCATGTGCATTCCTTATCGTGGTTGATTTAAGCACCCTAATGCCGCGGCCGGGAGATCCGGCACGAACGACTTTTGGTCGATGCGGCGAACCCATTCTCGGCAGGTGCAAACCATGTGTCAAAGGAGAAACATGAATTATTTGTAACAAAGTGCCGTGCTTATACGGCTGTGTTCGGAAGGGAAGAGGACGGGGGAAATAAACTCTGGTAGCGCTAGCGCGAACAATGACGAAATACTGTGCTGTGCAGCCTGCGCCGCGGTGGACTGGCGGCTGGCGCTGCCTGGAACCGCAGTGACTTTATTCATGCAAGCCGGAGTGTCGCTCCGGCGCCACGGTCAATCCAGGCTGGCTTGCCGCAACGAGGCGGTCTTGTCTTCCAGCTCCAGCTTCAGCCGGGCAGCTTTCAGCGTGGCCACGTCGACTTTCGGCGGCGTGCTGACGAGCTGCACCTTGCCGCGCTGGCCATGGTCGATTTCCGCTGCGGGCAGCGTGAAATATTCCTTGACCACCTGCGGACGGCTTTCGATCACGGCTGGCATGGCTGCCACGGCACCGGTGTCGGTCCCGGTGCCACTGCCGGTATCGGCGGGAACCGATTCGACGATGGCGCAAGGCCTGTCGGACAACATCGTGGCGCCATTCGGATCGATGCACTTGTAGATCTGGTCGTTTGCGACGGCGCCCGAGCCGGCCAGTACGGCCAGGCCGAGTGCGGCGGGAATGATGAAGCGACGCATGATTTACCTCCTGTTCAAGCGATGGAGGGAGTGTGCGCCGCGGGCGCGCGCGGGTCTGTTCGCCAACCCACGGTCGCCCGGAGGACCAGTCCTACAGCGGCATGCGTGATTGTCCGGGCTGCTTACCCGGTCGCTGCCGGCCTTACACCCGGCCGTGTTCGCGCAGCAGGCGTTCCCAGGCCGGGACGGCGGCGCTCCAGAACCCGTCGATGGTCTCGGCCGCAACGTGCAGGCCGAGGAAGCGGGCGGCGGGGATCAGGCTTTGCGCCAGCAGTTGCGCCGGCGGCGCGCCGTTGTCGAAGGCCGCCGCGCCGGTCTGTTTCGACAGTTTCTCGCCATCGGCATTGGCGACCACGGGCACGTGCAGGTAGCGCGGGTGGGGCACGCCCAGCAGTTCCTGCAGGTACAGCTGGCGGGGCGTGGAATCGAGCAGGTCGGCGCCGCGGACGATGTCGGTGATGCCCTGCGCGGCATCGTCGACGACGACCGCCAGTTGATAGGCCCAGAAGCCGTCGGCGCGGCGGATCACGAAATCGCCCACCTCGGCCGTGATGTCCTGCTCGACATGGCCATGCCAGCGGTCGTCGAAACCGATCACGCGCGCGGGGTGCTGCGGCGTGCGCAGGCGCAGCGCGCGCGGTGCCTTGCCCGGCGCCAGGCCGGCGCGGCAGGTGCCTGGATAGACCGGCGTCGCAGTGTGCGGCAGGCCGGGGCGCCCCTGCAGGTGCGCCCGGAGGCTGGTTTGCGAGTCGGCGATTTCCCTGCGCGAGCAGCCGCACGGGTAGACATGCTGTGCCAGTTGCGCCAGCGCCGTCTCGTACAGGGGCTCGCGGCGCGTTTGCCATGTCACCTCGCCATCCCATGCCATGCCGCAGCGGCGCAGCGAGGCGAGGATGTGCTCGTCGGCGCCGGGCACGTTGCGGTCGCGGTCGAGGTCCTCGATACGCACCAGCCACTGGCCGCCGTGCACCTTCGCATCGAGGTAGCTCGCCATCGCCGCGACGAGCGAGCCGAGGTGCAGCGGGCCGGTGGGGGAGGGGGCGAAGCGGCCGCGATACGGTGTCATCCTGGAGGGCATACTGGGGACCATGCTGGGCGTCGTACGGAAAGTCATGCGGGCAGTATCGGGGAACCGGCCGCGGGGCGTCAACCGGCGGGCCGGACCCGTTCGGTGGCGAAGACCAGCATGCCGGCGGCCGGGAACAGCAGGCCCGTCATCAGCACGCCCTGCCAGCCATGGTGGGCATACATCCAGCCGCCCGCCGAGGAGCCAAGCGCACCGCCCATGAAGAAGATCGCCATGTACAGGCCGTTCAGGCGCGAACGCACGTCGGCGCTGAGCGCGTACAGGGCCCGCTGGCCGGTGACGAGGCTGGCGGAGACGGCGCCGTCGAGCACGATCGCGGCCACCACCAGCAAGCCCAGTTCGAACATGCGGCCGCCATGCACCAGCAGCGGGACGGCGAGCGACAGCACGGCGGCCACCAGCGCGATGGCCGTCGTCGAGCGGGACTTGCCCTGGTCGGCGCGGCGGCCGGCGACCGGCGACGCGAGGGCGCCGGCCACGCCGGCCAGTGCGAAGAGCGCGATGCCCGATTGCGACAGGCCGAAGGCGGGGCTGGCCAGGATCAGCGGCACGGTGGTCCAGAACAGGCTGAACGCGCCGAACATGCAGAACTGGTAGGCGGCGCGGCGGCGCAGGATCGGCGTCGTCTTCAGCAGGTACCACAGCGATGCCAGCAATGCCGGATAGGTGTGCTGCGCGGCGCCCGCCTGCGCCGGATCGCGCTGCGGCAGGCGGCGCTTGAGCAGCAGCGCCAGGCCGGCCATGACCAGTGCCGAGAGCACGAAGATCGCGTGCCAGTCCAGCGCATCGGCGACGAGGCCGGCCACGGGCCGCGCCAGCATGATCCCCAGCATCAGTCCGCTGACGACCGTACCCACCGTCTGGCCGCGCGTTTCCGGCCGCGCCAGGTGCGACGCGAACGGCACGATGACCTGTGCCGCCACCGAGCCCATGCCGATGCAGAACATCGCCGCGAGGAACAGGACCGCGCTGGTGCTGAAGGCGGCGACGGCCAGTGCGCATGCGGTGCCCGCCAGCGCCGTGACGATCAGCCGGCGGTTCTCGACCAGGTCGCCGAGCGGCACGATGAAGATCATGCCGAGGCAGTAGCCCAACTGCGTGAGCGTGACGATCAGGCCGGCCGCTCCGGGATGCAGCCCCGTTGCCTGGCTGATCGGCCCGATCAGCGGCTGCGCGTAATACAGGTTGGCGACGATCAGGCCGGTGGCCGTGGCCATCAGCCACACCATCGCGGCGGAAATATCGTGTTGTCCGTGTTGTTCTTGTTGTTCTTGCTGTTTCGTGTGCACTGCCATTCCTTGTTGATGCCGATAACGCAATAGTTGCCCAAGACCGGACTTGGCGTACGGTTTTGGGCAATATTTTCAGCCGGTACTTTTTGACAGGCCTTGGGGCGATCCCAAGGCCAGGGCGCGCTAGCCGCGCAGGATGTCGCCGAGGATTTCGTACGAGCGCAGCCGGGCGCGGTGGTCGTGGATCTGCGAGGTGACCATCAGTTCGTCGGGCTGGGTGCTGGCGATGAAGGCGTTCAGCTGGGCGGCGACGGTGGCGGGCGAGCCGGTGGCAGTGCAGGACAGCACGGAGTCGAGCATCGCGTTTTCCTGCGGGCCGAGGGTGCTGCGGTAGTCGGCCATCGGCGGTGGCAGTTTCGACGGGCGGCCGGTGCGCAGGTTGACGAAGGCTTGCTGCATCGACGTGGCGAGGAACTGCGCCTGCTCGTCGGTATCGGCGGCGAACACGTTATAGCCCAGCATGACGTAGGGCTTGGCGAGCTGCGCCGAGGGCTTGAAGTTGCTGCGGTAGAAGTGAACCGCCTGCATCATCATCTGCGGCGCAAAGTGCGAGGCGAAGGCGTAGGGCAGGCCGAGATGCGCGGCGAGCTGGGCGCCGAACAGGCTCGAACCCAGGATCCACAGCGGCACCCTGGCACCCTGGCCCGGCACGGCCAGCACGCGCTGGCGCGGCGAGTCGCTCATGTAGTCCTGCAGTTCCAGCACGTCCTGCGGGAATTCGTCGGCATCGGAGCCGAGGTTGCGGCGCAGTGCCCGCGCGGTGGTCTGGTCGGAGCCGGGAGCGCGGCCCAGGCCCAGGTCGATGCGGCCCGGGAACAGCGCTTCCAGCGTGCCGAACTGCTCGGCAATCACCAGCGGCGAGTGGTTCGGCAGCATGATGCCGCCGGCACCGACACGGATCGTGCTCGTGCCACCGGCCACGTGGGCGATGACGACGGCGGTGGCGGCGCTGGCGATGCCCGGCATGCCGTGGTGCTCGGCCAGCCAGAAACGGTTGAAGCCCCAGCGTTCGCCGTGCTGCGCCAGGTCCAGCGTGTTGCGCAGCGATTCACCGGCGTGGCTGCCTTCGGCGATCGGGGAAAGATCGAGAATTGAAAGAGGAATATTTGGTGGAGTCATCGGAGTAATCAGGGGAAATTTCCCACCTGACCGGCGGGCCCCTGCCTTTCATGCAAAGTTCCGCCTGGAGCAAAACCGGATGGGTTTGATCAAACGGTGTCGTGCATTGTGGCACGGCTGGCGCGTTCCTGCAGGAGGGCGCGCAGCTGGGCGGGGGCCAGCGGCTTGACGATGTGCCGGTGGAAACCCGCGGCGCGCGAATCCTGCTGGTCTTTTTCCTGGCCCCAGCCGGTGACGGCCACCAGCATGCAATCGCGCTGGCGCGGGTCGGCGCGCAGCCGGCGCGCCAGTTCGTAGCCATCCATGCGCGGCATGCCGATGTCGAGGAAGGCGATCTGCGGTTCGAACGTGTCGGCGCTGCGCAGCGCCGACAGGCCGTCGTAGCACACCGTGACCGTTTGCCCGGCCGCGATCAGCAGCGTGCGCAGCGTGTTGGCGTGGTCGATGTTGTCGTCGGCCACCAGCACGCGCAGCGGCGGCAGTGGCGCCGTGCCGGCATCGTCGTCCTGTGCCGGCACGGCTCCGTCGAGCGCTACCGGCAGTTCCAGCGCGAACGTGCTGCCCAGGTCCTTGCCAGGGCTGGACGCGGTCAGCGCGCCGCCATGCAGTTCGACCAGCCGGCGCGCCAGCGACAGGCCGATGCCCAGCCCCGCCTGCGCGCGGCCCAGCGAGCGGTCGGCCTGGTAGAAGATGTCGAAGACCTGCGGCAGCACGTCGGCGGCGATGCCGATGCCGTTGTCGCTGATCTCGATGCGCACGCGGTCCGGCTCGTGCAGGCGTACCGCGTGCAAGGCGATGCGTCCGCCATTGGGCGTGTACTTGGCAGCGTTGTTCAGCAGGTTGGACAGCACCTGCGCCAGGCGGGTGGGATCGCCGTGCAGCGCGACCGGCTGGTCCGGCATGTCGACCGACAGCGCGTGCCGCCGCTGCGCGATCAGCGGGCCGGACGTTTCCAGCGAATGGGCGACCACGTCCTGCAGCACGACCGGCTCGGCACGGATGCCCAGCTTGCCGGTGGTGATGCGCGACACGTCGAGCAAGTCGTCCACCAGCCGCACCATCTGCTTCAGCTGGCGGCCGATGATGTCGAGCACGTTCGGCGGCGGCGGCTTGCCGGGCCCGCCCAGGCGCATGATCTCCAGCGCGTTGACGAGCGGCGCCATCGGATTGCGCAGCTCGTGCGCCAGCGTGGCGAGGAACTCGTCCTTGCGCAGGTCGGCGGCCTGCAGCGCTTCCTGGGCCGCGCGGCGTTCGCGCAGTTCGTTGTCGGCGCGGCCACGCGCGTCGTCCAGCGCGGCGGCGGCGCGCAGCAGCGAATCGGCCACCTGCTGGGCTTCGGAAAAATCCACCACGGCGGGCTGCACGTGCTGCCCGGTGCCCAGCGCGGTGGCCGGTCCGATCAGCGCCTGCACCGAATGGGCGATGCGTCCGCCGACCAGCCACGCCATGCCCAGGCCGAGGGCCAGGATCACCACGGTGGCGATGATCAGCGATTCCAGCGTGCGCATCAGCCCGGCCGCCAGGTTCGCATGGGGAATGCCGAGCGAGACGCCCCAGCCGGACTTGGTGGAGCGGCTGTACAGCATCACGACCGGGTTGCCGTCGACCGTGGAGCCTTCGAACGTGTCTTCCTGCTGGCGGCGCATGCGCTCGACCAGGTCGGGGGCGGGCAGGGTGCCGCGGTAGCGCTCGATGTCGACATTGCGGGCGACGATGCGCAGCCCGTCATCCAGGACCGATGCGCGCCACGTGGCCGGGATCTGCTGGTCGCGCAGGATGGCGCCGAGCGCCGCCGGCAGCACCTGCGCCGCCAGCACATAGCGCACCACGCCGCCGCGCACGACCGGGACGCCGACCGTGATCGTCTGGCCGTCGGCGCCACCGGCTGTCAGGCCCGTCACGACCGGCTGCGCGGTGCGCATCACGTCGCGCAGCAGCGCCGCATTGCCGGCGGCGACGGGAGAGGAGCCGGCCGCGGTATTCATCAGCTGGCGCCGGGTTGGCGCGTCGTACAACACGATTTCCGTGATCGGCAGGATCGCGTGGACATTGGTGGCCTGCCGCCGGAATTCGGCGATGTCGGTCTCGTCGATATCGTCCGATACGGACAGGGCCGACAGGGCGGTGATGACGGTGTCGAAATCGCGGTCCACCACCGATACCATCGAGCGCGCCGTGGCCATCGCCTCGCCCAGCAGGCTGGCACGCTCGACGCGGTAGTGGTCGTAGATCAGGAATGCCGAGACGATGGCGGCGGGCAGCACGCAGCTCAGCACCAGCAATGCCAGCCGAAAACGGATGGTAGGCAGGCGCGGGTGGACGTGGGATGGCAGCTGACCGGGGCTTGTCTGCACGAGATATGGAGGTGCGTGTACACTCGTTAATAGTTGTATCACGTTACCATAAGCTTGTGTCCGATGACAGCGGGCAATGCGCGAACCGCCGCACCTGTTGCGGGCCACCACGACCAATCCTGACATGACAATGCTGAAAAAAGCCACGCTGGTTTCATTGCTGCCAATGTTTTTCCACGCCGCCGCCCCGGCCGCACCGAGCCCTGTCGCGCTGGCGACGGCCGAACATGCCCGCACCGCTTACCACGGCAAGGTGATCGACAGCCTGGCGCGGATGGTGAGTTTCAACACGGTCGCGCAGGAGGGTGTGCCGTGCGAACGCAATGCGCAGCACATGGCGTTCAAGCGTTATCTGCGCGAGGAGGCCGGGCGCCTGGGCTTCGATGTCGACGATGCCGGCTGCGTGCTTGTCATCGGTTACGGCAAAGGCAGCGAGCGCGTCGGCATCGTCACGCATGGCGACGTGCAGCCCGTCGACCCGTCGAAGTGGCAGCAGTCGCCGTTCACGCTGGACCGCACCAGCGAGCCCGGCCTCCTGGTGGGCCGCGGTACCGAGGACGACAAGGGGCCGATCGCCACCGCGCTGTATGCGATGAAGGCGATCAGCGACCGCAAGGTGCCGCTGACCAAGCGTATCGAGCTGTACGTCTACATGGCCGAAGAATCGGACTGGGGGCCGCTGGAAGCCTACCTGAAGACGCATACGCCGCCGCAGGTGAGCATCACGCTCGATGCCGAGTACCCGGCGGTGACGGCCGAAAAGGGTTGGGGGCTGGTCACCGTGGCACTGCCGAAGCAGCCGGCACCGGTGGCCACCGGTGCCGCGGTGACGTCGTTCACCGGCGGCTTTTTCAACAGCCAGATCCCCGAGGACGCTGTGGCGGTGATCGACGGCGCCACGCCGGAACTGGAGGAGCGCATCCGTGCGCGCGCCGCCGGCCAGAAAGGGATGCGCTACGGATTCGTGCGCACCGGCCCGCAGTTGAAGGTCACGGCGAAAGGCGTGTCGGCGCACTCGTCCAAGCCTGAGGATGGCGTCAACGCGATCGCGATGCTGGCCGATGCGCTGGCGGTACAGCCATGGACGGGCACGACCGCGGGCACGATGGTGTCGTTCGTCAACGACCTGGTCGGGACCGGCCTTTACGGCGAAAAATTCGGCCAGGTGGCGTATCGCGACGATTTCATGGGACCGATGACGGTGGCGCCGGTGGTGCTGAAGGCAAATGGCGATGCGCTGGAACTGAACCTGAACCTGCGCCGCCCGCGCGGCAAGACGGGCCCCGAACTGGAGCGTCAATTCCATGCCGCGTTCGACGGCTGGAAGGCGGCCCGCGCACCGCAGGCAACGCTGAAAGCGCAGATCGGCGAACCGTGGGTGCGCGACGATGCGCCGCAGGTACCGGTGCTGCTCGATGTGTTCAGTCATTACACGGGCGCACGCGATGCAAAGCCGGTATCGATCGGCGGCGGCACCAATTCGCGCCTGTTTCCGAATGCGGTGAGTTTCGGGCCAGGCATGCCGGGCGCCGTGTATACCGGTCACTCGGAGCATGAGTTCATCAGCGAGAAACAGCTGTCGCTGAATCTGCAGATGTATACGGCGGTACTGGTCGAACTGGCCAGATAAGGGATTGTGCGACCCCGCCATGAATATTCATCCTTGAGATTGAATCAATGAAATATTAACCAGTGAAGTTTTAACGAGTGAAGTTTTAAAGAGTGAAGTTTAAAGATAACGTTTAAACCACTGGAGCTGTCATGATCGAATGGATAATGCGCCGTTATCGCATGACATAACGCCAGCACTGCTGGCATAAGCAGCAAGATTATCGAATCAGTCATTCGGCCGGAATTGAAACAAATTGTTGTTTCAATCCGGCCGATTTCATTCGTGCGGCACAAATAAATTTCCTCAGCGCGCAAATTCATTTACCATCAGCAACAGAGCCGTCCCCACGCGGTCGCCAGCCACTGCCCGGCTGACTCTAGGGCATTCACTGTTCATCGTTGTCGGATCAATGCCGGCCTTTTATCGAAGGCCGGCCGGGGATTTGCATGCTGCGCTACCTGACTTTTACCGTTGCCTTATTGATTTCCTGGTCCGCCAACAGTATGGAAATGAATGTCCCCAACGCGGTCGCCACCGCGGAACCAATCGAATTGAAGCCGGTACCCCGGCGTGGCGCGTTGTACCGGGTCCGGCACGACGGCAAGACCAGCTACCTGTTCGGCACCATCCATGTGGGCAAGCAGGGCTTTTTCCCGCTGGAGCCGGAAGTGACGCGGGCGCTCGACCATGCCAGCTCGCTGGTGCTGGAAATCGATACGCGTCACCACGAGCCGTTCCAGGTCGCGCTGGCGAAGTATGGCAACTATCCCGCCGGCGAATCGATCACGCGCCACCTGTCGCCGGGGGCGCTGGCGCGGCTGGAAAAGGCGCTTGCCAAGGCCGGCATTGCCATGCGCAATGTCGAAGGTTACCGGCCGTGGCTGGTGGCAAACATCCTCGTTGGCAGCGAGATCGAAAAGCACGGTTATCACCGCAGCAACGGCGTCGAAGGTTTCCTGCTGTCCGCCGCCGTGAAGCAGAAGAAGACCGTGCGCGAGCTGGAAACGGCGGACTATCAGCTCAGCCTGTTCGCTTCGCTGGACGATGCGCAACAGGAAAAATACCTCATCGAAAACCTGGACGACCTGGATAACGGCAAGGCCCTGCAGAAGTCGGCCGGCCTGATCGATGCTTGGAGTACCGCCGACGCGGCGCGCATCGCTGCGCTGGCACGCGAGCTGACGACGGGCGACACGGTATCGGCCACGTTCATGGACCGCACGCTGCTGCGACAGCGCAACCCGCAAATGACCGCCCACATCGAAGAGATCATGCGCAGCGACGAGGTGGCTTTCGTCGGCATCGGATTGCTGCACCTCGTTGGCGAGGAAAGCGTGCCGGAGCTGCTGCGGCGCCGCGGCTACGATGTTGAGAAGATGTACTGATCGCCTGGTAGTGTTGCAGTTGCATCGATCCCCTTTACACTGATCCGCTTGCACTGATCCGCTTGCACTGATCTTCTTGCATTGATCCTCCTGCACTGATCTTCTTGTACCGGCTCCCTCGCTGCCCCCTGATTGCCGCGCCAGCCGCCTGCCTCCAGGTGCCCGCTGGCGCGGCAGCCGATCTCGCAATCCCGCGTCCTCCATTCGATAGTGCAGTTTTCGCCGCGCCTGCCCGGCCCGGCTTCCGGCTGCCTGTGCTTGCCCGTCCCGGGCTCCGTTCCCGCTTTAGCGTTGGCTACCCATACCTCACCGTGTGCGAGGTGGGCTTTGATGCAAATCAAACTGTATAGTCCGGTGCAGCTTGATAATTAGATATTAGATAACTATAAGGCGCGATATGCTCAAGCATCGGACGGAAGCGGTGATTGCGGACCTTGTCGAGGCCGCGCATGGCGGGCAGGCCGGCCGGAGCGGGCGGCGCAAGCGCCATGTGCTACGCCAGGCGCTGTACGCGCTGGTACGGCTGGCGAAGGTGGAACAACTGGTGGACATGCGGCTCGATGCCGAACGCGCCACGGGCGGCATGGTCGGCGCGGGCCAGCGCCGCCAGACGAAAGCGCTGCTGCGCAAGATCGGCATGGACGTGGATGCCGACCAGGCGCGCTTGGAACGCGACTGGGCAGCTGCACGGGACGCCAAGCCGGTCTCGTCCGCGAAGGCTGCCCGGAACGAGCAGATTTTTCGACGGGACGCGAACCCCGTATCGTCAGCGAATGCTGCTCAGGGCGAAAAAAATTTTCGCAGTGTTGAAAACGATTGCGGGAAGACTTGACTGCGGGATCAGTTGGCAACCTTGCGGTTGGCCCACAGTGCCCACAGCAGCGTGGAAGTGACGATGGCGGCCGTGCAATCGACCAGCCAGTCGCCGATGGCGCCGTGGCGATAGGGCAGGAAACTCTGCACCACTTCATCCACGGTGCCCATCGCGGCGATCGTCAGCACGGCTTTCGCAGCGCGTTGCGCCGGGGTGCCGGTACTGCCGGTAAAGATCAGGAAAGTCAGCACCGCATAAGCACAGGAATGCAGCACGACGCCGGATGCGACTTCAGCGGCATCCGCCCGGGCGCCGGGAATCGAACCGATGATGACGATCAGCGCGAACAGCGCCATCGCACCCCAGTAGCGCAGGCGCGCATAAGCGGGAGTCAGCAGCAGGAGATGAAGAAGTTTCAGCACGGCGGGCAGTGGAATTGGCAAAAGCGTAACGATAGCACGGCCGAGAAAAAAGAGCCCGCCGTTGCGGCGGGCTCAAACCCTGTTCGGGCCAAGAGACCAATAAGTGGTGCAGGAATCGATCGGTGCAGGAATCGATCGGTGCAGGAATCGATCGGTGCAGGAATCGATCGGTGCAGGAACAACGCTGAAAAGCCGTGCATTCGCGGAATCAAGGTTCGGATCGGTGCGGATCGGGATCTGGGACGATGAAACCGGAATGCGAATTCAAAAGAGGTGTGCCGAAGCACACCAGGTCTGCCACCACGCATATCGGTTGCATGTGTGGCAGATGGGTCGAGTATAAGGAAGACTTGTGACGGCGCCATGACAACGCGCAAACCCGGTGCGATACGCCAGCGATAGTCCTGGCGATAGAAGCGTGCAAACAGTATCGGCAAAAAAAAAGCCCGCTGATTCGGCGGGCTTCAAACTATTATCTTGGAGGAGAATAGTGGAGACAGGTGCAATTATGCTGCAGCGCCACATATACGTCCAATTTTGAATTTCGATAATAGATATGCAAATGGCGAATATCTCATCAGTGCGCTGTAAGGGCTTCGTTAAAGGATGACGGCCTCGTCGGGCAGCTGATTGGGGCGCGAGCCGTCGGAAGGGAAGTGCCGCTGAAGCAGGTCGGCAAGCTGGTGCAGTGCTGCCACGGTCCCTTCGCGGAACTCGCCGCGCTTGTAGGCCTCGGTCATCGTACTGCAGACGGCCTGCCATTCCGCTTCGGCGATCCGGCGGCCTACATTGCGGTCGGCCACGATGTCCACCGCGTGATCCGCCAGGTTCACGTAGATCAGCACCCCGCAGTTTTCTTCCGTATCCCACACGCCGTATTGTGCGAACAGCGCGCGGGCGCGATCCCGGTTTGTCATGCCATCGAGCGCGGCGCCGAACGGCAGCGCCGGTTCCACCACCAGCCGGACTTCGGCGCGGTGGCGGCGTTCGCCATCCCCGATCGCGGCGGCAATCGCTTGCAATGCCGCTTCGGGGAAGCAGCGCCGGCCCGTGCCGGCACCCGTCATCAAGTGGCGCAACGCGCGGCGCCAGCGTGCAATCGCATCCATTACCAGTCTCCCGAGGCGCCGCCGCCATCGAAGGTGCCGCCGCCACCGCCACCGAATCCACCGCCACCGAATCCACCGCCGCCAAAGCCGCCACCACGGTGGGCGCTGCCCAGTGCACTGCCGAGCGCGCTGCCGATCAGCACGCCCGCGGCATTCGAGCCCCAGCCGGAGCGATGCAGGCTGCTGCTGCGCCCGCGGCCGCGAAACATCGGCAACAGGATGAAGACGCCGAACAGGATCGCCGGCCATACCCATCCACCGATGCCGTCCGCCTGGGCCTGCCGCTGGGTTGACTGCTGTTGCGGCGCCGGGAAATGTTCCTTGTCCAGCAAGGTGGCGATGGCGGACACCCCTGCTGTCAAGCCGCCGTAGTAATCGTTGTTACGAAAGTGCGGCGCGATCACGTCCTGCAGCACGCGCTTCGACTGGGCATCGGTCAGCACGCCTTGGACGCCGCGGCCCGCCTCGATGCGCAGGCGGCGCAGCGAAGAGGGATTATCCTTCGCCACCACCAGCAATACGCCATCGTCGACGCCCTTGCGGCCCAGTTTCCAGGCATCGGTGACGCGGATGCTGTACTGTTCGATCGGCTCCGGGGCCGTGCTGTTCACGGTGAGGACCGCGATCTGGCTGCCGGTGCGCGTTTCGTAATCGGCGAGCACGGCTTCGAGCGCGCCGCGCTGCTGGGCCGTCAGCATGCCGGCCTGGTCCGTAACGCGGGCCGACAGTTCGGGGACCGGTACGAATGGATCGGCCTGCGCCGGACTGGCCGCCTGTGCCCGCGCCGCCTCGACGAACAGCAGCGCAAAGCACAGCAGGATCACCAGCAGCGTGTAACGCACCAGCCAATGGCCGAGCCAGCTTTTCGATGGCCTGGGCACCAGGCGGCGCAAGCCGCGCCGGCGGCCGGCGTCGTGCACTTCGCGCTCGCTGGTGTTCTCGGCGGTACCCAGCCACTTGCCTTCGGAAGGATGTTCGCGCGTGCGCCGCCGCGGGGCGGCGGGTGGTGCGGGTTTGTCCTGCGGACCCAGCGGCATGGCGGTTTTCTGCTCCTGCATGGTTGCCGGCACGATCGACGACTTATTTCTTCGCGCCGAAATCGACGGTCGGTGCGGTCGAGATGGCTTTTTCGTTTTCCACCGTGAAGCTCGGCTTGACGTCATAGCCGAACATCATCGCCGTCAGGTTGGTGGGGAAGCGTCGCGCGAGTACATTGTAGTCCTGTACCGAGGCGATGTAGCGCTGCCGTGCCACCGTGATCCGGTTTTCCGTGCCTTCCAGCTGCGATTGCAGATCGCGGAAACTGGTGTCGGCTTTCAGGTCGGGGTAGCGTTCGGATACCGCCATCAGCCGCGACAGGGCGGACGACAGCTCGCCCTGCGCCTGCTGGAATTTCTGGAACGCGGCGGGATTGTTCAGCACTTCGGGTGTGACCTGGATGCTGGTCGCGCGCGAGCGTGCGGCAGTGACCGCTTCGAGCGTTTCGCGCTCGTGCGAGGCGTACCCCTTCACGGTGTTGACGAGGTTGGGAATCAGGTCGGCCCGGCGCTGGTACTGGTTGACGACTTCGCCCCAGGCTGCCTTGGTCGCTTCATCCTTGCTCTGGAAATCGTTGTAGCCGCAGCCGGTCAGCGTGGCCGTCAGCAGGCCAAGGACAATCCAGCGTACGAAATGGTTGCGCATGCTTCCTCCTTGAAATGACACATTCCCTTGTTGAAGCGACTATACAGGGATGGCAAGCTGCGTAGTGTTCGGTGCAGCACATAGCTCGACGACGCACCGGACGCGACCATCGCGCGATCCCGCGTCCACTATAATGGTGGGTTTGCACTATTTTCGATAAGGGGCCGCCGTGAATTTCATCAACAAACTGAACGCCGCCTGGGCCGCCAACGATTCGCTGCTGTGCGTAGGCCTGGATCCGGACCTGGACCGCCTGCCGGCACAATTTCGCGGCACCCCGGATGGCATCTACCGCTTCTGCACCGAGATCATCGACGCGACGGCCGACCTGGCCTGCGCATTCAAGCCCCAGATCGCGTATTTCGCGGCGCTGGGCGCGGAAGGCCAGCTGGAGCGCATTTCCGCCTACCTGCGCGACAAGCACCCGCACATTCCGCTGATCCTCGATTCGAAGCGCGGCGACATCGGCGCGACGGCGAAGCAGTATGCCCGCGAAGCCTATGACCGCTACGGCGCGGATGCCGTCACGGTCAGCCCGTACATGGGTTCCGACTCGGTGGAACCCTACATGGAATGGAACCGCGGCGTGATCGTCCTGTGCCGCACGTCGAACCCGGGCGGGTCCGATCTGCAGTTTCTTGAGGTAAACGGCAAGCCGCTGTACCAGCACGTGGCGCAGTTGGTGGCGGACAAGTGGAACGGCAACGGCCAGTGCGCGCTGGTGGTCGGCGCCACGTTCCCGGAAGAGATCCGCGCCGTGCGCGCCATCGTCGGCGCCATGCCGCTGCTGATTCCAGGCATCGGCGCACAGGGCGGGGATATCGAAGCCACCGTGCGAGCCGGCCGCACCGATGCCGGCACCGGCATGATGATCAACTCCTCGCGCGCGATCCTGTATGCGGCGCCGCAGGCCGGCGAAGATTTCGCGCAAGCCGCGCGGCGCGTGGCCGACGAGACGCGACGGGCAATCAACGCCCACCGCTGAGAAAACCGAAACACTCCCTGAAGCTGTTCGGATAAGCGTTTGCACCGTTGCCGGCAGCGCCTGCGTTACTGGTGTCGGACACCTTCAGGTGTCGGACACCGGTTTTCGACGCCATTCTTTGCAGTGCGGGCAAAACCGGTGTCCGACACCAGGAAGCCGGTGTCCGACACCAAAGCGCAAAACTGAGGTTCTCGACCGGGGCCCGTCCACAGTTTTGCTTCGGTTAAAAGTCCTGCGGCACGATCATTTCGGCGTAGTCGTACAGCTCGCCGAGGATGCCCTCGGCACGCTCGTCGGCCGTCTGCGCCAGTGTTTCGAGCTCGCCGAACAGCTGGTCGAGGCTGCGCGCGCCGCCGGCGCCTTCCAGCAGCCGCGCGGCGCGGTGCTGCGCCCAGTGTTCTTGTTCCTGTTCCGACAGCGTATCCGGGAAATTGCGGGCGCGGTAACGGAACAGCAGCTCGGCCAGTCGATCGTCCTGGAAATGCGGCGACATGGTGGCCAGCCTGGCGGGCGGTTCGCGGCGCAGCGAGTCGAGCAGCCGGCGGTCTTCCTTGCCGATGAAGCCGCCATATAGATCCTCGTCGACATCGGCCGGTTCCGCCGGCGGCCGGTGGAATACCTGTTCCCAGAGCGCCGACAGATCGGGGCCGCTGGCCGCGTATTGGGCATGCGCGAGCGCCAGTTCCACGTCGATGCCCCAGCGCTGCGCCATGTCCGCGCTCAGCGTTTTCAGATTTCCCACCAGCATCGGCGACTTGTTCAGGTGCACGCTCTTGATGGGCAGGCGCGTCATGCCTTCGGGCAAGCTGTCGGCCCGGCTGAACAGCCTGGTGCGGATGGTTTCCGCGTCCAGCGTGAACAATTCGCGCGGGTCATGGCTGCAATCCCAGACCAGCACCTCGTTCTTGTTCGTCGGATGCGTGCCCAGCGGCCACACCAGCGCCAGGCAGCCCCGTTCCACCGGGAACATGCCGGACACATGCAGGAACGGCTTGCGCAGCTCGCGCGCCAGGTGCAGGCCCATCTCGTCCGCCGCGCGCCCCTTGTCGCGCAGCGCCAGG
The DNA here is from genome assembly GCF_014192225.1 of Pseudoduganella umbonata. Taxonomy (GTDB): domain Bacteria; phylum Pseudomonadota; class Gammaproteobacteria; order Burkholderiales; family Burkholderiaceae_D; genus Rugamonas; species Rugamonas umbonata. Next base: position 314,615 of record NZ_JACHXS010000008.1, on the reverse strand, counting down.
CAAAACTCCCACAGGCGCGGCTGCTTCTGCCGGATCAGCCGTGCCAGCGCGATCGTGGCACGCACGTCGGACAGCGCGTCGTGCGCCGCGTCGTGCGTCAGATTGTTGACTGATGTCAATAATTCAAGTTTGAAGCTGATCTTGCCGTTATCGCCTGTAGGCCACTCGATGCCATCAGGCCGCAACGCGTGGCACATGCGCACCACGTCGAGCAAATCCCAGCGGCCGCAGCCGTTTTGCCACTCGCGCGCATAGGGATCGATCAGGTTGCGCCAGAACAGGAAGCGGGTGAACTCGTCGTCGAAGCGGATCGTGTTGTAGCCGACGCCGATCGTGCCGGGTTCGGCAAAGAGTTCTAGGATGGTGGCGGCAAACCGGTGTTCGGGTACGCCTTCGCGCAAGGCGTGCTGGGGCGTGATGCCGGTGATCAGGCAGGACTGCGGGTCGGGCAGGTAATCGTCCGCCGGCTTGCAGTAGAGCATGACCGGCTCGCCGATCTCGTTCAGGTCGGCGTCGGTGCGAATGGCGGCAAATTGCGCGGGACGATCGCGGCGTGGCACGGCCCCGAACGTTTCGTAGTCGTGCCAGAGAAAGGTGTGGTTGCTCATGAGTAGCTTAGTCGTGTCATAACCGGAGATTATCGTGGCAAATAGCGTTTCCCTCAATTCGAAGGCCATCTCGACCGATTCGAAGGTGGCCAACCAGGGCGAGGTCACCGCGGCCCGGGCGAAACTGCAGCTGAACGTATCGATCATGGAAGCTTCCGCGTCGATCTCGATCGGCGTGGGCAGCAATCCTCAGGCGCTGCTGTACAAGTCGGCGATCACCAGCATCAACGAAGCGCTGCGCGCCGAGCTGGGTGAGAACGCCGTGCAGAGCGCCGCCCGGCTGGACAACTCGCCGCAGGCGACGGCCGGCCGCATCGTGTCGCTGGCCACCGGTTTCTACGACGTGTTCCGGCGCCAGAATCCCCAGATGGAAGACGACGCGGCGCTGCAAAAGTTCATGGATGCGGTGAAAGGCGGCGTCGAACAGGGTTTCAAGGAAGCCCGCGACATCCTGAAAGGCCTGAACATCCTGGGCGGCGACGTGGCCGCCAATGTCGACCGGACCTATGAATTCGTGATGAAGGGGTTCGACGACTTCGCCGCCCGCGCCGCGGCACCGAAGGAAGAACCGGAAGCCGCCTGATCGCCGGGCGACGGCTCTCTTGATGACCTGGCCGGCACCGTCCAACGTGCCGCGCACTGGCTATTCATCGCCTTGATCGCCGTCGTCCCTGGATTCGGCGAGCGCGCGCAGCAGGAGCCCGAGTCCTGATACGACGAGGTGTTCCACATTGCCGAGATGCCGGTAAGGTCTGATCATTTCCCTGGTAAGCCGGGAGAAATCCCGCTCGAGAATCCGTACCAGCACCTGCCGGGTTCCTGTATTCGCCAGGTGCGTCAAGGCCGAGCACGTGGGTGAGAAGGATATCGCGTGCCGCTGCGCCGACGAGCATATGCGCAATGCCTCCCGCTCGCGCTGCTTCCGCCACTGCAGCGAGAATCTCGGTGATAACCGGATCTATTGGCCGGTCAAGGCGAATCGAACGTGTGGTCAATGAACTTCTCCTTGATGATCCTGACCGTTTCACTGGCCCGAGGGTCCAGGATGGCAAGCAGGTCGGCATAGACCAGGAGCGGCGGCACCGTGGCCGGCCTCGGTCCCTCTTCAATGCGCCAGAACTGTTCGAGTACCTCGATCTGTCCTGCCGGATCGGGCCGCAGGCGATGGCGCTTGACGAGCGTACGCAGTGCGCTCTCCATATGGCCAGGCTCGATGTACAGCGTCTGCGTGGCTGGCTTGAGGTAGCTCGTCATCATGTTTGCCGCAACTTCCGCTCCCCACGCGAAAGGGATGTCTTCGTCCGATGTCTTCCACCACTGGGCATCGGGTGCGGTGAATCGCCTTGGCGCCAGCTTCGGACGCAGCACGAAAGGATAATTGATCGCCCACTCATCGATCAGGCGGCCTGGTTCGAGAAGGCGCCGCTGGTGCCGATCGATCTTCAGCAGATAGCCGCGGGCTGCCAGTTCATCGAGCATGTTGTACGCCGACCCGAGCGCTACACCAGCTGCTTGCGCAATATCCTTGAGCGGCGCGTTGATGAGACGAGGCTGCGTCAACAGGACAAACGCGACACGCAGGCCCGATGCGTTCAGGCCTCGCGGCGTGCGTGGCTGCCGCAGCCTGTTCTCGTCTTTCTCGCCGCTGATGAACACGAACAAACCCTTCCCGCGCAGATAGGCGTTACCGCATGTGTCCATGTATTGCTGCCCCACTTCGCGGCAGTAATGCGCCAGTTCCCGGGACAGGTATGAGGTGATCAGCAGCCCTGATCCTTCAGGCAGTTGGCGGCGGACCTGGTCAATCAACTGTCGCCGATCCACCAGTGGCTTGCACTCGACGATATAGCGAAATTTCTTGTTGTCGTAGTGGAGGTCGATGCGGGCCTCGGCCTGGGGCGAGTCGGCCCCTGGCGCCAGCAGCTCGGCCTCGATGGCGGTTTTGTCCCGCAGGGCTGCCATTGCTTCCAGAATCAGCTGCTCCCGGGCAGGCAAGAGGGGTGGCAAGATGCCACGTACTCGAGGTTCGCGCATTTCATTTCCCTTGTTCACGGACTCCGAGATAGGAAGGATCGAGTGGTCTTTCAATAAATATCGATTTTCACGGATCGTGAAAAAACTGAAAATGTGAAAACAGCCGGCGCAGCTTCAGGCAGCATCGCGCTGCCTGCGCGTCTTCGCTCCGGCATCCGCGGTCAAGGCGGGCAAGGGCAGGTAAAGCCGAGCATGAAACAGGGGGGAGCAGGGGTCTCTGACCGGACCGGCTCAACGTCGAGTGACGGCTAGGCTCCCGAGGCCACGACCACCCGGTCGCGCCCGGCCGCCTTGGCGCGGTAGAGCGCCCCGTCGGCGGCCGCGATCAGCGCATGGTCGCCCTGCGACTCCTGCAGCGAAGCCACGCCGAACGACGCGGTGACGTGTGGCAGCGGCAGCCGCATGTCGTCGAACACGATCGCTTCGCGCATGCGTTCGCACAGCCGCTCGGCCACGCCGGCCGCCACCGGGCCCGGCGTGTCGGGCAGGATGACCATCAGTTCCTCGCCGCCGTAGCGCACGGCGAAATCGGTGGGGCGCAGCGCGCCGGCCAGCACGTGCGCGGCGATGCGCAGCGCGCTGTCGCCCTGCAGGTGGCCGTGATGGTCGTTGAACTGCTTGAAACGGTCGAGGTCGAGCATGACCAGCGACAGCGGCGCGCGGGTCGCATGGGCCGTGGCGACGAGCCGTGGCAGCACGTCGTTCAGCCAGGCCCGGTTGTACAAACCCGTCAAGCCATCGTTCAACGACAGCTGGCGGTAGAATTCGCCCAGCTTTTGCCGCCGGCGTAATTGCATGCTGGCGGCGCGGATGCGGAACGACAGCAGCCGCAGCAGGTTGCGGGCCACCCCGTCGGCTTCCTCGATCAGGCGCCATGCCAGGTCCGCATCGACCAGCAGCAGTTCGCTTTCTTCCAGTGCCGCCAGGCCCGACAGGTCGGTTTCGCCATCGAGCACCGATTGTTCGCCGGTGCTTTCTCCCGGCAGGATCTTCGTGGTGGCGCCGTCGCCGGTGGCATCGGCCAGCGCGCCGCGCAGCACGATCACGAGGCGGGGAACGGCGGGGTCCGATACCACTTCGCCCGGGGCCGCCAGCATTACCGGGCAGTCCGCCAGCAACGCGGCGGCGCTGGCCGTATCGGCGTCGCGAAACAGTTGCAGGGTAGCGAGGTCGTGTGAAGAAGCGGCGAAAGTGCTGAGTAGTTTCACGGCGGAGGTTCCAGGAAGTCATGCCATGATAGCGCATGCAAGGCACGGGACCGTGCCCCAACTTGTTTCAACACATTACATTTAATTTCCCAATTACATTATGTTTACCGATGCCCTCGGCCGTGCGCACCGGCCCGATCCGGATGCCCGCATCGTTTCGCTGGTGCCGTCGATTACCGAACTGCTGTGCACCCTCGGACTGGCGCGGCAACTGGTGGGCCGGACCGGCTTCTGCATCCACCCGCGCGACGTGGTGCGCGGCATTGCTAAGGTCGGCGGCACCAAGGATGTCAACCTGGACAAGCTGCGCGCCCTGGCGCCGACGCACGTGGTGGTCAACATCGACGAAAACGAAAAGCCCACCGTCGACCTGCTGGCCGGATTCGTGCCGAACGTGATCGTCACTCACCCGCTGCGTCCGGAAGACAATCTTGCGCTGGCGCGCCTGCTGGGCGGGGTATTTTGCGCGGACGAGGCGGCGGCGCGCTGGTGCGATGCGTTTGCCGCGGCATTGGCCGCCTTGCGCGCCATGCCGAAAGGACCGCCGCAGCGCGTGCTGTACTGCATCTGGCAAGACCCGTGGATGACGGTGTCGCGCGACACGTATATCGCGGCGATGCTGGCGGAAATCGGCTGGAGCGTACCGGCGCTGGGCGCCGGCCGCTATCCCCGCTTCGACTGGAATGCGGCGCTGGTGGCGGACATCGACCAGGTACTGCTGTCCACCGAGCCGTACCGCTTTACGGAAGCGCATGCCGATGCGCTGGAAAAGCAGCTCGGCAAGCCGGTGCAGCTGGTGGATGGGGAGATGATGTCGTGGTACGGCAGCCGCGCGCTGGACGGGCTGGCGTACCTGCGTGAACTTGCCGCGGCGCGCTGACCGCGATCCTGCCGGTCAGTCGTCGACGGGGTCCGGCTGCACCAGGTCGGCAACGGGCGTGTTGTGCTTGACGTCGCTGCGCTTGCCGATGGCGGTATCGAGCGCACGCACCAGCTTGCCGGATGCCCCGGTGATGGCCTGGTGCAGGTCGCCGGCCTGGTCCGTCACGGCGATCGGCGGAATGCCGGCCACGCGGGCTTCCATCATGCAGCGCTTGTCGTTCGGGCCCGACTTGTGGCTGCTGTTGTTGTCGCCCAGGTGGACTTCGACCCGGGTGACCTGCTCGCCGAAGCGCTCGAGCGCCGAGCGCACCACGCTTTCCACGTGGTTTTCCAGGTTGACGTCATGGGTGATGGCCTTGTCGGTATTGACTTGAACTTGCATGTTTCCTCCTCGTTGTGTAGGTGCGATGTTACGTCGTACAGGTCCCTTTTGTTGTTAAGTGCAGCACATTGCCGGGTTTTCAAGGCTTACTTCGCCTGTTCGGCCAGTTCTTTCTCGTGATGGGGGAAACGGTCCATCTTCGCCAGCACGGGGAACAGCTTGATCCACGCACCCGTCACGACGAGGGTGGCGGCGCCGCCGAAGACAATGGCGCGCGACAGGCCCATCCAGCCGGCCGTGACGCCGGATTCGAATTCGCCCAGTTCGTTCGAGGCGCCGATGAACACGGAGTTGACGGCGCTGACGCGGCCGCGGATCGCATCCGGCGTCTCGAACTGCACCAGCAGGTGCCGCACGTAGACGCTGATCATGTCCCCGGCGCCCATCAGCAGCAGGCAGGCGAGGGCGACGGCGAAGGTGGTCGTGGTGCCGAGCACCACGGTGCCGATACCGAACACGGCGACGCCGCCGAACATCCAGGCGCCGACCCGGCGCGTGATGGGAAAGAACGCCAGCGCGATCGAGCACAGCGCCGCGCCGGCACCCGGCGCGGTACGCAGCAGGCCCAGGCCGGTCGGGCCCACGTGCAGCACGTCGTGGGCCAGCGCCGGCAGCAGTGCCGTGGCGCCGCCGAACAGCACGGCGAACAGGTCCAGCGAAATCGCGCCCAGCACGATCGGGCGCGACATCACGAAGCGCAGGCCCTCCAGCACGCTGTGCCAGGTGGCCGGCTCGCGGTTGCTGGCCTGCGGCGGCGCCTTGGTCAGCGCCATCAGCACGGTCGCCAGCAGCAGCAGCGTGGCGGCGACTGTATACACGGCGATCGGGCCGTGGATGTACAGCAGGCCGCCCAGCGTGGGACCGAGGATCACGGCGACGTGGAAACTCGACGACGACAGCGCGACGGCCTTGCTGAGATCCTGCTGGGGCACCAGGTTGACCAGCATCGCCTGGGTGGCCGGCCCCATGAATGCGCGCGCGCTGCCGAACAGCACGAGCACGGCGAACACGGGCCAGACGAGGTGCATCGCGCTGTGGGCGAACGCGAGCAGCAGCAGGCCGACGAGCAGTTGCGTGGCCAGGCAGGCGGTGACGATGTTGCGGCGGTTGTAGCGGTCGGCCACGTGGCCGGCCGGCAGGATCAGCAGCAGGAACGGCGCGAACTGCGCCAGGCCGATCATGCCGAGGTAGAACAGGTTGTGGGTCATCGAATAGACCTGCCAGCCGACGGCGACGTTCTGCATCTGCACGGCAAGCGTGCCGAGGATGCGGGCGGACAGGTAGAACGAGAAATTACGGTGACGCAGGACGGCAAAGCCGTTGGATGAGGACATGAAGCGATCAGTGATGAAATGCGGCCCCGCCCCGGCCGGCCGGGCCGGTGGGGACCGGGATCGCGGGGGGATTAAGGTTGGGCCAGGTCGGCTTCGGTGGTGAAGGCGTCGGCGTAGAACTCGTCTTCCGGCAGGCCGCACCGGGCCACGAAATCGCGCCTGGCCGATTCGACGACGATCGGCGCGCCGCAGGCATACACCTGCCAGCCGGAGAGATCGGGCAGGTCGGCGACCGCGGCCTGGTGCACGTAGCCGGTGCGGCCGGTCCAGCCGTCTTCCTCGAGTGCGTCGGATACCACCGGGACATAACTGAAATTCGGCATCTCGCTGGCCCATTGTTCGCACAGCGCATGCATGTACAGGTCGCGCGGCCGGCGCCCGCCCCAGTACAGCACCATCTTGCGTTGCGAACCGGAAGCCTTCATCTGCTCGACGATCGCCTTGATGGGAGCGAAGCCCGTGCCGGACGCCAGCAGCACCATCGGCTTGTCGGAGTCCTCGCGCACGAAGAACGTGCCCAGCGGGCCTTCGAAGCGCAGGATGTCGCGCTCTTTCATCGTGCCGAATACCTGGTCGGTAAACAGGCCGCCCGGCATGTGCCGGATGTGCAGCGAGACCGGGCCGGCACCCGGAGCGCTGGCCATGCTGTAGCTGCGGCGCTTGCCGTCGCGCAGCAGGAATTCGATATACTGGCCGGCACGGTACTCCAGTACTTCATTGGCGGGCAACTGCAGCGTCATCACGATCACGTCCGGCGCGACCTTTTCCAGCGTCGTCACGCGCGACGGCATTTTCTTGACAGGGAAATCGCCGCTGCCGGCCACTTCGCGGGCGGCGATCACCAGGTCGGAATGGGGCAGCGCGCAGCAGAACAGCGACATGCCCTGGGCTTCTTCTTCCTCGGACAGCGCGCGGCGCTGGTGCGGCTTGTGCGAGATCGAACCGGCAACCACCTTGCCCTTGCAGGAACTGCAGGCGCCGTTCTTGCAGCCGTACGGCAGCCCGACACCGGCGCGCATCGCGGCTGCCAGCACGGTTTCGTCTTCGTCGCATGCGAACTGGTGGCCGCTGGGCTGAACAGTAATCTGAAACGTCATACAATCCTTGAGATGAAAAGCTTAACCAAACAAAGTCCGGGGCAGGCGCCAGGCCAGCCGCATTCCGTGAAGCCGCCGCCCGGCCAGCCGCAGGTCGGACAGCCGCACCTCGGGAAGCCGCCCCTCGGCCAGCCGCACCTGGTGAAACCGCGCTTCGGGAAGCCGAAGCTGCTGATCCTCGGTTGCGGCGACGTGGGCATGCGGCTGTTGCCGCTGCTCTGCGCGCGCTACCGCGTTTTTGCCGTCACACGCGATATGGCCGACATCGGCATGTTGCGCGCGGCGGGCGCGGTACCCGTGCTGGCCGATCTCGACCAGCCGGCGTCGCTGCGCCGTCTCGCCGGCCTGGCGCACACGGTGATCCACCTGGCGCCGCCGCCGGCCACCGGCGAGCGCGATACGCGCACGCGCAATGTAGCCGCCATTCTACCCGAGGCGGCCAGGGTCGTTTATGTCAGTACCACTGGTGTCTATGGCGATCTGGCGGGGCGCCTGGTCGATGAAACGCAGCCGGTGGCCCCCCGCAATATCCGCGCGCGCCGCCGGGTCGACGCGGAACGGGTGCTGCGCGGCTGGGCTCGCCGTGCGCAGGGCAGGCTGTCCATCCTGCGCGTGCCGGGCATCTATGCGGCGGACCGCCTGCCGCTGGAACGCCTGCGCCAGGGTACGCCCGCGCTCGATGCGGCGGATGACGTCTACACCAACCATATCCACGCGGACGACCTGGCGGGGCTGGTCCGGGCGGCCCTGTACCGCGGCCAGCCGCAGCGTGTCTACCACGCCGTCGACGACAGCCGCATGCGGATGGCCGAGTACTTCGATGCCGTGGCCGATGCGGTCGGACTGCCTCGCCCGCCGCGGCTGCCTCGGCCACAGCTGGCCCAGGTGGTATCGCCGACGCTGCTGTCCTTCATGTCCGAGTCGCGCCGCCTTGCCAACGGCCGGCTGAAGCATGAGCTGGGGATGCGGCTGCGCTATCCAACCGTTGCCGACGGGCTACAAAAGATGACGGCCGTCCGGCAGGATTGACCCGCCGCAAACGCGCGATGGCTGCTTGCGACTAACGTAGGCAGACACCATCAGGAGGTCGTATGGACGCGAACCGCCGGCATCCCAGCAAGGAAGAAGTACGGGCATGGATGGCCCGGCGCCAGGTCTCCTCCCGCGCCGGACTACCGTTGCCGCTGCCCTCGCCGGATGAGATCCGCCGCGAACTGGGCTGGCACCAGTTGCCGGTGGCGCGGCAGGAAGCCGCGATCCCGGCACTACCGCTCCTGCTGGCCGAACTTGCGGCATTGACGGCGGTAACCTGGTACTGGTTACTGCTGCAACTGGCCCGCGATTGTCCACGGCCGCTGCCTTAAGGAAGCCCTCGGGAAGGTGAATATCGCCGCTGTCCTAACATAAACGATCGTAGTGAAATCTCTCTAATTCTCACACGCGTTGCCAAAAATAAAGTAAATCGGTGTACCATATTGTCCGCATGCAAACTAGTTTGTCGTGCGATATTGTTTGTCATCCATAGACCGGTAACGAGCCGGCGACATATTGGTAAACCTGCTACTGCTCACAAGAGCACTGCCCGAGAGAGTCTGAAATGTCATTCCTGAAAGATCTGACCGTATCACCGTCGTACAATCCCAACCGTGTCCTCGACGCCATCATCAGCAAGCTGGAACTGAAAAACGATGCGGCGCTGTCGCGCGCGCTCGAAGTGGCGCCGCCCGTCATCAGCAAGATCCGCCACAACACGCTGCCGATCGGCGCCACGATCCTGATCCGGATGCACGAGATCAGCGATTACTCGATCCGCGAGCTGCGCGAATTGATGACGCACTGAGCCAGGTGCACCATGCCCGGTAGTGAATAGATGGGCACGGTGGAAAAAAAGGCCGGCCCCGTTCGCGGGACCGGCCTTTTTCATTGGCGCACCCGATCAGGCGCGATCTGCCAGGCGCGGCCGTTCGGTGTAGAACGCTGGTTGCGCCGGGGCTGCTTCGATGCGGCCCGAGTAAGCCGTGGTGGCGCCGATCCGGCCCGAATAGGCCGTTTCGGTGCCGATGCGGCCGGAATAGGCGGTTTTCGGGCTGACGTTCGCATCGCTGACCCGGCCCGAATACGCCGTTTTTGCGGCAACGGTGGGTTCGCTGACACGGCCCGAGTAGGCAACGCGGCCGGAGTAGGCGGTATCGGTACCGATGCGTCCGGAATAGGCCGTTTGCGTGCCGATCCGGCCGGAGTACGCCGTCGCCGTACTGATCCGGCCGGAATAGGCGGTTTCGGTACCGATGCGACCCGAATACGCCGTTTCGCTGCCGATGCGGCCCGAGTATGCCGTTTCGGTGCCGATGCGGCCGGAATAGGCGGTTTCGGTGCCGATGCGGCCCGAGTAGGCGGTCGCGGCAGTGCGTACGTAAGGCTCGCCGAACGTTTCTTCGTACAGTTCCTTCATCCGGTCGCCAACGCGGCGGTGCGCTTCCACGTCATCTTCGCCGCGCAGGCCGATGTAAGGGAAGTGATGCAGGAAATAGCCGAATACCTTGTCGCAGTCGACCGCGTATTTCATCGTATCCAGGATGTGATAGTGCCAGAACGTGTCGACGTCCATCAGCGGTGCCGTCTGTTCGTTCGGGAACGCCTTCATCAGGAACAGGAAGCGGCGGTACTCGAACTCGACCGCGTTGGCTTTTTCCAGCGACCAGCCTTCGCCGGATTCTACGTGCATCAGCTTGACCTTGATGGGTTCCAGGTCCAGTTCGGCAAACGGTTGGAATTGTTCGGAAGAAATCATGTAATCCTCTCTGATGGTTACTGGCGACGGGGCAGCCGGAGTGCGGGAAGCCACCTGAAATTAATGTTGGTTCATGGAAACGTCAACAGGTCCCAGTATAGGAGTAGATTACGGATGGCAACGTCGCGCGTTCAATCGTGTGCGGGGTCTCAAGGAAAAATGCGGAACTGGCGTTGCAGTCCCGCAACATCACTCTTATGAGGGCAGTTGCACCAGTCGCGGACGTTCTGTGTAGAACCCATCGACGGTCGAGCGGGCCGACCAGGCCATGGACGGCGTCGGGGCAGCGGGCGCACGGGCGGACCAGGCCGTCGTGGTGGCCAGGCCCGCCGGCGCGCGGGCCGACCAGGCGGTTTCGGCAGCAACGCTCCGCGCCGACCACGCGGTCTGGGCAGCCAGCGACTGTGGCGAGCGGGCCGACCAGGCGGTTTGCGCCGGGGCGCGAGCGGACCATGCCGTACCGGCCTGGCGTTCGGGCGCGCGGGCCGACCATGCCGTGGTGCCGGCGCTGATGTAATCCTCGCCGAACGTTTCTTCGTAGAGCAAGCGCATGCGCTCGCCCATCTGCCGGTGCGCCTCTTCGTCCGCTGCGCCGCGCAATCCCACGTAGGGGAAGTGATGGAGGAAATGCCCGAACACGGCGTCGCAATCGGCCGCGTACTTCATCGTGTCGAGGATGTGGTAATGCCAGAACGTGTCGACGTCCATCAGCGGCGCGGCTTGTTCTTCGGGGAATTTCTTCATCAGGTACAGAAAGCGGCGATATTCCTTTTCCACCGCATTGGCCCGTTCCAGGCTCCATCCCTCGCCGGACTCCTCGTGCATCAGCTTGACCTTGATGGGGTCCAGGTCCAGAGCGTCGATAGTGTCGAAATCCGTCATGTGCAAGCTCCTTATGGTTGAGAAAAATCACTAGTTGTCGTTACAAGGACTATTGTTGTCCTTGCTTAAAGACGTCTATTGATGTTTATCAAGCTATAGGGAGCTTCTATTACGCTACCGGCAGGCGAGCGGGCCTCGCATCGGCGCTGCTGGCCGGCGAACAAAGCCTTCGGGGCAAGGCGCAGCGAGGAAGACAGTACGCTTGGTACGGCAAGGAGCTGCAACGCAGCCATGGAGGTTTTGTTCGACGCTATCTAGCCGGCGAATTAGCCGGCAAATGCGCCGACGGCAGGCTGGGTGGCGCGCCAGGCGATTGGCACGGTCACGGTGACCGTGGTGCCGCCATGCGGCCGGCTGACGATCGAACAATCGCCGCCCAGCAGGCTCATGCGCTCTTCGATGCCGACCAGGCCGAACGAGCCATTCTTGTTGCGGCTGCCATCGTGCAAGCCGATGCCGTTGTCCGCGATCGTCATCCGCAGGGTACCGCCGAGCTGGCGCAGTTCGACCCGCACATGGGTGGCGCGGGCGTGCTGCTGGATATTGCTGAGCGATTCCTGCAGCACCCGGAACAGTGCCACGGCGCAGCGGTCGTCCACGTCCGGCGTGCCCTCGGGGTCCACCACGTCGCATTCGATGCCCGAACGCTTGCGGAACTGGGTGGTCTGCCATTCGACCGCGGCGGACAAGCCCAGGTCCAGCACGTTGGGCCGCAGGTCGTTGATGATGTTGCGCACGCTGCGGATCGTGTCGTCGATCTGCTTCAGCGTGCCGGTGGCGCGCGCGTGCAGGTGCGGATGGCGCAGCGAGGTACGGTTGGCCAGGATGTCGGCCTCGATGCGCAGCGCCAGCAGGTTCTGCCCCAGGTCGTCGTGGATCTCGCGGGCGATGCGCTTGCGCTCTTCTTCCTTGATCTGTTCGGCGTGGGCGGCCAGCCGGCGCAGCCGCTGGTGCGACAGTTGCAGCTTGGCCTGGCTGTCGCGCAATTCGCGCGTCATGTCGCGCGCCATCTGCAGTGCCCGCCGCCGCGACGATACCTGGGCATGGAACAGTGCATACATCAGCAGCGTGCTGACGAATCCCACCAGCGCGGCAAGCCACGGCAGGTAGGCATCGAAACTGGAGAACAGCGCGGAGCGCGGCGCATCGAAGTAGACCTGCCACAGCCGGCCATTGAAATTGAGCGGCAGGCTCAGTTGCACATGGTTGTCCGGCGGCGCCTGGCCGGCGAACGATTCGACGCTGTCGAACAGCAGGTGCCCGTTCGGTGCCTTGCCGTTCGGCGGCTTGCCGGGAGTGGTGCTGTACAGCCGCACGCGAATCTCGCGCACCGGCGTATCGACCATCGCGGCTTCCACCAGGCGCGGTACCGAGAAGCCGATCCCCACCGAACCCAGGTAGGCGGCGCGCCGGTCCTGTACCGTCACGACCGGCATGTCGGCGCGGTAGACGGGCAGGCGCAGGGGCATGCCGAACTGCGTGGGCGCCTCGGGCAACAGCACCGGCACGCCGGAACTGGACATCTCGCCGGTGTCGCGCGCACTGGCCAGCGCCTGCGCGCCGGCCGGCCGGGCCGACAGGTCGTAGCCGAATTTGCCTTTGGCGCCATACATCGGTTCCAGCAGCGTGATGACCGTGTAGTAAGGCCGCTTGCCCGGTGGCGCAATGCGAAATTCCGGATAGCCCAGGTCGCGTACCGCCGCGCCGCGCATCTGCTGCTCGAAGGCGGCGCGCTGGTCGTCCGGCACGTACTGGGCAAAATTGATGCTGGCGATCGATGGAAAATTGTGCGGGATGTCCAGCCCGCGCACATAGCGGTGGAAACTTTGCGGCGACATGCCTTCGCTGGCCTGGAAATGGCTGGCGGTGCCGCGCAGCACGTCGGTACAGGCCTTGATGCCGCCGGCAATGTTGTACTGGATGCTGCGGGCCTGGTTGCGGAAGCGCTCGAGCGCCTCGCTTTCCAGCGAATTGGCCATCCATGCATAGAAGCCGGCGCCGACCAGCATCGACAGCAGCACGCCGCTCCACCAGGAAGGTTTGGCTTCGTGCAGTTTTCCTGACAGAGGTTGTTTCATGGACGGCACGCGCGGAGAGCTGGGTTCGTGGTCAAAATATAGGCAGTCGGTATGAGCTGCGTCAAGAACAAACCCGCTATAGGACGTTAACCGTTGCGGCGGACGCAGCCCGCATCCCCGCTGTCGTGGACAACAGGCAAGCGCCTGATCAATGTGACTAAACAATGTGACTAAAGTTTCGCGCGCGCCTGAAAAAAGGCCGCCTCGCGGGCGGCCTCGTCTGCCTTGGATTACTTTGTTCCCCAGCTGTCTTTCAGTGTGACGATCCGGTTGAACACGGGCTTGCCCGGCCGGGAATCGACCCGGTCGGCCACGAAGTAGCCGTGGCGTTCGAACTGGAAGCGCTGTTCGGCCTGCGCATCCTCCAGGCCCGGTTCCAGGTACGCCGTCACGACCTCCTTGGCCTTCGGGTTGAGGAACTGCTTGAAATCCTTGCCGCCGGCATCCGGCTGCGGATCCGTGAACAGGCGGTCGTACAGGCGTACTTCCGCTTCCAGTGCCGCGCTGGCGCTGACCCAGTGGATGTTGCCCTTCACCTTGTAGTTGTTGGCGCCGTCGGTGCCCGATTTGCTGTCGGGGAAGTAGTTGACGTGCACGGCAGTAATCTTGCCGCTGTCGTCCTTGTCATAGCCGGTGCATTCGGCCACGAAGCCGTATTTCAGGCGCACGCGCGCCCCCGGCTGGTCGCCGATCGGCGGATAGAAGCGGAAGTAGCCCTTGCTCGGCACTTCCATGAAGTCCTCTTCCTCGATCCACAGTTCGCGGGTGAACGGGAACGTGCGGTTGCCCAGCTCGGGGTGGTGCGGATGGACGGGCGAGCTGCATTCGACGCTGTCGTTGGCATCGAAGTTGTCGACGATCAATTTCAATGGCTTCAGCACGGCGATCGCGCGCGGCGCCTTCGGGTCCAGGTCTTCGCGCACGGCGCCTTCCAGCACGCCGAAATCGATCCAGCCATCCGATTTCGTCACGCCGGTGCGTTCGGCCATCAGCTGGATGCCTTCCGGCGTGAAGCCGCGGCGGCGCATGCCCACCAGCGTGGACAGGCGCGGGTCGTCCCAGCCGTCGACGATGCCTTCCTCGACCAGCTGGCGCAGCTTGCGCTTGGAGGTGACGATGTACGTCAGGTTCAGCCGCGAGAATTCATATTGCTTGGGCAGCGGCTTCTTGAAGAAGCCGCCTTCGGCCAGCGTTTCCAGCAGCCAGTCGTAGAACGGGCGGTGATCCTGGAATTCCAGCGTGCATACGGAATGGGTGATGTTTTCCAGCGCATCCGAGATCGGATGCGTGTAGTCGTACATCGGGTAGATGCACCACTTGTCGCCGGTGCGGTGGTGGTGCGCATGGCGGATCCGGTAGATGGCCGGGTCGCGCAGGTTCATGTTCGGCGACGCCATCGCGTCTTCGCTCATCTTGGCACGCAGGATGTGTTCGCCATCGGCATACTTGCCTGCCTTCATGTCGCGGAACAGTTGCAGCGATTCCTCGGCAGGGCGGTTGCGGAAGCGCGAATTGACGCCCGGCGTATTGAAATTGCCACGATTGGCCGCCATTTCCTCGGCGCTCTGGCTGTCCACGTAGGCGTAGCCGGCCTTGATCAGGTACTCGGCCATCTCGTACAGCCGGTCGAAGTAATCGCTGGCATAGTGCAGGTAGGCGTCGCCTCCGGCGGGATCCTGGTTTTCCCAGGAAAAGCCCAGCCATTTCACGCTGTCCATGATGGAGTCGACGTATTCCTGCTCTTCCTTCGCAGGATTGGTGTCGTCGAAGCGCAGGTGGCAGCGGCCCTGGTAGTCGCGCGCCAGGCCGAAGTTCAGGCAGATCGACTTGGCGTGGCCGATATGCAGGTAGCCGTTCGGCTCGGGCGGGAAGCGGGTGATGACTTGCGGCAGGCCCTCGCGCTGGTGCGCGCCGGTGGCCAGGTCGTGTTCGACGATGTTGCGAAGGAAATTCGGCGCTGGGGCCGCTGCGGCAGTCTTTTTGTCGTTGCTCATGTACGAAGGCGGGAATTGGAGTCGATTGACGGCCATTTTACCGTACGCACGCCAGCGCGGCGGGACGGCGGAGCGTTTTCTATAGGATAATTCGCCCTTACGCCCTCGTTTTGGACAAGAGTTACTAGGCAGATAAATACATGGATAATTTGTACAACGTGCTGGGTGTGGCGCCGAACGCGACGGACGACGAGATCAAGAAGATCTACCGTTCGCTGGCGATGCGCTTCCACCCGGACCGCAATCCCGAACCGGGCGCCGATGCCCGTTTCAAGGCCATCGTCAAGGCCTACGAGGTACTGTCCGATCCGGCCAAGCGGGAAGAATACAACCAGAGCCTGAACCACCGGATCATCATCGACCCGGAAGAGGAAGCCTACCAGTTGTGGCGCTCCGTCTTCAGCCTGCACGGCGTCACACTACCTGCCGCCTAGTCGAGGGGCCGCGATAAACCGACGATTTCTCGAGGTCCCGCAAGGCCAACAATGGTCACGCATTTTTGAAAGATTGACATGAGAAGAGTACACCCCGAGTTCGCCTTCCAGGCGCGCGAACTGGCCGATCAGATCGAAGGCATCCTGGGCGATCCGCCGGACCGCAAGAACTACCAGGCGATGACGAAGGCGCTGGTGACCGAGTATGCCAATGGCGGCGGCATCGAGGACCTGAACATGATGGCGTTCGCGCTGGTCGACGTGATCGAGATCGCCGAACCGAAAACGCTGCTGGCCGATGCCGAGGACTTCGAATTCGGCGACCCGGCGCGCGTGTTCTCGGCCGTATCGTGCCCGGACGGCGAGGCCGCCCGCATGCTGGAAGCCATCGAGGAAAACCATCCCGACCTGGGCCGCCAGGCCATCGTGACCGCGTTCCTGCACAAGCATCCGCGCATGTGGGACGACGACGATACCTCGCTCGACCAGCTCGCCGAAGGCGACGACGGCGATGACGACGAGGAAGACGGCGGCGCCAGCGAGGAATTCACCCAGATGTTCGACCAGGAAGGAGAGCGTTGATGTCCGACGAAAAGTCCAATCTGCCAGCAATCAGCAAGCAGGTGACGGAACTGGTGCTGGCCGGTTCGCTGGGCCATGCCGAGCAGGCATTCGCCGACGCGGCCGAGCAGCACGGCGACCTGGCCGTGGCCGAGGTGCTGCAGAACATTCCGCCGCACGTGACGGCGCTGCACATGGCCGGCTTCGACGGCGGCAAGCTGTCGCTGGCCACGCTGCTGGTGCCGCCGAAGGCATGGGCCGACAGCCTGGCCTACATCGCCGCCACGTGGAACGAGGACATGATCGAGGACGATCCCGAACGCATCGCCGAGTCGCTGTTCTCGCACATCCACGGCGTGGTGTTCGGCACCGAGGATGAGGAGCGCCGCCGCGAGCTGCTGCAGGAAGCGTCCGCCACCGACCATGGCGCGACCGTGTTTGCGATCGTGTTCTCGCTGGCGCCGAAGGAAATGCTGGAAGTGGCCGGCGAAGTGATCTCGAAGGGCCAGTACATCACGGCGCAGTCGTCCTCCGACAGCGACGTGGTACCGCTGGCCGTCGCGCTGGCGCAGGCCAGCGAGGATGGCTGGGACCGTGCACTGTTCGAACTGTTCCCCGAGTTCCGCCACAGCGCCGACCTGGCCGACGCCGAATATTCCGACGATCCGGACGACGAAGAACCGTCGGTGCTGCAGCGCTCGACGAAAGAGCTGCTGTACCGGCTGCGCAAGCAGGTGCCGAGCACCCGCAGCGGCAGCACGCGCGGCGGCCGCCGCAATCTCGGCACGGGGATCTTCTCCTGATGCTGCCGGCACTCGTACGCGAAAACCTGCCGAGACTGACGCGCGCGATCAAGCTGCTGCCGGGCGATACCCGTCCGGATGCGGCCGTGATGCTTGCCGACGAGCTGGCCGGCATCACGGCGATGGTTGCCGAGAAGTTCACCAACCACCGTACTTCCGAAGGCATCCAGAAGGCCGTCAACCTGACGGTGGGCGGCGTATCGCTGGGCCTCGAGCAACTGCTCGCCGTGGACAGCGACGCCGCCGCGCTGGACTTCCTCGTCGATAACGGCGCCGAGGCGGCATTCCAGGCCGGCTTCCGCCAGCTGAAGGACCTGGCCGCAATGCCGGAAGATACGCTGGTGGGCGAATACGACCAGGATCCGGTCTATGCGCAGCGGCGCCTGCGCGACATCTTCTTCGACATCTGCCTGACCGACCCGAACGCCAACTGGGACGGCCCGGCGCGCTACCAGGAGCAGTTGAAGCAGCGGCAGGAAGCGCAGGCGGTGGTGCGTTTCGCCAACTGGCTGCGCCGCCATAACAGCGCCGGTGCCATCAAGGATACCGACCTGAACGCGGAAGGCGTGATCGCGCTGGCGATCATCTTCGCCGTCGAAGGCGGCGGCCGTATCGTGGCCCGCACCGGCCAGAAGGACTTCGAGCGCTTCGTCAAGGCGGTGCGCGCGAACAAGCCCGATTTCGAAGCCGGCTGGGCCGAACTGGCCGCCGCCGTGCCTGCCCAGCACCACCCGGTGCTGCTGAACCGCATCGACGTCTACCGCAAGGGATGCACGGTGCTGCAGCACATTCCGGGGCGCACGGCGATGAAGACGCTGTTCGCCGAGCTGGAAAACTACGCCGGCTCGGAACTGGATCCCGACTACGACTGAGCGCTCCGCCGATGGTTTTCGTCGACATTGCGCCGGCGTTCGCGTCGCTGGTGTCGGACACATTCATGTGTCGGACACCGGTTTTCGCCAGTATGTCACCACGCAAGAACCGGTGTCCGACACCATCAACCCGGTGTCCGACACCAGATCGCCGCCGTGTCGACCGCATCGCACGCCGTCTGTCCTCCGTTTTTTGTCCCCATTTTTCCGGCAACTATTCCCCTGCGGCAGCTTTTGCCAATGCCAGGAATGCCTCGACCAGCGGGCCGGCGTCGTCGCTGCGCTGCGCCAGCATCAGTGCCGTCGTCGCCTGCGGGTCGTCCAGCGGCCGGTACACCACGCCGTCCATGTGGATGCCCTCGAATGAACTGGGCAGCACGGAGATGCCGCAGCCGGCGGCCACCAGCCCGATGATCGTCGACGCCTCGCCCGCTTCCATCGCGATCTGCGGCGTGAAGCCGGCGGCGCGGCACATGCGGAACAGTTGCGGGTGGATGCCGGTGCCCGCATCCTTCGGGAAGATCACGAACGGCAAGCCCTCCAGGTCCTTCACCGTGATGCGTTCCATCGCCGCGATCGGCCAGTCGGCCGGCAGCACCAGCCGCAGCGGATCGTGGCGCAGCGTCGTCAGCGTGATGGTTTCCGGGATCGGCACGCTGACCGTGCGCACGAAGCCCAGGTCCAGTTCGCGCGCCTCCAGTTTCGCCAGCTGCGGCAAGGTTGCCATCTCCACGAAGGTCAGCAGCACGCCGGGATACTGCTGCCGGTAGCGCCGTACCACGGAGGCGAACAGCGCCGTGAACGGCGTCGAGAAGGTGAAGCCCACGCGCAGTTCGCCCGCTTCGCCCCGCTGTGCGCGGCGCGCGGTTTCCTTGGCCTGTTCGGACAGCGCCAGCACGCGCCGCGCATCGACGAGGAACAGCTTGCCCGCCTCCGTGAGGCGCACCCAGCGCTTGCTGCGCTCGAACAGCCGCGCGCCCACTTCATGTTCCAGTGCCTGGATCTGCTGCGAGAGCGGGGGCTGGCCGATGTGCAGGCGCTCGGCCGCCCGCGTAAAGCTCAGTTCCTCGGCCACGGCGACGAAATAACGCAGGTGTCGAAGCTCCATCTGTTATCGCTTTGAAGTATTAATGATGACTCAAATATATATTGGACAGTAATACCGGGCAATCCTACCATCGCTCCATCGTCCTTGAAAGCAAAGCACCATGGAGCGCATTTCCCCCGCCAGTCCCGCCTTTCGGCGTACCAACCGCGCGCTGTTCTTCGGCGGTTTTTCCTGTTTCGCCCTGTTGTACTGCGTCCAGCCGCTGATGCCGCTGCTGGCGCACCAGTTCGCGCTGACGCCGGCGCAGAGCAGCCTGTCGCTGTCGGTGTCGACCGGGGCTTTGGCCGTATCGCTACTGCTGTCGTCGATCGTGTCGGACCGTATCGGCCGCAGGGGGCTGATGGTCGCCGCGCTGTTCCTGGCCGCCGTGATGACGCTGGTCTGCGCGCTGGCGCGCAATTACCCGCAGCTGCTGGCGGCGCGCGCGCTGCTGGGCCTCGGGCTGGGCGGCATGCCGGCGGTCGCGATGGCTTACCTGAGCGAGGAAATCGAACCGGAGTCGCTGGGCCTGTCGATGGGGCTGTACATCAGCGGCAGTGCGTTCGGCGGCATGCTGGGGCGGGTCGTGACGTCGACCTTGTCCGACGTGTTTTCGTGGCGCGTCGCACTGGCGGCGATAGGCGCGGCCGGCTTGTATGCGGCCTGGGAATTCTGGCGCAGCCTGCCCGCATCGCGCAACTTCCGGCCCGCGCAGGGCGGGCTGGACGGCATGGCTGCCGGCTTGCGCCGCCATTTGTCCGACGCTGGCCTGCCGTGGCTGTTCGCGCTGGCATTCCTGCTGATGGGCTGCTTCGTCAGCGCCTACAATTTCATCGGTTTCCGGCTGATGGGCGAGCCGTTCTCGCTGCGCCCGGGCATCGTCGGCGGGATTTCCTTCCTGTACCTGCTGGGCATCTACAGTTCCGTATGGGCCGGTCGCCTGGCGGACCGCCTGGGCCGCCGCAAGGTCCTGTGGGCCACGCTGTCGGCGATGCTGGCCGGCCTGTTGCTGACGCTGGCCGACAACCTGGTGGCGATCGTCGCCGGCATGGCGTTGTTTACCTTTGCGTTCTTTGCCAGCCACTCGATGGCCAGCAGCTGGGTGGGCCGGCGGGCCCGCGCGCCGCAGGCACTGGCATCGGCGCTGTACCTGTTCTTCTACTACCTGGGATCGAGCGCCGTCGGCTGGTTGTGCGGCGTACTGTGGGCGCATGCCGGTTGGCCGGGCGTGGTAGCGCTGCTGGCGTCGCTGTTGTCCGCCGGTTCCCTGGTCGCGCTGCGGCTTCGCAAGCTGGTACCCGTGGAAGCGGCGCTGAAGGCGCAGGCGGCATAAGCGTAAACGTTGACTGCGTGAACGTTGACTAAGTGAACGTTGACTAAGTGAACGTTGAGTCCGCTCAAATGCGTGGCGGACTCAGGCAACCTTCCGCCCGCCAGGCCCTCCAAGCATCACCGGCGCATCCGCAGCCGTACATCCATGGAGGGGAATATGGGAGAACAGGAAATCCGCAGCCGCCTCAGCAGCATCCAGCTCGCCGTCGGGCAGGCCGCGCAGGCGCTGTCCGCCGAGCGCAACCTGCCTGGCGAACTGCGCGATTACATCCAAAAGCTGGACCGGCAAACCGACCGCATCACCGACATTCTCGCGCTGCGCGACCGCGCGCGCATCGTCAAGCTGATCAGCGACATGGAATTGCTGGGCGCCCGCGCGCGCCGCGTGTGCGGCAGCGGCCTGCCGCTGTCGGGCCAGATGAAATCGGCCGTCAACCACATGCACAATGAACTGATCGACTTCAAGCAGCACCTGCATTGAGTTGGGGCGCTGGCGCCGGTGGCAACCGGCGCCTTGCAGGGCCGCTTCGATATCGAAGCGGTCTTTTTTTTGCCCATGCCGCTTTGCCTCTTTTGCGGCAGGCGTGGTAGTGTCGCGACCATGTGGCCCTATCCAACCATGATTGCTCACCGCGGCGGCGGCTCGACCGCTCCTGAAAATACCATTGCCGCGCTGGCGGCCGGCCTGCGCCATGGCTATCGCGCGGTCGAGTTCGATGTGATGCTGTCGCGCGACGGCATCGGCGTCATCATGCACGACCCGGACTTCGGGCGCACGGTGGCCGGAACGGGCAGCATTGCCGCAACCGATGCAGCCGATATCGCCAGGCTTGACGCCGGTTCATGGTTCGGCAGCGAGTTCGCCGGCGAGCCGGTGCCGCTGTTCGTGCCGTTCGCCGAATACTGCAAGAGCCACGGTATCTGGATGAACGTGGAGATCAAGCCGGCGCCGGGCCATGACGAAGCCACCGGCCGCCATGTGGCCGAAACGGTGCGCAGGCTGTTCCCCGCCGAAAGCGGGGCGGGAAGCGACGCAAGGGGTTGCGCAAGCGGGCTGCCGCTGCTGTCGTCGTTCAGCGCCGCCGCGCTGCGGGCCGCCCGGGCCGCGGCGCCGGAACTGCCCCGTGCGATCGCCTTCGAAGGCCTGCCGGACAACTGGGAAAGACAAGCGCGCGAGCTGGGCGTACTGTCGGTGCACGTCGATCATGTGCAGCTGACGCCGGCGCTGGCGCAGGCCGTCAAAGCGGCCGGATTCGGCCTGTTTTGCTATACCGTCAACGATCCCGGACGCGCCCGCACCTTGCTGTCGTGGGGAGTGGATGCGATCTGCACCGACCGGATCGACCTCCTGCCGGCCGACTTCAAGTAAGCATAAGCGTTATATAATCGACGTTTTGCATACCAGTCCTGGCGTGCGCTCGCCTTCAGCCTGTCTCAAATAACCTGCACCAACCAAATGAAATCATCCGAAATCCGCGAGAAGTTCCTTAAATTCTTCGAGTCCAAGGGTCACACGATCGTCCGTTCCAGCCCGCTGGTGCCGGGCAACGATCCGACCATGCTGCTGACGAACTCCGGCATGGTGCAGTTCAAGGACGTGTTCCTCGGCCTGGATACGCGCCCGTATTCGCGCGCCACCACCGTGCAGCGCTGCGTGCGCGCCGGCGGCAAGCACAACGACCTGGAAAACGTGGGCTACACGGCGCGCCACCACACGTTCTTCGAGATGCTGGGTAACTTCAGCTTCGGCGACTATTTCAAGCGCGACGCGATCGCCTACGCGTGGGAACTGCTGACCAAGGTGTATGGCCTGCCGGCCGAGAAGCTGACCGTCACCGTCTACCAGGAAGACGACGAAGCCTACGACATCTGGGCCAACGAGATCGGCGTGCCGAAAGAGCGCATCATCCGCATCGGCGACAACAAGGGTGCCCGCTACGCGTCGGACAACTTCTGGCAGATGGCCGACACCGGCCCGTGCGGCCCGTGCACCGAGGTGTTCTACGACCACGGCGCCGAGATCTGGGGCGGTCCTCCAGGTTCGGCCGAGGAAGACGGCGACCGCTTCATCGAGATCTGGAACCTGGTGTTCATGCAGTTCAACCGCGATGAAGCCGGCAACATGACGAAGCTGCCGAAGCCGTGCGTCGATACCGGCATGGGCATGGAGCGCCTGGCCGCCGTGCTGCAGCACGTGCACAGCAACTACGAGATCGACCTGTTCCAGGCCCTGATCAAGGCGGCTGCCCGCGAAACGCATACGGAAGACCTGGAAAGCAAGTCGCTGCGCGTGATCGCCGACCATATCCGCGCCGCCTCGTTCCTGATCGTCGACGGCATCATCCCCAGCTCGGAAGGCCACGGCTACGTGCTGCGCCGCATCATCCGCCGCGCGCTGCGCCACGGCCACAAGCTGGGCCAGACCAAGCCGTTCTTCTACAAGCTGGCCGCGGACCTGGACAAGGAAATGGGCACCGCCTATCCGGAACTGACGGACAAGCTGGCCTACGTACAGCAGGTTCTGAAGACGGAAGAAGAGCGCTTCGGCGAAACGCTGGAAAACGGCATGAAGATCCTCGAAGCGCAGCTGGTCAAGGATCCGCACAAGCTCGATGGCGGCACCGCCTTCACGCTGTACGACACCTACGGCTTCCCGCTCGACCTGACGGCCGACATCTGCCGCGAGCGCGGCGTGACGCTGGACGAGGAAGGCTTCGCCGCGGCGATGGAAAACCAGAAGCGCACTGCGCGCGCCGCCGGCAAGTTCAAGATGGCCGCCAACGTGGAATACACCGGCGCGAAGACGAGCTTCGTCGGCTACGACCAGCTGGTGTTCGATTCGGCCGTCATCGCGCTGTACGCCAATGGCGCGCCGGTGCAGGAACTGAAGGCCGGCGAAGCGGGCATCGTGGTGCTCGACAGCACGCCGTTCTACGCCGAATCGGGCGGCCAGGTAGGCGACCAGGGCATCATCCAAAGCAGCACCGCCAAGTTCACCGTGGACGACACGCTGAAGATCCAGGCCGATGTGTTCGGCCAGCACGGCGTGCTAGAAAACGGCACGCTGAAGGTGGGCGACAAGGTCTCCGCGCAGGTCGATACCGTGAAGCGCGCGCGCACCATCCGCAACCACTCGGCAACGCACCTGATGCACAAGGCGCTGCGTGAAGTGCTGGGCGGCCACGTGCAGCAAAAGGGCTCGCTGGTCGATCCGGACAAGACCCGCTTCGACTTCAGCCACAACGCACCGCTCACGGCCGAACAGATCGCGCAGGTGGAAGCGATCGTCAATGCCGAGATCCTGGAAAATCATCCGACCAAGGCGCAGCACATGTCGTTCGACGACGCCGTCAAGCATGGCGCGATGGCGCTGTTCGGCGAGAAGTACGGCGACGAAGTGCGCGTGCTGGACATCGGCTCGTCGAAAGAGCTGTGCGGCGGCGTGCACGTCACGCGCACCGGCGACATCGGCCTGTTCAAGATCGTTTCCGAAGGCGGCGTGGCGGCTGGTATCCGCCGCGTGGAAGCCGTGACGGGCGAGGGCGCGCTGGCGCTGGTGCAGGCGATGAACCGCCGCCTGAACGAAGCCGCCGCGGCGCTGAAATCGACGCCGGAAGAGATCACCTCCCGCATCGGCCAGGTGCAGGACCAGGTCAAGGCGCTGGAAAAGGAACTGAACGCGCTGAAGTCGAAGCTGGCATCCGGCCAGGGCGACGAACTGGCCACGAAGGCCGTCGACATCAAGGGTATCAAGGTGCTCGCCGCGACGCTGGAAGGCGCCGACGTGAACGCGCTGCGCGAAACGATGGACAAGCTGAAGGACAAGCTGAAGACGGCCGCGATCGTGCTGGCATCCGTCAACGGCGACAAGGTCAGCCTGATCGCCGGCGTGACCGCCGATTCGATCGGCAAGGTCAAGGCCGGCGAACTGGTGAACTTCGTCGCCCAGCAGGTGGGCGGCAAGGGCGGCGGCCGTCCGGACATGGCGCAGGCCGGCGGCACCAACCCGGCCGCGTTGCCGGAAGCCCTGGCTGGCGTGCAGGGCTGGGTCGAGCAGCGCGCCTGACAGCCGGCGCCGGCGAAAGCCGGCAAATTCCTGGCAAAAACCGGCGGCTTCGGCCGCCTTTTTTACGACGCGACAATTGATTAAAGTGCAAGATGTGCTATACACTCTTCCACTTTGTAGTGGTTGGCAATATTGGGAAAGCAAGGAGAACGAATGCGGATTGCATACTTGATATTGGCCCACGACCAGCCGGACATGTTCGGCCGGCTGGTCCGCGCCGTACATGCGCAGGATGTGGCGATCTATGCCCATATCGATGCGAAATTCGACCGTGCCCCGTTTGCCGGCGCCTGCGCGGGCGTCGCCGTGGACTTCGCGCCGGATCCCGTCAAGGTGAACTGGGGCGGCTTTTCCCAGGTCAGCGCCATGCTCAAGCTGCTGGAGCAGGCGGTGCGGGCAGGGCACCACGACTACTATATCTTCCTCAGCGGCCGCGATTTCCCGCTGCACTCGCACGGCCACCTGCTGGACGTGCTGCAGCGCCATCCCGGCCGCAGCTACATGAACTTCTACGCGCTGGCGGACGGCACGGCCCAGGTCGAGAAGATCCGTAATTTCGCTTCCTACGACCTGTATGCCAGGCTGCCCACGCGCTTCCTGCAGCGCGCCGCCGCGGTCGCCGTCAACCGGATCAGCGCCCGCCTGCCGGACCGGCGCTTCATCGACGGCATGCAGGCCTACCGCGGCTCCACGTCGTGGTGCATCAGCCAGGACATCGCGCGCCATATCGTCGAATTCACCCACGATCCGCGCAATGGCCGGTTCGTCGATTTCTTCCGCAGCGTCTCCTGCTGCGACGAGATCTACTTCCAGACCATCGTGCTGAATTCTCCGTATGCCGCCACGCTGAACCTGTACGACGTGGACGGCCAGCGCCGGCCTGGCGAGCTGAAGAACGAGAACAAGGCGTCGCTGCACTATATCGACTGGAGTCCGGAGCGCGAGGATCCCGCCGTGCTCGTCGACCGCGACTTCGAGCCGCTGTACGCATCCGGCAAGCTGTTCGCCCGCAAGTTCGATGCGCAGCGTTCCGCCAGCCTGCTCGACAAGATAGATGCCGTGCGGGCCGGCCAGGAGCGCGCGGCGCGGCAAGGCATGCCCGTATCATGAAGGCGAGCGCCCCGCGTTCCCCCGGCGCGCTCTGCTGCGCTGCGATCAGTTGGTCATGACGCGCTGCGATCGGTTACTCATGACGCGCTGCGATCGGTTACTCATGACGCGCTGCGTCAAAGCCTGATTTTCGCCTATACTGCGGTTTTCGGCCGCTGGCTCCCGCCTGTCTTTCCTTTTGAGTATCGCCTGTTGCAACTTTGCAACCAGATACGAAGTCTTTTGGTGCACCGCGTCAAGGGGCACATTTTGGAGTAGACTGTCATGACTCAGCACAATCACTTGTGAGAATTTTTGATGAGCGATACTTTACTCGACACCGAAATCATGGAATTTCATAAGGAAATCGACGCACGGGGCTTGAACTGCCCGCTGCCGATCCTGAAGGCGAAGAAGGCGCTGGCCGAACTGGAGAGCGGCCAGGTGCTGCGCATCGTGGCGACCGATCCCGGTTCCGTGCGCGACTTTCAGGCATTCGCCAAACAGACCGGCAATCCTTTGTTGTCGCATGTCCAGCAGGGCGCTGAGTTTACTTTCCTGATGCAGCGTAAGTAACCCGGCGACAACCATCGCGCCGCCACAGCGGCGGACAAGGGGACAGTTCCTGGCAGCAGGACTGTCCCCTTGTTGTTTCCGTTGTAGTCGCATTGCCGTTTCCAGTGCCTGAAACGGAATATTGACCAACTTTCAAGCGATCCCGTCGAACAAGATTCGTTTTAGAAGACAGCCACTAACCTGAAATCGTACGGTCGTGCTTTAATTCCGCCGTGGCCTGGAAAAACTTCTATAATCTAGCCCATTTCACTTATCACTTTTCCCAAAGGCATCCCATGAAAGTCCTGGTACCTGTCAAGCGCGTGGTCGACTACAACGTCAAGGTACGCGTGAAGTCCGACGGCACTGGCGTCGATATCGCCAACGTCAAAATGTCGATGAACCCGTTCGATGAGATCGCCCTGGAAGAAGCCACGCGCCTGAAGGAAGCGGGCAAGGTGACCGAGATCGTGGCGGTGTCGGCCGGTGTGACGCAGTGCCAGGAAACGCTGCGCACGGGCATGGCGATCGGCGCCGACCGCGGCGTGCTGATCGAAACGACGGCCGAACTGGAGCCGCTGGCCGTGGCCAAGCTGCTGAAGGCGCTGGCCGACAAGGAGCAGCCCCAACTGATCATCCTGGGTAAGCAGGCGATCGACGACGATTCGAACCAGACGGGCCAGATGCTGGGTGCACTGCTGGGCTGGCCGCAAGCCACCTTCGCCTCGAAGGTCGTGCTGGAAGACGGCAAGGTCACCGTGACCCGCGAAGTGGACGGCGGCCTGGAAACACTGTCCTTGAGCCTGCCGGCGATCGTCACCACCGACCTGCGCCTGAACGAGCCGCGCTACGTGACGCTGCCGAACATCATGAAGGCCAAGAAGAAGCCGCTGGAAACGGTCAAGCCGGAAGACCTGGGCGTTGACGTGACGCCGCGCCTGAAGACGCTGAAAGTGGCCGAGCCGGCCAAGCGCTCGGCCGGCGTCATGGTGCCGGACGTTGCCACGCTGGTGTCGAAGCTGCGCACCGAAGCAAAAGTCATCTAAAAATACAGGAATCACACATCATGGTCGCACTCGTCATCGCAGAACACGACAACGCCAGCCTGAAAGGCAGCACCCACCACACCGTTACCGCCGCCGCGCAAGCCGGCGGTGAAGTCCACGTCCTGGTCGCCGGCGCGAACGCTGCGGCCGCCGCGCAGCAGGCCGCGCAAATCGCCGGCGTCACGAAAGTGCTGCTGGCCGACGCGCCGCACTTCGCCGACGGCCTGGCCGAGAACGTGGCCGAGCAGATCCTGGCCGTTGCGGGCGCGTACTCGCACATCCTGGCGCCGGCCACCGCCTACGGCAAGAACATCCTGCCGCGCGTGGCCGCCAAGCTGGACGTGGCGCAGATTTCCGAGATCACCAAGGTCGATTCGCCCGACACGTTCGAGCGCCCGATCTATGCCGGCAACGCGATCGCCACCGTGCAGTCGTCGGACAAGGTGAAAGTCATCACCGTCCGCACCACCGGTTTCGATTCGGCCGCATCCACCGGCGGTTCGGCTGCCGTTGAAAACGTCACCGTCGTCGCCGATTCCGGCAAGTCGAGCTTCGTGGGCCGCGAAGTGGCCAAGTCGGACCGTCCCGAGCTGACGGCCGCCAAGGTCATCGTCTCCGGCGGCCGCGGCATCGGTTCGGCCGACAACTTCAAGGTCCTGGAACCGCTGGCCGACAAGCTGAACGCGGCCATGGGCGCCTCGCGCGCCGCCGTCGACGCCGGCTACGTGCCGAACGACTGGCAGGTGGGCCAGACCGGTAAGATCGTTGCGCCGTCGCTGTACATCGCCGTCGGTATCTCGGGCGCGATCCAGCATCTGGCCGGCATGAAGGATTCGAAGACCATCGTGGCGATCAACAAGGATCCGGAAGCGCCGATCTTCTCGGTGGCCGACTACGGCATCGTCGGCGACCTGTTCGAGATCGTTCCGGCACTGGTAAAAGAACTGGGCTGATTCCGCACGAGGGAACAAGCTGACATCGAGCCACGCTGGCCAGGCACCACCGCCCGGCCACCGTGGCTTTTTTTTTGGAGACGACAATGAGCTATAACGCCCCGATCAAAGACATGCTGTTCGTGATGAGCGAACTGGCCAACCTGGATGCCGTCAGCGCGCTGCCCGGCTGCGAAGACGCCACGCGCGATACGGCCGAAGCCGTGCTGGAAGAAAACGCCAAGTTCGTCAGCGGCGTGATCGAGCCGCTGAACCATGCCGGCGACAAGGAACCGAGTTTCTGGCACGACGGCCAGGTCACGACGACCAAAGGGTTCAAGGAAGCGTTCCGCCAGTTCGCGGACGCCGGCTGGCAAGGCCTGCAGCACCCGCAGGACTTCGGCGGCCAGGGCCTGCCGAAGCTGATCGGCACGCCTTGCGTGGAAATGCTGCACGGGGCGAACCTGTCCTTCGCGCTGGTCGCGCTGCTGTCCGACGGCGCCATCGAAGCGCTGATGACGGCCGGCAGCGACGAGCAGAAGGCCACCTACCTGGAGCCGCTCGTCACCGGCAAGTGGACCGGCACGATGAACCTGACCGAGCCGCAGGCCGGCTCGGATCTCGCCGCCGTGCGTACGCGCGCCGAGCCGCAGGGCGATGGCACCTACAAGATCTTCGGCACCAAGATCTTCATCACCTACGGCGAGCACGACATGACGGAGAACATCGTGCACCTGGTGCTGGCGCGCACGCCGGATGCGCCGCCGGGCGTGAAGGGCATTTCGCTGTTCATCGTGCCGAAGTTCCTGGTCAACGCCGACGGCTCGCTGGGCGCGCGCAACGACGCGCATTGCGTCTCCATCGAGCACAAGCTGGGCATCAAGGCCAGCCCCACGGCGGTGCTGCAGTTCGGCGACAACGGCGGCGCGATCGGCACGCTGGTCGGCGAGGAGAACCGCGGCCTCGAATACATGTTCATCATGATGAACGCGGCCCGTTTCGGCGTGGGCATGCAGGGCATCGGCCTGGCCGAGAACGCGTACCAGAAGGCCGTGGCGTTTGCCCGCGACCGCGTGCAGTCGCGCGACCTGGCCGGATCGAGCGGCCCGGTGCCGATCATCCACCACCCGGACGTGCGCCGCATGCTGATGTCGATGCGGGCCCAGACCGAGGCGGCGCGCGCGCTGGCCTACGTGGGCGCCGGCTTCCACGACATCGCCCATCACCACGAGGACGAGGAAACGCGCGCCGCGCACCAGGCGGTGTACGAATACCTGGTTCCCGTCATCAAGGGCTGGTCGACGGAGATGAGCGAGAACGTGGCGCGCGACGGCGTGCAGGTGCATGGCGGCATGGGCTTCATCGAGGAGACGGGCGCCGCGCAGCACTATCGCGACGCCAAGATCCTGACGATCTACGAAGGCACGACGGCGATCCAGGCCAACGACCTGGTGGGCCGCAAGACGCTGCGCGACGGCGGCAAGGTGGCCGCGCACCTGGTCGCGCAGGTGCGCGCAACGGGCACGCAGCTGGGTGAACTCCAGGGCACCGAGTTCGCGACCGATTTTTCGGCCATCCGCGCGCGCCTGGAGCAGGGCGCCGCCGACCTGGAAGCAGTGGTCGGCTTCGTGCTGGCCAATGCGAAAAGCGACGTGAAGGCAGTATTTGCCGGCAGTGTGCCGTACCTGAAGCTGGCCGGTATCGTGCTGGGCGGCTGGCAGATGGCGCGCGCCGCGCTGATCGCGCAGCAGAAGCTGTCCGCCGGCGACGCCGATGCCGCGTTCTACCGGGCCAAGATCGCCACCGCCCGCTTCTTCGCCGACCACTTCCTGGCGCAATCGGGTGCGATGCGCGCCGCCATCGTCGACGGCCACGCCGGCGTGCTGGCGCTGCCGGAAGAGATGTTCTAAGGCCCGCTGACCATGGCCGAGCCCGTGTCCTCGTGCCTGAGCTCGTGTCCTCGTGCCTGGCACCGGGACACGGGCTGAGCCGTGCCCGTGCCTGCCTGAGCTCGTGTCCTCGTGCCTGGCACCGAGACACGGGCTGAGCCGTGTCCGCGCCTGCCTGAGCTCGTGTCCTCGTGCCTGGCACCGAGACACGGGCTGAGCCGTGCCCGCGCCTGCCTGAGCTCGTGTCCTCGTGCCTGGCACCGAGACACGGGCTGAGCCGTGTCCGTGCCCGCCTGAGCTCGTGTCCTCGTGCCTGGCACCGAGACACGGGCTGAGCCGTGCCCGCGCCTGCCTGAGCTCGTGTCCTCGTGCCTGGCACCGAGACACGGGCTGAGCCGTGTCCGTGCCTGCCTGAGCTCGTGTCCTCGTGCCTGGCACCGGGACACGGGCTGAGCCGTGTCCGCGCCTGCCGCGAGCTGTCGGGCATGCTGGCCTATGAAGACGGCCGCACCAGTCCCCTGATGGATGCCGTCAGGGAGGCGTTCCTGAAGTAAGCGAGATGGGGCCGCCGGCCCGTGGCCGGCGGTTGGCTCCATAGGTCGCGATTGCTAGAATGGCATCTCCGGCTGCGGCCGCGATCGCATCATGCCTGCAACGACCAAGGAGAAGACATGGACCTGTACACGCTGCTGTTGTTCATCCCCGCCTGCCTTGCGCTGAACCTGGCGCCGGGGCCCAACAACCTGCTGTCGATCAGCAATGCGACCCGCTTCGGGTTCCGGGCGGCCTGTGTGGCCGGCTTCGGCCGGCTGCTGGCGTTTGCCGGCATGATCGCGCTGGCAGCCAGCGGCCTGGCGGTCGTGTTGCATGCGTCGGAAACCCTGTTCTACGCCATCAAGGTCGCGGGCGCCGTGTACCTGTTCTGGCTGGCCTGGCAGCTGTGGCACGCCGCGCCGGGCACGGACAGCACGGCGGCCGGCGGAGTCGCTATCGGACTGGCGCGGCTGGCCCGCCAGGAATTCCTGGTGGCCGCCGGCAATCCGAAAGCCATCCTGATCTTCACCGCATTCCTGCCGCAGTTTGTCGAGCCGGGGCGGCCGATGGCGCCCCAGTTCGCGCTGCTCGGCTCGCTGTTCCTCGTCCTCGAGCTGGCCGCGATCGCGGTCTATGCGGCGATCGGCAGCCGGCTGCGCCACTGGTTCGCGCGGCCACGCGGCAGGGAGCTCTTCAACCGCGGCTGTGCCGGCCTGCTCTCCGGTGCCGCCGTTGGCCTGTTGCTGGCGCGGCGCGGCAGCGCTTCATGATATTCTTGCAAGATCATTGCACAGGATAGGATCGGATGAGACCATTTTCAAAGAAGATCATTGCCGCTGCCGTCTTTGCTTCACTGTCCGCCGGCCTCGCGCTGCCGGCCTCGGCAGCCGATAGCGATTGCCCCGACTGCTTCCCGAAACGCTGGATCTACTATGGTGGCAATGTCACCGTGCCGGCCCATGTGGAGACCCTGAAGAAAGTGATTGCCGATGCGGCCGTGCACGGCTACAACGGCATCGCGGTCAATACCTCCGGCGACGGCGGATACCATGCGCTGCTGAAGCCGACGGCCAAGACGGCCTTGCTGCGCAAGAACCTTGCCGAGCTGATCGCGCTGGGTGCCTCGCAGGGTGTCGAGCTGATTCCCGTGGGCGGCGGCCCGGCCGTGCCGACGTTGACGAAGCCGGAACTGGTCGAGGCGCTGCCCGCCACCGCATCGTTGACCGTGCGGCAAAAGGTTGCTACCGTGACGAATGACGACAACCTGGTCAGGAACGGCAACTTCGCCAGCGGCGAAGGCTGGGCATGGGACGCGAAGTGGGTGAAGCTGGACCGCGATAACGACCACGCCGGCGACGGCCCGCCTTCCGCGTCGATGCGGATGGCGCCTTCGAACGTCGCGCCCTACAACTCGCGCGTGTATCGCCGGTTCGACCTGGCGCCGCACAAGGCCTACCGGCTGTCGTTCTGGCTGAAAGCCGGGCCCCGCTATCCCGCGTCGAATCTGTTCGTGCAGATCCTTGCCGAAGGCCAGAACGTGCCCGTGTACCGCAACGCATCGTCCAACCTGGGCTGGGGCAGCAAGCCGGACGGCAGCTGGAACGACAAGGGCAATTCGGACCCGAAAATGTTCACAGCCGGCCAGGACTGGAAGAA
Organism: Pseudoduganella umbonata; assembly: GCF_014192225.1. Classification (GTDB taxonomy): domain Bacteria; phylum Pseudomonadota; class Gammaproteobacteria; order Burkholderiales; family Burkholderiaceae_D; genus Rugamonas; species Rugamonas umbonata. The sequence goes on along the minus strand of NZ_JACHXS010000008.1, from coordinate 282,469 downwards.
GTACGAGCTCGAATTCAATACCGGCAACGCTTCGTGGGTCACGTTCTACCTGTCCAACCAGCGCGCCGGCGATCCGTCGACGGCTGCCTGGGTCGACGACATCGAGCTGCGCGAGATCGGCCTGGCGCATCCGGTACGGCGCGCATCGCTGCCGCTGGTCGTGAAAGGCAAGGACGGCACGGTGTACCGCGAGGGCGGCGACTACGTGGTCGGCCCGGAGAAGCTGTCGATCCCGGACGGCAGCCGTATCCGCGATGGCCAGGTGCTCGACGTGGCGTGGTACCAGTCGGCAGAGAACCTGATCTCGCGCTGGGGGACACCGGCCACCGCCTGTGCCGGCGAATTCTTCGATATCCAGAAGGCGTATTACGACGAGATCAACAAGGTATTCGGCGGCAAGTTCCCCGGCTCGAAGGTCGACCGGTATTTCCTGTATTACGACGAGATCCGCGTGATGAACTGGGATCCCGGCTGCAAACCGAAACCGAAGACTGCCGGCGAATACCTGGCACGCATGGTCAACGGCGTCGGCGCACGCCTGACCGGTTATCGCCGGCCGGTGGAAAAACTGGTGTGGAACGACATGTTCGATCCCACGATGAATGCGGTGCCGCGCTACTGGCAGGTCAACGGCGACCTGAGCAAAACCTCGGTCCCGCTCGACCCGAGCTTTGTCATCGTCAACTGGGCCGGCGGATCGGCCACCTCGGCCGCGGAGGATGCGGGACGCCGCGTGTCGCTGAAGAAGTTTGCCGATCCCGGTCACCGGCAGGTGATTGCCCTGTACTACGACAACCTGAGCAGCGTGAACAACTGGCTCAGCGTGCTCGGCAAACAGCTGCCGCCGGGGATGGATGGGGTCATGTACACCACGTGGGGCACCGGCGACTATGCCGGTTATGCCCACTTGGGTGCCGTCGCGGAAAAGATCCGCGAACGCTTGCCCGGCCGCTGGCCGGCAAAGCGGCGCTGAAAGGCCGCCCGATCAGCTGCGAACCAGGGTGCCGCCTTCGCGGCGCACCCGGTCGCCCTTGCGCATGTGCGGATCGTGGCCGAACTGGAAGGTGCCGGTGCGGCCATTCTCGTAGCGCACGCTGACTTTCCACGTCTTTTCCGTTTTCATCTTGCCTTCGATGTGCTTGCCGGCGTAGGCGCCGCCCACGGCACCCGCCACGGTGGCCAGGTCGCGGCCGGTGCCGCTGCCGATCTGGTTGCCCAGCAGGCCGCCGGCCACGCCGCCGACGATCACGCCGGCAGCACCGCCCTTGCCATCCTGTTCCACCACGCGCACGCCCGTCACCTTGGCGCATTCGTTGCAGACGCGTTTCTTGTGGTGCGGGTCGGCGTGGGCGCCTGACATCAGCGTCGACAAGGTGAGGGCGGTGAGGGCGGTAGAAAGTGCGGTGCGGAATTTCATGATTGCTCCAGGTAATGACTGATGGGCGCAGTATAGGCGCGCCGGGCCCCGGCACGGCTGGTCAAATTGTAATCTCTTGTAAATATGCAATGATCGGGCGGGTCAGCCGTAGGCGCCACCCGTGTACAGCAGGTCGAACAGGCGGGCAAGCGTGGCGATCAGCATGCCGGCACCGACCATCACGGTGGCGACGAGGATCACGGCCAGCGGCCAGCGCGACTCGCTGCGGCGTGCCGAGCCGCTGTTGTAGGCGGCATCCCATTTCTCGTCCGGCATCAGGCCCAGCACGAGTGCCTCCAGGAAGCCGGCCAGCATCGACAGCGTCAGCGGCAGGTACCAGAAATACCAGTCCGCCGACGGCGCGGCGCCCATCACGATGCCGCAAGCGGGCAGGGAAGCGGCGTGCAGCCAGCCCCAGCGGTCATTGAATCCCTTCAGGTAGAAGCGATGCACGCCCAGTCCGCCGACGGCGAAGGCAAGGAGCGTGGCCAGCGTTTTGTTTTTATGCGACATGCGTGTTTGGCAAAGTTGGCGAACAGGTTCCGGGAACCCTGCAGTATCGGACAAAATCCGCCGCCTGTGTCGGCTGGTGCGACAGCCGATACCGGGGAGAAGCCAATTTGCGATTGCCGATCGGTTCCATATAAGCGATAATCATGGATTGCCCCAACTCTCACTATTGTCAATAATTCTTGCTGGGCAATGAAGGAGCACGCTATAATCGGCGGCTTTTTCCGTCTCAGCACACTTTTTGGAAATATTATGGTCGTTATTCGTTTAGCTCGTGGTGGTGCCAAGAAGCGCCCTTTCTACAACATCGTTGCAACCGATTCCCGCAATCGTCGTGACGGCCGCTTCGTCGAGCGTATCGGTTTCTTCAACCCGATGGCTTCGGGCAAGGAAGAACTGCTGCGTATCGCCGCTGACCGCCTGTCGTACTGGCAAGGCGTTGGCGCACAGCTGTCCCCGGCTGTCGAGCGTCTGGTCAATTCGCAAAAAGCAGCAGCCTAAGTTTTCGCGGGTTCGAGCGATTTGAGCGGCAAGAGCGAAGCCGGGAGCGTTCCCGGCGATCTGGTGCAGGTAGGTTTCATCGCCGGTGCCTATGGTCTGGTTGGCGGAGTGCGGATTCGTCCGTTCTCCACGGATGCCGACGCCTTGCTGCACGCAACGACCTGGTGGCTGGACAAGCCGGGCCTGCGCGACGTTGAAGTCAAGCGGGCCAGGATGCATTCCGGCGACGTGGTGGCGACACTGGTCGAAATCACCGACCGGAACATGGCGGAAGCGCTGAAGGGTGCCGCGGTCTTCATCCCGCGCAGCCAGTTTCCGCAGCTGAAAGATGAAGACGAATTTTACTGGGCCGACCTGATCGGCCTGGAAGTCGAAAACCTGCAGGGCGAGCGCCTTGGCGTGGTGCACGACATGATGAGCAACGGGCCCCAGTCGATCCTGCGCATCACGGATCAGGCCAACCTGGAAGCGGCCACGCAGTCAGCCGCGCAGTCGGCTAATGAGCGCCTGATCCCGTTCGTGGAGCAGTTCGTCATCAAGGTAGACCAGGAAGCGAAGAAGATCATCGTGGACTGGGGCCTCGATTACTGAGCGCCGGTCTTCGAGTCCGCTTACTGAGTCCGCACATCTGGTCTGCGCATCCAGTCTGCGCATCTAGTCTGTTTATTGAGTCCGCATCGATCCATGCAGTTCGACGTCGTTACGCTGTTCCCCGAGATGTTTGCCGCGCTCACGCAGTCCGGCGTCACGCGCCGTGCGCACGAGCAGGGGCGGTGGGGCTTGAACTTGTGGAATCCACGCGATTTCACGACCGACAACCACCGCACCGTGGACGACCGGCCTTACGGCGGCGGCCCCGGCATGGTGATGCTGGCCAGGCCGCTGGAGGCAACGATCGCCGCCGCGAAACGGCGCCAGGTCGTGGCCGGCCTACCGGCACCGCGCGTGGTGTTCATGTCGCCGCAAGGCCGGCAGCTGACGCACGCGAAGGTGATGGACCTGAAGAACGAACCCGGCCTCGTGATCCTGTGCGGCCGCTACGAAGCGGTGGACCAGCGTTTGCTGGACCGCTGCGTCGACGAGGAAATCAGCCTCGGCGACTTCGTGCTGTCCGGTGGCGAGTTGCCGGCGATGGCGCTGATGGATGCGGTGGTGCGGCAGTTGCCCGGTGTGCTGAACACCGATGCGTCGGCCGTCGAAGACAGCTTCGTCAACGGCCTGCTGGATTCGCCGCATTACACGCGGCCCGAGGTGTATGAAGGCGTGGCCGTGCCACCCGTCCTGATGGGCGGCAATCACGCCGAGATCAACCGGTGGCGCCGCGAGCGCATGCTCGAAGCCACCGCGCGCAAGCGCCCCGATCTTCTCGACAGGGCCCGCGCCGCGGGGCTGCTGAGCAAGCAGGACGAAAAGTTTTTGGCAGGTTTTGCAAAACCTGCATAGCAGTGCAGAGTAGTAGTAGTAGTAACCGTGCGGACCGGTGACGGTCCGCTTGTTCAAACCCATCCTCTACCGGGCAAATCAAAAGCTGCGCCGGCAAGATGGCAACAGGAGTCATAAAATGGATCTGATCCAGCAACTCGAGCAAGAAGAAATCGCCCGCCTGGGCAAGAACATCCCTCAGTTCGCCCCTGGCGATACCGTGGTGGTGAACGTGAACGTGGTCGAAGGCACGCGCAAGCGCGCCCAGGCTTACGAAGGCGTCGTGATCGCCCGCCGCAACCGTGGCCTGAACTCGAACTTCATCGTTCGCAAGATCTCGTCCGGCGAAGGCGTCGAGCGTACCTTCCAGCTGTACTCCCCGCTGATCGCTTCGATCGAAGTGAAGCGTCGTGGTGACGTCCGTCGCGCCAAGCTGTACTACCTGCGCGAGCGTTCGGGCAAATCCGCACGTATCAAGGAAAAACTGCCGAACCGCCGCGCCGCTGCTGCTGCGACGCAAGGCGAATAATCGGCATTCTTCGCGGCGAAGCTTGCCGCGAAGGTCGTCGTCGATTATTGGAAAAGGGTGCCTCGGCACCCTTTTTTATTGCCCCTTTGCCCATACCTGCCGGTATCGCCCCTCCAGGAGACCACCTTGGCCAAGCCGCTCTTCGATCCCGCGCAGCTCCCCATCGACACCATCGCCGGCGAACCGGCGCTGCCGCACGAGCGACTGGCGCCCGGCTGGCTGCGCGAACGCTTTGCACGGCCGCTCGACTGGCTGCCGGAGACCGCGGACGAATCGCGTGCCGTCAAGCCGAACCCCACGCCCGCCTCCGTGCTGGTGCCGCTGGTGCTTCGCCCGCATGGCATCACGGTGCTGCTGACGCAGCGTACCGCGCACCTGAACGACCATGCCGGACAGGTGGCCTTTCCCGGCGGGCGCGCCGAACATGACGATGCCGATGCCGTCGATACCGCGCTGCGCGAAACGGAAGAGGAGATCGGCCTGCATCGCCGGCACATCGAGATCCTGGGTACGCTGCCGCTGTATTACACGGGTACCGGCTACGCGGTGACGCCGGTCGTCGGTCTCGTCGCGCCGCCGTTCGAGCTCAAGGCGGACCCGTTCGAGGTCGCCGAAATCTTCGAAGTGCCGCTGCGTTTCCTGATGGACGGCGCCCATCACGAGGTGCGTTCGGCGACGCCGCCAGGCACGGACGGGGAGCAAAACCGGCAGGCGAAACGCACGTTCTACACCATGCCGTACGAGGGCCATTTCATCTGGGGCGCCACCGCCGGCATGCTGCGCAATCTGTTTCATTTCTTGCGCGCTTAAGCTATCGTAGCGCACATTGCACCCCAAGGGATTTAGATGACATTTCTTTCGATTCTCTGCGCGCTGCTGCTCGAGCAAATGAAGCCGCTGCGCGCGGATAACCCGATCTACGCCAACATCAAGCTGTTCGCGGTGCGCATGGAAACCTGGTTCAACGCGGGCCAGGCAACCCACGGCCGCATGGGGTGGTTCCTGGTGATGGCGGCGCTGATGGTGCCTACCGGGCTGATCTACTGGGTACTGCTGCGTTATAACCTGATCCTGGCCGCGTTCGCATGGAACGTGCTGATCGTCTACCTGACCCTGGGCTTTCGCCACTACAGCCACTATTTCACGTCGATCCAGCTGGCGCTGAACGCGGGCGACGAAGCCGCGGCCCGCGCGCTGCTGGCCGAATGGACGAAGCAGGATACGGTGGGACTGGAAGCGAACGAGATCGCCCGCGTCGCCGTCGAAAAGGCCCTGATCACCACGCACCGCAATGTGTTCGGCGTGTTCTTCTGGTTCCTGCTGCCGCTGGGCCCCGCTGCCGCCGTGATGTACCGCGTGTCCGAATACCTGGCGCGTGCCTGGAACGAACCGGATCACATGAAGAACGAAGCGTTCGGCCAGTTCGCCGCGAAGGCGTTCTACTGGATCGACTGGGTTCCCGCGCGCCTGACGGCCGTGGCCTTCGCCGTGGTCGGCAACTTCGAGGACGCGATCTACGCATGGCGCAACTTCGCCCATCGCTGGCGCGACGAAGCGATCGGCATCATCCTGGCCGCCGGCGGCGGCGCCATGGGCGTGCGCCTCGGCACGCCGCAGGAGAACGCCGCGAAGGTGGTGCCGGCCGATGCCGCGACTGTCGATATCAGCGATGTCGAAGTGGAAACGCTGCCCGGCGACGAGCCCACGGTGCGCGCACTGCAGAGTACCGTGGGCCTGGTCTGGCGCGCGCTGCTGCTGTGGATGCTGCTGCTGCTGTTGATGTCCGGCGCGATGGCACTTGGCTGATGCCCAAACTGGCCAGCATGGACGCGCTGGACATCGCGCCCATGCGGAAAACCGCGATCGGGCGAACCGGCTTACAATGCGCTCGCACGCTTGCCGTGCGCAAGCCGGCACGCGGCGGGGGTGGCGCATGAACGTTCATTATTCGAAAATCCATCCGGCGCGGTCGGGTACTGCGGTGTCCAAGTCTTCTATAAGATATAATACTCAGCGCGTTGTCCGGCGTGTTTTTCAGCTTCATTTTCAGCGCGTATTTCAGCGTGAATTTCAGCGTGAATTTCAGCGCATTTTCCAGTACCTCTGCCACGTACCAGTTTCTTAGCCTATGGCCAGCGAGTTCTTCATTCTTGGGCTTACCACCGACGGCAAGCAGTTTCGTCCCAGCGACTGGGCCGATCGCCTGTGCGGTGTGATGTCATGCTTCCGGCCCGCGGGTACCGGCGGCCGCAATGCCCACCTGCAGTACTCGCCGCTGGTGCGGCCGACCATGATCAATGGCGTCAAGGCCGTCGTCGTCGATGAAACCCTGAAGGACATCGAGCCGATGGCCTATCACTTCGTCAAGCAGTTCGCCGTCGACAACAAGCTGCAGGTGGTCGACGCCTGCTCGGTGCCGGAACCCGCCGACAGGCGATAGAAGCCAGTCCCTTCCACGCCGTGCACGGACGGCGTACGATGTGGTTTTGCCAACGCGACAAGCGAAACCACATGACCCTACGCCATGCATCTCTTCCCGCAGCGCTGCTGTCCTGCTTCAGCCTGACATTCGTTCTCCCCGCAGTCCATGGCCAGACCCTGCCGCCCGGCGTGGTCAAGGGTCCCTCCGTGGAAGGCATCACCGAATACCGCCTGCCGAACGGCCTGAAAGTCCTGCTGTTCCCCGATTCGTCGAAACCCACCGTCACCGTCAACGTCACGTACCTGGTCGGCTCGCGCCACGAGAACTACGGCGAGACCGGCATGGCCCACCTGCTCGAACACCTGCTGTTCAAGGGCACGCCGAAGAACCGCAACATCCCGCAGCAGTTCTCCGAGCGCGGCATGAACTTCAACGGCACCACGTCGCAGGACCGCACCAACTACTACGAAGTGTTCCCGGCCAGCGCCGGTAACCTGAAGTGGGCGCTGGAGATGGAAGCGGAGCGCATGACGAAATCGTTCGTCGCGAAGAAGGACCTCGACTCCGAGATGACCGTGGTGCGCAACGAATACGAGGCCGGCGAGAACAGCCCGTTCGGCGTGCTGATGAAGCGGATGGAAAGCGTGGCCTACGACTGGCACAGCTACGGCCGCTCGACGATCGGCAACCGCAGCGACATCGAGAACGTGAAGATCGAGAACCTGCAGGCTTTCTACCGCACGTACTACCAGCCGGACAACGCCGTGCTGCTGGTGGCCGGCAAGTTCGATCCGTCGCAGACGCTTGCGTGGATCAGCAAGTCGTTCGGCGTGATTCCCAAGCCGAAGCGCAAGCTGCCGCCGTTCTGGACGGTCGAACCGGCGCAGGACGGCGAGCGCCAGTTCGCCGTGCGTCGCAAGGGCGACGTGCAGCTGATCCTGGTGGGCTACAAGGTACCCGCCGGCCTGCACGCGGACGCCGATCCGCTGCAGTTCATGAGCCAGATCCAGGGCGATGCGCCGAACGGCCGCCTGCACAAGCTGCTGGTGGAAACGGGCAAGGCGGCGCAGGTGTTCAGCTTCGGCCAGACCGGCTACGCGCCGGGCCTGCAGCTGTTCGGCGCCGTCGTCAAGGCCGGGCAGGCGGTCGAGCCGGTGCGCGATGCGCTGGTCGAGGCCATCGAAGGCTTCGCCAAGACTCCGCCCAGCGAGGAGGAGATGGAGCGCACGCGCCGCAATTTCGCCAACGGCATCGAGAAGGCGCTGAACGATCCGCAGCAGGTCGGCGTGGCGCTCTCCGAGCAGATCGCACTGGGCGACTGGCGCCTGCTGTTCCAGGGCCGCGACGCGCTGCCGAAGATCACCGCGCAGCAGGTGGCCGAAGCGGCCGCGCGCTATTTCAGGCGCGACAACCGCACCGTCGGCCTGTTCCTGCCGGACGATGCGCCGCAGCGCGCCGTCATCGGCGCGGCGCCCACCGCGCAGGAGGTGATGAAGGACTACAAGGCGAAGGAAAGCGTGCTCACCTCCGAGAATTTCGATCCGAGCCAGGACAACATCATGGCGCGCACCGAGATCCGCAAGATCGGCGGCATCGAAGCGGCCCTCCTGCCGAAGAAGAACCGCGGCGAAACGGTGTCGGTCAACCTGCGGCTCCATTGGGGCGACGAGAAGAACCAGTTCGGCAAATCGATGGTGGCCGCCGTGACCGGCGAAATGCTCACGCGCGGCACCGGCAAGTACACGCGCGCCCAGCTGGCCGACGCGATGTCGAAGCTGAAGATGACCGGCAACAGCGTCTACGCCTTCGACACCACCCGCGAATACCTCGATGAAGCGCTGCGCCTGATGGCCCACGTGCTGAAGGAGCCAAGCTTCCCCGAAGCGGAATTCGAGCAGCTGCGCCAGCAGTGGATCGTCGGCATCGAGGCGAACCGCAACGAACCGCCATCGCTGGCCAGCCAGGCGCTCAGCGAGTACTTCGACCACTGGCCGAAAGGCGACCCGCGCAACGTGATGACGGTCGACGAGCAACTGGCCGAACTGAAGGCGATGAAGCTGGACGACGTGAAAGCGTATCACCGCGAATTCTACGGCGCCTCGCATGGCGAGCTGGCGATCGTGGGCGACTTCGACAAGGAGGCCGCCAGCAAGACGGTTGCCGATGCGCTGGCAGGCTGGGACAGCAAGGCGGCGTATGCCCGCATCCTCGATGCGAACGCGGACCGGCCCGCGACACGCAAGGCGATCGACACGCCGGACAAGGAAAACGGCTTCTACATCGCGCGCATGAACCTCGACCTGCGCAGCGACGACCCGGATTATCCGGCGCTGGAACTGGCCAACTTCATCTTCGGCGACGGCGGCCTGAAGTCGCGGCTGATGGACCGCATCCGCCAGAAGGACGGCCTGTCGTATGGCGGCGGTTCCTCGCTGTACGCGGGCGACATCGACCGCGCCTCGAACTTCACGATCAACGCGATCGCCGCGCCGCAGAACCTGAAGAAGGTCGAGGCGGCGGTGCGCGAAGAGCTGGCACTGGCGCTGAAGAACGGCTTCACCGCCGCCGAAGTGGCCGGCGCCAAATCGGGCCTGCTGCAGCAGCGCGTGCAGAACCGCACCAGGGATGGCGTGGTGGCCAGTGCGTGGACCAACTTCCTGTATCTGGATCGTACCTTCGCGTGGAGCAAGCAGCATGAACAGAAGCTGCAGGCACTGACGGTGGAGCAGGTCAACGCCGCGTTCCGCAAGCACGTCGACCCGGCGAAGCTTGTCGTGGTGGTGGCCGGGGACCAGTCGAAAGCGAAGTAAGAGTGGTAGCGCGGGGCGCCGCCGCGGGTCGTTCGCGACCTGCGGCGGCGCCCCGTTTTTTTCATCCCGTCGCGCCATACGCCCGTTCGTCGCAAGGCGCATGCATCCGCGGCGGCAAGCACTACGATGTGTTTTTCTACACTTCGGGAAAAACCATGTTCCAGCGTTCCGCCGCCGCCGTCATTGTCCTTTCCGCCCTGTGCCTGCAGGCGCCGTTCGCCGCCGCCCAGTCCGATCCCGTCCGTACCGCGCCGGTCCGGACCGCGCAGGAGCCGCTGGCCGCCGGCATCGATGCGCTGCTCGCGCCGCATTTCAGGGCCGATGCGCCCGGTGTCACCGTCATCGCCACGAAGGATGGCAAGACCGTGTTCCGCAAGGCCTACGGCCTGGCCGACGTGGCCGCGAAGCAGCCGCTGGCGCCGCAAGCGGTGCTGCGCCTCGGTTCGATCACCAAGCAGTTCACGGCCGTCGGCATCCTGATGCTGGCCGACGAGGGCAGGCTGGCGCTTTCCGACGACATCACGCGCTTCCTGCCCGACTACCCGACGGGCGGCAGGGTGGTCACCGTCGAGCACCTGCTGACGCATACCTCGGGCATCGTCAGCTACACCAGCAAGAAGGATTTCGGCGAGGTGATGATGCGCGACGTCAGCGTCGCTCAGGGCATCGACTACTTCAAGAACGACACGCCCGAATCCGCGCCCGGCAGCGCGTTCAGCTACAACAACTCGGGCTACTTCCTGCTCGGCGCGATCATCGAGAAGGTGTCCGGCCAGTCATACGCCCGCTTCCTGGAAGAACGCATCTTCAAGCCGCTCGGCATGGCGCATACCGGCTATGAGGGCAGCGGCCCGGCGTTGAAGCCGGTGCCGGGTTACGGCGTGCGCGACGGCCACCCGCGGCCGGCCGAACCGCTCAGCATGGCCTGGCCGTACGCGGCCGGTGCGCTGGTCTCGAACGTGGACGACCTGGCGCGCTGGCAGGCGGCGCTGGCCGACGGCAAGCTGGTACGGCCGGAAACGCTGCGGCGCGCCTTCACGCCGTTCACGCTGGCCGACGGCAAGGCCGGCCCGTATGGCTACGGCTGGTTCGTCGGCCAGCTCCACGGCACGCCGCTGGTCTTCCATGGGGGGAATATCAACGGTTTCGCCACCGATGCGGTGTGGCTGCCGAACGAGCGCATCTACGTGGCCGTGCTGGCAAATAACGAGGCGGGCGCGGGCGCCGCGCCGCTCGACAAGCTGACGCGCCAGGTGGCCATGCGGATCGCCGGCAAACCATTGCCGCAACCTTCCAATGCGAAACTGGACACGGCAACGCTGGCCGCCTATGCCGGCGTCTATCGGATCGACGACAAGACCAGCCTGACGGTGCGCCCGGACGGCGGCTCGCTGTCGATGCAGCGCACCAGCAGGCCGCCCATGCCGCTGCGCCACTACAAGGCCGATGGCTTCCTGATCGGCGACAGCCTGACGACCGTGGATTTCACGCGCGATGCGACGGGCGCCGTGACGGCGTTGATGGTCACTGGCGATCGCGGCGTCAACGTGCACCGGCGGATGCAGGCGGCGGCGCCGGCGCAGCCACCAGGCAGCGACGTGACAAAGCCCTGAGGGAACGGCGGGGCGGCCCGCTACGGCGTGCTCAGCTCCGCCACGAAATCGTACATGTCGCCGCGGAAGATCGAGCGGCAGAATTCCACCGCGCGACCGTCGCGCAGGAAGCCGAGGCGCTCGACGGCCAGGCCGGCGTCGCCTTCGCGCGTGTGCAGCAACTGCGCCTGCTCGGCATTGAGCAGCAGCGCGGACAGGCGCTGCAGCGCGCGCACCGGGCGGTGGCCGGTCTTCTCCAGCGCTTCGTACATCGACACATCCACCGCGTCGAGCGAGGGCAGGGCGGTGGCGACGATCGTCGCGTATTCGAGGCACATCGGCACGTCGTCGGCAAAGCGGATCCGGTTGAAGCGGTACACCGGCGCGCCGGGCGACAGCCGCAGGCGCAGCGCCTCTTCCGGGGTCACCGTGCCTTCCGACCGCTTCAGCCACACGCTGTGCGGGATGCGGCCGCGCGCACGGATATCTTCCGAAAAAGAGGTCAGCTTCGCAAAATTCTTCTCGATGCGGGTGTTGATGAAATTGCCCGAGCCGGGGCGGCGCACCAGCAGGCCTTCGTCGACCAGGCCGTCGATGGCCTTGCGCACCGTGATCCGCGAAATCGCCAGGTCGGCCGCCAGTTGCCGCTCGGCCGGCAACGCTTCCTCGGGGCCGAAGATGCGCTTGTCCACCGCTTCGCGCAGCGCCCGCTGCAATTGCTGGTACAGCGGCAGCCCCGTCTGCCGCATGCCGCGCATGATGTCCGCCAGCGAAGTCAATGTGTTCTCCCCGAATCGTCCGTTCGCGTTATGGGCCTGGCCGGAACGACCAGGGAATGGCGGCGTCGATAATACCAAAAAAAGACCATACATAAAGCGGTCCGCATGCCAGCAAGGCGGCAGCTACGGGGAGTTAGCGCTATCTGGGGGCATTTTGACGGTAAGTGGTATGTATTCCTGATACAACATTATAAAAAAAGAAGGAAATTGGTAGTGTTCTGGTATTGGTTGGCGTTATATTGGCGCTCGATTGGTTTGTAAGAGGTAGCAGCTTTGCAGCTGTACCGTTGGCGGCGTACCGGCGGTGCGGCGCGCACGGAATCACGAAACGACCGGCCCGGCACCACGACGGGCCCTCATCAAGGGGGAGTAAATGAAGCGCATCCAGGCACCACAACAACACCAGCACCGCCCGGCCACCAACCGTCTCACGCCAGCGGCGGCCGCTGCCGCGATCCTCGTGCTGGGCATCGCCGGCACGGCACACGCACAGCAGTCCGCGGACCAGGGCGGTGTGCCGCAGGCCGAGCCGGAACGGGTGATCGTCACCGGTATCCGCGCCGCGCTGCAGCAGTCGCTGGCGGTCAAGCGCAATGCCGCCGCCAACGTCGAGGTCATCACCGCCGAAGACGTCGGCAAGATGCCGGACAAGAACGTGGCCGACTCGCTGCAGCGCCTGCCCGGCGTGAACATCAGCTCCTCCGCGGCCGGTTCCGGCGGCTTTGACGAGAACGACCGCGTCAGCCTGCGCGGCACCGCGCCCAGCCTGACCCAGACCACGATCAACGGCCATGCCGTGTCGTCCGGCGACTGGTTCGTCCTCGACCAGGTGGGCGGCGCCGTCGGCCGCACCACGTCGTATTCGCTGCTGCCTTCCGAGATCGTCGGCCAGGTCATCGTCCGCAAGGCGGCGACCGCCGACATGGTCGAAGGCGGCGCCGCCGGCTCGATCGACGTGATCACGCGCCGCCCGCTCGACTTCAAGGAACAGCTGACGCTGGAAGGCTCGGTGCAGGCCGTGTACTCCACGCTGGCCGAGAAGACCGACCCGCAATTCTCCGGCCTGGTCAACTGGAAGAACGCCACCAATACCTTCGGCGTGATGCTGCAGGGCTTCTCCGAGAAGCGCAGCCTGCGCCGCGACGGCCAGGAACTGCTGCAGTACACGCAGATCGGCGCCAACAGCCCGCTGGCGCAGGCGCGCCCGGATCTCGCCAACGTGTGGTACCCGCGCCTGATCGGCTCCTCGCTGTTCACGCAGGAACGCCACCGCAAGGGCGGCCTGGTGGCCGCGCAGATCAAGCCATCGCGCGACCTGTCGGTGGAAGCCACGTACTTCAATTCGAAGCTGGAAGCGTCGAACTACAACCGCAACTACATGACCGACATGAATGGCAGCGGTGCCATCGGCGGCAACGTGGTGCCCGATTCGTACACGGTGCGTAACGGCACGCTGACCTCGGTCAGCTACAGCAACAAGGGTACCGCCACCGCGCCGCTGCGCTACGGCATCGTCGACGACATCGTGCGCGAAGGCGCCTATGCGAAATCGGAGTTCCTCGACCTGAACGGCAAGTGGCGCGTCAACGACCAGCTGACCATTTCCGGCCTGATCGGCAAGACCCGCGGTACCGGTGCCACGCCGTCGCAGGGCGTGTACGAGGGCGACGTGAACAACTCCGGCGTCAGCTACCAGCTGAACGGCCTGGGCTCGCCGGCCACGGTGAAGTTCCCCAGCATCGACACGTCCGTGTTCACCGGCACGGTACTGGACTGGGTGTTCGGCTACAGCCCGGCCACCACGTCTGACGAGGAAACCTACGGCCAGATCGACGCCGCCTTCCGCCTCGACAACGACACCTTCAAGGAAATCAAGTTCGGCCTGCGCGGCACCGACCACAAGCGCAGCAACTTCGCGATCTCGCAGGGGCCGAACTGGGCCAACACGGAACCCGGCACCGCCAACACCAACCCGGCCTGGAACGGCAACACGTACCCGGGCGATTTCGGCAAGGACCTGGGCGGCGACTTCCCGCGCAACGTGTGGGAACTGGATCCGGCCATCCTGCAGGCATGGGGCGCCGAACACTCGAACCGCAGCGCCGAGCGCATCTACTATCCGGACATGTTCAACCTGACGGAGAAGACCAAGGCCGCCTACGTGTCGTCCGAGCTGGAAGGCGAAGGCTGGAGCGGCAACGTCGGCGTGCGCGTGGTGCGCACCGAAGGCGAGTCGAACGGCTACCAGATCCTGCCGAACCAGCTGCCGGGCGGGAACCTGCCTTCGTTCCCGTGGGGCGGCTTCGTGCAGCAGACGCGCATCGAGAACAACCACACCGAGATCCTGCCGAGCCTGAACCTGCGCTTCGACGTGCGCAGCGACGTGGTGGCGCGCTTCGGCGCCTCGCGCACGATGACGCGGCCGGACTTCGGCGCGCTGGGCGGCACCGTGTCGCTGACCGATGAAACGCATACCGGCAACGGCGGCAACGCGGCACTGAAACCCACGCTGTCGAACAACCTCGATGCAACCGTGCAGTGGTACTTCGCGCCGCGCGCGCTGGCATCCGTGGGCCTGTTCTACATGGACCTGCACAACTACGTGGGCTACGGCTCCAGCACCGGCACGTTCATCGACAGCCGCGCATCGCAGCAGTCGGGCCAGCCGACCTTCGCCACCTACACGATCACGTCGCCGATCAACGTGGATGCGAACGTGAAGGGCATCGAACTGGCGCTGCAGATGCCGCTGGGCGCGGGCTTCGGCGTGGATGGCAACGTGACCCTGTCGGATTCGAAGCAGGATTTCGGCAGTTGCCCCGCGACGCAGACGATGACGTCGTCCGACCCGTGCGACATGCTGGGCGCCTCGAAGACCACCGCCAACGTCGGCGCCTTCTTCGAGAACGAGCGCTTCAACGTGCGCATCGGCTACGCGTGGCGTTCGTCCTACCTGGCCGCCCAGGACCGCGGCACGCCGCTGTACCAGGACGCGGTGGGGCAGCTGTCGGCCTCGCTGAACTGGAACATCACGAAGAACGTCATCCTCACCGTAAGCGGGCAGAACCTGAACGAGCCGATCCTGAAGAACTACGTGTACAACAAGGATCAGCCGGGCCGCTTCTACTCGAACGGCGCGCAGTACTACGCCGGCCTGCGGTTCAAGTATTGATCGATCGCAGAAATATGGCATGAAGTCGGTGAAGTCGGGGACAGTCCCCCCGGGAGGGACAGTCCCTCCGGGAGGGACAGTCCCCGATTTTTTTACAACACTGCTGTGGTGATGCCAGGAAACATGAACCCCTGTAACGAGATCGGCGACATGACGCGCGAAAGCTGGGCCGCTGCGCTGGCGGCGCAGCGGCCGGTGGTATTGCGCGGCTGCGTCGATCACTGGCCCGCCGTGGCGCAGGCGCGCAAGTCGCCGGAGGCGCTGTGCCGCTACCTGCTGCACTTCGAGCGTGGCGGGGTCTCGGATACCGTGCTGATGCCGCCGGAGGCGCGGGGCCGGCTGTTCTATTCGCCCGACATGAAGGGTTTCAACTTCGTGCGCAGCAAGCGCACGGTGGCGGCCGTGCTCGAACAGGTGGCGCGCTATTCGCAGTTTCCGGCCGCGCCGGCGGTGGCGATGCAAAGCGCGTTGCTGGATGACGTGCTGCCCGGCTTCCCAACGGAAAACCGCGCGCCGCCGATGGAGCAACTGAGGGACCCGGCGGTGGCGCCGCGGCTGTGGCTCGGCAACGAGGTGATCACGCCGGCGCATTTCGACGAGTCGCACAATCTCGCCTGCGTCGTCGGCGGCAGGCGCCGCTTCACGCTGTTCCCGCCGGAGCAGGTGGCCAACCTGTACCTCGGCCCGCTCGACTTTGCGCCGACCCCGACGCCGATCAGCCTCGTGGCGTTCCGCGCGCCCGACTTCGGGCGCTTTCCGAAATTCCGCGAAGCGCTGGAGCACGCCATCGTCGCGGAGCTGGAACCCGGCGACGCGCTGTACATTCCCTCGCTGTGGTGGCATCACGTCGAATCGATCGGCGTGCTGAATGCCATGGTCAATTACTGGTGGGCCGCGCCGGCGGCCGGCGGCCTGACGAAGGCCGGCGTGCTGGCGCAAGCCATGGAGAACCGATGAAAAAACACCCGCTTGCAAAGGCAATCCTGCCGGCAATGCTGCTGGCGCTGTGCGGCCCGGCCGCGCTGGCCGCGCCGCGCGTGGTCGTCAGCCCCTATAAATTCCTGCCGCTGAACCGCGCGCCGGACCACGCGATCGGCGCGCGCGACGGCACGCTCTATGTAGCGGGCAAGCCGGCGGCGCTGACGTGGGCCTTTGCCACCGGCGAATGCGGCAGCGAAGTATGGCAGGAGCAAACCGGTGCCGAAGTGGCGCAGGCCAATGTGGCGGCTTTCGCCATGGCCGGTATCGATTACGTGATCTCAACGGGCGGGCAGGGCGGCGTGTTCACCTGCGCCACCGATGAAGGCATGGAACGCTTCCTCGCCCGCTACGATTCGAAGCACCTGGCCGGCATCGACTTCGACATCGAGGCGGGGCAGACCAGTGAGCAGATCGCTTCGCTCGTGCAGCGCGCCGCCACCGCGCAGCGCAAGCGCCCGCAACTGCGCTTTTCGTTCACCGTCGCCACGCATGCGGCGGCCGACGGCAGCAAGCGCAGCCTGAATGCGCTGGGCGAGACAATCCTTGCCGCGGTGCGCGCGAGCAGCCTGCGCGACTGGACATTCAACCTGATGGTGATGGATTACGGCCCGCCCGCGTCCGACGTGTGCGTGCTGCGCGGCGACGTGTGCGACATGGGCAGGTCCGCCGTGCAGGCGGTACGCAATGTGCACGAGAAGTACGGTGTCCCGCTCGCGCAGATCGAGGTGACGCCGATGATCGGCGTGAACGATGTGGCCCGCAACGATTTCACGCTGGCCGATGCGCGCATGCTGGGCGCGGCCGTGAAGGACATGGGCCTGGCCGGCCTGCACTGGTGGTCGCTGGATCGCGACCAGCCGTGCAAGGTGCCGGTGCAGGGCGCCAGCGACCGCTGCAGCGGAATGGACGGTGCCGCGGGCACGTTCGATGCGGCGTTCAGGGAGGGGCCGGGCGGGAAGCGCTGAGGGCCGGCGAGGAACACCGGTGTCCTTTCCGGATGAAGCGTCCGGAAAGATGTCCGGCACCAGTGCACCGGCGCCGCCCAATAAAAAAGCGGGAAGGCCATCGGCCATTCCCGCTCTTCGACGGCGCGCCCGGCAGGGGGCGCGCGATTGCTGCGTCGATTACTGCGCTGCCTGGGCCTGGGCGTTGCCGCCGGCCGGGCGGTTCACCCACATGATCCAGTAGCGTGCCAGGTCGCCACGGCCATCGGTACCGGTCACGGTCTGCAGCGTCTTGATGGCGTCGTCCTTGCGGCCGGCCAGCGCGTACGAATAACCGAGGCGCAGCTTGGCGTCTTCGGCGTTCTGCAGGCCGCCCTTGGCGATGCCTTCCTGGATCAAAGCGATGCCCTTGTCGTGCTGGCCCAGCGTCACGTACGCGTAGCCCAGGTTGATCAGGCCGGTGCCGTTCTTCGACTTGCGGGCAGAGGCTTCGCCGGTACCGATGTTCTTCGTGTCGTCCGCGGCCTGCTTGTCGGCCTGCGCGCGCAGCTTCTTGTGTTCCGGCGCCTTGGCACCGGTGCCCAGCACGCCGTTCGAGAAGCCGGCATCGAGCGCCTGCTTGGCTTCGATCGGCTGGCCGGCCAGCAGTGCCAGCTCGGCCAGTGCCGTGTACTCTTCCGCGGCCATCTTCGACACGGCCACTTTCTCAAGGCGCAGCACGTCCAGCGCGAAACGGTTCGAGTAGCTGGCCTTGCCCTGCGTGCGGCTCAGCAGGTCGAGCCAGTAATCGTCGTTCGGGTAGTAGCGCACCAGGTTTTCCAGCGCCACCAGGTAAGTGGCCTGGTCTTTCGTTTTCGCGCCGGAGTTGGCCAGCAGTTGCAGCTCTTCCAGCTTCGGCGTGGTGCCGGCTTTCTGGTGCGCGTCCAGGTCCTTCAGCAGTTCCGTCTTCGCGGTGGCGAAGTCGTTGTTGAAGTAATGGGCGCGAATGATGTAAGGACGTACCTTGGTGTCGCCCGATTCGGTCTGGTAGCGGTTGAACCAGGTGATCGCTTTCGCGTAATCCTTGTTGTTGTAGTACTGGGTAGCCAGCGCCTGCACGAAGTCGCGCTGTTCGGTCGGCTGCAGCTTGCCCGAATTGATCACGGCTTCCAGTGCGGTGGTCAGCGCGGCGGTGTCGTTGGTGGCCGATGCCACCGAGATGCGCATGCGGTTCAGCACGAAGTCTTCGTACACGGTGCGGTTCGGCAGCGCTTCCGCCTGGGCCAGGCGGTTTTTTACTTCGTCGTAATTCTTGGCATCCATCAGCGGCTTGATCTGGGCCGGGTCGACCAGCTTGAAGATCTCAGGGCGCACGGTGTCCTTCGGCGCCTCGGCCTGGGCAGCGGGCTTGTCTTGTGCAAACGCGGCCGCGGGCAGCGCGAAAGCGGCGTTCAGGCCGATGGCAGCCAGCAGGAGGCTGATGCGGGCGAGACGGGTCTGGGGCATGATGAAAAAATCCTTCAATCAAGGGACAAACACTTATTGTCCCATAAATTTTAATAACGTTAGGGTTTCAATTAACGCAACTGCGGCGACGCGTAAAGATACTACCAAAGGGCTTCCGGCGCCATTGGTACCGCAAACAAATCGCCCGCCGGCAGGGATTATTGCGCGGCGGCTTCCGGCCGCTGCCCACTGGCCGGCTCGGCATCATGCGCCACCCGCGATTCCATCGGAATGAACTGCGACAGCACGGCGACCGGGATGGCGGCCACCAGCACCCAGACGAAGAACTGCTGGTAGCCCAGCGCGGCCTGGATATCGCCGCTGACCCACTTGAACAGCACGAAGCCCAGCTGCATGATGCCGGTCGAGAAGGCGTAGTGGGCCGTCGTGTACTTGCCGGGCGCGACCACCTGCATCATGTACAGGATGATGCCGACGAAGCCGAAGCCATAGCCGAACATCTCGGCCGACAGCGCGGCGCCGATGATCACCAGGTCGTGCGGGTGCCAGGTGGACAGGTACCAGAACACCAGGTTCGGCAGGTTCACCGCGAGGATCAGCGGCAGGATGGCGCGGCGCAGCCCCAGCCAGGACGTGAAGTAACCGCCGGCGATCGAGCCGACGATGAATGCCACCGTGCCCGAGGTGCCGTAGACGATGCCCACTTCCGCGGTCGACAGGCCCAGGCCGCCCTTGTCGAGCGCGTCGCGCAGGAACAGCGGGCCGATCGTCTGCACCTGCGCTTCGCCGGCGCGGAACAGGATGATGAACAGGATCGATACCCAGATGCCAGGCTTGTTCAGGTAGTCGATGATGACTTCCTTCAGCGTGCGGGCGATGCCGGCGGCGGTACGGTCGCTGCCGCCGCTGTTGGCGGCGGTGGGCAGCGACCAGGCGTGGTACAGGCCCAGCGACACCATCGTACCGGCCAGGATCAGGAAGATGATGGTCCAGGCGTTCGTCACGCCCTGCGTTTTTTCCAGCTGCCCGGCCAGGATCACCAGCCCGCCCAGCGAAATGAAGCGGCCCGCATTGAAGAACGTGCCGGTCCAGCCGGCATACTGGGCCTGCTGTTTCTTGCTGAGGCTGGCGATATACAGGCCGTCGCAGGCGATGTCGTGGGTGGCCGAGCTGATCGCCACCAGGCCCAGCATTGCCACGCTGGCCGCCAGCCATACCGGCAGGTGCAGCGCCAGCGCCACCAGGCCGAGGCAGGCGCCGCCCAGCAGCTGGAACGTGACGACCACCGCCTTCTTGCTGGGCGCCAGTTCCAGGAACGGGCTCCACAGCGGCTTGAAGACCCATGCCGCGCCGATATAGGCGGTCCAGTGCGCGATATCCTCGTTCGCCACGCCCATGCTCTTGAACATCAGCCCGGCGATCAGCGCCACGGCAAAGTAGGGCAGGCCCTGGGCGAAGTACAGCGAGGGCACCCAGAACGGCGGATTGCGGCCCGGGCTTCCTGCCTGCATGGCTGTCTGAATAGCCGCCTGCGTGGCTGCCGGTTTGACTTCATTGGCGGCGTTCGGCATCGTCGGTCCCGTGGTCGTGGTCGTGGTCGTAGTCGTGATGATTATGCGAAGCCCGGCACCGGGCATTTGCCGGCCGCTTCCAGGTCGCCGGCCAGCCAGGCGCCGACCGCTGCCAGCGCCGGCGCGGCGAAGCCGTAGGTCATCAGTGCGGGCGCATCGATGTCGAGCGCCTGGTAGGGATTCCACAGTGCCACGTGCAGGTCGGGGCGCCAGGTAGCGCGGGCATGCGGTCCGTAGCGCAGGCGTGAGGTGGAGGCGAGGATGGTATAGCGGCCGTCATCCGGCAACGCCGACCAGTCGAAGCTTTCGGCATCGGCGAACGTCACCAGGTCCACGTCGTACAGCCTGCGCAGCATGTCGGCGACGCTGGCGGCGGGCACGCCGGCTTCCGACACGCCGTCGCTGACGACATCCTGCCGCGCCACCAGCCGTACCTTTGCGCCGGGCGCGGGGCGGTGCGGGTTGCCGCGGCTGGTCAGTGCGCGGCGCCAGCCCTCGGCCATCACTTCGCGGTCCGCGGCGTCCTCGGTGTAGTCGCGCGGCGCGCAGGGATATTTCGCCGCCAGCGCCGCCAGCCGGGCCAGGCTTTCGTCGACCCGGGTGCGGCCGATGGTGCCGTCGGCGATGGCCCGCGCGATCGCGTCGAGCGTCTCGTCCTGTGTTTGCGGGGTGCCGAGCGCCATCACCATGTCGGCGCCGGCAGCCAGCGCGCGCACCGCGGCGTTGCCCACGCCGTAGCGGCCGGCGATCGCGTGCATGTCCATGCCGTCGGTGATGATCACGCCGCCGTAGTTCCACTCGCGGCGCAGGATGCCGTCCAGGATCGCCGGCGACATCGTGGCCGGGTTGTCGGCGTCGATGGCGGGGTAGACGATGTGCGCCGTCATCACGGCCGGCGCCACCGGCGCGGCGGCGCGGAACGGCGCGAACTCGAACGCTTCCAGCTCGGCGCGCGGCTTGTCGACGGTGGGCAGGTCGCGGTGCGAATCCACGCTGGTGTCGCCATGGCCGGGGAAGTGCTTGACGCAGCAGGCCACGCCTTCGGCCTCGCTGCCGGCCATCCACGCCATCGCCAGTTCCGCCGCCCGTTGCGGATCGGCGCCGAACGAGCGCTCGGCGATCACCGGGTTGTGCGGGTTGTTGTTCAGGTCCAGCACCGGCGCGAAGTTCCAGTTGAAGCCCAGCGCCTTCACGGCGCGCGCCACGGCGGCGCCGGTGCGCTGCGCCAGGCCGGTATCGTCCGCGGCGCCCAGGCCCATCGCCGCCGGCGGTGCCGGCACCCAGGTCGAGCGCACCACGGCACCGCCTTCCTGGTCGATCGCGATCAGCGCTTCGGGGCCGAGCACGGCGCGCAGGTCGGCCGTCAGTTTCGCCAGCTGCGCCGCATCGGTCATGTTGCCGCGGAACAGGCAGACGGCGCGGATGCCGTTCTCCTTCAGGAACGCCGCCGTGGCGGCGTCCAGTTCGGTGCCGGGAAAGCGGATCATGATCAGCTGGGCCGCCAGCTTGCGCAATGCGTGGAGTGGTTCGTTCATGGGCGGAGGCAGTACGTTAAAGTAGAAGAAGGGAACCGCGATCGCGGCGCGCATTTCCGAAGCGCCTTGCGAGGCGGCGGTCCGGCCGCCGGCGCGAACTTGCCTGCTTGGCCGGCCCGGTTGGCTGAGTTGACCCAGTTCGCCTAGTTGGTCTTCGTGACCTTGGAAAGGTGCCGCGGCTTGTCCGGATCGAGTCCGCGCGCGGCCGACAGCTGCGCCGCCATCACGTAGAACGCCTGGATCGCCACGATCGGGTCCAGGTCCGGCGTGGCGGCCACCGGCAGCGTAAGGTCGCGCGCGGCGACGTCGCCGGGGGCCGCCAGCAGCACGCGCGCACCGCGGCCGCGCATTTCGTCCGCCAGCGCCAGCAGGCCTGCCTGCGTGGGGCCGCGGGTGGCGAAGATCAGCAGCGGGTAACCCTCCTCGATCAGCGCCATCGGGCCGTGCTTGATCTCGGCGCCGGAAAACGCTTCGGCCTGCAGCGCCGAGGTTTCCTTGAACTTCAGCGACGCTTCCAGCGCGACGGGGAAGCTGATGCCGCGACCGACAACCATGATGTTGCGGGCCGGGGCCAGCGCGTCCACCGCCTGCTGCCAGTCGGCCTGCGCGGCGGCCCGCAAGGCCTCCGGCAGTGCCGCCAGCCCGTCCTTCAGCTCCGGATCGTCCTGCCAGTTCGCCACCAGCCGCGCACCGGCCACCAGCGACGTGATAAAACTCTTCGTGGCCGCCACGCTGAGCTCCTTGCCGGCGCGCAGCGGCATCGCCCACTCGGCGGCCTGCGCCAGCGGCGAGTCGATGTCGTTGACCAGGGCCACCGTGGTGGCGCCGCCATCGCGGAAGTAGCGGATCGGCTCGACCACGTCGGGGCTCTGGCCCGATTGCGAGACGGCGATCGTCAGCGTGTCGCGCGTGATCAGCGGCGACTTGTGCAGCGTGACGAGCGACATCGGCAGCGAGGCCACCACGCGCCCGAGCCGCGCCATGATCAGGTAGGCGATATAGTTCGATGCATGGTCCGAACTGCCGCGCGCCACGGTGAGCGCGGTGGAGAACGGCGTGCCGGCGAGCCGGCGGCCCAGTTCGGCGTAGCGGTCGACGTCGTGCGCCAGCTGTCCGGCCACGCAGTCGGCCGCGGACAGCGCTTCCTTAAGCATCATTGAGGTCAATGCATTCTCCTTCGATGTAGACGGCTTTCAGTTTCAGGTCGCGGTCGAGCACCACGATGTCGGCCCAGGTACCGGCGGCCAGGCGGCCGCGCTCTTCCAGTCCCAGGTAATCGGCGGCGTGCGTGGAGACGCGGGCCGAGGCATCGGCCAGGTCCAGCCCGAGGCCGACGAGGTTGCGCAGCGCCTGGTCCAGCGTCAGCGTGCTGCCGGCCAGCGTGCCGTCCGGCAGCCGCACGCCGCCCATGCACTTGTGCACGGTGTGCCGGCCCAGCATGTACTCGCCGTCCGGCATGCCGGTGGCGGAGGTGGAATCGGTCACGCAGTACAGTTGGGGAATCGCGCGCAGCGCGGTCTTGATGGCGCCGGGATGCACGTGCAGCAGGTCGGGAATCAGTTCGGCGAACTGTGCATGCGCCAGCGCCGCGCCCACCATGCCGGGCTCGCGGTGGTGCAGCGGGCTCATCGCGTTGAACAGGTGCGTGAAGCCGGCCGCGCCATGTTCCAGGGCGGCTACGCCGTCTTCATAGGAACCCAGCGTGTGGCCGATCTGCACGCGCATGCCTTCGTCGGCCAGTTCGCGCACGAGGGCAAGGTGGCCGGCGATTTCCGGCGCCACCGTGATCACGCGCAGCGGCGCCAGGAGTTCGAGCCGCTTGACTTCGGCCAGCGTGGCGGCGCGCGCGAAATTCGGTTGCGCACCCAGCTTGCCGGAATTGATGTACGGACCTTCCAGGTGTGCGCCCAGCACGCGCGCCTCGCCCTTGCCGCGCTGGCGCACCGCCTTGCCGATGGCGGTCAAGGCCAGGTCGATGTCTTCCGGCGGCGCCGTCATCGTCGTGGCCAGGATGCTGGTGGTGCCGTGGCGGGCATGCATCGCGGCGATCCGGTGGACGGCTTCGCCGCCTTCCATCACGTCGCGTCCCGCGCCGCCATGCACGTGCAGGTCGACGAAGCCGGGCAGGATATAGTCGTCGGCGTTCAGTGCCGGATCGGCGGCGGCGCCGTCGATGCCGGCCACCCGTTCGGTAAAGGAAATGGTGCCGGCGATCCAGCCGCCGGTGGTCAGGATGTTGCCCTTGATACTATTTTGTTTGTTGGCATCGTTCATCGACGCGACTCCGCTACGAATTCATAATAATCACTGCGGCACCACGAGTGGGTCAGTTCCACCGCGGCGCCGCTGTCCAGGTAGCTCACGCGCGTGATGTGCAGCATCGCCGTGCCAGGCGCGATATCGGCCAGTTTCGCCTGTTCGGCATTGGCGTTGATCGCGCGGATGTGCTGCAGCGCCCGCATCGGCACCGTGCCGTGCGCTTCCAGGTAGCCGTACAGCGAATCGGTGACGTGCTGCGGATCGGGAATGTACGCGGCCGGGATGGTCGACGTCTCGATCGCCATCACCACGTCATCGGCCGTGCGCAGCCGTTTCAGCCGCGCCACCGGCATATTGGGCGACAGGCCGAGCGCCAGCACCTCGAGCGGTGCCGCGATGCCGATCTCGCGCTGCAGCCAGCGCGAACCGGCCGTGAAGCCGCGCTGGCGCAGTTCTTCGGAGAAGCTCGTCAGGCGCGACAGCGGCTGTTCCAGCTTCGGCGTGATGTAGGTGCCGGACCCGCGCCGGCGCGTCAGCATGCCGCGGTCGCACAGCAGGTCGATCGCCTTGCGCGCCGTGACCCGTGAAATGCTCAGCGCGTCGGACAGCACGCGCTCGGAGGGCAGCGCCTCGTTGGCACGCCAGTCGCCGCCGGTGATGCCGTCGGACAGGCGGTTGGCCACCTGCATGTACAGCGGTGTATCGCTGGCGGCGTCGGGATGGAAATCGCGCAGTCGGGCCGGCATGCTTCACTCCTTCGCGGTGGAAACGGCGAGTTGCCGCCGGATCAGCTGCAGCGCGCCGGCGGCGGAATCGCCGTTGGCCGGCACGATGCGCGCCAGCAGGTCGCCCGGCAGGAAGCCGCGCATGGCCTCGGCCAGCCCGCCGCACAGCGCGATCGGCAGCTTGCCGCCGGTATCGAGCGCGCCGGCCATCAAGCCCACCTGGCGGCCCGCCTCGATCAGGATCTCGCGCGCCGTGTCGTTGTCCGCCGCGTGTTCGAGCACGATGCGGGCCAGTTGCGCATAGCGCGTCTGCGTTGCGCTGGCGAGCCATGCCTGGACCGGGTCCCTGCCGTCGCCGCACGCCGCCATCACCGCATCGGCGAACCGGCTGCCGGCGGCGCGGCCGTCGATCACCTGCTGGATGTGGTTCACGGCGCGCATGCCGATCCAGGCGCCGCCGGCTTCGTCGCCGGACGGGAAGCCCCAGCCGCCCACTTCGCGCCGCGAGCCATCCTCGCACAGCACTTCGCCGACGCTGCCGGTGCCGAGCGCGATGATCGCGCCGGGCCGGCCATCATGGGCACCGAGTACCGTGGTGTAGGCATCCGATTCCAGTGCCACCGCCGCGTAGCCGGGATTGGCGCCGATGAAGTCCGCCGCCCACTGCCTGTTGTGCACCCCGGCCAGCCCGAGGCCGATCGCGATGCGCTCGCGTTCGGGAATGCCGATGCCGGCGGCCGCGAACGCCGCGGCGGCTGCCTGTTCGACCGCGTTCCATGCGTTGGGAATGCCGTGCAGCAGGGCCGACGGACCGCTGCTGCCTTCGCCGAGCAAGGTGCCGTCGGGCAGGGCGAGGCGCACACGGGTGCCGGTGCCGCCGCCGTCGACGCCGATCAGATATTCGATCATAAAAGGTGATGAGTGAAGAGTCGAAGGTGACTATAGGGTGGCCTATACGGCTTGTCAACAGGTATTTAACTGGTATTGTTTTCAGGCGGCGGGAGATGCCGGAAGAATCATCCGTTTAACGGTTAAGTGTATGATTAAGAAGGGAAAAATGTTGACCTTAAATGGTATGGTATTTGGTATGTGACGATACCGGCCCGGCTAATACCAGACGTAAAAAACAGCGCTGTCACCCGAACCTGTGGAAGTTTCGCCAGGTCATCAGGAAAGGGCGTCATTGCCCCGCAGTGCGGCAATCAGGCAGTCTGCCGGAGCCAGCCAGCGCTGCCCGTCGAGGCCATGGCGCCAGCCCAGGTAGTTCGGCAGGTATTTGCTCGCCACGCCATTGAAGCGCGACAGCCAGCCATGAAAACGGCTGTGATAGCCATTTACGTGCTGCAGGTGGATTGTGCCGCGGGTGCGCACGCCTGCCCTCAGATTGACCGCTTCATGCAGGATGCCGGCGCGGCGCGCAAACGTGCGGTACGCGGCAGCGCTGTCCGACACCAGCAAGACATCGGCGGCCAGTACCGGCGGCAGGTGGCGCTCCAGTTGACGCGCCGTAACCGGGCCGCGGCCGCAGACGAAATCCCGGGTTTTGCCGTCACGGTCGCGTGCCACCAGAATGCAGTCGAGTTCGTTCGAGATGCCGCGCCGTCTGGCCTTGCCGCCACGCCGGCGGGCCGGCCGGGTCAGGTGCCGGCTGCCTTTTTGCGATTCGAGCAGATACGTCTCATCCGCCTCGACGATACCTTGCAGCCGGGGTGGCCGGTCGTGCCGTGCTGATCCCATGAAACGATGACGCCAGCGAAAGCTGGTGTTGCGGTGAATGCCGATGGCGTCGGCGGCGCCCCGGACGGTGCGCGAATCCAGCATCGCCTGCAGGAACGGCAGCCATTTGCCGCGCAGGCGCAGGAAAGCGAACGGTGTGCCGGTCAACGCATTGAAGGTGCGGCGGCACGCCAGGCAGCGGTAGCGTTGCAGGCCGGCAGTGCTGCCGTGACGGTGAATGCGGGTCGCCGTGCAATGCGGACAGCGATCGCAGGGGCGGCCGAACTTTTCGATCAATTCCAGGCATGTCGCCAATGACGAGGCCGACTCGAGCAGGGCGCGCAGTGTCGCCAGTTGGGCGCCGGAGAACCCGTCGAGTTGCCCGCGCAATCGTTCCAGCAAGCTATTGAAAACGCCGTCGTGCATCGCCGCCTCCATCGTCAATACGGATGGGACAGCAATGGTGGCGAATGGTTCAGTTCACCCTACATGTTCGGGTGACAGCGCCTGAAAAACCCGGCACGCGGCCGGGTTCGCCCGGCATGGCCGGAGGGCTGCCGAAGCAGGTCAGCGCGCTTCGTGCGTACCCTCGCGGTCGATCGTTACCAGGCGATCCGGCCCGTTCCGGCCATGCGTTTCAACCTTGCCGCGCACGTTGACGACGGCGTTGCCGGGGCCGCGTACGGCGACCTGTGCCTGGTCGGCCTGCAAGTTCCTGCCATCGATGCTGCCGGAACCGGAAAGCTGGGCTGCCAGTCGCGCGGTGCGGCCCTGCAGGTGGGCGCCGCCGGGACCGCTCAGCGTCAGGCGCGCGCTTTTTGCCTCCAGCGCGGCGGTCAGTTCGCCCGAGCCGCGCAGTTCGGCATCCAGCGTGTCGGTCACGCGCTGCAAGCCGATGTTGCCGGGGCCGTCGCCCCGCAGCACGGCGCGGCCCACGCTGAGTTCCTCACCGTCGAAGTCGCCCGAGCCGCTGACCGATGCTTCGAGCGAGCCGGTCGTGCCGCTCAGTTTCATGTTGCCGGGGCCGGCCAGTTCCACGCGCAGGCTTTGCGTTTGCAGGCCGCGCGCTTCCAGGTCGCCGGAACCGCGCACCCGCGCTTCCATCTTGCGGATGGTGCCGGCAACGCAGGCGCTGCCCGGTCCCGACAGGTTAGCGCTGGCGCTTTCCACTGCCAGCGAGCACGCCTCCAGGTCGCCGGAGCCGGCCAGCGTGGCGTGGATTTCGCGGCTGCGGCCCTGCAGCGCGACGGAGCCCGGGCCGGTCAGGGTAGTGCTGACCTTGTCCGCTGCGATGTCGTTCACGTCCAGGTCGCCCGAGCCGGTCACGTCGGCTGTCAGCTCGCGGGTGACGCCGGACGCCTCCACGTCGCCGGGGCCGCTCATCTTGACCTTCAATGTGGCGGCTCGCAGGCCGCGCAGGTCGATGTCGCCGCTGCCGCTGCCACGCACGGTCAGTTCGCGCACGCTGCCGTTCGCCTGCAGGTCGCCAGGGCCGGTGACAGCCAGTTGCAGCGATTCGCCGCGCGCGCGGTCCAGCCGCACATCGCCGCTGCCGGCGGTGCGCAGGCTGTTCAGCTGCGGTGCGCCGATCGTCACCGTCACCGGCTCGCTGCGCTTGCCGAAGCTGAAGTGAAAGCCGTTGCGGCTCTTGCGGCGCACCACCAGAGTATCCCGGTCGACGATCGTCTCGATCTCCGCCAGCTCGGCGGCGGGACCCGACAGCCGCAGCGCGCGCGGCGCCTCGGCATCCACTTGCACGTCGAACGGCCCGGCGATGTCGATCGCGCTGAAGGCGCCGATGTTGCGGGTCTCCGTGGCGCGGGCCTGGCTGGCGCTGTCCGCGGCGGCGGCGGTGCCCGCGGCACCATGCGCAGCCAGGATGAGTAAAGCAAGCGAAGGGAAATGTCGGATCATGATGTTGGCCTCATTGTCGGAAGCGTGACGATAAGCCAACGGCGGGGCCGGTGCGAGCGCAACGGGATGGACTGGTGAAAACGCGGTGCCGGCCGCAGAATGGGGCGATGGGCGGTCGCTGCCGGGGCGCTGGTACTGATTCAGGACACTAGCCGAACAGGTCTTCCCTGCGGCTGATGCGCAGGAAGATCACCAGCAGCCCGAGCAGCAGCATCGACGCCATGCCCGGTTCGGGAACGGTGGGCGGCACGTCGACCTTGGCGGGCACGATGGGGACGACGGGCAGGACAGGAAGGGCAGGGATGGCAGGCAGGTCGGCAGCCGCCATCGGCGCCGGCACCGGCGCCGGCACCGTATCGGCAGGGCGCACCAGCGGCCGGCTGCCGGCCCACGGCGCGCCGTCGCGGTACGGGCCGGACAGCGCCTCGCCGGTAAAGTACCAGCCTTGCGTTACGTCGTGCAGGTCCGCCATGTGCCAGGTGGCGAAAACGGTAACGGAGTCGGGCGCCGCACTGACGGTGGCGGTGCCGAGGGCGGAAACGGTTGCGAAGGCGATTGCACAAAGGATTTTCATCATGGTCCCGTCCGGCTTGAGCCATGCTATTTAAGCACAACCCGGCATGGTTCGTAGCGGAATGATAACGATTCCCTGAAAACAGACGGCGAGAATGCCCGGTGCCACGAGGAGGTGTCATAATGCATGTCGGAGGAATTTCGCAAAATGATCAAGTATTTAGGCACCAAAAAAACCGATCACGGCGGGACGCTCTATGTCTTCCTCATCAACGGGCAGGAAAAGCATGTGAGCGAAAGCGCCTTGAAGCAGTATCCGGGCTGCTACGAAGCGCTGCCGGAATCGGCCAAGGCCAGGATCGCCGCCAACCGCAAATGGCTGCAAAAGCTGTAGGCAACGCCGGTCGGGCCGCTGTTACGCCAATCCCGCGGCCGCTGCCGGGATCGCCAACCACAGCATCGGATGCGCCGTTCTCCGGCGCCTTGTTCGAGTGCTTGTTCGCGTCCCCGCATCCTTCGCTAGAGCATCCTTCGCTAGAGCATCCCTTGCCACAGCATTCTTCGCTACCTTCGCCGCTGCGTTCCATCTTCCGTTGGGCCCTGCTGTTCGTCGTACTTCTCGCCATCGCCCAGCCGCTGCAGGCGAAAGTACCCAGCCATTTCGGCGTGGTGCTGGGCAACGGCCTGCTGTGCCGCGACCAGACGTCGAACCGTTATTATTTCGACTACATGGTGCGCTGGTTCGGACAGCCCTACAAGCGCGAGGGGGGCGCCTGGTGGTTTCGCACGCCCGAGGCGAAGCTGTGGGGCTTCGCGGTGCGCGAAGTGATCGTCAGCGACGAAACCTTCCCCTACCGTTTCGTCGGCGCCGTGGCCGACACCACGCCGGACAAGCTGGCCGCGGCGATCACCCGGCGCGATGGCCTGCGCTATGCGAAAATCACGGGTTCCGCGACACCGGTGCGGGAAACCTCCACCGGCGGGCGCATCGCCTACGCGGACACCCGCTCCAAGATCTACTGCGCCAAGTTCAAACCGCTGCCGCCCGCGCTGCGCTGACCGACGATTCATGTACACGCGATTTTTCAACCTGACCCGCAGCCCGTTCTCCATCGCGCCCGACCCGCGCTACCTGTACATGAGCGAGCGCCATCGCGAAGCGCTGGCGCACCTGCTGTACGGCGTGGGCAGCGGCGGCGGCTTCGTGCTGCTGACGGGCGAGATCGGCGCCGGCAAGACCACCGTGTGCCGCTGCTTCATCGAGCAGGTGCCGGAGGGCTGCCAGCTGGCCTACATCTTCAACCCGAAATTGTCGGTCGAGGAACTGCTGCAATCGGTGTGCGACGAATTCCGCATCGCGTTGCCGGCGGGAGCGGCCACCGTCAAGCATTACGTGGATGCGATCAACCGGCACCTGCTGGAGAGCCACGCGCGCGGTGCGAACAGCGTGCTCGTCATCGACGAGGCGCAGAACCTGTCGGCCGCCGTGCTGGAGCAGCTGCGGCTGCTGACGAATCTCGAGACGAGCGAGCGCAAGCTGCTGCAGGTCATCCTGATCGGCCAGCCGGAGCTGCGCACGATGCTGGCGCGGCCCGAACTGGAACAGCTGGCGCAGCGCGTGATCGCGCGCTACCACCTCGGTTCCCTGAGTGCCGCCGAGACGGGGCAATATATTGCCCACCGGCTGGCCGTGGCGGGGCTGGCCGGGCCATCGCCATTCCCGGCCGATGCAACGCGTTTGATCCATGCGCTGACGCACGGCGTACCGCGGCGCATCAACCTGCTGTGCGACCGTGCGCTGCTTGGGGCCTATGTGGAAAACAAGGCGCAGGTCACGCGCAGGATCGTGCGCCGCGCTGCCCGGGAGGTGTTCGGCGCGACCAGTCCGGCGGTGCGCCCGCGCTGGCAGCTGGTGGCCGGCGGCGTGCTGGCCGGCGCGGTGCTGACCGCCGCCGCGGCATGGCAACTGGCGCCGCGACAGCCCGCGCCGCAGGCCGCATCGTCATCCGCTACGATGCCAGCGCCGGTAGCGGCAACGCCTGCTGCCGCGCAGGCTGGCACAGTTCGGGAAACCGGCAGCGAGGCGACGCTGCGCCGCCTGGCTGCGCTGTGGGGCGTGGCGCTGAAGGAAGGAGCGGGCGACGCCTGCGCCGAAGCGCCGCGGCACAACCTGCGCTGCCTGGTGACGCGCGGCACGCTCGACGACGTGCGGCTGCTGGATCGCCCGGCGATGCTGACGCTGAACGACGATCCGGCCACGCCGACCCATGCGCTGCTGGTGGCGCTCGGGGAGCGCGACGCCACGCTCGACATCGGCGGCCGGCGCCATGCCGTCACGCGGGCGGCCCTGGACAACCGCTACGACGGTACCTTCACCACGTTCTGGCGCGCGCCACCCGGCTGGCGGGAGCAGGTGGCGTCCGGCAACCGCGGTCCGCAGGTGGACTGGCTGGCGCGGCGGCTGGCCCGGCAGGCCGGCGCCGCGCGGCCAGAGGACGGCGCACCGCTCGATGGCGAAACGCTGCGCCGGCTGCGCGACTTCCAGGCGGCCCAGCAATTGAAGGCGGACGGCGTGGCCGGTCCGAAAACATTTATACGGCTGAGCTTGATAAGCGATGCCGGCATACCGAACCCGGAGCCCCGGCTGGTGCCCGCGGCCGGGGGAAAGTGACATGTCCTATATTCTCGAAGCGTTGAAAAAGGCGCAGGCCGAACGGCAACTGGGGGAAACGCCGGGCATCCATGCGCACGTGCCCGACGTCGCGGCCAGCGCGGGTGCGCCGCTGCGCAAGCCGCTCGCCGCGGTCGTTGCGGCGATGGCGGCCGTCATCGTCGTGCTGGCCGTCGTGGTGTGGCGGCAGGCGGCAACGCCGGTGCAACCCGTGGTGGTGGCGCAGCCGCAGGCACGCGCGGCGGTCGCTCCGGTAGTTCCTGCCGAGCGCGCGCCGGCTCCCGCACCAGCGGCGGCCCAGGCTCCTGTACCGGCGCCGGCATCGACTCCGGCACCGGCGCCCACAGCGACGCCCGCACCGGCGCCTGCGCCCCGGGTTCCAATCGAAACGCCCCCGGCGCCTGTCGCGGTGAAAGCGCCGGAACCCGTCGTCCGCGATGAGGCGCCGCCACAGGCCAGCGCCGCGCCGAAGTCCGGCGAGTCGCCGCGCGAGGAACCGGTACAGGCACTGCGCGACCTGCCCGAGCCGATCCGCCGCGCGATCCCGCCAGTGGCGATGAGCGGCTACATGTACTCGCCGAATCCGGCCGACCGCCTGGTGCTGATCGACAAGGTGTTGCGCCGCGAGGGCGATGAAGTGGCACCCGGGCTGGTGCTGGAGCGGCTGGAACCGAAAGGGGCCGTGTTCGCATTCCGGGGTTACCGGTACCGCATGCCTTACTGAGGTGGTTTTGCCAGGCGAGGGGCGCGCACGATTGCCACGTCATCGTGCCGTCATCTTCGACCGGCATATTTGCATTATCGACAACTCCACGGGACGATCCCATGAAGCTTTCCATTCTGCATGCGTTGCCCCTGCTGGCCGCCGCGGCGCCTGTGCGCGCAGCTTACCTGCCCGACAGTGCCGCTTCCGAACCGGGCGTGCTGGTCGTCATACTGGCCTGCGTCGGACTGATCTGCCTGATGAGCAAGGGCGGCGGCGACGGCCCGTTCCGGCCCGACCAGTAAGGGCTACTACACGGCCGCGCGGACTTTCTTCCTGGCGGCCGCACGGACCTGTTCCACGCACCTGTTCCCGGGACCCGTTCCCCTATAATGCCTCCATTCTGACAGGAGCAAGAATGGAGCACACACCTGCCGCCGCGGCGCCGGTGATCGGCATTGTCGGCCGGTCGGGCAGCGGCAAGACCACGCTGCTGGAGTACCTCATCGGCCAGTTGGCCGAACGGGGCCGCAAGGTCAATGTCATCAAGCACAGCCATCACGACCTGGAGCTGGAACCGCCCGGCAAGGACAGCGCCCGGCTACGGCGCGCCGGTGCGGCCGAGGTCATGGTCGCGTCGCCTTTCCGGTTTGCGATCGTGCGCGAATTGCGCGGCGCGCCGGAACCGTCCCTGGACGAACAGCTGGCCCGACTGGCGCCGGCCGACCTGACGCTGGTCGAAGGCTTCAAGTCCTATCCGATCGACAAGCTGGAAATCCACCGCGGTGTCGGTGACAAGGGACCGCTGTATCCGAACGACGCGCACATCGTCGCCGTGGCGTCCACGCTGCCGCGCCCAGCCGGCCTGGCGCCGCACGTCGACTGGCTCGATCTCGACGATCGCGATGCCATCCTGGCATGGCTGCTGAAGAAAATGCCGCCGGTGGCGTAACGAAGACGTCATGGATGTCGATGAAGCCCTCAAGTTTGCCGTGACTCTTCCGTAAACCATGGATATGCGGGAAAGTTCAGCCTCACCGCGAGGCACAGTGGAGGAAACATGGACGCAATGAGCATTGCCCGGCTGTCGACGACGATCGCCGAGACCGGTACCAGGCAGGACGTCAGCATGGCGGTTTTGAAGAAGGCGATGGATGTGCAGGCGTCGTCCGCCGCCGCGCTGATCGATGCGCTGCCGGCGGCGCAGAGCGCGCCCAACCTGCCACCGCACCTGGGCAACCGGATCAATACCACGGCTTGAGCGCGTCCCCGAGCGCGCTGACCCGCTGCTCCTCGTGAGCCGCGGGTTTTTTTATTGCCAAAACCGGGGTCAGACCCCATGGTTTGGAAACTATTCGCTAGAATCGGCGGGTTAGACTGACTGGAGTAACGATGAACAAGGCAGCAATGATCGCGGCGGCACTGGCCGCCACGTGCGCGGCGGGTGCCGCGCAGGCGCAGATGGGTGGCGGGCCGGACAAGGAAAAGTGCTATGGCGTGGCGAAAGCCGGCCAGAACGATTGCGGGTCGTCGGACGGGGCCCACGGCTGCGCGTCGATGGCGCGTACCGACAACGCCCCCACCGAATGGAAGTGGGTGGCCAAGGGTACCTGCGAAAAACTGGGCGGCAAGACCACGCCGCCAGCCCCGGCCAAGTAAGGCAATGGCCGCCGCGGCCACGCTCGCCGGCGTAGGGCTGCGCACGCCGCACTACCGCGATTTCCTCGAAGGCCGGCCGCGCGCCGGCTGGCTCGAGGTGCATACCGAGAACTACCTGGGAGAAGGCGGGCGGGACCTGCAGGTGCTGCAGCGCCTGCGGCGCGATTATCCCGTCAGCCTGCATGGCGTGGGCCTTGGCCTGGGCTCGGCCCACGGCTGCGTGCCGGGCCACCTGGAACGCATCCGCGGACTGGTCGACCGCATCGATCCATTCCTCGTTTCCGAACACCTGAGCTGGGGCGCCGTGCCCGGCCGGCACTTGCACGACCTGCTGCCGCTGACGCTGGATGACGCCACGCTCGACCTCGTGGCCGCCCGCGTGGCGCGCATGCAGGATGTGCTGAAGCGGCAGATTCTCGTCGAGAATGTGTCGGCCTATGTGCGCTTTTCCGCCGATACGATGAGCGAAGCGCAATTCCTGGCCGCGCTGGCACGCCGCACCGGCTGCGGCCTCGTGCTCGACATGAATAACCTGTACGTCAACCAGTGCAACCACGGCGAGGATGTCCATGCCGCGCTGGCAGCCATCGCACCGGGGCTGGTCGGCGAATTTCACCTGGGCGGCCACTTGGCGACCCCGGATGTCGTCATCGATCACCATGGCGCGGCGATCGCCGAACCGGTGTGGCGCCTGTACGAAGCGGCGCTGGCCCGTTTCGGTGCCGTTCCCACGCTGGTCGAATGGGATGCCGGCGTGCCGCCGCTGGACATGCTGCTGGCCGAGGCGGACAAGGCTTCCGCGCTGCTGGAGAAGGCCGCGGCATCCAGCCAGGCCGTATGCGTCCGGCCGGTGCCGCCGCAAGAGCCGATGCAGCAGCCGGCGCAAGAGAATGCACCGGACAGCGTGTCGTTGGCGGCCTTGCAGCAGGCTTTCGCCACCGCCCTGTTGTCGGCCGAAGGGGAGCGGACACTGGCCAGTGCGTTGCGGCCCGCACCCCTGGCATCCCGGCTGGCAGTCTATCGCGGCAACCTGGCCGGCAGCTGGCACCGCGCGCTGGCGGGAGCCTTTCCCGTCATCGCCCAACTGGTCGGCGACGATTTCCTGGCCGCGCTGGCCCGCGAGTACGGCACGCAGCACGGAAGCGAGAGCGCCGACCTGAATGAGTTCGGTACCGGCTTCGCGGCCTTCCTCGACGGTTTCCCGCATGTGGCCGACCTGCCGTACCTGCCCGACATGGCGCGCCTGGAATGGCTGCTGCACCGTGCGTACTACGCCGCCGATGCCGAGCCGCTGGGCCCGGCTGCGCTGGCGCACCTGGCACCGGCGGCGTTCGAGCAGGCGCGGTTCGTGCCGCATCCGGCCGCGGCCGTCTTCGCATCGCGCTGGGCCGTGGTGCCGCTATGGCAAGCCCATCAGCCGGACAGCGGCGTGCCTTTCCCGAACGATATTGCGCAGCCTTCGCATGGATTGGTGCACCGGCCCGGCTGGAAACCGGACGTCCTGGTGCTGCATGAAGGCGCGTATCGCGCACTGGCGGCGCTGGAGCAGGGCGCACCGGTTGGCGCGGCGCTCGATGCGGCGCTGGCGGTGGATGCGGATTTCGACCTGGCGCCCCGGCTGGGACAGTGGATGGCGCATGCCGCGTTCGCGGCACTGCGCACAGATAACAATTCAGTGGAAAGCGCGTAACAGCCGGGCTTCGCCGGTCCTGTCGTCATGGCGGATGCTGGCTTCGTGCGTGGCGGCGATCATGCGTTCGAGCTGGGCATCCTCGATGCGCTGCAATTCTTCGGTCGCGGCGGCCAGTGTCTGGGCCAGCTTGTCGCGCGCCGCCCGGTAAGCCCCGTCACGCGCGCTGTCGGTGCAATGCAACAGGTCTTCGGCATTGTCGATCACTTGCTGTAAATCGCTGATCAGCCGATGCTGGATCGGGGGCGTCGGCGTATCCGGCTGGGCGTTCGATTGCGCATCGAACCGCGGATCCGGATGCGCGTTGGACTGCGAGCCGAACTGCGCGTTGGACTGCGAGCCGAACTGCGCGTTGGATTGTGAGCCGAACTGCGCATTGGATTGCGAGCCGAACTGCGAGTTGGATTGAGAGCCGAACTTCGGCGGTTCAGGGTGTCGGGTGGGATCGAAATGGTCCATGCGCGCTCCGGATAGGTGGATTTCCTGCCCTAAATCCTGTCCACTATATCCGCCAAGGTGGTGCAGGGTTTGCGGCAGATTAAGCCCCGCCGGAACCCGCCTGACCCCGCACGGCAATGCGTACGTCGCCGACAGTGACCACCTGGCCGGTGCGGATCTTGGCGGTCTTGCGCAATTCCTGCTTGCCATCCACCCGTACATCGCCGCTGGCCACGATCTGCTTGCCGGCGCCGCCGCTGTCGCACAAGCCGACAACCTTCAGCAGCTGGTTCAGTTCGATGAATTCCGACGTTAATTCAAAATCTACTTTTTGCATTTTATCCTCATTCTTGTAAGACCGGCAATTATTATCGACTTATTAAGTTCGCCGTTGAATAATGTCCGGTCCTTGTGGCCGGGTCAGCCCTTGGCCCCCGGCCGTGTCATCGCCAGCGGCACGATCCACGCGTCGAACTGCTCGGCCGTCACGAAGCCGAGCGCGAGCGCGGCTTCCTTCAGCGTGGTGCCTTCATGCTGCGCCTTCTTGGCAATCTGGGCGGCGCGATCATACCCGATGTGCGGCGCCAGTGCCGTCACCAGCATCAGCGAGCGCTCCATCAGTTCGCCGATGCGTGCGCGGTCCGGTTCGATGCCGCGAGCGCAATGCTCGTCGAAGCTGCGCATGCCGTCGGCCAGCAGCCGCGCGCTTTGCAGGAAGTTATGGGCGATCAGCGGCTTGTAGACGTTCAGCTCGAAGTTGCCGGAGGCGCCGCCGATACTGATCGCCACATCGTTGCCGAACACTTGCGCGCACAGCATCGTCAGGGCTTCGCACTGCGTGGGATTGACCTTGCCCGGCATGATCGAGCTGCCCGGTTCGTTTTCCGGGATGGTGATCTCGCCCAGGCCGGAGCGGGGGCCGGAAGCCATCCACCGCACGTCGTTGGCGATCTTGAACAGGCTCGTTGCCAGCGTCTTCAGTGCGCCGTGCGCCGCTACCAGCGCTTCGTGGCCGGCCAGTGCGGCGAACTTGTTGGCGGCGCTCTGGAACGGCAACTGCAGGCGCTGGGCCAGCTCGGCGGCAATGCGCGTGGCGTATTCCGGATGCGCATTCAGGCCGGTGCCGACGGCGGTGCCGCCCGCGGCCAGCTGGAGCACGGCGGGCAGCGCATGCTCGATCGCGCGTTCGGCGTAGTCGAGCTGCGCCACGTAGCCGGAGAATTCCTGGCCCAGCGTGAGCGGCGTGGCATCCTGCAAGTGGGTGCGGCCGATCTTGACGATGTCGGCAAAGGCCTGGGCCTTGCCGGCCAGCGTGGCGCGCAGCTGGTGCAGCGCCGGCACCACGTCCCGGGCCAGTGCGACGGCGGCCGCCACGTGCATCGCGGTGGGGAAGATGTCGTTCGACGACTGGCCCTTGTTGACGTCGTCGTTCGGATGCAGCTTGCGCTCTTCGCCGCGGACACCGCCCAGCAGTTCGGAGCCGCGGTTCGCCAGTACCTCGTTCATGTTCATGTTCGACTGGGTACCGGAGCCGGTTTGCCAAACCGACAACGGGAACTCGCCGGCGTGCTTGCCTTCCAGCACCTCGTCGGCGGCGCGCACGATCGCATCGGCCTTGGTGGCATCGAGCACGCCGAGGTCGACATTGACGCGCGCCGCCGCCCGCTTCACGCTGGCCAGCGCCGCGATCAGCTCGGGTGCCATTTTTTCGGTGGAGATATGGAAGTGATGGAGCGAGCGCTGCGTCTGCGCGCCCCACAGCTGGTTTGCCGGCACCTCGATCGGGCCAAAACTGTCGCGTTCGGTTCTACTGTCCATGGCATCCTCGGGAAAAGTGATGCATCGAGTGTAACCCACCGATGAATTTCGGTTTGAGGACTCAATAACAGGAAATTTCCGCCGTTAAACACTTACGTCACGGAAATTTTCGCTAGTGAGCTCAACATGTCGTTCCTGCTTCGTTCTTCCCGCCTGGCCGTGCTGGCGCTGGCTGCCGCCACCGGTGCCCATGCCGCCGAGCTCGGCGATGCGTCGGTGCGCTCCCACAGCGGGCAGCCGCTGTCGGCCGATATCGAGCTGACCGACCTGACGGCGCAGGAACTGGCCGACCTGCAAGTGCGCCTGGCCCGGCCCGATGTGTTCCAGGGCGCCAATGTCAAGATGAACCCGGCACTGGCCGGCGCCCAGATTACCGTCGCGCGGCGTGACAGCCGCCGGGTGCTGCAGGTGACCACCAGCGCGCCGGTGCAGGCGGAGGTGTTGCACCTGTATTTCCAGCTGGTTTCCGGCGGCAGGGAACGCGTGCGGGGCGTGACGTTGTGGCTGTCGCCAGCGCCCGCATCCCCACCCATACCCACACCCACACCGACGTCCTCGTCCGCGCCGGCAGCCTTGGCTGCTGCGCCCGCGCCGGCACCCTCTGCGGTTGCCATTGCCGCCGAGCGTCCTGCCAGGCCGGTCGCCCGGCTGGTCGCCACCGCATCGCCCGGCACGGAAGCAACGGCAAAAGAGCGCGAACTGCTCGGTGCCGTCGAGCGGGCGATCGCTTCCCGTGGCGGAAAGATCGAACCTGCCGCGCCGGCGAGTTCCCGGCCAGCCGCCGGCGCGCGGGATGTGCGCAAGGAAGCCTTGAAATATGCGTCCACGGCCGACGATTTCAGGCGCCAGGCCAGGCCGGGCAAGCCCGCGGTGGCGGTAACGGAAGCGGAAGCAAGGCCATCCCCAAAGCAGGAAACCGGTCCGCAGGCCGGCCAGGAAGCAAGGCAAACGGCCGCGGTGGAGAAAAAGACACCGCAACCCTCGTTCCTGCCATCGCGGGCCGAACTGGCCGAAGCGGCGCGGGCGACCAAGGCCAGCGTGGAAGCCGCCACCCAACCGGCGGCCCAGCCGAAGGTCGTGAAGGCAGTGGAAACGGCGCCGCGAGCCGGAAGCGGCGCCAAGCCTGCCGGTGGAACGGACGATCCGGCGATGCTGAACAAGCTCGCCGAACTGGAAGGCAAGCTGAAGTCGCTGCAGGCCCAGCTGGCTATGACGACACAGGCCGGCGCTGTCCGCGTCACCGTACCGGTGCCAGGCAACGCGAATACGGCGCCGGTGGCTGCGCCATCCGCCCATCACGCCACTGCAACGGTAAAGACTCCGGATGCGATGACGGTAGCGGCAGCGGCTGCGCAGCCGGTACGCGCCGCCGCATCCGCCGCGACACCAACGGCTACGGCCGCTGCTCCCGCCACCGTGCCGGCCCAGGCTTCCGTCGTTGCGCCGGCTGTTGCCGATGGCACCACGACGGAAGCCGCGCCCCGGGCGCAAACTGGTGGCGAAGCGGCGGTCGCCCCGCTCCCGGAACCGGAAATCAAGCCGCAGGAAAAAAAGGAAGCCGCGCCGCCGCCGCCGGAGCCGAAAAAGGAAATCAAGATCTCCCGGCCCAAACTGCTGACGTTCCTGTTCGCCGGCAGTCTCGTGCTGCTGGTGATCTTTGGTGTGATCGTGCACTTCATCCGCAAGGCCAAACTGAAGCGCAGCCCGATCGTGCGGCAGAGCTGGAGCCGCGAAGACGATGACATCCCGGCAAGGGTCGAGCCCGCGATCGCGCCCGCGGGCCAGCCGGAGAGCAGGGCGGCCTGATGCAGAGGTTGCAAGCACAGTGAAAATTGCTTGAAAAACAGACGGTCCGGTGCGTCCCTATTTACGGACCCGCTGTCAGGCGCACGTTGAACGTTGCCTGGAAAATAGGGTCCGTCCCCATTTTTCAGGCAACAAAACGCAGGCAACAAAAAAGCGCCCCGCGGGGCGCTTTTCATTTTTGGAGGTGATTCAGCCGTTCAGCCGGCCCATCCATGGTTCGGTCACGTCGCGGATCGCCCGGTCGTTGGCCATGATCTGCTTCAGCAGGTCGATCTTGCGCTGGCGCGCGCTGCCTTCCAGTGCCGGCATGCCGCCGAGCGTGCCGACCGATTGCGCGGCGCACTGGTTCTCGAGACGGTCCAGCGTGTTCCAGTCGCTGACCTGGGCCGCCACGACCATCTTGCTGGTCAGGCCGGCAATATTTTCATACATCGAGAGAACTTCGGTCGAGGTCATGGCGCCCACTTATGAATTCGTAATCGTGATCGGAGTACTGCTTGTCATGATTTACGTCAGGGGCGGACGAAACTTTAGGCCTTTTTGAAAAATAATATGTAAAGAGTTTCAGGCATTACCCGCAAGACAAGACTAGTTATTTCATCATCTCGTCCAGTCCGGCCGTCAGCTCGTCGAGCGGCGGCATGTCGTCGATGACGCTCGCATCCAGACCGAGCACGTCGCCCACCGCCTGCGGGAAATGCTCGGCCAGTTCGGCATTGTCGCCGGCACGGACGCGCCAGGCGGCAATGTGGACGATGGCGGCCAGCCGGTCCACGGCGCCGCGGTCGAGCGGCGCGGGGAAGGCCGCGATCGCATCGGAGAACACGGCGGGAAACTGCCAGCGCCGGGCCAGCTCTGCGCCCACGTCGGCATACGTAAAGCCCAGGGCATCGCGTTCGACGGCCAGGCGGCGCTCGTCGAGCGGTGGGGCGACGGCATCCAGCGCCACGGCCTTCTCGGGCATTGCCGAGTGGATCACCAGCTGCCCGATGGCGTGCATCATGCCGATCATGAACGCCAGCTCGCCGTTGTCGCGTGTTTTCTTCGCGATCCATTTGGCGGCCACGGCCGTGCGCATGCTGTGGCGCCAGAAGTCACCCAGGTCGAGTCCGGTAACGGACTTGAAGCCATTGACGAGCCCGGAACTGATGACGAGCGTGCGCACCGCCACGAAACCCAGCATCAGCACCGCATCCTCGACGGTGCCGATGCTGCGCGACAGGTTGTAATACGCCGAGTTCGCCAGGCGCAGCAGCTTGGCGCTCAGCACCGGGTCGAGCGATACCTTGCGCGCGATGTCCTCGGTGGACGCGGATGCCTTGTCGAAGCTGGCCACCAGTTCCTGCACGACCCTGGGCGCCGTCGGCAGCGCGGCGGGTTGGTCGAACAATTCTTGCAGTGTCATCGCGGTGGCCTCCAAATGTGTTGCTGTAAGTGAACTATAACGGATTTTTCATTTAGCCGAGCGCTTTCCGCACCGTGCGTTTCGGCCTTGCTTCAGCAGGCTAGCCGCGATTTCCGCAGTCTGTCGCACAAAGCTCGTCACGGAAAGGGCGCATGGCTACAGTGCAGGCTGGCG
This sequence comes from Pseudoduganella umbonata, assembly GCF_014192225.1. Classification (GTDB taxonomy): domain Bacteria; phylum Pseudomonadota; class Gammaproteobacteria; order Burkholderiales; family Burkholderiaceae_D; genus Rugamonas; species Rugamonas umbonata. The sequence goes on along the minus strand of NZ_JACHXS010000008.1, from coordinate 241,347 downwards.
TACCACGCCAAAAAAATCGTTCACAACAGACAAAACAAGGGACTTTATGCAAGCCTTCCGAGTACTGCGCCGCCCGCCGCGGACGAGCACCCTCGCCGTGGCGCTGTGCGCCGCACTGACCATGATGAGCGCCAATGCGCAGCAGCCTGCGCCGCTGAATGTCCAAGGCGAACATAGAACCGCCGCGGTGCTGCCCGGCGACGATTTCTACACGTTCGCCAACGGCCAGTGGCTGGCCGCGACCGAGATCCCCGCCGACCGCAGCGGCTGGAGCGCCGGCCAGGCGCTGGTCGAGGACACCAGCCAGCGCATCCTGCAACTGATCGACGCCGCCGGCCGCCAGCCAGGCGCGGGCGATGCGAAAAAGGTCGCCGCGTATTACGGGGCGCTGATGGATGAAGCCGGCATCGAAGGGCGCGGCACGGCGCCCCTGCGGCCGGCCCTGTCGCGGATCGCGGCAATCCGTGACAGGGCCGGCCTGACGCAGGCGCTGGGCGCCAGCCTGCGTGCCGACGTCGATCCGCTGAACGCCACCGACTTCGCCACCGAGAACCTGTTCGGCGTGTGGATCGCCCAGGGCTTCAAGGATCCCGACAATTATGTGCCTTACCTGCTGCAGGGCGGCCTCGGCATGCCGGATCGCGCGTTCTACCTGGAAGAGAACGAACGGATGAGCCGCCTGCGCACGGCGTACCAGGCGCATATCGCGGCCATGCTGAAACTGGCCGGTTTCACGGAACCGGAAGCGCGCGCGGCCCGCGTCTTCGAACTGGAGCGCAAGCTGGCGCAGGCGCATGGCCTGCGCGAAGAATCGTCCGACGTCCAGAAGGCCAACAATGTGTGGACCGACAAGGACTTCGCCGCCAGGGCTCCCGGCCTCGACTGGAAGGCCTTCTTCCAGGCCGCCGGCCTTGGCAAGCAAAGGAAATTCATCGTCTATCACCCGCGGGCCATCACCGGCGCGGCGGCGCTGGTGGCCGAAATGCCGGTGCAGACATGGCAGGACTGGCTGGCATTCCACACGATCAACCAGCACGCCGGTGCGCTGCCGAAGGCGTTCGTCGACCAGCGCTTCGATTTCTACGGCCGTACGCTGAGCGGCACGCCGCAGCTGTCGCCGCGCTGGAAGCGCAGCCTGGCGGCGCTGAACGCGGCAATGCCGGAAGCCGTGGGCAAGATGTACGTCGACAAGTATTTCCCGCCGGAGGCGAAAGCCAGGGTGCAGCAGATGGTGACGAACATCGTCAACGCCTTCCACCAGCGCATCGACCGGCTCGACTGGATGGCACCGGCCACGAAGCGCGAAGCGCACGCCAAGCTGGACGTGCTGTACGTGGGCGTGGGCTACCCTGAAAAGTGGACGACGTACGCCGGCCTGGAAGTCAAGCCGGACGATGCATTCGGCAACGCGTATCGCGCCGCCCAGTACCATTACAAGCTGGAACTGGCCAAGCTGGGTACCAAGGTCGATCCAAAGGAATGGTCGATGCCGCCGCAGCTCGTCAATGCCGTCAACATGCCGATGCAGAATGCGCTGAACTTCCCCGCCGCGATCCTGCAGCCGCCGTTCTTCGATCCGAACGGCAGCGACGCCGTCAACTACGGTGCCATCGGTTCCGTGATCGGCCACGAGATCAGTCACAGCTTCGACAATATCGGCGCCGAATTCGACTCGAAGGGCCGGCTGCGCGACTGGTGGACAAAGGCGGACCGCGACCATTTCGCCAAGGCGGCGCAGGTGCTGGTGGCGCAGTATTCGGCCTACGAGGCCTTCCCCGACCTGAAGCTCAACGGGCAACTGACGCTTGCCGAGAACCTGGCCGACCTGGCCGGCCTGGCGGCCGCGCTGGATGCCTACCATGCTTCGCTGGGCGGCAAGGGCAGCCCGGAGTCGGATCGCCAGTTCTTCCTGGGCTACGCGCAGGCGTGGCGCGACAAGTCGCGCGAGGCATCGCTGCGCAACCAGGTCGCCACGGACGAGCACGCGCCAGCACAGTGGCGTACCTACACGGTGCGCAACCTGGACGACTGGTACCAGGCATTCGACGTGCAGCCCGGCCAGAAACTGTACCTGGCACCGGAAGCACGCGTGCGGGTGTGGTGACCGGGTAATAACGCTTAGGCGAAACTTAACCTTGACCGTTGGTAGCTGATTATTTTTGCAATGTTAGGGGACGTACGGAGGGAAATAATGACTGATCGTATGATTTCTCCATCCACACGCATTACAGCGTGTGTTCAAAAGGCGGCGGACCATCGTGGTGCGCCAGCCGCAACGCATAGAGGAGCTCGATCATGAACAGCGATCAAATCAAAGGCAAGGCAAAGGAAGTCGGCGGCAAGATCCAGGAAGAAGCCGGTGAACTGGTCGGCAGCTCGAAGCAGCAGGCCAAGGGCCTGAAAAACCAGGCTGAAGGCAAGATCCAGAAGAAAGTCGGCGACGCCCGCGAAGCCGTCGAAGATACGCTGGACAACGACGTCACCATCAACCGCGGCAACCGCCAGGGCCTGTAATCACAGGTATCGGCCCAGCGCCGATGGTAAAACAGCCGCCCTCGGGCGGCTGTTTTGCTTTGGGAACGCACCAGGCAACTGGCTGGTGTCGGACATCATTCGCTTGCGAATGGTGTCGGAACCGGTATTCCCGTGAGGAGCCTGCGCTTTACTGCACCGTGTCCGGCTTCAAATGCTTGCGGAAGAACGCATCGATGCCAACCTGCACGTGCTTGCGCTGCTTGCGGTCCGATACGCCATGCTTGGCGCCCGGGTAGGTCATCAGGTCGAACTGCACGCCGCGGTTGACCAGGGCGTCGATCATCTTCGTGGTGTTGGTGAACAGCACGTTGTCGTCGGCCATGCCGTGGATCAGCAGCAGGTTCGATTTCAGGCCGTCGACGTGCGCGAACACGGTGCTGTCGGCATAGCCAGCCTTGTTCTCCGAAGGCTTGTCCATGAAGCGCTCCGTGTAGTGCGTGTCGTACAGTGCCCAGTCGGTGACGGGGGCGCCGGAAACGCCGGCGGCGATCTTGTCCGAACCCTGCGACAGCAGGCGCAGCGCCATGAAGCCGCCATAGCTCCAGCCATACACGCCGATGCGCTTCGGATCGACGAAGGCCTGCTTGCCGAGGAAGTCGATGCCGGCCAGCTGGTCTTCCACTTCCACCTTGCCCAGGTTGCGGTAGATCGCATCCGTGAACGCCCGCTCGCGGCGGCCCGAGCCGCGGTTATCGAGGCGGAACACCACGTAGCCCTGCTGCGCCATGTACATGTCGAACGGATCGCCCCACTTGCGCGACACGTACTGCGGACCCGGACCGCCGTAGGTGGACAGGTACACCGGATACTTCTTCGCCGGATCGAAGCGATAGGGCTTGATCATCGACCAGTACAGCGTCTGCCCGTCGCTGGCCTGCAGCGTGCCGTATTCCACCGGCAGGTGGTCCGACTTGTACTGGTAGTACGGGTGCGATGCATTGACCTCGTTCTTTTCCAGCCACGTCAGGATCGCGCCGTCCGGTTTGCGGATCGATACCTGCGGCGGGTTGGCCGGATCGGACCAGGTGTCGACGAACAGCTGGCCGTTGCGAGCGAACGTGGTGTCGTGCCAGCCGTCGGCCTGCGTTACGCGCACCGGCTTGTCGGCATTGCGGCCGTCCAGCGAGACCGCGTAGGTCTGCTTGTCGATGATCGCGTCCTTGTTCGACGAGAAGTACACCTTGCCCGCCTGTTCATCCACGGCCAGCAGGTTGTCGATGCCCCATTCACCCTTCGTCAGCGCATGCTTGACGTTGCCGTCCATGTCGAACAGGTACAGGTGGTTGCGGCCGGTGCGGTGCGACGACCACACGAAGCCCTTGCCGCCGGACAGGAAGCGCAGGTCGTCGTTGATGTCGGTCCACGTCTTCGCCGTTTCGGTGACGAGCACCTTCTGCGCCAGCGTGGCGGTATCGACGGCGATCAGTTCCAGTTTCTTCTGGTCGCGCGTCTGGCGCTGGAACAGCAGCTTCTTGCTGTCCGCGGAAAAATCGGCGCGCACCAGGTAGATATCCTTCTCCGCGCCCAGGTCCACGTCCTTCGTCGCGCCGGTGGCCGGATCGACGATGCGCAGTTCCACGATCGCGTTCTTGTCGCCGGCGGCCGGGTAGCGCTGCTCGATCACGTCGGTGCGGTCGGCATAGATCTCGAAGCGGCGCGCCACCGGCACCTGCGCTTCGTCGTAGCGGCGGTAGGCCACGGCCGAATCGTCCGGGGCCCAGTAGTAGCCGGTGTACTGGTGCATTTCCTCCTGCGCCACGAACTCCGCTTCGCCGTTGTGCAGCGTGCCCTTGCCATCCGTGGTCAGCGCCTTTTCCTTGCCGGTGGCCAGGTCGATCACGTACAGGTTCTGGTCGCGCACGAACGACACGTACTTGCCCTTCGGCGAGATCTTCGGATCGGTCACGTTGCCCGAGGCGACCAGTCGCGCCGCATCCGGCCTGGCGACCTCGATCAGGTACAAATTGCCGGCGATCGGCACCAGCAGGCGCTTGCCGTCCGGCGACCAGCTGTAGTTGATGATGCCTTTCAATGCCGCGGTGCGCTCGCGCTCGCGGCGCGCCTTTTCCGCATCGGACAGGTTTTCCTCGGCCACCAGCACCTTCGAGTCGACCAGGCGCCGAGTCGACTTGTCCTTCAGGTTGAACTCCCACAGGTCCATCTGGAACTGGTTGTCGGGGCGGCCGCGCAGGAACGTCACCCTGGCGCCGTCGGGCGACACCTTCAGCGCACGCACGCCGTTGCCGGCAAGCGCGGGATCGCTGTGCAGGCGGTCGAGGGTCAGGCGGTCGGCGGATGCCGTGCCGGCGGCCAGCAGGGCCAGGATACTGAGAGCGGTGCGCATGAAGGTCCCGAAATGAACGATTTGTTATAGGGTGAAAATCGCAAAACGATACCAGACTCAGCCGCCACTGGCGAGGCGCGAAAGTTCGGAAATCAGGCGTTATTGCCCACTTTCATTTGGCAACCGATGCGGGTTGCATGGCCCGCTGGCGCGACAGCCGCTGCAGGTAGGCTGTCAGCAGCACCGCGGCCACCGTCAGGCCCAGCACCAGGCCGATCCAGAAGCCGGTGGCCGACATCGGCTCGGCCGGCGCGAACGGCAGCCATTGCGGCGCCAGGCCGAGCACGCAGCCGACCGGCAGCGCTACGCCCCAGAACGCAATCAGCTGGATCACCATCGGGCCGCGCGTGACCTTGTAGCCGCGAATGGCGCACGATGCCGCCACCTGCATGGCGTCGGACAGCTGGAACAGCGCGGCGAACAGCAGTAGGTGGGCGCACATTTCCTGCACCGCCACGTCGGATGTGTAGGCGGCGGCGATCTGATGGCGGAACAGCGCGATGAACAGCGCCGACAGCACCGCGAAACCGGTCGACATCCACAGCCCGACGAACGAGGCGAAGCGGGCACGCTGCGGATTGCCTTCGCCCAGCGCCTGGCCGACGCGGGCGATCATGCCGATGCCGAACGACAGCGGCACCATGAACGTCAGCGAAGAGAAGTTCAGCGCGATCTGGTGCGCCGACACGGTGACGACGCCGAAGCGCGCCACCAGCAGGCTGACGGCGCCGAACACGCTGACCTCGGCGAAGTACGTGACGCCGATCGGCACGCCCAGCTTCAGCATGTTCCAGACCTCGGGCCAGTGCGGCCATTCCCATTTGTCGAACGGGTACGAGGCCCGGTAGGCGGAGGAAATCCTGATCCACACGACGATCGCCAGCAGGTCGAGCCAGACGACGGCGCCGGTGGCCACGGCGCAACCCAGCGCCCCCATCTTCGGGAATCCCAGGTTGCCGAACACCAGCAGCCAGTTGACGGCGATGTTGACGGCCAGGCCGATCAGCGCGATCACCATCACGGGCTTGGTCTGGTTGATGCTGGCGCTGTAGCCGTACAGCGCCCGGTAGGCGGCGAACGGCAGCAGGCCGACGCTGACGATGTGCACGAACATCGATGCGCGCGCGTTCACCTCGGGCTCGAGTTGCAGGTGGTCGAACAGCAGCGTGGCCAGGTTGGCCGCCAGCGCGGCCACGATGCCGACGCCGACCGCTTTCCACAACGCCTGCCGCACCGAGTGCGGGATCCTGTCGAACGCGCCGGCGCCCACCTGGTGCGCCACCACCGTGTTCACGGCCATCATCGTGCCGTTGACGGTAACGAGGATGATCGACCATACCGACGCGCCCAGCGACACGGCGGCCAGTTCGGCGGCGCTGGTGTGTCCTGTCATCGCCACGTCCGCCACGCCCATGCCCACGGTGGCCAGCTGGCCGATCAGGACCGGCCAGGCCAGGTGCCACAGCGCGGCGGCTTCTTTGCGGATATTGGGCAGCGTGAACGAATAGGGCATCGGTACGGTTCTGTAAGGTGGAACTTGCCATTCTACCCACAGATGGGAGAGCCATGCACTGCCCTGGTGCGTGAACGTGACGCAGTGGTTTTGTTGTAACCTGATGCCCGGCAGCAGACCACACCTTCAACGCGCGACAGGAGAGCCTATCGTGGAGTACAAGGATTACTACGCCGTGCTGGGCGTGCCGAAGACGGCGGGCGCCGACGAGATCAAGGCGGCTTACCGCAAGCTGGTGCGCAAGTACCATCCGGACGTCAGCAAGGAAGCGGACGCGGATGCCAGGACGAAGGAACTGAACGAAGCCTACGGCGTGCTGGGCGACGCGGAAAAACGGGCCGCCTACGACGAACTGGGCAAGCCGCAATACCGCCAGGCCGATGGCGGGCAGTTCCGGCCGCCGCCGGACTGGGGCTCGGGCTTCGAGTCGTTCGGCGACGCGGACAGCGATTTCTTCCAGGACCTGTTCGCCCACGTGGGCGGGGCGCGCCGGCGCGGCTTCCAGGCGCGCGGCGAAGACAGCCATGCCGTCATCGAGATCGCGCTGCGCGATGCCTACCACGGCGCCAGCCGCACGATCAGCCTGCGCGTGCCGCAGGCCGACGGCGGCGGGCGCGTGGTCACGCGCGAACGCACGCTGGACGTGACGATCCCGAAAGGCGTGACCGAGGGCCAGCAGTTGCGGCTGGCAGGGCAGGGCCAGCCGGGCAGCGGCGGGGCGGCCGCGGGCGACCTGTACCTGGAAATCCGCTTTGCCGGGGAACGCCGCTACCGCGTCGAAGGGCGCGACGTGTACCAGTCGGTGCCGGTGGCGCCGTGGGAGGCGGCGCTGGGCGCGGGCATCGAGGTGGCGACACCGTCCGGCCGCGTGTCGGTCACGGTGCCGCCGGGATCGCAGGGCGGGCGCAAGCTGCGACTGAAGGGCCGGGGCATTCCCAGCACGGCCGCCGCGCCGGCCGGCGACCTGTACCTGTTGCTGGAGATCGCGCTGCCGCCGGCGGACACGCCGCAGGCGAAGGCGCTGTACGAAAAAATGGCGCGCGAATTCAGTTTCGACCCGCGCCGCGGCTTGTAAGGGGGAGACCGCAATGGCAAGCGAACAACCGATCCGCGCCGTGCCGCTCGACGAGGCGGCGCTGACGCTCGACGAACTGGCGCGCGCCTGCGCCGTGGAACCGGGCTGGGTGGTGCAGCGGGTGCGTACCGGCATCCTGCTGGGCGGCAGCGACACCGCGCCGGAAGCCTGGCGCTTTACCAGCATCGACCTGGTGCGCGCCCGCAGCCTGCTGCGCATCGAACGCGATTTCGACGCGAACGAAGAGGTGGCGGCACTGGTGGTGGATCTGACGGAAGAGGTACGGCGGCTGCGGCGGCGCCTGCACGCCGCGGGGTTGAGTTGAGACGTTCGGGAAAACCGGTGCCGGACACCTGAACCCGGGTGTCCGGCACCAGTGCCTCATCGGCGCAGGTTTCTACCGGCGCACGTCCCGATCAACGCTGGTCTTCCGAGCCGCCCCGCGAGCCGCTACTGCCGGACTGCTTGCTGCCCAGGTCATCGATATCGTGGCCCGGTTCGCCTGGCGAGCCCTGCATGCCGAGCTGGTGGTCGGCCTGCTCGTTGTCGCTGCGGTTGTTCGGGCGTGCCTGGTTTTTCCACGTGTCCGCCTGGGCATTGCCGGACTTGTCCGACTGCTGGCTGTGGCCGCGGCTGCCCATGCCCACGCGTTCGCCGCCCATCGCATCGGCCGGCAACGCATCCAGGCTGTCGCGGTCGGCGGACTGGCTGCCGCCGCTGCCCAGCGTGGTCTGGCCGATCAGGTTCTCGCCGGACTGCTGGTTGCCCTTGCTGGAGCCTTGCATCTCGACGTTATTGCCGCCGAGTCCGCCCCGGCCCGTTTCGCCGCTTTGCGCGCCCACGTTGTGCAGGTCGCCGCCCCGTTCACCGCCCATGCCGCCGGAATGCTGGCCGCCGTGGCCGCCACCCGTACCGGCGTGCGGCTTGCCGGCGGATTGTTCCATCTGCTGCGACTGCCCGCTGCCCGGGCCGCCCTGGCGCTGCTGCTCCTTCATTTGCGACAAGCCGTTCTGGCCGGGGCCGCCCTGATTGTTGCCGGACTGCTCGGCTTGCTGATTGCCCGGTCCGCCTTGCTTGTTCGCCATCGTGCCCGAACCGCCCGGGCTGCTCGACTGCTGGCCGCCCAGCGATTCGCTGCCGCCGAAGCCGCGCTGGGCCGTGCCCGCGCCAGGCGCCGAACCGTCGTCCCCATCGCTTTGACGGGCGCCCGCGCCGGCGGTACGGCCGCTGCCGACGCCTTGATTGTCCGATTGCTGGTTACCCTTCAAGCCGCTTTCGCCGACTTCGCCGACCGATTCGCCGCCCTGCGGCGGCTGCTGTTGCTGTTGCTGCTGCCCCTTCATTTGCGACATGCCCGAATTGCCGGACCCGCCGTGCTGGTTGGCGTCGGCTCGCTTGTTGCCGGGACCGCTCTGCAGGTGTTCCGCGAGGGTGCCGGTGCCGCCGGGGCTGGTGGTCTCCTGCACGCTGCCGTAGTCCTGCCGTCCGGCGCGCTCGGCATCCGCCTGCAGGCTGCCGCCGGCACTGTGCTGGGTCGACTGCACGCCGCTGGTCGCGACCTGGTGCGGGCTGCGGCCATCGCCGACCTCGCCCGAGGTGGCCCCCGTTTGCTGGCCGCCATAGCTGTCGCGGTTTGGTGCCTGCGGGTCGGGCTGGGTGCGCGGGTCGTTGCGGATGCCGTCCTGGCCCGCCGGCGAGCCGCCCAGGTAGTCCGACTGGCCCTGCGAGCTTTGCTGGTTCTGGCCGCCCTGGTTGATGCCTTGGCCGCTCTGGCCGCCCTGCGTGCCCGATGGGGTGCCGCTGATGCCGTCCTGTGCGCCCTGGCCGCCGATTGATTGTTGCGTCATATCCATTCCTCCCGAGCTGCCGGCGACACTGCTTTGCTTGCTTGCCTCCGGATTGATGTTAGGTGCCCTGTTGACTTGCGTGGTGTCGTTGGCGGGTTCGCCCGCGGCGTGGTTGCCGCTGGCGGTGAAATAACCCGCATCTTCCGTATTCGTGAGCTGGTCCTTTTCTCTGCTCATGTCGATCTCCTGTATTTGCGGTCAGAGCGGGGCGGCCAATGGCGCGGCCCCGGCAGGCGATCATCGTAGGACGGGGGGGCGGCAGGGGGTGTCAGCGCACACGCCGCGCCGGTGTAGGAGGGTTTTAGCGAACGCTTGCGTGCCCCGGCAAGGCGTCAATACGCGCCGTGCGGGAGCGTGTAATCGATGGTCTGGATCTGCTCTTTCAGCCAGCGCCCCGCGGGGCCCAGCTGGTTGTCCGCGCGATGGATCACGTACAGCGGGTACTGCAGCGCATTGCCGTCCTGCAGGCGCAGGCGTACCAGGCGGCCTCGGGCCAGGTCTTCGGCGATCATCGCCTCGGGCATGCTGCCCCAGCCAAGCCCGCCGCGCAGCAGCGCGTGCTTCGAGTGCAGGTCGGCCAGGCGCCAGTCGCGCAGCCCCACCACGCCGAAGTCCTGCCCCGACGTCAATGGGCTGCGGTCGGTGACCACCAGCTGCAGGTGTTCGCGCAGTGCGGCCGTCGGCACCACGCCGTCCACCTGGGCCAGCGGGTGGCCGGGGGCGCAGACCGGCATCATCGTCACGTGGCCGGCCAGCTGCCGGTCGATATGGTCCGGCAGGTGCACCGGCATGCCGCTGATGCCCAGCTGGCAGCGGCCGTCCAGCACCATCTGCGCCACGCCGCCCAGCGCCTCCGTGTGCAGCCGCAGTGCCACCGTCGGGTACTCGCGCTGGAACGATTCCAGCAGTATCACCAGCACGCACATGGGGAACATCACGTCGACCACCAGGCACAGTTCCGCCTCCAGTCCCGCACCCAGGGCCCTGGCGCGGGCGCGCATGCCATCGACCTTGGCCGATACGGCGCGCGCATCGGCCAGCAGCGCCTTGCCCGCTTCGGTCAGCGTCACCTTGCGCTTGCCGCGGTCGAGCAAGGCGATGTTCAGCTGGTCTTCCAGGTTGGCGATCGTGTAGCTGATGACCGACTGCGTGCGGTGCAGCGCCCGGGCCGCGTGGGCGAAGCCGCCATGGTCGATCACCGCGATGAACACGCGCAACTGGTCGAGGGAAGGAAGGCCGGGATCTCTCATATCTAGAAAATCGATTGAATCGATTGAAATTAAGTGGATTTCGTCGATATTAATCCCGTTCTATGATGGCTGCAATTCACCACTTATCGAGGAGTTCATCATGGCAAACGTTCTGTACATCAATAGCAGCGTGCGGTCGTCCGGTTCACTGTCGCGCCAGCTGTCGGCCGAGTTCATCGCCAAATGGCAGGCAAACCACCCGTCGGACACGGTGGTCGAACGCGACCTGGCGGCTAATCCGGTGCCGCACCTGACCGAGGAAATGCTGGGCGCCTTCTTCACGCCGCCGGAAGCGCGCAATGCCGAGCAGGCTTTCACCGTGAAGCTGTCGGACAAGCTGGTCGACGAAGTGCTGGCCGCCGATGTGATCGTGATCGGCGCGCCGATGTACAACTTCTCGGTGCCGTCCGGCCTGAAGGCTTATATCGACCACATCGCCCGTGCCGGCCGCACCTTCAAGTACACGGAAACGGGCCCCGTCGGCCTGGCCGGCGGCAAGAAGGTGTACGTATTCACCGCCAGCGGCGGCGTCTATAGCGAAGGCCCGGCCGCCGGCTACGATTTCCTGGCCACCTACCTGCGCGCGGTGCTGGGCTTCCTCGGCATCACCGACATCAGCTTCATCCAGGCCGAAGGCGTGGCGCTGGGCGAGCAGGCACTGGCCGATACGCTGGCGAAAAGCCGGCAGTCGATCGACGCACTGGCCGCCGCATAAGGCAATTGCGGCCGAGCCCGTGTCACCGTGCCTGGCACCGGGACACGGGCTCGGCTATGTCACCGTGCCTGGCACCGGGACACGGGCTCGGCTATGTCTCCGTGCCTGGCAAGGGGAGTACAGCCCTGCAGGGCTGCACCGTTCCGGAGGCGCGGAGCATGCTCCGCGAAACCCCGCCGTCACCAAGCTCGGCTATACGATTCGCACGCGTTGGTAGGTTTTCATGCCAGCCGGTATGATGGGGGTTGCCGTCCCACGGAGCCCATCAATGAAAGACCGACTGCACCTGCTCGTCATCGATCCACAAAACGATTTCTGCGACCTGCCGCCCGAATCCCTGCCGATCGACGCGGCCACCGGGCGGGCGCGCATGCCGGCACTGCCGGTGCCCGGCGCCCATGCCGACATGCTGCGGCTGGCGCAACTGATCGAGCGGGGCCGCGCCGGCATCGCGGCGATCACCGTCACGCTCGATTCCCATCACCGCTACCACGTGGCGCATCCGACGTTCTGGCTGGCCGGCGATGGCGGCCCGGTCATGCCATTTACCGAGATCACCGCGGCCGACGTGCGTGCCGCGCGCTTCCTGCCGCGCGAGCGGGCCAGCAAGGAACGCGCGCTGGCCTACCTCGACGCGCTGGAAGCGGCCGGCCGCTACCGGCTGATGGTGTGGCCCGTGCACTGCGAGATCGGCACCTGGGGCCATAACGTGCATGACGCCGTGCGCACCGCATACAACCGCTGGGAAGACGCGGCGCTGGGCGTGGTGGCGAAGATCGCCAAGGGCTCCAATCCATGGACCGAGCACTATTCGGCGGTGATGGCCGAGGTGCCCGATGCCGCCGATCCCGGCACGCAGGAAAACCGCGAACTGCTGGCCAGCCTGCGCGCCTCCGACCGCGTCTATATCGCCGGCGAGGCCGGCAGCCACTGCGTGAAGTCCACTGTCGAGCACATCGCCGAGCGCCTCGGTAGCGATGCGTCGAAGCTGGTATTGATCACCGATTGCATGAGCCCGGTACAGGGCTTCGCCGCGGAGCAGGAGGAGTTTTTCGCACGCATGCGCGCTGCGGGCGTGGGCTTCGCGCAGGCCTCCGACGTGGCCCAGGAACTGCTCGTCAATGCTGGGCGCTGACATGACCGAGATGACCGATACGACCGACATGACCGAAAACTTCCGACCCGTCGTCCGCAGCCTGCTGGAAACCGACCTGTACAAATTCTCCATGTGGCAGGCGCTGCTGCACTGGCACCCTGGCGCGCAGGCCGAGTATGAATTCAAGTGCCGCAACAGGCCGGCCTATCCGCTGACGGAATTGAAGGACGAGATCGAGCGCCAGCTCGACCACCTGTGCACGATGACGTTCCGCGAAGAGGAGCTGGAGTATCTTCGCTCGCTACGCTACATCAAGAGCGACTTCGTCGACTTCCTCACCGTGTTCCGCTTCCAGCGCAAGTTCATTTCCGTGGAAACCAATGGCGACGAACTGCTGATCCACGCGCGCGGGCCGCAAGTTCACGTGATGGGCTTCGAGATCTTCGTGCTGTACATCGTCAACGAGCTGTACTTCCGCCGCTTCGACCAGGAAGCCGCGCTGGCCGAAGGCCGCCGGCGCCTGGACGCGAAGATCGCCGCGCTGAAAGCATTCGGCCGGGAACCGATGCAGCGCAACCCGTTCGAGTTTTCCGACTTCGGCGTGCGCCGCCGCTTCTCCGGCGAATGGCATGACGAGGTGGTGGGCAGGCTGGCAGCGGAAGTGCCGGAATTCTTCAAGGGCACGTCGAACGTGTACCTGGCGATGCGCTACAAGATCCACCCGATCGGCACGATGGCGCACGAGTACATGCAGTCGTTCCAGGCCTTCGGCGTGCGGCTGCGCGACTTCCAGAAAGCGGCGCTGGAGGACTGGGTACAGGAATTCCGCGGCGACCTGGGCACGGCGCTGACGGACGTCGTGGGCATGGATGCGTTCCTGCGCGACTTCGACTTGTATTTCGCCAAGCTGTTCGACGGCCTGCGCCATGATTCCGGCGACCCGGTCGAGTGGGGCGAAAAGGCGATCGCCCACTATGCCAAGCTGCGCATCGATGCCAATACCAAGCGGCTGGTATTTTCCGATGGCCTGGACCTGGACAAGGCGATCCACCTGTACCGCCATTTCGCCGACCGCATCATGACGGGCTTCGGTATCGGCACCTGGCTGACGAACGACCTGGGCGTGAAGCCGCTGAACATCGTGATGAAGCTGGTGCGCTGCAACGGCCAGTCGGTGGCCAAGCTCTCCGACTCGCCAGGCAAGACGATGAGCAAGGATGAAACCTTCCTGGCTTACCTGCGGCAGGTGTTCGAACACCCTGCCGCCTGAGGTGGGGTAAGGGGCGCGGCGGTCAGGCTTCCGCGCCGCCGTAGCGCAGCATCAGCGCGGTGGCCTGTTCGCGCTGTTCGCTGCCGTCGACATCGACGGACAGCAGCGCGGCCGGGCGCTGCAGCGGATGATCGGTATCGTCCGCATCGTCCGGCGTCAGCGATTCCATGATGTTTTCGACGGCCAGCGTGGATGTGTCGGCCGAGCGCGTGTCGTGCAGGTTCAGTTGCACGGCCGAGCCTTGAAAGCCGGCGTCCAGCAGCGCGGCGCGGGCGGCCTCGGCATCCTCGACCGTTTTGAAGTTGCGGTGAATGGTGTCTGGCATGGCAGTTCCTGTAAGGGTTGACCTGCCCGCATTGTGCTGGAAAAACAACAATGGCGGCGCGCCGGTGCCCGCCGTGGCGATCAGAAACCGTCGACCACCGTTGCCACGTGCTCGACCTTCGGCGGCTCGGCAAAGTAGCCGCCGACCAGCGCCCGCCAGGCCTGGAAATCTTCACTGCCGCGGAAGTCCACCGTGTGATGCTCCAGCGTTTCCCAGCCGACCAGCAGGCGGTACGTATCCGGACGTTCGATCGTGCGGTCGATGCGCATCGACACGCAGCCCTTGGCGCGCCGGAACAGCGGCACCGCTTCGCGCACGGCGGCTTCGAACGCTGCATCGGTACCGGGTTTGATGGTAATTTCGGCGATTTCGTAGATCATGGAAGGTCTCCTGATGAGTAATCCAGGCATTGTGCCGCAAGCTGGGACGGAGCGCAGGGTGGTATTGACTACCGATAGGCTGTTGCTGCGCCTGTGGCGCGCCGGGGATGTGGAACCGTTCGTTGCGCTCAATGCCGACCCGGCCGTGACGGAGTTCCTGCCCGGGCCGGTGACGCCGGAGCAGGCTGCGGCACTTTTCGACGCGCAGAATGCGATGTATGCGCGGCATGGCTGCTGCTATTTCGCCGCCGAGCTGAAGGAAACGGGCGAGCTGGCAGGCTTCGTCGGCCTGAAATACCAGGATTTCAGCGTGCCGTTCGCGCCCTGTCACGAAGTGGGCTGGCGGCTGGCGTCGCGCTATTGGGGTTGCGGACTGGCCAGCGAAGGCGCGCGCGCCGCGCTGCGCTTCGGCTTCGAGCGGCTGGCTCTCGACGAGATCGTGTCGTTCACCGTGACGGACAATGCCCGCTCGCGGCGATTGATGCAAAGGTTGGGAATGGTGCGCGATCCGCAAGGGGATTTCGCGCACCCGGCGCTACCGGCTGGACATCCGTTGTCGCGGCACGTGCTGTACCGCTTGCCGAGGGCAGCATTCGGCACGTGACGAATGTATCAAGGGCGGTAACAACGGCGGTATCAAGAACGGTATCAAGAGGCCGTGCCTTGAGGCTGCGATGAGACGGTGCCACTGAGCGTTTCAGCGGCGCCGTCGCGAAGCAATCAGCCCTGCCGATCGTCCCCGCTCGATTGCTGGTTTCCCGCAGACCCTTGCAGGCCCGTCGGATCGGAGGGACGGCCGCCGCCGGACAGGCTCTGTTCGTGATCCTCGTCGCGCTGCTGCTGCCGGTTGCCCGCACCGGAGCCGCCCTGGCTGCCAGCGGCAGGATCGCGCAATTCATCGGTGCCGCCAGCGGCGAAGCCGTCCTGGTCCGCATCCGCACCGTCCGACAGCAGGTCGTCGGTACGCCCCGATTGCATGCTGCCGTTCCACGGCGTGTTGACCGCCTCATCGTAACCTTCATCGGTTCCTGTGCGGCCCGTGCCGCCGGTACCCATTGTTCCCGCGCTGCTGGTGCCGTCATGGGTCTTCTGGTCCAGGGTACGGCCTCCGTTGCCTTGATTTTGCATGATGGTCTCCTGATTGATCGTGTAACGGCGATCTTAGAACGCGGCAGGACGGCGGAGAATAGGCGTGCGGGAGGGGAGGGTGTAGGAGGAAAGGCAGTGTAATGCCGTGGTCGGAATTCGGCTGTGATAACTGGCCAGTGTGATAACTGGGCAGTTGAGCCGGGGCATCGACACGGAGCTTTCAAGACAAGGCGGTAAAAACCGGCGGAGCGGAGCCCCGCCGGTTCGCCAGGTATTACACCGGCTCGCGGCGTGCCGCGAAGCCCACCGCGGCGAGTCCAAGACCGAGCATCATCCCCGAGCATCATCCACGTCGACGGTTCCGGTACCGCTGCCAGCACTGCCGGCCCTGGAATGCCTATGAGAGTCAGTGGGGAGTCAGTGGGGAGATGAATGCATGGCGGAGCGCGTGGCTCCGCCCACGGGAATCAATGCTGTTGCGCTTTGCGGCGTGCCGTGTAGCCGACTGCGGCCAGGCCAATACCCAGCATCAGCCAGGTCGACGGTTCAGGCACGGCGGAAATCAGGCTGGGACCGCCAATCGTCAGGCTGTATTCACCGGCTTCCGTATTGTCATAGCCGGTGACGACAAAGATATAGGTGGTGCCGGCTTCCAGTTCACCCCAGAGCGACGATGTGGTAGGAGACACGTCATCGTCATTACCGTTGAGGAAATTCACCGAAGTATCTGCCGGATCGAAGCTGTTCTCGAACAGCAGGACCACGCTGTCATACTCGGCCGTCACCTGGAAGGTATAGTCACCTGACGTATCGACCGTGAAAACGTATTGAGCAAAAGAAACTGCATCAGCGTTTTCGAATTCCCAAGGCGTCAGATCCAGGGTTGGGCCATCTGCGGTGGTGCCTGTATAAGTGGCGATTTCAGCGCTGGCGGTTTGTGCAAGGCCGATAAACAGTGCGCTTGTGGCGACGGTTGCACGCAAGAACTTCGAGATATTCATAAGGACTCTTGCTCCAAGTGGTGAGGTTATGCCGAAGAGTTATCTCGACGGCGAGACCAGTATTGCATGAGTTTTTTGCACGCACGGCGCTTGAATTAAGCTTTTTTTAAGTATTACTTTATGAAGTTTTCTATATGCAGTATTTTTTTCTTGGTAGATATCGTATGAGGGGAGTAAGCGTAAATCACGTGAAAATAGTGCACACATAAGGTGTTGGATACTCGCGACACCGTGCTTGCACGGTATTGAAATTTATTACGGTGGCGCACTTGGCAAAACCGCGGAGCTGGGCTCCGCGTCCAGTGCTCGCCTGCATGCGCTCAGTCCCCTGACTTCCTGCGCTGCGCGCAGGCAAACGCCGTAACGCCGAATGCAAGCATCAGCCAGGTCGACGGTTCCGGCACTGCGGAAATGACGCCGTCCCCGCTGATCGTGAGGCTATAGGCTCCGAACTGGTCGCTTGAGAAACCGGTAACAACGACGAAATATTGCTCTCCTGCAACCAAATCCGCAGCGAAGCCGGACGTTCGGAGACTGACCAGGTCATCGTTGGCAACTACCCCATTGATCAGCGGGGCAACTGGATCGAACGCCGTTTCATACAAGAGCAAAAAGGTATCGAAGCCCAGGCCGTGCATCGTAATCGAATACTCCCCTTCATCCTCCACCGTGAATGCAATGCTTTCGTACACAGCGCCGGTTCCGTTCGGCGAGTAATTGCTGAAGTTGACGAGTGGCCGGTCGAACGTGGGGCCGCCGGTCGTGTCACCGGCCAAGGTAACGATATCGGCTTGCGCGGATTGTGCAAGGCCGATGAACAGGGCGCTGATGGCAATTGCTGCACGGTAGAACCTGGGGATGTTCATGGCATTTCCTTCGCTCGGAAGAGGTGGCTTTGTTGGAAGCCCGGCAGGGAAAACCAGTATTGCATGGTTATCGTGAGCGATCGGGTGGATATTTAATTGATAGCCAGCCTTGTTTATCGGGGCGTTATTTGTTGTGGAATGGCGGTTGTTGACTGGAAATTCGCTGCAGCGGGCGTTGATGCGCTTCTTTTCAATGCGCAGTGATGTGCAGAGCAGGGCGGCGAATAACTGATCAAAGGAAGTAGCCCATGCGCTATTAAAGGCATGATCCCGCTTATTTTGTTGTTGAAGTTGTCGCCTGCCGACGCCGCCGCCTGCCGTTCACGGCAGGTGGATGCCTTCGGCTGGGGGAAGTTCTACAGCTGCTTCAACGGGATGTCGAATCAGGGGGAGCTGGCTGTGGAATGGTGCAGTGGGGTCTGGCTGGCGGAGATGGGCAGGGTGCGCCTGGCACTGCGTCCGTCGACATCGAGAAGTCTTCGGATGGTGTTTTCGTGGAGTCCCAGCGCTGCCAATGCAGCCCAGGCATGGACACCGCCCTTTACGCCATCGAGTGCGATTGCATCATCGATGGCGTGAGCCAGTACGACGTTCTTTCGGCGATCCAGCTGCATGAGCGGCCCCTCCAATGGTGCGTTGCAACAGAGGGGATTGTAGACTGTTAGTAGAAAAGTGCAAGTGAAAGGCTGTTGTATATAAGAGCACTGCGAGCGCATGGCATCGGTTCCAGTCGCAGCTCGGCAGCGGAATGCTGCCTGTGCAAGAGAGGGTTCTTCGTCGACCCCTCCGCTACATGTTTCTAACGTCGAATTTTTAGTTACAGAGATGGCCGTGCGCAGCCAGCATTAGTCGCTGCCAGACTGTCGTGCGCGGCGTGTCCGCTGGCGGGCAAGTAATCCCATCAGGCCGAGTCCGGTCGCAAGCATTGCATAACTGGATGGTTCTGGCACTGGTACGGCGCTCCCAATGCTGTGGCCGAATGCATGAAGGTAAAGGCGACCATCCCGCCCTTCAGAGCTTACGTTGTCCCAGGTAAGGCTCGCAGTACCGTTCAGTTCCAGACTTTCATCACCTGCGGATCGGTAAAAGCGCTGGACTTCCCCGGACCCGGATTCGTAAAGACGGCCCTCAAAAGTGGTAATGGATCGGGGCTGGCTGACTGGCTCATAGCCTGAGGAACTAAGCGCGTAGTCGCTATAAAAAGTGATGCGTGTTGCTGGCGTTAAATAGAACGTAAAGTCAATAGATGCGTGCGCTTCGGTAGCGATCGCTTCACTACGATGAGACACCGAAAGCACCACGTCCTCGACCCGGCCGCCTCCGCCCACGCTCGAAGAAATTGCGTCGTTGCCATTCTCCCAGCTTCCCGAGATCGATCTTCCCGGGATCGACGGAGGCAAGTACTGACTTTCTTCGTAAACGTCCAGTGCTGAGAAATTCAACTGACCCCAAATTTTCCCAAGCACGTAGTAGGGCTGTAGGCTCGGCGAAATGCCATCGTTGGGGTCCAAATCCGTGAGGGTATAACGCAAATCTGATATCGTTGCTGCACCCTGCCCGACTGCAGCATGGGCATGTGGGGCGACGGTGAGTACCATCGCGAACGCCGACAATGCGCAGCCGCGCTGCAGCGGTTTGAGAAGACTCTTCATTGATTTCTCCATGATCTAGGAGATGTCCATGGTAGTCGTAGAGCAAAGGCTTGTCTTATGTTTAACTACTATCGAATTGCAAGTGTTGCGTGGCTGTGAAGGAGCCCTGGACGGCTAAGTCGAGCACTGGAGACAATCTCACGTTGAGTTCGCTAGGGCGACGCGGCGGCGCCGTAAGCTAGGGACGAAAAAAACGGCCGCTGCGGCGACCGTTCGTTGGAAGATTTCCGAAAACGTTGCAACTTCCACATCGTGAAATAAGCTGACTTGGATAAGTGCTTGTTTCACCTAAAATTCTTGGGGTGGCTGATAGGGCTCGAACCCACGACAACAGGAATCACAATCCTGGCTTCTATAGCTGAGTACCCAACATTCCGGCGGCAATAAATCGCGATGTGAACAAGAGAATCTTAGGTAGAATGTACGCAACAAAATACGTGCATATACCATGCTTCAAAATATTGATTGGACACTAACAACCGGGATTATCGGTGCGGCCGCTTGGCTCCCCCCGATCGTGTCTGGCCTGAAAGCACTACTCCGGCGGCCGAAAGTCACGATGATCCCATCGCGAGCGTGCGTGGTTGGATTCACTGAGTTTGGACCCGTGTTTAACGTCAAGATGGCCATTACGTCCAACATGGACGTTCTGATCACAAAGGTCCAGTTGCGTATCGAACATGAGTCAGGGGCTGGTCATGAGCTTCATTGGCATGAAGTGGTCGAGGTGCGAGGTCAGATGGTTTTTCCTGGGGCGCAAAGCCAGCCGGTATTCCAAGAGTCAGAAGCGATCGCAATGAAGGTCTTAGCAACCGATTTCAAAGACGTCGAACTGAGAAATCGCTTTAGTACGCACATGATTAATTATCGCAAATTAGTGCGGGAGTGGGTTTTGGCGAAGATCCGCCTCGAAAAATTGGGGCAGTACAACGCCGATGCATTTTATGCATCATCAATAACGCAAGGACTTATTTCGTACCTTCGTTCTCAGATGATATGGAAGAGTGGAAAATACAGCGTCCATATCAAGGTCACCGCAAAGGAGCCGGTCTTGCTAGACGCACCAGTGCTTGAGTTCATCCTGTCCCAAGATGACATAGATCAGTTGCAGGAGAATAACGACATGATACAGAAGTGGATGAGAAACGCTTGTCACGCAGGCACGAGTGATCAATCAGCGATGGTTGAGACAAGTTGGCACTGGCTGCATACTGAGCTTGCTTGCCGCCCCTAGCTTACCGATCTAGGGCTTATCTTGTAGCGTAGGTTTCGAGGTGCTTCCTGAACGCCAGAGGAGAATACACTGCTGCATCATTAGCGCAATACGCAGCAGAACCGCAAGGTGCGTGCCAGCGCAAAGTAGAACGGCCACACTAGGCAGCCGTTAAATGGTGAAAAGGATTATGCGTACGCTATGGGCAGCCTGATTTCGCTTGTGCATCCATAATGTAGCTAGTCTGCCGTTTAGTCGTATCAGGTGCGTAAGCTGCGCAACGAAGGGCCGGGCAAAGCACATCACTTTGAAACTTATAGCTGAGTGTCAATATACCGTTCTTGATCAGCTCAGCAAAATCTCGAGAGTCGAAATCTTCGGATTCCCTGAGATCCAACCACGTAGGTTTGAAGAGGTCGCCGGCTGGTGTTGGAATACCCACATAGAAGCCAGGATGCACCCCGTCTTTATCGCATGGAGAATTTTTTGGGCCTCTGATGTTCTTGGCTTGTAAGCAGTTTATAGACCAGATCACCGTCAGGGCGAACTGCCAGGATAACTAGGAACTTCGGTAGCAACTCGCCCGTTCCTGGATCCGTATAGTATTGAGAATGCCGCCATACCTCTCCGACGACTGGCATTTAATATCCACCAGCAGGAATTGAACGAGAGAAGCCTTTTGCTTCCGCAGCGGATTCCAGAATTTGCGCACGAGACGCTGCATCAGCCTCAAGGGCTAACTCATAAGGAATGACGCGTTGAGCACCACGACCTTTATCCCATATCTTGTCCCATGCGCCATTCTGTTCATGAGTTACATCAATCATCGTAGGCGACTGTGTAGTGGCATATCTTTCACTCAAGTTCTGCATGATTGTCAGTTGCCGGGGCGTAAAGTCACCATCATCAAACTCAACCTCATCACGGACCCTAACTTCCTGCCTAAAATAATCGATCACTTGCACCGGAACGATCTCGACAGCTGCACTCAAGTCTTCCTCAAGGTCTTCCCACTCTTGCATAAGCTTTACAGGCACTGGGCCAAATTTCCAAGCTTCATAGTCGAAGCCAGTCACACTCTTGCCAGTCTGGCGAAAATGCTCAAAATCAAGCAAATAAA
Source organism: Pseudoduganella umbonata (assembly GCF_014192225.1). GTDB lineage: Bacteria > Pseudomonadota > Gammaproteobacteria > Burkholderiales > Burkholderiaceae_D > Rugamonas > Rugamonas umbonata. Next base: position 220,056 of record NZ_JACHXS010000008.1, on the reverse strand, counting down.
GCAACTTGAATAATTTGATCTTGCCACACGATTCAGTGTTCTTTGCGAAGAACACAATCGCATTGCGTAAGCGGGATCGAGAAATTGCAGGTTTCATAAGTTCAGTATAGCAGTAACCACACGTCGACAATGTAAGCAAGGACAACCAGTTTGCCGCATTTGACTGATGTATGCCGTAGACTCGCTGTCGATACGTGATGATGCATGCGCAGAAATCAAGTGCGCTCACCCATCGCAGTGCGCATGATCAGGCAGACGAGCCGGTAACTTCTACCAAGCTTCGAGCGTACGAAAAGAGGCTGTCATTCTGTTGGCATTCCGGTGCTTTAACAGCCCCAAACTACCCAACATAATGACAGCCTTGTTCTGCTAACTACTTGATTCTAAAGTGTTCGGTGGTGGAGACGGCGGGAATCGAACCCGCGTCCGCAAGCACTCCACAGACAGTTCTACATACTTAGCACTATCAATTAATTTAACCGGACCAACGGGGACGTGCACCCTTTGGCCAAGCGAGTTACCTTAAATTTCGGAAGCAACCAAGTAACCCGGTTGATTCCTAGCCTCTGTAAATGACTCCACAGCTTTTAACGGCCCACCCCAGAGGCGAGGTGTTGTGGAGCTAACAGCGATTAAGCTGCCAGTGCGTACGAGTTATCGTTTGCAGTTAGTTTGTTTCTGGATGTATTTACGAGGTGACCAGCCCTCGGTATGCCCTGCTCTGCTTTGCAACCCACGTCGAAGCCAGGTCGTCCCCACAGAAGGAAAGAGGATTGTACTCCAATCCGGCGCGCCGTGCATGCGAATGCAGCGTGGCTGTGCGGTATTAAGCGGGGTTTAAGCGGGATCACCCGCTCAGGGAGGGAAGGGGCCGGGCGTTGTCGGGCAGCCGCCGGATGACCGGGCGGCCGGCCTCGAACGTGCACTCGAACAGATGCCGGCGCGACAGGCCGGCTTGTGGCGACTCCAGGTCGTAGAAGCCGTTGGCGCCTTCGAAGCCGAGGTCGACCGTCAGCTTCTGGAGGAAATACGTGAACTGCAAGTCCGCCAGGTGATCGCGGCGGTTGCCCCGTTCGATCTCCGTGCGCAGCCGGGAATCGTCGCTCTCGAAATAGCCGATCAGCGCGCCTTCGATCATGTCGGTGTGCGTGCGCGTCGAAGCTTCCTCGGAAAGATCGGTCGCGGTCGTGTCCACCTTCACGTCGAAGCGCTGGATCAGCAGGAACACGTCGCTGTCCAGCATTGCCGCATTGCGCGCCCGGTTCACCGGTGCATGCTGGCCCTTGGCCAGTTTGCCGGCCGGATCGTGCGTCTGTCCCACATACAGCACGGTGCCGGGGAACGCCAGGCCGGTATCGTAGCGCTGGATCAGGTCGTGGATGCTGAGCGTTTCCACCAGTGCGCCCCAGTTCAGCAGCAGGAACTTGTCCTGCACCTGCACGAGGGGCTTCTTGTAGGTGGCTTCGAACGGAACGTCGAGGTCGATCGTGATCGTGCTTTTGCGTTCATCCGCGCCGATCAGCACGGGAATGGTCAGCTTCAGCGAGAAAAAGCTCCAGCTGACGCTGCGCTGCAGGTCGAATCGCACGCGCGGGCGCGCGACGAGGAAATACAGCAGACGCTTTTCCATCGTGCCGTCGATGGCGAACTGCATGCGGCGCAGGTAACGGCCGATGGGGTCGCGAAAGTCCGGCAGCGGGCCACCTTCCACCAGCAGGTCGTACCAATAGAATTTTGTTTCTGCTACCGTCGCTGTCCAGACTTGCGGCGCACTGCTGCGCGGCATGAGAGGCTGCTCGGTCGCGTCTTCGCCAGGCATTGCTGCCTCCCCGGTGAAAGTTGCAAATAAATTATCGTGTCTTACCTCTATGGTACGCTGATTTATTGACGTGTGGCAATTATTAATGAGGTGAGCGGGGGATTAAGCCGCCAGCGTCACGCCACCGGTGGACGCCAGTACCAGGGTCAGCAGCGTTTCCGGCGTATCGACCATGTGATCAGCATCCCAGCTTGCCGGCTCGGTAGCACCGCAATAGCCCCACTGGCAGGCAATGGTTTTCATGCCTGCGGCGCGGCCACCCTGGATGTCGCGCAGGTCGTCGCCCACATACCAGCACTGCTCGGGCGCCACGCCAAGGCGGCGCGCAGCTTCCAGCAGCGGGGCGGGATGCGGCTTCGCATGCGGCGTCGTATCGCCAGAAACCACACAGCCGGCGTGATCGAGGCCGATCATCGGCACCAGCGGATCGGTGAAGCGGGCCGATTTGTTGGTGACGATGCCCCATGCCAGGCCCGCGTCGGCAATGCCGGCGAGCAGGGCGCCGATGCCGGGGAACAGCGAGCTGTGCACCATCATGGCGTTCTCGTAATAGCTGAAGAATGCATCGCGCAGCGCCACGAAGCCGTCATCTTCGGGTGTCATCCCGAAAGCCGCGCCGATCATGCCGCGCGCGCCGTGCGATGCCGTCGGGCGCAGGATCTCGTACGGGGTCGGCGCCAGGCCGCGGTCGGTGCGCAGCCGGTTGACGGCGGCCGCCAGGTCGGGGGCGGTATCGGCAAGCGTGCCGTCGAGGTCGAAGAGAATGGCGCGCGGGGCAGTCGTGAAGCTCATGGTCGAAATCGTCAAAGAAGGGCGGCGCAGCCGCCCAGGGTCATTCCGGGCGGATGCACGACATCATGTAGTTCACACTGGTGTCGTTGTTCAGGGAATAAAACTTGGTCAGCGGGTTGTAGCCCAGGCCCTTCAGGCTCTCCACCTGCAGTCCGGCGCTGCGCACGTATTGCGACAACTCGGCTGGCGTGATGAACTTTTCGTAGGTATGCGTACCCTTCGGCAGCATGCGCAGCACGTATTCGGCGCCGATCACGGCGAACAGGTAGGACTTCGGATTGCGGTTCAGCGTGGAGAAAAACACGTGGCCGCCCGGCTTTACCAGCGCCGCGGCGGCGCGCACGATGGCGGCCGGATCCGGCACGTGCTCGAGCATCTCCATGCACGTCACCACGTCATACTGTTCCGGCTCGGCGGCCGCCATGTCCTCGGCGGCGATCAGCTTGTAGCGTACCGGCACGCCCGATTCCAGGCTGTGCAGGTCGGCCACCTTCAGAGCCCGTTGCGACAGGTCGATGCCGGTCACCGTGGCGCCTTTTTTGGCCATCGATTCGGACAGGATGCCCCCGCCGCAGCCAATGTCGATCACGTTCTTGCCCGCCAGCGGGGCGCGCGCGTTGATCCATTCCAGGCGCAGCGGATTGATGTCGTGCAGGGGGCGGAATTCAGACGTGGGGTCCCACCAGCGGTGGGCCAGCTCGCTGAATTTTTGCAATTCAAGTGGGTCGGCGTTTGCGTTCATGACGCGAATCATAACGGGTATTTGCCAGCAGCCAAAGCACAGCTGAAAAATGCGTTCTCGGAAATGTTGCCAAAAATCGGGGGCTGTCCCTCGTGTTGTTTTACGACCAGCGAGCTCGGCGGCTTCAAGTCACGAAATAATGGTGCCCGAGCGGCGTGTGAGGGTGGAGCGGTGTTGTAAAAAAATGGGGACTGTCGCTGGCGTTGTAGCACAACCAGCGAGCAGGGCTGGAGTCGGGGCAAAAAAAATCCCGCCGAAGCGGGATTTTTACTGGCCTGGGCCGGGATTACTTGTTGCGGGTACCGACGACTTCGATTTCCACGCGGCGGTTCTTCGCGCGGCCTTCGGCGGTCTTGTTGTCGGCGACCGGCTGCTTCTCGCCCTTGCCTTCGGTGTACACGCGGTTCGCGTCGACGCCCTTCGACAGCAGGTACGCTTTCACGGACTCGGCACGGCGCACGGCCAGTTTTTCGTTGTAGGCATCGGTGCCCACGGAGTCGGTGTGGCCGACGGCGATCACGACTTCCACGTTGATGCCGCCCAGCTTGCCCGACAGCTCGTCCAGCGCCTGCTTGCCTTCCGACTTCAGCACGGCCTTGTCGAAGTCGAAGAACGCGTCGGCGTTGTAGCTGACTTTTTCAGACGTCGGCACCGGTGCCGCAGGGACTGGTGCCGGTGCTGGCGCAGGGGCCGGTGCCGGTGCGACTGGCGGCGGGGCCACGCACTTGCCGTTTTCCAGGCGCTCCGGTTCCACGCAGATCGGCAGGTCGCAGCCTGGCACCGCGTCGGCCGGGGTCCAGTAGCCGGTGCGCCAGCACAGACCGGTCGCATTGCGGGCGATCACGCCGCGCTGGTCCTGTACATAAGCGCTTTTCGGTTTCGCTGCCGGGATATCCTGGGTCACGGGCGCGAAAGGCGGCGCGGTCGGCTTGTCTTGCGCGACTGCGGTGCCAGCAAGAACGGCCGACGCTGCGAAGATGCTGGAGATCAGTTTTTTCATGTTTTTGTTTCCTTTCGGTTTGATATCGGCAGCCTGCGCCGCGCGACATGTATTGCCAATGTTGCTAAGTGCGAGCGGCGCGAATACTAACATGTGGCTCGGTACGAGGGGCTCGGTACGTAAGTCGGGTATTCCCGTCAACACGGGAAGGTCGCTGCCGATTTGCGATTCAGCCAAGTTTGTATTTCCGTCATTTTGCCATACACGTCAGCATCGCACGAACCGCGCTCCGACCCGGGCGCCCGCCGCATTCGACCAAATTGTTGTGTTATTGCAACGTCCATGCCGTCGAGCTGCGATCGTCGAGCGCGATGATAAGGGGTGAATGTGTCGGCGCGATTACATGCCGATTCTGCACGGTCCCGGCGGGACGTGGCGCGCAGTGGCTGAGGGGAAAGAGCCGGATCGGCCGGGGTAGTTGGCCGCATGGTAAAATCGTACGATTGTCTGCGGTCCCAAGCAGCCTGAACCAACGTCAGAGAAGATCGACCCGCCAATGGATCAATTCGCAAAAGAAACAATCCCCATTTCACTCGAAGAAGAGATGCGCAAGAGCTACCTCGATTACGCCATGAGCGTGATCGTGGGCCGCGCCTTGCCGGATGCACGCGATGGCCTGAAGCCGGTACACCGTCGTGTGCTGTTCTCCATGCACGAAAGTAATTACCACTACAACCGGCCCTACGTGAAGTGCGCCCGCGTGGTGGGTGACACGATGGGTAAGTACCACCCGCACGGCGATGCGTCGATCTACGACACGCTGGTGCGCATGGCGCAGGACTTCTCGCTGCGCTACACGCTGGTGGATGGCCAGGGCAACTTCGGCTCGATCGACGGCGATGCCGCGGCCGCCATGCGTTACACCGAGTGCCGCCTCGACAAGATCGCCGGCGAGCTGCTGGCCGACATCGACAAGGAAACCGTCGACTTCCAGCCGAACTACGACGGCAAGGAAAAAGAGCCGACGGTGCTGCCGACGCGCGTGCCGAACCTGCTGATCAACGGCTCGTCCGGTATCGCGGTCGGCATGGCGACGAACATTCCGCCGCATAACCTGGCCGAAGTGATCAGCGGCGCGCTGCACGTGCTGGCCAATCCGGACTGCACGGTGGACGAGCTGATCGAACTGATCCCGGCGCCGGACTTCCCGACCGGCGGCACGATCTACGGCGTGTCCGGCGTGCGCGACGGTTACCGCACGGGCCGCGGCCGCGTCGTCATGCGCGCCAAGACCCACTTCGAGGAATACGGCAAGGATGGCGGCCGCATGGCCATCATCGTCGACGAACTGCCATACCAGGTGAACAAGAAGTCGCTGCTCGAGCGTATCGCCGAGAACGTGCGCGACAAGAAGCTGGAAGGTATTTCCGACATCCGCGACGAGTCCGACAAATCGGGCATGCGCGTGGTGATCGAGCTGAAACGGGGCGAAGTACCGGAAGTGGTGCTGAACAACCTGTACAAGCAGACCCAGTTGCAGGACACGTTCGGCATGAACATGGTGGCGCTGGTGGACAACCAGCCCAAGCTGATGAACCTGAAGGACCTGCTGTCGGTCTTCCTGTCGCACCGCCGCGAAGTGGTCACGCGCCGCACCGTGTTCGAGCTGCGCAAGGCGCGCGAGCGCGGCCACGTGCTGGAAGGCCTGGCCGTGGCGCTGGCCAATATCGACGACTTCATCGCCATCATCAAGGCGGCGCCGACGCCGCCGCTGGCGAAGTCGGAGCTGATGGCGCGCGCCTGGGATTCGTCCCTGGTGCGCGAGATGCTGGCCCGCACCGGCGATGGCGGCATCGTGGACATCAATGCGTTCCGCCCCGAGCACCTGCCGAAGCACTACGGCATGCAGGCCGACGGCCTGTATAAACTGTCCGACGACCAGGCGCAGGAAATCCTGCAGATGCGCCTGCAGCGCCTGACCGGCCTGGAACAGGACAAGATCGTCAACGAATACAAGGATGTGATGGCGCAGATCGCCGATCTGCTCGACATCCTGGCCAAGCCGGCGCGCGTGACGGCGATCATCAGCGACGAGCTGACCGCCGCCGTCACCGAATACGGCGCGAAGGACGTGCGCCGTTCCACGATCGAGCACAACGCCACCGACCTGGAAACGGAAGACCTGATCACGCCGCAGGACATGGTGGTCACGCTGTCGCACATGGGCTACATGAAGGCCCAGCCGATCTCCGAATACCGCGCGCAGAAGCGCGGCGGCCGCGGCAAGCAGGCCATGGCCACCAAGGACGAGGACTGGATCGACCAGCTGTTCATCGCCAACACGCACGACTACATCCTGTGCTTCAGCAACCGCGGCCGGATGTACTGGCTGAAGGTGTGGGAAGTGCCGCAAGGCTCGCGCAATTCGCGCGGCAAGCCGATCGTCAACATGTTCCCGCTGCAGGACAACGAAAAGATCACCGTGGTGCTGCCGCTGTCCGGCGAAAACCGCACCTTCCCGGAAGATCACTACGTGTTCATGTCCACCAGCCTGGGCACCGTGAAGAAGACGCCGCTGAAGGACTTCAGCAACCCGCGCAAGGCCGGCATCATCGCCGTGGACCTGGACGAGGGCGACTTCCTGATCGGCGCCGCGCTGACCGACGGCAAGCACGACGTGATGCTGTTCTCCGATGCCGGCAAGGCGGTGCGCTTCGACGAGAACGACGTGCGCCCGATGGGCCGCACGGCGCGTGGCGTGCGCGGCATGAACCTGGACGAAGGCCAGAACGTGATCGCGCTGCTGGTGGCCGAGAACGAGCAGCAGACCGTGCTGACCGCCACCGAGAACGGCTACGGCAAGCGCACGCCGATCACCGAGTACACGCGCCATGGCCGTGGCACCAAGGGCATGATCGCGATCCAGACCACCGAGCGTAACGGCAAGGTGGTGGCGGCCACGCTGGTCGATCCGAGCGACGAGATCATGCTGATCACCACCGGCGGCGTGCTGATCCGCACGCGTGTTTCCGAGATCCGCGAGATGGGCCGCGCCACCCAGGGCGTCACGCTGATCGCCGTCGAGGATGGCACGCACCTGTCGGGCCTGCAGCGCATCGTCGAGGCGGATGCCGACGAGGTGGATGCCCTGGCCGATGCTGTCGATCCTGCGACGGGCACGGCGCCCGAGGCTGCGGCCGGCGCAGAACCGGTTGACGACACGCCAGCCGACGACACGCCAGCCGACGACACGCCAGCAGAGTAAGTACAGCCCGCGGGCCCCGTCCGAATCCTCGGACCGGGCCCGCGGTTTTTTGTCCCACCGAACGGATGCCCTGACCATGATGAAAATCGCTGCAACCCTGCTCGTCTCGCTGGCCTGCGCCAGTGCCTTCGCCCAGTCCACGCCTGCACCGCTCACCACGCAGGCGCCGGTGCCGGACCCGAAGACCGCCGCCGCCGCACGCGACCTGCTGGACGCGATGAACTACCGCGCCACCACGGCCGCCGCCGTGAAGCAGATGACGGCCAACATGCCCACCATGATGCGCTCGGGCGCGGAAAACTCGATCCGCAGCAACGCCAAGCTGTCGGAAAAGGAAAAGGCCGACAAGCTGGCCGAGGTCGACAGAATGGTGCCGCAGGCTGTGGCCGCCATCAAGAAGGTGCTGGAAGATCCGAAGCTGGCCGACGAGATGATGGCCGAAGTGGTGCCGCTGTATTCCCGCTATTTCACGGCGGACGAGATGAAGCAGCTGGCCACGTTCTACCGCACGCCGATCGGCAAGAAGTCGCTGCAGGTGATGCCGCAGCTGATGGGCGAGGGCATGCAGGTGGGCCAGCGCGTCATCGCGCCCCGCATCAACAAGCTGATGCAGGAACTCAACCAGCAACAGCTTAATCAACAGCAGTCGAAGAAATAAGGAGCCGCGCGTGACGACCATCTACAACTTCTCCGCCGGCCCGGCCGTACTGCCGAAAGAGGTGCTGCAGCAGGCCGCCGCCGAAATGCTGGACTGGCAAGGCAGCGGCATGTCCGTGATGGAAATGAGCCACCGCGGCCCCGAGTTCATCTCGATCTACCGCGCCGCCGAGAGCGACCTGCGCGAGCTGCTGGCCGTGCCCGACAATTACCGCATCCTGTTCATGCAGGGGGGCGGGCTGTCGCAGAATGCCGTGATTCCGATGAACCTGGTCGGCAGGAAGGGCCCGGACGCCACCATCGACTTCGTCCATACCGGTTCGTGGTCCGGCAAGTCGATCAAGGAAGCGGCGCGCTACGCCAAAGTCAACGTGGCGGCGTCCGCCGAGGCAAGCGGCTACACGGCCGTGCCGCCGCAGTCGGAATGGCGCTTGAGCCCGGACGCGGCCTACCTGCACCTGTGCACCAACGAGACGATCGACGGCGTCGAGATCGACTTTGCACCCGATGTGCCGGCCGGCGTGCCGATCGTGGCCGACATGTCGTCGCACATCCTGTCGCGCCAGGTCGACGTGTCCAGATACGGCCTGATCTTCGGCGGCGCGCAAAAGAACATCGGCCCGGCCGGCGTCACGGTCGTCATCGTGCGCGACGACCTGATCGGGCATGCGCTGCCCGTGTGCCCGTCCGCGTTCGATTTCAAGAACGTTGCCGGCAACGAATCGATGTACAACACGCCACCCACGTACGGCATCTACATCGCCGGCCTGGTGTTCCAGTGGCTGAAGAAGAATGGCGGCGTGGCCGCGATGGAACAACGCAATATCGAAAAAGCCAGGCTGCTGTATGCGGCACTGGATGCGGACGACTTCTACCAGAACCGTGTCGCTCCCCAATACCGTTCGCGGATGAACGTACCGTTCTACCTGCGCGACGAATCGCAGTACGAAGCTTTCCTGGCCGGCGCGAAGGCGCGCGGGCTGCTGCAGCTGAAGGGCCACAAGTCCGTCGGTGGATTGCGCGCATCGATCTACAATGCGATGCCGATCGAAGGCGTCCAGGCGCTGGTCGATTACCTGAACGAGTTTGCCGGGCGGTAGAGTATGCCAGGTGTCAGACACTGTTTTCCGGACGAATTTGCCGGGAAATGGTGTCGGACACCGGTTTTCCTGACCGAAGTCGGCTGTGCTCGAGAAAACCGGTGTCTGACACCATTTCCCATGGAAATAGTGTCAGACACCAGTCCAGCGCAAACGATCGGGCTGCACGTCCAGCAAACCATGATCACAAGCAAACCATGACAGACAAACTGAAACCGCTGCGCGACCAGATCGATGCGATCGACGCGCAGATCCTGTCCCTGCTGAACCAGCGCGCCAAGGTCGCGCAGGAAGTGGGGCACGTAAAAGCCGAAACCAACGCGCCGGTGTTCCGCCCCGAGCGCGAAGCCCAGGTGCTGCGCGGCGTGGCCGAGCGCAATCCCGGCCCGATCGGCGATAGCGAGGCGCAAACGATCTTCCGCGAGATCATGTCGGCCTGCCGCGCGCTGGAAAAGCGCGTGACCGTCGCCTACCTCGGCCCGTCCGGCACGTTCAGCGAGCAGGCCGTCTACCAGCAATTCGGCCACGCCGTCGAGGGCATGCCGTGCGCTTCCATCGATGAAGTGTTCCGCGCCACCGAGGCCGGCACCGCCGAGTTCGGCGTGGTGCCGGTGGAGAACTCGTCCGAGGGCGCCATCAACCGCACCCTCGACCTGCTGCTGCAGACGCCGCTGATCATCAGCGGCGAAGTGGCGATCGCCGTGCACCATAGCCTGATGAGCAAGACGGGCACGATGGGCGGCGTGACGGCGATCTGCGCGCATTCGCAGGCGCTGGCCCAGTGCCAGGTCTGGCTCAACGAGCACTATCCGCACGTGGAACGGCGCGCCGTCGCATCGAACGCCGAGGCGGCGCGGCTGGCCAGCCTCGATCCTTCGGTGGCCGCGATCGCCAGCGAGATCGCCGGCACGCAGTACAACCTGGGCATCGTCAACAGCCACATCCAGGACGATCCGCACAACCGTACCCGCTTCGTCGTCGTTGGCCAGCTGCAGCCGGGTCCATCCGGCAGCGACCGCACGTCGCTGGTGCTGGCCGTGCCGAACAAGGCCGGCGCCGTATACCAGCTGCTGGCCCCGCTGGCCAAGCATGGCGTGTCGATGACGCGCTTCGAATCCCGGCCCGCGCGCGTGGGCACGTGGGAGTACTATTTTTATGTCGACATCGAAGGGCACGTGCAGAACCCGGCCGTGACGCTGGCGCTTGCCGAACTGAAGAGCAACGCCGCCTTCTTCAAGGTGCTGGGCTCCTACCCGACCAGCCTGAACTGAATCCATCGAAAGAATACCCATGTCCAAGCAATTCGGTCCTGAATACGTCCGCGCGATCGCTCCCTACCAGGCAGGCAAGCCCATCTCCGAAGTGGCGCGCGAGTTCGGCCTCGACGAAGCCGGCATCGTCAAGCTGGCCTCCAACGAAAATCCGTTCGGCGTGCCCGAGTCCGCCAAGCAGGCGATGGCCCGGGCCGCCGCCGACCTGGGCCGCTATCCCGACGCCAACGGCTTCGAACTGAAACAGGCGCTGTCGCAGCGCTACGACGTGCCGATGGAGTGGATCACGCTCGGCAACGGCTCCAACGACATCCTGGAAATCGCCGCCCACGCGTTCGTGGAAAAGGGCCAGTCGATCGTCTACGCCCAGTATTCGTTCGCCGTGTACGCGCTGGCCACCCAGGGCGTCGGCGCGCGGCACATCGTCGTTCCCGCGAAGGATCATGGCCACGATCTCGACGCCATGCTCGACGCGATCGAGGAAGACACGCGCCTGGTGTTCATCGCCAACCCGAACAACCCGACCGGCACGTTCGTGCCGGGCGCCGAGATCGAAGCGTTCCTGCAGAAGGTGCCGCAGAACGTGGTCGTGGTGCTGGACGAGGCGTACAACGAGTTCCTGGCCGAGGAAAACCAGTACGAATCGGCCGCCTGGGTGCGCCAGTATCCGAACCTGCTGGTGTCGCGTACGTTCTCGAAGGCCTATGGCCTGGCCGGCCTGCGCGTGGGCTTCGCGCTGGCGCAGCCGCAACTGACGGACCTGATGAACCGCATCCGCCAGCCGTTCAACGTCAATTCGCTGGCGCAGGCCGCCGCGATCGCAGCGCTGAACGATGCCGAATTCCTGGCCAAGAGCGCGCGCAACAATGCCGCCGGCTACCGCCAGTTCGTCGAGGCGTTCGAGGAGATGGGCTTGCAGTACGTGCCGTCCTACGGCAACTTCGTGCTGGTCAAGGTCGGCGACGACCTGGGCGCCGGCGCCCGCGTCAACCTGGCACTGCTGAAGCAGGGCGTCATCGTGCGCCCGGTGGGCAACTACGGCCTGCCGCAGTGGCTGCGTATTTCCATCGGCCTGCCGCAGGAAAACGCGGTGCTGATCGCGGCACTGCAAAAAGCGCTGGGTGAAGGCCTTGCTGAATAAACTCGTCATCTATGGCGTCGGCCTGATCGGCGGCTCGTTCGCGCGCGCCCTGAAGGCGGCCGGCGCCGTGCGGCACGTGGTCGGCATCGACCGCTCCGAGGCATCGGTGCGGCGCGCGCTGGAGCTGGGCATCATCGACGAAGCTGCCACTGAGCCGGAATCGGAAGCCGCGGCGATTCGCGGTGCCGATCTGGTCGTGCTGGCCACGCCCGTCGCGCAGACCGGCCGCATCCTGCAAGGGCTGCTGCCGCACCTGGATGCGCACACCATCGTCACCGACTGCGGCAGCACCAAGGCCGATGTCGTCGCCGCGGCGCGCGCCGTGCTGGGCGGGCGCATCGGCCAGTTCGTGCCGGGCCACCCGATCGCCGGGCGCGAAACCAACGGGCCCGATGCGGCGATCGCGGATCTCTACATCGGCAAGAAATTCGTCGTCACCGCGCTGGCCGAGAATGCGCCGGAAGCGGTCGAGCGCGTGACCGGCGCCTGGCGGGCCTGCGGGGCGATCATCCATCGCCTCGCCCCGGAAGAGCACGACAAGGTGTTCGCCTCCGTCAGCCACCTGCCGCACCTGCTGGCCTACGCGCTGGTCGATGACATCGCCGGCAAGCCGCACGCCGGCCTGCTGTTCCAGTATGCCGCCAGCGGCTTCCGCGATTTCACGCGCATCGCCGGCTCGTCGCCCGAGATGTGGCGCGACATCAGCCTGGCCAACCAGGCCGCGCTGCTGGCGGAACTGGATGCGTACATGGCGCAACTGGTGCACCTGCGCGAACGCCTGGCGGCAGGCGACGGCGCCACCCTCGAAGCCGTGTACGGCAATGCGCAGCGCGCGCGCCGGCAATGGATCGAGACGATCGAGGCGGCCGAAGCGCCAGCCCCGAAAGACACTGCTGAATGATTTACACGAACTAAAAGGATATACATCATGGCAGAACTGAACCACCCGCCGTTCATCGACCTGAAGCCGGTGATGCACGTGGAAGGCGTCGTCCGCCTGCCGGGCTCCAAAAGCATTTCCAATCGCATTCTCCTGCTGGCCGCGCTGGCCGAAGGCGAAACCAAGATCGTCGACCTGCTCGATTCCGACGACACGCAGGTGATGCTGGCCGCGCTGCGCGCGCTGGGCGTGGAGTGGAAAGAGGAGCCCCAGGAGGCCGTCAACGGCACTGCGCGCACGATCCACCGCGTGCAGGGCGCCAACGGCAGCTTCCCGAACCGCCAGGCCGACCTGTTCATGGGCAATGCCGGCACCGCGATCCGCCCGCTGACGGCGGCGCTGGCCGTGATCGGCGGCGACTACAAGGTCAGCGGCGTGCCGCGCATGCACGAGCGCCCGATCGGCGACCTGGTCGACGCGCTGAACGCCGTCGGCGCCAATATCGAATACACCGGCAACGCGGGCTTCCCGCCGCTGCACATTCGCGATGGCCAGTTCAACACGAACAGGCTGTCGGTACGCGGCAACGTATCGAGCCAGTTCCTGACCGCGCTGCTGATGGTCGCGCCGCTGATGGCGCATTCCCATGCGGTGACGATCGAGGTCGAGGGCGAACTGATCTCGAAGCCGTACATCGAGATCACGCTGAACCTGATGCGCCGCTTCGGGGTGACGGTCGACCAGGACGAATGGCAGTCGTTCACGATCCCCTCCGGCCAGCGCTACCAGAGCCCTGGCAACATCCACGTGGAAGGCGATGCATCGTCGGCTTCGTACTTCATGGCCGCCGGCGCCATTGCCGGCGGGCCGGTGCGCGTCGAAGGCGTGGGCCGCGATTCTATCCAGGGCGACGTGCGCTTCGTGCACGCGCTGCAGCAGATGGGCGCGCAGATCACGATGGGCGACAACTGGATCGAAGCGAAGTCCAGCGGCCCGCTGCAGCCGATCGACGCCGACTTCAACCACATTCCGGACGCCGCGATGACGATCGCGATCGCCGCCCTGTACGCCGAGGGCACCAGCACGCTGCGCAACATCGCCAGCTGGCGCGTGAAGGAAACCGACCGCATCGCCGCCATGGCCACCGAGCTGCGCAAGCTGGGCGCCGAGGTGGAGGAGGGCGCCGATTACCTGAAGGTGACGCCGCCGAAGGTGCTGTCCGCCGCCACGATCGATACCTACGACGACCACCGGATGGCGATGTGCTTCTCGCTGGCCTCGCTGGACGGCGCAGCCCGGCGCGGAGCCGACGTGCGCATCAACGACCCGAAATGCGTGGCCAAGACCTTCCCCGACTACTTCACCGCGTTCGCCGGCATCGCGCACGACGCCAAGTATTGAAGCCACACCGGTGTCCGACACCGATACCCCCGGTGTCCGACACCGGTCGTTCGGACACCGGTTTTTCCATGCGCACCACGGCTCCCGAGCGGGTTAAAATCCGCCTCATGCCTATCTCCCACATTCCCGTCATCACGATCGACGGCCCCACCGCTTCCGGCAAGGGGACCGTTGCCCATAAAGTCGCCGATAAACTCGGTTTCCACCTGCTCGATTCCGGGGCGCTGTACCGGCTGACGGCGCTGCAGGCGCTGCGCCGCGGCACGCCGCTGACCGACGAGCATGCGCTGGCCAAGCTGGCCGAGCATCTCCACATCCATTTTTCGGGCGACGCGATCTTCCTGTCGAACGAGAACGTGAGCGATGCGATCCGTGCCGAAGAAGTCGGCAATACGGCATCGAAGATCGCCGCCTTGCCCGCCGTGCGCCAGGCGCTGTATGGCCTGCAGCTGGGCTTTCGCAAGGCGCCGGGCCTGGTGGCCGATGGCCGCGACATGGGCACGGTAATCTTTCCACATGCGCAATTAAAAGTATTCCTCACTGCAAGTGTGGAAGCTCGCGCGGATCGCCGCCATAAGCAATTGATCGGCAAAGGAATTTCTGCTAATATGGACGACCTCCTGATGGATTTGAAAGCGCGCGACGACCGGGATACGCACCGGGCCATCGCACCTCTCGTCCCTGCAGAGGGGGCGCATGTGCTCGATACCTCGAACATGACGGTGGAAGCCGCCGTAGAACAGGTGCTGGGATGGTATGCGGCCGTCGGGAAATAGGTGTTGCAGAGCTGCTGTGTCGATGCTCTGTCGAATCTGCAACGTGTTCTAACCCTCAACCCAGTTGAAGTCGCGTCCGGCGAGCCTTACTGGATAACCTGGAATTAATTAAATGGAAAGTTTCGCAGCCCTCTTCGAAGAGTCCCTGTCGCGTCAAGACATGCGCTCTGGCGAAGTGATCTCCGCTGAAGTCGTGCGTCTGGATCACAACTTCGTGATCGTTAACGCCGGCCTGAAATCGGAAGCTTTCATCCCCGTTGAAGAATTCAAGAATGACCAGGGCGAACTGGAAGTCAAAGTAGGCGACTTCGTTTCCGTGGCCATCGAATCGCTGGAAAATGGTTTCGGCGATACCATCCTGTCGCGCGACAAGGCCAAGCGCCTGGCATCGTGGCTGGCGCTGGAAAAAGCCATGGAATCGGGCGAGATCGTCACCGGTACCGTGAATGGCAAAGTCAAGGGCGGCCTGACCGTTCTGACCAACGGCATCCGCGCCTTCCTGCCGGGTTCGCTGGTCGACACCCGTCCGGTCAAGGACACCACCCCGTTCGAAGGCAAGACCCTCGAATTCAAGGTCATCAAGCTGGACCGCAAGCGTAACAACGTCGTGCTGTCGCGCCGCGCCGTCATCGAAGCATCGATGGGCGAAGAGCGCCAGAAGCTGATGGAAACGCTGAAAGAAGGCACGGTCGTGACCGGCGTCGTGAAGAACATCACCGACTACGGCGCGTTCGTGGACCTGGGCGGCATCGACGGCCTGCTGCACATCACCGACCTGGCATGGCGCCGCGTGCGTCACCCGTCGGAAGTGCTGACGGTTGGCCAGGAAATCACCGCCAAAGTGCTGAAGTACGATCAGGAAAAGAATCGTGTTTCGCTGGGCGTGAAGCAGCTGGGCGACGATCCTTGGACCGGCCTGTCGCGTCGTTACCCGCAAGGCACCCGCCTGTTCGGTAAAGTGACGAACCTGACCGACTACGGCGCGTTCGTGGAAGTGGAACAGGGCATCGAAGGCCTGGTTCACGTTTCCGAAATGGACTGGACCAACAAGAACGTGGCCCCGAACAAGGTCGTGCAGCTGGGCGACGAAGTCGAAGTCATGGTTCTGGAGATCGACGAAGAGCGTCGCCGTATCTCGCTGGGCATGAAGCAGTGCAAGGCCAATCCTTGGGACGACTTCGGCGTCACCCACAAGAAGGGCGACAAAGTGCGCGGCGCGATCAAGTCGATCACCGACTTCGGCGTGTTCATCGGCCTGGCTGGCAACATCGACGGCCTGGTGCACCTGTCCGACCTGTCGTGGACCGAGTCCGGCGAAGAAGCCGTGCGCAAGTTCAAGAAGGGCGACGAGCTGGAAGCCGTGGTCCTGGCAATCGACGTCGAGCGCGAGCGCGTCTCCCTGGGCGTGAAGCAGCTGGAAGGCGACCCGTTCAACAACTTCGCAGCCCTGAACGACAAGGGTTCGCTGGTTACCGGCACCGTGAAATCGGTGGAGCCGAAAGGCGCCGTGATCCAGCTGAACGAAGAAGTCGAAGGCTACCTGCGCGCTTCCGAAATCTCCCGCGATCGCGTGGAAGATGCCGGCACGCACATGAAGGTGGGCGACAAGGTCGAAGCACTGGTCATCAACATCGACCGCAAGGCACGCAGCATCCAGCTGTCCATCAAGGCCAAGGACAATGCTGACACCGCCGAGCAGATGCAGAAGATCGCTTCCGACAGCAACGCCGCATCGGGCACCACCAGCCTGGGCGCACTGCTGAAGGCCAAGTTCGATAACAAGAACTAAGCAGAACTAAGCAAGAAGTAATTTTCACTGACTTTTTCTGGAACGCAGATGACCAAGTCCGAACTGATCAACCGCCTGGCTGAGCGTTATTCTCAGCTGGTGGCCAAGGATGCGGAGTATGCCGTGAAGACCATTCTCGACGCGATGACCGGTGCCCTGTCGGCCGGCCAGCGCATCGAGATCCGGGGCTTCGGCAGCTTTGCCCTGAACAGCCGGCCACCACGCATCGGCCGCAATCCGAAGTCCGGCGACAAGGTGATGGTGCCCGAAAAGCGGGTACCTCATTTCAAGCCGGGCAAGCAGTTGCGCGAGCGGGTGGACGCGATGGTCGGGCAACCGATCATCGAGGATTGAAGTCTCTGCTTACAGATGGTCGAAAAAAAGGGTGGGCGCAAGCCCGCCCTTTTTTTTTACGCTGAAAAGTTGTAATGTCCGGCATGAGTGAAAAACGGGAACGCTAAAAGCATGAAAATCATTTCCACTATTGTCGGCATCGTGCTGTTCATCCTGTTCTTCGGCTTTGCCCTGAAAAACACGCAGGAAGTCGACCTGCACCTGTTCCTCAATTACGAACTGCGCGGCCCCCTGGTGCTGCTGCTGCTGGCCTTCTTCGCGGCCGGCGCCGCCCTCGGCGTGCTGGCGCTGACCCCGTCGATCGTTCGCCAGCGCCGCGAGGCGACGCGGCAAAAGACCATGATCCTCACGCTGCAAAGCGCCGCGCTGCAGGTCAACCGCGCACCGGACAACGTCAACGCGCAGCAATAAGCGTCCGGCTCAAACAAGAAAAAACACGCACACATGGAATTCGAACTCTGGTGGTTACTGGGCATCCCGGCATTCTTCGGCCTGGGCTGGATTGCCGCGCGCGTCGACATCCGGCAACTGGTATCGGAATCGCGCACGCTGCCGCGCGGCTATTTCAAGGGCCTGAATTACCTGCTGAACGACCAGCCGGACAAGGCGGTCGATTCCTTCATCGACATCGTCAAGCAGGACCCCGAATCGACCGAGCTGCACTTCGCGCTCGGCAACCTGTTCCGCCGCCGCGGCGAGACCGAGCGGGCGATCCGCATCCACCAGAACCTGCTGTCGCGTCCCGACCTGCCGGCCGACGAGCGCGCCCATGCGGAATATGAGCTGGGCCAGGATTACCTGAAGGCTGGCCTGCTGGACCGCGCCGAGGAAACCTACACGCGCCTGCTGGACACGTCGTATGCCGTGCAGGGCCGCCGCGCCCTGCTGGAAATCTACCAGCGCGAGAAGGAATGGCATCGCGCGATCGAAGCGGCGCACGCGCTGCAGGAAGCCGGCGCCGGTTCGCGCCAGAAGGAAATCGCGCAGTTCTACTGCGAGCTGGCGCAGGATGCGCTGGTGCACATGCATCCCGACGATGCGATGCCGCTGCTGGAGAGTGCGCTGCATGCCGACCGCACCAGCGTGCGCGCCACGATCCTGTGCGGCGACGTGCACATGGCGAAGGGCGATGCGGAAGGCGCGCTGGCCATGTGGCGCCGCGTGGAGCAGCAAAGCGTGCCGCACGTGGCTCTCGTGGCGCAGCGCATCATGGACGGCTACCGGAAAGTGGGCCGCCCGGAGGAAGGCCTGTCGCTGTTGAAATCGTACCTGCAGCAGGCTTCGTCGATCGACCTGCTCGAAGTGGTCTTCAAGGCCGTGCTCGACCTGGAAGGCGTGGAGGCGGCGCGCAACCTCGTCGCCGACGAACTGCGCCGCACGCCCACCTTGCTGGGACTCGACAAATTCCTCGAAGCGCGCATGCTGGACGCGTCGCCAACCGTGCTGGCCGAGCTGTCGCTGGTGCAGAACCTGGTGCACGGCTATACGCAGAAGCTGGCGCGCTACCAGTGCAGCCACTGCGGCTTCAAGGCGCGCCAGTTCTACTGGCATTGCCCTGGCTGCAGCCGGTGGGAAACCTACCCGCCGCGCCGCACCGAAGAACTCAATGTGATGAACTAACACCGAAGTCCGGGACTGTGGATCAGCAGGGGGCCGTCCCCGCATGGGACTGACCCCGCTTTGCACCCGGGCGCCGAAAGAAACTACCGTGACCCTTACCCCCTACACCTCTCCCGCCCTCGACAAGGTCCGCCTGCTCGTCGTCGGCGACGTCATGCTCGACCGCTACTGGTTCGGCGAAGTCGCCCGCATCTCGCCCGAAGCGCCGGTCCCGATCGTGCGCGTCGAAAAGCGCGAAGCACGGCTGGGCGGCGCCGCCAACGTGGCACGCAATGCCGCCGCGCTGGGCGCGCGCGCCGGGCTGCTGGGCGTCGTCGGCGACGACGAAGCAGGCACCGAAGTCGAACGGTTGCTGGCCGGCGGCGGCATCCACAGCTACCTGAAGCGCGACGAAGCGATTTCCACGATCATCAAGCTGCGCGTGATCGGCCGCCAGCAGCAGATGCTGCGCATCGATTTCGAGGAGCCGCCCAGCGACGTGGTCCTGCGCGACAAGCTGCTGCAATACCGCGCGCTGCTGCCGGATCACGACGTGATCGTGCTGTCGGATTACGCCAAGGGCAGCCTGGTCAACGTGACGGACATGATCATGGCGGCCCGCGCCGCCGACAAGATCGTGATGGTCGACCCGAAAGGCGACGACTTCACGCGCTACACGGGCGCCACCGTGCTGACGCCGAACAAGGGCGAGCTGAAACGCATCGTCGGCAGCTGGAACAGCGAGGAACAGCTGACCGAGAAGGCGCAGAACCTGCGCGAATCGCTGCTGCTGGAAGCGCTGCTGCTGACCCGCTCGGAAGAGGGGATGACGCTGTACACGAAGGACCAGCGTTTCCACATCCCGGCCGATGCGCGCGAAGTGTTCGACGTGTCCGGCGCCGGCGACACGGTGATCGCCACGATGGCCGCCATGCTGGGCGCCGGTGCCGGCTGGCAGGAAGCGGTACAGACGGCGAACCGCGCCGGCGGCATTGTCGTCGGCAAGCTGGGCACCGCCACCGTCACGCGCGAAGAACTGTTCGGCGCCTGACGGGGCAGGGGGCAAGGCCATGGGCGCGAAGTTCCGCGCATCGCCGAGCCCGCTGACCGGCAGCAACGGCGCGCGGTATCGCCCTTTGCTTATTACTTCAGCCCGCTAACCTGTGTCGGGACGCAGCCGCGTCGCCACCAACTCTCAAGGAGGACACACCATGCTGAAGAAACTGTTGCTCGCCATTGCCGCCGTCGTCGCCACGATGGGCATCGCGTTTGCCCAGGTCGACGTCAACAAGGCCGACCAGGCCGCGCTCGATTCGGTCAAGGGCATCGGCCCGGCCAAGTCGAAGGCGATCCTGGACGAGCGGGCAAAGGGCGAATTCAAGGACTGGGCCGATTTCGAACAGCGCGTGAAGGGCGTCGGCGAGAAAAATGCGCTGAAGCTTTCCGAGGCAGGATTGCAGATCAACGGCAAATCGCGCGATGGCGCCGCGGTCAAGGTGGCGGAAGCAAAGAAGTAAGCGACAAGGAAATCATCTCGTGAGCATCGCGCAGCCCGGACCCGCGTCCGGGCTTTTTTTCGTCATCGCGGGGCAGCGACGGAGGCGCTGTATGCAGATTGAGGCTGGCGGCATGGCGGCGCTTCCTCCGCCCTCTACAATAAGTAAATAAAATAGTTTATTTATCCGCCGGGCGGGCGTATAGTCATGTCATTCCTTCCAGGAGACCACGATGCCCGCCAGTGCCATTTCCTCCGCCTGCTCGGCCCTGCTGGCCGACGCCCGTTGCCACGGTCCGCTGTACGGCCCGGGCTTTTCCAACCACCTGCCGATGGCGCTGATCGCGCTGGACCGGATGCAGGCACCGCCCGCGGTACTCGAACGGTTCGCCGCCGAACACCGCAAGCGGCTGCAGCCCGCCGGCGCTGCCGAGCCGGTTGCCGATCCGCTCGCATGGCTGGGGCGGCACAGCAACTACGCCGGGCTGGAACGGTTCTTTGCCGCTGCCGTCGATGCCGATGGCGAAGAGGCCGTGCTGCGCCACTGGCTGCCGGTACTGATGCCGGGCCTGGCCGCCGCCGGCTTCCACGCGATGATCCGGCTGGCCTATGCGCTGGAAGCACGCCATCGCGGCGAGCTGTGTGCGGCGCTGGCGTTCTGGGTGCTGGCGTACAAGCCGGTGCCGGTGCCGGCTGGTCGTACCGATGAAGCGATCGATGCCATCGCGGCGCGCATCGCCGCGGCAACCGGCGACGGCAGCGGGGCGGGGCCGACCATCGGCTCGCGCATGGCCGCCGTCGAGCGGAACCCGGCGCTGGCCGGCGCGCAGCCGGCAACGCTGGCCTTGCGCGACGTGGCCGCGTTCGCACTGGGCGCCTTCCATGCCAGCGCCGATTTCATGCTGCTGCATACGGTCACCGCGTGCCACGCCTTCCGTTCAGTGGCTGGCTACGTGGAAGAAGAGGAAGCGGCGCTGCGCCAGCTGTGGCAGGCGGTACTGGTGGCATGGCTGGCGGCGGAGCGCACGGGCCGCGCGGCGGTGCCGACCCGGGCCGGCTGGAACGAGATCGAAGCATCCGCCATCCAGTCGCCGGACGACCATGTGATCAAGCTGTGCTACACGGCGCGCGCCGAACATGCCGAATACGGCGATGCCCGCTACCTGGAGATCGCTGCCCGCGCCGTGGAGCCCTGGTAGAAGACCGGGCAGGCAGGCCGTTGGGTCAATGCGTGGCCAGCGGCAGGTTGGCCAGGAACGCGTGGATCTGCGACACCACTTGGGCGCCTTCGCCCACGCCGGCCGCCACGCGCTTCGTGGAACCGGCGCGCACGTCGCCGATCGCGAACACCCCGGGCACGCTGGTTTCCAGGGCCGCCCGCTGCGGCTGGTCCTTCGGGTAGATGCCCTGGTCGAAGTTGGCGCGGCACTGTGCTTTCGTCACGTCGTGCCCGGTGCGGATGAAGCCTTGCGGGTCGACGTCCACGCCGCAATCGCCCAGCCAGTCGGTGTTCGGGTCGGCGCCGATGAACAGGAAGACGCGGCAGACGTTCGAATCGCGCTCTTCGCCGGTGCGGTTGTTGCGCAGCCGGACGCCTTTCAGGCCATCCTCGTCGCCCTCCAGCCCGACAATCTCCGTGTGTGCGTGCAGTTCGATGTTCGCCGTGGCGTGGATCCGCTCGATCAGGTAGGTGGACATCGTCGCCTTCAGGCCTTCGCCGCGGATCACCATGTGTACCCGCTTCGCATGGCCGGACAGGAACACGGCCGCCTGGCCCGCGGAATTGCCGCCGCCGACCAGGATCACCTCCTCGCTCTGGCACAGGTTGGCCTCGATGCGCGACGCCCAATAATAGATGCCGCGGCCCTCGAACTGGGCGATATTGTCCAGCGCCGGACGGCGGTAGCGGGCGCCGCACGACAGCACCACGGTACGGCCCTTCATCCGCTTGCCCTCGGCAAGCTGTACCTCGAGCGGGTAGGTATCGCAGATCAACCGGGTCGTGGGTGCCGGAATGGCCAGCTCCACGCCGAACTTCTGCGCCTGCACGAATGCGCGGCCGGCCAGCGCGCCGCCCGAGATCCCGGTGGGGAAGCCAAGGTAATTTTCGATGCGGGCACTGGCCGCCGCCTGTCCGCCATAGGCGCGCTGCTCCAGCGCCAGCACCGACAAGCCTTCCGAACCGGCATACACGGCCGTCGCCAGCCCGGCCGGGCCGGCACCGACGACGATCACGTCCCACACCTTGTCCTCGTCCAGGTCGGGCAGCAGGCCGAGGCAGCGCCCCATGTCCGCATTGCTCGGGTTTTTCTTCACGCTGCCGTCCGGGCACACCACCAGCGGCCAGTCGTCCGGGCCCGGCTGGTAGTACTCGCACAGGCTGCGCGCCTGCTCGTCCTCCTTCGGGTCGAGCACCGTGTGCGGATACGCATTACTGGCCAGGAAGCTGCGCAGCTGGTGCAGCCGCCCATGGCCGGCGGGCGCCACCAGCACCGGGCCGCCCGAATTCGCTTCCAGCAGGCCCACGCGGCGCAGGATCAGCGCGCGTACGATGCGTTCGCCCAGTTCGGCCTCGGCGATCACCAGCGCGCGCAGGCTTTCCGGTGGAATCACCAGCGCTTCCACGTCGCCCACGGCATAGGCGTTGACGAGGGTGGGGCGCCCGGCCAGCTGCGACACCTCGCCGGTGAATTCGCCGCGGCCATGTTCCGTGATCGGCCAGGAATTGCCCAGGCCATCGTAACGGCTGATGGCAATGCGGCCGGCCAGCGTGACGATCAGGCCGAACGTGGTGTGGCCCGCTTCCAGGATGCGCACGCCGTTGTGGTAGGTGCGCACGGTGCCGAAGCGCTGCAGCTTCTTCATTTCCGCTTCGGACAGCGTGGGGAACATCTGGTAGCGCCGCGATTCGAGGTTCTGCGATACCGGCGGTACGGCCTCGTCGCGGTTTGCCTCGAGCACGAATTGGTTCGGAGTCAGCTGCATGTTCGCCATGGCGGTTTCCTGCGTGGGTTGCTGTGGGGTGGCTGGCCGCCAGTGTAGCCGATCATCGGCCGCCGCAGGGCTGCCGGGGCGCCCGGTATCCCGTTCGGCAGATGTCGCGCCGCGCCGACACGATGGGTGCGCACAAAATAAACTCTTTGCATGACGAAATGTAAACGGTTACATTCTTGCAAGCGACCCCGGCCCTGCAATCCCTGCACGGCCGCTTTTTTCGGCAGGCGATGTAACCGGTTACATCAGGCAAGAAAGGAGATCAGGCGGCAATGGCGGTGACGATCAAGGACGTGGCGCAGGCGGCAAACGTGTCGGTGGCATCCGTGTCGCGCGTCCTCAACGGCCACGCCACGGTCACCGAGGAAACCCGCGCCCACATCCTGGCCATCATGAAGCAGCTGCGCTATGTGCCGCACGTGGGCGCGCGCAGCCTGTCCACCAGTCTCACCAGCACGGTCGGCGTGCTGTTGCCGGACCTGTACGGCGAATACTTTTCCGAGATGATCCGCGGCATCGATGGCGCGGCACGCAGCCGCGGCCTGCACCTGCTGGTAGCCAGCCTGCATGGCGGCGCCGACGAAGCGGCCACCGCGCTCCGCACGATGCGCGGCCGCGTCGATGGCCTGCTGGTGATGTCGCCGCACGCCGATGCCGCCTTCCTGTCCGATAACCTGCCCGAGCGGCTGCCCATCGTGCTGCTCAACAGCGGCGCCGGCGGCGGTTCGTATGCGTCCGTCTCGATCGATAATTACAGCGCAGCGTACGCGATGGTCGAACACCTCACCGCCTGCGGCCACCGCAGCATCGGCTTCATTTCCGGCCCTGCCGCCAATTTCGAGGCGCAGGAACGGCTGCGCGGCTATCGCGCCGCGCTGGCCGCGCTGCTGCCGGAGGCGCGCGAAGAGGTCCACGAGGGCGACTTCACCGAGGAGGCGGGTGCCCGCGTGGGTGCCGCGCTGGCGCGCAGGATGGCAGGCAAGAAGCGGCCGCCCCGGGCGCTGTTTGCCGCCAACGACATGATGGCGATCGGCGCCCGGCTGGCGCTGCAGGATGCCGGCGTGGACGTGCCGGGCGATATCGCGCTCGCCGGCTTCGACGATATCCCCGTGGCGCGCTACGTGACACCCGCGCTGACCACCGTGCGCGTGCCGATCGCCGGCATGGGCGCGCGGGCACTGGACCGGCTGGCCGGTCTGATCGGCTGCAGGAGTGACGTCAATAACGGCAACAGCAGCGGCGCCGCCGAAACGCTCGATGCGCAGCTCGTCGTGCGCGCCTCCAGCGGCCCGCTTGTACCGAATGCACCGGATGCATCGCACAGGATTCTACAAAAAGGAGACGGATCATGAAGAGCACTTCCCTCCACACGCTGCGCCTGTCGGCGATGGCCGCGGCGCTGGCCTCGGCCCTGCTGGCGTCCGCGCCCGCCACGGCGCAACTGTCCTCCGCCACCTTGCGCGGCCAGGTCACCGCGGCCGGCACGGCCAGCCCGGCCGGCACGGCCATCACGGCAACCAACCAGGCCAACGGCTACACCTACCGCACGGCCACGCGCGGCGACGGCAGCTATGTGCTGACCGGCCTGCCGCCGGGCTCGTACCAGATCCAGGTGGGCGGCCAGGCCACCGAGACGGTCACGCTGGCGGTC
The DNA here is from genome assembly GCF_014192225.1 of Pseudoduganella umbonata. Classification (GTDB taxonomy): domain Bacteria; phylum Pseudomonadota; class Gammaproteobacteria; order Burkholderiales; family Burkholderiaceae_D; genus Rugamonas; species Rugamonas umbonata. The sequence continues at coordinate 195,390 of NZ_JACHXS010000008.1, read as the reverse complement.
GGCCAGACCAGCACGCTGGACCTGAACACGGCGGCGGCCACGGGCGCCCAGCCGCAGCGCATCGTCATCACCGGTTCGGCCGCGCGGCGCGATGTCGTCACCTCCGAAGTCGGCACCTCGGTCTCGCGCGAGCAGATCGAGCGGCTGCCGCAGGTGACCCGCAACTTCCTGTCGTTCGCCGATCTCGCGCCGGGCGTGCGCTTCGACGTCGACCAGTCCGGCAACGTGACGCTGCGCAGCGGCGCGCAGAACCAGGACAACGTCAACGTGTTCATCGATGGCGTCAGCCAGAAGAACAACATCCTGCGCGGCGGCGTGTCGGGCCTCGATTCGAGCCGCGGCAATCCGTTCCCGCAGTCGGCGATCGCCGAATACAAGGTGATCTCGCAGAACTACAAGGCCGAGTTCGACCAGGTGTCGAGCGCCGCGATCACGGCCGTCACCAAGTCCGGCACCAACGAGCTGCATGGCGACGTGTTCTGGGACCACACCGGCACCAACGTGACGGCGATGGACCCGTTCCAGAAGAAGGCGGAGCGGCAGGGCATCGGCCGGCCCGATTCCAAGCAGGACCAGTTCGGCCTGACGCTGGGCGGCCCGATCAAAAAGGATGTCGCCCACTTCTTCCTCGCGTACGAAGGCAAGAAGATCGACGACCCGCGCCAGATCCTGCTGCAGAACCAGAACCTGCTGCCGAACGCCGGCGTGGTGCCGTCGCTGCTGGCGCTGCAGGGCGCGACCACGTCGAAGTTCGACGAAGACCTGTTCCTCGGCAAGCTGAATGCGCGCATCTCGGACGAGCACGAGCTGGAAGCCACCGTGCGGGTGCGGCGCGAAACCGACCTGGTGCCGGAAGACAAGCTGCTCAGCCTGCCCGGCAACGAGGTCGCGCGCGACAACAATGAAGACCGATTCGACGTGAAGCACACGTGGACCACCGACAATTTCGTCAACGAAGCCCGCATCGGCTACGAAAAATACACGTGGAATCCCCATTCGTCGGCCACTGAGCCGTACACCATGTACCTGGTCTCGCCCACCAACACGCCGGACAACGTGGTCAGGGTGGCGATCGCCGGCGGCTCGCCGAATGCCCAGTTCCGCGAGCAGAAGGGCATGCTGCTGCAGGACGACCTGACCTGGACCGGCCTGGACAAGCATACGATCAAGGGCGGCTTCAAGGTCAAGTGGATGGAATACGACCTGTCCGGCACGGCGCGCGCCGTCGACATGTTCGAACAGCTGATCGACAACACCACCGGCGTGCCGCGCGTGACGAAGACCGACCCGGCGATCCCGCCGATCGGCGTAAACTTCAAGAACACCCAATACGGCCTTTACCTGCAGGACGACTGGCAGGCCACGCCGCAGCTGGAACTGAACCTGGGCCTGCGCTACGACTACGAGAACAACATGCTGAACGACGGCTATGCGACGCCGGCCGACCGCGTGGCGATCTTCGGGCGGCAGGATCCGCGGGAGGGCGCGCCGGCCGGCCAGACCTATGCGCAGTCGCTGGCCAAGGGCGGCGTCGACATCGCCAACTACATCAGCAGCGGCAACAGCCGCAAGGCGTTCAAGGATGCCTGGCAGCCGCGCGTGGGCTTTTCGTACGACCTGTACGGCGACCGCAGTTCCGTGATCTTCGGCGGCTGGGGCCGCGCCTATGACCGCGCTGTGGCGAATTATGCACTCGACGAACTGCAGAAGAACGCCCAGCCGGGCGGCGAGATCTGGATGATCCGCAACGATCACAAGGCGCCGTACACCGACCAGTTCAGCTTCGGCGTGCGCCAGGCGCTGGGCATCTGGAACGGCGAAGCGGGCTATACGAACTCGCGCAGCCGCAACCAGTTCAACTGGTTCGGCGGCAACCGCGATCCGCAGGGCGGCTGGGGCACCCAGAGCCCGATCGACCCGCTGTGGGGCTCGGTGCCCGGCTACGGCACGCTGATCCTGGGCGACTTCATCAGCCAGGCGCGCACCGAGACCGTGTACTTCAAGCTGGACAAGCCGTACTCGCGCGCCTCGCGCTGGAGCCTGTCGGCCACCTACACGTACAGCGACGCGCAGACCACCAACAAGGAGTGGAAGAACGACATCTTCAACTGGACCTACGGCCGCTACCCGGGCCAGTGGAATCCATCGGCGGACGTGGAAAAGCACCGCCTCGTGGTGGCCGGCACGTCCGGCGACCTGCTGCCGTGGGGCCTGCTGTTGTCGGGCAAGGCCACGTTCGGCTCGGGCCTGCCGTACCGCATGACCGACTGCCACCTGGGCCCCAACAACTGCGTGTCGATCCAGGGCGCGCACGACAACTTCAAGCAAATCGACATCGGCCTCGCCAAGGACATCGCGTTCCGCTTCGGCGCGCTGACCCTGCGGGCCGACGTGATCAACCTGTTCAACAGCATCAACTACGGCGGCTACGACGGCTGGGTGGGCCAGGCCGGCACGGCCAACCGCTATGGCGGCGACAACCCGAACGTCACGCTGGCCAATTCGATGGGCGGGCCGATGCGCACGCTGAAGCTGTCGGCACGCTACGCGTTCTGAGGAGGAACGATGCGCCGCCCATTCGCCGCGCTGGCGCTGGCCAGCGTGCTTGCCGCGCCCGCGGGCGCCGTCAATACCCTGCCGCCGCTGTTCGACGACCTGCAGGAGCGCACCTTCCGCTTCTTCTGGGAGACCGCGAACCCGGCCAACGGACTGGTGCCCGACCGCCATCCGACGCCCTCGTTTTCCAGCGTGGCCGCCGTCGGCTTCGGGCTGACGGCGTACCCGATCGGTGTCGAGCGGGGCTACATCACGCGGGCCCAGGCGCGCGAGCGCACGCTGGCCACGCTGCGCTTCTTCCGCAACGCGCCGCAGGGCGACGCCAGGACGGGGATGGCCGGCCACAAGGGCTTCTTCTACCACTTCCTCGACATGCAGACCGGCCAGCGCTACGGCAATGTGGAACTGTCGACGATCGACACGGCGCTGTTCCTGGCCGGCGCGCTGTTCGCGCAATCCTACTTCGACCGCGAGGAGGCGGAAGAAGTCGAAATTCGCCGGCTGGCCGCCGAGATCTATGCACGCGTCGACTGGAAGTGGGCCGCGGCCAATGCGCCGGCCGTGTCGCTGGGCTGGCGCCCGGAAGAGGGCTTCATCCAGTACGACTGGAAGGGCTACAACGAAGCGATGCTGCTGTACGTGCTGGCGCTGGGGTCGCCCAGGCCGGAACACGCGCTGGGGCCTGAAGCGTGGAAGGCGTGGACCAGCACCTACGAACGCAGCTGGGCCGCGCCGCCGTATGGCGCCGAGTCCCAGCCGCACCTGACGTTCCCGTCGCTGTTCGTGCACCAGTACAGCCACGTGTGGATCGACTTCCGGGGCATCCGCGACGACTACATGCGCAAGGTGAACGAAAAATACAAGGGTTTCGACTACTTTGAAAACAGCCGCCGCGCTACCTACGCGCAGCGCGACTACGCGATCGCCAACCCGCTGCAGTGCAGGGGCTACGGCGGCGACGCGTGGGGCCTGACGGCCAGCGACGGTCCGGTCGACAAGACCTTCGCATGGCAGGGACAGCGAATTCCGTTCCGTAGCTACGCGGCGCGCGGCATGGGCGGCTTGCAGCATTACGACGACTGCACGCTGGCGCCGACCGCCGTGGCGGGCGCGCTGCCGTTCGCGCCGGAAATCACGATCCCCGCCGTGGTGGCGATGAAGGAGCGCTACGGCGACTTCATCTACGGCCGCTACGGCTTCCTCGATGCGTTCAATCCCAGCTTCACGTTCGACACGCAGCTCCAGCACGGCAAGATGGTGCCGGGCAAGGGCTGGGTGGCCGGCGACTATCTCGGCATCGACCAGGGCCCGATCCTGGCGATGACGGAAAACCACCGCAACGAATTCGTCTGGCGCGTGATGCGCACCAATCCCGCCATCCGCACGGGCCTGATCCGTGCCGGCTTCACGGGCGGGTGGCTGAGCAAGTGAAAGGACCAGTGAATGGACCAGTGAACGAAGGCCGCCGTACCGCGTTGCGCGGCCTGATGGCCGCGGGCATGGCCGCCGGCCTGCCGGCGTGCACGCGCACGGCCGGCGATGGCGCCACGGTACTGAAATTCTGGGCGATGGGGCGCGAGGGCGAAGTGGTCGCCGCGCTGATTCCCGAATTCGAGCGCCAGCACCCGGGGGTGAAAGTGGCCGTGCAGCAGTTGCCGTGGACCGCCGCGCATGAAAAGCTGCTGACGGCGTTTGCCGGCGATGCGATGCCGGACCTGTTCCAGCTTGGTAATACGTGGGTGGCCGAACTGGCGGCACTGAAGGCCATCGAGCCGCTCGATGCGCGGGTGGCCGCTTCGCCCACGCTGGACCCGCGGGACTACTTCGCGGGCATCTGGCAGACCAACGTGATCGATGGCCGGCTGTACGGCGTGCCGTGGTACGTCGACACCCGCGTGATGTTCTATAACCGCGAGCTGCTGAAGCGCGCAGGTTATGCGCGCATGCCGGCCACGTGGGAGGGCTGGATGGCGGCGATGCGCGCCGTGAAAAAGATCGTGGGTCCGGACAAGTACGTGATCCTGCTGCCGCACGAGGAATTCGCGCCGCTGCTGGTGCTCGCGCTGCAGCAGCCGGAAGAGCTGCTGCGCGACGGCGGCCGCTACGGCAACTTCCGCAGTGCGTCGTTCCGCCGCGCGCTGCAACTGTATGCGGACATGTACCGCGAGGGGCTGGCGCCGATGGAGCGGGTGTCGAACATCTACCACGAGTTCAGCACCGAGTACGTGTCGTTCTACATTTCCGGCCCGTGGAATATCGGCGAATTCCGCCGCCGCGTGGCGCCGGACCGGCAGCATACATGGGCGACCGCGCTGATGCCCGGGCCGCATGGCCCCGCCGCATCGCTGGCCGGCGGTGCCAGCCTGGCGGTGGCCAGCAGCTCGCCCCACAAGGAAGCGGCGTGGCAGCTGGTCGAATACCTGTCGCAGGTGGACACCGCCGCGAAGTTCAACGCGCTGACCGGCAACCTGCCGCCGCGCCGCGCCAACTGGAGCGATCCGCGCCTGGCCGGCGATCCGCCGGCACGGGCATTCCGGGCGCAGCTGGAAAACGTGCGCCCGGAGCCGCGTGTGCCGGAATGGGAAAGCATCCTGGCCGAGCTGCGCGTCATGGGCGAACGGGTGGCGCACGGCGACATCGGCGTGGACGCCGCCGCCGCCGCGCTCGATGCAACGACCGACCGCATCCTGGAAAAGCGGCGCTGGATGCTGGCCCGGGAGGCGCGGCCATGAACGTGCAAAAGGCGGCATGGTGCTTCGTGGCGCCGGCGCTGCTGGCGATTGGCGTGTTCTTCTTCCTGCCGGTGGCCGCCGCGCTGGCGATGAGCCTGACCGATTTCGACATCTATGCGCTGGCCGATCTCGGAAACCTGCGCTTCGTCGGCCTGCGCAACTACATCGAACTGCTGCAAACGCCGCTGTTCTGGCGCGCGCTGGGCAATACGTTCTACTTTGTGATCGTCGGCGTGCCGCTGTCGATCGCCGCGTCGCTGGGCGCGGCACTGTTGCTGAACTCGCGCGTCACGGTGCTGAAGGGCCTGTTCCGCACCGCTTATTTCGCACCGGTGGTGACGTCGCTGGTCGCCGTCGCCGTCATCTGGCGCTACGTGCTGCACACCCGCTACGGCATGCTGAACTATGCGCTGTCGTGGTTCGGCATTGTGCCAATCAATGAGCCCGTGGACTGGCTGGGCGATCCGGACTGGGCGATGCCGGCCATCATCCTGTTCGCCGTCTGGAAGAACTTCGGCTACAACATGATCATCCTGCTGGCCGGCCTGCAGAGCATCCCGTCGGACCTGTACGAAGCGGCCGACCTGGATGGCGCCGGCACGTGGTCGAAGTTCCGCTGGGTCACGTGGCCGATGCTGGGCCCCACGCTGCTGATGGTCAGCATCCTGTCGATGTCCGGCTACTTCCAGCTGTTTGCCGAACCGTATGTGATGACGCAGGGCGGTCCCGTGCAAAGTACCGTCAGCGTGCTGTACTTCATGTACGAGCAGGGCTTCAAGTGGTGGAACCTGGGCGTGGCATCGGCGGTGGCCTTCGTGCTGTTCGCGATCATGTTCACCATTACGCTGCTGCAGCTGCGCGTGGCCAGGGGGATCGACGCATGAAGAAGCTCCTGCTCAATGGCGTAATGGTGCTGGCCGGCCTGCTGGCCGTGTTCCCGCTGGTGTGGATGGTATCCGTGTCGCTGATGCGGCCCGGCGAAGCCAGCGCCTTCCCGCCGCCGCTGCTGCCGGCCGAGGCCACGCTGGCGAACTACCGGGAACTGTTCGCCCATGCCGGCATCGGGCGCTACCTGTTCAACAGCCTGCTGCTGTCCAGCGGCGCCACGCTGCTGTCGCTGATGTTCAACGTCAGTGCCGGCTATGCGTTCGCCAAGCTGCGCTTCGCGGGGCGCGAGCGCATCTTCCGCACGCTGCTCGGCGCCCTGGTCGTCCCCGCCCAGGTGGCGATGCTGCCGCTCTTCCTGCTTTTGAAGCAGCTGGGCCTCGTCAACACGTATGGCGCCGTGCTGGTCCCTGCGCTGGCCTCCGTGTTCGGCATCTTCCTGGTGCGCCAGTACGCGCTGACGATTCCCGACGCGCTGCTCGAAGCGGCGCGCATGGACGGGGCGGGCGAGTGGCGCATCTTCCGCTCGATCGTGCTGCCGCTGCTGGCGCCGATCCTCGTGACACTGGCGATCTTCACCTTCCTCGGCACATGGAACGACTTCATGTGGCCGCTGATCGTGCTGACCGACAAGGAGCTGTATACGCTGCCGGTGGCGCTGGCCTCGCTGTCGCGCGAGCACGTGCAGGACAACGAACTGATGATGGCCGGTTCCGTGCTGACCATCGCGCCGGTGCTGCTGCTGTTCCTGGGCTTGCAGCGCTACTACATCCAGGGTCTGCTGGTGGGGAGCGTGAAGGGATGAGGACATCGATTGGGGCAAGGAGGTTGGTAACTGCGTTGGCAACCGCGCTGGCAACTGCGCTGATGCCGGCGCTGGCGGGGGCACAGCAGCTTCTCGACGGCTTCGAGACGCTGCAACCATGGCAGGCGCAAGCGTCCGATGGCGTGTCCGCCACGGCGGCTTCCGTGCCCGGGTTCAGCGGCCAGGCGCTGCGCCTCGACTTCGACTTTGCCGGCAAGGGTGGCTACGCGTTTGCGCGCCGCGCGCTGCCGCTGGACCTGCCCGACAACTACGAGATCTCGTTCATGGTCAAGGCCGAGGCGCCCAGCAACCATCTGGAGTTCAAGCTGACCGACGCTTCCGGCGACAACGTGTGGTGGTACCGGCTGCCCGACTACGTCTTTCCCGGCGACTGGAAGCAGGTGCGCTTCAAGAAGCGGCAGGTGGCCTTTGCGTGGGGACCGGCGAAGGACCGCACGCTGCGGCGCGCGGACCGGATCGAATTCGTCGTCAGCGCCGGCAGCGGCGGCAAGGGCGCCATCTTCATCGACGAGCTGGCGCTGCGGGCGTTGCCGCCGCCGCCCTCCACGTGGCCAATTCCACGCGCGGAGGCCAGCGCATCGGACGCCCCGGCCGCGCTGGCGGTGGACGGCAGGCGCGATACGGCCTGGATCGGCGGCGCCGGCCGGCAGCAACTGACGGTGGACCTGGGCGCGGTGCGCGAGTTCGGCGGCCTGGTGCTGCACTGGCGGCCGGGGCGCCATGCCAGCCGCTACGATGTGGCGCTGTCCACGGACGGGCAGGTGTGGCAGGCCGTGCGCAGCGTCCGCGACGGCAACGGCGGCAGCGATGCGCTGCTGCTGGCGGAGTCGGAAGCGCGCTATATCCGGCTGCTGCTGCAGGGCGGCCCGGCGGAAAGCTACGCGCTGGCGGAAATGGAACTGAAGGATCTCGCCTTCGGCGCCGCGCCGAACGATTTCATCGACGCACTGGCCGCCGCCGCGCCGAAGGGTCACTATCCGCGCGGCTTCTCCGGCCAGCAGCCGTATTGGACGCTGGTGGGCGTCGACGGCGGCGCGCGCCACAGCGCCTTGCTGTCCGAGGATGGCGCGATCGAACCGGCGCGCGCCAGCCCGGCGCTGGAACCGTTCGTGCTGGCCGGCGGAAAAATGCACGGCTGGGCCGATGCCGAGGTGACGCAATCGCTGCGGGACGGTTACCTGCCGATCCCGTCGGTGCACTGGCGCACGGCCGGCTGGACGCTGACGACGACCGCGGCGGCGGCCGGCACGCCCGAGTCGTCGCAACTGCTGGCCCGCTACGAATTGCGCAACCTGCAGGACGTGCCGCAGGCAATGGAGCTGGTGCTGGCCGCGCGGCCGTTCCAGGTCAATGCGCCACGCCAGTTCCTCAACACGCCGGGCGGCTTCGCGCCGATCCGCGACATCGCATGGGATGGCGGCGCGCTGGCCGTCGGCACCCGGTGCTTCATCCCGCTGCGCGCGCCCGATGCGGTGGCGCTGTCGTCGTTCGATGCGGGCCTGCTGCCGTATGAGGAGCGCGGCGAAGGTGCCCTTGGCGCCCGCGCCGTGCGCGACGACACCGGCATGGCCTCGGGCGCGCTGCGCTGGAAAGTGCAATTGCCGGCGCGCGGCAGTGCCGTGATCGGCATGCTGGTACCACTGTCGAGCCCGTGTCCCGGTGCCAGGCACGGTGACACGGGCTCAGCCATGGATATTGCCTGGCTGGACCGCGCGATGGTGGAGGTGGCCGACACGTGGCGCGCCCGCCTGAACCAGGTGGAATTGCAGGTGCCGCCGGCGGGGCAGCACATGGCGGACACGCTGCGCTCGTCGCTGGCGCATATCCTGATGACGCGCGACGGCGCCGCGATCCAGCCCGGCACGCGCTCCTACCTGCGCTCGTGGATCCGCGACGGCGCGATGATGTCCGAGGCGCTGCTGCGCATGGGCCTGCCGGAGATCGCCGCCGATTACCTGCGCTGGTATGCGCCGTACCAGTTCGACAACGGCAAGGTGCCGTGCTGCGTCGACCACCGGGGCGCCGACCCGGTACCGGAAAACGACAGCCAGGGCGAGCTGATCTTCCTGGCCGCAGAGCTGTACCGCTACACGCGCGACAGGGCGGCGCTGCGGGCCGCCTGGCCGCGGGTGGCGGCAGCCGCGCGCTACATGGAAACGCTGCGCCAGTCCGAGCGTACCGCGGCCCAACAGGGCACGCCGCTGTACGGCCTGATGCCGGCCTCGATCAGCCACGAGGGCTACTCGGAAAAGCCGATGCACTCGTACTGGGACGATTTCTGGGCGCTGCGCGGCTACAAGGATGCGGTGACGATCGCCGAGGCGCTGGGCCGGCGGGCCGACGCGCGCCGGCTGGCGCGGCAGCGCGACGAATTCCACCGCGACCTGTACGCCTCGCTGGCCGCCGCCACGCGGCAGCACGGCATCGATTACCTGCCCGGCGCGGCCGAACTGGGTGACTTCGATCCGACCTCGACGACGATCGCCCTGACCCCGGGCGGCGAACAGCAGCGCATGCCGCGCAGGCTGCTCGAGAACACCTATCGCCGGTACTGGGATTTCTTCACTGCTCGGCGCAGCGGCAGCAAGCCGTGGGAAGACTACACGCCGTACGAGCTGCGCAACGTCAGCGCGTTCGTGCGGCTGGGCTGGCGCGACAGGGCGCACGAACTGCTGGATTACTTCTATGCCGACCAGCGCCCGCGCGCGTGGAACCAGTGGGCCGAAGTGGTCGGCCGCGAGCCGCGCAAGCCGCGCTTCCTGGGCGACATGCCGCATGGCTGGATCTCGTCCGATTTCATGCGCGCCGCGCTGGACGCGTTCGCCTATGAACGCGAACCGGAACATGCGCTGCTGCTGGCCGAAGGCATTCCGGCCGCGTGGCTCAATGGCGACGGCATCGCCATCCGCGGCCTGCGCACGCCGTACGGAGCGCTCAGCTACCGCCTGCGCCGCGCCGATGGGCAACTGGCCTTGCACGTCGAGGCCGGGCTGGCGATTCCCCCGGGCGGCATCGTGCTGCGCTGGCCGTTTGCCGGCCAGCCGGGTGCTGCGCGGCTGAACGGCAGGCCGGTGCCGCTTGCCGGCGGCGCCGTCACGATCCGCAAGCTGCCGGCCACTGTCACCATCCAGTTTCCAACCGAGGCACTGACGCAATGAGCGATGCAATGAAGGATGCAATGAGCGGCACCATGAGTGCAAGGATGAACGCAACAATGAACGCAAGAAAGCGCGCAACAATGAGCAAACCCGCCCGGCCTTCCGCCAGCCGCCATACGTGCGCCGCCGTCGCCACCCACCGGTGCGCGAATGGACTCGCGGCCGAGCAGGGCGTCAACGCGCGTGGCGACATGGTATGGTCGCTGCCGTATGCGAACATGGCCGCCGCCCGTCGTGCCGGCCTGAACGACAAGGAGTGAGAACACCATGGCAACCGCTACCCAGTCCGCCGCGCCGGCCGGCACCCACGTGAACGGGGCCCCCATGCGGCCGTCGGCTCTGCAGCCCACGCATCTGCAGCCCAACGCTCGGCTGCTGTCGAATGGAAGGCTGACCACGCTGATCACCGAGTCCGGCAGCGGTTTCACGCGCGCGGGCGACATTGCGCTGACACGCTGGAACGGCGACCGCGTCGCCGATGCCGAAGGGTGGTTCTTCTACCTGCGCGACGCCGAGACGCACGATTTGTTCTCGATCGGCGCGCAGCCGTGCGCCGCCGGGCACGATCCCGACCTGCAGCGCGCCGCCGGCGCCGGCCTTGCCAGCATGTGGCTGGAAGTGTCGGCCCACGGCATCCTCGCCCACATGGAAGTGGTGGTCCACCCAGACAAGGACGTGGAACTGCGCAGCATCGTCGTCACGAACCTGTCGGGCCGCTCGCGGCTGATCGAGCTGACCGGCTACCTGGAGGTGGTGCTGGCCCGTCAGGCCGACGAAGCGGCGCATCCGGCGTTCTCCAAGCTGTTCGTGCAGACCGAGCACGATGCGGCCACCGGCGCATTGCTGGCGCACCGCCGCCCGCGCGGCGCCAATGAATCCGGGCTGTGGATGGTCAATGCCGCGCTGGGCGGCAGCGAGCCGCAGTTCGACACCGACCGGGCCAGCTTCCTGGGCCGTGGCCGGGGCGCCTGGCATCCGCAGGGTATCGACCGGGACACGCTGGCCGGCACCGCCGGCAACGTGCTCGATCCGGCAATGGCCTTGCGCCGCACGCTGGCGCTGGGCGTCGGCGAACAGGCCCGGCTGGTGTTCATGCTGGGCACCGCGCCCACCCGTGCCGACGCGCTGGCGCTTGCCGCCGCGCTGCCGGACATGAGCGTTCCCGCCATCCTAGGCGACGCGCAACTGCGCGAGACGGTACTGCTCGGGCAGGTCGGCCTGCCGGGCGCGCAGGCCGAGTACTACCACCAGATGGCGGCCGCCGTGCTGTACGGGCAGTCGTCGGTGCATGCCGGTGCGGCCGGAACGGCAGCCGGACCGGCAGCGCCGGATCCGGCCGATGCCGGACAGTACGGGCTGCCGGGCGGCCGGCTGGCCGTCGTGCACAGCGCCGGGCCGGACGACCTGATGCTGCAGGCGCTGCTGTCGGCGCGGCGCTTCTGGCAGGCCAAGGGCCTGAACCTGAACATGCTGGTGCTGGACGAGCATGGCAACGGCACCGCCGTCGAGCAGGGCCTGCTGGTGCGCCAGGCGGCCGATTTCGCGGCCGGCCACCTGGCGCAGTTCGAGCGCACCGCCCAGCTCGTGGTGCGCGGCAAGCTGCCCGCGCTGTCGCGGCCCGACGGCCACGCCGCCGTGCCGCCGCCGCGCCGCATTCCTGCGCCGGGAGCGGATTGGGCGCCGCCGGGGCAGCGCGAAGAACTGCAATGCTTCAACGGCTATGGCGGCTTCAACGCGGCCGGCGACGAATACGTGATCCGCATGGACTGGGACCGCCATGCGCACGGGCTGCACCGGCCGCCGCTGGCATGGACCAACGCCATCTCGAACGAGAACTTCGGCTGCCTGGTCAGCGAGAGCGGCGCGGGCTACACGTGGAGCCGCAACAGCCGCGTGCACCGGCTGACGCCATGGCACAACGACCCGATTGCCGATCCGCACGGCGAGGCGCTGTACCTGCGGGACGAGGACTCCGGCGAATTCTGGTCGCCGCTGCCAGGCCCTGTGCCGGCGGCCGCGGCGTACGAGGCGGCGCATGGTTTCGGCTACAGCCGCTTCGACCATGCCAGCCATGGCCTGCGGCAGCAGACCACGATCTTCGTGCCGCGCCACGACCCGGTGAAGATCGTGCGGCTGACGGTGACGAACGACGGCGCCCGGCCGCGCCGCGTGTCGCTGTATTCGTACCAGCACCTCGTGCTGGGCGGCACGCCGGCCGACAGCAGCCGCTACGTCGTCACCGAACCGGCTGCCGACGCGTCCACCCATGCCAGTGCCGATGCCACCGTGCAGGCGATCCTGGCCACGAACGCGCAGGCCGGCGTGTTTGCCGACGGCGTCACGTTCGCGGCGGTGGTGGCGCCCGGCGCGCAGGTCACGCATTTCACCGCCGACCGCGCCGCCTTCCTCGGCCGGCATGGTGCCACCCACCGTGCCGCCGCGCTGGCCGTGCCGGCGCTGGACCACGCCACCGGTGCCGGGCTCGATCCGTGCGCCGCGTTCCAGGCCGTGTACGACCTGGCGCCGGGCCAGACCGTCAGCTGCGTGTTCCTGCTGGGTGAAACGGCCGGTCGTGACGCCGCGCTGGAACTGCTCCGGCGCTACCGCGCGGAGGGCGCCGCGCAGGCCGCGCTCGAGCAGGTGACCGCCTTCTGGCGCGACACGCTGGGCGCGGTACGCATCGAGACGCCGGTGAAGGAGCTGGACCTGGTGATGAACGGCTGGCTCACTTACCAGAACCTGTCGTGCCGGATCTGGGGCCGCTCGGCCTTCTACCAGTCCGGCGGCGCCTTCGGCTTCCGCGACCAGCTGCAGGATTCGTCGGCGCTGGTCTACGCGCGGCCGGACCTGGCGCGCAGCCAGATCGTGCTGCATGCGGCGCACCAGTTCGAGGAAGGCGACGTGCTGCACTGGTGGCACCCGGCGCCGATGGAGCAGGGCTTGCGCACGCGCTTCTCCGACGACCTGTGCTGGCTGCCGTACATCGCCGCGTTCTACGTGAAGACCACCGGCGACCTGGGCGTGCTGGACGAGGTGGCGCCGTTCCTCACCGCGCGCCAGCTGGACGACGGGGAGGACGAGGAGTACCTGACGCCGGCGCAGTCCGGCACCAGCGCCGACGTCTACGAGCACTGCTGCCGCGCGCTGGACCGTTCGCTGACGAAGGGCGCGCACGGCCTGCCGCTGATGGGCACGGGCGACTGGAACGACGGCATGAACCGTGTCGGCCGCGAAGGGCGTGGCGAAAGCGTGTGGATGGGCTTTTTCCTGATGCGGATCCTGCGCGACTTCATCCCGTTCTGCGAAGGGCGGCGCGATACCTCGCGCGTGAAAATGTACACCGAGTACCTGAACCACCTGGCGCAGGCGCTGAACGACGGCGGCTGGGATGGCGAGTGGTACCGCCGCGCCTATTACGACGATGGCGCCGTGCTGGGCTCGAAGGACAGCGACGAATGCCGGATCGACGCGCTGGCGCAGGCCTGGGCGGTGATTTCCGGCGCGGCACCGCCGGAGCGCGCGCGGCAGGCGCTCGACGCGATGGAGGCGCAGCTGGTCGACGAAGACGACAAACTGATCCGGCTGCTCACGCCGCCGTTCGTCGACACGCCGCACGATCCCGGCTACATCAAGGGCTATGTCGCCGGCGTGCGCGAAAACGGCGGCCAGTACACCCATGCCGCCTGCTGGGCGGTGCGGGCGCTGGCCGAAGCGGGGCGCCGCGACCGCGCGGCACGGCTGCTGCGCATGCTGTCGCCCGTCAGCCATGCCCTCGATACGGCGGCGGCCGACATCTACAAGGTGGAGCCGTACGTGGTGGCGGCGGACATCTACGGCGCCGCGCCGCACGTGGGCCGCGGCGGCTGGACGTGGTACACGGGATCGTCCGGCTGGCTGTTCCGGGTGGGCCTGGAATCGGTACTGGGCTGCACGTTCGAGAACGGCGATACGCTGGTGGTCGCACCGCGCATCCCGGACGACTGGCCGGAATTCCACGTGCACTACAATCTGCCCGGTGGCGGCGCCTGCCGCGTCGCCGTGCGCAATCCGAACGGCAGCGCGGCAAAGGTGATCGGCGTCACGCTCGACGGCGTGGAAATGAACGTCGCCGATGGCACCGCGCGGATTCCGCTGATGCGCGATGGCGGGTCGCACGATGTCGAGATCTTGCTGGGCAGTGCATGAAACACGGGTATACATGCTGCATACACGGGAATACATACACGGGAATGCACGGGAAAAACATCGCAAGCGTGTAAACAAGGAGCGAAACACATGGCGGAGCTGAAGATTCGCGGCGTGCGCAAGCGGTTTGCGGACACCACCATCCTGCACGGGATCGACCTGGACATCGCCGACGGCGAATTCATCGTGTTCGTCGGGCCATCCGGCTGCGGCAAGTCGACGCTGCTGCGTACCATCTGCGGGCTCGAGGGGCCGGACGAGGGCACGATCGCGATCGGCGGCCGCGACATGACGAACGTGCCGCCGGCGCAGCGCGGCATCGCCATGGTGTTCCAGAGCTACGCGCTGTATCCGCACATGACCGTGTACGAGAACATGGCGTTCGCGCTGAAGCTGGCCGGCACGCCGCCGGCCACCATCCGCGACAAGGTGCTGGCTGCCGCCGCCAGCCTGCGCATCGAGGCGCTGCTGGAACGCAAGCCGAAGGAATTGTCCGGCGGGCAGCGCCAGCGCGTGGCGATCGGCCGCGCGATCGTCCGGCATCCGGAAGTATTCCTGTTCGACGAACCGCTGTCGAACCTGGACGCGGCGCTGCGTGTGCAGATGCGCATCGAGCTGAAGCACCTGCACCGCACGCTGAAGAGCACCATGGTCTATGTGACGCACGACCAGGTCGAGGCGATGACGCTGGCCGACCGGATCGTCGTGCTGCGCGGGGGGAAGGTCGAGCAGGTGGGCGCGCCGCTGGAGCTGTACAACCGGCCCGACAACGTGTTCGTCGCCGGCTTCATGGGCTCTCCGGCAATGAATTTCCTGCGCGGCGCGGCCGACGGCGACGGCGCCATCGCACTGGCGGCCGGCGGCAGCGTCGCCCCGCCGGCCGCTGCCGGACTGGCGGCGGGCGCACCCGTCACGCTGGGCCTGCGTTCCGAGCACGTGGTGCTGGCCGCCGGCGGCGACGGTGTTCCCGCCGTGGTGCAGAACGTCGAGCTGCTGGGCGACTTCAGCTACGTCTACCTGCAAACGGAAAGCTCCGGCGAAGCACTGGTCGCCCGCGCCGACAGCAACAGCACCTGGCACCCGGGCCAGCGCGCCACCCTCGGCGCCCCACCGCACTGCTGGCACCTGTTCGACAGCGACGGCAAGGCGCGCCGCTGACTTTGCTGCTGAGCCCGTGTCCCGGTGCCAGGCACGAGGACACGGGCTCAGCGGCGGGGCAGTGGCGAGCGGCCGGGCGGCAACCGGGCTAGAATGGCTGTTTTGGTGAAGAAAAGAAGCTAACGCATGGCATACAAAACTATTGCCGATACGATCGGCAACACGCCGCTGGTCCAGCTGGTACGCCTGCCGGGCGCCGAAGCGGCGGCGCGCAACAATATCATCCTGGGCAAGCTGGAAGGCGACAATCCGGCCGGCTCCGTGAAGGACCGCGCGGCGATGTCGATGCTGCGCCGGGCCGAAGAGCGCGGCGACATCAAGCCGGGCGATACGCTGATCGAAGCGACCAGCGGCAACACCGGCATCGCGCTGGCGATGGCGGCGGCGATCCGCGGCTACAAGATGCTGCTGCTGATGCCGGAAAACCTGTCGGAAGAGCGCCGCCAGAGCATGGCCGCGTACGGCGCGCAGATCGTGCTGACGCCGAAAACGGGCGGCATGGAATATGCCCGCGACCTGGCCGAGCAGATGCAGCGCGACGGCAAGGGCATCATCCTCGACCAGTTCGCCAATGGCGACAATCCGCGCGCCCACTATGAGTCGACCGGCCCGGAAATCTGGCGCGACACCGAAGGCAGGATCACGCACTTCGTGTCGGCGATGGGCACGACCGGTACCATCATGGGCGTGTCGCAATACCTGAAGGAGCAAAACCCGGACGTGCGCATCGTCGGCGCGCAGCCGGAAGACGGTTCGTCGATCCCCGGCATCCGCAAGTGGCCGGAAGCCTACCTGCCGAAGATCTTCGACAAGGCCAGGGTGGACCAGATCGAATCCGTGTCGCAGGCCGCGGCCGAGCGGATGGCGCGCCGGCTGGCCGCGGAAGAGGGCATCTTCTGCGGCATCTCGGCGGCCGGCGCGTGCGAAATCGCGCTGCGCGTCTCGCAAACGGTCGAGAACGCGACGATCGTGTTCATCGTCTGCGACCGGGGCGACCGCTATCTGTCGACCGGGGTGTTCCCCGCATAACAAAAAAGCCGGGGTAACCCGGCTTTTTTACAATCAGCTGTTGCTGTTGTTGTTGTTGCTTGCTGCTGGCGTTTCGCCTTCCTTCGGCTTGAACTGCTTGTCGCTGATGCGGAACTTGTTGCGGCGATCGCCCATCAGATAGCGCAGGTCGCGGATCGACAGGTCGCTCACCTCGTGCATGCGGATCAGCAGCGATGCGCCAACCGGCAGGCGGTGGTGACGGATCTTGCTGATGACCGGCGGTGCCACCTCGAGTGCGCGGGACAGCGCAGCGTCGTTTTTCAAACGCAGGTTTTCAATCAGCGTATCCAGCAGACGGTTCGGGTTGTACTGCAGCAGATCATCGCCGTCCGAATCGTTGTTCATATCAATGCCGACTTGGTTTGTCATGATGCGTCTGTTCCTTCTGTAAGTTTGTTCTGCAAAGTGAATCGCTCGGAGCTCATGCTGCGCGTTGGAAGTTTCTCTTCACCGAGGAACGATCGACACACGATTCCGGGATAACAAGTTTCATAATATATACACAATTGTACAACATCATGCAATCTCATACTCATGAGCAATAAAAAAATATTACTCAATGATGACGCCGTTGTCGTATCGCAACAATTGGAGAGAATTCTACCGTAGTTTGTGTGGTAGATAAAAGCGTCAAGCAAGCACGGCTTTGTCAATCGTACAATTTTAAGTGTAATATAAAACTTATCACCAGTGCTGCATTGGAAGCAACTGTATTGGCAGCAATGTGATACGTTACATTCCAGCAACGCCCGACTCAAGTTGCCTTACGTATATTTACATCAAAAATCTTTACACAAGGCATCTTTTTACCGTGCTTCCACGCCTTACGGCGCGCTGGTAGCGACCGGCTGGCGGGCCAGGCGGAGAGCGCGGCCCAGTTCCACGACCGACATCGCATAGAAATAGCTGCGGTTGTACTGCGTGATCGTGTAGAAGTTATTGCTGGCTACCCAGTATTCAGTCGGCTCCGAGCCGTTCTGCAAGTCCACCAAGCCATAGAGCATGCCCGGCGGTAATGACGAAGTGGGGACGACGCCTGCCGCCGTCAAGTCTTCCGGCCGGAATTTTGCCTCCAGGCTGCCATCGGCAAAGCGTTCCCATTCGCGCGCCGGCGACACGGTCGCGGGGAAGACGATGGGGCCGGGCTGGTCGCGCTGCCAGCCATGGCCGACGAGGAACGACGCCACGCTGCCGATCGCATCCGCCGGGGAATTGCGCAGGTCGACGTGGCCGTCGCCGTCGAAGTCGACCGCATATTTCAGGATATTGCTGGGCATGAACTGCGGCAGGCCGACGGCCCCTGCGAACGAGCCCTGCAGTGACAGCGGATCGATGCCCGTCTGGCGGGCATACAGCAGCGTGGCTTCCAGTTCGCCGCGGAAGAACGCCATCCGTGCATCGCGGTTCGGCGCCACCGGGTAGGCGAAGGCCAGCGTGGTCAGCGTGTCCACGACGCGGAAGCGCCCCGTGTCGCGGCCATAGATCGTTTCCACGCCGATCACGCCGGCCAGGATCTCGGCCGGCACGCCGTACAGCGCTTCGGCGCGCGCCAGCGTATCGGCGTGTTCGTTCCAGAAACGCACCCCGGCGGCGATGCGGATCGGCTCGATGAAACGGCTGCTGTACACGGCCCAGTTCTTCGGCTTGCCCGGCGGCGCCGGCTTCACCAGCTGGACCACCGAGTCGAGGTAGCGCACATTGCCCATCAGGCCATCCAGTTCGGTGCGCGTGAAGCCATGCCTTGCCACCATGTCGTCCAGGAAGGCCTGCACTTCCTTCCACTGGCCGAAATTGACGAACTCGCCCGTGTAGTAGTCGCTGACCGGGGCCGCGGCGGCCGCCTTCTTCGCGGGTTTCTTTTTCGCTTTCTTCGCCGGCTTGGCCTTTTTTGCCTTGCTGGTTCTGGCGGATTCCGCCGGGGCCGCCAGCAGTTCGGCCGGCAGCAGGGAGGTGGCGGCAACGGTTGCCGCGAGAAGCAGGGTGACCAGAGTCTTGGATTTCATCGTGACAGGCTCAGCAGTTTAGCCAGGCGGCGGACCGACCGGTGTCGTTCATCGTCATCCAGCGCGCGGTAGCGCAGCGCTGCATACAGTTCCAGGAATTCGGCCATGGCGGCCTTTTTTTCGTCCGGCAAAGCCAGCGCCGCTACCCGCCGCGCCAGGCTGTGCGGCCCCTCGTCGGCGGTGCGCGCGATGCCGTGGCGCGCCAGCAGCATGCCGAACCGTTCCCACGCAGTCTGCACGGGATCGCGCCGCCGCCGCGCACGAAGCAGGCGCCACAGCCAGCCCAGCGCCAGCAGCGCCGGTAGCGCGGCCAGCGCGCGCCAGTCGCCGGCCAGCTCGGATAGTTCCGTAAGGAAATTTCGCTGCCGTTCCGGATTGTAATCCAGCACCCATTGATTCCAGGCATTATTTGCCGCATTGACCTGGAAACGGAGGCGCGCAAGCCACGAATCCTTGTCGTTCCGGAAAGCCGCGATGCCGAACGGGGCTTCGCGCGGCAGTGCGCCGCCGATGCCGAGCCGCACCCGGTCCGGCGCGACCGCGGCGGTAGGGTCGACGCGGATCCAGCCCTGGCCGGCCATCCACACCTCGGCCCACGCGTGCGCGTCGGACTGGCGCACCGTCATGTAGCCATCGACCGGGTTCAGTTCGCCACCCTGGTAGCCGGTGACCACGCGCGCCGGAATGCCGGCGGCCCGCATCAGGAAGACAAAGGCACCGCTGTAGTGTTCGCAAAAGCCCTGGCGCGTGACGAACAGGAATTCATCGATCGAATCGCGCCCGAGCAGCGGTGGCTGCAGCGTGTAGACGAACTGCTGCTCGCGCAGCAACAGCAGCACATGCGCGACGACGTGCGCATCTTCCTTGCCGGACATCTCGCGCAACCGACGCGCCAGTGCGCGCGCTTTCGGATTGAAGCCGGCGGGCAATTGCAGCCATTTGCCCGTCAGCGCGGGATCGAGCGACGGCTGCACGGCATAGTCGGCGTAGGCCGCCGCGCGGTAGCGCACGCGCCGGTCCAGCGGCCGCACCGTGAAACTCTCCAGTTCGTCGGAAACGCCGACCCGTTCGCCCGGCACCTCCAGCGCCGGCGGCGTCAGTTCCAGCGTGAACAGCCAGCGCTGCTGGCTCGGTTCCAGCGTGACTTCGTAGGGCGCCGGCTTGCCGTCCACCCGCAGCGTCATCGCATCGCCGTCGCGGCGGTACAGGCGCCCGCCGATGCGGGTCCACGTGCGCCCGTCGTAGTGGCTGAGCACGACGCCGCGCCAGTACAGCCGGCTCTGCGCCGGCGCTGCGCCGTCGAAGCGCGCGCGGAACGCCACGTCTTCGGACAGGGCCAGGTTCGTCATCGTGCCGGGCGCCATCGTGTCGGACAGGCCGCTGCGCGGACCCTGGGCATCCCCCGGCCGGCCCCACAGCGGGCCTTCGAAGCGGGGGAACAGCACGAACAGCACTGCCGCCAGCGGCACCGCCAGCGCGAACATCTTGCCGGCCAGGCGCAGCCGCCGGCCCAGCGACGGCACGGCGCCGGTGTACTGGAACGTAACCTGCACCGTCAGCAGCGCGACCAGCGTGGCGGCCATCGCCAGCCCCGTCAGCATGCTCTGCGAGTAGAAGAAGTTCGTCAGCATCAGGAAGAAGCCGAGGAACAGCACCACGTACAGGTCGCGCTTGGCGTGCATTTCCAGCAATTTGAAGGCGAACAGCAGCGCCAGCATGGCCACGCCGGGATCGCGGCCCAGCAGCGCGCCATAGGACTGGAACACGCCGCCCATCGCGATCAGGGCGATCGGCAGCAGCAGCCAGGCGGGCGGCTGCCGGCGGCCGCGCAGCGTGAGCAGCACCCGCCACAGCAGCGTGACGCAGACGGTGCCGGCGATCCACGGCGGCAGGTGCGCGAAGTGCGGTGCGACGACCAGCAGTGCCGCCGCCACCAGCAGCAGCGTATCCTGCTTGTCGCGCGTGAGCGGCCCGGCGGAGAGGGCCTCCAACGGCTTCACGGTGCCGCCTCGCGGCCGTACAGCGCCAGCGCCTGCAGGCATGCGGCGCGGTGCGCGTCGCCCAGGCCCGCCGCGTACCGGAGGCTGCCGAGCCGGAACGAGTAGGGCAGCGCGCGCTGTTCGGCGTCCAGCACCCAGCGCGTCATGCGCGCCAGGCGCAGTTCCACGCCCAGGTGCGCCGGCAGCCGCTCGAAGTCGAGCGCCAGTTCGGCCACCGCGCCGCCTTCGAAATGCTTGGTGACGAGGTGGCCGCCGTCTTCCGGCACCAGGCGGGCGATCTGCCGCCATGCCAGCTGCCGCATCGGGTCGCCCGGCTGGTAGCTGCGGATGCCGGCGAAATTATCCAGACCCACTTCGCCGTGCCCCTCCTCGCTGGCGGCGCCGCGCACCGGCAATGGCTGCGCCGGCGATTCGGGATGCGGGTAGACCAGCACACGCAGGTCGGGCTGCCACCAGCTCCAGGCGCGGAACAGGCCAAGCGGAAAACGGGTTTCGAGGTGGATGCGCGGCGCGCGCAGCCAGCCCCGTTCGGGGGCGGGAATGGCCAGCGCCACGGCGGCGCTGCCGCGCGCCGGCACGTCGGCCGCATGCTCGGCGGCGCCGGCCGTGCCGAAGCGCACGCGGATCGCGTAGCGCTCGGCGTTGCCGGCGTTATGCAGGTGGATGTCGAACCGCGCGGCATCGCCGGCGAACACGGGGGCGGCGCGGCCGCCGGCCAGGCGCAGGCCGGCCAGGTTCTTCACGGTGAGCACCATGTCGGCCATGGCGCACGACGCGGCCAGGAACGTCAGCGCGAAGCCCAGGCCCAGCGCATAGTTGGTGGCGCCGATCAGCATCAGCACCAGCAGCACGACGAATGCCAGCCCGGCGCGGGCCGGCAGGATGTACACGCGGCGCAGCGTCAGCACCACTTCGCCGTCGCGCGCCTTGCGGCGATCGGAGCGGAAGACGCGGCGCCAGAACGCTTCGAGCATCGCTAGACCGGCACCGACTTCTGCAGCTGCAGCACCAGTTCGCGGCTGGCCAGCGCCACGCCCTGGCTCGATTTCACGGGCCGCAGGCGGTGTGCGCACACGGGCACCAGCACGGCCTGCACGTCTTCCGGCACCACGTGGTCGCGCCCTTCCAGCGCGGCCCACGCGCGCGCCGCCTGCAGCAGCGCCAGGGCAGCCCGCGGACTCAGGCCTTCGGCAAACGAGCCGTTGCCGCGCGAGGCCAGCACCAGGGCATGCACATAATCGATCAGCGCGGCCGACGCGTGGATGGCACGCAGGCCGCGCTGCGCGGCCGCCAGTTCGGCCGGCGCCATCGCCGGCGCCAGCGACTTCAGCATGCTGCGGCGGTCTTCGCCCATCAGCAGCGCGCGCTCGGCGGCCGGATCGGGGTAGCCCAGCGAGATGCACATCAGGAAGCGGTCCAGCTGCGATTCGGGCAGCGGGAACGTGCCGATCTGGTGGGTGGGGTTTTGCGTGGCGATCACGAAGAACGGCTCGGGCAGTGCGCGGGTCACGCCGTCGGCCGTGACCTGGCGCTCCTCCATCGCTTCGAGCAGGCCGGACTGGGTCTTCGGCGTGGCGCGGTTGATCTCGTCCGCCAGCAGCACCTGCGTGAAGATCGGCCCCGGGTGGAACGCAAAGCCGTTCTTTTCGCGCTCGTAGACGGAAATCCCGGCCACGTCGGCCGGCAGCAGGTCGCTGGTGAACTGCACGCGGTTGAACTGCAGGCCGAGCGACAGCGCCAGCGCGTGCGACAGCGTGGTCTTGCCGACACCCGGCACGTCTTCCAGCAGCAGGTGGCCGCCGGCCAGCAGGCAGGCCAGCGACTGGCGGATCTGCACGTCTTTGCCGACGATGAGGCTGCCTACCTGGCGCGCTACGGCGTGCAATTTCGTATACATGGTCTGGTATAGTTGGCCCTGATGCGGGTCATTCTACCCTGCATCGAAAACGGCGTAATCACATATTGCGCTGAAGAATGATGCATTAAAGAATGATGTAGTATAAAAACCTGTGACCACAGCCATCTACAGCCATCCCGACTGCCTGCGTCATGAAATGGGCGAATGGCATCCCGAGTGCCCCGCACGGTTGCAAGCCATCGCGGACCAGCTGATCAACGCCCACATCGACGACCTGCTCGACCACCGCGAAGCACCGATGGCGGACCTGGACGCGATTGCGCGCAACCACACGCCGAACGCGATCGCCATCGCGCAGAGCCAGCCCCACGAAGGGGACGATTATTATCCGATCGACGGCGACACGTCGCTGAACCGCCACAGCTACACGGCCGCGCTGCGCGCCGCGGGCGCGGCGGTGGCGGCCACCGATGCCGTCATCGACGGCGCCATCGACAACGCGTTCTGTGCGGTACGCCCGCCCGGCCACCATGCGCGGCCGTCGGTGCCGATGGGCTTTTGCGTGTTCAACAACGTGGCGGTCGCCGCGCGCCACGCGCTCGACGCGCGCGGGTTGCAGCGCGTGGCGATCGTCGATTTCGATGTCCACCATGGCAACGGTACCGAAGAAGCGTTCCGCGACGACCCGCGCGTGCTGATGGCCAGCTTCTTCCAGCACCCGCTGTATCCGTACACCGACCCGCTGCCGGTCACGCCGAACCGGGTCAACGTGCCGGTGCCGGCCGGCACCAAGGGCGACGTGGTGCGCCAGCTGGTGCAGGACCAGTGGCTGCCGGCGTTGCACGCGTTCAGGCCGCAGATGATCTTCATCTCCGCCGGCTTCGACGCGCACCGCGAGGACGACCTGGCCGGCATGGGCCTGGTCGAAGCGGATTACGCGTGGATGACGCAGCAGGTGATGGACATCGCCAGGCGCTACGCGCAGGGCCGCATCGTCAGCTGCCTGGAGGGCGGCTACAACCTGTCGGCGCTGGGGCGCAGCGTTGTCGCGCACGTGAAGGCGCTGGCCGAGATCTGAACGGGCAGGGGAGCACGCCGCAGCGGCGGTTCATGCGCTCAGCGCGCGTACTCGAAGCGCACCAGCGTGTCGTCGCTCCACGAGCGGTCGGCCAGCGGCGGATTGAATACGCGGCGGTAATGGCGGCTGACGGGGATAGCTTCGCGGCGCGCGCCGTCCTGCAGCCACGCCGCGCGCAGCGGCGCCGGCGCATCGAAGCCCATGTGCATCGTCATCGCGCGGCATGGCCCGCCATTGGCCGACAGCGCGCCGCGCGCCTGGGGTGCCAGGTCTTCCTGTTCGATCGCCCACTGCACCGCGCATTGCACGCGCAGGTCGCCGAGGCGCCGCGCATCGGCCGGCACGCCGGGGCTGCGCACTTCCGGGCGCCAGCGGAACGAATTCTTCTTCTTGTTCAGCACCAGCGCCGCCTTGTCGTCCAGCGCCGCGGTGTCGCGCGGCAGCGTGAAGCCGCCGTCGGCGTCGAGCCGGACCGGCAGCGTGACGGCTTCGCCGACGATCTTCAGCTCCAGGCCTTCCAGGCTGTCCTCGCGGGTGGCCGGGCGCAGCAGGAAGCGCAGCGTGCCGCGCGGCGCGTGCGCGCGGCTGGCGTCGAACGCATCGAGGCCCTTGGCCATCGTGGCGTAGGCTTTCAGTTCCGGGTCGCGCACGTTGCTGACTTCGACGACGGGTTGCGCCGATGCGGAAATGGCAACGAACGCCAGGCAGGCAGGGAAGAAGGGCGGGAATTTCATGGCACGCACAACGGTGGGGCAAAACGCCGATGGTAACAGCAGCGGCAGTGCCGGTAAAATAGCGGATTGTTTCAGACAGACAGAAGGTAACAGCATGGCCATTCAATGGTTCCCGGGGCACATGAACGCCGCCAAGAAAAAGGCGGCCGAACAGATGGCGGACGTCGACGTCGTCATCGAAGTCGTCGATGCGCGCCTGCCGCAGGCCAGCACCAATCCGCTGGTCGAGGAACTGCGCAAGTTCCGCTCCAAGCCGTGCCTGAAGGTGCTGAACAAGATCGACCTGGCCGATCCGGACGCGACCAACGCGTGGATCCGCCACTTCGAGCAGGACAGCTCGGTGACCGCGTACGCGATGACGACCAAGAAGCCGTCCGACGTGGCCAAGGTGATCGACAAGGCGCGCGCGCTGGCGCCGCACCGGGGCGTGCCGACCAAGCCGCTGCGGATGATGATCATGGGGATCCCGAACGTCGGCAAATCCACGCTGATGAACGCGCTGCTGAAACGCCGCGTGGCGAAAGTGGGCGACGAGCCGGCCGTGACGAAGACCCAGCAGAAGATCTACCTGGACATGAACACGGCCATCATCGATACCCCCGGCCTGCTGTGGCCGAAGATCGAAATGCCGAGCGACGGCCTGGCGCTGGCCGCCAGCCACGCGATCGGCGCCAATGCGCTGATCGAGGAAGAAGTGGCCGAATGGCTGGCCGCCGAGCTGCTCAAGCGCTATCCGCAGCTGCTGGCAGCCCGCTACGGCTACAAGACGGAAGGCATGGACGGCATCGCCGTCGTCGAGGGCATCGCGCAGAAACGCGGCTACCGCGTCCGCGGCGGCGACTGGGACTACGAAAAGGCGTCGCACATGCTGCTGCAGGACTACCGCAGCGGCGCACTGGGCCGCATTTCGCTGGAAACGCCGGAGAGCCGCGCCGCCGCGCTGGCCGTGTTCGCCGAGCAGGAACGCGTGAAGGCCGAAGCCGCCGCCGCGAAGGCCGCCGAGAAGGAAGCCGAGCGGATGCGGGGCAAGCGGGGCACCTAGGAAGGGCCGGGACAACCGGTGTCAGACACCTTTTCCGGGTGAGTCTTCCGGAAAAGGTGTCTGACACCAAACGTCGGGTTTCCAGCTGAGCCCGTGTCCTCGTGCCTGGCACCGGGACACGAGCTCAGCCGTCCAATCCTCAGCCGAGCCCGTGTCACCGTGCCTGGCACCGGGACACGGGCTCGGCCGTCCATTCCTCAGCTGAGCCCGTGTCACCGTGCCTGGCACCGGGACACGAGCTCAGCCGTCCAATCCTCAGCCGAGCCCGTGTCACCGTGCCTGGCACCGGGACACGAGCTCAGCCGTCCAATCCTCAGCCGAGCCCGTGTCACCGTGCCTGGCACCGGGACACGAGCTCAGCCGAACCTGAAACTGCTGACGGCGAGCGCTCCCATGAATGCGTCCTCGTGGTAGACCATGCTGGCGGCATCGTCCTCTGCGGCGCCCAGCGCCACCATCAGCGGCAGCAGGTGTTCTTCGCGCGGATGGGCGGCGCGGGCGGCGGGAGCGCGTTCCCAGTTCATCAGCGCGATGCCCCGTTCCTTCGGCGGCAGCGCCATCGCCTGCCGCAGCCAGACGTCGAACTGCTGCGAGGCGGCGGCACCGGCGCCGTTGAAGGCGCGCAGGTTGTGGTAACTGAGCCCGCTGCCGACGATCAGCACCCCTTCGTCCCGTAGCGGACGCAGCGCGCGGCCCGCTTCCAGGTGCGCCAGCGGATCGAGCCCGCGCTGCAGGGACAGTTGCACGATCGGCACGTCCGCTTCGGGAAATACCGGGTACATGGCCGAAAACGTGCCGTGGTCGAAACCGCGTTCCGCATCCTGGCCGGCGCCGATGCCGGCGGCCTCCAGCAGCGCCTGCGCGCGGGCCGCCAGTTCCGGCGAGCCGGGTGCCGGGTAGCGGATCTGGTACGTGTGCGGCGGGAAGCCGCCGTAATCGTAGATCATGCCCGGCTGCGTGTCGGAAGACAGCTGGAACGACGGTGTCTCCCAGTGCGCCGTCACGGCCAGCACGGCTTTCGGTTTGCCGCCGATCTGCCGGGGGATGTCGCGCAGCGAAGCGTCGAGCACGTCGTACGCGCCGCCGAATTCGGTTTTCATCCACGGCCACGGGCCGCCGCCGTGCGACAGGAAATAAGTGGGCAACATGCCTGGCTCCATCGTTTGAACGGAACGACTATACGGCCGCCCGCATGCCGCCGCAACCGCCAGAAAATCGATACTGACGTTCGAATTGTTCGCAGCGCGTCAAGACCACACCTCAATGCAGGTGGGACGGTCCGGCCTGGTCCTGCGCCAGCCGTATCAGCGCGAACAGCCGCGCCATCCGCATCCAGGCCAGCACCAGCACGAGCAGTTGCGCCAGCAGCAGCGCGCCCAGCGTGCCGGCAACGCCGATGGCGGGAACGTGCATGCGGGTCCACCCGACCATTGCCGCCAGTGCGAGGCCGCCAACGGTCGGCACCGCCCACGCCAGCAGCGCGCCGCCGGGCCGCCGGCACAGCAGCGCCACGCCGTCGCACCAGGCGCGGACGGCGCCGGTGCGCCGGCGGTCGGCCGCCAGCATGGCCCGGCCGGCATCGAGCGTCAGGTTCGCCAGCAGTACCAGCAGCACGGCCGCCGTGGCCGCGGCGACCTGCCATGGCTGCGTGTCGGCGTAGGTGAACGCCCGGTCGGCATGATGGCGCGCGGCGTCGGCCAGTTCGCCGCCCAGCATCGCCGCCGCGCCCAGCGGCACCACGGCCCAGGCCAGCATCCGGAACATGCGCGGATATTGATCGCCGGCGCCAGCCAGCAGTTCGCGCAGGCGCGGCGCCTGCGGCGAACGCGCGGCCGTGATGGCGGCGCCGGTCAGCCATGGCGACAGCAGCAGCGTGACGAGCAATGCTCCGGCCCCGGCCGCCGTCAGCGCATCGCGCTCGCGGTCCAGGACGGTGCCCAGGTCCGTGATCGCCACCATGTCGAGCGCACGGGCCAGCGCCGGCGCGTGGACCGAGTGATCGAGCTCGGGCGACAGCAGCAGCCACACGGGCAGCGATGCCAGCACGGCCGGCAGCAGCAGGCAGGCAAGCCACAGCAGCAGCAGGCGCCATTGCAGCGCGGCGCGGCAGGCGGCCAGCAGGCGATCCAGCGGCGGGCGCGTCATATCGCCACCACCAGCGCGAGCAGCGCCTGCACGGCGGCGGCGAAGTCCAGCGTCCAGCGGCGCGTGGCGCCGTCGTCGGGCGCCAACGTGCGCGTGTCGTCCAGCTTGTTCGTGTCGAGCAGGTGGCGGCGCTCAGGGTCCAGTTGCGCCGATACGGCGCGCACCGGCTTTACCCACGCGTAGCGCCGCCACGGTTCGGCCCCGTTCCATTGCACGGTTTCCTTGCTGCCGTCGGCAAAGGTGACCACCAGCGTCTGCGGCACGGCCGCACCGCGGCGGCGCACCACGACCGTGGTCTTGAACGGCAACGTGCCACCCGCTGCGGCGGCCGTTTCCGCCGTCAGCTCCACGTTCTTTCCTTGCCGGACCACGTAGCCGGGTTGCGGCGTCACTTCCTCGCTGTCCAGCGAGGCGATGCGGTCATCCACTTTCTGCACGCCGTAGACCTGTTGCGCGAACACGGATTCCACCAGCGCGCGCTGGCCGCTGACCTCGGCGATGGTCTCGCGCAGGTCCGCCACGCTTGGGTGCCGGAACCGCCAGCGCCGGTAGTATTCGCGGAAGGCACGGTCAATCGTCTCCGTGCCCAGTTGCGCCTGCAGGTCGTGCAGCATCACGGCCGTGCGCGAATACACCGGCCCGACGCCTTCGAGCCGGTCGTAAGCATTGGCGCCCAGCGGATCGGCCGGTTCCTCGCGCGGCGAATCGAAGCGCTCGCCCGGGAAGCCGCCGAAGGCGAACGCGCCGCCGCCGTACAGCAGTGAGGCCAGCACCGGCAGCGACGCGGGCCGCTGGCCCAGCATGCGCGCGTTCCAGTATTCGTTCAGGCCTTCGTCCAGCATGGGTTCCTCGAACTCGTTGCTGGCGAGGATGCCTTGCAGGTACTGGTGCGCGAATTCATGCACGGTGACGAAATCGAGGTCGTACAGGTCGCGCGTGCCGGGCGCCGGGTCGTGCACGCTGTCGGTGGTGAAGAATGTCGGGTACTCCATGCTGCCCGCGTGCGCGGCATTGTAGGGAGGGATCACGACGGTCAGCGTGTCGTAGGGGTAGGGGCCCAGCTTGCCGGCGAAATACGCCAGCGATTTCTTCGTCACCTCCAGCACCGGCGCCGCGTTCGACGCGTAATCGGGCGGATACAGCACGGTGATGTCGACATTCCGGCCATCCGCCCCGGTCCACGTGGCGCGCAGCGGGGGCGCGGTGCGGCTGTCCGCCGTCCAGGCGAAATCGTGCACGTCGCCCTGCACGTAATGATGGGTGACCAGGCCGCCGTTCGCCACCGGCTTGCCCTGCAGGGCGCCGGTGGCGCCCACCGTGTAGCCCTGCGGGACCGTCAGCTTCACGTCGTAGTGGCCGAAGTCGGCGTAGTACTCGGAATCGGTGTGGTACTCGTGCACGTTCCACCGCACGGTCGTGGCACCCCGTTCGCCCGGCAGCTCCAGCACGCCGATCTTCGGGAACCATTGCGCTACCAAGTGGAACGTGCCGAAGTGCCCGGTGCGCGCGGTCACGCGCGGCAACTGGTCGAAGAAGCCGATGTCGAGCGTGGTGCTGGCGCCGGGCGGCACGCCGGCGGGCAGGTCGAGGCGTACCACGGTGCGGTCGGTGGCCGGCCCGCCATCCGGCTGCACGAAGGTCCAGCGCACGTCGGCGCCGCCCTGGCGCACGTGGCGCAGGTCGGTGTAGCCCCATTCGCCTTCGCCCATGCCGTCGGCCAGGCCCTGGGCGCGCAGCTCGGTGTTGAACGTGCTGTCGCCGTTGCGGAACGCGTTCAGGTACAGGTGCAGGTAGACACTGTTCACGGTGCGGTCGCTGCGGTTGCGCCAGCTGAGCTGCTGGCGGCCGGCGACCGTGTGCCGGACGGGGTCGAGCGTTGCTTCGATGCGATAGTTCGCCACCCGCTCAGACAGCGTGGCCTCGGTGCCGGTGCGGATACCGCCCCAGGCGTTCGGGCTGCTGGGCGTCGCAACGGCCGAGGCATGCGGTGGCGCGAACGGGATTTCCTGCGTGGCAGCGGGTCGATGCCCCTGGGCCAGCGGCGCCGGCGGGATCAGCAGGACGGCGGCTGCCGCGGTGGCGGCAACGAGGCAGGGCAGGGCGCGCATGCTGCTCCTTGGACAATGACGATGTGTCACTATAGCGAGGCCCATGCCGGTCCGGCAACGCATTTGTCCGTCGGCCGCCGCTTAGGAGAGGCTTAATGCAGCACTACGTTACTTACGTTGGCGCAAAAAATGGTAATCTCCCGGCGTTTGACTTACCATGCGACCCAACCGAGAAGGAAGATCATGCGTCCAATGCGCCGCCTCATGCTTGCCGCCACCGCCACGCTGGCGTTCTCCGCCACGTTTTCCGCCACGGCCGCGGGCCCAGGCTACACGACCCTGAGCACGCCCGTTGCCGCGACTGCGCCGGGCAAGAAGGTCGAGGTCATCGAGTTCTTCATGTATACGTGCCCGCACTGCTATTCGCTCGATCCGCTGCTGGAAGAATGGGTCAAGAAGCAGGGCGACCGCATCGTGTTCAAGCGGCTGCACTTCGCGCAGGGCCCCACCGACCCGCTGGCGCATGCCTACGTGACGCTGGAAGCGATGGGCCAGACCGAGCTCGTGCACAGCAAGATCCTGCGTGCCATCCACGGCGAGCGCCAGCGCATCTATCGCAGCGACGAGCAGATGAAGGAATTCCTCGTCAAGAACGGCGTCGACAAGGCACGCTACGAACAGCTCTTTAATTCCTTCAGCGTGCAGACTAAGATGAAATCCCTGGCCAGCACGATCTCGAAATACCAGGTCAGCTCGGCGCCCACGCTGGTCGTCGATGGCCGCTACATGACGTCGCCGTCGATCGCCGGCGGTACCGGCATGTCGGAAACCCAGGCCGGCCGCCAGACGATGGCCGTGCTGGACCAGCTGGTGGCCAAGGCGGCGGCCGAGAAGAAGTAAGGTTTTTTTGGTAGTGTCAGCAGTAAATTCACAAGGCAGGGGTAGTGTCATGACCGATCGCGAAAAAAGCATCATGGAAGCGTTCGACGCGCTGGAGCCGGATGAAAAGCGGCTCTTCAGCGTCAGCAACGTCAATCACCTGGCATGGAGCCTGGTGGTGCTGCTGGCGATCCTGGCCTGCTGGCTGGCGGCGGCGCTCGTCAATGCCGAGAACCAGCGCCACGCGCTGATGACCAAGCAGTGCCAGGATCGTGTGTTCAAGGAGGAAGTCGACAAGACTTGCCTGCTGACCGTGCGGTCGCGCGAGCACTGGTGGCAGCATCTCGGCTATGGGATAAGGCATCTGACGCCGGAGAAGTAAGCCGGAGCACAACCAATAAAAAAGCCTGCGATTGCAGGCTTTTTTTCGTCAGATGATCTCAACTCATCATGAACGCTTCGTCAGCCCACCATCAGCTTCACCGACTTCAGCCGCACACTATCCGGCCCCGCATGAATCGTGAAGCTACCCGGCTCGACCACCCGCTTCATGTCGATGTTGTACAGCGCCAGGTCGGCAGGCTTGATGTCGAACACCACCGTGCGCTTCTCGCCCGGCTGCAGGGTGACGCGCCGGAACGCCTTCAGTTCCAGCACGGGCCGCGTCACGGACGAGATATCGTCGCGGATGTAGACCTGCACCACCTCATCGCCGGCCACCTTGCCGGTATTGGTCACATCCACCTCGACCTGCGTGCCTTCGTTCGGCCGGATCGTCGCCTTCTTCAGGCGCGGCGCGGAGATGTCGAACGTCGTATACGACAGCCCGAAGCCGAACGGATACAGCGGTTTCGTGCTGCCGTCGATGTAGCCGCGCCGCGCCGACGGCTTGTGGTTGTAGAAGATCGGCAACTGGCCCACGTTGCGCGCGATCGACACGGGCAGCTTGCCGCCCGGGTTGACGCGGCCGAACAGCACGTCGGCAGCGGCGTTGCCCGTCTCCTGGCCCAGGTACCAGCCTTCGACGATGGCATCGGCCCGCTCGGCAAGCAGGTTGACCGACATCGGCCGGCCGTTCAGCAGGAACACGACGGTGGGCTTGCCCAGGTCGAAGATGGCTTTCGCCAGGTCGTTCTGCTGGCCCATCAGGTCCAGCGTGGCGCGGTCGCCCAGGTGCTTGTCGGCCCACGCTTCGCGGCTGGTCATCTCGTTGTCGCCCAGGACCATGACGATCGTGTCGGCCGTCTTCGCCGCCGCCACCGCCTCGGCGATCAGCCGCGCATTGACGTCGGGCGCGGTGAAGCGGATCTCGTCCTTGCCCCAGATGCGCTCCTCGGTGATGCGCACGCCTTCGCGGTAGTCGAAGCCGAAGCCTTGCGCTTTCGCCTCGGCGGCGAGCGCGTCGTGGATCGACACGACCTTGCGCGGGATATCGGAATAGCCGCCGATCGGCGTGTCCTTCGCGTGCGTGCCGAGCAGCAGCAGCTTGCCGGTCTTGGCGGCCTGCAGCGGCAGCACGCCCTTGTCGTTCTTCAGCAGCACCACCGAGCGGCCTGCGGCTTCGCGCGCCAGCGCCACGTCGGCCGCCGTCGCCGTCTGTGCTTCGGCACTGGCCGCGTCGGCATACGGGTTCTCGAACAGGCCGGCCAGGAATTTCAGCTCCAGGATGCGGCGCACCATCGCGTCGATTTCCTTTTCGGAGACGCGGCCTTCCTTCACCAGTTCGGCCAGGTGGCGGTAGCCGTGGCCGTCCGGCGTTTCGATATCCACGCCGGCCTTGACGGCGTAGTAGCCGGCTTCCTTCGGCGTGGCGGCCATGTGGTGGCGCGTGACCAGTTCCCTGATGCCCATGTAGTCGGACACCATCACGCCCTTGAAACCCCACTCCTTGCGGGCCACGTCGTTCAGCATCCACCGGTTGGCATGCGACGGCACGCCGCCGATCTCGTTATACGACGGCATGATCGCCGCCACCGTGGTCTCCTTCACGAGCCGCTCGAACGGCGGGAAGAAGTCTTCGCGCAGCGTGCGCTCGGAGACTTCGGCCGGGCCAATGTTGGTGCCCGATTCCGGCTGGCCGTGGCCCGTCATGTGCTTCAGCGTGGTCAGTACCTTGTCCTTCGCCAGCTGCCGCGTCGTGCCGGAAAAGCCGATCACGGCCGCCTTGCCGATTTCCGCGCACAGGTGCGGATCCTCGCCATAGGTTTCCTCGATGCGGCCCCAGCGCGGCTCGCGCGCCACGTCCACCACCGGTGCCAGCGCGAAGTTCGCGCCCCGTGCGCGCATTTCACGCGCGGCCACCGAGAACACCCGCGTCACCAGGTCCGTATCGAACGACGAGGCCAGGCCGATCGCCTGCGGGAACGACGTGGCATCGCGCGCCGCGTAGCCGTGCAGCGCTTCCTCGTGCATGAACAGGGGGATGCCCAGGCGGGTCTGCTCGAGCGCCCATTTCTGCGCCGCGTTGACGTAGTTGGCGGTGTCCTGCGCGCCGCGGTTCGGCCGCGCGCCATCGTCGCCGGCGGCTACCGCGCCACCCGCTTCGGATTTGCCCTGGCGGTCGGAGGGCCGGGCCAGCATGCCGATGCCGTGCGGGTACACCTTCGCCGCCTTGGCGGCCGAGAAGGCGCCGTTGTCCTCGATCTTGCCTTTTTCGTTCCACACGCAATCCATCTGCGCGATCTTCTCTTCCAGCGTCATCCGCTTCAGCAGGTCCTCGACGCGCTTCGGCACCGGCGCCGCCGGGTCCTTGTAGAGCGGGCGGGCCGTCGCGGCGATCGACAGGGTGGGGGCCGCGCCGGCTGCCGCCATGGTTGCCAGGAAGCGCCGGCGGCCGTTGTTCGATTCGTGTTGCATGTATCTCCTCGTTCTTGTTGATTTGCTGGCTGAGTCCGTGTCCCGGTGCCAGGCACGGTGACACAAGCTCATCCATTCGGCGGTCAGCGCTTGCCGGTCCGCGTCGCCACGTCGACCCACACGGCCAGCGTCAGGATGCTGCCCTTGACGATCATCTGCCAGTACGTGTCCACGTCCAGCATCGACATGCCGTTGTCCAGGCTGGCCATCACCAGCGCGCCGATCAGCGCGCCGTAGACGGTGCCGGAACCGCCGCGCATCGATGTGCCGCCAATGAAGCAGGCGGCGATCGCATCGAGTTCGGCGGACGTGCCGGCCGACGGCGCACCGGCCGCCAGGCGTGCCGTATTGATCAGGCCGGCCAGGGCGCACATCAGGCCCATGATCCCGAAGATCCACAGCTTGACGGCCTTGACGTTGATGCCGGAAAGGCGTGTCGCTTCCATGTTCGAGCCCACCGCGTAGATGCGGCGGCCGAACACGGTCTGCGTCGTCATGTAGGTGAACACGCCCAGCAGCGCGAGCAGCAGCAGCACTGGCAGCGGAATGCCTTCGTAGCTGTTCAGCGTGGTCACGAAGCCGAACAGCACGGCGGCGATGATGCCCAGCCGCAGGCCGTCGCGCCAGGCCGGCGCCTGTTCCAGGCCGTGGTGCGCGCGGCTCTTGCGCTGGCGGAAGGTCAGCGCGATGGCGATCACGAACAGCGTCACGCCCAGCACGATGCCCCATTGCGGCGGCAGGTAGCCCTGGCCGATGTAGACGAATTCCTCGGACACGGGCGCGATCGTCACGCCATCGGTCACGCCGAGCAGGATGCCTCGGTAGGCCAGCATGCCGCCCAGGCCGACGATGAACGACGGGATGTGCAGGTAGGCCGTCAGGTAACCGTTGAACAGGCCGATGAACAGGCCGACCGCCAGCACGGCGATCATGTTGGCGGGCAGGCCCATGCCGTGCGTGACGTCCAGAACGGCCGCGACGCCGCCCAGCAGGCCAAGCAGCGAACCGACCGACAGGTCGATCTCGCCGGCGATGATCACCAGGGACATGCCGCAGGCCAGGATGCCCGTCACCGCCATCTGCCGCATCAGGTTCGACATATTGCGCGGCGTGAGGAAGCCGCCTTCCGTCATCCACGTGAAGAAGCCCCAGATCAGCACGATCGCGACCAGCAGGGCCAGCATCTTGTACTGCGTGAACAGCTTTTTGAATTGATTGCTTTTCATGAGTGTTTTTCGATAGAGCCCGTCAGTGGAGCGGTTGCGCCAGGGCGGCGGCGAGCAGGGTTTCCTGCGTCAGGTTGTCGTTGACGAAGTCGCCGCGCAGCTGGCCTTCGCCGATCACCAGCACGCGGTCGGAAACGCCCAGCACTTCCTGCAGTTCGGACGACACCATGACGATCGAGATGCCCTCGCTGGCCAGGTTCAGCATCAGCTGGTAGATCTCGAACTTGGCGCCCACGTCGACGCCGCGCGTGGGTTCGTCGAGGATCAGGATCTTCGGTTTCGTCAGCAGCAGTTTCGACAGCACGGCTTTCTGCTGGTTGCCGCCGGAAAGGCCGGTGATCGGCAGGAACGGGCTGGCCGTCTTCAGCTTCAGCCGGCCGATCTCTTCGCGGATCACTTTCAGCTCGCCGTCCTGGTCGATGCGGGTGCCATGCGAAAACTGCTGCAGCACCGCCATCGTCATATTCTGGCCAACCGACAGGTCCGGCACGATGCCATGGTGCTTGCGGTCTTCCGGCACCATCGCCAGTCCAGAACGGATCGATTTCAGCGGCGAACCGGTATCCCAGCGCTTGCCGTCGTACCAGACCTCGGCCTGGTACTGGCCTTCGTACGAACCGAAGATGGCCGATACCAGCTCGGTGCGGCCGGCGCCGACCAGTCCCGCGATGCCGAGGATCTCGCCACGGCGCAGCGCGAACGACACATCGTCCACGCGTTTCCTTTGCGGATTGTCCGGGTCCCAGCACGTCACATGCTTGGCCTCGAAGATCACGTCGCCCGGCGTGTGCCGCCGTTCCGGATACAGCTGGTTCATCTCGCGGCCGACCATCTGCGCGATGATCTTTTCCACGCTCATCTCCCGCATCGGCGTGGTGGCGATATGCTGGCCGTCGCGGATCGTCACGATGGTGTCGCAGATCGCCGCGATCTCGTCGAGCTTGTGCGAGATGTAGATGCAGGTGACGCCCTTGGCCTTCAACTGGTGGATGATGTCGAGCAGGATGCGGATCTCCGACGTCGTCAGCGACGACGACGGCTCGTCCAGGATCAGCAGCCGGGCATTCTTGTTCAGGGCCTTGGCGATCTCGATCAGCTGCTGGTGGCCGCCGCCGTACTGCTTCACGGGCAGCACCACGTTCACGTCGCGGATGTTCAGCTCGGCCAGCAGTTCGTTGGCGCGGCGGTTCATGGTGCCGTAGTCGAGGCGCCCGCCGGGCAGGGTGATCTCGTTGCCGAGGAAGATATTTTCCGTCACCGACAGTTCCGGCACGAGCATCAGTTCCTGGTGGATGATGACGATGCCGGCGGCTTCCGTTTCACGGATCGAGGTGGCTTTCAATGGCGCGCCGTCCCAGTGGATCTCGCCGTCGTAGGTGCCGTGCGGGTAGACCCCGGACAGCACCTTCATCAGCGTGGATTTACCGGCGCCATTTTCTCCGCACAGGCCGACGCATTCGCCGGCCTTCACCTTGATGTCGATGCCATTCAGTGCGCGCACACCGTCGAACTGCTTGACGATGCCGCGCATCTCGAGGAGGTAATCGCTCATGCGCTGTATTTGCGGTCTCAGTTGGCGGTCAGCTGGGCCTTCGAGTAAAAGCCGTCGTCGGCCAGTACCTGCACATTGGCCTTGGTCAGCGGGATCGGTTTCAGCAGCATGGTAGGGACCTGCTTCGAACCGTTGTTGTATTGCGAATTGAACGCCGGTTTCTCGTTGCGCACCAGCTGCACCGACAGCTTCGCCGCTTCGGTGGCGATCAGCTTCAATGGCTTGTAGACCGTCATGGCCTGCGTGCCGGCGATCACGCGCTTCACCGCGGCGAGGTCGGCGTCCTGGCCGGACACGGGCACCTTGCCCTGCAGCTTCTGCGACGTCAGCGCCTGGATCGCGCCGCCGGCCGTGGCATCGTTCGAGGCGACGATGGCGTCGATCTTGTTGTTGTTCGCGGTCAGCGCATTCTCGACGATGGCCATCGCCTCGGAAGCGCTCCAGTCCTTGACCCACTGCTTGCCGACCACCTTGATGTCGCCCTTGTCGATCAGCGGCTGCAGCACTTTCAGCTGGCCCTCGCGCAGCATCTTGGCGTTGTTGTCGGTTGGCGCGCCACCCAGCAGGTAGTAGTTGCCCTTCGGCTTGATGGCCTTGATGGCTTCCGCCTGCAGTTCGCCCACCTTCTGGTTGTCGAACGAGATGTACGCATCCACGTCGGAGTTCAGGATCAGGCGGTCGTACGACACCACCTTGATCTTGGCCTTCTTGGCCTCGCGGATCGCGTTGTTCAGCACCGTGGCGTTGTAGGGCACGATGACCAGCACGTCGACGCCGCGCGAGATCAGGTTCTCGATCTGCGAGATCTGCCGCTGTTCGCTGGCATCGGCCGACTGCACGTAGACCTTGGCGCCGAGGCGCTCGGCTTCCTTGACGAAGTAATCGCGATCGCGCGTCCAGCGCTCGAGGCGCAGGTCGTCGATGCAGAAACCGATTTTCGGATTTTTCGCATCCGCCAGGGCGGCGGTGGAGGTAAGGGCGAGCAGGACGCTCGCGATGGCGATCTTCAACTTCATGTGTGTCTCCTAAGATGGGTGGCCGGTGGCCTGTTGTTGTTATCTTTGGATGAGTGATGCGCGTGTACTGGGTGGTGCGGTTCCTGTTTGATGCTTGATGTTGCTAGTAATTGTTCGATGGTGCAGACGGCGGTAGATCAGCAGGGGTCTGTCCCCGGTAAGTGTTGCCATGTGCTTTTGCCGTTGGCGCCGTCAGGGGACTGACCCCGGTTTTTGCCGGATGCATCAAGATGCCGGCAAAAAACCGGGGTCAGTCCCCTCATACCGCCAACAGCAAGGCCTGGAGCCAACACTTACCGGGGACAGACCCCTGTAGCTCCAGCGCTATCTGCGACTTCCCGCGCCGGGTTCCTTTCCGGCGCAAGAATCAGTGGTTATGCCTCGGCAGCACACCCGCCACGTTCTTGTACTCCAGCGCCAGCTCCATGCAGGCGCCCGATTGCATCTGCCCGACGGTGGAGCGGTAGATCTGCTGCCACGGCGTCTGGCTGGCCGGGAACGCGGGGATGCCGTCGCCCTTGCGCCGTTCGATCTCGGCGTCGTCGACCAGCATGTTGGCGGTGCCGTTGTTCAGGTCGATGCGCACGGTGTCGCCGGTGCGGATCCAGGCCAGGCCGCCGCCCACCGCCGATTCCGGCGAGGCGTTCAGGATCGACGGGCTGTCCGACGTACCGGACTGGCGGCCGTCGCCCAGGGTCGGCAGGTTCTTCACGCCGCGCTTGATCAGCGCGTCGGGCGGCTGCATGTTGACGACTTCGGCCGAACCGGGCCAGCCGATCGGGCCGGCGCCGCGGATCACGAGGATGCAGTCCTCGTCGATGTTCAGCGACGGATCGTTGATGCGCTTGTGGTAGTCGTCCGAACCGTCGAACACGATGGCGCGGGCTTCGAACACGCCTTCGTTGCCGGGATGGCTCAGGTAGCGGGCGCGGAACTCGTCGGAGATCACGGAAGTCTTCATGATCGCGAAATCGAACAGGTTGCCCGACAGGACGAAGAAGCCGGCCTTTTCCTTCAGCGGCGCGGCGAACGGCCAGATCATCTCGCGGTCGTTGGTTTCGCGGTTGACCAGGTTTTCCTTCATGGTCTTGCCCGTGACGGTGAGGCGGTCGGAACGCAGCAGGCCGTTCTGTTCCAGTTCCCACATCACGGCCGGCACGCCGCCGGCGCGGTGGAAGCGCTCGCCCAGGTATTTGCCGGACGGCTGCATGTTCAGCAGCAGCGGCACGTCGTGGCCGTACTTCATCCAGTCTTCCGTGTGGATTTCCACGCCGGCGTGGCGCGCCATCGCCATGATGTGCTGCTGCGCA
The DNA here is from genome assembly GCF_014192225.1 of Pseudoduganella umbonata. Classification (GTDB taxonomy): domain Bacteria; phylum Pseudomonadota; class Gammaproteobacteria; order Burkholderiales; family Burkholderiaceae_D; genus Rugamonas; species Rugamonas umbonata. Next base: position 157,093 of record NZ_JACHXS010000008.1, on the reverse strand, counting down.
TTGGTGGAACCGCCGATGGCCGCGTTGGTGACGATCGCATCGAGGAACGCTTCGCGCGTCAGGATCGCCGTCGGGCGGATGTCCTGCTCGGCCAGCGCAACGATGCGGCGGCCCGTCTCGTAGGCCATCTGGCCCCGTTCGCGGTACGGTGCCGGGATCGCCGAGCAGCCGGTCAGCGACATGCCCAGCGCCTCGGCGATGGCGTTCATCGTCGAGGCGGTGCCCATCGTGTTGCAATGGCCGGCGGACGGCGCGGAAGCGGCGGCGATTTCCAGGAACTTCTCGTTGTCGATCTCGCCGGCAGCCAGGCGGCGGCGGCCTTTCCAGATCGCCGCGCCGGAGCCGACCAGCTCACCGTCGAGCCAGCCGTCGAGCATCGGGCCGCCGGACAGCACGATCGCCGGGATGTCGACCGTGGCGGCCGCCATCAGCTGCGCCGGCGTGGTCTTGTCGCAGCCGGTGGTCAGCACCACGGCATCGATCGGGTAGCCGTGCAGGATTTCCACCAGGCCCATATAGGCCAGGTTGCGGTCGATCGCGGCGGTGGGGCGGCGGCAGTTCTCGAAGATCGGGTGCAGCGGGAATTCCATCGGAATGCCGCCCGCATCGCGGATGCCGTCGCGCACGCGCTTGGCCAGGTCGAGGTGGATGCGGTTGCACGGGCTGATGTCGCTGCCCGACTGGGCGATGCCGATGATCGGCTTGCCGCTGCGCAGCTCGTCGGGAGTGATCCCGTAATTCATGAAGCGCTCGAGGTACAGCGCGGTCATGTCGATGTGGTCCGGGTTGTCGAACCAGTCCTGGGAACGGTAACGGCGGGTCATTTGTCGAATCCAATCATGTGCTGCGGCAGGCCCGGCACGTCGACGGGGAACGCGAACACGCCGCCCGCGAGCGGGGCGGCGGCACGTTCGTCGGGCGTGAGGCCTTTCGTGGCGGTCGTGGCAAAAGCGGTTTTCAGGTCCGGGCCGCCGAAGGCGATCTTCGTGATGTTCGGCACGGGGAAGGCGATGGTGTCCAGCAGTTCGCCGGCGGGCGAGTAGCACAGCACGCGGGCGCCGCGGAATACGGCCACCCACACGTTGCCGGCGGCATCGACGGCGCTGCCATCGGGCCAGCCCGGTTCGTCGATGGTGGCGAACACGCGCTTGTTGGCCAGCGTGCCTTCGGCGGTCACGTCGAATGCGTAGACGGTCTTGCCGAAGGTGTCGGTGTGGTAGAAGGTCTTGCGGTCCGGCGAAAATGCCGGGCCGTTGGTGATGATGATGCCGTCGTCGTGCCTGGTGAGCCCACTGCGGAGTTCACCGTCGTAGCGGTACAGGGCGCCGCTGGCCGACGCTTCGGCATTGTCCATCGAACCGAACCACACGGCGCCGTCATGCGCCACGTGGCCGTCGTTCAGGCGGTTGCCCGGGCGGTCCGCTTCGAACTCGGTGACCGGGGTGAATTCACCCGTCGCCGGATCGAAGTGCACCAGCTTGCCCGCCAGGCCGCAGATGAAGCCACCGCGTTCAGCAGGGAGGGCAAAGCCGGTCTCGCCCGGCATGTCCCAGGTCTGGCGGTTCTCGCCGTGCGCATCGCAGCGGTGCAGCTTGTGCTGCTTGATGTCGACGAAGTACAGCATCTGCTCGACCGGATGCCAGATCGGGCCTTCACCCAGCGTGGCTTCCAGCGGCCAGATGCACTCTGGCGCCGCTTTGGCCACGGACGTCATTTGCCGTCTCCGTACCAGCCGGCGTCGACGAAGTAATCGCGGCCGGTGCAGCGCGATGCCTGGTTCGACGACAGGAACAGCGTCAGCGCCGCCACGTCTTCCGGCTCGATGCGCTCCTTCAGCAGCTGCGAGGCCATGATCTGCGCTTCGCCTTCCGGCGTGTACCACAGCGCCATCTGCTTCGGGGTTTTCACCGAACCGGGGATGACCGTGTTGACACGGATGCCGTCGTTGCCCAGGTCGCGGGCCAGGCCGCGCGTCAGGCCTTCGATGGCCGCCTTGGCGGTCATGTACAGGGTCAGCTGGGGCAGCGCCAGGTACCAGGAGATCGAACCGAAGTTCAGGATCACGCCGCCGCCCTTGGCCTTCATGCCCGGCGCCACGGCCTGCGCGCAGAAGAACTGGTGGCGCAGGTTGACGGCCAGGCTGTCGTCCCAATACTGCGGCGTGACGTCGGCCACGGCGTGGCGGTGGTCGTTGGCAGCGTTGTTGATCAGGATGTCGACGGCGCCGTCGCGCTCGATCTCTGCAAACGTTTTCTTCAGCTCTTCAATGTTCGTCATGTCGCAGTGGATGTAGCGCGGCTGGTGCGCGGCATCCGGGTAGCTGGCGGCCAGCTGCTGCGACGGTTCGTCGGCGATGTCCAGGAACACCACCTGCGAGCCTTGCTTGACGTACGCATCGACGATTCCCGCGCCGATGCCGGTGCCGCCGCCGGTGACGACGACACGCTTGTTCGTCAGGTCGGGATAGGTGGCATATTCGAATGGTTGCCTTGTTTCGCCAGCCATCATTTTTCTCCAGTTGCTTGAGTTGCTTTAGTTACATTGCCCAGCAAGCCGCGGCGTGCCAGGTTGTTGTACAGGGCGCGAACGCCGAACGTCCATGGCGCGATTTCGTCGCTGCGGTGGACGTGGTTGATCAGGGCCCCCAGCGCCGGGCTCGCGATGGTGACGCGGTCGCCCTTGTGGTGCGTGAACCCGCCGCCCTTGGCGTCGCGGTCCTTGATGGGGGAGAACATGGTACCGAGGAACAGCATGAAGCCGTCCGGGTACTGGTGGTGCGCGCCGCAGGTCTGGCCGATCAGGTCGAGCGGGTCGCGGCTGATCTGCTTCATCAGGCTCACGCCGTCGAGCACGAACTCGTCGTCCGCGCCTTCGATGGTCAGGCGCACTTCGGCGTTGCGCACGGTATCGAGCGAGTACTTGTCGTCGAACAGGCGGATGAACGGGCCAATCGCGGTGGAGCCGTTATTGTCCTTGGCCTTGCCGAGCAGCAGCGCGCTGCGGCCTTCGATGTCGCGCAGATTGACGTCGTTGCCCAGCGTGGCGCCGACCGGCTTGCCCTGGCTCGTCACGGCCAGCACGATTTCCGGTTCCGGGTTGTTCCACTTCGATTCCGGATGCAGGCCCACGTCGGCGCCGAAGCCCACCGCCGACATCGGCTGCGACTTCGAGAACACTTCCGCATACGGGCCGATGCCCACTTCCATGTACTGCGACCAGGCGCCGCGGCTGATGAACTCCTGCTTCAGCTGTTCGGCTTGCGGCGAACCGGGCTTGATGCTGGACAGATCGGCACCGATCGATGCCAGCAGTTCGCCGCGCAGCTGTTCGGCGCGGGCCGGGTCGCCGTTGGCCTGTTCCTCGATCACGCGTTCCAGCAGGCTGACGGCGAACGTCACGCCGCAGGCCTTGATGGCCTGCAGGTCGTTCGGTGCCAGCAGGCGCGGCACGTCCGCCGCCGGGTTGGCCGACAGCGCGTTCTCGATCAGCTTTTCGACGCGGCCGAGCGACTCGCCCGGTGCCGAGCGCACGATGGCGACGACGTCGTCGCGTTCCAGCAGGTCGGCAACGGTGGCCGCGTGCCGTGTGATGTCGAACACTTCGCCGTTGCGGACGGCCACGACGGCGGGGCCGTCGATGTCACCGCTCCGCCATACACGGCCCACGAGCAACGCCTGCGGCAGATCGGCAGGCAACAAAGACAAGGCTGGCGCTTCCTTCATGTGAGTCTCCTCTTGTTCTGGTTATGGATGAAAAACCTGGCGCGCTTCAGCGGCCAAGACTGGGCAGCCTGGGCGAGTAGGTCCATCCGGGGATCAAATATTGCATGGCCATCGCATCGTCGCGCGCGCCGGTACCGACTTTCTTGTACAGCTCGTGGGCGGCGGCGATGCGGTCCAGGTCCGGTTCGATGCCCAGGCCGGGGCGATCGGGTACGGCGACTTCGCCACCGACGATCTGCAGCGGTTCGCGGGTCAGGCGCTCTTGCCCTTCCTGCCAGATCCAGTGCGTGTCGATCGCCGTGATGCGGCCCGGCGCGGCGGCGGCCGCGTGCGTGAACATCGCCAGCGACACGTCGAAGTGGTTGTTCGAATGGGAGCCCCACGTCATGCCCCATTCCTGGCACAGCTGGGCGAGGCGCACCGAACCCTGCATGGTCCAGAAGTGCGGGTCGGCCAGCGGGATGTCGACGGCGCCCAACAGGTGCGAATGCGCCATCTGGCGCCAGTCGGTGGCGATCATGTTGGTGGCGGTCGGCAGGCCGGTGGCGCGCTTGAACTCGGCCATGACTTCGCGGCCCGAGTAACCGTTCTCCGGTCCGCACGGGTCTTCCGCATAGGCCAGCACGTGGCCCTGGTTGCGGCACAGGCGGATCGCTTCGTCGAGCGACCAGGCACCGTTCGGATCGAGCGTCACGCGCGCATCGGGGAAGCGCTTCTTGATGGCGGTGACGGCGGCGATTTCATCCTCGCCGCGCATCACGCCGCCCTTCAGCTTGAAGTCGCGGAAGCCGTAGCGGGCCACCGTGGCTTCGGCCTGTTCGACGATGGCCTGCACCGTGACGGCTTCCTGGTGGCGCATCGTGTACCAGTCGTCTTTTTTGCCCGTGCCTTCAAGGTAGGGCAGGTCGGTGCGCGTGCGGTCGCCGATGTAGAACAGGTAGGCAAGCATCGGTACCCGGTCGCGCTGCTGGCCGCTGCCGAGCAGTTCGCAGACGGGCACGCCCAGGTGCTGGCCCAGCAAGTCGAGCAGCGCGGCCTCGATCGCCGTGACGACGTTCTCGAGGCGCAGGTTGATTTCATGGGGCTGTTTCAGCACGGCCGCTTCGGCCGCCGAAGTGACCTGGTGCTGCAGCGTCTGCGGGCCGCTGGCTTTTCCGGCGATGCCTTCGCGAACCGCGTTCAGGGTACGGTTGAAGCGGCCGATCTGCGTGCCGACCACGCGTGGAACCGAATTTTCCAGCGCCTGCGTGATGCCGGCGCCGCCCGGTACTTCGCCCATTCCGGTGTTCCCCGCGCTATCGGTCAGCAACACGAGCGTGCGCAGGAAATACGGGCCATGCGCGCCGCACAGGTTGAACAGCATGCTGTCATGGCCGGCCACTGGAATCACCCGCATCGCGGTGATGACAGGCGTTTTTGTCCCCACATTCGTCTCGTTATTATATGTTGCCTGTACCATCGGCTTAACCTAAAATGAATAGCGCTAACATTTTGCAGTGTGCGGCATTTGGGATGGCAAGTCAACATATCCGCGGTGTAAAGATCGGCAAAGCGGAGGGTGAAGATAGCGCTACAACATGCGGCGCGGACTGCGACTCGATCGATGCAGACAAAGTGCCGGAATTCCGCTTCCAGGCACGATAAGAACGGAGACAACATGCAAAAAACGCATATGGCCGCGCTAGCGGCCGGCCTGCTGCTGGCCGCTGCCGCCACGGCCGCCGATTCCTCGAAAAAATGGCACTGGGTTGCCTCGTGGGGTTCGGCCCAGATGGTGCCCGAAGCGCAGAACGAACTGCCGCAGGAGCACTGGCGCGACGCCACGCTGCGCCAGATCGTGCACGTGGCGCTGGGCGGCGAGAAGGTGCGCGTGCGCATCAGCAATGCGTTCGGCACCACGCCGCTGACGGTGGAGGCGGCCGGCATCGGCCTGGCCAGGGCGCCCGGCAATCCGGATATCGATCCGCAATCGGCCAGGGCGCTGACCTTCGGCGGCCGTCCTTCCGTCATGATCCCGGCCGGCGCCGAATACTACAGCGACGTGGTCGCGCTGCCGCACAAGGCCGGCGCCGACATCGCCGTGTCGCTGTACTTCAATGGCGCGCCGTCGAAGCAGACCGGTCACCCGGGCTCGCGCGCGACCAGCTTCGTGGCGAAGGGCCAGCGCACGCTGGACGCGGCATGGAGCGGCGCCGAGAAGATCCCGCGCTGGTACATGCTGGCGGATGTGGAAGTGCAGGCGCCGCGCGACGTGGGCGCCGTGGCCGCCGTCGGCGATTCGATCACCGATGGCTACGGCACCACGACGGATGGCAACGACCGCTGGCCGGACGTGCTGGCCGGCCGCATCGCCGCCGGCGGCAAGGCGATGGGCGTCGTCAACGTGGGCATCGGCGGCGGGCGCATGCTGCGCGATGGCCTCGGACCGAACCTGGCGTCGCGCTTCGACCGCGACGTGATTACCCGTGCCGGCGTAACCCACGCGGTGGTGATGATCGGCGTGAACGACCTGGGCGGACAGCACCGCAACGGCGAAGACATCCCGACGGCACGGGCCAAGCTGATCGAGGACCTGCAGCAGGCGCACCGCCAGCTCGTCGAGCGCGCCCACGCGCATGGCATCTGCGTGATCGGCGGCACCGTCACGCCGTATGCGGGCAGCGACTACTACCGGCCAGCCGCCACCAACGAGGCGGACCGCCAGCAGCTGAACGACTGGATCCGCAAGTCCGGCGTGTTCGACGCGGTGGCCGACTTCGACGCGGCGCTGCGCGATCCGCAGCAGCCGGACAAGCTGCGCAAGGAGTACGACAACGACGGCCTGCATCCGTCGATCGCCGGCCTGCGCGCGATGGCCGAAGCGGTGCCGCTGAAGGCGCTGCAGACCCGCTGCGGAGGCGCGAAATGAAGGCTGTCCTGTTTGGTGCCGCACTGCTGATGGCGACGGCGGCGCAGGCCGCCGATACGCCGGCCGTTGCAAACTCGACCGCGACCTACCGCAACCCCGTCATCAAGGGCTTCCATCCGGACCCCAGCATCTGCCGCGTCGGCAAGGATTACTACCTGGCCAACAGTACTTTCGAGTACTTCCCCGGCGTGCCGATCTTCCACAGCCGCGACCTGGTCAACTGGAAGCTGATCGGCCATGCGCTGACGCGCGAATCGCAGCTGCCGCTGAAGGGCCAGCGCGCCTCGCGCGGCATCTATGCGCCGACCTTGCGCTGCGTGGGCGACACGTTCTACATGATCACCACCAACGTCGAAACCGGCGGCAATTTCATCGTCCACACGAAGGATCCGGCCGGCGAGTGGTCGGAACCGGTGTGGCTGAAGGAGAAGACGCCGTGGATCGATCCGTCGCTGTTCTTCGACGACGACGGCACCGTGTACTACACGCGGCACGATGGCGGCGAGAAGGGCGGCATCGTCCAGTCCCGCATCGATGTCGCGACCGGCAGGCTGCTGGACGAACCGAAGCGGATCTGGAACGGCACCGGCGGCGTGTGGCCGGAAGGCCCGCACCTGTACAAGGTGAACGGCTGGTATTACCTGATGGTCGCCGAAGGCGGCACCTCGTATGACCACATGATCACGGTGGCGCGCGCGAAGTCGCCGTTCGGACCGTTCGAGGCGCACAAGGGCAACCCGATCCTGTCGCACCGCGATCACCCGCAATCGCCGCTGCAGGCCACCGGCCACGGCGACCTGGTGCAGACGGCGGAAGGCAAGTGGTGGATGGTGCTGCTCGGCGTGCGGCCGCAGGAGCAGGATGGCAAGAAGCGGCATCACCTGGGCCGCGAAACGCTGCTGGCGCCGGTGACGTGGCAGGATGGCTGGCCCGTCGTGAACGGCGGCAAGCCGCTGGCGCTGGAGATGGGCGCGGCCGGGCTGCCGCCGCTGGCGCCGCTGCCGAAGGAGCCGGTGCGCACGCAGTTCGACCGTCCGAAGCTGGACCTGCACTGGACCTTCGTGCGCGGCCCGTCCACCGGCCTGTATTCGCTGGCGGCGCGGCCCGGCTTCCTGCGCCTGAACGGCAACAAGGCCACGCTGGAAGACGTGGCCACGCCGGCCTTCGTGGCGCGCCGCCAGCAGCACCTGGATGCCCGCATCGCCGCGCGCATCGAATTCGAACCCGACGGCCCCGGCCAGTATGCGGGCCTCGCGCTGCGCCAGAACGAAGCCAACAACTACCAGCTGCGCATCGCCGGCAGCAAGGCCGCGCGCCGCATCGAACTCGTCACGCGCGTGAAGGGACAAACCACGGTGGCAGCTTCCTCCGCGTTGCGCGCGGGAGCGGTGGACCTGCAGGTCCGCGCATGGCCCGACCGCTACGAGTTCAGCTACCTGCAGGATGGCGGCAAGCCCGTGGTGCTGGGCAGCGCGCCGACCGCGGCGCTGTCGTCGGAGGACGCGGGCGGCTTTACCGGCGTGTTTGCCGGCGTGGTGGCGACCGGTGCGCCGGCCGATGTGGACTGGTTCGACTACGAACCGCTGGGAGACTGATCGATGTTGTTACGTTTCATCCTGCTGGCGCTGCTGCTCCAGCTGTCCGGGGCCGCCCATGCGCTGGGCCAGAAGCCGTTCATCGCGTTCGAGCGCGATAATGCCGACGCCGATGCCGTACAACTGCTGGCCAAGGGGCGCGCGGCACCGATCTTCATCGATGCCGGCGACCACGCCGGCGTGCGGCGCGCGGCCGGCGACCTGCAGGCCGACGTTGCCCGCGTCGGCGGCGTCAAGCCGGTACTGCACCAGCTGCGCGCCGGCGCGGCACCGATCGGCATCGACGCGGTCATTGTCGGCACCGTCGGCAAGAGCGCGCTGATCGACGGGCTGGCCAGGTCCGGCATGCTCGACGTGGCGCCCATCCGCGGCAAGTGGGAAGGCTACCTCGTGCGCACCGTGCGCAACCCGATGCCCGGCGTGCAGCGCGCGCTGGTGATCGCCGGCAGCGACAAGCGCGGCACCATCTACGGCATCTACGAAGTCTCCGAGCAGATCGGCGTATCGCCGTGGTACTGGTGGGCCGACGTGCCGCCGGTACAGCGCAAGGCGCTGTACGCGCAGGCCGGCACCATGGTCGCGGATGCGCCGGTGGTGCAGTACCGCGGCATCTTCCTGAACGACGAGGCGCCGGCGCTGACCGGCTGGGCCAAGGAGCGCTTCGGCGGCTACAACAGCAAGTTCTACAAGGGCGTGTTCGAGCTGATCCTGCGCCTGCGCGGCAACTACCTGTGGCCGGCGATGTGGGACGCCGCCTTCTTCGACGACGATCCGGAAAACGGCCGGCTGGCCGACGAATACGGCATCGTGATGGGCACGTCGCACCACGAGCCGATGATGCGCGCCCACAAGGAATGGTCGCGCTACGGCAAGGGGCCATGGGACTACAGCCGCAATGAAAGCGTGCTGAAGGACTTCTGGCGCGACGGCCTGAAGAAGACGCGCGACTACGAGAAGGTCGTCACGCTCGGCATGCGCGGCGATGGCGACGAGCCGATGTCGCAGGATGCGAATGTCGCGCTGCTCGAGAAGATCGTGGCGGACCAGCGCAAGATGATCGGCGAGGAACTGGACCCGGACATGGCGAAGGTGCCGCAGGCGTGGGCGCTGTACAAGGAAGTGCAGGATTACTACGAGCAGGGCATGCGCGTGCCGGACGACGTGCTGCTGCTGTGGTGCGACGACAACTGGGGCAACATCCGCCGCCTGCCGACCGCGCAGGAGCGCAAGCGCGCCGGCGGCGCCGGCGTGTATTACCACTTCGATTACGTGGGCGGGCCGCGCAACTACAAGTGGCTGAACGTGACGCCGCTGCCGAAGGTGTGGGAGCAGATGCACCTGGCATGGAAGCACGAGGCGACGCGCATGTGGATCGTCAACGTGGGCGACCTGAAGCCGATGGAAGTGCCGATGGAGTTCTTCCTGTCGTATGCATGGAACCCGGCCGCGTGGCCGGCCGACCGCCTGCAGGAATACCTGCGGCTGTGGGCGGCGCGCGAATTCGGCGCACGCGATGCGGCGGACATCGCCGACATCGTGGCGAAGTACGCCAAGTACAACGGCCGCCGCCGGCCGGAGATGCTGGAGCCGGATACCTACAGCCTGGTGAACTATGGCGAATCGGCCCGTATCGTGGCCGAGTACCGCGAACTCGAGGCGCGTGCCGAGAAGATCTCGGCCAGCCTGCCGAAGGAGCGCCGCGACGCGTTCTACCAGCTGGTGCTGCATCCGGTGAAGGCGGGCGCCATCGTCAATGAGCTGTATGCGACAGCGGGCCTGAACCGGCTGTACGCGAAACAGGGCAGGGCGGCGGCGAACGACATGGCCGAACGCGCCCGCGCGCTGTTCCGCGACGATGCCGCGCTGACGCGCCGCTATCACGCGGTCAACGGCGGCAAGTGGAACCACATGATGGCGCAGACCCACCTGGGCTACACGTACTGGCAGCAGCCACCCGTCAACGTGATGCCGGCCGTCAGCGAAGTGCAGGTGCCGAAGGCCGGCGCGCTGGGCATCGCCGTCGAAGGCAGCGAAGGCGCCTGGCCGGATGCGCAGGGGCTGAAGCTGCCGGCGCTCAACGCGTTCGAGCGCAAGGCGCGCGCGGTGGAACTGTTCAACCGGGGCGGCACGCCGTTCCGCTACTCGGTGCGTGCCAGCGAACCGTGGATCGTGCTCGACAAGCCTGCCGGCACGGTGGACAAGGTGCAGCGCATCGCCGTCGATGCGCGCTGGGAGCAGGTGCCGGCGGGCACGACGCGTGCCACGCTGTTCGTCACCGGCCCGAACGGCGAAGCAAGGATCGAGGTGCCGATTCACAAGCCCGCCGCGGGTGGTACCGTCGTGGGCTTCGTCGAAACCCAGGGCGTGGTCTCGATCGAAGCCGAGCACTATTCCCGCGCCGTGGCCGCGCCGGGCCGCGAGTGGCTCAACGTGCCGGACCATGGCCGCACGCTGTCGGGCATGACCACGCTGCCGGTCGATGCGCCGGCGCTGGCACCGGCCGACGGCATGCGCCTCGAATACGACATGCACCTGTTCAGCAGCGGCAACGTGAAGGTCCACGTCACCGTGGCGCCGACCCTGAAATTCCAGCCGGGGCAGGGCTTGCGCTATGCGATCGCGTTCGACGACGAAGCGCCGCAGGTCGTCAACCTGCATGCCGATGCGTCCGAAAAATTCTGGGAAAAGATCGTTGGCGACGGTGCCGCCGTCTTCACCACGCGGCATGCACCCGGCAAGCCGGGCGCGCACGTGCTGAAGATCTGGGCGCTCGATCCGGCCGTGGTGCTGCAGAAGGTGGTGGTGGATGCGGGCGGGATGAAGGCCAGTTACCTGGGGCCGCCGGAGAGCCCGCGGGTGAAGTGATCGGCAAGCGGGCCGGCCACGCAAGTTGCTGCCCGCAGATACCACAAGGCCGGCGTATCGCCGGCCTTGCCTCAGTCCCCTTCTCAGTCCCCTTCTCAAGCCCTTCTCAGGCCCCGTCTCAGTCCGCCCGGACGCCGAAATGGATGAGGTCGCGGTTGGTCGCCTGGAAGTGCTCCATCAGCGCATCGTGCCCCCGTTCGCGCCAGACCAGGTGCTCCTCGTGCGACAGGAACAGCACGGCCAGCAGCCGATATTCCACGTCCTGCACGGTCATGGTCCAGGGCACGTGTCCGAGCGCATTGAAGATACCCGGCAAGGCGACCAGGACGCCACAGTAGCCCACCGCGTCAAGAGCGGGATCGTCGAACAGCACGACATTTCCCGGCTCGACGCTTCCCCCGGCTTCGATATCCTCCAGCGTGGCCAGGACCCTCCTGGCCGTGCCGCCGTCCCCGTCGGAAATGGTCAGGTAGATGTTGCTTGTCACCGTCGGCACGGTGGCGAACAGGCTTGCCGATTCATCGAAGCCGCAGCGCGCGGCCAGGGAATGCCGGCGCCGCCCGTCGAACCCCTCCAGATGGAACTTGTCGAAGGTATCGGCAAAGTAATCGGCAAAGGACACCGTGTCGATGACGCCGGAGGCGAGTTTCGGCACGTCCGTCATGATTCATCCATCGGCCAGGGTTCGTATCGGTGTACGGAAGGGCGCCAGCAGCCATGCGCCGCCGGCACTACGCTGCCCGCTTCGGCATCGCGCGCAGCGAGGCGGCGATGGCGTCGCGCAGCGGCTTCGATCGCAGCTGGGCGTCGTACGGGCAGGGGCGCTGCGGCAGCTTGTCCTTGCGGGGCGCCTCGTCCCACGTCTGCAGCCAGCTGACGTTGTCGGACAGCCCCCACAGCAGGAAGTCCTTCAGCTGCGGATACGACAGCGTGATGTCGAGGTAGTCCTTGGCCAGCGCCGCCACGCCCGCGTCGCGCATCGCGAAGTCGGCCGGCAGCATGCGGTCGTTGACGTCGAACTCGGTGATCAGCAGGTCGTAGCCCATGCCGGTGACTTCGTCGAGGAAGGCGCGCCAGTCCCGTTCCGGGTTGGTTTTCTGCTTGGCGTCGTCCCACGAACCGATGTGGCTCTGGATGCCCAGCGCGTGCACCGGCGTGCCGCGCTTCTTCAGTTCCGCCAGCATCTTCAATACGCCGGCCCGGTGCTTCGTGCTGCCGGCGTCCTCGCGCATGTAGTCGTTGTAGACCAGCTGCGCATGGGGCGCCTGTTCGCGCGCCACGCGGAAGGCGAAGTCGATCTGCTCGATCGCGCCCATCCGCTGCGTGAACGCGTTGACACGCATCTCGCCGGTTTCCGGCTCGACCGCTTCGTTGACCACGTCCCAGCTGTAGATGCCGGTGCCGTAGTGCTTGCAGACGGTGGTGATGTGCTCGCGCAGCAGCCGCTCCGCTTCGGCGCTGCCCTGGCCGAAGTCATGCTTGGCGACCCAGGCCGGCAGCCATTTCGCCGGCTGCCACACCAGCGTGTGGCCGCGCACCTGCATGCCTTCCTTGCGGGCCCAGGCGAACATCTCGTCGGCCGGGCCGAAGTTGTGGCGGCCGCGCTGCGGTTCGAGCGCCGGCCACTTGGTTTCGTTCTCGGCCACGATGACGCCGCATTCGCGCGCCATCAGCGCGCGGTGCGCCGGGTCCTTGAAGTATTTGTAGCCAAGCGCGTTACCGAAGCGCAGGCCCCTGGCCGCGGCAAGCGCCTTCAGCGGTTCCGGGTCGGCGGCGAACAGTGGGGGAAGGGCGGTGGCGCAGGCGGTGCCGGCCAGCAGGCGCAGCACGTCGCGGCGGGTAGTAGTCAATGTCGTCTCCTGTGCGGATCATGTCCGCGATTTAGTTATGGCGTGTGGCTGAAGGTTACGCTAACATCGTTTCTGGTGCAAACGGTTGCGCTACCAAAAAACAACGGAGACAAGATGCGAATGTTGAACCGGAGCGTCGGCGGGCACCCGCGCGGCGGGAAAAGCGCGAGGCGCATGCTGGGTGGAGCGCTGGCGGCGGTCGTGTCGCTGGTGGTGGTGCTGGCACCTGCCCAGGCGGTGGAAGAAGATGGCTACGACCTTTGGTTGCGGTACCGTCCCCTGCAGCAGGCCAGCCAGGTACAGCAGCAGGCGCGCTCGATCAGCTACGCCGGCAAGGCGTCGCCGACGATCCAGGCCGCCATCGACGAACTGCGCCGCGGCCTGCAGGGCATGACGGGCAAGGTGCCCGCGTCCGGCACGTCGGTTGCCGACGGCGCCATCGTGCTGGCGAAAGCGGGCGCGCTGCCGCAGGGCTTCAAGGCCGACGGCCTGGCCGCGCTCGGGCCCGAAGGCTACCTGCTCAAGAGCGCCACCGTGAACGGCAAGCGCGTGACCGTGATCGCCGCCAACGAGGATATCGGCGTGCTGTACGGCGCCTTTGGCCTGCTGCGCGCGCTGAACACCGGCAAGGCGCTGGCCGCGATCGACGAGCGGTCGGTGCCGAAGCTGCAACTGCGCGTGCTGAACCACTGGGACAACCTCGATCGCACCGTGGAGCGGGGCTACTCGGGCCAGTCGATCTGGAACTGGTGGGAGCTGCCCGACATCCGCGAGCGGCAGTACGTGGACTATGCGCGCGCCAATGCGTCGCTGGGCATCAACGGCACGGTGCTGAACAACGTCAATTCCAAGGCCGAGATCCTGACGGCGCCGTGGATCGCCAAGGTGGCCGCGCTGGCCGACGTGCTGCGGCCGTACGGCATCAAGGTCTACCTGTCGGCGCGCTGGTCCACGCCGCTGGAACTGAAGGAAACGAAGACGGCCGACCCGCTGGCGCCCGAGGTGGCGGCGTGGTGGCGCGCCAAGGCGGACGAGATCTACCGCACCATCCCCGACTTCGGCGGCTTCCTCGTCAAGGCCAATTCGGAAGGGCAGCCAGGCCCGCAGGATTACCAGCGCACCCACGCCGACGGCGCCAACATGCTGGCTGCCGCATTGGCGCCGCACAAGGGCATCGTGATGTGGCGCGCGTTCGTGTACGCGGCCGAGAAGCCGGACGACCGCGCCAAGCAGGCCTATGACGAGTTCAAGCCGCTGGACGGCAAGTTCGCCCCGAACGTGCTGGTGCAGGTGAAGAACGGCGCGATCGACTTCCAGCCGCGCGAACCGTTCCACCCGCTGTTCGGCGCCATGCCGCAGACGCCGCTGATGATGGAATTCCAGATCACCAAGGAATACCTGGGCTTCGCGATGCACATGGCGTATCTCGGCCCGCTGTTCGAGGAAGTGCTGAAGGCCGACACGAAACAGCGGCCGAACGGCTTCACGGTGGCACAGGTATTGGAAGACACCGACCATGGCCAGCGCCCGACCGGTATGGCCGGCGTGGCCAACATCGGCAGCTCGCGCACGTGGAGCGGTTCGCACTTCGACCAGGCCAACTGGTATGCGTACGGCCGCTTTGCCTGGGACCCGCAGGGCGATTCGCGCGCCTTTGCACAGGAATGGGCGATGCAGACGTTCAGCCGCGAGCCGCAGGCCGTCACGCAGATCGTCGACATGATGATGCGCTCGCGCGAAGCGGTCGTCGATTACATGACGCCGCTCGGCCTGCACCACCTGATGGATACCGGCCACCACCACGGCCCCGGTCCGTGGGTCGACAACCTGGGCCGCCCGGACTGGAACCCGACCTATTACCACAAGGCCGACAAGAAAGGCATCGGCTTCGACCGCACGGCCACCGGGTCGAACGCGCTGGCGCAGTATGCGCCGGGCGTGGCGCAGCGCTGGGCCGACCCGCGTACCACGCCGGAGGAACTGCTGCTGTGGTTCCACCACCTGCCGTGGGATTACGCGATGCCGTCCGGCCGCACGCTGTGGACCGAACTGGTGGCCCGCTACGACCGCGGCGTGACCGAGGCGGAAGGCTTGCGCGCCCGCTGGGAGAAATTGAAACCGCTGGTGGACGGGCGCCGCTACGACGAAGTGGCCCAGCGCCTCGATACGCAGGTGAGGGAAGCACGCTGGTGGCGCGACGCGTCGGTGGCGTACTTCCAGTCGGTCTCCGGGCTGCCGCTGCCGCCGGGTGCGCGCAAGCCGGAGCGTACGCTGGAACAGTACAAGGCTATCAAGTTTCCTTACGCGGCAGGGCACCACTGAGTGCCGCCGGGGCGATGGGTGCGCTAACATCGGCGCCGCTTTCGGATGTTAGAATGATAAAGGGATGACACGCGCGTGCCGGGTGCCGCTACTGCCGGGCAGTGGCCGGCAGGCCCCCGGCAGGCGTATGTTAGAGTCCGCAAAATAACTATTCGATAAGTACAGTCCGATGACGAAAATACAGGCCAAGGCGCACGGCGGCACGCCAGGGGAAAAGGCGCCGGCCGCGGGGCGCGGCGACAAGCCGGGCGTGCCGACGATGTCAGACGTTGCCAAGCTGGCAGGCGTATCGCCGATGACGGTGTCGCGCGTGATGAACGGCGATCCGAACGTGCGCCCGGCCACCCGGCGCAAGGTCGACGAGGCGGTGGCGGCGCTGAACTACGTGCCGAACCAGGCTGCGCGGCGCCTGGCCGGCGCGCGCGCGATCCGCATCGGCTTCCTGTATTCGAACCCGTCGGCCGGCTACCTGAGCGAATTCCTCGTCGGCCTGCTGAACCAGGCCAGTATCCACAACGTGCAGCTCGTCGTCGAGAATTGCGAGGACGGACACACGTGGGAAGCGCATGCCCGCCGGCTGATCGAGAACGGCGTCGACGGCATCATCCTGCCGCCGCCGCTGTGCGACACGCCGGAGCTGCTCGAGCTGATCACGCAGGCCGACATGCCGGCGGCCACCGTGGCCTGCGGCCAGCCGGACCGGCGCGTGGGCGCGGTGTCGATCGACGACTTCCACGCCGCCTACGACATGACGAGCCACCTGATCGCGCTGGGCCACCACCGCATCGGCTTCGTCATCGGGCACCCGAACCAGACCGCATCGGCCCGCCGGCTCGACGGCTACAAGGCCGCGATCGCCGACAAGGGCGGCGACGCCGCGCCCGAACTGGTGGTGCAGGGCATGTTCACGTACCGCTCGGGCCTCGATGCGGCCGAAATCCTGCTGGGCCTGGAAAAGCGGCCCACCGCCGTTTTCGCCAGCAACGACGACATGGCCGCGGCCACCGTCGCCATCGCCCACCGGCTGGGCCTGGACGTGCCGGGCGACCTGACCGTGGCCGGTTTCGACGATACCGCGCTGGCCACGACGATCTGGCCCGAGCTGACGACCGTGCGCCAGCCCATCGCGCAGATGGCGGAGATGGCGGTGCAGTTCCTGGTGCGGCAG
Organism: Pseudoduganella umbonata; assembly: GCF_014192225.1. GTDB lineage: Bacteria > Pseudomonadota > Gammaproteobacteria > Burkholderiales > Burkholderiaceae_D > Rugamonas > Rugamonas umbonata. The sequence goes on along the minus strand of NZ_JACHXS010000008.1, from coordinate 140,663 downwards.
ATCCGCGCCCAGCGCGACGGCGCCGTGCAGGAACCGGAACACATCGTGATGGACTTCTCCCTCATCCGGCGGCAATCCGATGCCGCCCCGCGGCGGCGGCCGAAGCTGGCCGGCAAGGCTGCCGACGCCTGAGCAGTGCTGGTGTCGGACATTTTCCCGGAAGCAGCACCCGGGAAAGTGTCGGACACCGGTTTCAGTACACGGTCCAGCGGCGGAAACCGGTGTCCGACACCATTTCCCTTGCGGGAAATAGTGTCCGACACCAGAACCTTCGAATTCGGTCACGCAACTTTCTTGCGGGGTGCCTGCGTGATGGTGACGGTGCACGTTGTGCCGGCCACCAGCGGGACGCCGGGCGGGATGCTGTCGAGGGCGATGCGGACCGGGATGCGCTGGGCCAGCCGGACCCAGTTGAACGTGGGGTTCACGTCGGCCAGCAGTTCGTGGCCGGTGGCGGCGTCGCGGTCGGTGATGCCGCGGGCGATGCTGTCGACGTGGCCGCGCAGCGCCATGCCATCCATCAGCTGCACGTCGACCGCGGCGCCCGGCTTCAGCAGCGGCAGCCGGGTCTCCTCGAAATAACCCGTCACGTAGTACGACGCGCTGTCGATCAGCGCCAGCTTCGGCGCGCCCACGGCGGCGAAGTCGCCGGGGTGCACGTGCAGGTTCGTCACATAGCCGGCGACCGGCGCCCGGACCACCGTGCGGGCCAGGTTCAGCTGCGCCAGCCTGCGTGCCGCCAGTGCGCCGCGGTACTGGGCGGCGGCGGTGCTGGCCGCGTACGTCGCGGATTCGCGGCTCTCGGCCGGAATGACGTCGTCGTCCAGGGCGGCGCGCCGTTTCGCCTCGCTCCCGCGGCGCGTGCGTTCCACCTGCTGCGCGGCCAGCGCGGCGTCCGCCGTGGCCAGGGCGCTGGCATAGCGCGCGTCGTCGACGATGAACAGCACGTCGCCCTTTCGCACGAACTGGTTGTCGCGCACGCGCACCGCGGTGACGACGCCGGCCACGTCGGCGCCAATCGTCACCACGTCGGCCCGCACGCGGGCGTCGCGGGTCCAGGGCGCCTCCATGTAGTGGTCCCATCCGGCCCGGCCGGCATACAGCGCGGCGGCGGCGAGCAGCAGGGTGATGGCGATGCGAAAGAGCTTGGCGGCAAGGGGCACGGTTCGGTTTCCGGTCGAGGTTAGTGGTAGAGAACGGCGGTGAGGCCGCCGAAAATGCAGACGAACAGCGCCAGGCGCGCCAGCGCCGGATGCCACAGGCGCCGGTAGACGCCGGCCGCGCCGAGCAGCCGGTCCAGCACGGCCTGCGCCAGCACGCTGGCAAGGAACAGCGGCAGCAGGGTCGGGATCAGCAGGCCGAAGATCGACAGTTCACGCGGCATCGGCGTTTCCATTCAGCGCAGGCTGCGGCACCTGGTCCAGCAGCGCGGTGTAGATAGAATGCAGGTCGGTCAGCGCAAGCCGCAGGCAGGCGGCATCGGCGCCCGCGGTTGAAACCGGGGCGGAAGCTGAAGCCGAAGCGGTAACCGGGGCGGACGCCACGGCGATACCGGCCCGCACGACCGGCCCGGCGGCCCGCAGCGCGTAGATCGCCGCGGTACGCGTGTCTTCACGCGGTGCCGCCAGGTAGGCGGCCAGTGCCTGTAGCGCCGCGTCGACGGCATGGGCGACGCGACTGCCGATGCCCGCCTGCAGCAGGACGCGCAGTTCGATGACGGCATGGCCCAGTTCCAGCAGTGTCAGGGCCTGGCGCACCACGGCGCGCGTTTCGGGCGACGGCGCGGGGCCGGCTGCCGCGTTCAGCTGCGCCAGCAGGTCGCGCACGCGGTTGTCGAAGCGGTGCCGCAGCCGTTCGCCGCGGCCGCGCAGGCGCGCCGTGCAGGTCGACAGTGCCTCGCGCCAAAGGGCCGCAGCGACGTGCGCGCGGTTGCCCATCGTGTGCCCCGGCAGCACCACGTGGAAGACCACCAGGGCCAGCAGCACGCCGGCCAGCTGGCCCAGCATGTTGTTGAGGACGGCGCCGGCGTCGTAGTGCATCAGGTTTGCCGGCGCCAGGAACTGGCTGCTGAACATCGCCATGCCGATGCCGGCGCCGGTGCGCTTCGGGTCCGTCATCAGCCAGGCCGCGAACCCCAGCAGCGGTGCGGTGGCCAGCATCATCGCGGGATAGCCGTCGGCGCGGGCGACCAGCAGGAATTGCGTGGCGAACGTCAGCGGCACCCCCAGCGCGAAGCCGGCGAGTACCTGCCGCACCATCGCCGTCGGGCGCGGCGAGCCGGAGGCCAGCGCGCAGAAGATCGTCGTCATGACCAGCGCATTGGCCAGTGGCGCCCATGCCAGCCAGTACCACAGCGTGGCGGCGGCCAGCATCGCGCAGGCGGCGCGGAAACCACTGGCGGCCACGATGCCGGGCGGCGTCTTCGGCGCATAGGGGAGGGGTCCACCGGGCGGCATCCGCCTGGCGGTGGCCAGGCCGTCATGTATCCCGGTAAACGTCACCAGATTGCCGGCAAAGCGTTCGGCCAGTTCGGCGGCGGTATCGAAGTCGATGTGCCAGCGGTGCGCCGCAGTATCGGCATCGGCGTCGGCAGGCAGGGCGGCGCGGGCGAGGGCGGCGGCCTGGCGGACCGCGCCGGGGAGGGTGGCGGGTGGAGCGCCCGATGCCAGCGCGCTGGCCAGCACGGCTTCCAGCGGTTGCACCAGCGCCGGCACTGGCGAGGCGGCATCGTGGCGCTGGCGGTGCAGCAGCCGGTGCAGCGTATGGAAGGTGGTCAGCGCGGTCATGAATGCGCCGTTGAACGCATGGAGCTGGCGCGCTTGCGCTGTGCCCGCTTCGAACACTGCGGCGGCGCGGCCCGATTCGAGTGCCGCGATGTCTGCCGCGAAGCGCAGGTGGTGCAGTTCCGCCTCGGCAGGCGGCAGCCGGTGTTCCAGCACCTGCCGGCAAAAGGCCAGGAATTGCCGATGGCGGCCCCGCACGGCGCGCATCACCTGCCGGCCGTGGTGGCGCGGCAGCAGCACGTCGTGCACGACGGCAGCGACCAGCACGCCGAGGCCCACTTCGGTGGTGCGCGTGACGGCCAGAGCGAACACCCCGGCCGGCGCGTCGAGCGCTGGCACGACGATCATGCATGCCGTGTACCCGGCCAGCACGAAGCTGTACGACTGCTGGTTGCGGTGCATCGCCGCCCCCATCGTGCATAGCGCGATCCACAGCGCGAGGCCGGCAAACAGCGGCGGGGCCTGCTGCGGGAAGACGGCTGCCAGCGCCAGCGCGGCAGCACAGCCGACGACCGTGCCGAGCAGGCGGTACAGCGCCTTTTCCAGCACCATGCCGGACGCCGGCAGCGCCAGCACGAAGGTGGTGGTCATCGCCGTTGCCGGCGAGTCGAGGCCGAGGCGAAAGGCCAGCCACAGCGCGGCGTAGGCGGCAGCCAGCGTGCGCACGACGAACAGGATGCGTACGCCGTCGGTGGCGGCCCAGCCGCGCAATTCGCGGCGCAGCCAGTGAAGGCCGGGAAGTGAGGCGGGTGCTGCGGATTCGGGTGTCATTTATTCTTGTCGGCGACCCCGCCGCAGCCGGGGGGCGCTATATGTTGTCCAGGTTTTCCAGCTGCCGGGCAAACAGCCGCTCCTGCAGCCGCAGTTCTTCCGGCGTCAGGCCATCGTACGCACGGGTGGTGCGCCCCCACACTTCAGGCATCACCTGTTCGATCAGGCTGCGCCCCTGGTCGGTCAGCGAGATCATCACGCAGCGGCGGTCGCCCGGGCGGTTGCCCCGCACGATCAGGCCCTGCGTTTCCAGGTCGTTGCAGACGCGGGTCAGGTTGGCCGGCTTTTCCATGCAGGACTCGCCCAAGGTCGATGCGGTCGATGTCTCGTTTTCCGAGCCGTACAACACCGCCAGCACCATGTAGCTCGCATCGACCAGGTCATATTTGCGCAGTGCCGCGTTGGACAAATCCTTCATGCGTTTCTGCACGTGGTACGTCATGCGGAGCAGGCGCATGAGATCTTCCGGGAAAGCCGGAATCCGTTCGTGGATGGTCTTCAGGCGCTTGTTCGTTGCGTCGAAACTGCTCATTGGCGCACTCCTGTGCAATAAGGCTATCAATACATGGATTGTACTAGTGGTTGCACAAAGGTAAATTGTTTTTAGATGCCTTCCTCCATTCCGGCACCCCCGCCGAGTGCCGTCATCAGGCTTGCGTAATTGTCCAGGCGCTCGCTTTCCACGCGCAGCAGAGCGTCCCGTTCACCCAGCAATATCAGTTGTGCCTCTAGGGCGTCGGTAGCATCCGTGATGCCCGCGCGGTAGGCGCGATCGGCCAGTGCATGGGCCCGCGCGGCAGTGGCCAGCGCCTGTTCGGCGAGACGGCCCTGCTCGGCGGATGACTGTATCTTTGCTACAACATTCGCCACGTCGGCCAGTGCGTTGACGACGGTCTCGTTGTACTGCTCGACGGCGGCATCGAATGCGGCCGTGTCCGCAGCCAGCCGGCTGCGCAGCCGACCGCCTTCGAATACCGGCAGGCTGAACGCCGGCGTGAAGCCGAGCGTGCGGGCCGATGCATCGAAGAAACGGGCAAAGCCGAACGATTGCAGGCCGGCAAACGCCACCAGGTTCAGGTTCGGGTAGAACGCCGCGCGGGCACCATCGATCCGCCTGCCCGCGGCTTCCACGCGCCAGCGCATCGCGGCAATGTCGGGACGTCGGCCCAGCAGTTCCGCCGGCAGGGCAGAGGGTAATGCAGCGGCGGCCTGGCGCAGGGCCGGCGCTGGCCGGGCGATCGTTTCCGCGTCGCCCGGTCCCTTGCCGACCAGTGCCGCCAGCTGGTTGCGCAGCACCGCGATCGATTCGCCGATCCGCTCGTGCTCGCGCCGGCCAGCCGGCAGCGTGTTTTCAACGGTGGCCACGTCGATGCCGCTGGCCAGGCCCGCAGCGTGGCGGCGGCGCACGATGTCCAGGATCCGGCGCCGTTGCGCAAGGCTCTGCGCGAGGCTGTCCTGCAGCGCGTGGCGGTACCACAGCTGGATGTAGGTGCGCACCACCGCCGCCTGCAGCGACAGCCGCGCCATCTGCGCTTCCGCCGCGGCCGCGCGGGCGTCGCCCAGCGCAGCCGCCAGCGTGGCGTGGTGGCTGCCCCACAGGTCGAGGTCGTACGAACCGTTCAGCGTGGCCGCGTTGTACCAGGCCCAGTTGCCCGCCAGCGGCGCGGCCGCCGAACCGTGCGCCGGAAACCGCTCGCGGGTCGTGCCCGCGCTCGCGCTGGCCTGCGGCCCGGCCGCCGCACCGGCCACGTCCGCCAGCGCGGCGGCTTGCCGCACGCGGGCCTGCGCCGCCTTCAGGCCGGGATTGCCGGCCAGCGCGGACGCGACCAGGCGGTCGAGTTGCGGATCGCCGAATGCGAGCCACCATTGTTCGGCCGGCCATTGCGCCGCGGGCGCCGCCGCGGCGGCGAGCGCCGCGCCGGTGGCGAGGTCGTTTGGTGCCAATCGATGCGATTGCGGCTTAATGTCGCCAATGTCCGCGCAACCGGCCAGCGCCAGCACGACACAGGTCGCAACGCCTGGTGCGAATGGCAAAGCACGTGGCATCGGCGCAGCCCGACCTTATTGCGTGTACTTATTGCGCGTAGTGCTTGCGGGTCTGCGCGACGTCCATGTCGGCTTCGGTTTCGATCAGCGTGCCGTTCTTGCGTGCCGCGATCACTTGCGCCTGCACTTCGGCACGGGTCAGGCCGTGCTGTTTCGGCGCCTGCTGCGTGGTCACGGCGGCGGCGGCAGTGGCCGTGCTGGCCGAAGCAGCCACGGTTGCATCGGTGTTTTCGGCGCCGAAGGCTGCACCGGCGGTGGCAAGGGTCAATGCGGCGATGAGGTAGTAAGCGGTTTTCATGATGTCCTCCTGTCAGAATGAACTCATTATATGCCTGAATTATTCATTACTGAAATAAAGTGTTGTGATAGGGGAGATTCACCCGTGCAATGTCTGCGCGCGCTCTTCGGCTGAGCTGGTCGCTAAACAACACCGGGGACAGTCCCTCCTGGAGGGACTGTCCCCAAGCTTTTTGCAACATGTTGCCGGTGCAGGGGGGAAGGCCGGCGCCTCGGGTGCGACGCCGTTCGGCATCGGCTGTTACAGTCTTTACAAGGCCGCGCAGGGCGGCGATGCAATTACAGGAGGCAATATGTCAGGTACCAGCACACTCGATCCCGATAACTTCCCGTCCGCACCGGACCGCGTGCTCGGCCGCGGCCACGGCACCGGCGCGCTCGGTCCCAGCGACACGTCCGACTCCGGCAGCGATATCCAGGGCGGTTCGGGCCTGGCCCAGCAGATCGAGGAAAACAACCTCGATGGCGGGACCAACGAGGATATCGACGAGAGCACGGCAGGCGGCACGGCCGGCCCGGATGTCGGCGATGCCGACCTCGACAGCGATTCCGATGCCGGCGGCACCGGCGAACGGGCCACGGTGGGGCGCGACACGACGTCGCCGGATGGCGCCGACATCAATGTCGACCACATCGAATCGGTGCCGCTGAGCGGCGAGCGGGAAGCGGACGATATCGAACGGGGCGCCTGAACGGCGCAGCGAACGAGGCGGTTGAACGGCGCAGCGAACGAGGCGGTTGAACGGCGCAGTGAACGCGGCGCGGAAGAAGCGCCGGCAAAGAAACGGGGCCACAGGCCCCGTTTTCACGTCCGTGCGTGATCGCTGCGGGGGAGTCGGATTGCTCCGCGGCCAAACAAAAGGGCTGCCGCGGCAGCCCTTGGAACATGGCACGAGGCGCGTCAGCTTTGCTGCTTCTCCGCCGGAGCGGCCTGCCGGGTCAGCAGCCACGCCGCGGCCAGCGCGCCGCCGCCCAGCAGTGCCGCCAGCTTCAGTGGCGTGCGGGCCCGGGGGCGATAGGTCGTGTCGCCCGTGGTCTGGATGCCGAGGCGCTGCTGCAGTTCCTGGTCCGGATCGGGCGAGTGCAGGGCATCGTTGCGCAGCAGGCGCGACGGCTTGTTCGTGCGCTGCTGGTTCCACATTGCCGATGCACCCAGCTTGTCGAACAGGCTGGGCAGCGTGAAGCCGCCGATCGCATTGGCGCGTGCCGCCTCGCCGACGAACACGTCGCGCTTCGGATGCTGGGCCGCGTCGAGGATCGCCTCGGCCACCATTTCCGGCGGATAGACCGGCGCCGGCAGCGTCGGTTCCACCTTCATGTAGTTGCGCGCGTGGACGGGGAACATCGTGTCGATCGCCGCCGGCTTGATCAGCGTGACGGAGACGGGCACCTTGTCATGCTCCAGTTCCATGCGCAGCGCATCCGTGTAACCCTTGACGGCGTGCTTCGATGCCGCATACATGCCCTGCAGCGGCACCGACACTTCCGACAGTTCGCTGCCCAGGTTGATCAGCGCGCCGCCATCCTTTTTGAGGTGCTTGACGGCTTCCAGCGAGCCGTTCACCACGCCCCAGAAATTGGTCTGGAACAGGCGATGATTGTCTTCTTCCGATACTTCCTCGGCGCGGCCGAAGATCGAGATGCCGGCATTGTTGACCCACGTGTCAATGCGGCCGAAGCGCTTCAGCGCGGCCTGCGCCAGCGCGTGCACCTCATCCTTCTTGCCCACGTCGGTGGGTACCGCCAGCGCTTCCGCGCCGCGCTGGCGCAGTTGCTGTTCCAGTTGTTCGAGGGCTTCTTCACCGCGTGCCGCCAGCACCACCTTGGCGCCGCGCGCGGCGGCCATCCGGGCCGTGGTCAGGCCGATGCCGCTGGTGGCGCCGGTGATGACGATGACCTGGTCCGACAGTCGTTTCAAACGCATGCTGTGCTCCTTTGCTGTGTTGGTCGCTGAGCTGGTCGCCCAGTTAAATTATTGACAATGGATTGACGCAGTATCGTACCCGCGAGCTCACTGGACGCGGCACACCATTCCGGTAGTCAAGACTCTGGCCCGCTTCGGTGTCCTTCACGCGAGCGGGGATGCGCAGGCAACGCCGGGAATACGCCATACTGCCCCCATCGAAACCGATCAGGGAGCAGGAATGGAAACCGGACAACAGGTCGCCATCGTCACCGGTGCCTCGCGCGGCATCGGCGCCGCCGTTGCACAACGTCTTGCCGGCGACGGCTATGCGGTCATCGTCAATTACGCGGGCAGCACCACCGAAGCGGCCCAGGTAGTGGCGGCAATCGAGGAAAAGGGCGGCCGCGCGGCCGCCGTGCAGGCCGACGTCGCCGATCCGGCGGCGGTGCGCCGGCTGTTCGATGCGGCGATCGCGCAGTTCGGGCACGTCGATGTGCTGGTCAATAACGCGGGCATCCTGCCGTCGGCCTTGCCGCAGCTGGGCGATACCGACGATGCCACGTTCGACCGCCTGTTCGCGGTGAACGTGAAGGGGACGTTCAATGCGCTGCGCGAGGCGGCCACGCGGCTGCGGCATGGCGGGCGCATCGTCAATTTCTCGACCAGCGTGATCGGGCTGGCGCTGCCCGGCTATGCGATCTACGCGGCCACCAAGGCGGCCGTGGAAACGATGACGAACATCCTGGCCAAGGAATTGCGCGGCAAGGAGATCACCGTGAACGCCATCGCGCCCGGCCCGACCGCCACCGACCTGTTCCTGACCGGTAAAACCGACGAGCAGGTCGAGCGGCTGGCGAAGATGGCGCCGCTCGAGCGGCTGGGCCGGCCCGAGGATATCGCCGAAGCGGTGGCGTTCCTCGTACGGCCGGGTGGCTGGGTCAACGGGCAGACGCTGCGCGCCAACGGCGGCATCGTCTGATCAGGCGCTGCCGGACGAGCCGGCCCACAGGTTAATGCCACCTTCCTGGGCCAGTGCATCGATGGCGCGCAATTCGTCGTCGGAAAATGCCAGCTGGTCCAGCGCGGCGACGTTCTCTCGGATCTGTGCGCTGTTCGATGCACCGATCAGCGTGGACGTGATGCGCGGGTCGCGCAGCACCCAGGCCAGCGCCATCTGCGCCAGCGACTGGCCGCGCGCGGCGGCAATCTCGTTCAGGCCGCGCACGCGCCGCAGGTTGTCCTCGGACAGGTGCGACGGCAGCAGCGACCCGCCGCCGGGGCGGTTCACCCGCGCATCCTGCGGAATGCCGTCCAGGTATTTGCCGGTCAGGATGCCCTGCGCCAGCGCCGTGAACGTGATGCAGCCAATGCCCTGGCGGCCCAGCGTATCCAGCAGGCCCTCCGTCTCGATCCACCGGTTCAGCATGTTGTACGACGGCTGGTGGATCAGGCAGGGCACCTTCCATTCCGCCAGCAGGCGCTGCGCCTCGGCGGTCTTTTCCGCGGAATAGGACGACACGCCGACATACAGCGCCTTGCCCTGCTGTACCGCCTGGGCCAGCGCGCCCATGGTTTCTTCCAGCGGGGTATCCGGATCGAAGCGGTGCGAATAAAAGATATCCACGTAGTCCAGGCCCATGCGCCGCAGGCTCTGGTCCAGGCTGGCCAGCACGTACTTGCGCGAGCCGCCGCCCTGGCCGTACGGGCCCGGCCACATGTCCCAGCCAGCCTTGGTGGAGATGATCAGTTCGTCGCGGTAGGGCTGGAAATCGTCGCGGAACAGGCGGCCGAAATTGGTTTCGGCGCTGCCGTACGGCGGGCCATAGTTGTTGGCCAGGTCGAAGTGGGTGATGCCGAGGTCGAAGGCGGTACGCAGCATGTCGCGCTGCGTGGCGGTGCTGGTGGTGTCGCCGAAGTTGTGCCACAGGCCCAGCGACAGCACCGGCAGCTTCAGGCCGCTGCGGCCGCAGGTGCGGTACTGCATCGTTTCATAGCGGTGGCGGGATGCCGTATAAGTCATGCATGTCTCCTGCGGTGATCTGATCTGCAATAAGGAACGGCCCGCGCGAGGCGGGCCGTGGCAACCGAAACGTGAACCGGCGCAAGCGCCGGTCAGATTCAGGCGAAGTTCTGGTTCACGAATTCCCAGTTGACCAGGTTCCACCACGATTCCACGAATTTCGGACGGGCGTTGCGGTAGTCGATGTAGTACGCGTGTTCCCACACGTCCACGGTCAGCAGCGGCTTGTTGTCGGTGGTCAGCGGGGTGGCGGCGTTGGACGTGTTGACGATGTCCACCGAGCCGTCGGCCTTCTTCACCAGCCAGGTCCAGCCGGAACCGAAGTTGCCGACGGCCGACTTGCTGAATTCTTCCTTGAACTTGTCGAACGAACCCCACTTGGCGTTGATCGCTTCAGCCACCGGGCCGGTCGGCGCGCCGCCGGCGTTCGGTGCCATGCAGTGCCAGAAGAACGTGTGGTTCCACACCTGGGCGGAGTTGTTGAACACGCCGCCGGAGGATTTCTGGATGATCTCTTCCAGGGACAGGTTCTCGAACTCGGTGCCCTTGATCAGGTTGTTCAGGTTCGTGACGTAAGCCTGGTGGTGCTTGCCGTAGTGGTATTCCAGCGTTTCAGCCGAGATGTGCGGTTGCAGTGCGTCTTTTGCGTACGGCAGCGGCGGCAGGGTATGTTCCATGTGCATTTCCTTATGAAGGGACTAAAGAATCAACGTTTTCAAAACGCCCATCATTGTAATGCGTCGCCCGCGGCCCTGCCGAAATCCCCCGTAAATAGTGAGGCTACCGAAAAGTGCATAGCCGCGCATCAGGGCCGCGCATCATCGTCATGCCTGTCACTGCCGGGGCAGTGTGGTTTCCCGCACCACCAGTTCGACCGGCGGCACCCGCGTGGGAACGCGGTCGCCGGTAATCAGGCGCAGCAGCGCGGTGATCGCGGTCAGGCCGATGTCGTACAGCGGCTGGCGCACCGTGGTCAGCGGCGGCGTCGTGAACGCGGAGCCGGGCAGGTCGTCGAAGCCCACCAGCGACACGTCTTCCGGCACGCGCACGCCCTTGCGGTACAGGGCCAGGCGCACGCCGTAGGCGCTCTGGTCGTTGGCGGCGAACACGGCGGAGAATTCCTGGCGCGTCTCGAACAGGTGGTTGATGGCGATCAGGCCGCTGTTTTCATGGAAATTGCCCTCGACGACCAGCGCCGGATCGACCGGGATGCCGGCGCCTTCGAGTGCCTTGCGGTAGCCGCGCAGGCGGCTGGAGGCGTCGGCATGGCTGGGCGGGCCGGACACGAAGGCGATGCGCCGGTGACCCAGTTCGATCAGGTGCTGTACCGCCAGGTAGGCGCCATGCTCGTTGTCCATCGTGAAGCCCAGCGCGTTCGGGGCGTCGAGCGCGCGGCCGGTGACGACGATCGGGCGCTGCGTGGCGAAGTGCAGCAATTCCTCGTCCGGTAAGTTTCCGGAAAGTAAGATGATGCCGTCGACCTTGCGCGCCAGCAGCAGCCGGATCCGGTCCGCTTCCTCCAGCGCGCTCCAGTGCCCGGTCACGATCACGGATGCATAGCCGGTACCTTTCAGGCCATCGTCGACGCCGTGCAGCGTTTCATCGAAGAAGGGCGACGAAATGTCCTGCACGATGATGCCGATCGTGTGCGTGCGGCCTTTCTTGAGGCCTTGCGCCATCAGGTTCGGCGCGAAGTTGGTGCGCGCAATCGCTTTCATGACGGCTTGCCGCTTGTCGTCGGAAACGCGCGCGGTGCCGTTCAGGATGCGCGAGACGGTCGACGGCGAAACGCCCGCTTCGCGGGCGACGTCGAGCAGGGTCGAGGGTCCGGCTGCCACTGTTGGTTTTGTCAATTTTGTTATCCCGTGAGTGTGACGACGGGCAAGATTAACATAGAAGAAGGCGCTGTCACCCGAGCGCGTGGGTGAGCTGAACCATTCGCCGCAAGCGCGGTCTCATATCGTATTGACGATGGAGGCGGCGATGCACGACGGCGTGTTCAACAGCTTGCTGGAACGCTTGCGCGGGCAACTCGACGGGTTCTCCGGCGCCCAACTGGCGACACTGCGTGCCCTGTTCGAGTCGGCTTCGACATTGACGACTTGCCTGGAACTGATCGAAAAGTTCGGCCGGCCGTGCGATCGCTGTCCGCATTGCGCGGCGATCCGCATCCATCGTCACGGCAGCACTGGCGGCCTGCAACGCTACCGCTGCCTGACGTGCCGCCGCACCTTCAATGCGTTGACCGGCACGCCGTTCGCTTTCCTGCGCCTGCGCGGCAAATGGCTGCCATTCCTGCAGGCGGTGCTGGATTCCCGCACGGTCCGGAGCGCCGCCGAAAACATCGGCATTCACCGCAACACCAGCTTTCGCTGGCGCCATCGGTTCATGGGCAGCGCACGGCACGACCGGCCACCCCGGCTGCAAGGCATTGTCGAGGCGGATGAGACCTATCTGCTCGAATCGCAAAAGGGCAGCCGGCACCTGGACCGGCCGGCACGCCGGCGTGGCGGCAAGGCCAGGCGGCGCGGCATCTCGAACGAACTCGACTGCATCCTCGTGGCACGCGACCGGGACGGAAAAACCCGGGATTTTGTTTGCGGCCGAGGCCCGGTCACGGCGCGCCAGCTGGCGCGCCACCTGTCACCAGTATTAGCCGCCGATGTCCTGCTGGTATCGGACAGCGCTGCCGCTTACCGCACATTCGCGCGCCGCACCGGCATCCTGCACGAAGCAGTCAACCTTAGGGCAGGCGTACGCGTCCGGGGTGCCATCCACCTGCAGCACGTGAATGGCTATCACAGCCGCTTCCATGGCTGGCTGTCGCGGTTCAATGGCGTGGCGAGCAAATACCTGCCGAACTACCTGGGCTGGCGCCATGGCCTCGACGGGCGGCGTTGGCTGGCGCCGGCAGACTGCCTGATCGCCGCGCTGCGCGGCAATGACGCTCTTTCTTGATGACCTGGCGAAACTTCCACAGGTTTGGGTGACAGCGCCTAGAAGAATGCACCACAGCGACTGCCATTACAGCGTTGGCTGCACCCCGGACACGGTCAGGTCGGCACTGCCTTCGGCCAGCCGCACGGTCAGCTTGCGGCGCGGCTGCAACTGGTCCGGCGAACGCAGGATAGTGCCCTTGCTGTCGGTGATGATCGCGTAGCCCCGCTCCAGCGTACGTTGCGGGTTCAGTAGTTCCAGCTGCGCCGCCAGCGCGCCCAGCGCTTCCCGCTGGCGCTGCAGGCGGCCCGCCACGTTGACGCTGCAGCGATGCTGCAGTGCCGCCAGGTGGGCACGCGCGGCGCGGGTGTCGGGCCGCTGCGCGGCCAGCCGGCCGGCCAGGCGCTCCAGGGCGTGCCGCGCGCCGTTCAGCGGTGCGCGGTTGGCATGCATCATCGCCGTGGACAGCGCCAGCAGGGCCAGGCGCTGCTGGCGGATCCGTGCCGTGGGACTCAGCAGGCGGCGGCTCTGGTGGTCGAGGCTCTGGGCGGCATCGTCGAGCGTACGGCGCATCGCGCGGCGCAGGTCGGCCGCGTCGGCGCGCAGCGACGCCAGCCAGTCGCCGCGCGGCGTGGCCGCCAGTTCGGCGGCGGCGGTCGGCGTGGCCGCGCGCAGGTCGGCGGCGAAATCGGCGATCGTGAAATCGGTCTCGTGACCCACGCCGGAAATTACCGGCATCGCGCATTCGGCAATCGCGTAGGCCACCGCTTCGTCATTGAAGCACCACAGGTCCTCGATGCTGCCGCCGCCGCGGCAGACGATCAGCACGTCGCACTCGGCGCGCGCGGAGGCGGTGCGGATCGCCAGCGCGATCTGCTCGGCGGCGAACTGGCCCTGTACCAGCGTGGGATACAGCACCACGTTGACGTGCGGCGCGCGCCGCCTCAGTGCGATCAGCACGTCGCGCAGCGCCGCCGCCTGCGGACTGGTGACGATGCCGACGGTGCGGGCGAACAGGGGCAGGGCGCGCTTGCGGTCCTCGTCGAACAGGCCGGCGGCCGACAGCTTTTCCTTGAGCCGCATGAAGGCCTCGAACAGCGCGCCGACACCGGCGCGGCGGATCGCTTCGACATTGATCTGGTAATCGCCGCGCGGCCCGTACAGCGTGACGAGGGCACGCACCTCGACCTTGTCGCCTTCGCGCGGCACAAAGCCGGCATATTGCGCGCGGCCGCGGAACATCACGGCGCGCACCTGGGCCGCGTCATCCTTCAGCGTGAAATACCAGTGGCCTGAACTGGCGCGCGTGAAATTCGAGATTTCCCCAGCGATCCAGGTCAGTGGAAAAGAGCGCTCGAGCAGGCGGGATACGGCCTGGTTCAGGGCGCTGACGGTGATCACGGCACTCTGGCCGGGGGCGGAATCGGGTCGGTCGAAGGTCGGCATCGGGAAGACTGTCCACAGAGTCATCAAGCGGTCATGCTTATGTCATATCTCGCCTAAAACAGCAAGGTGTATTTCCAAGGTATTGATTTTTAAAGGGAAAACGGCATGCTGCATTCGCGGGCAGTGTAAGAAAATTCTTACAAATCAAGGACTTCAAGAAAGCCGACCATTCTTACGCACAAAGATATCCACAGAAATTGTGGGGAACCTCGTCAAGTTTGCCGTGTTCTGCCGGAAATTTCCGCAGAACAATTTAATCCTTGCGAATCAGGCACTTGGCGATGGAAATTCAAGCTTTCCCACAATTTTATCCACAGAATTTGTGCAGAAGCGCCGCGTCCGCCGGCTGCTTTGCATTCGCAAACAGGCATCCACCACTCCAGGTACAGCCTGCCTGTTTTTTGAGCGGAGCTACTTTTTCCTTATAAATCAACGGTATTACCTGCTACATCGGGCGTTGCGCACAATATTGTCCACAGTTTGTGTGCAGAAGGATGCCGTGCTGCCGTCCAGCCCCGCCACGTGAACGATCCGCAGGATTTGCATCTTTATTGTGCATGCTTATTTTATCCTTATAAATCAATCGGTTGGGAGTGAATGGGTAGTCTTGCCAACAATCTTATCAACAGTTACTGTGCAAAAGCGCACCGTCGCCGATCCGCCCGATCAAGCCGCTGCGCAATTTTTATGCAGGACAATATTGTTGTGATTAATCAATGGCTTGCACGTGGATAGGGGGCGTTGCCAACAATATTGTCCACAGAAACTGTTGAGAATAGGCATGGCTCGGCCAGTCACGAAACTGCCTAAAAAACAGGCTTTGCTTAATTGCTGTTTGAAATCAACGACTTGTATTGCCGATTGGGTATTGCACACAATCTTTTCCACAGAATTTGTGCAAAAGGCAGGGGCGGCGCGCTGCGCCTGTCCACACTTGCCGCCGGCACGGCAACACGCTACATTGCGCGTCTGCGCTATCTCAAGGAGTAAGTTTTGCTCGCCATCTTCCAAGCTGCCGGCTGGCCGATCTGGCTGCTGCTGATCGCATCCATCGTGGCTACCGCGTTGATCATCGAACGCCTGATGACGCTGCGGCGCGCCCGGATCATTCCGCCGAACCTGCTCGATGAAGTGGTGCGGGTGTACCGCAGCGGCAATATCACGCCCGAGATCACCGGCAAGCTCGAGAGCAGTTCCCCGCTGGGCGTGGTGCTGTCGGCCGCGCTGCGCAACGTTAACGCGCCGCGCGAGGTCATGAAGGAATCGATCGAAGAGGCGGGCAGCGGGGTCGCCCACACGCTGGAGCGCTTCCTGACGACGCTGGGCACGATCGCCACGCTGGCCCCGCTGATGGGGCTGTTCGGTACCGTGGTCGGCATGATCGAGATCTTCGGCGCGCAGAATCCCGCCGGCACCAACCCGGCGCAACTGGCGCACGGCATCTCGGTGGCGCTGTACAACACCGGTTTCGGCCTGGCGATCGCCATGCCCGCGCTGGTGTTCTACCGCCACTTCCGCGCGCTGGTGGACGGTTTCGTGATCCAGATGGAGCAGCAGGCCGTGCGCTTCGTCGACATCGTCCACAACGAGCGAAAGTAAGGGCCTGGCATGAATTTCCGCAAGGGCCGGCGCCGGGAAGACCCGGAGATCAACCTGATTCCGTTCATCGACGTGCTGCTGGTGATCCTGATCTTCCTGATGGTGACGACCACCTACAGCAAGTTCACCGAACTGCAGATCACGCTGCCCACGGCGGACGCGCAAAAGGCCGTCGAGCAGCCGGACCAGCTCGACGTGACCGTCGATGCCAAGGGCAACTACACGATCAACGGCGAGCCGGTCTCGTTCCGCGACGTGGCCGGACTGGCCTCGGTGCTGAAGGCGGCCGCCAGGCCGGGCAGCGACCCGGTCGTGGTGGTCAATGCCGACCAGTTCGCGATGCACCAGATGGTGGTCAACGTGATGGAAGCGGCCCGGCTGGCCGGCTTCGGCAAGCTGACGTTCGCGGCCCAGACGGGCGGCGGGAAATAAGCTCACGGTCCCCAGCTCCCGGTTTCCAGCCGCCAGCGCCAGGCCGCCGCCCGCCTGCGTTGCCCTTTTTGCCATTGTTGCCCATCCAGCCCTGCCGATGACCCTTGAATCCACGCTGACCCGCGCCTGGCTGAAACGCGGCCCGCTGGCTTGCGCGCTGTATCCCGTATCGCTGCTGTTCCGCGCGCTCGCGGGCCTGCGCGGCCTGCTGTACCGCGCCGGCGTGCTGAAGTCGAGCCGTTTGCCGGTGCCCGTGATCGTGGTCGGCAATATCTTCATCGGCGGCACCGGCAAGACACCGCTGACGATCTGGCTGGTCGAGCAGTTGCGCGCGCACGGCATGCGCCCCGGCGTGGTATCGCGCGGTTTCGGCAGCAAGGGCGACGGGCCGCGCCCGGTGACCGCGCTGTCGACGCCGGCGCAGGTGGGCGACGAACCGGTGCTGATCGCCACCCGCGCCGCCTGCCCGGTGTTCGTCTGCCGCGACCGCGCCGCGGCGGGGCGGGCGTTGCTGGCCGCCCACCCGGAAGTGAACGTGATCGTCACCGACGACGGCCTGCAGCACTATGCGCTGCAGCGCGACGTGGAAGTGGTGCTGTTCGACGGCCGCGGCGTCGGCAACGGCTGGACACTGCCGGCCGGCCCGCTGCGCGAGCCGCCGTCGCGCCGGCGCGACGTCACCATCGTCAATGCGCCGGCGCTGACGCCGCAACTGGCGGCCAGCGTCGGCGGCATGCCGTTCCGGATGACGCTTGCCGGCACCGTTGCCGAACGCCTGGCCGACCGCCGCGACCGCGTGCCGCTGGGCGCAATGAACGACAGGGGCCGGCTGGCCGCGGCTGCCGGCATCGGCAATCCGCAGCGCTTCTTCCGCATGCTGGCCGATGCCGGGCTGGCGTTCGAGGCATTGCCGCTGCCCGATCACCACGACTTCCTGGACCGGCCGTTTGCGCATGTGACGGCGGACGCGATCTTGATGACCGAGAAGGATGCAGTAAAATGCGCGCATATCGAAGAACTGAGGAACGATCCGCGGCTGTGGGTCGTTCCCGTCAGCGCGCAGCTCGATGCCGCGCTGATCGCACACATTGTGGAGAAATGCCGTGGACGCACGTTTGCTTGACATCCTGGTCTGCCCCGTTTGCAAGGGGCCGCTCGAATACGACAAGAAAGCCCAGGAAATGATCTGCCGCGGCGACCGCCTGGCCTATCCGGTCCGCGACGGCATTCCGATCATGTGGGCCGACGAAGCCCGCACGCTGCAGGATACTGCAGACTAGTTTCGCGTCGACTGGATCCGCACCGCCTGAATGCCCGATGCGCGCCACCATGATGCGCGCCCACTACCTATAACGAGACACCGTGACCTTTACCGTCATCATCCCCGCGCGGCTGGCTTCGACCCGGCTGCCGAACAAACCGCTGGCCGACCTGGGCGGCAAGCCGATGGTCGTGCGCGTGGCCGAGCGTGCCGCGCTGTCCGGCGCCGGCCGCATCGTCGTCGCCACCGACCACCAGTCGATCCTGGATGCATGCGCCGCGCACGGCATTGTCGCGCTGATGACGCGCGACGATCATCCGTCCGGTACCGACCGCATCGCCGAAGTGGCGCGCGAGCTCGACCTGCCGCCGGAGGCGGTGGTCGTCAACCTGCAGGGGGACGAGCCGCTGATCGAGCCGGCGCTGCTGGCTGCCTGCGCCGCCCGTATCGGTGCCGACGTGCCGATGGCCACCTGCGCGCACCCGCTTCGCGATGCCGGCGATGCCTTCAATCCGAACGTGGTGAAAGTGGTGCTGGACAAGGCCGGCCGCGCCCTGTACTTCAGCCGCGCCACGATACCGTGGGCGCGCGATGCGTTCGCGCAAGCTGCGCAGGCCCGTCCCGCCGTGCTTCCCGCCATACTTCCCGCCGGCTATGTGCCATTGCGCCACATCGGCCTGTACGCCTACCGCAACGATTTCCTGCAGGCCTATCCGCAGCTGGAAATGTCGCCGCTCGAGACCATCGAAGCGCTCGAACAGTTGCGTGTGTTGTGGCACGGCCACCCTATCGCCGTGCACGTCACCGACGCGGCACCGGCGCCCGGCGTCGATACCCCCGAAGACCTGGAACGCGTCCGCGCTCACTTCGCTTGAGCGTTTGACGTTTTTACGCGGCAGGCGGCCCCGCGAAGTGGCGTTGGGCCGGCGTTTTGTGGTAAGTTTCGTCACTAACTGACCTACCATCAAACTATTAAAATCGTTTTAGGAATTTTCATGCGTCTCATTCTGTTAGGACCACCCGGCGCCGGCAAGGGCACCCAGGCCAACTTCATCAAGGAAAAGTACGGCATTCCCCAGATTTCGACCGGTGACATGCTGCGGGCCGCCATCAAGGCCGGCAGCGAAATGGGCCTGGCCGCGAAGAAAGTAATGGACGCTGGACAGCTGGTTTCCGACGACATCATCATCGGCCTGGTCAAGGACCGCCTGAAGGAAGCCGACTGCGCCAACGGCTACCTGTTCGACGGCTTCCCGCGCACCATCGCGCAGGCCGACGCCATGAAGGATGCCGGCGTGAAGATCGACTACGTGCTGGAAATCGACGTGCCGGACGAACAGATCATCGAGCGCATGGATGGCCGCCGCTGCCACCCGGGCTCCGGCCGCGTGTACCACGTCAAGTTCAATCCGCCCAAGGCGGAAGGGCTGGACGACGTGACCGGCGAGCCGCTGGTGCAGCGTGACGACGACAAGGCCGAGACCGTGAAAAAGCGCCTCGACGTGTACCACAACCAGACCGAAGTGCTGCTCGGCTATTACAACGAGTGGGCCAAATCGGGCGCCACGGAAGCCCCGAAATACCGCAAGATCGAAGGTGTCGGAGCCGTCGATCAGATCCGCGACCGCGCGTTCGCCGCGCTGGCGGAATAAGAAGTCTCGAAACGGACCGGCACGGTCCGTTTTTTTTTGCCGGCCCCCTTTAGGCCGCACCGAATCCGTACTACAAGATTCCGTTCGCATCGTTTCGTTTGCATCGTTTCGCTTGCCGCGCAGGCTCCCAGCCGCGCGGCGTGATGAAGTCCGATTTGCTCCATTCGACAACGCTGGTACACAAAGGGGGGACATATGGCAGCAGGTCTGTGGTTTGCGGTGGCATGTGGCGTCATCGCAGTGATTTACGGTCTGTACTCGCGCAGCTGGATCCTGGCGCAGGACGCCGGCAATGCGCGCATGGGAGAGATCGCGGCGGCGATCCAGCAGGGCGCCAGTGCCTACCTTGCGCGGCAGTACCGCACCATCGCCATCGTCGGCATCATTCTCCTGGTTGTCATCTTCCTGCTGCTCGGCGTGCAGACCGCGCTGGGCTTCCTGATCGGCGCGGTGCTGTCCGGCGCGTGCGGCTTCATCGGCATGAACGTGTCGGTGCGGGCCAACGTGCGCACGGCGCAGGCGGCCACGGTCGGCCTGAACGAGGCGCTGAACGTAGCCTTCAAGGGCGGCGCCATTACCGGCCTGCTGGTGGTCGGCCTGGGCCTGCTGGGGGTGGCGCTGTTCTACGGCATGCTGACCGCGTTCGCCAGCGGCGCCTACCCCTCGCCGAACCTGTCGCACCACGACGTGATCAAGCCGCTGATCGGGCTGGCGTTCGGCGCCTCGCTGATCTCCATCTTCGCCCGCCTCGGCGGCGGCATCTTCACCAAGGGCGCGGACGTGGGCGCGGACCTGGTCGGCAAGGTGGAAGCCGGCATCCCCGAGGACGATCCGCGCAACCCCGCCGTCATCGCCGACAACGTGGGCGACAACGTGGGCGACTGCGCCGGCATGGCCGCCGACCTGTTCGAGACCTACGTGGTGACGCTGATCGCGACGATGCTGCTGGGCGCGCTGATGATCGCCGATGCGCCCAGCCAGGCCATCCTGTACCCGCTGCTGCTGGGCGGCGTGTCGATCCTGGCGTCGATCGTCGGCTGCCTGTTCGTCAAGGCGAAGCCCGGCAAGAAGATCATGTCGGCGCTGTACACAGGGCTGTGGTGGTCGGCCATCCTGTCGCTGATCGGCTTCGCCGTCGTCACCTGGCTGGTGTGGGACAGCTACGACATGCGCTGGCAGATGATGGGCGCGACCGTGGTCGGCATCGTGCTGACCGGGCTGATGGTCTACATCACCGAGTTCTACACGGGCACCGACTTCAAGCCGGTACGGCACATCGCCGAAGCGTCGACGACCGGGCACGGCACCAACATCATCGCCGGCCTGGGCGTGTCGATGAAATCGACCGCGTACCCGGTACTGGCGGTCTGCGTGGCGATCCTCGTGTCGTTCGAGCTGGCCGGGCTGTACGGCATTGCCATCGCGGCCACGGCGATGCTGTCGATGGCCGGCATCGTGGTGGCGCTCGATGCCTACGGGCCGGTGACCGACAACGCCGGCGGCATCGCCGAGATGGCCGGCATGCCCGAATCGGTGCGGGCGATCACCGATCCGCTGGACGCGGTGGGCAATACCACGAAGGCCGTCACCAAGGGTTATGCGATCGGCTCCGCCGGCCTGGCCGCGCTGGTGCTGTTCGCCGACTACACCCATGCGCTGGATTCGCGCAACATCGATATCCGCTTCGACCTGTCGAACCCGATGGTGATCGTGGGGCTGTTCATCGGCGGCCTGATTCCCTACCTGTTCGGCGCGATGGCGATGGAAGCGGTGGGGCGCTCGGCGGGCGCGGTGGTGATCGAGGTGCGCCGCCAGTTCCGCGAGATCAAGGGCATCATGGACGGCACCGGCAAGCCCGAGTATGACAAGGCGGTGGACATGCTGACGGCTTCGGCAATCCGCGAAATGATCCTGCCGTCGCTGCTGCCGGTGATCGTGCCGATCCTGGTCGGCATGCTGCTGGGTCCGGCCGCGCTGGGCGGCATGCTGATGGGCACCATCATCACCGGCCTGTTCGTGGCGATCTCGATGACGACGGGCGGCGGCGCCTGGGACAATGCCAAGAAATACATCGAGGACGGCAACCACGGCGGCAAGGGCTCGGATGCGCACAAGGCGGCGGTGACCGGCGATACCGTCGGCGACCCGTACAAGGACACCGCCGGCCCGGCCGTCAATCCGCTCATCAAGATCATCAATATCGTCGCGCTGCTGCTGGTGCCGCTGCTGCCGGAAACGGGCTGGCTCGCCGTTACGCCCCAGCCCGACCCGGTACAGGCGCGCGCCAGGGTGCAGGGCCACGTGGCCGCCGGAGTGCCGCAGGCGTTGCCGGCCGCGCCTGCCGCCCAGCGCTGAGCGGCAGGCGGCGCATCGTCCGAGGGAGCGGGCGATACGCCGGCAAGGCGTGCGGCAGGGGCCGGGCGGGGCGGCGTATCATGGTTGCGCCGCTTCCGCCCCGGGTTCGCCATGCCAATGTTCCGTTCGTTCCGCCGCCGCCGCCTCCTTCTCCTGTTTCCCGCAGTTTTGCTGCCCGCGCTCGCCTTCGCGCAACAGGACTCCGCCGCCGAGCGCGCGGCGTATGCCCGGCTACCCGTCTGCAAGCTCGGTGCCGATGGCCGCAGTCTCGAGATCGAGCCGTGCCGCACGGCCCCGGCGCAGCGGCCGATGCCGCGGCGGCCGGTACCGGGGCAGGACTATGGCGGCACACGCAGCGCCGTTCCCGATACCGCACCGGAACCCCGGGCGGTGCTGCCGTCCGCCACGCTGGAGCCCCGCACGCCATTCCCGGCCGCGCCGGTACCGCCGGTGCCGCCGGGCGTCAATCCAGGCAACGTCTCGCCCCGTACCAACCCGCCGCCCGGCACGTTCGCCACGCCGGCACCGAGCCGGCCGCAGCCCACGACGTGTGTCGGCGGCGTGTGCCGCGATGCCGCCGGCACCACGTTCCAGCCGGGTGGCACGGGTGTCACCCGCAGCCCGGCGGGCAGGCATTGCACGACCGTGGGAGGCTTTGTCCGTTGCCTGTGATTGGCGCTACAATGCCGTCAGTTGACGCTTACGTAAACGTAAGGTGCGCGTAAGGTGCGCGTAAAGTGCGCGTGAAGTGCGCGTGAAGTTCGCGTCGATCGAGCGTAAATCGATGCAGGTAAACCAGGGAGACGGCATGCAAATCAGGAACAACGTATTCATCATCACGGGCGGCGCGTCCGGACTGGGCGCGGCCACGGCGCGCACGCTGGCGGAGGCGGGCGGCAAGGTCGTGCTGGCGGACCTGCAGGCGGAGGCCGGGGCGGCGCTGGCGCTCGAGCTGGAAGGCAGGTTCGTGCGCTGCGACGTGACGCAGGAAGCCGATGGCCTCGCCGTGGTGGCCGCCGCGCAGGCGCTGGGCAGCCTGCGCGGGATCGTCAATTGCGCGGGCGTGGCGCCGGCGGCGAAAACGGTCGGCAAGGAAGGCCCGCACCCGCTCGATGCGTTCACCCGCACGATCGGCATCAACCTGGTGGGCACGTTCAACATGTGCCGGCTGGCGGCCGATGCAATGAGCCGGCTCAAGCCGCTGGAGCACGGCGAGCGGGGCGTGATCGTCAACACGGCATCGGTGGCCGCGTTCGACGGCCAGATGGGCCAGGCCGCGTATGCCGCCTCGAAGGCGGGGGTGGCCGGCATGACGCTGCCGATGGCGCGCGACCTGTCGCGCAGCGGAATCCGCGTGATGACGATCGCGCCCGGCATTTTTGAAACGCCGATGCTGCTGGGCATGCCGGACGAGGTGCAGCAGGCGCTCGGCAAGATGGTGCCGTTCCCGCCGCGGCTGGGCAAGCCGGCCGAGTATGCGCACCTGGCCAAGGCCATCATCGAGAACGTGATGCTGAACGGCGAGACGATCCGGCTCGACGGTGCGATACGGATGCAGCCGAAATAAGGTAGCATTCGTGCATCATCAAACGCAACGCGCGACCCGGTCGCGCGTTTTGCATTTCAGGGAGAACCGATGACCCGACTTTATTCCTGGCCACTGGGCCTTCCACTGGCGGCGGCGCTGCTGGGCGCGACGCTGACGACACCGGTGCTGGCGCAGCAAGCCGCATTGCAGCGTGCCCCGGAAATCGCCACCGGCTACAACGAGAAGCAGGGCGTCTTCGCGCAGCGCTACATGGTGGCGGCGGCGAACCCGCTGGCCACCGACGCAGGCTACCGGATGCTGAAGGCGGGCGGCAGCGCGATCGACGCGGCGATCGCCACGCAGATGGTGCTGACCCTGGTGGAGCCGCAATCGTCCGGCATCGGCGGCGGCGCCTTCCTGATGCTGTATGACGGCAAGAAGGTGCATTCGTACGATGGCCGCGAAACGGCCCCGATGGCGGCGACCGAGCGGCTGTTCCTGGACAAGGATGGCAAGCCGGTATCGCGCGAGGAAGGCATCGTCGGCGGCCGTTCTACCGGCGTGCCGGGCGTGGTGCGGATGCTGGCCCTGGTCCACGCGAAGCACGGCAAGCTGCCCTGGGCAAAGCTGTTCGAGCCGGCGATCGAGCTGGCCGACCGTGGCTTCCAGGTCAGCCCGCGCCTGAATGCGCTGCTGAAGTACGACCGCCGGCGCCAGCCGCGCGATCCCGTTGCCGCGGCTTATTTCTTCGACGCCAATGGCGAACCGCGCCCGGTCGGCTACCTGCTGAAGAACCCCGAGCTGGCGCAGACGCTGCGCGAAATCGCCCGCGGCGGCGCCGATGCGTTCTATACCGGCCGCATCGCGCGCGACATCGCCGCCAAGGTGGCGAACCATCCGACCAATCCGGGCCTGCTGACGGCGCGCGACATCGCCGACTACCGGCCGAAGGAGCGCGATCCGGTCTGCGCCGACTATCGCCAGTGGAAGGTGTGCGGCGCGCCGCCGCCATCGTCCGGCGGCATCGCGGTGGCGCAGATGCTGGGCATCCTCGAACGCACGGCGATCGCGGCGCACCCGCCGGTGGCCGGCAACCTCGATGCCGAAGCGATCCACCTGTTCTCCGAAGCGGGCCGGCTGGCCTACGCGGACCGCAACCGCTACGTGGCCGACACCGACTTCGTGCCGCTGCCGGGCAAGGGCGTCGCCTCGATGCTCGACAAGCAGTACCTGGCGCAGCGCGCCGCGCTGATCGGCGAGAAATCGATGGGCAGCGCAACGGCCGGCACGCCGCAGGGGATGCAGGTGGCGTGGGGCACGGATACGGCGCTCGACCGGCCATCGACGTCGCACCTGGTCGCGGTGGACCAGTACGGCAACGGGCTGTCGATGACGACGTCGGTGGAGGACGCATTCGGTTCGCGCCAGATGGTGGCGGGCTTCATGCTAAACAACCAGCTGACCGATTTCTCGTTCGATGCCGCCGACGACAACGGTCCGATCGCCAACCGCGTGCAGCCGGGCAAGCGGCCGCGTAGCGCGATGTCGCCCACGCTGGTGTTCGAACGCAAGGCGGACGGCGAGGCAGGCAAGCTGGTGCTGGCCACCGGCTCGCCGGGCGGTTCGGCCATCATCAACTACGTGATGAAGGTGCTGGTCGGCACGCTGGACTGGAACCTCGACGTGCAGCAGGCGATCAGCCTGCCCAATTTCGGCAGCCGCAACGGCCCGACCGAGCTCGAGGCGGGGCGCGTGGGCGCCGACGTGATCGCGCGGCTGAAGTCGCGAGGCCATGAGGTGCGCGAGTTCGAGCAGAACTCGGGGCTGCAGGGTATTGCACGGATGCGGCAGGGCGGCCGCGATGTGTGGTTCGGCGGCGCCGATCCGCGCCGCGAAGGCATCGTGCGCGGCGACTGACGCCTGCCGCGCCAGCGCACGCGCTTCTCCATCCACACGGCGACTGACGCCTGCCGCGCCGGCGCACGCGCCTCGCCATCCACATCACCGGCAGGGCATGCACGGCCGCCGCCGCATGCCGGGCAGGTATCGCGCCCCGCGCCTGCCCAAAGGCGCTTGTTGCCGTGTTACCCTTGCTAAATGGGAATGAATAACAATGGGGCATGAAAAAGAAGACCGGCCTGATCCTGACCGGCGGGGGAGCACGGGCCGCCTACCAGGTCGGCGTGCTGCAGGCGATCGCGGAAATCCTGTGGGATGAAGGCTGGGCGCCGGCGCGCTGCCCGTTCCAGATCATCTGCGGCACTTCGGCCGGCGCCATCAACGCCACGGCGCTGGCCTGCCGTGCCGACAATTTCGGCGAGAGCGTGGCCAAACTGATGGATGTATGGTCGCACATCACCGTCGAACAGGTATACCGTGCCGATTCGCTGGGCGTGCTGCGCTCCGGCGCACGCTGGCTGTCGCTGCTGTCGTTCGGCTGGCTGCTGCGCAAGTGGCGCGCGGCACCGCCGGCCTCGTTGCTGAACAACACGCCGCTCGTCAACCTGCTGCACCGCATGCTGGACCTGCCGCGCCTCGATGGCGTGCTGCAGGAAGGGCTGCTGCATGCGCTGGCCGTCACCGCTTCGTCGTACACCGGCGGGCAGCACATCACGTTCTACCAGACCGCCGCCGAGATCGCGCCCTGGGTCCGCATGCAGCGCGTCGCACTGCAGGACCAGATCGGCGTCGAGCACCTGCTGGCATCGTCGGCGATTCCGTTCATCTTCCCGGCCACGCCCCTGTACGTGGACGGGCACCGCGAGTACTGCGGCGACGGCTCGATGCGCCAGCTCGCGCCGATCTCGCCGGCCATCCACCTGGGCGCGGCGAAAGTACTGGTGGTGGGTGCCGGGCGGCTGACCGAAACGGCGCGCACCGGTGGCGACAATGCGCGCTATCCGAGCCTGGCGCAGATCGCCGGCCATGCGATGTCGTCGATCTTCCTCGATGGCCTGGCGATGGATATCGAACGGCTGAACCGCATCAACAGCACGCTGTCGATGCTGCCCGCCGATCTGCTGGAACGCACGCCGCTGCGCCCTGTCGAGCTGCTGGTGATCGCGCCTTCCGAGCGGCTCGACGACATCGCCTCGCGCCACGTCGGCAGCCTGCCCGCGCCGATCCGCGCGATGCTCTCCGGGATCGGCGCGACCGAGACGCGCGGCGCCGCGCTGGCGTCCTACCTGCTGTTCGAGTCCAGCTACACCAATGAGCTGATCCGCCTGGGCCAGCACGACACCCATGCCCGGCGCGCCGACGTGCTGGCGTTCTTCGGCCATTGAGGGGGCGGGCATGACCGTGCGTCTCTTTCTACTATGCCTGGCGGTGCTGAGCGGCCTGGCTGCCGCTGCGCCGCCGCGCTCGCTGCGTTTCGAGCAATTGAGCGTGCAGGAAGGCTTGCCGCAGGAATCGGTGCTGGCCATCGCGCAGGACCGCCAGGGCTTCATCTGGTTCGGCACGCAGGGCGGCCTGGCGCGCTACGACGGCTACCGCACCGTGATCTACCAGCACGCGCTGACCGATCCGCACAGCCTGTCGCAGAACTGGGTGCGCGTGCTGCATGTCGATCCGGCCGGCCGCCTGTGGGTCGGCACTGACAATGGCCTGGACCTGTTCGATCCGCTGACGCAGCGCTTCACGCATTACCGCCCGGTGGAGCCGGAGCAGCGCGGCAACGGCAACCGGCACGTGCGCGCCATCGTCGACGATGGCGCCGGCGGCCTGTGGATCGGCACCGCCGACGGCCTGCAGCGCTTCGATCCTGCGACCGGGCACTTCACGATCTTCCACCATGCGGCGGACGATCCCGGCAGCCTGGCGCACGACCAGGTCAATGCGCTGGCGCGCGACGCCGCCGGCCGCCTGTGGATCGGCACCTCGGCCGGCGTCGACATGCTGGCGCCCGGCGCCACCCGCATGGCGCGCTTCACCGTCTCGGGAGCCGACGGCAAGCGTGCCGTGGCGGTGCAGTCGCTGCTGGCCGACCGCGACGGCACGCTGTGGGTCGGCACGCATGCGGGAATCGAGCACTGGCGGCTGACGGCACCCGCCGCGGCGCCGCGGCGCGAGCGGCTGCCCGACAGTGCCGGCCTGCCCGCCGGCACCGTGATGAACCTGTACCAGGATGTCGACGGCACGGTGTGGGTCGGCATGCGCAACGACGGACTGTTCCGCTGGCACCCGGAGGCGCGCCAGTTCATCGGCTACCGGCACGAGCTGGGCGACGCGCACAGCCTGGCCGACGATTACGTGTCGGCGCTGTTCCGCGACCGCGTGGGCACGTTCTGGGTAGGCACCTGGTTCAACGGCGTCAGCCGCGTGGACCTGTCCAGCGGCGGCTTTGCCCGGCTGGTGAAGAATCCCGACCAGCCGGGAACGCTGAGCGACAACCGGGTGCGCGCCATCGTCGATGGTGGCGACGGCAAACTGTGGGTCGGCAACGACCATGGCCTGAGCCTGTACGACCCGGTCAGCGGCATGGCCCGGCTGTACCGCCTGCCGCTGGCCGGCAATGGCAGCAGCGACGCGAACGTGACGGGCCTGTGGCGCACGCCCGGCGGTATCCTGTGGGTGGGCAGCCGCGCCGGCGTGCGCACGTTCGATCCGCGCGAAGGCCGCTTCGGGCCGCTGCTGCTGTCGCGCGGCAATCCCGAGCTGGACACGGTGCGCTACATGTTCGGCGACCGTGCCGGCATGATCTGGGTGTCCAGCAAGGCGGGCCTGTACCGGCTCGATCCGTCCAACGGCGCCATCCGCGCGTTCCGGCACGATCCCGGCAATCCCGCCAGCCTGGCCGACGACATCGTCCGGCCGGTACTGGAAGACCGCCGCGGCAACCTGTGGGTGGGCACGTTCAATGGCCTGGGGCTGCTGGATCGCAGCACCGGGCAGTTCCGGCACTTCCAGCACGACCCGCGCGATCCGGGCAGCCTGTCGCACAACGAAGTGCATTACCTGCACGAGGATGCGCAGGGCACGCTGTGGGTCGGTACCGCTTCGGGTCTGAACCGGATGCAGCATTCCACCCGCGGCATCTCGTTCCGCCGCTACACCCGCCAGGATGGCCTGGCCGACGATGCGATCGCGGCGATCCTGCCGGACCGCCAGGGCAAGCTTTGGCTGTCGACCAACAGCGGGCTGTCCAGCCTCGACCCGGCCACCGGCCGGGTGCGCAATTATTCCGGCGCCGACGGCACCATCGAAGGCGCTTACTTCGACGGTTCGGCACTCGCCGCGCCGGACGGCACGCTGTACTTCGGCGGCTTCAACGGCATCACGGCGTTCGATCCGGTCGCGGTGCGCCCGAACGGCATCGCGCCGGTCGTCGCGATCACCGACTTCCAGATCTTCAACCAGTCGGTGCGCCCTGGTGCCGCGCGGCCCGACGGCGACGTGATCCTGCAGCGCGCGATCGAGGCGACCCGCGCGCTAACGCTCGACCACGAGGACTCGGTGTTCTCGCTTGAATTCGCCGCGCTGCATTTCGCCTGGCCGCAGAACAACCACTTCGCCTACCAGCTCGAAGGCTTCGACCGCGACTGGGTCAGCACGGACGCCGGCAAGCGCTTTGCCACGTATACCAACCTCGATCCGGGCAGCTACGTGTTCCGCGTGAAGGCAGCCAACAAGGATGGCGTATGGGGCGAGCCGACCGAGCTGGCGATCACGATCCTGCCGCCGGTATGGAAGACCTGGTGGTTCCGTTCGCTGACCCTGCTGGTGCTGCTGGGCGGCGGATTCGGCCTGTACCATGGACGGATGCGCGTGCTGCGCGGCCAGCGGCTGCGGCTCGAACAACAGGTGAGCTTGCGTACGGCCGAGGTGGAAATGAAGAACCGCCTGCTGATCGAGCAGAAGCGCGAACTCGAACAGCGCGACGAGCGCCTGCGCCACGCGGCCCAGCGCGCCGAGGACGCCACGCGGCAAAAGTCCGAGTTCCTCGCCAACATGAGCCACGAGATGCGCACGCCGCTGGCCGGCGTGATCGGCATGCTGGGCTTCGCGCTGCGCGACCGCACGCTGCAGGCGGTCACCCGCGACCAGATCGAGCGGGGGCAGGCCAATGCGCAGTCGCTGCTGTCGATCATCAACGACCTGCTGGACTTTTCCAAGATCGAAGCGGGCAAGCTGACGGTCGAGAAGATCGATTTCGCGCTGGCCGCTACCGTCGAAAACGTGGCCAGCCTGTTCGAGGAACAGGCTGCCGCCCAGGGCGTGGATTTCCGCATCGATTACGCCCGCGACCTGCCGCACTTCGTCGTCGGCGATCCGACCCGGCTGCGCCAGGTGCTCGTCAACCTGGTCGGCAACGCCTTCAAGTTTACCCAGCGCGGCCATGTCACGCTGCGCGTGGCGCGCGCCGGCGGCAAGGTGGCGGGCAGCAACGTAGCGGGTGGCAAGGTGGCGGGCTGCACGCTGATCCGTTTCACGGTCGAGGATACCGGCATCGGCATCCCGCCCGCCGAGCTGCCGCGCCTGTTCGAGAAGTTCGAGCAGGCCGACGCCACCACGACACGGCGCTATGGCGGCACCGGCCTGGGCCTGGCGATCTGCCGCCAGCTGGTGGACCTGATGGACGGCGAGATCGGCGCGCACAGCACGCCCGGTGCCGGCAGCGTGTTCAGTTTCACCGTGCCGCTGTGCGACGGCGTGCCGCCGCCGCTGGTGCCGCAGGTGGCGCGCACGCGGCACACGCACCGCTTGAAGGTGTTGTGCGCGGAAGATTTCCCGACCAACCAGATCATCATCCGCATGATGCTGGAAGACATGGGGCACGGGGTGGACATCGTCGGCAATGGCGCACTGGCGGTGGCGGCTTGCGCACAGACCCGCTACGACCTGGTCCTGATGGATGGCCGCATGCCGGAGCTGGACGGACCCACGGCCACGCGGGTGATCCGCGCCGGCGGGCCGGCCGGCGCGCCGGTGTGCGACCGCGACCTGATGATCGTGGCGCTGACGGCCAATGCCAGCGAAGAAGATCGCAGCCGCTACCTGGCCGCCGGCATGGACGACTTCCTGACCAAGCCCGTCGACGAGGATGCGCTGCACCTGCAGCTGGCCCGCGCCATCGAACGCCAGCTGGCGCGCGGCGTGGCGCTCGATCCGCTGCCGGTGCTGCCGGCGGCGCGCCCGTCGGTGGCCCGTCCGAGCGTGGCGGAACTGGACGCGATGTTCGGCGTCGATATCGGCCAGCCGCCAGCCGGGCTGTCGGGCGACGCGGCCGGAGCGCTGCGGCTGCGCCTGCGCGATGCCTTCATGGCCGACCTGCCGGGCAAGCTGGACGAGCTGGATGCGGCACTGGCCGCCGCCGATGCCGATGCGGCCGGCCGGCTGTTCCACGGCCTGAAGGGCAGTGCCGCCTACCTGCAGGAAAACGAGCTGCATGCGCTGTGCGCCGAACTGGAAAGGGCCGCCGACCGCGCGCTGTGGCCGGCGATCCGGCTCAAGCTGCCGCGGCTGCACGCGATGCTGGGACGGATGCTGGCGCCGGCCGATGGCGGCCGCCCTGGATGACCGGCGTTTCCCGCGCGCGCTGCCAGTCGTTATAATCGCAGCGCGCCGGCGTGGGGCCGATGGGGGAGAGTCATGAAAGTACTGGTAGTCGACGATGACGTGGTGTCGCGGATGATGCTGATGCACCTGATCGACAGCAGCGGCAACTATGAAATCGCCGAAGCGGAGGATGGCGCGGACGCGTGGCAGCAGCTGGTTGCCGGCTTGCGGCCGGCGGCCTGCTTCTGCGACCTGCGCATGCCGCGCGTGTCCGGCCTGGAGCTGCTCCAGAAGGTGCGCGAAGACGCCGGCCTGGCCGCATTGCCGTTCGTGCTGGTGTCCTCCGCCAACGATCGCGAGACAGTGGAGCAGGCCGCCCGGGCCGGGGCCACCGGCTACATCGTCAAGCCGTTCGATCCGGCGCAGGTACGCGCGCAGCTCGATGCGCTGGCCGCGCCGCTGCAAGCGGAGGAGCCGGCGATCACCCAGGCGCGGCTCGGCATCGATGCCGTGCGCCTGGGCGCCTACCTGGCAGGCTTCGAGAAGCAGCTGCTGGCCGCCGCCGCGGAACTGGAGACGCTGCTGGTGCGTGGCGCACGCGAGGAAGCAGCGGGACGGCTGGAACGGCTGCGCGACGGTTGCGCCACGCTTGGCCTGGCTGGCGCCGCCCGCACCCTGGCGGTACTGCCGGCCGGCGCTGCTGCGCTGGCGCCGGTGCTTGCCGCGGTGCTCGACGCGGTGCGCCGCCAGGCCCGGCGTTTAGACGCGTGAGGGCGGCCGACTGCGCGGCGGCCTGCTTGGCGGCCTGCTTGGCGGCTTGTGCGGTGGATCGTTTAGGCTTAAAGTAAGTGGCCAGTCCAACCATCCTCCACAAGGCGATCATGGACCACTCCACCCAAGGCACCGCCAGCGCGCACGTCGATCCGTTCGCGCGGGCCCACCTGCCGCCGGCCGAACTCTGGCCCGAACTCGTGTTCGACCTGCCCGAGCTGCATTACCCGCCCCGTATCAATTGCGCTGCCGAGCTGCTGGACCGCCACGTGGCGGCCGGCGATGGCGCACGCGTCGCGCTCATCGGCGAGCATGAGCGCTGGACCTACGCCCAGCTACAGGAGCGGGTCGACCGCATCGCCAACGTCTTGCGCGGGCCGATGGGGCTGGTGCCGGGCAACCGCGTACTGCTGCGCGGTACCAATACGCCGCTGATGGCCGCCGCCATCCTGGCCGTGCTGAAAGCCGGCCTGGTCGCCGTGCCGACGATGCCCTTGCTGCGCACGCGCGAGCTGGCGGCGATCGCGGCGAAGGCGCGCGTGGACGCGGTACTGTGCGCCGCCGCGCTGTGCGCCGATCTCGATGCGGTGCCGGACCTGCCGCCCGTCGTGCATTTCGGCGCGGGCCCCGATGGCGCTTTGGAAGCGTTGATGGCGCAGGCGCCGGCAACGTTCGACGCCTGCGATACGGCGGCGGACGACGTGTGCCTGATCGGCTTCACCTCCGGCAGCACGGGCGTGCCGAAAGGAACCATGCACTTCCACCGCGACGTGCTGGCGATCTGCGACTGCTTCCCGCGCCATACGCTGCGCACGCAACCGTCGGACGTGTTCGTCGGCACGCCCCCGCTGGCGTTTACCTTCGGCCTGGGCGGCCTGCTGCTGTTCCCGCTG
This sequence comes from Pseudoduganella umbonata, assembly GCF_014192225.1. GTDB lineage: Bacteria > Pseudomonadota > Gammaproteobacteria > Burkholderiales > Burkholderiaceae_D > Rugamonas > Rugamonas umbonata. The sequence goes on along the minus strand of NZ_JACHXS010000008.1, from coordinate 108,469 downwards.
CGCGTGGGCGCCTGCGCCGTGCTGCTGGAAAAGCTGACGCCCGAAACGCTGCTGAAGGCGATCGAGCGGTATCGCGCCACGGTCTGCTTCACGGCACCCACCGCGTACGGGCGCATGGCGGCCCTGGCAGCCGGCCATGACCTGTCGAGCTTGCGCGAAACCGTGTCGGCGGGCGAGGCGCTGCCTGTTGCCACGCGCGCGGCCTGGCAGCGGGCCACGGGGCTGGCCATGATCGACGGCATCGGCTCGACCGAGATGCTGCACATCTTCATCTCGGCGGCGGGCGCCGACGTGCGGCCCGGTGCCACGGGCAAGCCGGTCCCCGGATACCGCGCGTGCGTGCTCGATGCACAGGGCACGCCGGTGGGGCCGGGGGTGATCGGCCGGCTGGCCGTCAAGGGGCCGACCGGCTGCCGTTACCTGGACGATGCGCGGCAAGGGGACTACGTGTGCAATGGCTGGAACCTTACCGGCGACGCGTACGAGATGGACGCCGACGGCTACTTCCACTACCGCTCGCGCACCGACGACATGATTGTCTCGAGCGGCTACAACATCGCCGGGCCGGAAGTGGAAGACGCGCTGCTGCGCCATCCCGCCGTGGCCGAGTGCGGTGTCGTCGGCAGGGCGGATGGCGAACGCGGGGAGATCGTTGAAGCGCACGTGGTACTGCGGCCGAAGTGCGGCGCCACGCCCGCGCTGGCGGCCGAGCTGCAGGATTTCGTCAAGGGCGAGATCGCACCGTACAAATATCCGCGCCGCGTGGTGTTCGCGGAGTCCTTGCCGCGCACCGAGACCGGCAAGCTGCAGCGCTTCCGGCTGCGCCAGTCATGAACGTGCTGTGCGTGGGCGGCGGGCCGGCCGGCCTGTACAGCGCGCTGCTGCTGAAGAAGGCGCTGCCGGCGCGGCGCGTCGTCGTCGTCGAGCGCAACCGGCCGCATGACACGTTCGGCTGGGGCGTCGTGTTTTCCGACCAGACGCTGGACAAGCTGCTGGCGGCCGACGAGCCTTCGGCGCGCGACATCCTTGCCGCATTCAATCACTGGGACGACATCGAGGTCTTCTACAGGGGCGCGCGGATGCGCTCCGGCGGCCATGGCTTTGCCGGCATCGGCCGCAAGCGACTGCTGGAAATCCTGCAGCGGCGCTGTGAAGCCCTCGGGGTCGAGCTGGTATTCGAAACGGAAGTCACGGACGAACAGGCGCTGGCGGCCCGCTACGGCGCCGGCCTGGTGATTGCCGCAGATGGCCTGAACAGCCGCGTTCGCGCGCGCCATGCGCAGGCGTTTGCCCCGCAAGTGGAGGCGCGCCAGTGCCGCTTCGCGTGGCTGGGCACGACACAGCGCTTCGATGCGTTCACGTTCGACTTCCGCGAGACCGAGCATGGCTGGTTCCAGGCCCACATCTACCAGTTCGACGCGGGCATGTCGACGTTCATCGTGGAGGCACCCGAAAGCGTGTGGCGCGCCGCCGGCCTGGAGGACATGACGCAGCAGGAATCGATCGCGTTCTGCGAGCGGCTGTTCGCCGACCGGCTGGACGGCCACCCGCTGATGTCGAACGCGGCGCACCTGCGCGGTGCCGACATGTGGCTGCGCTTTCCCCGCATCGCCTGCGAACGCTGGGTGCACTGGCCCGAGCGGTCGCCGTCCATGTCATCCGTTCCGGTGGTGCTGGCGGGAGACGCTGCGCACTCGGCGCATTTCTCGATCGGTTCGGGCACCAGGCTGGCGCTGGAGGACGCGATCGCGCTGGCTGGCTGCATCGGCGCCCATGGCGATCTGCCCGAGGCCCTGGCCGCCTATGAGGGGGAACGCCGGGTCGAAGTGCTCAAGCTGCAGAGCGCGGCGCGCAATTCGATGGAGTGGTTCGAGAACGTGGCGCGCTATGCGGCGCTGGACGCGCCGCAGTTCGCCTATGCGATGCTGGCACGCAGCCAGCGGCTGTCCCATGAAAACCTGCGCCTGCGCGACCGCGGTTACGTGGCGGACTACGAACGCTGGTTCGCGCGGCGCGCCTTCGCGCAGGCCGGGCTGCCAGCGCCGGACGACTGCGCGGTGCCGCCGATGTTCACGCCGTTCCGGGTGCGGGGCCTGGTCTTGAAGAACCGCATCGTGGTGTCGCCGATGGCGCAGTACAGCGCCGTCGACGGCGTGGTCGGCGACTGGCACCTGCAGCACCTGGGCGCGCGCGCGGTCGGCGGCGCGGCGCTGGTGATGGCCGAGATGACATGCGTATCGGCCGACGCGCGGATCACGCCGTGGTGCCCCGGCCTGTACGAGCCCGGGCACACCGCGGCGTGGCGGCGCATCGTCGCCGCCGTGCATGCGACGAGCGATGCGAAGATCGGCATCCAGCTCGGCCACGCCGGCGCCAAGGGTTCCACGCGCGCGATGTGGGACGGCATCGACCAGCCGCTGGAGGAGGGCAACTGGCCGCTGGTGTCGGCATCGCCGCAGCAACACCTGGAAGGCGTTTCGCAGGTGGCACGCGAAGCTTCCACGGCCGACATGGCGCGCATCGAAGCGGACTTCGTGCGGGCGGCGCGGGCGGCTGACGAGGCGGGTTTCGACTGGCTCGAACTGCATTGCGCGCACGGCTACCTGCTGTCGTCATTCATTTCGCCGCTGACGAACCGGCGCACCGACGAGTATGGCGGCAGTCTTGAAAACCGCTGCCGCTTCCCGCTGCGCGTGTTCGCCGCCGTGCGTGCCGCCTGGCCGGCGCACAAGCCGATGAGCGTGCGCATTTCCGCACACGACTGGGTGGAGGGCGGCATCACGCCGGATGACGCGGTGCGCGTCGCCCGCCTGTTCAAGGCGGCCGGGACCGACCTGATCGATTGCTCGTCGGGCCAGGTTAGCAAACGCGAGCGGCCCGTGTTCGGCCGCATGTACCAGGCACCGTTCGCCGACCGCGTGCGCAACGAGGCCGGCATCGCCACGATGGCCGTCGGCGCGATCTCCGAGGCCGACCACGCCAACGGCATCGTTGCCGCCGGCCGCGCCGACCTGTGCGCCGTGGGCCGGCCGCACCTGGCCAACCCGGCCTGGACACTGGCGGAAGCGGCGCGCATCGGCTATCGTGCGCAACCCTGGCCGAAGCAGTACCTGGCCGGCAAGGCGCAACTCGAACGTCATCTTGACCGCAATCTGGAACGCAACACCGAACGGGAACGAACTTGAACGAACAGGAAGCCCCGCGTCCCCCGGCGCTCGACCTTGCCAGCCGCCTGACCGATGACCATCACCAGTCGCTGAAATTATGGCTGCGCATGCTCTCGTGCACGGTGCGGATCGAGAACGAGATCCGCGCGCGGCTGCGCGGGCGTTTCGACGTGACGCTGCCGCGCTTCGATCTGATGGCGCAGCTGGAGCGGCACCCGGACGGCATGCGGATGGGCGAACTGTCGAAGCGGCTGATGGTCACCGGCGGCAACGTGACCGGCATCACCAACCAGCTCGAGCAGGAGAAGCTGGTGGTGCGCGTGCCGGACCCGCGCGACGGCCGTGCCTACAGCGTCAAGCTGGCCCCGGCCGGGCGCCGCGCGTTTGCCGCGATGGCGCGCGAACACGAAGAGTGGGTGATCGAACTGCTGCAGGACATGCCGGCCGGCGACAAGGCGCGGCTGCTGGAATTGCTGGCGCAGATGAAAGGGCACCTGGATGCCCGCGAGGAGAAGAAACCATGAAATACCTGCACGGGCAGCCGCACGGCCTGCCGGGCCTCCGCACGCCGCTGGCCGGCCACGCGGCGCGGCACTTCCTGTTCACCGTGGCGGAGGGCGTGGCCACGGTCACGCTGAACCGGCCGGAACGCAAGAACCCGCTGACGTTTGACTCCTATGCCGAACTGCGCGACCTGTTCCGCGCGCTCGCCCAGGCGGACGACGTGAAGGCCGTGGTCATTGCCGGCGCCGGCGATGACTTCTGCTCGGGTGGCGACGTGCACGAGATCATCGGCCCGCTGACGCAGCTCGACATGCCGGGCCTGCTGGCCTTTACGCGCCTGACCGGCGATGTGGTGAAGGCGATCCGCGCCTGCCCGCAGCCTGTCATCGCCGCGGTCGACGGCGTGTGCGCCGGCGCCGGCGCGATGCTGGCGCTGGCAGCGGACATGCGCTACGGCACGGAGCGCAGCAGGACCGCCTTCCTGTTCACGCGGGTGGGCCTGGCCGGTTGCGACATGGGCGCCTGCGCGCTGCTGCCGCGCGTGATCGGCCAGGGCCGCGCCGCGGAGCTGCTGTACACCGGGCGGTCGATGTCCGGCCTGGAAGGCGAGCGGTGGGGCTTCTTCAATGCGCTGCACGCGCCCGAGGCGCTCGCCGGCGCCGCGCAGGAAATGGCCCTTGGCCTGGCGCGCGGCCCCACGTTCGCGCACGGCATGACGAAGAAGATGCTGCACCAGGAATGGAACATGGGCATCGACGAAGCGATCGAGGCGGAAGCACAGGCGCAGGCCATCTGCATGGCGACCAACGATTTCCACCGTGCTTACCACGCATTCGTGGCGAAGCAGAAACCGGCGTTCGAGGGAGACTGACATGGCGGACAAGGCTTACCTGGACTGGCCGTTCCTGGAACCGCGCCACCGCGCGCTGGAAGGCGAGCTGGATGCCTGGGCGGCGGCGCATTTGGGTGAAGCGCACCTTGGCGAAGCGCATGGCAGCGACGTGGATGCGGCCTGCCGGGCATTGGTCCGGCAGCTGGGCGAAGCGGGGTGGCTGCGGCATGCGGTCGGCGGCACGCAGTATGGCGGCAGCGGCGAAGCGCTCGACACGCGTGCGCTGTGCCTGATCCGCGAGACGCTGGCGCGGCACGACGGCCTGGCCGACTTCGCGTTCGCGATGCAGGGACTCGGTTCCGGCGCGATCAGCCTGTTCGGCAGCGCGGCGCAGAAGGCGGCCTACCTGCCCCGCGTGGCACGGGGCGACGCGATCGCGGCGTTCGCGCTGTCCGAACCGCAGGCCGGTTCGGACGTGGCGGCAATGGCGTGCGCGGCGGCGCGCGATGGCGACCATTACGTGCTCGATGGCGACAAGACGTGGATCTCGAACGGCGGCATCGCCGATTTCTACCTGGTGTTTGCGCGCACCGGCGAAGCACCCGGCGCGCGCGGCATCAGTGCCTTCATCGTCGATGCCGATACGCCAGGGCTGTCGATTGCCGGACGCATCGACGTCATCGCCCCCCATCCGCTGGCGCGGCTGCGGTTCGACGGGTGCCGCGTGCCGGCCGGCTGCCTGGTCGGCGAGGCAGGGCAGGGCTTCAAGGTGGCGATGGCCACGCTGGACGTGTTCCGGACTTCGGTGGCCGCCGCCGCGCTGGGCTTTGCCAGGCGCGCGCTCGACGAGGCGCTGGCACGTGCCACGTCGCGATCGATGTTCGGCCAGGTACTGGCCGACTTCCAGCTGACGCAGGCGAAGCTGGCGCAGATGGCGACCGGTATCGATGCCGCGGCGCTGCTGACGTATCGCGCCGCATGGTTGCGCGACAGCGGGCAGCGCGTCACGAAGGAAGCGGCCATGGCCAAGATGACGGCGACCGAAACGGCGCAGCAGGTGATCGACGCGGCGGTGCAGATGTTCGGCGGGCAGGGCGTGGTCAGCGGCGAGTCGGTGGAGCGGCTGTACCGGGAGATCCGCGCGCTGCGCATCTACGAGGGCGCGACGGAAGTACAGCAACTGATCATCGCGCGCGAACTGCTGCGTGCGGTGCCGGCCAAGACATGACGATGGAGATCCTGCAACCGCCGCTGTGGCCCCGGCCAAAAGGCTACGCGAACGGCATCGCCGCCAGCGGCAGGATGGTGTTCGTCAGCGGCATGGTCGGCTGGGATGCGCAGGGGGTATTCCAGTGCGGCGACTTCGTGGGCCAGGCCGCGCAGGCGCTGGAAAACGCGCTGGCGGTGCTGGCCGAGGCCGGAGGCCTGCCGAGCCACGTGGTGCGGATGACCTGGTATGTGGTGGACCGCGACGAATACCTCGGTGCCGGCAAGCCGCTGGGGCAAGCGTATCGCAGGCTGATGGGTGACCATTATCCGGCCATGTCGGCCGTCGCCGTCACGGCGCTGATGGAGGCCCGGGCACGCGTCGAGATCGAGATCACGGCCGTGATTCCGTAACGCCTGGGTTATCGGCCACGTAATCGGCCACGTAATCGGCCACGCTCCCCGAGCGTTGGAATGCTCGCGCACGGTTGCGGTAGTTTATTGCATTATTTACACGTCAGTGGACTTGCGTGCTAAAATTGCAATGCTCCAGAGCAATGGTGCTCTGGGTGACACGCGACGCCTGCCGGTGCACGGCCATCGCGTACTTCGCACCGGGGAACGACGATCATGCAACCGACACGGTATGCCTATTTGGATGGACTTCGCGGTCTGGCGGCCATTCTGGTGATGCTGCGGCACTCCGAGAGCCTGCTCGGCATGGCCACTTACCGCAGCTACCTGGCGGTCGACCTGTTCTTCCTGCTGAGCGGCTTCGTCATTGCCCATGCCTATGACGAGCGCCTGCGCAACGGCACGCTGGGATTTGCCGAGTTCGCGCGCATCCGCCTGATCCGGCTGTATCCGATCTACCTGCTGTCCGCGGTGCTGGCGCTGGGCGTCGTCATTATCGGCCAGGTCGGCGGCGGCAAGCTCAACGGCGACACGGCGATCCAGTTGTCGATGGCGGCCGCGGCAACGGCCTTTTTCCTGCCGTTCCCGGTGAGCTGGACCTCTTACCTGTTCCCGCTCAATTCGGTGTACTGGTCGCTGTTTTTCGAGCTGGTCGTCAATTTTCTCTACGCAGCCGTCCGGCCACGGCTGACGGACACCGGCGTAAAGTGCGTACTCATCGTGTCCGGCATTGCCTGCGCCGTCCTCGCATTGCAGACCGATTCGCTCGACCATGGATACGACTTCAGCGCGCAGGGCGTCATCGGCGGCCTGGCGCGTTCGCTGTTTGGCTTCTCGCTGGGCGTGCTGCTGTACGAACGGCGCGCCAAACTGGCAGCGCTGCTGCGCGGACGCTTCCCGCCATGGTTCAGTTTCGTGCTGGTGGCGGGCGTGCTGGGCAGCCCATCCGTTCCGGGCTTCGACGGCATCATCGCCCTGGCGTGCATTTTCTTCATCCTGCCGCTGGCGATGGTCGGTGCCGCGTTCGAGTCCCCCCGCAATGAGCGGCTCGGCAGTGCAATGGCCGCGCTGGGGGCGGCAAGCTATCCGCTGTACACGCTGCACGGCCCCGTCATCTACGTCGTCTGGCAGGTGGCGCGCAGGATGGGAGAGCAATTCCTGGTACCCGCCGGGATCGTCATGATGCTCGGGCTGATCGTCGTGTCGATCCAGCTGGAACGACGCTTCGACATCCCGGTACGGCGCTGGCTGAATGCGTCGCGGCGCAATGCCGGGGCGAAAGCGGCCGGGCGCTAGGGCTCGTTTTTGCCTCCGCTCATTACTGATTGATGCCGGCACCGCCTGCGAGGGCAGGCGGTGGTTTTGTTTATCATTGCATTATTTTTCTTGCATGGCGCACGTGACCTTGTCCTCCCCGATCCGCATTCTCCACCTGGTACCGGAAATCCTGCCAACCCACCGTGTCGATGTTCTTGCCTTGTTTGGAAAATACCTGCCGCGCCATGACGTGACGTGCGACGTGATCGGACGTTCCGATGACAAGCCGCTCACCGCGCAGCAGGGCTTCGCGTCGGTGCGCCGGGTGGCCCAGACCGGCGGCCGCCTGCGCCGCGAACTGCGCTTCGCGCTGACCTGCCTGCGCGCGGCGCTGGGCGCGTCGCCCGACCGGTACGATGCGGTGCAGGTACGCGACCTGGTGTCGACCGGCCTGCTGGTCATGCTGGCGGCCAGGCTGCGCGGCATACCGTTTTTGTTCTGGATGTCGTTCCCGATGTGCGAAGGGCGCATCGTGCGTGCGCGTAATTCCGGATGGCGCGGACGCATCGTGCTGGCGAAAGGGCTGCTCGAGAAATGGCTTCTTTACCGGGTCGTGCTGCCCGGCGCCCGCCACGTGTTCGTGCAAAGTGACGCGATGGGCGACATGGTCGCCGCGCAGGGCATTGCCCGCGACAAGATCACCGCGGTGCCGATGGGCGTCGATACCGAACTGATCGTGCAGCCGGAAGGCACGGGCAGCCGGCGCGAAGGCGTGCCGCAGATCGCCTACCTGGGCACCCTCGATAAATTGCGCCGCCTGGACCTGGTGATCGATGCGCTGCGGCTGGTGCGCGAACGCCATCCATCGGCCGAACTGCTGCTGATCGGCGGCGGCGAGCCTTCCGATGCCGCGGCGCTGCATGAGCACGCGGCCCGGCTGGGACTGCAGGATGCGGTGCGCATCACTGGCTGGATGCCGGCGCCACAGGCGTGGGGAATGTTGCGTGCCGCCGATGCCGCCATCTCCTACATCCCGCGCGGCATTGTCTTCGACGTCAGTTCACCGACGAAAATCCTGGAATACCTTGCGCTGGGCATGCCCAGCGTGGCCAACGACATTCCCGACCAGGTCTGGGTGCTGCGCAACAGCGATGCCGGCTGGCTGACCGGCAGTACGGTGGCCGAACTGGCGGCGGCGCTGTGCGAAATCCTGGACGATCCGGAAGCTTCCCGCGCCCGTGCGGCCCGCGGCCCCGCCTTCATCGAAGCGACGCGCAGCTACCGCGTGCTGGCGGAACAGCTGGCTGGCCGTTATCGGCAACTGGTGGGCAAGCGCTGAGGCACCGGGCGCCGCAGCGCTCCTGTTATCAGGCCGGCTGGCCTTTCAAGCGTGCGAACAGGGCACGCACGCTCCTGCGCAGTGCGCCTTCCTGCCAATGGTGGCGGGATGGTTCGGGTCGGACAGCCCCCGACGCACGCACTTGCGCGTCGCAACCACAATCGCAGGCGGTGGGCCAGGGGTCGAGCGCGCCACAGGTAACATCATGCTCGTGCGGATTCGTGATCATGTTACTTTCCGATTGACAGTCTTGATTAGACCATTCTGGCACGACGCGTTCAGGCATGCAATTTAATTGCGATGTGGGAATAATATTTCCTGAGAAGAATTCGATTGATCGCTGCGGATGATGTGCATCTACAACGAACTTATATCGGGAGTAATTGAGGCGCCAGGGTGTAGAGGACCAGGGGAACTGCATGCCGGGTTGTTCGCCAGCAAGGAATAAGGCGGTCCTCTGGAGAGGTGAACAATAGCCGCCGCATTTCGATCAGCACTGGCAGCACAATTGCCGCCAGTGCAGGAGGAAAGTTTTCCTTCGACCGCCTCCGCTACATGTTTCGAGCGTTGAATTTGCAGCTACCGAGATGCCGGTGCGCAGTCAGCATCAGTCCCTGCCGGACTGTCTTGCGCGGCGCGTGCGCTGGCGGGCAAGGAATCCCATCAGTCCGAGTCCGGCAGCAAGCATTGCATAACTGGATGGTTCTGGCACTGGTACGGCGCTTCCAACGCTGTAGCCGAACGTATGAAGGTTCAGGCTGCCCTCCCACGCTTCAGGGCCTGCGTTGTCCCAGGAGATGCTCGCAGTACCGTTCAGTTCCAGATTTTCATCACCTGCGAAATGCAAAAAGTTCCGGACTTCCCCCGTCCCGAATTCGCTCAGGCGGCCCTGAAAGAAGGTAAGGGAGCGGGCCCGGCCGTCTGGATCATAACCTGAGGCACCAAGCGCATAGTCGCTATAGAAAGTGATGCGTGTTCCGGGCGTTAGATAGAACTGAAAGTCAATGAATGCGTGCGCTTCGGTAGTGACCGTTTCACTGCGATGAGACACCGACAACACGGTATCCTCGAATCGGCCGCTTCCGTCCACCCTGGAAGAAATAGCGTTGTTGCCATTTTCCCAGTTTCCCGAGATCGACGGAGGAATGAAGTCATTGTCCTCATAAACTCTCGATCCAGAAAAATTCAATCCACCCCAAATGTTTCCGTACACTGGGTTGAACGCCAGATTCGGCGAAATGCCATCGTCGGGGTCCAGATCTGTCAGCGCATACCGTAAATTTGATATCGTTGCAGCACCCTGGGCCACAGCAGCATGGGCATGCGGGGCAGCAGTGAGTACCATCGCGAAAGCCGCCAACACGCAGTTGCAGTGAATCGATTTGAAAAGACTTTTCATTGATTTCTCCATGATGTAGGAGAGACCGATGGTAGTCCTTGGGTGAAAAATTGTCTTATTTTCAACAACTATCGAATGGCAAGTGTTGTATGCCTGGAAGACCGGTGGTGGAAGCAATCTCGCGCTGAATTCGCTGGAGGACAAGGCGCGACCGGATTCCCGGGCCGGGACTGTGAAAGGCACCACCTATGTATCTGCACATCCGTGTGGCGGATGTTGCGCGATGAGCTGGCGGAAAACACAAAAGCCGAACGGCCCGAGGCTCGGAGGGCAACAGGGAACTAAAGAGAGGGGCTGCGGAGGGAACTGAAGAGGGGCCAGGAAAAACGGGCTGGTCCCCCCGACTGGAATCGAACCAGTATCCCACGCTTAGGAGGCATGTGCACTATCCATTGTGCTACGGGGAGGACGCAAAGCGAGCGCAATTATAGCCGACCGGCCGACAAAAGTTAGTGTTGCCAGCACACTATCGGTACAATGCCGGATTCACGCTTCAACGAACAGGCACCATGGCAGTCATTTCCCTCAGTGCGGCGCAGCTGGCTTTCGGCCACCATGCGCTGCTCGATCATGCCGATTTCTCGCTGGAGGCGGGCGACCGCGTCGGGCTCATCGGGCGAAACGGCACGGGCAAGTCCTCGCTGCTGAAAATCCTTCACGGCCGGCAAAAGCTGGACGACGGCCTGCTGGTCATGCAGCAGGGCCTCAGCATTGCCTATGTCGAACAGGAGCCGCAATTCGACATGGAGATGACGGTGTTCGACGCCGTTGCCGCCGGTCTCGGAGAAACGGCAGCGCACTTGCGCGAATATCACGACATCACAGGACGCTTCGGGCAGGGCGATGACGAAGCGCTGATGGAGCGCATGCACGAATTGCAGGTCAAGCTCGACGCCACCGATGGCTGGAGCCTGGAAAACAAGGTGGCACAGACGCTCGACCGCCTGTCGCTGGCGCCGCAATCGCGGATGGGGACGCTCTCCGGCGGCATGCGCAAACGCGTGGCGCTGGCGCGCGCGCTCGTGTCGGCGCCGGACGTGCTGCTGCTGGACGAACCCACCAACCACCTTGATTTCACGTCGATCCAGTGGCTCGAAGGCTTGCTGCGCGATTTTCGCGGCAGCGTGCTGCTGGTAACCCACGACCGCTCGTTCCTGGACAACGTGGCGACGCGCATCGTCGAGCTCGATCGGGGCATGCTGATGTCCTACCCCGGCAATTTCAGCGCCTACCAGACCCGCAAGGCGGAGCAGCTGGCCATCGAGGAAGTCGAGAACGCCAAGTTCGACAAATTCCTCGCGCAGGAAGAAGTCTGGATCCGCAAGGGCGTCGAGGCGCGGCGCACGCGCAATGAAGGTCGTGTGCGTCGGCTCGAGCGGCTGCGCGACCAGCGCGTCGCGCGCCGCAACCAGCAGGGGCAGGTGCGCCTGGAAGTGACTTCCGGCGAACGGTCCGGCAAGATCGTGGCCGAGCTGGTCGACGTGAACAAGCAATACGGCGAACGCGTGATCGTGCGCGATTTTTCCGCGACGCTGCTGCGTGGCGACAAGGTAGGGCTGATCGGCCCGAACGGCGCCGGCAAGACCACGCTGCTGAAACTGATCCTGGGCGAAGACCAGCCGGACAGCGGTTCGGTCAAGCAGGGGACCAAATTGCAGGTGGCGTATTTCGACCAGATGCGGGCCCAGCTCAACGAGGAGGCCAGCCTGGCCGAGACGATTTCGCCTGGTAGCGACTGGGTCGAGATCAACGGCCAGAAGAAACACGTGATGAGCTACCTGGGCGACTTCCTGTTCGCGCCGGAGCGGGCGCGGTCGCCGGTGCGGACCTTGTCCGGCGGCGAGCGCAACCGGCTGCTGCTGGCACGCCTGTTCGCGAAGCCGGCCAACGTGCTGGTGCTGGACGAACCGACCAACGACCTCGATATCGATACCCTCGAATTGCTGGAAGAGCTGTTGGAGGAATACACCGGCACCGTGTTCCTGGTCAGCCACGACCGCACGTTCCTCGATAACGTGGTGACGCAGGTGATCGTGGCCGAAGGTGGCGGCACCTGGCGCGAATATATCGGCGGCTACAGCGACTGGGAGCGGGTGCGCGCGTCCGCCCCGGCGGTGCCGGCGAAGAAGGCCGAACCGAAGCCGGCGGCGGCCGCACCGGCTGCAGCGGCTGAAGCGCCTGCGGCCAAGGCACGCAAGCTCAGTTTCAAGGAGCAGCGCGAGCTCGACGAGTTGCCCAAGGTGATCGCGCAACTCGAGGTGGAACAGGCAGAACTGACGGCGATCCTTGCCGACGCGGATTTCTACAAGAAGACCTCGGCAGAAGCCAAGCGGGTCAACGAGCGCATTGCCGCCATCGAAATCGAGCTGATGACAGCCCTCGAGCGCTGGGAAGAAATCGAGTCGCGCAACACGCGCTGAGTCATCGCCGGACCCTGCGTACGAGAAAAAAGGACAATTTCTCGTACGCATGTTTTTGCACTGCATTCAAAGATCCTGTTGTAAAATAGGAAACCTTGGGTTCAGAAGGATGATCACGCCATGACCATGCAGCAACGCAAAAACCCCCAGGTTCCGAGCGCGGCAGCGTCTTCCACAGGAGACGCACCCACCGGCTGGTTCGGCCGTCCATCGACCGCGCGCATTCTCCCGTTTGCAATCTACATGGCATTCGTGGCCGTGGCCGACCTGCTGCAGCGGTTCGGCTGGTCGGCCGACGACTTGCGCTGGCTGTATGCGGTCAAGATCGGCGCCGTGCTGGCAGCCCTGTGGGCTTATCGCCGCAGCTATTCCGAACTGGGATGGCGAACCATGGGCGGCAATGTCATCGTGCAGTCGTTTGTCGTCGGTATCGTCGTGCTGGTGCTGTGGGTCAACCTGGATGCGGCGTGGATGCTGGCTGGCGAATCGGCCGGCTTCAACCCCACCGACGCCACGGGGCGCATCGACTGGACACTGGTGGCGGTACGCATTGCCGGGGCCGCGCTCGTGGTGCCGGTGATGGAAGAGCTGTTCTGGCGCTCTTTCCTGCTGCGGTGGTTACACGATCGCCAGTTTCTCAAGGTATATCCCAACCAGGTCGGCTTTGTCGCACTTGCCATCAGTTCGGTGCTGTTCGGCGTCGAGCATAACCAGTGGTTCGCCGGGGTCGTTGCCGGGTTGGGATACGGTCTGTTGTATATGCGGACCGGAAATCTGTGGGCGCCGATCCTGGCACATGCCGTGACGAACGGGCTGCTCGGCGCCTGGATCGTTGGAACCGGCGCCTGGACTTACTGGTAATATTGCAATATCGTCAAAAGAGATCTATAACATGTCGAGCATTCCACCATCGCGACTGCGGCTGTTGTCCGCAGCCGTCGCGCTTCTTGTCTGCGCCAGTGCGCGCGCCGATATCAGTGACACGATTCATCCCTTTGTCGCCATTGGCTATACCTATGACGACAACTTGCTGCGCCTGCCGGACGACTTCGCCGGCGTCACGCAGCGCTCGGATACCGCGAGGCAGGCCCAGGCGGGCCTGATCGTCGATCGTCCGATCGGCCGCCAGAGGCTGACCGGCAGCGCGAAAGTGTCGCGTGTGACGTTCGATCATTACAACGAGCTGGACTACAACGGCAAGGACTTCAAGGGCGACCTGGCCTGGCAGCTGGGTAACCGCTTCTCGGGCAACCTGGGCGGTACTTACCAGCAGACGCTGACGCCTTTCACCGACTTCCACACCAGCGAACGCAACCTGCGGGTGCAGCGCCAGGAGTATGTCAACGGTGCCTGGCGTTTGCATCCCAGCTGGCAGGTGCGCAGCGGGTACACGCGCAGCCGCTACGAATATGAACTGCAGGCCCAGAGCATCAACAACCGCGAGGAAGACCTGACGGAAGTCGGTTTCGATTTCCTGGCCGCCAGCGGCAGCCGGTTCGGCCTGGTGGCGCGGCGCCTCGAGGGCAAGTACACCAATCCATCGCGTACCAATGCCCTGTTCCGGGATGGCTACACGCAGGACGAGCTGAAGGCGAACGTGCGCTGGAATTTCAGTGCAGTTACGCAACTCAACGTGCTCGCCGGTTATGCCAAGCGCGAATACGAAAGTCTGTCCGGACGCGATTCGAGCGGTGCGAACGGCCGGGTGACGCTGCTGTGGGCACCGCTGAACAAGGTCAAGTTCACCGTCGATGGCTGGCGTAATTTCGCCGCCGTGGAGAGCACGCTGGTCAGTAACAGCCTGAACACCGGTGCCAGCGTAGGCGCCACCTGGGATATCTCGGCAAAGCTGCAGGCCAATGCCTCGATGCGCCGGGAAGAGCGTGAATTTGAACAGTTGAGCACGGTCGTTTTCGATGGTGACGTGACCGACCGCACCCGCGGGGCCACGCTCGGCCTGACGTATGCGCCAACCTTGCAATCGCAAGTCTCGCTGAGCGCTTTCCGCGACAACCGTGACGGCAACACGCTGCTGCGGACCAATTCCTACCGTGCCAAAGGCCTTTCTTTCAACGCCAGCGTGCAGTTCTGATGGGCAGTAGTTTCAATGACAATCAATGACATTCCCCTGATCTCTTTTTTCCAGCGCATCCTCGATCCGGTCATCATCATGGGCACCCTGTATGGTGCCTCGATGGCGTTCGGTGAGCCGTTCACCGGCTATTCGCTGATCTTGATGATCCTGGCATTCTTCATCTCATCGGCGGTGTACCAGCATATCGATCCTTACCGCACCTGGCGCAGCGGCCGCATGCTGGCCTATTCACGGGACATCTTCGGTGGCTGGCTGGTGACGGCGCTGATCCTGCTGATGCTGGGCGCCGTCAGTGGCCTGTCGTACCACTACGACGAGCGCGTCGTGCTGGCATGGTTCTGCGCTACGCCGTTCATCCTGCTGGCCAGCCACCTGGCGGCGCGCAAGGTGGGCTCCGATCCGTCGCAGGCAAGTGAGTTGCGCTCCGTGCTGATCGTGGGCGCGAACGACGTCGGCATCAAGTTCGCCCGCACCATCGAACGCTATCCAAACCTGTTCATGCAGGTCCGCGGCTTCTTCGACGATCGCGGCGGCGATCGCCAGCCGGAAGACCTGGACTACCCGATCCTGGGCAAGATGTGCGACGTGGCCGCGTTCGTGCGCGAAAACAACATCAAGATGATTTTCATCAGCCAGCCGATCTCTGCCCAGCCGCGCATTCGCAAGCTGCTCGACGATCTGCAGGATACGACTGCGTCGGTGTACTTCCTGCCTGATATCTACGTGTTCGACCTGATGCAGGCGCGCTTCGACAACGTCGGCGGCATGCCGGTGATCGCGATCTGCGAAACGCCGTTCACGGGCTTCAACAGCCTGGTCAAGCGTGCCAGCGACATCGTGCTCGCACTGATCATCCAGCTGATGCTGTTGCCGGTGATGCTGGCGATCGCGATTGCCGTCAAGCTCAGTTCTCCCGGCCCGATCATTTTCCGCCAGCGCCGCTATGGCCTGTACGGGGAGCAGATCTATGTATACAAGTTCCGTTCGATGACGGTAACGGAAGACGGAACCAAGGTTGTGCAGGCCAAGAAAAACGACCAGCGGATCACCCGCGTCGGCGCATTCCTGCGCAAGACCTCGCTCGATGAGCTGCCGCAATTCGTCAATGTGCTGCAAGGCAGGATGAGTATCGTCGGCCCGCGGCCGCACGCCGTGGCGCACAACGAGCAATACCGCAAGCTGATCAAGGGCTACATGTTGCGGCACAAGGCAAAGCCGGGCATCACCGGATGGGCGCAGGTCAATGGCTTCCGTGGCGAAACCGAGACACTGGACAAAATGGAAGCGCGTATCCGCTACGATCTCGACTATTTGCGGAACTGGTCATTGCTGCTGGACTTGTGGATCATCGTCCGAACTGTGGCGGTGGTACTGAAACGCGAGAACGCGCATTGATCTAAAGTAATTGAATCTTAAGTAAATTTTCAGCCGCACTCGATGCCGGCCAAGATACAATAGCTTCTATTGCAACTTTGTCTAGCCATTTATAGTTTCATAAAAGGCAAGATGTTGTATAATTCTATTATTGGTTTTGCCGTTGAGTCATGGCCGGCATCAAGCCGCGGCGCTTATCCATGGAACCGGAGGAATTACTTTGAAGAAAAATAAGATTGCAGCCCCCTCGCTTCGCCCTACGCGCGTTCTGCTGTGCACGGGCCTGATCGCGATGGCTGCCGCGCTGACTGCATGTGGTGACAAGGCCGAGAAAAAACCAGGCCAGGCACTCGCCAGCGTGAACGGGGAAGAAATCACGGTAATGCAGTTGAACGAGGAACTCGGGCGCGTCAACATTCCGGCCGCACAGCAGGAAGCCGCCCGCAAGCAACTGCTTGAATCGCTGATCGACCGCGAGCTCCTGGAGAGCGAGGCTGCCAAGGAAAAGATCGACCGCGATCCGAAAGTCGTGCAGGCCGTGGAACGGGCGAAGTCGCTTATCATTGCCCAGGCCTACTTGCAAAAACGTATCGGCACGCCGACCCGGCCGACGAAGGAAGAGGTGGCAGCCTATTTCGAGCAAAATCCACAGTTTTTTGCCAACCGCAAGCAGTTCGACATGCGTCAGCTGGTGCTGGCCACGCGCGATGTGACCGACCCCATGAAGGAGGTCATCAACTCCGCCAAGTCGCTTGATGACGTGGCAGCTTGGCTCGACGGGCAAAAGGTCCGCTATGCACGCGCCCAACTGAGCCGTAGCAGCGCCGAGCTGCCGCCGCAGCTGAGCTCGCGTCTGCAGTCGATGCCGAAAGGGCAGCTGTTCATCGTGCGCGAAGGCGACCGCAGCATGCTGATCTCGATTGCCGACATGCGCGACGCCCCTGTCACGCTGCAGCAGGCAACGCCGCAGATCGAACAGTTCCTCTCGAACAAGAAGAACAAGGAAGCCGCGGATGCCGAGCTGAAACGCCTGCGTGCGTCGGCCAAGATCGAATACCTGAACAAGCCAGCGGGCCAGCCTGCGACTCCGGCGCCGGCAGCCCCGGCCAATGCACCTGCTGTCGCCGCTCCCGCGGCGCCGGCAGCAGCACCGGCACCGGCCGATGCTCCTGCCAACCAGCAGGGATTGAGCAGCGAGGCGCATGAGCGTGGCGTGGCAGGAATGCGTTGAGCCTTTGCGCTGCGCGATGTTTAACCGCTGTTGGAACTAAGAAAGAAGCTTAACTATGAAATCACTGCAGAAATGGATGATGGGAGCGTTGCTGAGCCTGGTAATGGGCTGGGCAGGCGCAGCAGACTTCACCCTGGGGCCGGGCGATATCGTCAAGATCTCCGTGTATGGCAACCCGGATCTCGCCATTGAAACCCGCGTCAGCGAAACCGGTACGATTACCTTCCCGCTGGTCGGCCAGGTCGACATCAACGGGCTGAACTCGGCCGCTGCCGAGCGCAAGATCGCCGGCCTGCTGGAAAGCGGCGGCTTCCTGAAAAAGCCGCAGGTCAACCTGGTGGTTTCGCAGATCCAGAGCCGGCAAGTGTCGGTGCTGGGCCAGGTTAACCGTCCAGGCCGTTTCCCGCTCGAAGGCAAGCGCAGCGTCATGGACCTGCTCGCGCTGGCCGGCGGCTTCGGCCCCGATGGCGGCGACACCATCAGCCTGATCCGCAAACGCGATGGCCAGGTCACCAAGACCATCATCGACGTGGTGGAGATGGTGCGTACCGGCGAACTGTCGAAGGATCTCGACCTGGAAGCAAACGACATCCTGTACGCGGAGCGTTCGCCGCGCTTCTATATCTACGGTGAAGTACAGCGCCCGGGCGCCTTCCGCCTCGAGCGCCAGATGACGGTCATCCAGGCACTGGCGGTTGGCGGCGGCCTGTCCCCTCGCGGTACCGAGCGGGGTATCCGGGTCAAGCGCCGCGGCGCCGATGGCAAGGAACAGATCGTCCAGGTCAAGCACGACGACCTGCTTCAAGTGGATGACGTTGTCTACGTCAAGGAAAGCTGGTTCTGATTGCATCCCTGGGCCGCTGGCATAACGGCGGCCTGGTTCCGGAGAGAGCACTATTATGAATTTCGCGCAATTTTTATTGATCCTCAATGCACGCAAGAAAATTGCGCTGCTGACCCTGGCCGTAACGGTGCTCGCGACCGTCGTGGTCAGCTTGATGTTGCCCAAGAGTTATAAGGCAACGAGCACCATTGTGCTCAATTCCAAAGGCATCGATACCCTGACGGGCCTGGCGATGCCGGGCACGCTGATGCCTGGTTACATGGCAACGCAGATCGACATCATCAGCAGCAAGAACGTTGCGCAGCGCGTGGTCGAGCGTCTGCGCCTGGCGGAGAGCCCGGCGGTCCAGGCCCAGTTCGCGGAAGCCACGCAGGGCCGCGGCACCGTGCGCGACTGGCTGGCCGACCTGCTGCTGCGCAAGCTCGAAGTCGAGCCATCGCGCGAGAGCAGCGTGGTGGGCATCAGCTTCCAGGGCTCCGATCCGCAATTCGCTGCTGCCGTGGCGAATGCGTTCGCCGAGGAATACCAGCGCATCAGCGTCCAGCTGAAGTCGGATCCGATGAAAAAGGCGTCCAGCTACTTCGTCGAGCAATCGAAACTGCTGCGCGATAACCTGGAGGTCGCGCAGAGCCGCCTGTCGAAGTACCAGCAGGAACACGGTATCGTCAGCGTCGACAACCGCCTGGACGTCGAATCGGCGCGCCTGAACGATCTGTCGAGCCAATTGGTCGCGGCACAGACCATGGCGATGGAAGCTCGCTCGCGCGGATCGGTGGCGCAGGGCCGCGGCGGGGAATCGCCGGACGTCAGCAACAGCCCGCTGGTCCAGAATTCGCGCGTAACCCTGGCGGCAGCCGAATCGAAACTGGCTGAACTGGGCCAGCGACTCAGCACCAACCACCCTCAATACCAGAGTGCCCGTGCCGAGGTCGAGAAGCTGCGTTCCACGCTGAACGCGAACCTGCGCCTGACGCAGAACTCGGTCGGCAACAACGCTTCGGTGCTGTCGCAGCGCGAGGCGGAAATCCGCGCAGCGCTCGACGCGCAGAAAACCAAGGTACTGGAACTGAACCGTACACGTGACGAAATGAACGTGCTGGTCAAGGACGTCGAGAATGCCCAGCGCGCCTTCGACATGGCAGCCCAGCGCCTGTCGCAGACGCGCATCGAAGGCCAGGCCGACCAGACCGACGTCGCGATCCTGAACCCGGCCGTGGCCCCGCTCGAGGCGGCCAGCCCGAAAGTCACGCTGAACGTGGCGCTGTCGGTGTTCCTGGGTACGCTGCTGGGCATTGGCCTGTGCATGCTGGCCGAGATGTTCGACCGCCGGGTGCGTTCCGAGACCGACCTCACCGACGTGGCCGAGGTGCCGATGCTCGGCGCGATCAACTGGACGCCACCAAAGCGCAAGCGGTTCAACTTCGGCAAACCGACGGGCCCGCGCCAGCTGCGCCTGAATTGACAGTCCACAGAAATGGATAACGCCATGAATCATCCACTCCCCATCAATTCGGCTCCCGCCAAGCCTAATTCCGGCGACTCGAGCATTGGCGCACTGTTGCTTGAATCCGGCAAGATCACGCCGGAAAGCGCAGAGCGCGTGCTGCGCATGCAAAAGGAATTGGGCATCCGCTTCGGCGAGGCGGCGCAGCGGCTGGGACTGATCACGGATGCCGATATCCAGCAGGTGCTCGCCCGCCAGTTCGATTATCCGTACCTGACGCCGGGCGAGAGCAAGCTGTCGCCACACCTGGTGGCAGCGTTCCAACCGTTCAGCCCGCAGGTCGAAATGCTGCGCGCGGTGCGCAGCCAGCTGATGTTGCGCTGGTTCGCCCGCGGCCACAAGTCGCTCACCATCATGGGCGTGGAACCGGGCGACGGAACCAGCCTGTTCGCGGCCAACCTGGCAGTCGTGTTTTCCCAGCTGGGCGAAGATACCTTGCTGGTGGATGCCAACCTGCGCAACCCTGTCCAGCATGAGCTGTTCGACATCAAGGGCCGCCAAGGGTTGTCCGACATCCTGGCCGGACGAGGCGAGTCAAGCATCGCGACGAAGATCGACTCGCTGCTGTCCCTGACGGTGCTGCCAGCCGGCACGCTGCCGCCGAATCCGCTCGAACTGCTCAGCCGCAGCGGCTTCTCCGCACTGAACCTGCAACTGGAAGCGGCGCACGACATCGTGCTGTACGACGCGCCTGCATTCGCCACCGCGTCCGACGTGCTGCCGCTGGCGGCCCGCACGGGCGGTGTCCTGCTGGTCGTGCGCAAGAACAGCACGTCGCTCGACAATGTGTCGATCTTCACCGATCAGGTCACCCAGGCCGGTGCGAAGGTCGTCGGCTCCGTACTCGTCGATTTCTAATGAATACCATCGCCACCCCTTCCATGCGTAACGATGCCGTGCCCCGCGCCGCGCTGTCCGATACCTGGCCTTTGCTGCTCGGACTCGGGGTACTGTTCGTACCTACGCTGTATTCGCTGATGAACGGCTTGTGGGCCAGCGAAGAGCAGGCGCACGGTCCCATCATCCTCGCGCTCTCGCTCTGGCTGCTGTATCGCCAATGGCCGGACATGGAGCGTGCCAGCGAAGGCGACAGTGGTTCGGCCGCCGGCTGGCCGCTGTTCGTGTTCGGCTTGCTGCTGTACATCTTCGGCCGCTCGCAACAGATCAACGCCTTTGAAATCGGTTCGATCGTCCTGCTGCTGATGTCGATCATCCTGATCAAGTTCGGCGTGCGCGCCCTGCGGGCCCAGTGGTTCCCGTTCTTCTTCATGCTGTTCATGATCCCGCTGCCGGGCGGTGTCGTCAGCCTGCTGACGATGCCGATGAAGATGGCCGTGTCGTGGGCCACCGAACACATCCTGTATGCGCTGGGCTTCCCGATCGCCCGTTCCGGCGTGATCCTGCAGATCGGTCAATACCAGCTGCTGGTCGCGGACGCCTGCGCCGGGCTGCAGACCTTGTTGACATTGGAAGCGCTGGGACTGTTCTACCTGAACGTCGTGCGGCACTCGTCGGCCTTCCGCAATATCGTACTGGCCATCCTGATCGTGCCGATCTCGTTCTCCGCCAACGTGATCCGGGTCATCACGCTGTCGCTGGTGACCTATTTCATGGGAGATGCCGCAGGGCAGGGCTTCCTGCACGGATTTGCGGGCATGGTGCTGTTCGTGACGGCGCTGATACTCATCCTGAGTGTCGACTCCCTACTTCAATGGATCGTACGGCGTCGTAACGGGTTGGCGCCGGTCGGAGGAAAAGCATGAAGAAGTCCCTGATGATCAGCGTTGTCATGGGCGCGATGATGGTATCGTCCGCCGCAGTAACGAAGGCGTTGACGCCGACGGTAAAGCTGGCGGACCGTGCGGCGCGCTTCGAGCTGTCGCAGACGGTGCCGGTGCAGTTCGGCGACTGGCGGGTCGACGAAAGCATCATCCCGCTGCAGGTCGACCCGGATACCCAGGCAAGCCTGGACAAGATCTACAACCAGACGCTGTCGCGTACCTACATCAACGGCAATGGCGAACGCATCATGCTGTCGATCGCCTATGGCGGCGACCAGAGCGATACGCTGGGCGTGCACAGGCCGGAAACCTGCTATACGGCGCAAGGTTTCAACGTCAAGGACCAGGTGGACGGCATGTTGCCCACCACCTATGGCGACATTGCAGTACGCCGCCTGTACGCCAGCGCCGGTTCGCGTTTCGAGCCCATTACTTACTGGATTACAGTGGGTGACCAGGTCACGCGGCCCGGCATGAGCCAGAAATTGCAGCAGCTGAAGTATGGCCTGAGCGGTTCGATTCCCGATGGCATGCTGGTGCGGGTCTCCAACATTTCGACCGATGCGCCAGCCTCATACGCTTTGCAACAGAAATTCGTCGCCGATATGCTTTCCTCGCTCGATGCGACCGGCCGCAAGCGTCTGATCGGCGGCTGAGCGTCAAACCTGGAACGTAAATGAAACTGGCGTCTTATCTCAGCAGGCTGCAGCGCAAGCCTGCAGCGCGGGCACGCAGCAATCGGGTGGTCGCACGCAAAGGAGTCCCGGCAGCACTGATCGCGGCCTTCCTGTTACTGGCCTTGCTGACCGGCCTGGTTGGCGGGCTGGGATCGCTGACGCTGGTCATGATGATCGGTGGCGGCACGGTTGCGACGCTGTTGTTTTTCCTGGTGAATTCGAATGGGCTCTTGCTGAGCCTGTTCGTGATGACCTTCCTGATCCAGGGTACCCTGCTGTATTTCTTCGGGATGAAGGCGGCAACCTGGGTCGCCGTCGGGATGGCAATGCTGTTCTTCATCAGCATCCTGATGAAACGGACGATCAGTACCACCCGCCCCGGCGATATCCGGCCCGGACCGTTCGGCCACAGCATCGTTCTTTTCACGTGCCTGTTCCTGCTCAGCTTTGCCGCAACCGTGGCGATGAACCGGCCGCCGCCGCTGCAGATCGTTTCTGGCATCAAGAGCTACCTGCCGATGTTCAGTGTCATGCTGGCGTTCTACTGGTTCCGCTGGGAGGATGCGCAGATCGAGCGGATCTGGAACCTGATGCTCGTCATCGCGGCACTGCAACTTCCCGTTCTTGCTTATCAGCATCTGTTTGTCAATACCGGCGGTAACTGGGATTCGATGGTCGGCACGTTCGGCGGCACGCCGGGTGGCGGTGGCAACAGCGCGATCATGGTGCTGTTCGTGATCGCGATGATGACTTTTGCGTTGGCGCGCTGGAATCTGGGACTGATGAGCGGGAAACGTACTGCTCTGCTGGTCGGCATCGGCGTCGGCGTCATCTTGTTGGGCGAGGTGAAGGCCGCTTTCGTGTGGGTGCCGTTCACGCTGTTCTGGGTATTGCGCAAACGCATCATGCGCAACGTTTTTGCAATGGTCGGTTACTGTATCGTTATCGGTGCCTTCATGGCAGCGACCTGGACAGTATATGCGGCCCTGTATTGGGGCAAGGACGCAGAGAAGGGCGACACGGTTTCCGAGAAATTCGAAGCGCGCGGGGGATATTTCTTCGACACGACGAAAATCGATTACCGCACCGGCGAAGTCAGCCGTGCTGCTTCCATCGCGTTCTGGGTCCAGGATCCGCAGGCATCGATCCCCCGTCGCGTGCTTGGGTATGGTCCGGCAGCGAGCAAAGGAAGCGGTGTCTTCGGTCCAGGTACGATTGCGAGACGTTATGCGCCATTGCACATCGACGCGACTGTGATTGCAATCCTGTTATGGGAGTTCGGCATCGTAGGAGCGATCGGGTATACAGGCATGATCATCAGCGCCGCGTGGGTGAGCCATCGGGCGTCCAAAGCCAGCAATGTCACGCCGCAGCAAAAGGCGATTCTCGAAACATGCACGCCAATGCTGATCATTACATTGATGACCTTGCTTTATTTCCGAGCCCTTGTCGAAGAACCTACTGCGCAACTATTGGTAATGTTCCTATTGGCATCGATTATCCAGATCGCCAGGTTTGGTAATCTGAAATGGACCCGGGGGCGTGCGTCGAAGACCGTAAGTTCTGGTTCTCGTAATTTGGTAAGTGTTTGATTGCATAGGGTTAATTAAACTAATGCCAATCAGTTGGGATTATTTACAGGGAAATTAAAATAATCTCATGACTATTATGTGTTTATCATTGATTTACGTCTGATATACGTCACGATTTTTAAAAAGTGGCGTAACAAATGCGCGTTGCCGTACGGAATGATGTACACTGAGTTTTCTCGCTGCTCGCCTGCTTTATTTCCTGCATTGCCCCGACCGATACTCATCCACGATGAGGCAGGGCATGTAAAGACTGGCTGGGCTCATCTGTCTGGAGATACTCAATGTCTTTTCGTCCCCTCCGTATCATTCGTGTCGTAGTCCTGGCCTGTGCCTCCGCATTTGCGCTGCCCAGTCATGCCGACTGGGCGCAGTCCACCTTGCTGGACGCCGTGCAACCGGCGCCTACGTCGTTTGCACTGCAGGCGCAGAATCCTCCCAGCTTTACGTGGTCGCGCCATCCCAAGGCGACCGCGACCACCGTTTACACGATCGAGATCCGCAAGGGTGCGGGCACGCCGGTCCGCTATACCTCGACGCGCAACTGGTTCCTGCCGGCGGCCAAGCTCGAGGACGGTACTTATTACTGGCGCGTGGTGGCCAGCAATTCTCCTACCGAGTGGTCCTCCGAGCGCAGCTTCGTGATCAACCCGAACTCATCGCTGTTCGAAGTGCCGGACAACGCGGTGCTGCGCACACGCGCTACCTCGCGTGCTCGTCCACGCATGCTGCCGGTAAGCTTCCAGCCTTACAGCCAATGGAACGCCGCGCGCATCGCCGAACGCGGTGCGTCGGTGAAAGCCCTGACCAATGACGTGGTCGGCCACATTCCGATCCTGGAACCGGTGTCCGACTCCCTGTGGCCGCTGACGGCTTCCAGCAGCAACACTACCGCGTTCGTATCGCAGCAGTCGCAGATCCGTAACCGGCTCAACAATACTACGCACCAGCTCGAAGCTGCTTCGCTGCTGTACAAGCTGGTACCGAACCAGACGTATCTGAACGAGGCGATCAAGCGCGGCGACGAACTGGCCGCATTGAACCCGAGCGGCCCGACCAGCTTCATCAACCAGGATCAGGGAACGCGAATCATCGCACTGTCGCTGGCGAAGGCGATCGACCTGCTCGACGGCAAGCTTGATAGTGCCCGCCGCGCGCGCTGGGTCGAAGTCGTGCGCTTGCGCGGCATCGACATGCACGGCGACCTGGCCGGCAATAACGGCCGCCTGGACCAGTTCCCGTACGATTCCCATGGCGGCAACAACCTCGGCTTCCTGGCGCTGGTTGCCTCGCTGATGCTGAACGAGTTCCCGGAAGCGCGCGAATGGTTCGATTTCTCGACCCGTGCGTATATCCATTCGGTGTTTGCATGGAGCGGTCCGGAAGGCGGCTATTCGCAGGGTACCGCGTATGCCGTGGTCGTGGCCGACGGCGCGCTGAAGATCTGGGATCCGCTGACCGAGCTGATCGGTGTGAACCTGTATGAGAAGCCTTGGGCGAAGGGGTTGGCGAAGTATTACGCGCAGTTCCTGCCGCCAGGCCAGCCGGTGCACGTGTTTGGCGACGGCCATGAGGACAAGCCCTACCTGCCGATCCTGAAGGCTTTCGTGTCGCGTGTCGCAACGTCGGAATCGCGCTGGTACTTCAACAATATCGGTGGGACCGAAGATGCGCTGACGCTGCTGCTCGCACCGTCGCCGCTGCCGGTCACCCGCTCGCCTTACGCGAACGCGCCCTACAATGGCGGCGTGTACCCGAGCATCGGTTTTGCCGCCATCCATAGCGATCTGTGGAATCCGGTACGCACGTCGCTGTACTTCAAGTCCAGCCCGTACGGCGCATATAACCACTCGCATGCGGATCAGAACTCCATCGTCCTGATGCGCAATAACAAGACCCTGCTGATGGAGACCGGCTGGTATGACTACTATGGTTCGCCACTGTGGTCGACCTGGTACCGCGAGACCAAGGCACACAACGGGATCACGTTCGATGGCGGTGTGGGCCAGCCTACCAGCGGCAACGTGCTGAACCTGCGGCGCAAGGGCAAGATCACCGCGTTCTCGACCACTGCATCGCTCGACTATGTCGAAGGCGACGCAACCGCTGCGTATGACGGCCAACTGCTCGGCGCGATTCGCAAGGTATGGTACCTGCGCGGCAAGGACCAGATTGTCGTGCTCGACAAGCTGACTTCGGCCGTCGCCCGCAAGTTCGAGTGGAATTTCCACGCACCGGTGGCGATCACCAGGAATGCCGACGGTACCTCCACCATCGTCAACGGTACCGAGAAGCTGTGCATCCAGCCGCTGACTTCGGGCACGACGTTCGAGACCCGCTCCGGCGCTGCGCCGAAGGCGGGTACTTACGAGGCGCATGCTGCCTACACCCGGCCGTCGGCCACGAAGGCGGAGTTCCTGATGCTGCTCGACGTTGGCTGCAAGAAGCCGCCGGCTTACCTGACGACGACCAGCACGGGCCGTACGCTGACCATCGGAGGCCAGGCGATCACGCTGCCGCAATAAGCCTTTTCCGGCACGCACGAAAGCGATTGCTTTTTGACTAAGCAATCGCTTTTGTTATAATTAGCTCAATAAAATTAAGGATGAGCTAGTTTCAATGACGCGTATCAAAGCATCCAGGCCACTGCAGGCAACCGGCATCATTCCTGCGATCTCCCTGTCGTGCATCGAAGCATCCCTTCCTTTCCCGCGGCCTTCATTCGTCGGCATCATGCCATGAGCGACCACCCGTACTCGGGTGCCAATACCAGGCGCAACATCGTTGCTTTCCTGATCGGTAAAGTTCCCACTGCAATCCTCACCGCGACCATCCTCGGCATGCTGGCGCGCTACCTCACCGCCGACGAGTTCGGCCGGTACGTGGTTTGCATGGCAATGCTCGAGGTGACGCTTGGCTTCAGCACCCTCGGCCTCGACTGGATCATCCTGCGCTACGCCCCGGTCTACCGGTTGCATTCCACCCGTGCCCGGTTGCTGGGACTTATCGCCAGGGTGGCGGTAGTGCGCGTGCTGGTACTGGTGCCCGTCGGTGCCGTGCTGATCGCGCTGCCCAAATTCTTCCCGGCCGGCATGGGCAAGCTGCCGGTCGACCTGGTCTGGTATTTCGCCGGCCTGCTGGTGGCCGAGGGGGCCTTGCGCATCGTGCGCGACAATGCGCTGGAGGCGTTGTCTCTCCAGGCGCGCCTGCAATTCATCATGATCGCCAAGTCGCTGTTGCTGATTGCCGCGCTTGCCTACATGGGCGCAAACGGCGCGGGCACGGCCCAGATGATGCTGATCGCCGAGACCGCGGCAGCGTGCATCTGTTTCATCCTGTCGCTGGTATTCATGCTGGCTGGCCTGAAGTCGATGGGCAAGCCGGACCCGGACTGGGTTCCGCCAGGGATGCGCCAGATGCGGCAGGTAGCAATGCTCAACTACGGTACCGGCATTATCGAGTACCTGTTCTCGACATCGTTCCTGATGCTGGTGCTGGGCCGTTTCCTGCCACCGGCGACGGTGGCGGGGGCAGGGTTCGTCGTGCGGCTGATCGAGATCATCCGGAATTACCTGCCGGGCATGCTGGTGTTTTCGCTGGTGCGCTCGCGGATGATCGGCAGCTATGCGCGCGACCGCAATTTCGATGACCTGCGCATGTGGGCGCGCTTCCTCTTCAAGGTCAGTCTGCTGACCTTATTGCCGGTCTGTGGTATCGCGGCACTGTATGGGCGGGAGCTGCTGGAGGTCGCCAGCGCGCACCGCTATGGCGATTACGGGGTACTGTTCGCGGTCCTGACATTCTGGCTGGCGCTGCGCCTGCATCGGCTTATCCTGGCGGTCGTCTTCAATGCCGCCGACATGATGGCCCTGTGGGCCAAGGCCTGCGCACTGTCGCTGCTGGTCATTCCGCCGCTGTTGCTGATCGGACCGACCCGCCTTGGTGTGTGGTTCGTTCCCGCGGTCCTCATCAGCGGGGAAGTGGTGGCGAACCTGCTGGCCCTGCGCACGATCCGCGGCGCCGGGCGGGAATGGGAGACCGGTTGGGACTGGATCGCCCGCTCCATGCTTGCGCTCGGCTGCGGCATCGCTGCCGCGGCATTCCTGCCGCATGCGGGCCTGCACTGGATGGTTGCCGGCATGATTCTGCTGACGCTTGTCTATTGCATCGGTACGCTGGCCCTGCGCGTTATCGACCGGACCGACCGGCAACTCATCAATCGCAGCAGCGGCCGTACGCTGTTCAAGGGCGTTTGACAACTGGAGAGCATGTTGAGAATTTTGGCGATTTACCCCGGCCTGAACCCCCTTTTCGATGAGGTGGTGTATGCACTGCTGCCCCTGGTCGAGAGCGGTAACGCCGTGCGTGTGCTGACCACGCGTGGTTCGGGCCTGAAAAGCAGTGAAGAGGCAGGTGATTACGAGAACTTTCATGGGGTGGAAATATGCCGCGTATTCCACGCGGCGGGCCAGGATCTGTTCCATGGCGGCCCGGCCGATGCCGAGGCCCTGAAGCTCGCGGATGAGTTCCGGCCGGAGTTTCTCTTTGTTAACTCGACAAATTGCCTGCGCCTGGCCAATCTGATCCGTCAAAAACATGACGTGCCGGTGCTCCTGCGTCTCGAATCGTCCGATCCGCTGACGCTGATCCCGCGCCGCAAGTATCTCGGCGTGCCCTGGCTCGGGCGCGAAGTGGTCGGCCGTAAATTGTGGAGCAGCCTGTCCGGCAGGACCGATGCCATCATGGTCAACGACCCGAACGATGTGCCGCTGCTGGCCAGCCTGAGCAGGCGAGGCCCGCCGGTGTACTATGCCGGCCACTGCGCGCAGCAGCCGGCGGGCCTGGAGCTGCCGGCCGAACGCGACCGGGACGAGATGATCTATATCGGTTCGCTGATCCGTCACAAGAATTGCCAGCTCTGGCTGAAGACGATACCGGCCATTCTGGAGCATACGCCGGTCAAGCGTTTCACGATCATCGGCCGCGGCCCGTTCGAGCACATCGTGAAGGAATTGATTGCGCGTTACGGCGACCGCATCCAGCATCTGCCGGGTGTCACCCGCATGGAAGCGCTGCGCCGGCTGGGATCGGCCTACTTTGCCTATACCGCATCGACAACCGGCTGGGGCTTCCTGTGCGACGCATGGTCGACCTCGACCCCTGTGCTGTGTCCGCAATCGCGTTTCAACATCGTTCCCAGTTGGTCGGGCATGATGCCCCAGACCCAGAAGGCGCTGATCTCGACGGTCCGGCGGCTGTACGAGGATCCCGAGTATTACGCCACCATGCAGGAAGGCGGCCGGCTCCGCTACGAATCCGAACACACCGCCAGTGTCGTGGCCAAGCAATATGCGCAGATCATCCGGGAGACCGTCGCTGCGCGTGCCTGAGGTTCCGGGCAGGATAGGCGGCGCCCGGCGGTGAAGGGCGCCGCTGGCATCGCGTAAGGAGCGGTGGTCAGCGCTATAGGCCGCGGGCGGGGATGGGGCAGTTCGCCCCGTTCGGGAAATTCCAGGCAAGCGGGGCTTGCCTGCGGCGCATGCGCGCGCGCCGGTCAGGCGGCCGGACGGCGCATGATGAAGCGATGCTTGCTGTTGGCCAGGGTAATGAACGGCTGGTTGCAGACGAACTGCACTTCTTCGAAAGACATGGCCTGCGCGATGCGCTCGCGATAAGGCGCGGCCAGCGCCGCGAGTTCTGCGTCGCTCAGCTGGTCGCCATGCAGGTTGACATTCAGCGTGCGCTCGTCGAATACCACCTGGAAGCGCTGGATGCGCGCATCCTCGCGGAACAGGTGCGAGAAGAATTCCGAGTGAACGGCATGGCCGCGCTGGTCCACCACCACATCGTTCTGCCGGCCGATCACTTCGGCGATCAGCGGCAGCCCGCGGCCGCAACGGCATGGCTTGTCGGCCATGCGGACCAGGTCGCCGGTATCATGGCGCGGCAGGTACATCGCCCGGTTGGTCAGGTCGGTCGAGATCAGGCGATTGCCGTCGACGATTTCGGCATGGCAGCGCGTGGACAGCAGATGGAACCCTTCCCGGTGTTCGCATTCGAACGCGGACACGCCGGCGTCGTTACAGCCGTATTGGCTGTAGCACGGCACGCCGAAAGCCTGCTCGATGTCCTTGCGCATGGCCGGCGTAAGCGTCTCGGCGGTGCAGATAATGCCGCGCAAACGATGTTTCGGGCGGGTATTGCTTGCATTGAGGTGGCAGGCGAATCGGTGGATCGCCGACGCATATCCGTACAGGAGGCGGAAGCCCTGCTGTTCGATGGCGGCGGCATAGCCGGACATGGTTTGCGCCGACAGGTTGAACGCCGAGAGCACCTGTACATTCAACAGCTTGTAATACACGCGCTGCTTGAAGCCGTCGCCGGCCAGTGCCGAGCCGCTCAGGAAGGCCACCGGTTCGCCGAGCTTGTAGCCGGCTACTTCCCACGACAGCAGCAAGCCTGCCCACAGGTAGGACTGTGTTTCCGTTGATGTATAGTAGACAAGCGGCGAACCGGTCGAGCCGCTCGTTTTCTTGCGAATGACCTTGCCCTTGTACGATGGGTTGCGCAGCTCTTCGCGGTGGGCATTGATGAATGCCTTGTCGGTGAGGGGCAGGTCCGTGAATGCCGGGATGTCGCGGAACATCGGAATGTTCGCGCGCAATTCATCGAAATAGCGTGCCAGGTCTGCCTTGCCTTGCGTGGCAAGCTTTTCCGGGCTGTCATACTGCCGCTGGCGCAATTGCGCCAGCAGCTCCAGCGTCCTCGTCCCGCGCATCAGGTCGATCAGGCGGAACTTCAGGGTCGCCAGCGGCGACTGCGTGTCGGTCCGGGAAGGCAGGGTGGCGGAAGGTACGGTCATGTCGAAGCGAATCTCAAGAGATGGGTATGGGATGCAATGATACCTTAATTGCAATAGTGCGCAGGCCCGCCGGATGCCGTTTTACTGTTCGGTCGGGTGCCAGCGCTGCCAAAAATATTGTATAATCGTTATGATGTGTATTCAATAGTCTCGTCTTCAGGGAGTGCGGCAGACCGTCCCGGCGACGCGAGCGCGGTCATGCACCTCCGTGATCGAGCTGCAGGAATCGGATGGATGAGAGAACTATGGTAAAAGCGGCAAAAGTAATCATGATGGGTACCAGTCCGGAAGCGAAAGGTGGGATCGCTACGGTGGTAGCCGTATTGCAGCGTGCCGGGTTCTTCGAGCTGAACGATGCGCGCTATATCGTCACCCATGCGCAGGTTTCCGGCGTGCGCAAACTCGGCGTTGCCATCGGCGCCGTCGTGCAGCTGGTCAAAGGCTGTTCCGGGGCGCAGCGCCCATGCGTACACGTGCACGCGGCCTCGGGTGTCAGCTTTTACCGCAAGTCGGTGCTGCTCGCGCTGGCGCGTGCGTTCGGTTGCAAGACGGTATTCCACCTGCACGGCGCGGAGTTCAACAAGTTCGCCACCGTCGGGTCGGGTCCGCTGGCACGCCGGTGGATACACCACACACTGCACAAGAGCTCGGCGGTGGTCACACTGTCGGAAAGCTGGGCCGGCTTCCTGCACGAATTCGCGCCGGGCGCCAATGTGCGCGTGATTCCGAATTCGGTGCACCTGCCGGCCGTGACCGGGCGCCAGCCGGAACGGGCCAACATCCTGTTCCTCGGCCGCGCGGGGCAGCGCAAGGGCACGTTCGATCTGCTGCAGGCCGTCAAGATCCTGTCGGCGACGATTCCTGAAGTTCGTCTCGTGATCGGTGGCGACGGCGACCTGGCCGCGGTAGCCCGCGCCGTCGAAGAGCTCGGTATCGGCAAGCATGTCGAGATCGCAGGCTGGATCGGCGCGGAAGAGAAGGCCCGCCGTGTCGAGAAAGCCACCTTGTTCTGCTTGCCATCCTATGATGAAGGCTTGCCGATGGCGATGCTGGAAGCAATGGCTGCCGGTCTTCCTGTCGTTGTCACGCCCGTTGGCGGTATCCCGGAAGCGATCACCAACGGCGACAACGGCATGCTGGTCCCTCCCGGACAGCCGGTGGCGCTGGCCGCCGCGCTGGCCGAGGTGATTCGAAACGACGACTTGCGCGCCCGTCTCGGCGAACGGGCGCGTCACACTATCGAGACCAGGTTCGGCACGGCCGTGGTGCTCGACAAGCTGGGTCGTCTCTATCGTGACCTTGGGTGCTCGTAAGCCCCGGGTCTGCATTTTTTAAAATTTAATGAAAGTGATTCAATCATGACAATCGCGGTACTCGGCCTGGGATACGTCGGCCTGCCCCTCGTTGTGGAATTCGGCAAACTCGGCCGTACCATTGGTTTCGACATTGCCGCCGCCAAGGTGGCGGCATGTCAGCGCGGCGTCGACCCGTCGCGTGAGTTGTCCGACGAACAGATGGCCGCATCGGTTCATGCGGAATATACCTCCGACCCGGCCGTGCTGGCCGAAGCGGACATCATCATCGTCGCCGTGCCGACCCCGGTCGATAACGCCCACACCCCTGACTTCGGTCCGCTGATCGGCGCCAGCCGCACGATCGGCCCGCACCTGAAGAAGGGCGCCATCGTCGTCTATGAATCCACCGTGTATCCAGGTGCCACCGAGGAAGTCTGCATCCCGGTGCTGGAACAGGCTTCCGGCAAGCGCTGGAAGGTCGACTTCAACGTCGGCTATTCGCCGGAGCGCATCAATCCGGGCGACAAGGAACATACGCTGACGACGATCCTGAAAGTGGTTTCCGGCGATACGCCGGAGACGCTCGAAAAGGTCGCCGCGATGTACGAGTCGATCGTCAAGCCCGGCGTGCACCGGTGCTCGAGCATCAAGGCCGCCGAAGCCTGCAAGGTCATCGAGAACACGCAGCGCGACCTGAATATCGCCTTGATGAACGAACTGGCGATCATCTTCGAAAAAATCGGCATCGATACCACCGAAGTGTTGCGCGCTGCCGGTACCAAATGGAATTTCCTGAACTTCCGTCCGGGCCTGGTCGGCGGCCACTGCATCGGCGTCGATCCTTACTACCTGACCTACAAAGCGGAGATGCTGGGTTACCACCCTCAGGTGATCCTGGCCGGCCGCCGCATCAATGACGGCATGGGTAAGTACATCGCCGAGCAGACCATCAAGCAGATGATCGCCAGCGGCAGCTACATCAAGGGCGCGCGCGTAAACGTGCTGGGGCTGACGTTCAAGGAAGATTGCGCGGACCTGCGCAACTCGAAGGTTGGCGACGTCATCAACGAACTGAAGAGTTTCGGCGTCGAAGTGTTCGTACATGATCCGCACGCCGATCCTGACGAGGCGATGCACGAATACGGCGTGCGCCTGCTCGGCTGGAACGAACTGCCGCGCGCGGATGCCATCGTTGCCGCCGTGGCGCACCGCGAACTGAAGGCGCTCACGGCCGAAGACCTGTGCAAGAAACTGGTCAAGGGTGGCTGCTTCATGGACGTGAAATCCGGCTACGACAAAGCCGAACTGGAGCAGGCCGGCCTGCAAGTCTGGCGCCTGTAAATCGCCCGCCCGGCCGCAGCGCGATGCAACGCAATGCAATGCGTCGCCGTGGCTGCTCGGAGGCCCTTGTCGGGCACGCGGCGCCGACGGCCTGGGTTAGGCCCCTTGGCGCCGCGAGCGAGAACACCGCGCCAGGCCCTGACGGGTTTTTCAACTGCAATTAGCGTAAAGGACACAACAATGCTTTCACAGGAGAACCTAGCGTGAAGACCGTTTACCTGGTGGCCGGGGCGCGCCCGAACTTCATGAAAATCGCGCCGATCGTGCGTGCAATGGCCGGTCATCCACGGCTGGCCTATCGCATCATCCACACGGGGCAGCACTACGACCGCGAGATGAACGACGTGTTCTTCGAAGAGCTCGGCATCCCGGCGCCAGACGTGTTCATGGGAGCCGGTGGCGGCAGTCATGCCGACCAGACCGCCAAGATCATGCTGGGCTTCGAGAAGCTGTGTCTGGAGCAGCGTCCCGACGCGGTGCTGGTGGTGGGGGATGTGAACTCCACGCTGGCTTGCTCGATCGTTGCGAAGAAGCTCAACATTCCAGTGGCGCACGTGGAAGCCGGCTTGCGCAGCGGCGACATGACGATGCCCGAGGAAATCAACCGCCTGGTTACCGACAGCATCAGCGACTGGTTCTTCGCCACCGAGCCGAGCGCTGTCGAACACCTGCGGCGTGAAGGCAAGGCCGAGTCAAGCGTGCACTATGTCGGCCATGTGATGGTGGATAATGTGCTGTACCAGGCCGGCAAGCTGGCCCAGGGCGGCTTCGAAAGCCAGTCGCTGAAGCGCGAACTGGCCGGCCGGCGTTACGGCGTCGTTACGCTGCACCGCCCGAGCAATGTCGACGATCCGGCGATGATGGCGCAAATCGGTTCGGCACTGACCGAGATCGCACGCGAACTGCCGCTGGTCTTCCCGGTGCACCCGCGCACCCGCGGGAATCTGGAGCGGTTCGGCATCGACCTGGGACCGAATGTATCGCTGGTGGGTCCACAGGCCTACATGGCGTTCCTCGATTTGTGGAAGGATGCGGCTGTCGTGCTGACCGACAGTGGCGGCCTGCAGGAAGAAACCACGGCGCTGGGCGTGCCGTGCATTACGATCCGCGAGAATACCGAGCGACCGGTAACAGTCGAAGAGGGCACCAATGTGCTGGTCGGTACCGATCCGGTGCGTATCGTCGACGAGGCGCGCAAGGTATTGCGTGGCGACGGCAAGCAGGGTAAAGCCGCATCTGTGGGATGGCCAGGCTGCGCAGCGTATCGTTGCCGTGCTTGATCAGGCCCTGATTTGAGCAAAGGGCAGCCAGCAGGGCTGCCTTTTTTTTCGCAAAGGATGAAGTGTGAAGATACTCGTTACTGGTGGCATGGGGTACATCGGTTCGCATACCGTCGTCGAGCTGGCAAGTGCCGGCCACGAAGTGGTCGTGCTGGATAACCTCGCCAACGCCAACCGCGCCGTGCAGGATCGCGTGCAGCGCATCACCGGCAAGGCATTTGAATTCATCGAGGCGGACATCCGCGACCGTGCGGCGCTCGAACGCGTCTTTGCGTCCCGGCAGTTCGATTCGGTGATTCACTTCGCGGGCCTGAAGGCCGTCGGCGAATCGGTGGCGCAACCGCTGCGCTACTACGACAACAACGTGTCCGGCAGCGTGGCGTTGCTGGAGACGATGGCAAAGTTCGACGTCAAGTCGATCGTCTTCAGTTCGTCGGCAACCGTGTACGGCGATCCGGCTACGGTGCCGATCACCGAGGATTTCCCGCTCTCGGCGACCAATCCTTACGGCCGAAGCAAGCTGATGATCGAAGAGATCCTGCGCGATCTCCACAAATCCGATAACAGCTGGCGCATCGCCTTGCTGCGCTATTTCAATCCGGTGGGGGCGCATGAAAGCGGCCTGATCGGCGAAGAGCCGAGCGGCATCCCCAACAACCTGATGCCTTACGTGGCACAGGTAGCCGAAGGCAAGCGCGAATCGCTGTCCGTATTCGGCAGCGATTATCCGACGCCTGACGGCACCGGCGTGCGCGATTACATCCACGTGGTCGACCTGGCGATCGGCCACGTCAAGACGCTGGACAAGCTGGCGACAGGGCCTGGCGTCTATACCTACAATCTAGGGACCGGCCGCGGCAACAGCGTGCTCGAGATGGTGCGCGCGTTCGAAGCTGCGAGCGGCCGGCAAGTTCCTTACAAGATCGTCGATCGACGACCCGGAGATATCGCCGCCTGCTATGCGGATACGGCGAAGGCTGAGCGCGAGCTCGGCTGGAAAGCACAGTTCGACATTGCCCGCATGTGTATCGACACATGGCGTTGGCAATCCTCATCGCGATAATTTCCCAGGGGGTCTTCACATGAAAGCAATGATACTCGCGGCCGGCAAAGGCACGCGCGTGCGGCCATTGACGTACGAACTTCCAAAGCCAATGATTCCGATCCTTGGCAAGCCCGTGATGGCATACCTGGTCGAGCATCTCGCCCGGTACGGCGTGACCGAGATCATGGTCAACGTCAGCTATCTGCACGAAAAGATCGAGGAGTACTTCGGCGAAGGGCACCAGTTCGGCGTGCAGATCGGTTATTCGTTCGAAGGATATACCAACGACGACGGCGAAGTGGTACCCGAGCCGCTCGGCTCTGCTGGCGGCATCAAGAAAATCCAGGAATTCGGCGGCTTCTTCGACGAGACCACGATCGTCCTGTGCGGCGATGCGCTGATCGACCTCGATCTGAAATCGGCGCTGTTCGAGCACCGCCGCAAGGGCGCGCTGGCCACCGTCATCACGCGCGAAGTGCCGTGGGATAAGGTGTCCAGCTATGGCGTCGTGGTCAGCGACGAAGATGGCCGCATTCGCGAGTTCCAGGAAAAACCGGATCCGGCGAATGCCAAATCGAATTGCGCGAGTACCGGCATCTATATCTTCGAACCCGAAGTGATCGACCTGATTCCGTCGGATCGTCCGTTCGACATCGGCTCCGAACTGTTCCCGCTGCTGGCCGAAAAAGGCCTGCCGTTCTATAACCAGACGCGCAAGTTCAACTGGATCGACATCGGCAGCGTCAAGGATTACTGGGAAGTCCTGCAGGGTGTCTTGCTGGGCGAAGTCGCCAACATGGCCGTACCCGGCATCCAGGTCGACGAAGGCCTGTGGGTTGGCCTGAACACCAGCATCGACTGGAGCGGTGGCACCAAGATCGAAGGGCCGGTCTATATCGGCTCCGGCGTCAAGGTCGATGCCGGTGCGTGCATCGTCGGTCCGACCTGGATCGGCCACGGCAGCCATATCTGTGCGGGTTCAACCGTACGCCGCAGCGTGCTGTTCGAATACACGCGTGTGTTACCGGATGTTACGCTGGACGAATTGATTGTCTTTAAAGACTATAGTGTCGACCGCGCTGGCGAAATGAAACACGTTTCGCAGTACGAATCCGATGAATGGGCCAATGCACGCGACCGTCGTGCGGCCCGTCGCCGGGAAGGCGAACAAGAAGTCACTCCTTTGGAACAGAAGAAAGCA
Source organism: Pseudoduganella umbonata (assembly GCF_014192225.1). GTDB lineage: Bacteria > Pseudomonadota > Gammaproteobacteria > Burkholderiales > Burkholderiaceae_D > Rugamonas > Rugamonas umbonata. The sequence continues at coordinate 71,812 of NZ_JACHXS010000008.1, read as the reverse complement.
TGAAGATATATCCCGTCATCCTGTCCGGCGGCGCCGGCACCCGCCTGTGGCCACTGTCCCGGGCGGCACTGCCGAAGCAATTGTTGCCTGTGGTTGCCGACAAGACGATGTTGCAGGACACGGCATTGCGCCTGAACGGACGCCCCGAACTGCTGCAGCCGCTGATTGTTTGCGGCAATGAGCACCGTTTTCTCGTCGCAGAACAACTGCGCGAGATAAACGTCAAGCCGCTCGGCATCCTGCTCGAGCCGGAAGGTCGCAACACGGCGCCGGCAATCGCCGCCGCCGCCCATTACCTGAAGGCGATCGATGCCGAAGCGGTGATGCTGGTCCTGCCGGCCGACCATGTCATCAGCGACACGGAAGCGTTCTACGCTGCGATCTTGCGCGCCGCGGCACTGGTCGAGCATGGCGCACTGGCCACGTTCGGCATCGTGCCAACGGCACCGGAGACGGGATATGGCTACATCAAGAGTGGTGAACCGCTGCCGGTGGGCGACAACTGCCTGAAGGTCGATCGCTTCGTCGAGAAGCCGGATCGCGCCACTGCGGAAGAGTTTGTTAAAGCCGGCAATTATTTCTGGAACAGCGGCATGTTCCTGTTCCGGGCCGACGACTACCTGAAAGAGCTGCAGCAGTTCCAGCCGGCGATCGCCAGCGCCACCGCCGAAGCGGTGGCGAAAGGCTACCGCGACCTGGACTTCTGCCGGCTGGACGAGGAAGCGTTCGCCGCCAGCCCATCCGATTCGATCGACTACGCGGTGATGGAACATACGCGCCACGCGGTCGTTGTTCCAGCCGCGATCGGCTGGAACGATGTCGGTTCCTGGTCGGCACTGTGGGAAGTGCAGCAGCGCGACGCCAACGGCAATGCCTGCCGTGGCGACGTCTACCTTGATGGCGTGAAGAACTCTCTGGTACGTGCGGAAAACCGCTGCGTGGCGGTGATCGGCATCGAGAACGTCGTGATCGTGGAAACCAACGATGCCGTGCTGGTCGCCCATAAGGACCAGGTGCAGCGTGTCAAGCAGGTAGTCGACCACCTGAAATGCCAGGATCGTACGGAACACCTCCACCATACGAAGGTCTACCGTCCGTGGGGCTGCTACGAGGGTATCGATATCGGCGACCGCTTCCAGGTCAAGCGCATCACGGTCAATCCTGGTGGCAAACTGTCGTTGCAGATGCACCATCATCGCGCCGAGCACTGGATCGTGGTATCGGGTACGGCCCGGGTCACGTGCGGCGACAAGGTCGAACTGCTCACGGAAAACGAGTCCACGTATATCCCGATCGGCATGAACCACCGCCTGGAAAACCCCGGGAAACTTCCGCTGCACCTGATCGAGGTGCAATCCGGAAGCTACCTGGGAGAGGATGATATCGTGCGCTTCGAGGATGTGTACCAGAGAACCTGATCACTTCGCATGGAGACGTTCGGTTGGCGGTAGCCGATGCCGGCCCGCCAGGTCTCCGCGCTATAATGAAAACGGAAGCCTAGGCTTCCGTTTTTTTTCACCTTGACGCTTGTACGTTGTCTGCACTGGTGTGTACGCGGATGTTTGCATTGATGCTTATTTGATGCTTGTTCGATGCGTACTTGATGATTACCGAGTGCTTATTTGCTGTTTATCCCGAGTTCATCTCTGCTCGCAAGGAGTCCGGTCATTTTGCGCATAGCCTTTTTCTTGCCAGCCTTGATGGCTGCTGCCACCGCCCACGCGGCGCCGGCGCTTCAGCCAGCGCAACTCGCAGTCGTCATCAACGACGACGAGCCCAATAGCGTCGAGCTCGGCGAGTATTACCGTACCGCCCGCGGTATTCCCGATGCGAACATCGTGCATGTTCGTATTCCTGGCAAGCCCCGCTCGTTGAACGCGGAACAATTCGCGCAGCTCAAGGCGGAAATCGACGGAAAACTGACTGCGGAAGTGCAAGCCGTACTGATGGTATGGACGGCACCGTATGCCGTCGGGTGCAACGGCATCACGGCCGCCTACGCGCTCGGCTACGACGAGCAGCAATGTGTCAAGACGTGTGCGCCCGGCAAGCCCAGCCCGTATTTCAATGCTTCCGTCATGCCGCGCCAGGTGCAGCAGGGCATGCGGCTGGCGATGTTGCTGCCCACCGACTCCGTTGAGGAAGGGAAGGCACTCATCGACCGCGGCAAGGCAAGCGGATTCCGGGTATCGAACGCAGGGGCCTACTATCTCGTTACCAGCGAAAAGCCGCGCAACAGCCGCGCGCAGTTCTTTCCGAAGTCCGGCACGATCCCGCAACGCAAGTTGACGATTCATACGCTGCAGGCCGATGCACTGGAAGGCAAGCGCGACATCATGATCTACCAGACGGGCAAGGCGCGTGTACCGAAACTCGACACGCTCCAGTTCCTGCCCGGCGCCCTGGCCGACCACTTGACCTCCGTCGGCGGCGACCTGCTGGGAGAAGGGCAGATGAGCAGCCTGCAGTGGCTGCAGGCCGGGGCGACGGCAAGCTATGGCACTGTGAGCGAGCCGTGCAATTTCTGGCAGAAATTCCCCAATCCCGCCGTGCTGCTGCGCCACTATGCCAATGGCAGTACGGCGATCGAAGCCTATTGGCGCAGCGTGGCGTGGCCGGCGCAGGGCGTTTTCATCGGCGAGCCGCTGGCTGCGCCGTATCGCCGGTAAGCATGAATCATCGGCATCGCAACGCACCGTGACTAGTCGCAGATGCCAGTAACGGATACCCGAAACAGGTATCCGTTACTGGCATCGCGGCGCATTGCCGGCAAAAGCGCCGGGCACCGCCGAACGCTATTGTGGGGCGCCTATGACGGGCGCCCGCCTGTTCACCGCACGCAGAGGCGCAGTGCTTCGCGCCAGTCGGGCAGGCGCACGAAGCGCTCCTGCAGGCGGCTGGTATCGAGCACCGAATACTGCGGCCGCGGGGCCGGCAGCGGATACTGGTCGGTGGTGATCGGCACCAGCCTGCAATCGATGCCGGTCTCCTCCAGGATGGCTTGGGTGAAGCCGAACCACGTGGTGCGGCCCTCGCTGGCGAGGTGATACAGGCCGCTGTTCCGTTCCCACCAGGGTTGGCCGCCGGCACGCGCCTGTGCCAGGATCAGCGCCGTCGTGTCGGCGATGGTGCGGCTCCACGTGGGTGCCCCATGCTGGTCGTCGACGATGCGCAGTTCGTCGCGTTCCTTTGCCAGGCGCATCATCGTCAGCAGGAAATTCTTGCCGCGCATCCCGTACACCCAGCTGGTGCGCAAGATCAGGTGCGGCACGCCCGAGGCGGCGATGGCCTGTTCGCCGGCCAGCTTGCTGGCGCCATACACGTTCAGCGGGCCCACGGTATCGGTCTCCACGCGCGCGCCGGGCGAGCGCCCGTCGAACACGTAATCGGTCGAGTAATGAACGAGCGCCGCACCCAGCGCCTTCGCTTCGGCCGCCATGGCGGCTGGCGCCTCGGCATTGATCCGATGCGCCAGTTCCGGTTCGCTTTCGGCCTTGTCCACCGCCGTGTAAGCGGCCGGATTGACGATCAGTTGCGGCCGCACGGAGCGGATCACGTCGCGCACCTGGTCCAGGTTCGACAAGTCCATGCGGCCACGGTCGACCGCGATCACTTCGCCCAGCCCCTGCAGGCTGCGTTCGAGTTCGTGGCCGACCTGGCCGGTACTGCCGGTGAGTAGGATTTTCATGCGGAGATTCTCATTCGAACACGTCCGCTTCAGCCAGCGGCAGGCCTTTCTGGTCCTTGGCCGACAGCAGCGGTGTGCCTTCGACCGGCCATTCGACGCCGACGGCCGGGTCGTTCCACAGCAGCGAGCGTTCGTACGCCGGCGCATAATAGTCGGTTGTCTTGTACAGGAATTCGGCGAACTCGCTGGTGACGGTGAAGCCGTGTGCGAAACCCGGCGGTATCCAGAACTGCCGCTTGTTCTCCGCGGACAGCTCCAGGCCATACCACTGGCCGAATGTGGACGAGCTCTTGCGCAGATCGACGGCCACGTCGAACACGCTGCCGGCCGTCACGCGCACCAGCTTGCCCTGCGCCTGCTGGATCTGGTAGTGCAGGCCGCGCAGCACGCCGCGCGCCGAGCGCGAATGGTTATCCTGGACGAAAGGCAGCTGCACGCCGGTCAGCTCGGCAAAGCGCTGGGCATTGAAACTCTCGTAGAAAAAGCCGCGCTCATCGCCGAACACGGTCGGTTCGATGATCAGCAGGCCGTCGATCGGGGTAGGAATGACGTTCATCGTGGAATCACTTTATCTTGCAGGATCTGCAGCAGGTATTGGCCATAGCCGTTTTTCTTCAACGGTTCTGCGAGGCGGAGCAACTGTTCGGCATCGATATAGCCCTTGCGGTAGGCGATTTCCTCCGGGCAGGCGACCTTCAGTCCTTGCCGTTTTTCGATCGTGGCGATGAACTGGGAAGCGTCGAGCAGTGAATCGTGGGTGCCCGTGTCCAGCCACGCCATGCCGCGGCCCATCAGTTCCACACGCAGGTGGCCCTGTTCCAGGTACACCTTGTTCACGTCGGTGATTTCCAGTTCGCCGCGGGCCGATGGCTTGATCGATGCGGCGATATCGCACACCCGGTTGTCATAGAAGTACAGGCCCGTCACCGCATAATTCGATTTTGGCGCCGCCGGCTTTTCCTCGATGCTGACCGCGCGCCGCTCGCCGTCGAATTCAACGACGCCGTAGCGCTCGGGATCGTGCACGTGATAGGCGAACACGGTGGCCCCGTCTGGCTGGCCGGCAGCACTGCGCAGCAGCGCGTCGAGATCGTTGCCGTAGTAGATGTTATCGCCCAGGATCAGCGCCGACGGCGCATCGCCGACGAATTCGCGGCCGATGATGAACGCCTGCGCCAGGCCATCCGGCGAGGGCTGCACCGCGTAAGACAGTTGCAGGCCCCACTGGCTGCCATCGCCCAGCAGGTCGCGGAAACGCGGTGTATCCTGCGGCGTCGAGATGATCAGGATCTCGCGCATGCCTGCCAGCATCAGCGTGGTCAACGGATGGTAGATCATCGGCTTGTCGTAGATCGGCAGCAGCTGCTTCGACACGCTGGTGGTCACCGGATACAGGCGGGTACCGGAACCGCCGGCCAGGATGATGCCCTTGCGCTGTTTGATGGTATCGATGCTCATGCTGCGCTGCTCCCTTCCGCTTCGCGGTTGAAGTAATTGGTTTCGACCCACTTGGCATAAGCGCCGGACTGCACGTCGGCCACCCAGTCGGGGTGATCCAGGTACCACTGCACGGTCTTGCGGATGCCGGTCTCGAACGTCTCGGCCGGGCGCCAGCCCAGCTCGCGCTCGAGCTTGCGCGCATCGATCGCATAGCGGCGGTCATGGCCCGGGCGGTCCTTCACGTAGGCGATCTGCGTGCGGTAGCTGGCACCGTCGGCCTTCGGCTTCAGGCTGTCGAGGATGTCGCACAGCGTGTGCACCACGTCCAGGTTGGCCTTCTCGTTCCAGCCGCCCACGTTGTACACCTCGCCCAGCCGGCCGTCGGCCAGCACGCGGCGGATCGCCGCGCAGTGGTCGGACACGTACAGCCAGTCGCGGATCTGCTGGCCGTCGCCATACACCGGCAGCGCCTTGCCGGCCTGCGCGTTGGCGATCATCAGCGGGATCAGCTTTTCCGGGAAATGGTAAGGGCCGTAATTGTTCGAGCAGTTCGTCGTCAGCGTCGGGAAGCCGTAGGTGTGGTGGTACGAACGCACCAGGTGGTCCGAGGCGGCCTTCGAGGCAGAGTACGGGCTGTTCGGCGCATACGCGGTGGTCTCGGTGAACGGCGCATCGTCCGGCCCCAGCGTGCCATATACCTCGTCGGTGGAAACGTGCAGGAAGCGGAACGCGCCTTTTTCCGCTTCGGGCAGGCCGCTCCAGTACGCGCGCGCCGCTTCGAGCAGCGCGAAGGTGCCATTGATGTTGGTGTTGATGAATTCCGCCGGGCCATGGATCGACCGGTCGACGTGGCTTTCGGCCGCGAAGTGCACGATCGCGCGCGGCTGGTGCTCGCGCAGCAGCGCCAGCACCTGTTCGCCGTCGCAGATGTCGCCGCGCACGAATACATGGCGCGCATCGTCCTTCAGCGCGGCCAGGTTGTTCAGGTTGCCGGCATAGGTCAGCTTGTCGAAGTTGAGCACGGGCTCGTCCGATTGCGCGAGCCAGTCCAGCACGAAGTTCGAGCCGATGAACCCGGCCCCGCCTGTCACGAAAATCATTGAATATCCTGTGCAAAGAATTAGTAGGGTTGCAACCGGCATTGTAATCGAACTTCGCTCAGATTCCTTGCAAAAAATGTAATGATTCCTGGTGGAACTGCTTTGTTTTTTTTGAAAACTTACTTCCGCCAGTAGAGTGCCGGCGCCGAATTCCATGCATCGGCATCGTCCCACTATCCATTAGTCCGAACGGACTACCGAAGTGTCATTAAGAAGTCATATCGTTTAGTTAATATGCAATTGGCAATATTCGATTCACTTTTTCAATATCGCAGGGATAACATGACACCACACGCTCCGACTCCGGGACGCAAGACCGCGCTGGCCACGGCCCTGGCCGCCGCATTGGCCGCGTCGCTGACGGGCTTTGCCGCGCCGGCACTCGCCGCATCCGACGTCGTCATCAGCCAGGTCTATGGCGGCGGCGGCAATAGCGGCGCCACGCTGAGATCCGACTTCATCGAACTGTTCAACCGGAGCGACGCGGCGGTCACGCTGACGAACTGGAGCGTGCAATACGCGAGCGCCACCGGCAGCAGCTGGCAGGTAACGCCGCTGCCGGCGATCACGATCGAGCCCGGCAAGTACTACCTGGTGCAGCAGGCTACCGGCAACGGCGGCAGTGTCTCCCTGGACCCGGACACGACCGGTGCGATCGCGATGAGCGGCAGTGGCGGCAAGGTGGCCCTGGTCAGCGCCATCGCCCCGCTGGCCGGCGCAGCGCCGAGCGGGGGCGCCCTGGTCGACCTGGTAGGCTGGGGAAGCGCCGGCCACTTCGAAGGCAGCGCGCCGGCGGGCGGCACCGCCAATGCCACCGCCGTCCTGCGCAGCGAAGCCGGCTGCATCGACACGGATAACAACAGCGCCGACTTTGCCGTGGCCGCGCCGACCCCGCGCAATGCGGCCGCGCCGGCGCATTCGTGCAACGTACCGGTCGTCAAGCCGATCGTGCTGCGCTGCCCGGCCAGCCTGGGCATCGCGCAGGGCTACGCCGGCGCCGCGTCACTCGCTGCCAGCGATGCCGACAGCATCGTCAACGCGGCGTCGATCACTTCCGCCGCAGTGCCCGGCATCAGCCTCGGCTTCACGCCCGCTACTGCCGAGGGAGGCAGCGCAGCCGGTCGCATCGACGTGGCAGCCGACGTTCCGCTGGGCGATTTCCCGGTCACGATCCGCTTCGCCAACGACGAGGCGCAGGACGCCAGCTGCACGGTCAACGTTTCCGTGCGCCCGCTTGCGCCGATCACGCGCACCATTCCGCAGATCCAGGGCAGTGGCGCCACCAGCCAGTACGCCAACAGCGTGCAGACGACCGAAGGCATCGTCACGGCAAAAGTGGCAGGCGGCTTCTTCCTGCAGGATGCCAACGGCGACGGCGATCCAGCCACGTCCGATGGCCTGTATGTGTTCAACGCGGCCGCCGCCGAAGGCGTCACCGTAGGCCAGCGTGTGCGCATCACCGGCAAGATCACCGAATACACGCCGGGCGGCGCAAACCGCTCTTACACGGAGATGACCGACGTGACGTTCGCGCCGGTGCTGTCGACCGGCCACGGCGTGGTACCCGCCAATATCGCGCTGCCGAACGAGCGCCTGGACCAGGTCGAGGGCATGCTGGTGCGCTTCACGACTCCGTTGACCATCTCGCAGACCGATTACCTGGGCACGCGCGGCGAATTGTCGCTGTCGTCCGGTCGCCTGGAAATCCCGACGAACCGCTACGCACCGCGCAGCGCCGAGGCGGCCGCACTGGCTGCGGCCAATGCCGCCAACCTGATCGTGCTCGACGACGGCATCTTCACGACACCGGCGACCGTCCCATACATCGGCGAAGGCCGCACCGTGCGCGCAGGCGACCTGGTGCATGACCTGACCGGTGTCGTCGACTACGGCGCACTGGGTGCGGGCGGCGCCGGCTTCAAGCTGCAGCCGACCGTGGTGCCGGCCATCACTCGGGATAATCCGCGCGAGGGTGCCCCCGCACTGCCGGCCGGGAACGTGAAGGTGGCCAGCGCCAACGTGCTGAACTTCTTCACCACGTTTACCGACGGCACCACGGCCGCCGGGCAATCCAGCCAGGGTTGCACGGTGGGTTCGACGACCAGCCGGAGCAACTGCCGCGGCGCCGACAACCTCGCCGAGTACGTGCGCCAGCGCGACAAGATCGTCAACCAGTTGAAAGCTGTCGATGCCGACGTCGTCGGCCTGATGGAGATCCAGAACAATGGCGACACTGCCGTTGGCCAGCTGGTGGACAGCCTGAATGCGGCCTACGGTGCGCCGGTGTACGCGGTGGTGCCGAAGCCGGCCGCCACCGGCACCGATGCGATCCGCGTGGCGATGATCTACAAGCCGGCGGCCGTCACGCTGGTTGGTGGCGCACTGTCCGATGCCAATAGCGTCAACAACCGGCCCCCGATGGCGCAGGCATTCCGCGCCGCCAATGGCGAAAAATTCTCCGTGGTCGTCAACCACCTGAAGTCGAAAGGCAGTTGCCCGTCCGGCCCGGGCCCGGAGGCCGATAACGGCGATGGCCAGAGCTGCTGGAATGCCACCCGTATCGCGCAGGCGCAGCGCCTGGTCGATTCGTTCGTGCCGCAAGTGCAGGCCGCTGCCGGCGACGACGACGTGCTGCTGATCGGCGACATGAATTCGTACGGGATGGAGGATCCGATCGCCACGATCACGGCCAAAGGGTACGTGAACCAGCTGGAACGTTTCGTGCGCCCGACCGGCACGCCGTACTCGTATGTGTTCGGCCACCAGGCCGGTTACCTCGATCATGCGCTGGCCAGCGCCTCGCTCAGCCCGCAAGTGGTCGGCGCCGCCGAATGGCATGCCAATGCCGACGAGCCGGAAGTGATCGACTACAACACCAACGGCAAGCCGCAGGACCTGTACGATGCGCAGCCGTACCGCGCGTCCGACCATGATCCGTTGGTCGTCAGCCTGGCGCTGGCGCCGGCCTACCGCGATGTCACGGCCAGCGTGCAAGTCAACGCTACCGGCCTGGGCTTCAACCGCCTCACGCAACTGTTCACCGGTTCGGTCACGCTGGTAAACCGCTCCGGCGCCACATTGGCCGGCCCGCTGGCACTGCAGTTCGACGGCTTGCCCGCCGGCGTCACAGTCGTCAACGCGACCGGTACACATGATGGCGCGCCATACATCCGCATTGGTGGCAGCCTGGCACCGGGTGCTTCCGTGACGGTGCCGCTGACCCTGCGCAACCCGGCCAAGGTCAATGCCACGTACACGGCAAAAATCTACAGCGGTAACTTCTAAGGAAAACACATGTTTGCGAATATTCTGAAATTGCGTACCGCCGTCGCCGCGCTGGCACTGGTCTTTGGCAGCAGTGCCGCGCTGGCCGACACCACGCTGGCTGTGAGCATCGATACCACGATGTTCGGCGACAGTGGCTGGCTCGATTTCCAGTACAACCCGGCCAACCCCGGCGTGTCGCCGGCCACCACGATCACGCTGAGCGCCTTCCAGGGCTTTGATGAGGGCGCGCTGGTGGAGACCGCCGGTCAGGTCACGGGCTCGCAGGCCGCCGGCTACGTCATCGGCAATGGCGAAGCCCTCAACAGCCTGTTCCGCGCTGTCGATTATGGCCAGGTGCTGAGCTTCAACGTCACCTTCAGTGGCGACAACGTCGACCTGTCCGGTGGCGCTTATGGATCGACCTTCGCGGTATGGGCATATGACGCCGGTGTCACGGCAACGCTGGGCAATTCGTCCGCCGTCGACGGCAGGCTGGTCGACATCACGTGGGCGCCTGCCACCACGGTGGGCGGCAGCGGCACGTTCGCCCCGGCCAGCTATTCGGGCGCCGCCGCGATTTCCCCGGTGCCCGAACCGTCGGCGTGGCTAATGCTCGGTATTGGTACGATGCTGCTCGCCGGCGCCGCCCGCCGCCGCGCCTGATCCACCGCACGTTCCAGCCAGCCGTACCCCGCGGGGTACGGCTTTTTTTTGGGCGGTTCGGCGCGAGCTCGGCGAATCAGTCGAAACGGTCACTGTCTCGTGGCTTGTCGAGGTGGCTCCGGCGGAAAGCGCGTGACCACCGGCACTGCAGGATTGCGGGCTGATCGAGGCACTGGCCATGAGCAACCATACGAAAGCGATGGATTCGTGTCCGGGCGCTGAAGGATGAAGCGTCGGTACTCGCATGCCACGGCCAGCCGCCGCCTGACATGAATGGCAGGGAAGTTTTATGCCTGCAGGCTGCGCCGGCTCGCGGAGCCGGTGCAATCGTTTCCAGGGTCAGTAAGTTCCGGTCGCCCGTTCGCGGCCCGCGTTCCTCGCGCCGCTTGCCGCGTCGCTACGGTCGGCGAAGCGGTTTCGTATCGCTTTCTGCATGCGGGTGACAAAACGCTCCTGGACCAGTACGCATACCGCCACCAGCAGGACCAGGAACAGCGGATAGAAGACAAGGGACTGTCCGGCTTGGCGCGCGGCGGCCAGTACCGTGGTAAAGCCGCCTGACGTCGACGGCCATACAGCGATGAACTGCTCGGCCTTCCTGAACATCGCGAACAGCGGGATATGCAGCAGGAAAAGGGGGAGCGATGCCGCGCCCAGGCGGTCGCCCCAGTAGCGCAATCTGCCTTGTCCTATCGGTTTGGCGCAAGCGCAGATCCAGATGAGTGCGAGGCTGGCCGGGTAAAACAGGCCGTTCCGGAAGATGTGCAAGCGCAGTTCCTGGTGCACCGCAATCATGCCCAGCGCGACAGTGGCAACGATCAGCGACCCGGACGTGAACCATTGCATGGGGGTGCCGAAGTGCTTGCTGCGGGCGAAGATCACGCACAGGACCATGCCGGCAACGAACAGTGGCAGCCGGATGACGGGGTTCCTGTGCAATAACCCTTCAGTGAACACATCCGTTCGATGCAGCAGATCGGCAAGCGCGCCGGGCAACAGGAACAACAGGGCAAGCAGAACGATTGCTGTCCTGGGCGACTTCATCCGGTAAATCTTCAATGCCATGAGCGGGAACAGCACGTAATAAAATCCCAGTGCCGAGAGCGACCATGACGGGCCATTGAAGACCATGTAGAACGGATTCCAGGCGTTGAGCAAGGTAAGACACATGAGCAGGGCGAGCGCGACTTCCCATGGCTCGAGCACCCTCGTCATCTGCGCGAGCGAATCCATGCCGACGGTAATCCCGCCACGCGCGAACATCGTGACGCAAACGGGAATGACTGCCAGCAGCAGGCCGGCGACGTGCAGGGGATAAAGCGTCGAAAACCGGGCGACGAGGAAATTACGCGTGTTCAGTTCGCGGCCGTTTTTCATCACCACATACGCGTGCATCAGCAGGAAGCCGGAAAGCACGAAGAATATACTGGTGGCCATATTTCCAAGGCTCAGGGAGGCCGCGAACCAGCCGTCCCGGATCGTCGGATAATTAACCAGCAAGGTATGAAACATCACCAGGTAGATCGCCAGGATAAAGCGAAGCCAGTTCAGCGCCCAAAATCCCTTGTCCTTGGCAGGGGGATCCGCGGTTTTAACGTCAACAGCGCCGGAGTCCAGATTTTCACTTTTCATTTCACATTGCTCGTCGGTGGATGACTCGATATTGGTACGGCTGCGGATTCCCAGCGTTACGAATACGGCCATTCCCGTGCAAAACGCTCTGTTGAATGCACGCGGCCGCTGGTCCGGCACGCATCAGGTGGCTGACGGTTGACGGAAGAGCACAGATACCATCACGAACGATATCCTCGAAGCGACGATCGGCAACGGCTGGCGAGCAGCCGGTTCCGTATGTCCGCGATTGCAACGCTGCCGGAAATGCGTCAGGCCTCGACGTCGGTTGGGATATGAATTCATGTCGGCCGGCATGCGATACATATCGAGCCGGACGGTGGGCAGCACGATGCGGCTACAGCTGAGCGCCGACTGGCGTCGCCCGGCAGGACCGGAAGGGCCGCTGATACTGATATCTTTATTATAAGCTTATTAAAGTTACCCTGTACAGCGTAGTTGCAGAAATGTGAATCGGGGGCTTGTACTTTCTTTCATATTGGTAGTGGATTCCCCTTTTGCAGAATACGGACGAATGGCAAGGGCAAGCCCGCCAGTGCCCCCTGCATTTATTCGTGCAAGCTATCAATCCCTTGCCGAAATTGTATTGGCTGGTTCGCCATGGCTCGTGCATAGTTCACATTGATATTCAACAGCTCCTGTGGCGAACCATGTCAATCCAGGTACTCATCATCGACGACGATGCCTCGACCCAGCAGGCGCTCGGGCACAACCTCCGGCAGGCCGGCCATGCCGTGCGTGGCGTGGCCGATGCCGAGAGCGCCCTGGTACTGATCGACGAAGCATTGCCCGACCTGGTGCTGGTCGAATGGGATTTGCCGGGCCAGAGCGGCCTGTCACTGATCCGCCGGCTGCGCGCGCGGCCGCGCACGGCCGAGCTGCCGCTGATCATGGTGGCACGGCGCGACGCCGAGCAGGACACCGTGGTGGCGCTGGAGGCGGGCGCCGATGACTACCTTACCAAGCCGGTCGGGCCGCGCGAGACACTGGCGCGCATCCACGCCGTGCTGCGGCGCTATCACCCGGCACGACCAACAGGATTGCGCATCGATGCCGGCACCCAGCGTGTCATGGCCGGCAGCCGGCAGATCGTGCTGGGCGGCGTCGAATTCCGCCTGCTGAACTTCCTGATGCAGCATCCGCAACGTGTGCACACGCGCTCGCAGCTGCTCGATGGCGTGTGGGGCGTCGATGCCTACCTGGACGAACGTACGGTCGATGCTCATGTAGGCCGTCTGCGCCATGCGCTTGCGCCCAGCGGGCTGCATGCCCATATCGAGACGGTGCGTGGCAGCGGCTATCGCTTCGTTCCGGCATGACAGCGATGGACGGGCTGGTCATCCTCAGCCGGCAGGAGCAGGAGTACCTGCTGCACGCCATCGAATCGAGCTTGGACCTGGCAGAGTCACGCGAACTGTTCCTGTGGGCGCAGGGGCAGTTGCAGACGCTGTTGCCGCATCGCCTGCTCGTCTGCCTGCAGGTGGGGCCGGCCGGCGAGGTGCTGCGTACCGACCTGCTGCATGCCGACGCTGCTGCGCCACCGGCGGCGCAGGCTTTCCGCGACCCGGCCCGCGGGCCGTTACCGGCGCTGCTGGAGCGCTGGCGCAGCGGCGGGGCGCGGCCGCTGGCGCTGCAGGCCGACGATGATGGCAGCCTGGCGTCGCTTGGGGTCGTCAACCTGCTGGCGCACGGCAGCGCTCCGCTGGCGGGTGGCTTCACCTTCTTCCTGTTGTGCGACCTGCCCCGGCGGCCCGACGGGCGCCATGCGCATTTCCTCCGTCTGCTGCTGCCGCACCTGCATCTTGCACTGCTGAGGCTGGCCCCTGTCGGCGTCCCGCCGCAACGCGGATTGTCGACGCGCGAAACCCAGGTATTGCGCTGGCTGCGCGAGGGCAAGAGTAACGACGAGATCGGGCACATCCTCGGTATCAGTGCGCTGACTGTGAAAAACCACCTGCAGCGCCTGTACCGGGTACTCGGGGTCAGCAATCGCACGCATGCGGTGGCGCGCAGCACAATGCTGCGATAGCGATTCGCCGGGAGAACGTCGGCGAAGCAGGTGCGTTTTGCACGCCGGCCGGTGGCTGGCCAGCGATTCCGCTGCGCTTGCCAGCGCCGCGCTCTTCCAGTAGTCTTGCTACTTTATTATTTTTTTTGCGGGGAAACGTAATGTTGGCTAAGCTGCTGGTCCTGCCGTTTGGCTCGGTCTGGAAATTGAAAACGCTATGCATCAAGTCGAAAAACCGGTTCCTGAAAAAGGCATTCATCAAGCTGTACGAGATTTACCAGTATGAGAACAGTAGTTCCGTCGCATGGAACTCGGATTTCGAAGGCCAGCCGTGCTTTCCACACGGAATTAAAAGTATCTTTGTATCAGGCGGCGCAAAAGTCGGCAGTGGCTGCGTCATTTTTCAGCAAGTAACGATCGGTTCGAACCTGTTGCCGGATTCAAGGGGCCTCGGTGCTCCCGTGATTGGCCGTAACTGCTATATCGGCGCCGGTGCGAAGATCGTTGGCAATGTCCGCATCGGGGATAACGTTCGGATCGGTGCGAATGCCGTGGTATTCCGCGATGTGCCGGATAACAGCGTGGTGGTCTCCGGATCGTCGGAAATCATCCAGAAAAGCTCCGCGCCCGACAACCGCTTCTACAGCTATTCCGACAGGTGGGTTTATTGGGAGAACGCCCGGTGGTGCCCGGTAACCGATGAGTCGGTGCTGGCGAGGCTGGAAAACATTTAAAGTTCGAACATGGCGATGGTCCGGGCCCGCTGCCGCAGGCGGAACCGGGCTGGTCCGGGCCGCCTGGTCTGCAACATAGAATAAAATTGTCTAAACCTTAAATGACGTGGTAGCCTTCGACGTCAACTCGGCAATCGGAGGTGGTTACGGATGCATGCAGCACAATGCAAAGCGCGGTTTCTGGTGAAAGACGTAATGCGCAACCCAAATCAGTACGCGGCCGCGCCGCGCCGCGCGCGCGGTTTCACGCTGCTCGAGCTGCTGGTGGTGATCGTCATCATCGGCTTGCTGGCCGCGTATGTCGGTCCCAAATATTTCTCGCAACTGGGCAAATCGGAAGTCACGGTAGCAAAGGCGCAGATCGAAGCCTTCGAAAAATCGCTCGATACGTATCGCCTCGACGTCGGCCGCTATCCGACCACGGAAGAGGGCCTGGGCGCGCTGCTGGCGGCACCGGCCACCGCGGGTGCGAAGTGGAATGGCCCGTACCTGAAGAAGGGCGTGCCGCCCGATCCATGGGGGCATCCTTACCAGTACAAGGCGCCGGGCACGCGCGGCGAATACGAGATCACTTCGCTGGGCAAGGATGGCCAACCCGGCGGCACCGCCGACAACGCCGACATCACCTCGCAATAACCTTTTATTGACCCGTTTCCGGTAGCGATCCCATGCAGTTCGACGTCCGTACCCTGTCGCCGGAAATGGTGATCGGCCATCTCGTGGTCGATGGTCGCGACGAAGCCGACGCGCGGCGCCAGGTCGAGGCGCGCGGCCTGTTCGTCAGTGCCATCCACCCGGTGCGCGGCGGGCTGCGGCGCAGCCAGGGCAAGGCCCTGTCGCTCGTGCTGTTCAGCCAGGAGTTGCTGGCCCTGCTCAAGGCGGGCCTGGGCATCGTCGAAGCGCTCGAGGCGCTGCTTGAAAAAGAATCGAGCCCCGCCACGCGGGGCGTGCTGGAGCGCTTGCTGGGCGGCCTGCGCGAAGGCCAGCGTTTTTCCACCGTGCTGGCCGAGCAGCCCCAGTTATTCCCGCCGCTGTACGTGGGCATCGTGCGCGCCGCGGAAGGCACGAGCGATCTGCCGCGCTCGCTGGAGCGCTACATCGACTATCAACAACGCATCGATACGGTGCGCTCGAAGATCGTCAGCGCCGCGATCTACCCGTGTATCCTGCTGTTGGTGGGGGGCGGCGTGTCGATGTTCCTGATCGGTTACGTGGTGCCGCGTTTTGCCGAGGTCTACCAGGGAGCCGGGCGCAATTTGCCATGGTTGTCGCAAGTGATGCTGTCGTGGGGCCAGTTCGCCGGCGCGCACACCGGCGCGCTGCTGGCTGGCCTGGTGCTCGCACTGCTCGCGGCGATCACGGCGGTACGCCGGCTGATGGGGAACGGCGGCCTGGTGCGCCTGCTGGGCAAGTTGCCCGGCATTGGCGAACGGGTCAAGATCTATGAACTGTCGCGGCTGTACCTGACGCTCGGCATGCTGAACGAAGGCGGCATCACGATCGTGCAGGCCATCGAGACCGTGCAGGGCATGGTGTCGGCGAACGTGAAAAGCGGCCTGCAATTGGCCAAGGGCGCCGTGGAATCGGGTCTGCCGCTGTCCACCGCCTTCGAGGCCCATGGACTGACCACGCCGATCTCCCTGCGCATGCTGCGGGTAGGCGAGCGCACCGGCGACCTGGGGCCGATGCTGACGCAGTCGGCGGCTTTTTACGACGGCGAGATCAGCCGCTGGATCGACCGTTTCACGCGCACTTTCGAACCGCTGCTGATGGCCGGCATCGGCCTGATCGTGGGCGCCATCGTGGTATTGCTGTACATGCCCATCTTTGACCTTGCCGGAGAAATGTCGTGAACGATCCGGCCTTGCAGACCGCCATTGCTTCCCTCGATCATGCGCTGCTGGCGCGGGCGCGGCTCGCCCAGGCCGCCTCGAAACGCACGCTGGTGGAAGAACTGGAAACGCTGAGCGGCATGGAGCCGCGCCTGGTGGTGCGCGCGCTGGCGCTGCCGTTCGGGCTCGCCGTACTGGAAACTGTCGAGATGCTGGCCTTTACGCCGGCGTTCGATTTGCTGCCGCTGTCGCAGGCGATGGCTAAGAAATGCGTGCTGCTGCGCACGCACGAAGGCGTGGTGATCGGCGTGATCGCCGATCCTTTCGACCTCGATCTGCAGACGTGGCTGTCGGCGCAGGCGCGCGCCACGCCGCATGCGCCGCTGCAGATGCGCCTGGCGCTGCAGGCCGATATCGCCGCCTACCTGTCGAAGCAGGAAGAGGGCGCGCGCGCCACCGACTCGCTGTTGCCCGGCACCGAGAACGGCCGCAGGGACGGCAAGACAGCCGCCGTGCTGTCGTTCGCCTCGGTATCCGAGGCGGCCAGCCCGGCGGTGCGCCTGGTGAACTCCACGCTGTACGATGCGCTGAAGGCCGGTGCATCCGACATCCACCTGGAAAGCACGGCCAACGGGCTGGCTGTCAAATACCGTGTCGACGGCGTGCTCGATCATGCCACCGCGGTCAGCGGCGTCGAGGTCGCCGAGCAGATCATCTCGCGGCTGAAAGTGCTGGCCGAACTGGATATCGCCGAGCGCCGCGTGCCGCAGGACGGCAGCTTCCGCGTCGAGTCGGCGGGGCGCGAGATCGACCTGCGGGTGTCGATCATGCCCAGTATCCACGGCGAGGATGCCGTCATCCGAGTGCTCGACAAGCGCGCCATGATCGAATCCTACGGTTCGCTGTCGCTGGAGTCGCTGGGTTTCGACGCACCATCGCTGGCCACGCTGCGCACGCTGGCGCAGGAAGCCTACGGCATGCTGCTCGTGACAGGACCGACCGGTTCCGGCAAGACCACTACGCTGTATGCGGCGCTGACCGAGATCCACAACGGCCGCGAAAAGATCATCACGATCGAAGACCCGGTCGAATACCAGCTGCCCGGCATCCTGCAGATCCCCGTCAACGAGAAGAAGGGCCTGACATTCGCCAAGGGCCTGCGTTCGATCCTGCGGCATGACCCCGACAAGATCATGGTCGGCGAGATCCGCGACCGCGAAACGGCGGAAATCGCCGTGCAGTCGGCACTCACGGGCCACCTGGTGCTGACGACGGTGCACGCCAACAATGTATTCGACGTATTCGGCCGTTTCACGCACATGGGCATCGATCCGTATGCATTCGTGTCGGCGCTGAACGGCATCTGGGCACAGCGGCTGGTCCGCATCAACTGTCCGCACTGCGCGGTCGAATATACGCCGGACGACGATGAACTGGCCAGTGTGGGCCTGGCCCGCGCCGACGTATTCGATTACCACTTCAAGGCCGGCAAGGGTTGCGGCGACTGCCGCGGCACCGGCTACAAGGGCCGCCGCTCGATCGCCGAGATCCTCACGCTGAACGACGAGATCCGCGAGCTGATCGTCGAGAAGCGGCCGATCCGCCAGGTCAAGCAGGCCGCGTATGCGAACGGCACGCGCAGCCTGCGCCACGCCGCCCTGGAGGTGGTCAAGCGCGGCGGCACCACGCTGGCCGAGATCAAGCGGGTGACCCTGCATGCGTAGAGCCCTCGGACAGGTATTGCGTCTCGGCGTCGCCACGGGTACGGTCGGCCTGCTGGCGGCATCGCGCTGGCGCGGCGACAAGGTGACGGCGCTGGGCGAGCAGACGGTGATGGGGACCGGCAACGAGGCCCTGGGCGTGGCGCTGCGCGCACTGCTGGCCGGGCAGGACGTGGCCGGCTGGCCGGTGACGGTGGTCCTCGCGGACGAGCTTTGCCGGCTGTGGCAGGTGGCTCCGCCGCCGGGTGCTGCCCGGCTGCCGGACATCGAAGCCGCCGCCGCGCTGCGCTTCCATGCCTTGTACGGGGAAGGGCCGGCCGCATGGCAGGTCACGGCCGACTGGCATTCCACCGAACCGTTCTTTGCCGCCGCGGTGCCGCGCGCGCTGCTGGCGCTGATCGATGCCGTGGCGCTCGAACACCGGCTGCACGTGGTGCAGGTGGTGCCGCATTTCGTCACCGCGTGGAACCGCTGGTGCCGTGCGATCCGCCCCGGCGCCTGGTTCGGCCAGCTGCACGACAGCCTGCTGACCGTGGCCGCGATCGAGGGCCGGCAACTGCGCGCAGTGCGCGCGCTGCAGGTACCGCCGGGGGCCGATCATTATTGGCTGACGCAGATGATGGGACGCGAAGCGCTGCTGCTGGGGCTTGAAGTGCCCGCGCAAGTGCAGCTGTGCGGCGCGCTGCCGGCCGCGCTGGTCAGGCCGGCCGGCACAGGGCAGGTGACTGTCGCGCGGCTCGGCTCGGGGCAGGGCGACGAGCTGTCCACCGCCTGCCGCCTCGCCGTCGCCGGGAGTGCGCCATGAAGCCGATGCAGATCGACTTTGCCCCGGTCACATGGCGCCGTGCGCTCTACCGGCTGCATCCGGCGCTGCTGGCGGCCGGCATCGCCGGCATTGCGCTGTGCGCCGGCGGCATCTGGTTCGCCATGCAGATGGCCGAGCAGCGCGCCGCGCGCGAGCAGCAGATCGAGCAGTTGCGCGCCAGCCAGGCCGCGCTGTCGAAGCGCCCCGCGCGCGTGGCCGAGGTGGCGATTCCGGAAGCGCAGGCCGGCGCCGTCAATGCCGCGATCCTGCGCCTGAACGTGCCATGGCGCGAACTCGAGGATGCAATCGGTGCCGCGACGCCGGCCAGTATCGCCTTGCTGGCGCTCGATCCCGATCCGAGGAAGCGCCTGCTGAAGATCACCGCCGAGGCGCGCAACAGCGACGACATGGTGAGCTATGTGCAGGTGCTGAAACAACAGGAGTTCTTTACCGGCGCGGCGCTGGTGCGCCATGAAATCGGCGAACAGGATCCGAACCATCCGATCCGCTTCCAGGTCGAAGTACAGTGGAGGGCGCAATGAAGAACGGCGCAATGAAAGAGATCCGGCTGGCGCCGCTGATGCTGGCGCTGCGCCTGTTCGCGATGCGCTCGGGCGGCGCGGCGTGCCTCGCGGTGGCGCTGTTCGCGGCCGGCCTGGCCACGTGGGCCTGGCTGCTGCCGCAACGGGCCGCGTTACAGGAAGAGCTGGCGCGGCCGCTGCCGAAGGCGTCGACGCTTGTCGAAGCACCGCCGCCGCCCACCGCCAACGAAAACCTGTCGCTGTTCTATGCCACGCTGGGCGAGAAACGCTACGCCGAGCAGCAGGTCAGGACGCTGTTCGACCTGGCCGGCAAGGCTGGCCTTGCGCTCAACCAGGGCGAATACAAATTCGCCTACGACAAGGCCAGCGGCGTGACCTCCTACCAGATCGCACTACCCGTCAAAGGCAGCTACCCGAACATCTGGCAGTTCGCCCTGGAGGTGCTGGCCGCGGTGCCGTTTGCCGCGCTCGATGAGGTGAGCTTCCGGCGCGACACGATCGCCGACCCCGTCGTCGAGGCACGACTGCGTATCACGCTGTACCTGAAGGAAGGCCAGTGAAGCCCCGGCACCTGCTGATGGGAGCCGGGCTGGCGCTGGCGGCCGGGCTCGTGCTGTTCGGCGATAACGCGCCGGAAAGCGACGTGGCCGAACCTGTCGAAAGGGCCCAGGCACCACGCGCCGCGCCGGTGGCTGCCGTCAGGACGCCGGCCGAAGCGGTGACCGGACCCGCGGCCAGCGGAACGATCCTGCGGCTGATCCCGCGCGCCGAACTGATCGGCGCGACCGGTGATGACGCATTCAAGGGCAGTGCGGGCGTGTTTGCCGGCCAGAACCCGGATCCACCGCCGGCGGCGGCCGAGGCGCCGAGCGGCCCGCCACCACCACCGCCGGCGCCCACTGCGCCGCCGCTGCCGTTCACCGTGCTGGGCAAGGGCGTGGCGGACGGTGCCTGGGAAGTTTACCTGGCCCGCCCGGACCGCACCTATGTGGCCCGGGTCGGCACCGTGATCGACGGGATGTACCGCATCGATACCATTGCGCCGCCGACGCTGACGGTCACCTACCTGCCCCTGAAACAGGTGCAACAGTTAAATATTGGAGTCATGGATTGAACACGCACGCTAATGGAGGCCGGATACGTGGTGGCCGGGTGGGCCACGTGCTGGCGCTGTCCGCACTGGCCCTGGCCCTGGCAGGCTGCGCCGGCCAGATGGCATATCGCGACGGCACCGCGCTGATCGAGAAAGACCAGGTGGAGGCGGGCCTGCTGAAGATGCAGGAAGCGATCGCGCAGGATCCGGACAATGCGCAGTACCGGGCCACGTACCTGCAGGCGCGCGACCGCGCGATCATGCGCTACCTGGACCAGGCCGAGCGGCAGATGGCCGAAGACCAGCGCGAACTGGCGCTGCAGAACATCCAGCGCGTGCTGGCGCTCAATCCCCAGAACGAGCGTGCCCGCATGGCGCTGCGCACGCTGGATATGGCCGAGCGCCATGACAGGCTGCTGGCCGAGGCTACCGCGCTGGTCGAGAAAAAGGAATTCGCGGGCGCTACGGCCAAGCTCGACGCTGTACTGGCCGAAAAGCCCGACCAGCCGCGCGCAAAGCTGCTGCAGCGCGAGATCGCCGACCGGAATCCGCCGAACGCCGGCGAGACCGCACTGGCAAAGGCCTACAAGCAGCCGATCACGATCGAGTTCCGCGAAGCGCCGCTGAAGCAGGTGTTCGATGTGATTTCACGGCGCTCGGGCCTCAATTTCGTATTCGACAAGGATGTGAAGGCCGATACCCGCACCACCATCATGCTGAGGAACAGCACCGTCGAGTCGGCGGTTTACTACCTGCTGATGACGAACCAGCTGGAACAGCAGGTGATGGACGCGAACACGATCCTGATCTATCCGAATATCGCCGCCAAGCTGAAGGAATACCAGGAAACCGTCGTCAAGACGTTCTACCTGGCCAACGCGGAAGCAAAACTGGTTGCCAACACACTCAAGACCATCCTGAAATCGCGCGACGTGGTGGCCGATGAAAAGCTCAACCTCGTGATCATGCGCGACAACGCCGATGCGATCCGGCTGGCTGAAAAGATCGTGGCGGTACAGGACATGGCCGAGCCGGAAGTGATGCTGGAAGTCGAGATCCTCGAGGTCAAGCGCAGCAGCCTGCTGCAGCTGGGCATTGCCTGGCCCACCAACGTCACGCTGGCGCCGCTGGTTACCGGCGAGGGGACGAGAGTGACATTGAACGATCTCGACAACCTGAACCGGCGCACGCTCGGCATCACGGGCATCAGCGCGACGGCCACGGCGAACCGCAATGCGTCGGACTCGAACCTGCTGGCCAACCCGCGCATCCGCGTACGCAACAAGGAAAAAGCCAAGATCCTGATCGGCGACAAGGTGCCGGTCATCACCACCACGGTGTCGCCGGGGACTGCCGGCTTCGCACAGGAAAGCGTCAGCTACATCGACGTGGGCCTGACCCTGAACGCGGAACCGACGATCTACCTGAACAACGAAGTGGCGATCCGCATCTCGCTCGAGGTGTCGAACCTGGTCAATACCATCGAGACCAAGTCCGGCACGACGGCTTACCAGATCGGTACCCGGCAGGCCTCGACGATGCTGCAACTGAAGGATGGCGAGAACCAGGTGCTGGCCGGCTTGATCAACAACGAGGAACGCAACGGCGGCAACCGCGTGCCGGCGCTGGGCGACCTGCCGATCCTGGGGCGCCTGTTTGGCAACCAGCGGGACGAGACACAGAAGACCGAGATCGTGCTGTCGATCACGCCGCGCTTGGTGCGCAACCTGCAACGGCCGCCAGCGGAGGCCACCGAATTCTCCGCCGGTACCGAGGCGAACTTCCGCCGCAAGCCGGAGTTGTCGGTGCGGGCGCCGGTGCTGTTGCCGCAGCGCGGTGCACCCGTGAATGGTACGCCGGGCATACCTGGCACGCCGGGCGTGCCGGGAACGCCCGGTGCGGATGGCCCGCCGGCGACCCAGCCGACGCCGCAGGAAACCGGCACGCCGGTCGGCGTACCGCTGTCGACATCGCAACCGGGCCCGGCAACGAGCGTCACCCAGCAGCCGGTGCAGGTGCTGCCGGTGCCGCCGCCGCCGCCAACCACCTTGCCGCCGCCCGCGACCACGGCGCCGCCGCCCGTGCAGAACCAGTGATGAACGGCTTGCCTTGCCGGCGGCGCGGCTTCACGCTGATCGAGCTGCTTGTCACCGTGGCCATTCTCGGCCTGCTGGCGGCGCTCGTGGTGCCGACGGCGCAGGTGACCGTGCAGCGCCGCAACGAGACGGAATTGCGCACGGCGCTGTACCAGATCCGCAAGGCCATCGACGATTACAAGCAGGCCTACGACGATGGGCGTATCGCCAAGACGATCGGCAGCACCGGGTATCCGAAGAACCTGGAAACGCTGGCCGATGGCGTGGTGGACCTGCGCGATCCGAA
Source organism: Pseudoduganella umbonata (assembly GCF_014192225.1). Classification (GTDB taxonomy): domain Bacteria; phylum Pseudomonadota; class Gammaproteobacteria; order Burkholderiales; family Burkholderiaceae_D; genus Rugamonas; species Rugamonas umbonata. The sequence goes on along the minus strand of NZ_JACHXS010000008.1, from coordinate 48,905 downwards.
ACGTGGCAAGATCTTTTTCCTGCGCCGCGTGCCGCGCGATCCGTTCGCCTTCGACAGCGAACTCTCCGCCGCGCAGACCTGGGGCAAGCGCAGTTATGCCAGCGAGCCCGAGGAGCCGCGCGAGGGCGAGGACGTCTACGACGTGTATTCGAATTCCGACAGGGTGGGCCTGAATGGCATTGCCTATCGAAAATGGTAATCCAATGGTAATCCAACCAATGGCAAAAGCGTCCGGCAAGCATGGCAGGGGATTCACGCTGATCGAGCTGCTGGTGGTGCTGGGCATCGTCGCGCTGTTGCTGACGCTGGCCGTGCCCCGTTACTTCCCCAGTGTCGACAAGACAAAGGAAACGATTTTGGCCGAGAACCTGCGCAGCACGCGCATGGTCATCGACCAGTTCTATGGCGACACCGGCCGCTACCCGGAATCGCTGGAACAGCTGGTCGAGAAAAAATACCTGCGCGCGCTGCCGGTCGACCCGATCACGGAAACCACCGACAGCTGGCAATTGCTGCCGCCGGAAGATCCGGCCCAGGGCGGCATTGCCGATATCAAGAGTGGAGCACCGGGCAATGACCGCAGCGGCAAGCCATATTCCGAATGGTGAACGGCCGCGCGCGGCCGGCGGCTTCACCTATGTCGGCCTGATCATCCTGGTGGCCATCATCGGGCTCGTGGCGGCCACCACCGTGCGGGTCGGGGTCACGCTGCAGCGCGCGCAGGCCGAGCGCGACTTGCTGCACATCGGCGAACAGTTCAGCAATGCGCTGAAAAGCTATGCCGCCGCCACGCCTGCCGGGCAGCCGCGGCAGCCCGCCACGCTGAAGGAGCTGTTGAAGGATCCGCGCTTCCCCGGCATCCGTCGGCACCTGCGCAAGATCTTCGTCGATCCGATGACCGGCAAGGCCGAGTGGGGCATTATCTATCTGGCTGACAACAAGGGCATCCTGGGCATCTACAGCCTGTCCGCTGCGCAACCGATCAAGATCAGCAATTTTTCGGCGCGCTTCCAGGCGTTCAACGGCAAGCAGAAGATCTCCGAATGGGTCTTCACGTTCGACGGCCAGGAGCCGCTGCCGCCAGCCCAGGTCAAGCCTGGCCAACCGGGTCAACTGGCGCCGCGACCGGGCGAGGCGCCAGCAACGCCAGGCACCGGCAGCCTTTTCCCGGGGACGCAGACATCGAAGCCGCCGGCGCCCCCCGCTACTCCGGATGCCGTGGACGACGCTCCTGTCGAAACGCCGCCGGTAGAAGCGGAGCCGGCCGAGCCTGAACCGGCCGAACCTGAACCGGTCGAACCTGAGCAAGCCGACCCCGTGCAGGCAGAACCGGCCGGGGTCCCCGCACAGCAACCACCCGGCGCGACGAACGACTCCTGAATGTTGCGCCGGCACTACGTTCCTGCCGTCTGGAATCCGTTCTTTTCGCGACAATCCACTGCAGTAGTGTAATTAACGTGTCCCGGCCGCACGATAGACGGATTTGCAATGCACGAGCTGGTAATCTTCTGTAGAGTACCTGTCGTCACGAAAAAATGTTGTAACAAGTATAGGTGTAATAAGAATCTTACAATTTTTTCTGTAATGTTCTGATGCCAATATGCTATGATCCATATCACAAGTTCAGCAATGTACTGAACCGAACCAGCGACAAGTACTACTACTACTACTCTCCCAAGGATAATTCTATGAAACTCAAATTCGCCGTCGCTTCCATGCTTACCATCGCCTCGATGGGTGCTTTCGCCGCTGACCAGAACCTGGTCCTCGATGCAAACGGCACGCAGTCGTTCATCGGCACCGGTTCCCTGCTGGATGGCGGTTCGGACGTCCTGACCTTCACCGGCGTTCCGGCAGGCTTGTACGAAGTGCTGGTCACGTTCAGCGGCCAATACCTGAAGTTCGACTCGGCTGGCACGACCCTGAACGGCTCGAACCTGGGCGTATGGACGCAGACCCAAGACCTGGGTGAAGGCAAATTCAAGCAGACCGTTTCCTTCGGTTACGTGAATTCGACCACCGCGGCACCGTTCGCGCTGAACCTGGCTGGCGTCGTGACCAATGCCGCGAAGGCCAACTACTCCGGCGAGATCTCGGTGTCGGCAGTGCCGGAACCAACGACCTACGGCATGCTGCTGGGCGGCCTGGGCATCATGGGTTTCCTGGCCCGTCGCAAGTCCAAGCAAGCGTAATTGCAGTTTCCAGAATGAAAAACCCGCTGCCTCGGCAGCGGGTTTTTTTTCGACCATATGCGCCGCACGGCGCGAGATGCGTGCTCGGTTCGCCCGCTTGCTTGCCTTATTTGCCGGTGCGCCGGAAGTCGCGCACGCGGAAGCCGAGTGCCAGCAGGGCGCCGAAATACACAGCACCGCAAACGCCGATGACCAGGAACAGGGCGCCGGCGCGCAGCAGAGGGGTCGCGCGCATGGCCAGCCAGTCGAACTGCTGGCTGCCGAACCAGGCCACGGCACCCATCACCGTGACCGCGGCAATCAGCCTGGCGAAGAACTTGCCCCAGCCAGGCAGCGGGCGGTAGATGTCGCGCTTGCGCAGGCCCGTATACAGGAACGTGGCGTTGACGCACGCGGCCAGGCCGATCGACAGCGCCAGCCCGGCCACTTCGATGAACGGTACGAAGGCCAGGTTCATCAACTGCGTGGCAAACAGTACGCCCACCGCGATTTTCACCGGGGTGCGGGTATCCTGCTTGGCATAGAATGCGGGCGCGAGCGTCTTGACGAGAATGATGCCGGTCAGGCCGACCGCGTAAGCCATCAGCGGCTGCGCCGACATGCGGGCTGCCTCGTCGCTGAAATGGCCATAGTGGAACAGCGTGGCGATCAGCGGCAAGGCGAGCACGGCCATACCGACGGCGGCGGGCATTGCCAGCATGAATGTGAGACGCAAGCCCCAGTCGAGGAGCGCGGAATATTCCTGCGGATCGCCGTCGAGGCTGGCCTTCGACAGGCTGGGCAGCAGGATCGTTCCCAATGCCACGCCCAGCAGTGCGGTAGGAAATTCCATCAGCCGGTCGGCATACGTGAGCCAGGAAATGCTGCCTTCGCGCAGGTGCGAGGCAATGGCCGTGTTGATCATCAGGCTGATCTGGGCGGCGCCCACGGCAAACACGGCCGGCCCCATTTTCCTCAGCACGCGGCGCACGCCGGCATCATGCAGGCCGGCGAGCGGATTGATCGACAAACGGGGCAGCATGCCGATTTTCACCAGCGCCGGAACCTGGATCGCCACCTGAAGCAGGCCGCCGACGAACACGCCGATCGCTTGCGCATAGACGGGTTGTTCCATGTACGGCGCCAGGAACAGCGACCCGGAAATCATCGACAGGTTCAGCAGCACCGGCGTAAATGCCGGAATCTTGAACTGGCGCCATGTATTCAGGATGCCGCCCGCCATCGCCACGAACGACATGCAGGCTATATAAGGGAACATCAGCCGGGTCATCCAGACGGCGGCGTCGAATGCGCCGGTATCCTGCTTCAGCCCGCCGGCGATCACGGCCAGCAGCAGGGGCGCGCCGACAATGCCGGCGGCGCTCACCAGCAGCGTGGCCCACACCAGGCAGTTTGCGACGTGATCGGACAGCGTCTTGCTGGCCTCGGCTCCTTCGCGGTTCTTGTACTCGGCAAGGATCGGCACGAAGGCCTGCGAGAAGGCGCCTTCGGCAAACAGCCGGCGCAGCAGGTTGGGAAGGCGGAAGGCAACGTTGAAGGCGTCGGTATAGGCGCCGGCACCGAAAGCCCGGGCGAAAAGGCTTTCGCGCAGCAGCCCGGTAACGCGCGACAGCATGGTCATGCTGGAAACGGCGGCAAGGGTTCTGAGCAGGTTCATGGGGCGTGATTATAGCCGTGCTGCCTTGATGCAAGTCTTACAATTTTATGAAGCGCCCCGTGTATGGTTTTGGCAAGTTTTCGCGACGTTCCTGCTTTTTGAATTGCTCCGGCATCAAAAGCTCGTTATAATTTAAGGCTGTACAGAATTCAGTGACGCAGACATCGATGTTGACCAGCTCTGCGTTGGCCTGCTTGGTCGACTGAACGCACCGGTTTGGCAAACGCTGTTGTTTGCAAACGAACTTTGACAACGATTTAGGAAATTCCATGGCAAATACCGCACAAGCGCGCAAACGCGCTCGTCAAGCAGTCAAGCAAAACGCACACAACTCGGCACAGCGTTCGACCCTGCGCACCGCGATCAAGGCCGTTCGCAAGGCAATCCAGGCTGGCGACAAGGCTGCTGCAACGCAGATCTTCCAGTCCTCCGTGTCGACCATCGACTCGATCGCCGACAAGAAAATCATCCACAAGAACAAGGCCGCTCGCCACAAGAGCCGCCTGGCAGCTGCCCTGAAGGCACTGTCCGCCTAAGTTCGCGTGCGGCGGCAATGGCCGCCAGACAGGTGTGCACACAAAACCCGCATGGCGCAGCCATTGCGGGTTTTTCGCTTTGCGCCGGCAGTTTGTCCGGAGGCCGGTTATTTCCGCGCCGGCAGGTTGCCGATCTTCATGCCAGGCTTGATGTGCTTTTGCTGGAACCAGCCGAGGTTCATCTCGAGGGCGTACTTGACCGGCACGCCTTTCGTCGAGCAGTGGCTGTCGAGCGTATGCGGCTGCATGTCGCGGATGTTGACGATCTTGCCCTCGGCATCGATGAATGCCACCGACAGCGGCAGCGGCGTGTTTTTCATCCACATGCATTGCGTGGCCGGCGCGTCGAACACGAACACCATGCCGGCATTGGCGCGCATCGCCTCGCGGAACATCAATCCCTGCGCACGCTGGGCGTCGGTGGCCGCAACCTCGGCCTTGACCAAGTGCATGCCGGCGGTCAGCGTGGTGGTGCCGAAGCGTTCATTCCCGGTGGCGGCGCCGGTAGCGGCGCAAAGAATGGCAAGGGCAACGAGGGCTGGGACAGTCTTCATGTATATAGGGCAATTGGATGAGCGCACGGGGGGGCGGCGCGGGCACGGCGCAATGATAGCCGGGCCGCTACGGAAATGAATTCCTTCTAAGGTCTTCTTAAGCCTTCAGTTCCGCCGGATCGATCTCGATCCACTCACCCGGCATCAGCGGATGGGATGCCAACGATACCGCGCCGATAGCGCTGCGCACGAGTCGCAGCGTGGGCAGGCCGACTGCCGCTGTCATGCGTCGTACCTGGCGATTTTTTCCTTCCTGCAGCGTGATCGCGAGCCATGAAGTCGGCTTGTCGGCCCGCACACGGATCGGCGGGTTGCGTGGCCACAGCCATGCCGGTTCGGCGATGCGCATGGCGCTGCAGGGCTTCGTCGTGAAATCGCCCAGGTCGAGCGGTGCCTGCAGCCGTGCCAGCGTGGGCACATCGGCAATCCCATCGACCTGTACCAGGTAGGTTTTCGCTTCCTTGCGGTCCGGGTGGGCGATATCGTGCTGCAGTTTGCCGTCGTCGGTCAGCAGTAGCAGGCCTTCGCTGTCGGCATCGAGACGCCCGGCCGGATAAACGTTCGGTACCGGTACGCAATCAGCCAGTGTCAGGCGTTCGGGCTGCGGGGAAAACTGGCACAATACCCCGAATGGCTTATTAAGTAGGATCAGCATTGCGGGATTGTACCGACTAAACCATGGCGGGCATTGAAATACTGATGCATAATCGACAGTCGCAGTACTTGTCTTATATCTTATAGAAGACATTTGCTGCTGGTTTTTGCACCGGGTCTTTTGCCCCTGGTGATTGCAGCCGACACGTCCATGGCGCCGCCAGCGTCGCTTCATTTCGGAGAATTCGATGTACCAACATATCAAAGTGCCGGTCGACGGCGAGAAAATTACCGTCAACGCGGATTTTTCGCTGAACGTGCCCAACCAGCCGATCATTCCTTTCATCGAGGGCGACGGAACCGGCATCGACATCACGCCGGTCATGCTGAAGGTGGTCGATGCGGCCGTGGCCAAGGCCTATGGCGGTGAGCGCCGGATCAGCTGGATGGAAATCTATGCCGGCGAGAAATCCACCAATGTCTACGGTCCGGACGTGTGGCTGCCGGAAGAAACGTTGGCGGCGGTCAGGGATTACGTGGTGTCGATCAAGGGGCCGCTGACAACCCCGGTGGGGGGCGGCATCCGTTCGCTGAACGTGGCGCTGCGCCAGGAGCTGGACCTGTATGTCTGCCTGCGGCCGGTGCGCTGGTTCGCCGGCGTCCCGTCGCCGGTCAAGGAGCCGCACAAGACCGACATGGTGATCTTCCGCGAGAACTCGGAAGACATCTATGCGGGCATCGAATATGCGGAAGGTTCGGAAGGCGCAAAAAAACTGATCAAGTTCCTGCAGGAAGAGCTGGGCGTGCGCAAGATCCGCTTCCCGGAAACTTCCGGGCTGGGCATCAAGCCGGTGTCGCGTGAAGGCACCGAGCGGCTGATGCGCAAGGCGATCCAGTACGCGATCGAGAATGACAAGCCGTCCGTCACGATCGTCCACAAGGGCAATATCATGAAGTACACCGAAGGTGGCTTCCGCGACTGGGCCTACGCGCTGGCGCAGAAGGAATTCGGCGGGGAACTGGTCGATGGCGGTCCGTGGTGCAAGGTGCGCAATCCGAAGACGGGCAAGGATATCGTCGTCAAGGATTCGATCGCCGATGCCTTCCTGCAGCAGATCCTGCTGCGCCCGGCCGAGTACAGCGTGATCGCCACGCTGAACCTGAACGGCGACTATATTTCGGACGCGCTGGCGGCGCAGGTCGGCGGCATCGGCATTGCGCCGGGCGCCAACATGTCCGACTCGGTGGCCATGTTCGAAGCCACGCACGGCACCGCGCCGAAATATGCCGGCAAGGATTATGTGAATCCGGGTTCGCTGATCCTGTCCGCCGAGATGATGCTGCGCCACATGGGCTGGACTGAAGCGGCCGACCTGATCATTGCGTCGATGGAAAAAGCCATCACGTCGAAACGCGTCACGTATGACTTTGCCCGCCTGATGGAAGGGGCAACCCAGGTGTCGTGCTCCGGTTTCGGCGAAGTGATGATTGATAACATGTAATGGCAATACCGCGGAAACCCGCAGCGCTGCGGGTTTTCACGACTGTCGGGCCTGCCGGGTACACGCGAAAAAAAACCCCGCTTCAGCGGGGCTTTTTTAGTCGAGGAGCTGATCAGCTAGCCTGGATATTGGAAGCTTGCTTGCCTTTCGGGCCCTGCGTGACTTCGAACTGCACCTTTTGACCTTCTTTCAGGGTCTTGAAGCCGTTCATGTTGATTGCGGAGAAGTGCGCGAACAAATCTTCGCCACCATCATCAGGGGTGATGAAGCCGAAACCTTTGGAGTCATTGAACCACTTAACGGTACCAGTTGCCATAATAAAAAGAACTTTCAAATAATAACGAATCACACGAGCCATAAAAGCAAGAAGCTTCCTGCCCCCTCCTCGACAACTCACTTCTTACCAACATGTACATTTCTGCACGAGTCGATATGGCATTGTTGGCGAGCCAATTTTCTATGTCAAGCGCTTTGTCGCGGCAATAGTAAGATTTTTGCAACATGAGAAATGATGAAAGGACTTGATTTTGCGCCGGGGGCCGCCATCTGCGCGCAGTTGGGAAAGCGCGTAAGATTGAGGACAAATGGAAACGTCGGGTTAAACGGGCGTTGCATCGACCACGAAAGCATTAGAATATAAGCGTATGGCAACCAAGCATGACACCGAGACCGTCCTGGAGCGGCAGACGCTGAAGCCGCCCCCCATGTACCAGGTGGCGTTGTTGAACGACGACTACACTCCGATGGAATTTGTGGTCGCGATCATTCAGGAATATTTCAACAAGGATCGCGAAACGGCTACGCAAATAATGCTGAGTGTGCATCGCTACGGCAAAGGCGTCTGCGGTGTGTTCTCAAAAGATATTGCATCAACCAAGGTGGAGTTCGTTTTAACGCATGCGCGCAAGGCGGGGCATCCCCTGCAGTGCGTGATGGAGGAAGTATGATCGCGCAGGAATTGGAAGTAAGTTTGCACATGGCGTTTGTCGAAGCTCGGCAGGCACGGCATGAATTCATCACGGTTGAGCATCTACTGCTGGCGCTGCTGGACAATCCTTCGGCAGCCGAAGTGTTGCGTGCCTGTGCGGTCAATATCGAAGACCTGCGCAAGACACTCACCAACTTCATCGGCGACAACACTCCCACCGTGCCCGGAACCGGCGAAGTGGACACGCAACCCACGCTCGGGTTCCAGCGCGTGATCCAGCGCGCCATCATGCACGTGCAGTCGGCCTCGAACGGCAAGAAGGAAGTCACCGGGGCGAACGTGCTGGTGGCCATTTTCGGCGAGAAGGATTCCCACGCGGTTTATTACCTGCACCAGCAGGGCGTAACGCGGCTGGACGTCGTCAACTTCATTTCGCACGGCGTTCGCAAGGACCAGTCCGGCGAAGCGGCCAAGGCATCGGAAGGTGTCGAGGAAGGCGCGCAGGCAGAAGGCCAGGCCAAGGAAAGCCCGCTGGATCAGTTCACGCAAAACCTCAACAAGTCCGCCGCGGAAGGCAAGATCGATCCGCTGATCGGCCGCGAAGAGGAAGTCGACCGCGTGATCCAGATCCTGTGCCGCCGCCGCAAGAACAACCCGCTGCTGGTGGGCGAGGCCGGCGTGGGCAAGACTGCCATCGCCGAAGGCCTGGCCTATCGGATCACGCAGGGCGACGTGCCGGAAATCCTGTCGAATGCCGTCGTGTATTCGCTGGACATGGGCGCGCTGCTGGCCGGCACCAAGTACCGCGGCGACTTCGAGCAGCGGCTGAAGGCAGTGCTGAAGCAGCTGAAGGACAACCCGAACGGCATCCTGTTCATCGACGAGATCCATACGATCATCGGCGCCGGATCCGCTTCCGGCGGCACGCTGGACGCATCGAACCTGCTGAAGCCGGCACTGGCCAATGGCCAGCTGAAATGCGTCGGCGCAACCACGTTCACGGAATTCCGCGGCGTGTTCGAGAAGGATCATGCGCTGTCGCGCCGCTTCCAGAAAGTGGACGTCAACGAACCGACCGTGGAGCAGACGGTGCAGATCCTGCGCGGCCTGAAATCGCGCTTCGAGGAACACCATGGCGTGAAGTATTCGTCGTCGGCGCTGTCGACGGCGGCCGAGCTGGCGGCCCGCTTCATCAATGACCGCCATCTGCCGGACAAGGCCATCGACGTGATCGACGAAGCCGGCGCCGCCCAGCGCATTCTGCCGAAGTCGAAGCAGAAGAAAACCATCGGCAAGACGGAGATCGAAGAGATCATCTCGAAGATCGCGCGCATTCCACCGCAAACCGTCAACCAGGACGACCGCAGCAAGCTGCAGACGATCGACCGCGACCTGCGCAATGTGGTGTTCGGCCAGGATCCGGCGATCGAAGCACTGGCGTCGGCGATCAAGATGTCGCGTGCCGGACTGGGCAAGCAGGACAAGCCGATCGGCTCGTTCCTGTTCTCCGGCCCGACCGGCGTCGGCAAGACGGAAGTGGCGAAGCAGCTGGCCTTCATCCTGGGCATCGAACTGATCCGGTTCGACATGTCCGAGTACATGGAACGCCATGCCGTGTCGCGGCTGATCGGCGCGCCGCCGGGTTACGTCGGTTTCGACCAGGGCGGCCTGCTGACCGAAGCGATCACGAAGAAGCCGCACGCCGTGCTGCTGCTGGACGAGATCGAGAAGGCGCATCCGGACATCTTCAACATCCTGCTGCAGGTGATGGACCATGGCACGCTGACCGACAACAACGGCCGCAAGGCCGACTTCCGCAACGTGATCATCGTCATGACCACGAACGCGGGAGCGGAAGCACTGCAGAAGGCGCCGATCGGTTTCACGAACACCAAGGAAACCGGCGACGAAATGGCCGACCTGAAGCGCATGTTCACGCCGGAATTCCGCAACCGGATCGATGCGATCATCAGCTTCCGCGCGCTGGACGAGGAGATCATCCTGCGCGTCGTGGACAAGTTCCTGATGCAGCTGGAAGAGCAGTTGCACGAGAAGAAAGTGGAAGCGATCTTCACGGAGCACCTGCGCAAGTTCCTGGCGAAGAAGGGCTTCGATCCGCTGATGGGCGCGCGGCCGATGTCGCGCCTGATCCAGGACATGATCCGCAAGGCGCTGGCCGACGAACTGCTGTTCGGCCGCCTCGTCACTGGCGGCAAGGTGACGGTGGACCTGGACGAGAAAGACCAGATCAAGCTGGACTTCCCGGAACCGGATGCGGCTCCGTTGCCGCCGCCGGAAACGGTCGAAGTGGAGTAATCCGCTTCAGCAGACAAGAACCCGCTCGCGAGAGCGGGTTTTTTTTCGCCAGCTCTCGCTAGCCGTACCTGCTCGGGATACTCAACCGCGGCGCCTTGCCGCGACGCCGGCCACCGCCAGCCCTGCCAGCAGCATTGCATACGTACCCGGCTCCGGCACGGCCGGAATGGTCGACAGCGTCAGCTCGATGTACGGCTCGGCGCGAATCCCGCCCAGGTAGATACCCTGATCGCCGGCCTCGACCGCTACCGCGTTCAGTGTCTGATTCGTGAAGCCGATGACGAAATAGGACCCCGAGACGGCATTGATGTCAGCCAGCGCCGCCCCGCTCAGGGTGATAGTGGCGGGACTGTCGTACAGGGTGGCGGCGGCGTACTGGGTGCCGCTGCCCAGGTCGGCAAACACATCGGTGCCCGGATGGAACGTGTTCAGGAACGGCTGCAGGCCGCCATCGACGTCGAACAGGCCGATGACGCTTGGCGGAGCGTTGCCATACACGGAAGGCGACAGCGACAGCGTGGCCGCTTCCCACGTCGTACCGGCCGGAATGAAGAATGCCGCCCAGCTGTTGAAACGCATGCCCGTTTCGTTACCCGTGTAGGTATTGCCAAGCGGCGTGGCTTCGTTGCTGCCGCCATTGCTGTTGACCCAGCCCTGCAGCTGTGCGGTCGTGCTGATGGATTCGGCGTGTGCGGGCAGGGCCGCGGCGAGGGCGACAGTACAGGCGGCGACATGGACAACCAAGCGGGCAAACGTGACAGGGGTCGTGCGCTTCATGGGCGATTCTCCTTGCGGTGGTGGGGATGCATCCATCGTAGAAGTCGGTCGAACAGCCCATCAATGACATTTACAAATCTGCATCCCGTGCGTCGATCCCTGCCAACGTTTTATGGTTGTGCTAGCGTCGCGCGCCTGCGCGTGCACTGGCACGGCGCCTGGTCGCGACTCCCATCAGGCCAAGGCCGGCGAGCAGCATTGCCGCCGCTGCCGGTTCCGGCACGGGCGCCAGCGGCAGGCCATCGAGCGTGATCGCATCGAATGCCAGCCCGCTGTCCGCGCTGTGATCGACCCAGTTGACGACGCCAAACTCCAGGGAGTACTGGCCCGCTGCCGCGATCGTGTATTGCGCGCCGATCCAGCCGGTCTGCCCGCAGGGCTCCACATAGCAGCCGCCCGAATCGTCCCCCAGCGGGCTCCACGTCGGAATCAGGCCTTCGACACTGGAGAAGGGCGGATCCAGCGTGGCCGCGCCAGCCGGCATGCCGAAGCCCGGCACGGCGCCGCCGCCCGGCGACGTGCGCGCTGTCGCCAGCACCGCCGCCTGGCTGCCGTCCGCATTCAGCAGGCGCACCCAGGCGTAATCACTGAAGTCGCCGCCGTCGGTCGCCACGTAGTTGAATGCGAAGTGCAGCGCGTCGCCGCCCTGCGCCGAAAACAGATGGGAACGCAAGGTACTGCCGGCGAACGAATCGGCTGGAGCGCCGACGCCTGGCAGCCGGACACCGGCCACGCCGCCGTTGGTCGATACCCAGCCATACCGCGTGCCGCCGGTCGGCGCCAGGGTGACACTGCCGTCCTCCGGCGCCGTGCCGCAGTCGCCGGCGCACTGCCAGCCTGCGGGAAGTCCGCTGTCGAACACCTGCGCGTGGCCGGCGCCGGAAGCGCCGAGCAATATCGCGGCTGCGGCAGCAAGAGAATGTATCGGGGTTTTCATGACTGGTCTCCATCGGTTTGAGATACCTCAAACGACCAGCATTTACTATGCCTATGCCCGCCGTGAGACGGGGACGGCGCGAAAACTCAGGCAAATGTAAAGGATTCCGACATGCGGCGCCATTACAGCCCCAGGCTGCGGATCTGCGCGGCCCGCCGCCGCGATACCTCCACCGTCACATCGCCGGGCAGCAGCAGGTCGAAACCACCCGTGTCGTTGGCCGTCATCCGTTCGACGAACGCCAGGTTGACGATGTGCCGGCGGCTGGCGCGCAAGAAGCGCTGCGCGTCCAGGCGCTCTTCCAGTTGCGTAAGGGAGCGCAGCATCAACGGCCGGGCATCGTCGAAGTAGACGCGGGTGTAATTGCCCTCGGATTCGAACAGGCGAATGCGGTCGAGCGCCACGAACCAGCAGCGCTCGCCATCGCGCAGGAACAGCTTGCGCGGAGCGGCCGCGCCGCCCGCCGCCGGCATGCCGAGCCGCAGCGCGGCGCGTTGCAGCGCTGCGGCCAGCCGAGTCGCCTGGATCGGCTTTTGCAGGTAGTCGAGCGCGTTCACCTCGAACGCCTGCAGTGCGTACTGGTCGAACGCGGTTGTGAAAATGACTTCCGGCGTGGTATCGAGTGCCTGAAGCAGGTCGAAACCGCTGGCGCCCGGCATCTGCACGTCGAGCAGCAGCAGGTCGGGCTGCAGGGCCGCCACCTGCACCACGGCCTGCTCGGCATTGGCGGCTTCGCCGACGATGTCGATGCCAGGATGCGCGGCCAGCAGGCGCCGCAGTTCGGCGCGCGCCAGGCGCTCATCGTCGACGATCAGTACGCGCATGGGGGCCGGCGTCATGCGGCCGCCGGCAACTGCAGCGTGGCACGCACCCAGCCGTCGCGTTCCGCCAGGTCGAGGCTGGCGCCACCGCCTACCGCCAGCTCGAGCCGCTTGCGGGCATTGGCCAGCCCGACCTGCGTGGATTGGCCGAGGCGGCGGATCGCGCCGGCATTGGCGATCTCGATCAGCGTCATGCCGTCGCCGCGCCACGCGCGGATGCAGATGTCGCTGCCGGTGGTGCTCAGTTCGACGCCGTACTTGACGGCGTTCTCGACGAGGGTCTGCAGCGCCATCGGCGGCACCAGCACGCCTTCCAGTCCGGGTTCGATCTGTACCTGCACGCGCAGGCGTTCCTCGAAGCGGATCTTCTCGATCGCCAGGTAGGCTTCCACCGCTTCCAGTTCCACCGCCAGCGGCACCGTCTCCACGTGGCCAGATTGCAGTGCATAGCGCATCAGGCCGGCTAGCTGGTCGATCATGCGCGCCGCGCTGTCCCGGTCTTCATAGATCAGTGCGCGCACGCTGTTCAAGCTGTTGAAAAAGAAATGCGGGTTGACCTGCGCCTGCAGCGCGCGCAGTTCGATGTCCTTCGCGTGCAGTTCGAGCCGCAGCGTTTCGGCTTCGGCCCGGTGGGCACGGCGCAATGTCTGCGCCGCCGTGTAGAAAATGGTCCATGCGACGAAACAGCCGAGCCAGAACAGCAGCGCACTGGGCACCCATGCAAAGCCGTGAGGCTTGCCGAACGGCTGCAGCACCGCAAAGCCGGCATAAGCGATCGCGCATTGCAGCACCGTCAGCACGGCAATGCCACCGGCCAGCAGTGGCAAGGGCGTGGCGCCGGCACGCTTCAGGTAACGGTGCCACAGGTCCGATAGCAGCAGTCCGCCCGCGGCACTCCACAAGCACACCCCCGCCAAGGCGGGCGTGACAACGATGCCGGCGGCCAGCGACAGGTTGAACAGCGCAACGCCCGCCCACCCGAGCAGCTGGAAGATCCAGTACCAGTTCAGGCGCGTTATCAGCGGACCCGGTGCCGCCAGGGGGCGCGATGCTGCCAATGGTGGCGCTGTCACAGGCGGCGGTGTCACGGGCGGTGCTGTCACGCGTGATGCTGTCACGTTCTTCACTGGCCGTTCACTTCAAGAATTGGTCGATGCGATCATACATCCAGGCCGGGTCGTCGTACATGATGAAGTGGCGCGCAGTGTCGGCCATTTCCACGCGCACGCCGGGCAGCCTCGCGTACTGTGCCTTGTACACCTGTTCGATCGCACCGCGCGGCGCATAGTCCTTGTAGGCGACCCAGGTGCCCAGCACCAGTGTCGGTGCCTTGATGCGGGCCACCTCGTTGCGCAGGTCCTCCGCCATCAATGCATACATCGCCCCGGCAACCGCCTTGCGGTCGGAGCGCTGGCCCCATCCGGCGATCCGGTCGACATCCTCGGGCTTGCTCGCCATTGTCATCACGGCGCGGCGCTGGCTGGCGGCGTAGCTGGTGTCGTCGCTGGCCAGCATGCGCTCACGGGTGGCGCTGGCCATCTGCTGCAACTGATCGGCCGTGATGCCCGGTACCTGCGTTGCCCCCAGGGCGGGCAGCGCGTCGACGATGACAAGCTTGCTCACCAGGTCCGGGTGGCTGGCCGCCAGCTTCATCGCCACGAAGCCGCCCAGGCTGTGGCCGATCACGAGGGGCTTGCCGAGCTTGTTGGTGGCGATGTAGTCGGCCAGTTGGCGCTCCACTTGCGGCAACAGTTCGCCTTCGATGGCCGGTTGGCCAGCAAAGCCGGCCAGGGTCAGCACGTGGCACTGGCGCGGACCGCACAGGTGCCGCACGGTACCTTGCCACACCTCGCCGGACGAGGCGAGGCCGGGGATCAGGATCACGGCGGGCCCGCTGCCGGTGACGTCGGCCTTGAAGGCGGAAACGGCGTGGGCGGGAAGGGTGGCAAACAGGGCAGCGGCGACGGCCGCGATCGATCGATATCGTTTCATGGTGTTCCTCCTTGAAACGCATCGTCGCACCTGCATCGCGCGCGGGCAGCGCCCGGGTGACAAGCGGCGCGAAACAATGATGAACGGTAACGGTGAACGGCAGCTCAGCCGCCCGCTTCGTCGCGCAGGCGGCGCCACAGCGTGGTCCGGCTGATGCCCAGGTAAGCCGCGGCCGCGTCGCGCCGGCCGCCGAAGCGGCGCAGCACGTCGGTGGCGCGCTCCTCGGCAGGCGGCGCGGCGCCAGCGGCGCCGGCCGCCAGCTCGGGTCCCACGGCGAGCACGAATGCCGGCGTCAGCGCCTGCAGCGGTTCGGCAGCCAGGAACAGCGCCAGGCGTTCGCACAGGTTGCGCAATTCGCGCACGTTGCCGGGCCACGCATGCCGCGCCAGCAGTGGCGCGCAGGCTTGCAACTGGGCCTGCAGGTTAGGCTGGGCGCGCGTTTCCAACGCGGCCAGCGCCTTGCGCAGCAGCCATTCCGCCAGCGGCACGATGTCGGCCGTGCGCTCGCGCAGCGGCGGCAGTGCCAGCCGCAGCACCGCCAGCCGGTAGAACAGGTCGGCACGGAAGCGTCCGTCGCGCACCCGCTGCGCCAGGTCGCAGTGCGTGGCACTGACGATCCGCACGTCCACCGGTACCGGCCGCGTGCCCCCCACGCGCACCACCTCGCGCTCTTCCAGCACGCGCAGCAGCCGGGTTTGCAGGGGGAGCGGCATCTCGCCGATCTCGTCGAGGAACAGCGTGCCGCCATTGGCCGCCTCGAACAGGCCGGCACGGCCGCCGCGCCGCGCGCCGGTGAACGCACCTTCCTCGTGGCCGAACAGTTCCGCTTCCAGCAGCGATTCGGCGATCGCGCCGCAGTTCACCGCCAGGAACGGGCGGCGCAGTTCGTCCACCCGGCCGTGCGGCGCGGCGCGGTGGATCGCCTGGGCGGCCAGTTCCTTGCCACTGCCGGTTTCGCCCTGGATCAGCACCGTGGCATTCGAGCGCGCGTACAGCACCACCATCTGCCGTACCTGTTCCATCGCCGCCGATTCGCCGCGCAGGTCCGCCAGCCCGTGGCGCGCACGCGGCGAATCCTGCGCCGCGCCGCCGCGGCCCCGGCGCCGGCCCGGCCATCCCGTTTCCAGCTGTGCCAGACGGGCGACCTCGAGCGCGTCGTCGAAGGCCTGCCGGATCGAGGCCGACGAGTAGACGAACACACCGGCCAGCCCTGCATCCTCGGCCAGGTCCATGATCAGGCCGGCGCCGACGATGGCGCGGATGCCGCAGGCCTTCAGTTCGTGCACCTGGGCCAGCGCATCTTCGCGCGTCACGTAGGTACGCTGCGCAACGTCGATACCGAACGTGGCCGCGAATTCGGCCAGTTCCGGCATCGGTTGCTGGTAGGTGACAACGGCGATCCGTTCCGATACGCGGCGGGCCCGTGCCAGCGCGCGCATCATGTCCGTGCCGCTGGCCTTGGCTACCACTACCGGGACCGGCAGGCGGCCCTTCAGGTAGGCCGCATTCGAACCGGCCGAGATGACGGCATCGCAGCGCTCTGTCGCCAGGCGCTCGCGGAGATGGCGCACTGCTTCGTCGAAGCCGAGATGGATCGGTTCGATGGTGGCCAGCGCATCGTATTCGGGCGTGATGTCGCGGAACAGGTCGGACAGGCGCGACATGGAAACCGTCCAGATGACGGGCTTGTCCTGCTCTGCCTGGGAAAGGTAGGTCATGTTTCAATTATAGTTCAACGATGTTTCATTTGTTGCAGATGGAACGCTAGAACGCCGTCGGCAAGAATGGCAAGTTCTTGATTCCATGCATATTGCGGCGTTTCGCCAGCCTGGCACGCGCCTTGCAAACCGGGATGGTATTTACCGTCATTCCTGAAAGGTCATCATGAGTATCCGTTCCGCCGGAGCCGCGTTCCGCCAGGCCGTCCGCGAAGAGTCCCCGTTGCAGGTCGTCGGCGCCATCAACGCCAACCATGCACTGCTGGCGCAGCGCGCTGGCTTTCGCGCCATTTACCTGTCCGGCGGTGGCGTCGCGGCCGGATCGCTGGGCTTGCCCGACCTCGGCATCTCGAACCTGGACGACGTACTGACCGACGTGCGCCGCATCACCGACGTGTGCGACCTGCCGCTGCTGGTCGACGTCGACACCGGCTTCGGCGCTTCGGCCTTCAACGTGGCACGCACCGTCAAGTCGCTGATCAAGGCCGGCGCCGCCGCGCTGCATATCGAAGACCAGGTGGGCGCCAAGCGCTGCGGCCACCGGCCGGGCAAGGAAATCGTCAGCAAGGCGGAAATGGTGGACCGCATCAAGGCGGCCGTCGATGCCCGTACCGACGAGAACTTCGTCATCATGGCGCGCACCGATGCGCTGGCCGTCGAAGGCCTGGAGGCGGCGATCGACCGGGCCATCGCCTGCGTGGAAGCGGGAGCCGACATGATCTTCCCCGAGGCGATGACGGAACTGGCGATGTACCGGCAGTTTGCCGGCGCGGTAAAGGTGCCGGTCCTCGCCAACATCACGGAATTCGGTTCCACGCCGCTGTTCACGGTCGATGAGTTGCGCACGGCGGACGTGGGCCTGGTGCTGTACCCGCTGTCGGCCTTCCGCGCGATGAACAAGGCGGCGGAGAATGTCTATGGCGCCATCCGCCGCGATGGCACGCAGCGCAACGTACTGGACACGATGCAGACCCGCGCGGAACTGTATGAGCGCATCAACTATCATGACTTCGAACAAAAGCTCGATGCATTGTTCGCGGCACAGAAAAAATAAGGAGACAGGCATGACCGAGACCACGTTCAAACCGAAGAAATCCGTCGCGCTGTCCGGCGTCACCGCCGGCAACACGGCGCTGTGCTCCGTCGGCAAGACGGGCAACGACCTGCACTACCGCGGCTACGACATCCTCGATGTCGCCGACACCTGCGAGTTCGAGGAAATCGCCTACCTGCTGGTGCACGGCAAGCTGCCGACCGCCGGTGAACTGAAGGGCTACAAGGCCAAGCTGAAATCGCTGCGCGGCCTGCCGCAGGCGGTGAAGCTGGCACTGGAAGCGCTGCCGGCCGGTGCCCATCCGATGGACGTGATGCGCACCGGCGCCTCGGTGCTCGGCTGCGTGCTGCCCGAGAAGGAAGACCACAACCTGGCCGGCGCGCGCGACATCGCCGACCGCCTGATGGCGTCGTTCGGCTCGATCCTGCTGTACTGGTACCACTACAGCCATGCCGGGCGCCGCATCGAGGTGGAGACCGACGACGATTCGATCGGCGGCCACTTCCTGCACCTGCTGCATGGCGCGCCGCCGTCGGCGTCGTGGGTGAAGGCGATGCACACGTCGCTGATCCTGTACGCCGAGCATGAATTCAATGCCTCCACGTTCACGTCGCGGGTGATCGCCGGCACCGGCTCCGACATCTACTCCGCCGTCACCGGCGCGATCGGCGCGCTGCGCGGTCCGAAGCACGGCGGCGCCAACGAAGTGGCGCTGGACATCCAGAAGCGCTACGAGAATGCCGACGAAGCGGAAAGCGACATCCGCGCGCGCGTGGCGAACCGGGAAGTGGTGATCGGCTTCGGCCACCCCGTCTACACGGTTTCCGATCCGCGCAACAAGGTGATCAAGGAAGTGGCGCGCCACCTGTCGGAGGAAGCCGGTTCGATGAAGATGTTCGATATCGCCGAACGCCTCGAATCGGTGATGTGGGAAGTGAAAAACATGTTCCCGAACCTGGACTGGTTTTCCGCCGTGTCGTACCACATGATGGGCGTGCCCACCGCGATGTTCACGCCGCTGTTCGTCATCTCCCGCACGTCGGGCTGGGCCGCGCACATCATCGAGCAGCGCATCGACAACAAGATCATCCGCCCAAGCGCCAACTACGTTGGCCCGGAAGATTTGCGCTTCGTGCCCATCGCCGAGCGCAAGTAAAGAACAGCAAGACGAAGCAGGGAATCAACGTGAAGGAAGCAACTTGAACACGCCCATGAACACGCCCGTGAACTCGCCCGTGAACACGCTCATGAATACCGCGTACCGGAAGAACCTGCCGGGCACCACGCTCGATTACTTCGATGCGCGCGCCGCCGTCGATGCGATCGAAGCAGGTGCCTACGACAGGCTGCCGTACACCTCCCGCGTGCTGGCCGAAAACCTGTGCCGCCGCTGCGATGCCACGCAGCTTACGAGCTCGCTGCAGCAACTGGTCTACCGCAAGCGTGACCTGGACTTTCCCTGGTTCCCGGCGCGCGTCGTATGCCACGACATCCTCGGCCAGACCGCGCTGGTCGACCTGGCCGGCCTGCGCGATGCGATCGCCGATCAGGGAGGCGACCCGGCGCTCGTCAATCCCGTGGTGCCCACGCAGCTGGTGGTCGACCACTCGCTGGCCGTCGAATGCGGCGGCTTCGATCCCGATGCGTTCGCCAAGAACCGCGCCATCGAGGATCGCCGCAACGAAGACCGCTTTCATTTCATCGAATGGAGCAAACGGGCATTCCACAATGTCGACGTGATCCCGCCGGGGAACGGCATCCTGCACCAGATCAACCTGGAGCGCATGTCGCCGGTCATCCAGGTGAGCGGCGGCGTCGCCTACCCGGATACGCTGGTGGGCACCGACTCGCACACGCCGATGGTCGATGCGCTGGGTGTCATCGCGGTGGGCGTCGGCGGGCTGGAGGCGGAAACCGTGATGCTGGGCCGCGCCTCGTGGATGCGGCTGCCGGACATCGTCGGCGTCGAGCTGGCGGGGCGGCCGCAGCCGGGCATCACGGCCACCGACATCGTGCTGGCGCTGACCGAATTCCTGCGCAAGGAAAAAGTCGTGTCGGCGTACCTCGAGTTCCACGGCACCGGCGCCGCCGCGCTGACGCTGGGCGACCGCGCAACGATCTCGAACATGGCGCCCGAATTCGGCGCCACCGCGGCCATGTTCGCCATCGACGAGCAGACCATCAAGTACCTGCGGCTCACCGGCCGCGAGGACGAGCAGGTGGCACTGGTCGAACTGTATGCCCGGCAGGCCGGCCTGTGGGCCGACAGCCTGGCCCATGCCGATTACGAGCGGGTGCTGCGTTTCGACCTGTCGACCGTGGTGCGCAACATCGCCGGGCCGTCGAATCCGCACCGGCGCGTGCCGACTTCCGAGCTGGCCGCGCGCGGCATCGCCGGCGTGGTCGAGAACGAGCCCGGCCGGATGCCGGACGGCGCCGTCATCATCGCCGCGATCACCAGCTGCACCAACACGAACAACCCGCGCAACATGATCGCCGCCGGCCTGCTGGCACGCAACGCCAACCGGTTCGGCCTGCTGCGCAAACCCTGGGTGAAGAGCTCGCTGGCGCCGGGGTCGAAAGCCGTCACGCTGTACCTCGAAGAAGCCGGGCTGCTGCCCGAGCTGGAAAAGCTGGGTTTCGGTGTCGTCGCGTATGCCTGCACCTCGTGCAATGGCATGTCCGGCGCGCTCGATCCGGCAATCCAGCAGGAGATCGTCGAACGCGACCTGTACGCGACGGCGGTCCTGTCCGGCAACCGCAATTTCGACGGGCGCATCCATCCGTATGCGCAGCAGGCCTTCCTGGCCTCGCCGCCGCTGGTGGTGGCCTATGCGATCGCCGGCACCATCCGTTTCGACATCGAAAAGGATGTGCTGGGCCATGATGCGCAGGGCAACGCCATCCGGTTGCAGGACCTGTGGCCGAGCGACGAGGAGATCGATGCCATGGTGGCGGCGAGCGTGAAACCCGAGCAGTTCCGCAAGGTGTACATCCCGATGTTCGCGCGCCAGGACGACGCGGGCGGCAGCGTCAGCCCGCTGTACGACTGGCGGCCGCAGAGTACCTATATCCGCCGCCCGCCTTACTGGGAAGGGGCGCTGGCCGGCGCGCGCACGCTGGCCGGCATGCGCCCGCTGGCTGTGCTCGGCGACAACATCACCACCGACCACCTGTCGCCGTCGAACGCCATTCTCCTGGACAGCGCGGCCGGCGAGTACCTGGCGAAGATGGGCCTGCCGGAAGAAGACTTCAATTCCTACGCCACGCACCGGGGCGACCACCTGACCGCGCAGCGCGCCACGTTCGCCAACCCGACATTGCAGAACGAGATGGTCGTCGTTGGCGGCAAGGTCAAGGCGGGTTCGCTGGCGCGGATCGAGCCGGAAGGTACCGTCACGCGCATGTGGGAAGCGATCGAAACCTACATGGAACGCCGGCAGCCCCTGATCGTGATCGCCGGTGCCGATTACGGCCAGGGCTCGTCGCGCGACTGGGCCGCGAAAGGCGTGCGCCTGGCCGGCGTGGAAGCAATCGTCGCCGAAGGCTTCGAGCGCATCCACCGCACCAACCTGGTCGGCATGGGCGTGCTGCCGCTGGAATTCACCGGTGGCGTCAACCGGCTCACGCTGGGCATCGACGGCACCGAAACGTTCGACGTGGTGGGCGAGCGCAAGCCGCGCGCCACGCTGACATTGGTGATCCACCGGAAGAACGGCGAAAACGTCACCGTACCGGTGATGTGCCGGCTCGATACGGCCGAGGAGGTGGCGATCTACGAGGCGGGCGGCGTGCTGCAGCGCTTCGCGCAGGACTTCCTGGCGGCCACCGTCCAACTGACCGGCGCGGAGGCGGCATGATGGCCCCGCAAATCGCCATTCCCGCTACCTATATGCGCGGCGGCACCAGCAAGGGCGTGTTCTTCCGGCTGGAAGACCTGACCGAGGCAGCCCGCGTGCCGGGACCGGCGCGCGATGCGCTGCTGCTGCGCGTGATCGGCAGCCCCGACCCGTACGGCAAGCAGATCGACGGCATGGGCGGCGCCACCTCGAGTACCAGCAAGGCGGTGATCCTGTCGCCAAGCACGCGGCCCGGCCACGATGTCGATTACCTGTTCGGCCAGGTGTCGATCGACAAGCCTTTCGTCGACTGGAGCGGCAATTGCGGCAACCTGTCGGCCGCCGTGGGCCCGTTCGCGATAGCCAACGGCATGGTCGAGCCTGGGCGTGTACCGCGCAACGGCCTGGCCGTGGTGCGCATCTGGCAGGCCAATATCGGCAAGACGATCATCGCTCACGTGCCGGTGACGGACGGCGCCGTCCAGGAAACCGGCGATTTCGAGCTCGACGGTGTGACATTCCCCGCGGCCGAGGTGCAGCTTGAATTCATGGACCCGGCGGCGGACGAGGAGGGCGCCGGCGGTGCCATGTTCCCGACCGGCCGGGTCGTCGACGAGCTCGACGTGCCCGGCGTGGGTACGCTGCGCGCCACGATGATCAATGCCGGCATCCCGACCATCTTCGTCGACGCTGCCAGCATCGGCTATACGGGTACCGAACTGCAGGATGCGATCAATGCCGATGCGAACGCGCTGGCGATGTTCGAGGCGATCCGCGCGCACGGCGCCGTGCGCATGGGCCTGGTCGCGCATGTCGACGAAGCGGCACGGCGCCAGCACACGCCGAAAGTGGCGTTCGTGGCGCCGCCCGCCACCTATGCCGCCTCTTCCGGCAGGACCGTGCAGGCCGGGGACATCGACCTGCTGGTGCGTGCGCTGTCGATGGGCAAGCTGCACCATGCCATGATGGGCACCGCCGCCGTCGCGATCGGCACCGCCGCGGCGATCCCCGGCACGCTGGTCAACCTGGCCGCTGGTGGCGGCGTGCGCACGGCGGTACGGTTCGGCCATCCGTCCGGCACGCTGCGCGTGGGTGCCGAGGCGCTCGAGGCCGGCGGGCAGTGGCGCGTCACGAAGGCGGTCATGAGCCGCAGTGCCCGCGTGCTGATGGAAGGCCGCGTGCGCGTTCCACGGCAGGAACAGGCCTGCTGATTCCTGTCACCACCTGTTGTATCGAAGCCCGGCACCGCCGGGCTTCTTGCATTGTGAATAGCTATTGGGGGGAGGCTGGTTTATGATGGGTCGTTTAGTTGCCTTAATGCACCTATCATTGCGCATGATAATTCCATGAACGACGCCCCTGCTATCGCCGATACGGTTGCCGGCCCGATTGCCGATCCCATTGCCGATCCCATTGCCGACGCGCTGCAGCTGATCGGCATGCCTGCCTGCGCATGCGACGGCAGCGGCATCGTCGTGGCATCGAACGCGGAACTCGAGGCATTGCTGGCGCGCGATCCACGCGGCCTGGCAATGGCGGACCTGTTCGCGCGGCACATGCGCGCCGACAGCGGCACGACCCTGGCGGCCGCGCTGGGCGGCAGCGACACCGTTGCGTGGGACAGTTGCGTGTCGGCCGCCGGTAGCCGGTACGTGGCCGTGCAGGTCACCGTCAAGCCGTTCCCCGCCACGTCGGCGCGGCGCGGCGGCACGATCCTGTTCCATGACATCGGCACCGTCCAGCGCGACCAGCGCGCACTGCGCAAGGCACTGCTGGAGCAGCGCGCGATCCTGGAGAACGCGGCCGTCGGCATCATCTTCAGCAAGCACGATCACGTCCACGAATGCAATATGCGCGCGGCGGAGATGTTCGGCTATGCGCGCGGCGAGATGGAAGGCAAGCCGAGCCGGATCCTGTACCCCGACGTGGCGCATTTCGACGCCTTGCGCGGCCAGTGGATGCCGGTGCTCGCCCAGGGCCGCTCGGTCACGCTGGAAACGCCGATGCGGCGCGGCGATGGCGCGCTGTTCTGGTGCCGCGCGCATGGCCGCGCGGTCGATCCGTCCGACGAGCAGGCCGGGATGGTCTGGATCGTCGAGGACATCAGCGAGCAGCGCGCCGCCAGCGAGGCCACCCGCAAAGTGCTGCTGGAGCAGAAGGCGATTCTCGACAACGCTTCGGTCGGCATCCTGTTCACGAAGGACCAGCGCATGCTGAGCTCTAATCCGCGCATCGCCGCGATGTTCGGCTACCTGCCGGACGAGATGACCGGCATGCATGCGGGAGCCGTGTTCCCGTCCGAGCAGGTGTACCGCGAGTTCGGCGGCGAGGCGGGCCCGGTGCTGGCCAGCGGCCGTCCGTTCGAGAAGAAGGAGTTCCAGTTCCAGCGCAAGGATGGCACGCTGTTCTGGTGCCGCGTGCGCGCCAAGGCCGTGGACCAGGAGCAGAACGATGGCGGCACGATCTGGATCCTGGAAGACGTGACGCAGTCACGGCAGGACCAGATGGAAACCGAGGCGCTGATGAACAACGCCTCGATCAGCATCCTGTTCACGCGCGAGCGCACGATCACCCGCCACAACCGCGGTTTTGCCGAGATGTTCGGCTATGACGCCGACGAGGCGATCGGCATGGCAGGGGAGGCGCTGTATCCGTCTCGGGCTGACTACGACGCGATCAGCGCGCAGGCCGGTCCGTTGCTTTCGGCCGCGCGGCCGTTCCAGACCGAGATCGAACTTCGGCGCAAGGATGGCAGCACGTTCTGGGCCCAGCTGATCGCCTACGTGGTGAATCCGGAGGCGCCGGCGCAGGGCACGATCTGGATCGCCGAGGACCGTACCGAGCACAAGGCTGTCGAGAAATCGCTGCGCCAGGCAGCCGATTCGGTGCGCCGCGCGCGCGACGAGCTGGAAATACGGGTGCTGGAGCGCACCGCCGAGCTGGCGGGCGCCAACGCCATGCTGCAGGGCGAGATCGTCGAGCGCCGGCAGGCCGAAGCGCGGGTGCACCACATGGCATACCACGACAGCCTGACCGGGCTGCCGAACCGTGCACTGCTGACCGACCGGATCGAGCGCGCCGTCCTCAATGCACAGCGCACCGAACGGTTACTGGCGGTCATGTTCCTCGACCTGGACCGCTTCAAGACGATCAACGATTCGCTGGGCCACGTGACGGGCGATGCGCTCCTGAAGGAAGTGGCGGGGCGCCTGTGCCGGGCGGTGCGGGCCAGCGACACGGTGGCGCGGCTGGGCGGTGACGAATTCGTGGTGCTCGCGCCGCACATCCGCGACAGCGACGAGGCCGCGCACGTGGCCGAGAAGATCATCGATGCGCTGGCGCAGCCGTTCCCGCTGGACGGGCACACGCTGCACATCACGCCGTCGATCGGCATCTGCGTGTGCCCGGACGATGGGCAGGACGTCGAAACGCTGATGCGCCATGCCGATGCGGCGATGTACCATGCCAAGGCGGCGGGCCGCAACACGTACCAGTTCTTCACGCAGAAGATGAATTCCGCCGCCTCGCATTTCGAGCTGGAAACCAGCCTGCGCAGTGCGCTGGCGCAGAGCCAGTTCGAACTGCACTTCCAGCCGATCATCGACATCGGCACGCGGCGCCTGCATTCGCTCGAAGTGCTGTTGCGCTGGCGTCGGCCGGGCAGCGGCCTGGTGGGGCCCGACAAGTTCATCCCGATCCTGGAGGAAAACGGCCTGATCGTGCCGGTCGGCGAATGGGTGATCCGCCGCGCGTGCGAGCAAAGCATGGAGTGGAAGCGGCAGGGCCTGCAGCCGGTGCCGCTGGCCGTGAACCTGTCGCCGCGCCAGTTCATGCACCGCGGCCTGGTGCCGGCGATCCGGCGCATTCTCGACGACACGGGCATCGATCCGGCATTGCTGGAATTCGAGATCACGGAAACCGCGCTGATGCAGCAAGGCGAGCAGACACTGGACATTCTCGGCCAGATCAATGCGATGGGCATCCGCCTGTCGATCGACGATTTCGGCACCGGCTACTCGAGCCTGGCCTACCTGAAACGCTTCCCCGTCAAGAAGATCAAGATCGACCGTGCGTTCATCAAGGACCTGGAAAGAAGCGCCGAGGACCGGGCCATCGTCGCCGCGATCATCGCACTGTCGGACAGCCTGCAACTGTCGGTGGTGGCCGAAGGCGTCGAAACGGAAGGGCATTACGCGCTGCTGCAAGAGCAGGGCTGCCAGTTCGCCCAGGGTTACCTGTTCTCGCCGCCGGTGCCGCGGGTCAATGCGGCGAACATGCTGGAACGCCTGGGCTGAAGTCAAGGCAGTGTGCTACGCCAGCGTGGCGATCACCGGCGTGTGGTCGGATGGCTGTTTCCATTTGCGCGGCGTGCGGTCGATGGTACAGCCGGTACAGCGCGCCGCCAGCGGGGCGGACAGCAGGACGTGGTCGATCCGCAAGCCCTGGTTCTTCTGGAAGCGCAACATCCGGTAATCCCACCAGCTGTACGTTTTTTCCGGTTGCGGGAACAGGCGGTACGAATCGGCCAGGCCGATATCGAGCAAGGCCTGGAATGCCGCACGTTCGCGCGGCGACACGTGCACTTCCCCTTCCCACGCGGCGGGATCGTGCACGTCGCGATCTTCCGGTGCCACGTTGTAGTCGCCCAGCACAGCAAGACCGGGATTGCGCGCCAGCTCGCCGGCCAGCCACTCGCGAAATGCCGCCATCCAGCCCAGCTTGTACAGATACTTGTCGGAGTCGACCGCCTGACCATTCGGCACATAAGCGCAAACGACGCGCATGCCAGCGATCGTCGCGGCAAGGATGCGCTGCTGTTCGTCCGGATACAACGGATTGTTGCGCACGATATCGGTCATCGGCAGGCGCGACAGGATCGCCACGCCGTTATAAGTCTTTTGCCCGGAAAACTCCACCTGGTAGCCTGCCGCTTCAATGGCGGCGACAGGAAATTTATCATCGGTAAGTTTCGTTTCTTGAATGCAGATAATGTCGACCGGATTCGCTTCCAGCCATTGCAGCAGGTGTGGCAGGCGGACATTCAGGGAATTGACGTTCCAGGTAGCCAGTTGCATAGTACTCCTTGTGGCGTTTCATTTCGGGCCGCATATTACCGCAATGAGTACTCCACGAGTTGCAAAAACCTAATACAATGTACGGAAGTTCAATTGCGCTGCGTCAGCAATTGGAAATAATAAGACTACTCTCAGACGCAACTTCGTTGCAAAATGCGACCACTTTGAAAATTTATTGCTGTTTTTGCCTCACAGTTATCAAAATAGTACTAAAATTCGGTTAGCGTCGTCTTAAAAGGGCAATATACTTCTTACTTGGCTGTTCATCATGAGCACCTCGCGCCCTGGCCTGCTGAAATATCTACAATGTGTGACACACAAAATTGCTTCACCTATTGTGTTGTCGTACATCAATAGATGGTACTATTGGGAAATGTTTGGTTTAAACATGCAAAGCATTTGTAAAGGAAGAAAATGCGATCTGCATTCGAAGCATGGGCTCAGAAGGACGGGCACATTGTCCGCCGCCGCGAAGACAAGCCAGAAGAATATCTGGTGTATGAAACGCAGCGCCGCTGGCTGATCTGGCAGGCAGCGCTGGAACACGGCAAAACTCCAGGCGGCCGGAAGTCCGCCAAGGAAGCCGTGGAAAAGGTCGGCAGCCGTACCGCGACCGCCACTGCAACGGCAACCGCAACACGTCCGCAAGTGATTGCTTCGGACGAGGCAGCCGTGCGCAACCAGGTGCTGAACGAAGTGCTGGATGCTTTCTCGGCACTGAAAAGCAGGGACAACACGGCAATGGACGACATCATGCATGTCATCCAGGGCTTGAAGCAGAAGCAACAGGCCGCCAAAAACGGCGACTGACCGCTCGATGCCGAACCGGCTAACGACGACGGCCGGCAAGGTGCTTGCGCACCTTGCCGGATCAGTCCCGGCCGGGTTGCGTCAATCCTTGCGCACGCACTTGCGTTCTTCGCTGCCTGCCACGCTGGCAGGGTTGCTGGCGGGTTGCGCCACGCTCACGGAATCGACCGAACAGTATGTGATGGTGCAAACCGTGCTGGACCACCAACAGGTGGCCGGTATCGGCTGTGTCCTGAGCAACGACACCGGCCGATGGTTTGTCACGTCCCCAGGCCGCGTTCGCATTCGAAAAAGCACGCAGCCGTTGACTGTCGATTGCCGCCTCGATGACGTGGTTGCCTATGACCAGATCGGCCCGAAGCAGAACAGTTCCCGCTGGGGAAATATCCTGCTCACCGCCGGCACTGGCCAGTTCGTCGATCGCCAGACCGGCGCGGGGTTCGACTATCCCGGCACGCTCACTGTATTGCTGAAGCGGGTCGCGCCGGCAAAGCCGCCAACCGTGCCGGCACCACCGCCTGCCGCGGCACCGCCGCCTCCGCCTTCGGCGCCACAGCCGCCGGGCGGTTCCGCTATTTATTGACTGTTTTCACGGGTTGCCTGCGAGCCCACGGGACCGCGGTCCCGTTGCGCGCCGTGGCGTCGAGAGTAAAGAATGGCGCTGCGCGGCAACCGGTCTGCCAATGTAAAAAACGCCGCCCGGCGCAAGCCCGGCGGCGTTTTTATTTAATGCAGGTCTTGCCGATTCAAGCCCTGACGATTCAGGCCCTATTGATCAGGAAGTTCGCCAGCAGCGGCACCGGCCGGCCGGTAGCGCCCTTGGCGGCGCCCGATTTCCACGCGGTGCCGGCAATGTCCAGGTGCGCCCACGGATACTTGCGGGTGAAGTTTTCGAGGAACGCTGCGGCGGTGCACGAACCGCCGCCCGGACTGCCGATATTGGCCAGGTCGGCAAAGTTCGACTTCAGCTGCTCGTTGTACTGCTCGCCGATCGGCAGGCGCCACACGGTATCGCCGGTGGCGCGGCCAGACGCGGCGATTTCCTCGGCCAGCGCGTTGTGCTCGTCGTCGTCGCGAGTAAACAGGCCGCTATGGTGGTGGCCCAGTGCCACGATGCAGGCGCCGGTCAGCGTGGCCACGTCGATCACGGCGGCGGGATTGAAGCGCTCGGCGTAGGTCAGCGCGTCGCACAGGATCAGGCGGCCTTCGGCATCCGTGTTCAGCACCTCGATGGTCAGGCCGTTCATCGACGTGACGATGTCGCCCGGCTTGGTGGCGCGGCCCGATGGCATGTTTTCGCACGCCGGCACGATGCCGATCACGTTCAGCTTGAGGCCCATTTCGCCGATCGCGCGGAAGGTGCCCAGCACCGAAGCCGCACCACCCATGTCGTATTTCATTTCATCCATGCCGGGGCCGGGCTTGATCGAGATGCCGCCTGTATCGAACGTGATGCCCTTGCCAACCAGCACCACCGGCGCATCCTTCGGCTTGCCGCCCATGTGTTTCAGGACGATGAACTTCGGCGGCTGCTCGCTGCCATTCGTCACCGACAGGAAGCTGCCCATCTTCAGCGCTTCGAGCTGCTTGCGCTCCAGCACTTCCACGTTGAACTTGTATTCCTTGCCCAGGCTCTTCGCGGTCTCGGCAAGGTAGGTCGGGGTGCAGACATTGGCCGACAGGTTGGCCAGGTCCTTCGTCAGCTGCATGCCGTTGGCCACGGCGATCGCCTGCGCCAGCGCCAGCTTGGTGCCGGCATTGTTCGGTACGGCCAGGGCGATCTTCTTCACGCCGGCGGGGGCCGGATCCTTCTTCGACTTCTGCGCATCGGTGCGGTAGATGCTGTCGCGCGCGGACACCACCACTGCGCGGATCGCCCAGTTCACGTCGCGCTCCTTCAGTTCGGCCAGCGGCAATGCGATAAAGGCGTCCGCCGCGCCCAGCGTGGCAAACACCTTCAGTGCTGCCTGCACGCCGCTCGTGAAGGCTTTTTCGGTCACGCCGTCAGCATTGCCCAGGCCGACCAGCAGCACGCGCTCGGCGGCCACGCCATCCAGGCCACGCAGCAGCAGGGTGGAGCCGGGCTTGCCGGTGATGTCGCCTGACTTCAGTGCCTGCGTAATGGCGCCGGCGCCATCGAGCGCCTGGGCCGCCTGCGAGAGCTTCCTGTTTTCGAATACGGCCACGGCGACGCAGCCGGTCTTGGCCGATGCGATGGTGTTCTTGTTGTCGAATGCTTTTATGCTAAAGTCCATTTTTGTTCTCCGTAGGTGCGCCGATGTTCGTCGGAATGTCGCCGAATGTTCTTCGAGAGTTCTTCGAGTGTTCGCTGAATGTTCGTCGAATGTTCGTCGAATGTTCGTCGAGTGTTCGTTGAGTGTTCGTTGAATGTTCGTCTCATGGACGAACACCAAAGCGCGGTAGCTTAACCCAGTTACGTGATCCGGTGAATCGAGCCGGCTGCATCAGCCGCTCGATTGAGCCGGTCACATGACCTTACTAATCGAATTATAAGCTTCGAATGATTTTCCAACGCGCCCTGAGGCGTGAGCTGCTCAGCTCCGCCGGGGCTACCTTCACGATCCTGTTCACCATCATCCTGACGTGGACCCTGATCAGGATCCTCGGCCAGGCCGCCGGCGGCAAGGTCGCATCGGGCGATGTCATCGCGCTGATCGCATTCACTTCGCTGAACTATCTTCCCCTGATCCTGGCCCTGACCAGTTTCATCGCCGTGCTGATGGTGGTGACCCGCAGCTACCGCGACTCCGAAATGGTGGTGTGGTTCGCTTCCGGCCAGAGCCTGACGGCGTGGATCCGCCCCGTGCTGACATTCGGCTTTCCGATCATCGTGGCTACCGCGGCGCTGGCATTCTATGCGGGGCCGTGGGCCAAGCAGCAGTATGCGGAGTACGTGGAGCGCTTTGCCAAGCGCGAAGACCTGCAGAAGGTCTCGCCCGGGCAGTTCAAGGAATCGGGATCCAGCAACCGCATCTTCTTCGTCGAAGGCACGTCCGGCCAGACGGCTTCGGTGCAGAACGTGTTCGTCAACCAGATCGATGAGCGCGGCACCTCCGTCATCGTGGCCAAGGAAGGCGTCATCGAGACGGGCGACAACGGCCAGCGCTATCTGGTGTTGAAGAACGGCCGCCGCTACCAGGGCGAGCCGGGCCAGGCGGATTTCCAGACGATGGAATTCGACAGCTACAAGATGCGCGTGGCGCAGCAGGCAACCAAGCTCGAAGCGATCCAGAAGGTGAACGCGATCCCGACGGCCACGCTGGTCAAGATTCCGACCAACCAGGCGCGTGCCGAACTGCTGTGGCGCATCTCCGCACCGATCACCTGCCTGGTGCTGATGCTGCTGGCGATCCCGCTGGGCTTCGTCAATCCCCGCGCCGGCAGTTCGACGAACCTGATCATCGCGATCCTGATCTTCTTCACGTACTACAACCTGACCGAACTGTTCAGGAAGGGCGTCGAGCAGGGCAGGTTCAGCTTCATGATGGGCTGGTGGCCGCTGCACGTGGCGGCGCTGCTGACGGTCGTCGCGCTGTTCCTGTGGCGCCTGAACGTGAACAGCCGCTGGCATCCACGCGCGCTGTTCTCGTCGCACAAGCGCGGCAAGGTGGCGCCATGAGTGTCCTGCAACGCTATTTCACCGTCTCCATCACGAAAGCGGTCGTGATGGTGCTGCTGGCCTTCCTCGGACTGACGGCCTTCATGGACCTGACCAACGAGCTGTCGTCGGTGGGCCGCAACGGGTATTCATTGAAGGATGCGCTGCTGTTCGTACTGGTGATGGTTCCGCAGCACGTGTACGAAGTGATGCCGGTCGCCGCGCTGATCGGCACGATCTACACGATGGCGCAGTTCGCGTCGTCGTCCGAATTCACGATCATGCGCGCCGCCGGCATGTCGACGCGGATGGCGGGCTGGATGCTGTTCAAGACCGGCATCCTGTTCGTCGTCGTCACCTTCATCTTCGGCGAACTGATCGCTCCGCGCACGGCGCTGATGGCCGAGCGGCTGCACCTGACGGGGCGGGGAACGACGGTGTCGTCCGAATTCCGTTCCGGCTTGTGGACGAAGGACATCGTCAAGAGCGAAGGCCTGACCGGCAGCGTGCAGGGGTCGCGCTTCTTCAACGTGCGCCAGGTGCGTCCGGACAGCAGCCTGGTGGACGTCAAGCTCTACGAATTCGACAACAGCTATCGCCTGCGCACGCTGACGGTGGCGAAAAGCGGCACCTACCAGGGCAACAATGTGTGGCGCCTGCAGGATGTGACGGAGAACCATTTCACCAATCCGGGATTGCTGAAGGGCGAGGCCACGCCGCAGAACAATTTCGCGCAGGAGACCAGCGCGATCGAAACCCGGCGGCATGCGACGAAGGAACTCGTTTCCGAAATCACGCCGAAGATCCTGTCCGTCGCTGCATCCGATCCGGAACGCATGTCGGCCAACGAGCTGGCCGTATATACCCGCCACCTGCAGGAAAACCGCCAGCAGACCGAGCGCTTCAAGATCGCATTCTGGAAGAAGCTGATCGATCCGCTGGCGATCTTCGTGCTGATGGCGCTGGCACTGCCGTTCGGTTACCTGCACACGCGCAGCGGCGGCGTGAGCCTGAAGATTTTCATGGGCATCATGATCGGCGTGAGCTTCCTGCTCGTGAATACGCTGTTCTCGCACGTGGGCGCACTGTCCACGTTGCCTGCGTACCTGATCGCAGTGATGCCGAGCCTGATTTTCCTTGCGCTCGCGGTGGGGGCGCTTTACTGGGTGGAGAGACATTAGTGGAACAGCAAAAGAAACGTGCATTGATCCTGTTTGCCCACGGCGCCCGCGCCGCCGGGTGGGCAGCGCCATTCGAGCGACTGCGCGGCCTGGTGGCCGCGCGCGAGCCGGATGTGGATGTGTCGCTGGCTTTCCTCGAACTGATGACGCCGCGGTTGCCGGAGCGGGCCGCCGAGCTGGTGGCGCAAGGTGTCACCGACTTGACGGTGGTGCCGGTATTCCTGGGGCAGGGCGGCCACGTGCTGCGTGATTTGCCGCTGATGATCGACCAGGTGCGCGCCGACCATCCGCAACTGACGGTGCGCGTTGCCGAGGCGGCAGGCGAGAATGCCGCCGTGCTGCAGGCGATTGCCGATTACTGCAGCGGATCGGTGCCTTGACGCCCGTTGACATCGGTCCCTTCGCGATTGCCCAGCCGGTCGTCGCCCGCGGCGATATCGCGGCCAACGTCGCGCGCCACCTGGTGCTGGTGGAAGCGGCGGCACGCCAGGGCGCGCGCCTGGTATTGTTTCCCGAACTGGCGCTGACCGGCTACGAGCCTTCGCTGGCGGCGGCGCTGGCTCTGGATGCCGGGGCTCCCGCGCTCGAGCCGCTGCGCGAGGCCGCTGTGCGGCTCGGTATCGCGGTCGTTACAGGTGCGCCGTGGAAAACGGCCGGCCTGCCGCGTATCGCCGCGCTGTCGTTCCTTCCGGACGGCACGCTGCAGGTGTACACGAAGCAGTATCTGCATGCGGGCGAGGAAGCCGCCTTTGCCGCGGGCGACGGCGGTGCAGGCCTGCGGCTGGGCGGCGCATCTGTTGCGCTGGCCGTCTGCGCCGACATCGCGCATGGCGACCACGCGGCCGCGGCGGCCCATTGCGGGGCCGACCTGTATGCCGCCAGCATGCTGGTGTCCGAAAATGGCTATGAGACCGACGCAGGCCTGCTGCGCGGTTACGCCCGCGAACACCGCATGCCGGTCGCGATGGCGAACCATGGCGGCCCGACCGGTGGCTGGGCCTGCGCCGGGCGCAGCGCGCTGTGGGATGAGAATGGCAATATCGTCATCGCCGCCGGCGGTGCCGGCGAATGCCTGCTGCTGGCGCGGCGCGATCGCGATGGCTGGCACGGCAAGGCCATCGATCCGGCCACCTGACATTTACTCCGTGGGCGGGGGCAGCGATACCTGGTGTTCGCCGATGAGGCGGCCGATCGCGTCCGGATCGGCCAGATTCCTCTCCGCCAATGCCCGCAACTCCTCCGATTCGATGCCGGCCAGCCCGGTCACGCGTAACGCCGCAGCCTCGGCATGGCGCCCCAGGCCATGCAGGATCGCGCTGCGCAGCCGCAGATCGTTCGTGTAACCCGTCAACATTGCCGCCAGGTGTGGCGCTCTTGAGCCGGCTGGCAGCAAGGGTGACCACTGCGCGGTGGCATTCAGTTCGCCCAGTCGCGCCAGAGGATCCGGCAGGTAATGCCCGGCCAGTGCATAGTCGCCCTGTTCGACAATCGCGGGCAGGGCCCGGGACGAACACCGTGCTGCCACCTCGGGCGTTGCACGCAGCAGGTGGAGAAAGACTTCGTAGGTGGAGCGGGAATCGGCAAGCGTGTCGTTGAACCAGGCGATATCCCAGAACCGCGAATGCCGGCTGCCGTCGAATTCGACCTGGGCGCTGTCCGCGTCGCCCTGCTGCAATCGGTGTACATGCTCGTCGCGCAATGCCTCCAGTGCCGCGCGGGCGGGCGGGTGGACCTCGATCAACCGGCCCCATTCGAACATCACGCGGAACGGCAGGGGCGGCAGTCCCGGGTTCTCGCGGCGCAGGTCATCGGCGATGCCCTGGAGCACGCGCAGGGCTTCGGCGTAATCGCCGGCATCGCGCGCCGCAATGGCCTGCCTGACCGGCTCCATCAGTGTTCCGTCACGTTGGCGCGCGCGTGCGCCACCATGGCCTGGATCGTCGCACCCGGGGTTTCGAACTCGCGCTCCACGGCGTCGCGCAGCGCATCGGATTTCAGCTCGTCCAGCGCGGCGCGCGACACCCGTTCCGCCACGTCCTCCTCGTCCTGGCGCCGGAGAACTTCCACCACGAGCCTTACTTCCTTCGTGTAGTTCAGCACGAAAGACAGCAGGGCAGGGGCGGACGACGTGCCCGCGGTCTTCACCAGCTCTGCCGTGTAGGCGTTCAGGTTGGCCGCCAGCGCCTGCACGCGCTTGGCCGGGTCGCCCAGGTAGCGGCGCGCCAGTGTGAAGTCCTCCGCGGCAACTAGGGCCGGCAGCGCGAAATCGGCACATTGCCGAGCCAGTTCCGGCATCTGGATATCCATCCGCACGAACAGGTCGTGCGTGGCCCGTTCCTCGCCCAGTGCGCTGTTGATGGCGACGATGTCGCGGAACAGCTCGCGCGTCTGGCCGCCATCGAGCATGCGCGCCGTGTCGCGATCGCGCAGGCCTTGCAGGGCGCGGCGCGCCAGCGGGAATTGCTCGGCCAGGTAGATCCAGTCGCGCAGTGCGAACGACAGGCGCACGCCGGCCAGGCCCGGCTCGACGGCCAGCGCATTCTCGTGGAACCACAGGTGGTCGCGCAACGCATCCTCGTACCGGCCCTCCAGCCGCGCCGTACGCGCCCGCTCCAGTACGTCGTGTGCTTGTCCCATGCTGCCCCCGCGAAATTGAAAGGCGATATTCTAGCAGCGCTGTATCTGCCCTGTATCCGCCCGCTGGACTAGAGATGTTTGTTGCGCTTGAGCCAGAGCGGCAGCAGCCACCAAACCGAGGCAACGATCAAGCCGATCGCCCCGGCCACGCCGAGGCCGACGCGATTGCCGAATACTTCGGAAACGACGAGGTTCGTGCCCAGCACGAGGGC
Source organism: Pseudoduganella umbonata (assembly GCF_014192225.1). Taxonomy (GTDB): domain Bacteria; phylum Pseudomonadota; class Gammaproteobacteria; order Burkholderiales; family Burkholderiaceae_D; genus Rugamonas; species Rugamonas umbonata. The sequence continues at coordinate 13,954 of NZ_JACHXS010000008.1, read as the reverse complement.
GATGCCGAGGGCAACCGAGCCGGCGACGATCTGCCGCGTCGCATAACGCTTGAAGCGTTCGCGATTCATCAGTGGACGCATCACACGGTGCTGTACCGCGGGTCCCGACAGCAGGATCAGGCTGGAAAGCGCAAAGAACAGCGTTGCGAGGAAGACATATTTTTCCGACTTCACGATGTGCTGGAAACCGCCGTTGAAAGGCAGGATGATCAGGAACGCGGCCAGCGTCTGCGCACCGGGCAGCACGATGCGCATTTCGCTCAGCATGTCGGAGAAGTCGCCGTCCTCGGGGAGGTCGGCATCGGTATTGTGTGCGGGATCGGCTTTCATGACGTTTCATTATAGGCATCGCTGCGCGACAGTGGCGCCACCTTCGATTGCAGTACGGAACCGTCCGTGTCAATATTGCCGATCCGCCATACCACGGGCATCCACCATGCATTCCATTGCAAGCCGACCCCGAATCCTCGTTGCCGCATTGGCGCTTGCACTGGCGTTCGCAGCGCTTCGATTAGTGGGAACGCAAGGTCCCGCCAGCTTGAGGCCCTTGTTGCCAGCCTGCTTCCTGCTGATGGCCGCGACACCCTGGCTGCTGCTCGATGCGGCGGGGCGGCGGCGTATCGGCCTGGTGCGCAGTGCCGCAGGATGCTGGTATGGCTGGGCGTTGGCGGGCGGCATGCTGGCCGCGCTGCTGTGCTTTGCCGTTGGCCTGGCACTGTTCGGCATTGGCCACGGAAACTGGTACGTAACCATCGGCCGCAGCTATGCGGGCATGATGGACACCAGCGCCTTTTCGCCGCTGATGCTGCACCTCGTGTTTACGTTGCCGGCGCTGGTTTTCAGCCCGGTCGGCGAAGAGATTTTCTTTCGCGGCGTGCTGCAGGATGCGCTCGAGCAGAGGATGAGCGCCCACAAGGCCACGGCGCTGGAGTGCGCGCTGTTCGCGGTCGTGCACCTGTGTCATCACGGCGTCGTGCGTACCGCGACGGGGTTGGAGTGGATGCCGCTCTCGGCAACGTTATGGATGCTGCTGATGTTCTGCACCGCGTGGCTGTTTGCCACGCTGCGCCGGCGCAGCGGCTCGCTTTATCCGGCCATTGCAGCGCATATGGCCTTCAACGGCGTCATGAACGGGGCGATTTTCGGCGTGCTCTGGCCGGTACCGGTGTAACCGGCCAGGTGAGAAGCACGGTAAGAAGCACGGTGAAAAGCACGGTGGAGGGGGCGCGGATCAGGCGCCCTGCAGCGGCCGCGCTTCCATCGCCTCGCCCAGCATCACGAGCACGGGACCATGGGGCGTGTCGAGACCGTGCGCCAGTTTCGCCAGCGTGATGCGCTCGATGCGCTGGTCGTGGCGGCTCACATTCTCCAGCACGAGCACCGGCGTTTCCGGCCGGCGGCCCTGCAGCAGCAGGCGCTGCGCCGTGGCGATGGCCTCTCGGCCGCCCATGTACTGCACCAGGGTGTCGGTGGAAGGAATGCCGGACAGGTCGTCCTCCCCAGGGGCGGTGCTCGACGTGAAAAAGGCCACGCTTCGGGCGATGCCACGCTTCGTCAGCGGCTGCTTGGCCGCCGCCGCCGCCGCAACGGCTGTGGTGATGCCGGGTACTACTTCGACCTCGATGCCTTCCGCTTCCAGCGCCGTCAATTCCTCGTCGGCGCGGCCGAACAGCATCGGATCGCCGCCTTTCAGGCGCACCACGCGCTGGTACTTGCGGGCGCACTCGACCAGCTGGCTGTTGATGAAGTCCTGCGCCGCCGAGCGCTGCCCGGCGCGCTTGCCGACCGAGATCAGGTCGGCCTGCGGGCACAGCGCCAGCATCTCGGGCGTGACCAGTGCGTCGTACAGCACCACTTCCGCTTCGGCAAGCAGGCGTGCACCGCGTACCGTGATCAGGTCCGCGGCGCCGGGACCGGCGCCCACCAAATAAACTTTTCCGACTGCTGGCAAAGCGGACTCCCGTGCTGGCGTTTGTGAAAATTACTGGACCGGCTGGTCGCCGAGGCGCGAATCAAAGCCGCGAATCAAGGCCGCGAATCAAGGCCGCGATCCAAAGCTGTGAATCAGAGCTGAGAATCAGAGCCTGATCATGCCGGCCGCCACGGTCTGGTGCGTGACTTCATCGATCAGGATGAAGGCGCCCGTCGCGCGGATGTCGGCATAGGCATCGGCGGCCAGCGGCTGCTGGACGGTCAGGCCGATACGGGCCACGTCGTTCAGCTTCAGCGCTTCGGCATCGTGACGCTGCTGCGTGTTGATGTCAAGGATCGAGTCGATCTTCGTGATCTTGGCGGCGGTCTGCTTGGTGCCGTGCTTCAGCCAGTATTTGCGGCGCAGGTCGAGCGGCTCTTCGGACAGCCAGCACACGTCCGCGCTGACCTGCTTGAGCAGCGTGGCCGGCTGTTCGGCGGAGGCCAGCACGTCGCCCCGGGATACGTCCACGTATTCGTTCAGCACGATGGTCACCGACTGGCCGGCGGTCGCCGACTGGAGCGCGCCGTCGAACGTGACGATTTCCTTGACCGTCGCGGTATGGCCGGAAGGCTGTACCACCAGCCTGTCGCCGACGGACACTTTACCGGCTTCGATGCGGCCCATGTAGCCGCGGAAGTCGTTGGCTTCGTGGCCGTTGTGGCGCGCCACCAGCTGTACCGGGAAGCGGAACGGCGAGGCGTGCGATTCGTCGTAGACCGACAGCGACTCGAGCAGCTCGATCAGGGTCGGGCCTTCGTACCAGGCCATGTTGGCGCTCTTCTCGACCACGTTGTCGCCGGTCAGGGCGGACAGAGGGATCGGCGTGATGTCCTTCAGGCCCAGCGTCTGCGCGAATTCGCCGTACGCCTTGACGATGCGGTCATAGACGTCCTGGTCGTAGTTCACCAGGTCCATCTTGTTGACGGCCACAACCACGTGCTCGATCTGCAGCAGGTGCGCGATCGTCGAGTGGCGCTTGGTCTGGATCAGCAGATCGACGCCGCCATCTTCGCGCAGCTTCACTTTCGACACGTCGATCAGGATGATCACGGCGTCGGCCGTGGACGCGCCGGTGACCATGTTACGGGTGTACTGCTCGTGGCCCGGCGTGTCGGCGATGATGAACTTGCGCTTCGGCGTGGCGAAGTAGCGGTAGGCCACGTCGATCGTGATGCCTTGCTCGCGTTCCGCTTCCAGGCCATCCGTCAGCAGCGACAGGTCGATCGTGTCGCCGACGGTACGCTTGTGCTTGGCGCGCGACACGGCGGCCAGCTGGTCGGCAAAGATGCCCTTGCTGTCGAACAGCAGGCGGCCGATCAGCGTGCTCTTGCCGTCGTCGACGGAACCGGCGGTGATGAAGCGCAGCAGGGATGATTGGGACAGTTTTTCGTTCATGGCGTTCATCAGAAGTATCCGGCTTTCTTGCGTTTTTCCATCGAGGCTTCGGAGGTCTGGTCGTCCATCCGCGTCGCGCCCCGTTCGGTGACCTGGGTAACAGCCGTCTCGGCGATGATCGCATCGACATCCGCCGCATCGGAGGAGACCGGGCAGGTGCACGAAATATCGCCCACGGTGCGGAAGCGCACCACCTGGGTCTCGACCGTTTCGCCTTCGCGCGGCGGCGTGATGTCCGTCAGCGGCACCAGCAGGCCGTTGCGCGGGATGACCTGGCGTTCGTGTGCGAAGTAGATCGACGGCAGCGCCAGTTTTTCGCGGGCGATGTACTGCCACACGTCCAGTTCCGTCCAGTTCGAGATCGGGAACACGCGCATGTTTTCGCCCGGATGCACGCGGGTGTTATACAGGTCCCACAGTTCCGGACGCTGCGCCTTCGGATCCCACTGGCCGAATTCGTCGCGGAACGAGAAGATGCGTTCCTTGGCGCGGGCCTTTTCCTCGTCGCGGCGGGCGCCGCCGATGCAGGCGTCGAAGCCGTGTTCGGCGATCGTTTCCAGCAGGGTGACGGCTTGCGCGGCATTGCGCGAGTCCGTTGCCGGATTACGCAGGCGCACGGTGCCCTTGCGGATCGACTCTTCGACGGAACCCACGATCAGGCGCTCGCCCAGTTCGGCCACGCGGCGGTCGCGGAACTCGATCACTTCCGGGAAGTTATGGCCGGTATCGACGTGCACCAGCGGGAACGGGAATTTGCCGGGACGGAAAGCCTTTTCGGCCAGGCGCAGCAGGACGACCGAATCTTTGCCGCCCGAGAACAGCAGGGCCGGATTGGAGCATTCCGCCGCCACTTCGCGCAGGATGTGGATTGCTTCCGATTCGAGGGCATCCAGGTGACGCGCGTTCACGTCCTCCAGCCCGGTAATCTGATTTTCTGCCAGTGCGTTCATTTGTTTTCTCTTGTTGTGGCCCGCTTTACGCCGCCACGGATTTGATTCGAATGAGCTTGCCGTCGACGACGTGCAGCCCGCATTCCTTCGATTCGGGATTTTCCCACCACCAGCGGCCGGCGCGGACATCCTCGCCGGGCTGGATCGCGCGAGTGCACGGTTCGCAGCCGATCGACGGGAAGCCCTGCTCGTGCAGCGCGTTGGTCGGCACATCGTTGGCGCGCAGGTATTCCCACACGTCTTCCTCGGACCAGTCGGCCAGCGGGTTGAACTTGTCCATCAGGTGCCCGGGATCGTCCTCGTGGACCTGCAGCGTGGTGCGGGTGTTCGACTGCGCGCGGCGCTGGCCCGTGATCCAGGCCTTGTTGCCGGCCAGCGCACGGCCGAGCGGCTCCACCTTGCGGATGCGGCAGCATTCCTTGCGCATGTCCACGCTGTCGTAGAAAGCGTTCAGGCCGTTCTGCGCCACGTACTGGTCGACCGCGTCCTGCTGCGGGCGATACAGCGCGATCTCGTAGCCGTAGTGGTCCTTCACCCGGTCCAGCATCGCCAGCGTTTCCTTGTGCAGGCGGCCCGTCTCCAGCGAGAAGATGCCGATCGGCAGTTTCGCTTTGAGGATCAGGTCGGTCAGCACCATGTCCTCGGCGGCGAGGCTGGAGGCGAACACGGCTGGCGTGTACTCGCGTGCGATCAGCTCCAGGGTCTGCCTGGTGGACGCAACGAGAGAATCGAGCTTGCTCATGTGATTTCCCCAGCCTTTCAGATGCCGGAGCCGATGTCTTTGTGCTCGCGCACGCCTGCCACGCGGGGATGGCGGCGGAACAGCGGCAGCCTGTCATCGACCGAAGCCTGGTACGTTTCCGAAAACACGGTCAGGCCTTTCAGCGCATCCTCGATGCTGCGGTCCGGGCGCGGTGCATACGCGTCGAAGCCGGTGCGCTTCATCTGGAACAGCTGGTCGCGCAGCACGTCGCCGATGGCGCGCAGCTCGCCCTGGTAGCCCAGGCGCATGCGCAGGTTGTAGGCGATCGAGTAGCCGCGGCCGTCGGTGAACTTCGGGAAGTTCACGGCGATCACGCCGAACTTGTCCAGTTCGCCCTTCAGTTCTTCGGGCCGTTCGTCGGACTGCAGCCACACGCCGATGTCGGGGCGGGCAGCCAGCGCATCCTTTTGCGCCTGCCATACTTTCAGCGGCACGATGACCTTGCCTTCGGCGACTTCCACGGTGGCGGCTTCCTGGCCTTCCTCGAGGCGCAAGACGGTCCAGTCGTCATTGACGATCTGTTGACCCTTGATGATTTTTTGATCAGGCATACTCGTCTTCTCCTACCAGGCGGCCCGGTTCGTTGATTGGCGTGGCATAAACATGTTCCTTGAACGGGGCGATCCCCAGGCGCTGCACGGTGTCGACGAATTTCTCGTCCGGCGTGCGTTCGCGCAGGTAGACCTGCAGCAGGCGGTCGATCACTTCCGGCATCTGGTGCGCGGAGAACGACGGGCCGATGATCTTGCCGATGGCCGTCGCGTTACCCTGCGCGCCGCCGATCGACACCTGATACCATTCGCTGCCATCCTTGTCGACGCCCAGCACGCCGATATTGCCGACGTGGTGGTGACCGCAGGCGTTGATGCAGCCGCTGATGTTCAGTTCGATGTCGCCGATATCGTGCAGGAAATCGAGGTGGTCGAAGCGTTCCGCGATGGCAGCCGAGATCGGGATCGATTTCGCGTTCGCCAGCGAGCAGAAGTCGCCGCCCGGGCAGCAGATGATGTCCGTCAGCAGTCCGATGTTCGGCGTGGCCAGGCCATGCGCCTTGATCTCTTGCCACAGGTCGAACAGCTGCGCCTGCTTGACGTCCGCCAGCACGATGTTCTGCTCGTGCGTCACGCGCAGTTCGCCGAAGCTGTAGCGGTCGGCCAGGTCGGCCATGAAGTCCATCTGTTCCGCGGTGGCGTCGCCCGGCGGCACGCCGGTCTTCTTCAGCGACAGGATCACGGCGGCATAGCCCGGCTGCTTGTGGGCCTTCACATTGCGGTTCAGCCAGTTGGCGAAGGCCTTGTTGTCTTCGTGCCCGGCACGCGGGTCGATGGCCGGCAGCGCTTCATAAGGATGCGGCTGGAAGTAGGCGATCACGCGCTCCATTTCTTCCAGCGTCAGCGTTTCCTCGGTGCCCTTCAGGTCCGTCCATTCCTCTTCGACCTGGCGCGTGAATTCCTCGGCGCCGATGGCCTTCAGCAGGATCTTGATGCGCGCCTTGTACTTGTTGTCGCGGCGGCCGTACTGGTTATACACGCGCATGATCGCTTCCGTGTACGTCAGCAGGTGTTCGCGCGGCAGGAACTCGCGGATCGTGGTGCCGATGATCGGGGTGCGGCCCATGCCGCCGCCGACCATCACCTTGAAGCCGATCTCGCCGGCCTCGTTCTTCACCACCGTCAGGCCGATGTCGTGGATCGCGATCGCGGCGCGGTCTTCCAGGGCGCCGTTGATTGCCACCTTGAACTTGCGGGGCAGGGCGATGAACTCCGGATGGAAGGTCGACCACTGGCGCAGCACTTCCGCATAAGGGCGCGGATCGATGATCTCGTCGGCGGCCACGCCGGCCAGCTCGTCCGAGGTCACGTTGCGGATGCAGTTGCCGGAGGTCTGGATCGCGTGCATCTCGACGGAAGCCAGGTCGGCCAGGATGTCCGGCGTGTGTTCCAGCTCGATCCAGTTGAACTGGATGTTCTGGCGCGTGGTGAAGTGGCCATAGCCGCGGTCGTACTTGCGGGCAATATGGGCGAACATGCGCATTTGCGCGGAGGACAGCAGGCCATAGGGCACGGCGATCCGCAGCATGTAGGCATGGCGCTGCATGTACAGGCCGTTCTGCAGGCGCAGCGGCAGGAATTCTTCTTCGGTCAACTCACCGGACAGCCGGCGCTGCACTTGGTCGCGGTACTGCGCGATGCGCTCCCGCACGATGAGATGGTCGTATTGATCGTATTGGTACATAGCGTTCCTATAATCGCAAAAGCGAGAGCTTACCGGCAGGGCTTGCCAGCGGGGCTCTACCGGCAGGTTGTCCCCAAGGTAGGCCGTATCGTAATAAACTCACGCTTTATTCCAAACTACTTAGTCTTTATTTGCTTATATGCGTGGGCGGTATAAGCTTCAGCGTAAAATAGCGGACTTACCGCCAGGAACTACATGAATCTTCATCAACTTCGTTTCGTACGGGAAGCCGTCCGCCAGAACTACAACCTGACCGATGCCGCCAAGGCGCTGTTTACATCGCAGCCGGGCGTGTCGAAGGCCATCATCGAGCTGGAGGAGGAACTGGGGGTGGATATCTTCACCCGCCATGGCAAGCGTATCCGCGGGTTGACGGAACCAGGCCGGCTGGTGCTGGAGTCGGTCGAACTGATCATGCAGGAGATCGACAGCCTGAAACGCATCGGCAAGGAGTATGCCGCACAGGACAGCGGCAGCTTCACGATTGCCACCACCCATACGCAGGCGCGCTACACGCTGCCGAAGGTGGTGCAGGCCTTTATGGTGAAGTTTCCAAAGGTAAGGTTGTCGCTTTTGCAAGGTAATCCGCGTCAGATCGCCGAAATGGTCCAGCGCGACCAGGCGGACCTGGCGATTGCCACCGAATCGATCGCCGGTGTCGATAACCTGATCACGCTGCCGTGCTATCAATGGGAACACGTGGTCGTGGTGCCGCCCGAACATCCATTGCTTAAAGGTAAGTCCGTCACGCTGGAAGACATCGCTACCTATCCGATCATCACTTATGACAGCGCATTTGCCGGCCGCAGCAAGATCGACCATGCTTTCTCGCTGCGCGGCCTGAAGCCGGACGTGCTGCTGGAAGCGATCGACGCCGACGTGATCAAGACCTACGTGGAACTGGGCATGGGTATCGGTATCATTGCCGGCATGGCATTCGATGCCGAGCGGGACCGCAACCTGCGCGCGATTTCGGTCGGGCATCTGTTCGGCATGAACGTCTCGCGCGTGGCGGTGAAGCAGGGCGCTTATCTGCGCTCTTATATTTATACGTTCATCGAGCTGCTCGCGCCCACGCTGAACCGCAAGCTGGTGGAGCAGGCGATGCGCGGCGAGCAGGAAAACTACGAATTATGAATCATGAAACTTTACAGCGGTTTTACGCGTTGAACGCGGCCGCCATCGAAAACGTCTATGACAAGCCGGAGCGCCAGGCCGACCTGGCCGTGCTGCGCCAGAAACTGCCGGAGCTGCTGCGCGGCCACAAGGTGCTGGAAATCGCCTGCGGTACCGGCTACTGGACACGGCTGATCGGCGCAAGCGCCGCGTCGGTCCATGCCATCGACGTCAATGAGGAAGCGCTGGCGCTGGCCCGCGCGCGGCAGCCGGCCAATGACGAAGGCGGTAACGTCACCTTCGCGCAGGCCGATGCGTTCGACCTGCCGGCGGCGATCGGCGAATACACCGCCGTCTTCGCCGGCTTCTGGTGGTCGCATGTAAAACGCGAAGAACAGGAGCGTTTCCTGGCGCAATTGCGCGCGAAGCTGGGCAAGGATGTGCTGCTGGTGCTGCTCGATAACGTCTATGTCGACGGCAGCAGCACCGTCATCGCCCGCACGGACCTGGAGGGAAATACTTACCAGTTCCGCACGCTGCCGTCCGGAGAGCGCCTGGAGATCGTCAAGAACTTCCCGACCGACAGCTACCTGCGCAAGAAACTGGCGGCGGCAGTCAAGGAAATCCGCATCGAACGCTGGCAATATTATTGGCTGCTGACGGCACGCCTGAAGTAAACGCAATGGCTGTTGTGTTTTGGTAACAAGTTATTGATGTCATATTGTTGAAGTATTTGGAAGGCATGATACGCCGCGTCAGACCCCCAGCGGTCTCACAGTCCGACCAACTCAACAAGAGAACATCAAAGTGAAAAAACTTACCCTGGCCGCACTCATCGCCGGCAGCTTCGCAGCCACTGCTTCCGCCCAGTCGAACGTGACCATCTACGGTATCGTGGATGCGGGTATCGTTCGCGAGACCGGCGGCGCGGCCGGCGACGTCACCAAGGTGACGAGCGGCATCGGCAGCCAGTCGCGTATCGGCTTCCGCGGCACCGAAGACCTGGGCAATGGCCTGTCCGCGATCTTCACGCTGGAATCGGGCTACAAGGTGGACGATGGCACGATCGACAGCTCGGGCACGCTGTTCAACCGCCAGGCCTTCGTCGGCCTGTCCAGCAAGACGCTGGGTACGCTGACCCTGGGTCGCCAGTACAACCCGCTGTACAACGCACTGTCGAAGGTTGCCGATCCGTTCGGCGCCGGCTACGCAGGCAGCGCCAAGAACCTGTTCCCGGCCGGTGGCGTGAACACCCGCGTGTCGAACGCGATCGTGTACACCACTCCGAAATGGTCCGGTTTCTCGATCGAAGGTATGTACGCACTGGGCGAACAGGCCGGCGACAGCGAAGCTGGCCGCCTGTTCTCGGTGGGCTTCAACTACTCGCAGGGCCCGCTGAACGCGAGCCTGGTGTACAACAACCGCAATAACGATGTTGCTGCTTCCGGCACCACCCCGGCTGCCAGCCGCGAGGACGGCAAGAATACGCTGCTGGCCGTCAACTACGACTTCAAGGTCGTCAAGGTGTTTGCCGCTTTCGAGCGCGACAAGGGCCTGAACAGCTCGCCGATTCCGGTTGCCAACGCGTTCGGCTACGCCGTGGCGCCGCGCGCTTCGACCGAAGCCGACGACGCGCTGCTGGGCGTGCAGGTGCCGGTGGGCGCCGGCACGATCATCGCATCGTGGATGAACAAGAACGACAAGACTGTCAGCAACCAGGATGCGCGCCAGTGGGCCGTGGGCTACACGCACGCGCTGTCGAAGCGCACCAGCGCTTATGTCGCCTATGCAAAGATCGACAACAAGAACGGCGCCGGCTATACCGTGGGTAACAACAACGAAGTGGGCAGCGGCGATACCGGCTTCAACCTGGGTATCCGTCACACGTTCTGATGCTGGACGCCTGACCGCATGACCGAAAAACGCCCGGCACCAGCCGGGCGTTTTTTATTCTGCGGCCGGTCGGTTGATGGCGAGGCAGCCGATCCATGCGGTTCGGGTTCGCAGTCGCGGCGAAGCCATGCTCACTCCGGCAACGGCAGGTGGATCTCGATTTTCGTGCCGCGGCAGCTGCCGGAGATCGAGATGTCGCCACGGATCGCCCAGACCCGCTCGCGCATGCCGAGCAGGCCGAACGACGACGGCTTCTCCATATCGGCCTGGGCGATGCCGCGGCCATCGTCCTCGATCGTCAGGAACAGCGTGGCCCTCTGCCGCCGCAGCGTAATGCGCACGCGCCGGGCCTGTGCATGGCGCGCAATGTTGGTCAGCGATTCCTGCACGATCCGGAAGATCGCGGTGCTGTAGCGGTCGTTCAGCACCAGCTCGTCTTCACGGCCGACAAGCTCGCAGGCCACGCCATGCCGCTCTTCGAATTCGTGCCGCAGCGACTGCAGCGCGAAGTACAGCCCCCCTTCATCGAGTGCGTGCGGTCGCAGGTTGCTGGCGATGCGCCGCAGCGACGTGATCGCCGACAGCAGGCGCCCATCCATGCCGGCCAGCAGTTCGCGCGTGGCCTCGTCGGCAACCGGCTGGCGCATCAGCAGGCTCATATCCACGCGCAGCGTGGCCAGCAACTGGCCCAGGTCGTCGTGCAGCTCGCGCGCGATATGGGCGCGCTCTTCTTCGCGGATGTTTTCCAGCGCATAGTCGGTGGCGCGCCGCCCGGCCATGCGTGCGCGGGCATCGGCCTCGCGCTGCTCGGCGATCGTGGCCGGCCGTGCATCGAGACGGCAGGCAATGCGCGCGGCAATGAGCAACGCGGCCACCAGTAATGGTCGTGGCATGGACATCGGTTCTCCCTTCGGCTGATGGCGGACAGCCGCTCGAAGACCCTATTACAGCTGGGCTTGGAAGGATTGATGTGGCGCAATCGCACCGGCGGATCTACATTTGCTTGAACAGGTGCAGGAAGCTGCGGCTGACTTCCAGCTTCTCCGGCCGGCCCTTGACCATTACCAGGTGGCGGCCGCGAATGTCGCGCGTCACGCCTTCGATTGCATTCACGTTCACCAGCGTGGCACGGTGGATCTGCCAGAACAGCGATGGGTCGAGCTCGTCGGCCAGGTCGCGCACCGGTTTGCGGATCAGTGCTTCGAACTTGTCGGTCTGCACGCACGTGTATTTTTCATCCGACCGGAAGAACAGGATTTCTTCGACCGGGATCATGCGCAGGTCCTGGCCAATGCTGGCCTGTATCCATTGCAGGAACTTCGGCTTGGGGGCTGCGATCTTTTCCGCCAGTTGCGACAGCATGGCGCTCACGCTGGCATTGACGTCGCCTGCCGGCTTGTTGAGTCTTTCCTTCAGGCGCTCCACGGTGATCTTCAGCCGTTCCTGCTCGGGCGGCTTGAGCACGTAATCGACGGCACCGCGCTCGAAGGCTTCCACCGCATACGCATCGTAGGCCGTCACGAACACGACGTGGCTTTTGTTGCCGATGATCGCGGCTGCTTCCATGCCTGTCTTGCCGGGCATGCGGATGTCGAGAAAGATGAAGTCCGGCTTCAGCTCGTCGACGAGTTCGATCGCTTCGTCGCCGTTCTTCGCTTCGCCCACGATTTCCAGTTCCGGCCACACCTGGCCCAGGCGCATGCGCAGCTGGTCGCGCATCAAACGTTCGTCGTCGGCTAAAATCGCGGTAGGCATAATTGGCAGAAGTAAGGGGCAGTGGGTGCCAATTATTCAATGAATCGGTGTACCGCGCAATGGCTCTCTGAGTGCCGCGTGTCGCGGCTTATTTGCGCGCTCCTTCGGACAGCTGGTAGGGCACCTCGATCGTGGCGATCACGCCGCTTGGCTGGTTCGGCTCGATGCGCAGCTGGCCGGCATCGCCATGCAGCAGCTTGAGGCGCTCGCGGATCGTCATCAGGCCCAGGCCGGTGCCGTCGCTGGGCTTGGCACCGAAGCCGAGGCCGTTATCGGCAACGATCACGCGCAGCTTGCTGTGCGCCACATCCGCGCGCACCGTCAGCGTGCCGCCTTCGGGCTTGCCTTCCAGGCCATGCTTGATGGCGTTCTCCACCATCGATTGCAGCATCATCGGCGGGAATGCCGCGCTGCGCAGGCCGTCGGGGATGTCGAAGTCGATCGTCAGCCGTTCTTCCATGCGCATTTTCAGCAGCGCGAGGTAGGCCAGCACCATGTCCGCTTCACGGCCGAGGTTGGTGATCAGCGTGTTGTCGCGCATCTGCGGCAGCACGGCGCGCAAGTACTTGATCAGGCTGCGCTGCATCGCGGAGGCCCGCGGCGGATCGGTCTCGATCAGGTGCTCAACCGAGGCAAGCGTGTTGAACAGGAAGTGCGGCTCGACCTGGGCCTGCATCATCTGCATCTTGGCTTCGGACAGCTGGCGCTGCATGGCGGCGCGCTCGGCGGCGGCGTTGGCGGTCTGTGTTTCAGCTTCCGCCTTTTTCTTCCCGCCCATCAGTGCCTTCATGCCGAACAGTGTCAGCACGAGCAGGAAGATGAAGCTCTGGAACCACGTCGATGCCTGTTCGTGGTAACGCGACACTTTTTCTTCTGCTGCGTTGTCGACCGCTTCCTCAAGCGCGTTCGACAGTTCTTCGCCGATCTGCGGCGGCAGTTCGATGTGCACTTCTTCGCCCGGTAGTGCGGTAATGACAGGGGTTGACCGGGCTTTTGCGACGGGTGGGACGGGGGCGACGGGGGCGACGGGTGCTACACCGCCGGCTTCAGGTGCTTCAGGTGCTTCAGGTGCTTCAGGGGCTGCTGGCGCCTCGGCGGCTTCAGGGGCTCCAGGTGCTCCAGGTGCTCCCGCAACTCCTTCGGCACCCGCGGCTCCCTCGGCTCCCGCACTTTCAGGGGCGTCAGGGACGTCGGCCGGCGCCGGATTGCGCAGCTTCCCTCCGCGGGGGTTGAAGTGGATGCCACTGTCATCGATGACGATGCTCGTATCGCTGCCGGCACTCGGCCGCTTGTGCGAGCGAATGACCACATCTTCATCCACATTGGGCGAGAACAGCTCATCCTGAAGGATCGACGCTGCGATCAGCGCCAGTGCGGCAAACAGGAAGAACTTCCACCAGGACAATTGGGTGACCCAGGTGGCGGTCCGGTCGAACCCCGTGTGCAGCGAGGCCAGGAGGGTCTTCAGGAGCTCTTGTGTTTTCGGCGTGGGGAACATCGAAGGCTTCCGTTCTCTATATAGGGCAGCAAGTGTAGATAACGTTACGCAAAACTGTCCACTGGCGCGAGGGGCGTGCGACAGTCTGCGCAATCGCAGGGCTGGAACGAAAACGGGGCGGATGGCCGGCGGCGCAAAAAAAGCACTTGCGCGACTGCTGATGGGCCGTTATAGTTCTGTCCCTCACAGCAACGCAGCTGTCACGAAAGTGAAACAAGCAAGTTGATGTGAGGCAGAAGTGGGGTTGACGGTTCGTAAGAAACACCCGATAATCTCGCTTCTCTGCTGCTGACAAACACAACGATTTGTCGACAACGCGGCACCGCTGAAAAGCGAAGAATTCTTTAACAATCAACAGTCGATAAGTGTGGGCG
>NZ_JACHXS010000007.1 GCF_014192225.1 Pseudoduganella umbonata | reverse complement strand
GATCGTCGCCTTGGTGAGCCTTTACCTCACCAACTAGCTAATCAGATATCGGCCGCTCCAGGAGCATGAGGTCTTGCGATCCCCCACTTTCATCCTTAGATCGTATGCGGTATTAGCGTAACTTTCGCTACGTTATCCCCCACTCTTGGGCACGTTCCGATATATTACTCACCCGTTCGCCACTCGCCACCAGGCCGAAGCCCGTGCTGCCGTTCGACTTGCATGTGTAAAGCATGCCGCCAGCGTTCAATCTGAGCCAGGATCAAACTCTTCAGTTTAATCTCTGTTTTATGTCGTTTCCGACATGGTCACTCACTCAAGATACTGACGAACCATCCGAAGATGATTACGTTTATTTCTTGTGTAAGCGTTTGATGCTATATATTTTGAGCATTCCGGACCGAAGTCCGGAGGCACATCACATCAAACGCCCACACTTATCGACTGTTGATTGTTAAAGAATTCTTCGCTTTTCAGCGGTGCCGCGTTGTCGACAAATCGTTGTGTTTGTCAGCAGCAGAGAGGCAAGATTATCGAGTGTTTCGTGCGATTCGTCAAGCTTCTCATCACCTCACATCAACTTGCTTGTTTCACTTTCGTGACAGCTGCGTTGCTGCGAGGGACAGAACTATATCAAAGCCCCTCGAAGTTTGGCAAGCGCTTTTCGAGGAAGGCATGCATGCCCTCGCGCTGGGCCGGCGTGCCGAACGCGGCATGGAACAGCCGGCGCTCATAGCGCACACCTTCCGTCAGCGGAACTTCATAAGCGACATTGACCGCCTCCTTGATCTGCATGGCCACCGACAGCGGCATCGATGCGATCGTCGTCGCCGCCGCCAGCGCTTCCTCGATCAGCTTGTCCGCCGGGACCACGCGCGATACCAGGCCGCTGCGCTCCGCTTCGGCGGCATCGATCGTGCGCGCCGTCAGCAGCATGTCCATCGCCTTTGCCTTGCCGATCGCACGCGGCAGGCGCTGCGTGGCACCCGCCCCTGGCGTAACGCCGATCTTGATTTCCGGCTGGCCGAATTTCGCCGTGTCCGCCGCGATCACGAAATCGCACATCATCGCCAGCTCGCAGCCGCCGCCCAATGCATAGCCGGCCACCGCGCCGATGACAGGCGTCCGCACCTTCAGGATGTGCTCCCAGTTGCGGGTGATGTAATTGTCGCGGTAGGTATCCTGGTACGTGTAGTCGATCATCGCCGGAATGTCCGCGCCCGCGGCGAAGGCCTTTTCGCTTCCGGTCAGCACGATGCAGCCGATCTGCGGATCCTTGTCGAAGCCGGCGAATGCCTCGCCCAGCTCGTTCATCATGCGGTCGTTCAGCGCGTTCAGCGCCTTGGGCCGGTTCAGGCGGATCAGTGCCACCTTGCCATGGACTTCGACGATCAGGTCTTCATATTGCATGCTTGTCTCCCGGGACGATTGGATCGGACAATTGTAGCCTCATCGACACGGCGCCTGTGTCCCCGGCTGCATCGCCGCGTTCATCGCTGTTATGATCGCCGACCGATGCCGCTTCCCCTCTTCTCTTCGATCGCCGAACGCTGGCGCAGCGACGCGCTGCTGTCCAGTACCGATTTCCGCCGCTACTGGGCCAGCATGGTGCTGACGAGCTTCGGCTCGCAGATCGGCACGCTCGCGCTGCCCCTGTGCGCCGTACTGCTGCTGCATGCCACGCCGGCGCAGATGGGCGTGCTGACCGCCTGCCAGGCGATACCGTTCGCGATCCTTGCGCTCCCGGCGGGCGTGCTGCTGGACCGCAGCCGCAA
The DNA here is from genome assembly GCF_014192225.1 of Pseudoduganella umbonata. Taxonomy (GTDB): domain Bacteria; phylum Pseudomonadota; class Gammaproteobacteria; order Burkholderiales; family Burkholderiaceae_D; genus Rugamonas; species Rugamonas umbonata. The sequence goes on along the minus strand of NZ_JACHXS010000007.1, from coordinate 397,478 downwards.
ACTGCCGATCCTGTTGGGCAGCAAGGCAGCCCAGGGCATCTCGCTTGCCTCGATTCCCGTTGCCTGGTGGTTCGACCTGCTGGGCATGCCCTGGCTGTACGCGGTGGCGGCCGTCCAGGGGGCATGCAACGTGATCGGCGGCGGCGCCGAGCAGATCTTCCTCACGCTGCTCGTCGGCCGCGAGCGCATGGTGGAGGCGCAATCCCGCTTTGCCAGCACGGATTCCATTTCGCGCCTGCTGGCCCCCGGCCTCGCCGGCATCCTGATCCAGTGGCTGACGGCGCCGGTGGCAATCATCGCCAACGCGGCCACCTTCTTCATCTCGGTATGGAATGTCGGCCGCGTGAAGATGCGGGAAGCGATACCGCCGCGCAGCGAGCGCCACCCGCTGCACGATGTGCGCGCCGGCTTCGCTTTCATCTGGCGCCAGCCGCTGCTGCGCGCGCTGGCCTGGGTGGCCGGCGCCTGGCACATCCTGTTCTACGGCTATTCCGCGCTGCTCGTGCTGTTCGCCACCCGCGAGCTGGGCATGAACCCCGGCACGCTCGGCATGGCGCAGATGCTGGGCGGGATGGGCGTCTTCGTCAGTTCCCTGCTGCTGAGGCCGCTGAACCGGCGCTATGGCGCGGGCATCACGATCATGATCGGCACGGCAGCGATGGCGCTCGGCTTCGTGCTGATGCCACTGATCCCCCGCGACCTGTTCGGCGATGCCCGCTACAGCGCGGCAGCCTATGCGGCCCTGGTCTTCTTCTTCGACCTGGGCGCGATGCTGTTCTTCATTCCTTACCAGGCACTGCGCCAGAGCGTGACCCCGGATGAGATGCTGGGCCGGATGATCTCGACGATGCGCTTCCTCACGGTGGCGGTCGCACCGCTGGGCGCCCTGGTTGCCGGCTACGCGGGCGACCACCTCGGCGTGCGCCCGGCGCTGTACTGCATCGCCGTGGGTGGCGTGCTGCTGGCCGCCGGAGCGATAGCATCGCGCCCGCTCCGAAGCGTGCGCCCCTGACACGGCGGTGCCCCTACACTTAAGCATTGCCAACTTTGCAAGGGGACTGTCATGTTCAAGAACATCCTGTTACCCACCGATGGATCCGAGCTGGCGGTAAAAGCCACCGAGCTCGCGATCCGCTTCGCCCAGGTGCATGGGGCACGCATCATTTCCATCTGCGTTGCCCAGCCGTTCCCGTTCGTGCCGGCGTCCGAAAACGCGGTCGTGCCGGATGCGGCCGTGTTTGAAACCCAGATCGCCGCCACGGCCAAGGCGAACATCAACAAAGTGGAAACGGCGTGCGCCACCGCGGGCGTGCCGTTCGAGGGCGTCGTCGTCGATTCCCATACGCCCTACAAGGAAATCGTCGCCGCTGCGGAAAAATACAACTGCGACATCATCCTGATGGCTTCGCACGGCCGCACCGGCCTGAACAAGCTGTTCCTCGGCAGCGAAACCCAGAAGGTGCTGGCGCACACCGAGCTGCCGGTACTGGTCCTGCGGTAAAGACAGTCTTCGGGCGAATCAGCGGGTCGGGCGTGGCAACAGCACCCACACCTGGCCGCGCTGCTTCATCCGGCCCGCATTCTCGGCCGCCTCGGTGCCGAAGCCAAAGAAGAAGTCGACCCGGATCGCACCACGGATCGCGCCGCCCGTATCCTGCGCCATCACAAGCCGTTGCAACGGAATCTCGCTGGCGGCCTGCGTGGTGGACAGGTACAACGGCACGCCGGACGGGATCTGCGTGGTATCCACCGCCACCGAACGCTGCGGCGTCAGCGGCACACCCAGCGATCCCTTCGGGCCCACGTTCGGGTCCGGCAGCTTTTCCTCCCTGAAGAACACGTAGCTGGGATTTACGTTCAACAGCTCCTGCCGGCGCGTCGGATGCCCGGCGATCCACGCCTTGATACCCTGCGCCGAGGCCTGTTCGGACGTCAGTTCGCCCTGTTCGATCAGCCATTTGCCGATCGATTTATATGGATGGCCGTTCTGGTCCGCATAAGCCACGCGCACCGTCTCGCCGCTGTCGAGCTGCACCCGGCCGGAACCCTGCACCTCGAGGAAGAACGCTTCCACCGGGTCGTCGACCCAGAGCAGTTCCTTGCCGCTGAAATCGGCACGGGCGATTTCCTGCCGGCTGGCATACGGCACCACCTTCCTGCCCTGCAGGCGGCCGCGCAGCCGCTTGCCCTTCAGTTCCGGGTAGACGCCGGTAAGGTCGATCGTCAGCATGTCGTCCGGGACTTTATAGAGCGGCGTCTGGTACGGGCCGCCCTGCTTGCGGGCGCCACGCAGCAGCGGCTCGTAGTAGCCGGTGACCAGGCCGCTGTCCGATCCGTCCGGCGCGATCACGCGGTGCGGCACCAGGAAAGTCTCGAAGAACAGTCGCACGGCGCGTTCGTCGCTGGCGTTGACGGTGCGTGCGATCGAGCACGCTTCTTTCCAGTCCGCGCGCTTGCCGATCACGCCGCACGACGACTGGAAGGCGGGCCAGGCGGCGCGAAGGTCGTCGCGCGACCAGCCCGGCAGGTCGGCAAACGTGCCGGGCACGAAGGCTGTTTTCGATGGCGGCAACGGCGGCTGGGCCGGCTCCGGTTGCGGCGCGGGCTGCGGCGCCGGCTGTGGAATTGGCTGTGGAATTGGCTGAGGCAGCGGTGCGGGTTGCTGCTGCGGCGGAGGTGGCGTTACGCAAGCTGAGAGCAGGACTGCCGATACGGCGACGCAGCTCAGCGCCTTGGCATTACGGGGTAGACTACGGGGTGCAAAAAACATGGAGGCGATATGTGGATTCTGATGGTCGAGGCATTGGTCGCGCTGTTCCTGCTGGTGTTCATCGTCTGGTGGACGATGCCTGGCAAGAAGAATACGCCGCCGGCCAGGCGGCCGGACCAGCCTGAATGATGCGATTGTAGATCAGTGAAGCCGGTTCGATGCGGCCGGTTCAATGCAGCGGGTTCAATGCAGCGGGTTCAATGCAGCGGGTTCAATGCAGCGGGTTCAATGCAGCCGGGTCAATGCAGCCGGGTCAATGCAGCGTATGCGGCAGCGACAGCACGAACTCCGGAATCTTCACTTCGAACTGGTGGCCGTCCTCGGCCACGCAGAAGTACTCGCCCACCATCGAGCCCTGCGGCGTCTGCAGCGCCGTGCCGCTGGTGTATTCGAACTGCTCGCCCGGCTGCAGCAGAGGCTGATGCCCCACCACGCCCAGCCCGCGCACTTCCTGCTTGTGGTTGTTGGCATCGGTGATGATCCAGTGGCGCGAGATCAGCTGCGCGGCGACCGTTCCGGTGTTCTTGATCGTGATCGAGTAGGTAAACACGAAGTTGGTGCGCTCGGGATCGGACTGCTCGGGCAGGAACTGCGTCCTGACGGACACAGCGAATTCATATTGGGCCATCGGGTTTCCTTGATTGCGCCGCATTCGCGGCGCTTTCCGTAAATGGTGAAAAAAATTCAAATGTAGCGTTTCGCTAATATAGTTTCACATTGCACCGCAAATCCCGCACACATGCAAGGTGCACTCCGCAGAATACGGGACGGCAGCGTAAAATAGCGGCTGATTTTTGCCTACTTCTACTAGCCACGCCTGCCATGACCACTTTCCGCATCGCCCCCAGCATCCTGTCCGCCGACTTCGCCCGCCTGGGCGAGGAAGTGAAAAACGTCGTCGCCGCCGGTGCCGACATCATCCACTTCGACGTGATGGACAATCACTATGTGCCGAACCTCACGATCGGCCCGCTGGTCTGCCAGGCGATCCGCCCGCACGTGCAGGTGCCGATCGACGTGCACCTGATGGTCAAGCCCGTCGACCGCATCATTCCCGACTTCGCCAAGGCCGGCGCGAACATCATCACCTTCCACCCGGAAGCTTCCGAGCACATCGACCGCTCGCTGCAGCTGATCCGCGACCATGGCTGCAAGGCCGGCCTGGTGTTCAACCCGGCCACCCCGCTGTCCTACCTGGAGCACGTGATGGACAAGGTCGACATGATCCTGATCATGTCCGTCAACCCGGGTTTCGGCGGCCAGTCGTTCATCCCGCAGGCACTGAAGAAGATCGCCGAAGCGCGCCGCCTGATCGACGAATCGGGCCGCGACATCCTGCTGGAAGTCGATGGCGGCATCAAGATCGACAACATCGCCGCCGCCGCGAAAGCCGGTGCGGACACGTTCGTGGCCGGCTCGGCGATCTTCGGCCAGCCCGACTACAAGGCGGTCATCGACGCGATGCGCACCCAGCTGGCGACGGTATGACCATGACGGCGGCAGCTCACCCCCTGGCCGGCGTGCGCGCCGCCATCATCGACCTGGACGGCACGATGCTCGACACCGTGCCGGACTTCCACGTGGCCATCAACCGCATGCGCGAGGAGCTGGGCCTGGAGGCCATTACGGCCGAGCAGATCAAGAACATGGTCGGCAAGGGCTCCGAGAACCTGATCCGCAGCGTGCTGTCGCTCGACCATGACGACGCCACCGTCGAGCAGCATTTCGCCGCGGCGATGGATGCCTACCAGCGGCACTACCTGGCGATCAACGGCCACCACAGTACCCTGTATCCGGACGTGGCCGCCGGCCTGACGGAGCTGAAGGATGCCGGCATCCGCCTGGCCTGCGTGACCAACAAGCCGCTGGCGTTCGCCTTGCCGCTGCTGAAGCTGAAGGAACTCGACGGCTACTTCGAGGTGATCTACGGCGGCGACTCGTTCGACAGGAAAAAGCCCGATCCGCTGCCGCTGATGAAAGCCTGCGAATATTTCGGCCTGCCGCCGCACCAGGTGGTGGCGATCGGCGACTCGTCGAACGATGCGCAGGCGGCCCGCGCGGCCGGTTGCCCGGTGCTGACGGTGCCGTATGGCTACAACCACGGGGAGTCTATACACGACACGGATTCCGATGGTATAGTGGAAACGCTGCTGCATGCTGCACAGTTAATCAACGCGCACAACCAGCCGAATCAATCTCAGCCGAATCAATCGGCTGCAACTTAAAACCGAACGCTCGTCAAACGATGTTTCTCAACAAAAGACACAACGTTACTCACCAGGGATCGATCGAGGCCTGGCTGTGGCGACGCTGGCAATCCTGGGCAAACTAAGCCACGTTGATTGCTGCCGTCGGAGACTTCGCGCGACTATCCATCCTTTCGCTCTCTCCCGGCAGGTTTTTTGAACCTCACCGCCACCATCATGCCCAAAATGGGTTCGCGTGGCGGGTTGGAGAGAACCATGACCGAACTCGAATTCAAATCGCTGGCCACGCAAGGCTACAACCGTATCCCCCTGATCGCGGAAGCGTTCGCCGACCTGGAAACGCCGCTGTCGCTGTACCTGAAGCTGGCGCAGAGCCAGAACAACGGCAAGAACACCTTCCTGCTGGAGTCCGTGGTCGGCGGCGAGCGCTTCGGCCGCTACTCGTTCATCGGCCTGCCGGCGAAGACGCTGCTGCGCACCGTCGGCAACCGCACCGAGATCGTCAAGGGCGGGGAAGTCGTCGAGACCCATGACGGCAATCCCCTCGAATTCATCGAGCAGTACCAGGCCCGCTTCAAGGTCGCGCTGCGCCCGGGCATGCCCCGCTTCGTCGGCGGCCTGGCCGGCTACTTCGGCTACGACACGGTGCGCCACATCGAGAAGAAGCTCGCCAACACCGCGCAAAAGGACGACCTGGGCCTGCCGGACATCCAGCTGATGGTCACCGAGGAGCTGGCCGTCATCGACAACCTCTCCGGCAAGCTGTACCTGATCGTGTACGCCGATACCACGCAGCCGGAATCGTTCTCGAAGGCGCGCGTGCGGCTGAAGGAACTGAAGGCGCTGCTGCGCCGCGGCGTCGATGCGCCCGTCACGTCGTCGTCCGTGCGCACCGAGGCGATCCGCGATTTCGACAAGGAGTCGTACCTGGCGGCCGTGGCCAAGGCGAAGGAATACGTAATGGCCGGCGACCTGATGCAGGTGCAGATCGGCCAGCGCATCCGCAAGCCGTACGTGGATTCGCCGCTCACGCTGTACCGCGCACTGCGTTCGCTGAACCCGTCGCCGTACATGTACTTCTATAACTTCGGCGACATGCAGATCGTCGGCGCGTCGCCGGAAATCCTGGTGCGCAACGAAACGCTTCCGGACGGCGAAAAGAAGGTCACGCTGCGTCCGATCGCCGGCACCCGCCCGCGCGGCGCCACGCCTGAAAAGGATGCGCAGCTGGCCGAGGAACTGCTGGCCGATCCGAAGGAGATCGCCGAGCACGTGATGCTGATCGACCTGGCCCGCAACGACCTGGGCCGCATTTCCGAGATCGGCAGCGTGAAGGTCACCGACAAGATGGTGATCGAAAAGTATTCGCACGTGCAGCACATCGTCTCCAACGTCGAGGGCAAGCTGAAATCCGGCATGTCGAACCTGGACGTGCTGCGCGCCACCTTCCCGGCCGGCACGCTGACCGGTGCGCCGAAAGTGCGCGCGATGGAAGTGATCGACGAACTGGAAATCTCCAAGCGCGGCATCTACGGCGGCGCGTGCGGCTACCTGTCGTTCGGCGGCGAGATGGACGTGGCGATCGCGATCCGCACCGGCGTGATCAAGGACGGCATGCTGTACGTGCAGGCCGCGGCCGGCATCGTGGCCGACTCGGTACCGGAAATGGAATGGCTGGAAACGGAAAACAAGGCGCGTGCCGTGCTGCGCGCCGCCGAACAAGTGCAAGACGGCCTGGATGGGGAGTTCTGACATGCTGCTGATGATCGACAATTACGACTCTTTCACCTACAACATCGTGCAGTACTTCGGCGAGCTCGGTGAGGATGTGCGGGTCTTCCGCAACGACGAGATCACGATCGAGGAGATCGAGGCGTTGAATCCGGACCGCATCTGCGTCTCGCCTGGCCCGAAGGATCCGGCGCAGGCCGGCATCTCGGTGGAAGTGCTGAAGCACTTCGCCGGCAAGAAGCCGATCCTCGGCGTGTGCCTGGGCCACCAGGCCATCGGCGAAGCCTTCGGCGGCAAGATCATCCGTGCCAAGGAAGTCATGCACGGCAAGACGTCGCCGATCGCGCACACCGGAGTGGGCGTATTCAAGGACCTGCCGAGCCCCTTCACGGTGATCCGCTACCACTCGCTGGCGATCGAACGTGGGTCGCTGCCGGCCTGCCTGGAAGTGACGGCGTGGACCGACGACGGCGAAATCATGGGCGTGCGGCACAAGGACTTCGACATCGAAGGCGTGCAGTTCCACCCCGAATCGATCCTCTCCGAACATGGCCATGCCATGCTGAAGAACTTCCTCGATCGCACGTCGTCGAGCGCAAAGGAATGACCATGCCGATCACCCACCAGGAAGCCCTGATCCGCTGCATCGAACACCGCGAGATCTTCCACGACGAAATGCTGCACCTGTTCCGCCAGATCATGAGCGGAGAAATGTCGCCCGTGATGGTGGCCGCGCTGACGATGGGCCTGCGCGTGAAGAAGGAAACCATCGGCGAGATCACCGCCGCCGCGCAGGTAATGCGCGAGTTTTCCACCAAGGTGCCGATGGCGGACACCACCAACCTGCTCGACATCGTCGGCACCGGCGGCGACGGCGCGCATACCTTCAACATCAGCAGCGCGGCCATGTTCGTGGCCGCCGCGGCCGGTGCGCGCATTGCCAAGCATGGCGGGCGCAGCGTGTCGTCCTCGTCCGGCAGCGCCGACCTGATCGAATCGCTGGGCGCCAACATCAACCTGACGCCGGAGCAGATCGCGCAATCGATCGCGCAGACGGGCATCGGCTTCATGTTCGCACCGAACCACCACGCGGCGATGAAGCACGTGGCGCCGGTGCGCCGCGAACTGGGCGTGCGTTCGATCTTCAACATCCTCGGCCCGCTCACCAATCCGGCCGGCGCGCCGAACATCCTGATGGGCGTGTTCCACCCGGATCTCGTCGGCATCCAGGTGCGCGTGCTGCAGCGGCTCGGCGCGGAACACGCGATCGTCGTGTACGGCCGCGACAACATGGATGAAGTATCGCTGGGCGCCGGCACGCTGGTCGGCGAACTGGTCGACGGCGAAATCCGCGAATACGAGATCCATCCGGAAGATTTCGGCCTGCAGATGGTTGCCAGCCGCAACCTGAAGGTGGCCAATGCCGCCGAATCCAAGGCCAAGGTGCTGGGCGTGCTGTCCGGCGAAACCGGCGCCGCCACCGACATCGTCGCGCTCAATGCCGGCACCGCGCTGTATGCCGCCGGTGTTGCGCCATCGATCGAGGTGGGCCTGATCAAGGCGCGCCAGGCGATCGAGTCGGGCGCCGCACTGGCCAGGCTGAAGCAGTTCGTCGAAGTCACGCAGGCGCTCGGCGCCGACAATTGAGCACGCCATGTTCGGCATCCACGACCTGACGCTGTTCATCGTTTCCGGGCTGCTGCTGAACATCATGCCCGGTCCGGATTCACTGCTGATCATGGCGCGCAGTGCCACGCAGGGCTGGCGCGCCGGCGTGGCCGCTTCGCTCGGCATCGGTGCCGGCACGATGGTGCACGTGCTGGCCGCGGCACTCGGCCTTTCCGCGCTGCTGGCCACTTCCGCCACCGCGTTCACGGTAGTGAAGTGGGTCGGTGCCGCGTACATCGTGTGGTGCGGCATCCAGATGCTGCGGGCCAAGCTGAAAGGCTCGGCCGACGAAGCGGAAACAGCCGCGGCACCGCCTCCCCTTCCGCTCGGCCGCATCTTCGCCCAGGGCTTCCTCACCAATGTGCTGAACCCGAAAGTGGCACTGTTCTTCCTCGCCTTCGTGCCGCAGTTCATCGATGCCGATGCATCGAACAAGCCGCTGGCCTTCATCATCCTGGGCTGCATCTTCAACTTCAACGCCATGTTGTGGTGTAACGGCTTGGCGCTGTTTACCGCATTCGCCAGTTCGAAGCTGAAGGTTCAGCCACGCGTGGCGCTGTGGCTGAACCGCGTTACCGGCGGCCTGTTCCTGGCGCTGGGCGCCCGCCTCGCCCTCGCCGACCGACATTAATTAGCAAAAGCGGTAAACCATGTCCGACATCCTGAACAAGATCCTGGCCGTCAAGGCCGACGAAGTGGCCGCGGCCAAGAAATACCGCAGCCTTGCCAGCCTGCGCGAGGAAGTGGAAGCGGACCGCGAGTCGCGTGCCGCCATTCGCGGCTTCGAAGCCAGCCTGCGCGCCAAGATCGCCGCCGGCCAGGCCGGCGTGATCGCCGAAGTGAAGAAAGCTTCGCCATCGAAAGGCGTGCTGCGCGCCGATTTCCAGCCTGCCGCGATCGCCCGAAGCTATGCCGCGGGCGGCGCTGCCTGCCTGTCGGTGCTGACGGACGAGGAGTTCTTCCAGGGCTCTGTCGAGTACCTGAAGCAGGCACGCGCCGCGTGCGCACTGCCGGTGATCCGCAAGGATTTCCTGGTCGACCTGTACCAGGTCTATGAAGCGCGGGCGATGGGCGCCGACTGCATCCTGCTGATCGTGGCCGGCCTCGATCACGGCCTGATGGCGGAGATGGAAGCCTGCGCCCACGAACTCGGCATGGACGTGCTGGTGGAATCGCACGACGGCGACGAACTGACCGCCGCGCTGAAGCTGAAGACCAACCTCATCGGCATCAACAACCGCAACCTGCGCACCTTCGACGTATCGCTGGATGCGACCATCGATCTGCTGCCGCGGATTCCCGCCGAACGGATGGTCGTCACCGAATCGGGCATCCTGAACGGCGCCGACGTGCGGCGCATGCGCGAGGCCAACGTGCATGCGTTCCTCGTTGGCGAAGCGTTCATGCGCGCGGAAGATCCGGGCGCCGAGCTGAGCCGCCTGTTCGCCTGATCTTTAAAAAATTTCCAAAAATCGGGGTCTGACCCCGGATCTGAGCAATATTTCCTGAAACCGGGGTCTGCCGGAGCGCCGTACCGCCCCGGTTTGGGAAACAGTTCTCTGGCAGCAACTGTAGTAAGGCCTACGCGGCTTCCCGCCACGTTTCGATCCGGTCCCGCCCATTTTCCTTCGCGCGATACAGCGCTTCGTCCGCGCGGCACAGCAGCGCATCGAGCGACTCGTCCGGATCGGTCTGCACGGCCACGCCGATGCTGGCGGTGCATGACGGCAGTTCGCCGGCGCACGCTTCGCGCAGCAGCCGCTGCACGCGCTGGGCCACGGCGATGGCGCGCTTGCCGTCCGTATCCGGCAGCAGCACGATGAATTCCTCGCCGCCGAAGCGGGCCAGCGCGTCGGATTCGCGCAATGCCGAGCCGATCATCTGCGCCACGCTGACGAGCACCCGGTCGCCTTCGGCGTGGCCGAAGCGGTCGTTGATCTTCTTGAAGTAATCGAGGTCCACCGACAGCAGGGCCAGGGTGCGGGATTGCTGGCGCATGCGCGCCATGCGCGCCACCTCTCGCGCATAGGCTTCGCCGAAGCCACGCCGGTTCAGCACGCCCGTCAGCGGATCGCTGGCCGACCGGCGCTCGAGAAGGAGGCGCAGCCTCTCGTAGGCCACCATCAGGAAACCGACCGCCAGCAACGGCGGCTGCAGCGCGGTCACGGCCAGGTAGAAGCTCTGGAACAGGCCGGGCTGGTTCACATCCACCAATGCCTCCCCGTGCGTCAGCGCCGCCACGCCGCGCACGGCGACCAGCACGGTGTTCACCACGATCATCGAGCCGAAGAACAGCGTGGCCAGCTTGCGCCGGCCGTTGCGCACCAGCAGGAACAGCAGTGTCACATTGATCAGCGTTATCGGCATGGACATCCAGGCCACCCGCGCCGCGTAATCCGGGTCGACCAGCAGGTAATACAGCATGCCCGCCAGCGCAAAGCCGCATGCGCCGCCCAGCGTGCGCCACCCCGGCGCGTGGCCATAGAAACGCTGCAGGCCGGTCATGCACAGGCCGTTGCCGAACACGAACAGCACGTTCGCCACCGGCAGCACCAGCGCGTCGGGCAGCGTGCCGCGAAATGCAAAGCAGAAGGCCGATAACACCTGCACCGCCAGCGCGGCGCCCCAATGGCTGAGGCCCCGCAACTCGGCGGGAAAGCCGCGCCGGGCGCCAAACAGCACCGCGCTCATGACGGCGCACATCAGCGCCGCCATCAGTACGACGCTGAACGGATCCAGCAGCTTCACGTCAGCGCAGCATCGTCGGGCGCGCTAACGCACTCTTGCGCGCCGAATCGATCGCCAGCACGATGCCCGGCACGCGGTCGCCCTGCAGGCGCACCGTGAACGTCATCAGTTCATCGCGGCGGAACGCGTGCACCTGCACCGTGTCGCCGGCGCTGTAGCGGGACAGCAGTGCCTCCACGTTGGCGGGATTGCCCGTGACGCGCAGGCCGTCGACCGCCACCAGCAGGTCGCCGGCGGACATGCCGGCGCGGTGCGCGGCGCCGCCCTCGTGGACGGCGGACAGCTTTGCATCGGCGCCATCGCGGCCGATGTTGACGTCCAGGCTGGGCTTGGCCGGCTTGCGCTCGTCCGTGTACTTCACGCCGAACGGCGCCAGCAGCTTTGCCAGCGGCACGTCCTCGGTGCCGCGGATGTACTTGTCGAAGTAGCTCTTCAGCCGCATGCCGCTGATCTCGTCGAACAGCGCTTCCACTTCGCCCGGCGTCACGCCGCGGCGGCCGTGCGGGTAGAAGTCGCGGCCGTAGCGCTGCCACAGCGCCAGCATGATGTCGTCCAGCGAGCGCTTGCCGCCCGACTTCTGGCGGATCGCCAGGTCCAGGCCGAGGCCCACCAGCGAACCCTTGGCGTAATAGCTGACGATCGCATTGGGCGCGTTTTCGTCCTGCCGGTAGTACTTGCTCCAGGCGTCGAAGCTGGACTCGGCCACGCTCTGCTTCGTGCGGCCGGCACCGCGCAGCACGCCGCCCACGGTCTTGCCCAGCATCTTGAAGTACGTGGCTTCGCCGATCATGCCGGCGCGGACCAGGAACAGGTCGTCGTAATAGCTGGTGAAGCCTTCGAAGAGCCACAGCAGCGGCGTGTAGTTTTCCACCTGCAGGTCGTAGGGCGCGAACACGGCCGGCTTGATGCGCTTCACATTCCAGGTGTGGAAGTACTCGTGGCTGCACAGGCCGAGGAACTTGATGTAGCCTTCGCTGCGTTCCTTGCCCTGGGCAGCGGTGGTCGGCAGGTCGGCGCGGGCGCAGATCAGTGCCGTCGATGCGCGGTGTTCCAGGCCGCCGTAGCCGTCGCCGACGGCCAGCGTCATGAACACGTAGCGGTCCATCGGCGCGTGCCTGGTCTTCGGCTCGAAGAAGGCGATCTGGGTTTCGCAGATCGCCTTCAGGTCGGCGCACAGCCGCGCCATGTCCAGGTTCGGTACGCGGCCGGTGATCACCACGTCGTGCGGCACGCCATGGGCCGTGAACGTGGCCAGGGCGAAGTCGCCCATCTCCACCGGGCTGTCGATCAGCTCGTCGTAGTCGGCCGCCACGTAGGTGCCGAAGCCGTAGCGCTTCGCCTTCAGCTCGGGCAGCGCCGTGGCCACGCGCCAGCCGCGCGCCGCCTCGTCCGCCGGCCGCACGATATCGACCACGTGCGGCACCTCTTCCTGGCCGGCCACGCGCAGGAACACGCTGGTGCCGTTGAAGAAGCCATGCGTCTGGTCCAGGTGCGCGGCGCGCACGGAAAGATCCCATGCATACACGTCGTATTGCACGGTCAGCGGCCCCTCGACAGGCGGTGCCTGCCAGGAGTGCTTGTCCAGTTTCGCCAGCGCTACCGGCTGGCCATTGGCCTCGGCACGGATCTGCACGATGTTGCGGGAGAACTCGCGGATCATGTAGCTGCCCGGAATCCAGGCCGGCAATGCCAGCAACTGCCCATCGGGGGCCGGCTGCTGCACGGTCAGCGTTACCTGGAACAGGTGGGCGGCAAGATCCTTGGCAACGATGGCGTAGGCCACGGCGGGCACCGCGGCGCGCGGCGGCTTCGCTTGCCTGGTCGGCGTTTTCTCTTTGATCGGCGTTTTGTTTTTCATTGCAGGAGATCGGGCGGAGTATCGATGTCGAGCAGGATGCCCGGATCATCCACCGCCACTTCGTTGACGATATTATCCTTCACGATACCGCGCGCGCCCCGGTCGCCGGTCAGCGCGAGCAGTTGCGGCAGGTGCCGGCGGCTGAATGCCACCGGGTTGCCGCGCTGCGTTCCATGTTCATTGCCGTGCACGGGCACCGCAATGTCGGCCCCCGCTTCCACCGCCCCCGCCAGCGCGGCGATCGTGGCGGGCCGCACGCGGGGCATGTCGCCCAGCGCCACCACCCAGCCGGATGCATCCGCCGCATGGCGAAGCCCGTGCACGAGCGACGCGGCCATGCCGCTGTCCGCCTCCTCGCACAGCGCCACCTCGCAGCCGAGCGCCGCCAGTTGCGCGCCCAGTTGAGCGCCCTCCGCATCGTCGCGCACAACGGCCACCACGCGCGGCAGCGCCGCCAGCAGGTGCCGCGCACTGCGGACGACGACCGGTTCGCCGTCGATCGGCTGCAGCAGCTTGTTGCGCTGCCCCAGCGGATCGAAACGCCTGCCGCGGCCGGCCGCCAGCAGGATGCCGGCGATGGCGCTGCCCGGCAAGATGGCGCTGGCTGTCATCGGGACTACGCCACTTGCGGCGCGGCGGCCGATGCCAGGTCGAACGGCAGCTTGCGCAGCCGCTTGCCCGTGATGCGGAACACGGCGTTGGCGAACGCCGGCGCCAGCGGCGGCAGGCCCGGTTCGCCCATGCCGGTCGGCGGCTCGGTCGACGGCACGATATGCACCTCGACCTGCGGCATGTCCGTCATGCGCGCCACGGTGTAGTCGCTGAGCTGGCCCTGTTCGACGATACCATCCTTCAGCGTGATGGCGGCGCCCGGCAGCGTGGTGCCGACGGCCATCAGCACCGCGCCCTGCACCTGCGCTTCGATGGTCAGGGGGTTGACCGCCTGGTTGCAGTGCACGGCCGCCGTCACCTTGTGCAGCTTCGGCGTGCCGTTTTCCACCGACGCCGTGACCACGTAGGCCACGACGGTGCCGAACGATTCATGCACCGCCACGCCGTAGGCCTGCCCTTCGGGCAGCTTCACGGTGCTGTAGCCGGACTTGCCGACCGCCAGGTCGAGCGCCAGGTGGTGGCGCTTGTGCTCCGCCGGGATCAGCTTCCTGCGGTAGGCCACCGGGTCCACGCCGGCCGCCACGGCCGCCTCGTCGATCAGCGTCTCCATCACGAACGCGGTGTGGGTCGAGCCCACCGAACGCCACCACAACACCGGCACATTTGCCTGCGCGTTGTGGACGGACAGGTGCATCGGCACCCGGTATGGCTCGCCCATGCCCTCGACCATCGTGGCATCCACGCCGTTCTTCACCATGAAGGGCTCGAACGCCGTGCCGCTGATGATCGACTGGCCGACGATCACGTGGTCCCAGCCGACGATATTGCCCCTGGCGTCGAGCCCCAGTTCGGCGCGATGCACGTGCGACGGGCGGTAGTAGCCGCCCTTGATGTCGTCCTCGCGGCTCCAGATCACCTTCACGGGGCCGGACTTGCCGGCCTTCGCCCAGGCCTTGGCCACGTTCACCGCTTCGACGATGTAGTCCGACGACGGCACCGCGCGCCGGCCGAAACCGCCGCCCGCCATCATCGTGTGCAGGGTCACCTGCTCCGGCTTCAGGCCGGCCGTCTTCGCGGCCGCGGCCTGGTCCATCGTCTGGAACTGGCTGCCGGCCCAGATCGTGCATGCGTCGCGCTGCAAATCGACCACGCAGTTCAGCGGCTCCATCGGCGCGTGCGCCAGGTAGGGGAATTCATAGACGGCCGAAATCTTCTTCGGCGCGGCGGCCAGCTTCGACGTATCGGCCTGTTTCGCCACCGCGCCGGGTTTTGCCGCCAGTGTGCGGAAAGCCGTGAACTGCTGTTCGGTGCTCACCTTTTCCACGCCATCGGTATCCCAGTCGATCGCCAGCGCATCGCGGCCCTGCTTTGCCTGCCAGTAGCCTTCGGCGATGACGGCCACGCCGGTGCCGCCGCGGTCCACCTCGACCGGCACCACGGCGAGCACGCCCTTGATCTTCTTCGCGGCGGTAGCGTCGAATTTCGCCACTTTCGCGCCGAACACCGGCGGGCGCGCCACCACGGCCACCTTGGTGCCGGCCGGCTTGAAGTCCATGCCGAACTGCTGGCTGCCGTTCGATTTCGCGCGCGCGTCCAGGCGCGGCATCGGCTTGCCGATGAAGCGGAATTTTTCGGTGTTCTTCAGCACCACGTGTTCCGGCACCGGCTGCTTCATCGCCGCCTCGGCCATCTGGCCGTACGTCGCCTTCTTGCCGCCGGGAGCGGTGAGCACGCCCTTCGAGGCCTTCACCTGGTTGACCGGCACCTTCCACTGTTCCGCCGCGGCGGCAACCAGCATGGCGCGCGCCTTCGCGCCGATTTCCCGGTATTGCACCCACGAGTGGGCCACGGAACCGGAGCCGCCGGTGATCTGGATGCCCATCGCGGGATCCTTGTAGGCGTCACCTGCCGGCGCCAGCGCGCCGCGGATCTGCGACCAGTCGGCATCGAGTTCCTCGGCGATCAGCATCGGCAGCGCGGTCTGCACGCCCTGGCCGAATTCCAGGCGGTTCACCTGCACGGTGACCGTGTTGTCCGGCGCGATGCGCAGGAACGCGTTCGGCTGCTGCGCGGGCTTCGGCTCCGCCGCGCGGGCCATCCGGCCGCCACCGGTAAAGGTAAAGCCGAGCACGAGGCCGGCGCCCGCCCCTTTCATGAAGCCGCGGCGCGATACACCCGGTTGGTCGCCGGCGGCCGCTGCCGCCATGTCACTGCCATTGAGCCATTCTTTACGCATGTGATCTCCTTAGGCGAGGGTTTTCGCCGCATCCTTGATGGCGAGGCGGATGCGCTGGTAGGTGCCGCAGCGGCAGATGTTGCCGGCCATGGCGCCATCGATATCGGCGTCGCTGGGCTTCCGGTTCGTTTTCAGCAGCGCGGTGGCGCTCATCACCTGGCCGCTCTGGCAGTAGCCGCATTGCGGCACGTCGTGCTTCACCCACGCGTCCTGCACGGCCTTGCCCACCTTGTCGTGCTCCATGGCTTCGATCGTGGTGATCTTCTGGCCCACGGCGGCGGAAATCGGCGTCACGCAGGAGCGGATCGGCTGGCCGCCCAGGTGCACGGTACAGGCGCCGCACAGCGCGGCGCCACAGCCGAATTTCGTACCGGTCATGTTCAGGTTGTCGCGCAGCGCCCACAGGATCGGCGTCGACGGATCGGCGTCGACCTGCGTGTCGCGCCCGTTGATGTTCAGGGTGACCATGGATAACTCCCAGTTCTGGATTCTTATGATGGAAAAACGGCGCGCTTCGTGGGCGCGCCGCGGTGATGCAACGTATTGGAGCGCTGCATTGCATTGCTCATTGCAGTGCTTGCAGTGTTACTTGATCGAGGCGAATTTCGCTTCCATCGCCGCCACGTCGATGGCGCCCGGGATGCGGCTGCCGTCGGCGAAGAAGATCGCCGGGGTCCCTTCCAGGCCCAGCTTGTTCCCCAGCGCCAGCACCTTGTCGTTCGGTGCGGTGCAGCCTGCCGGCGCGGCCGGCGCCTGCTTGTTGTTCAGCATCCATTCGTCCCAGGCGCGGTTGCGGTCGGCCGCGCACCAGATGTTGCGCGACTTGACCGTCGAATCGGGCGACAGGATGTTGTACATGAACGTGTAGACCGTGATGTTGTCCACCTTCGCCAGCGTCTCGCGGCGGAATTTCTTGCAGTAGCCGCAGTTCGGGTCTTCGAAGATGGCCACTACGCGCTTGCCGTTGCCCTTCACGGTCTTCAGCGCCAGCTCCAGCGGCAGCTCGGAGAACTTGATGCGGTTGACTTCGTCGATGCGCGCCTGCGTCACGTCTTCCCTGGTCTTCAGGTTGAAGATGTGGCCGGCAAACAGATAGGTGCCGGTCTTGTCGGTATAGCGGATCTCGTTGCCGATGCGGATTTCATACAGGCCCGAATACGGCGTGGCGCGGATGGCATCGATCTTGACGTCGGGGCCCAGCTTGGGTTCGACATTCTTGCGGATGGTGGCTTCGACGCCGTCGTCGGCGCCCGCGCACGACATCAGCAGCGCCGATACCAGCACGAGGCTGGTCTTGATGAACTTCATAGATTCTCCGGGGTGAAACAGGAACACGGCGCGGGATCGCCGCGCCGTCGCAATCAGTGCCGGCCCAGCGCGTGCGACATCAGCGAACGCTTGACGAAAGGCAATTTATCCAGCAAGTTTAGCCCGAAATTGCGGACCGCGCGCACCGGTTCGAGATTCGCGCCGAACAGGCGTTGCAGGCCGTCGGTGGTTGCCTGCATCAGCAGCACTTCCTCCTTGCGAGAACGGGCGTAGCGGGCGAGCACCCGCTCGTCGCCGATCGAACGGTGTTCCTCGCGCCCGGCAACGGCGCGCACCAGGTCGCGCACGTCACCAAACCCCAGGTTCATGCCGTGGCCTGCCAGCGGATGCACCACGTGGGCGGCATCGCCGATCAATGCCACGCGCTGCGATACGAGCGAGTGAGGCCGCACCAGCGCCAGCGGGAACGC
Source organism: Pseudoduganella umbonata (assembly GCF_014192225.1). Taxonomy (GTDB): domain Bacteria; phylum Pseudomonadota; class Gammaproteobacteria; order Burkholderiales; family Burkholderiaceae_D; genus Rugamonas; species Rugamonas umbonata. The sequence continues at coordinate 379,909 of NZ_JACHXS010000007.1, read as the reverse complement.
GCGCACCGCTTCGGGCAGCACGGGTGTCAGCTTGCCCAGCTTGTCGGCGGCGAAATCGGCCAGCCGGTCGGCCAGCGCCTGCGCGCCTTCGCTGCACAGCTGGTCGGCCAGCATGTCCGGCGCGGACCAGACCAGCGACACGCGGTTGCCCGGCAGCGGCAGCAGCGCGACGATGCCGCGGTCGCACGTAAACCACTGGAACGCATTACCGTGGTGCGGCAGCTCCGTGTCGAAATTGGCGACCACGCCCTTCTGCCCGTACGGCTTGTAATCGAGGCCGATGTCGCACTGGCCGCGCACCCAGGACTGGGCGCCGTCCGCCCCGACGACCAGCGAAGCCTTGACGCTGGTGCCGTCCGCCAGCTGCACCGTGGCGTGGTCCTCGTCGCATTTCAGCGCCACCGCGCGGCCGGCCACGACGTGCACGTTCTGCGCGAAGCGCAGCGCCGTGTCCAGCGCCTCGTTCAGGTTGCGGTCCTCGACGATCCAGGCCAGCGTATCCGCATGGGCACCATAGGCATCGAAGTTCAGGTGGCCGGGCTGTTCGCCGTCGCCCTTGATGACCATGCCGTCGACCGGCGCGATGCGCACCTGGTCCATCGCGCCCCACACTTTCAGGTTCGACAGCAGCTCGTGCGCCGTGTGGTTCAGAGCATAGACCCGCACGTCCCAGCTGGGCTCGAGCCCATCCGGCTTCGCCGCGGCGGGTGGACCGAGCAGGGTGACGCTTTGCCCGACCTGGGCAAATGCCAGCGCGGCCGCCTTGGCGATCGCGCCGTTGCCGACGATGCAGACCGCCGTCGGCACATGATGCTTGGAAGAGGATGGCGTGTTCATCTTGCCATTATAACGATCGGTGGCTGACGGGGCGCGCGGCGGTGCCGACGGCCGGCGCGGACCGCCAGCGGCTCAGTCCCACACGGGCGCGATGCCTTCCGGATCGGCGATCCGGCCGTTTGCCTCCAGCGCCGCGATGGCGGCCATGTCCTCGTCCGACAGCGCAATGCGGGCCGCGGCGAGGTTCGCTTCCAGGTTGGTCCGTTTCGTCGACGATGGAATCACGGCAAAGCCCTGCCGCAGGGACCAGGCCAGCGCGACCTGCGCCGGAGTCGCACCGTGCCGCCCGGCGATGGCCGCGATCACGGGGTCCGTCATCACCTTGCCGTAGGCGAGCGGCATGTAGGCCGTCAGGTGGATGCCGTGCTCGCGCGCGAACCGCACCACCGCGCGGTTCTGCAGGAACGGGTGGATCTCGACCTGGTTGGTGGCGATTTCCCCGGCGCCGATGGCGCCGATCGCCTGTTGCATGTGGCGGATCGTGAAGTTCGAGATACCGATCCGGCGCGCCAGCCCGGCGCGCTTCGCCGCCAGCAGCGCATGCATGGTCTCGGCGACCGGCACCGCGTCCTGCGGCGATGGCCAATGGATCAGCGCCAGGTCGACCTGCTCCAGGCGCAGCTTGTCCAGGCTTTCGCGCAGGCTGGCGGCCAGCCTGTCGCCCGCCAGGTTCGCCGTCCAGACCTTGGTCGTCACGAACAGTTCGGCGCGGGGGACGCCGCTCTGGGCGATCGCACTGCCCACGTCGGCCTCGTTACCGTAGATTTGCGCCGTGTCGACGTGGCGGTAGCCCAGCTCCAGCCCGGCGCGGACGGAATCGACGACCACCTGCCCTTGCAGGCGGAACGTGCCGAGGCCGAGTGCGGGGATGTGTTCTTGCATGGTGTTCTCCTTGGGTTCGATGAACAGCATGATGCCGCTGTTTTTTGTTGAGAAAAAGCAGCTCTTCGGCAATTCATCCTTGATTCGGCAGCAAATATTGATCGTGGCGCTTGCGGAACCTTGCAAACCCTATTGCAACTCTGCAGCGAGCTGCTATAATGCGGCCTCTTGGCCTGGTAGCTCAGTTGGTAGAGCAGAGGATTGAAAATCCTTGTGTCGGTGGTTCGATTCCGCCCCGGGCCACCAAGAATTCAGCAGCAACGCAAAACGCCACCTTCGGGTGGCGTTTTTGTTGCGTCATTCTTTTTCCTGCCTGCCCGCGGCCATGAACCTGCGTTCCTTGCGTGACAGATTCCGCTCGCAGAGAGCGTGACGACGGAGTTCCAGCGCCCGGCTTCGATGACATCCCGGAAGTCAGTGTCTTGCCGATGCGCTCGAGCGTGCCCTCGGCCGCACCACCCGACAGCGCTAGGCCCAAAGCATGCCTGTGCAATAGAACAGGCCTTTCAACAAAAGGTTCACCGCCACCCCGACTGCGAACGCATGCCAGTTCGACCGCAGTTCAGCACCATTTGACGTAGCCTCCGAGAAGTCACCATACCGGGTAAGCCTGAGAACTGCCAGTAGCAGTACGAACTGAGGAATCCCAATACCCAACAGGGACGATATCAAGTCAGGTGGGGTGCGCGAAGCAACTACTACAAATGCGGCGCCGATACTTCCAAATATGACGAGCGCCTCGCTTGCTTCCTTTGGATGCCCTGCATCGCGCATGTTCTTGCGAACCAGGTACGCGGTGGCAAAGCCACCTCCCACGAAGGCTGCGAGTGCAATGCCGGTATTCTTGAATAGTGCCGTTCTAGCGTGCATCAAAACCTGTACATCCTTAAGAAATGAATTCAAATTGCGATACACCGCTGTGTCGGGTTCGTGCGCATCAGGCGCATTGCGCGTTTCTATCCCCGTGTTATATCGCTCTCGATATTGCCATCAACCAGCGTGATCGTCCGATCGCACTGTTCGGCCATGCGCGGATCGTGCGTCACCAGCAACACCGCGCAGCCGAACTCCTCGTTAAATTGGCGAAACAGCTGGAAGACTTCGGCGGCGGACCTGGTGTCGAGATTGCCTGTCGGTTCGTCGGCCAGCAACAGCGCCGGGCGGCTGACCAGCGCGCGGGCCACGGCCACGCGCTGCTGCTGGCCGCCGGAAAGCTGGTCGGGCTTGCGCTGGTCGAGCCCTTCAAGGCCAACCTGGGCCAGCAGGGTCCGGGCGTGTTCGACCTGTTCCCGCGTCGGCTTGCCCGTCGCCACCATCAGCGGCATGAGCACGTTCTCCAGCGCGGTAAAGGCCTGGATCAGATGGTGGAACTGGAAGACAAAGCCGATCGCGCTGCCGCGCAGCGCCGTGCGCCGGGCGTCGTCCATCTTCCTGGTAGGCTCGCCGAGCAGGACCAGCTCGCCCGCCGTCGGACGGTCCAGCAGGCCGAGCACATTGAGCAGCGTGCTCTTGCCCGAACCGGAAGCGCCCACCAGTGCCGCGAAGTCGCTGCGCTGCAGCCGCAGGTCGAGGCCGTGCAGCACTTCCACTTCGGTGGGCTTGCCGATGTTGTAGCTTTTCCGCAGGCCGTCCAGCCGCAATACTTCTTCGCGGCGATTGTGCTCAATCATGTGTTCAGACATGGCGTATCGCCTCCACCGGATCGAGCGCCGCGGCACGGCGCGCCGGCACGGCGGCCGACAGGATGCCGGTGACCGTTGCCAGGGCGGTCGCGGCCACCGGCAGCCATGGGTCGACGGGAATGTAGAACAGCTTGGGCCCGAAAATATTGAAAGCGCTCACCAGGCCATACCCGGCCAGCGCACCGAGCAGCGAACCGGCCAGGCCGAACAGCGCGCCCTGGACCAGGAAGACGCCCAGCATCTGTTGCCGCGTGGTTCCCATCGCGCGCAGGATGCCGATTTCACGGGTCCGCTGCACCACGCTCACCGACAGCACGCTGGCAATACCCAGCGCCACGCTCAAGGCCACGAAAGCGCTGATCATCTGCGTGGACAGGCTCTGCGAGCGCAAGGCGTTCATCAGCTGGCTGTTGGTTTCCATCCAGCTTTCCGCCTTCAGGCCCGTGAGTCGGGCAATCCGCTGGGCGATGGACTGCGCATCGAAGATCTCATCCACCGTCACGTCGATCATCGTCGCGGCCCCGGGCAGGTTGAGCAGCGACTGCGCCTGCTTCATGTCCAGGTACACATAGCGCGCATCCAGCTCGCGCACGCCCAGTTCGAAGATGCCGGCGACGTTCACCACGCTCTCCCGGCCCTGCCCTCCGTCCAGGCGCAGCTTGTCGCCCACCCGCATGCCGAGGTCGGTCGCCAGCTGCTTGCCGATCACGGTGTCGCCCGCGCCGATGCGAAACACGCCGGCGACGATGTCTTCCTGGACCGGAATGATGCGCAGGTAGCGCTGCGCGTCGATGCCGACCAGCGCCACCGACTGGAGCGCCGCGCCACGGCGTGCGAACGCCGGCCCCGAGATCAGCGGCGACACGGCCGCGATACCCGGCATCGTGTCGAGCACGTCGCGCACCTGCTGCCAGTTATTGATCGACCGCAGGCGCTGGGCGCGCTTGCTCTCGAGCAGCAGCTGCGTGGTCCCCGGCGCCGGCGGCAAGATGCGGTTGTACTCTTCGGGAGGCTGTACCTTGATGTGGGCCTGGGTGCCCAGCGTGCGGTTGATGATGTTGGCCTGCAGTCCGGTAATCAGCGCCGTGAGGAAGACGATCACGGCAACGCCCACGGCGATGCCGACCAGGATCAGCGTGCTCTGCACCCTGCCCTCGCGCAGGAACCTGGTGGCAATGGTCCACTCGATCCACATCGCGTCAGTCCAGCTTGACCGGAAGTTCCTTGCGCGTGGCAGGGTCGGCGGTCAGGGCAGTCGGCACGACGCGCACCCGGTCGCCCGGTTCCAGCGTGGCCTGCGCGTCGGCCAGCACGCGGTCGCCGCCCCGCAACCCGGCCGTGACTTCCGTCTGGGTCAGGCCCCGCAGGCCGAGCCGTACCTGGCGGCGCACGGCGCGGCCGTCGCTGACCAGCCATACCGTGGCTTGATTGCCGTCCGCCGCGGCCAGTGCGTCGTTGGGCACGATGATGGCACGGTCGCGCCGCCCGGTTTCCACGTTGACGGAAACGGTCATGCCCTCGCGCAGGAAACCGGGGACGGGATTGACCGCGAGGCGAACATCGATAGTGCCGCGCTGCGGATCGACGCTGGGGGCGATGAAGCTGACCCTGGCAGGGAACGGGCGCCCGGGGTTGGCGTCGGCAATGCACGTGGCCGCCTGGCCGACGGCAAGCACTTCCAGGTTTTTTTCGTCCAGCGGCACCACTACTTCCGTGTCGCCGGTGCGGGCGATTTCAAACAGGACCCGCCCGGGCTGTACCAGGTCGCCCGGCTCGGCGTTGCGGATCAGCACGGTGCCGGCGACTTCGGCGCGGATGGTGGTTTTAGCCAGCTGGGCCCTGGCGCTGGCGACCCGGGCGCGCGCCGCTGTCTCGCCGGGATTGCCGGCCACCAGCGAGCGGACGGTCAGTTGCGCCTGCTCGACCGCCGTGCGGGCGACGGTCTCCGCCTGTATCGCCTGTTCCATCGTCTCGCGAGTGATCATCTGCTGCCGGAAGAGATCGCGGCGACGCGTGGCTTCGCGGCTGGCTTGTGCCAGTCTCGCCTGGGCCTCGCGCAGGCTGGCCTGCGCCTGTGGACGGGTCGATTGCTGCAGCTGTGCCAGCGAGGCTTCCGCCTCGCGCACCGATGCCGCGAGATCGTCGGCGCGCAGTACCGCCAGCACATCGCCGGGCCGCACCATATCGCCCTCCCGCACGCGCCGCTCGACGACCACGCCGGTGACCGCACTGCCGACCTGTGCGCGGGACAAGGCCGCCACGCGGCCGGTCGCCACGACTGTCTGCACCAGCGGCTGCACGGCGACCTGGTAGCCGGCCAGGGCCGGACCTCGCATGTTCTGCACCAGCGCCCATGCCAGGGCCCCAATGGCCAGGCCGGCGATGGTGACAGAAAGGAGCTTGCGTTTCATGGGGCGAGGTGGCTGTGCTGGGAGCCGTATGTTAGCTCATTGCTTTGCAGCAGCAGGGGCTAATTTCAGCGCCGGCGAAACGTCCGCTACGCCGGACGCATACCCGCTGCCGTTCACCCGATCGGCAGGCCCGGCTTGCATAGCCAGGGCTCCGATCTCAAGGATGGGCCGGTCTCTCGGAAGGCACACGTGACCATTTCGGCGTGCCTTCTTCATACTGGTTGTTGGTCAGCCTGCGCCGGTCGCTGCCGTCTGCGCGCATGACGTAGATTTCGCCATAAGGTTGGGGATTGTAGGGATGCAGCACGGCTTCGTCACGAAAACCATGGGTGCCGCTGGCGAAGGCGATCCATTCCCCATCCGGCGACCAGCTATTGTGGGCATCGTTGCCCGGAATATTGGTAAGGCGTCTCAGCCCGGTCCCATCCGGGCGCACGGTATAGATTTCGTAATCGCCATCGCGGTTGCTGGTAAAACTGATGAGGTCGCCCTTCGGCGACCACGAGGGGAAGTTATCCTTGACGACGGTGCCGGGAATATGGCGCACAGCGCGGCTGGCCACATCGATAATCAGCAAGCCATCCCGTCCCTCGCCATTGCCGGCACCCCGGAAAACGATCTGGCTGCCGTCCGGTGACCAGCTCGGCAATCCGTAGTTCCCCGATCCATCGGTCAAGATGGTCAAACCGCTGCCATCGATATTAATGAGTGCGATATCGGCCAGCGCCCGTCCTTGCGTGCCCTGGAAAAAATTGCCAAGACCGAAGGCAATCCGGGTCCCGGAAGGCGATACTTCCGGCGCAAGCGCACTGCGCTTTTCATCGTGGAACAGGGTGCGCTGGCTGCTGCCATCGGCGGCAACGCTGATGATGTCGTTGTGCAGGATGCCGGCGGTCTTGTCGTTCAACACAATCTGCTCACCAGAGGGCAACCACGAGGGAAACACGCCGGTGCGTACCAGCTTGAAGGCCGGGTCCAGGCTTTTCCACCGCTGGGATGGCGGCCAGCGGGCGTCCGCTTCGCGGTGAAATACCATTCGCCTGCCATCGGCTGACCAGCTCGGGCTGCTGACCTCGCCGCGCAGCACGGTCTCGCCGGTCGCGAGCGACAGACCGCCTTCCGGGCCTCCGCGTACAAATGCGAGTTTTTTGTCTTCCAGCCAGTGCGGCGAAGTTTTTTCGCCAGGACCTTCGGTCAATCCTGTGCGCGCACCGCTGGCGATGTCGATCGACATGAGCTGGGTGACGCCACGCAAGCGCTTGGGATGGACGATCTTGTTGACGTTGGCGATATCGCATGCGTAGAAGACGACCGACTTGCCGTCGCGCGACCAGCTTGGACTGCCTTCGAATTCACCGGTCTTGCCGATGCGGCGCAGTCCGCTTCCATCCGCCCGCACCACATAGATCGACGTGGAATGCAGGATACTGAAACTGAGCCGCGGATTGGCTGAATCGCGGTCCGAGGAAAATGCCAGCCATCGGCCATCCGGCGACCAGGACGGACGGAAGTCACCGCCAGCGTGCCGGGTAACATTGGTGAGCCCGCGTGTCCCGAGATCCAGTACCCAGATATCGGGCTGGCCTCCACGGTCCGATACAAAGGCCAGCTTGCCGCCGTCGGGCGACAGTACCGACTGGTCGTCGAAGGCCGGGCCGCCAACCAGCAACTCGCGAGCACTGCCGTCGATGCGCATGCGGTGAATGTCGGCCGATCCTCCGCGCTCGGAAGTGAAGGTGACCCACTTGCCATCGCGCGAGAGCGCGGCGTTATAGTTGTTCCAGGATTCCGACAGCAGGGGGCGAACGCCGCTGCCATCGCCGCGCGCGATGAACAGGTCGGTCCGAGACGGGCCGAAGCTGGCAAAGCCGACCGTGTAGGCTCCCGGCAGCGGATTTTCGGCGGCAGGCAGCGGCACCATGAACGTCAGCGACAGGCACGCGAACAATAGCCGTTTCATGGGATCCCCCGGCGAACATCGACATTCGACGGATCCGACTGTAGCACATGGCAATGAAACCTTGGCTACCTCGAAAGGGCTCGCCCCTCAGTCTTTCTTCTCCCTGAATTCGCCATCGATCACGCCGTCATCGGTGTCTTTGGAGGGCTTCTGGCCTGTGAAGTTGAAGACCGACGACAACATCCGATCGAATATGGCGCGCCTCAGCCAGGGGAATCCGATAACAAAAGCGGTGGCGAAACCCGTAAACAACGCGGGCACGGTTTCGCCTCGAGAAAGGAAAATCACCAGGCTCAGTCCGAGCAGGCCAACGATGAGCGGTCGACGGGCGGGCTTGGGCAACAGGCCAACGATGCGCAGCTTGCCTTTGCTCATCCAGGGGAACCTGGCAAAGAGAACGCCTAGAAGCAGCCCGGCCAGGAACCGCCCCGTGCCGAGAAGATCGGCCAGGACCCCGATGACGAGGAAACCGGTGTAGGTCATCGCGCCGGCCAACGCCACCAGCAGCAATAACACGACAGCGATCATCAGCTTTGGCTTGCGGATCGCCGCTCTGACGAGAAAACGTAGGATTTTGTACTCCTGAAAGTGGGCGCCGGAAGGCGATGGCGGATTTTAACAACACTTACCCGTGTCAGCCGCTCGTTCAGCCAGCGGCGTGCGATGCAGTCGACGGCGGCAGCGATCCGGTGGCGGCCCCCCGGTTAAGATAACGACGAGATATCACATCGATCGAATGCCTCCCGCGGCCCGCCATGAATGTCGAAGAACTGAAAAAACTGTGTCGAGGCCTCGCTGGCGCGATGGAAACGCTTCATGGGGAGCCGAGCAACATCCTGACTTACTCCCTCGACGGGAAGAACTTTGCTTACTTCAAGACGAGCGAGCCGGAGAAGTGGCGGTTCAGCATCCGCGTCTCGTCCGACCGTTTTGTCGAGCTGACCGGCATCCCGGGTGTCAAACCGGCCCGTTATATGGGACGTTTCCATTGGGTCACCATCACGCAGGTCAGCCATTTTCCTGCAGCCTATCTGGCCGAACTGGTCGAATGGTCGTACCGGAAGGCACTGGGCTCCCTCAGCAAGTCGAAACAGGCTGCCATCGGCGCACACTCGGCCTGACGCTGCGTCATGGTCGTGCGGCACGGCGTATCATGGCCCCCTTCACGCGCTGTCAAAGACGGGACATTCCATCATGATGAACAGTCTCCCCCACCAGTTCAACGCACTGGTCATCGGCGCCTCGGGCACGATCGGCGCGGCCTTCGTCGACCTGCTGAAGCATTCGCCGCACTGCGCATCGGTGCATGGCCTGCATCGCCACTCGACGCCGCCGATCGACTTTGCCGACGAACACAGTGTCGCCGAGGCGGCGCGCGTGCTTGGGACCGAAGCGCGCTTCCACCTGATCATCAATGCGGCGGGGATATTGCACAGCGAGGAGTTCATGCCGGAAAAGCGGCTGGCCGATCTCCATAACCGGCAAATGCAGGCAACTTTCCAGGCCAACACCTTTGGTCCCGCAATGGTGATGCGCCATTTCGTGCCGCTGCTCGCCAGCGAGCGCGCCATCATGGCCATGCTGTCGGCGAAAGTGGGCAGCATCGGCGACAACCGGCTGGGTGGCTGGTACAGCTACCGCGCTTCCAAGGCCGCGCTCAACATGCTCGTCAAGACAGCCGCCATCGAAGCCGCACGCAGCCAGAAAAACAGCGTGCTGGTTGCCCTGCATCCGGGTACCGTCAACTCGCGCCTGTCGCAGCCGTTTCGCGGCGAGGTCATCGGCCGACCGGCCGAGGATGCCGCTGCCGACATGCTGCGCGTACTCGATGCGCTGACGCCTGCCGACAGCGGATCCTTCAGATCCTATAGTGGAGTGGAACTGCCCTGGTAGGGGCAAACCCGAGGTCGTGAAATATCCTGCTGCCGACGGTGGCCCTCTGAAAGGCAAGAAAGGCGTGATCCTGTTCGAAGTGTCAGGCTGGTCGGACGCGCAAGGTCATGCGACTCTCTTCGACGGCAGATCCTGCTACGATCACTGTTACTTCAACGAGCCCGAAGCAAAGTTCCGCACGGATCGTGCGAATTTCTGGCGCTTGCGATGAAATCGATTCCGTTCCGTCTGACCCTGACGATGTGTACTTTGCTGTCATTGACGTCTCACGCCGCCGACCTGAAAGAGAACTCTCCGGAGGCCGGGGCCCGGACCCATGCCCAGAACTACAAGGACATGGTACTGGCAACCTGCATGGCACAGGCTTATCGGAATGACGCGGGCGCGGCCAAGGATACGGGAAGCAGCATCGGCGCGCTGCGTGACTGGACGTATTTCGACCTCGAGAAAAGTCCCGATGCCATCAAGTCACTGGTGGACAGGTATCTGGCGCGAGACTATTCCAACCCACTCGTCGAGCCGGAAATTCATGAAGTCAGGTTCGATTTCCTGAAGTGCATGGACCTGTATCACAGCAAAGCGCTCGCGGACCTGGTCGAACGCATGGTCATCCACCCCAAGCGCACTTACAGGCAGGGAAATCATCTCCGTGCCCGTGCAGCAAGCTCGCCCGACAAGTAAGCGCAGGTAACAGGACCTTCCAGCCACCTTCGGGTGGCGTTTTCATTTGAGGGGACCGCCCTGCGCCTGCGCCATCTCCAGCGCGGGCAACGTCACCGTCAGGAAGGACGACACCTGGCCGATCAGGTCGGCGGCCTGCTGGCGTACCTGCCCCATCTGCAGCATCGACAGCTCAGCCTGGCGCATGGCCTGCTGGATCAGCGTGCGGCGCTGCATGAGCGCATCGCGCAACGTTGTATCCGCCGCGCCACCGGCAAGCTGACTCACGACGGCAAGTACAGCCCAGTGCAGGGTGAGGTTCCGTGCCGACTCGTCCAGGTTGCGCATGGCGACTTCGCTGTCCGCCATCAGTTGCAGGAGCTGCGTTCGCGATGCCGCGAGCGCGGGTTTGAACCGGGCAGGCGATGCCGGGCGGCGAAACAGCTTGCCGAGCACGCCGGGCGTCGCCCGGGTACTTTCAAGCGCGTCATCCAGCAGCGCGGGCACCGCCATCCGGGCGAACTTCAGGACCAGCTCGGTAATCGGCTGGAGCAGCGCAGCCTGCTCCATCAACGGCCGCTCCGCCCACTCCGTGACCAGTGACAGCCTGACCGGCAGGATGTGGCGGAACAAGGCGGCGAGGCGCTGCTCCGAGTGCTCGAACAATGCAGGAAAGTCGGACCGGGCAGCGGCCAGTGCATCGCGCACCGCCGGATGGTCCTCGCTGTCGAACAGCGCCCTGGCCACGGCACTTCCGGGCGGGCCCGGAGGCGCCGGCGGTGGCGAAAAATCGTCGAACGACAATGCCTTGGGTGGACCCTGGCTGGCGGGCGCCGCCGCGCCATCTTCCGTGTCGCCGAAGTCGAACGCCTGCGGCACGACTGGACGGCGGGCCGGGTCGGCGGGAGGTTCCGCCTCCTCGTCGAAATCGAATGCCTTCGGTATCTGGTGTGTCATCGGTCACTCGGCATCGGGAACCATCAGCGCGTTGCCCGGCACAAGGCGGTGCGGCAGGAAGGCGCGCCCGTCCTCAGACGGTGCCGCCGAGCTTGCGGATGAAGGTCGCCAGGTTCAGCTTGAAGCCGGCGCCAACGGCCTGGAAGCGCCATTCGCCATCCTTGCGGTACAGCGAGCCGAACTGAAGTGCGGTCTTGTCCGAGTAGTCCTCGTCCAGGTCGTATTGCGCGAGGATTTCGCCGGTCTCGTCGTTGTACACCTTCACGTAGGCGTCATTGACGCGGCCGAAGGTCTGCTTGCGCGCCTCCCCGTCGTGGATGGTGACCACGATCGGCATCTCCACGACCTCGGCCTCGACCCTGGCCAGGTCGACGGTGATGACTTCGTCGTCCCCATCCCTGTCACCCGTGCGGTTGTCGCCGGAGTGCACCACGGCGCCATCCGGGGAGGTGGTGTGGTTGTAGTAAACGAAGTGCGCGTTGCTGAGCATGACCGGGTGGTCGTCCGCGTTCTTCCTGCACAGGAATACCGATGAGTCGAGATCGAACGGCTGGCCGTCGGCGGCATTGACCTTCCAGCCGAGGCCGATACGAACACGCTTCAAGCCAGGAGCGGATTTTTCGAGGTTGATGCGATGGCCGGTTGCAAGCGTCGTCGACATGAGTTTCCTTTGGTGGTGAAAATGCTATTTTCGCTGGAATGCATCCGTGGATCAATCGGCGGCGGCCATGCTCAGGCGGCAGGCGACGATGCCGTCGCCGAGAACCGCGCAATCAGCTCGCGCTCCAGCTCCTGCAGTTTCGGCAGCTCATCCTTGCGGCGTTGCTGGCCTTCGTTCGAGATCTGCTCGAGCTTGTCGAATGCCGACACCAGCTGCGTCTGGACGTGCTGGGCGGTTTCCAGGCTGACCAGGGAACGCTGCTTGGCGCGGGCAACCGTCTCCGTATTCTCCAGCAGCATGTCGGCCTGGGCACGGAAGGCCGCGTCGGTCGCGTCGTAGGCGGCATTGGCGACCGCCGCGCTCTGCTTGGCCTCCAGTTGCAGCAGGTACAGCGAAAACACGTTGCGCCACGCCGGAATCGACACGTTGACGATATCCGTGAAGGTATCCGTCAGCGCGCGGGCGTTATCCTGCGACAGCCGGATCTGGGGCACCATCTGGGTCGCCATCAGCATGGCGCGGCGCAAATCGTCGATGCGCTTTTCGAGACGTTCGAGACGGCGCTTGAGCTCGGTAGCCTGCTGTGCCTCGAACGCATTCGCGGGCGCGGGCTGCTGCGCAACCGCCTGCCGAAGCTTCACCGCCCAGTCTTCGCCCTTCCTGACGTCAGTATCCAGGCCCTGGTAGTACGTTTCCAGGCCCTTGTACATCTCGTCGAAATCCTGGATGCGCCCCCGGTGCACGTTGGCATGGCGCGTCATCTCGGCAACCAGGGTATCCATGCGCGATTCGACGACCTGGTACTGCGACAACATCTTTTCCTTGACCGAGCCGAACATGTTCGTGAGGCGCGACATCATGCCGCCGGAACGCAGCTTGGCCGGATCGAGCCCTTTGGAAGTGGCGATCAGTTCATTCAGCTGCGTGCCGAACACATCCGCATCCGACGCACGGACGGTGCCGAGCAGCTTCGCGGACACCTTCGCCACACCGGCGCCGGTAGAGCCGCCCAGGCCCTCGATGGCCTTGTCATCGATGCTGGAGATATCGACAGGGACCAGCGGGGCTGCGCTCGCCTCCGGACGCGATACCGGCAGGTTGTCCGCCGTGCCGGAAGTTGCCAGTGGCGGGAAGACGGGTGCGGTTGCCACGGGCGCCACGGAGGCTGCGTTCGCTTCCTCGTCGGAGGAGAACAGCGGTTTCATAAGATTCCTTCAGGGTTGAAGTGACAATACAAACAGCTTACACCGGACAATCCCGCGGGGCGAGCATCGTCGCGCCGCCATGCCCGGTGCCGATGCCGCAACGGGGACCGCACCCTGCCCGTCCTGCGCGCCAGGATGCCGTTCAGTATAACCAGACGACACATGGCCGTTCGGCCGAACACCCTTCACTTCCAGCAATCCACATTACGATTGCAGGCATCCGACCCACTAAAATTTCGCCGGGCCCGATTTTGCCGAAGCTTCTTTATTTGTTATGATCGGATTGCTATGCACACAAATGGTGCGCAAATGCACCATTTATGTGCCATCTTTCCACCGTCACTCCCGCAGCGACGCCTTTCGTTCTTTGGGATCACCAATGAAATACGCCTCCGTACACCAGTTCTTGCACCACGTTGCCGACCGCAATCCCGGCCAGCCTGAGTTCCTGCAGGCCGTTACCGAAGTGATGGAAAGCCTCTGGCCATTCATCGAAGCGCACCCGAAATATGCCGAGCAGGGCTTGCTGGACCGCCTCGTCGAGCCCGAGCGTGTCGTGATGTTCCGCGTTTCCTGGGTCGACGACCACGGCCAGGTGCAGGTGAATCGCGGCTACCGCATCCAGCACAGCATGGCCATCGGTCCTTACAAGGGCGGCCTGCGCTTTCACCCGTCGGTCAACCTGTCCGTGCTGAAGTTCCTGGCGTTCGAGCAGACGTTCAAGAACGCGCTGACGACGCTGCCGATGGGTGGCGGCAAGGGCGGTTCGGACTTCGATCCGAAAGGCAAGAGCCCGGGCGAAGTGATGCGCTTCTGCCAGGCGTTCGTGAGCGAACTGTTCCGCCACGTGGGTTCGGACACCGACGTGCCTGCCGGCGACATCGGCGTGGGCGGCCGCGAGGTCGGCTACATGGCCGGCATGATGAAAAAGCTCAGCAACCGTGCCGACTGCGTGTTCACCGGCAAGGGCCTGAGCTTCGGCGGCTCCCTGATCCGCCCGGAAGCGACCGGCTACGGCACCGTCTATTTCGCCGACGAGATGCTGAAAACCCGTGGCCGCTCTTTCGAAGGCTTGCGGGTCAGCGTGTCCGGATCGGGCAATGTCGCGCAATACGCGGTGGAAAAGGCCATGGAACTGGGCGCCAGGGTCGTCACCGTCTCGGATTCCAGCGGCACCGTGATCGACATGGATGGCTTCACGCCGGAAAAGCTGGCCGTGCTGATGGAGGTGAAGAATCATCTGTATGGCCGCGTCAGCGACTATGCCGAACGCACCGGCAGCCGGTTCGAAGCGGGCGTGCGGCCATGGCACATCCCGGTGGACGTAGCCCTGCCCTGCGCGACGCAGAACGAACTGGATGCGGACGATGCCGCCACCCTGATCAGGAATGGCGTGCTGTGCGTGGCGGAAGGCGCCAACATGCCGTCCACCATCGAAGCGGCGAAAGCCTTCGAGGCCGCCGGCGTGCTGTATGCGCCGGGCAAGGCCAGCAACGCCGGCGGCGTCGCCACGTCCGGCCTGGAGATGAGCCAGAACGCCGAGCGCCTCAGCTGGCCGCGCGAGGAAGTGGACGCCCGCCTGCTGCAGATCATGCAGGGCATCCATGCGGCCTGCCTGAAGTACGGCGCGCGGCCGGATGGCAGCGTCAGCTACGTGGATGGCGCGAACATCGCCGGCTTCGTCAAGGTGGCCGATGCGATGCTGGCGCAGGGCGTGATCTGACCGCCACTGCCTGATCGCGACTGCCTGAGCACACGACGCCGCCCGCGGGCGGCGTTTTTGCATCCCCGTTCAGCCCGTGCGCTTCTCGCGCAGCGACTTTGCCGGAATGCCCACCAGCAGCACGATCGCGCCCAGCACCATCATTGCCGCCACAAAATACAAGCCACCGTCGACGCTGCCCGTCGTGGTCTTGAACCAGCCGATCACGAACGGGCTGACGAAGCCACCGACCAGGCCGAGCGAATTGATCAGCGCGATCCCGCCAGCCGCGGCAGGTCCGGACAGATAGGCCGCAGGCATCGCCCAGAACAGCGGCATCGTCGCGAGGATGCCGATGGCCGCGAATGACAGGGCAACCAGTGCCAGCGTCAGGTTTCCGGGAACCAGTGTCGAGACCACCAGCGCGGCGCCACCGAGGAAAGCCGCGCCGGCCGCATGCCATCGCCGCTCCCGGGTCCGGTCCGAGCTCTTGCCCAGCACGACCATGCCGATCGCACCGATGATGTACGGGATGGCCGTGAGCAAGCCGATGCGCAGCGGATCGCTGACGCCGAAGCTCTTCACGATGGCCGGCAGCCAGAACGTGATCACGTAGGTACCGGCGATAAACGTGAAGTACGCGAACGCGAGAATGTAGATTTTCGGATCGCGCATGGCGTCGCGCAGCGAGCCATGGTGCGCCGGGCCCAATGCCTGCCGGTCTTGCTGGAGAGTGCTCTCGATCACTTCCTTGTCGCGCGCCGACAGCCAGGAGGCGTCGCGTGGCCGGTCTTGCAACACGAACCAGGCCAGTACGCCGAGCAGCACGGCCGGCAACCCTTCGAGCAGGAACATCCACTGCCAGCCGGCCCAGCCGTTGACGCCGGCCATGTCGTTCATGATCCAGCCCGACAGCGGCCCGCCGATGATGCCCGCCACCGCCATGCCGGACATGAACAGCGCAATGATCCTGGCGCGCATGCCGGAAGGATACCAATAGGTGAAGTAAAGAATGATCCCCGGGAAGAAACCCGCTTCGAACAGGCCGAGCAGGAACCTGGCGATATACAGCTGGGTCGGCGTGGTGATGAACATCATGCCGGCGGAAGTGAGACCCCACAGCACCATGATGCGCAACAGCGTCTTGCGGGCGCCGATCTTTTCCAGCAGCAGGTTGCTGGGCACCTCGAACAGCGCATAGCCGAAAAAGAAGATGCCGGCGCCCAGGCCGTAGACGGCATCGCTGAAGCCCAGGTCGGCCTTCATCTGCAGTTGCGCGAAACCGATGTTGATACGGTCGAGGTAAGCCGCGACGTAGCAGATGAACAGGAAGGGGATCAGGCGCAGGTTGACCTTGCGGTAAACGGCGGCCTGTTCGGTGCACGGTTGCCTGGACTGTTCATCGGGTTGGGCCGTGGTGCCCGCGAGGGCGCCGGCGATGCCGCTGGTGTCGGTACTCATGTTGCTGCTCCTTTTGATTGTTCTGGCCCGCCGGACGGCGGGCTGTCTCCTGTTTCGGGCTAGCGCTGCTGGAACCGGGGTGCTGCCGTTACCGGATGAAGCGCCGGACGTAATCGGTACCGAGGCCGACCGCCTCGTAGTGCTTCACCGCGGCTTCGAGCTTGGTGAACACATCTTCATAGCCGACCGGCCTGCCTTCCTCGTCGAGGTAGGTGTAAGCCCCCGTCACGTGGAACAGCGTCATCATTTCGCTGACGTCTTCCGGCACGTACAGCGTGTGGATCTCGCCGGGAATCTCGTGGGCATACGAGCCCTCGATCGCGGTCCAGTCATGCTCGAGGTAATACCAGCGGCCCTTCAGCACGTGGGCATGCACCGGGCCGTCATGGCGGTGGCGCGACAGCACGCCGCTTTTGCGCACGCGCAGCACATTGACGAAATAGCCCTGCGTCACGTTCAGGATCAGCGGGCGAAACCACACGTTCGGGGCCTGCGGCACCCATTCGCGTTCGTCCTCCGGCACGGCATCCGGCACGACGAGGTCGTTGATGGCGAAGCGCGGTATCGGCTGGGGGAAGCCGACCAGGTTTTTCGGGTGGGTACGTTCGGTGGACTTGGACACGCTGGATCTCCTTGTTTTGTCGCTGGGAAGGTGCGTTGTACGCACGGTGATGTCCTATCTTGCGGCGCGCGGGGGTACGCCCGCAATGCGATAATCGTCAATGGGTTATGACGAAAATTCACAGCAGCGGAGAGCCGGTGACGATTCAGTTGAGCGAGTTGGAGGTGTTCCTGGCGGCGGTCGAGACGGGCAGCTTTTCAGCGGCCGGGCGCCGCCTCGCGCTGTCGCCGTCGGCAGTGAGCAAGCTGGTTTCGCGGCTGGAGGACCGGCTCGACGTGCGGCTGTTCCATCGCACGCCGCGCATGCTGACGCCTACCGACACAGGCCGGGTGTTGTACGAGGAAGGACAGGAGATTTTCGCGGCCCTGAGCAGCGCCGAAAACGCCGTGCTGTCCTGCTCGGGCACGGTCAGCGGCACGCTGCGCGTGCATTCGATGGTCAGCTTCGCCAAGCACCAGCTGGCGCCAGTGATCGGCGAGTTCCTGGCCCGCTACCCGAAGCTGCGCGTGGAGTTTCACCTGACCAATGAGCCGGTTGATTTCGTCGAGCAGCGCATCGACGTGTCGATCCAGGGCGGCCCGCTGCCCGATTCCTCGCTGGTGGCGCGGCGCCTGCTCGACAGCCCGTGGATCGTGTGCGCTGCCCCCGCCTACCTGGCGCGCCATGGCACGCCACAAACGCCGGACGACCTGGCACGGCACAACTGCATCAACTTCAGCCACCGCGCCGACTGGAACCTGTGGCCGGTGATGCAGGAGGACGGGCCCCGCATGGTCACGGCAAAGGGTAACCTCGGCGCGAACCAGGGCGACATGCTGCTGGCACTGGCGCGGCAAGGGCTCGGGCTGGTTCGCCTGGCCCGCTTCCATGTGGGCGACGACCTCGCCGCGGGGCTCCTGGTACCGGTGCTGACGGCATTCCAGCCGCCAGGGCAGGAACCGCTTTACCTGGCCTGGCAAAGCCGCAAGCACCTCAGCCCGCGCGTGCGGGTGTTCCTCGAATACATGCAGGAAAAGTTTTCCACGGGCGCCCAGCCGGATGAGCGGGTCGCCACGCAGCGGCCTGCCGCCCAGCCGGCCGGCTGAGCGGCCGCAGGCAGCGTCAGGGCTGCTGCCCGCCCCCGGTCAGCGACGTGCCGTGGCCGGACGACGTACCCGTGCCGGTGCGGGTATCGGCGGCGCTGGCCGCCTCGCCCAACCCGGTGCCGCCGGCCGCCGCCGAATCGGTCGCGGGGCTCATCCGGTCGGCGGACACCGTGCCGCCCGGCGTGCCCGGCATGCCGGTCGCGTCGACACCGTCATCGCGCAAGCCCTTGCCGCCGGGGCCGGAATTACCGGACTGCTTCGCCGCCGCCGATGCATCGGTACCGCCGGCGGCGCCCACCACTTGGGCACCCGGCGCCGCCGGTGCAGGCTGCGCAGGCACCGGCCGGGCGCCCTGCTCGGCCAGCGTATCCTGGTTCGTTGCCCGTTGCGAATTGCCGGCGTCCTGGCCGCCGCCGTTCTGCAAGTCTTTCTGTTCGTTTGCCATCATGGCCTCCTGTGATCTGGAATCGGCACATTGTGCGCAAGTCGCGCGCCGGCGCGCGCACGGTTCGCGCACCGGCAGCCCGGCTGTTTGGCGTGCGGTCGGCGCCCCGCCGCGTTGGTGCGCCGGGGTTCCGGCGCCGAGGCTATACTGGCCTCGCCATGACCGGCATGCGGATGGCAGCCGGCGTTCCTGGCCCGCGCGGCGGGCATGCGGACTTCATGGCACTGCGCTTGTTTCCGGCGGTGCCCCATCGCCGAAACATACTATTCACGATCACATACCGAGACAGGAATAGCATGAAACCAACCTGGATTATCACGGCCAATGCGGGCCGGGCAAGGATCTTCG
The DNA here is from genome assembly GCF_014192225.1 of Pseudoduganella umbonata. GTDB lineage: Bacteria > Pseudomonadota > Gammaproteobacteria > Burkholderiales > Burkholderiaceae_D > Rugamonas > Rugamonas umbonata. Next base: position 361,098 of record NZ_JACHXS010000007.1, on the reverse strand, counting down.
AGGAATCCGCGCTGACCGAACCTCTGCAGGAGATCGAAGACATGGTCAGCCCCGGCGCCAGGCAGAGCATCTCCGATGTCATGACCGACCAGGCCGGCCCGACGGCCGCCGCCAAGAGCAGCCACAACATCGGCAGCGGCAACCAGGCGCCCGGCATCCCGCACAATGCCAATTCCGGTGCGCCGAACAAGCAGTACCAGCCAGCTGTCACGCCAAACGAGGCCGAGGCGGTGAAATTCGCCAAGGATATTTCCTCCTACCTGAGCAAGGCCCACCAGGAGGGCCGCTTTGCCCAACTGGTCATTTCCGCGTCGCCACAGTTCCTGGGCACGCTGCGCACGGTCATCGATCCGCAGCTGAAAGACTTGATCAAGACCGAGTTCAACAAGGACTACACCCACTTCAACGGCCCGCAACTACGCGAGCAGCTGCAGGCACTGAAAGACAAGCAGGAATAAGCCAGGCGTCGTTGCTGCGCACCGGGGCACCATTCAATCGGTGCCCCGGTGCGCTCGCGCCTCCGTACCCTATCGCGCCGCCCGGCGCGCACCGGCCCCGCACCAGCTCGCGGCAAAGCCGTCAAGCCAGGCAATCCCCCCACACGCCGACCCGACCCATGATTGCCCGACTACGCCACCTGGCTATCGGGAGTCGTGACAACGGGTCGCTGGCGGCAGCGCTATATACTCATGTATATTGCGCTTTCCACACCATCTGGAGCGACGATGCGAAAGAAAATCCTTGCCGCGGTATTCACGGCGGCTATCCCGATGCTGGCCAGCGCAGCCGACATTACCGTTTCCGCGGCCGCCAGCCTGACCAACGCATTCAAGGAACTGGCGCAGGCGTTCGAGGCGGCCCACCCGGGCAATCGCGTGCTGCTGAACTTTGCCGCGTCCGACCCGCTGGTACAGCAGATCGCCAAGGGGGCGCCGGTGGACGTGTTCGCATCCGCCGACCAGGAAGCCATGGACAAGGCCGAGAACCGGAAACTGATCGCGCCCGGCACGCGGCGCGATTTCGTCAGCAATACGGTGGTGCTGGTCGTGCCGGCGGGCAGCCGGATCGCCTCGCTGGCGGACCTGCGCGGCGCGCAGCGGCTGACCACCGGCAATCCGGCCAGCGTACCGATCGGCCGCTACACGCAAGAGGCGCTGGCGAAGGCGGGGCTGTGGCCGGGCCTGGAAGCGAAATTCGTCTTCGGCACCTCGGTGCGGCAGAGCCTCGACTATGTGGCGCGCGGCGAAGCAGATGCGGGCTTCGTCTATGCCACCGACGTGATGGCGCAAAAAGGCAAGGTGAAAGCCGTGGCCACGATTCCAACCGCGACGCCGGTGCGCTATCCGATTGCCGTCATCGCCAATGCCCCGCAGCCGGCACTGGCGCGCCAGTTCGCCGACTACGCCGCGTCCGGTGCCGGCCAGCAGATCCTTGCGAAATACGGCTTCGGCAAGCCATGACACACGGCTATCTGCCGGGCGGCAGCCGGTACAGGCCTTCCCGGTACAGCAGCGACGGCAGCATCACGTGCGCCATCGCGCGCTCCACCTGCGCCGCCGTGGGCTTGCCGGCCGCATCGTTGTCGAATTCGCCCGTCGCCATGTCGTAGCGTCCCAGCAGCGGGCTGCCGGATGGCCGCAGGATCGTGGCGGTGCTGCCTTCCAGGTAGGCAAAGTAATTATCGAACTGCAGCAGCGCCCTGCCCGGCGACGTGCTGTCGCGCACGAGGTCGCGCCCGATCATCGGGTGTTCGCTGGCCACGCCCATCAGCGACAGCAGCGTCGGGCCCAGGTCGATCTGGCTGGCCATCGTGGCGATGCGTTTCGGCGCGATGTCGGCACCGAGGATCAGGCCGGGGATGTGGAATTTCTTCACCGGCACCAGCGCATTGCCGTACACCCGGTTGTCATGGTCGGCCACGATCAGGAACACGGTGTCCTTCCAGTAGTCCTCCCGCTTGGCCGCCGCGATGAACTTGCCGAGCGCGAAGTCGGCGTACTTGACGGCGTTGTTCACCGTCTGCTTGTCCGCATCGTGCAGCGCGATTTTCCCGTCCGGGAATTCGAACGGTTCATGGTTCGACGACGTGAAGATCAGGCTGAAGAACGGCTTGCCTTCCTTGTGCAGGGCTTTCAGCCGTTCCAGCGACTTGTCGAACAGGTCTTCGTCCGAGGCGCCCCAGCTGCCGGTGAATGCCGGCTTCATCTGCTTGCGGTCGACGATCTTCTGGACGCCGTTACCGGTGAAGAAACTGCGCATGTTGTCGAAGTGGGCCTCGCCGCCATACACGAATTCGGTGTGGTAGCCCTGCTGCCCCAGCCCGGCTGCCAGTGTGTAGAAGTTGGTCTGCGACAGCGACAGCTTGACGACGCTGCGCGCCGGCGTGGGCGCATAGCCCGACACCACGGCCTCGATGCCGCGCACCGACCGGGTGCCGGTCGCATACAGCTGCTCGAACCACCAGCCCTCGTTCTTCAGTTTTTCCAGCTCCGGCGTCAGCGGCAGTCCACCCAGCGACTGCACGAAGGTCGCGCCCAGGCTTTCCTCCAGCACGATCACCAGGTTCAGCGGCCGGTCGCGGCGGATCGCCGGTTCCTGGTGGTGCAGCGTGGGCATGGCCGGGTCGGTGAAGCGCACGTCGCGCAGCCACGGCACCTTCTTCACCTCGGCCAGCACGCGCGCCCGGTCCATGTCGCCATAGATTTCCGACGAGGTCTTTTCTTCCATCATCGAGGCCACGCCTTCGAGCATCGACCAGGGCGAATTGATGATCAGCGAATTGACCATCGCATCGCTGGTCAGCGCGAACAGGGCCGCGTTGGCCGGGCGGTGGGCGGTCGTCGAGCGGATCTGCATGACGACGGCCAGGCAGATCAGCGGCCATGTCAGCAGCACCTTCCAGGCCGGCCACATCGTCACCCGCGCCGCCCCGGCGCGCAGCAGCCGGTGGATGGCCACGCCCAGCAGCATCGTGCCGGCCATGCCGAGGATCACCGCGATGCGGAAGCCGTTCCACAAGGTCGACAGCACTTCGACCGGGTCGGACAGGTATTCGACGAACAGGCGGTTCGGCCGCACGTCGTACTGCATCACGAACTGCGGCGTGGAAAATTCCATGAAAACCACGAAGACCAGTGCGGCCGTTGCCCACGCCAGCGTCAGCCCGCGCCACAGCGTGGCCAGCCGGCGGTAGGCCAGCAGTGGCGCCAGCAGCAGCGGCACGGCCAGCAGGTAGCCGAGCAGGATCAGGTCCGCCCGCACACCCTGCAGCAGCATCTGCCCGGGGATGCCTTCGGCCGAGACACGCTGCCATTGCCATGCCATCAGGCCGATGCGCGACAGCGACAGCACGCCCAGGCCGATCAGCAGCATGCGCAGCAGGATGGCGTAAGGACCGGCCCAGGAAGCCCGCTGCAGCGGGCGGATGGCCAGCTCATGGAGGATAGGATTCTTTCTCAACATTGTCTTTTCCTACAAGAACTTTTTAACGGCGATCGGCCATTCTACGCGTATGGCCGAGCAGCTTTCAACTGAAAAGTTCGCCGGATCCCACAATGGTTGAGCGGGCAAAGTTCTTGCATATCAGATAGATAAAGCAGATGGCAGCGCCAATGCAGCACGGGCGACAACCGCCCGCATACCCCCTATTGCCCCAAGTTGGGGCATCGAAGCCGCCACGATGACGACCGCCGCACCAAAACAAAGCGTTCCCGCCGAGAGCGAGCCGCCCCAGCGCATCATCAAGATCCGCCGGGACTACAACACGTGGGTCGCCGATGAAACAATCGAGGATTACGCGCTGCGCTACACGCCGCGCTCCTTCCGCAAATGGTCGGTCTTCCGCGTGTCGAATACCGCCTTCGGCGCGATCTCGTTCCTCGTGCTGGAAGCGATCGGCGGCACCATCGCCGTCAACTACGGCTTCGTCAACGCGTTCTGGGCCATCCTCACCGTCGGCCTGATCATTTTCCTGACCGGGCTGCCGATCAGTTACTACGCGGCCCGCCACGGCGTGGACATGGACCTGCTGACGCGCGGCGCCGGCTTCGGCTACATCGGCTCGACCATTTCATCGTTCGTGTATGCGTCGTTCACGTTCATCCTGTTCGCGCTGGAAGCGGCGATCATGGCGTATGCGCTGGAGCTGTATTTCCACCTGCCGCTCTATCTCGGCTACCTCGTCAGCGCGCTGGTGGTGATCCCGCTGGTGACGCATGGCGTCACGCTGATCAGCCGCATCCAGATGATCAGCCAGCCCATCTGGCTGGTCCTGCTGGCGCTGCCGTTCATCGCCATCCTCCACAAGCAGCCGGAGCTCGTCGGCGAGCTGGCGCATTTCACCGGCCAGTCGCCGGACAATGGCGGCTTCAACATGCTGCTGTTCGGCGCCGCCACCGCCGTCGGCGTGGCCCTGATCACGCAGATCGGCGAACAGGTCGACTTCCTGCGTTTCATGCCGGAGCAGACGAAGGAAAACCGCCTGCGCTGGCACCTGGGCGTGCTGGTGGCGGGGCCGGGCTGGATCGTGCTCGGCATGCTCAAGATGCTGGGCGGCGCGCTGCTCGCGCTGCTGGCGATCAAGGGCGGCGCGTCGCTGGCCGAGGCGGTGAACCCGAACCAGATGTACCTTGCCGGCTTTTCCGAGGTATTTTCCAATCCCACCCTGGCCGTGCTGGCGACCGCGCTGTTCGTCGTCATCTCGCAGGTCAAGATCAACATGACCAACGCCTACGCCGGGTCGCTGGCCTGGTCGAATTTCTTCGCGCGCCTGACGCACAGCCATCCCGGCCGCGTGGTGTGGGCCGTGTTCAATGCGCTGATCGCCGTGCTGCTGATGGAGCTGGACGTGTTCCAGGCGCTGGACCAGGTGCTGGGCCTGTACTCGAACATCGCGATCGCGTGGATCACGGCCGTCGTGGCGGATCTCGTCATCAACAAGCCGCTGGGCCTGTCGCCGCCCGGCATCGAGTTCCGCCGCGCGTACCTGTATGACATCAACCCGGTCGGCGTCGGCGCGATGCTGCTGGCGTCCGTGCTGTCCGTCGCCGCGTTCACCGGCCTGTTCGGCGAGCAGCTGCAAGCCTTTTCGGCCTTCATCGCGCTGGGCACCGCCATGGTCGCGTCGCCGCTGATCGCCTGGGCCACGGGCGGCCGCTATTACCTGTCGCGCCCTGCCCACAACTGGAATCATGGCAATAACGACAGTGCGCACACCAAGGTGTGCTGCATCTGCGAGAAGGAATACGAAACGGAAGACATGGCGCACTGCCCCGCCTACCAGGGGCCGATCTGCTCGCTGTGCTGCTGTCTCGACGCCCGCTGCGACGATGCCTGCAAGCCGCACGCCCGCTTCGCGCACCAGTGGGAAGGGGCCATGAAAAAACTGCTGCCCGCGTCGATGTGGCCGTACATGACCAGCGGGCTCGGTCACTACCTGATGCTGATGATGGTGACGGTATTGTTCGTCGGCGCGCTGCTGGGCCTGCTGTACGTGCATGAGCAGAACGCGCTGGGCGAGGCGGCCGCCGCACTGCTGCCGGCGCTGAAGCTGGCCTACCTGAAGATCTTCGCGGCGCTGCTGCTGGTCAGCGGCATCGTCGCGTGGTGGCTGGTGCTCACCGGGGCCAGCCGGCGCGTGGCGCAGGAGGAATCGAACCGCCAGACCAGCCTGCTGCAACGCGAGATCGAGCTGCACGGCCGCACCGACGCCGCCCTGCAACTGGCCAAGAAACAGGCCGACGCGGCCAACCAGGCCAAGAGCCGCTACATCGCCGGCATCAGCCACGAGATCCGCACGCCGCTGAACAGCATCCTTGGGTATGCGCAATTGCTGGACAACGATCCGGCGATTCCCGCGCACCGCCAGCAGGCCATCCGCGTGATCCGCGGCAGCGGCGAACATCTGCTGTCGCTGATCGAGGGCACGCTGGACATCGCGCGCATCGAGGGGGGCAAGTTCAGCTTCGACATCCGCGAAGTGGATTTCCACGAATTCATCGGCCAGCTGGTGCGCATGTTCGAACAGCAGGCCACCGCCAAGGGCCTGGCGTTCCGCTACGAACCGGCCGGCGAACTGCCCCAGGTGGTGCGGGCGGACCGCAAGCGGCTGGGCCAGATCCTGATCAACATCCTCGGCAACGCCGTGAAGTTCACGCGGCATGGCACGGTCACGTTCCGCGTGCGCCATGCGCGCGACCTGGTCACCTTCGACATCGAGGACACCGGCGCCGGCATCCTGCCCGACGAGGCTGAGCGCATCTTCGAACCGTTCTCGCGCGGCAGCGCCGCCAACGGGCCGGGCGCCGCCCCCGGCACCGGCCTGGGCCTGCCGATCAGCAAGATGCTGACGCAGATGATGGGCGGCGAACTGACGCTCGACAGCACGCCCGGCGCCGGCAGCACGTTCCGCATCCTGCTCCGGCTGCCGCGCGTGCATGGCGCCACGCCGGCCGCCGTGCGCGGCCCGGCCCGCATCGGCTACGCGGGCCCGCGCAGGAAGATCCTTGTCGTCGACAACGAGCAGGTCGACCGCGAGCTGCTCGTCAACATCCTGGCACCGCTGGGTTTCGACACGGCGCAGGCGCAGTCCGGCCAGCAATGCCTCGACCATTACCGGGATGTCCAGCCGGACCTGATCCTGATGGACCTGGCGATGCCGGGCATCGACGGCTGGGAGGCCAGCCGCATCATCCGCCACGAGCACGGTGCGCCGGTACCGATCCTGATCGTGTCCGCCAATGCCTACGACAAGGCGCTGGACAATCCCGCCGGCATTCCCGCCGAGGATTTCATCGTCAAGCCCGTCAACGTGGCGGAACTGCTGGAGCGCATCGGCCGGCGGCTGGGGCTCGAATGGCTGACGCAGGCCCCACCGGCAGTGCCCGCACCCGTGGCACCGGCCCTGCGCTTCCCGCCGGCCGCGCAGCTCGATGCGCTGCGCGACCAGATCGCTGCCGGCTATGTGCGCGGCATCCGCGCACAGCTGGACGCGATCGGCGCGCTCGGCCCCGATTACGATGCCTTCGTCGCAGCGATGCGCGGCCATGCCGCCCGCTTCGACCTGGAGGCGATGTCACGATTCCTGGAACAGGGAGAACACCATGTCAAGCAAACCACCTGACCGGCATGCCAGTCACGTCGTCCTGATCGTCGACGACGTGCCGGAAAACCTGGCCGTGCTGCACGACGCGCTGGACGAAGCCGGTTTTACCGTCCTCGTCGCCAACAACGGTCCCGCCGCGCTGGAGCGCGCCCGGCAGCTGGTGCCGGACATCATCCTGCTCGATGCGATGATGCCCGGCATGGACGGCTTCGAAGTATGCCGCCACCTGCGTGCCAGCATCATCACGCGGGCCATCCCGGTCGTGTTCATGACGGGGCTCACGGAACCCGAACACGTGGTGGCGGCCTTCGACGCCGGCGGCACCGACTACGTGACCAAGCCGGTGCGGCAAAGCGAGGTCCTGGCAAGGATCGCCGCCCACCTGCAAACGGCACGGCTGATGAACCAGGCGCGCAGCGCGCTCGATGCGTTCGGCAACGCAATGCTGGCGGTCACGCCGCACAACGGCCGCATCGTCTGGCAAACGCCGCTGGCGCGGCAGTGGATGGGCCAGTATTTCGACACGGCGGATGCCACGCCGCCGGCACTCGGGGACTGGCTTGCCGGCGACAAGAGCATGCCGCTGACCATCATGCGCGGCGCCAGCCGGCTCGTGTTCACGGTGGCGGACCTGGGCAGCGAACAGTGGATGATCGTACTGCGCGAGGAATCCGATACGGCGCGGGTGCAGGCCCTGATGGCACTGCTGAAGCTGACGCAGCGCGAATCCGAAGTGCTGCACTGGGTCATGATGGGCAAGACCAACCGCGACATCGGCGACATCCTCGGCACCAGCCCGCGCACCGTCAACAAGCACCTCGAACACGTGTTCCACAAGCTGGGCGTGGAAACGCGCACCGCCGCCGCCGCGCTGGCGCTGAACCGGATGCGGGCCAGCGCGCCGGCGGTGGAGACGGTTTAGCGTTCGATGTTCATGTGGCGCTTGCATACCAGGGGTCTGTCCCCGGTAAGTGTTTGCCTTAGTACCAGCCGTTGACGTCACTAGGGGACTGACCCCGGTTTTTGGATGCGCCGCCGTATTGCATGCAAAAGGCTGGGGTCAGTCCCCTTGCAAAGCCAACAGCAGGCTTGGCGCCAACACTTACCGGGGACAGGGAGGAGCGATCCCTTGCATGGGATCGCCGCTACACAGGCGAGGAGCAGGCTCCTCGAAACCCCTGTTTCGCCCCCAGATACCCAGCGCCATATGTAACATCCAGCATCACACTGCCAGGTGCCGCCGCACGTGCTCCTCGCCCATCTCCGCCGCATCTCCGCTGGCCACCACTTCGCCGCGCGACATGACCACGAACTTGTCGGCCAGCTCGTGCGCGAAGTCGAAGTACTGCTCGCACAGCAGGATGCCCATGTCGCCCCGTTCGCGCAGCATGCGGATCACCCGCCCGATATCCTTGATGATCGACGGCTGGATGCCTTCGGTCGGTTCGTCGAGGATGATCAGGCCCGGCTTCTGCAGCATCGCCCGGGCGATCGCCAGCTGCTGCTGCTGGCCGCCGGATAAATCGCCGCCGCGCCGGTGCTTCATTTCCTTCAGCACCGGGAACAGTTCATACACCTCGCCGCTGATCGTGGCCGCCTCCCGCGAGGACAGCGTGGCCATGCCCATCGTCAGGTTTTCCTCGACCGTCAGCCGGGCGAAGATCTCCCGGCCCTGCGGCACATAGGCGATGCCCGCCCTGGCGCGCTGGTGCGGCTTCAGCTTGGTGATGTCGCGGCCGTTCCAGCTCACCTTGCCGCGCGCGACCGGCAGCACGCCCATCAGGCATTTCAGCAGCGTGGTCTTGCCCACGCCGTTGCGGCCCAGCAGCGCCATGCACTGGCCTTTTTCCACCGTCAGCGATACGCCGCGCAGCGTGTGCGACGAGCCGTAATACTGGTTGACATGTTCGACTTGCAGCATATGCGTTCCTGCCTTTCCTTTATCGTCCCAGATACACGTCGATCACCCGCTCGTCGGCCTGCACCTGGTCCATGCGGCCCTCGGCCAGCACCGAGCCTTCGTGCAGCACGGTCACTTTGCCCTGCTGGGCGATCTCGGTCACGAAACCCATGTCGTGTTCGACGACCATGATCGAATGCTTGCCGCGCAACTCGTTCAGCAGCTCGGCGGTGCGCGCCGTTTCGGCGTCGCTCATGCCGGCTACCGGCTCGTCGAGCAGGATCAGCTGCGGTTCCTGCATCAGCAGCATGCCGATTTCCAGCCACTGCTTCTGGCCGTGCGACAGCAGGCCGGCCAGCCGGTCTTCCTGGCCGTTCAGCCGGATCAGCCGCAGGATCGACGCGATCTTGTCTTCCTGCTCGGAAGTCAGCCGGGCGAACAGCGTGGGGCGCACACGCTTGTCCATCTTCATCGCCAGTTCCAGGTTCTCGAACACCGTGTGCTGCTCGAACACCGTGGGGCGCTGGAACTTGCGGCCGATGCCGGCATGGGCAATCTCGTATTCCGTCATCGTCGCCAGGTCGTAGTTCTGGCCGAAAAAGGCGGTGCCGGACGTCGGCCGTGTCTTGCCGGTGATGACGTCCATCATCGTCGTCTTGCCGGCACCGTTCGGGCCGATGATGCAGCGCAGCTCACCCACCGAGATGTCCAGATTGAGCTTGTTGATGGCGCGGAAGCCGTCGAACGACACGGTAATGTCGCTCAGGTACAGGATCGCGCCGTGGGTGGTGTCGAGTCCTTCTCGCTTCAAGGCGCTCATGCGGCCTCCTTCGATTTTTCTTCCACCGGCGCGTCGGCCGGCGTCTTGCGCCGCAGCGCTTTCAGGTCCTCGAACAATCCCAGGATGCCCTTGCGCATGAACAGCGTGACCAGGATGAACAGCAGGCCCAGGGCAAACAGCCACAGGTCGGGGAACGAGGCGGTAAACCAGCTCTTCAGACCGTTGACGGTGAACGCGCCGACGATCGGGCCGACCAGCGTGCCGCGCCCGCCGATCGCCACCCACACCACCATCTCGATCGAGTTCGCGGCCGACATTTCGGAAGGATTGATGATGCCCACCTGCGGCACGTACAGCGCGCCGGCGATCCCGCACAGTACGGCGGACAGCGTCCACACGAACAGCTTGAACCACAGAGGGTCGTAGCCGATGAACATCAGCCGCGATTCCGAGTCGCGCACGCCCTGCAGCACGCGGCCGAGGCGCGACGTGACGATCCACCTGCACAGCACCAGCGCACCGACCAGGAATGCCAGCGTGACGATGTACAGTACCGCCCGGGTGGCCGGCGCCGTGATGTCGAAGCCGAGGATGCGCTTGAAGTCGGTGAACCCGTTATTGCCGCCGAAGCCGGTATCGTTGCGGAAGAACAGCAGCATCGCCGCATACGTCAGCGCCTGCGTGATGATCGAGAAGTACACGCCCTTGATGCGCGAGCGGAACGCGAAGTAGCCGAACACGAAGGCCAGCACGCCCGGCACCAGCACCACCAGCAGCATGCAGTACCAGAAGTTGTCCGTCATCGCCCAGTACCACGGGTACTCCTTCCAGTCGAGGAAGACCATGAAGTCCGGCAGGTGGCTCTGGTAGACGCCGTCGCGGCCGATGGCGCGCATCAGGTACATGCCGTGCGCATAGCCGCCCAGCGCGAAGAACAGGCCATGGCCCAGCGACAGGATGCCGGTGTAGCCCCACACCAGGTCGAGCGCCAGCGCGGCCAGCGCGAAGCACATGAACTTGGCCACCAGTCCCAATACGTAGCTGGAGATGTGCAGTGCATGGCCGGCCGGGAACACGAGGTTCAGCAGGGGCAGCGCGGCGGCCACCATGGTGACCACGGCCAGCGCGGTCCAGGCACGTCTTGAAAACAATGATTTTCGTGAAGCGATGCGGGCGTTCATTCGACGCTCCTTCCCTTCAGCGCGAACATGCCTTGCGGCCGGCGCTGGATGAAGATGATGATGAAGACGAGGATCGCGATCTTGCCCAGCACGGCGCCAGCCACGGGTTCCAGGAATTTGTTGACTTCGCCCAGGCCCAGCGCGCCGATCACGGTGCCGGCCAGCTGGCCGACGCCGCCCAGCACCACCACCATGAACGAGTCGACGATATAGGCCTGGCCCAGGTCCGGCCCCACGTTGCCGATCTGGGACAGCGCCACGCCGCCCAGGCCGGCGATGCCGGACCCGAGGCCGAACGTCATCATGTCGATCCGGCTGGTGGGCACGCCCACGCAGTCGGCCATGCGGCGGTTCTGCATCACGGCGCGCACGAACAGGCCGAGGCGCGTTTTATTGAGGATCAGCCAGACGGCAGCCACGACGAGGGCGGCAAAGATGATGATCGCGATGCGGCTGTACGGCAGCACCAGCGAGCCCATGACGGTGACGCCGCCGGCCATCCACGAAGGATTGGCCACTTCCACGTTCTGCGCGCCGAACACGGTACGCACCGACTGCATCAGGATCAGGCTGATGCCCCAGGTGGCCAGCAGCGTTTCCAGCGGGCGGCCGTACAGCCAGCGGATGACGGTGCGCTCGAGCAGCACGCCGACGGCGAATGCCACGAAGAAGGCGCACGGCAGCGCGGCGACCAGGTACCAGTCGAGCGCACCGGGGAAATACTGGCGGAACACCGCCTGCACCAGGTAGGTGGTGTAGGCGCCGATCATCAGCAGCTCGCCGTGCGCCATGTTGATGATGCCCATCAGGCCGAACGTGATCGCCAGGCCCAGCGCCGCCAGCAGCAGCACGCTGCCCAGCGACAGGCCGTAGAACAGGTTGCCCACGAATTCGGCCCGCGACACGCGGCTGTCGATCTCGTTGAGCGTGTTGGCCGCGGCCAGGCGCAGGTCGCCGTCCGGCTCCGCGTAGCTGCCGTCGGCGTTCTTTTCCAGCATGGCCTGCAGTTGCGGGCGCAGCGACGCGGTGCCGGTATCGGCCAGCGCGAGCACGGCCGCCTTGCGCACGGCGGCATCGGGCGACTGCAGGTCGGCCACCGCCTTCGCCGATTGCAGCGTGGCCCTGATGCCCGCGTCGGTTTCCACGGCCAGCGCCTTGGTCACCAGCAGCAGCTGCTCCGGCGAGACACCGCGCTCCAGCAAGGCTTCGGCGGCGGCGCGGCGCTGTGCGACGTCCGGCGACAGCAGCGCCATGCCGGACAGCGCGCCATCCACCGCGCCGCGCAGGCGGTTGTTGACGACAACCCCGTCGACACCGTCCGGCAGCGGACCGGTGGCACCCGTGGCCGGGTTCCAGCCGCTGTCGTCGGTGACCACCAGCACGCCGCCGTCGGGCGTCGTGTACAGGCTGTCGTCCTTCAGCGCCTGCAGCACCTTGCGGGCATCGTCGTTGGCCAGCGCGGCGATGCGGGCGACAGCCTCGATGCGCGCATCGGGGTCGTCGCCCGCCAGGGGTTTCAGGAGGTTCGGGTCGATCGCTGCGTGCGCCGAGAGGGCTGCGAAGCCCAGTATCAGCGACGCGGCGAGGATTCGGAGGAGATGCGCCATATCGGGCTTCCGTAGTGAAGATTGCAAACGCGGACCAGCAGCGTTCGATAACAGCTGGTGTCGGACACCAAGGGTGTCGGACACCGGTTTCTGGCGGCCGGGCGGATCACCGGGGACAGTCCCCAAGCGAGTGAACCGGGGACAGTCCCCTCTGCCGCGGGCTGTTCCCGCATCCGTCTTATTCCAGCTGGTACTACCGTGGTGCCATCACAGCTTCTGCTTGCCCTCGTTACCCTGGATGAACGGGCTCCATGGCTGCGCGCGCACCGGTTCCTTGGTCTTCCACACAACCGAGAACTGGCCGTCGCTCTTGATCTCGCCGATCATCACCGGCTTGTGCAGGTGGTGGTTGGTCATGTCCATCGTCAGCGTGTAGCCCGAAGGCGCCTTGAACGTCTGGCCGGCCATCGCCGCGATCACCTTGTCGGTATCGGTGGATTTGGCTTTCTCGACGGCCTGCGCCCACATGTGGATGCCGACATAGGTTGCCTCCATCGGGTCGTTCGTCACCGCGGTCGCCGCGTTCGGCAATTTCTTCGCCGCCGCATAGGCCTTCCACTTCTTCACGAACGAGGCGTTGGTCGGGTTCTTCACGGATTCAAAGTAATTCCACGCGGCCAGGTGGCCCAGCAGCGGCTTGGTGTCCACGCCGCGCAGCTCTTCCTCGCCGACCGAGAATGCCACCACGGGCACGTCGGTCGCCTTCAGTCCCGCATTGCCCAGCTCCTTGTAGAACGGCACGTTGGAATCGCCATTGATGGTCGACACCACGGCCGTCTTGCCGCCGGCGGAAAACTTCTTGATGTTGGCGACGATGGTCTGGTAGTCGGCGTGGCCGAACGGCGTATAGACTTCCTGGATGTCGCTGTCCTTGACACCCTTCGATTTCAGGAAGGCGCGCAGGATCTTGTTGGTGGTGCGCGGGTACACGTAGTCGGTGCCCAGCAGCACGAAGCGCTTGGCGCCGCCGCCATCCTTGCTCATCAGGTATTCCACCGCGGGAATCGCCTGCTGGTTCGGCGCCGCACCCGTGTAGAACACGTTCTTTTCCAGTTCCTCGCCCTCGTACTGCACCGGGTAGAACAGCAGGCTGTTGGTCTCCTTGAATACCGGCAGCACGGATTTGCGCGAGACCGACGTCCAGCAGCCGAACACCGCGGCCACCTTGTCCTTGGAAACGAGCTGGCGTGCCTTCTCGGCGAACAGCGGCCAGTTCGACGCCGGGTCGACCACGACGGCTTCGAGCTTCTTGCCCATCACGCCGCCCTTGGCGTTGATCTCGTCGATCGTCATCAGGGCCACGTCCTTCAGCGACGTTTCGGAAATCGCCATGGTGCCGGACAGCGAATGCAGGATGCCGACCTTGATCGTGTCGGCGGCGTAGGCGGGCAGGCCGGCAGCGCACAGGGCGGCGGCAGCGGCAATGGAAGTGACGAAATGGCGGCGGGTTTGCATGGTAGTCCTCTTCATCAATGGGTTGATATCAATACTGGAGCTGGAGCGCGACAACGAAGCGCGACTGGTCGGAAGCACGGGTCATCTTTGTGCGCGAGTACACGGCGCCGAGCTGCGCGTTGTAGCCGTCGATGATCCAGTTCACGCCCACGTCTTCCTGGCGCGTGTCGATGCCGGTGTCGGCCTCGAATTTCTGATAGCGCACGTAGGGTTGCAGGCTGCCGAGGGCAATCGGGAAGATGTAGCCGCCGCCGGCGGACCAGGCCTTGCCCTGCTCGGCAAGCACGGCGTTGCCGGTGTCGTAGTCGTAGTAGGCCGCTTCGATGGACACGGCGCCGGCGGTACCGAGGCGCTTCTCCATCAGGAAGTCGACGTTCCAGGATTCATAGTCGCCGATGGCGGCCGTGGTCAGCACGCCGTCCTTTTGCTGGCGCCCGGCCAGGCCGATGGCGAGGATGTCCTTGCTGCCCAGGTAGGTACCGGTGCCGTAGTAACCCGGTTCGGCTTCCCAGAAGTCGTATTGCAGGCGGCCCGCGTACATCGGCTTATCCGATGCCTTGAGGCCGGCGGCCCTGGCCTGGTCGTCCGTCAGCGAGCCGATGCCGAAGGTATGGCCTTCGAACGCGCCGAACGAGTAGCCCAGCTTGCCGCCGGCCAGGTTGCCCCAGACGACGACGCCGTCATCCCGGCCCCGGAAGATGCCGCCGTTGTAGCCGTAACGGGATGCCACGCCGGCCCAGTAGCCGCCGCCCAGCGAGTAGTACGGACCCGCCATGTTGGCGCGGTCGCTCGGCGACAGCAGCCGGCCGGCCCACACGTTCAGTTCCGGCGAGATCGCGAACTGCGCCGCCGCGTCGAGCACGCGGATGCGGTCGCCGTCCCACTCGGTGTTGAACATGCCCTTGATGTTCTTGTTCAGCGAGGCGCCGAGGAAGATGCGCGCGCTGTCCAGGTTGAAGTCGTTGCTGTGCGAACCGTCCGGCGCGCCGTTCTCGATATTGGCGTAGCTGCCGCGCATGCCGAAGCCGACGCTGACCGACTTGTCCTCGCCAAACGGAATCGTGGCCCCGGCGTGGGCGCCGGAGGCGGCCAGCGAGGCGGCCAGCGACGTGGCGGCAAGCAGCGCTCGTGTACAGATCGGCTTCATTCGCATCCCTTTCGTTGTGTGATGTTGTAGACACATCATCACCAACCGGGGCGCGGAAGGACATACGTAAGGTGACGTAGTGGCGCGCAGCCGACACGCGCCCGGAGGTCAGGGCGGGACGATCACGGCCGGGGCGACAGGATCGGCAGCGGCAGTCCTTCGGCCGCCACCAGCCGCTCCATCGCCGTCTCGAGCACGCTGCGCGCCAGGCCGGCGGCATGGCCCAGTTCACGGTGCAATTGCGCATCCTCGGCGCTGCGGGAGGCGCATTGGGCGCTGTAGCGTTCGAAGCTGCCCACCATCAGCAGCAGGTCGGACAGGTGGCGCGGGCATTCGCAGGCGACGCGGTTGCCGGCCGCCGTGATCGTGGCCAGCGCGGCCGCATCGAAGCGTACCGCCGGCACCGGCTCGGCGGTACGGTCGATCGGTGGCAACTGCCGCCCCGACAGCGCCGCCCGGCACAGCTGCGCCAGCTCGCCCATCTCCGACGGCATGCGGGCCACCATGAAGTCCTGCGCGCGCAGCGCACGGATCGTGGCGCTGGCGCAGAAGCGGTACAGCACCACCACCGCCGCCGCACCGGCCGCCGCGCGCGCCGCCGCCACCAGCGGCACCATCGTCTCGTCCGGCTCGGGCAACTCCACCAGCAGCACGTCCACCGACGCGCCCTGCAGCGCCGCGAGGTCGCCATCCAGGCGCGCCGCGACACGCTGCACTTCCAGGCCATTGCCGGTGGCGGCGACCCGCCGCGCCAGCGTTTCGCCCACCAATGCCACGCGCAGCAATGCCATCAGCGCCGCGGGAGCACTCCCGCGCACGCCCGCCAGTTCTTCCAGCCGCTCCAGCGGCAAGGCCGCCAGCGTGCCGATCGGATGGCCATTGTCGACCAGCTGTTTCAGGAGTCCGAGGCGGCGGACCTGCCCGGCCGTGTACAGGCGCTGGCCGCGTTCGGACCGCTGGGTTTCCGATACGCCGTAGCGGCGCTCCCAGACGCGCAGCGTTTCCACGCTCAAGCCGGCCAGACGGGCGGCGACGCCGCTGCGATAGAGTGGTTGCTGAGAAGTATTATCCATTTTTTGAACCGACGTTGAACCATTAATATCGCATCATACCGCGTCAATCCATGGACATTCAATCGTGCAGAACTTAAATTGCACAATGTGTTGGCAATATAACGGTTCAACCATTGTTCGATCCACTTGAGAGGAAACTGAAAATGAAGAAAATCCTGTTCACGGCAGTCTTCGGCCTGGCCTTCGGGGCTGCGCAGGCGGCCAATATCGTCGATACCGCCAAGTCCGCCGGTACGTTCAATACCCTGGTGACGGCGGTGGAGGCTGCCGGCCTGACGGAAACGCTGAAGGGCCCTGGCCCGTTCACCGTGTTTGCGCCGACCGATGCGGCCTTTGCCAAGGTGCCGAAGGCCAAGCTGGACGCGCTGCTGAAAGACAAGGCCGCGCTGGCGAAGGTGCTGACGTACCACGTGGTGCCGGGCAAGGTGATGGCGGCCGACGTGAAGCCGGGCGCCGTGAAAACGGTCGAAGGCGCGAACCTGACCGTGACCGCCAGCAGCGGCAAGGTCATGGTCGACAAGGCCAATGTCGTGAAGACCGATATCGCGGCGGACAACGGCGTGATCCACGTGATCGACTCGGTGGTGATGCCGAAGTAAGCCAAGCCGACGGCTCCGGCCATCGTTCCCCAGCGGCACGCGCGCATGGCGTGCCGCTGGCTTGTGCCCGCGCTACGCGGGCTTTTGGCGATGTCACCCGAGCCCGTGGGATGAACTGAACCATTCGTCGCCATTTGTGTCTCATCCTCATTGACGATGGAGGCGGCGATGCATGACGGCGTTTTCAACAGCTTGCTGGAAAGATTGCGCGGCCAACTCGACGTGTTCTCCAGCGCTCAACTGGCGACACTGCGTGCCCTGCTCGAGTCGGCCTCGTCACTGGCAACCTGTCTTGAATTGATCGAAAAGTTCGGCCGGCCCTGCGATCGCTGTCCGCATTGCGCGGCTATCCGCATCCATCGTCACGGCAGCACTGGTGGACTGCAACGCTACCGCTGCCTGACGTGCCGCCGCACCTTCAGTGCGTTGACCGGTACACCGTTCGCTTTCCTGCGCCTGCGCGGTAAATGGCTGCTGTTCCTGCAGGCGATACTGGATTCGCGTACGGTTCGGGGTGCCGCCAACACCACGGGCATTCACCGCAACACCAGCTTTCGCTGGCGCCATCGTTTCATGGGGGGAGCACGGCACGACCGGCCACCCCGGCTGCAAGTCATTGTCGAGGCGGATGAAACCTATCTGCTCGAATCGCAGAAAGGCAGCCGGCACCTGGACCGGCCGGCGCGTCGGCGTGGCGGCAAGGCCAAACGGCGCGGTATCTCCAAGGAACTAGACTGCATCCTCGTGGCACGCGACCGTGATGGCAAAACCCGGGATTTCGTCTGCGGCCGAGGCCCGGTCACGGCGCGGCAGCTGGCGCACCACCTGACCCCAATACTGGCCGCCGATGTCTTGCTGGTGTCGGACAGCGCTGCCGCTTACACCACATTCGCGCGCCGTGCCGGCATCCTGCATGAAGCTGTCAATCTGAGGGCGGGAGTGCGCACCCGCGGCGCCATCCACCTGCAACATGTGAATGGCTATCACAGCCGCTTTCATGGCTGGCTGTCGCGCTTCAACGGCGTGGCGAGCAAGTACCTGCCGAACTACCTGGGCTGGCGTCATGGCCTCGACGGGCGGCGCTGGCCCGCGCCGGCAGACTGCCTGATTGCCGCGCTGCGCGGCAATTGCGCTCTTTTCTGATGACCTGGCGAAACTTCCACAGGCTCAGGTGACAGCGCCGGCTTTTTTGGCGCTGTCGGTGACGGATGCCATGGACAGGCTATCTTTTCACAAGCCATAAATACTGTTGTCACAATTACTTTCTATGCTCCGGGGTTGATGTTTTTTCCATACCCACCCGGAGTGAAACTTGATCAAGAAAAAAACAACCCTGGCAGTCACCTGTGCGATCGGTGCGCTGGCCGCGCTGGCCGTGCCGGCCTTCGCCCAGGTCGCAGCAGAGGAAGCCGGGCAGGCTGGCCAGCCTGCCGAAGCCACCGATTCCCAGGTGGTGGTGGTCACGGGTTCGGCCCGCCCGCAGCGCCGTTTCGACGTTTCGTATGCGGTCAATTCGCTGTCGCAGAGCGAGGTGCAGAAGCTGGCGCCGCTGAACATGGCCGACCTGCTGGGCAAGATGCCCGGCATCCAGGTGGAGGCGACCGGCGGCGAAGTGCAGAACGTGACGCGCGTGCGCGGCATCCCGACCGACGACGGCTATGCGCTGTTCCAGCAGGATGGCCTGCCGCTGATGACCGAAATTAACGGTTTCTTCTTCCGCGGCGACAGCATGAACCGCTACGACCTGATGACGAAGACCATCGAAGTCGTGCGCGGCGGCCCGGCGCCGATCTACGCGAGCCAGGCGGCCGCCATCGTCAACAGCACCACGGTCACCGGCACGGAAACCACCCGCGGCAAGGCCCAGGTCACCGTCGGCACCACGGGCCTGAAACGCCTCGATGCCTACCAGGCCGGCAAGATCGACGACCGCACCTTCTACGCGATCGGCGGCTTCATCCGCGAAGACGACGGCCACCGCGACAACGGTTTCCCGAACGACCGGGGCGGGCAGCTGCGCGCCAACATCAAGCGCGTGACCGATACCGGCACGTGGAAACTGAGCGCCAACTTCCTCAACGACCATAACGTGTTCTACCTGCCGATCCCGGTGGCGGATCCGCGCAATCCCGGCGTATCGCTCGATCCGTACATCGATTACTTCAAGGGCACGATGAACTCGCCGTCGCTGCGCAGCGTGCGCCAGCAGTACCTCGACGGCACCAGCACGCTGCAGACGAGCCAGCGCGACCTTGCCAACGGCCGCCACCTCCGCTTCGGCAACATCGGCCTGCAGTACGACGGCGAACTGGGTCCGTGGCAGGTCTCGGCCAAGGCCGGCTTCACGAAGGGCAAGCTCGATTTCGATGCGTTCTATTCGACGTCGAACCCGGCCGATGCCGGCACCTTCGCCAACGGCTTCCTCGCCGCCGCCAGGACGGCGTTCGGCGCGGTGGACCGCCTGGGCTACGCGTTTTCGGCTACCGGCCAGGCCTACGATCCCGCCACCGCCTCGGGCCTGGTGATGCAGGGACAATACCGCGCGCTGAAGTCGGACTTCCACTCGAACCAGGTCGATCTCAATGTCACGCGCAACTTCCAAACCGGGTTGGGAAGCCACGACCTGAAGGTGGGCTTCTACGGCAGCACCTATGGCGCCACCAGCCAGTCGGTCTACAACGACATGCTGATCGAGGTGCAGGGCCAGCCGCGCACGCTCGACCTGCTGGCCTATTCGGCATCCGGCACGGTGCTCGGCTCCGTCACGGACAACGGCGTGCTGCGCTACACGACGACGCTGAACGGCGGCGAGGTCGACGCCAGGATGGCGGCGCTGTACCTGAACGACACGTGGGAAATCTCCGACCGGCTGCGCCTCGACGCGGGCGTGCGCACCGAACGCTACAACTATGACGGCTACGCGCTGCTGACCAAGGCGGCCAACCTGGGCAACGCGGCCACGCTGGCCGACAACACCACGCGCGCCTTCACCGGCGAGCGCCAGGAGCACGTCTACAAGCCGCACACCACCAACTGGACGGTCGGCGCCAATTACGACTTTTCCACCCGCTTCGGCGGCTACCTGCGCGCTTCGCACCTCGAAGTGCCGCCGACGATGCAGGTGGCCGCATCCGTCGATCCGCTGGTGCTGACGACCAAGGCCAACCAGTACGAAGCCGGCTTCAAGACCACCTTCGGCCGCTCATACCTGTACATCACCGGCTTCTACACGCAGTTCGATCCGCTGAACGCTTCGTTCGTCGCGTTCAACCCGGTCACCGGGCGCAACGACCAGACCGTGCCGTTCTTCGGCAAGGCCGTCATCCGCGGCGCCGAAGCCGATGGCGCCTGGTACGTGACGGACCGCTTCGTCGTCAACGCATCGCTGACCATCCAGGAACCGGAATACCGCAACTTCGTCAGCGCCACCGGGGCCGATCCATCGCAGGTGGTCGGCAACCGGATCGTCCGCGAACCGAAGGTGTTCGGCAATGTGCGCCCGGGCTACAGCTTCCGGGTGGGCGACAACGCGATCGACGTGACCGGCAGCTATGCCTATACGGGCAAGCGCTTCGTCGACCTGTTCAACGCCACCGCGCTGCCGTCGTACCACTCGGTCGGCGCCGGCATCACCGTCACCCGCGGCGACTGGCAGTTCCAGCTCACCGGCGACAACCTGACGAACGAGAAAGGCCTCACGGAAGGCAATCCGCGTACCGACACGCTGGCCGGCCAGGGCAGCAACGTGGCGATCTATGGCCGCCCCGTGTTCGGGCGCAGTGCCCGTTTCATGGTGAGCAAGGCATGGTAAGGAAAATGATGAACCTGAAGCGACTGAAGCACCTCATCCTCGCGGCGGCGCTGGCTGCCGCCCTCCCCTCCCACGCCGCCCCGGTCAAGGACCAGTACTGGGCGCTGATGGCCAGCCAGCTGTTCCCGGCCGTGGCCAGCATCAAGGCCGCGCCGCCGCCGGCGCTGGCCGCGGTGCTGGACAGCCGCAGGAAGCGCATCGACGCATGCCAGGGCGCTTCGAAGTGCCTGTTCCTGGCATCCACCTGGACCGACGAGGAAATGGACGCGGTGGCGCGCGCCGTGCCGGCGCTTCCCACGGTCGCGCCGAACGGCCCGCCGATCGCCGACGACGGCGTCAAGGCGCAGGTCGTGCGCGAACTGCGCGGCCTGAACGCGATCCTGCAGATCTACGGTTTCGGGACCGAGTCGCGTTATCCGAAGATCGACGGATCGGTGGAAAAGACGGGCAGCGACGAGTTCAAGGCGCTGGTGGCGGACGCCATCTGGCTGGCCGGGGCGGGCAGGAATGATCCGGCCCTGAGCCTGGATGCCAGCATTCCGCTGGCGGTCGCCCTCATCGACGTCAACGAACGGCGCGACGCGGTGGCGTTCGAGCCGCTCGACAAGACGCACAACGCGGCGGCGTTCGCGCGGGCCCGCGGCATCGACTGGAAGCGCTACCGGTACACGGCGATCATCATCCCGGGCGTGGGGCCGGAGAACCCGGCGATCTCGCTGAGCGCGCGCGGCAAGCTGCACCTGCGGCTGGCCGCCAGCCGGTTCGCCGAGGGCGAAGCGGCGTTCATCATCACCAGCGGCGCGGCCGTCCATCCGAAGGATTCGCGCTTCAACGAGGCCGTCGAAATGCGCAAGGTGCTGATCGAGCGCTACGGGATTCCGGCGGACCGCATCGTCATCGAGCCCTATGCGCGCCATACAACGACGAACCTGCGCAACGCCACGCGGCGCCTGGTGGGCATGGGCGCGCCGCTCGACCGGCCGACGCTGATCGTCGCCAATTCCAGCCAGAGCGCCTACATCGAGAGTCCCGAGTTCGCGGCGCGCAATCCGGCGGAACTGGGCTACCAGCCGGGCACGGTCGGCACCCGGCTGTCGCCCTACGAGCTGGAGTTCCTGCCGTCGCCGCGCTCGCTGCGCGTCGACCCGTGGGATCCGCTCGATCCCTGATGCGCCTGGCCTAGGTCACGCTCCGGTCGTCGCCCGCCGCGGCGATCCGGAAGCAGTTCCGCCCCGCCCGCTTGGCGTCGTACATCGCCTGGTCGGCGGCGCGGATCAGCGTGCGCGCGGTCTGGCCCGCGGCGAACGTGGCGATGCCGATACTGGTGGTGACCTGCAGCGTGGCGGCGCCGAGCTGGAACGGCGGCACCATCGCGCCGACGATCTTTTGCGCGATCACGGCGGCGGCCGCGGGGCCTTGCAGGCCTTCGGCGATCAGCACGAATTCGTCGCCGCCCAGGCGCGCCACGAAGTCGGCTTCGCGGACCACGGCCTGCACGCGGCTGGCGAACATGCGGATCACTTCGTCGCCCACGTCGTGGCCATGCGTGTCGTTGATGCCCTTGAAGCGGTCGATGTCGAAATACATCAGCGCCAGGCCGCCGTGCCGCTGGGCGCGCGCGACCGCCTGTTCCAGCTGGCCGTTGAAGTAGCCGCGGTTGGGCAGGCCCGTCAGCGAATCGTGGTGGGCCAGGCGGAACAGCTCCTGTTCCATGTACTTGCGCGCCGTGATGTCCTCCGTCACGGCCAGCACGCCGGTGACGTTGCCGGCATCGTCCTTCAGCGGGATCTTGCTGGTCTCGACCCAGCGCTCGGCGCCGGCGATGTCGCGGTCCAGCGCCTGCATCCGCATCCGCGCCACGCCGGACTGCATCACTTCCAGGTCCACCTGCCGGTATTGCGGCGCCCGGTCCTTCCAGTGCAGGTCGGCATCGGTCCTGCCGATCAGGTCCGCATCGGTGGCCAGCCCCGCATCGGCCAGCAGCGCACGGTTGCCGCCTTCGTACACGCTGTCGGCGTTCTTCCAGAACACGCTTTGCGGGATATTGTCGAGGATCAGCTGCAGCATCTGCCGCGACTCGTACAGCGCCCGTTCGGCGTCCTTGCGCTCGGTGATGTTCTCGGCAAAACCCAGCACGTGCGTGACGTCGTCGCGGGTGCTCATCGGGATCAGCACGATCGACATGTCCACCATGCGGCCGGCGGCACCCGGCACGCGGGTCGCGAAGGCCACCGCACGCCCGGCCAGCGCTTCGTCCAGCTGCCGTTCCACGCTGGCAAGGTCGGCCGGATCCACATAGGCGCCGGCCCGCTTGCCGAGCAGTGCCTGCCGGTCGACCCCCAGCTCCCTGAGCAACTGGTCGTTGGCATGCAGGAAGCGCCGCTGCTTGTCGATCGCACACACGGAAAACGGATGATGCTCGAAGAAGGCGGCGAAGCGTTCGCTGAAATCGTGCATGGCACGCTGGCGCGCGCGGTTGCGCAGCCATGCGGCCGTTGCCCAGGCGGCAGCCAGCGACAGCAGCGAACTGGCCATCGCGAACAGCACCGCCGCGCGGGCGGGTTCCGTATCGCCTGCCCCCGGCCTGGCATAAAGATGAATCAGCCACGCGCGGTTGGCAAACCGCACGGCGCTGCCGTAGGCGGGGCGCTCGCCCCGCTGCGCCAGCGCATGGGGCGCACGCGCCGCGCCGTACACCAGGTTTTCCGGCGCCACCGAGCCGTCATAGACTTCCAGGTCGAACTGGCGCGACATGCGGCCGTTGTCCAGGCCGGCGAACATCACGTTCGTGTACAGCGTGGAGAAGATGTACCCTTTCACAGTCCCCGAGCCCGGCGGCCTCACCGGTGCATAGACCTGGACGATCGAGCGCCCTTGCGAGTCGAGGATGGTCGACATGCGCCGCGTCGCCACCGGCTCGCCGCGCCGCGCCGCCTCCTGCATCGCCGCCCGGCGTTCGGGAAACGCCGCGAAGTCGACGCCCAGCAACGCCGTCATCCGCGCCGGGTCGAAGGCATGCTCGCCGTACACCACCGGGTAATACTCGTGCGCGGGCGCAGGATCGACGAGGTGGAAACCCGGCACTTCGCGGCGCGTATCGCGTTCGAACCGGGCCACGTCGCCGGCCGGCACGCGTGCCACGTAGCCGAACACGCGGATACCGTCGTAGCGCTGGAACACCTGGCTGGCGGTAATGAAGGCGGAAAACTCTTCGGCCCGGATGGCATCGGAAGCACTGAACAGCGCAGCCAGGTCGCGGGTCGCGCCCTCGTACAGCGTCAGGCGGTGCCGCAGCAGGAACAGGAAATCCTCGGCGGCGTCCTGCTGTGCGGCCGCGCGCTCCGTCTGCGCATGGTCGTAACGGACCACGCCGGCATAGGTGGAGGCGAGTACGCCGGCAACGAAAACGCCCACCGGAAGCGCGCGCGCCCCCAGTGACAGTCCGATACGTTGAAAAAGCGAACCCATGTTGTCCTCGCGGCCGACAGCCTGAGCCGACATGGTAGCAGTCCGCTAGTTTCTTTACGTTAATACCTGTTTTCCAAACAACGCTTTCAGCGGAAATGCAACAGTGTGTTTTCCTTTATGACACAATTGCGCCGCCGGCCGCCAACGCCGCTTACCAGTCGAAGTCGTCCGGGATCTTGTAGTCGGCATATGGATCGTCTTCCGCTGCCACGGCGGCGGAGGGCTTGCTGACGCGAACCACCAGCGACGCATCGCGCTCGGCGATCTTGTCCGCCACCACGCGCGGCACCAGCTCGAACGTCTGGCCCTGGCCGACGATCACCAGCCGCCCCGCCACCAGGTGGTCGCGCACGGCGGCCGACACATGGATCCGCTCGACCTTCGTGCCGTACGTGAAGTTGTAGGCAATGTCGCCGTTGCCCTTCGGCTGCCGGTTCTGCTTCACCAGTTGCGCGATCTGCGCGGCGATCGCCTTCTGCTGCGCCGCCGCGTCGCGCTGCGCGTTCAATTCGCGTGCCCGCTCGGCATTGCGGCGCTGCGCCTCGAGGGCCGCTTCCTTCGTTTCATTGACCACCACCGTGCCGCTGCGCAGTGCTTCCTTCTTCTGCTTGCTCTTGTCCTGGTGGACCTTGGCGGCCTTTTTCTTGTCGACCAGGCCGGCCTTCATCAATTGTTCCTGCAACGAGACCATCATTCGCTCCGTAATTCGTTGAACTTCGCAGCATAGCAAATGCGCCGCGGACAGTGCCAGGAAGACGTACCATTGCAACCTGCTCAACTGCAACCCACGACGCCATGCACGACCTGCTGCTCACACCCATCGTCTTCCTCGTTACCGCCGTGCTGCTGGTGCCGCTGGCCCAGCGCCTCGGCCTCGGCTCGGTGCTCGGCTACCTGATCGGCGGCGCCATCATCGGCCCGTGGGGGCTGGGCCTGATCGGCGAGGTGGAACTGATCGGCCACGTGGCCGAGATCGGCGTGGTGCTGATGCTGTTCCTGATCGGCCTGGAGCTGCAGCCGGCCAAGCTGGTGGCGATGCGCCGTCTGGTATTGGGCGGCGGCGCACTGCAGATGGCGGCCTGCGGCCTCGTGCTCGGCGCCGTGGCCTGGCTGCTCGGCATGCCGTGGCTCGGCGCGCTGGTGGCCGGCATCGCGCTGGCCCTGTCGTCGACAGCCATCGCGGTACAGAACATGAACGAACGCCACCTGGACAACACGCCGGCCGGCCAGGCGGCCTTTGCGATCCTGCTGTTCCAGGACATGGCGGCGATCCCGCTGCTGGTGGCGGTGCCGCTGCTGGGCGGCGGCGGCGCGGCCGACTTCAACCCGCTGTTCGCCGTCGCCGCCGTGGCCTGCGTGCTGCTGGTCGGCCGCTATGCGATGCGCCCCGCGCTGCGGCTGATCGCCCGCACCGGCCTGCGCGAGATTTTCACGGCGTTCGCGCTGCTGCTGGTGCTCGGCATCGCCCAGCTGATGGAACTGGCCGACCTGTCGATGGGCCTGGGCGCCTTCCTGGCCGGCGTGCTGCTGGCCGGCTCCGAATACCGCAAGGCGCTGGAAACCGACCTGGAACCATTCAAGGGCCTGCTGCTGGGGCTGTTCTTCACGTCGGTCGGCATGTCGGTCAATTTCGGCCTGCTGGCCGCGGCGCCGCTGTGGATCGCCGCGCTGACCGTCGGCTACGTGCTGCTGAAGATGGTGCTGCTCGGCCTGGCCGCGCGCGCGCTGCCGGTGCCGGCGGTGCAGCGCTGGCCGTTCGCCGGGCTGCTGGCACAGGGCAGCGAATTCGCCTTCGTGGTGCTGGCCGTGGCGCAGGACGCCAACGTGCTCACGGCCCAATGGCGCGAGACGCTGGTACTGGTAGTGGCGGTATCGATGGCGCTGACGCCGCTGGCGATGGCGGGCGCCGAGCGGCTGAGCCGGCGCCTGCACGCCGTGCCGCCGAAGCCGGCCGACACCATCGAACCCGATGGCGCGCGCGTCATCATCGCCGGCTTCGGCCGCGTGGGCCAGATCGCCGGCCGCATGCTGGCCGCCTCCGGCATCCGCATGACGGTGCTGGACAACGATCCGGACCTGATCGACATGCTGCGCCGCTTCGGCCTGCGGGTGTTCTACGGCGACGCCACGCGGCTCGACCTGCTGCGCGCCGCCGAGGCGGACAAGGCGGTGCTGCTGATCAATGCGATCGACGACATGGACACCAGCCTGCGGCTGGCGGACCTGGTGCGCGAGCATTTCCCGCACCTGAAGATGATCGGCCGGGCGCGCAACGTGACGCACCTGTTCGAGCTGCGCGAACGGGGCGTCGACATCGTCGAGCGCGAAACCTTCGAAGCGGCGCTGCGCATCGGCGAGCACGCCATGCGCCAGCTGGGCATCGACGAAGCCAGCGCGCAGCTGGCGCGCACCAGGTTCCGCGAACACAACCTGGCCACGCTGGAAGCGATGTTCCCGCACTTCCGCGACGAGTCGCAGATGATCTCGATCCAGGAAGAAGCGCGGCAGGAACTGGCGCAGTCGTTCGAGCACGACCGGATCGGCCTGCAGAACGCCGGCAGGCGCGAAGGCGCCGAAATGCCCTGAAGGGTTTACCGCGGCGGCCGTTCGGACGATACTTGCTGCTTCATCGTTTGACACATGGAGATCCCGAGTGAAAAAAACCCTGCTGGCCACGCTGCTGCTGGCCGCGTTCGCGGCGCATGCGGCCACCCCGACATTCGACCCGCAACGCCTGTCCCAGCACGTCAAGGTGCTGTCTTCCGATGCCTTCGAAGGGCGCGAGCCGCATACCGCGGGCGAGACGAAAACGGTCGATTACCTCGTCGAGCAGTTCAAGGCGGCCGGTGCGCAGCCGGGCGGCGACATCGCCG
The DNA here is from genome assembly GCF_014192225.1 of Pseudoduganella umbonata. GTDB lineage: Bacteria > Pseudomonadota > Gammaproteobacteria > Burkholderiales > Burkholderiaceae_D > Rugamonas > Rugamonas umbonata. Next base: position 334,101 of record NZ_JACHXS010000007.1, on the reverse strand, counting down.
GCGGCAAGCGCGGCTGGACGCAGGAAGTGCCGCTGGGCCGCTTCCAGATCAAGGGCCCGGTGGCGCTGACCGTCCACGCCGGCAAGGATGCGCTGAAGTGGACGCAGGGCGAGCAGATGGCGGTGCGCGCGGCAATGAACGGCAAGCCGCTGGTGGACTTCAAGAACGCGCCGCTGGTGTTCGCCGGCTACGGCGTCACCGCGCCGGAACGCAACTGGGACGATTTCAAGGGCCAGGACCTGAAGGGCAAGCTGGCGATCGTGCTGATCAACGATCCGGATTTCGAAACGGGTGCCGGCGACTTCGGCGGCAAGGCGATGACCTACTACGGCCGCTGGACCTACAAGTACGAGGAGATGGCGCGCCGCGGCGCGCTGGGCACGATCATCGTGCATGAAACGGCGCCGGCATCGTACGGCTGGGCCACCGTGAAGAATTCGAACACCAACGTCATGTACGACATCGTGCGCAAGGATCCGGCCAAATCGCATGCGCCGATGGAAGCATGGATCCAGCGCGACGCCGCGGCCGACCTGTTCAAGCGCGCCGGCCTGGATTTCGACGCGGCCAAGAAGCAGGCGCAAAGCCGCGACTTCAAGCCGGTGCCGCTGGCCGGCGTGACGCTGTCGGCCCGCTACGCGGTCGATGCGCAGGTGATCAAGTCGCGCAACGTGGTGGCGCTGATTCCGGGCAGCGAGCGTGCCGACGAAACCATCATCTACAGCGGCCACTGGGATCACCTGGGCGTGGGCGCGCCGGATGCCAAAGGCGACAAGATCTACAACGGCGCCGTCGACAACGGTACCGGCATGGCCGCGCTGATCGAACTGGCGCGCGCCTATGCGCAGGCGCCGGCACCGAAGCGCAGCGTGGTGTTCCTGGCCGTGACGGCCGAAGAGAAAGGCTTGCTGGGCTCCGAGTACTACGCGGCCAATCCCCTCTACCCGCTGGAGAAGACGGTCGGCGTGATCAACGTCGACGCCCTGAGCCCGCACGGCCCGTCGCGCAACTTCACGATTTCCGGCAGCGCGAAGCTGGACCTGCTGGACCGCCTGGTCGCCAAGGCGCGCGAACGCAACCAGGCCTACGCGCCGGATCCGAAGCCGGAAGCGGGCTACTTCTTCCGCTCCGACCACTTCCCGTTCGCCAAGCGCGGCGTGCCGGCGGTATCGTTCGGTTCTGGCGAGGACTGGGTCGCCGGCGGCACCGCGGCCGGCAAGGCCGAGGAAGAGAACTACACGAAGGACCGCTACCACCAGCCGGCCGACGAGTGGAATCCGAAGTGGCCGTTCACCGGCATGGCCAGCGACCTGGAGATGCTGTATGGCGTGGGCCGCGACCTGGCCGAATCGCGCGACTGGCCGAACTGGGGCAAGGAGTCCGAGTTCCGCGTGCTGCGCGAAGCCAGCGCGGCCAAGCGCTAAGGCAAGGGCTGCGGTTGGGCGCCTGCAGGCGCCCGCCGCGGCCTGTCGCCGCGATGTGCCACGGCGCAGGCCACCACGCCGGCCACCAGCAGCACGATCGCCGCGCTTTCGTACCGCGTGGGCAAGCGTGCTTCCCACAGGAAGCCGTACAGCAGGCCGAACAGCGTCTCGAACACGACCATCTGCCCCGTCAGCGCCAGCGGCAGGGCGCGGCTGGCGAAGTTCCACAAGGTATTGGCGAACACGGAGCACAGCAGGGCGACGGTACTAACGACGCCGATGAAGCGCCACCATGCGGCCGCCTCGTGCGCCCCCTCTGTCCACACGAAGGCCGGTACCGCGAGCACGAGGGCCTCGAGCCCCGTGACCACGCCAACCAGCAAGCTCCACTGCCCACCCGACACCGTGCCCGCCCGCGCCAGCACGCGGCTGTTCCACACCGCGTACAGCGTCCACGAAACCAGTGCACCGAGCGCGCACAGCAAGCCGACTGGCGAACCCGACGTAGACAGCGCATCCCTGCCGATACAGGCCAGGCCGGCCGCGCTCAGTGCCAGCGATGGCATCAGCCGCCGCAGCGGCACAGCGTGCCGGTCGCGGCTGCCGGCAAGCGTGATGGCGATCGGCGCCAGGCCGATGACGAGCGACGCCATGGCCACGCCGCCGGCCTGCACCGCGGCGGCCAGCAGTACGTAGTAGACGATATTGCCGGCCAGCCCCAGGCCGGCCAGCGCGCGCCAGTCGGCCGCCGTGAGCCGCGCCGTCACGGCGCGCCACGTTGGCGCAAGCAGCAGCGCGGCGATGATGCCGTAGGCCAGGTAGCGGCCCGCGGAGAGCTGGAGCGGCGTGAAACCGGGCGCCAGTCCGGGGGCCACGAAGATCAGCCCCCAGACGGCGCCGGCCGCGATGCCCGCGGCGATACCGCGGCGGTGATGTTCGACCATCTCGAATCTCCTCGAAAAGGAGATTCTCGACGTTGGCGGCCTTATTTTCTTGGCGATTCCTCGCGCGTTCTTGCGCCATTCTCCTGGCTGGCGCGGCGGTACGCGGCCGGCGTTGTGCCGAGCGCGGCGCGCATTGCCCGCGTCAGCGCGCTCTGGTCGGTGAAGCCCGCGGCCAGCGCCACCTCGGCGATGGTACCGCTGCCGGCCGCCAGCCATTCGCAGGCACGCCCGAGCCGCCGCGCCATCAGCCATGCATGGGGCGTCGCATCGAGCTCTTCCCGGAACAGCGCATGAAGCCGGCTGATGCTGACGCCGGCGTACCGCGCCATCGATGCCGTCGTCCATGGCTGTCCCGGCCCGGCTTCGATGCCGGCGCATAGCGCGGCCAGCCTGGACCGGGGCTGGGCCGGGGCCTGCGCCAGCGCATCGAGCAGCAGCGGCACCCAGCCATGGACCAGCGCCGGGCGCAGCGCCGGCGTGCCATGCATCAGTGCCATGTACTCGACGAGCTTGCGCGCGGCCGCCGCCAGCGGCGTGAACGGCCGTTCCAGCAGGCGCTGCCAGTCGCCCTGCGCGAGGAAACCGCTGTCGTCCCCGATGTCGACAATGACCGACCGGTTGCCATCGGTACCGCACTGCGCATGCCACGCGCCAGGTGCCACCAGTGCGCCATGCAGCGGATCGAGCCGGCCTTCGTGCCCTTCGATGTCGAGCAGCACCGTGCCCGCGACGGGCAGCACCAGCTGCGCGAACGCATGGCGGTCGGACTCGCGCTGCGCACCGTAGCTGCGCAGGTGGATATCGGCGGCGGGAAGGTCGGGCATGACGAAAAATGGCTGGGGGGAAGCGGAAAGTCTACCATCGGCAGGGCATTTACTGCGGCGCCGCGACGCCCAGCGCGGCAAAGTGCAGCACCCATTCGCGTCGCCCATCGACACCGACCAGCGCGGCGGCTTCGTCGTCGTAGAACGCCCCCACGGGGCAGGCGCCGAGGCCGCGGGCGGTGGCGCCCAGCAGCCACCGTTCGCCGACGAGGCCGGTTTCGAGGAAGGCATGGCGGTAGCCGCGCGCCCCTTCGGCCAGCATGGTGCGGCGGTCGGCGGCGAGGACCAGCACGACGGCGGCATCGCCGATCGCGTCCTGGGCCAGCGCGGCCGAGCGCGCGGCGGCGGCGAACGTGCCGCTGCGCACGCGTTCGAGTCCATGGCCCGGCCCGTAACGATAAACCCCCGGTCTCAACCCCTGCACGCGATTGACGACGAGATGGATGCGCACGGCGGCGGACAGTTGCACCGGCTGCCGCAGGTCGGCCAGCAGCGACGCCAGTACCGGCAGCGGCACGGCAGCGGCGGTGAACCGGCGCTTGCTGCGCCGTTCGGCGATGGCCCGGGCCACCGGCATCGCGGATGGCTGCGGTGCCGGCAGGGCAATGGTGGCCCCGTTGCGGAGAGCGGGGATGCGCAGCGACGTGGCCTGCTGTATCCGGCTGGTGGCACCCAGCGCGGCGGGGTTTGCCGATGCAGGTATCGACGCGGGCGCAAACGCGGCCGGTACCGGGCCGCCGTCACGGCGCAATTCCATCACGGCCAGTGGCGCTTCGCGCACGCCATCGACGCCCAGCGCGCCGGCCAGCAGGCCTTCGTCGAAACGCGATGACAGCGCTGCATGCAGCCCCGCCGCGTGCGCCGCCACGCGCAGGTTTTCCAGCAGGTGGCCGGCATCGGCCACCGCATAGCGCCAGGCCCGCTCGCGATACTTGTAGCCGGAACGGTGGAAGATGGACGTGAGCACGATGGCGGCATCGGCATCGGTGGCGGACGGCATGCCGTCGATCGCCGGCAGCGCGCCCAGCGAAGCGAGGCGCCCGCCTGCCACGTCGTAATGGTAAATGCCGGGCGCCAGCCCTTCGACGCGGCGAGCCAGCAGGTACAGCTCGCTGGGGAACAGCCCGCCGGACGATGGCGCGGCACGCAGCACCTGCCCGCCGCGCCGCTGCGTGATGCCGGCGGCCAGTTGCAGCAGCGTGCCCGCTTCCGCCAGCGTGGGCGCTCCCGTTCGTGCAGCCGGTACCCGCAGGGCGGCCGACAGGGCGGTGCCCGCACCGGCCACCGGCCCGAGCGCAATGCCCGCGGCATCCGGATAGCGCTTGAACGGCGGCGGCGCGTCGCCCCAGTCGAAGCCGGGCATGCTGCCGAACACGCCGGTACGCGATAGCGACGAGTGCTGGTGGAAGCGCACCACGGCAGCCACGTCGTCTTCCAGCGCCACCGCCGCCGGAGCGGGTGCGCGCAACGCGCCCGCCAGATATCCGGCGCCCGCTGACGCTACGACCGCCGCGGCCACGATGGCCAGCGCCGGCAGCGGACGCCGCGGCCCGGCAGCGGTCCTGGCCGTGGTCCGGGCCGTGGTGCGGCCACCGCCGCGCAACGTGCGCCATACGACCGGCAGGTTGAACCACAGGTGCAGCGCCACCAGCGCAAGCGTGCCGTAGCCAAACAGGTAGTGCCAGTCGAACACCGGCAACTGCTGGTTCGCCACCCAGAAGATGCCCAGCCCGGCCGTGGCGAGCAGATAGCCCATCAGCAGCACGCTGAGCTGCACGTTCAGCCCGTGGCGCGACGGTGCCCTGCCGCGCGCCAGCGCCAGGCAAAACCCGGCGCCGTACAGCGCCAGCGGCAACAGGACCCAGGCCAGCTTCGGCATTGCATTCCCGGAGAAATGACGTAACTTGATTCTACACATAACGCCATTCAAGACCCGGAACCCGCCCTGCCTCCGGCATTCAAATCGATTACACCCATAACGTTCGAAGCGAGGGATGATGAAAGCGAAACCGGTACTGGCGGCCGCGGCCGCCGTCGCCGCCGTCACGGCGGTCCTGGCGCCCTCGCTGGCCGAGCGGCGCGGCGGAGCCGGCCCGCTGCCGGCCGATGCGCCCGTGTGCACGTCGGCCCGGCCGGGTCCTCCGCCACTGCCGGCGGGACTCGTGCTGGCGCAGGCCGAAACGGCGCCGTTCCGGCCCTCGGCCAGCGACAGCGCGACACCACCGGCAGGCATGCCGCCGCTGTATGGCAACCTGGGCACGCTGCACGTGCCGGTCACCACGAAGCAGCCGAAGGCGCAGGCCTATTTCGACCAGGGCCTGCGGCTGGCGTTCGGCTTCAACCATGCCGAGGCGGCGCGCGCCTTCAACGCCGCGCGCACGCTCGACCCGGACTGCGCCATGTGCTGGTGGGGCGAGGCGCTGGTGCTGGGTCCCAACATCAATGCGCCGATGTTCGCGCAGGCGGTGGAACCGGCGTTCGCCGCGGCGCAGGCAGCCGCGAAGCTGGCACCGCGGAGCACACCCGTCGAGCAGGCCCTGATCCGCGCGGTGGCCCGGCGCTACGCAGCTTCGCCAGGCGCCGACCGGGCCGCGCTGGACAAGGCCTACGCGGCAGCGATGACGGATGCGGCGCGCGCCTTCCCCAACGACGACACGGTGCAGGTGCTGTTCGCCGAAGCGCTGATGGACCTGGCGCCATGGGATTACTGGGAAGCCGCCGGCACGCGGGCCAAGGGCCGCACGGCCGAGATGGTCGATGCGCTCGAGCGCGTGCTGGAACGCAACCCGCGCCATCCGGGCGCCGCCCACTACTACATCCATGCGGTGGAGGCATCGAGCCATCCGGAAAAGGCGCTGCCCTCCGCCCGGCTGCTGGCGGCGCAGGCGCCGGGCGCCGGCCACCTGGTGCACATGCCCTCCCACATCTACTACCGGGTGGGCCTGTACCGGGAAGCGCTGCGTTCGAACCAGGACGCGATCGCGGCCGACGAAGCCTATTTCGGCAATGCCGCCAGCGATGCGGTGTACAAGGGCGCCTACTATCCGCACAACATCCATTTCGTGATGGTTTCGGCGCTGATGGGCGGCGACGGCGCCACGGCGCTGGATGCCGCCGCCAAGCTCGACCGCGCACTGCCGGCGGAACTGGTGCAGGAATTCGCGATGATGCAGCCGGTGAAGGCGGCGCCCTACTTCTCGCACGTGCAGTTCTCCAGCCCCGATGCGCTGCTGGCCCTGCCCGACCCCGGCAACGGGCTGGTGCTGGTGAAGGCGATGTGGCACTACGCGCGTGCCGTCGGCCACGCCCGCAAGGGGGCCCACGCCGCGGCACAGCGGGAAGTCGCCGCGCTGTCGGCGCTGGAACGCACGGCGGACTTTGCCCCGGTCGAGGCGGCGAACGTGCCGGCGCGGGCCATCGTGCGCACGGCGCGGGCCGTGGCCGCCGGCCGCCTGGCCGATGCGCGCGGCGACCTGCCGGCCGCACTGGCGGCGTACCAGGAAGCGGTGGACGTGCAGGACACGCTGCCCTACACCGAGCCGCCTTACTGGTACTACCCGGTGCGCCAGTCGCTCGGCGCGGTCCAGCTGCGCGCCGGCCGGCTCGATGCCGCCGAACGGACCTTCCGCGCCTCGCTGGCGCGTACCCCTGGCAATGGCTGGGCGCTGCGCGGCCTCGTCGAGGTGTACCGGCAACGCGGCGACGCTGCGGCGCTGGCGGCGACGCAGCAACGCTTCGATGCCACCTGGCTGGGTCGCGATGGCCCGCCGGCGCTGTCGCTGCTGTGAGCTTGTATTGCCACTTACGAAAAGTTATTTCATTGACATTCAATAGTGCGCGCCTTAGCCTGCCTTTTCATCGATCGCGCGGAGGAACAGGATGGCAGGGCAGCGGAACGGCAGCGTCACACGGGCATCGCACGAATCCCGCTTGCGCACGGCCTTCCGGTCCTGCGTGGCCGCCACCGTGTCCGCGGCCTTGCTGGCCGGCTGTTCCGGGCCGCTGGTGCGCAGCGCGATCACGTCCAACATCGTGCAGGAAGATGCGCACAATGCCTACCTGGTACTGAACATCGCCCGCGCGCACGAGCGCATGCCGATGCATTTCACGCAGGTGAACGCGGTGCGCGCCTCGCCCGGTGGCGGCGGTCTCGGCACGCCGATCGTCGGGCTCGACATCCCGTTCGGCGGCGCGGCGGCGCCCTACTACGCCCTGCGGCCCACGCTCGAATCGGCATCGGCGGTGGATACCGTCAGTCTCGTTTCCCAGGAATTCATGAACGGCCTGACGACGCCGGTCGATGCCAGGCTGATGACCTATTTCGCCAGCCAGGGCTGGCCGCTGCCGATTCTGCTGTACATGTTCGTGGGCGCGGTGGAAACCTACGACAGCCACGGCAACCTGCTGCACAACCTGGTCAACAGCCCGCGCAACGAAACCTTCCCGGCATTCGGCGCGCTGGTCGACGTGGTTGCCGGCTGCCGGCTGGTACTGTCCGAATCCACGTCGCACGAGTTTTTCGGCGAGCCGTTCCCGGCTGAAAGACTGGCGGATGTCGGTGTCATCACCACGGCGAAAAACGCCGGGCTGGTGCCGGTGGAAGTGGACGCCGAAGGCCGGCAGCTGGCCGCGGAACCCGGCACGCGCAAGGCCGGCGCGCCACGCTACTACCGCCTCGCGCAGGTGACCAGGGAAGCGGGCGTCAAGCTCGATTCCTATGGCTCGGGCAAGTCCGGCATTGCCGGCGCGGCCGATTGCGCCATCGACGGCAATGCCGTGCAGGCAGCCGTGGCCGACGCTCCTGCCGACGCTCCTGCCGCGCTTTCCGCTGATTCCGGCACCGCCAGCGCAGCCGGCCCGGCCGAACCGCCGGTGGCCGATACGCTGAAGCAGATCGGCAAGGCGCTTTCCACCCTGTCGATCTCGGTAGGTGGCCCGGGCGACAAGCGCCGTCCGCAAGACAAGCCCGCCGATCCAAAGACGCCCGCACCGCGCGCCGCGGCAGGGCCGGACATCGCCGAAGCCAGGCTCGTGCTGCGCTCCACGCAATCGATGATGTACTACCTGGGTGAACTCAGCCGCTACCAGAACGCGACGGACGCGACCCGCATCGAGCCCGTGGCGATGCGCATCGGCCGGCACCGCCAGGCCTACCTGTTCCGCATGCAATGCTGCCAGCCGGCGCCCGGCGCCGCGGTCGCCGTGAACTACCGCGACAAGCACTTCAGCGTGCCGCCCTATGCGGAGTCGGCCGGCACCGGGCGCGAAGACCGCAGCGTGCAGACGCTGGCCCTGCTGTCGCTGGTCTACACCTTGCAAAACCGTTCCGCCGCGCCACCGGCGGTCAGCAATGTGCGCGTGCTGAATCGCTGATGCCGGAGCGGGCTTGCTGCTCCCGGAACTGTTTCCATCGTTGCCATGTTTGTGAGCAAGTCGCAACATGTTGCCACTTAGTTGCGGCACGGCCGTGCTTAAAGGATGACTTACCCCGTCCTGCCGCGTTATCCTATTTCCCATAGGAAACTTCATCCCGGCAGCATCGTGGCATTCAACGACATTGCGCACTGGCGCATCAAGATCTTTACCCTGCTGCTTTCGATCCTCGCGGTGCTCGGCGTGATCATGGCGCTGCCGAGCATCGCGGTCACGGCATACCACGGCCGCTGGATGGTCACGCTCGTCGATACCGTCGCGCTGGCGTGGCTGCTGGCGCTGTGGCGCGCGCACGGCCTGCCGTACCGCGTGCGGGTGTTCAACTTCCTGGCGATCCTGTATTTCGTCGGCGTGGCGATGATGCTGACCATCGGGCCGATCAGCCAGGTCTACCTGCTGGCGCCGCCGATCCTGGCCGCGGTGCTGCTCGGCACCTGGCCTGCCCTGGCCGCGCTGGCGCTGTCCGGCGCCACGATCGGCACGCTGGCGCTGACCGGCCATGCGCGCCTTTACGTGTCGGACCTGCCGGACCAGTCGCCGGTAGCCACGCTGGTCATCGTGCTGAACTACGTGGGCATCGGCCTGCTGCTGACGCTGACCAGCAGTGCGCTGCTGCAACGCCTGTCGCGTTCGATGGACGACCTGCGCTCCTTCAACGGTTCCCTGGAGGATGGCCGCAACAAGCTGCAGGCCGTGAATGCGGAACTGCGGCTGACGTCCGCCGCCGTGGCCAGCCTGAACGAAATGGTGATCATCGCGCAGGCGGTGCCGGAGCCCGGCGCCGAGCAGCCGATCGTGTTCGTCAACGATGCGCTGCTGCGCAGGACCGGTTACACGCGCGCCGAGATGCTGGGACAAAGTACACGCATGCTGCATGGGCCGGATACCGCCCGCGCCGAAGTCGCGCGGGTGGTGCAGGCGATGAAACGCGGCACACCGGTCACCGCGGAAATGCTGAACTACACGCGCAGCGGCGAGCCGTACTGGGTCGAGATGGAACTGACCCCGTTCGCCGGCGAGGATGGCATCAACACGCACTGGGTGCTGGTCGGGCGCGACGTCACCGAGCGCCGCAAGGCTGCCGAGGCAATCCACCAGCTGGCGTTCTACGACGTGCTGACCGGCCTGCCGAACCGCCGCCTGCTGATGGACCGCCTGCAGGCCTTGCTGGACGCCGGCCCCGCGGCGCCGCATGCGGCCGTGATGTTCATCGATCTCGATCACTTCAAGAACATCAACGATGCGCGCGGCCACGCCACCGGCGACCTGCTGCTGCGTGCCGCCGCGCAGCGGCTGTCGCAACTGGCCGGCCCCGCCGACACGGTGGCGCGGCTGGGCGGCGACGAATTCGTGATGCTGCTGGCCGGGCTGGCCGGCGACGATGCCGCCGGCGGCGCGCTGGCGGTGGCGGCGCGCATCCGCGCGGCCCTGGCGCAGCCGTTCGACATCGGCGGGCAGTCGTACCAGTCGAGCGCCAGCATCGGCGTCACGCTGCTGCCACGCGCGGACCAGAGCGTGGACGACCTGCTGCGCGAGGCGGACATCGCGATGTACCGTGCCAAGGCCGGCGGCCGCGACGGCGTAGCGCTGTTCGAGGACACGATGCGCGCCGAAGTGGAACGCCGGCTGGCGATCGAGCGCGACCTCGGCCAGGCGCTGGCCAACGGCGAACTGCAGATGCACGTGCAGTTGCAGGTAGACCGCGACGAGCGGCCGGTCGGCGCCGAACTGCTGATGCGGTGGCGCCGCGCGGACGGCACGTCGGTGCCGCCGGACGTGTTCATTCCCGCCGCCGAAGCCAGCGGCCTGATCGTCGAGCTGGGCTACTGGGCGCTGCAGCAGGCCTGCCTGGCCTGGCTGCGCCTGTCCGCCGCCGGGCATGCGCTGCCGCTGTCGGTGAACGTGAGCCCGTCGCAGTTCCGCGAACCGGATTTCGTCGCGCAGGTGCGCGCGATCCTGCACGAGACGGGCGCACCGGCGGGGCAACTGATCTTCGAAGTCACCGAAGGACTGCTGATCGAAAACCTGGACGACACGATCGCCCGCATGCACGAACTGGCGCGGCTGGGCATCCGCTTCTCGATCGACGACTTCGGCACCGGCTATTCGAACCTGGCCTACCTGCGGCGCATGCCGCTGTACGAGCTGAAGATCGACCGCAGCTTCATCCACGACACCCCGGGCGATGCCAACGGCACGGCGATCGTCCAGTCGATCCTGGCGATGGCGGGGCACCTGGGCTTGCGCGTGGTGGCCGAGGGCGTGGAAACGCAGGACCAGGCGGCATTCCTGGCCGCGCACGGCGGCCCCGGCATGCAGGGCTACCTGTTCGCGCGGCCGATGCCGCTGGCGGACATGCTGGCGCTGCTGGAACGCACGCCACGGGGCACCGCATCCGCGGCTGAATCCCCGGTCGGGACTGCCGCCTGATCTGTCCGGCGCTGTGGCAGCGTTGCCGGTTTTGCGGCGCGGCGTGATGGCCCGCGCCACGATCCCGCTGCTGGCCGCGGCCGCACTGGCGTAGCGCGCCTGGCAAGCCCTCCCGGCGTACCGGCAGCCTGCCGCTCCAGCACCGCTTCACCGCAAGCAGTGCACGGGCCGGCGCTTTGCCCTGGACCGCCGCGCGGCTATCTTCCAGAATCGGGCTGCGGCTGGCTGGCCATTCCTGTATTGCCGGACTTCGGCCACCAACATGCCGCCGCCCTCCGTACCGGCATACCCTTCCCGATAGAAGCGCCTGAACAATTCGAAGAAAATTCGCAAGATGCGTACCGATACGAAACACGTCCGCCTCGCCGGCCTGGATACACTGCGCATGCTCGCCATCGTGCTGGTCCTGATGTCCCACTACAATGGCTTCGTCAGCCAGGCGCCGACTTTCGGTGTCCCCGGCAACATCGGCTGGGCCGGTGTCGACCTGTTCTTCGTGCTGAGCGGCTACCTGATCGGCAACCAGCTGCTGGCGCCCGCCGCGCGCGGCGAGAGCCTGGACCTCGGGACGTTCTTCGCGCGCCGCCTGCTGCGTACACTGCCCAACTACTATGCCGTGCTGGCCGTCTACCTGCTGCTGCCGGACAGCCCGATCGCCGGCAAGAGCATGGCGCCGGCCTGGCGTTTTTTAACTTTCACCCAGAACTTCGGCCTGAACTACGGCGAGACCTTCACCCACTCCTGGTCGCTGTGCATCGAGGAACAGTTCTACCTGGTGCTGCCGCTGGCGGTGCTGGCACTGGTCGGCAGCCGGCGCTCGCCGCGACTGCTCTGGTGCGCCCTGTTCGCCGCCATCGGCGCCGGCATGACGGCGCGCGGCGCAGCGTTCATGGACGGCAAGGATGTCTTTGCCGCGCCGGTGTATTACTCGAGCCTGTGCCGCTTCGATGAATTGCTCCCGGGTGTGGCGATCGCGATGCTGAAGAACTTCCATCCCGGGGCGTTCGCGCGCGTTCTGCGCTACGGAAACACGCTGCTGGCGGCGGGCCTTGCGATGGCAGCGGCTGTCCTTTACGGCGTGATGAACGAGGCGCCAAGCGCCTTCGCGGCATCCGCCTTCGGATTCTCCCTGGTCGCTTGCAGTTTCGCGCTGCTGACCTGCTCGGCGCTCAGCCCGGGCTCGCTGCTGAATCGCCTGCGTATTCCCGGTGCGGCCAGTCTCGCGCTGTGGTCGTACGCGGTCTACCTGGTGCATAAACCTGTGTTCATGGCACTTCGTCCAGCGCTGGAGCGCCACGCCATCGATCCCGGCGCGCCGTCGACCATTGCCGCCGTCATGGCTGCCGGCATCCTGGGCGGCTGGCTACTGTACCGGCTGGTGGAGACGCCGTTCATGCAGCTGCGGGAGCGTTGGTATCCGGGTGTCGCATCGACCACGGGCCACACGGCCGCTTCCAGCGCTACGGGGAATGCGATCGGCCGCCGCGCATAGGGACGCTCGTAATCAGCCGCGCATCAGCCGCGCATCAGCCGGTCCGCCCGCGCGCGTTGCCGCCCTTGAAATCGCGCAGCTGGACCGAGCCGCCCGACACCATTTCCTTTTCGAAATCGGTCAGCTCATCGTCGCTGATGAACAGAACCTGCCGCGCCTCGTCGGCAGTGAAGTCGAAACCGCTGCGGCTGCCCAGTTCCGCCAGGCCGGCATAGTCGATCACCCCGCCGCTGAAATAGGGGACCACCTCGGCTTGCAGGGTGCTCATGCGGTTGATGTGCTGACGGAAATTTCGAGCGGCAATGATGGACATGCTGATACCCCAGATTAGATGTTATCTTATTGTAACTTATATGAACAACCTGCAACTATTTTAGTGCGGACGGCCGTTCGATATCAATCGATTCTCATGCCGCGGTCGAGGCCGCCATTTTAGCGGTGCTGGCCATTATCAAGCGTTTTCCCTTGCCAATTAACAATAAGTCATCTATGTAACTTCTTCGTCATCCAAATCTTACAAATGCACGAGTTGAACGCCACTTCTCCGCAGCCCCTCCCGCCTCTGATACTTCCACCACTATTTGCACCATTATTCAGCGCGAACGCACCGGTGAAGCGCAAATGCACCGGCGAAGCGCAGCGCGCCGACCGGCGCACCGCGACAGTGCAGCTGGCACAACCGGCATATCGAGGACAACGCCATGACTACTTCCGCCACCCAGGACGGCTGCCTGCTGATTATCGGCGGCGACGAACAGCGCAACTGCCGCGAGCGGATCCTCGCGCGTTTCGTCGAACTTGCCGGGGGCCCCGCGCGCAACTTCGTGCTGCTCACCAGCGCCAGCGAGGAGCCGGAGGAGATGGCCCGCCCCTACCGGGAAGCGCTGGCGCGGCTGGGCGTGACCCGATGCGACCTGGTCCACACGGCGGGACGCGAGGAGGCGAACGATCCCGCCGTCGCCGCGCGCATCGCCCATGCGGACGGCATCCTGATTACCGGCGGGGACCAGAAGCGCCTGATGGCCACCATCGGCGGCACGGCGCTGGACCAGGCGCTGCACGAGGCGCTGAAGCGCCGCTGCGCCTGCCTGGCCGGCACCAGCGCGGGCGCATCGGCGATGGCTGGCCACATGCTGGCTTCGGGCGCCGCCGAATACGCACCGGCGAAAGGTGCCGCCACGCTGGGTGCGGGACTGGGCTTCGTGCAGCACATCGTGATCGACCAGCACTTTTCGCAACGCCACCGTATCAACCGGCTGCTCAGCCTGATCGCACAGAATCCTTACCTGTACGGCCTGGGCATCGACGAGGACACGGCGCTCGTCGTCGAACGGGGCGTCGGCATCGAGGTGATCGGCGACGGCGGCGTCACCTTCGTCGACGGCCGCACGATGATCACGAACGCCGCCGACATCGGCGAGGGCGAGCCCGCCGAACTGATCGGCGTGCAATTGCACGTATTGCCGGCGGGCTCCGGCTACCTGCTGCCCGGCGAGGGTACCTCGGCACGGCTGCATCGCGTGACGCGCGAAGCACCGGCGCCACTACATGAATTCATCCGCAATCTGACCAAGAGGAACCCGTTGACATGAACATCATTGAGCAAAGGCTGCTGCGTGGCCGCAACCTGTATTCGCACCACCCATGCCTGTTGACGGTGGTCGATACCGGCGAACTGAAAGATGCCCGTACCGATGCGCTGCCGGGTTTCAACGACCGGCTGCTGGAACTGCTGCCGTCGCTGTACGACCATCGCTGCTCGGTCGGCAAGTACGCCGGCTTCGTGCAGACGCTGCGTTCGGGTACCAACCTGGCCCACGTGGTGGAACACGTGACCCTGGCCCTGCAATGCCTCGCCGGCACCACCGTCAATACGGGCCGCACGCACGAAGCCGGCGACGGCCGCTACCGCGTGGTGTGCGCCTACGAACTGGAGCAGGTGGTGAGCGAAGCGTTCGATGCCGCCGTGGCGCTGGTCACGGCGCTGGCGCGCGGCGAGACATTCGCGCTGGCCGATACCGTGGCCGCGCTGCGCGAAACGGCGGAAGATCATGCGATCGGCACCAGCACCGGCGCCATCGTCGGCGCGGCGAAGGCGCGCGGCATCCCGGTGCTGCGGCTGACGGAAACCGCGAACCTGTTCCTGCTGGGATGGGGCGCGCGCCAAAAACGGCTGCAGGCCACGATCACGGCCGATACCGGCCACATCGCGGTCGGCATCGCCAGCGACAAGCAACTCACCAAGACCCTGCTGCGGGACGCCGGCGTGCCGGTGCCGGAAGGCGTGACGGTGCGCACGCTGGAACAGGCGCAGCGCGCGGCGCGCCGCCTGGACTGCACCGTGACCGTGAAGCCGCTCGACGGCAACCATGGCCGCGGCGTGACCACCCGCTGCAATACCCCCGATGAAGTGGCGCTGGCGTTCGAGCGTGCGCGCCAGCACGGCCGCACCATCATCGTCGAGCGCTTCGTGACGGGGCAGGACTACCGCGTGCTGGTGGCCGACGGCCGCGTGGCCGCCGCCGCGCTGCGCCGCCCGCCCGCGGTCACGGGCGACGGCGTGTCGACCGTGCGCCAGCTGGTCGAGCTGGAAAACCTGAACCCGGCGCGCGGCGAAGGCCATGCCAACATCCTGACGAAGATCCCGCTCGACGGCCACGCCGACACGGTGCTGGCCGAACAGGGCTTCACCGCCGACAGCGTGCCGGCCGCCGGTATCCGCGTGCAATTGCGCGGCAACGCCAACCTGTCCACCGGCGGCACCGCCGAGGACGTCACCGACCTGCTGCCGCCGCAAACGCGGGCGCTGTGCGTGCGCGCCGCGCAGAAGATCGGCCTCGACGTGGCGGGGCTCGACATCGTCTGCGCCGACATCGCCCGGCCGCTGGAAGAACAGGGCGGCGCCATCATCGAAGTCAATGCCGCGCCGGGCATCCGCATGCACCAGTACCCCAGCGCCGGCACGCCACGCAACGCCGGCGAAGCGATCGTGGACGGCATGTTCGGCGACGGCGACGGCCGCATCCCCGTGATCGCGGTCACCGGTACCAACGGCAAGACCACCACCACGCTGATGCTGGAACACAGCATCCGGCAGGCCGGTCACCGCACCGGCTGCACCACGACCGAGGGCGTGTTCATCGACGGCACCTGCATCCGCAAGGGCGACTGTGCCGGCTACTGGTCGGCGCGCAGTGTGCTGACCGCCCCGGATGTGGACTTTGCCGTGCTGGAAACGGCGCGCGGCGGCATCCTGAAGCGCGGCCTGGCATTCGATCGCTGCGACGTCGCCGTGGTCCTGAACGTCTCCCAGGACCATCTCGGCATGGACGGCGTGAACACGCTGGAGGACCTGGCGCGCGTAAAGGCCGTGGTGGCGAAAGCCGCCTCGCGCGCCGTGGTGCTGAACGCCCAGGACGCCAGCTGCGTGGCGATGGCCGACGCACTGGAAAAGCGCGTGGAACGGCTGTACTTCAGCTGCGATCCGGACAACCCGGTGCTGCTGCGCCACCTGGAAAGCGGCGGCCGCGCGGCCTACCTGCAGGATGGCGCGCTGATCCTGGCGGACGGCACGCGCCGCCACCGCATCCTGTGGGCCGAAGAGATGCCGTCCGCGCTGGACGGCTGCGCGCGCCACAACATCGCCAATGCGCTGGCGGCCGGCGCCGCGATGCTGGCGGCGGGCCTGCAGATCGCGCAGATCGCCGATGGGCTGGCATCGTTCGTGTCCGACAACGTGCGCAATCCGCTGCGCGGCAACGTGTACGACGTGCGCGGCGTGAAGGTGGTAGTCGATTACGCGCATAACCCGGCCGCGTATGCGGCGCTGGGAGACACCGCGCGCGGCATGAGCGCACGCCGTACCGTGGCCGTGGTCACCGCGCCGGGCGACCGCCGCGACGAGGACCTGGAGCGGATCGGCGAGACCTGCGGCGAGGCCTTCGACGAGGTGATCGTCTACGAGTCGCCGGACGAGCACCGCGGCCGCCGGCCGGGCGAACGGGCGGCGCTGATGGCGGCCGGGGCGATCCGGGCTTCCACCCGCGTGCACCTGGAGCTCGCATCCGGCGCCGCGCTGCGCCTCGCCCTCACCCGCTGCCAGCCGGGCGACGTGATGCTGTTCGCCACCGGCACCTCGGTGGCCGAGCTGGTCGAGGCCCTGCGGGACTTCGATCCGGCCAGCGCCGAGAGCATCGCACTGGCGGCCGCCGGCGGCTGAAAAAGTTGCCCGGAAAATGGGGCGGTTCGGTGCTCGGCGCACCCCATTTCTCGGAAAAATGTTGCCCGAAAAATGGGGTACGTCCCCATTTTTCGGGCAACTTTCGCCACTATATTCAAGGCAACTTTTTACCGCAAATCGCTGGCCAGCCGGGGCGTCGACAGCAAGGTCTTGAACGCCGCCCACCGCTGCGCGCGCGCCTGCTGCGGGTCGGTGGCCGTTACCTGCTTCTCGACCCATGCCTTGACGAGGTCCTTGCCGAGGTTGTAGTTGATCACGTAGCCGCGCAGCGCGTCGTAGAACTGCACGCGCTGGCCGGCCTTTTCCGGCGGGTACAGCGCCACGTTGACCAGCCACTCGATCGCCTGCTCGCGCGTGAAGCGCCCTTCCAGGTAATGCATGGCATTGTCGTTGTCCGCGTAGGACAGCTGCGCCAGCAGCTTTTGCAGCGCCGCATACTGGCCGGCCAGGCTGGGGTCCAGGCCGGCCAGCGGATACAGCACGTCGCGCTCGAAGGCGAGGCGCTCTTCGTCGGGGAATGCCATCTCGATGCCGTAGTTCGCACTGCCCTCGGCGATCAGCGACATCGGCGAATACAGCGGGTAGACGCTGAACTCGACCCAGTTGCGCTCCTTCACCAGGTGCTGCTCCAGCAGCGCGTTATAGACGTGGTGGCCCGGATAGCCCTCGTGGCAGCCGAGGTCCACTGCACGCTCGATATAGATCGGGAACTCGGTGTTTATCTGGATCAGGCTGTGCGCATCGCCCTTGTACCAGTTGTAGCCGGACCACGGCTTGCCGGTCACGAATTCCAGCACGAAGCTTTCTTTCTTCGGCAGCGCCAGGTGCGGCGCGGTGCGTTCGCGGCAGGCGGCGATCGCCGCGTCGAACACGGGTTTCAGGCGCTCCTTCGGGATGGCGAAGCGGGCGCGGAACGCCTGCACGCGCTGCGGCAGCGGGCCCTGGCCCGGCACCAGCGCATCGATCTTCTTCAGCAGCGCCTCGTAGTACGCGCGGTCGTGGTGCGGCGTGACGGCGTCGTACAGCAGCGCGGTCTCCTCGTCGAAGCCGAATTTCTTACCGTCCAGCATATCGACACGCGCACGCAATGCCTTCAACTGCTTGTTCAGGAACGCCAGGCGCAGCGCCTCGTCGGGATTGGCGGCCCGCTTGCCGGCCAGGTCGCCCATCGCCGCCTGCGCGTCCTTGCGGATCGCGGCGAGGCTGCGCTTGTCCTTCTCCGCCTGGGCCTGCAGGGCCGGCGGGCCATAATACGCATCGACGTAACTCGCGTCGTGCTGGCCCACCGCCAGTACCAGCTTGCGATAACGCTCGGCCACGTCCTGCACCGAGGCCGCCAGCGCGCCGCCGGCAACCATCATTGCGAGTCCCCCCGCCACCAGTTTCTTCAAGCCCTTGCCCCTTTGTCGAGGCGCGTGTCCGGGCCCTTGTCGATGCCCCTGTTCGCGCCGTTGTCCGCAATGTTGTCGGAAACGGGCCAGTTTAGGGGAGACGACTGGCCGCTGTAAACCTCCGCGGGCCGCAGGTTGAGCTGGGTGGGGAACGCGATGTCGATGCCGCGCTCCGCCAGTCCCCTGACCACGCCGAGCAGCACGGCCTGGTTGGTATCCATGAACACGAAATAATCGGGCGTCTTGATCCAGTAGACGACTTCGTACTCGATCGCCCATTCGCCCAGGTTGCGCAGGTGGGCCCGCTCGAACGATGCGGTTTCTTCCTGCGTCTCGATGATTTCCTTCACCATGGCCGGGATGGCGGCCAGCTGGTCCGGCGTGGTGCCGTAGCGCACGCGGATCATGAACGCGGCGCGGCGCGTGAACATGCGGGTCTGGTTGGCGATGCGCGACTTGAGCATGTCGCCGTTGGCGAAGATGACCTGGTCGCCGCCCAGCCCGCGCAGCCGCGTCGTCTTCAGGCCGATGTATTCGACGGTGCCGAGGTATTCGCCGACGATGATGAAGTCGCCCACGACGAACGGCTTGTCCAGCACGATCGACAACGAGGCGAGCAGGTCGCCCAGGATGTTCTGCACCGCGAGCGCCACGGCGATGCCGCCGATGCCCAGGCTGGCCACCAGGGTCGTGATGTTGAAGCCCAGGTTATCCAGGATCATCAGCATGAACACGACCCATACGAACAGGCGCAGGATGAAGTCGATGATCGCCGTCGATGCCACGCCGGCGGTGCTGTCGGTGCCGCCGATGGCGGCCTGCCGGTAGCGGCGCCGCCAGACGCGCACGCCGGTATCGGCCCATACCGCCGCCTGGATCAGCATCGTCGTGACGGCCACGCGCCACAGCGACACTTCATATTTTTTCGAGAACTCCAGCATCAGCGAGCCGAGGTACAGCGCCAGGATCACGATGGACAGGCTGTAGGTATTGCGCAGCATGCGCAGCAGCCAGTCGTCCACCCGCGTCGCGGAGCGTTCGGCGACCAGGGCCAGCCGATGGATGAGGAAGGTCCGCACCACCAGCATCAGCACCGCCGCGGCGAACGCCACGGCCAGCGCGGTGGCCCATTCCTGGATCGGATTGCCCAACAAGACGTAACGCATGCACTCTCCCACTTTCCTTTACGCTCGCGAGAGTGTACCGAAGCACCGTGTGCCACCGCGCACACGATACGCCGCCGCCGGCCGGGCATTGGCCTCATAAACCCTTAGATGACGCCCGGCAATACGGCGACAGCGTTTTGATTTTTTCGCCATACTTTTCGCTCGTTCGACTAGCTCACCGACTATATGAAAAAAGATGACGCAATCCACACCCGGGCGATCGAGCTCTGGGGCGGACTGGAAGGCACGGTCAACCGCGTGCGCGATCAATATTTCAGCCAGATGGATCAGAATGGGCATGGCCAGCGAATAAGCGATCTGGACCGCTTTGCGGCACTGGGCATCACCGCCATCCGCTACCCCGTGCTATGGGAGCTGACCGCTCCCGACGGCGTCGAGCAGGCCGACTGGACATGGGCCGACGAGCGCCTGCCGGCGCTGCGCGACCTGGGCGTGAACCCCATCGTGGGGCTCGTGCACCACGGCAGCGGCCCCCGCCACACCAGTCTCGTCGATCCCGAATTCGGTCCCAAGCTGGCCGAATTCGCCGGTGCCGTTGCGCGCCGCTTCCCCTGGGTCGAGTACTACACCCCCGTCAACGAACCCTGCACCACCGCGCGCTTTGCCGGCCTGTACGGCGTGTGGTATCCGCACGGCCGCGACGACCTGACGTTCCTGCAGGCGCTGATCAACCAGTGCAAGGGCGTGGTGCTGTCGATGCGGGCGATCCGCGAGGTCAACCCGAACGCCAAGCTGGTGCAGACGGACGACCTGGGCAAGACCTACAGCACGCCCGAGATGGCCGAATGGGCCGACTTCTACAACGAGCGGCGCTGGCTGGCGTGGGACCTGCTGTGCGGCATGGTCGACGAGGACCACGCGCTGTGGAAATACTTCCTGAAGAGCGGCATCAGCGCCGAGGAGGTACTGTGGTTCCGCGACAATCCCTGCCCGCCGGACGTGATGGGCCTGAACTACTACATCACCAGCGAGCGCTGGCTCGATCACCGCGGCGACCGCTACCCGGCCCAGTACGTGGGCCCGCACGGTTTCGCGGACATTGAAACGGCCCGCGCGCTGGCCACGCCCACACCGGGCATCGGCCCGCTGCTGGAAGAAACCTGGGAGCGCTATGGCCTGCCGATGGCGGTGACCGAGGCGCATATCGATGCCAACCGCGAAGACCAGCTGCGCTGGCTGTACGAGGTGTGGAATGCCGCGCACGACGTGCGCCGCAAGGGTGCGGACATGCGCGCCGTCACCGTGTGGTCGCTGCTCGGTTCGTACGACTGGAATTGCCTGGTCACCGAATGCCGCGGCTACTACGAGAACGGCGCCTACGACCTGCGTTCGCCCGAGCCGCGCCCCACCGCGCTGGCCCGCCTGATGCGGGAACTGTCGAGCGGGCGCGCACCATCGTCGCCAGTGCTGCAGGGCCTGGGCTGGTGGCGCCGGCCGGGCCGTTTCCTGTGCCCGCCGGTGGCCACCAGCGCCACCGTGGCGGCCCTGCCGGCCGAACGCAACCTGGCGCACCGCCCGGTGCAGCCGATCCTGATCAGCGGCGCCACCGGCACGCTGGGCAGCGCGTTCGCCCGCATCTGCGAGGAACGCAACCTGGCGTTCAAGGTGCTGACGCGGCAGGAGATGGACATCGCCGATCCCGCCTCGGTGGAAGCGGCGATCCGCAAGCACCGGCCGTGGGCGATCATCAACGCCGGCGGCTACGTGCGGGTCCACGATGCCGAACAGGAATCGGACCGCTGCCTGCGCGAGAATGCGCACGGCCCGGTGGTGCTGGCCAACGCCTGCGCACGCCACGAGATCCGGCTGCTGAGTTTTTCCAGCGACCTGGTGTTCGACGGCTCGAAAGGCGCCGCCTACGTGGAAAGCGACCCCGTCGCGCCGCTGAACGTGTATGGCCAGAGCAAGGCCGAAGCGGAGCGCCGCGTGCTGGCGGTGAATCCGGACGTGCTGATGGTGCGCACCAGCGCCTTCTTCGGCCCGTGGGACCGCCACAACTTCGTCACGCTGGCGCTGCAGGCCCTGCAGGAAGGCCGTGCCTTCACGGCCGCCAGCGACCTGGTGGTATCGCCGACCTATGTGCCGGACCTGGTGCAGACCTGCCTGGACCTGCTGATCGACAACGAGCACGGCATCTGGCACCTGTCGAACGGCGAAGCGGTATCGTGGGCCGAGCTGGCACGCCGCGTCTGCACGCTGGCGGGGCTGGACGAAGCGCTGGTCGACGCGCAGCCGGCCACCGCGCTGGAAGGCCAGGCGCCGCAGCCGCGCTACTCGGCGCTGGGCAGCGAACGGGGCAAACTGATGCCCACGCTGGACGACGCGTTGCAGCGCTACCTGAAGGCGGTGGAGGAAGTGCGGCGCCAGGGCGACACGCATGTGGGCGCGGCACAGGCCGCGCATTACGGCAGCAGCTGAACGTTGCATTTGAGCGTTGCATTTGAGCGTTGCAGCTGAGCAGTGAATGAAGTCTCGCGGCCCCATGATCGGGGCCGCGGTTTTTTTATCGTCTCCCTGCGCGGATCACCCCGGTGCGCGCAGGTGCCGCGCCAGGTCGGACAGCCGGTAGGGCTTGCCGACAAAGTCGAACCCGCTCAGGTCCGCCGGCTCGCCATGCAGCGCCTGCTGCGGGTAGCCGGAGGCGATGATGATCTTGATCTGCGGCCAGCGCTCGCGCACGGTGCGCGCCAGCTCCAGCCCCGTCATCCCGTTCGGCATCATCAGGTCGGTGAACAGCACGTCCACCGCCATGTCCATGCCGCGCTGTTCCAGCAGGCGCAGCGCGGCCACGCCATCCGGCGCGCTCTGCACCTGGTACCCCATCGTTTCAAACAGGTCGCAGGCGACCGCCATCACCAGCTGGTCATCCTCGACGATCAGCACGCGTTCGGCGTGCGCCTGCGGGCCGCCATCCACTTCGGCCGCATTCTCGTGGGCCGGCAGGAACAGCGTGATCGCCGTACCCTTCCCCAGTTCGGTGCGGATCTGCACGTCGCCGCCGGACTGCGTGATGAAACCATAGACCTGCGACAGTCCCAGGCCGGTGCCCTTGCCGACGGGCTTGGTCGTGAAGAACGGTTCGAACGCGCGGTTCACCACTTCCGGCGTCATGCCGGTGCCGCTGTCGCGCACCGTCACGCGCACGTAGTCACCGGCCGGCAGCGTGCCCACTTCGTGCTCGCGCAGACGCACGTTGCGCGTTTCCAGCGCCAGCGAGCCGCCACCCGGCATGGCATCGCGCGCGTTGACGACGAGGTTCAGCAGCGTGGCTTCGAAACGCGCTTCGTCGACGACGATGCTGGGCAGCCGCGGCGCCAGGTCGAATATGAACGATACCTGCGGACCGCTGGCCCGGCGCAACACCTGCTCGAAGCTGCCGATCAGCGCATTGGCCTGGTGCAGCGCAGTGGACAGCGGCTGCTGCCGCGCGAACGACAGCAATTGCTGCGTCAGCAGCGCGCCGCGGTCGATCGCACGGCGCATGCTGTCCAGCACCCGCACCGTGGTGGTGCCGGGATTCTGCGCATGCAGGATGTCGACGCCCGAGGAAAGCACGGCCAGCAGGTTGTTGAAATCGTGCGCGACGCCACCGGTGAGCTGGCCGATCGCCTCCATCTTCTGCGCCTGGAACAGCGCATTGCGGGTCTGTTCCAGCGACTCGGCCGTGGCACGCTGCTCGGTCACGTCGCGCGTGATCTTGGCGAAGCCGATCAGCGTGCCCTGCTCGTCATGGATCGCATCGAGCACGGCGTGGGCGAAGAAGCGGGTGCCGTCGCGGCGCACGCGCCAGCCTTCGCTTTCGAAGCGGCCTTCGCGCGCCGCCGTTTCCAGGGCGCGCTGCGGCACGCCGGCGGCACGGTCCTCGTCGGTGAAGAAGCGGCTGAAATGGCTGCCCAGCACCTCTTCCTGGGAATAGCCCTTGATGCGCTGCGCGCCCACGTTCCAGTTCGTGATTTCGCCCTGCGGCGACAGCATGTAGATCGCATAGTCGGTGACGCCCTGCACCAGCAGGCGGAAATGCTGCTCGCTTTGCCGCAGCGCTTCCTGCGCGTCGCGGCGGTCGGTGATGTCGCGCGTGATCTTGGCGAAACCGACCAGCTCTCCGTCGGCATTGCGGATCGGGTCGATGACGACGCTGGCCCAGAAGCGCGTGCCATCGTTGCGCACGCGCCAGCCTTCGCCTTCGAAGCGGCCGTCATTGCGCGCCGCGTTCAGGGCCCGTTCGGGCAGCGCGGCTTCCTTGTCTTCTTCCGTATAAAAGCGGGAGAAGTGCTGCCCCATGATTTCGTGCGCCTTGTAACCCTTGAAACGCTCGGCGCCGGCGTTCCAGCTGCTGACATAACCTTCCGAATCCAGCATGTAGATCGCATAGTCGCTGATGCTGGCCACCAGCAGCTCGTAACGCTGCTGGAAATCGGGCAGGGCCGGCTTGCGGGTGGGTGCAACGGATGCGGGCACGGGCAGCGACGAACTGTTGGCTGACTTTTCGCTCATCGTGTCTTTCGCTGACGTTTGTTATGCGGCGATTGTAACGCCAACCGTGCGGGCGCACGGGAAGCCTGCGCGTACCATCTTGGCTGTTCAGGACAGCGAAAGGACAGGAAGGCTTCGATGTTGCAATTTAATAATGTCCCCCGTTGCGCCGTGCTGGTCCTCGCCCTGTCGGGTGCCGGCGGCGCGGCCGCCTCACCGTCCGCGGACCAGCCGGTTCCCAGCGTTGCCGTGACGGCAACGCGCGATCCGGTCGATAAATCGTACCGCCGCATGATCCGCGGCATGGACCGTTTCGCACGCGAGGCACCGGTGCTGGCGCCCGGCGCCGTCCTGCGCTTTCGCCTGCTGCCCCGCCTGCCGGGAACATCGATGGATGGCATCGAGATGAAGGTGGTGGGCGACACGCTCGCCATCCCGGTGCCGGTCAGCACGGACAACGGCTTTACGCTGGCGCGCGACGAACGCGCATGGCGCGAGGATGCGGCACTGGTGGCGAACCGCCGCACCGCCAGCATGACCTGGCGCGCGGACGTGCGCAGTCCGGGCGTGCCCGATGGCATGCGGCGTCTCGGCGACCTGCGCCTGGAATGCCGGGTGGGCATGGAGGCGGGGCTGGTATCGAACAATGCCCACCTGTTCGCCTGGCTGGGCGACCTGCTGGCCAACCCGGACCAGGTCTGCAACGATGCCGACGGCCGTTACCTGTTCTTCACCGACCGGCCGGTCTTTGCGGTAACGCTGCATGCGAGCGGTCGCGCCACGCCGGCACCGCTGCGGTTCCTGTACACCGGCGGGCACGTGCAGGCGCCGGACCTGCCCTGGTGCGATTGCCAGGTGCTGCTCGAGCGCAGCTACCACGCCCCCATCTGGGACCGTGCCTGGCCGGACGATACGCTGCTGTCGTTCGAAACCATGGACGATCCGCCGCCGCCCGGCGCGCCCGCCGCCCCCGGTGTGGAACCGGGCTACACGCGCGGACAGGTGCGCGCGCTGCTGGGGCCGGGGACGGCGGTGGCCTTCCGCGACGGCCGCGAGGCATGGCTGTATCCACGCACCGACGACCGCCGCGCCGCGGAAAAACCCGAGTACCTCGTACTGTTCGATGCCGGCGGCAGGGTCGTCAAGAGCCGCATGCGGCGCTGAACGATATGCCCGGTGTCCAGTACGGCGGCAGGAAGGGTGGCAGGCATGATGGCTGGTCGTCTGTTTCAGCGATTTAGTGAATGCGCAGCTGGCGCAGGTCATCCACCACCGGCACGATGGCCAGCAGCACGAGCATCATCGCCAGCGGAACCGTGGCTGAATAGCCGAGGCGCGCGAAACCCATGGCGCCGGCGATGCCGCCAGTGAAGAAGCACAGTGCCAGCATGGCCA
The DNA here is from genome assembly GCF_014192225.1 of Pseudoduganella umbonata. Classification (GTDB taxonomy): domain Bacteria; phylum Pseudomonadota; class Gammaproteobacteria; order Burkholderiales; family Burkholderiaceae_D; genus Rugamonas; species Rugamonas umbonata. The sequence continues at coordinate 308,868 of NZ_JACHXS010000007.1, read as the reverse complement.
GCAGCCGCAGCCGGCCCCGGTTGGCGAGCACGGGCACCGCCGTGGCATCCCGGTTCGGGTACAGCGCCTTGCCCAGCTCGATGCCGATATCGGTCACCACGCCGGTGATGTGCGTGGTGCGGATTTCCGCGTTCGACAGCTTGGTGACGACGGCGTTCTGCAAGCCCATCATGAAGCACAGCAGCGCGATGGTGGCCGGCACGACCAGCACCTCGACGGAGGCGAGCCACGTGCCCAGCACGCCGAACGCCAGCAGCAGCATGGCTTCGAGCAGCAGCGGCAGCGCATATACGCTGTGCATTTCCCGCCGGCGCGCGTAGTTGACGATCAGCGCGCAGCAGGCCGCGCCGGCAACGAACGCCACCAGTGCGCCGAGTCCCGCGGCGGCAAGGTCGAAGACGCCGGCGGCGACGTCGTCCGCCACTGCCGACACGATGCCCGTCATGTGCGAAGTGTATTGGCGCACGGCGACGAACCCGCCGGCGTTGGCGGCACCGGCCACGAAGGCTAGCACCATGCCGAGCTGCCGGTTGCCGCCGGCCTCGCGCTGGCGTCCCGTCAGGCGGCGGGCGTAATTGATGGGCATCCCGGCTCCCGTGGCAAAAACCCAAAGTACACCCGGGGCCGGCAACGGGTCAATGGTCGAGCAGCGCGGCCGGGCAGCGGCTTCACAAAGGACTAGGCAAACCCGAAACAGGGCTGCTATAATTGCGCGCCTTGGCCTGGTAGCTCAGTTGGTAGAGCAGAGGATTGAAAATCCTTGTGTCGGTGGTTCGATTCCGCCCCGGGCCACCAAGAATTCAGCAGTAAAGCAAAACGCCACCTTCGGGTGGCGTTTTGCTTTACTGAACGTTCGACCATCTTATACGGCATTGCACCGCAAAGCGATTGCCCTGCGTTTAGTTTTACGCTACTTTATCTGGGCACTCTCATAAGGTGTCATCGCTAGTCCTTCATAACAGCAAGGAGACAGATATGCCGCGCTATATGGTTGAACGCAGTTTCCCCGATGGTCTCAACATACCCGTCAACGCCGCTGGCGCAGACGCCTTGAGCAAGGTTGTCCAGACCAACAGCGAGCAAGGCGTTACCTGGGTCCATTCCTACGTGAGTGCCGATAAGACCCACACGTTCTGCATTTACGATGCGCCAACGCCCGAGGCAATCCGGCAAGTCGCCGAGCGCAACGGATTACCGGTCGATAATATTACTGAAGTTGCGGTGCTGGCACCGTATTTCTATCATTGAAGGCCAGGCAGAGGATTGAAAATCCTTGTGCCGGTGGTTCGATTCCGCGCCGGGCCACCAAGAACAGATTCGAACGATACGCCAACCCTCGCCGGTTGGCGTTTTCGTTTCCGGACCAACGCGGCCTTCCTGAGCACACGAACGGAGCGGCCGCCCGCGCAGCCACTCCTCGCGCCCGAAGCCACGCCCGCGCCGGCACCGCCTTCGCCTAACGGAACGCGTAACTGGCGTTGACGTACACGAAACGCCCGCGCGGATCGTAGGTGTTGACGTCGTAGCCATACTGGAACTGCGCCGCGATCGGCACGAAGGCCTGCGGCTGGCGATCGAGCAGATTGCGCACGCCCAGCGTCAGCGTGGTGTTCCTGATGCCGCGCCAGGCCAGGTTGGCGTCGTAGGTCGCCGCCGCCTTCATGAGCACCCGGTTACCCAGCAGATCATGCGCCGCCTCGTAACGCGAGTGATAGTTCTGGATCAGCGTGGAGGACAGTGCGCCCTGGGTCCACGACGCGCTCAACGTGTGCTTCCAGCGCAGCACCACGCCGCCGGCATCGGCGCCGATGACCGCCGTGCCGGCGGCGTCGACCAGCGTGCCCACTTTGTGCGACACCGTGCCGCCCGGGCTGGTCTGGTCGAACTTGTCCATATACGTGCCGTTCAACGCAACGTCCAATCTGCCGTTGGCGAATTTCTGCCGGCCGATGACGAACAGGTCCGCGCCCTGGACCGTTGCCTCGCCCGTATTGGCCAGTACCGTTTTCACCAGGTCGATGTCATTGCCGTTCTGGACCACCAGGTTGGCGTAGGCCGGATCGCCGGCGCGGAAGCGCGACACCACCTCCTGCGCCGACGGCGTCGCCAGCATGTCGCTGACCTTGATGCGGAAGTAGTCGACGCCGGCATTGAGCCAGCTGGCCGGCGACCACACCATGCCGACCGATGCCTGGCGCGATTTCTCCGGCCTCAGGTCCGGATTGCCGCCGGTCAGGCCATTGACCTGCAGCGAACCCTGTCCGGTCTTCGGATCGGTGAATGCCACCGTCGTGCCCAGCACTTGCGGCGTCCACAAATCGTCCAGCGTCGGCGCGCGAAAGCCGCTACCCAGCGAACCGCGCAACAGCAGGCTGCGCAGCGGTTGCCAGCGCAGGCTGGCCTTGTAGTTGGTCGATGAACCGACATCGCTGTAGTGGTCGTTGCGCAGCGCCAGGTTGGCCTCCACGGTTTTCAGGAGCGGCACATTGAGCTCGCCGAACACCGAGCGAATGGTGCGGCTGCGATCCACCGCCGCCAGCGCGCCGCCGGCGCCGCCGACATCGCCGCTCAGGAGCGCCGCGCTGGGCGAGACCTGGTAGCTTTCGTGGCGCGCCTGCGCGCCGGCCGCATACTGCACCGCGCGGCCGTCGATGCTGAACAGGTCGCCGGTGATCTTGCCATCGGCCAGCTCGCTATCCGACCAGCCGTCGACGGTCTTGCCGGTGTACTGCGCGGCTTTCAGCTTGTCCGCCAGCGCGCCGGTCTGCACCCCGCCCGGCGCCCACGGATTCCAGTTGTTGGCCGGGTCATTGATGATCTTCGCGTACTCCACCTGGAGGAAGTAACCCGACGGCAGGGAGCCGGAGACCTTGCTGCGGTTGGAGGTCAGCGCCACCTCGTAGTCCTGCCCCCACAACGTGCCGCGCGCGCCGCCGGTAAAGCGCGACTGCGTGGCAACGTCGCGCGACTGGCGCGGGCCGTAATCGAACACGCGGCTGGTGATCGCCAGCGGCTGGCCGATGATGGAAGAGTAGCCTTGCGCCGCCAGGTAAGGCGCCGCGATCGACTGGTAAGCCGGATTGCCTGGATACAGTATCAGCGCCGGATCGACCTTCTGCTGCGTGAACGCGCTGTCCACCACCAGGAAGCTGCGCCGCACGGGGCTGGCCTGGATGGTATTGGTCACCACGCTGCGCGACAGCAGCGCGTCGGCAAACAGCTGGTGCTCGTCGTTGATCTGGTACGTCAGGTTGCCCGTCAGGTTGGCCAGTTCACGCGCCGGTATCAGGTTGGTGGCCGGCGCGCTGTCATAGGCACAGTAAGGCGCGCCTTTGGAAGTGGGCGTCGGATTCTGGAACATCTGGATATCCGCGCACTTGCCGCTGGCCGCCAGCGGATTGCCGTAGCCGGTAGCCGGCGAGGCGCCGAAGCCGGCACCCCGGTCGTTCGGATATGCGCCGGGGATCACCACGCCTTCGATATTGCCCTGCCCGGTGGCGCCGGACACATAGTACGGAAGGTTATTGCCCGACCTGGCGTAATCACGGTCACGCCCGAACAGCGCTTTGTCCTTTTCCCACGAGACCGACACCACCGCGCTGTACCGATCCCGGTCCAGGTCGCCGATGCCGGCGGTGATCGACGCCTTGTTATTCTGCCCGCCGCCATGCGTGGTCGGCGAGCCGGCGCCGGCGCTCACCTGCACGCCTTCGAAGTTTTTCGACAGGATGAAGTTGACCACGCCGGCCACCGCATCGCTGCCATACACGCCGGAGGCGCCATCCTTCAGCACCTCGATGCGCTCGATCGCCGCCAGCGGAATCACATTGACGTTGACCGTGGCGCCGCCACCGCCGGCGAACGCCGCCAGGCGGCGGCCATTGACCAGCACCAGCGTGCGCTCCCCGCCCAGCCCGCGCAACGAGATCGACGACAGGCCGAAAGTGCCGCTGGACGCGCCTGCCGCATTCGACGTCGCGCCCGCCGACGACAGCGAGGAGATCGACGCCAGCAAGCTTTCCGTACTGGTCGCGCCGATGCGCTGGATGTCCTCCTTGCTGATCATCTGCACCGGCAGGGCGGTTTCCGAATCGGTGCGTTTGACCGAGGAGCCCGTGACCTCGACACGCTGCATCTTTCCGCCCTCCTCCTGCGCCAGCACTGGCAGTGCAGCCGTTGTCGCGATCACGGCCAATCCACCTGCAAACATCATGCGCAACGAATGCGCCAGTACGGTTTCCTTCATGGTGCTCTACTCCCTTTGGTTGACGTTTTAACTTTTTTTGACGCGACAATGCCCGCCGGGCGGCATGGAGGCCGTCCGGTGTGGAATTGCTGGAAGTGCTAGTGGGTTGTGATTACTGCGAGGCGCCGGCTTCCTGCATCATGCGGCTGAGCAGATAGAGTCGCGGCACCACCGAGTCGATGGTGATGTATTCATCCTTGGCATGCATGCCATCGCCGGCCAGGCCGAATGCCTCCAGCACGATCGCCTTGCCGGACCGGCTGGCGTAGCCGGCATCGGTGCCGCCGCCGGTGGCGGGATACAGCGCCAGCTTGCGGCCGATCTCGCCGTAGATGGCTTGCGCCTTCGCGGCCCATGTGCGCGCCGCATCGGTGGCGATGAACGGCGGCCGTCCCGGCTGGATCTCGACCTTGGTGACGGTATCCGGCACCAGCGGTGTCGCCACCTTCTGGTTCAAGGCCTGCAGCAGGCGCTCTGCGCCATCGGTGGCGCTCAGGCGCACATCGCCCTGCACCGTGGCACTGGCGGGAATCTGGTTGGTCGCCAGGCCGGCATTGGCACGCGTCCAGTTCAGCTGCGCACCCGGCACATTGATGTCCTGTGTTTGCAGGACCTGGTGCGACAGCTCGACCAGCGCGTTACGCCCGGACTTCGGCGCCACGCCGGCGTGCGCGGCACGGCCCTCTACCGTCATCCTGGCGGTGGCGATGCCACTTGCACTCAGCAGCAGTCCTTCCGCCTGCACGCCATTCGGTTCGCAGGAAAACACAAAGTCATGCAGTGCCGCCTGCGAGGCGATCCACTCGCCGGACGCGGGCGAACCGATCTCCTCGTCCGGATTGAAGATGACGGTCAGCTGCGCGTAATCGTGCCAGCCGCGCGCGTGCAGCATCTCGATGGTGTGCAGGATCAGCGCCACGCCGCTCTTGTCGTCGGCAATGCCGGGACCATAGATGCGGTTGCCGTCGACGCGATAAGGCTGGGTAGCGAGAATGCCCGGCTGGTACACCGTATCCATGTGGGCAATCAGCATCAGCTTCTTGCGACCCTTGCCGCTGAAGCGGCCGGTGACAATGCCGTCCTTGCGCTCTACCGCCGCCCCCAGCGCCTTCAGCCGCGCCGCGCTGTAATCGGCTACACGCGCCAGGCCGGCGCTGTCGCTGCTGCCGGATTCAATCAGCACCAGATCCTTGAGCGTCGCCAGCAAAGGTGCCTGCTGCGTGCGGGCGGCCTCCAGTAATGCCTGGTCGGCTGCCATCGCGCCATGCAGCGCGGTGCCCAACAGCGCTGCGGATATCAACCTTTTCATTTTCCATTCCTCGCAAGTTGTACATAGAAGCGAACCGCTTCCAGATAGTTGTCTACGCCGATGCGTTCGTTGGTGCCGTGGAAGCGCGGCAGATCGTCAGGCCCTGCGCGCACCGGCGAGAAGCGGTAGACATGGTCGCTGACGTCCTTGTAGTGGCGCGAATCCGTCGCGCCGATGACGATGCCCGGCGCCACCACCGCGTCGCTGAACACCTCGCGGATCGTGCGGTTGATGAGCGCATACTGGGCCGATGCGATCGGCGACACACGCGATGGGTCGGACGATCCGGCCTGCAGCTCCGCATGCACCGCGCCGCTGTCCACAGTCTGCTTGACGTGCTCCATCACGCCGTCCACCGTATCGCCAGGACGGATGCGGAAGTTGACCACCGCGTCGGCGCGGCCAGGCAGCACGTTGTCCTTGTTCCCCGCGTGGACCACCGTCAGCGCGGTAGTGGTGCGCAGCATGGCATTGGTGCCGGCCGATTGCGCCAGCTGCCGCTGCACAAGGGGCCCGAACAACCAGAGGTTGGACAACGCCACGCGGCTCATGCCCTCCATCTCCGGCGCAATGGTGTCGAACATGTCTTGCGCCACACCGGTCAATTGCGCAGGCATCTGCTTGCGTTCCAGGTCTGCCAGCGCGGCGCTCATCATGCCGATGGCGGTGTTCTGCGGCGGCATCGACGAATGGCCCGGTGCCGTGGCCACCGCCAGGTTGACGCTTGCATAGCCCTTCTCCGCCACGCCGATCAGCGCCACCGGCCGGCTGATGCCGCGCATGATGCCTTCGGTGACCAGCATGCCCTCATCGAGTATGTAATCGAGCCGCACGCCACGTGACTTCAGCAGACGCGCGATTTCCACCGCGCCACGCCGGCCGCCGACTTCCTCGTCCGCGCCGTAAGCCAGGTAGATCGTCGCGCGCGGCTGGTAGCCCGATTCCAGCAAGGTCTCCACCGCCTCCATCTGCGCCACCAGGCTGCCCTTGTCGTCCCATGAGCCACGGCCCCAGATGAAGCCATCTTTCACCACGCCGTCGAACGGCGCCTGATGCCAGTTGCCCTCCGTGCCTGGCGCCACCGGCACCACGTCCTGATGTGCCAGCCACATCACCGGCCTGGCCTGCGCATCGCTGCCCTGCCAGGTGAACAGCATGCTGTGGCCGACCATCTCGCGCTTGAGCGTTGCATGCAGGCGCGGAAAAGCCTGCGCAAGGTAGGCCTGCATGCGTTTGAATTCCTCGGCATTGGCATCGCCTGACGCCGCGTCGGAAATTGTCCGGAACTGCAGCGCGCCGGCCAGCCGCGCCGCCACCGCGTCGCGCTCCAGCGCCAGCACCGAAACCGGTGTGACATCGATCTGGCGCGATGACAGCCGCAAGGTATTCCACGCCACCACTGCTGCCATGATGGCGATGACTGCGAGCGCCAGCAGCCCGGCATATATAAGTCGCTTCAACATGAAATGAGAGTCCGTGAAATGAGAGTCCGTGAAATGAGTCCGTGAAATGAGTCCATATAAAGACTGGAAAAGTGCGCCGCGATGGTGCGGATTCGTCGCAATGCACGCTCCATTTCGTCGCACTGCGCGCCCCATTTTGGGCACTGTTGTTTTGAATTCCTGCGAACAATTCTAGAGCTTGCTTATGCAATATCGTGCAGCTAGTATCGCCAACATGCAGACCAATCCCGCCACTCAAATTGCACCTCTCGATGTGCAACTGCTATGGCTGCCGGAAGCGATGCCCGGCAATCTGTTTGCCGCGGTCGATGTGCTGAATGTGGCGGTAGGAATACTGCGACTGCGCAAACCGCATCTGCCGCCGCCGCTGACGTGGCGCGTGATCACACCGCCCGGCGTGGAAGCGCCACTGAACAGCGGCATCATGGCCGGCCTGCAGAAACCATCACCAGAGCCGTTGCCGGCGGCACGCACGCTGATCGTGGTACCCGGCCTGGCCACCCGCAATGCGCCGCACATGGGCGAGATCGCGCAGAGCCATCCCGAAGTCCTGGCGATGCTGCACAATCACGCGCTGGACGGCGGCCTGATCGCCGCCTGCTTTACCGGCATGGTGTTCCCGGCCCGTCTTGGCCTGCTGGCCGGCGCGCGTTGCGCGCCGCCATGGGCCTATCAATCGTGGATGAAGCTGCACTTCCCCGATGGCGACTTCGATACCGACGAGCCGATGTCGTTCCACGAACGGGTATTCACCTGTGTGGCCCCCGGCCTGCAAACGGAGTTCATCTCCGCGCTGCTGGGCCGTTTACTCGATCCGGATTTGATGGAAGGCTGCCTGCAGGTACTGCAATACCAGCAGCGCCGCCAGCAGATCACCTCCGAGTTGAGCGGCGTGTGGCTGACACCGACGTCGGACAGCCCGGTGTACCGGGCCACGCAATGGCTGCAGGTCAACCTGGAACAGCCATACAACCTGCAAACGCTGGCCGAAGTCGCCGCCACCAGCGAACGCACGCTGCTGCGCCACTTCCGCCAGGCGGTCGGCATGACGCCGCTGGAATACCTGCACAAGCTCCGCGTCGAACGCGCCAAGGTGATGATGGAAGTCTCGCTGCATAACTTCCACACCATCGCCTCGGCGTGCGGCTATGCCGACGCCGGCTCGTTCCGCCGCCTGTTCCAGCAAGCCACCGGCATGAACCCCAGCGTCTACCGCGAGCGCTTCACGCTGCGCGCGCGCCGGCCGCACTGGAAGGTCGAACAAAAATCGCAAAGGGCGCTCGCATGACACAAGGCGCCCGTATCGCGCACCTGCGCTGCGCCGCCGGGATGGATGCCATCTACCGCAAGATCAGCTGGCGCCTGCTGCCGCTGCTGATGCTGTGCTACGCCATCGCCTACCTGGACCGTGTCAACATCAGCTACGCTCATCTGCAAATGGGTGCCGACCTCGGTTTCAGCAACCAGGTGTATGCCTGGGGCGCCGGCATTTTCTTCGTCGGCTACTGCCTGTGCGAGATCCCGAGCAATCTGCTGATGGAAAAAATCGGTGCGCGCAAGACCCTGCTGCGCATCATGCTGTGCTGGGGAGTGACCGCGGCGGCCTGCGCCTTCGTGCGCGAGCCGGTCGAGTTCTACGTGCTGCGCTTCCTCCTCGGCGTCTTTGAAGCGGGCTTCTTCCCCGGCGTGATTCTCTACCTGACCTACTGGTATCCGGCCGCGCGGCGCGCGCGCGTGATCGCCATCTTCGCCTCTGCCGCCTTGATGGCAGGCGTGATAGCTGGCCCCTTGTGCGGCGCGACGCTGCAATACCTGCACCATGTCGCCGGCCTGCAAGGCTGGCAATGGCTGCTGCTGATGCAAGGCATGCCAGCGGTGGTGCTCGGCGTGGTGGCCTGGTTCTGCCTGGACGACAAACCGCAGGATGCGCGCTGGCTCTCGTCGCTTGAGCTGCAGATGATCGAACAGGACCTGAAGCACGACGAGGATGCGCTGAACGGCGCGACCAGTACCAATGCGCGTGCCACCCCCAGCGGTGTCGGCGTCGAGGAACCGCCATCGGCCTTCGGCACTATCCGGTCGCTGCTGCGCGAACCGTCCATCGGCCTGCTGGCCCTGGCCAACCTGCTGCTGATGGGTGCCAGCTATGCGCTGGTGTTCTGGTCGCCGGCGCTGATGCAGCGCTGGGGCGCAGGAAGCCATGCGGAAATCGGGCTGCTGTCCGCAATTCCGAACCTGGCCGGCGTGATCGGCATGATCGTGATCGGCCACCACTCCGACCGCCGCCGCGAACGGCGCGGCCACTTCGTCGCCTGCATGGCGCTGGCCGCCGGCGGCCTGGGCCTGGCCATCGCCGCGGACAACAACCTGGCCTGGTCGCTGGCCGGCATGACACTGGCATCGCTGGGCATCGCCTCGGCATCGCCGCTGCTGGTGTCCATCCTCACCGTCCTGCTGGACCGCCGCCGCGCCGCCACCGGCATCGCGCTGGTGGGCAGTTGCGGCCTGCTGGGTGGCGCCCTCGGGCCGCTGCTCGGCGAACGCATGCTGGCCTGGGGAGACAGCGCCGCCATGCTGGCCGCGTTGATCGTCCTGTATCTTGCGGCGGCCACCATCCTGGTGCTGGCATTGCGGCTGGCGCCGCGCGCTGGCGGTTCACGCGCCGTCCAGGGCCAAACCGGCAGGATGGCTCGCGCCTAGTGTAGCGAACCACTGGTTGGTTGACTGCTCAGCCAGGAAAGCAAAGCAACCGGCGCCAGCCTCGGCCCATGAGAGCCTGCATTTAAGGTACCCTTGATTTTTTGGGCACTCCTGTCACCCCTTCGGGTACCGGTGCAGCGCCGCTCCGCTGCACCGCTCACGCAACACCCGCACCGGTTTAAGTTGGGCGACAAATGGCAGGCCGCCCCGAACTCGGCTACACTATTGCGTTGCAGCAAAAAATAGTGCATTTATTTTAATGACACTGAATTGTGCCGAAGGCAACCTGTGACCCCCCATACCGATATCGCTCATTGGCGCAGCCAGATCATCAACCGCATGATCGCCATCGTGCTCGCGCTGGGCACTCTTACCGCCGTCCCGTCGATCGTCATGGCCGTGCGCAACGACATGTGGCCGATCGTCGCCGTCGATGTTCTCTCCATCGTCTGGCTGGCGGCGCTGTGGCGCCTGCCGCGCCTGTCCTACATGGCGCGGGTTGTCAATTTTATTGCCATCGTCGTCTTTTTCTCGATCGCCCTGCTGGTCACCGTGGGCTACGTTGCCCAGATCTTCCTGATCGCGGCACCGGTCTTTGCTGTCGTACTGCTGGGAATGCGCCCTGCGCTGATGGCTGTCGCGGGCAGCGGGCTCGTCATTCTGGTGCTTGGACTTACCGGCTGGGCCCGGCCCGAGCTTGCCGGCTTTCCCCACGAGGGTGCCGTGGCCCCGATCCTGGCCACACTCAATTACCTGCTCGTCGGCACGGCAATCACCGTATCCTGCGGCACGCTGCTGCAAAAGCTGTTGAAGTCGCTGGACGACGTGCACCAGTTCGCGGACTCGCTCGAGGACGGCAAGAACGCACTGCACGCGGTCAACGCTGAACTGCGGCTCACGGCTGCCGCCGTGGCCCAGCTCAACGACAGGGTCATCATCGCCCGCGCCACCGATGGGATGGACCGGCCGCAGCCGATCATCTTCGCCAACGATGCGTGCGTGCGCGGCACCGGCTACTCGCGCGAGGAATTGCTCGGCCAAAGCATGAACCTGTTTGTCGGGCCGGATACCGATTCCGCGGAGGCGGCACGCATCGTCAGGGCGATGGCACATGGCGAGAGGGTATCGGGCGAGCTGCTGATCTATGCGAAATCGGGCACGCCCCACTGGATCGAACTGGACATTTCCCCCTTCGTGGACGAGAGCGGAGCCCTGACCCATTGGGTCAGCGTCGGGCGCGACATCAGCGAGCGCAAGAAGGCCGCCACGGCAATCCACCGGCTGGCCTATTACGATGTGCTGACCGGCCTGCCGAACCGGCGGCGCCTGATGGAGCAGCTCGATGCCCGGCTGCTGAAGGCGGGCAATGCCCGCGGCGCGCTGCTGTTCATCGACCTCGATCACTTCAAGTACGTGAACGACGCACGGGGCCATGCAGCGGGCGACGACCTGCTCCGGAATGTAGCGCAGGTGATCTCCCGGCTGGTACGGGGCGACGATATCGTGGCACGCCTGGGCGGCGACGAATTCGTCGTGCTGCTGACCGGCATCGCCGGCGACGAGGCCGCCGTGGCCGCAGCCGCAATGGCCCGCGCGCGCGCGATCGGCGCGGCGCTCGCCCGCGAGGTCTCCATCGACAGCAATCATTACAGCGCATCGGCCAGCATCGGCATCGCGCTGATGCTGCGCCGCGACCAGAGCGCCGACGACCTGCTGCGCGAGGCGGATACGGCGATGTACCGCGCCAAGGCCAACGGGCGCAACGGCGTTGCCCTGTTCGAGTCGACCATGCGCGCCGAGATGGAAGAGCGGCTGACCCTCGAGACCGACCTGGCGAACGCGCTCAAGCGGGGCGAGCTGGCGATGCACCTGCAACTGCAGTTCGATGCCGATGCCCGTCCCGCCGGCGCCGAATTGCTGATGCGCTGGCGGCGCGCCGACGGCAAGATGGTGCCGCCGGATGTCTTCATTCCCGTGGCCGAATCCACCGGCCTGATCGCCCCGCTGGGCGACTGGGCCCTGCACCAGGCATGCCTGGCGTGGCGGCAGCTGGCGGAGGCGGGCCACGCGATGCCGTTGTCGGTCAACGTCAGCCCCTCGCAGTTCGGCCAGGCCGGCTTCGTCGGCTCGGTACAGCGCCTGCTCTCCGATCACGGCATGCCGCCGGATCAACTGATCCTGGAAGTGACCGAGGGTATCGCCGTCGGCGACCGCGACGGGACGATCGCGCGCATGCGCGAACTGGCCGACATGGGCATCCGTTTCTCGATCGACGATTTCGGCACCGGTTATTCGAACCTGGCCTACCTGAAGCGCATGCCGCTGTACGAACTGAAAATCGACAAGAGCTTCATCCGCGAAGCGCCGGGCGATGCCGACGGCACGGCCATCGTGAACTCGATCCTGGCGATGGCCGCGCACCTGCGCCTGCGCGTGGTGGCCGAGGGCGTGGAAACGCAGGAACAGGCACAGTACCTGATGGCCAATGGCGCGCCGCACATGCAGGGCTACCTGTTCGCACGCCCGATGCCGCTGGCGGACGTGCTGGCCGAACTGGCGGGCCTGGACGAGGCGATAGCGGGCGGCGCGGTCCAGGGCCAGACTGCCTGAATCCGGCACGCCACGGCCCCTTGGCCAGCAACCGGTGCCCACTTTCGTGGAAGACCGCATGCCTGCCGTGCTTTGTATTATTCGAGGCGTTGCGTAAACAACGAAAAATCCGGCAACGGCACCGCCCCGTCGCCGCCGATGCGCAGGATGGATGCGTTCGAGCCATCGAACACCGGCCAGGGCGGCAAGCCTTTTCCTTCCGGTTTCCCGGTGCGGGCAAAACCCACCCACGTTTCGGCCAGCCGCGTTGCCAGTTGCCGGTCCGCCGCCGTCCATGCGCGCGGGTCCAGGTGCAGGTTATCGAACACATACTGGATTTCCGCACCGTGCCCGGCGCCGCAACCGTAGCCGCAGGGTGTCGACGGCTGCGCGGGCCGATGCGCGAAGAAGTAGGCATACGACGGCGAGCGACCATGCCGCGCCTGCAGCCCCGCCCAGTGCACCATGCGCCAGCCCCACCAGTCATTGGTGAGCCGGTCGATCGATGCACGGGCCTGCGCGTCGGTGGCGCCGGGATAGGCAGCCAGCAACGCGGTGGAAGGAGCATGGCCCAGCAGGTTCGACACCAGGTCACGATGATTGGCCGCGGTGAATCGATCCGTGCCGAGGATTTCCGGGGCCAGGTCCTTGCCTTCCTCGGCATTCCACCCCACCAGCAGCGGAACGTCGTTGTGGCGGTGGGCGCGATAGGTGGCAGCCAGGTCTTCGCGCAGCAGGTGGCCGTCGACGAGTGTGCGTGGCAACCACGCCGGTTTCTGCAACGCCTCGGCAGGCATCGCACGCAAGGCAGCCAGGCTTCCCGCGCCGGCGGCCGTGGCGAACGCCAGCCCCTTGCCTTCGGCGGCGGCCTTGCTGGCGAAACGGTGGTTTTCACCCGCATCCATCGGCAAGCCGTCGTTGCCGCTCTGCGCAATGGCGCGCTGGAACAGCCCCTTCCCCAGCGGCGATGCGACGAGGATCGCGACCGATTCGCCGCCCGCCGATTCGCCCATGATCGTCACGCGGTCCGGGTCGCCGCCGAAGGCCGCGATGTTGTCCTTCACCCAGCGCAGCGCAGCGATCTGGTCGAGGATGCCCTGATTGCCGGAAGCACGGTGCCGCGATTCCGCCGTCAGTTCGGGATGCGCGAAAAAGCCGAAGATGCCGAGGCGGTAGTTGACCGTGACGACGACCGCGCCATGCCTTGCCAGGTTGGCACCGTCGTACAGCGGCTGCGCGGCAGTGCCGCCGTAGAAGCCGCCGCCGTGCAGCCAGACGAGGACCGGCAGTTTCGCGGCCTGGTCGGGTGCCCAGACATTGAGGTAAAGGCAGTCTTCGCTTTTCGGCTGCGTGATCCACTCGGCGGCCTGGGCGCAGGCGGCGGAAAAGCTGCGTGCCTGCCTGATGCCCTGCCATGGCACGACCGGCTGCGGTGCGCGCCAGCGCAGGGAGCCGACCGGCGGCGCCGCGAACGGGATGCCCAGCCAGGTCTTCATCGCGCCGGTTTGCAGGCCGGCGATTTCGCCGCCCGTTACCTGTATCGGACCGGTTGGCTGGGCGGCGTGGCAGGCCACTGCCGAAACGGCCGCCAGGCATGCCGCGGCCAGCGGGATTGCACGACATCGCATCGGGACCACTCCTCCGGAAAGACCTGCCGGCGAAACGCGCGGCGGTGAGGAATGCTACTCCGCTTTATTTTTCAACAATAGTACGAATTCGGCGAATCGCGATGCCGATATCCGCGACGCCTGCCGGCAGCTTTATCGCTGCCCCTCGGCGACGGCCTGCAATGCCTGCAACGCCATCGCATACGCCCCTTCATAGGACTTGGCGGCGGCGATGAAGCGGCCGTTGTGGCAGAACGCGGCATCGGGCACGCCCGTCACGGCGGCCAGTTCCGCGTCGCGCAATCCCGCCCACGCCGCCGGCAGGTCGGCGCGCGCCGTGAAGTTTTCCGGGCTGACGGGCACCGTGTGCAGCATGTAGCGTTTTTCGGCGATGCTGTGGCTGAGCACGAACAGCACCTTCGGCATTTCCTTTCTCACCACCTGGGTCCAGGGCAGCGCGCTGTTATGCAGGAAAAGCAGCCGGCCATCCTCCAGCACTTCCGCATCGCGTACCTGTTCCACGGCCAGCAAGGCGCCGACGCGGTATTTCACGGCATTGACGAGGATGTCGGTCAGCAGCGTCATCGCACGCTGGAACTGCTCGAGCCGGTAGACATCGGCCGCGCCGTCGTAGCCCAGCCTTTGCTCGTCCAGCCAGTTGGGATTGAAGCCGGAGATCACCGCCGACAGCCCGTAGCCGCCCGGCGCGTTCTTCGCCGCGCCGACGTCAGACAGGTCGAGGTATTGCACGATGTCGGCATCGATCGCATAGGCGATCTCGCGCGCCGTATCGTTCGGCAGTTGGCGGCCGGTATGCGTGACGGCCAGCGTGCTCACGCAGCGGGCACCGTACTCGCGCCACACCAGGCCTGCGCTGGCGTACGGCACGCCGGTCTGCCGGGCGCCATCGAAACCTTTCTGGTGGTGGTCGAAGCGGCCGGCCGCCGGGTTCCAGATGCCGCCGACGTCGACCGCGAAGTCGGCCGCCTCGATGATGGCCGGGTCGCGCGTGCGAACCAGCTCGGCGTGCGGGAACAGGACGAACAGGACGGCGGCGGCCCATGCGTCGTCCGCGTGGAATTTGCCGTTGTGGGTGACGATCACCATGTAGATCTCCGGTAGCGTGGCCGCGTGGGTGCGGCCCTTCATGGTGATGATACCGGGTTGGCGCCGCTGCCCGTGCCGGGCAGCCTGGCGGAAACTTACTTGCCGACGACTTTCAGCTGGTCCACGTCCAGCTTCGATTCGCCGATCATGTCCTTGTCGAACTCGCCGTACAGCTCGACCTCGGTTGTGTGGTCGACCTTCGCGCCTGCCGGGAAAAGCTTGTCGTCGATTTCCACGGTGATCTTGCCGCTGGCGTCGGCGAATTCGTATTCCTCGTCGCCCTTGTGGCTCAGCAGCTTGCCTTTCAGGCGCACTTTCTGGTCGTCCTTGCCGTTGGCCAGCAGGTCCTTCGCCGTCATCAGCGGCACGCTCGACGGGCCGCTATAGCCCGCCGGCGCGGCCTTGGCGGCCGCCGGTGCCGCCGTGGCAGGGGCGGCGGATGGGCCGGTGTAGCCGCCCGTCTGGGCGATGGCGACGGCCGATGCGGCCAGCACGGCGGTCATGCAGGAAAGTTGGATGAAGCGTTTCATGGTCAGTCCTCCGATTGGTTGAGTGGAGCCGCCGCTGGCTTCTTGAATTGCGGCAGGCATGGACGCATTACACCGGGCGGACATGAATCGAATCTTAAGGTGCCGGCAGCGTCACGGTCGCCTCCAGCCCGCGCCCGTCGAGCCCGGGGCCGAAGGCCAGCGTACCGCCATGCAGCTCGGCGATCCGCCGCACGATCGACAACCCCAGCCCGCTGCCCCCCTGCCCCTGCCCCAGCACGCGGAAGAAGCGTTCGGCCAGCCGCGCCATCGACACCTGGTCGACACCGGGACCATCGTCGCGCACGGCGATGCGGGCATGGTCGCCGACGCGCATCGCTTCGATCTCGATGCGGCTGCCGTCCGGGCAGTAGCGCAGCGCGTTGTCGACCAGGTTGCGTACGGCGATTTCCAGCATGTGCGGATCGGCCTCCACGCCATCGAGCCCGCAGCGCACGGTGAGCGCAATGCGGCGCTGCGCGGCTGGCGGCGCATGCGTGGCGCGCACCCGCTCCAGCAGCGGCGCCAGCGCCACCGGTACGCGCACCAGCTGTTCGCGCGACAGCGGATCCATGCGGGCCAGCGCCAGCAGGCTGTCCACCAGCGCCGTCACGCGGCCGATATCGTCGCGCAGCTTGCGGAACGGGCCGGCCAGGTCGGGGTGCTGGCGCTGCAGCAGCTGCACGTGCATGTGCAGGCCGGCCAGCGGCGTGCGCAGTTCGTGTGCGGCATCCGCGGTGAAGCGCCGCTCGGCCTGCAGCGCCGCGTCCAGCCGCGCCAGCACGCCGTTCAGCGCCTGCACGATCGGCAGCAGTTCCTTCGGCTGACCTGCGAGCGGCACCTGCGCCAGGTCGTCCGGCGTCTTGGCGGCGATGGCCGATGCGGTGCGGCGCAGCGGTTGCAGCACGCGGCCCGTGAGCAGCCAGCACACCAGCGCCAGCAGCACCAGGAAGCCCAGTACCGGCAGCCACAAATGCTCGGCCAGTTCCTCCAGGATGTCGAAGCGCTTGGAATTCTTCTGGCCGACCTGCACCTCGACATTGCGCTCCCTGTCGCGCACCACGAAGACGCGCCAGCGGCGCTGGTCCACCTCGACGTCGGCAAAACCGTCGTCGTCCTCGAAGCCGGCCACGAACGGCCGCGCCGGCGCGCCGCCGGTGCGCTGGATCACGCGGCCGGCGACGACGAGCTGGTACTGCATGTCCACCTTGCGTTCCTGGGCGCTGCCGGGCCGCGCCAGCGCCAGCAGGCCGCGCTCGTCCCAGTCGGTGGTGGCGGCCATCAGCATGTAGCCCGATTCCTCCAGCGCGTCGTCGAACACGCCATTGGTTTCCTGCCAGGCGATCACGGTGACGATGCCCAGGCTGGCCAGCCACAGCACGGTGCTGGCGGCCACGATGGCGGCCAGCAGCCGCCGCCGCAGCGACCATGGCTGCGGCCCGTGCGGTTGCTGCCGCTCTGGCACGCGCTCTGGCACGCGCTCTGGCACGATGTTAGCCGCCATCGTTCTTCAGGCGATAGCCCAGGCCGCGCACGGTCACGATGCTGTCGCTGCCCAGTTTCTTGCGCAGGTTGTAGATGTAGACCTCGATGGCATTGCTTTCCACCTCGTCGCCCCAGCCATACAGGGTTTCCTCGATCTGCGCGCGGGTGACGATGCTGTTCCTGCGCAGCAGCAGCGCGTACAGCACGTGATATTCGCGCGCCGTCAGCGCCACCGGCTGGCCGGCCAGCGTGGCTTGCCGGGTATCGAGGTTCAGCGCGATGTCGCCATGGGCCAGCGCGTTGCTGGCCTGGTCCGCGCCGCGGCGCACCGCCGCGCGGATGCGGGCCGACATTTCCTCGAGCTCGAACGGCTTGACGAGGTAATCGTCCGCGCCCAGGTCCAGCCCTTCCACCCGGTCCGCCAGCGCGTTGAAGGCGGTGATCAGGATCACCGGCACGCGGTTGCCTGCCGCGCGCAGTTGCGCCAGCAGCGCATCGCCGGACAGGCCGGGCAGGCCGCGGTCGAGCAGCACGCAGTCGTAGCGGTGGGTCATCAGCGCCGTTTGCGCGGAGTCGCCGCGCTGCACCCAGTCGACGGCGTGGCTGTCGAGCCGCAGCCAGGCCTGGATGGTGTCGCCAAGGGAGATGTCGTCTTCGGCCAGCAGGATGCGCATAAGGAACCGGGCAGGAATGAGTAGGTGTGCCGCAGCGGCGACTGTGCAGCCGCTTCGTGAAGCGGATCTTAAGACAGAAAACAGAATTGCCGGTGTTGAGGCAGATCAAATTATGGAAAAATTAAGTTGTATGACGTCGTACAAATAAGTGGTATCTTGATGTGTAAGTTGCATCTGCGCACTGAGTTTGGAAGCCTATATTTCGCTTAGCCTTTGTTTCTTAAGTATCTTATGTCTTATAGATGACTGCACGCAACTAACGAACGCTGGCTTAGTTGTATGACGTCTTACAACATTTAATGGAGGAAGACATGACTGTGCCTGTAAATCCTTTCAAGCAAGCATTACGTAATCGGCAAATGCAGCTTGGCCTGTGGTCCGGCCTGTCGAGCCACGTGACAGTCGAAGTACTGGCCAACGCCGGCTTCGACTGGCTGCTGATCGATACCGAGCACTCGCCGAACGAGCTGCCGATGGTGCACTCGCAGCTGCAGGCGGTGGCACGCGGTGCCACCCATCCGATCGTGCGCCCCACGTGGAACGACACGGTGGTCATCAAGCGCCTGCTCGACATCGGCGCGCAGACCCTGCTGATCCCCTTCGTGGAAAACGCCGACGAAGCGCGCAATGCGGTGGCGGCCACGCGCTATCCGCCGCTGGGCGTACGCGGCTACGCCGCGGCGGCCCGCGCCTCGGACTTCGGCCGCATCAAGGATTACCCGCATGCCTGCGAAGAGCAGCTGTGCGTGCTCCTGCAGGTGGAAACGCCGGCCGCGCTGGCCAACATCGAAGCGATCGCCGCGGTCGACGGCGTGGACGGCATCTTCATCGGCCCCGGCGACCTGGCGGCCAGCATGGGCCACATCGGCCAGATCGGCCATCCGGACGTGGTGGCGGCGATCGACGATGCGCTGGCGCGCATCCGCGCCACCGGCAAGCCGGCCGGCATCCTGGCGTCCGATGAAAAACTGGCGCGCCGCTGGATCGAACAGGGCGTGGACTTCATCGCCGTCGGCAGCGATACGGGCCTGCTGGCACGCGGCGCCGAACAGCTGGCAGCAAAGTTCAGGAACGTCGCCTGATCGAACAATCGCAAGCAATCATCTCAATACAAAGGAAAAACAATGAGCAAAATCGGATTCATCGGCCTGGGCATCATGGGTACGCCGATGGCAAGCCACCTGCTGCGTGGCGGCCATGAACTGTTCGTGCATGACGTAAAACCGATTCCCGCCGAACTGCTGGACGGGGGCGCGCAGGTGCGCGACTCCGGCCGCGCAGTGGCGCAGGATGCCGAGATCGTGATCGTGATGGTGCCGGATACGCCGCACGTGGCGGCCGTGCTGTTCGACGAAGGCGGCGTGGCCGAGGGCCTGTCGGCAGGCAAGGTGGTGGTCGACATGAGCTCGATCTCTCCCATCGAGACGAAGCAGTTCGCGGCCCGCATCAACGCCCTCGATTGCGACTACCTCGATGCGCCGGTATCCGGTGGTGAAGTGGGTGCCCGTGCCGGCAGCCTGACGATCATGGTGGGCGGCACGCCTGAAGCTTTTTCCAGGGTCAAGCCGTTGTTCGAGCTGATGGGCAAGAACATCACGCTGGTGGGCGGCAATGGCGACGGCCAGACGACCAAGGTGGCCAACCAGATCATCGTGGCGCTGAACATCGAAGCGGTGGGCGAGGCGCTGCTGTTCGCCGCCCGCATGGGTGCCGATGCCGGCAAGGTGCGCGAGGCGCTGATGGGCGGCTTTGCCGCCTCCCGGGTGCTGGAAGTGCATGGCGACCGCATGGTCAAGCGTACGTTCGATCCCGGCTTCCGCATCGAACTGCACCAGAAGGACCTGAACCTGGCCCTGTCCAGTGCACGCCAGCTGGGGCTCTCGCTGCCCAATACCGCCACCGCGCAACAGCTGTTCAGCGCCTGCGCGGCCCATGGCGGCAAGGCCTGGGACCATTCGGCGCTGGTGCGCGCGCTGGAAACGCTGGCCAATTTCCAGATCGGCGACACGGTAAAAGAATGATGCGGCCGACATCGACGCCGGCCGTGCAACCTCGCGACCTGCTGCGCGCGATGTTCGATGCCGCGGTGGCCGCGGCACAGCCGGCGCTGTGCCTGCCGCCGCACCTGCCGCCACCGCCGCGCGGGCGCACGCTGGTGATCGGCGCGGGCAAGGCATCGGCCGAGATGGCGCGCGTTCTGGAACAGCACTGGCAGGGCGAGCTCACCGGACTGGTCGTCACGCGCTACGGCTATGCGGTACCTTGCGAACGCATCGAGATCGTCGAAGCGGCCCACCCGGTACCGGACGAAGCCGGCCTCGCCGCCGCGCGGCGCATGCTGGACTTCGTGGCGGGCCTGACGCCGGACGACCTGGTGATCTGCCTGATCTCGGGCGGCGGGTCCGCCCTGCTGCCCCTGCCGGCGCAGGGCCTGTCGCTGGCCGACAAGCAGCGCCTGAACAGCGCGCTGCTGGCCAGCGGCGCCACGATCAGCGAGATGAACTGCGTGCGGCGCCACTTGTCCGCCATCAAGGGCGGCCGGCTGGCGGCGGCATGCCACCCGGCGCGTGTGCTGACGCTGCTCATTTCCGACGTGCCGGGCGACGATCCGGTGGACATCGCCAGCGGCCCCACGTGCGCCGATGCGAGCACTTGCGACGACGCGCTGGCCGTGCTGCGCCGCCACGACATCGACGTGCCGGCCCACGTGCGCGCCGTGCTGGAAAGCGGCCGCGGTGAATCCGTGAAGCCGGGCGACCCGCGCCTGGCGGGCCACGAGATCCGCTTCATCGCCACGCCGCAGATGGCGCTGGAAGCCGCCGCAGCGGTGGCTGCCGGGGCGGGCGTGCCGGCGCACATCCTGGGCGACGGCATCGAGGGCGAAGCGCGCGAAGTGGGTATCGTGTTATCCGGGATTGCCCGGCAGGTGGCCGCGCGCGGGCAGCCGTTCGCACCGCCATGCATCCTGCTGTCCGGCGGCGAGACGACGGTGACGGTACGCGGCAAGGGCCGCGGCGGGCGCAACGTGGAATTCCTGCTGTCCCTCGCGGTGGCGCTGGACGGGCACGCGGGCGTGCATGCGATGGCCTGCGATACGGACGGCGTGGACGGCCAGGAGGAAATCGCCGGCGCCTACGCCGGCCCGGCAACGCTGGAACGCGCCCGGCAACTGGGCATCCGCGCGCGCGACAGCCTCGCCAACAACGATGGCCACGGCTTTTTCCAGGCGCTGGACGATTCGGTGGTATGCGGCCCCACGCTCACCAACGTCAACGATTTCCGGGCCATCCTGGTCGAGGGTTGAAAACCACCTGGCGCCGCTGGCACACGGCGCAGCACGCAGTCATGCGGCCGTGTCAGCGGCTCAAGGGGGCTATGCGGATCTGGTTGCGACCGCCCTGCTTCGCTTCATACAGCATCGCATCGGCACGCAGGAACATTTCGTTTCCGGTCTTGTACTCCGGGTAGGCCGCCACGCCGCCGCTGAACGAGAAGTGGCGCACCGTGCCGGGCGTGACCTCGAACGGGATCGCGCCGAACGCCTGCCGCATCGCATCGAGCCTGCGGGCGCCCTCTTCGAGCTGGCAATCCCAGAACACGACGACGAATTCCTCGCCGCCGAAACGGCTCAGCAGGTCGTATTCGCCGACATGCGACGACAGTGTCAGCGACAGCCGCTTGATGACGATATCGCCGAAGTAATGGCCCCAGGTATCGTTGATGGTCTTGAACTTGTCGATGTCGACCACGCCGAGCGCCAGCGGCCGCCCCTCGCGGCCCGCGGTGCAGATCAGTTCCTGCGTTTTCTTCTGCAGGCCCACCTTGTTCAGCAGGCCGGTGGCGCGGTCCTTGCCGATCAGGTCCTTGCTGACGCGGATCTTGTTGGCGCGGTTCACCAGCTGCGCCGTCAGCAGCTCGCGGCTGATCAGCGGGATGATCCCGTCGAAACCGCTGGCCAGCGCGTTGCGGGTCAGGTCGACGTCGACACGGCGCTGCAGCATCATGATCTCGCGTACCGGGTCGGCCTCGATATTCTTCTTCAGCACGCGCACGATGGCCTCGGTGCGCTCGTATTCCGTATCGGTGATCATCACCATGTCCGGCTGCAGGTCCCTGACGCGCAGGTGCAGCGTGTGGACATCGTCGTAACGTATCAGTTCGACTCGCCGTTCCAGCAGCGCCTCGGCATCGACGTGCGTGGCGTCGCCCAGGAAGATGAGGCGCACCAGGTCGCCCCGCTTCTTTTGCACGAACAGGTTGAACAGCTTGTCGACCAGCACGTCGTTGGCGATCGGCTTTTCCGCATAGGCCAGGCAGTCGCTGTCCACCAGGCGCTGCTGCAGCAGGAAGCGGCCGCCCTGGCGCGCGGACTGCAGGTAGACATAACTGTGGCCAGCGGGCAGCCGCGCCAGCAATTCGCCGAGCAACAGCGTCTTGCGGGCCGACTGCATATCGGCCTGCATGTTGTGCAGTGCATCGAGATCGATCACGAACAGGCTGTTGTCGCCGCTGGCCTCGACGGCATGCGCAAAATCGCTGACTTCGCTGAAAAAAGTAATGTCGAAGTCGTACTTGTGCGCATGCAGCAGCAGCTCAGCCTTGTTGTCCTTGATGAAGAAGCTCTGCGACAACAACAATGCGTGATTTTTATAAAGCGGCGCTTCGCTGTTCATGGCGTTATTCGCGTCGTGGTGGATAGGCATCACCTTACACAAGAACCGCGCGTCGGGTCGCATATTCGGCCATGCCGCTGTTGCTCGCCGTTACTTTTTCAGGCTTTTTTCAGTGCACTGCCTTTATGCGCGGCTTCGGCTCCCGTTTTATCGCTGACGACGAGGTACTCGGGGTTTTCCTTCGACGCGGCGACATGGTGACCCTTGATGTCGGTGGGGGAAGTGAGTTTCTTCTTGACCGTTCCATGCACCGTGCCCTGGGCCGATTGCCACTGCACCTTGTCGCCCGCCTTGAAGTCGTCTGCCATGATGCATTCTCCGGTTTGAACAGGACAGGCATTTGACCATGGATTGTCCCGCATTTCTCGCACGTTACAAGCTGTGCGGCGCCACATGGCACACGTCGCGGGCTAGAATCCGGAACTTCCGTCATCCACACGTTCCGGCATGCCACCACACCTCGGCCTCGTCTGCATCACCGTGTCAACCGCCGTGCGGTACCGCACGGTCACGCGCAAACGGCTGCTGGAGCATTCGCCCGACGGCCAGCGCAAGCTGCTCGACGAACTGTACCGCAGCAATATCCAGGTCCTGGACAACGCCCTGCGCTATTGCGAGACGGAGGGCATCAGGCTGTACCGCATGCCCTCTTCCCTGTTCCCGTTCGCGGACGAGGATATCGGGCGCGAAGTGCTGGCCCCGTTCGCGGCAACGCTGGCGCGCACGGGGACGCGGGCGCTGGAACGGGGTATCCGGCTGGTGATGCATCCCGACCAGTTCGTGGTGCTGAGTTCCGACTCGGCCGGCGTGGTGGAAAACAGCATCAAGATCCTGCAGATGCATGCGGACATCATGGACCTGCTGGCGCAGCCGCGCACGCCGTGGGCGCTGCTGGAAGTCCACGGCGGCAAGGCCGACCGCGACGATGCGCTGGTGGCCAACATCGCCCGGCTGCCGGACGCGATCCGCTGCCGCCTGGGGCTGGAAAACGACGAGTACGCCTACAGCGCCAGCGAGATCCACGACATCTGCCTGCGCAGCGGCGTGCCGATGGTGTTCGATGCCCATCACCATATCGTGCATGAAAAACTGGACAGCTACGACCACCCCAGCGTGGGCGAGATGCTGGACAAGGCACGCGGCACCTGGGCCGTTCCCGAGCACCAGCTGGTGCACATCTCGAATGGCCGCACGTCGTTCAACGACCGGCAGCATTCGGACCTGATCGCCACGATGCCGTCATCGTACGCCCGCGCGCCGTGGATCGAGATCGAGGCCAAGGCGAAGGAAGAGGCGATCAGCGGCCTGGCGGGATGGCGGGCCGCGGCGGGATGAGCGCCCCGCCCTGCTTATTTGGAAGGCTTTGCCGGGCCTTTGGCTGACTTGACTGGCGGCTTGGCTGCTGGCTTCGCTGCCGGATTGGCCGCTGGTTTGGCTGCCGCATTGGCCGCTGGCTTGGCTGCCAGCTTGACGCCGGCGGCCTCGAACAGCGTCTTGGCATCCTTGTGCGCCTGGTCGATATTGCGCAGCTTGGCGCTTTTATCGTGCCGCACGAAGAACTCCTTATCCTGCGCAGCCATCACGATCTTGACGGCTTCGTTCTCGGGAATGTCATATTTCTCGAAGATCAGCGTGGTGACTTCGTCCAGGTATTCTTCGTAGGTCATGTGGGGCTCCGGTGAAGGCGGCATTGTAGCGCGCCCGCACAACCGGCGACGCAGCAGTAAAAAAACCGGTGACAGGCACCAGTTAATTTGAAATGTTTCCTGAAAACCGGTGACAGACACCAGTTAATTTGAAATGTTTCAGAATAACTGGACGGTCCGCCGCCGCGGCCTGTCACCGGTTTTGGCTGTCGCTGCTGCTATTGCTTAGAAGTAGATCAGCTCGCCTTCCCGCCGCGCCTGCGCCTTCGAGTAGCTGACCCGGTGCGCCACTTTGCCGTCCGGTGTCAGCAGCGTGATCTCGCCACCCTTGTTCGACAGTTGCATCGAGCCTTTCGGCAGGCTGACCGTGATCGCGCCACGGGCGGGGATCGTGCCGAATTCGTCCGGGACGGCCAAGCGGTTCCGGTTCGCATCGCGCAGGACGAAGCCGGCCAACGACACGTCGCGTTCGCCGCCATTGGCCAGCAGCACGCGCTCGCCGCCGGGATCGTCGCCCTGCGGATTGACCAGCGCCGCCAGGATGCGCAGCTTGCCGGGTTCGACCGGGTCCGGCGCCGGGCCGACCGGCGGAGTGACGTCGGATGCCGGGCCCAGGTAGATAGGGTAGAACGTGCGGATATGCTGGTTGTTCTCGCTGCGGAACACCTTCAGCTCATAGCGCGCGCCGTTGATCACCGCCTCCTTCGGCGCGCGGGCGCCAAGGTGGGCGCGCACGGTACCCAGCGCCATCAGCCCTTCCACGCTGCAGCCGACGAAGAAGCCCCCGGTCGGCTTCGTCAACGGGCGCAGCACCTGGGCATCGTAGTCGGGCGCCATCCATTTATACGAGATCGTGACGGACTCCGGGAACTGCTCCTGGCCATCCTTGTACTGCCCGCGCAGGTAGACGATGCGGTCGTCGTCCAGGCCGGGGAATGCCGCGCGGATGCCTTCGCGCTGTGCCATGCCATCGTCCAGGTAGTACTTGTACCAGAAGTGGTAGCCCTGCACTTTCGGCCCCTGCTGCTCGCCCACGAACACGTGCTCGAAGCCGGACAGCGCCGGGTCGCCGCCGGCGCTGAACGTGCGGAACCACATCTCCAGCAAGGTGGCATACCAGCGCGCGCTGCTGACCGAGGTGCCGGTGGCTTCTTCCACGTACTGGCGGGCCACCAGCATCGGCGGGCTGTCGACCACGGCGTCCAGCAGGTCGTGGATCTCTTCCCTTTCCTCCGGCGTTTCCGCCTCGCCATGCTGCTCGTCCAGCGCGTAGTTGTCGAACAGCGCGTGGGCCAGGTCGTACGTAGTGCGCTTGTGCTGCGGCAGCGCGAGGTCGAACAGGATGTTCGGGTCGCGCAGCGTTTCGGTCTTCGTCAGGACACGGATAAACCCGTGTTCTTCCTGCCCTTCATTGGACGTGGCAAGCAGCGGCTTGATGCCGCTGCCGGCCTGGTCCGCATCCCAGATAGCCTGGTAGATGTTCATGGCCTTCCCCTTTCAGATGATCCCTTCCGCTGCCAGTGCGGCGCTTTATTGGTGTAACCCGGCCGTTGTGGAAGGGAATGAACAGGCGGGTGGAAGTGGTGGCGAATGCGGGCAAGTGGTGGGTAGCCTGCTTGTGCTCGCCATTCCCTGGAATGGTGACACCGGAAAATGACAGGCGTATGTGAAAGTGAGTCGGAAGATAAGAAAATACGCCGGGCGGCGAGTGCCGTCAAACATGCAATTCACTACCCATCAATAAAAACGCCGGC
Organism: Pseudoduganella umbonata; assembly: GCF_014192225.1. GTDB lineage: Bacteria > Pseudomonadota > Gammaproteobacteria > Burkholderiales > Burkholderiaceae_D > Rugamonas > Rugamonas umbonata. The sequence continues at coordinate 283,088 of NZ_JACHXS010000007.1, read as the reverse complement.
TTGCGCCGGCGTTTTTACAGGGTATGGATGACTCAGCCCAGCGGCACCGTCATCGCCTTGCGGATCGCCACGCAGCGCGCATCCTCCTGCTGCGTTTCCAGCAATGCGCGGCGGGTGCCGGCCGACAGTTCCTTTTGCTGCCCGGCGGCGTCCGCCAGCCGCTGCACGCTTTGTGGCGTGCAGGTGGCCGGGATCATCGACTCGGCAAAGCTGCGCATGTAGACGGGGCCGGCGGCCTTGTCCAGTTCCGGCAGTTGCGACAGCCGCTGCGCGGCGCTTTGCTCGCTGAGCGACGCCTGCGCGGCCGGGTAGATGTGTTCCATCGCCGTGCGGATGCGCGAGAACGGCAGCTTGGTCTGCAGGTCGGCGATCTTTGCCAGCCACTCCCCTTTCACCGCAGGATCGGGCCGCGCCACCTGTGCCGCCAACGCGGCGGCCTGGCCGGAATCGGACTTGTCGCGCGCCGTTTCGGCGGCCAGCAGCTTGTCCGCCCCCGCATAATCCTGCTCGGCGAGCTGCCGGACGATCGCCCAGCGCACGTCCTGGTTAATGGACACGCCTTTCGGCACGCCGCGATCCTGCAGCAGTCCAGCCAGGCGGTCCAGCGCCGGCTTGCTGCTTGCCACGTCGATGTACATGTTCAGCCAGCGGCGGCGGAAGTTCTCGTCCCCGGCATCGTTGACGCCCTGCCAGGCCATCTTCTCCAGCGCCTGCAGCGTCTTACCGGTGTAGGCGGCGTTCGGCGCCATCTTCTGCAGGTAGCCCACGCCGGCGCCAACCTTGGCAAGGACATTGCCGAGCAGCGCATAATCGGTTTCGCGCGGCGCGTTGTTCAGGGCCGTCTGCATGAATTCGTTCAGCGGCAATTCGCCATCGCGTACGCCATCCCACATGCTTTGCCACAGCATCCCGCGCAGCAGCGGCTCCTGCACCTTGCTGACGTGCGAGCGCGCCGTGCCGAACGAGCGCTCATCCAGCTTCACCTTGGCGTAGCCCCAGTCTTCATAGTTCGGATAGACCAGGTCCGGACAGGCCGCGCCCTGCAGTTCCGGCACCGGCGTGCTGCCGCCCTTGTAGGTCACGGCCAGTTTGCGGTCCAGGTTCAGCGCCTTGCCCTTGTTACGGAACAGCGCCACCTGCACGCGCTGTTCGCGCAGTACCGGATGCTCGGCCGGTGCCGTCTGCGCCAGGCTGAACGCATCGATCTTGCCGCCCTTGCAGGTGTAGCTGGCGGTGACGGTATTGACGCCCGGCTGGTACAGCCAATCCTGCGTCCACTGCGACAGGTCGCGGCCAGCCGCTTCGCCCAGGCTGCCGATGAAATCATCGAGCTTGGCGTTCTGGTACTGGTACTTGACGAGGTAGTTATGCACGCCGCGCCGGAACGTTTCCTCGCCCAGCAGGTGGCGCAGCTGCTTCAGCGTGGACGCGCCTTTCGAATATGTGATCGCATCGATATTGTCGAACGCATTCGCGCTGGTGGCCACCGGCACCTCGATCGGGTGCGTGCCGAGCGACTGGTCCTGCCGGTAGGCCGCCGTCTTGCCCTGCGCGTAGAAGTACTGCCAGGCGTTCTTGAATTCGGTGGATTCGGCGGTACCCAGCGTGCCCATGAACGACGCGAAGCTCTCGTTCAGCCACAGGCCGTTCCACCATTTCATCGTGACGAGATCGCCGAACCACTGGTGCGCCATCTCGTGCATGATCACGGAGGCCAGCGAGTGGCGCTGGTCGGTGGTCATCTTGTCCTTGTGCAGGAAGCCCTTTTCGGCGAACGTGATCGCGCCGGCGTTTTCCATCGCACCGTACAAGAAGTCCGGCACCAGCAGCTGGTCGTACTTTTCGAACTGGTACGGGATGCCGAAATACTCGTCGAAGAACGCCAGGCCCTGCTTCGTGAACGTGAACCAGTCCTTCGGATCGACCTGCGCGGCCACCGACTGGCGCGCGAACAGCCGCATCGGATACTTGGCGCTGTTGTCCTCCCAGATCTTGTACGGACCGGCATGCAGCGAGAAGTTATAAGGCGACAGCTTCTTCGACACGGGGAACGTCCAGCGCTTGCCGCCGGCCGCATCCTCGACCTTCGATTCGCGCGTGGTGGACACCACCACCCAGTCCGCCGGTGCGGTGACGTTGACCTGGTAGGTGGCCTTCAGGTCCGGCTGGTCGAACAGCGCGAACATCTGCTGCGCGGCGGCGGGCTCGAAATGCGAATAGGTATAGACGCGGCCATCGACCGGGTCGACCATGCGGTGCAGGCCTTCGCCATTGGTGCTGTGCAGGCGTTCGAAGCTGACCACGACGGTATTGCGGCCCTGTTTCAGGTCGGCGGCGGCGAGCGTGAGGAACCAGTTGTTGTATTGCGGCGTAACCGACTTGCCATTGACGGTCAGCGACTTGACGGTGGCCTTGTTCAAGTCGATCGTCAGCGGCGCCGAAGCATCGGCGAGATCGAAGTTCAGCGTGGTCGTGTTGGCGAAGGTTTCCTTGCCGGTCAGCGTGAAGTCGAGCTGGTAAGCGACGTTGGAGATGCGTGCGGAACGGGCTTCGGCATCGGCTTGCGACAGCCATTCTTTTTCGGCGCGGGGCGCACTCGCGGCCAGCACCGCCGGCGTTGCCAGCAGCAGCGAGGAACCGAGAGTCAGGGCGACGGCTTTCGTTAAAAGCGGTTTCATCGTTATCCTTGTGAGATGTGGTGCCCCCAGTCGACCACCGATCGGGCGGCGCGGAATGATAACATTCCCGAATCCCGCAAATATCCCAGAATTGTCCATGCAAGTCACCTTTGAAACCCCGGACCAGCCGGACGTGCACGCGCTGATCGCCGAACTGGATACCTACCTGTATTCGCTGTACCCGCCCGAGAATGTCTATGCGCTGGACATCGCATCGCTGCTAGAACCGAACGTGGTGTTTGCCGTGGCGCGCGACCTTTCTGGTGCCGCGCTGGGCTGCGCGGCTGTCGTCGTAACGCCGGAGTTTGGGGAGATCAAGAGGATGTATGTGCGGCCGGCGGCGCGCGGGCAGGGATTGGCGCGGAAACTGATTTCCACGCTCGAGGAAGCCGCGGCTGCGCGGGGGTGCTCGGTGTTCATGCTGGAGACGGGGCCAACGATGCCGGAAGCCTTGGCGCTGTATGAGCGCATGGGCTACAAATACCGCGGGGCTTTTGGGGATTATCCGGACGATCCTTTGTCGGTGTTCATGCAGAAGGTTGTGGCGTGAGTGGTTCGTCTGCTACTCCTGGGCCGGCTTCCGCTCCTGGCTCGGCTTCGGAGGCCGCTTCGTCTTCCTCTTCCTCCTCGTCCGTCGACACGTTAATAGAGCTGCGGGAACTGACCCGCGTATTCGCGGCGGAACGGGATTGGCAGCAGTTTCATACGCCGAAAAATCTGGCCATGGCGTTGTCGGTGGAAGTAGCCGAGCTGGTGGAGCACTTTCAATGGCTGCGCACCGGTTCGTCGGAGGAGCTCGATGAGCGCAAGCGCGAAGGGATTCAGCATGAGCTGGCGGATGTGCTGCTGTATCTGGTGCAGTTGGCTGATGCGACGGGTGTGGATTTGCGGGCGGCGGCGCTGGAGAAGTTGCGGCTGAATGGGGAGAAGTATCCGGCGGCTGTCGTGAAGGGCGATGCGCGGAAGTATGACGAGTATTGAAGTTGAGTCAATTGCTGTCCCTTTTTTTCGCGCGCGCCCCATCCAGCGATCGAGGGTAGCCAACGGATCCAGGAAGGCCGGAAACGCTGGTCCGTGATTCATTTGATGTCCGCATCCAGCCCCTGCGGCCCCGAATCATCCAACAGGTGCCATGACACGTCCTGCTCTGTAATCGGCAAGTGCCAGTCTCGCTCGGGATGCGGAAAAGGCTGCCCTTTGACAATCCATGATTGCCGCGATGGTTGGTTGATCAGCGCTTGAAGTGGATGCCCGCTCTTCAGCCACGGTTGCCAGATGCCGCTGACGGTGCAGTTCTCGTCGGCCGTCGTGCTGCGGAGCGGGGCTGAGTGCGGCATTTCGCGCGTCATGCCTTTCGGTGCACGAGGGGCAACAGCGTCATGATCGTGGGGGATCGTAATGTAATACTTCCATGCGATGCCTGGTACCGGACGGTGATCGTCTGGCAGGCGGATCGCTGGAAAGTTCTCGCCCTTCTTGTACAACCCGGGTTGAATCGTCGCGATGTGTTGTTGAACCGGCTCCGATTGCGCGGGTGCCTGTGGCTTCCAGTAACCCTCGAATGAGGCGTTTCCTGTGGCGGTTTCGCCAGTGGCCCTTAGCGCATACGCAGCGTCCAGAAAGTATTGGCCCGTTGCCTGCGATGTTGGAGTAGAGCTCGGTGGTTTGCTCGGAGCCAAAGTCACGCCACGCGCGGCATAGAGCAGAGTGTCGCGGTCACCATTCCATGGTGGCAGCGCTGCCGGGGGCAGGGGCAGTACCTTGTCCAGATTCGGGAATCGGTCGGATGGGTCGAATTGCAATGCATGGCCGATCGTCTGGTAACGCTTGGCTCGCGCCGGGTCAATATAGGGGGCAGGAGAATTTTTTAAGTCGATCGGATCGCCGAACTCGACAAATAATGAAATTGCGCATTCGTGGCAACCGAATTTGGTGCCATCCTGAAGCACTTGCAAGGCCCGCGCCTTATTGCTTTCCGTTGGCTCCGCATAACCCGGATTTGCGTAAAGCACGCTAAGATATTCCCCCGCCGGACCGTAGCCCTGTGAAAGGGCACACTCGAACATCTTGATCGCAATGGGAATATTCGACCAATATCCGGGGAGCGCACCATCCTCGCCGGCCCGCATTTTTTCGGCGAGGTAATGCATGGAGGCTGCATTGCCCATTTGCGCTGCCTTCTGCATGAATGCATACCCCTTAGTCGAATCACCAGGCACACCTGTTCCGTTCAGGTAGTAGGTACCCATCCTGTCGTAGGCTGCTGGCACACCCAGGCGCATGAGTTCTTCGACGAGTTTGACCGCATCTTCGACGCCACGACCAGGGTCCCGTCGTTCGATGTAAAGGCTGGCCAGATTCAGCATGGCTTTCCAGTGTCTCCGCTGCGCGGCCTGCTGCATCAACCGAACGATGGCTTGATAGTCCTTGTCGTCCGTGTAAATGTCGGCGCTATCGCGGGCGAGCGACTCGCGAAACCACTGGTCCGCTTGAGCATCGATGGGCGGAACCGCTGCGGCTTCTATCTTGCACGGGAAATCAGCCACGTGCGGTTGGAACAGTGGTGGCTTTTCATTGCGGGGAAGCGGCTGCATGGGAGGTTCCTTTGCCTGGCAAGCGGATAGGCTCATGGAAAACAATGCCATGAGCAAGATTGGCATATACAAGAAGCTCTTCATGTTCACCCCAACCGAATAGTGATGAGTATCGAAGTCGACAGAGTTGCTGTCCCTGCCCGTATCTGACTCAGGCGGTACCGCCATATACAAAAGTGTTTCTATCGATCGCAGCTAGGGAAGCAGGAAACGCTGGTCCGTGATTTCACTTGATGTCCGCATCCAGCCCCTGCGGCCCCGAATCATCCAGCAAGTGCCATGACACGTCCTGCTCCGCGATCGGCAAGTGCCAGTCGCGCTCGGGCTGCGGAAACGGCTGCCCTTTGGCAATCCACGATTGCCGCGATGGTTGGTTGATCAGCGCTTGAAGTGGATGCCCGTTTTTTAGCCATGGTTGCCAGATGCCGCTGGCAGGGCAGTTCTCTTCGGCCGTCGAACTCCGGAGCGGCACCGAATGCGGCATTTCTCGCGTCATTCCCTTCGGTGCGCGAGGGGCGACAGCGCCATGGTCGTGGGGAATCGTAATGTAATACTCCCATGCGATACCTGGCACCGGTCGGTGGTCGTCTGGCAGTCGGATCGCGGGGAAGTTTTCACCCTTCTTGTACAACCCGGGTTGAATCGTCGCGATGTGTTGTTGAACCGGCTCCGATTGCGCGGGCGCCTGTGGCTTCCAGTAACCCTCAAATGGGGCTTTTCCGGTGGCGGTTTCGGCAGTAGCCCGTAGCGTATACGCAGCGTCCAGAAAGTATTGGCCCGTTGCTTGCGATGTTGGAGTAGAGCTCGGTGGTTTGCTCGGAGCCAAAGTCACGCCACGCGCGGCATAAAGCAAAGTGTCGCGGTCGCCGTTCCATGGCGGCAGTGCTGCCGGGGGCAGGGGAAGTACCTTGTCGAGATTAGGGAACCGGTCGGAGGGATCGAAGCCCAGGGCATCGCCGATCATGCTATACCGCTCGGAGCGCGCAACGTCAATGTAGGGCGCTGGCGAATTTTCCAAGTCAATCGGATTGCTGAACTCGACGAATAACGCGTTTGCACAATCGTGGCAACCGAATTTGGCGCCTTCGTGGAGCGCTCGCAAGGCCCGAGCCTTATTGCTTTCCGTTGGCTCCGCATAACCGGGACGCGCGTAAAGCAATTCAAGATATTCTCCCGCCGGCCCATAGCCTTGTGACAGCGCGCATTCGAGCATCTTGATTGCAACAGGGATATTCGACCAGTATCCGGGGAGGGCGCCATCCACGCCGGCGCGCATCTTTTCTGCAAGGTAATGCATGGAGGCCGCGTTGCCCATCTGCGCCGCCTTTTGCATGAATGCATATGCCTTCGTCGAGTCCCCCGGCACACCAGTTCCGTTCAGGTAGTAGGTACCCATCCTGTCGTAGGCTGCCGGCACACCCAAGCGCATGGCTTCTTCGACGAGTTTGACCGCATCTTCGGCGCCATGAGCAGGATCCCGTCGTTCGATGTAAAGGCTGGCCAGATTCAGCATGGCTTTCCAGTGTCTACGGCTAGCTGCCTGCTGCATCAATCGGACGATCGATTGATAGTTCTTGTCGTCCGTGTAAATATCGGCAGTGTCGAGCGCAAGCGATTCGCGAAACCAATGGTCCGCCTGGGCATCGATGGGTGGTACTGCAGCGGCTTCTCTGTTGCATACGAAATTGGCTACGTGCGGCTCGAAAAGTGGCAGCACTTCATTACGTGGGAGCAGTTGCATAGAGGGTTCCTTTGCTTCGCAAGCGGACAGAAATATGACTGACAAGATTGTAAGAATGAAACGCACGCGACTAGGATTTTTCATATTCATCCCAATCGAATGATCGAGCTACGGTTATCTTCCAATTGCAGGATGTAGCCGATCAGTTTCTTTTCCTCGATTTTTTTGCTATCTGCCAATACCTTGGCCTTATTCATTTCCATAAGTCTGACCCAACTTTTAAATGTAACTGCCATTTCTTTCTTACTTCCCTCCCCTCCCATGGCTGTCTTGCCCGTCAACTGACTCCATACCCTCTTACGCAATTTTTTTGCATGCACTGGATCCAGCACAGAAATATTGATTTCGCTGTCGACCGCCATGCTGCGGTGATTGAGATTGGCACTGCCCAATGTCAGAAACAGGTCATCGACAATCATCAGTTTTGAATGAATGTAGATTTCCCGATAGCGCCACCGCCCTCCGTCTTTACCGCATGCGTACAGCATCGTCACGCAAGCCCTGATTCCGTAATCCCGCTCGAGACGCGCCATGTCCGGTTTGTCGATGCTGTTCGCGTGCTCCACAACCGTGAGTTCATTATTGGCTGCCGGCATGCTTTTGGGTGTCGTTACATACGGTCCTTGCTTCGGCGTTTTATTCACACGATCGATCATCTCTTGTTGTTTTTCCAGCCCGCCGTGAAGCCCCAGTGTCGCCAGGGAATCGTACGTACGGGGTATCATCTGTGCCCTCTCGGGCGTCGGCGTCACGATGAATACATGCATGGGCGGCAGATCACGCAGTGTCTTGCCAGCCGCACCGCACGCCTTGTTGTACAGTGCACAGCTTTTCTTTCGCGTCTCGAGCAGCCGCCGCGACCATTCCTCGTACTGGAAGTATTGGTTCTCGATATAGATATAACCGGCCCCCATCGTGGCGTTGTCAGTGGCTGTGAAATAGCTGTCGCGATTACTAATGTCGCGGTCTTCCGCGGAAGTGCGAACGATTTGTGCGGTGCAGTCGCCACTCGCGGGCTTTCGTCGTAGTACCGCAGGACCGTTCTCCCAATCGCGGACATCCATCATCGGCTTTGCTCTTTGTGCTTTGACCTTGCTATAACTGTCGCCTTCCCACGCCGCGGTGAAATTCTTGTAGAGGGCAATCAGGGTGCCACCGCGATCGATGCGGCAGGCATAATCACGCAAGGGTTTGAACGTTTTGAAGCCAGCGTCTTTCACTTGCTGGATGCATTCCTTGGTTTCCTTCTCACCGCCTTGTTCTCGAAGTGGATCTTCCAGCTTGTGCTCCGCCGTATCCCAATAGTCCGTGACCGAATTCAGCCCCATCACATAGCCGACGGCTTTTTCGCCGTCGTTGTAGTCATAGTCGATCAGGATTGGTTTCTGGTGGTGGCTGCCACCGTGCAACATGACTAAACGTTCAGGGCCAGAAGGCGTCGCCCCGTCGCGTTGGCCTTTGGTTGCACGGGAGAGATTGTCCGCGATATCGCTGCTGCTTCCTTTTCTCGTTTTGATGGCGATTCCCTTGAACTCACCATTGAATGCAGCCCGATACCAATAGCTGCAATATTGGCGGCGCGCGCACAACGGAATTTCCTCATCCCTCTTCGGTAATAGCCCGGCCCGTACGGGAGTGAGTTTGCGCCTTGCCGTGGATGGCACTGTTTCGGCCATGTGCGCCTTCAGCATTGCCACGCTCTTCTTAGAATCGATTTCGTCGGCCTTGAGAGGACCGGCGTACCACGAATCCGTATCGTGGCCGTAACCTGGCATGTTGTATGGGTGGGCGGGCCCTTTGGCGGTAGGGTCGTACCACACCAGCAACCGCACTTGAACACCACGTTTTCCTGCAGCGACCAGGAGATCGCCGTATGTATCGCCGCGTGGCCACCGGCTACCCGTCCGCTGCAGTTCGATCCCCGGATCGAATCCCCAAAAGATGATGTCGATCGTGTCGACAGCCTTGGCTATCTGCTCGGCGATGTCCTTGAAGCCGTCGGCGCCGCAAATGAAAAAGGTGAGCTTGTTGTTGTGTGAGATCGGATGCGTTACTGCGCCTTGCCGGTTCAGATTTTCCTGAAGCCACTGGACAGTGCAACGGGCCGAGCCGGTTTTCTCGTCGACATAGGTTGTTTCGGTACGTCTGATGGAATCGCTCATGTGTGCCTCTCTCCAATAATACGTTTGCGAAACTGCAAGTCGTGCACATGTAGAAACGCCTGGCGAGTGAAGACCGGGATCGATATCGTCGCGGTTCCAAATCGTCAGATGGTCGAAATCAGTTTGGCCCCGCAAGCGGTCGCGTCTCCCTCGTATGCGTACTGCTTGCCTTTGTGCTGGTTGCCCGAGCTGCCGGAATTGATCGGGAAAGCTCCCTTGCATTGCGGGCATGACGTCATGTCGCCGGCGAGCGCGGCTGGCTTACCCAACACCGTCGTGCCCGATGCCGCCGTCAATACGCGGCCGCCGTGCGTCGTCGGATCTCCAATTCGGATCACGCCTTTTCCTTGATGCTTCATTTCGCACCTCGCTCGAATGCAGTTGGTATCAGTACTTGTGCTCGCGCCCATCGGTAGCATCGTTCAAGGCGCGGTATCCCTCGTTCGATTTCGCTTTCTCGTCATTCGCGCTGGTGTTCTGATCGAACATTTCCACGCGAAGCGTGAAATGATCGCCATTGGCGAGCATGACCTCGTATCTCTCGGTTCCCCGTTCGTGGTCGAACTCGATTTGACCTTTGTCGTTCGTAAGGCCCGTCTTTATCTCCGCACCATCCTTGTAGACGACATAGGGCGTTTCGGCATATGGCGCACCGGATGCAGAGTGCGATTGAAGAAGCGGGCGCAGTTTCATCCGCTCATCCGCTGGTTCGGCAGATGAGTTCTCCTCATTTTTTACGCTCCGATCCGGTTGCGGTCGATTTCGCGCGCCAAGGGTCTCAAGGTTGCAGTGAAACTGGACAGGCGATTGGGAATAGACCTGTACCTTGTCCGCAATCTCGATCATCGAGCCTGCACCATGCAGCCGCAGTCCTTTCCTGCCGCGCAGTTCGATCCAGTCCGTTTCACTGAGCAGGCGCAGCACCTTCTCTGCGACCAGATCGATGTCGTCACTCTCGGCGCGGATCTCGACCTTGCCGGTCGCCGCGATCAGCTTCATCCCCAGCTTTTGGACGAAAACACGCGCGCCTTCTCGTACGCTGGCAAAAAAGCCCCCCTGCGCGGTCATGGAGAGATTGGCTCCTGCTGTCAGCGCAAGATGCTGGGCACCGGTCACATGCACCGACTGGGCGGCGGTTGCGGCAATACCGGCAGCGCTGGACAGCACCACATGTGGCGCGGAGAGTTCGGAAAGGTCGCCCCCGCCACCCTTGATGCCGTCGATCTGTGCAGCGATTGACTGCGCGCTATCGGACTGGCCACTGCTGCTGCCGGCAGCGTGCTGCCCCGCCAATGTCGCCAGTGATTTGTGTTGTTCATGTGCCTTGGTCAACCGCGCTGTCGTTTCTGCCATGGCTTTTATGGGGCCAGCGGCACCAGCTCGCGCCTCCGTGGTAAGCAGCAAGCCTTCGGCTGCTCGTGCTACGCCATGGCCGTCGGTGCGCAATTCAAAACCCGCGCCGCGTTTTTCCTTGTGCCCTCCGTTTTCCTCCAACCGATGTATCTGCCCCAGCGACAACTGACTATGCAAATGATCACTCCGCAACTGCGCCTGGATCTCGCCTTTTGTATCGTCCAGCACGAGCTGGTTACCGCGAACATCTCCCAGCTCGCGCGAGCGCAGCCCGGATAAGGCGCGTTGTGGCGACAACTCCCAAGGCACCGCATGCGCGGCGTTGTAGACCACGCCGGTAACGATCGGCCGGTCAGGGTTCTCACCCAGGAACTGCACCACGACTTCCTGGCCTACGCGAGGCAGCCCGATTTGCCCAAACTGCTTCCCCGCCATCGGCATCGCCACCCTTACCCACGCCGAGCTGTTCTCGTCACGCTTGCCCAGCCGATCCCAGTGAAACTGGATCGTGATGCGGCCCAGGCCATCGGTATGGATTTCCTCGCCCTGCGGTCCTGTAACGATCGCAGTCTGCACGCCCGGCGCCGGTGGCGGATTGCTGTGGAAGCCCCGCCCTGGGCGCCACGGAGTTGTCTTGCGCAGGCAGGTGAACGAGTTCTTGTAATACGACGGTTCGCGCTTGGCGGAATCGAAGTTGTTGGCAGCCGTATGTTGGACAGCCGCGATCAGGTACTCGCGACTGCGGATCGGTTCGCTGACCGCCGCCTGCTGGAACGGCCACTTCATGGAGGCGCTGTGATGGTCGGCCAGTACGAAGCTGCGGCCAGGCATGGCGCTGCGGTCGTTACCGTCCGCCTCGAAGAACTGCACCGTGCGGTCCGATTCTTCCATGCGGCACCTGGCCAGCGGCTCGCCATCGTTCCAGTCGCGGTAGCCATAAGCGCCAAGGTTTTCGTAAATCTCGTGGGAAGGCGCTTCGCCCTGCTGGTTCATCGACTCGTACGTCGCGGCCTGCGGTACCGGATTCTTGTAATCGAAGCTGCCCAGCGTCATGCTGCACGGGCCTACGCGGCGCACCGCCTGCCATTGCCGGATGCCGTCGCCCTCGGCGGAGCCGGCGTACGCGCGATACGGCATCGTTCCCGGTTCGACATCGCGCGTGCCGCAGACATCGACCCCGTCGGCATTCGTGCTGTCGTCGGAAAGCCAGAGCGTATGGCCATCGAGGCGATGCTCGTACCAGTAGTGCAGCCCGGCGGCTTCCCACCTGCGGTGCAGGTGGTTATAGTCCGTTTCGTTGTACTGGTTCATGCAGGTGACCTTGGGATCGTCGCCCCGCATGCGCAATTTCCAGTCATGCTCCTTGTAGTGGGCAAATGTCTTTTCGGTCATTTCCAGCACGCTGGTGGCCAGGAACGACACGCAATCCTTGCGAAGCTTCGCGAACGCCAGCCAGGGTTCGAGAACGGCCTGGTAATAGACGAAGCCCCCGTCCGTTTTCGCGTAGCGGAACTCGGTGATATAGCCGTTGAAGTGGCGCTCGGTGCCGTCGTCGCGCACCAGGGAGACCGTCATCATCTTGCCGATCATCGACTTCAGTGGAATCGATACATCGTCCGACAGCAATTCCACAGCAAAGCAAAAGCCTCGGGATAGCTCTTCCCGGGCGGACAGCGTATTGACGACGAGCGTGGCATCGGGCCCATCGCCGTTTGGAAAGTGGGAGCGCAGCAGTCGGCCCGTTTGTTGCAGGCGGTCGAGCGATATGGCACCGGGCGGTATCAGAGTCACGGGTTGCCTCCGTAGAGTTTGGGTTTCAGCAGGTAGCGGATCTCGCGCTGGCGACTGCGGCCCGGCGCGTCGGGAATAAAGGTGTCCCAGCCCAGCCGGAGTCCCTTGCCCGGCTTCGCAGTGAGCACGAGCGGCCGGATGCATTCCGGACCGGGCAGCAGGCAAACCTCGTACTCGAGCAACGCCTGCGCCATCACGGACGCCACCAGTCGTGACAGCACACGTGCGCCTTCGCCGCGCGGCAGCAGCCAGTCGAACTGCGCGCGCTTCAGCGGGCCGATGACGATGCGTAGCCGCTGGTCCACTTGCCACTGGCGCCGGCCGACCATGGTGCTGGTGCCGAGTTTCGGTTTCGTCGTGCCGAGGATGGTGCGCTGCGAAGGGTCGACGATCTGCCAGCAACCCACCATCGATTCCACGCGCACGGGCAGCCCCAGTTCGCCGGCGAGGATGCATTCGAGCGTGGCTGCGGAAACAGGGCGCACGCGCAGCAGCCCGGCATACCACGCTTCCCTGTCCTCCTCCGATTCCTTGTTCCCGCCCAGCGCCTGAAGGAATGCGCGCCAGCCATCCCGCCCCTGCGTATCGAGCATGACCTCCTGCCGGCTCATGGCCCAGGATTTCCAGAACAACGCCACCATGCGCGTCGACAGGAAGTCCAGGAAGGCGCGGGTGCCTGTCTCCTCCGCAGCGGCGCGGGCGAAACGGTCCGTATCGTGAAGCGGCAGCGTTCCGGCTGCGCCCAGCAGGCCGATGCAGGTCGGTGTCATCACGACGCGGAGCCCTTCCGGCTGGTCTTCCGTGCGCATTGCCTCGATTTCGCATGCCGGGAATGCCAGCGAAACGCTGTTCTCGAAGCGTAGTGCCCTGGTCAATGCTTCCTCGTTCGGCACGCCGCGCCGCGCGAACCAGCGCAGCAGCAGCGTCACGGCCGGGAGGAAACCGAACCGCCAGGGTTCGGCGAACAATTGCCCGATCAGGCCGGGCTCGCGTTGCCGCTGCGGCGTTTGCATCGCAGGATCTCCTTCTGGTCACGCTGCGACAGCACCACCAGTTCCACGTAGTTATTGACCTGCACGTACATGGCCAGGAAATGATCCATGACCTGCGCGAAAAGGTGGATGCCGCCGCCGACGAATGCCTCCTCATCCAACGTGATATGCACTTCTAGGCCCTTCACGAGCGATGAGCCGCGCTTGTGCTTGATCCAGGCCGTGGTGATCGTGTGATCGAGATTCACGATGCCGTCGACCATCCGTTTCGTCACCGGCGTGGCGGGCAGGTCGTGCAGCGTGAGCAGCTCCCTGAAGGTCGGCAGTCCTTCCGGTACCAGCGCATGGTGGTTCAGCGTCAGGTGTGAAATCAGCCGCCAGTGGTTCTGCCCGCCCGGGAAGTGATGCGTCAAGGCGGGTTTGGCGAGCAGGCGCACGACGGGGGCACCGGCCATGCCCGGCAGCGTCAGGTCGCCGGCAGCGGCCCCATACGCCAGCTGGTGCGGGAAGTCGCGGTTGGTGCACGTGACATCAACCGACAACGAACTGCGCTCCACTTTCAGTGCTTCGGCATTGATGTCCACCAGCGTCAACCGCTTTTCGTGGCCGGGGCTGATCGCCGCCAGCACATCGTCGTGGCGCAGGATCCAGTGGCGGCCGCGTCCAGCCGCGCCATGCCCTCTCGCATAAAGCGGCGTGAACTCGACCACATCGGCATTTTTCGAGTGCTGGCGTACCGCTTCGACGGAATGCACCTCATACGCTTGCGGTCGGGGAGCGTCTGCGACTAATGAGTACTCTGACGCCATGCCCGTCACGGCGACGGGCCTGACCGAATGCCTGAACAGATTGATGGCAGGAGTGCAGAACAGGCGCAGGTTCGCCGGCTCCAGCAAGCGCAGCATGCGCGCGGCATTGCTGTCCGACGCCATGCGCGACAGCGAAAGATGCAGCGTGATGCTCCTGGCGCCGGACGGTGCCAGCATGCGCAGCGCAGCGAGGTCGATGTCGAAGAAACGGAACTTCTGGGGAAAGCAGAAATACTCGGTCAGTATCCGCCACGCGCGATGCGAGCGGTCGCCGAACGGAATCAACGCTTCGTCGTCCGCATAGCCGGCCGGCGCCAGCGGCACCGTTGGCAGCGGCAGCCACTTGCCGTCCGGGGCCTCGACGAATGCGCCGCTGACGTGCATGAACAGCGTGTCATGCAGCGCGGCGCAGAACGACGGATCGCCATCGGCGAGCACCCGCAGCGTGCCCAGCGAAATCTGCGGCAGTGTGAGGCGGGGCGAAATCGAAGCGATCGTGATCGACAGGGACGCTGTCGCATCTGCGGGGAGCCGCGTTCCGGAAGGCGCCCGGAGCAGCGGCTCGAACCGCGCTCCCGTGATCGCCAGCGGTGCCATCGCAACCGATGTCGATGTTCGGAACTTGCACCGCGTACCTTGCACGGGCAGGGATTCGAGGATCGTTTCCCGCTCGATCGTCCGCACGCCGGACAGCTCCGCCAGATCTTTTTCCGGATGGCTGAAGCAGACAATCGCGCAGGAGGGAAAGCGCCGCAGGTAGTGCGGAAACAGCGATTCCAGCAATGCTTCCGTGAACTGCGGAAAACCGTCGTCGATCCGTTTCATGATGCGCGCCGCCAGCAACGCCAGCGCCTGGATCAGCCGCTCGACCTGCGAATCGCCGTCGCCGATGCGCAACCGGTCGGCCACGCGGGGGAAACGGGCGGCAAATTCGGCTGCATAGCCGCGCAACACCACCAGTTCACGTTCAAAGTAGGGAATGACATCTTTCATGATCGGGCCGCGGAAGTGTCGGGAAAGTTCATTATCGTGAGCTTTCCAGCGGGCAATTTGCGCCGGCTCAAAGGAATGCAGTGCGGAAACATTCATGCTTGGCCCAATTCTTTGCGAAAGGGAACCATGAGCATTCATTCGAAAGTCCTGTGGGGCGAAGGCCTCACTTTCGGTCCGCAGCAGATGCAGCGGGTGGACCTGTACCACGAGACGCGCCTGCAGCAGCTGGCCCTGACGATCAGCCCATGCCTGTGGGGCGTGCGCAAGGCGAAATGGAACCAGGACATGCTCGGCAATAACACGCTGATGGCAGACGAGCTGTCGGTGCTGTTCCAGGACGGCGAGATCTTCGATGCGCCGATTTCAGATTCCACGCCGGCCGCCGTCGACCTGTCGACGCTGGACGCCGAGGAGCAGGTATTCACGTTCTACGCAGCGCTGCCGCTGCTGAATGAACACGGCGGAAACCTGGAACCCTCCGGTCGCTACATCAGGGAGGACGTCGAAATCGCCGACCTGTTTACCAGCGAGCTGTCGCTCGACGTCGAGTTCCTGACGAAGAACCTGAAACTGATCCCTCACACGGAAACCCGCACGTCCTACATCTCCTTCCCCGTCATCCGCATCAAGCGCTCCCCCACCGGCGGCTTCGAACTCGACCCCACCTTCATCCCGCCATCGGTCACGCTGGCCACCGCCGCCGGCCTGCCGGCCATGCTCGATGCCCTGCTGGCCAAGCTGAACGCCAAGATCGCGGCGCTGTACGAGCGGCATCGCATGAATGGCCGGCAGGCCTTCGAGGTGCACACCGGCGACGCGTCGTCGTTCTGGATGCTGAACGTGATCTGCACCGCGGCGGCGCCGCTGACCCATTGCGCGCGCTATCGCCAGCATCATCCGGAATACGTGTTCGACAAGCTCACCGCGCTGGCCGGCGGCCTGATGACGTTCTCGCCGAAGTACGCGCTGGCCGATCTGCCGCCGTACCAGCATGACGATCCGGGCCCCGGCTTCTACAGGCTAGACCAGATGATCCGGGACCTGATCGACACGGTGATCTCGTCGCGCTACTTCACCGTGCCGCTGGTGTGCGATCCCGCCAGGACCACGATCCACCAAGGCGTGCTCGATCCGGCGCGCGTGGAACGCCGGACCGAGTTGTGCCTCGCCGTCAGTGCCGACATGCCGGCGCTGGAACTGGTGGCGGCCGTGCCGCTGCGCTTCAAGATCGGCTCGCCGGACGATGTCGAGCGCATGATCAGCGTGTCGCTGCCGGGGGTGGAGCTGGTGCACATGGCGCAGGTGCCCGGCGAAGTGCCGGTGCGGCCGAACACGTATTACTTCTCGCTGACAGCGAAAGGCAACCTGTATGAAAACATGCTGAAGGCGCAGACGATCGCGATCTATGCGCCGAGCGGCATGAAGGGCTTGCGGATCGAGCTGTTCGGCATTGCGCCGTAGGTCTCAGCCCAGCCCCAGCGCGATCCGGATCTGGCCCTCGACGAGCGGCCAGCAGGGGGAGCAGGCCGCCACCTCGTCGTAGTGGCCGGTGCCCGGTAGAACGATGGTCTCGGCCGCGTCGCCGGCAGCGCGGGCGCGGTGCGCATACGCCTCGCCGACGGACGGCGGCGACACGGTATCGCGTTCGCCGTGGATGAGGACCGTGCGGATCCCGGCCGGCAGCATCTCGGCCGGAGACGTGTCCGCGAACACGTCGGGCCGCGCGGCGCTCGGCACACCGGCCAGCTGTGCGGTCTCGCGCTCGCAGCTGGAGCGGATCAGCGCTGCCTGGTTGCGCAGGTCCGCCAGTCCACCGAGGCTGATCACGGACGGGATGGGCAGCGGATCGTCTGTCCAGGCCGGGCTCCAGCGCGGCAGCCTGTGGCGCGACGCGGCCCATTGCGCCAGGTGTCCGCCGGCCGAATGGCCGACGATGACGATGCGTTGCAGGTCGACCCTCGGTTCGCTCCGCAACAGGTCGACGGCGGCGGCCACGTCGCGATACGTGCCGGGATAACCGCCGCCTTCCTCGTCATGCCGGCGGTATTCGATGTTCCAGACGGCGATGCCCTGCGCGGCCAGCGCGCCGGCCATGCTGCCCATCTGCGCGATGCCGCCGTACTGCACGGTCCAGCAGCCGCCATGGATCAGCACAGCCACGGGAAAAGGACCTTCGCCGGGAGGCAGGAACAGTTCCACGAACTGGGAAGGCGCATCGCCGTAGGCAATGCGCAGGTCCGGCGCCGGGCCGGCCAGCGCGAGGTAGTCCTGCAAGGTCATCGGAGCGGTCATGGGTGGCCAATGAAAAACGGGGCAGTGCGCAGTATAGCGCCCTGCCCCGCCGTGACACGCCCGTCCTGGAACTTGAAACAGTCTTAGAACTTGAAGCTGGCGCGCGCGTAGTAGTAGCCGCCGTTGATGCCGAACGGCGAGAACGACGGGTACTTCGTCACGCCGGCGTTGTCCAGGTTCGCACGGTACACGGCCATCAGCTCGGCATTCACTTCGTCCGGATATTCGTTGAACAGGTTGTTGGCACCGGCCGACAGCGTCCAGTTCGGATTCAGCTTGTAGCTGACTTCGAGATCCGTGATCGCCTTGGTGCCGATCTCGTTCTTGTAGTACGTGCCGCCGTTCGGCGATTCCCACGTATGGGACTTGCCGTAGATCGCTTCACGCAGGTTGACGGTCCAGTCGCCCGAGCGCCACAGTGCACCGATGTTGACGCGGGTTTTCGGCGACGCGGTTTCCAGGTTCGAGATCGCCGTGCGGTCCAGCAGCGTTTGCGGTTGCAGCTGCGCCGGCGCCTGGTTGATCTTGGTGACACGCACCTGGTTCCAGTTGGCCGCCAGCGACCAGTCCACGCGGCCATACTGGCCGTAGTTGCTGTTCAGCGTGGCCACCAGTTCCAGGCCGCGCGAACGGGTGTTGACGGCGTTGGTGAAGATGTTGATGCCCGTTTCGCTGACCGTCGGATCGAGGATGTTGCCGTTCGCGAGGATCGCCGCCACCACGGCCGGCGAGTTCACTGCGCCGCCCGATCCATAGACCGAACCGGAACCGACGATACGGTCGCGGATCTTGATCTGGTAGGCATCCATCGTGATCGACATATTGTTCGCCGGGTTCAGCACGATGCCGGCCGAGATGTTGGTGGACGCTTCCGGTTTCAGGCCGTCGATGCCGACCAGGGCGGCGCCCGCCGAGTTCGGCGCCAGCTGCACGAATGCGCTGGTCGGGCCCACGTTGGTGGCGGAATAGTACGACTCGGCCAGCGTTGGAGCGCGGAAGCCGTTCGAGTACGTACCGCGCAGCGCGAACGTCGGCGTGAAGTCGTAGCGGCTGGTCAGCTTGCCCACCTTGGCGTTGCCAAAATCGCTGAAGTGCTCGTAGCGCGCCGCCAGGTCGACCGTCAGGCCGGGAATCGGGAACATGATGAAGTTCCCGTAGATCGCCTTGTTGTTGCGGTCATGCTTGCCGGCGTCCGTCAGCGAGAAGCCGGGATACGACTGCGAGCCTTCCTTGTAGCGCGAGAACTCGTCGCCGGCCTGGATCTCGTATTCGTCCACCCGGTGCTCCAGGCCCATCGCGAACGTCGACGGTTTCGCCCAGCCCATCTCGATCTCGCGGGAGACGTCGAAGTTGTTGGTCCACTGGCTGGCGATGAAGGTACCGGCATGGAATACGGTGGGCGTGAAGCCGGTATCGCGGTACAGCGACACGTTGGCCGAATCGATCACGCCGATCTCCGCCTTGTCGCGGCCATAGGTGGTCGACAGTTCCCAGTTCCATGCCGCGCCGAACTTGCCGCGCGCGCCGGCCGTGAGCGCATAGTCGATTTCCTTCATCGTTTCCTTCGGGCTGAAGCCGAGCGGATAGACTTCCGGCAGCCGGTTCGGCATCCGGTAGTTTTCGTATGCCCGCGCCTCCTTCTTGCCCCAGGTGGCGAACGCATACAGCGACGTGTCGTCGTCGATGTCGTAGCCCGCATTCACCGCCAGCGTGTTCAGGTGGTACTGCGCGTCGCCGGCGATCTTGTTCAGGTGCGGATAGCCGGGGGCCTGCAGCAGGGGCATGCTGGCCAGGTTCTGCGGGGCCGTTACGCGCGGGTCGATGTTGCCGCGGTCGCTGTAGCCGTGGTAGCGCGATTCGCCGGTAATGCTGATGAACGACTTCTCGTTCGGCGCGAAGCCGATGTTGGCCGTGCCGTCGCCCGTATGGCCGCCGCCATCGACATAGGCGCCGCCGTTGACGTTGCCCGACAGGCCGCGGTTGTTCGACTTCAGGATGATATTGACCACGCCGGCGATGGCGTCGGTGCCGTACTGCGCCGCGGCGCCATCCTGCAGCACTTCGATGTGGTCGATCGCGGCCACGGGAATGTAGTTCAGGTCAGCTGCCGCGCCACCCTGGTACGGGCCGCCCAGCACGGCCAGGTTGGCGGTGCCGTGCCGGCGCTTGCCGTTGATCAGTACCAGCGTGTTGTTCGGCGACAGGCCGCGCAGCCGGGCCGACAGCGTGAGGTTCGCCGTGTCGCCGCCGAAGGCCTGCGCGGTGAACGACGGGATGTTCTGTGCGATCGCCTGGATCAGGTCCGGCTGGCCGGTGCGCTGCAGCGAGCCCGCATCCAGCACCTGGATCGGCGATGCGCTGTTTTCCGCTTTCAGGCCGCTGGCACGGGTGCCGGTAACGATCACGGCGCCCACCGATACCGGTGCGCCGGCGGCACCCGCCATGTTTTCCGCTTGGGGTTCGGGCTCCGGTGCGCCAACCGGTTCGGCGCCAAGCGATAATCCGGTGTGCAGCAGCATGGCGGCGGCGCCCGTGGTGATGATGGCCTTGTGCATGGTGATTCCTTTTCTTGTCGTGAATATGGAAAAACGGGTGCAGCAAAAAAGCGGGCGAAAAGGGTCCCTCCCGCCGGCACGGACGCCGGCGGCTTCCCCGGACCTTTTCGGCCCTTACAGCGCTGGATTGGAAATCCGGATTATTTTTTGGCGGCGACCACTTCGATCTCGACCAGCCAGCCGGCGGAATTGAGCCCGGCCACCGTCATGACCGCGCGGGCCGGCAGGTTCGGCTGCGGGCCACCGAAGAACTGCGTGTAGCCTTCCATGAAGCCCTTCACGTCGCCGCGGCCGCCCTTCGACGGGTCGCCCACCAGGAACACCTGCATCTTCACGACGTCGCCCATCGTCAGGTTCATGCCCTTCAGGATTTCCTCGATCTTCTTCAGCACGCCCACGGTCTGCGTCTTCGTGTCGCCATAGGCGGCGATCGTGTCGGGGTTGGCGGCCTTGTCGATCATCGGCGGCACCTGGCCACTGATGAAGTGGATCGTGGCATTCGGCGGGATCGTGACCGCCTGCGCGATCGGGAAATCCGAGCCGGGAATCTTGTGGCGGACGATGTCCTGCGCCGTGGCCGAAGCGGTAACGACGGCGGCGGCCATCAACAGGGTGGCGGCGATATGGTGTTTCATGAAGCCTCTCTTTCAGTGTTTGTTGGACATCTGGCCGGCCGAGACAACCCCGGCCGAAATTTCGGTGCGCAGCGCCGCGACATCCCCTTCGGGAACGCCAGGTGCCTGGTTGCCCCAGCTGGAGCGCGCGTAAGTCAGTACGGCGGCGATGTCGCCGTCGGTCAGGTTCTGTGAAAAGTCCGGCATGCCGCCGCGGCCCTTCAGCAGCACGGTGGCGGGATCCTTTGCCGGTCCCTGCACGAACGCGTTGCCGGCCAGTGCGGGAAACGCGCCGGGAATGCCCTGGCCGGTGGCCATGTGGCAGGCCGCGCAATTCTTCTGGTAGACGGTCTTGCCGTCGGCGGCGCTGGCGTGCATCGGTGCTGCGGCCGTGAAGCCGACCAGCGCCAGGAGCGAGGAAAATGCGGCGTTGTGGTTCATGCCATCGCCCTTTCATGGATGCGCGCCATCTGCTGCCACGCCGATTCGATCGCGCCGGCCTGCCAGCCCGTCAGGTACGACAGGTGTTCGCCCGCCAGCAGCACGCGCCCCTCGCCTTCCAGCAGCGCCGGGTAGGCGTTCTTGCGGCTGTCGTCGTTCCACTCGGCCCAGCCGCCCAGGTTGTACTGCACGCGGTGCCAGGCCACCGAGAACGCGTTGTCGAACGCATCGCGGTAGGCCGGGAAGATCTTTTCGCCGGCGGCCAGCGCGAACTCGGCCCGCTCGGCGGGAGTCAGCCCGCTGACTTCGATCGCCGCGGTCTGGTAGTTGTAGTAGCCCAGCACCACGCCCTTCTTCTTTTGCCAGCTGGTCGACGGCAGCGAGATGGTGTTGATGCCCTTCATGTCGGTCAGCACGTGGCCGCCGTAGATGTGGTCATCCTCTTCCCAGAAGCGGCGCTTCATTTGCAGGCCGATCTTGCCGACGGGCGCATAGGCCACCGACTTGATGGCGGCCTTGAACCCGTCCGAGAAATCGGTGTCGACCATGCGCAGCGTGGACAGCGGCATCGTGCACAGGCAGAAGTCGGCCGTGACGGCACTCTGCTTGCCGCTCTTGGTGTCCTTGAAGGCCACCGTCACGCTGTTCTCGCCGTGGCTGATCTTCTGCACTTCGGCGTTGTAGCGGATATGGCGACCGACGCGTTTTTCAAACGCCTTCGCGATCGCATCCATGCCGCCCACCGGCTGGAACATCGTGTTCTGCATCGGGTAATCCTGCACCGCGCTGTAGATCTTGCCGACGCCGGATGCGAGCAGGTCGTGGAAGGCCAGCGGATCGGAGAACGCGCCCGGTCCGGGGCTCACGCCGGCGCCGGGATTGACGGCGAAGCCGCGGCCGCTGCGGCCCTTGTAACTGAGGTCGCCCGCCGCCAGGTGGCCTTCGTGCTTCAGGTAGTCGAGCAGCGCGCGCTGGTCGTCATTGGAGAGCGCCTTGTCGAGCTGGTGGTCCTTCACCGACTTGGCCAGCAGCTCGGCCACGTGGCCGCGCATGTCGGCCTTGATCTGCGCCGGGCGCAGGCGCTGCTTCGACAGCGGGCCGCCGTTTTCCAGGTAGACGAAGGAGTGATCGTTATCGTTGACCATCACTTCCAGCGGCACCTCGAACAGGCGCGTGTAGTGCAGCGTGGACTGGTGGTGCAGTGGGATGCGCCATGGGCCGTGGTTGATGTACTCGCCCTTCTCGAATGCGCAGCGCTGCGTCTCGCCGCCCAGCTCCGTCAGCTCGAAGCCGTTGCGCGCCGTCTGGCAGCGGCCGCCGGCGAAGCCGCGCGCTTCCAGCACCTGCACCCGGTAGCCCAGCTTTGCCATTTCGTACGCGGCCGTCATGCCGGCCAGGCCGGCGCCGAGGATCACCACCGACTTGCCCTTGCCGCTGCCGGTCAGCGCCGGCGGGCCGGACATCGTCGAGGCGATCCCCATGCCCCATGCATTCATCGCATTCAGCAGCAGGCCGGTACCGCCCACCGCGGCGGCACGGTACAGGAAATCGCGCCGCGTTACTGCGCCTTGCGTCACCACTTTCATCAACCCTTTCTTCATTGCTGCCCCTTTTTGTTGGTGAACAAGCTTGCACATGGGTATCTAGCAATCGGTGTGCCATTGCCCGTTTGGTAAGCACTCTTTTTGACGATGCGAATGAAGTGGTTTCGGGCCTGGCGACCACCGGAGCTCGCGCACCGCCGGCGCCCTGCAATGGCGGCCCCGCCAGCGTCATACATTGTTTGACGGACGGCGCGGCATCAAAGTTGCTGCGGCATTGCGCACTGCACCAGTGCGACGCACGAAAAATCACTGCCGGGCGGCACGATGGCACTGCTGAGCCCGTGTCCTCGTGCCTGGCACCGGGACACGGGCTCAAGCACGAGGAACAGCGGTTGAGCTCGTGTCTCCGTGCCTGGCACCGGGACACGAGCTCAAGCACGAGGAACAGCGGTTGAGCTCGTGTCCTCGTGCCTGGCACCGGGACACGGGCTCAAGCACGAGGAACAGCGGTTGAGCTCGTGTCCTCGTGCCTGGCACCGGGACACGGGCTCAAGCACGAGGAACAGCGGTTGAGCTCGTGTCCTCGTGCCTGGCACCGGGACACGGGCTCAGGCACGAGTACAGGAACTCGGCATTATTGGCGGCGATCGATTTGCGGCGATCAGTTCGCGGCAAAAAAAAGCGCGCCCGGAGGCGCGCTAAAAATACAACGAGGGTGAAGGAAATCAGGAGACGAATCCGGCGACGATGCGCTCGAAGCTGGGCTGCTGTGCGGAGGCCGGCGTGCGGCGGACCGGGGTTTCCGGACGGGTGAACGGCTGGGCCGCGGAGGTACCGCGGGGTATCGGCTGGCACGCATGGAAACGCATCGGGGCGGCCGGATCGGGCAGATAGACGCCGTCGCTCATCGACTCGCCGTGCATGTCGTGTGCCACGCGCACGACCCAGCGGCCACGCTGGCGGGCCCGCTCGAACCAGCGTTCTTCCACCGCCTTGGCGCAGGTGTACAACTGGCCATTCAGGCTGATGCCCTCCTCTGTCACCAGCGCGTCGTGCAGCGGCAGCAGCGCGCAGTGCACCAGGTCTTCCGCGTATTGCTTCAGTGCGGCGCCGCGCTCGCGCATGCCCCAGTCCCACAGCTGCAGCGGAGCCGGGCCGTTGCCCTTGCCGTTCTCGGCGCCCTGCAGGTTGTGTTCGAGGATGGCGTCGATCACGAGACGGCGGAACTGGTGGATGTCGAGCGCGCCATCCAGCGATCCCAGTTCGGGTGGCACTGCCGGCGCGATGGCCGGTGCTTCCGCGCGCAGCAGCCCGAAGCGACGCTCCAGCGCGGCCCGTGCCGGCACCTCGGTCGGAATGCCGGTCACGCAGCGCACGCCGAAGTTATCCTGCAGCGCGCGGCCGCCATCGCCGCCGGCCAGCGTGCCGGGCACCAGCAGCCGTTCCGGCAGGTGGCGGCAGGGCCAGTCCTGCGCGGCGATCACGCGGCCGTGGCGCAAGGCCTGGCGCGGCTTGTCCGCCACGCAATTGGCCAGCGCCATCAGCGCATGGCGCCATGCCGGTGCTTCCAGGCTGACGTGGAAGCCGGTGACCATGCCGGAGAACATGTCGCTGACGAGATAGATGACGGGCCGGCCGGCCAGCCTGCGGCGTTCGCCGCCGCCCAGCAGCAGCAGGTCGGCCCGTACGGCGGCAACCTGGAATGCGGCGCCCGGGCGCCCCTCTGCCTCGACCGACGCATGCGGCGCCAGCGGCAGCGGGCGCGGTGCGGGACGCAGGATGCGCCCCTGGTCGAGCCAGTAGCTGAACTGCCCGAAGCTGGGTACCGCGTCGCTGCCAGACGATCGCACCACCTGCAGCGTCTCCGGTACCACGCGGCGCTCGCAGAAGAACTCGCGCAGCATCGCCTCGTAGGCGCCGCGCCGGGAAAACCGCATGCCCGTGTAGGTGGCCGCGGCGACGCGGAACACGCGGCGCATCGGCTCGTCGACATTGATGCCGGGAGGCGCACCTTCACGGCGCGGCCGGCCGCGCTTGATGCCGGCGGTGGAAGAACGCGTCTTGCCCCGCGCGCCGCTGTTCGAGTAATCGGGCAGCAGCGCGTTCGGCGTCTGCCCGCGCTGCCAGTAGCGGCGCAGGTAACGGTAGATCGTCGGATGCGATACGCCATGGCGCGCCGTGTAGTCGGCGATCATCTGGCCGCGCCGGCGCGATTCGTAGATGCCCGGCTCGTCGCCGGTCAGCTCCGCCACGATTGCCCAGGCCCGTTCGCGCAAAGCGACATGGCTTGGCTTGATCGTTTCCTGGTCGGCCACGACGAGCCACGGGTCGTCGGCCAGGCGCCGGGCGCGGCCCGAGGCCAAGTCGGCTTCCAGGTCGGCCAGCCGCGCCGGTTCAACGTCGCAGCCCTTGCCATCCATGTCGAACAGCCAGGCCATCGTGCGCGCGGGATCGATCCACAGCACGCGCATCGTGCGCCGCCGCGGCGCGACGTATTGAAGTAGATCGTTTCGGAGTAAGGTGTGCAGCAACATCCGCCCTCCTCGCTGATGAGAAGTAAATACGGATGTATATGCAATTACCGGGCCAGCCCCTTGCCAAGGGCATCGCGCGGCATTTCAGGGCTGAAATGCCGGCCGCGGCGCACAACGGGCCACGGCCGGCATTATTGTGGTGCAAGAATGGCACCGCGGCCGTGCACCGGCCGCGCCGCGGGGGAGGTTCAGCGTTTCGCCTTGGGCTTGGCGGCCGGCTTCTTCGGCGGCGTATGCTTGCCGGACAGCGGCGGCATCGCATCGGCCTTGCTGATCTTCAGCTGCTGGCCGCCAACCCACACCTTGCCGAGGTGCTTGAAGATCTCGTCCGGCATCCCGTCCGGCATTTCCAGCACGGTGTGGTCCTCGAAGATCTCGATGCGGCCGATGTAACGCGCTTCCAGGCCGCTTTCATTGGCGATCGCGCCGACGATGTTCGACGGCGTGGCTTCGTGCATGCTGCCCACTTCGATCCGGTAGGCACGCATGGCCAGGCCATCCTGCGCCCGCTCGCGCTTCTTTTTCTTCGGCGCTTCTTCCTCGGTAACCGCGTCGGCCACCACGGCATCGAGGCCTTTCGGTGCGGCTGGCCGTTCCTCGCGCGGGGCTTTCGATGCGACCGGACGCTCCTCGCGCTCCACTTTCGCTTTTGGCGCGGGTTTCGCTGCCGGGGCGGCAGCCTGGGCCGGTGCCGCAGCAGGTTCGCCATCGCGGCGGATGCGCATCGGCCGGCCCGCGACCCGTACCTGGGTCAGCGTATCGAGCACGTCGGCCGGCAGGTCGGCCGGCATGTCGAGCACCGTGTAATCCTCGAAGATCTCGATGCGGCCGATGAACTTCGAGTCGACGCCACCCTCGTTGGCGATCGCGCCCACGATGTTGCCCGGCTTGACGCCATCCTCGTAACCCACTTCGATCCGGTACGTGGCCATGCCGGGTTCCGGTTCGCGGGCGATGCGTTCCTTTTTCGGATAAGCCGGGCGCTCCGCGCGCTCGGCGCGCTCTGGCCGCTCGAAGCGGTCGCCGCGGTCGCCGCGATCACCACGCGGGCTGCGCTCCTCGCGCTGCGGGGCGGCCGGGCGGCCATCCTCGTGCCAGCCCTTCTCGGCCTTCTTGTCGAGCAGCAGCGGCGTATTCCCGCGCGCCATCATGGCCAGCGCGGCGGCGATTTCGGTGGCCGGCACATCGTGTTCGCGCTCGTAATCGCCGATCAGCGCCTGGAACTGTTCCAGGCCGCCGGCGGCCAGCGTTTCCGTGATCTGGTCCTTGAACTTGGCGATGCGCACGTCGTTCACGGCCTGCAGGGTCGGCAGCTCCATCGGCTTGATCGGCTGGCGCGTGGCGCGCTCGATCGTCTTCAGCAGCGTGCGTTCACGCGGCGTGATGAACAGGATCGCGTCGCCGGTGCGGCCGGCACGGCCGGTGCGGCCGATGCGGTGCGTGTAGCTTTCGGCATCGTACGGCACGTCGTAGTTGACGACATGGCTGATGCGTTCCACGTCCAGCCCGCGCGCGGCCACGTCGGTCGCCACCAGGATGTCGATCTTGCCTTCCTTGAGCATGCCGATGGTGCGTTCGCGCGCGGCCTGCTGCATGTCGCCGTTGATCGCGGCCGCCGAGAAGCCGCGGGCGCACAGGCGCTCGGCCAGTTCCTCGGTGCCCAGCTTGGTGCGGTTGAAGATGATCATGCCGTCGAACGGCTCCGCTTCCAGGATGCGGGTCAGCGCATCGAGCTTGTGCATGCCGGAGACGAGCCAGTAGCGCTGGGTGATGTTCTCGGAGGTGGTGGTCTTCGCCGCCACCGTGATTTCGGCCGGTTCGCGCAGGTAGGTGTTGGCGATGCGGCGGATCGGCGACGGCATCGTGGCCGAGAACAGCGCGGTCTGGCGCGACCCCGGCGTTTCCTTCAGGATGCGCTCGACATCGTCGATAAAGCCCATGCGCAGCATCTCGTCGGCCTCGTCGAGCACCAGCGTTTTCAGCTTCGACAGGTCGAGCGAGCCCTTGTCCAGGTGATCGATCACGCGTCCCGGCGTGCCGACGACGACGTGCACGCCGCGGCGCAGCGCGGACAGCTGCGGGCCGTAGCTTTGCCCGCCATAGATCGGCAGCACGTGGAAGTTCGGGATATGCGCGGCATAGCGCTGGAACGCTTCGGCAACCTGGATCGCCAGTTCGCGCGTGGGTGCCAGCACCAGTGCCTGCGGCGTGTTCTGGCGGATGTCCAGCCGCGACAGGATCGGCAGCGCGAAGGCGGCGGTCTTGCCGGTGCCGGTTTGCGCCGTGCCCAGCACGTCGCGGTTCTCCATCAGGTGGGGAATCGTCTGCGCCTGGATCGGCGAAGGCGCCTCATAGCCTACTTCGCTCAAGACTTTCAGCAGCGGAGCGGACAGGTTCAGGTCGGAAAACAGAAGGGGTGTAGCAGTCATTGCGGCACTCGCGATAAGTTATTGTTCGAATCGCCCAATGCGACAGGAAAGGGCGTAGTTTACCCTGTCCGCGCGGCGGGCGTCTCACGACAGGCGGCAGCCGGCGTCAGCTCAGCCGTTTTTCCGCTATATTGGCCGGTTGCCGGCCCCTGCCGAACGCAGCGGCCAGGCCCCCTCGCACCGACCAATCTTTATTTCGCTGATTTTTTTTGCAGGAATCACGCATGTCCAAACTGTCGACTTCGATCCTCCTCGCGCTGGCGCTCGGCGCCAGCATCGCCTCCGGCGCCGCGGGCGCCGCCGGCGCTGCCTACGGGCCTGAACTGCAGGGCTTCCGCTACCCGTATCCGGTGCAGCACTTCCGCTTCAATTCGCAGGGCCAGACCATGCAGATGGCCTACATGGACGTGAAACCCGCCGGCAAGACCAATGGCCGCACGGCGGTGCTCATGCATGGCAAGAACTTCTGCGGCGCCACGTGGGAAGGCACGATCGCCGCGCTGTCGCAGGCCGGCTACCGCGTGGTGGTGCCGGACCAGGTGGGCTTCTGCGCTTCCACCAAGCCGCCGCACTACCAGTACAGCTTCCAGCAGCTGGCGGCGAACACGATGGAACTGCTGAAGAAAGCCAGTGTCGACAAGGTGGTGCTGGTGGGCCATTCGACCGGCGGCATGCTGGCCACCCGCTTTGCGCTGATGTATCCACAAAGCGTGTCGCACCTGGTGATGGTCAATCCAATCGGCCTGGAAGACTGGAAGCAGCTCGGCGTGCCGTACCGCACGGTGGACCAGTGGTTCGAGCGCGAACTGAAGCTGACGGCCGACGGCGTGCGTACCTACGAAAAGAACACGTACTACATGGGCCGCTGGAAGCCCGAATATGAAAAGTGGGTGGACATGCTGGCCGGCCTGAACGCCGGTTCCGGCCAGCGGCTGGTGGCGTGGAACTCGGCCCTGATCTACGACATGATCTACACCCAGCCGGTGGTGCACGAATTCCCGCAACTGAAGGTGCCCGTCATCCTGATGAACGGCGACGGCGACACCACCGCGATCGGCAGCGACATCGCGCCGCCGGAAGTGAAGGCGAAGATCGGCAACTACAAGGTGCTGGGCAAGGAAACCGTGAAGCGCATCCCGAACGCGAAACTGATCGAGTTCCCCGGCATGGGGCATGCGCCACAGATCGAGGATCCGGCCGGCTTCCACAAGGCGCTGCTGGGCGCGCTGGGGCAGTAGCGGATAGCAAGCCACTGGTTGGCGGCCGAGGCAAACCGGTGTCAGACACCATTTTCTGGGTGAATCTTCCAGCAAATGGTGTCTGACACCGGTGTTCATGTCACGTGTCCACACCGAGCGGTGCGCCATTGCCGGCCACCACCTGCGCCTCGTTTTCGTCCAGCACGGTGCCGATGGCGGTGGCCGGTACCGGCCGGCTGAAGTAATAACCCTGCATCTGCGAGCAGCCATGCTCGCGCAGGAACGACAGCTGGTCCACCGTTTCGACGCCTTCCGAGATCACCTGCAGGTTCAGGTTCGCCGCCAGTGCGATGATCGTGGTGACGATGGCCGCGTCGTCCGGGTCGATCGTCAGGTCGCGCACGAAAGCCTGGTCGATCTTCAGCACGTCCACGGCGAAGCGCTTCAGGTGAGCCAGGCTGGAATAGCCGGTGCCGAAATCGTCGATCGCCAGCTTCACGCCGAGGCGCTTCAGTGCGCGCATCACGTCGATCGCGTGTTCGACGTCGTTCATGACCGCGCTTTCCGTCAGCTCCAGTTCCAGCGTCGCCGGATCGAGCCCGGTTTCTTCCAGCACGCGCGCCACGCTCTGCACGAAGTCGTGCTCCGCCATCTGCCGCGCCGAGACGTTGACGGCCACCCGCAGGTAGCCGCGGCCTTCGCGCTGCCATTCGACGAGCTGCCGGCAGGCGCTCTCCAGCACCCACGCGCCCAGTGGCAGGATCATGCCCGTTTCCTCGGCCAGCGGAATGAAGCGGCCCGGCGCCACCATGCCCAGTTCCGGGTGCTGCCAGCGCACCAGCGCTTCCATCGCCACGATGCGGCCGGTGGCGATGTCCACCTGCGGCTGGTAATACAGCACGAACTCGCGGCGTTCGAGCGCGCGGCGCATCGCCGTCTCCATCTGCACCCGTTCGCCCAGCCGCTCGCGCATGGCGCTGGTATAGAACTGGAAGTTGTTGCCGCCCATTTCCTTGGCGCGGAACATGGCGATGTCGGCGCGTTCGATCAGTACCGCGGCATCGGTGCCATCGTCCGGGCACACGGCCACGCCGGCGCTGCCGGAGATGAACTGCTCCTTGTCGTCCAGCATCAGTGGCGCGGCCAGTGCGGCCAGCAGCCGCTGCACCTGTTCCGGCCGGGGCTGGCGTTCGCCCAGATCCGGCAGCAGCGTCAGTGCGAATTCGTCGCCGCCCAGCCGGGCCAGCGTGCTGCCCGGCCGCAGCGCTTCCTGCAGCCGGTCCGCCACTACTTGCAGCAGGCGGTCGCCGCCCCGGTGGCCCACGCGGCTGTTGGTGAACTTGAAACGGTCCAGGTCCAGCGACACCACCCACAGGCTGTGGCCATCGTGCATCGCCCGGCCGATCGCCTCGTGCAGCCGCTCGTGCAGCAGCTGCCGGTTCGGCAGGCCGGTCAGCGCGTCGTGCGTGGACTGGTGGTGCAGCTCCGTCTCGTAGGCCTTCATCGCCGTGATGTCGTAATGGAGCGATACGAAATGGGTAACCACGCCGCGCTCGTCGCGCACCGGCGACACGTAGGTCTCTACCCAGAACAGCGTGCCGTCCTTGCGGTAGTTGCGCAGCACCGCGTGGCCATCGCGCTGCTCGCGGATGGCGGCGGCAATCGACAGCACGCCCGGCTGGCCCAGGTCGTCGCGGCAAAGCACGCGCGCGCTCCTGCCCAGCACTTCGTCGCGCGTATATCCGGTCTGCAGCTCGAACGCGGGGTTGACGTAGACGATCGGGTTGCCGGCACCGGCTTCCATGATCATGATCGTATTGGTCGAGGATTCGATCGCCCGCTCGCGCAGCAGCAGCGAACGGTTCGCCTCGGCCAGCTGGGCGGTGCGCTCCTGCACCTGATCCGTGATCGTGCGGTTGCGCGTGGCCAGCGTGCGCACCCAGGCCGTGCCCAGCAGCGTCATGACCAGCCCCAGCGCCAGCGCCGACAGCGAAGCGAGATGGTCGGCCAGCCCCACCGCGTCGTCCATTTCCGCCACCACATGCCAGGGCCGGCCGGCGACATCGATCGTGACCGTCAGTGGCGCGGGCGGGCGCGGAAGCAGCCAGGAAAACGGCGGCGGCACGGCCGGCTGGTCCAGGCCCGGCGGCGGCGTGTAGTAAACCAGGTTTTCGGACGACTTGCGCTCGTCGGCGTACACATGCAATCCGACCCGCTGCAGCCGCCGGTTGGAGGCATGCACCAGTTGCGGCAAGCCGGAAGGCTGCAGTACGTGCGCCACCATCGCGCCCGGATCGATGGCGACGGATGTTTCCCCCACCAGCGCCGCGCGCCGCGCGGCCACGCTGCCCAATGGTGCGCCGAAGCGGTACACGGGCATCGATACCACCATGCCGGACACCGCTTTCGGTAACTGCGCCAGCGTCGTCAGGCGGCCGGCGGTCGGCAGGCCGCTGTCGTAGGCGTGCCGGCGGCTGGCCTCGTCGCCGGAGAACATCGTATCCAGGCCCAGCGCGGCCGCATTGGTGGCGAACGGTTCCACGAATTCGATGACCCGGTAGCGGGGGCGCCGCGCGGCCGTCGCCAGGGTATTGCCGCGCAGTTCCGTGATCCGGGCGCCGGGCAGCACCTGCCGCAGCGCCGCCTCGAACGCGGGACGTTCGGCATCGTCGACGAAGCGCAGGTAGCTGATGCCGACAACGAACGGATAGCGCACGGCCAGCGGTTCGACGAAGCGGCGGAATTCGTCGCGGGACACGGCCGGCCGGCTCGCATACAGGTTGTTGACGCTGCGCAGCGTGTCGATCACATTGTTGATGCCTTCGGAGAGGGCGAACACCCTCACATGCGCGCGTTGCGTGAACGTGAGCACGATGCGGTCCTGCTCCAGGCGGCTGATGCCGGCGAAGAGCAGGGCCGTCAGGCCGAGTCCACACAGCAACGCCAGCAGCGCTGGCGCATGTTGCCGTGCATTCCTGGCCCGTACAAGAACAGTCCTGTCACGAATTCGGGCCACCTTGCAAATCAGGTTGGACGGAGCATCAGGGTAGCACGGTTGGAGCCACATCCCCGCCCGGCTGTGGCGCGACGTGCAATATGTTGCCGGCTTATACTAATCGGTCAATATTACGCAGCTGACATCAAATAAGCAGCTGACATCACACAGGAGGATAGATTGGACAGCGATACCAGATGGATCGACATACAGGGCGATGACGGCACATTCCAGGCTTACCAGGCATTGCCGCGTGGCGGCAAGGGTCCCGGCATCGTGCTGATCCAGGAAATTTTCGGCGTCAACGCGCACATCCGCAGCGTGGCCGAGCAGTATGCGGCGGACGGCTACGTGGTGCTGGCGCCGGACCTGTTCTGGCGCCAGGGCGCCCATATCGAACTCGCCTACGACGAAGCGGACTGGAAGAAAGCCGTGGCATTGAAGGGCGCCACGGACACGCAGAAGGCGGTGGCCGACGTGGCCGCCACCATCCGCGCGCTGCGCGGCCTCGACGGCGTGCAGAACGTCGCATCGATCGGCTACTGCTTCGGCGGCCTGCTGTCCTACCTGGCGGCGGCGGCCGGCAATGTCGACGCGGCCGTGGCCTACTACGGCGGCGGCATCCAGAACCAGCTGGACAAGGCGGACGACGTGACGGTACCGCTGCTGATGCATTTCGGCGGCAAGGACAGCCATATTCCCAACGATGCCGTGAAAAGCATCGCCGAACGCTTCGGCGACCGCGACAACGTGGAAATCCACGTCTATCCCGACGCCGAGCATGGCTTCAACTGCTCGCACCGCGGCAGCTACCACCAGCGCTCGGCTGTCGAGGCGCACGGGCATACGCTGCTGTTCCTCGCCGAGAACCAGTAAGGGCGGCGCCCGCGCTACAATGGATTTTTAATCCCGGGCGCCCGCGCGGGCGCTCCTTCCGCCATGGCCAGACTCAAGCTTGCATTCCCCGACGACCAGTTCGTTTATTCGACACAGATGTCGGTGCGCGTCACCGACATCAATCACGGCAATCATCTCTCCAACGACTCGATGATCTCGATGATTTCCGAGGCACGGGCGCGGTTCCTGTACGAATACGGCGTGCGCGAAACGGAGAGCGACGGCAGCGGCATCATCGTGACCGACCTGGCCACCACCTACCGCGCCGAAGCCCATGCGCGCGACCTGCTGGTATTCGAAGTGGGCGTGATGGACTTCAACAAGTATGGCGGCGACATCATCTTCCGCATTACCCGCCCGGCCGACGGCGCGCTGGTGGCGATGGCGAAATACGGCTTTGTGTTCTTCAATTACCGGCTGAAGGAAGTGGTACCGATGCCGGACGACTTCAGGGCGAAATTCCCGCGGGTGAACTGGGTCGATTGACGGGCCTTTGGTAAAGAAGCTGGAGAAGACGCTGGTGAAGAAGCTGGTAAAGACGGGTGAACAGGCGGCCGCTGCCGGCCGCCCTCCCTCGCCGCTTACTTTTGGCTCACCTGGCTGCCCAGGATGGCCTTCTGGAACCAGTCCTCGATCATCTGCTTCTCATAGCGCAGCGGGTCGCCCGAAGAATACCGGTTGATGCGCTGCTGGTACATCATGTTCTTCAGCGTTTCCTCGCCGCTGCGCAGGACCTGTCCGCCCTGCTCCAGCGTATAGCTGAGCTTCATCGTCGGCCAGTCGGCGCCGCCGCGCATGATGCGTATATCGTCAATCGCCCAGCGGCGCGGCTCTTCGCGCCCGGCCAGGTCGATGTCGGTCACGGTGACCTTCAACTCTTGTCCGGCCGGCAGATCCTTGGCCAGGTCGTTGAAATGCCGTGTCA
This sequence comes from Pseudoduganella umbonata, assembly GCF_014192225.1. Classification (GTDB taxonomy): domain Bacteria; phylum Pseudomonadota; class Gammaproteobacteria; order Burkholderiales; family Burkholderiaceae_D; genus Rugamonas; species Rugamonas umbonata. The sequence goes on along the minus strand of NZ_JACHXS010000007.1, from coordinate 249,550 downwards.
CTTCCTTCAGCACCCGCTCGCGGTCCTGCTGCGAGCGGGGCATGTCCATGAATTCATCCGGCTTGACATAATCGACCGTGATGCCGGCGCTGGCGGTGCCTGCTGCCGCCAGCAGCGCCGCGGCCAGCCAGGAGCGTGCTTGCAGTCGCATGATGGTTCCTTTCCTCGATAGTCCTGTGATCAGCCTTTAAATATACGCCGATCGTGCGGGAGTATCGTTTCGGCTGTCACGATGTTGTAACAGATCGCAACTACCATGCTCGCATCGTATCCGCACGGCGATCGTCCGGAAATGTCTCCCGATGGAGGCCCGCGGGCGGCAAGCCCGCAAACGGAGTCCTGATGCGTCGTGCTCTCGGCGCAATCCTTCGCCGCACCCGGCTTGCCGCGTGCGGCTTTTTTTTGTTGCCCGAAAACCGGTGACAGACACCGGTTCTTTTGAAACATTTCCAGAAAACCGGTGACAGACACCGGTTCTTTTGAAATATTTCCAGAATAAACGGAGCCTGAGATGAGCGACGGCCTGCAGGCCACCCACCGCTCCGCAGACGAGGAGCAATACTTCCTGCCCCCTGCTTCGCCACCGGTTTGGTCCCGGTTTGTCTTTTAACGGATTTGTCGCCCGTTTGTGCGCGCGCTAACTGCCGGTTCCCGGCCGCGAGGCCAGACTTTGCTCTTTGGTTCAAACGGAGCACGGCATGCCCGAAGGTCCTTCCCTCGTCATCCTGAAAGAGCTGGCACAGCCGTTCGCGGGCCGCACGATCGCGGCGGCGCATGGCAACAGCAAGGTGGTGCCCTACGATGAGCTGCCCGGCCAGCCGATCCTGTCGCTGCGCACCTGGGGCAAGCATTTCCTGATCGAACTGCCGTTGTTCACGCTCCGCATCCACTTCCTGATGTTCGGCAGCTACCGGATCGACGAGCGCAAGGAAAACAGTCCGGAGCGCCTGGGCCTGGCGTTCGAGGAAGGTGGTGAACTCAATTTCTATACCTGCGCGATACAGTTGATCGAAGGCGACCTCGACCAGGCTTACGAATGGCACGCCGACGTCATGGCCGATGCATGGAAGCCGGCCGCCGCGCTGAAAAAACTGCGGGCGATGCCGGATACGCTCGTGTGCGATGCGCTGCTCGACCAGACAATATTCTCGGGCGTCGGCAACATCATCAAGAACGAGGTGCTGTTCCGCCTGAAAATCCATCCGGCTTCCACGGTAGGGGCATTGCCGGCCACGAAGCTGCGCGAACTCGTCAAGCAGGCCCGGCAATACAGCTTCGAATTCCTCGAATGGAAAAAGGCATTCGTCCTGAAGCAGCACTGGCTCGCGCATACCAAGCGCATTTGCCCGCGCTGCAATATTGCATTGCACAAGGCGCACCTCGGCAAGACCAGACGCCGCACCTTCTGGTGCGAGCGCTGCCAGAAACGGTATGGTCCGGTGTTGTAAAGCCGTAGCGCAAAGATTATTTCCTGTTGTCAATAATCAAAGTGGCGCATAGAATGGCCTGGCCCGTGACCCGAAAATGCACGGTCTTCCGTCCTCAAAAAGCGAACCGTCATGTCCTTTCTGTCATCCGCATCGCCCAAGCTGCCACCCTGGAAAGTCCTGCTGGTCGACGACGAGCCCGACATCCACGACATCACGAAACTGACGCTGGCGCGCTTCCGGCTCGATGGCCGCAGCCTGTCTTTCGTGCATGCCTACAGCGGCGAGGAAGCCAAGCAAGTGCTCGCGCGCGCGAGCGACATCGCGCTGGTGTTCCTGGACGTGGTGATGGAACGCGAGGACAGCGGGCTGGAAGTGGCGCGCTGGATGCGCCAGGACCTGGACAACCAGTTCACCCGCATCGTGCTGCGCACCGGCCAGCCAGGCCAGGCGCCCGAGGAACGCGTGATCGTCGACTACGACATCAACGACTACAAGGAAAAGACGGAGCTGGACCGGACCAAGCTGTTCACCACCACCTTTGCCGCGCTGCGCGCCTACCGCGACATCATGAAGGTCGAGGAAGCGCGCCAGCAGCAGATGCACTACCGCGAAGGGCTGGAGCGGGTGATTGCCGCCTCCACGCATATCTTCAAGCAGCGCAACCTGAGGGACTTCGCCAGTGGCCTGCTGCAGCAGGTGGTCGCCCTGTTGCGGCTGGAGCACAGCATGCTGCTGCGCCTGCGCGGCGCCACCGCGATCGCCGGCGAAGGCGATTTCGAGGTGCTGGCGCAGATCGGCGAGGAGACGCTGCTGACACCGGAGCTGATCGCCCAGCTGCAGGCAGCCGAGCGCAACCGCATCTCGAAGCTGGAGGGCGACACGTATGTCGGCTACTTCCCGAACCAGAGCGGCAAGGCTTCGCTGCTGGTGCTGAAAGGGGTCGACGAGATTTCCGAGATCGACACCAAGCTGCTGGAGATCTTCTGCAGCGACGTGGCGATCGCCTTCGACAATATCCTGCTGAACCAGGAAATCACCGACACCCAGGCCGAACTGATCATGCGCCTTGGCGACGTCGTCGAATCGCGCTCGAACGAGGCGGGCAACCACGTGCGCCGCATGTCCGAGGTGTGCCACCTGCTGGCGAAGGCGTCCGGCATGCCGGACGACGAAACGGCGGTGCTGAAGCACGCCGCGCCGATGCACGACATCGGCAAGATCGCCACCCCTGACGCGGTGCTGCTGAAACCCGGCAAGCTCACGGCGGAAGAGTGGGAAATCATGAAGCAGCACCCGGCGGTCGGCGCGTCGATCCTGGACGGTTCGCAGCGCCCGATCCTGAAGGCCGCTGCCGTCATCGCCCACCAGCACCACGAAAAATACGACGGCAGCGGCTATCCGCAGGGGCTGAAAGGCGAAGACATCCACCTGTACGCCCGCATCGTGGCCGTGGCCGACGTGTTCGACGCGCTGATGCACAAGCGTGTCTACAAGGATGCCTGGCCGGTCGACAAGGTGATCGATTACCTGCGCGAAGTTGCCGGCAAGCACCTCGATCCCCGCTTCGTCGAGCTGCTGATCGACAATGTCGACGAGGCGCTGGCGATCACGGCGCGGCTACCGGATTAACCCGCGGCCCAGTTCCTGTCCACCGTGGCGGCAACCCTGCGTTTCGGACATGAGCCAAGTTTCGGACACGAGCTCAACCTTCATCTCCAGCCGAGCCCGTGTCCACTTTCGGGGATTGACCCCAAGGTGGACACGGGCTCATCCATGGGTGCTTCGGTTCTGCTTCGGTTCTGATTCAGTTGGCGCGCTTGCGCTGGTCGCGCGGGAAGCGCAGCTTGTAGTGCAGGCCCATGCCCGGCGCGCTGCTGACCTTGATGGTGCCGCCCAGTGGGCCGGTCGCCAGGTTGTACAGGATGTGTGCACCCAGCCCGGACCCGCCACTGCCCCGCTTGGTCGTGAAGAAGGGGTCGAACAGCTGGGCCAGCAGGCTCTGGTCCATGCCCATGCCATCGTCGCTGTAGTCGAGCAAGACGTGGTCGCCATCGATGCGGCCGGTAATGCGGATCGTGCCGGCCTGGTCTTCCTCGTAGCCGTGCACCAGCGAATTCTCGATCATGTTGGTGACGATCTGCGATACCGCGCCCGGAAAGCTGTCCAGGTCGATGTCCGCCGGGCAGTCCACCCGCACCTTGACGGGATTGCCCTTCAGCTTGGGCTGCAGCGACAGCAGCACTTCGGCCAGGTACTTCGCCAGGTTGAAATGGCGGATGTTTTCCGACGACTGGTCCACCGCCACCTGCTTGAAGCTGCGCACCAGCGCGGCGGCGCGCTGGGTATTGCCCGTCATGATGCGCAGCGACTGGTCGACGGTATCGAAGAACTGGTTCAGGCCTTCCTCGTCCAGCCGGCCTTCGGCCAGGTCGCGCCGCGTCAGTCTCAGTTCCTCGACGAGGTGCGAGGTGGCCGTCACGCAGATGCCCAGCGGCGTATTGATCTCGTGCGCCACGCCTGCCACCAGGCGGCCCAGCGACGCCAGCTTTTCCTGCCGCACCAGTTCCGCCTGCGCATCCTGCAGCTGCGTCAGCGCATGGTTCAACGCCGCGTTCTGCCGCTCCAGCGCCGTCCGCGCGGTGTCCAGCCGCGCGGTGCGTTCCTGCACCGCGCGCTCCAGCCGGTCCATGCTCTGCAGGCCCTGCAGCGCCGATGACACCTGGTTGGCGATCAGCGCGAACAGGGCCTGGTCTTCCCCGCTGTAGGTATGTTCGCTGTCATAGCTCTGGATGACGATCGCACCCAGCGGCTGGTGGTTCTGGTCCATCAGCGGGCAGCCGATCCAGTGCTCGGCGACCGTGCCCACGCCGAAGGCGGCGACCTTCCTGCGGGAGATATGCTCGGCCGCCGTCATCACGAGGCACTGCCGGTTCAGGATCACCCACGCGGTGGGCGACTCGTCCGGCGACGCCAGGTGCATCACTTCCGCCGGGTCGGGCGGGGTATCGGCTTCGTCGACGAAGTAGACGAAACGCACCGCGTTCGGCGCGCCGTCGCGGTCGTTCAGCGCCACGTAGAAATTAGCCGCATACATGATGCGGCCCAGCGCACCGTGCACGGCGCGCAGGAAGCCGACGATGTCGGTACAGCGGGTGGACAGCTGGCCGATTTCCAGCAGCACGGCCTGGACGGCTTCGAGGCGGCGGAGACGATCTTCCATCGAATTTCCTGGAGTAAATAAATGCAATCAGGAAATATAACAGGCGCTTTCGCCGAGGGCCAGCGCCACTACAAAAATGCAACACAAGCCAGGCAACAGCAGGTGCAACCGATCGGGGGCGACCGATCGGAGCAACGCAGCGCGTAACTGAAGCGTGTAACTGAAGCTTGTAACTGCAGCGTGTTACTGAAGCGTGTTACCGAAGCATGTTACCGAAGCGTGAAACCGAAGCATGCAGTCGACGCGCGCAGCCGGCGCGCGCCATCGACCGGCCGGCTGTTATCCGCCCGACGGCTTCCGGTAGCCGCCTTCGATCCAATCGGTAGCGCTGGTGACGGACAGCCGGAAATCGGGCCGCGTGCGCACCGACGCCAGTTCGTCGCCATATTCGTCGACGGCCGTCAGCGTGGCATACGGCTCGTCCTCGTCCGGCGTGATGACCAGCTTGACGGTGATTGCCGCGCCGTCGTCGGTCACCACGCGCACGGACTTGTGCAGCCGTGCGTGCAGCTGCTGTTCGTGGCGGCGGATCACCTCGTTGGCGGTCTTGACCAGCGTATGGAAGGCGGAAATATCCAGCGGCTTGGGGTTTTTCTTGTCGCGTCCCATTGTCCACGGTCCGACTAGCGCCGGCTCCGGTTCGCCGTCCTTGATCATCGCCACGGCCCAGCCTTCATCGTCCTCGTTCTTGATGACGCGGGCGGTCCAGCCCTGGCCCTGCCAGACGCGGTCTTCCTGGATCAGCGCATCTTCCGGCTCGCGCTCGTCCATATGCTCGTTTTCCGGCGCATTTTCGTCCATCAATGTTTCCTCGATCAGATCTTGCATGGGTCCTCTCGGCAAAAATTACTGTATGAATACCCAGTACTATAGCAGCTTCAGAGGGAAAAATGGGAGCCCCGGGGGCGCCACGTTTGGGGGATGCCGGCCGCCGCGCCGCCACCGGACAATGGCAACCATGAAGACATCCACCCTGATCCGCCTTTTTACCCTGTCCGCCAGCGCGGCGGCCACACCGTTCGTCCACGCCCAGGTGCAGGTCTATGGCCGCCTCAATGTCTCGCTGGAAGCGGCCCGCGCCCCCGGCGCGCACGTGGGACGCATGGTCAACAACCGATCGGTGCTGGGCTTCAAGGGCAGCGAAGACCTGGGCGGCGGCCTGAAGGCCCTGTTCCAGGTCGAGGGCACGCTGGCGCCCGACACCGGCGCAGGCGAGATCGCCCGGCGCGACACCCGCGTCGGGCTGGAAGGCCCGTTCGGTACCTTGTTCGCCGGCCACTGGACCACGGCGTACAACGGCGCCACGTCGGGCCTCGACCCGTTCTATCCGACCACGGCAGGTTACATGAGCATCCTCGCCAACGGCTCGGCCTCGTCGACCGACAACGTGGCCGATGTGGCATCGTTCGATCGCCGCCAGGCCAACAGCGTGCACTGGTGGTCGCCCCGCTGGCGCGGCTGGACGCTGCGCGCCACGCACGGGCTGGCCGAAGAACGCCCGGCCAGCGGCGCGAAGCCCTCGCTGCTGTCGCTGGCGCTGATCCACGACGCGGGTCCGCTGTACCTGGCGCTGGCGCACGAGCGCCACCACGAATACCACGGCCCCGGCAGCGCCGATACGGGCAGCAAGGCCGCTGTCGGCTACACGTTCGGCACGACCCGGCTGGCAGTGGTCGCCGAGCGCCTCGCCTACGAACTGCCGGCGGGCCGGCTGGCCCGCAACGCGCTGTATGTGTCGCTGAGCCACCAGGCCGGCCGGCACGGCCTGCGCGCCAGCATCGGCCGGGCCAGCGACGGCCACGGCAGCGGCACCGTCGGCTTCGTGCGCGGCGGCGCGGACACGGGCGCCGTGCACGCCACCGCCGGCTACGAGTACCTGTTCTCGCCACGCACCACGGTGTATGGATACCACACGCGGCTGCGCAACGACGGCAACGCGGCATATGACTTCCCGATCAACGGCGTCGGCACGCTGGGCGGACCGCTGGCCGGGGCGCACATCTCGGCCACCTCGTTCGGACTGCGGCACAGTTTTTAATACCGCCGGCGGCGCAAAACCGCTGACAAAAAACCGGTGACAGGCTCCTATTTCCAGGAAATGTTTCAAAAAAACCGGAGCCTGTCACCGGTTTTCGTTTTGCGTACCGGGTACGGGTTCTTTCCCGTTCGCCCCGCAAATCCAACCGTTCGTCGCTTTCCTTCCGCTTCTCCAGCCATGGCCGCGTAGAGTTCAACCATCGAAACAGCCACTCCCTGGAGCACATCATGAAAAAACTTCTCGCCGTCACCATCGTCGTGCTGCTGTTCATCGCAGCCTGCAACGCCTTCGATCAACCATGGGGCCAGGACTTCCACGTGAATGTCGACGGCGAGGAATTCGACGGGCCGTTCGGCTGGGTGCTGGGCGTGCTGCTGGCCGGCGGCGGGCTGCTGGTCGGCGCCATCGTGGTGGTCTGCGTCGCCATCCTGATCGGCCTGCTGTTCGCCGGGCTGGGCGTGCTGGTGGTGTTCGGGCTGGCCGCGCTGGGCGTGGCGCTCGCCGCCGCACTGTCGCCGCTGCTGCTGCCGCTGGCGATCGTCATCGGCCTGGTGTGGTACTTCAACCGCCGCGGCAAACGCCGCGCGGCCGAAATGAAGGAAGCGGCCATCTGAGCGCCGCGGGAAAGAAGAAAAAGGGCCGCGATCGCGGCCCTTTTCACGTCATGCCGCCTGGTTCGCGACGTAGTTCTGATAACCCCGCGCCCGCAGCGCGCAGGCCGGGCATTCGCCGCAACCGTAGCCCCAGTCGTGCAGCGCGCCCCGCTCGCCCTTGTAGCAGGTGTGCGTGTCGGCACGGATCAGGTCGACCAGCGGCTGGCCGCCCAGGTCCTCGGCCAGTTCCCAGGTTTGCGCCTTGTCCAGCCACATCAGCGGCGTCTCCAGCCTGCTGCGGGTATCCATGCCCAGGTTCAGCGCCACCTGCAGCGCCTTCATCGTGTCGTCGCGGCAATCCGGGTAGCCGGAGAAATCGGTTTCGCACATGCCGCCCACCAGCACGTTCATGCCGCGGCGATAGGCTAGCGTGGCCGCCACCATCATGAACATCAGGTTGCGGCCGGGCACGAAGGTATTCGGCAAGCCGTTGGCCTGCATCGTGATCTCGATGTCCTCCGTCATCGCCGTGTGCGACAGCTGGGAAATCAGTCCGAGGTCGATCATGTGGTCGTCGCCCAGCTTCGCAGCCCAGTCCGGGCGCAGCGTGCGCAGCTTCGCCAGCAGTTGCGGGCGCATCGTCAGCTCGATCGCGTGGCGCTGGCCGTAGTCGAAGCCGATCGTTTCGACCCGCTCGTAGCGGTCCAGGGCCCAGGCCAGGCAGGTGGTGGAATCCTGCCCGCCGGAGAACAGCACCAGGGCGGCATCGCGTGTCATCATTGCATCCTTCTCGAAAACCAAAAAATCTTATAAGTACGCCATCTTTTTTACCGATCCGGTAACATCGCCCCGATAATAATCAACCATCCATCACCGGGGTCACGAATTTTGGCACAACTCGTCACAAATGTAATGCGGCTGGCCTGCGCGGCAATGCTGGCGGCACCGCTCGCGCTCTATGCGGCGGAGGGGCTGCAGTACAACGTCCGGATCAATGCGCCAGGCGACCTCGACGATCTGCTGGAAGAAAACCTCGACCTTTTGAAGTACCGCGGCAATCCCCGCACCGATCTCGAACAGCTGCGCCGCATGGTGCGCACCGCGCCCGCGCAGGCCAATACGCTGCTGGCCACCGAAGGCTACTATTCGCCCACCGTCAACGTGCAGCTCGACGAAAGCGGCACCTCGCCGCAGGTCACGGTCGACGTGACGCCCGGCGAACCGGTACTGGTGGGCGCCGTGGAAATCGTGCTGAACGGCTTCGCGTCGAACCCGGAATCGCCGTTCGACAAGGAAGCGCTGAAGGCCAGCTGGCCGCTGGCCGAAGGCCAGGTGTTCCGCCAGGCGGACTGGGAAGGCGCCAAGCGGGCGATCCTGCGCGCCGTGGTGCAGACCCGCTACCCGCGCGCGCAAATGACGGAAAGCGTCGCCACCGTCGATCCGGACACGAAACGCGCGCTGCTGCGCGTGGCATTGGACAGCGGCCCCGAGATGCGCTTCGGCGAGATCCGGATCGAAGGGCTGAAACGGTATCCGGAAGCCGTCATCCGCAACCTCAACAAGATCAATCCAGGCGACCTGTACAGCGAAGCGGCGTTGCAGGCCTTCCAGGCGAAGCTGCAGGACACCGGCTATTTCTCGTACGTGGAGGTGACGGCTGACCTGAACACGCTGATCGGCGAACGGCAGGAAGCGCAGGCCGAACAGAGCGCCGGCGCGCCGCAGCCGGCCACGCTGCCGCCGGTGCCGCTGCTGGTGCACGTGGTGGAAAACAAGCGCAAGAATGTCAGCGTGGGTGTCGGCTTCTCCACCAATACGGGCGGCCGCACGTCGGTCAGCTATGACGACCTGGCCATCTGGGGCCTGCGCCTGAAAAGCGCGCTGACGGTGGAACAGAAGAAGCAGACGGCACGCGGCGACTTCTACTTCCCCACCACGGCGGACGGCTACAACGACAGCTTCGGCGCCGCGCTGGAACGCAACGACATCGAAGGCGAAGTCACCCGCACCGCCTCCGTGTACGCCAAGCGCGCCTGGGGCACGCCGCTGCTGGAACGCAGCATCTCGGCCGAGTACCTGAACGAGAGCCGCACGATCGCCGGGGCCGAACCGACCCACGCGATGAGCCTGCCGATCACGTACGCCGTCACGTGGCGCAAGCTGGACAACCTGGTGTTCCCCACCAAGGGCTATGTGCTGAACGCCACGGCGGGCGGCGCGCTGCTGCCGATCCTGACCGACGAGAAATTCATCCGCGTGACGGCGCGCGGCATCACCTATCGCCCGGTCGATGCAAAGAACCTGCTGATCTTCCGCGGCGAAATCGGCGCGCTGCGCTCGGGCAGCAAGGATGGCGTGCCGGCCACCTACCTGTTCCGCGCCGGCGGCGACAATTCCGTGCGCGGCTACGCGTACCAGGAACTGGGCGTGCAGGAAGGCGAGGCCACCGTGGGCGGCCGCTACCTGGCCACCGCCAGCGCCGAGTATCAGTACTGGTTCCGCCCCACCTGGGGCGCCGCCGTGTTCTACGACGCCGGCAACGCCGCCGATTCGCTGTCGGAGATTCATCCGAAATCCGGCTATGGCGTCGGTGCCCGCTACAAGAGCCCGGTGGGCCCGATCAATGTCGACGTGGCCTTCGGCCACGCGACGCGCAAGGCTCGCCTGCACTTCTCACTTGGATTCACGTTCTGATGGCCGACGATACCAACACCCCCGACAATCCGGCCAACCAGTCCAGCGACGACGCGCCGCTGCCCCGCAAGGAGCGCCGCTGGCTGCGCCGCACGCTGATCGGCACCGGCATCACCGTCGTCATCCTGGGCGGGGCGATCTGGCTGCTGGGCCGGGAAACCACGCTGCAGCAGATCGCCGAGCGCGTGGCAAAGGCCAGCGGCGGCGCGATCACGATCACCGGCGTCACCGGCTCGCTGTACAACCACATGCACATCGGCCGGGTCGTCTACAAGGGCAAGACCAGCACGATCACCGCCGACAACATCGACATCGACTGGTCGCCGCTGCAGTTCTTCTCGTCCGGCATCGAGATCAGCCAGCTGCGCGTGCAGTCGGTGCTGATGCGGACCACCGGCGAGGACGATGAACCGACCGTGTTGCCGGAAACGCTGGCGCCGCCGTTCCGCATCGCGGTCGATGACGCGCAATTGCTGAAGCTGACGATGATCGGCCTGACCGGCACCCGCACCGAGATCACCGACGTGCGAGCCAGGCTGTATGGCGACAAGACGCAATGGCAGCTCACCAGCGCCAGCGCCGTCACGCCGTTCGGCCGGGTGGCGGCCGATGGCACGATCGGCGCGCAAAAGCCGTTCAAGCTGGAAGCCAAGGCCGCGCTGACCGAAGTGCACATCGCGCCGGGCCAGCCGTCCGCGCAACTGGCGGTGGCGGCGACCGGCAACCTGTCGCTGATGACGCTGGGGATCAAGGGCACGTCGCCGAACGCCAACGGCGACGGCACCGTGACGCTGACGCCGTTCGAGAAGATTCCGCTGCGGGCGGCGGACATCCGCGCCTACGGCGTCGATCCGTCGCGCTTCCAGTCGGCATGGCCGAAGGCCAGCCTGGACCTGCGCGTGAAGGCCGACATCGGCACGCAGCAGCAGGTGAGCGGCCTGCTGGAGCTGACGAACAAGGCGGCGCCCGGCCCGATCGACCGGCAGTTGCTGCCGTTGAAGGCCGTCACGGCGCGCCTGGGCGGCAATCTCACCGCCGCCACGCTGGACAACCTGCTGATCGACCTGGGCAACGCCGGCCGCTTCACCGGCACCGGCCGGGTCGAGCGCACCGGGCCGGACGGCGGCATCGAAACGGCCGACATCCGGCTGCACACCGACCGCCTCGACCTGCGCCACATCCACAGCGCCGCCAACGCCACCGCGATCGCCGGCGACGTATCGGCGAAGAGCACCGGAAGCGGTGCCGCTACCGTGCAGACGTTCGACGTTGCGCTGGCCGAGAAGAACATGCGCCTCGACGCGCACGCCAACCTGAAAGACACGCTGGTGACGATCGAGCGCGCCAGGCTGCAGGCCGGCCGCGGCAGCATCGGCCTGACGGGCCAGGCCAGCCTGGCGGACGACCGCGCCTTCAGGATGGCCGCCACGGTGGACCGCTTCGATCCGGCGGCACTGGGCGATTTCCCGAAAGCGGACCTGAATGCCGTGGCGAACGTGGCGGGCAAGCTGGTGCCCGAGCTGAACGCCAGCGTCGGCTTCACGATCCGGCCATCGAAATTCGCCGGCCAGTCCCTGTCAGGCAGCGGCAAGCTGGATGCGGATGCGCAGCACCTGACGAACATCGCCGCCAGCGTGGCGATGGGCCGCAACACGGTCGAGGCGCGCGGCGACTTCGGCCTGCCGGCCGAGAAGCTGAACTGGAAGGTCGACGCGAAGGATCTGGCCGCCCTGCAGCCAGGCCTGGCCGGCTCGGTCAGCGGCAGCGGCGTGGCGACCGGCGGTTACGCCGCGCCACGCACCAGCTTCGACGTCGAAGCGCGCGGCATCGGCCTGACGGGCGCGAAGGTGCGCGCGCTGGACAGCGTGATCCGCGCTTCAGGCCAGTTCGCGCTGGCCGGCAAGGACAAGTCGCCGGAAGTCACCGTGTCCGGCAGCGCGCGGCGCGTGAATCCGGCCGCGTTCGCAGCCTCGGCTCCCGCGGGCAACCTGAACGCCACGTTCGCGGGTAACGCGCGGCTGGCGGCCGACTGGCGCGCCAACGTGAACCTGGACTTCGCGCCGTCGACGCTGGTCGACGCGCCGCTGACCGGCCACGCGAAACTGACCGCCGACCACCGCCACGTGGACAATGCCGACGTGGACCTGCGCCTGGGCCCCAACAGCCTGCAGGCCAGGGGCGCGTTCGGCGCTCCGGCGGACCGGCTGAACTGGAAGCTCGACGCGCCGCAACTGTCCAGCCTGGGCGCCGGCTTCGGCGGCGTGCTGCGCGGAACCGGCACGCTGGGCGGCACGATGCAGAAACCCACACTGTCGTTCGGCATCGAAGGTAATTCGCTGCGCCTGATGACGCAGCACCAGGTGCGCGCGATCAAGGCCACCGGCACGCTGGGCAACGTCGATGCGCTGGTGGCGGACGTCAACGTGACGGGCTACAGCTCGCCGGCGATCTCGATCGACCGCGCCCGCCTGCAGAGCAGCGGCTCCAGCACGGCGCATACGATCGCCCTGTCCGCCGCGAATCCCGACTTCGACGCGGCGCTGCGCATCAAGGGCGGCTGGGCCAACGACACGTGGACCGGCAGCATCGACACGTTGCAGAACCGCGGCCGCTTCGCACTGACGCTGCAGTCCCCCGCACCCTTGACCATCGCGGCGCCGAAGGGCAGCGGCGTGGCGGGCCTGGCGTCACCGCAACGCATCGCACTGTCCAGCGCCGTGATCGGCCTGCCGGAAGGCAGCCTGCGCGTGGAAAACCTGGAAAAGAACGGCCCCCGCTGGCGCAGCCGTGGTACGGCGGCCGGCGTGCCGGCCACGTACCTGGCGCAACTGTCCGATGCGTGGCGCGGCCGCGTCGTCAGCGACCTGACGCTGGGCGCGAACTGGGGCCTCGACATGACGCTGCCGGCCGGTGGCGGCGCACCGGCGCTGGACGGCTCGGTGCGCGTGTTCCGCGAGAAAGGCGACATCACCGTGACCGGCGGCGCCAGGCCGCTGCCGCTCGGGCTGTCGCAGTTGCAGGCCGGCGTCAACGTCGCCGGCAATACGCTGAAGGTGCAGGCCGGCATGGTCGGCACGCGCGCCGGCCGCATCGCGCTGGACGCCACGGCGCAACTGCGCGACGGCCGCATTCCCGGCGACAGTCCGCTGGCCGTGACCGGCAGCGTGGATGTGCCGTCGATCGCCTGGATGGCGCCGCTGTCCGGCATGGACGGGCTGGAACTGGAAGGCGCGCTGAAGGGCGCTATCGCCGGCAGCGGCACGGTCGCCAACCCTGCCCTGAACGGCGACGTGTCGGGCAACGGCCTGGTGATCAACTGGGCCGACCAGGGCGTCCGCCTGCGCAACGGCCAGTTGCTGGCCCGCGTGGACGGCGACCGCCTGACGTTGCAGAAGCTGCACCTGGAAGGCCGCACGGGCCGCGCCGACGCGGAAGGCTGGGCGCGCCTGGCCGGCAACGAAATGACGATGAACCTGAAGCTGACGGCGGACAAGCTCGAAGCGTTGTCGCGTCCGGACCGCACGCTGGTGCTGTCCGGGTCCAGCGAAGTGATCCGCGATGCCAAACGCTTCCAGCTGAACGGCAAGTTCCGCGCCGACCGCGCCGACATCGAACTGCCGGACGAGAATTCGCCGACGATCAGCGACGACGTGGTGATCCTCGGCCGCAGCAAGCCCACGATCAAGGAAACCGCGCAGGCGATGCCGCTGAACGTGGACCTGGAAGCGGACCTGGGCAACGATTTCCGCCTGAAGGGCAAGGGCCTCGACGCCTACCTGGCCGGCGCCGTGCACGTGCGGGTCGCCGACCGCCGCGCGCCCCGCATCAACGGCAGCATCCGCGTGGCCAGCGGCACCTACGCGGCCTACGGCCAGAAACTGGCGATCGAGCGCGGCGTGATCAACTTCACGGGTGCCTACGACAACCCCGGCCTGAACATCCTGGCGGTGCGCAAGCGCCCGGAAGGCACGGAACTGTCCGATACCAACGTGGAAGCGGGCGTCGAGGTACGCGGCACGGCCCTGTCGCCGACCGCGCGGCTGGTATCCACGCCTTCCGTGCCGGACAGCGAGAAACTGTCGTGGCTGGTGCTGGGCCACGGCATGGACGACATGCAGGGCAACGAGATGGGCCTGCTCGGCACGGCCGCCGGCGCGCTGTTCGGCGGCAAGGGCGGCGGCAGCTTCGCCAACAAGGTCGGGCTGGACGAACTGGGCGTGTCGCAAGGCAGCGGCAACGCCACCGGGCTGGAAAATACCGTGGTCACCGTCGGCAAGAAGCTGTCGTCACGCGCCTACCTGGGCTTCGAACAGGGTGCCGGCAGCGCCACGTCGCTGGTCAAGCTGCGCTACAAACTGAACCAGCGGATCACCCTGCAGTTCCAGACCGGCACGAACAATGCGCTGGATGTGCTGTACACGTGGGCGTTCGATTGAGGGTGGCTTGATGTCGCAAGGAACGCTTGCATCGCTGGGGTCTGTCCCCGGTAAGCGTTGACAGAAATGCTTGCCATTGACGCATCAAGGGGACTAACCCCGGTTTTTGCCGGCGCTATCGAAACGCTGGCAAAAACCGGGGTCAGTCCTCTGTCAACGCTATCGGCAAGCGCTTGAGCCTTCACTTACCGGGGCGGTACGGCGCTCCGGCAGACCCCTGCTGCTCAGCCGCCAACTACTCCGGATTCCGGTCCGGCACCGGATCGTCCTGCTCCACCGGCGCCTCCGGATGATGCGGATGATTCGGCTGCGGGTCGGGCATCGGTTCGTCGACGGGTACCGGCAGGTCCGGCGCCCGGTGTGCGTGGATCGGCGCGGCGGCACGCTCCATGAATCGGTCCATGTTTCCTCCTGTAGTCTGGAAGTTCACCGTACCACGCCCCCCGGATTCGCGCCGCAGCGTTACAATTTTGCTTTTGCCGACACTATCTCTCCATGGAACTGACCACGCTGGCCCTGCTGATCCTGATTCCGCTGCTGATCTGGCGGGTCTACCTGCGACTCCGGCCATTCTTCGCCCGGCAGGAATCGCTGATGTGGAAGCACTGGACCGGCGCCGTGCTGTTCTCGCTGCTGCTGCTGGCGACTTCCGGTTCGCTGCTCGGCGATCCGCCGGCGCTGGCATCGCTGGCCGGCGGCGCGCTCGTCGGCGGCTGGCTGGGGTTCTTCACGCTGAGGAAAACGCGCTTCGAGACCGTGGGCCGCCGCTACTTCTTCAAGCCCTACGACCGCTTCGGCATCCTCATCTGCATGCTGTTCGCCGCGCGCGTGCTGCAGATCGGCGTGGAGCTGTACATGAACCGCCAATCCGAATTCCCGCAACTGATCACGCGCGACATGGTGCTGCGCCATCCATTGTCGTGCATCGCATTCGGCCTGCTGGCCGGCTACCTCGCCACTTTTTCGATCGGCATGCTGCGCTGGCGCCGCGCACAGCCGCTCCTGCCGGAGCTTGAATGAACCTTCCCGCCGATACCCTGCTGCCGAACGAGCCCCGCATCGCGGACCCGCTCCAGCAAACCCTGACCGAACGTTTCCTGTTGCCGGCGCTGCCGGCACTGCGGACATTGCTGGAACACCTGCGGACCGCGATCGATCCGGCCCTCGCCGCGCGCATGCCCGTCAAACTGGGCCAGCCCTATCCGCTTGGCCAGGGGCTGGAAATCACCCAGGCGATGCACGAATCCCTGGGCCAGCTCGATGCCGGCACGCTGCCGCCGCGAGCCGCCGCGGGCCTGGCGGCGCTGGCCGCCTTTCACGAACACGGCGGCAGCCTGCGCCACGTGTGGGGCGCCTTGCGCGGCACGCACTTCCATCACGCTTTCCTGTTCGGCACCCTGCTGCTCGACGTGGCGGCCGATGCGCTCGGCGGCAGCGGCGGCAAGGTCGACATCGTGCCGTTCCGGCAGGCGCGCTTCACGCCGGTGCGCGATCACCGCCATTTTTCCCTGCTGGCCACGAGCGCGTGGCATGCCAACGTCTACCCGAACCACGTGCTGCCGGCGCTGGCGCCCTACGCGCCGCTGATCATGCTGGTCCCCGGCGGTTCGGTGCGGATCGAAGCCGATGCGGCCTACATGCAGGAGCTGGCGCTGGCCGGCGGCTTCACGAGCAGTGCGGACGTGCTGAACGGCCCGGCCATGCCGACCGGCCTGTTCGGGCTGGTGGTGGAAACGCTGCGCAAGGCGGACATCGCCACGGCTGCCGATGCAGCGCAAGGCCAGCGTGAAGCACTGGGCCTGTGCGCACGCTATCGCGACCAGGGCCGCCGCGCGGGCGACCTGGGCCACGTACGCGCGCTCGAGCTGCTGGCCAAGGCAAACGACGTGCTGGCCACGCTGCAGGTGTCCGCCTCGCAGCGCCGCGCGGCCTGACGATTGCCGCAAGCGGCCGGGGCAACCGGCCGCCCGGTCAAAGCAGGCTGCCCAGCGCGGCTTCCAGCCCCGGGTAACGGAAGTCGAACCCTTCGCGCTGCAGCCTGGCCGGCACCACGCACTGCCCTTCCAGCAGCAGGTCGGCCTGTTCGCCCAGCAGCAGGCGCACCGGCCATGCCGGCGTGGGCAGCAATGCCGGGCGGTGCAGCAACCGTGCCGCGGTGGCGGTGAACGCCTTCTGCGTCACGCATTGCGGCGCGGTGAAGTTCCAGGCGCCCTGCACGCTCGTCCTTTCGCCGCGTTGCGCCAGCCATGCCTGCGCGCGCAGCAAGTCGTCGACATGGATCCATGACATCGCCTGCCGGCCGCCGCCCAGCGGGCCGCCGGCACCCAGTTTCACCGGCATCAGCATCGCCGGCAGCGCGCCGCCGTGGCCGAGCACGAGCCCGAAGCGCATGGTGGCAACCTGCACGCCATGCTGCGCCGCGCGCTGTGCCGCCGCCTCCCACTCCTGGCACAGCTGGGACATGAACACCGGCTGCGGCGGACTTTCTTCCGTCAGCGGCACCGGCGCCCCCTGCGGCTGCACGCCGTAATAGCCGATCGCCGAGGCGGACAGCATCAGCCGCGGCTTGTGCTGCGCAGTCGCGATCCAGTCCACCAGGCGGTTCGTCAGCGCCACCCGGCTGGCACGCAGCGCGGCCCGGCGTTTCGCCGTCCAGCGCGGGCCGAGGATGCGCGCGCCGGCCAGGTTGACGACGATGTCGACCCTTTCCGTGGCCGCCAGTTCGGCGGCCGTCATCACGCAGCGCACGCCGCCGCCCAGCTGGCGCGCGGCCCGCGCCGTGTCACGGCTCATGGCGATCACGCGCTGGCCGTCCGCCAGCAATGCCGCCACCAGTTGGTGGCCGACGAAGCCGGTGGCGCCGGTGACGAGCACCGTCTGGCCGGGCGTACCGAAGCGCAGGGGTTCAATGGCCATTGCAGGGCTCCTTCGGCTCGAAGCGGATCTTCGGTTGCGGTGCGTTCATCACTTTCCCTTTCCCGGCAGTTTTGCCACCTTGCCGCGCGTTTCCATTGCAGTGTAGAAAATTTCTAGAGTATACGTTCCAAAAACGTTAACGTTTTCCCGTTTCTTGTCGCTCTGTACCAACGGTTATGGCAAAAGGGACAACGTGCTCAGTCTTCACACCAATATCGCGTCAAACGCAGCCTTGAACGGCATGCGCAAAGCCGGCGGCCAGCTTGCCACGGCACAGGAGCGCCTCGGCAGCGGCAAGCGCATCAACTCGGCAAGCGACGATGCCGCCGGCCTGCAGATCGCTACCCGGCTGAAGACGCAATCGAGCGGCATGGCGGTGGCGATGCGCAACCTGCAGAACAGTATTTCAATGTTGCAGACCGCCGATGCCCTGCTGGGCGAGATGAACAATATGCTCGGGCGGATGAGCGACCTGGCGATCCAGGCGGCGGATGGCGCGTCGACATTGGCCGACCGGAAAGCCATGCATGCCGAATATGCGACCTTGAGCGAACAGGTATACGACACGATGCAGGAGTCGCGCTACGCGGGCACCTACCTGTTCCGCTATGTCGTCGCGCCCCCCGGGCCGGACGGACCGGGCACCTTCGGACTGGGGCCGGTAACGTTCCAGACCGGCAGTTCCGCCGAGGAAAGCGTTACCGTCGATTTCCGGAACGACCTGGGGCAAATCAACGTGGCCCTGTACTACGCGATCGACAACGGCAACCTGCACAACCATCCGCAAGATGCTCCGGATACCGACCTGACATCCGCCGAGTCGGCCAACCTGATGGTGGACAGGCTGGCGGAAGCCCAGCAATCCATAACGAAGCTGCGCTCCGGACTGGGCGCGCTGGGCAATCGTTTCGAGTCGGCATTCAGCAACCTCGGCCAGATGAAACTGAACACCGACGCCGCGGCCGGCCAGATCGCCGATGCCGACTTCGCTACGGAAGTGGCCGACATGACCAGGAGCCAGATGCTGACGCAGGCCGGCTCTGCGATGCTAAAGCAGGCGAGCGGCATGAGCAGGATGGTGATCTCGCTGGTGGAGTAATCCCGCCCGCGGGAGCGGGAGCGGACCCTCGCTATTGACCCGCTATTGTCCTGGACGCTCGCACGATTGAATATTGCGTCGGCATACTATTGCCTTTCCGCTATCATGACCTATCGGGACATGACGGAGGGAAGCGGGCATGACTAGCCAGAAAAGACGGTTCGCCGGTTCGGAACACGAGACCGGTCATGAGCATTCCGCCGCAGAACTCGACGCGATGCGCCAGGCGCTTGACGAGCGCCTCGGCCACCTGCTGGCGGCCGAGGGCGACCGCAACGACCGCCTGGCCGCCGCCATGCGCGCCGCCGTGCTGGGTTCCGGCAAGCGCATGCGCCCGCTGCTGCTGATGCTGGTGGCGGCCGATCTCGACTGCGCGTCGCCGGCGGTGACCGATGTCGCCTGCGCCGTCGAGATCGTGCATGCCGCCTCGCTGATCCTCGATGACATGCCCTGCATGGATAACGCTACCTTGCGCCGCGGCCAGCCGACGATCCACCGGCAGTTCGGCGAGGATGTCGCCATCCTGGCATCGGTCGCGCTGCTGAGCCGGGCATTCGGCATTCTCGCGTCGGCACCGGGCATCCCGCCGGCAACCCGTGCCAGGCTGGTCGCCACGCTGGCCGACACGGTCGGCGCGCAAGGGCTGGTGCGGGGCCAGTTCGAAGACCTGCACGGCGGCACCGGCCGCACCGCCGAGGCGATCGCCACGACCAACGAACGCAAGACCGGCCTGCTGCTCGGTGCCGCCGTGGACATGGCGGCCGTGCTGGCCGAGGTCGACGACTGCAAGGCCCGCTCGCTGCGCGACTTTGCGCTGGCCGCCGGCCATGCCTTCCAGATCCGCGACGATTTCCAGGACCTGCCGGGCGCCGACAGCGCCGTCACGGGCAAGGACACGGGACTGGACCTGGGCAAGGCCACGCTGATCAACACCTTCGGCGCCGACGAAGCGCAGCGCCGTCTCGCCGACCACCTGCGCGAGGTGGAGCGCCATCTGGGCGACGCGCTGGCCGGCGCGCAACGCACGCGCCGCTTCGTGCAGCGCATGTTCGCCGCGCAGCCGCCGCAACCCCGGCAGCCCGCACGGCCGCACCGCTACGCCTCCTCCGCGATCAACGGCACGGCGCAGGCCGGATTCGACAGCCGCGCCGGCTGAGCCTCGGCACGGAGCTTACCGATGGCACATTTCGGCGTGGTAGCCCCGGCCTTCTACAGCCACTTCAACGCGCTGGCGGCGCTGGCCCTGGAACTGGTCGCGCGCGGCCATCGCGTCACGTATTTCCAGCAGCCCGACGCGGGTGCCCACCTGGGCGATGACCGGCTCGGCTTTCACGCACTGGGCGCCGCCAGCCATCCGCCCGGCACGCTGGCCGCCGTGATGCGCCGCGCGGCCAATCCCGGCAGCCCGCTGGGACTGCGCCGCGTGATCGGCGACATGGCAAGCAGCACCGACATGCTGTGCCGCGAGCTGCCGGCGGCACTGGAGGCGACCGGTGTCGATGCCTTGATCTGCGACCAGATGGAAGCTGCCGGCGGTCTCGTGGCCGAGGCGCTCGGCATGCCGTTCGTTTCCGTGGCCTGCGCGCTGCCCGTCAACCGCGAACCCGGCATCCCGCTGCCGGTGATGCCGTTCGCGTTCGGCACCGACGAACGGTCGCTGCGCATGTATGAAGGCAGTACCCGCGTGTACGACTGGATGATGACGCCGCACCGCCGCACGATCGAACGCCATGCGCGCGGCTTCGGGCTGCCCGCGCGCGACGGGCTGCACGAATGCCTGTCGCCGCTGGCGCAGGTCAGCCAGACTGTCGAGGGCTACGACTTCCCGCGCCGCGCGCTGCCCGCGCATTTCCATCACGTGGGGCCGTTCCGCTCCACCGCCCGCAAGGAAATCGTGCAGCAACCGCTGCCGCCGATCGCGGCCGGCAAGCCATTCGTGTTCGCCTCGCTCGGCACGATGCAGGGCCACCGCCTCGGCCTGTTCCTGCGCATCGCGAAAGCATGCCGCGCGGCGGGCGTGCAATTGCTGGCGGCGCACTGCGGCGGCCTGGACGAGCGGCAGGCGCGCGAGCTGGAACGCGCCGGCGCCACCTGGGTATGTGCCTTCGCCCCGCAACGCGAAGCGCTGGCGCGGGCCGACGCGGTGATCTCGCACGCGGGCGTCAACACGGTGCTCGATGCGATCGAGGCGCGCACGCCGATCCTGGCGCTGCCGATCGCCTTCGACCACCCCGGCTCGGCGGCACGGGTGCGCCATGCCGGCGTGGGGCTGCTGGCCTCGCCCCGCTTCGCCACCGCCGCGCAGCTGACCCGGCAATTGCGGCAACTGCTGGAAGACGGGTCGTTCGCGCACCGGCTGGATGCACTGGCCGGCAACGTGGCGCGCGCGGGCGGCACGCCGCGTGCCGTGGACATCATCGAATCAGCACTTGGCTTCGCTCCTGCACTTGGCTTCGCTCCTGCACCGGGCTTGGAGCGTGTACCTGGCTTCGCTCATGCGCCGGGCTTCGAGAATGCGCCGCCCGATCCGTTGCTGGCGAGGTCGGCATGAGCGGCTACGACATCATCCTGGCCGGCGGCGGCCTCGCCAACGGCCTGCTGGCCTGGCGCCTGCGCACGCATCGCCCGGAACTGCGCATCCTGCTGCTCGAACAGGGCGATGCGCTGGGCGGCAACCACACATGGTCGTTCCACGACGGCGACCTGGATACGGCGCAGAAAGCATGGCTGGCGCCATTGGTCGGCACGCGCTGGCCCGGCTACGACGTGGTCTTTCCCGACTATGCCCGCACGCTGGACAGCGGCTACGCCAGCATCGCCTCGGGCGATTTCGCCCGCGTGATCGAGCCGGCGCTGGGTCCTGCCCTGCGGCTCGGCGCACGGATCGACGAAGTGACGCCGACCACCGTGCGCCTGGCCGGCGGCGAACTGCTCTCGGCCCGCGCGGTGATCGACGGCCGCGGCATGCGCGCCAGCGCGCGGCTGGCGCTCGGCTATCAAACCTTCCTCGGCCAGGAAGTCCGGCTGCAGGCGCCGCACGGCCTGGCACGCCCCGTCATCATGGATGCCGGCGTGGCCCAGCAGGGCGGCTACCGTTTCGTCTACCTGCTGCCGTTCGGCGCCGACCGGCTGCTGATCGAGGATACCCATTACGTCGATACCGCAGCCTGGGAGCCGGAGCGGCTGCGCGCCAACATCGCCGCCTATGCCGGAGCGCGCGGCTGGCGCATCGCCGAGGTATTGCGCGAGGAACACGGCTCGCTGCCGATCGTGCTGGCCGGCGACGTGGACGGCTACTGGAACGACCTGGCCGGCCAGCCCTGCACGGGACTGCGCGCCGGGCTGTTCCATCCGACCACCGGCTATTCGCTGCCGCACGCGGTGCGCCTGGCCGAACGCATCGCGCAATTGCCGGAGCCCGATGCGCCGGCGCTGTTCGCGGCGATCCGGCAGGAGGCGCTGGCGGCATGGCGCGGCCAGCGCTTCTTCCGGCTGCTGAACCGCATGCTGTTCCTGGCCGGCGAGCCGGACCGGCGCTGGCGCGTGATGCAGCGTTTCTACACGCTGCCACCCGGCCTCGTCGCCCGTTTCTACGCCGGCCGGCCCACCCTTGCCGACATGGCGCGCGTGTTGACGGGCAAGCCGCCGGTACCCGTCGGCGCCGCCGTCGATGCCGCCTTCCGTACCCATCCCGACCGGATCCATTCCCGCATCAACCGAGACATCAGGACAATCGCATGAACCGATCGAAAACCGCCGTGGTCGTGGGCGCCGGCTTTGGCGGCCTGGCACTGGCCATCCGCCTGCAGGCCAGCGGCATCCAGGCCACGCTGCTGGAAAAGCGCGACAAGCCGGGCGGCCGCGCCTACGTGTACGAAGACCAGGGTTTCGTCTTCGACGCCGGCCCCACCGTGATCACCGACCCTTCCGCCATCGAGGAACTCTTCGCCGCCGCCGGCCGGAAGATGGCCGACTATGTCGAGATGCTGCCGGTGGCGCCGTTCTACCGGCTGTGCTGGGAAGACGGCAGCCGCTTCGACTATGCCAACGACCAGGAAGCGCTGGACCGGCAGATCCACGCCCGCAATCCGGCCGACGTGCAGGGCTACCAGCGCTTCCTGGCCTATTCGAAAGCCACGTTCGAGGAAGGCTACATCAAGCTGGGCGCCGTGCCGTTCCTGTCGTTCCGCTCGATGATCCAGGCCGGGCCGCAACTGGCGAAGCTGCAGGCCTGGCGCAGCGTGTACAGCCTGGTCTCGCGCTTCATCCAGGACGAGCACCTGCGCCAGGCGTTCTCGTTCCACTCGCTGCTGGTGGGTGGCAACCCGTTCGCCACGTCGTCGATCTACACGCTGATCCATGCGCTGGAGCGGCAATGGGGCGTGTGGTTCCCGCGCGGCGGCACCGGAGCGCTCGTCAACGGGCTGGTGCGGCTGTTCGAGGATATCGGCGGGCGCATCGAACTGAACGCGCCGGTGGCGCAGATCGAAACGTCGGGCGCGCGCGCCAGCGGCGTGCGGCTGCAGGATGGCCGCTTCTTCGCCGCCGACGCGGTGGCCTCGAACGCCGACGTGGTGCATACCTATTCCGCGCTGCTGGGCCAGCACCCGCGCGGCGCCGCGCAGGGCGAGGCACTGAAGAAGAAGCGCTTTTCCAATTCGCTGTTCGTGCTGTACTTCGGCCTGAACCACCATCACGCGCAGCTGCAGCACCATACCGTGTGCTTCGGCCCGCGCTACAAGGAACTGATCCAGGAGATCTTCGGCGGTTCCCAGCTGGCCGACGATTTCTCGCTGTACCTGCACGCGCCGTGCGTCACCGATCCGTCGCTGGCGCCGCCCGGTTGCGGCAGCCACTATGTGCTGGCGCCGGTGCCGCACCTGGGCAACGCGCCGATCGACTGGACCGTCGAAGGCCCGCGCTACCGCGACCGCATCTTCGATTACCTGGAGCGGCACTACATGCCGGGCCTGCGCAGCCAGCTCGTCACCAGCCGCATCTTCACGCCGCTCGACTTCCGCGACGAGCTCAATGCCCACGTGGGTTCGGCCTTTTCGCTGGAACCGATCCTCACGCAAAGCGCCTGGTTCCGCCCGCACAACCGCGATGCCGAACTGGCCAACCTGTACCTGGTGGGGGCCGGCACGCATCCGGGTGCCGGCGTGCCGGGCGTGATCGGTTCGGCCAAGGCCACCGCCGGGCTGATGCTGGAAGAGGTGGCGGCAGGAGTGGTGGCAGGAACGGCAGGGACGGCGGCAGGAGCGGTGGCATGAGTGCGCGCGACGATGGCGCATTGCTGGACCATGCGACCAATACCATCAACGTCGGGTCGAAAAGCTTCGCCGCCGCGGCGCGGCTGTTCGATCCCGCGACGCGGCGCAGCGTGCTGATGCTGTATGCATGGTGCCGCCATTGCGACGACGTGGTCGACGGCCAGGAACTCGGCTTCGGCAGCGCCGCTCCGACGCAGGACGAAGCGGCGCGGCACCTCGCCATGCTGGAGGACCTGACGCAGCGCGCCTATGAACGCGAGACGATGACGGAGCCGGCCTTCGCGGCCTTCCAGGAAGTGGCGCTGCGCCACGCGATCCAGCCCCGCTTCGCGTTCGACCACCTGGCCGGCTTCGCGATGGACGTGCATGGCGAGCGCTACGAATCGCTCGACGACACGCTGCGCTATTGCTACCACGTGGCCGGCGTGGTGGGTCTGATGATGGCCTCGATCATGGGGGTGAAAAGCGAAACGGTGCTGGACCACGCCTGCGACCTGGGGCTGGCGTTCCAGCTGACGAACATCGCGCGCGACATTGTCGACGACGCCGCCATCGGACGCACCTACCTGCCGGCGCAGTGGCTGCGCGAGGCGGGAATCCCGCCCGCCGAGATCGCGCTGGAGAAGCACCGCGCAGCCCTGGCGGGAGTGGCGGCCCGGCTGGTCGATCATGCGGAACCCTATTACGACTCCGCCACCGTGGGCATCGCCGCACTGCCGCTGCGCTCGGCGTGGGCGATCGCCACGGCGCGCTATGTGTACCGGCAGATCGGCATCGAAGTGAAACGGCGCGGGCCGCGCGCCTGGGATGAGCGGGTGGGCACGTCGAAGGCGATGAAACTGTGGCTGCTGGCGAAGGGCGGCGCGCTCGCGCTCAGGTCCCGGTTCAAGCCCCTTTTCCGGCAGCCGGCGGCTCGTCGCGCAGGGTTGTGGCAGCGGCCGCGTGCCTTTGCGGCCGGCCTTGGTGCAGCGCGTGCAACTGTCGCTTGAGCCGGTCGACGGGCGGCGCGTAGAGGAAACCGAACGACACCGCGCCTTCCTTGCCATGCACCGCGTGATGCATGCGGTGCGCCTGGTACAGCCGCTTCAGGTAGCCGCGGCGCGGGACATATTTGAACGGCCAGCGCTGGTGCACCAGCCCGTCGTGGGCGACGAAGTACAGGAAACCGTAGGCCGTCATGCCGGCGCCGATCCATTCGAGCGGGTGATAACCGCGCGTGCCGGCATAGATCAGGGCGATGGCGATGCCGGCGAAGAACACCGCGTACAGGTCGTTCTTCTCGAACCAGCCCGTCCTGGGCTCATGGTGCGACTTGTGCCATCCCCAGCCGAAGCCGTGCATGACGTACTTGTGCGCGAAGATGGAAAACAGTTCCATGCCGATGACGGTGACGACGACGATGAGCGCATTGAACAGCATGAGGGCGTTGGCTGGCAGGATTCGGAGTTGTCGAGACTACCACAGCATGCCCGGGAGCAGCGCCGCGAACGGGCCTGCCTGTAGTACGGACTGAAGATTACGGATTGAAGATTACACATTGACGACTGCGCATCGACGACTGCGCTTTGACGACTGCGCTTTGACGATCACGCATTGACGAAAGGATTTCACATGACGTTGCTGAACTGGCGTTCCTGGAGCGCCCTCCTCCCTGCCGCGGTGCTGGGCTGCGCCGCGCTGCTGCATCCCCCCGCGGCCACCGCGGCCACCGTCGACATCAAAGTCGAAAACGTGGCCGGCAAAGGCAAGGTCAGCGTGGCCGTGTGCGACCGCGAGCGCTTCCTGAAGCAGTGCGCGTACACCGCCTCGGTCCCTGCCGAAGCGGGCACGATGAAGGTGACCGTGCCGGACGTCCCGCCCGGCACCTTCGCCGTGCTGGCCTACGAGGACGCCAACGACAATGGCGAACTCGACCGCGTGCTGGGCATCCCGAACGAAAGCTGGGGCATGTCGCGCGCTCCGGCCGCCATGTTCGGCCCGCCGAAGTTCGAGGACGCGGCAATCGAGGTGAAAGAGGATCCGACGGTGGTGGACATCAAGCTGCGCTGAGCCAGCAAACCGGCACCAACGTCATATCCCGTCGAAAAGTTTTGCTCAAAACCGGGGTCAGACCCCGGTTTTGAGCAACAGATACCGCAAGTTCGTCCAATCTGCGAGAACTATTGCCAACGACCTTCAAGTCGAGCCAGGAAAATAGTTTCCCAAAACCGGGGTCTGACCCCGGTTTTGAGAAATATTGGCGTCAGGCAGCGGCTTTGTCGTCGGTTTTCTTGCGTTGCAGGACGAAGATCGGCTGCGCCCACTGCGTGTCCTTCTTTTTCTTGCTCGTGATGAGCGTGAGTTCGGAAGGGTCGTAGACGTCCGTGTTGTGCGTCAGCGGGGTTGTCATCAGGTACTGGGCGTCGGTGTTCTTCAGGAATTCGCCGACCAGCTGGATGTTGCGGATGTCCAGGTGGGCGAACGGTTCGTCGATGAAGACGAAGCCGCCGGAGCCTTCGTCGGACTTCAGCAGGCCGATCAGCAGCACCAGCGATTTCATCACCTGCTGGCCGCCGGAGGCTTCGCCGTCGTTCATGCCGATCACGCCCTTGCCGTCGAACTTGAAACGCACGTGCAGGCCGGCCTGGGCCAGCAGCAGGTCGTCGTTCTCCAGCTTCACCGGATCGGCGCTGACTTCGATCTTGGCCAGTTCGCCCAGCTCCTTGATGTTCTTCGTGTACTGCTTGATCGTGTAGCGCAGCCGCTCGATGTAGGCACCGCGCGCATTGCCGGTGGCTTCGATCGCGCGGTTGTTCTGGTAGCGCCGCTCTTCCGTCTCGCTCTTGCGCGACGACAGCTGCTCGTTCAGCCGCGCGTACTGGTCGATGACGGTGGCGTCGAGTTCCCAATCGTCGCGCGCCAGGCTGGCCTGCAGGCTGGCGATGCGCAGGTCGACCTGGTGCGCGTTGACGTGCTGCGCCACCACGGCCTGGCGGCGTGCGGGACGGCGCCACGCGGCCGGCAGGTGCTTCCACTGCCGGCGCAGCGCCAGCAAGGCGCGTGCGTGGTCGGAGCGCTGGTCCAGCTGGCGCTTGTAGTTCAGGCGCATGCCCGCCTCCGCTTCGGAGAGCGCCATGCGCGCGCCATTCCACGCGCCGTCGGCACGGGTACGCGCGACCGTCGCGTTCTTCATCAGCCCTTGCAGCTCGCCCAGCCGCGAACCCACTTCCAGGCGTTCGGCGCGCAGCGGCACGGCGGTGCGCGCGGCTTCGTCGAATTCATCGGCACGCGCCGACAGCTCCTTCACCGCGTCGACGCCGGCCACGCGGGCTTTCAGCGCGCTGGTCTCGGAAGCCAGCTTGCTGATCTGCAGCGTGAACTTGTCTTCTTCCGCTTCCAGCGACGGCAGGTTGCGCGCGATGGCTTCCTGGCGCTGCGTGCGGCCGGCGGAACCGAAGCGGTAGCGCGACACTTCCACGAACAGCGAGCGGCCGCCGCGGCGTTCCTTGTGGTACGCGTCCGGCGTGATCCATTCCTCGATATTGCCGAGCTTCGCGCCCTGCTCCACCGAGTCCACGCGGGTGATGCGCGACAGCTGCTCGATCAGCCATTCGGGCGCGCGCGCCGTAAAGCGCACCACCGACAGCAGGCTGTCGTTCTTCGGCTCGTGCGCCTTCACGCATTCGGGCACGATGAAGTGGCGATAGCGCTCCTTCTCGGCCAGGCGGTACGCGGCGGCCGCATCGGAAGCATTCTCCAGCAGCACCACGGAAGCATAGCCGCCCAGCACGCCCTCGACGGCGCCCTGCCACTTCGGATCGGTGACTTCGACGATGTCGGACAGCATCGCGTGCGGGATGTTCGCATCGCGCAGCACGCGGCGCATCTGCCGCACGTTGTCCGGCTCCGGCATCGCCGTCTTGCCCTGCAGGGCGGCGATGGTGGCCTTGTCGGCCGCGATGCGCGACGACACCGCGTCGCGCGACGCACGCAGGCGCCCCAGCTCCGCTTCCTTCTCTTCCAGCTGCTTGGCCACGTCGGCGATGTCCGCGCCCGCTTCGGCGGCGAGCTTTTGCAGGCGAGACTTCTGCTCGATCAGGCTGTCGAGCGGTTTCAGCTTCGCGTTCAGCGACGACAGGCGCGTCTGCAGCACCGTCGATTCCTGTTCCAGCACGGTTTCCTGCTGCTGCGCTTCCTGCAGCAGCAATGCCTGGCGTTCGACTTCGCGGCGCCGGTCGGCGATCTGCTGGTCGACCTGCGCCAGCGGCTTCTTCGCCTCGCGCAGCTGGCGGCCGACGTTGTTGGCCTTTTCGCGCGCTTCGTGGTATTCCAGCGTGGGCAGCACTTCTTCCTGCAGGTTGCGGCGTTCCTTGTGCAGCGTTTCCCACTGGTGGTAGTTGGCCACGCGCAGGCGCAGGCCTTCCAGGTTCGCGCGCGAACCTTCCAGCTCGGCCTCGAAGCGCTTCAGTTCTTCCTCGGTGTCGCGCTGGTGCCGCTTCGCCTCGTCGTAGGCATCGAGCACTTCCTTGTCGCCGAACACCTGGAACACCAGGTCCAGCAACTGGCGCGGCGCGTATTCGCACAGCTTGTCGGTCTCGCCCTGCTCCAGCGCCAGCACCTTGGCCATGGCCGGCGACAGGCCCGCATTCGCCAGTCGCTTCCTGTAGTTTTCCACGCCGAGCCAGTCGTTCGCCTCGGTCACTTCCTCGATGTCGACGTTACCCGGCCGCATCAGGTACTGGCGCTTCCAGTCGCCGCCGTTCTTCTGGATCTGGCAGAACAGCGTGACCTCGTCTTCCGAGAAGAAGCCGCTGGACCGGAACGGGCGGTTCGACAGCTGCCGGCCCTGCGCCCGGTTGTCGACGACGGCGCGCAGCCATGCGCTCTGCTGGCCCGAGTGCCGCGCGTAATGCTTGTACGTGCGGCCCATCGAGCAATCGAGGCCGAACAGCGTGCGCAGCGCATCGAGCAGCGTGGTCTTGCCGGAGCCGTTCTGGCCGGCGATCGTGATGATCTTCGCGTCCAGCGGAATGTTCTTGATGCGCTGCCAGTAATCCCAGTGGACCAGCTCCAGCGATTTAATGTGAAACATGCGTCAGCTCCGGTTCTCGGTATCGTTGGCCGCGTCGTTGGCCGTATCGCCGGCCTTGTCGCCGGCCTTGTCGTCGGCCTTGTCGTCGGCCATCTCGTTGGCGGATGCGGCGGCGTCGCGGATCGCGGCGGCGACTTCGTCCTCGGCGGCGGCCGGCACGCTTTCATCCGCGCTGGCCGTATCGTTGGCGGCGGCGAGCACCGCGCGCGGAATGTGCACGACCTGGGCCGGTGCGCGCTTGAACACTTCGGCCAGCGCGCCGTTGATGATGCGTTCCTTCAGCAGGTCGGTGTCCATCAGCAGGTCCAGCAGCGGGCCTTCGACGAGGATGTCGCCGCGCCGCTCGATGAAGCCCAGCTTCGACAGGATGCCCAGGTTCATGTCCATGCGGGTTTTCTTGCCCAGCTTGTCGCCGAAGTCGGCCAGCAGCGCCTTGTACGGGATGCCGATCGACGTGTCTTCCGCGCGCGGCACCGGCTTCTCGTTGCCGAACATGTCGTCCTGGTCGTCATCGGCGTGCTGGTGGGTTTCCTGCCGCTCGCGCTTGGGCAGGATGATCAGCGCCCACAGCACCACCAGCAGCGCCACGCCGTCGCGGGCGAGGCCGAAATTATTGTTCTGCCACGTGTCGCGCGCGCCGAAGATCTTTGGTTCGATCGCCCGGTGCAGCGCCAGCGTGACGTGGTCGGCGTACACGTTGTCCAGCAGCTTCAGGCCGGTGGCGAGCAGGCGCGCATCGACCTCCTGGCGGAACTGCTCGTCCGACAGCGCGCGTTTCACGAGCCGGTCGTCGCGGCGCAGCGTCTGGTGCGTCAGCAGGCGTGCGATCAAAATTTGGGAATCGTCATTCATGGTCAACTCGCGGCCTTGTCGCTATCGTTCAAATCGAGGGAGAGCCTGGCCAGCGTCATCGCGGCCACCTCCATGTCGTCCAGCTGCACCATCATGTCGGTGGGCGCGAACTGCAGCGGCAGCCGCGCCAGTTCGGCGGTGGCGCCCTGCAGGCTGGCCTCGCCCTCGTCGCCCAGCAGCGGCAGCATCGACGCGCGGTAGGACGCCACCGCAAAGCTGGCCGGCAGCAGCGCTTCGTGCACCTTGATGTCCCTCGGCGACTCGTCGGCGATGCTGGGGAAGTTGTTCAGCGTGGCGAAATCGGACAGGCGCGCCAGCCAGTCGTCGAGTTCGCGCTGCATGTCCTGGTCCTCGCTGACCGTCAGCGGCGCATCCTCGCCGGACGGCAGGCCGGAGGCGACCACCGCCACGCGCTCGGCCATCAACTCGGTCTCGGCCACGTCGATCATCTCGGCCGGCGTGATGAACAGCGGCTTCACCGGCTGTTCGATCGCATCTTCGGCCAGCGACGCCAGGTCCGGGTGCGCCAGCAGCCAGCGCTTGATGTCGGTCGTCGACAGGCCGGACTGGCCCAGGTGCACGCGCTGCCGTTCGATCTGGTTCAGCGCGCGCGAGAACATGCCCTGCATGTTCAGCAGCGAGCTCTGGGCGCGGCCGATCGCCTGGGCGGCACGGTGCGTGGCCGCATCGGCGTTTTCGTCGCTGGTGATGGCGCGCAGGATCTCGGAACCCTTTTCCACCCAGTCGCACGCCGTGTGCCACTTGGCCTGCGATTCGCGCAGCCGGAATTCCGAGCCGGAGGCAATCGCATCGCGGAATTCGTCTGTCAGGTCCGTCAGGCGGCCCAGCAGGTGCTGCAACTGCTCGCTGGTGACGCCGCCCACTGCCTGCGCGCCGGCCACCTGCGACAGCAGGAAGCCCATTTCGGCTTCGTCGTGGTCCTGCCCGAGGGTCAGCAGGGCATCGATCGAGGAGAGCACGTTGCGCGCCATCGGCGTCACGCGGTACACGCCCTGCTGCGTATCCCAGGCCAGCAGGCCGTTGGTGCGCAGGCGCATCAGCACTGTTTCCAGGCTTTCCGGCAGCAGGTAAGCCAGCCGCGTGTTGATGTCAGCACGCGAGAACGCCGAAGACGTGGTGTCGTTGGCCAGCTCGCGCAGCACCAGCAGGCGCACCAGCACGCTCTCGAAACCGCCGTGGAACAGCGCTGTAAACACCTGCAGCAGCGGCTGCGCGCGCTTCAGGTGGAAGACCTGCTCGATCTCGTCGACGGACACATGCGGCTGGAAATGCGCCTGCAGTGCCTGTTCCTGCTCGGTGGGATTGTGTTCGGCTGCCGTGGCTGTGCTGGCTGCCGCATGTGCGGTATTACTCATCGCGCTCCGGGGTTCTGGGCGCCTTGCTGCAAAAGCTTGCGAACTCAGGCGGGGACGTGAGTATACCAGTTCCGGCTAGCAAAACCGTTGCCGGCGGCAAGCCAATAGTTGCCGGGAAAATGGGGACGTACCCCATTTTCCAGGAAATAGTTGCTGGAAAAATGGGGTACGTCCCCATTTTTGGAGCAACATTTACTTTTTCGCTACCTTGTCGAGTAGTTGCTCGAAAGAATCTCCGTCTTCTTCCATGAAGACCAGCCGCACCGGATACCACTCCAGCGACGGTGCCAGCCACAGGTCGACCTGCTGGCCCTTGCCCTTTGGCGGTGCCTTGCTGAAATGGACGGCTTTGACGTCGCCGGCGCCAGTCTTCACCGTTTCGGTGCCCACCACCTTGAAGCTCCAGGTGTCCGCATTGCGCCGGCCTACCACGTAGAACCGCCATTCCGAGCCGGGCACGAATTTCTGCGGCGCGGCGCGGGCGATGGCCGCCAGCTGCCAGGCCGCGCTGCTGCGATCCTGTTCACCGCCATTGATCGGCACCGTGTTGTCGCTGTCGGCCAGGTCGATGACCTTCTGGTCGCGCCTGAAGGTCGTCGTGCCGGCTCCCTTGCGCATGCGCTTTTCATAGTACGTGTCCGGCGCCAGGCCCCAGGCGTCCACCGTACCTTCGCTGCGGTATTCGAGCACCTTGCCGAACATGCCGGAGCGCGCTTCCGTCACCAGCGTGTACTTGCCCCCGCCCTGCTGCCAGGTGATCGTGCCGTTGCCGGACAGCGGGATGCCATGGCTGCTGGCCTTGACCGTATAGGTCAGTTCGGCCGACGGCGGCAGGTCGAACTTGAGCTTCGCGCCGGGGCGCTCGTTCTGGGCGCCGGCCGGGATTGCAGCGGCGATCAGCGAAGCCGCCAGGGCGGCACCGTGCAGGATGTGTTTCATCGTCTTTCCTTATTCAGCTTGCCGGCCGCAGGATCTTCGTGACGGTTTGCGTCGTCACCGCGCCGCTGCGTTCCGTGTTGCGGATCTGCACCGGGTACCAGTCGAGGCCCGGCGCCAGCCAGATATCGAGCCGCGCGTTGTAGCTGCCGGGCCGCGGCGGACGGGCCAGGCGCCACGTCACGAGCCGGCCCATCTTCGTTTCCAGCTCTTCCTCGCCCACCAGCACGAAGCGGTACACCGTGGCCTCGCGGTCCTCGCCCACCTGGATGTCGATATCGCTGCCGAACTGGTTGACGTCGCCGCGGCCGATGGCGGCCAGCTGGAACGGCACCGTGGCCTTGTCCTGCGCGCCGGCGGCCATCGGCACCGCGGCCGTGCTGGCCGAGAACGTGATGCGCTTGCCCTCGTGATCGAAGTGCGTGGCCGTCATCGAACGGCTGCGGCGCTTCTCCGTCATCTTCACAGGAGCGATGCCGGCATCGTCGATCGTGCCTTCGCTGGCCAGTTCCAGCAGGCCGATGCGCGCGACCAGCATGCTGACGCCCACTTCCAGGCCCACCTTGTACCTGCTGCCGTCCGTCTGCCAGCGCATGTTGGCGCTGCCGCTCCACTGCGTGCCATCCGCATCGGTGCGCCTGACTTCCAGCTCGAACGCCGCGGCAGGCGGCAGGTTGACACGGAAGCGCCGTCCCGCCATCGGCTCGGCCGCCGCCGTCGCCGCAACCGGTGCGGGCCCGGCGGTCGATTGTACTTCGGGTTGCTGCGGGGCAGCGCCGCCTTGCGCCGGCGGTGCCACGGGATCGGGCGGAACGGCGGCAGCCACCGCGGCCGGCACCGGCTCGGTAATTGTCTCGGGAAGCGGCTCCGGGATCGGCTCGGCAAGCTGTTCCGGGGCCGCTTCGGATGGTGCCGGTGTCCGGGTCGCGGCGGCCCGGCGTGGCGGTGCGGAGGCGGGGGGAGAGGCCGGGGCCGGCGCAGGCACGAGCGCCTGCTGCTGCACGGCCGCCACCCGCGCCGGCAGCGCAGGGCGCAGTTGCGCGCTGACCCTCATCGGCACCTGTGCCTGCGGCGCTTCGGGCGTGCCGATGCGCGCCGCCAGCCAGTCGATCGTCAGGTAGTGCAGCGCCACGGTGGCCGCGCACAGCACCAGTTCACGGCGCCGCCGCAAAAGAAAAGAAACGATCGTCATGCCGCATAGTGTAAACCGTTCCCGTTTTTTGCCGGCGACGGTGTCAAATCTGCTACGCTAAGCGCCGAAGGTATCCCACTAAAGCTTTGGAGACATGCCATGAGCACACCGCAAATGCCAAACATCCCCGGCGCGGCCGTGATGACGGACACGCTGGATTTCGTGAAATCGCTGTGGGGCAGCATGGGCGTGCCCGGCCTGGCCTCGCCCACGCTGTCGCTCGATGAACTGGACAAGAAGATCAGCGACCTGAAAGCCGTGGAAGCCTGGATCAACCTGAACGGCACGATGCTGCGCAGCAGTATCCAGGCGCTGGAAGTGCAGCGCGGAACGATTGCGACGCTGAAGTCGATGGGCCAGAGCCTGGCCGACTCGATGCAGCAAAAGCCGGCACGCCCGGAAAAATCGCTGTTCGATGCGAACCCTTACGCGGCCGCATTCTTCAGCCAGTTCGATCCGGCCAAGGCAGCGCAAAAACCGGCCCAGGCGCCAGCCCCGGCGCCGGTGCCGATGCCGCCGAAACCCGAAGCGAAACCCCAGCCGCAGCCGGCGGCAAAGGCCGAGGCCGGGCCTGCCGAAGAAGCCCCGCCCAAGCCCGACCTGGCCGCCGCGGCCGCGGCGCAGATGGCCAACCCGGCGATCTGGTGGAACATGCTGCAGGATCAGTTCAAGCAGGCGGTCAACACGGCGATGACGGCGGAGACGAAAGCGCCGCCGGCGGCAGCAGCGGCCGGCGACGCGGCCCACGCCACCGGTCCCCGGATGGAAACGGAAGCGGGACCGGAGCAGGAAATCAAGACCGACGGTGCCGGAACGGGCCGCAAGCCGTCGGCGCGCAAGACGGCGCCGAAGAAGGAATAGCGGAGGAAGGGTTCACCAGCAGGTTTGACCACCGGTGGCCTGGTTCCGGACGCGCGCATAATTGGCTACTCGGCATGCTCGGCCTACTCCGCCTGCTCGGCCTGCTCCCCTGCTCCGCCTGCTCCCTACTCTGCCTGCTCCGCCGGCGCGGCCGGTGCGCCCTCCGGGGTCCCGGCAGCGTCCGCGCGCCGCGGCACCAGTTCCTGCAACTGTTCGACCAGTTGCGCGAACCGCTGCTGGCCCGGTGCCAGCGCATCCACGTGCATCAGCACGCCGTTGGCCTCGATCATCAGCGCTTCGTCGTAACCCTGCTGCTGCATGTGAGTGATGAGCATCTGCGCCGAGTTGAACAGGATGCGCATATTGTCCGGCAGGCGTTCGCGCGATGCCCGCATCCACGCCACCGCATCGCCGATCCGGCCGGTCTTCCACAGCGTCACGCCCTGGTTCATCATCTCCGACGCTTCCTTGCGCGCCGCGGCGATCAGGTCCACGCCCTCCTCGCTCATGCGCGCCTTGTCGAAGATCTTCTGCACCTCGTCGATGAGCACGACGTTGTCGTGGTTGTTGCGCACCACGTGGCACAGCAGCTCCACCGGTGCCTCCTTGACGCCCACCGCGAACAGCAGCGTGGCCATTTCCATGCAGACGGCGGTATGCGGGCGCTTGACCTCCCCTTCCAGCATCGCCTCGAGCTGGTCGCCGGACTTGCGCGCGCGGCGGTAGTCGCCGCTTTCGTGGTAGACCATGCCCTCGGTGACCTTGCTGCGCAGCTGCACCACCTCGCCGGGGAAATCGCGCTGCGCAATGGCCAGCAGCCGCAGCGCTTCCTTCGTGTCGTTCTTCATGCCGCACACGCGCGCCATGCCGAAGTAGGCATCGACGGTGCGCCGGATCGAGTATTCGCCAATCGCCAGGCATTTGCGGAACGCATGCTCGGCCAGCTGCACGTTGCCGATACGGAGCGCGGCGTTGCCCAGGCTGCGCTGGCGCGGCACCGAATTGGGCGACAGCTTCGCGGCCTTTTCCAGCACGCCGCAGGCATCCTCGTGGCGGCCCATCAGCTCCAGCGATGCGGCCAGCTGGTCGTATGCGTCGATATAGAAACGGTTCTCGGCGATCACGCCCTGGAACATCTGGCGCGCCGCCTCGTGGTCGCCATTGGCCATGCGGATCTTGCCCAGGCCGGTGCGCGCCCAGTTGTATTCGCGCTCTTCCAGCAGCTTCTCGTACACCACACGCGCCTTGTCCGGCTCGCCCGCATTCAGCAGCAGCGCGGCCTTCATGCGCATCAGGTCGATCTCGTGCACCTTGTGGCGCGCGATCTGCTCGTCGCACAGCCGGGCCGCGCGCAGGTAGTCCTTGTCGATGTAGGCGGCGTCGATCTGCTGGAAGACCTGCTTCTTGTGCCACACTCGGTTCAGGCGCGTCAGCAGCACGCCCTCGGTGATCGGCTTGATGATGTAGGCATCCGGCTGGTGCTCGGCCGCGCCCATCACCGATTCCACGCTTTTCTCGGCCGACACCATCAGCCACACGCTGCTGGGAATCATCAGGTTGCGCACGCGCGCCTCTTCCAGCACCTGCTGGCCGTTCTTGCCCTCGCCCAGGTTGAAATCGCACAGCACCACGTCGTAATGAGTACGCCCCAGCAGCGTCATGGCTTCCCCGCCGGACGACGCCTGGTCGATGTGCCGCGCGCCGATATTGCGCAGCGACTCGCGCAGCAATTGCCGGATGCCGACGAAATCGTCGACGATCAGGTAGCGTTTCTCGCTCCATTCGACGCCGGAGATGTCAGGCACCGGCGCGCCGCTTGCCGTGATGTAGGTGCTGGTCATGGCAGGACGATCAGGGCAGGGTCAGGACAAAGCAGCCGCCGCCCAGCGGGCCGCCGTTCTCGAGGCGGATGCTGCCGCCGCGCTGGCGGCGCTTGTGCATCTTCGCCACCTCGCTGGCAAAGAACAGCCCCAGGCCGCTGCTGTTGGTCAGGAAGTTCACGCCCTGCCCCACCACCGCGCCGGCTTCGAGCATCGACGGCGGAAAGCCCATGCCGTTATCCTCGACACGGAACTCCAGCATGCCGTCCTGTTCCACGATCGACAGGCGGATGCGGTCGCGCGTATAGCGCACGGCATTGTTGATCGCGTGGCACAGCACGCCGATGACGAGGTCTTCATCCAGCGTCCACAGCAGCTCCTCGCTGAATGCGAGGTCGAGCCGGATGTCCTTTGCGTCCAGCAGCACGCGCGACTGGCTGGCCACCTGGTGCACCAGCTCGCCCAGCGGCACCGTGACCGGCTCGAACGGATAGGTGGGCTTGCCCACCTCCTTGTACAGCGCCAGCAGCTGCATCAGGTTGTCGGACAGCCGGCGCGTCTGGTAGAGCATGTGCGCCATTTGCGGGTACGATGCGTCCTGGCTGGCCGGCGCATGCTTGCCGAGCAGGCTTTCCAGCGTTCCGCCCAGCACGCTGAGCGAATTTTTCATGTCGTGCACCGTGGAAGCCAGAAACACGAACAGCTCGGGCGAGCCGCCTCGATCTTCCATCATTACCCCGCAAAAGTTTCAGTACGGCAATTATAGCCGCGAAGCCGCATGAAATCTGGGGTTTACGGCGTGGCTATGGCGCGCCCGCCACAGTTTTGCGGCGGGATTTGAGTAAAAAACGGCCCGGATCGAGGGCGGCGGCCAGCGTTGTCTCGAGCGGCGATGCCTGTCCCTCAAGATTGCATGCTAGCAACTCGGCGGCCAGCGGCGCCCAGATCAGGCCGCGCGAGGCGTAGCCCAGCAGCGCATGCAGGCCCGGATGCCGGGCCACGTCGCGCAGGCGCTCCGGCTGGCCCGCGGCGGTGTAGTCCGGCAGCGTGCCCACCAGCGGCAGCCGGTCCGGCGCCATGCACCGCAGGCCGACGCGGCCCGCCAGCGGCGGCTCGGCCGGCACGCGATGGCGCCCGAGGATCTCGCGCGCCCGTTCCAGGTTCTCCGCCTGGCTGGCCGGCCACAGCGCGCGGTCGCCGGCACGGTCGTACGTGGCGCCGACACTGGCAATGCCATCCATTGCCGGCGTCATGTAAGCCTCGCGGCACACTACCAGCGGCAGCGCAGCGAACGTGTCGGCGGCCAGGTGCGTGACCTGGCCGCGCATCGTATACAGCGGCAGCGGCGCCGTCTGCGGCAGTTGCATTGCGCCGGCACCGTTCGCAACGATCACGTGCGCGCCGTCGGCCAGGATCGCGCCTCCCCCACCGCGCACCAGCCAGCGCTCGCCCGCCCGCTCGAGCGACAACGCTTCGGCATGGAACACGCGCCGCAGGCGGTTGCCGCACGCGGCCAGCATGGCCCGGCACACCGACGCGGGGTTGGCCCAGCCACCCAGCGGGAACAGCCAGGCGCCATGCGGCGTGGCCGACCCGAGCAGCGCGGATGCCTGCGCATCGTCCAGCCAGCGCACATATTCCGGCGGGTAGCGCCATGCATCGGCCACCTCCCGCTGCAGCGCCGCGTGTTCCGCATCGCGCGCCAGTTGCAGCACGCCGCACTGCTGGCCCACGATCGGTGCGCTGCCATCGGGCGCCATGCCGCCCAGCGCGTGCCAGCGGCGCAATGCGTACAGGTAGGCGGCGCGCGTCAGGCGGGTCGGGATATTGTCGTCACGCGACAGCAGCGGCATGAAGATGCCGGCCCGGTTGCCGGATGCTTCCTGCGCCGGCTCGTCGTGCCGCTCGACCAGCGTCACCTGCCAGCCACGCGCGCACAGGCGCTCGCAGGCGGCGGCACCGGCCACGCCGGCGCCGATGACGACGGCGCTGCGTACCGGTGGCGCGGGCTGGGGCGGCTGCGGCTTGCGGCTCGTGTAGCGCGCTTCGAGGGGCTCGGTTTCGGCATCCCACGAAAAGCCGGCGGCGCGCAAACCGCGGCGCCAGGCTTCGTCGCCCAGCTGCGTGACGAGCCGGGCGCCGGGCACGGCAAGCCGGGACAGGGCCCGCAACGGCGCAGGGCCCGGTGCGAAGAACTCGTCGACCCGCGCGGAAATTTCCGGCAGCAGCGTGTCGGGCTCGCCCAGCACGACGTCGACGACCGTGCGGCCGCCATCGAGTTCGAGCCGGTGCAGGCCCGGCACGTCCACCGGCCAGCACGCGGCGAGTTCGGGATCGGCTGCCGCCGGCAGCGCGGGCATCACCGCGATGTAGTGCAGCATGCCGCCCGCGGCGCGGGCGGCGGCAAGGCGCTTCCCGTCGAACGCCAGGTCGAGGATGACGCGATCAGCCAAGGCTTGCACACTCCGCGTGCCGGAAGCAGGCGGCATCATGGTCGTTGACGATGCCGATGCCCTGCAGGTACGCATACACGATCGTGGAACCGACGAACTTGAAACCCCGTTTTGCCAGGTCCTTCGAGACGCGGTCGGAGAGTTCCGTCTTCGCCATGCGGTCGGCAGGCGTGCCGATGTGGTTGCAAACCGGCTTGCCGTCCACCCAGGCCCACAGGTAGCCGTCGAGCGTCTGCCCCTGTTCGCGCAGGCGCAGGTAAGCCTGTGCATTCGTGATGGCGGCGGCCACCTTGAGGCGGTTGCGCACGATGCCGGGGTTGGCCAGCAGCTCGGCCACCTTGTCCGGCCCGTAGGCGGCGATCTTCACGGGATCCCAGTCGTCGAACGCGGCCCGGTAGGTATCGCGCTTGTTCAGGATGGTCTCCCACGACAGGCCCGCCTGTGCGCCCTCCAGGTTCAGCATCTCGAACAGCCGGCGCTCGTCGTGGCACGGCACGCCCCACTCGCCGTCGTGGTAGGCGATGTAGCGGGGATTGGCGGGATTGGCCCAGGTGCAGCGGACAACGGTGGACATGGCGGCTGGCGGCGAGTTGGCGAGCCGCCAGTATAGTGGAGCTAACTGCGGTGGAGCTAACTGCGGTGGAGCTAACTGCGGTGGAGCTAACTGCGGTGGAGCTAACTGCGGTGGAGCTTGCTGCGGTGGAGCCTACTGCGACGCCATCTGCCGCAGCCTGCGTTTCAGCTCCCGCTCGCGGCGCTGCTCCTCGTCCCAGTCGCCGCGCACGCCGAGCCACAGCGACCATGCCATCATTACGATGACGACCGTGAACGGCAGCGCGAACACGAAGGTCGCCGTCTGCACCGCCTTCAAGCCGCCGGCCAGCAGGAGGCTGAGGGCGATGCCGGCGATCAGCACGCCCCAGACCATCTTGACGCGCGCCGGCGGGTGCGGATTGCCGCTGGTGCTCATCATGCTCAGCACCAGCACCGCCGAGTCGCCCGAGGTGACGAAGAACACCAGCACCAGCACGGTGGCAACGACCGACATCAGCGAGCCCCCGGGCAATGCGTCGAACATCTGGAACAGCGCCGTCGACACGTCCGCCTTCACCGCCTCGGACAGGGGCACGTGCTGCCATACTTCCAGGTACAGCGCGGTACCGCCGAAGATCGAGAACCACAGGAAGGCC
The DNA here is from genome assembly GCF_014192225.1 of Pseudoduganella umbonata. Lineage (GTDB taxonomy): Bacteria > Pseudomonadota > Gammaproteobacteria > Burkholderiales > Burkholderiaceae_D > Rugamonas > Rugamonas umbonata. Next base: position 210,100 of record NZ_JACHXS010000007.1, on the reverse strand, counting down.
GCCAGCGACGGCGCCGCCACGGTACCGACGATGAATTCGCGGATCGTGCGACCGCGCGACACGCGGGCGATGAACAAGCCTACGAACGGCGACCACGACACCCACCAGGCCCAGTAGAAGATGGTCCAGCCGCCCACCCAGTTGGTGTCGCGGAACGGCGTCATGCGCAGGCTCATGCGCACGAATTCGGACAGGTAGCTGCCCACCGTGTTGGTCAGCGTATCGACGATGACGACGGTCGGTCCGAGCACGAACACGGCGAGCGCCAGCAGCGCCGCCAGCATCATGTTGGCGTTCGACAGGATGCGCACGCCCTTGTCGACGCCGCTCACCGCCGACCCGATGAACAGCGCGGTGGCGACGACGATGATGGCCACCTGCGTCGCCTCCGTGTTCGGCAGGCCGAACACGGAGCTCAGGCCGCTGTTGATCTGCAGCGCGCCCATGCCGAGCGAGGCGGCCACGCCGAACGCGGTGGCGATCGTGGCCAGCGCGTTGAACAGGCCGCCGAGCCGCTTCGGCCACCGCCACGGCAGCGCATCCGTCACGGTGCTGATCAGCGAGCGGCCGTCGCGGCGGTACAGGAAGAAGGCGATCGCCAGCGCGACGATGCTGTAGACGGCCCACGGGTGCACGCCCCAGTGGAACAGCGCATGGCGCATGGCGGCGTTGGCCGCTTCCGGCGTACCGGGCCGGATGCCGGGCGGCGGTGCCACGTTGAAGTGGGAGATCGGCTCGGCCACGCCCCAGAACACGAGGCCGATGCCCATGCCGGCCGCGAACAGCATCGAGAACCAGCTCTTCGTCGAGAACTCCGGCGTTTCATCCTCGCCGCCCAGCTTCAGGTCGCCGTACCGGCTGAACGCCAGGAACAGCGCGAACAGCACGAGGCCCAGCACGAGCCACAGGTACAGCCAGCCGAAGTTACGGGTGATGGCGGCCAGCACCATGTCGAATTGCGCGGCCATGGTGTCGGGCGCAAGCACGCCCCAGATAACGATCAGCAGGATGAAGCCTGCCGTGAAAAACAGTTGCATGATTTCCCTCCATGGCCGCTTGCGTCGGCCGGCGGGCGATTATAGGGCGCATCCCGGCGGCATGTCGGCCGCTTGCCGCGCTACACTCACGGTATCGCCAACCTCGCCGGGAGACCCCATGCAATTCGAAGCACGACTGGAATGGCAGCGCAACGGCCAGCCCTTCCTCGACCAGAAATACAGCCGCGGCCACGAATGGAGCTTCGATGGCGGCCTGCGCGTACCGGCGTCGTCGTCGCCGCTGTCGGTGCCGCTGCCGATGTCGGTGGCGGACAACGTCGATCCCGAAGAAGCCCTGGTGGCCGCGGCCGCCAGCTGCCACATGCTGTTCTTCCTGTCGATCGCGGCAAGGCGCGGCCACGTCGTGGAAAGCTACGTGGACAACGCCGTCGGCCTGCTGGAGAAGGATGCCGCCGGCCGCATGGCGATGACGAACATCACGCTGCGCCCCGAGATCGTGTTTGCCGGCGGCGAATGGCCGGACGAGGAAGAGATCGCCGCAATCCACCACGAGGCGCACGACAAGTGCTATATCGCGAACTCGCTGAAGACGGAGATCACGATCGAGCCGGCGATCGAACCGGAAGGCTGACGTGACAACAGCCCGGTGCAGGCAGCGGGCCGCATAAAAAAACCCGGTGCTTGCACCGGGCCTGGTTACGCCAGCGGCGAACTTACCTGGCAGGCGGATTCGTTGTCTGATTCGCCGGATTCGCCGGGTTATCAGTATTGCCGCTCGATTGCTGCTGGGTGCTGATCTTGTCCTTGGCATTCGGCATGGCCGAGCCCCCGGTGCTGCCGGCGCCCGAAGATCCCATCGCGGTGCCGCTCTTCATGCCCTTCATGGTCGATGCGAGCTGCTGGACATGGCCCATGTGCTGGTCGATCACCGGCTGCAATTTCGCGGCCAGTGCCTTCACGTCCGCATCCTTGGCGTTCGACTGCGTCTTCACGACGAGGGCATGGGCTTCCTTGTGGCTCTTTTCGCCGCCCATCTCGAGATACGCCTTGTCGAATTTCTCACCGGACATGGCCTGCAGTTTCTTCGCCATGGCCTTGTGCTTCGCATCCGGCTCGCTCGGCAGCGTGACGTTCTTGGCCTGCGCCACGGTACGCACTTCTTCCAGGCCCTTCGTATGATCGTCGATCATTTGCTGGGCGAATGCCTTCACTTCGGCATTCTGCGATTTCTGCAGCGCGATCCTGCCGGCTTCGACTTCCGTCATGTTGACGATCGCCATGTCTTTCAGCGCCTTTTCGTCGGCTTTCGCCAGCGACTGGGCGTAGGCCGAGCCCATGCCCATCAGGACGGCCAGCAGCGGCACGCCCAGGTAGCTCTTCCACATCCTTGCCTTGTTCATTCCATTCTCCTTGATTGTCGGGTTTGTGTAACAAAGACAGAGGCCGCTTTCAGGAACCATATGCGGATTATTGAAATAGATATGCATCTTACGGCGGAACGCGCCGTGGAGACGCACATTAGGCGGCACGGGCGGGGAGATGAGCGAAATAAAGACGGGGCCGGCAAAAAGGCCCCGGCAGCGCGAAGCGGCCGGGGCCCGTTACATCGTTATATCGTTACATCGGGGTACTAGTTGGCGCCGGGATTGGCGGTGCCGTTACTTCCCACATGCTTGATGAATGGCACACGCTGGCTGACTTCGTGCAGCCGTGCCCGCATGAGTTCCGGGGCCGCCGGGCCCGGTGCGAATACATAATGCTCGTCGCTGATCGGGCTGCCACTGCGCTTGTCCACCAGCATCTGCTCGGCCGGCTGGCCGGTCTCACGGTGAACCACGAGCAGGCTGGCCCCTTCCGGCGCCAGGTGTTCATTGCCCCATGCCACGAATGCCAGCAGCACAGGTTTGAATGCGCGACCTTTCTCGGTCAGCAGATACTCGTAGCGCGGCGGCCGGGCACTGTACTGCCGCTTTTCCATCAGGCCGCCCGCCACCAGTCCGGCCAGGCGCCGGGTCAGCATGTTGGGGGCGATCTTCAGGCTTTTTTCAAACTCGTCGAACCGGGTCAGCCCGTAAAACGCATCGCGCAGGATGAGAATGCTCCACCATTCGCCTACCTTGCCGAGGCTGCGCGCAATCGGACAAGGCATCTGGCCAAAATCGGTATGTTTCATTATTCCTCCCACTTGTGCACATTTAAAAACGAACGAGCGCAACAGAAGCTACGTTTTACACTGAAAAGAGGTCGAACAAACTATCGAATAATCACCAACGGGATAAAAGAACCATTTTTTTCACTCTGTGCTCAGCCCTATCCGGGATCGTGCCCGCAGAATGGGCAACTGGTCTTTTGCAATGTGAGAAAAAATGATCGAACAGCGCGAGGAGCGATATTTTCTATTTAATTACGGTGCATAATATATGCAGCCATATGCAGCCCGATTAGCAGCCCGAAGGCCGCAGCCAACCTTATGTCGATGTAATGTCCAAGTTATGTACCTGACTACCGACGCTACCGTCCGCAATATCCTGATCGTGGACGATTCAGCTTTCGAACAGCGCCTGCTGGCCGACCTGCTGAGTGAAATGCCCTACCGTGTCTGCGTTGCCTTCAATGGCGCGGAGGGCTACCGGCTTGCATTGACCCGGCATCCCGACCTGATCCTGCTCGATGTGCGCATGCCCGACATGGACGGCTATACCTGTTGCCGCTTGCTGAAAGCCAACCCGGCCACGCAGCACATTCCCGTGATCTTCGTCAGCGGCACCGAATCGGCGGAAGAGCGCATCCTCGGCCTGTCGATCGGCGGTGTCGACTTCGTCAGCAAGCCCTTCATGCCGGCCGAACTGGCCGCGCGCATCCATGTCCACCTGAACCTGGTTCCCCGGCAGGAGCCGGCGTCCGCCCCGGCGCCGGCGCCCCTGCTGGCCCTGGCTGCCGCACCGGCCGAGACCGATGCCGTCACGGTGCGTGCCGCGATGCGGCTGATCCAGGACAACCTGGGCGCGCTGCCGAGGCTGGCGGAGATCGCCCGCAACGTGGGGACCTACCGCGAAAAGCTCAGCGCGCTGTTCCGCGAGCAGACCGGCAAGACCGTCTTTGCCTTCGTGCGCGAGGAGCGGCTTGCGCGCGGCATGCAACTGCTGCGCGAGACCGATTTCGACGTGCAGCACATCGCGCAACTGCTGGGCTTTCGCAGCGCCGCCAATTTCGCCACCGCGTTCCGCGCCCGGACGGGAACCACCCCCGGCGCCTACCGGCTGGCCATGCTGGACAAGGCCGGCAACTAGCGGCCGTTGCCAGACCGGTACCACGCCCTTTGCAGCAAAACAACCCTTTGTAGACTACTAAGTCTACGAGCAACACCCCGGTTGTTCTGCTTGTGCAGGAAGATCTCGCATGCAAGCAAAAATTTAAGTATACAAATCGGTCTACGTTGGCTATCGTGTAAAAAACTTCACGAGGAACCGCGATGGCCGCTCCCCCCGAATTACCGAAGCCCACGCCGGCCGAGCTGGAATTGCTGCAGGCGCTGTGGCCGCTGGGTTCCGCTACCGCGCGCCAGGTCCACGATGCGCTGCGCGACAGCCGGCCCGACCTGGGCTATGGCGCAGTGCTGCGCCTGATGCAGGTCATGCACGGCAAGGGCCTGCTGATCCGCGACGACCGCCAGCGCTCCCACGTCTACGCACCGGCGCAGCCGCGCGACGCCCTGCAGACCAACCTGCTGAAAGACCTGCTGCAGCGCGCCTTTGCCGGTTCGGCCAAGGCGCTGGTGCTGGCCGCGCTGAAGACGGGCATTTCGCGCAAGGACCGCGAGGAAATCGAACGGATGCTGAAGGAGGAGAAGGAATGAATGCGGCATCCACCGTGGGGGCGAGCTTGGGAACGACCGCGGCACCGCTTGCGGAGATGACGGCGGCTTTCCTGCGGCCGGGCGGCGTCGTCGACGCGCTGGGCTGGGCTCTCGTGCACTTCCTGTGGCAGGGTGCGCTGGTGGGCGCCGCGACCGCGCTCGTGCTGGCCGCGCTGCCCGCTGCCCGGCCGCAGCTGCGCTATGCCATCGCCTGCGCCGGCCTGCTGGCCTGCTTGCTGTGGCCGGCCGTCACGCTGGTACTGCGGCTGCGTGGCGGCGCGGTGGCAGAAGGGATCGCCACGGCCGCCCAGCTGGCCGGTCCGTTGCAGGCCGGGCGGATCGCCGGCACGGTGCAGGCGCACATGGGCTGGATCGTTTCGGCCTGGGCCGCCTGCTGCGTGGTGCTGCTGGCGCGCACTGCGCTCGGCATGGCGTGGATAACCCGCGCGGTCCGCGCCGGCGCCCGCGACCCCCAATGGCAGGCGCGGCTGGACCAGCTGGCCATGGCGATGGGCGTGGCCCGGCAGGTGCGGCTGCGCATCGTGGCTGGCCTGGCCAGTCCCGTCACGGCGGGCTGCTGGCGCCCGGTCGTGCTGGTGCCGGCGAGCCTGCTGTCCGGCATGCCGCCCGAGCTGCTGCAGGCGCTGCTGGCACATGAAATGGCGCACATCCGCCGTCACGACTACGTTGTCAACATCGTGCAGAACCTGGCCGAGATCCTGCTGTTCTACCACCCTGCCGTGTGGTGGCTCTCGCGCCGCATCCGTTTCGAACGCGAGCTGATCGCGGACGACCTGGCCGCCGGCCATGCCGGCGGTCCGCGCCGCCTGGCGCATGCCCTGTCCGAACTGGAGAAGCGCCAGTTCGCCCACCACGAACCGGCTCTTGCGGCCGATGGAGGAGATTTGATGAACCGGATTACCCGACTGCTGCGCCCCGCCACCCGGCGCGCGCCTTCCACCACCGTCGCCACGGCGCTGGCCACCGTGTTGCCGGCACTGGCGCTGGCCAGCGCCTTTTTCGCGGGCCAGGCCCAGGCGGACGTCGTGAATGCCAAACCGGACAAGCGGGCTGTGGTCGACTTCAAGAGCTGCGCCAAGCCGGTGTGGCCGCAAGCGTCGCTGGCGGCCCGGCACACGGGCGCGGTGACGCTGCGCTTCCTGATCGGCAAGGACGGCACCGTGGACGATGCGAAAGTGAAGAAATCGAGCGGCCACCCGGCACTGGACGACGCCGCACTGGAAGGCATCCGCAAATGCCGGTTCATCGCCGGCATGAGCAACGGCGAACCGGTCACGTCGTGGATGCAGATGCAATACGTGTGGACGTTCAATTGAGGGGCCGCTTCCTGGCCCTGCTGCTGGCGGCAGCCTGCGGTGCCGCCGGCGCCGCCGACCTGCCCGCGCATCCGTTCGTGTCCACCTCCGGCAAGGCGCAGACATGGGTGGAGCCCGACATCGCCGCGCTGTACTTCGAGACCGGCGCGCAGGATGGCAGCGCCGGGCAGGCCGCCGCCGCGCTGGACGAACTGTCCGCCGCCATCGCCGCGCTGCTGGCCGAACACGGCGTGGCCGAGGGCGACATCGACGGCGCCGAGCTGGCGAAAAAAACGGTAAGCCTGTCGAAGCCGGCGGCGGACGGCAGCACCATGGCCTACCTGCTGACGCGCCACTACCGGGTGCAGGTGCGCGACCTGGCGCGCCTGCCCGACCTGGTAGCCGCGCTGCTGGCACGCGAGCACGTGGACAGCCTGAGCGCCTCGTTCGACCGCACGGACAGGAACGCCATCGAGCGCGAGCTGATGGGCCAGGCGGCCGCCGATGCGCGCGCCAACGGCACACTGCTGGCCGAAGCGTTCGGCCGCAAACTGGGCCCTGCCGTGGCGATCGCCCGCGCGCCGCTGGACAAGATGGCACCGGCACTGCTGGCACCGCCCGGCGCCGGGACGCCGTCGCTGCCGCAGGCGCACGGCGTGAAGGCTTATTCGGTGCCGCCGGCACTCCCGTTCGCGCAATCGGTGACGGCGGTGTTCAAGCTTGGCGGACCTTCCGCCGATACGTCCACCGCTGCCAAAAAGACAGCGCGTTGACCGGACGGCCGGCGGCCGTATAAATGCTCAGGCAAGCGCCATGACCGCCAGCAGGCCGGCCACGTCGACGCCGCTGTCCTGCCGCAGCGTGCATGACTCCAGCGCGCGCAGGGCAAAGCCATGGCGGGTCGCCTGCTGTTGCAGGTATGGCGCCGCATGCGCATAACGGCCGGACCGGCGCAGCGCGTATCCAGCACTGTCGCTGCCCTGCGCCGCGCCGTCTTCCAGCATCTCGACCGAGAACGCGAACACGCCGCCGGCGCGCAGCGCCCGCCGTGCGGCGGCGAACAGCGCGTCGAGATCGCCGACGTACACCAGCACGTCGGCGGCCGCCAGCACGTCCCACCGCCGGCCGTCGTCCCGCAGGAACGCCACGATGTCGGCGCACGCCAGTTCGTCGTAGACGTCCAGCGCGCCGGCCCGGGCCAGCATCGCGCGCGACAGGTCGACACCGGCCAGATGCCGCGCGACAGGCCGCAGCAGCGGGCCGCACAGGCCGGTGCCGCAGCCCAGGTCCAGCACGTCGAGGTCCGCTGCGGTGTGCTCCGCTGCGGCGTTCTCCGCTGTGGTGTTCTCCATTACCCGTGGCAGGTGCCGCCGCAGCAGGCCGGCCAGCAGCGCCGGCGTGCGGTAACGCAGTTCGTCGACCAGGTGCCGGTCGAAGCGCGGCGCGTAGCTGTCGAACAGCGCCGCCACGTAATCGGGCGGCGACGCCTGCGGCGCGGCGCCGGCGCCCAGCGCGGCCAGCAGGTAGTCGACCGTGGCGGCATCGGCGCCCATTTTCTTCGCCTGCCGGTAGGCGATGACCGCCGCCTCGTGCCGGCCCAGTGCGCGCAAGGTGTTCGCCAGCCCGAGCTGGGCCCGCGCGTAGCCGGGCCGGGCGGCCAGCGCACGGTGCCAGCTGTCCAGCGCCGCCTCGGGCTGGCCCGCATACAGCAGCAGGCTGGCGCGCCCGCACCAGGCTTCGGCATAGCCGGGCCGCAGTTGCAGTGCACGATCGAAGCCTTGCAGCGCTCCGTCGGCATCGCCGGTGGCGAGCAGCGATACGGCGGCGCCGTTGACCGCTTCCGGCCAGGCCGGCCGGACAGCGAGCGCCGCGGCAAAGCCGTCCAGCGCGGCCTCGTGCCGGCCCAGTTCCTGCAGCGCCAGCGCGCGGTTGCACAGCGCTTCCGGATAGCCCGGCGACAGCGCCAGCGCGGCCGCATAACTGTCCAGCGCTTCGTCCAGGCGGCCGAGACGGCGCAGTGCGTTGGCGCGATTGCACAGCGCCAGCGGATAGGCAGGCTGCAGGGCCAGCGCGCGGTCATAGCTGGCCAGCGCATCGCCATCGCGGCCGGCGTCCTGCTGGGCCGCGCCCAGGTTGCAGTGGGCGATCGCGCGCGTACCGTCCAGCGCGATGGCACGGCCGATCAGTTCCAGTGCGCGCTGCGCATCGCCACGCTGGCGCGCCAGCACGCCGGTCAGGTGCAGCGCATCGAAGTTGGCAGGATCGTGTTGCAGGACTTGCGCATACAGCGCCTCGGCGTCGGCGAATGCGCCGCGCTGGTGGTGCCCGACGGCTTGCCGCAGGAGGGAATCGATTGTCATGACGGTATTAAACCGGGCAAGTTGTCCAAGGTCAAACGCTTGTCACATTCACGCGGCAGAATACGCCTGCTTCTGTGGAGAGGGGCACAACCTGGCGGCGCGAGCCGCCACTACCGGCGCCGGCGGTCGGGAAATATACCGGCACCACATTCTTTCCCGTCGCAACAGCGACTGGATGCACAACGGCCAGCAGTGACTTTGATCTTCATCAAAGTATCGGTGTAATTATCTTCAGTCCGTCTGCGCTATTCCTATACTGATTCCCCAACGCTCGCGTCCCGCGGGCGGCACAGGGGGAAACATGAAAAACTATATCGTGTTGCGCAGCAATGTTCGCCCATCGCTGCGCGGCGGCATGGCCGGCGTACTGCGCGACGGCGCCACGCCGACCGTCACGGTGGAGCGGGTCGACGAACGCCACGTGGCGCAACTGCGCGAGGAGCCCGAAGTACAGATCGTGGCGCCGTCGATGCCGACCCGCCTGATTGTCCCGCTGAATGCCCAGCCGGCCGCCGCGGGACCCAGCTGGGGCATCGCGGCCGTGGGTGCCGATCGCAGCCCCTTTACCGGTGCCGGCGTCACGGTGGCCGTGCTCGACACGGGGATCGATGCCGCGCATCCCGCTTTCGGCGGCGTACAGCTGGTGCAGAAGGATTTCAGCGGCGACGGCGATGGCGATGCCTTCGGCCACGGCACGCACTGCGCCGGCACGATCTTCGGGCGCGACGTCGGCAGCGATGGCAATGCCACGCGCATCGGCGTGGCGCGCGGCATCGAGCGCGCACTGATCGGCAAGGTGCTGGGCAACGACGGCTCGGGCAGCACCGACATGCTGGTCAACGGCATGACCTGGGCACTGCAGAACAAGGCGCACATCATCTCGATGTCGCTCGGCTTCGACTTCCCAGGCATGGTCACACAGCTCGTCGACAGCGGCGTGCCGGTCGATATCGCCACCTCGCAGGCACTGGAAGCCTATCGCGACAACCTGCGCATCTTCGACGCGGTGATGGCCATGATGGACGCGCAGGGCGGGCTGGATACGGAACCGCTGGTGGTGGCCGCGTCGGGCAACGAGAGCCGGCGCGAGGTGGATGCGCAGTTCCGCGTGGCCGCTTCGCTGCCGGCCGCCGCCGACGACGTGCTGTCGGTGGCGGCGATCGGCCGCGGCGGCGCCACGCTGACGGTGGCGAACTTTTCCAACACGATGGCGCGGATCAGCGCTCCCGGCGTCGACATCACCAGCGCCTTCCCCGGTGGCGGTTTGCAGACGTGGAGCGGCACCAGCATGGCCTGCCCGCACGTGGCCGGCGTCGCCGCGCTGTGGTGGGAAGCGCTGCGCGCCGAAGGGCGCGATCCCGATGCGCGGCTGGTGGCGGCGCGGCTGTCCGCCAGCGCCCGGCGCAACGTGTTCGCGCCCGACGTGGACCCGGCCGATATCGGCGACGGGTTCCTGACGGCGCCGGAGTGACGGCTGCCGGAACGGTCACGTTCGCGCGTGGCCACTCCTGCCCGAGTTCTGGCAGCATGACCCCTCCATAGCCGAGGAGCCCACATGAATGCCGACCTGAACCTGCTGCTGGAAGAACTCGAACGATTCGGTGAAGCCAACGACGGCGGCATCGGCCGCGGCGATCCGGCCAGCGCGCAGCGCATGCTGAACATCACGCGCGATACCGGTGAGTTCCTCGCCTTGCTGGTGCGCGCCACGCGGGCCCGCGACATCCTGGAGATCGGCACGTCGAACGGCTACTCGACGCTGTGGCTGGCCGATGCGGCGGCGGCCGACGGCGGCAAGGTGACGACGGTCGAACTCCACGATACCAAGTACCGCATGGCGCTGGAGAACTTTGCCCGTGCCGGCCTGGGCGACCGGATCGACAGCCTGAATGCCGATGCGGGCGAGGTGCTGCGGGTGGCCGGCGATGCGGCCTACGACATGGTATTCCTGGATTCGGATCGGACCCAATACCTGGGCTGGTGGCCGGAAATCCGGCGCGTGCTGCGCCCGCGTGGCCTGCTGGTGGTCGACAACGCGGTATCGCACGCCGACCAGATTGCCGGTTTCGCACAGACCGTCGAGGCCGACGGCTTCACGTGCAGCCTGGTCCCGGTCGGCAAGGGCGAATTGCTGGCCACGCGCGGCGCAGGCTGACGCCATGCCGAATTGCTGAGCCCGTGTCACCGTGCCTGGCACCGGGACACGGGCTCAGCCGCATGGCAGCCCGGCTCAGTCCGTGTCACCGTGCCTGGCACCGGGACACGGGCTCAGCCGCATGGCAGCCCGGCTCAGTCGATGTACTTGAGCCCCGCGGCAGCCAGCGGCTCGCGCATGTTGTACATGTCCAGCCCCAGTACGCCGCTGGCCAGCCTGGCGCGCTTTTCGCCTTCCAGGTCTTCGCGCTGTTGCGCCACGGCGGCCACGCGCGCGGCATCGGCGGCCGGCACGACGACGATGCCGTCTTCATCGGCCACGATCACGTCGCCCGGGTTCACCAGCGCACCGGCGCACAGCACGGGGATGTTGACGGAACCCAGCGTCGACTTGATGCAGCCCTTGGCGCTGATGGATTTGCTCCACACGGGGAAGCCCATCTCGCGCAGGAACTTCACGTCGCGCACGCCGGCGTCGATAACCAGCCCCTTCGCGCCGCGCGCCTGGAAGCTGGTGGCCAGCAGGTCGCCGAAATAGCCGTCCGTGCAGTCGGCCGTGATCGCCGCCACCACGATGTCGCCCGGCTGGATCTGTTCGGCCACCACGTGCATCATCCAGTTGTCGCCCGGGTGCAGCAGCACGGTGACGGCGGTGCCGGCCGCCTCGGCGCCCTGCCAGACCGGCCGCATATGGGGTTTCATCAGGCCCACGCGGCCCATGGCCTCGTGCACGGTGGCGCTGCCGAACTTCGCCAGTTGCGCGACGGCGGCCGGGTCGGCCCGCTCGATGTTGCGCCTGACGATGCCCAGCTGGTTGATCAGCGGTGTGCTCATTTACTGCCCTTTCTGTGTGAGTTGCGCATCCAGGCGCGGGAACACGCGCCGGGCATTGCCTTCGAAGATCGCGAAGCGCTCCTCGTCGTTGAGATTGGCGGCCTGGATGTAGCGTTTCGTGTCGTCGTAGTAGTTGCCGGTTTCCGGGTCGATGCCGCGCACGGCGCCGATCATCTCGGAAGCGAACAGCACGTTCTTCACCGGGATCACCTTCGTCAGCAGGTCGATGCCCGGCTGGTGATAGACGCAGGTGTCGAAGAAGATGTTGTTCAGCAGGTGTTCGGCCAGCGGCGGCTTTTTCATTTCCTGCGCCAGGCCGCGGAAGCGTCCCCAGTGATACGGCACCGCGCCGCCGCCATGCGGGATGAGGAATTTCAGCGTGGGGAAATCCTTGAACAGGTCGCTGGTCAGGCACTGCATGAAGGCCGTGGTGTCGGCATTCAGGTAGTGTGCGCCGGTGGTGTGGAAGCACGCGTTGCAGCTGGTCGACACGTGGATCATCGCGGGAATGTCGTATTCCACCATCTTCTCGTAGATGGGGTACCAGTGGCGGTCGGACAGCGGCGGCGCGGTCCAGTGCCCGCCCGACGGATCCGGATTTAAATTCAGGCCCACGGCGCCGTATTCCTTCACGCATTTTTCCAGCTCGGGAATGCAGGTGACCGGATCGACGCCCGGCGACTGCGGCAGCATCGCCGCTGTCGCAAAGTGATCCGGAAAGAGTTGAGCCACGCGCGCGCACAGCTCGTTGCAGATCGCCGCCCAGGTGGCGCTGGTGTTGAAGTCGCCGATGTGGTGCGCCATGAAGCTGGCGCGGGGCGAGAAGATCGTCAGGTCCGAGCCGCGCTCCTTCATCAGGCGCAGCTGGTTGGTTTCGATCGTTTCGCGCAGTTCGTCGTCGGAGATGCGCAGGTCCGACACGCGCGGCCCCAGTTCCGGCGTGTTCAGGTTCGCGACCTGCTCGTTGCGCCAGTTCTCCAGCGCCTTCGGCGCCGTCGTGTAGTGGCCATGGCAGTCGATGATCAGTGGCTTTTTCATTCGGTATTCCTGGTTGTTATTCCGGTATCAATACTTCGCCGCGCATGATCGGGCGGGCGGTGCGCAGCAGTGCCGCGCGGGTGACCTGCTGGCCGTCGACGTCCAGCTCGACGGAGAATTCGCCCGTCGGGTGTTCGACCGACACGGCCTTCGTGCGGCCGCCCGGCACCCTGGCGATGCCTTGCGCGATCGACCCGTCCAGCACGCAGGCGGTGGCCACGGTCACCGCGGCCAGCACGCCGATCGCGTCGTGGCACACATGGGGAATGAAGCAGCGCGTGGCGATCGTGCCGCCCGCCGCCGGAGGCGCCACGAGGCACATCTTCGGGTAGTTCCTGGCCTTCACGTCGCCCAGGCCCATCAGCGGACCGCAAGCGAGGCGCAGCGCTTCGAGCTTGCCCTTCAGGACCGCATGGCCGTTCAGGTACGCCGCGCTTTCATCGCCGGCGATACCGAAATCGGCGGCGCGTACCAGCACCATCGGCATGCCGTTGTCGATCAGCGTTGCCTCGACGGTGCCGAGGCCGGCCACGTCGACAAGGTCGAGCGCGCGGCCGGTCGGCAGCAGCGCCGGGCATACCGAACCGGCCGTGTCGAGGAACTCGATGCTGACGGGCGCCGCGGTACCCGGCACGCCGTCAATGCGCGCCGTGCCCGTGTACTGCAGGCGCCCTGCCGGCGTGGGCACGGTCACGTCGCACTGCATGCCCGTGTTCAGCGTGAGGATACGCGCGGTGGTGGTGCCATTGCCGCTGCCGTGCCCGATGGGCAGCAGGCCCCGTTCCAGCGCGAACGGCAGCACGGCGGCCAGCATGTTGCCGCAGTTCGGCGTCACGTCCACCGTGTCGCCATCGGGCTGCAGCTGGGCGAACAGGAAATCGAGGTCCACGCCCGGCGTGGTACTGCGGCGCACGATGCCGACCTTGCTGGTCAGCGGGTGCGCGCCGCCCAGGCCGTCGATCTGGCGCGGGTCGGGCGAGCCCAGTGCGGCCAGCAGCACCTTGTCGCGCCGGGCCGGATCGCTTGGCAGGTCGGCTTCGACGAAGAACGGGCCGCGCGACGTGCCGCCGCGCATCAGCATGCAGGGTACGGCATGCAGGTCGGAGGGAGCATATTCCATGGCGGGTCGGGCGTAAGGCTGTCGGGTTGTCATGTGCCCAGTATCCGTGGCGGCGCCTGCCGCGTGGTTGCGTTGTGCCCGGCGTTTTGTTCTAATTCTCTTATCGCCCTCTTCCCGGTAGCTTCGATGTCCGCCGTCAGCCTGCGTCACCTGCATGCGTTTTCCGTCGTTGCCGCCACCGGCGGCATCCGGCGCTCTTCCGATGCGCTGTTCCGCGCGTCGTCGGCGGTGGCGCGTTCCGTCACCGCGCTGGAGGCGAGCCTGGGCGTGCTGCTGTTCGAACGCAAGGGCCGCGGCATGCTGCTGACGGCGGCCGGCCAGCTGGCGAAACTGCGCGCCGACCGCATCGAAACGGAATTGCGCGACGTGCGCGACGATGCGGTGCGCATGCGCGACAAGGGACGCGAAAAAGCGGGTGCCCGGGGCGACGGCAACGATGGAGGGAAATTCTCCGGCAACGTCGGCGGCATCGAGGCATTGCTGAACGAGCGCCGGCTGCACGCCGCCGCGCTGCTGGCCGAAGTCCACCACATGCCCACGGTGGCGCATGCGATGGGCACTTCGCAATCGGCGGTCAGCCAGGCGATCGCGCGGCTGGAGGACATGCTCGGCCAGCCGCTGTTCCTGCGCACCGCGCACGGCATGGTGCCGACCGATGCGGGGCGCCGCTGGGTCGAGCGGTTCGAACGGGTGCTGGCCGAGCTGCGGCACATCCCGGAAGACATTGCCGCGCTGGCCGGCGTGGTGGAAGGCGTCGTCACCGTGGGCGCCTTGCCGCTGGCGCGCTCGCAACTGCTGCCGGGCGCGATCGCGGCCGTGCTGCAGAAGCATCCGCGCCTGCGCATCCGTTCGCTGGAAAGCCCGTACGAGGAACTGACGGCCGGGCTGCTGTCGGGCCGCGTCGACTTCATCGTCGGCGCGCTGCGCTCCGGTGGCGGCGACGCGTTCGAAGACCGCGTACTGATCGAAGACCGCGTGGCGCTGGTGGCGCGGCGTGGCCATCCGCTCGCTGCGCCGGGCAACGGGCGCCGCGTGACCGATGCCGACCTGGCCGGCTATCCATGGGTGCTGTCGCGTGCCGGCACGCCGCTGCGCGAATCGCTGGAAGCGTTTTTCCGCAGCCGCGGGGTGGCGCCGCCGCTGCCGGCGGTCGAAACCGGCGACCTGGCGCTGCTGCGCGGCCTGCTGGTGGAAAGCGACATGCTGACGGTACTCTCGGCGCACCAGCTGCATCATGAGATCGCCACCGACCAGCTGGCGGTACTGCCCTACGACATGGCCGGCCTGGAGCGCCGCATCGGCCTGATCACCCGGCGCGGCGCCCACTTGTCGCCCGGCGCCAACGCGCTGCTGGGCGAGATCGACACCTGCGCCGCGCGCTGGCGCTGACGAAACCGGTAACAGGCTCCCGTTTCCGGAAACATTTCTTCAAGACCGGTGTCTGTCACCGGTTTTTTTGCAATGTTTCTTCGAAACCGGTGTCTGTCACCGGTTTTTTTGCAATGTTCCGAGACCGGACAGGCGCTTTACATTTCTTTACCTCCTTCCGTAGCCGATAAGCAGATTGCAACGCTGCGGCAGGTAATGGCAATACTTCCGCCAACGCCAAAACGTACACTTGTCCTGCGGTGATGCCTGGTATTCACGGATGGCATTACCGGGCAGGTCCGCGCCGCCACACGCGCTGCCCGACCAGAACAGGTGTTTACCAATTGGAGACTTAATGAATACCGTACAATCGCTCGACGTTCGGGCAACCATCAACGGCCGCCCCATGAGCGGCTACCAGTGGCTGCTGCTGGTGCTGTGCTTCCTCATCGTGGCAACCGACGGCATGGACGTGGCCATCATGGGCTTCCTGGCGCCCGCCATCACCAGGGAATGGGGCATCTCGAAAGCGGCCTTCGGCGTGGTGATGAGCGCCGCGCCGATCGGCCTGGCCATCGGCGCGCTGCTGGTCGGCCCGCTGTCGGACCGCTACGGCCGCAAGAAACTGCTGATGTCGGCGATTTTCTGCTTCGGCCTGTTCAGCCTGCTGTGCGGCTTCGCCACCGATGTGATTACCTTATCGGTCCTGCGTTTCCTTACCGGCCTGGGCCTGGGGGCGGCGATGCCGACGACAACCACGCTGCTGTCCGAATACCTGCCCGAGAAATCGCGCAGCACGCTGCTGGCGGTGATGTTCACCGGCTTCAACCTGGGTTCCGCGCTGGTGGGCTTCGGCGCCGCCGCGATCCTGCCCGACTACGGCTGGCGTACCGTATTGATGGTGGGCGGCGCGATTCCGCTGGCCTGCCTGCCGTTCTACCTGTGGCTGGTGCCGGAATCGACGCAGTTCCTCGTGACCAGGAAGTTCCCGGCCGAACGTATCTCGCGCACGCTGCGCCGCGTCTGCGGCGGCGACATCCCGCAGGCGGACGCCTACACGAACAGCGAGCAGACCGTGAAATCCGGTGCGCCGGCGAAAGCGCTGCTGTCGCCGCAATTCAGGAAAACCACGCTGTCGCTGTGGGCCACTTACTTCATGGGCCTGCTGGTGATCTACCTGCTGAGCGGCTGGCTGCCGACCCTGATCAAGGATGCCGGCCTGCCGATCGAGCGCGCCGCCAACATCACCGCGCTATTCCAGCTGGGCGGCACCGTGGGTGCGCTGTTCGTCGGCTACTTCATGGACCGCTGGGTGCCGAACAAGGTGATCGCCACCGCCTATATCGGCGGCGCCGCCTTCATCCTGATGCTGGCATCGTCGAGCGTGGAATCGTCGCTGTTCGCCGTGTTCGTGCTGCTGGCCGGCTTCTGCATGAGCGGCGCCCAGACCGGCATGAATGCGTTCGCACCGTCCTGCTACCCAACGGCTGTGCGCGCCACCGGCGTCAGCTGGATGCTGGGCATCGGCCGCTTCGGCAGCATTTCCGGCTCCTTCCTCGGCGGCATGCTGCTGACGATGGGCTGGGGCTTTTCGTCCGTCATCTCGATCCTGGCGATTCCGGCAACCCTTGCCGCCATCGCGATCATTGCGGCCACGCTGGGCAGGAAGCGCCAGGCGCTTGCCTGACCGTTTTGTCCTGACCCTCCTGGCCTGAACCACTGTACTGGAACACTAACCATGGCTAACATCATCGGCGCGATCGCGTCTTCCCATACCCCCACGATCGGCTTCGCACTGGACGCGAACAAGCAGCACGACGCCGTCTGGGCTCCCATCTTCAAGGCCTACGAGCCGGTGCAGCAATGGCTGGCGGAGAAGAAACCCGACGTGCTGCTGATGATCTTCAACGATCACGTGACGTCGTTCTTCTTCGACCACTATTCGGCGTTCGCACTGGGTATCGGCAACGAGTACAAGCCGGCGGACGAAGGCGGCGGCGCGCGCGACCTGCCGGCGATCGCCGGCCACGCCGGCCTGGCGCAGCACATCGGCCAATCGCTGATGGCCGACGAATTCGACATGTCGTTCTTCCAGGACAAGCCGCTCGATCACGGCTGCTTCTCGCCGCTGTCGATCATGTGGCCGCACGACGGCAAGGAAGGCACCCATGCATGGCCGGGCAGCATCGTGCCGCTGCAAGTGGGCGTGCTGCAGTTCCCGGTGCCGTCCGGCCGCCGCTGCTACAAACTGGGCCAGGCGCTGCGCCGTGCCATCGAAAGCTTCCCGGAAGACCTGGATGTGGCCATCGTCGCCACCGGCGGCCTGTCGCACCAGGTGCACGGCGAACGCGCCGGCTTCAACAACACCGAGTGGGACAGCCGCTTCCTGGACATGTTCGAAGCCGATCCGGAAGCGCTGCTGGACCTGACGCACGCCGACTTCGCCCGCCTTGGCGGCTGGGAAAGCGCCGAAGTGGTGATGTGGATGATCATGCGCGGCGCGATGGCCGGCAAGGTCAATTGCCTGCACCGCGAGTACTACCTGCCGTCGATGACCGGCATCGCCGTGTCGATCTACGAGAACGCCGTGGCCGTCGACCCGGCGCTGCACCGGCGGGCCATCGAACGGCACCGCGAGCATATCGCGCACCAGACGAAAGGCGCGGAAGAGCTGGAAGGCACCTATCCGTTCACGCTGGAGACCAGTTCGCGCGCCTACCGCATCAACAAGTACCTGCACCAGCTGATCAAGCCGGAATTCCGCGCCCGCTTCAAGGAAGCGCCGGAAGCGACGTACGACGAGGCCGGCCTGATGGAAGACGAACGCCGGCTGATCTCGCAGCGCGACTGGCAGGGCATGATCCGCTACGGCGTGATCTTCTTCCTGCTTGAAAAGCTGGGCGCGGCGGTAGGCGTGTCGAACCTGCACATCTACGCGGCGATGCGCGGCGAAACGCTGGAGCAATTCCAGAAAACGCGCAATACCAGGGCACTGTACTCGGTGGGCGGCGCCGCCAAGGACGCCGACTGGAACCAGCCGAAGTCCTGATTCTTCAACCGCGGGCTCCCGGCCCGCTCCCCTGACTTTCGCGGCGCCGCCCCTTCGGCCGGGGCGCGGTACCGCACATCCCTGCATAAGCAACCATCCGATTCATTCGAGGAGACAGCATGAAAAAAACCCTGATCGCCACCGCCGTCGCGGCTTGCACGATGGCCGCCGCGTTGCCGGCGCAGGCGCAGAGTTCCGTATCGGTCTACGGCATCGTCGATGCCGCCGTCGAGCACTACACCAACGCGGACGCGGCCGGCAACGGCGTCACGCGCAGCCCCAGCCTGGGCGGCGGCATGTTCCCGTCGCGTATCGGTTTCAAGGGCTCGGAAGACCTGGGCGGCGGCCTGAAAGCCATCTTCACGCTGGAGAACGGCTTCGCGCCCGATGCCGGCACCCTCAACCAGGGCGGCCGGCTGTTCGGCCGGCAGGCCTGGGTCGGGCTGGCCGGCAGCTGGGGCCAGGTGACGATCGGCCGCAACTACAACATGCTGTATGTGTCGTCGTTCGACGTCGACGTGTTCGGGCCGTCGCAGTACGGCCTCGGCGCGCTCGATCCGGCGGTGCCGAACGGCCGCAGCGACAATTCCATCGCCTACAAGGGCACGTTCAACGGCGTCACGCTGGGCGCCACGTACAGCCTGGGGCGCGACACGTCGTCCGCCGGCGGCGCCTCGGGCACCAGCTGCGCCGGCGAATCGGCCACCGACGCGCAAGCCTGCCGCGAATGGTCGGCGCTGCTGCGCTACGACCGCCCCACCTGGGCGGTGGTCGCCGCCTATGACCGGATCCACGGCAGCCCCACGGCGGCCAATGGCCTGAACACGAGCGGCAAGACCGACAGCCGCGTGCACATGGCCGGCCTGGTGAAAGGCGCCGACTGGAAAGTGGGCGGCGGCGTGCTGGTGCGCGACAACGAAGGCTCGGCCACGCAGCCGAAGAGCCGTCTCTACTACCTGGGCGCCGCCTACAGCGTGACGCCGCTGCTGACGGTCGACGGCCAGGTGGGCAAGCTCGATTACCGCGCCACCGGCAACGACACGAAGCAGGCACTGGTCCGCGCCACGTACCTGCTGTCGACACGCACCGCCGTCTACATCGCCGGCGGCCGGCTGGACAACGACGGCACCGCCGCCGTCGCCCTTTCCGCCGGCGGCTCCGTCGGCGCCGGCATGGGGCAGACCGGCATCATCACCGGCATCAAGCACTCGTTCTGATAAAACCGGTGGCGTAGCGGGGGTTTCGTGAAGCATGCTTCGCGCCCGCGCAGCGGAGATGGCCTGCAGGGTATCTCTCCTTCCAGGCACCTATTATTCAGGAACATCTGTTGCAAAAAAACCGGTGTCTGTCACCGGTTTTTTTGAAACATTTCCTGCGGTTTTGTGGTCACCGGCTTCACGGACCGAGTTGTCCATGCGCGACTCAACCATCTCCCAAAAGTTAAAGTAATTTCTGAAGTACTCGCTTCAACCCGTGGAATTGATATGATGGATGCAACCGGAAAGAACGGAGGCAGCCATGGACGACACAGTCTACGACGAGGCCCGTGCCGACTGGCGCACGGCGCAATGCGTCGATACGGGCGTGAAGGTATCGCTGGCCGATGGTGTCACGCCCGCACTGGAATTCATGCTGACGTGCGGCGTGCCGCGCGACGTGGCGATGCGCGTGCTGGCCGGGCCACGCTTCGGCCGCCACGCGCCGCTGGCGGAGTCCCGCAGCTGAAGGATCAGAGATCCTCGTGATGATCGGAAGCCCCCTGCTTCCAGTACGCCGAGATCCGGCTGGCACTGCGCGGGAAGCCTTTCTCGCCATGCACCACGTCGCGCACCTGCGCGGCGACCGACGCCTCGCCGCCAAACCACACGAACGCATCCTCGCCGGGTAACGGCATCGCGCGGATCGCGTCCACCAGCGCGGCGCCGTCGGCGACCTGCCGCACGTCGAGCCGGGCCGCACTGGCGAGCGTCACGGCATCGTCGCAGGCGATGACGACGGTCGCGCGCACGCCGGCCGGCAGCTCTTCCAGGCGGCGCCGGATCGCCGGCAGCGCGGTGGCGTCACCGGCCAGCAGGTGCCAGCCGTAGTCGGCCGGAACGATCATGGAGCCGCGCGGTCCGCCGATGGTCACGCGCTGGCCGGCGGCGGCCTGCCGTGCCCATGCCGATGCCTTGCCGTCGCCGTGCAGCGCGAACTCGATCGTCAGTTCGCGTGCCGTGGGGTCGTAGCGGCGCGGCGTGTAATCGCGGCGTACCTGCTCGCCGGACGCGTCGTCGAAGATGAATTTCACGTGATCGTCGAACGATGCGGACACGAAGTCCGCCAGGTCCTCGCCGTGGAACGTCACCGCCACGAAGTGCGCGCCCAGCGGCGCCACTTTCACCACCTCGACATCGCGCCGTTTCAGTTCGTGGCGCACGCGCTGCACCCGGCTCGCGGTTTCCCTGCCTGCTTCCATCGGCCACTCCAATTAGTTGATAAAGTCCCCTATTCTGCGCGCCATTGGTTGATGATGTCAACTAACTTCGCCGAATTGCGGCGCGCTGTTTTCAGTCTTGCATATCGTTCCTGATTTTGCCATAATTGAGAATAGTTCTCATTTGTATTTACAGCCCCACCCCGAAACGATCCGCATGTTCGTCGTCACCCGACGCCGCGCGCCACCTGACAAGCCAGCCATGCAAGCACAATCGACGACGGCGCAACCTGCCGCCAAACCCAGGAAAACCGGCCCAGGATGGCGCTACCGCGTCGGCGTGGGCGTGCGTGCGCTGGCTGCGATCCTCGGAGGTTATGCGCTGTCGGCCGCGTGGGCGGCGGCGCTGGCGCTGACCATGCCCACCGTGCGCGTGGAAGCGGCGCTGACGGCAACGATGGCCGCGCTGGCGATCTACCCGTGCGCGGCGATGTGGTGCTTCGGCGCCCGCTCCGCGCGGCGCGCCGTCGGCGGCCTGCTGGTCGCCGGCGCGGTACCTGCCGCCATCCTGCTGCTGTCGAAGGGGGCCGCATGAAAGACGGTATCCGCCAGTCGATGGCATGGCTGCACACCTGGTCCGGCCTGCTAGTCGGCTGGGTGCTGTTCATGGTGTTCGCGGCCGGCACGGCCAGCTACTTCCGCGACGAGATCACGCTGTGGATGAAACCCGAGCTGCACGGCGTGGCGCATGCCGCGGTGCCGCAGGCGCTGGCGGTGGCCAACGCCGTCGATACGCTGCAGGACAAGGCGCCGAAGTCGCAGCGCTGGTTCATCACGCTGCCGACCGAGCGCGAGCCCGGCCTGCGCGTCAGCTACAACGCCAAGCCGCCGCCGGGCGAAGGCGGCGGCCGCCGGCGCAACCTGAAGACCCTGACGCTGGACCCGGCCACGGGTGCCGAACTGTCGGCACCGCGCGAAACGCGCGGCGGGGAATTCCTGTACCGGCTGCACTTCGACCTGCATTACATGCCGGCGATCTGGGGCCGCTGGATCGTCGGCTTCTGCGCCATGTTCATGCTGGTGGCGATCCTGTCCGGCATCGTCACGCACAAGCGCATCTTCAAGGATTTCTTCACGTTCCGGCCGAAGAAGGGCCAGCGCTCGTGGCTGGACTTCCATAACGTGTCCGCCGTGCTGGCGCTGCCCTATCACCTGATGATCACGTACACCGGCCTGCTGACGCTGATGTTCATGTACTTCCCGCAGGGCATACAGGCGGTCTACCAGGACAGGCAGGAGACCTTTTTCTCCGAGCTGTTCAACAGCCCGCCCGCCGACGCCAGGGCGGCACGCCAACCCGCGCCGCTGGCACCGCTGGCGCCGATGGTCGAGCAGGCCACCCGCGCGTGGAACGGTGCACCGGTCGGCCGCGTGACCGTGGCCTTCCCGAACGACGCCAGCGCCACCGTCTCGATCACGCAGCAGACCGGCCACGCCATCAGCTACGACGTGCCGACCATCGTGTTCGACGGCGTGACGGGCCGCGTGGTCTCGGCCCCGGCGGAGCACAGCGGCGCCGCCAAGGATACCCGTGGCGTGATGTACGGCCTGCACGTGGCCCGCTTCGGCGATCCGTTCACGCGCTGGCTGTTCTTCACCTGCGGCCTGGCCGGCTGCCTGATGGTGGCCACCGGCCTGCTGCTGTGGGCCGTGAAGGAACGCCCGAAGCACCTGAAGGCCCACGCCGGCAAAGTCGGCTTCAGCCTGCGCCTCGTGGATGGCCTGAACATCGGCGCGGTGGCCGGCCTGCCGCTGGCGATGGCGGTGTACTTCTGGGCCAACCGGCTGATCGAAACGGGCATTGCCCAGCGCCCGGAAGCGGAAATCCGCTGGTTCTTCACGGCCTGGGGCATCGCCGCCGTCGCCGCGCTGGTCAAGCCGGGCCGCCCGATGTGGCGCATCCAGCTGGCGCTCGGCGGTCTGGCGTTCGGCCTGCTGCCACTGCTGAACGGCCTGACCGGCGGCGCGCACCTGGGCGCCAGCATCGCCCAGGGCATCTGGGCAGTGGCGGGCTTCGACCTGGTGGCGCTGCTGCTGGGCGCCTTCCTGCTGTACAGCAGCCATTACCTGGGCAAGGCCAAGGCGCCGAAAGCCGCCAGGGCCGCTCCGACATCCGAACCTGAACTCGCCGGGAGCAACGCATGAGCGCCGCCATCTTCTTCACCATTGCCGCACTGGGCGCCGCCGCGGCGGGCTTCGGCGGGCTCGGCCTGGCGATGGACCGGCACTGGGAAGCCATCCACGGCCGCGGCACGATGCCGGCGCCGGCGCTGCGCCGCGTGCTGCAGCTGGGCGGCAGCGCCGCGCTGGTCGTTTCCTTGTGGTGCTGCCTGGCGGTGCACGAGGTGGACAACGCGGGCCAGGCGATCGTGCTGTGGTGCGGCGTGCTGTCGGTGGCCGCATGGGGTTCGGTGGCGGTGATGACCTACGCCGCACGCCATGCGCGGCACACGGCGGCCGGCGCCGCGATCCTGGCCTGCGCGACCGCCACGCTGGCCCTGGTCCTGCGCTGACGAGGTTTTGCCAGGCAGTTCAGTCTTGCGCGTCGAAGCTGGCGCGCACCTTCTCGAGCAGCGCCAGCAACTCCCGGCGCTCCGCTTCATCGAGGCCGGCGGCCGCCACCTGCGCCAGCTGCTCGCCGCTCTTCTGCACATTGCGGGCGATCGACCTGCCCTGTTCCGTGACATGCAGGCGCGTACTGCGGCGGTCCGCTTCATCCACGGTGGCATCCAGCAAGCCCCTGTCGCGCAGGCCGCGCACCAGGCGCGCCAGCTGCGCCTTGTCGCGCCCGGAGAACGCCGTCAGGTCGCTCTGCGTGGCCCCCGGGTGCCGGGCAAAATAGCCAAGCACCTTTGCCTCCATGTGCGTGATGTCGTGCGGCCCGTCGCGCAGCGCACGGTATTGCTGCGCGCGGTACAGGTGCATGATGTCGTGGATGGCATCGAATACGGCGCCGGGGCCGGCTTTATCGCTGGGTGGTGACATGGTGGTGTGGAAGCAGTAGGCGCGCCGAGTATACCGCGTCGCGGCGCCTGTAGAATGCCGCTGCTCGCGGACACAGTCCGCAAGCAGCGCCTTTGCCGGCGTCCTACCCGGGCGCCGCCGCCGAAGCCACGACAACCTGATGACCATTTTATGCAGACCAGCCTTCCCCTCGTTACCAACGATGCCGTCGTGCTCGGCATTCTCGCCACCATCCTCGGCCTCGTCTTCTGGACATCGTCGCGGCCCGACGGCATCTGGAAAAAGATCTACACCTATGTTCCCGCGCTGTTGCTGTGCTACCTGATCCCGGCCATCCTCAATACGCTCGGCATCATCGACGGCAGCCATTCGAAGCTGTATCCGATGGCGCGCGACTACCTGCTGCCCGGCGCGCTGGTGCTGCTGTGCATTGCCACCGATTTCGGCGCCATCGTGCGGCTGGGGCCCAAGGCGCTGATCATGTTCCTGACGGGCACCGCCGGCATCATGCTGGGCGCGATCGTGTCGTTCGAGGCGATGCGCCTGATCCATCCTGAAACGGTGGCCGGCGAGACCTGGCGCGGCCTGACCACGATCACCGGGGCCTGGATCGGCGGCGGCGCCAACCAGGCGGCGATGAAGGAGGTGTTCGAGGTCGATGCCAACGTGTTCGGCCAGTTCGTTGCCGTCGACGTGCTGGTCGCCAATATCTGGACAGCCGTGCTGCTGTTCCTGGCCGGCCGTGCCGATGCATTCGACCGCTGGACCGGCGCCGATGTCTCGGCGATCAACGCCGTCAAGGCACGCATCGAACGCTACCAGGCCACGCATGCGCGTATTCCGACACTGTCGGACGTGATGATCGTCCTGGCCGTCGGCCTGGGCGTTTCCGGCCTGTCGCACGCGCTGACCGGCCCGACGCTGCAATGGATCGGCAGCCTGCCGGCGGAGTGGAACCTGAAGGACTACAGCCTCACCTCGGCCTTCTTCTGGATGGTCGTCTTCGCCACGACGCTCGGCCTGCTGCTCAGTTTTACCAGGGCGCGCAGCCTCGAAGGCGCCGGCGCCTCCACGATCGGGTCGGCCATGGTGTACTTCCTGGTGGCGACGATCGGCATGCAGATGGACCTGTCCGCCCTGGTCGACAGGCCATGGCTGTTCCTGCTCGGCGCGATCTGGATCTGCGTGCATGGCGGCCTGCTGCTGCTGGTGGCAAAGCTGATCCGCGCTCCGCTGTTCTTCATGGCGGTGGGCTCGCAGGCCAATGTCGGCGGTGCCGCATCCGCGCCGGTCGTGGCCAGCGTCTTCCACCCGTCGCTGGCCCCGGTCGGCGTACTGCTGGCGGTACTCGGCTACGCGCTCGGCACCTACTGCGCGTATATAACGGGACTGGTGCTGCGCGGACTGGCTACCTGAGGCGGATGCCGGCGGCAGTCATGGCCGGCAGCGCGAACGGATCATCGCCGCGCGGGCAAGCCGCCCGCTTTCCGTGGCCGCAATGCGCTATACCGCGCACTGGCTGGCGATCCATGCGCGCAGGCTGTCCAGGGCCGGCCCCGATTCCCGGCCATGCGGGCGCACCAGGCAGTAGCCGCGTGGCGTCGCCAGTTCGGGCACCGGCAGGCTGGCGAGCTGGCCGCCGCGCAGCAGGTCGTCGACCAGCGGGCGCCAGCCCAGCGCCACGCCGCGCCCGGCCACCGCAGCCTGGATCACCAGCGGATAATTCCCCAGCGTCAGGCTCTGGCTCGGGCTTTCCTCGTCCACTCCGTGCGCGCGCGCCCAGTCCTGCCACGTCATCCACGGCGCCGGGCCGCGGTTCTCCAGGTGCAGCAGCGGCATGCGCATCACGTCGCCGGCGGCGGCCGGCGCATGGCGCGCCAGCAGGCCGGGACTGCAGACTGGCACCACCACTTCCGGCAGTATCGGCTGCGCATCGCAGCCGGGCCATTGGCCGGCACCGAAGGAAATGGCCAGGTCGACCGGTTCGCCGCGGATGTCGAAACCGTTCTGCGACGTGACGATGCGCACGTCCAGCTCCGGCTTCGCTTCCTGGAACGCGGCGAGGCGCGGCATCAGCCAGAAGTTGGCAAAGGCAAAATCGGTGGCCACCGTCAGTACCTCGCGCTGGCGCCGCGTTCGTACACGCTCCACCGCCGCCTGCACCGCGGCCAGGTGATCGCGCACCGCCTCGTGCAGCGCCGCGCCCTCCGGTGTCAGCGCCACGCCGCGATGCGCCCGCCTGAACAATGGCGTGCCCAGGTATTTTTCCAGCGCGGCGATGCGCTGGCTGACAGCCGGCTGCGTGGCGCCGAACTCCTCGGCCACCTGCGTGAAATTCAGGTGGCGCACCGCCGCGGCGAACAGCACGAGGCTCTGCAGCGGCACATCGTTTCCCATTAATTTTCCTTATGGATGGATCAGGTACCGTGATTTTAAGTGCCTGAATCCATGGAAGAAAACGAAGAATATCGCATAAGCATGGATTATGAATAATTCATAAGATTATGCGAATTAATACGTTTTTAATTACTGGTGGCCGGTGCAGAATCCGGCCATGAACGCACCACGCCAACCGAACATCCTGATCCTGATGGCCGACCAGCTGACGCCCCGCGCGCTGGCGGCCTACGGCAACCGCGTCACCCGCACGCCGCACCTCGACCGCCTGGCGGCCCAAGGTGTCGTGTTCGATTCCGCCTACTGCAACTCGCCGCTGTGCGCCCCGGCGCGCTACTCGCTGATGACGGGCCAGCTGCCTTCCAGCCATGGCGGCTACGACAACGCGGCCCCGTTGTCCGCCGAAGCCGTCACCTTCGGCCACTACCTGCGCGGCGCCGGCTACCGCACGATCCTGGCCGGCAAGATGCACTTCATCGGCGCCGACCAGCTGCACGGCTTCGAGGAACGCCTGACCACCGACATCTACCCGGCCGATTTCACGTGGACGCCGGACTGGGAACAGCCGCACGTGCGGCCGGACTGGTACCACAACATGGGTTCGGTCTTCGACGCCGGGCCGTGCGTGCGCACCAACCAGCTCGACTTCGACGACGAGGTGGTGCACGCCACGCGCCAAAAGCTGTTCGACCTGGCGCGCGATGGCAATACAGACCGCCGGCCGTTCTGCCTGACGGTCTCGCTGACGCATCCACACGATCCGTACGCGATCCCGCGCGACTACTGGGACCTGTACCGCGAAGGCGAGATCGATGCGCCGCGCGTGCCCGGCACGCCGGACAACGAGGATGCCCACTCGCGCCGCCTGCGCGGCGTGATCGACATCGACCGCACGCCGGTCGACGCCGGTCACGTGCGCACCGCGCGCCGCGCCTACTACGGCGCCATCTCGTATGTCGACGAACAGGTCGGCAAGCTGCTGCGCACGCTGGAAGACACCGGCCAGGCCGACGACACGATCGTCATCTTCACGTCGGACCACGGCGACATGCTGGGCGAGCGCAACCTCTGGTACAAGATGACGTTCTTCGAGCCGTCGGCACGGGTGCCGCTGATCGTGCATGCGCCCGGCCGCTTTGCGGCGCGGCGCGTGGCCGGATCGGTATCGCACGTCGATCTGCTGCCCACGCTGCTGGAGCTGGCGCAGGCCGGCACGCCGCTGGAATCGGCGGGACGCAGCCTGCTGCCGCACCTCGAGGGGCACGGCGGCCATGACGAAGCGGCCGCCGAATACACGGCCGAAGGCGCGCTGGCGCCGATCGTGATGCTGCGTCGCGGCCCGTACAAATACGTGCACTCGCCGGCCGACCCGGACCAGCTGTACCACCTGGCCGACGATCCGAACGAGCTGCGCAACCTGGCGCCGGCACCCGGCCGCCATGCCGACGCGCTGGCCAGCCTGCGTGCCGACGTGGCGCGCCGCTGGGATCTGGCCGCGCTGCACCGCCGCGTGCTGGCCAGCCAGCGCCGCCGCCGGCTGATCGGCGCCGCCAACGCGCTGGGTGCCCACCACCCGTGGGATTACGAACCGCCGCGCGACGCCAGCCGCCAGTACATCCGCCGTCACCTCGACCTCGATTCGCTGGAAGCGCGTGCGCGATTCCCGGCCGTGAACACAGTACAAAACACGGCAAAAAAAGGAGATCCACGATGAAACGCCTGCTTGCCCTCACTGCCCTTTCTGCGCTGGCTTTTGGTGCCACCTCGCACGCCGCCGACGCGCCATCGTGCCGTGTCGTGAAGATGGCCGATCCCGGCTGGACCGACATCGCCGCCACCAATGCGCTGTCCGGCATCGTGCTCGAAGCGCTCGGCTATGAGCAGAAGGTGCTGCCGCTGTCCGTGCCGATCACGTATGCCGGGCTGCAGAAAAACCAGGTCGATGTCTTCCTCGGCAACTGGATGCCGGCCCAGCGCACGCTGGTCGAACCGCTGCTGAAAAGCGGCGCGGTGGAACAGGTGCGCGCCAACCTGCCGCAGGCGCGCTTCACGCTGGCCGTGCCGGAGCCCGTGGCCCGGGCCGGCGTGCGCACGTTCGCCGACCTGGCGAAGCATGCGGACAAGTTCGGCAAGAAAATCTACGGCATCGAGTCGGGTGCTCCGGCCAATGCGGTGATCAAGAAACTGCTGGCATCGAAAAGCTACGGGCTGGATGGCTGGACGCTCGTCGAATCGAGCGAGCAGGGAATGCTGAGCCAGGTGGCGCGCGCCACCCGCGGCAACGACTGGATCGTCTTCCTGGCCTGGGAGCCGCACCAGATGAACAATACGTTCAAGCTGTCGTACCTGGACGGTGCGGCCGATGACTTCGGCCCCGCCAGCGTGCACACGGTGACGCGCAAGGGTTACCGCGCCGCCTGCCCCAACGCGGCAAGGCTGTTTGCCCAGATCGAATTCACCGCCCCGCTGGAGCACGCGATCATCGCCGACGTGACGGCGAAGAAGGCCACCGCGCGCGCAGCCGCCCTGCGCCAGCTGAAAGCGCAGCCGGCGCTGCTGGAGCGCTGGCTGGCCGGCGTGACCACGCTGGCCGGCACCGATGCGAAGGCCGCCGTGCTGGCCAGGCTCGCCAGGCCGTGACGCCTCATTATTCATCACCACCACAAGAGTCCACGATGTCCGTCCTGTCCAGAACGCAGTTCCCCCTGAAACCCCTCACCCTGCTGGTGCTGCAGGCGCTGGCCGGCGCAGCGCTTGCCGCCGAACCCGCACCGGCACCGGAGCCTGCCCCCGATCCTGCGACCCGCACCGAAGCACCGATTGAAACCGTGTTTGTGCAGGGCCAGGTGCGGCAGGTGCAGAACGTCACCCGCAAGGACCTGCAGCAGGCCACGCCCGGCACCAGCCCATTGAAGACGCTGGAAAAACTGCCCGGCGTGTCGTTCCAGTCGGCCGACCCGTTCGGCGCCTACGAATGGTCGACGCACATCTCGATCCGGGGCTTCGGGCAGAACCAGCTAGGCTTCACGCTGGATGGCATTCCGCTGGGCGACATGAGCTACCGGAACCACAACGGCCTGCACGTCAGCCGCGCGGTCTCGTCGGAGAATATCGGCAGCGTGACGGTGTCGCAGGGCGCCGGCGCGCTGGGCACCGCATCGACCAGCAACCTGGGCGGCGCGGTGGCGTTTACGACCCGCGGCCCGCAGGATACCGCCGGCGTGCAGCTGGCCCAGACCTTCGGCACCGAAAACACGTCGCGCACCTTCGTTCGCTACGATACCGGCCTGCTGCCGACCGGCACCAAGGCGTATGTCTCCGCGACGCGCCAGCGCGCCGACAAGTGGAAGGGCGACGGGGGCCAGGACCAGGACCAGTTCAATGCGACCGTCGAACAGGAACTGGGCCGGCACGTGCTGGGCGCGTTCTTCAACTACTCCGAACGCACCGAGACCGATTACCAGGATCTGTCGTTCGACTCGGTGCGCCGCCTCGGCTACGACTGGGACAACTATGCGCCCGACTGGCAGCGCGCCGTCAACGCGGCCAACGGCATCTACACCGGCGGCGTGAACAACCTGGACGACGCCTACTACCTGGGCCGCGGCATCCGCCACGACTGGCTCGCCGGCGCGAAGCTGGAACTGAACCCGGCGGACGGCGTGCGCTGGGACACCACCGTGTACGGCCACCGCAACCGTGGCGAAAGCCACTGGTACACGCCGTACACGCCCTCTTCCGCCACGGTACCGGTCTCGGTCCGCGCGCAGGAATACGGCATCGAGCGGGTGGGCGTGGTCAGCGGCCTGACATGGGAGATCGGCAATCACACGGTGACCGCCGGTGCCTGGGGCGAGCGCAGCACGCACTCCTGGTCGCGCGCGTTCCACGCGGTGGCCGGGCCGGAGGATACCTCGCATTTCCTCGACAACCCGTTCTCCACCGTGATCGCGCAGCGCTTCACGACGAAGACGCGCCAGTTCCACGTGCAGGACAGCATCGCCCTGCTGCAGGACCGGCTGAAGCTGAACGCCGGCTTCAAGAGCACCAAGGCCACCATCGACGGTGACAATGATATCGGCGGGCGCGCGGCCGGCACGCTGGAAGCGTCGAAGAAATTCCTGCCGCAGGCCGGACTGACGTTCGCCGTGACGCCGCAAACGGAACTGTTCACGTCGTGGTCGAAGAACCTGAAGGCGCACATTGCCGGCGCCGACGGCCCGTTCTCGCAGACGCAGGCCGCATTCGACCTGTCGAAGCCGGGCCTGAAGCCGGAAACGTCGACCACGGTCGACCTGGGTGTGCGAGCGAAGAACGGCAGCGTGCAGGGCTCCGTGGCGCTGTATGCCGCCGACTTCAAGAACCGGCAACTGAACGTGGCCACCTGCACCGGCATCGTCGGCTGCCCCACCACGCTGACCAATATCGGCAAGGTGGAAACCCGCGGCCTCGAAGCGGCGCTGGACTGGAAGCTGGCGCGCGAATGGAAGTGGTTCAATTCGTTCACGTACAACCGTTCCGAATACAAGGATGCGCCGCTGTACTACGAGGGAGCGGCCGCGATCGACGTCAACGGCAAGCGCGTCGTCGATGCGCCGCGCGTGCTGTTCAACACCGAGCTGTCCTTCGAGCATGCCGGGTGGTTCGCCCGCGTCGATGCGAAGTACACGGGCAAGCGCTACTACACCTACCTGAACGACAGCCCGGTGCCGTCGTACTGGATCGCCAACGCGGCCGCCGGATACAGGCTGGGCGCGGCCGGCCCGTTCAAGGAGGCGGCGATCCAGCTGAACGTGGCCAACCTGTTCGACAAGAAGTACTTCGCCACGATCGGCACCAACGGCTTCGCCAGCACCGACCCTTCGGGCGCGTTCGCGACGATGCTGGCCGGCTCGCCGCGCGCGGCATTCCTGTCGCTGAGCGGCAAACTGTAACCTTACCGGGAGAAGCGTCATGACGGCCATGGTCACCCTGCATCACGTGACGAAGATCTACCCGCCGGCACCGGACGCGCCGGCCGGCGGCCGCGCCGCGGCGCTGGACGGCATCTCGCTCGATGTCGGCGAAGGGGAAATCTGCGTGCTGATGGGCCTTTCCGGCTGCGGCAAGTCGACGCTGCTGCGGCTGATGAACGGGCTGGTGCCGTCGACCTCGGGCCAGGTGATCGTCGGCGGGCACGATCTCGGCACGCTTTCCGAGCGCAAGCTGCAATACCTGCGGCGCGGCACGATGGCGATGGTGTTCCAGTCGTTCGCGCTGTTCCCGCACCGCAGCGTGATCGACAATGCCGCCTTCGGCCTGGAGATCGCCGGCGTACCGAAAGCGGAGCGGCATCGCCGTGCCGCCGAAGTGCTGGAGCAGGTGGGGCTGGCCGGCAATGCGAAACAGTTCCCGCACCAGCTGTCCGGCGGCATGCGCCAGCGCGTCGGCCTGGCCCGTGCGCTGGCCGTCGATCCGGCGCTGCTGCTGATGGACGAAGCCTTCTCCGCGCTGGACCCGCTGACCCGCCGCGACATGCAGGACCTGCTGCTCGACCTGCAGGCGGAAAAACGCCGCACCATCGTGTTCGTGTCGCACGACGTCGACGAGGCGATGCACCTGGCCGACCGGATCGCCCTGCTCCATGACGGCAAGCTGCTGCAGCACGGTACGCCGGAGGAACTGGCGGCCAGCCCGGTGGACGAGCATGTGCGCAGGTTCTTCCGCGGCGTCGCGCCGGCCTTGCAGGCATCCCATGCCCTGGCCGCGGCGGCACCGCAGGCTGCCGCCCGCATGGGAGCGTTGCATGGATAAGCTGGGATTGGGCAGCCATATCAACGATGGCGTGCACTGGCTGGTGGATCACAACGGCGCGCTGTTCGACGTGGTCGGCCGCGGCATCGAAGCCTTCACGGGCACGGTGGAAGCGGCATTGCAGGCGCTGCCCTGGTGGCTGCTGGCGGCGCTGGCGGCGGTCGTGGCCTGGCGGCGCGTGTCGTCGGGCTTCGCCGTGCTGGCCGCGCTGGCGCTCGGCCTGATCGAGGCGCTGGGCTACTGGCCGCAGACGATGGCGACGCTGGGCCTGACGCTGGCCGCCACCGCCATCAGCCTGCTGCTCGGCGTGCCGCTGGGGATCCTGGCCGCGCGGCACCGCGGCGTGCACGCGGCACTGCGGCCGGTGCTCGATTTCATGCAGACGATGCCGGCCTTCGTCTACCTGATCCCCGCCGTGATGCTGTTCGGCCTGGGGCGCGTGCCCGGCGTGCTGGCCACCGTGGTCTTCGCGATGCCGCCCGCGGTGCGGCTGACCACGATGGGCATCCTTGCCGTGGACCGCGAGCAGATCGAAGCCGGCCAGGCGTTCGGTGCCAGCCCGTGGCAGCTGCTGTTCAAGGTGCAGCTGCCGCTCGCGCTGCCGGCCGTGATGGGCGGCATCAACCAGACGATCATGATGGCGCTGTCGATGGTGATCGTGACATCGATGGTGGGCGCCGGCGGGCTTGGTGGCGAAGTCCTCAGCAGCATCCAGCAGCTGGACGTGGGCCTCGGCTTCGAGAGCGGCCTGTGCGTGGTGCTGCTGGCGATCGTGCTGGACCGGATCACGCAAAGTTTCGGCAGGCCTCCCGCCGCGCGCTGATCCGGCCGGCGACAACGGAATTCCCTGCTGAGTTCGTGTCCCGGTGCCAGGCACGAGGACAGGAGCTCTGCAGGGATCGGCGGCCAGTTCAGCTCGTGTCCCGGTGCCAGGCACGAGGACACGGGCTCAGCAGGGATCGGCGGCCAGTTCAGCTCGTGTCCCGGTGCCAGGCACGGGGACACGGGCTCAGCAGGGGATTGCAGCCAGTTCCGCCAGCAGCGCGAACGGGTAGATGCCCCGCGCATGCCCGTCGCTGAAGCCGAGGTTCAGCGCATTGGCGCCGGCCGGTTCGATGGCGGTCAGCCGCACTTCCGGCGCTGCTTCGACGATGGCGCCGGCGCGCCGCAATGCGCGGCATTCGGAGCAGGGGCAGGCGGCGCGCAGTTCGGCGTGCGTGAACGCATGCTGGCTGCCGCCGGCCCAGCGCACGGCCAGGATGCCGTCGCGCGTGCGGTTTTCGATGGTGTCGATGTGCGCTGCGTCGTCGATGCTCATGCCGCCTCCCCGCTTTGCTGGAGTGCCAGCCGGGCCGACTTGCGTACTTCCGGGTCCGGATCGTTGGCCGCTTCGCGCAGCGCCGGCAGGGCCAGCGGCGAGGCGATCTCGCCCAGCGCCAGCGCGGCTTCCTTGCGCAGGTTGCTGATCGTGTGGGTCAGCGCGGCGATCAGCGCGGGCAGCGCATCGGCGCTGCGCAGGCGGCCCAGGCTGCGGGCGGCGCGCAGGCGCACCTGCCAGTACGGATCGTCCAGCGCGGCGATCAGTGCTGCGGCGGCGCCCTGCAGGCGCAGCTTGCCCAGCGTGGCGGCCGCCTCCTCGCGCACCTGCCAGGCGGCGTCGCGCAGCGCCGACAGCAGCGCCGGCAGTACGGCATCGCCCGTGGCGGCACCGAGCGCGCCCACGGCGGCGCGGCGCACGTCGGCGTGCGGATCGCCGGTCGCCAGTTTCGTCAGTGCCGGCAAGGCTTCGGCATGCTTCAGCCAGCCCAGCACGGACACGGCCTCGCGCCGCACCAGCGGATCGGCGTCGTCCAGCGCGGCCAGCGCCGGCGCGGCCGTTTCCGGCGCACGCAGTTCGCGCACCGCACGCAGCGCGGCGGCCCGGACAAAACTGTCGCCGCTGGCAAGGTAAGGCAGCAGCGCGATGGCCGACGAGGCCAGCTTCAACTGCGCCAGGCTTTGCGCCGCGGCCTCGCGCACGTCCTCGTCTTCATCGTTCAACAGCCGGGCCACGCCGGCCACGCTGTCCGGCGTCTCGAACGCTTCCAGCGCCCGTGCCGCCTCGGCACGCACCTCGGCCGCGGTATCGGCCAGCGCATCGACCAGCAGCGGCAGGTGCTCGTCGCCGTCGAAGTCGGCCAGCGCCATTACCGCGATGCGGCGCACGGTCGCATCGGGGTCGCGCAGCCGTTCGGCGATTTCCGCCAGTTCCGGGTCGTCGTAATCGGTCATTTTTTCTGATCCTTATGCATGATGTGGTGCCGCACCGGCAGGGCCCAACGGGCTCAGGCGGTCGAGCGGCACGATGTTCGCGTGCGGGTGCAGCAGCGCCAGGCAGTGGCGTTTATAGGCGGCAAATTGGGGCGACGTCACCAGCTCCGGGCTGCGCGGCCGTGGGAAATCGAGCCGGATCTCGTCGATGATGCGGCCCGGGCGGGGGCTCATCACCAGGATGCGATCGGCCAGGAACAGCGCTTCGTCGATGTCGTGCGTGATGAACACGATCGTCGTCTTCACCCGGCTCCACACGTCCAGCAGCAGTTCCTGCATCTTCAGGCGCGTCTGCGCGTCGAGGGCGCCGAACGGCTCGTCCATCAGCATCACGCGCGGGCCGTTGATCAGCACGCGGGCGATTTCCACCCGCTGCTGCATGCCCCCGGAAAGCTGTACCGGGTAGCGGTCCTCGAAGCCTTCCAGGCCGACGAGTTTCAGCATGTCGCGTGCCCGCTGGTGGCGTTCGGCGCGGCCGACACCTTTCATCTTCAGGCCGAAGGCCACGTTGTCGAGCACTTTCTTCCACGGGAACAGCGTGTGGTGCTGGAACACCAGGCCGCGGTCCGGATGCGGACCGGACACGGTCTCGCCATCGACGCGAATGCTGCCGCCGCTCGGCTGCCAGTGCCCGGCCAGCCCGCCCAGCAGCGTCGACTTGCCGCAGCCGGACGGCCCCAGCACGCAGACGAATTCACCGGGCCGTATCTGCAGCGATACGTCCTGCACGGCATCGAATGCCTGCTTTCCCTGCCCCAGGCGGATGGTGAGATGGTCGATGTCGATGCCACCCAGCACCCCGGGGTTGGCATCACTGCGCAGTGCGCGTTCTTCGATGGCGGAAATGCGGTTCATGATTTCGTCCTCGTCATCAGGTACCAGGGAAGGAACAGATTGCCGATCTTCTTCACCAGCACGCTGCTGCCCATGCCGATGGCGCCGATGAACAGCATGCCCACCACGATTTCGGGATAATTCTGGATCGTGTACGACGCCCACGTGTAGTAGCCGATGCCGAACTGGCCGGAGATCATCTCGGCCGTCACGAGGCAGAACCACGCCGTGCCCATGCCGATCGCCAGTCCGGTAACGATGCTGGGCGCGGCGGCGGGCAGGATCACTTCGGAGAAGATGCTCCAGCGCCCCGCCCCGAGGCTGCGCGCCGAGGCAACCAGCCGCTGGTCCACGGCTTCCACGCCGTGGACCGTGTTCAGCAGGATCGGGAACAGCGCGCCGATGAAGGTGATGAACACCATCGACGCTTCCGACGACGGGAACATCAGGATCGCCAGCGGAATCCAGGCCACCGCGGGGATCGGCCGCAGTACTTCCAGCGGCGGCATCAGCACGTCTTCGATCCAGCGCGAACGCCCGATGACGAGGCCCAGCAGGATGCCGGCCAGTGCGGCGCCGGCAAAGCCGGCAAATACGCGGTATACGCTGGCCGACAGGTGCTGCGCCAGCTTCGGCGATTCGACCAGGTCCTTTGCCGCCACCACCACGTCGCTTGGCGCCGGCACGTTCTGGAACGTGACGAGGCCGAAGTCGACGTGCCGCGATGCGGCCCATTGCCAGGCTGCCACGCAGGCGGCGATCGACAGCAGTCCGACGATCGCGCGCAGGATTTTCGATGCGGTCGTGTTCACGATGGCTTCCGGTCAGATCGCAGTGCCAGCCTTGAGCCGGTCGTAATCCACGACCTGGCCGCCGTTCTTCTTCGCCCATGCATCGGCATCGGCCTTCAGCAGGAATGCCCCCACGTCCTTGCCCTTGACGACGAACCACGCATCGCCCGCCAGCAGTTTCAGGCCGCTTTCCTGGTCATGCGCATACACGGTGCGCACCTTCTTGCCGCCCTGCTCCAGCTTGCGCAGCTCGGCGAATGCCGTGCCGGCGTTCGCATAGTGGCGCACCAGCGGCTCGCCCTGCACCCAGATCTGCGTGAGCTGGCGGAAGTCGGCGATCGGCTTGCCGGTCACCGCGTCCTTGGCGGAGAGCGGCAGCTTGGCATAGTTCTTCAGCGCCTTGTCGTAGTCGAGCTTCGACTGGCTGAACGCGGTGCGCAGGTAGGAGTCGTCGATGAAGCTGTTCACGTCGATGTCGGTCTCGGTGCGCTTGAGCAGGCGCAGCGTCTCGATCGACGTGGCGACGGCTTGCCGGTATTCCGGTTTCCACGTGAAGTCGCGCGTCTGCAATCCGACCGGGCCATGGAACAGGTAATTGATCTCGGCCTCGATGCCGGTCACCTTGGCGATCAGTTCGCTGTATTTTTCCGGCTCGGCGGCGATCAGCCGGTCGGCTTCCAGCGCGGCGCGCAGGTAGGCCACCACGATCTCCGGATATTTTTTCGCGTAGGCCGAATCGGCCAGGCTGCCGTGCAGCGTGGCCGCCCTGGCCTGCGAGCCGTCGAAGATCTTGCGGGCGTAGCCACGGTGGGGGAACAGCTCGGCGAACGGCACGAAGTCGGCATGCGCCTCGATCTTGTTGCTCTGCAGGGCCGAACCGGCGATCTCCGGCGCCTGCGTGGTGATGTTGACGTCCTTTTCCGGATCCCAGCCCTGCGCCTTCACGGCGCGCAGCAGCATGCCGTGCGCCGTCGAGGCGAACGGCACCGAGATCGTCTTGCCCTTCAATTCGGCCAGCGACTGCACGCTCGAGCCTTTCGGCACGACAATGCCATTGCCGGAGCCGAGCGTGCTGCCGGACAGCACGGTGATGAAGATGCTTTTCTTGCCGGCCTTCTGGTGCGCGGCGCCGTTGAACGAACCGGGGAAGTCGGCCATCGAGCCGATATCGAGCTTGCCGGCCACCATCTCGTTCGTCAGCGGAGCGCCGGACGTGAAGTTCTTCCACACGATGTCGTACTTTGCATCCTTGTACTTGCCATCCTTGGGCAGGTATTTCTGCAGCAGGTTCAGCTCGCGGATCAGCAGGCCGCCGGTGGCGCAGTTGATCGTCGTGTCCTGGGTGCCGATGGCAACGCGGATCGTTTCGGCGCTGGCGCCACTGAATGCAACGAGCAGGGAAAGACCGATCAGGTGTCTGGACAATGTCATTTTTTATTCTCCAAAAATCATCGCAACAGGTAGGGGATATCGACGTGCACCGCGCCGGTGGGGCAATCCTTCTCGCACGGCATGCAGTACCAGCATTCGTCGAACTTCATGTACGCCGTGCCCTTCGACAGGTCGATGGCGAGGACGTCGAGCGGGCACACGTCGACACAGACGGTGCAGCCCTTGTGGGCGATGCACTTGTCGGCATCCACGGTGACCGGCACGCTGGTGATGTTGATCGTGGTGGGCATTGCTTCTCCTTCAGGCGGCCAGCGGTTGTGCAACCCGCAGGCGTTGATATGCGGTTTTTTCTTCGTCGTCGAGCGGCACGATGTACGGCTCGATGGCGCGCTTGAAGCAGGTCATCTGCCCGTCCTGCTTCTGCAGCTGGACGTGCACGAACCAGTCCTGGTCGTTGCGCTGCGGGTAGTCGACGCGGTTGTGGTACAGGCCCCAGCGGCTCTCCGTGCGGTACAGCGAGGCGCGCGCCGCCATCTCGGCGCAGTCGCGGATCGCATGCACTTCCATCGCGCGCATCAGTTCATGGGGATTGCGCGCCTGGATGCGGTCGAGGTCCTGCCGGATCGATTCGAAGCGCTGCAGGCCAATTTCCATCTTCTTCGTGACCTTCGGCGGCTGCAGGTAATCGTTGACCATGCGGCGCAGCTTGTACTCGACCTGGTTCGGCGGCAGGCCGTCCTCGCGGTGCAGCGGCGCCCAGACGCGCTGGCGTTCCGCTTCGACCTGCGCTTCGTCGACGGCCGGCAGCTCGTGCCCGGCGCAGTACGCGGCGGCGCTCTCGCCGGCCAGCTTGCCGTACACGAAGGCGCCCAGCATGTAGTTGTGCGGCACGCAGGCCAGGTCGCCGGCGGCATGCAGGCCCGCGACCGTGGTGCGGGCGTTTTCGTCGACCCACACGCCGGAAGCTGAATGGCCGCTGCACAGGCCGATCTCGGAGATGTGCATTTCCACCATCTGCTGGCGGTAATCGGTGCCGCGGCCGTCGTGGAAGCGGCCCCGGCTCGGGCGTTCGTTGGTGTGCAGGATCGTTTCGATGGTCTGGATGGTTTCCTCGGCCAGGTGGTTCAGCTTCAGGAACACCGGGCCGTTGCCGCCCTGCAGTTCGTTGTAAAACTCCTGCATCATCTGGCCGCTCCAGTAGTCGCATTCGATGAAGCGCTCTTCCCTGGCGTTGGTGGTGTGGCCGCCGAACGGGCCGGTGACGTAGGCGCACGACGGGCCGTTGTAATCCTTGATGAGGGGATTGATCTGGAAGCACTCGATGCCCGACAGTTCCGCGCCGGCGTGGTACGCCATGCTGTAGCCGTCGCCCGCGTTGGTCGGGTTTTCATAGGTGCCGAACAAATAACCTGATGCCGGGAGCCCCAGCCGGCCGGCCGCGCCGGTGGCCAGCACGACCGACTTCGCGCGGATCACGTGGAAGTCGGCGGTGCGGCAGTCGAACGCCATCGCACCGGCGATGCTGCCGTCTTCCGCCAGCAGCAGGCGCGTCGCCACCAGCCGGTTGGTGATCTCCACGCGGGTGCGCTTCAGGCGGCGGTACAGCACCTTCTTGATGTCGTACCCTTCCGGCATCGGCAGCACGTAGGTACCCATGTGATGCACCTTGCGCATCGCGTAGTCGCCCGTTTCGTCCTTCTCGAAGCGCACGCCCCAGCGGTCCAGCTCCTCGATCATGGCGTAGCTGTTTTGCGCGTAAGCCATCACGGTTTTCTGGTTGACGATGCCGTCGTTGGCGACCGTGATCTCCTTCACGTACTGCTCGGGCGTGGCAAAGCCCGGCACCACGGCGTTGTTCAGGCCATCCATGCCCATCGAGATGGCGCCGCTGCGCTTGACGTTGGCCTTTTCCAGCAGCAGCACGCGCAGGGCGGGATTGGCTTCCTTCGCCTTCACGGCGGCCATCGGCCCGGCGGTGCCGCCGCCGATGACGAGCACGTCGACGGTTTGTTCGATTGTCTCCATATCAATTCCCAGGGTTGGTTGTCGAGGTGCGGCGCGGCAGGCGCAGCGTGTACTGGAAGGCGTCGCCGCGCACGTACAGGTATTCGAAATCGAGCGGGATGCCGTCGGCCGTCCATGTCAGGCGTTCGATCCGCAGCAGCGCGGTGCCCGGCGCCACGTGCAGCGCCGCCGCCAGTCCGGCGTCGGCGGCGATGGCGCCGATCTGGATGTCCGCATGCGACAGCGACAGGCCGTAATCCGTTTCCAGGATCAGGAAGATGTCGCGTTCGGCCAGGTTCTCGCCGCGCAGCCGGTCGCCGATGCGGGTGGGCAGGTAGGTGATTTCATACGACACCGGCGCATCGTCGACGTGGCGCACGCGGCGGATTTCCGTGACGCGGGCGCTGGCCGGCACGTGCAGCTGGCTGGCCACGTGGGATTCGGCGGGCACCGTCAGGTGGCTGAGCACGCGGTTGACGACCGTATGGCCGCGGCGCGACATCGCTTCGCCGAAGCCTTCCAGCCGCGCCAGGTCCTGGCTCGGCTTGGGCTGGGCGACGAAGGTGCCCTTGCCCGGCACCTTGACGATCAGGCCTTCGTGCTGCAGGTCGGCCAGCGCCTGGCGCACCGTGATGCGGCTGACACTGAAGATTGCGCTGATCTCGCTTTCGGCCGGCAGGCGGGCCTCCGGTTCGTAGGTGCCGTCGACGATCCGCTCGCGCAGGCGTTCGCGCACTTGCGAATACAGGGGTGCGGCGGAGGTTTCGAGAGCCCGGAAAAGAGTCATGTGCGGTGTCCTTGCATGTGCTGGTATGTCCTGTCATGACAGGTGATGACGGTGCAAGGATGTTATCGACGCGCCGCGCAGGTGGAAACGAATCGTTTCGGTTTTGCTAATGCGGGCAGCGCCTCAGGCGCTCGCGGTATATCGATATGCGGCGGATGCACGGGCTGGCTTGCACTGCGGTGCCGGCGTGGCATGATGGCGGGTCACCGGATGAAGGAGGCGACGATGGATGCAATGACGGTTTCTCAGCAGGAACTGTGGAATACCACGGGCGCCAATGCGTGGGTCGACCTGCGCGAAACACTGGACGACATGTTCCGCGGTATCGAGACCTTGCTGGTGGAGGATGTCCTCCCCGGCCAGCAGGTGCTGGACGTGGGCTGCGGCACCGGCGGCACCACGCTCGCGGTGGCGCGCCGCACGGGCCGCGCCACCGGCGTGGACATCTCGGCGCCGATGATCGCCGTGGCGCGCGACATGGCCGCCGCCGCGGGCGTGCCCGCCGAATTCCTGTGCGCGGATGCCCAGCACTACGGCTTCGCGCCGGCCAGCTTCGATGCGCTGGTGTCGCGCTTCGGCATGATGTTCTTCGAGGATGCCGCTGCCGCGTTCGCGAACCTGCGGCACGCGGTGCGCAGCGGCGGCACGCTGCGGTTTTTCGCGTGGCGCACGGCGGAAGAAAACCCGTTCATGACGGCCGCCGAGCATGCGGTGGGTGCGCTACTGCCGCCGGCCCCGCCCCGCAGGCCGGATGGCCCCGGGCAATTCGCGTTTGCCGATGTGGTGCGCGTGCACGGCATCCTGGCCGGTGCCGGCTGGCGGGACATCCGCATCGCGCCGCGCGACGTGGCATGCGCGTTCCCGCAGCGCGACCTGGCCCGCTATGCAGCGATGATGGGTCCCGTCGGCCGCGCGCTGCCGCAGCTCGATGCCGCGGCCCGCGCGGCGATCGTGCCGCAGGCCGTGGCGGCCTTTGCGCCGTTCGTCGACGGCGATACGGTGCGCTACACGGCGGCGTGCTGGGACGTCGCCGCCACGGCGCCCTGACCGGTCAGGAAGCGACCGGCTCGCTGCGCGCGGCCGCTTCCAGCTCGCGCACGCGCGCCTTCAGGGCCCGCTCCTCGCTCCAGCGCGCGGTATCGTCGCGCACCACGGCGATGACCGACGCGACCGCGCCGGCAGGGTTGTACAGCATGGCGACAGTAAATGCGATCGACAGCGGCTTGCCTTCCTTGTGCAGCGCGGGCACGCGCAGCAGGTCGTTGCCATAGCGCGTTTCGCCGGTGGCCGCCGTCTTGTGATAGCCGTCCCAGTGGCGCTGCCGCTGGCGTTCGGGAACGATCAGGTCGAGCGACTGGCCGAGCGCGTCGCTCGCCGTGAAGCCGAAGATGCGTGTGGCGGCATCGTTCCAGAACGTGATCGCGCCGGCCGCATCGCAGACGATGACGCCGTCGCCGATGCCGCGCACCAGCTGTTCGAAGTCGATCTCGGTGGTCATGTGAGCTCCTCGATGGAAAAAAGCGCACCCGCTTGTAACGGGTGCGCGAACGGGAAGAACCTGGAAAATCCGACCCGGGGTCAGACGACGCGCTGTTCGTGGAGCGCCGCGATCTGATTCTGGTTGTAGCCGAGGGATTCGAGGATCTCGTCGGTATGTTCGCCCAGCAGCGGCGACCCCTTGATCTCCACCTTCAGGTCGGAGAACTTGATCGGGCTGCCCACGGTCAGGTACTTGCCGCGCTCCTTGTGGTCCACCTCGGTGATCGTGCCGCTGGCGCGCAGCGACGGATCGTTGGCAAGTTCCTTCATCGACAGCACGGGCGAGCATGGAATGTCGAACTTGCGCAGCACGTCGACCGCCTCGAACTTGGTCTTGTCCTTCAGCCATTCCTCGATCGTGCCGAAGATGTCGAAGATCTTGTCCTGGCGCGCCTGCGCCGTCATGTAGGCGGGATCGTCGATCCACTCCTCCTTGCCGATCGCGCGGCAGATCGGCGCCCACGCATGCCCCTGGATCGTGAAGTAGATGTAAGCGTTGGGATCGGTTTCCCAGCCCTTGCACTTCAGCACCCAGCCGGGCTGGCCGCCGCCGCCGGCATTGCCGCCGCGCGGCACCACGTCGGAGAAGCTGCCGTGCGGGTATTGCGGATATTCTTCCAGGTAGCCCACACGGTCCAGGCGCTGCTGGTCGCGCAGCTTCACGCGGCACAGGTTCAGCACGCTGTCCTGCATCGATACCGCCACTTTCTGGCCGCGGCCCGTGACGTCGCGCGAGCGCAGCGCCGTCAGGATGCCGATGGCCAGGTGCATGCCGGTATTGCTGTCGCCCAGCGCGGCGGCGCTGACGGTCGGCGGGCCGTCGTCGAAACCGGTGGTGGACGCGGCGCCGCCGGCGCATTGCGCGACGTTTTCGTACACCTTCAGGTCTTCGTAATGGTGGCCGTCGCTGAAGCCCTTCACGGACGCCACGATCATGCCGGGATTGAGCTCGCGGATGTGCTCCCACGTGAAGCCCATCCGGTCCAGCGCACGGGGGCCGAAGTTCTCCACCAGCACGTCGGACTCCTTGATCAGCTTCGTCAGGATCTCCTTGCCGTCGGCCGTCTTGGTATCGAGCGTGAGGGAGCGCTTGTTACTGTTCAACATGGTGAAGTACAGCGCATCGACGCCGGGAATGTCGCGCAGCTGCGAACGGGTGACGTCGCCCGAGCCCGGCCGTTCCACCTTGATCACGTCGGCGCCGAACCAGGCCAGCATCTGGGTACAGGCGGGGCCCGCCTGGACGTGGGTGAAGTCGATGATCTTGATGCCTTCCAGTGGCTTGCTCATGGTGCAGTCTCCTTGATTTGGTCATAACTGGGGTGTAGCGGGGCCCCGCGCCGGCAGCGGTGGTGCCGGCGTCGTGGAAAATCAAACGCGGTGTATTTACTTTTTCGCGGCGCTTTGCGGATTCAGGTTCGTCAGGCGCCCGCTTTCGGTGCCGGCCGTTTCGTCGATGACGGCGTTGATCAGCGCCGGCTTGCCGGAGGCGATCGCCTCGCAGAGTGCCCGCGCCAGTTCTTCCGGCGTGGTGGCGTGGTAGCCGATACCCCCGAACGCCTCGATCATCTTGTCGTAGCGGGCGTTCTTGACGAACACGGTAGGTGCCACGTCCTTGCCGCCGGTCGGGTTCACGTCCGTGCCGCGGTACACGCCGTTGTTGTTGAACACGATGGTGGTGACCGGCAGTTCATAGCGGCAGATGGTTTCCAGCTCCATGCCGGAGAAGCCGAAGGCGCTGTCGCCTTCCACCGCCACCACCGGCTTGCCGCTGGTGACCGCGGCGCCGATCGCGAAGCCCATGCCGATGCCCATGATGCCCCAGGTGCCGGAATCGAAACGCTTGCGCGGCTGGTACTGGTCGATGATGCTGCGCGCGAAGTCGAGCGTGTTGGCGCCCTCGTTCACCAGGTTGATGTCCGGGTATTCCTTCAGCACGTCGCGGATCGAACGCAGCGCGCTGTGGAAGTTCATCGGTACCGGATTTTTGTCCAGCAGCGCGGCCATCTTCGCCGTGTTCTGTTCCTTGCGCTGGGCGATCGCGCCGAGCCATTCGCTGTCCGGCTTGTCGATGCCGGCGCCATCGAGCCCCGCCAGCAGCGCGCCCACGCAGGAACCGATGTCGCCGACCAGCGGCGCGGCGATCGCCACGTTGCTGTCCATTTCCGTCGGCGCGATGTCGATCTGCACGAACTGCTTCGGCTTGCCCCAGGTCTTGCCCTTGCCGTGCGCCAGCAGCCAGTTCAGGCGCGCGCCGACCAGCACCACGACATCGGCCTCGGCCAGCACGAACGAGCGCGCCGCGGAAGCCGATTGCGCATGCGTGTCGGGCAGCAGGCCCTTGGCCATCGACATCGGCAGGTAGGGAATGCCGGTGCGCTCGACGAAGGCGCGGATGTCGGCATCGGCCTGTGCATAGGCGGCGCCCTTGCCGAGCAGGATCAGCGGCTTCTTCGCGTCCTTCAGCAGTGCCAGCGCGCGCTCCACCGATTCGGGTGCCGGCAGCTGCCGCGGCGCGGCATCGATCACCTTGACCAGCGAGCGCTGGGCGTGGCCCGCCTCGATCGTTTGCGCCAGCAGTTGCGCCGGCAGGTCGAGGTACACGCCGCCGGGACGGCCGGACACGGCGGCGCGGATCGCCCGCGCGATGCCGATGCCGATGTCCTC
Source organism: Pseudoduganella umbonata (assembly GCF_014192225.1). Classification (GTDB taxonomy): domain Bacteria; phylum Pseudomonadota; class Gammaproteobacteria; order Burkholderiales; family Burkholderiaceae_D; genus Rugamonas; species Rugamonas umbonata. The sequence goes on along the minus strand of NZ_JACHXS010000007.1, from coordinate 166,053 downwards.
GGCCTTCAGCACGCGGAAGGCCGCCTTGCAGTGCGGGCGCGCCACGTTCAGCTGGTCCATCTCCTCGTAGTCGCCCTGCTGCAGGTCGACGATTTCGCGCTCGCTGGAACCGGAGATCAGGATCATCGGGAAGCAGTTGGTGGTGGCGTTCGCCAGCGCCGTCAGCCCGTTCAGGAAGCCCGGTGCCGACACGGTCAGGCAGATGCCCGGCTTCTTCGTCATGTAGCCGGCGATGGCGGCCGCATTGCCCGCGTTCTGCTCGTGCCGGAAGCCGATGAAGCGCATGCCCTCGGCCTGCGCCAGGCGGGCGAGATCGGTGATCGGTATCCCGACCAGGCCGAAGATCGTGTCGATGTCGTTGTGTTTCAGCGCATCGATCACCAGGTGGAAGCCGTCGGTGACTTCTACCGATACATTGTGGGTCATGGTTGTCTCCATTTATTTTCGAGGTGCCCGTCGGTTCAGGCGACCTGGCCAGCCGATTCGCCCTGGAACCATCATAGCCAGCCGCTCTGATTTGAATCATTGACCGCGGTCAAGATTCACCGCATGATGTGTATCTCGTGTATGTTGGCCGGTTACACATGACGCTCATCGCAAATCACCCGGAACGAAACATCATTCGCGCACAGCTGAAGCAGAACATCGTTCTCAAGGAACTGCGCGACAGCGAAATGGCCGCCCTGGAGCCATACCTGACGGTGACGAATCACCAGAAGGGCGACCTGCTCCTCAACCAGGGCGTCTACGACATGCAGCAGTACTTCATCCTCGACGGCATCCTCAAGCGGCTGGTCACCAACCACGAGGCCAAGGAAATGATCCTGCGCTTCTCCTCCGAACGCGACATCGAAACCAGCTATGCCGCGTGGTGCCTGAAGACGCCCACGCCGTACAGCATCGTGTGCATGACGAAGGCCCGGGTGGCCAGCATGCCGCTGTCGCAATGGGTGGATTTCCTGCAGAGCCACAGCACGGTGAAGCAGGCGTTCGAGTACGAGGTGATGAACCTGATGAGCGGCATCATGGCCCACACGATCACGCTGCACCTGCTCGACGCGCCCGGCCGCGTGCACCGCTTCATGCGCAAGTTCCCGGACATGTTCGAGCGGCTGCCGAAGAAGGAACTGGCGTACTACCTGAACCTGTCGCCCGAGACGCTGAGCCGGTTGAAGCACCAGGGCAAGATCTGACGCGCGCAGGTCGCCACCGGGCTTCCGGTTACTGTCCGGTTACCCCAGGCAGCGAACGAAAACAACAGTTTCCTACCGACACTCGCTAAATAAATTTGCCTGATTTTTGAGCGCTTTTTCATAGACAGTCATTCACACATTGAATGACCGTTATGGCTGCCGTCAATTGGACCGGGGGTGTGCCGCCTTTATAATCAAAGGCATACACGCTTTCAACCATTCAAGGAGCAGCAAAATGAACGGCCTCACTGATACCGCAAAGCAACAGAACAACGACTTCTCGCTCTCCGCCCTGATCGCCCAGTTCTTCCAGCTGGAATGGCGCGACAAGCTGAGCGACCAGCAGCAGGACCGCGAAGAAGCGGCCTACACCTGGGGCCTGTAAGGCTCGGGACTCCAGGAAAACCGGGACCATGCCGTCCCGGTTTTTTTTCGCCCGGCGCCGGCGCGGTCAGGCCGCCACCGCCTTGTGCAGCCGCACGCCGCTGCGCGCCTCGGCCATCGACTGCTCCAGCAGCTTCACCAGCGCGTAGGCGGAATCGATGTGCGGCGTCGGCGTGCCCGTCATCCGGGCCAGCTCGATCACCGATCCCACCAGCGCGTCGATTTCCGGTCCACGCCCCGCTTCGACGTCCTGCAGCATCGACGTCTTGTGCTTGCCGATCTTTTCCGCGCCCTCGATACGGCGGTCCAGCGTGACGCGGAAGGCGATGCCCAGCTTGGCCGCCACCGCTTCCGCCTCGCGCATCATGCTCGCCGCCAGGCCGCGCGCCAGCGGGTGCTGGCAGATGTCCACCAGCGTCGAATGCGCCAGCGCACTGATGGGATTGAAGCTGAGGTTGCCCCACAGCTTCAGCCAGATCTCGGCGCGGATATTGTCCAGCACCGGCGCCTTCAGGCCCGCATGCTCGAAGCAGGCGCCCACCCTGCCGGCCCGCTCGCTCGTGCTGCCGTCGAGTTCGCCCAGCGGGAACCGGCTGCCTTCGATGTGGCGGATCACGCCGGGCGATACCAGCTCGGCCGCCGGGTAGACCACGCAGCCGAGGATGCGCGCCGGCGGAATGGCCTGCGCCAGCTCGCCGGCGGGATCGACGCTGAGCACCGCCCGCCCGTCGAATTCGCCGCCGTGGCGATGGAAGTACCAGAACGGAATGCCGTTCTGCATGGTCACCACCACGGTCTCCGGCCCGAACAGCGCGCCGATACGGCCCGCCACGTCGGCAACCTGGTGCGCCTTCAGCGCCACGATGACCACATCCTGCAGTCCCGCCGCTTCATAGTCGTCGGTGGCGCGCACGCGCGCCGCGACCCGTACCTGGCCATCGGCCTCGATCAGCCTGATGCCCCGGTTGCGGATGGCTTCCAGGTTGGCGCCGCGCACGATGAACGTCACGTCCTCGCCCGCCAGCGCCAGCCGCGCCCCCACCAGCCCACCGATTGCTCCCGCTCCGATCACTGCGATCTTCATCATCTGCTCCCTGGTTTTACTCGAAACGGTTGGTGAGCCTGCCGATGCCGTCGATCTCCACCACGACGGTGCTGCCCGGGCGCATCGAGCCCACGCCGACCGACGTGCCGCACAGCAGCAGGTCGCCCGGTTCCAATGTCATGTCCTGCGACACGCGGCTGACCAGCTCGGCCGCGGAAAACACCATGTCGTTGACGGGATAGTCCTGCCGCACTTCGCCGTTCAGGATGGTGCGCACCACCAGCATGGCCGGATCGAGCCCGGTGGCGACCACGGGGCCGAACGGGCAGAAGGTGTCGAAGCCCTTGGCGCGCACCCATTGCGGGAACGTGGGATCGCGCCCGATGATCTCGCTCACGGTCACGTCGTTGGCGCAGGTGTAGCCGAAGATGTAGTCGGGCGCGCTCTCGGCGGACACGCCGCTGCAGCTGCGGCCGATCACGATCGCCAGCTCGCCTTCGAAGGCCACCTTGCCGTCGCAGCGCGGCTTGCGGATGGTGCCGCCGGGCGCCAGGTACGAGGTCGGCGGTTTCATCAGATACAGCGGCTCTTCCGGCGGCGGCAGCCCGAGCTTCTTGCCCAGCGCATGGAAGTTGTTCCACATCGCCAGCACCTTGCCCGGCACGACGGGCGTGCACAGCTGCACTTCGGCCAGGTGGATGGCGATGTCCGTGCGCTGCGGCGCATCGAACATGTCGCCCTTGAAAACGCGGATCTTGTCGCCCTCGAGCGTGCCGAAGCGCAAGGTGTCGAGATGCGTGAAACGTATCCAGTGCTGGATCATGGGAAGCCTCGTCAGGAACAGTAGGGCGCGGGGAGTCCGCATGCACACCGGTGCATGCGGACTTGCCGGGGGAATGGCCGCGGGAGTGCCGCGGAGTTGCCGGTCAGTTCGGCAGCGGCGATGCGGTCGTGGTGCCGGCGCTGCCGGTCATCAGTTTCTCGTCATCCTGCACGCTGACCGTGCCCGACGACTCTTCGATGAAGCGCTTGCGCATCGGCCGCAGCACCCACCAGGCCATGATGGCGGCCACCGCGTTCATGCCGCAGCCGACGAAGAAGACGGCTTCCCAGCTGCCCGTCATGGCCGTGATGATGCTGGAGATCGGCACGAAGATCGATGCCGTGCCCTTCGCCGTGTACATCAACCCGGCATTGCCGGCGGCGTTGCGGGTACCGAACGTGTCGGCCGTCGTGGCGGGGAACAGGCTGTAGATCTCGCCCCAGGCAAAGAACACCAGGCCGGTCAGGATGACGAACATGATCGGATCGCGGCCGAAGTAGTACAGCAGGATGATGCCCACCGATTCCAGCGCGAAGGCGATGAACATCGTCTTCTCCCGGCCGATCTGGTCCGACACCCAGCCGAAGAATGGCCGCGTCAACCCGTTCAGCACCCGGTCGATCGCCAGGGCGAAGGTCAGCGCCGGCAGGACCATGCCCATGACGTTGAACTTCACGCCATCGATCTCGAAGTCGGTTGCGATCGGCCCCATCTGCGCGGTGGCCATCAGGCCGCCGGCGGCGACTAGCACGAACATCGTGTACATCACCCAGAACACCGGGGTGCGCACCATCTGCGAAGGCTTGAAGTCGGCCGTTGTCTGCAGCACGTTCGGATTGACCTTCTTCTTGATGGCCTTGCTCGCCGTGTGGGGCGGACGCACCATCAGCAGTGCCAGCAGGATCACGATCGCTCCCTGGCCGATGCCGAAGTACAGGAACGTGTCCTGGTAGCCGCGCTCCGCGATCATGTTCGAGATCGGGATGATGGTGGCGGCCGAGCCGGCGCCGAAGCCGGCGGCGGTCAGGCCCGCGGCCAGGCCGCGGCGGTCCGGGAACCACTTCAGCGACTGGCCCACGCAGGTGCCGTAGACGGCGCCGGCACCGATACCGCTGACGGCCGCCGCGATGTACAGCACGGTCAGGGTGTCGGCATACGAGTTCATCACCCAGCCGATGGCGCACAGCAGGCCGCCGAACAGCACCACGGGGCGCGGACCCCATTTGTCCACGGCCCAGCCCTCGACCGGCACCAGCCAGGTTTCGGTCAGGATGAAGATCGTGAAGGCCACCTGGATCGATGCCTTGGTCCAGCCGTGCGCCTCGGCGAGCGGATTGACGAACAGGGTCCAGCCATATTGCAGGTTGGCGATCATGGCCATGCAGACGATGCCCATGATCAGTTGCATCCAGCGGAACGATGCTGGCCTTTCGATTGCTTTCGGTGCGTCGGTTTTCATGCAATGTCTCCCATCTGATTATTCAGCGCTGTTCGGATACCGCTGTTATTGACGTTGATGGCCGGGCCGTGGAACGGATGGCGCTTCCGGCGGGGAGCCGGAGTTTCGCAGGCGGTGGCGGGCGATGCTGCGGTGCAGTGGGTTGCTCATGGTTTGTCTCCTGTTGGGTCCACGAAAGCTGCCGATAGACTCTGGAACCTGATTTGACCGGGACCGCCGGCTGACGCCATGGGCCTCGATCACTTATTTGAAGTTCAACAGATGGAACGATTGTGGAAGAACGGTTTTCGCATATCCTTGACCGCGGTTAAGAATCAAAAAATCGTTTCGAGTAGTCGCAATCCCGCACGCCCGGCTTGCACATTTCAGATGCCGATCTGCGGCTGGCGCAGCTCGCGCCAGTCGATCGCCGCCCCCAGGTCGCCGCCCGCCTGCGCGCTGTGCGCCTCGCAGCGCTCCTTGGTGGCGAGGATCGCCTCGACCAGGAAGTCGGCGTCGTAGACCGTGAGCAGGTGGGGCTGGTGGCTTACCAGGTAGTCGCGTACGCAGGCGCGTTCGGCGCCGCAGTCGGGCAGTTCGCAGCCGGTGTCCCAGAACCAGGGCAGGCCCAGTTCGTGGAAGGCCGCGTTCCAGGCATTGCGTTGCGCCGTGGCGGCGCTGCCGGTGATTGTCATGGTCTCCTCCGTGATTGTTGGTGGTGCTGACCGGTCCCATACTAGGCGCGTCAAATGATTAGCAAAAGTTAAAGTTTTTAGGGATAATCATCAGCGATCCTTAATACATCTCAACCGCCGTGGAGCGGGATGGCCATGACACCGGGAGCGCCATGCGGAATGCGACACTGCGCCAGCTGAAGACGTTCGAGGCGGTGGCGCGCCACCTGAGTTTTTCCCGCGCCGCCGAGGAGCTGCACCTGACGCAGCCCGCCGTATCGACACAGATCCGCACGCTGGAGGGCCACGTGGGCGCCACGCTGTTCGAGCAGCTGGGCAAGAAGACCTTCCTGACCCAGGCGGGCGCCGAGCTGCTGCCGTTCAGCCGCGCGATCATCCTGCAGTTCGAGGAAGCCGAGGCGGCGATGGCCCAGCACCGCGGCATCTCCGGCGGCCGCCTGGACGTGGCCGTGATCAGCGCCGGCGACTACTTTTTCCCGCAGCTGATGGTGGCGTTCGCGCGGCGCCACCCTGGCGTGCAGCTGAACCTCACCGTGCACAACCGCGAAGAGCTGCTCGGCCAGCTGGCCGCCAACCGCACCGATCTCGCCGTGATGGTGCGTCCGCCGTCGCAGGACACGCAGAACGATGCATTCGCGCCACACCCGTATGTGATCGTCGCCGCGCCGCAGCATGCGCTGGCGGCGGCCGGCCGCGAACCGATCGCCTTGCGCGAACTGATGCGGCACCCGTTCGTGGTGCGCGAGCGGGGTTCCGATACGTGGCATTCGATGGAGGATGCATTCGGGCCGCGTCTGGCCGAGCTGCAGGTGGCGATGGAGATCAAGAGCACCGAGACGATCAAGCAGGCCGTCATCGCCGGCATCGGGCTGGGCTTCCTGTCGGCGCACACGATCGGGCGCGAAGTGGCGTCGGGCAGCCTGGTGGTGCTGCCGGTCGAGCGCTTCCCGCTGATGCTGAACTGGTACGTGGTGCACCGCCGCGAGAAAAGGCTGCCGCCGGTCGCCAGCGCCTTCCGGCAATTCCTGCTCGACGATGGCGCGGAGTGGATCGGCCGGCTGATACCGACGGCGGGCGGCTGACGGCTGCCGGTGCGCCCTACCTCCCCATCAGCGCCCAGCTTTGGTGTCGGACACCGGTTCTTCGGTGTCGGACACCGGTCTTCGTCGGAGATGCCGGGCACTGGTTTTCCGGAACGATGCATGGCCATCACACAAACACCGGTGTCCGACACCCCGACAACGGGTGTCCGACACCAGGCGGGCAGGCGCGCGGGCGCTACCTGCCCATCAGCGCCCGCACATGCGCCGCGCAGCCGCCGGCCAGCCCGTCGCCGCTGTAGCCGCCTTCGAGCACGGACACGATGCGCCCGCCGCACACGTCCGCGGCGATGGCCATCACCTCGCGGGTGATCCAGCCGAAGTCCTCGTCGTCCAGCTCCATCTGCGCGAGCGGATCGAGCCGGTGCGCATCGAAGCCCGCGGAGACCAGGATCAGTTCCGGCGCGAACGCGCGTAGTGCCGGCAGCAGCCGCATCGCCACGCTGTTGCGGAACGCCTGCGAGCCGCAGCCGGGCGGCAGCGGTACGTTGACGATGTTGTTGCTGCCGCCGTGCTCGCTGGCCGCGCCGGTGCCGGGATACAGCGGCGACTGGTGGCTGGAGCCGAAGAACAGGCGCGGTTCCGCGTGGAAGGCGGCCTGCGTGCCGTTGCCGTGGTGGACATCGAAATCGATGACGGCCACCCGCGCCAGCCCGTGAGCCTGCAGTGCGTGCCGCGCCGCGATGGCCACCTGGTTGAAGATGCAGAAGCCCATCGCCCGATCGGGCTCGGCATGGTGGCCGCAGGGGCGGGTGGCGCAGAACACGTTGTCCGCCTCGCCCGCCAGCACGGCGTCGACACCGGCGCAGGCCGCGCCAACGCAGCACATCACGGCATCCCACGAGCCGCGCGACATCACCGTGTCGCCGCCGTCGAGAACCGCCCTGCCTTCGAGGGGCGCCAGCGCGGCCACGGTATCGACATAGTCCGCGTCATGCACCAGCAGCACCTGTTCGCGCGTACCGCGCGGCGCCTCGCGCCATTCCAGCCCGGCGAATTCGGCCTGCCACAGGGCCTGCATCACCACGTGCAGCCGCCCCGGCGATTCGGGATGGTCCGGCCCGGGCAGGTGCTCCAGGCAATCGGGGTGGAACATCACCAATGTGCGCATCGCGCCTCCCGCGTCAGATCACCCGTTCGGCGCGCAGCGCGGCGATCTGCTCGTCGCTGTAGCCGAGTTGCGACAGCACTTCCGTCGTGTGCTCGCCCAGCAGCGGCGAGCGCCGCACCGTGGTGGGACTGTCGGACAGCTTGATCGGATTGCCGACGGTCAGATACGGCCCGCGCTCCGGATGGTCGACCTCGACGATCGTCCCGGTGGCGCGCAGCGACGGTTCCTCGGCCAGCTCCTTCATCGACAGGATCGGCCCGCACGGGATGTCGTCGCGGTTCAAAATCTCCATCACCTCGAACTTGGTCAGCGTCTTCGTCCATTCCTCGACGGTGGCGAAGATCCGCATCAGGTGCGGCAGCCGGGCGCGCGGCGTGGCGTAGGCCGGATCCTCGATCCATTCCGGGCGGCCGATCACGCGGCAGATCGCCGGCCACACGGCCGCCTGGGCGATGAAATAGATGTAGGCGTTCGGATCGGTCTCCCAGCCCTTGCACTTCAGGATCCAGCCGGGCTGGCCGCCGCCGGAGGCGTTGCCCGCGCGCGGCACCGACTCGCCGAACCGGCCATTGGCGTACTGGGGATACTCCTCCATCACGCCGGTGCGTTCCAGGCGCTGCTGGTCGCGCAGCTTCACGCGGCACAGGTTCAGCACCGCATCCTGCATGGCGATCTGCACGCGCTGGCCGCGCCCGGTGGCGGTGCGCTGGAACAGCGCCGTGACGATGCCCAGCGCCAGGTGCAGGCCGCTGCCGCTGTCGCCGATCTGGGCGCCGGTGACGACGGGCGGCCCGTCGTCGAAGCCCGTCGTGGCGGCCGAGCCGCCGGCGCATTGCGCCACGTTCTCGTAGACCTTGCACTGCTCGTAGGGCCCCGGCCCGAAGCCCTTCACGGAAGCGACGACCATGCGCGGGTTGAGCTCGCTGATGCGCTCCCACGAAAAGCCCATGCGGTCCATCGCGCCGGGCGCAAAGTTCTCCACCAGCACGTCGCAGTCGCGGATCAGGGTTTCCAGCACCGCCTTGCCGGCCGGCCGCTTCGTATCGAGCGTCATCGAGCGCTTGTTATGGTTCAGCATCGTGAAGTACAGGCTGTCGACGTCGGGGATATCGCGCAGCTGGGCACGCGTGGCATCGCCCTCGCCGGCCCGCTCGATCTTGATGACGTCGGCACCGAACCAGGCCAGCAGCTGGGTGCAGGTGGGTCCGGACTGGACATGGGTGAAGTCGAGAATGCGTATGCCTTCCAGTGCCTTGCTCATGCCGGTCTCCTCGTGCCTGGGATGGAATTATTTTTTTGTATTCTGCGCTGCCTGATGAGCCTGGACAAGCTTTTGTCCCGCATCAGACGCAACCCATCTTAGCGGGCCGGTGCTCGCATGTTCCTTGACCGCGGTTAAGTTTGAAAGATTCGTTTGGCAATTTATCAAAACAGCGTGGACAGGTCGTCCTCGGTGCCGGCCAGCGTGCCGTCGTACCCCGGCAGGTCGGCCAGCGCGGCGCGGAAGCGCTGCTGCGCCATGGCCGCCGCCACGGCCGCCAGCAACGGCTGGGCCAGGGCCGTCCGGTCGCAGGCGAGGAAGTAGCGCTCGCGGCACACGGGAATGAATCCCAGGCCGAAGCGCCGCGCCGCCGTTTCCACGCCAAAGCTGATATCGGCCATGCCGCTGGCCACGTAGGCCGCCACCGCCGCATGCGTGAACTCGGCGCTGTCGTGCCCCGGGACGGCGGCCGGATCGATGCCGCGGTCGGCCAGCAGCAGTTCCAGCAGCACGCGGGTGCCCGAGCCGTGCTGGCGGTTGACGAAACGCAGGTCGGCGCGGGCCAGGTCGGCCAGCCCGGTAACGCCCTTCGGGTTGCCCGGCGCCACGAACAGGCCCAGCTCGCGGACGGCCAGGTGCAGGAAGGCGTGGCGCCCGTTGCTCAGCCATGGCCGGTAGTTCGCCGCCGCCGCGCCTTCGAACTTCCCCAGCGGCAGGTGGAATCCCGCCAGGTCGCACTCGCCGCGCGCCAACGCCGCCACCGCCTCGGTGCTGCTGCGGTAGCTGATGTCGACCGCGGTACCCGCTTCGCGTAACTGGGCCACGAGCGCCGCCACGGCGAAACCGTGCGAAGCCGTCAGCCGTACGCCGCGCGTGTCGGCGGCCAGCACCCGTGCCAGCTCGTGCTGCAGTTCGGACGCCAGGCTGTCGAGGAGCGGCGTGAGGCGCGCGCCGATGCGGCGATCGGCCCAGATCAGCTTTTCCGCCAGCGGCGTCAGCACCGTGCCCTGCCCGCGTACCTTGTGCACGAGCGCCGTGCCGAACCGTTCGCTGAACTGCTGCAGCAGCCCCCACGCATGCCGGTACGACATGCCGCCCTGGCTGGCCGCCTTGCTGATGCTGCCCGTCTCGCTGACGGCGCCCAGCAGCGCCAGCAGCGCGGGCAGCGCGGTGGTGCCGCCACGGGCATCGCGCAGGAACCAGTCGGGCCGGATTTCCACGGTGAGCATATGCAAATTCCTTCCTATTGATATGGTTTTCGGAGGGTGCTAGCCTGAATTTACACGATAAAACACAAGCCGAATATGCAAACCAGAGCATAAGCGGCCGACACCAGGAGACGCCATGCCCGCAGTCGCCAACCCCGCAGTAGCTATCCCTTCTGCTCAAGCCCCCCACGCCGCCGTCGATGGCATCCTCGCCGACCTGTTCGCCCGCCTCGGCAACCGGCAAGACCAGTTGCTGCCGGTGCTGCACGGCCTGCAGGACAGCGCCGGCTACATTCCGCCGGACCGCGTGCCCGACATCGCCGCGCACTTCAACCTGTCGCGCGCCGAAGTGCATGGCGTGATCACGTTCTACCACTACTTCCGCACCGAACCGCCGCCCCGCTGCGTGGTGCAGATATGCCGCGCCGAAGCCTGCCAGAGCATGGACGGCGACGCCCTGCTGGCGCATGCGGAGCGCGCGCTGGGCTGTGGCCTGCACGGCCGCAGCGCCGACGGCGCCTTCGGGCTGGAACCGGTGTACTGCCTGGGCCAGTGCGCCACCGCGCCGGCGCTGACGATCAATGAGGCCGTGTTCGCCCGGGTAACCCCGGCGCGCTTCGACGCGCTGATGACCGATGTATTGAAGACCGATGTATTGAAGACCGATGTATTAAGGACCGATACTCTGTCCGCGCCATCCCGGGAGGCCGTATGAGCACGCGCATCTACGTGCCTTGCGATTCGGCCGCGCTGGCGGTAGGCGCGGACGACGTGGCGGCCGCCATCGCGGCCGAAGCGGCGCAGCGCGGGCTCGACATCAGGGTGGTGCGCAACGGCACCCGCGGCCTGCTGTGGCTTGAAACGCTGGTGGAGGTGGAAACGCCGCAAGGCCGTACCGGCTTCGGTCCTGTCGATGCGGCGGACGTACCCGGCCTGTTCGATGCCGGCTGGGCACCCGGCCACCCGCTCGCACTCGGTCTGGTCGAGGAAATTCCCTACCTGGCGCGCCAGCAGCGGCTGACGTTCGCCCGCATCGGCATCACCGAGCCGCGCTCGCTGGCCGACTACCTTGCCCATGGCGGCTATCGCGGCCTGCGCAATGCCCTCGCGCTGGCGCCGGCCGAGATCGTGGCCGCCGTGACCGCCTCCGGGCTGCGCGGCCGCGGCGGGGCGGCCTTCCCCACCGGGATCAAGTGGAACACGGTACTGAAGGCGCCGGGCACCGAAAAATACATCGTCTGCAATGCCGACGAAGGCGATTCCGGCACCTTCGCCGACCGCATCGTCATGGAAAGCGATCCGTTCGTGCTGGTCGAAGGCATGACCATCGCCGGCGTCGCCGTCGGCGCCACGCGCGGCTACATCTACGTGCGCAGCGAATACCCGCACGCGATCGCGCGGCTGGAGGGCGCCATCGCCGTCGCCCGCCATCACGGCTACCTGGGCGCGGACGTGCTGGGCTCCGGCCGCGCGTTCGAGCTGGAAGTGCGCAAGGGCGCCGGCGCCTACATCTGCGGCGAGGAAACCGCGCTGCTGGAAAGCGTGGAAGGCAAGCGCGGCATCGTGCGCGCCAAGCCGCCCCTGCCGGCGCTGGCCGGCCTGTTCGGCAAGCCCACCGTCATCAACAACGTACTGTCGCTGGCCACGGTGCCGATCATCCTCGACAAGGGCGCCGCCTACTACCAGGACTACGGCATGGGCCGCTCGCGCGGCACGCTTCCCGTGCAGCTGGCCGGCAACATCAAGCATGGTGGCCTCATCGAGCTGGCCTTCGGCGTCACGCTGCGCGAGATCCTGTACGGCTACGGCGGCGGCAGTGCGTCGGGCCGGCCCATCAAGGCGGTGCAGGTGGGCGGCCCGCTGGGCGCCTACCTGCCCGAATCGCAATGGGATACGCCGCTCGACTACGAAGCGTTCGCCTCGCTGTGGGCGGTGCTGGGGCACGGCGGCATCGTGGTGCATGACGACCGTGCCGACATGGCCAGGCTGGCGCGCTACGCGATGGAATTCTGCGCCATCGAATCGTGCGGCAAGTGCACGCCCTGCCGCATCGGCTCCACGCGCGGCGTGGAAGTGATCGACAAGATCCGCGCCAGCACGCAGCCGGTCCAGCAAATTCACCTGTTGCGCGACCTGTGCGACACGATGCTGAACGGCTCGCTGTGCGCGATGGGCGGCATGACGCCCTACCCGGTGCTGTCGGCACTGAACCACTTCCCGCAAGACTTCGGCCAGCCGGATACGTCCCGGCATGCCGCCTGAGGAGAACACGATGATCGAAACCATCCTGACCCGCGACCTCGGCACGCCGCCGCCCGCCGTAATCACCGACTACGTCACGCTGCAGATCGATGGCCAGCGCGTGACCGTCGCGGCGGGCACCTCGGTGATGCGCGCCGCGGCACTGGGCAACATCAACATTCCCAAGCTGTGCGCCACCGACAGCCTGGAACCGTTCGGCTCGTGCCGGCTGTGCCTCGTCGAGATCGATGGCCGCCGCGGCTATCCGGCATCGTGCACCACGCCGGTCGAGGAAGGCATGGTGGTGCGCACGCAGTCGGCGAAATTGCAGCAGCTGCGCAAGGGCGTGATGGAGCTGTACATCTCCGACCACCCGCTCGACTGCCTCACCTGCCCCGCCAACGGCGCCTGCGAGCTGCAGGACATGGCCGGCGTGACGGGCCTGCGCGAGGTGCGCTACGGCTACGACGGCGACAACCACCTCTCATTGAAAAAGGATGAATCGAACCCCTACTTCACGTTCGACTCGTCGAAGTGCATCGTGTGCAACCGCTGCGTGCGGGCGTGCGAGGAAACCCAGGGCACGTTCGCGCTGACGATCTCCGGCCGCGGCTTCGACTCGCGCGTTTCAGCGGGCCAGAACGAACCGTTCATGGAGTCGGAATGCGTATCGTGCGGTGCCTGCGTGGAAGCCTGCCCGACGGCGACGCTGACGGAGAAATCGGTGATCTGGCTGGGCCAGGCCGAGCACAGCATCACCACCACTTGCGCCTATTGCGGCGTGGGTTGCTCGCTGAACGCGGAGATGAAGGGCAACGAGGTGGTGCGGATGGTGCCGGCGAAGGACGGCAAGGCCAACGAGGGCCATGCTTGCGTGAAGGGCCGCTTCGCGTGGGGCTATGCCACGCACAAGGACCGCATCACCAAGCCGATGATCCGCGCGAAGATCACCGATCCGTGGCGCGAGGTATCGTGGGACGAAGCGCTGGATTACGCGGCATCGGAATTCCGCCGCATCCAGGCGAAACATGGCCGCGATGCGATCGGCGGCATCGTGTCGTCGCGTTGCACCAACGAGGAAGGCTACCTGGTGCAGAAGCTGGTGCGTGCGGCCTTCGGCAACAACAACGTGGACACTTGCGCAAGGGTGTGCCACTCGCCGACCGGCTACGGCCTGAAACAGACGCTGGGCGAATCGGCCGGCACGCAGAGCTTCAAGTCGATCGAGCATACCGACGTGGTGCTGGTGATCGGCGCCAATCCCACCGACGGCCACCCGGTGTTCGGCTCGCGGATGAAGAAGCGGCTGCGCCAGGGCGCCCGCCTGATCGTCGCCGACCCGCGCCGCATCGACCTGATCAAGTCGCCGCACGTGCGCGCCGACCACCACCTGCAACTGCGGCCCGGTACCAACGTGGCGCTGCTGTCGTCGCTGGCGCACGTGATCGTCGCCGAAGGCCTGCTGGCGGAAGAGTTCATCGCCGAACGCTGCGAGGACCGCGCGTTCCTGCAGTGGCGCGACTTCGTGGCGCAGCCGGCCAATTCGCCGGAGGAAATGGAAAGCGTGACCGGCGTGCCGGCGGCGCAGGTACGCGAAGCGGCACGGCTGTATGCCACCGGCGGCAATGCGGCGATCTACTACGGCCTCGGCGTGACGGAGCATGCGCAGGGTTCGACGGCCGTGATGGCGATCGCCAACCTGGCCATGGCAACCGGGAACGTGGGGCGCGAAGGCGTGGGCGTGAATCCGCTGCGCGGCCAGAACAATGTGCAGGGCTCGTGCGACATCGGCTCCTTCCCGCACGAGCTGCCCGGCTACCGGCACGTATCCGACAGTACCGTGCGCGGCATGTTCGAGCAGGCCTGGGGCGTACCGCTGCAGGACGAACCCGGCCTGCGCATTCCGAACATGTTCGATGCGGCGCTCGACGGCAGTTTCCTGGGCCTGTATTGCCAGGGCGAGGATATCGTGCAGTCCGATCCGAACACGCAGCACGTGACCGCGGCGCTGTCGGCGATGGAGTGCATCGTGGTGCAGGACATCTTCCTGAACGAGACGGCCAAGTACGCGCACGTGCTGCTGCCCGGCTCGTCGTTCCTGGAAAAGGACGGCACGTTCACCAATGCCGAGCGGCGCATCTCGCGCGTGCGCAAGGTGATGCCGCCGCGCGCCGGTCTGGCCGACTGGGAAGCAACGATGGCGCTGTCGAACCGGCTGGGCTACCCGATGAATTACGGCCATCCGTCGGAAATCATGGACGAGATCGCGCGGCTGACGCCCACCTTCACGGGTGTCAGCTACCGCCGGCTCGATGAACTGGGCAGCATCCAGTGGCCCTGCAACGATGCGGCCCCGGAAGGCACGCCGACGATGCACGTCGACACCTTCGTGCGCGGCAAGGGCCGCTTCATCATCACCCAGTACGTGGCCACCAGCGAGAAGGTCACGCGGCGCTATCCGCTGATCCTGACGACGGGCCGCATCCTGTCGCAATACAACGTGGGCGCGCAGACGCGGCGCACGGAGAACGTGCGCTGGCACGACGAGGACCGGCTCGAGATCCACCCGCACGACGCACAGGAGCGCGGCATCAGGAACGACGACTGGGTGGGCATCCAGAGCCGCGCCGGCGAGACCGTGCTGCGCGCGCTGGTGACGGAGCGCATGCAGCCGGGCGTGGTCTACACCACGTTCCACTTCCCGGAATCGGGTGCCAACGTGATCACCACGGAGAATTCCGACTGGGCCACCAACTGCCCCGAGTACAAGGTAACGGCCGTGCAGGTGATGCCGGTGCAGCAGCCGTCGGAATGGCAGCGCGAGTACCAGCGCTTCAACACGGCGCAACTGGGACTGGCCGATGCCAGCCTGGCCGCCGACGGGGCAGGCAATGCGCTGCTGGAGGTGCGCGGATGAACATCGACAACCTGGTCACGATGGCCAACCAGATCGGCAGCTTCTATGCCTCTTTTCCCGACCGCGAGGAAGCGCAGACGGGCATCGCCCAGCACATCCAGCGCTACTGGGCGCCGCGCATGCGCAGCCGGCTCTACCTGCACATGGATACGGCGCGCGGCGAAGGCCTCGATGCCATCGTGCTGGGCGCCCTCGCGGCGCACCGCGCCGGGCATGACGCGCCGGCCGTGAACACGTCGGTACCCGAGGACGCGGATACCGGCGGCGACGCGGGATGAATCCCCGGGATGAATCCGGAGATGATGAGGGAAGCTGGCGCGATGCGCTGGGAACTGTCGATCGTGTGCGCGACGGACCGGCCCGGCACCTTCGGGGCTCCCGCCGGCAACGACGTGGACCGGGCAGCCGGCATCGTGCGCGAACTCGCCGCGGATGGTTACCGGCATGCCGGCGAGGTCTCGCTGTGGCATGCGCTGCATCCCGGCGATGACGCCATGTTCGTCGGCGCCTATCCCGGCGGCGTGCTGGTCTGCCATGCGGACCTGGCGGGGGCGCTCATCCATGGCAACGCGTGGTCGCGCGTCAACGGCAGCCTGCGCGGCGGTTTCCGCGAGACGCTGCTGGCGCTGTACCCGGCCGGTGAAGTGATGGCGATGGCGCTGCACTGCGTGGCGCAACTGTGGGGCTTCAGCACTTACCGGGAAAGCCGGCGCATCCGCACGGTTGCCGGCTCCGGCGAGGATGGCCTGTTTGCCGACCATGGCGCGCCGCTGGCCGAGGAAATCCCGGTGCTGGCGCATGTCACGCCTGCCCTGCTGGAACGGCCGGCGGCAGGGGAAGCGCTGGTGCTTGCCGCTTCCGCCCGCATGTTCGGCGACAGCATCGACCGGCTGGCCGGCACCGGGCCCACGCTGAGCCATTTCCGGCGGCACTCGGCAGCCTGACGCGGCACGCCGTGGCCGAGGGGGAGTCACGCACGATAAGCCTTACTGCGTGGCCGCTTCCAGCAGCCAGTCCCTCAGCGCCACGGCGGCCGGACGCAACGGCGCCTGCCGATGGTGCACGACGTAATATCCCTTCGGCAGCGGCAGCGTGTGGGCAAACGGTTCGCACAGCAAGCCGTCGCGCATTTCCGCCTCGGTCAGGGCGGCGCTGCTCAGTGCCGCTCCCTGCCCGTGCCGCGCCGCTTCGATGGCGAGGATGCCCTGGTCGAAGTGCTGGCCGGGAATCGCGTCGATCTCGCGCGCCGTCAGCGGCGAGAAGCGCAGCAGCCATTCCTTCCAGTGCGGGTGGAACGTGGTGTGCAGCAGCGTGGCGCGCGCCAGGTCCGCCGGCGTTTTCAGGCGCATCTTGCGGACATAGGCCGGCGCGCAATACAGGTGGACTTCGTCGCGCCACAGCAGGTCCGCATGCAGGGCCGGATCCTTGCCGTCGAAATGGCGGATCGCCAGGTCGGCGCGGTCGCGTTCCAGGTCGACCATCGCGGTGGTGGCGGAAAGATGCAGCGAGATGCCCGGATGCCGCGCCAGGAATGCCGCCATCCGCGGCGCGAACCACTTGGCCGCCAGCGTCGGCGGAATCGACAGCCAGACCTCGTTGCTCTGCTTCAGGCGCAACTGGTCGCTGGCATGCTGGATGCGCGCCAGCGCCGGCGCGACGGCGCTCCAGTAGTTGAGCGCCTCGGCGGTGGGCTGCACCTGCCGCGTCGACCGGACGAACAGCGATACGCCGAGCCACTGTTCCAGCTTCTGAATCTGCTGCCCCACCGCGCCGGGCGTCACGTGCAGCTCCGCCGCCGCCAGCGCGAAGCTGCTGTGCTTCATCGCCGCATCGAATGCCAGCAGGGCCTTGACCGGAACCGTCATGGTAGAAATTTTCTATAGTAAGGCGGAAATCTTATCATTTGTCCCGGCCTTGCCCGCTGCCGATAATGGGTGCTCCCTACGACACTGGAAATCCCATGCTGACCTCGATCCGGACAACTTCCCCGCCTGCCGCCCGGCGCGCCACCGGCCACTGGACGTTCGTGCTGGTGGCGGCCGCGATCCTGATGGTGACGATGGGTACGCGCGGCTCGCTCGGGCTGTTTCTTTCTCCGCTGAACACGCATACGGGACTGGGCATTGCCACGATCAGCTTCGCGATGGCGATCGCCCAGCTGGTATGGGGCGTGGTACAGCCGGTGTTCGGCGCCGCCGCCGACCGCTGGGGCCCGGGCCGCGTCATCGTGCTGGGCGCCGTGATGCTGGCTGCGGGCTCCGCACTGACCACGCAGGTCACCAGCGAGTGGGGCCTGATCGTTGCGATCGGCATCCTCAGCGCCGCCGGCGCGGGCGCGGGCAGCTTCTCGATCCTGATCGGCGCCACGGCCAAGCACATTCCGGCCGAGCGCCGCTCGTTCGCCGGCGGCGTGATCAATGCGGGCGGCAGCATGGGCCAGTTTGTCTTCGCACCGCTGAACCAGGCCGTGATGTCGGCGTTCGGCTGGATGCACGCGATGTGGATGATGGCGGCGATCGCCCTGACCACCGCGCCGATGGCATGGTGGCTGCGCGGCCAGCCGCGGCCTCAGCCCACGGCCGGGGCGGAACCCGCCGGCATCACGCTGCGCGAACAACTGAAGATCGCGCTGCGCGACCGGAGCTACTGGTGCCTGCACGCGGGATTCTTCACCTGCGGCTTCCACATCGCCTTCCTCGTCACGCACATGCCGGGCGAAGTGAGCCTGTGCGGGCTGGACGCGAACGTGGCATCGGCATCGCTGGCCATCATCGGCCTGGCCAACGTGGCGGGCAGCCTGGTCGCCGGCGCCTTGGGCAACCGGGTGCGGATGAAGATGATCCTGTCGTGGATGTATGCGTCGCGCGCCGTCGCCATACTGCTGTATCTCGCCGCACCGAAAGTGCCGCTGACGTTCTACGTGTTCGCTGCGGTGCTGGGCGCGACGTGGCTGGCGACCGTGCCGCCGACCGCGGGGCTGACCGCGAAACTGTTCGGCACGCGCTACCTCGCCACGCTGTTCGGGCTCACGCTGTTCAGCCACCAGGTCGGCGGCTTCTTCGGCGCCTGGCTGGGCGGCGTGGCCGTGACGGTCACGGGCGACTACAGCTGGATGTGGTGGGCCGATGCCGCGCTGGCGGTGGCGGCGGCGCTGGTGAACCTGCCGATCAGGGAGGAGCGGCCGGTGCCGCGTGCGGTGCCGGCCTGACGCGCATCAGCCGACGATCTCCGCGGCGATCTCCAGCAGGCGCTTGCGCAGGTCCGGTGCCGAGCCGTTCTGCGCCACCGCCTGCGCGCCCTCCAGCACCAGCGTGAGGTGAAGCGCGGTCCGGCCCGGATGCGGATGGCCCGCCGCGCGGCACAGCTTCGTCAGGCGCGCCAGCTGGCGCGCCTTGTGCTCTTCGATCAGCTTGCGTGCCGGATGCGCGGCATCGGGCAGCTCGGCGACCGTGTTGATGAACGTGCAGCCCCGATGCGTCGCGCTCGCGACGTCGTCGGCGATGAACTCGGCAAAACCGGCGAGCTGGCGCCGCGGGTCGTCCGGCCAGCGCCCGGCAAGCCGGTCCAGCACCGCCGTGTACTGCTCCACCTGGTTGCGGACCCACTCGGTGATCAGCTCATCCTTCGAGCCGAACTGCCGGTACAGGCCCATCTTCGTGGTCTGCGCGGCGCGGGCGATGGCGTCGACGCCCACGCCGCGAATCCCCTCCGCATGGAACAGCTCCGCCGCCGCCCGGAACACCCGGTCGCGCAGCGGCGGTTTTCCGCCCTCTTCCTCGCTCATGCAAACTCCTTGACACCTGATACTGATCGGTATCATTATAGCGCGACTGAAATGATACCGATCGGTATCACACTGAAAGGAGCCGCTGTGAAAGTATCCGAATACGTGCTGTACGATGGGCTGGGCCTGGCCGGGCTGGTGAAGCGCGGAGAAGTCACGCCCGGCGAACTGCAAGCCGCGGCGCTGCAGGCCATTGCCGCCGTCAACCCGCGGTTGAATGCCGTTGTCGAACATTGGCCCGAGGCCCCTACTGGCCATGCGAACGGTCCCTTGGCCGGCGTGCCGTTCCTGATCAAGGACGTGGCCATCGCCATGGCGGGCAAGCGCCTGGAGCTGGGCAGCCGCATTGCGGCCGGCCATGTCGCCGCCGAAGACTCGAACCTGATGCGGCACTTCCGGCGCGCCGGCCTGGTGACGATCGGCCGCACCGCATCGCCCGAGATGGCGTTCAGCACCACCACGGAATCGCTGCTCCATGGGGCCACACGCAATCCCTGGCACCTCGGCCATAGCGCCGGCGGCTCCAGCGGCGGCAGTGCGGCGGCCGTCGCGGCGGGCATCGTTCCCATCGCGCACGCCACCGATGCCGCCGGCTCGATCCGCGTCCCCGCGGCATCGACGGGGCTGTTCGGCCTGAAGCCGACGCGCGGCCGCGTATCGAACGGCCCGGGGATGGACGAAGTATTCAATGGCTTCGGCGTGCAGCTGGGTGTCAGCCGGACCGTGCGCGACAGCGCCGCCCTGCTCGACGCGATCAACCTGCCCGATGCCGGCGAGCCCTATTTCACGCCGCCGCCCGGCGACGGCTTCCTGGCCGACGTCACGCGCGCGCCCGGCAGACTGCGCATCGGCGTCATGGCGGCGGCGTGGAGCGGCCAGCGGCCGGCGCCCGAAACGCTGGCGTGCCTGGAGCAGGCGGCCCGCCTGTGCCGGGAACTGGGCCACGAGGTGGACGAGGCATCGCTGGACATCGGCGTCTCGTGGGAAAGCTTCGTCCATGCGAACGCGCAGATCTGGTGTGCCAACCTGGTGGGCTGGATCGATGCGTTCGCCGCGGCATGCGCAAGGCCGGCGGACCTGTCGACGCTGGAACCGTCCACGCTGGCCTGCTACGAGTATGGCAAGCGTGCCCCGGCCACCGCGTTTGTCGGCGCCCTGGAGACGCGCAACCGCGTCAGCCGCGCGGTAGCGGCGTATTTCGAAGGCCGTCACGTGCTGATGACACCCGCCTTGCCGGATGTGGCGCAGGCCATCGGCAACTATGCGGCCGGCACCGCGCAGCATGATGGACTCGCGTGGACGGGGCACGTCTTCCGCCATTCGCCCTACACCCCTGTGTTCAATGTGGCGGGAACCCCGGCGATGTCGGTACCCATTGGCCACGACGCCGCCGGCCTGCCGATCGGGATACAGTTCGCCGCCGGCTGGGGCAATGACGGTTTGTTGTTCAGGCTTGCCGGACAGCTGGAAGAGGCAGCACCCTGGAATCAGCGCATTCCGCCGGTCTGGGCGGGAAAGCAGGAGTGAACCCGGCTGGCGCTGCGTGGCACGTCCCTGCCCGGATGGCAGGGCTCCCGGCGCACCGCAGGACGGGGAGCCGATGACCCGTGCGGGACGGGCCGGCATGCAGGCCGCGGCGGAGAATGGCTTGCATCATCCACCAACGGAGCACACCATGAACCTCGCCATCGCCGTCAGCACGCACGATCACGCACTCGGCCCTTCCAACGCAGCGGTCACGCTGGTCGAGTACGGGGACTTCCAATGTCCGTACTGCGGCGCGGCGTACGGCGAACTGAAACAGGTCCGCTCCAGCCTGGGCGACGCGCTGCGCTTTGTTTTCCGCCACATGCCGCTGACGGCGATCCATCCGATGGCGGAACTGGCCGCCGAAGCGGCCGAAGCCGCCGGCGTGCAGGGCCAGTTCTGGCCGATGCACGACGCGCTGTACGAGAACCAGCGCCAGCTCAGCCCTTCCCTGGTCAGCGCCCTGGCCACCCGCCTCGGCCTCGACATGGCGCGCTTCACGGCCGACCTGCGCAGCCGGCGCTATGCCGAGAAGGTGCGGCAGGATAGCGCCGGCGCCGAACGCAGCGGCGTGCAGGGCACACCGTCCTTCTTCATCGATGGACGGCCCTACAGCGGACCTTACGACGCGGAAACATTGACGGATGCGCTGAGGGCGATCGCGACCGCACGCGCCGCCTGAAACGGCCCCGGCGCACATCGGAAAATTATTTTTTCGGTCCGCTGCATCCGATTGGCCCGCTCGGGAGTAGTACACGCACAACATTGCCATCCCGGCAGCTGTTGAGCCTACAACTACCGAGGACCGATCATGAACCGACCCCAGTTTTCCACGCTCGCCCTGGCCATTTCCCTCGCGTTCGGCATTGCCGCGTGCGGCGGCAGCGGTAACGATGATGACCACCATGTCCCGCCGCCGGCGCCGGAAGTGCCGGCCATGACGCCGGGCGACGTCTTCGCATTAACTGCCAGCAACAAGCTGATTTCCTTCAACCGCGACACGCCCGGCACGGTGCGCACCACCGCCACCATTACCGGCTTGCAGAGCGGCGAAAACCTGCTCGGCATCGACTTCCGCCCGGCGGACGGCAAGCTGTACGGCATTGGCTCGACCGGCCGGCTGTACACGATCGACACCGCGACCGGCGCGGCGACGCTGAAATCCACGCTGATGGCCGATGCGGCCGACACCACCGCGCCGTTCAGCACGCTGGCCGGCACCGACTTCGGCGTCGACTTCAACCCGGTCGCCGACCGGCTGCGCATCGTGAGCAACACGGGCCAGAGCCTGCGCATCAATGTCGATACCGGCGCCACGACCACCGATGGCGCGATCAATGGCGGCGCGGCCACGACGCAGGTGACGGCTTCGGCCTACACCAATTCGTTCGCCGGCACCGGTACCACCACGCTGTACGCGCTCGATACCGTGACCGACATGCTGTACATCCAGAACCCGCCGAACAACGGTACGCTGGCAACGCCTGTCGCACTGGGCATCGATGCCGCGGCGGCCAACGGCTTCGACATCGATGCACGCAACAATGCGGGCTACATGGTGGCCACCGTGGCCGGCGCGCGCAACCTGTACAGCGTCAACCTGGCGGCACCGTCCGCTCCTGCCACGCTGGTAGGCGCGGTGGGCGGCTCGGAAGATATCCGGGGCATCGCGCTGCGCCCGGCACAGGCACCGATGGTGCATGGCCTGACGGACGACAACCGACTGGTCGCCTTCAAGGTCGCCACGCCGAACACGATCGACACCACCGTATCGGTCACGGGCCTGAATGGCGGCGAAACGCTGCTGGGCATCGATGTCCGGCCGAAGGATGGCATGCTGTATGGCATCACCTCCGCCGCGCGCATCGTGACGATCGATCCGGCGACCGGCGCAGCGACGCTGAAAGCCACGCTGATGGCCGATGCGGCCGACACCACCGCGCCTTACGCCGCGATAGCCGGCACCGCGTTCGCCGTGGACTTCAACCCG
Organism: Pseudoduganella umbonata; assembly: GCF_014192225.1. GTDB lineage: Bacteria > Pseudomonadota > Gammaproteobacteria > Burkholderiales > Burkholderiaceae_D > Rugamonas > Rugamonas umbonata. Next base: position 143,336 of record NZ_JACHXS010000007.1, on the reverse strand, counting down.
GTGGCGGACCGCCTGCGCGTGATCGGCAATACGGGCCAGAGCCTGCGCATCAACGTGGATACGGGCGCGACGACCACCGACGGCGCCATCAACCGCGCCAGCGGCGCGGCCACGGTCACGGCTGCCGCCTACAGCAACAGCATCGCCGGCGTGACGTCGACGATCCTGTTCGACCTGGATACCGCCACCGACGTGCTGGCGATGCAGATGCCGCCGAACGATGGCACGCTGGTGGACGTTGGAAGGCTCGGCGTGGATGTCGCCGGCGATGCGGGCATGGATATCGCGGGCGGAGCGAATGGACTGGTGCTGGCGGCGTTGCGCACTTCCGCCACGGGGCCGAGCACGCTGTACCGGATCGACGTGCTGTCGGGCGCCGCGACGCCGGTCAACGGCGCCGCAACGCCGGCCACTTCGGTGATCGGCAGCAGCTTGCCGGGCCTGCGCGACATCGCCATCTCGCTCAAGTAAGCCGCCGGGGCCGCGCTACATCACCTTGACGGCGCGGCCGATGTACAGGATCGGTCCCGTCGGGCGACCGATCGGCGAGCCCTTCTCCGGTTCCAGCGTGATCTCGAACAGCTGGTTCGGCTGCAGCGGCGGCAGTTTGTCCAGCCGCACGTCGACCGCCTTGCCCGGCGTGACGAGGCCCAGCGATACCGGGCCGTTCCAGCCGTCGGCCTTGGTCCACAGTTGCAGCGCGCGCTGCGCCGGGACCGCGGTCTTCACCAGCGGTTCGAGACGGATGGAATTCGGCCCGGTAGCGCGGATCACCCAGCCCGGCGCCGCATTCTGCGGCGTCGCCAGCACCACCATGTAGCCCGGCGCTTCCGGTGCCTGCATGCGGACACCCACCACGACCGCCATGATCGCCGCGGCCGCGAAGCCGCCGGCGGCCAGGCCGCGCCACAGCGTCAGTTTGTCCCACCAGCTGGCCTTCGGCAGCGGTGAACGCGCCGGCGCCGGCGCCGGCGCTATGCTGCGCTCGATGCGCGTCCATAGCGCGGCGGAGGGTTCGACCGGTTCGGCGAGACCCGCCAGGGGCAGCAGCCTTTGCTCCCAGTACTGCACGGCGCTGCGCAACGCGGCATCGTTCGGCAACGCCTGCTCGACTTCACGGCGCCGTTCGGCCGACAAGGTGCCGAGCACGTATTCGCCGGCGACTTCGTGGGGATCGCGGATCGGGCTCATACCATGCACTCCCGCAGCGCCGTCAGGCCGCGCTTGATCCAGGCCTTGACGGTGCCCAGCGGCGATTTCAGCCGCTCGGCGATTTCGCTGTGCGAGCAGCCGTCCACGTAGGCATACAGGATGCTGTTGCGCTTGGCCGCGTCGAGCTGCGTGAGGCAGTGCTCGAGCCGGCCCAGATCCTGGCGCAGCTCGAAGGCATCGGCGATGTGCGCCGTGCTGCCGGCATCGATGGTGTCCAGCGCTTCCTCGTCGCCGACCAGCACTTCGCGCGCCCCATCGCGCACCGCGTCCAGCGCCTGGTACCGCACGATGCTGTAGATCCAGCCGCGGCCCGCGCCGCGCGCGGCGTCGAACGTGCCCGCCTTGGTCCAGATGCTGACGAACGCATCGTGCAACACATCCTCGGCCGCCTGGCGCTCGCGCACGATGCGCAGCGCCACGCCCAGCAGGCGCGGTGCTTCCTGGTCGTACAGGCTGCGCAGCGACTGGCGGTCGCCGCGCGCGCAGCCGCGCAAGGCGGCTTCGTAGTCGAACTGATCGGGGGCGATGGGCACGGGGTTTCGTCGTCAGGTAGCTGGGCGGAAACCAATGCCCGGTGTGGGCGATTATATATGGCTGAGACGGACGAGGCGCACGCGCGATGCGCGCCTTTGGGGGCGGGCCGGCCAAGCCTGTTAAGGTAGTGTTCCCGCCACCTGCTCCTTGCCACCATGCGGCTCCTCATCCTTTCCGACCTGCACCGCGAGTTCTGGACCCGGCAGATTGCTTTCGACACGTCGGCCAGCAATCCCGATGCTGTCATTCTGGCCGGCGATATCGATACGAGCGGCGTGCGCGCCGTGCAGTGGGCGGCACGGGAATTTGCAGGCATTCCCGTCCTCTACGTGCATGGCAACCACGAGGGCTATGGCCACAACCTCGATAGCGAGCAGCAGAAGATCCAAGCCGCGAGTGCGGCGACGGACAATGTGAAATTCCTCGACTGTGGTGAGTACAGGATCGGCAACGTGCGTTTTCTTGGCGCGGCCTTGTGGACGGATTTCAAGCTGTTCGGTGACGACCGCCGCTTTTTCGCCATGACGCGCGCCGAAACCGCGATGAACGATTATCGCCGCATCCGGCTTGCCGGCAAGGGCTACAAACGCTTGCGCGCTGCCGATACCGCGCTGTTTCATGAACAGCACAAGGGTTGGCTGGCGAGCAGGCTTGCTGAACCTCACGATGGCCCGACCGTCGTGGTAACGCATATGGCGCCATCGATGAAATCAGTCCCGGAGCAATATGCGGGTGACCTGACCTCGTCGGCCTATGCATCCAATCTCGACAGCCTCGTTGCAAGCGCCGACCTTTGGGTGCACGGGCATATGCACGAATCGTTCGACTACCGGATCGGCGAATGCCGGGTCATCTGCAACCCGCATGGCTACATGACCAGGATGGGCGAGCCTGAAAACGAGTCGTTCCAGGCCAGCTTCATCGTCGAGATCTAGCGAGGATCTTTCCTGCGCATGCCCTCATGTACCCGGCTTCATGCGCGCCCCCCGATGCCGGGCACTCACGCGAACTTCGTGAAGTCCGGCTTCCGCTTCTCGAAGAACGCCGTAAACGCTTCCTTCGCCTCCGCGCCCTGCAGCATCTCGAAGAACAGCTTGCTCTCCTCGGCGATGATCGCTTCCAGCTGCGCCTTGCGCGAGGCGGTCATCAGCCGCTTGGTGGTGCGGATCGACGCGGCGGGCAGCGCCACCAGTTTGGCGGCCTGGGCGCGGGCGTGGTCGAGCACCTCGGCGGCGGGCAGCACCTTCGATACGATGCCCATGTCGTAGGCTTCCTGCGCCGTGAACGGCTCGCCCAGCATCAGCTTTTCGGCGGCGCGCGCGTGGCCCCCGGCCAGCGGCATCAGCAGCGACGAGCCGAATTCCGGGCACAGGCCCAGCTGCGTGAACGGCACGGAGAATTTCGTACCGTCCGCCGCGTAGACCAGGTCGCAGTGCATCAGCAGCGTGGTGCCGATGCCGATGGCCAGGCCGCTGACGGCGGCCACCACCGGCTTGGCGGAGCCGGACAGCGCGCGCATGAACTGGAATACCGGACGGTCGCCGAAGGCCACGCCATCGTTGGCGCGGGTGGTCTTCATGAAGTCTTCCAGGTCGTTGCCGGCCGTGAAGGCTTCCGTCTTGCCGGCGATGAGGATGGCGCGCACTTCGGTATCGTCCTGGGCGGCATCGATCGCGTCGGCCAGCGTCTGGTACATCGCGGAGGTGATCGCGTTCTTGCGTTCGATGCGGTTGAATTCCAGCGTGAGGATGCCGTTTGCCTTGCTGACTTCAATAGCCATGTCTCTTCCTTGTCTTGAATGATGAAGGGCGCCGGGATTGTGTCCGCGGCGCCCCTTTTTTCTTCTAACCTGCGTGGATTACACGCGTTCGATGATGCCCGCGGCACCCATGCCGGCACCCACGCACATCGTGACCATGCCGTACTTCAGGTTGTTGCGCCGCAGGGCGTGCACGACGGTCGCGGCGCGGATGGCACCGGTTGCGCCGAGCGGATGGCCCAGCGCGATCGCGCCGCCCATCGGATTGACCTTGCTCGTATCGAGGTTCAGGTCGCGGATCACGGCCAACGCCTGCGCGGCGAAGGCTTCGTTCAGCTCGATCCAGTCCAGCTGGTCCTGCGTGATGCCGGCGGCGGCCAGCGCCGCGGGAATCGCCACCTTCGGACCGATGCCCATGATTTCCGGCGGTACGCCGCGCACGGCGAACGACGAGAACTTGGCCAGCGGCGTCAGGTTGTGCTCGCGCAGGATCTTTTCGGAGACGACGATCAGCGCGCCGGCACCGTCGGACATCTGCGACGACGTGGCCGCCGTCACGGTGCCCTTGGCGGCGAAGACCGGCTTCAGCTTGGCCATGCCTTCGGCCGATGCATCGGCGCGCGGGCCTTCGTCGTTCTCGACCAGGCGCTTCGATACCTTGATCTCGCCGGTACGCAGGTCCGGCGTGCGGGTGATGGCTTCCACCGGCGTGATCTCGTCCTTGAAGTAGCCGGCCTGCTGGGCGGCGATGGCGCGGCGGTGCGATTCCAGGCCGAACGCATCCTGGTCTTCGCGGGATACTTTCCACTGCTTGGCCACGTTCTCGGCGGTCAGGCCCATGCCGTAGGCCAGGCCCACGTTCTCGTCCTTGAACGTCTCCATGTTGATGGAGGGGTGGTGGCCCATCATCGGCACCATCGACATCGATTCGACGCCGCCGGCGATCATCACATCGGCTTCGCCGACGCGGATGCGGTCCGCCGCCATCGCCAGCGCGGTGATGCCCGAGGCGCAGTAGCGGTTGACGGTGACGCCGCCCACGGTGTTCGGCAGGCCGGCCAGCACCACGGCGTTACGCGCCACGTTGAAGCCCTGCTCCGCTTCCGGGAACGAGCAGCCGATGATGGCGTCGATGATCAGCGCCGGGTCCAGGTTCGGCACGGCGGCCATGGCGCCGCGGATCGCGTGCACCAGCAGGTCGTCCGGGCGGGTCTTGTTGAACACGCCGCGCGGGGCCTTGCCGATCGGGGTGCGGGTCGCGGCGACGATGTATGCGTCTTGCAGTTGTTTGCTCATGTTTTTTCCTTGATGTCGGCCGCGATTAGTTACGGACCGGTTTGCCGGTCTGCAGCATGCCCATGATCCGTTCCTGCGATTTCGGGTTGTTCAGCAGTTCGAGGAAGGCCTTGCGTTCCATGTCCAGCAGCCACTGCTCGGACACCACGCTGCCCTGGTCGATGTCGCCGCCGGACACGATCTCGGCGATCATGTCGCCCAGCTTGTAGTCGTGCGCGGAGATGAAGCCGCCGTCGCGCATGTTGACCAGCTGGCCGCGGATCGTGGCCCAGCCGTAGCGGCCGGTCACCGTGATCGGGCGCTGCAGCGGTGCGCGGTAGCCGGAATCGAACATCGAGCGCGCGGTGACTTTCGCCACGTGCAGCAGCTCGTACGGGTTGAAGACGATGATGTCGTCTTCCTTCAGGTAACCCATCGCCTTCGCTTCCAGGGCGGACTTGGACACGTTCGCGGTGGCCGCGTTCATGAAGCCCGTCTTCAGGAATTGCAGGATGTCGTTGCCCTTGGCTTCCTTGGCGGCGCGTGCGGCCGCTTCCTTCAGGCCGCCACCGGCCGGGATCAGGCCCACGCCCACTTCCACCAGGCCGATGTAGGACTCGATCGATGCCACGCGGCGCGATGCATGCAGCGCCAGCTCGCAGCCGCCGCCCAGCGCGAGGCCGGCAACCGCGGCAACCACGGGCACGTTCGAATACTTCATCGCCATGAAGGTGTTCTGCAGGTCCTTGATCAGCGGGTCCAGCGCCTTGGCGCCGCCGGCCATGAAGGCCGGCAGGGCCGATTGCAGGTCGGCGCCGGCGGAGAACGCGCCGCCTTCGGCCGCGTCGGCACCCCAGATCACCAGGCCCTTGAAGTTCTTCTCGGCTTCGGCAAGGCCGCGCTTCAGGCCGTCGATGACGCCCTGGCCGATCACGTGCATCTTGGTCTTCAGCGAGATCACCAGCACGTCGTCGCCGGAGTGCCACAGGCGCACGTCGTCGTCCTCGAACACGGTGGTGCCGGCTTTCGACGGATCGGTGTCGCCCGAGCCCAGTACCGGCGCGCGGAATGCCTGGCGTTCATAGACAGCCAGGTTCGAGCGCGGCACGTAGCTGTTCGACTTGGCGGAGTACGAACCTTCAGGGGTATGCACGCCCTTGTCGGCCACTTCGAAGACCCAGGCCGGCAGCGGTGCGTCCGTCAGCGCCTTGCCTTCTTCGATATCCTGCTTCACCCACTCGGCGATCTGCTTCCAGCCGGCGGCCTGCCACGTTTCGAACGGGCCCACTTTCCAGCCGAAGCCCCAGCGCATGGCGAAGTCCACGTCGCGCGCGTTGTCGGCGATAGTGTCCAGGTGGTAGGCGATGTAGTGGAACGCGTCGCGGAAGATCGCCCACAGGAACTGGCCTTGCGGGTTGGTCGACTCGCGCAGCGCCTTGAATTTCTTGACCGGGTCCTTTTCCTTCAGGATGCGGCCGATGATGTCGGCGGCCTTGCCGCCACCCGCCACGTATTCGCCGGTGGCGAAGTCGAGGCGCTGGATGTCCTTGCCGACCTTCTTGTAGAAGCCGCCGCCGGACTTCTGGCCCAGCGCGCCCTTCTCGATCAGCTTCGCCAGGATGTCAGGCGTCTTGTATACGCTGGCGAACGGATCGTCCTTCAGGTTGTCCTGCATGGTCTTGATCACGTGGCCCATCGTGTCCAGGCCGACCACGTCCGCCGTGCGGAAGGTGCCGGACTTGGCGCGGCCCAGCTTGGCGCCGGTCAGGTCGTCGACGACGTCGACCGACAGGCCGAACTTCTCGGCCTGGTGGATCGTGGCCAGCATGCCGAAGATGCCGACGCGGTTGGCGATGAAGTTCGGCGTGTCTTTCGCACGTACCACGCCCTTGCCCAGCGCGGAGGTCAGGAAGGTTTCCAGCTGGTCCAGGATTTCCGGGCGGGTCGCTTCGGTCGGGATCAGTTCCACCAGGTGCATGTAGCGCGGCGGGTTGAAGAAGTGCACGCCGCAGAAGCGCGCCTTCAGTTCCGCGTCGAAGCCTTGCGCCAGCTGCTCGATCGGCAGGCCGGACGTGTTCGAGGCGAAGATCGCGTTGGCGCCGATGTGCGGGGCCACTTTCTTGTACAGGTCATGCTTCCAGTCCAGGCGCTCGGCGATCGCTTCGATGATCAGGTCGCAATCGGCCAGCTGGTCCAGGTTGTCCTCGTAGTTGGCGACCTGGATCAGCGACGCGTCTTCCTTGTCGCCCAGCGGGGCCGGCGACAGCTTCTTCAGGTTCTCGATGGCGCGCAGCACGATACCGTTCTTCGGCCCTTCCTTTGCCGGCAGGTCGAACAGCACGACCTGCACCTTGGCGTTCACGCAGTGGGCGGCGATCTGCGCGCCCATCACGCCGGCGCCGAGCACGGCGACTTTTTTGACAGTGAAATTGGTCATTGTTGTTGTCCTTGGTCTGTTAGAACAGGTCGGCGTCCAGCGCCATCAGGTTCGATGCGCCCGAACGCGCCTGGCGGATCAGCATCGCGGTTTCCGGGTACAGGCGGCCGAAGTAGAAGCGCGCGGTAGCCAGCTTGGCCTTGTAGAACTTGTCGTCCGAGTCTTGTTTTTCCAGCGCGATCTTGGCCATCTGCGCGAAGAAGTACGAGAACACCAGGTGGCCGGCAACGCGCAGGTAGGGCACGGCGGCGGCGCCCACTTCGTCCTGGTTCTGGAAGGCCTTCATGCCGATTTCCATCGTCAGCTTCGTGACTTTTTCGCCCAGGTCGCCCAGCGGGGTAACGAACTCGGACATCGCTTCGTCGGTGCCGTTCTCTTCGACGAAAGCGCGGATCTTCTCGCCGAACTTGCGCAGTTTCGAACCGTTGTCCATCAGGATCTTGCGGCCCAGCAGGTCCAGCGACTGGATGGTGTTGGTGCCTTCGTAGATCATGTTGATGCGCGCATCGCGCACGTACTGCTCCATGCCCCACTCGGCGATGTAGCCGTGGCCGCCGAACACCTGCATCGCCTCCGACGTGGCGATCCAGCCGTTGTCGGTGATGAAGGCTTTCACGATCGGGGTCAGCAGCGCCACTTCGTCGGCGGCTTCCTTGCGCACGTCTTCGTCGGGGTGGTTCAGTTCGCGGTCGATCTGCAGCGCGACATAGCTGGTCAGCGCGCGGGCGCCTTCGGCGAACGCTTTCGCCGTCAGCAGCATGCGGCGCACGTCCGGGTGCACGATGATCGGGTCGGCCGGCTTGTCGGCGGCCTTCACGCCGGACAGCGAGCGCATCTGCAGGCGGTCCTTGGCGTACACCAGCGCGTTCTGGTAGGCCACTTCGGTCAGGCCCAGCGACTGCATGCCCACGCCCAGGCGGGCCGCGTTCATGAACACGAACATCGCGTTCAGGCCCTTGTTCGGCTGGCCGATGATCCAGCCTTTCGCGCCGTCCAGGTTCATCTGGCAGGTGGAGTTGCCGTGGATGCCCATCTTTTCTTCGATGGCGCCGCAGAAGATCGGGTTGCGTTCGCCGATGCCGCCATTGGCGTCCGGCAGGAACTTCGGTACCAGGAACAGCGAGATGCCTTTCGAGCCTTCCGGTGCGTCCGGCACGCGGGCCAGCACCAGGTGCAGGATGTTTTCGGACATGTCATGCTCGCCGGCCGAGATGAAGATCTTGTTGCCGGTGATGGTCCAGGAGCCGTCGTCGTTCGGCAGCGCCTTGGTGCGCAGCAGGCCCAGGTCGGTGCCGCAGTGCGGTTCGGTCAGGCACATGGTGCCGGTCCATTCGCCGGAAACCAGCTTCGGCAGGTAGGTCTTCTTCTGCTCGTCCGTGCCGTGTTCCTTCAGGCACTCGTAGGCCCCGTGCGACAGGCCCGGGTACATCGTCCATGCCTGGTTCGACGAGTTCAGCATCTCGTAGAACGAATTGTTCAGCACCACCGGCAGGCCCTGGCCGCCGTATTCAGGATCGCAGGCCAGCGCCGCCCAGCCGCCTTCCACGTACTGCTTGTACGCTTCCTTGTAGCCCTTCGGCGTGGTGACGGTCTTCGCCTGCGCGTCGTGGTGGCAGCCTTCGCGGTCGCCGGAGTGGTTCAGCGGGAACAGCACTTCGGACGTGAACTTCGCGCCTTCTTCCAGCACGGCGTTGATGATGTCGGCATCGGTCTCGGCGTGGGCCGGCAGTTCCTTGAGCTGCTCTTCCACCTTCAGGAACTCATGCAGAACGAATTGCATATCCCGGATTGGCGCGACGTATTGACCCATGTTTATCTCCTGCGACTGTAGGCTAAGTGTGATTGATGCCGCATCTTGTGGATGCGGCAGGTGTTATGGCTGTTGAATCTATGACTGCTGAATCTATGACTGTGAAATCAGGACTGATAGTTTTCGATCAGGCGGTTGAAGCCCACCGTGGCACGTTCGACGGCGCCGGGGATGCGCAGGAAACGGGCATCGTGGTGCACGGCCAGGATCAGGCCATACATCTCGTACACCAGTTGCTGCGCATCGGTATCCGCCTTCAGGTGCCCGCATTCGATCGACTGCTGCGTGGCGCGCAGCAGCGCTCCCTGCCATGCGCCGACCATCGTCACCAGCGCTTCGCGGATCGGGCCGGGGCGGTCGTCGTACTCGACGGCGCCGCTGATGTAGATGCAGCCGGACGCGATTTCGACGGACACGCGCTTGACCCACTGCGCGAACATCATCCGAAGGCGCGGCAAGCCGCGCGCTTCCTTGATGCTGGGGTAGAACACTTCTTGTTCGAAACGGCGGTGGTAAAGCTTCAACACTTCCAGCTGTAGATCTTCACGCGAGCCAAAGTGGGCGAATACGCCAGATTTACTCATGTTCATCCGGTCCGCCAGCAGGCCGATCGTCAGCCCTTCCAGCCCGTCACGGCTGGCCAGGTCCAACGCCACGTCGAGGATGGCGGCGCGGGTCATTTCGCCCTTGCGCATGAATTTTGTCGAGGTATTGATGGCTAAGTTGCTCACTTTGGCGTCCGGCTTCAGGAGAGAAAGGAACTTCGATTTTCCCTCGGCAGGTATGCTTCGTGTGAAAAAAATTACGAACGCTCGTACTATTATCCAGGGCTGGATAAATGTCAAACGGGATCGTTAGAGGTGGCGTTCTATTTTGTACCCGGCCTTGCGCGCGGGGGTTGACAGCGGATTTTACGCTGGGGGAAACGGCTGGCAGTACACCGGTGTCAGACACTATTTTCGGGAAGAATCATCCCGAAAATAGTGTCTGACACCCGGCTATCTGATGGCACGAAGTCATTCGCCGTGGTCGATCTGGTCGCGGATGCGCCGGTCGCGTTTCGTGGGTCGGCCCTTCAAGTCGGCGGCCGGTTCGTGGAACAGCTTGCGCCGCTCGGCTTCCTTGGCGCGCCGGGCAATCGATTCCTCGCTTTCCTCGTACAGCGTGCGGGCGATCGGGGCGCCCTGCCGTTTGTCCGAGATGCCCACCACCAGCACGTCCCATTCATCCGAGCCGTTGTCGATGTGGAGCTTCTCGCCCAGCTTGACGAGCCGCGCCGGTTTCACGCGGTCGCCATTGATCTTTACCTTGCCGTTGTCGATCGCGTCGATCGCCAGGTTGCGCGTCTTGAAGAAGCGCGCCGCCCACAGCCATTTGTCGATCCTTACGTTATCCATCAAGCGTATTTTCCCACTGCAAAAATGCGCATCAGCGTCCGGTACACCACGTAGGCGATCCCGTAGCCGATGCGGCGGAAGCGGCCGATGTGTTCGAATTCGTGCGCGTGGATTTCCACGCCTTCGGCCAGGGCCGCCTCGATATGCCCGCGCAAATCCTTCGCGAAGGCGGCGTCCTTGATCACGACGTTCGCTTCCTGGTTCAAAAAAAGGCTCAACCCGTCCACGTTGGAAGAGCCGACGGTGGCCCACTCGTCGTCGATGACGGCCACCTTCGCATGGAGCTGGGTCTTGCGATATTCCACCACCCGCACCCCGGAGGCAAGCAGCTTGGGATAAAACGAGTGCGCCACCGCATCCTGCAGCCAGTGCTCGCCCACGCCGATCAGCAGGATCACCTCGACACCGCGCTGCGCCGTTTGCGACAGCGCGTGCCGGAACTTGCGCCCCGGTGCGAAATAGGGGTTCGCCAGCAGCACGCTCTTGCGCGCGGCACCCATGGCCTTCAGGTAGGCCCTCTGGATGGTGTGGCGGTTACGCAGGTTGTCGCGCACGACGAAGCCGGCCTGCACCGTTGTGCTGGCTTCCGCGGCGGCCTTGTTGGCGCGGCGCGTTTCCTTGTACAAGCCGATACGCTCGGTCAGCGGCATCCTGCCCAGGCGTCGCCATTGCGCCACGGCTTCCTTGTGGATATTCGCCACCAGCGGCCCCTTGACCGCCACGGCGAAATCCCAGCGCGGCGCGGACAGGCCGATGGCGTGGTTGTAGTCGCAGAACATGTCGTCGTTGACGTTGATGCCGCCCACGAAGGCGACACAGCGGTCGACGACGCAGATCTTGCGGTGCGTACGCGAAACGCCACGCCTGAACCAGGGGTTGAAGATACGGTGTTCAACGCCCGCGGCAAGCACTTGCGCATGCAGCCGCTTGACGCGCCCTGCACCGGTGCCGAACCAGTCGGTGATCATGCGCACCGTCACGCCCCTCTGCGCCGCCCGCATCAGCGCGGCCTGTACGGCCTGCCCGGTTTCATCGTCCGCGAAGATGTACGTCTCGAAATAGACGTCGTACTGCGCGGCATCGATCGCTTCCGTCAGGCCAGGGAAGAATTCGGTACCGCAGTGCAGGAGTTTGACTTCGTTGTCGGCAATGAAATCGACGGGACGCATGACGCTATAACAGTTTCAGGGTAGCCACCAGCGGCGCATGGTCCGATAACTTGGCCCAGATCGGGCCGTGCAGGACCTGCGCTGATTCTACCTTGAAGCCGCGAACGTAGATACGATCCAGGCGGAAGAAGGGCAAGGCGGATGGGAAGGTGCGGGCCGGACGGACGGCCGCCTGCCGCCGGGCCAGGGTACGGACCAGGTCGCCCAGGCTGGAGCTGGCGCCGATTTCGTCGAAGACCTCGACCACTCCCAGTGCCTTGCGCAGTTTGGCGCTCAGCGTGTTGCGCCAGTCATTGAAGTCGCCGGCGATGATCACCGGCTCGTCGTTCGGTGCCGACAGTCTGACCGCTTCGATCAGCGCTTCCACCTGCCGCACGCGGCTGCGCTCGAACAGGCCCAGGTGGATCACATAGCAGTGCACGACGCCTTCCGGCGTTTCGACGATCGAGTGCAGGATGCCACGCGCTTCGTAGGCATGGTCGGAAACATCGGTATTGGTCCACTTGGCGATCGGGTACTTCGACAGCAGCGCGTTGCCGTGGTGGCCATGATCGTATTGCGCGTTCAGGCCATAGACGGACTGGTGCGACTCGCCCGCGAAGAACTCGTGCTGGCTGCTCTCGGGCCAGTGCTTGGGCCCATGGCGCTCTTCGCCGAAGCGGGCCGCGATCCGGTCGTGCTGCCCCTGAACTTCCTGCAGGAAGATCAGCTCCGCATCGAATGCCGCGATGGCCTGCTTGAGCGCCAGTACCCGCGGCTTGCTGCGGTAGGAAACGCCCTTGTGGATGTTGTAGGTGGCGACTTTGATCTTCATGAAAGCCATTCTAGCGCCAACCGTGCTCTTTCATCCCGGCCAATCGTGCGGCGGAGATACGATTGCGCACCGGCGGCCGACCGCATGGCGCAAATCCTGCATGCGGCTTCGCTGGGGTGCCGGCGCAGGAATTTCACTACTTTACTCCGGACCAGGAAGTCGTTGCCTGCCAGCCGCGGCAATTGTGCGCCGGTCGCACAATCTGTTGCTGCCAATGGCCCGGTTATCGCATATAGTTGACCTGACAGAGGAACTCGAAGTTTCCAATAACGACTGACGCGAACGGGAGGCTTTATGGCGATCAGCACTTTCTGCACCACGCTTTGTGCACTGACCATGCTGGCGGCGGTACCTGCCCCGGCTTTTGCACTCCTGCAGGATGCGGGTCCGGTCACGACCAGCACCACGACAGCCCGCGACGCCGGGCACAACCATGCCACGCCCCAGCAGGGTGGCAGTCGCCTGCTGTTTGAAACGGATGCGCCGATCGGCATGGCCGGCACCGACCAGGTTCCAGCCGCACAGGCTCCAGGCTCGGTTTCGCTGTTCAACCAGACAGGCACCTATTTCGGCGAACTCATCGGTGGCGACATCGCGTTCCGTCCTGCCGCCGAAGGGCAAAGCGAGCCCGAGCCGGTCAGCCTGCCACTGCTGGGCGCGGCCGGTGTCGCGCTGCTGATCGCGCAGCTGCGCCGCTCGCGCCGGCCGGCCGTGCGCTGAGGGACCGTGCGCTGAGGGACCGTGCGCTGAGGGACCGTGCGCTGAGGGACCGTGCGCTGAGGGACCGTGCGCCAAGGCGCGCGGTCAGCGCAGCATCCGCGGTAGCTGCAGGATCGCTTCCGCGTTCGACGCGGAAAAGCACTTGTCGGCCGCGGCGAGATGCGGCAGCCACACGTGCGCGGTGTGCTCGCGCGGCGACAGCATGATCGGGATGTCGCGCGGGACTTCCACGCTGAAGACGTGTTCGGTGTTGTGCGTGACGCCCGGCGCGTAGCGGTGGCGCCAGACCGGGTAGATCTCGTACACGTTCGACAGGCGCCAGTCGCGCAGCACGATGCGCTCGCCATCGGCAACGATGCCGGTTTCCTCGAACAGTTCGCGCGTGGCGGTGGCGGGCAGCGGCTCGTCGGCCGCGTCCAGCGAGCCGGTGACCGACTGCCAGAAGCCGGGATGCCCGGCGCGTTCGATCAGCAGCACTTCCAGGTCGGCGGTGTGGATGACGACCAGGACTGAAATGGGGATTTTCGGTGGTTTTTGCATTGATCTTGCGCTTGGCTCGATGTTGCAAATGGCGGCTGAACACAGGGGGCCGCGCCCCCTGCGAGTCTACAGCCGCAGGGTATAAAAAAGGGCGCCGCGGCGCCCTTTTCCGTTCTTAGCCAGCCACTTTCGGCTCGGCCGCGCGCAGGCGGATGTGCAGCTCTTTCAGCTGCTTCTCGTCCACTTCCGACGGCGCGTGCGTCAGCAGATCCTGGGCACGCTGGGTTTTCGGGAACGCGATCACGTCGCGGATCGAATCGGACTTCGTCATCAGCGTGACGATACGGTCCAGGCCGAACGCCAGGCCGCCGTGCGGCGGCGCGCCGTACTGCAGCGCGTCCAGCAGGAAGCCGAACTTCAGGCGTGCTTCCTCGGCACCGATCTTCAGCGCGCGGAACACTTTCGACTGCACGTCTTCCTTGTGGATACGGATCGAACCGCCGCCCAGTTCCCAGCCATTCAGCACCATGTCGTAGGCCTTGGCGATGCAGGCACCCGGATCGGTTTCCAGCATGTCTTCGTGGCCATCCTTCGGCGCCGTGAACGGGTGGTGCGTGGCGGTCCAGCGGTCGTCTTCCTCGTCGTATTCGAACATCGGGAAGTCGATCACCCACAGCGGTGCCCACACGTCGTCGAACAGGCCGTTCTTCTTGCCGAATTCGCTGTGGCCGATCTTCACGCGCAGCGCGCCGATCGCGTCGTTGACGACCTTCGCCTTGTCGGCGCCGAAGAAGATCAGGTCGCCGTCCTCGGCGCCCGTCAGTTCGAGGATCTTGGCCAGGGCTTCGTCGTTGATGTTCTTGACGATCGGCGACTGCAGGCCGTCACGGCCCTTGGCCTTCTCGTTGACCTTGATGTAGGCAAGGCCCTTGGCGCCGTAGATGGCGACGAACTGGGTGTACGCGTCGATTTCCGAACGCGGCATCTCGGCGCCCTTCGGCACGCGCATGCCGACCACGCGGCCGTTCGGCAGGTTGGCGGCGGCGGAGAACACCTTGAAGTCCACCGACTTCATCACTTCGGTCAGTTCGGTGAACTCGAGCTTCACGCGCATGTCCGGCTTGTCCGAACCGTACTTGCCCATCGCTTCCGAGAAGTCCATCACCGGGAACGGGTTCGGCAGGTCGATCGACAGCGTGTTCTTGAACACCTTGCGGATCATGTCTTCGAACAGGTCGCGGATTTCCTGCTCGTTCAGGAACGAGGTTTCGCAGTCGATCTGCGTGAATTCCGGCTGGCGGTCGGCGCGCAGGTCTTCGTCGCGGAAGCACTTGGTGATCTGGTAGTAGCGGTCGAAGTTGGCCACCATCAGCAGCTGCTTGAACAGCTGCGGCGACTGCGGCAGCGCGAAGAACTGGCCGGCGTTGACACGCGACGGCACCAGGTAGTCGCGCGCGCCTTCGGGCGTGGACTTGGTCAGCGTCGGCGTTTCGATGTCGATGAAGCCCAGTTCGTCCAGGTACTTGCGCACTTCCATCGTCACCTTGTAGCGCAGGCGCAGGTTGTTCTGCATTTGCGGGCGGCGCAGGTCCAGCACGCGGTGCGTCAGGCGGGTGGTTTCCGACAGGTTGTCGTCGTCCAGCTGGAACGGCACGGCCACGGACGGGTTCAGCACTTCCAGCTGCGAGCAGACCACTTCGATCTTGCCGGACTTCAGGTTGTTGTTGACGGTACCGGCCAGGCGGTCCTTCACCACGCCGGTCACGCGCAGGCAGTACTCGTTACGCACGGATTCGGCCGTCTTGAACACTTCCGCCTGTTCCGGATTGCAGACGATCTGGACCAGGCCTTCGCGGTCGCGCAGGTCGATGAAGATCACGCCGCCGTGATCGCGGCGACGGTGCACCCAGCCGCACAGGCTGACGGTTTGGCCCAGCAGGGCTTCGGTGGTGAGCCCGCAGTAATGAGTACGCATTGACATGGTTATTTCTCGTTCAGGTTAATTTGAGCTGTAGTTGAGCTGGACAGCAATGGGTTCATTCGGGCGCGTCATTCGGGCGCAACCACGCCCATCGATACGATGTATTTCAGGGCGGCGTCGACGGACATGTCGAGCTCCACCACGTTTTCGCGCGCCATCATCAGGAAGAAGCCGGAGGTCGGGTTCGGCGTCGTCGGCACGTAGACGGAGACATAGTCTCCCACCAGGTGGTTTTTCACGTCGCCACCGGGAGCGCCCGTCAGGAACCCGATCGTGTACGAGTTCGCGTGCGGGTAAGGAATCAGCACGGCCTTGCGGAAGGCATTGCCGGACGACGAAAACAGCGTATCCGACACCTGTTTCACGCTGCCGTACAGCGAGCTGACCACGGGAATGCGGTGCAACAGCTTTTCCCACAGCTTCAGCACGTAATTCCCGATCAGGTTGTTGGCCAGCAGGCCGACGACGAACACGATGAGAATGGTGAGGATCGCGCCGAAGCCGGGAATGTCGAAGCCGACCAGCGTGCGCGGCTGCCAGCGTTCCGGGACGAACAGCAGCGACTGGTCCAATGTGCCGATGATGATGTTCAACACCCAGACCGTAATGGCCAGCGGCACCAGGACCAGCAGGCCCGTCAGGAAACACTTGCGTATCAGGTTCATCGGCGCCTTATTTCTTGTCGCCGGAGCCGGTCGCCGCGGGTACCGTCGGCGCCGCGGGCGCGGCCGGCGCGGCGGGCGAGGATTCGCTCTTCGCCCCGTCGGCTTTCGCAGCACCGGCCACGCCGGTGGCAGGCGCATTGCCGCCACGGAAATCGGTCACATACCAGCCGGTGCCTTTCAATTGAAAGCCGGCCGCGGTCAACTGCTTCTTGAAAGTGGATTTACCGCAGGATGGGCATTCCGTGAGCTGCGGATCGGAGATCTTTTGCAGCACGTCCTTGGCAAAGCCACATTCCTCGCAGCGGTAGGCATAGATAGGCATCTGTTACTCCGCAAAAAACATCAAAAACCCTGAATTATAAGTGTTTTTGCGGACTCAGCCTCACTTGCTGGCAGGGAAAACCGGTGACAGGCTCCGATTTTCTGGAAATATTGCCGAAAATCGCTGCGCTCTGGTAACGGATCTTCATGGTCGAGCTCGTGTTGCCGGGCCATGGCCCGGCAATACGAGCTCAAGCATGGGAACGGCTAGCGCCGCCGCCACTCCATCCACCGCTCCTTGCCCTCGAAGACGGGCAGCGAGTCGGGGACGGGCTCGTCCTCGATGAGTGTGAAGTGGGGTGCCAGCAGTGTTTCGAGCTCGGCGCGGGCGATGCCGAAGGGCGGGCCTGACGGCGTGTCGCCGAAGAAGAAGTAGCCGGCCAGCAGGCCGTCGTGCGGCAGCAGTTCGGCCCAGCGCTGCACGACGCGCGGCTGGTGTTCGGGCGGCAGTGCGCAAAGGAAAGCGCGTTCGTAGATGACGTCCAGCTTCCGGTCCGGCTGCCAGGTGAAGAAATCGGCCTGCACGATCCGCTCGGGCCAGCGCCTGACGACTTTTTTCGCCCGCGCCACCGCGTTCGGCGAAAAATCGATGGCCAGCGCTTCCCAGCCCGCCTCGCACATCAGGTCCAGCTCGTAGGCGGAGCCGGCGCCGGGGATCAGCGCCACCGGCGGCACGACCGCCGCATCGGCGGCAGCATCGCGCGAAGCTACCAGGCCGCGCAACTGCTCGGGAATACCGCCCAGGTCCCAGGGCATGAATTGCTGGGCAAAGCGTTCATCCCAGAAATGCGGTTCGAGAGGATCGCGCGTATCGAATTCGGGCATTTACAGTACTCCATGCCAGCGCAGCCAGGCCTGGAAGCCGATGGCCCCCACCACGAAGGCGCCGACGAAATAAACGAAAAAGCTCAGTAACCGGTTGGTACGGCGCTGTTCCTCCGCGAGCTGCCGCAGCAGTTCGTTAGTGCTGTCGTCGCGCTCGCCCAGCGCCGTCAGCGCCTGGTGCGTCAGCCGTGGCAGTTGCGGCAGGATGTGCGAGTAACGGGGCGCTTCCGCCTTCAGCTTGTCCACCAGGCCGCGCCAGCCCACCTGCTCGGATACCCACCGCTCCAGGTGCGGCTTGGCCGTCTTCCACAGGTCCAGCTCCGGGTCGAGCACGCGGCCCATGCCTTCGATGTTGAGCAGCGTCTTTTGCAGCAGCACCAGCTGGGGCTGGACTTCGACATTGAAACGGCGCGACGTCTGGAACAAGCGTAGCAAAATCTGGCCAAACGAGATGTCCTTCAGCGGCCGGTCGAAGATCGGTTCGCAGCAGGCCCGCACCGCCGCCTCCAGCTCGTCGACACGGGTGTTCTTCGGCGCCCAGCCCGATTCGATGTGCGCCTCGGCCACCCGCTTGTAGTCGCGGCGGAAGAACGCCAGGAAGTTCTGCGACAGGTAATCCTTGTCGTAGTCGTTCAGCGTGCCGACGATGCCGAAGTCCAGTGCGATGTAGCGGCCGAACGTGGGCGGGTCGATCGACACGAGGATATTGCCCGGGTGCATGTCCGCATGGAAGAAGCCGTCGCGGAAGACCTGCGTGAAGAAAATCTCCACGCCATCGCTGCCCAGCTTTTTCAGGTCGACGCCCGCCTCCACCAGCCGGTCGATCTGCGAGACGGGAATGCCGGTCATCCGTTCCATCGTGATCACGTCGCTGGAGCAGTAGTCCCAGTACATTTCCGGCACCATCAGCAGGTTCGACTCGGCGAAGTTGCGGCGCAGTTGCGCCGCGTTGGCCGCCTCGCGCATCAGGTCGAGCTCGTCGTGCAGGTACTTGTCGAATTCGGCGACCACTTCCTTCATCTTCAGGCGGTGGGCATCCTTCCACAGCCGGTTGATCATGTCGGCGGCCAGGTTCATCAGGGCCACGTCCTCATCGATCAGTTTCTTCATGCCGGGGCGCAGGACCTTGACGGCAACCGGCGTGCCATCGGGCAACGCGGCGAAGTGCACCTGGGCGATCGATGCGGAAGCCACCGGCACCCACTCGAAGCGGGCAAACAGCTGGTCGGGATGGGCACCCAGCGAGCGCTCGATCTGGGCCACCGCCAGCTCGGAGTCGAACGGCGGCACGCGGTCCTGCAGTTTCGACAGTTCGGCAACGATGTCCGGCGGGATCAGGTCGCTGCGGGTGGACAGCACCTGCCCCAGCTTGACGAAGATGGGGCCCAGCTCTTCCAGCGCCAGGCGCAGGCGGATCGCGCGCGCCGTGGAGATGTCGCGCCAGAAGAACGCCGTATCGAAGAAGCGGTTGATGCCGGGCTTGTCGAAGCCGGAAATGGCGATTTCGTCGAGGCCGTACTTGACGATGACACGCAGGATTTTGAACAGGCGAAGGAATTTCAGAATCATCGAGGGTGGGTGCCTTGCTTGTTGATCTTATTGCTGAATTTCTGTTCCAGCCTTTCCAGCCGCTTGGCGAAGCGCTCGACATCGTCGCGCAGCCGCGTCACGTCGCCGGCGAATGCCTGGGCCGTCACGGGGCGCACCAGGACCGGATTTTCTTCCAGGATATATTCGGCCACGTTTTCCGTTGCCTTGCGGTGACCGTTCCTGAACGCTTCGAGTGCCGATTTCGCCCCCGTGACCATGCGCACGGCGGCTACCGGGCCCACCAGTTTTTCCAGGTCGTGCTCGGCTTCCCAGCGCAGTGCCTGCGACAGCCGCGAGATCGCGTTCGCGAATTCGGCGTCGCCCTCGATCTGCACATAGGAAAACGCACGCTCGCGGTTCTGCGCGATCAGCGGCAGGTCGGACAGCTTCAGCCGGATCGTCACCGCCGCGGCCTGCCCGGCAGCAGCGGCCTCGACCATGCCATCGGCGGCCACGCGCAGGCGCAGCTCGACGGGCGACGCGTCGATGCGGGCCACCTTGCCCGCATATTGCTTCAGCTCGGCGCGGGCCCAGGGCTCCTGCGCCAGCAGGTGGTTGATCGTGGCGGCAGCCGGCATGGACAATGTCGGCAACGCGGTGGGGAATGGGAACATGTTTGAGAGGCACAAAAAAACAAAACCGCCCAGGAAATCCGGGGCGGTTTCGATCTTACCAGTTTGCAGGGGATTAACCCTGCACACTGTTTATAAATGGTTTAACGAACCGGCTTAAGCGACCTGCTGGATACCGCCCAGCAGCCAGCCACCGTTGCCGTTGACCGGTTTGACCAAGTTCCACACTTCATTCAGCGGTTCCGGCAGCGCATCCGGGGCCGGCTTGCTGCGGCCGGAGAACTGCACGGAAGCCACGTATTCCGTACCGGTGTTCTCGATGCCCAGCAGTTCGGCTTCGAGTTCCACCACGTCCGTATAGTCGGCCTTGCCGTTGCGTTCCTGGATCTGCAGGCGCAGTTCGGCAAACACTTCCGGCGTGGTGAATTCGCGGATGTCGTTCACGTCGCTCTTGTCCCAGGCGGCCTGCAGGCGGATGAAGTTACCCTTGGCGTGGCGCAGGAACGCGGCCTGGTCGAAATCGGCGGGCACGCCCCATTGCTGGTGCGGCTGCTGCAGGTTCGATACTGGCTTGTTCAGGTCGATGCCCGACGACGGCTGCAGGCGCGAACCGATTTCCGGCGTGGACGAACCACCCTGCGGAGCGGGGTTGCTGAAGTTACCGTTGCCGCCACCGTTGCCACCGAAGCCGCCCGCGTAGGCGCTGGCCGGCTGCGGACGGTTAGCCTGCGACTTGCCCTTGATCAGGCGCCAGATGAAGAAGATGGCGGCGGCGATCAGCGCGAACGTGAGGATCGTGCCGATCGCGCTGGCCAGCGCGCCACCGATGCCCAGGTGCGACAGCAGCGCGCCCAGGCCCAGGCCCAGCAGTGCGCCGCCGAGGATGCCTTTCCACATGCTCGGCCGCTTGGCCGGCACGGCCGGCGCCGGCGCCGGCTGGTTGGCGGGACGTGCCGCATTCTGTTGCTGCGGCGTGGTTGGCTGCGCCTGGCGCGGCGCCATGTTTTTCACGTTCTGCGACTGGCGGCCGAACGATTTGCCACCGCCCATCGGGCGTGCGGCAAGCTCCGCCGTCATCGAGATGGCGGCCAGCGCGAGGGTAGCGCCAACGAGGAGTTTTTTCAGTTTCATGGCTCTGTCCTAAAGTAAATTACAGTTTGATGCCGGTGTGTAAAGCGGCCACACCTGCCGTCAGGTTGTAATACTGGACCCGCTCCAGCCCTGCCGCCTGCATCATCGTCTTCAGCGTTTCCTGGTCGGGATGCATGCGGATCGATTCGGCGAGGTAACGATAGCTTTCCGAATCGTTGGCGATCCGCTTGCCCAGCCATGGCAGCACCGAGAACGAATACAGGTCGTACGGTTTTTGCAGTGGCTCGGCCACCTTCGAGAACTCCAGCACCAGCAGTTTTCCGCCGGGCTTGAGCACGCGGCGCATTTCCGCCAGCGCCTGGTCCTTGTGCGTCATGTTGCGTAAACCGAAAGCCACGCTGACGCGGTCGAAATAATTGTCCGGGAACGGCAGCTTCTCCGCATCGCACAACAAGGTGGGGGTCACGAGGCCCTTGTTCAAGAGCCGGTCGCGGCCCACGCGGAGCATCGATTCGTTAATGTCCGTCAGCCACACCTCGCCGGTTGGCCCCGCCTGCTTCGCGAATGCCTTGGCCAGGTCGCCCGTGCCGCCGGCAATGTCCAGCACCTTCATGCCGGGGCGCACGCCCGCATTGGCAATGGTGAACGTCTTCCAGATGCGGTGCAGGCCGCCGGACATCAGGTCGTTCATCACGTCGTACTTGGCGGCGACGGAATGGAAGACCTTGGCGACTTCCTTTACTTTCTCATCCTCGTTGACGGTCTTGTAACCGAAATGGGTGGTGTTGGTCATTAGCGTAGGTGCGGTGAGTACGGTGGGACGGGTTGATCTCCCGGCATTATACAAGCGTCATCCTGCGGGTAGCGCCAGCTCCACACTCCTTGCACAATTGTCAATTTCCAACACTTTTTCAAAATCGTGTCAACGGGCCTTTGCAAGGCCGCGTTAAGCGGACAAGCCGGTCTCTTCGACACGGCATCTGTCTACTGATTACGGAGGAAGACAATGGAGCTTCAACATCAACTCCCCAAGGATATTTATTTTCCGGAGATCGATGAGGCAACCCGCCAGATGATCGACGCAACGGATGCGCAGGCGCGCCGCGCCCAGGGTGGCAAGCCGCCCGCACCGATGCCGTTCAATGCCGAGGCGATCCGTACGTTGCCGCCGGCCGCCCGCGCCGCCTTCCGCTACATCTGGGAACGCGAGCAGCGCCGCTACGAAGAATACGTGCAGCGCCGCCGCACCAACGCGGTCAACTAAGCGCCGTCGACTCAGCGTAGTCGATTCTGCGTAATCGATTCTGCGCAGTCATGCTGGTTTTTACAGGGCATCCCGATGCCCTGCTTCCTGCAGCCCCAGGTGGCTGCGCAAGGTGGTGCCTTCGTAACGGGTGCGGAACAATCCGCGCCGTTGCAGTTCCGGCACGACCAGCCGCAGCACGTCATCCAGGCCGCCCGGCAAGGTTGGCGGCATCAGGTTGAAGCCATCCGCCGCGCCGCCTTCGAACCATGCCTGCATCTGGTCCGCCACCTGCTCCGCCGTGCCGATCACGGTGAAATGGCCGCGCCCGCCCGCGATGCGCTGGTACAGTTGGCGGATCGTCAGGTCCTCTCCCTGCGCGATCGCCGTCAGCAATTGCTGGCGGCTGCGCTGGCCATCCTGCGTGACCGGCAAGTCCGGTAGCGGACCGTCGAGCGGATAGCCGGACAGGTCGAAATTGCCGATCATGCGCCCCAGCAGCGCCAGGCCGGCCGCCGGCTCGATCAGGCTCTGCAGCAGGCCGAACTTGTCCTGCGCTTCCTGCTCCGAGGTGCCGACGATGGCGAAGATGCCCGGCGTGACACGCAGGCTGTCCGGCGCGCGGCCATGCCGCGCCACCCTTTCCTTCATGTCGCGGTAAAACACCTGCGCGTCCGCCAGCGTTGCCTGCGCCGTAAACACCACGTCCGCCGTGGCCGCGGCCAGCTCGCGCCCTGTTTCCGAACTGCCCGCCTGCACGACCACCGGCTTGCCCTGCGGGCTGGGCGGCACGTTCAGCGGACCGGATACCGAAAAATGCTCGCCACGGTAATCCAGCCGGCGCACCTTCGACGCGTCGAGCAGGCGGCCACCGGCCTTGTCGTTGACGAAGGCGCCCTCCTCCCAGCCCTGCCACAAGCCGTCCACCACCGCGTGGAACTCGCGGGCCCGGGCATAGCGAACGGCATGGTCGACATGCCGTTCGCGCCCGAAGTTGGCGGCTTCGGCCGCGTTATCGGAAGTGACGAGGTTCCAGCCCGCGCGCCCGTTCGAGATACTGTCGAGCGAGGCGAACTGCCGCGCCACCGTGTACGGCTCGTTGTACGTGGTGGTGGCCGTGGCGATCAGGCCGATGCGGCTGGTCACGGCGGCCAGCGCCGACAGCAGCGTTACCGGCTCGACCGACGGCGCGCCCGTCAGCGCCACGCTGTCGGCCAGGAAGACGGCGTCCAGGCAGGCGCGCTCGGCGCTTTGCACCACGTCGCGATAGACCTCGTACGGCGAGGATGCAAGATCGGTATCGGGATGCCGCCATGCGGCCACGTGGTGGCCGTAACGCATCAGGAAGGCTGTCAGGCTGAGCTGTCTCGTGCGTGCGTGCGCCATCAGAACTCCTTGCGCGCGGTGATGCCGAAGTAGCGGCTGTCGTCGCGCGGCACGCCGCGGTGCACGGTGCCGGTACCGGTGACGAGGTTCGTCGCATACGACTTGTCGGCGAGGTTCTTGCCCACCAGCGCAACGCGCCAGCCGGCGGCCGGCTGTGCCAGTTCGATCGCCGCGTTGACGATGCCGTAACCCGGCTGGATCGCGTCCGGCGACTGGAACAGGTCGAATTGCGTGCGGCTCTGGTAGGTGTAGTCGAGATTCAGGTTGACCTCGTGGCCGCTGGCCAGCGGCACGTGGTAGGCACCGCGCAGGAAACCCTTGAAGCGCGGCGCGAACGGCAGCGTCTTGCCGTTCAGGTTGCACGATGCGGCGGCGGCCGGCGGGCAATTGAACGCATCCACCTGCGCATCGGTCCAGGCAAAGGCGCCGGTCAGCGTCAGCTGCGGCGTCGGCCGCGCTGTCACGTCCAGTTCCACGCCGCGCGTGGAGACGTCGCCGGCATTGACGAGCCGCGTCACGACCGCACCGGCCACCGTGTCATAAAAATTGGCCTGGTAGTTGGAATAATCGGTGTGGAACAGCGCCACGTTGGCGGTCAGCCTGCGGTTGAACGCGGAAGTCTTCACGCCCAGTTCGAAGGAGCTCGACGTTTCCGGTGCCAGCGCCAGCGTATCGCGCGCCAGCATGTTGAAGAACACATTGTAGGCCGGGCCCTTGTAGCCGCGCGACCAGGTGCCGTATGCCGTCACGGCCGGCGAGAAATCGTGCTGCAGGCCGAGGCGGCCCGACCAGCCATCCTCATCGGTGCTGCCGTCGCTGCGCGTGCCCGGCTGCACACCGGGGAACGCGGTGGCTTGCGTGGACGTGCGCACGTGATCGTACGACAGCTTGTCGCGCGTCCAGCGCGCCCCGGCGATCGCACGCCACGACGGGCTGATGTGCAATGTGCCCTCGCCGAACGCCGAATAGCTGTCGCTCTCGACGCCATAGTCGGCACGTCCGCTGTTCGTGGCGGCCGTGGTGACGATCCTTTGATAGGTTTCGCGGTCCTTGCCATGCAGGTAGAAGAGCCCCGCCACGTAGTCGATTGAAGATGCGCCGGCGGACGACAGGGCAATCCGCGGCGAGGCGAGGCGCAGCTCCTGCGACGCCTGCGTGAACTCCAGCGTGCCGATGTCGCGCGTGGCCGGATAAGCGCTCGTGATGCGCGCCACCTCGGCGCTGTTGCCGATCGGCGAAGTGGTGGTGTGCTGCGCGTTGTCCCAGGCACGCCACGCGGTGATCGATGTCAGCGTGTAGCCGTTGCGGCGCCAGTTCACCTGCGCGGAGACGCCCTTGTTGGTATCGTCGATCGCGTTGGGCAGGTCGACATTGACCTGCCGGTTTTCGGTGCCGGCGACGACCGGCAGCAGCGCCTGCGCGAACGGCGCGCTGGTCTGCCGGTAAGGGGCCTGCGTGGGCGAGCTTTCCGACTTCAGGTAGTCGGCGATCAGCGAAATATCGGTGTCGGCGTTCGGCGTGATGTCCAGCCGGCCGCGCACGCCGCGGCGCTCGTAGCCGTTGACCTGGCCGCCACCGGCATGCACGTTCTCGATGTTGCCGTCGTAGTCCGCGTACGCCGCATTGATCGACGCGCGCAGCACGCCCGGCTGCAAGGCGCCGCTGATACCGGCCCGTACGCGCTTTTCGTGCCCGGTGTAGGCGGAGGCATCCACGTAGCCGGTCAACTGCTCCGATGGCGTGCGGCTGACGATGTTCAATACGCCGGAGGATGCGTTCTTGCCGAACAGCGTGCCCTGCGGGCCGCGCAGTACTTCGATGCGGTCGATGTCCAGCAGGTCGATCGTGGCCTGGCCCGGCCGTGCGTAGACGACGCCGTCGACCACGGTCGACACTGTGGGTTCGACGCCCGGCGACGTCGATATGGTACCGATGCCACGAACGAACAGCGTCGAGTCCTTGTTGCCGCCCTGCTGGCGGAACGCGGCGCTGGGGATTTCCTGCACCACCGTGTCGATGCTGGTGCGGTTGGCCAGTTCCAGCTGCTCGCCGCTGACGACCGACACCGCCACCGGCACCGATTGCAGCGATGCCGAGCGGCGCGTTGCCGTGACCGTGACCGAGGCAATCACCGCTTCGCCTTGCGCCGCCGGCTCCGGTGCCGGCGCCGCTTCCGGTGCTGGCTCGGCCGCGCCTGCGAGCCGCGCGCCGAGCAGCAGGCCGATGGCCACGCCGGCATGGATGTTCCGATGTTTCTTCTTGTTGTGCTGCCGTTTCATGAGATCCCCAATATGCGAAAAACCGTTCTGCACCTGCGGAAAACCAGCTTGGTGCGCGATGCGAAGACTGCTAGACTTTTTTCTATGGTACCGATACCGTCGCAGTGTCGGCCAACGCAAAAATGAAGTCAAAGAATCAAATGGAGCATCGATATGTCGTTTGAGAATATGCCGGAGCAACGGCGGAAACGCCGTGGTTCCGGGCGCGCCACGATTCACGACGTGGCGAAACTGGCCGGCGTGGGGTCGATCACGGTCTCGCGCTACCTGAAGAAGAACGGCTACGTGTCGGAAGAACTGGGCGCGCGGATCGATGCGGCGGTCGCGCAGCTGAAATACGTGCCGAACCTGGCCGCGGGTGGCCTGTCATCGGCCCACAACAAGGTGGTGGGCATGGTGGTGCCGAACATCTCGGGGCCGATCTTCGCCAGCACGATCCAGAGTTTCAACGACACGCTGAACCGCCACGGCTACCAGGTGCTGCTGGCATCGAGCTACTTCTCGGCCGAGCAGGAGGAAAACGCCGTGCGCGCATTCCTCGGCTGGTCGCCTGCCGCGCTGGCCACGGTGGGCCGCTTTCATACGCGCGGTACCGAGGCGCTGCTGGCGGCGGCCGGCATTCCGGTCGTGGAGACATGGGATTACGCGCCGCGGCGCAAGCCGATCCAGGTGGGCTATTCGAACCGCGAGGTGGGCGTGCAGGCGGCGCGGCACCTGCTGGCGAAAGGCTACCGGCGCATCGCCTTCGTGCAGAACAGCGTGGCCGGCGACCTGTCGGCGCTGGACCGCCGTGACGGCTATGCAGCCACGCTGGAGGAACATGGCCTGGAACCGTGGACTTACGCGCCGACCGAGGCGGCGCCGTTCGACGCGGGGCGCGAGGCGCTGGAGGCGCTGACGCGCGGCCGGAAAGGAAACCGGAAGGCGGCGGACGCGATCATCTTCGCCAACGACAACCTGGCCGCCGGTGCCCTGCTGGCATCGCAGCGCGCGGGGCTGCAGGTACCGCAGCGCTGCGCGCTGATGGGCTTCGGCGACTATGCGTTTTCGCCCCTGCTGCTGCCCAGCCTGACGACGATCCGCCCGCCCGGCCGCGAGATCGGCGAAATCGCCGCGCAGCGCATCCTGCAGGCGCTGGGCGAACTGCCGGCCGATCCGAAACCGGCACGGCTGAATTTGCTCGAGTGCGAACTGATCGAGCGTGAGAGTACTTGAGATGGGAATGACAATGAAGAAGATATTGACTGTACTGCTTGCACTGCTGCTCTTGGCGGCAATGCCCGCGCGGGCCGATACGCTGCGGATCGGCTTCCAGAAAGGCGGCGGCCTGCTGACGATGCTGAAGCGCCAGGGTGCCGTGGAAAAGGCATTCGCGCCGGCCGGCACGGCGGTGAAATGGATCGAATTCCCGGCCGGGCCGCAGATGCTAGAGGCGCTGAACGCCGGCAGCATCGATTTCGGCACCACCGGTGCGCCGCCGCCGGTGTTCGCGCAGGCTGCCGGTATCGACGTCGTCTACGTCGGCGCCGAGCCGCCACCGGTCGCCAGCGAAGCGATCATCGTCAAGCCCGGGTCGCCGATCCGCACCGTGGCGCAACTGAAAGGCAAGCGCATCGCGTTCGCCAAGGGATCCGGCTCGCACCTGCTGCTGGTGGCGGCACTGGACAAGGCCGGGCTGACGATCCGCGACGTCAAGCCGATCTTCCTCGGCCCTTCCGAGGCGCGCGCGGCGTTCGATGGCGGCAGCGTCGATGCGTGGGTGGTGTGGGATCCCTACCTGGCGGCCGCGCAGAAGGCCTACGGCGCGCGCGTAGTGGCCGACTACACCGGCCTGTTGCAGGCCAACGGCTTCTACCTGGCGTCGCGCGCGTTCGTGCAGCGCTCGCCGCAGGCCGTGGCCACGCTGCTGGACGAGATCGCGAAGGCCGGCAAATGGGCCAATACCCACCGGCAGGAGATGGTGGCGATGATGGCGCCACAGGTGGGCGTGCCGCCGGACGTGATCGCCACGTGGCTGGCGCGGCAGACGGCTGGCGTGGTGCCGGTGAATGCGGCGATCGTGGCCAACCAGCAGAAGGTGGCCGACCTGTTCTACCGGGAGAAGCTGATTCCGCGGCCGGTGACGATCGCGACGCAGGCGTGGACGTGGCAGCGCCGGTAAATGGCGCCGCGGAGGTGGTGAAGGCGGCGCAGCCTGGCGCGGCAGAGATTAGCAAGGCAGCGCGGCCTGGCGCTGCAGAAATCGGCAAGGCGGCGCGGCCGGGCGCCGCCGGGGTCGGGAAGGCGGCGCGGCCTGGCGCTGCCGGCTCGCTGCGTTAGAACTCTTCCCATTCGTCGGCGGCCGGTGCCTTGCTGGCGGCCGGCTTCTGCGCGCGCGGCTGCGGTGCCTTCGTGGCCGTACCCATGCGCGGCAGGGCAACCGCCGGCTTCGAAGGTGCCGGCGCCGATGCACGGGCCGGGACATGCGCATGCGCATGAGCGACATCGTTCGACAGCTTGAAGGCGCTGACGGCGCCCAGCAGGTTTTCCGTCTCGTGCTGCATGGCTTGCGTGGCGGCGGCCGCTTCCTCGACCAGCGCCGCATTGCGCTGCGTGACTTCATCCATCTGCGTGATCGACTGGTTCACCTGCGCGATGCCGTTGCTCTGCTCGCGGCTCGCTTCAGCGATATCGACAACGATGCCGGTCACGCGCTCGACGCTGGCCACCATCTCGTTCATGGCCTGCGCCGCCTGGGTTGCCAGCATGCTGCCGGAACCCACCTTGTCGACGGAATCGGCGATCAGCGCCTTGATTTCCTTGGCTGCCGCGGCACTGCGCTGGGCCAGCGTGCGCACTTCGGAAGCGACCACCGCGAAGCCGCGGCCCTGCTCGCCCGCGCGGGCCGCTTCCACGGCCGCGTTCAGCGCCAGGATGTTGGTCTGGAATGCGATACCGTCGATCACGCCGATGATGTCGACCACCTTGCGCGACGAGGCGTCGATCGCCGCCATCGTTTCCGACATCTGGCCCATCACGGCACCGCCCGCCGCCGCCTTCGTGGAGGCTGCCTCGACCAGTTCGCGCGCCTGCATCGTGTTGTCGGCGGTGCTTTGCACGGTGCTGGTCAGTTCTTCCATCGTGGCGGCGGTTTCTTCCAGCGCGCTGGCCTGGCTTTCGGTACGCGACGACAGATCCTGGTTGCCCATGGCCACCTCGCTGGCGGCCGTGCCGATCGCCTGCGCGCCGGTGCGCACGTTCGACACCATGTCGATCAGGCTTTGCTGCATTTTCGCGATGCCGCGCATCAGCCGGTCGATCTCGTTGTTGCCCTGGGCTTCCACACGGGCGGTCAGGTCGCCGTGCGCCACGCCGTCCAGCAGTTCGACGGCGCGCTCCAGCGGTGCGATGACGAGGTTGCGCAGGAATACGTGCATGGCCACGACCAGGGCCAGCGCGCCGGCCAGGCCCAGCGCCACGAGCCACAGCACCATGCGGTACTCGCCGTTGCGCTCCTTCATCAGCGCTTCGCCCCGTTCGGTGTTCTCTTTCTGGAATTTCTCGAGCAGCGTCGAGATCTCGGCGCCGCGCGGCGTCAGGTCGCGGCTGTTGATGGTGGCAAAGCCTGCGACGTCGTTGCCCTTCAGCGCGGCAATCCCGCCGTCGAGCGTATCGAGCATGCGTGTCGATGCCGCGATGAGGTCGTTGCGCAGCTGCGCATCGGTCCCCGCGGATGGCGGCGCAGCAGCGAAGTCGGCCAGCGCCTTGCGGGTACGGACCAGGTAATTGGTGGCATTGCCGAGGGCGCTGCCATTGGTCGCGGCCTGGCCGCCATCGCGCGATTCCGAGTAGGCACGATTGAGGCTGGAGCGAACCCGCGTGGCATCCTTGTAGATGTCATTGATCGCCTGCGTTTCCAGGGCGATATCCTGTACCAGCGACAACGCGCTGTTGGAGCGGTTGATCATGAACACGCCAAGCGCGGCGCCGATCGCGATCATCACGGTAAACAGGCACAGCGCAGCCATCAGGCTGAAGCGAACGGTAAGTTTGGGCATGTGGTCTTCCTGGAAAGCGCAGCGGTCAGAGAACAGTATTCTCCTGCCACGCTCAGGTGCGCACAATATCGCACCGGTGGAATGGACCAAAAAGTAGCCTCACAGCAACAAAAACTTGCCGAAACGATCTCGCTTTGCAATAACTTGCGCGGATCGATGGCTCATCCAGCCTAACTGCCGAGCTGGTTGCTAAACAACAGCGGGGAAACAGCGGGGACAGTCCCCTCCAGGGGGACAGTCCCCAAGTTTTTTACAACAGCTTGCCGACGAGCGGTACAGCCGGCGGGGATGGGTCAGTGCCGGTGGCCGCAGCCGTGGTGGGCCTTGGTCTCCGTGCCGTGCAGGACGGCGCCCGGCTCGCGGCCGGTATCGCCGAAGAAGCCGGCGGCGTGCAGGCGGCCGATATAGTCGTGCCAGCGCGCGTCCAGGTTGGCACCCAGGTCGTACAGATACTGCCAGGTGTACAGGCCGGAGGCATGGCCGTCGGTGAAGATCGGCTTCAGCGCATATTGGCCGACCGGTTCGAGGTCGGTGATGCCGACGTCGCGCTTGCCGACCTGCAGCGTTTCCTGTCCCGGGCCGTGGCCCTGCACTTCCGCCGATGGCGAATAGACGCGCAGCAGCTCGTACGGGATGTTGAACGACGCGCCGTCGTCGAAAGCGATTTCGAGGGTGCGCGATTTGTTATGCAGGGTAATAGCGGTGGGATTGGCCATGATGGATCAGCTCAGGTCAGTTTTGATGCGTTATTCGTCAGGCGTCAGGCGCCATGCGTCATGCTCATGCGTCAGCCATGCGTTCGCGGATCGTGGCATGCAGCTCGGCCAGCAACGCCGTGCGCACGGCAACGGCGGCAGCGGAGGGATCGCGCTGGCGCGCGCCCCACGTGGGGTTCGGGAAGTGCGCATCGTCCGCATACCGGGGAATCACATGCCAGTGCACGTGGGGGGTCATGTTGCCGAAACTGGCCACGTTGACCTTGTGCGGCGCGAGCACGTCGCGCTGCGCCGCTTCCACCGCCCACACGGCGCGCATCACGCGATCGCGGTCCGCGGGAGACAAATCCGTCATCTCCTTCACGTGCGCATTCCACACCACGCGCGTGAAGCCGGGATAGCCCGGCTCGTCGACGGCGACGACGGACAGCGCATCGTCACTCCAGATGACGACGCCCGCAGGGGGCGCCGCCAGCAGGGTGCACAGGTCGCAGGCCGCCGCGCGGTTTACCGCGCTGTTTACCGCACCGTTCACCGTCACACCAGCACGCGTTCGATGCCGCCGTCGTTGGCACGCTTCACGTAATCCGGCATCCAGTTCTCGCCCAGCAGGTGGCGGGCGATTTCCACGACGATGTAGTCGGCGGTGGTGCCCGAATCCTCGTTGAAGCGCGACAGGCCCTGGAAGCATGCCGGGCAGCTCGTGAGGATCTTCACGTCGCCATCGAAGCCGTCGGCACGCAGCTTGTCCGCGCCCTTGACCATTTCCTCTTCCTTGCGGAAGCGCACCTGGGTGGAGATGTCCGGTCGCGCCACGGCCAGCGTGCCCGATTCGCCGCAGCAGCGGTCGTTCTTCTCGATCTTCACCGAGTCGTGGGTCTGCACCAGGGCGTTCACGGTCTTCATCGGGTCCTGCAGCTTCATCGGCGTGTGGCAGGGATCGTGGTACATGTAGCGGGTACCGGTCACGCCTTCCAGCTTGACGCCCTTCTCCAGCAGGTATTCATGGATATCCATGATGCGGCAGCCGGGGAAGATCTTCTCGAATTCATACGTGGCCAGCTGGTCATAGCAGGTACCGCACGACACGAGCACGGTCTTGATGTCCAGGTAGTTCAGCGTATTGGCCATGCGGTGGAAGAGGACGCGGTTATCCGTCATCATCTTCTCGGCCTTGTCGTAGTCGCCCGCGCCGCGCTGCGGATAACCGCAGCACAGGTAGCCCGGCGGCAGCACCGTCTGCACGCCCACTTCCCACAGCATGGCCTGGGTGGCCAGGCCCACCTGCGAGAACAGCCGCTCCGAACCGCAGCCCGGGAAGTAGAACACCGCTTCCGTGTTGGCATTGGTCTTCTTCGGATCGCGGATGATCGGGATCATCTTGTTGTCTTCGATGTCCAGCAGCGCGCGCGCAGTCTTCTTCGGCAGGTTGCCCGGCATCTTCTTGTTGACGAAGTGGATGATCTGCTCGCGGATCGGCGGCTTGCCCGTGGTCGGCGGCGGTGCCTTGGTCTGCTGGCGCGCCACTTTCTTGAACACTTCGTTACCCAGGCGCTGCGCCTTGGCGCCGACGCCGACGATCGCCTGCCGCGCCGCGTTGACGGTACCCGGGTCGGTCGCGTTCAGGAAGAACATCGTCGCCGCCTTGGTCGGGTTGAACGAACGCTTGTCCATCTTGCGCAGCAGGTTGCGCATGTTCATCGACACGTCGCCGAAGTCGATGTTCACCGGGCATGGCGATTCGCACTTGTGGCACACGGTGCAATGGTCGGCCACGTCCTCGAACTCTTCCCAGTGGCGGATCGAGATGCCGCGGCGGGTCTGTTCCTCGTACAGGAACGCCTCGATCAGCGCCGACGTCGCCAGGATCTTGTCGCGTGGCGAGTACAGCAGGTTCGCGCGCGGGATGTGCGTGTTGCACACCGGCTTGCACTTGCCGCAGCGCAGGCAGTCCTTGATGCTGTTGGCGATCTCGCCGATATCGCTTTGCTGCATGATCAGCGATTCGTGGCCCATCAGGCCGAACGACGGCGTGTACGCATTGCGCAGGTCCGCATCCATGCCGGGCAGGTTCAGCAGCTTGCCCTTGTTGAAGCGGCCTTCCGGATCGACACGCAGCTTGTAGTCGCGGAATTCGCCGATTTCATCTTCGGTGAGGAACTCCAGCTTCGTGATGCCGATGCCGTGTTCGCCCGAGATCACGCCGTTCAGCGAACGCGCCAGCGTCATGATGCGGGCCACGGCCTTGTGCGCGTCCTGCAGCATCTCGTAATGATCCGAGTTCACCGGCAGGTTGGTGTGCACGTTGCCGTCGCCGGCATGCATGTGCAGCGCCACGAATACGCGGCCGCGCAGGATCTTCTTGTGAATCGCCTGCGCCTCGTCGAGGATCGGCTTGTACGCGGCGCCATTGAAGATCTGGCGCAGCACGGCGCGGATTTCCTGTTTCCAGCTGATGCGCACGGTGCGGTCCTGCACCACGTCGAACAGCGTGGCCGCCGGCTGGCGCTGGAGCCGCTCTTCAAATGCCGCGGACAGGTCCTGCAGGCCGAGCTGGTACAGCTCGAGCCGCGCTGTGTCGAGCGGCTTGTCCAGGTTCGCCAGGATGAACGTCCAGCGTTCCTGCACCTGGTCGAGCAGCGCCAGGGCCTGCTGCGGGCGGTCGCCCAGCATTTCGGCATCGCCGACGCCGTCCTCGGATGCGTCGTCGCTCTTGCCGATCGCAAGGTTGCCCGCTTCGAAGTACTCGCGCAGCGCGGCGGCCAGCTGCAGCTTGTTCTTGATCGACAGCTCGACGTTGATGCGCTCGATACCGTCCGTGTATTCGCCCATCCGGTTCAGCGGGATGACGACGTCCTCGTTGATCTTGAACGCGTTGGTGTGCTTGGCGATCGCCGCGGTACGGGCGCGGTCGAGCCAGAATTTCTTGCGCGCTTCCGGGCTGACGGCAACGAAGCCTTCGCCGACGCGGGTATTGGCCAGGCGCACCACTTCCGAAGCGGCCAGCGCCACGGCATCTTCATTGTCGCCGACGATGTCGCCGAACAGGGCCATCTTCGGCAGTACGCCGCGCTTGGACTTGGTGGCGTAGCCGACGGCGCGCAGGTAGCGCTCGTCGAGGTGTTCCAGGCCGGCGAGGCGCAGCGTGGCGAACTGTTCGCCCTTGGCGGGCAGGCCGTCCAGGTAATCCTTGATCTCGACGATCGAAGGAATCGCATCGCGCGCCTGGCCGAAGAACTCCAGGCAGACGGTGCGCGTGAACTTCGGCATCTTGTGCAGGATCCAGCGCCCCGACGTGATCAGGCCGTCGCAGCCTTCCTTCTGGATACCCGGCAGGCCGGCCAGGAACTTGTCCGTCACGTCCTTGCCCAGGCCTTCCTTGCGGAACTTGCGGCCGGCGATTTCCAGGATCTCGGTCTTGAACGGCGCGCCTTTCGCTTCGCCCTTCGCGTTCGGATGGGTCCATTCGAGCTTGAAGCGGGCCAGCGGCGTGTCGTGGATCTTCGACAGGTTGTGGTCCAGGCGCGTGACGTCGAGCCAGTCGCCGTTCGGGTCGACCATGCGCCACGATGCCAGGTTGTCCAGCGCGGTACCCCACAGCACGGCCTTCTTGCCGCCCGCGTTCATCGCGATATTGCCGCCGATGCAGGAAGCGTGCGCCGACGTGGGGTCGACCGCGAACACGAAGCCGGCTTTTTCAGCCGCGACCGACACCTGGTTCGTGATCACGCCTGCCTCGGTGTAGATGGTAGCGTAATCGCGATCGAGGCCAGGAAGCACCTTCATCTCCACCGGATCGATGCGCAGCAGTTTTTCCGTGTTGATCACGGCCGACAACGGCGTCAGCGGGATTGCGCCGCCGGTATAACCGGTGCCGCCGCCGCGCGGGATGATCGTCAGGCCAAGTTCGATACAGCCCTTGACGAGGCCGGCCATTTCCTCTTCCGCATCCGGCGTGAGCACGACGAACGGGTATTCGACGCGCCAGTCGGTGGCGTCGGTCACGTGCGAGACGCGCTTCATGCCGTCGAAGCGGATGTTGTGCTTGGCCGTGTAGCGGCCCAGCACCTTGACCGCGCGCTTGCGCAGGTCATACATCAGGCGGAATTCGTCGCCGAAATCGGCCACGGCCTTGTTGGCGGCGGCCAGCAGCTTTTCGACGCTGCCGGCACGTTTCGCGGCGGCTTCGCCCGTTTCGTCGGCATCGATGGCCATGCGGCGCTTGTCCACTTCGGACAGACGGTGATGCAGCGCGTCGATCAGCGCCTGGCGCCGCTTCGGGTTATCCAGCAGGTCGTCCTGCAGGTACGGATTGCGGCGCACGACCCAGATATCGCCCAGCACCTCGTATAGCATGCGCGCGGAACGGCCGGTCTGGCGGGCACTGCGCAGTTCGTCCAGCAGTTGCCACGATTCCTCGCCCAGCAGCCGGATGACGATTTCGCGGTCGGAGAACGATGTGTAGTTGTACGGGATTTCACGGACGCGGGTCGGCGCGTGGCCGTCCGGCGATTCTGCGAGCAGGGCCTGGATGTGTGCTGGTGCGTTCATGTGTGGGGGATACAGAAGACGCTGGAGATGGTCACTAAGGGGTCCATTTTAACTTATTGCGGCGCACCACGCCCCAACACCCCTATTTTTTACCGGGTTCCGCTAACGTCAACTGACAAAATATTATTTGGCCACCACCGAGGATCGACGATTTCCATGCAGAAATGGCAGGTCAAAATGTCAAAAGTGTGCGCCGATCACACTGGCGCAAAATAAAGTGTAGCGTTTCAACCACCCAGCATATTCACCAGCGAGCGCCAGAATCCATCGGGGATGTACAGCAGCGCGACCGTCATGGTCAGGTAGCGGGCGAATTTGCCGATGGCCATGTAGCCGACGGCGGGCCAGAACGGCAGTTTCAGCCAGCCCCCCAGCGTGCACAGCGGGTCGCCGATGCCGGGCAGCCAGGACAGCAGCATCGTCTTCGCACCATAGTGCGACAGCCACGCGAACCAGCGGCTTTCGCGCTCTTTCGCGAAAGCCGCCTTGGCGTAATAGCCCATCCAGTAGTCGACGACGCCGCCCAGGGTGTTGCCGCAGGTAGCCACGAGGATCGCGGGCCAGAACAATTCCGGGTTGGCCTTGCAGACAGCGAAGACGGCAGGTTCGGAGCCGAGGGGAACGAGGGTCGCGGAAACGAATGCGATGATGAAGACCGACGTCAACCCGACTTCCGGCGCCGCCAGGAAGGCCAGCAGCCAGGCGATGGCACTCTCGATCATGCAGTTTCAACCATGGAGATGCGATAACGGGGTTTCGACGACGTTGCTTCGATCATGCAAAGGCGATCATGAAGATTTGGCGGGTAGCGGGAGCTTCCCATTATAATGATCCGACCCATGTCAAGCCCGCACAAATGAACAGGCCCGCACCACCCCGCGCACCCTGTACTCGTTCGGGTACATCCCGGTTATCCACCGCCGCTTCATCGCCCCCGCCATCCGCCTGGATTTACTCCGCTTGAGACCATGACTACCGACTACCTGAAGAAGATCCTTACCGCGCGCGTCTATGACGTTGCCCACGAAACGCCGCTGGAACTGGCGCCGACGCTGTCGCAGCGCTGCCAGAACCGCATTTACTTCAAGCGCGAGGATATTCAGGACGTATTCAGCTTCAAGATTCGCGGTGCCTACAACAAGATGGCGCACCTGTCGGAAACGCAGCTGAAGCGCGGCGTGATCTGCGCTTCAGCGGGCAACCACGCGCAGGGCGTGGCGCTGTCGGCCGCGCGCATGGGCTGCCGCGCCGTGATCGTGATGCCCACCACCACGCCGCTGCTGAAGATCGAAGCGGTCAAGGCGCGTGGCGGCGACAACGTGGAAGTGCTGCTGCACGGCGAGTCCTATACCGATGCCTACCACCATGCGCTGACGCTGGAAAAGGAACAGAAGCTGACGTTCGTGCACCCGTTCGACGATCCGGACGTGATCGCCGGCCAGGGCACGATCGGCATGGAGATCCTGCGCCAGCATTCCGGCCCCATCCATGCGGTCTTCATCGCGATCGGCGGCGGCGGCCTGATCTCGGGCGTGGCCGCGTACATCAAGCAGATCCGGCCGGATATCCGCATCATCGGCGTGGAAACGATGGATGCCGATGCGATGGCGCGCAGCCTGAAGGCGGGCGAACGCGTGACCCTGCCGGACGTGGGCCTGTTCGCGGACGGTACGGCGGTACGCCTGGTCGGCGAGGAAACATTCCGGCTCGCGCAGCAGTACGTGGACGATGTGATCATCGTCGACACGGATGCGATCTGCGCGGCGATCAAGGACGTGTTCACGGACACCCGCTCGATCCTGGAACCTTCCGGCGCATTGGCCGTGGCCGGCGCCAAGGCCTATATCGAACGCGCCGCGCTGACCAGGAACCCGATCGTCAACGAGACGCTGATCACCGTCACCTCCGGTGCCAACATGAACTTCGACCGGTTGCGCTTCGTGGCCGAGCGCGCGGAGCTGGGCGAATTCCGCGAAGCCGTGTTTGCCGTGACGATGGCCGAACAGCGCGGCAGCTTCAAGCGCTTCTGCGGCCTGATCGGGCCGCGCAACGTGACCGAGTTCAACTACCGGATCAGCGACCAGGAACAGGCCCACGTCTTCGTCGGCGTCCAGATCGCCGACCGGGGCGAATCGAGCGCGCTGGCGCGCCGTTTCGAGGAGCACGATTTCCGCACGCTGGACCTGACGCACGACGAACTGGCCAAGTCCCACCTGCGCCACCTGGTGGGCGGCAAGAGCGCGCTGGCGCGGGACGAACTGCTGTACCGCTTCGAATTCCCCGAGCGCCCAGGCGCGCTGATGCGCTTCCTGGACAGCATGGCACCGAACTGGAACATCTCGCTGTGCCATTACCGCTCGCAGGGCGGCGACGTGGGCCGCATCCTGATCGGCCTGCAGGTTCCGCCGGAAGAAATGGACGAATTCGCCAAGTTCCTCGCCACGCTCGGCTACCGGTACTGGGACGAAACGCAGAACCCGGTCTACAAGATGTTCCTGTAACCGCCCACCGGCAGCAAAATAGGGACGGCCCCCAAAATAGGGACGGACCCTGTTTTCTGGGCAACTTTCTGGAATTGGGTGGATCGACGGCCTGTTTCTGGAGTTTCCTGAAAAACAGGGTCCGTCCCTGATTTTTTTCGTGCCTGCCCAGGCGTCTCCCGCTTCGGGATTTTGCGCTACCATGGCAGGCTGTCCCGTTTTGAAGGCCCGCGATGTCGAACTCCCCCGAACATTCTCCACTCGGCAAGAACTCCGCTTACCGCACCGATTACGCGCCGGAGCTGCTGTTCCCGATCCCGCGTATCGGCAAGCGGGACGAGCTCGGCCTGACAGGCACGCTGCCGTTCTTCGGTGTCGACATCTGGAATGCCTATGAGCTGTCGTGGCTGAACATGCGCGGCAAGCCGCAGGTCGCCGTGGCACGGATCACGGTGCCGGCCGATTCGCCGAACATCGTCGAGTCGAAGTCGTTCAAGCTGTACCTGAATTCGTTCAACCAGACGCGGCTGGGCGGCCCGGAAGCCCTGCGCGACCTGCTGCAGCAGGACCTGTCCGCTGCCACCGGCGCGAACGTGCACGTGGTGCTGACGATGCAGGAAGACTTTGCCACGTTGAAGATGGGCGAGCTGGATGGCCTGTTGCTGGACCGCCTGGACATCGAGGTCGATCATTACTCGCCGCAGCCATCGATCCTGAAAGCCAACTTCGATGAGCTGCCGGTCGAGGAAACACTCGTATCGCACCTGCTGAAATCGAATTGCCTGGTCACCGGCCAACCGGACTGGGGCAGCGTTCAGATCAGCTACTCGGGCCCGCAGATCGACCAGGAAAGCCTGTTGAAATACCTGATCGGCTTTCGCGAGCATAACGAGTTCCATGAACAATGCGTCGAGCGGATCTTCGTGGACATCCTGCGCGCTTGCAAACCGGCGCACCTGACGGTATATGCACGCTATACCCGTCGTGGCGGTCTGGACATCAATCCCTGGCGCAGCAATTTCACGAAGGCCGGCCGGCCGTCGAATTTACGCAACGCAAGACAATAATTGAGCCAGCGCAAAGCAAGCATAATGAGAGTATGCTCAGCTTCAGGATCCCCGCGGCACGATCGCTGGAAACGCGCAATAATCGGTCAATGCGGGTCCACGCGATTGAAATGTCGGCACCCGGCATTGTTTTGACGTGGAAATAGCGCACGCACACCTGTTGCCGGTCCGGTCACTTTTCAATGCGTGCATGGCAAGCTGGCCCGGCAACGAGGCGCCGTTGTCGGCGCGAGCAATTTCGGATTACACGGCGGAGAAACAGGCCTATAATTCTGCTCGCCAGCCACCTTTGTGCGCCGCACCAATTACGTCGCGTTATGAACAACCTGAGTAAAATCCTTTCGCCCGAGAACGTTCAACTGGACCTGGAAGTCTCCAGCAAGAAGCGCGCTTTCGAGCAAGCGGGCCTGATTTTCGAAAACAATTGCGGTATCGCCCGCTCAACCGTTTCGGACAACCTGTTTGCCCGCGAACGGCTGGGTTCGACCGGCCTGGGACACGGCGTGGCCGTGCCCCACGGCCGGGTCAAGGGCGCGAAAAGCCTGAAGTCGCCACTGGCGGCCTTCGTGCGGCTGGCCGAACCGATTCCGTTCGAATCGCCCGATGGCAAACCTGTCAATTTGCTGTTCTTTCTGCTGATTCCCGATCACGTGACGCAGCAGCACCTGGAAATTCTTTCCGAGATCGCTGAAATGTTCTCGGACGATAGTTTCCGCCAGGCGCTGTCCACCGATCCCGACGCTACGTCCGTGTATCGCCGCATCGTGGACTGGCAGCCCAGCCTGCAGGCGGCGGGCTGAACCGGGCATCGCCCTATTCCACAATAAAAAAAGTCCATGCTGCAAAACCCCCTGACGATTCAACGCCTCTACGACGACAATCGGGAATCTTTGCAGCTGGGCTGGTTCGCCGGCTTTCCCGGTGGCGAACGCACGATCTCTGGCGACGCCGCCTCGGCCGCCGACCAGGTGGGCCACCTGAACACGATTCACCCGGGCCGCATCCAGGTGTTCGGACACCAGGAAATCAACTATTACCACCGGCTCAAGGCGCTCACGCGCGCCCACGTCATCGGCGAGCTGATCGCAGGCGGGCCGCCGGCGCTGATCGTTGCGCAAGGGCTGGAAACACCGCCCGACATTCTCGCGATCTGCGACGAAAAGAATATTCCGCTGTTTTCCACGCCGCTTCCGGCCGCGCAGGTGATCGACTTCCTGCGCGTGTACCTGTCGAAGAAACTGGCGCAACGCATCATCATGCACGGTGTTTTCATGGACGTGCTCGGTGTTGGCGTGCTGATCACCGGCGATTCCGGCCTGGGCAAGAGCGAACTGGGCCTGGAACTGATTTCCCGCAGCCACGGCCTGGTGGCCGACGATGCCGTCGAGTTTTCGCGCATTGCGCCGAACATGATCGAGGGCCGCTGCCCGCCCCTGCTGCAGAACCTGCTCGAAGTGCGCGGGCTGGGCCTGCTGGACATCAAGGCGATCTTCGGCGAGACCGCGGTACGCCGCAAGATGCGCCTGAAGCTGATCGTCCATCTCGTGCGCCGCTCCGCCCTCGAGGAAGAAGTGGAGCGCCTGCCATTCCAGTTTCCTACCGAGGATGTGCTGGGCCTGCCGATCCGCAAGGTCGTGATCCCCGTTGCTGCCGGCCGCAACATCGCCGTGCTGCTCGAGGCCGCGGTACGGAACACCATTCTGCAACTGCGCGGGATCGACACGCTGCAGGAGTTCATGGAACGGCAACGGCAGGCAATGAGCGGGGACTGAAGTCCCCTTCATTGCAACGTTGCCAAGGAGTGCGCGCTTGCAAGCGCGCACCGTTCCGCAGCACCGAGCATGCTCGGTGAAACACTGCTCCACCAACGGCAGGCAATGAGCGGGGACTGAAGTCCCCTTCATTGCAACGTTGCCAAGGAGTGCGCGCTTGCAAGCGCGCACCGTTCCGCAGCACCGAGCATGCTCGGTGAAATCCTGCTCCACCAACGGCAGGCAATGAGCGGGGACTGAAGTCCCCTTCATTGCAACGTTGCCAAGGAGTGCGCGCTTGCAAGCGCGCACCGTTCCGCAGCACCGAGCATGCTCGGTGAAACACTGCTCCACCAACGGCAGGCAATGAGCGGGGACTGAAGTCCCGTTCTTTCCAACGTAGTCCAGGCGGGCTGTCGCTGGCGCCACGCTGTGCTGCAAACCGGTAAGATCGGGCCTTGCGGTCTTCGGCAACTTCTCCATGGCGACTTTCCAGTGGTTCCTCCTGATCGGCTGCCTGATGCTGGCCCGTGGGCTGTGGGGAACGCCGATCGCCCATCTCCCTTTCACGTCCGCGATGATCTACCTCGCCGTCGGCCTGGTCGTGGGGCCGCACGGCCTGGGTATTTTCTCCTTCGATCCACTCGTGGAAGCGCCGCTGCTCGAAGTGCTGACGGAAGTGGCCGTGCTGATTTCGCTGTTTTCGGCGGGCATCAAGATGCCGGTTCCCGTGACGCTCCCGCGCTGGTCGCAGCCGATCCGCCTGGCATGGCTGGCGATGGCGATATCGGTCGGGCTGATGACGCTGTTTGCATACTACGTGCTGGACTTGCCGATCGGCGCCGGCGTGCTGCTTGGCGCCACGCTCGCGCCGACCGATCCCGTGCTGGCGAGCGACGTGCAGCTGCGCCATGCCGGCGACAAGGATCCGTTGCGCTTTGCGCTGAGCTCCGAAGCCGGCATGAACGATGGCAGCGCCTTCCCGTTCGTGATGCTGGGGCTCGGACTGCTTGGCCTGCACGACCTGGGCCCGAATGGCCTGCACTGGCTCGGCATGGAGCTGCTATGGGGCACCATCGGCGGCATTGCGATCGGCAGCGCCTGCGGTGCCGCCCTGGCACGGGTGAGCCATGCGCTGCGCCGCTACCGGCCGCAGCACGAAGTACTGGACGACCTGATGGGATTGGGCCTGATTGCCGTGGCCTATGGACTGACCGTAGCGGTGGACGCGTGGGGATTCCTCGCCGTATTCGCGGCCGGCGTGGCACTGCGCCAGACCGAACTGACGCTCGCGGCGCGCTGCGGCAAGGCCATCGTTACCGAGAAGGGTGTCGAGCCGGTGCAGGACACCATTTCCGCCAACTCGCTGCTGTTCAAGGAACACCTGGAACGGCTGTCGGAACTGACCCTGGTGTTGCTCCTGGGCGGCGCCGCGGTGTACTGGATCGATGACTGGCGGGGCTGGGCCACGGCGCTGTTCCTGTTCTGCGTGGCGCGTCCCGTTAGCGTATTCATTGCGCTCGGCCGCGGCAGCATGCAGGCACGCGTGATCATTGCGTGGTTCGGAGTGCGCGGGATCGGTTCGCTGTACTACCTGATGTATGCGATCAACCACGGCTTGCCGGAGCCGCTGGCGCGCAGCCTGACCGGCATCACCGTTGCCGTCATCATGCTGTCGATCGTCATCCACGGTACCAGCGTGACGCCTCTGCTCGACCGTTTCTGGCGACGCTGAGCGCTCATCTTCTTGCTGCCGTTTTAAGGTATCATCCGCGCATGCGCATCGTCCTTATTACCGGCATTTCCGGCTCGGGCAAATCGGTGGCCCTGAACGTACTCGAAGACACCGGCTATTACTGTGTAGATAACTTGCCGCCAGCCTTGCTGGCCAATCTCGTTGCCACGCTGGCCGAGGAAGGCACGCCGGCACTGGCCGTGGCGGTCGACGCCCGCAGCGCGGCTTCGCTGGCCAGCTTGCCGGCCGACGTACGCCAGCTGCGCGAACTGGGACATGACGTGAAGATCATGTTCCTCACGGCGAGCACCCACTCGCTGGTGGCGCGTTTCTCGGAAACGCGCCGCAGCCATCCACTGTCGCACGAGCTGCATCCTGGGAAGAATCCGGCGGCACGCCGCACGCTGATCGAATGCATCGGCGAAGAACGCGAGCGCCTGTCCGCGATCGAGCAATTGGGCCACGTGATCGACACCTCGGAGATTTCCGCCAACAAGCTGCGCGCCTGGATCAAGGAACTGGTCGAAAGCGAGAATGCGCCGCTGACGCTGTTCTTCGAGTCGTTCGCGTTCAAGGTGGGCGTACCGCAGGATGCGGACTTCGTATTCGACGTGCGCGCGATCCCGAACCCGTATTACGACCTGGCGCTGCGCCCGCTGAACGGCCGCGATGCGCCCGTGATTGCTTTCCTCGACGCGCAGCCGAGCGCCGAAGAAATGTTCAGCGATATCCGTGCCTTCATCGAAAAGTGGCTGCCGGCATTCAAGACGGACAACCGCAGCTACCTGACGGTCGCCATCGGTTGCACCGGCGGCCAGCACCGCTCGGTGTACATGGCCGAGCGGCTCGCGCGGCATTTCAATCCGAGCGAGCGTGTGGTGTTGCGGCATCGCGAACAACACTAAGTCAGGCGATGCAAGGAGTGTGCGCTTGCAAGCGCACACCGCTGCGCAGGCGCGGAGCAGGCTCCGCGAAACCCCTGCTACGCCATCGCGAACAGCACTAACTGCCGGTGCAAGGAGTGTGCGCTTGCAGGCGCACACCGCTGCGCAGGCGCGGAGCAGGCTCCGCGAAACCCCTGCTACGCCACCGCGAACAGCACTAACTGCCAGTGCAAGGAGTGTGCGCTTGCAAGCGCACACCGCTGCGATTACTTCCAGTACGGCGCGACGTTCTTGGCAATCCGCTTGAATTCGGCCTCCGACAGCGGCAGTTGCCGGAACGCGGCCCAGCTCTCGCGCGGGCGCAGGTTCTTGCCCGCGGCGGCATCCGACCCGAACAGGACGCGGTCGGCGCCGATCTGCCGGATGCGCTGCGCCAGCTTTTCCCGCTGCGGCGGCGTGATATCCGGGTTGGCCATCGTGGCGGCGTCGAACCACAGCCGTTTCGTGCGCGGATCGTGCGCCGCCACCGCTTCGGCCAGCACCCCCAGCGCTTCGTCCGACGGTGGATCGCCGTAGCCTGGGCCCGTGCCTGCCAGGTGCGCGACCTGCACCGTTACGTCCGGTGCGGCGGGCAATAACTGCTCGAGGAAAATCCGCGCCTGCGCCGCGCCATAGGGCCGGTGCTTCGATACGGAGGCCCGCATGTGCACGGCAATGGCCATCTTCTTCGCATTGGCCGCGGCGAACACCTGCCGCAGCCGCGCGGCGTGTTCGGGCAGTTCCAGCTGCACGTCCGAATTCCCGAAATGCAGTTTCAGGCCATGCTTCAGGTCCGGCAGCGCGGCACAGCGTTCCAGTTCTTCCAGTGCGTAGTCCTTCAGCGGGTTGACGCTGCAAAAAGCCAGCAACCGGTCCGGGTACAGCGCGGCCTGCGCGCCGTTGAAGTCGTTCTCGGCGCGCACTTTCAAGTACTCGTCCTCGATCTTGCGTGAAGGGCTGCCCCATACATAGGCAGTGGAGAGCAGCACGGCACGCCGGATGCCGGCGGCATCGAGCAGCGCGATCATGTCTTTCGCCGCGATCACGGAGGGCCCGCCGGCTCCGGTGTCGAGCAGCCGCGCAATCGCCGGGCTGAACAGGTGCTGGTGGTGGTCGACCAGGG
Organism: Pseudoduganella umbonata; assembly: GCF_014192225.1. GTDB lineage: Bacteria > Pseudomonadota > Gammaproteobacteria > Burkholderiales > Burkholderiaceae_D > Rugamonas > Rugamonas umbonata. The sequence continues at coordinate 99,392 of NZ_JACHXS010000007.1, read as the reverse complement.
GGGCATCGGCAGGCGGCGGCGCCGCCTGCGTGGCGCTGGCCGGCGCATCGTGGGCCCAGGCGGGAAGTGCCACCGATGCGGCGGCGAAGGTCAGGAAATCACGGCGGTTCATGGCAGGAAGCTCACAGGTGGCGCAGCGGGTGGGCCCATGCGGGCCAGGCCGGTTCGAAGAATCGCGCCACCATCTCGTCGCTCACTTCGTCCAGCGATGGGGGATTCCAGCGCGGCGCATTGTCCTTGTCGATCGCCAGCGCGCGCACGCCCTCGATCACCTCGCCATGCTCGAATGTGCGGCGCACCAGGTTGCGCTCCATCCGCAGGCAGTCGGCGATGCCCATCGTGGCGCCGCGCCGCAGCATCTCGGCCGTTACGCGCATCATCAGCGGCGAACGGCGCGCCATGGCGGCCAGTGCGTTTTGCGCGAACGGGTGATCGTCGCGGCGCAGCGATGCCACGATGTCGGCCACCGAACGGTGCGCGAAATGGTCGTCGACCAGTGCCCGGTGCGCCTGCAGTTCCGACGCGCCCGCCTCGCCGCGCAAAGGCCGGGAAAACATGGCGACCGCTTCGCGCAGCCCGGCGCCCGCGGTGGAGCCGACCAGGTCGGCCAGCAGCGGCAGCTCGGGGGCGGGAACGTAATGGTCGGCCAGCCCGCAGTACAGTGCATCGGCGGCGCCGATCGTCGATGCCGTCAGGGCCAGGTAAACACCCAGCCTGCCGGGCGCGCGCGACAGGAAGTAACTGCCGCCGACATCCGGAAACAGTCCGATATTCACCTCGGGCATCGCCAGCCGGGTGCGGTCGGTCACCACGCGCACGCCGAATTGCGGTCCGCCCTGGGCAATGCCCATGCCGCCGCCCATGACCACGCCGTCCATCACGGCGACGTATGGTTTCGGGAAACAATGCACGATGTAATTCAGTGCATATTCCTCGGTAAAGAAATCCTCGATCTGCGCGCTGCCACGCTGCGGCGTGGCGCTGCCCGCCGCGTGGAGGAAACGGATGTCGCCGCCCGCGCACAGCGCCTTGTCGGTGCTGCTGCGGATGACGACGGCAGCGATGTCGTCGTCGTCGCGCCAGGCCAGCAACGCGCCGGTGATCGCCCGGATCATGTCGAGCGACAGCGAGTTCAATGCCTTGGGTCGGTCGAGGGTGATGAAGCCGGTGCCGTTACGCACCTTGGCATGGACGTGGTCGGTCATGGTGTCTCGCATCGTTGTCGTTATTTGCCTCATTCTAGCGATGGATGCGAATCACGTGGCGTAAAAGGTGAGAAGCGCCAGGGCCCAGATGTAACAAAGGGCGCATCATGCGCCCTTGTGTTGCTGCAGTTGAAAAACTGCGACCTGCGACCGTCGTTATGCGGTCGACGCGGGGTTCTCGGCCTCGCTCAGGTATTTGATGGTCTCGTGATTATGGTTCTGCACTTTATCCTTGTGCTTCATGACCTGGCGGTCCAGCTTGTCGATCAGCGTGTCGATGGCCGCATAAAGATCCTGTGCGACGCTTTCGACGAACACGGTCTTGCCCGACATGCGCAGGTTGATTTCCGCTTTCTGCCTTTTCTCTTTCTCGGTGAGATTATCTACACTCAGGATCACACTAACATCGATCAACTGATCGAAGTGACGTCTGACGCGTTCCAGCTTGTTCTGCACATACTCGCGAATGGCAGGGGTAACGTCGATATGGTGTCCACTGATGGTCAGATTCATACACACACTCCTAAAGAAAATATTACAGGTTCGTGCGTTCTCCACCAATCAAGTAAGGCGGCGCAGAGGAACCCAGGTACTACCAGGTTTTGCTGCATGGGCTTACTACTGAGATTACTACAGAGATTTACGGAGGCTGACCGGGGGGATTTTCAATGCTTCGCGATATTTGGCAACAGTGCGTCGCGCAATCACCATGCCTTGTTCACCCAGCATGTCCGCAATCTTACTGTCGGATAAAGGGTTTTTAGGGTCTTCGGCTCCTGTGAATTGCACGATCAGCGCCCGGATCGCAGTCGAGGAAGCTTCCCCACCAGCTTCGGTTGCGACGTGGCTGCCAAAAAAGTACTTCAACTCAAACATGCCATGCGGGGTCAGCATATATTTTTGAGTTGTTACCCGAGAGATAGTACTCTCGTGTAGGCCCAGTGTATCAGCTATTTCACGTAACACAAGGGGTCTCATTGCCACGGCGCCATGCGAGAAAAAGTTCTTCTGCCGCTCGACGATGGCCTGGGCCACGCGCAGGATCGTGTCGAAGCGCTGGCGCATATTCTTGATCAGCCACTTGGCTTCCTGCAGCTGGGCATTCATCTGCGTTTCACCCTTGCCCTGCTTGAGCAGGCTGGCGTAGAGCGCATTGACGCGCAGGCGGGGCATCACATCGTTGTTCAGCGTGACGATCCAGCCATTGCGCCCACGCCTCACCACCACATCCGGTACCACGTAGTCTGACACGTCGGCCGCGAACGCGGCGCCCGGATGCGGGTTGCATTGCCGGATCACTGCCTGCGCTTCGCGCAGATCCTCATCGTCGCAATCGAGCGCTTTCTTCAGCTTGTTGAAATCGCGCTGGGCAAACCACTGCAGGTGGTTTTCAACGATGCACAGCGCCATGCGCCGTGTGACAAGCGGCACCTGCGGCATGCGCCGGATCTGCAGCGCCAGGCATTCGGAAGCATTGCGCGCACCGATCCCCGGCGGATCGAAACTCTGCAGCAGCTTCAGCGCGGTGCGCAGCTCGTCGATCTCGATTTCCAGCTCTTCCGGCAGCCGCTCGTGGATTTCTTCCAGGCTCTCCTCGAGGTAGCCGTTGTCGTCGAGCGCATCGATGATGAGCTCCACCAGTGCCCGGTCGCGCGACTCGAGCACGGTAACGCGCATCTGCTCCATCAGGTGCTCGCGCAGGCTGCGGTGACTCGCCTCGAGCTGTGGCCGGGCATCGTCGTCGTCCGGCCCCTTGCCGCTGCCCGTGCTGCTCCAGTCGGTATCGCCGGGACCGGCATCGAGGCCTTCGCCGTCGCCGCCATCGAACGGCTCGGGCTCCGGCGCCGCCGGCGCATCCTGTGGCGGCCCGCCTTCCGGTGGCGCTTCGCCAGGTGCCTGCGCGGTGTTGATCGCGCCGTCACCCAGCAGCCGTACGGAACGGTCGAGCGGATCGTCGAGCCGTTCAAGCAGCGGGTTATCGGTCAGCAGCTGTTCCAGTTCCTGGTGCAGTTCCAGCGTGGACAGTTGCAGTAGCCGGATCGACTGCTGCAGTTGCGGCGTCAGCGCGAGATGCTGGGAAGTACGCAGTTGCAAAGACTGTTTCATAGCTGACTCATAGCTGGTTCATCGCTGGATTTTTCGCCGAAATGATCGTTGCGTTGATCGGTGCATCATTGCTGCATTATCGCTGCGCTTATCGGGCTGGGTATCGGGCTGGATATCGGCTGGAATTCGGCCCGGATATTGGCCCGGATACCCTCGGATATCGCCTCGGTTATCGCGGGTCATGGCCGTCACATGCGGAAATGCTCACCCAGGTACACGCGGCGTACGGACTCGTCGGCGATGATGTCGTCCGGCCGGCCGGAAGCCAGTACGCTGCCCTGATTGATGATATACGCCCGGTCGCAGATACCCAGCGTTTCGCGCACGTTATGATCCGTGATCAACACGCCGATGCTGCGTTCTTTCAGGAAGCGCACGATACGCTGGATTTCGATCACGGCGATCGGATCGACGCCGGCGAACGGTTCGTCCAGCAGCACGAATCGGGGATTGGTCGCCAGCGCGCGGGCGATTTCCACGCGGCGCCGCTCGCCGCCGGACAGCGACAGCGCCGTGTTCTCGCGCAGCTTCTCGATCTGCAGGTCGGCCAGCAGCGCGTTCAGGCGTTCGTCGATCTCGGCCTTGCCGAGCGGCTTGCCGTCCACCTTCTGGATCTCCAGCACGGCGCGGATGTTTTCTTCCACGGTCAGCCTGCGGAACACGGACGCTTCCTGTGGCAGGTAGGACAGGCCGAGCGTGGCGCGCCTGTGGATCGGCAGGCTCGAGATGTCGGTGCCATCGAGGTCGATGGTGCCGGCGTCCGAGGCGACCAGGCCCACGATCATGTAGAACGACGTGGTCTTGCCGGCACCGTTCGGTCCCAGCAGGCCCACCACTTCGCCGCACGCCACCTGCAACGACACGTCATGCACCACCTGGCGTTTGCCGTAGCTCTTTTGCAGGCCACGCACGATCAGCGTGCTGCTGCAATTTTCCTGCGCCTGCGCCATTTAATCCCCTGCTGCCGGCGCGGCCGGCGATTGCGTGTTGGACGGCCCGGCCGGCGTGGCCGGTGCGGTGCGCTTCGGCTGGATCACCATCGTGCCGCGGCCGGCACCGGGCTTGTCGGCGCCGGTACTGGTGTTGCGCACGCTGAAGAACTCGCGGCGGCTGTCGTACGAAATGAACTCGCCCTCGACTTCATCGCTCGGCTTGCTGCCTTCCAGGCGGCGGATCTTGGCCTTCGAATACATCTTCACCAGCTCGGCCTTCTCGTCGTATTCGATGCGATCGGCTTCGCCCTCCATCCACTGGTTGCCTTCGCCGTCGCGCTTCTGCCGGAACGTGACCTTCTTGCCGCCGCCGGTCAGCGTGGCCAGCTGGTAGCCGTCCGGCGTGTAGGTGACCACCGCCTTGTCCGCCTTCATCCGCAGCGTGCCGCGCGTCAGCGTCACGTCGCCGGTGAAGGTATAGACCTGCTTGACGTCATCCGCATCGAGGCGGCCGTAATTGATCTCGGTAGGCTTGTACGAATCGGCCTTCTCGGCGACGGCATGCCCCGCCGCACCCAGCAGCACCAGCGCCGCCAATATGAGTTTCTTCATCTTCGATTCCTGTCTGCGATTGCGATCCGCGCTGTCGATCCGCGCTGTCGATCCGTTGATTCGACCCGCGTCGTTGACCACGCTGTTAGTCACACCATCCGTCACGCCAGCAGCCACGCTTTTGTTCACGTTTTTCGTCACGTCTTTTGCCACGTCATTCATCACGCCGTCGATCCGCTCGTTACCGCGTCCGGGGCGGGTACACGATGGTGCCCCGTCCCAGCTGCAACTGGCGCGTGGCATTGTTGGCCTGCATGCCGATACCGGTGGCGGTAGCGCCGCCGCTCTCCATGCGCACCGGCAGGTCCGTTTCCATGCGGTCCTCGTCCGGATAGATCGTCAGCTTCTCGGTGGCCAGGTGCAGGTCGCGCGCGGCAGGCGACGCGGCCCGGCGGATGTCCACGTTCTTCGTCAGTGTCACGCGCGTGTTGTCCTGGTCGACCCGTGCATGCTCTGCCCGGATATCCATCGGCGGCTTGTCGCCGGAAAGGCTGCGCACCACCGGCTTGTCGATATCCGACGAATCGTCCGACGGGCGATGTGTCAGCCTGTCGCCCGAAATGATGTAGCTGGGCTGCCCCGTTTCGGTCATGCGCACGAACGAAAAGCGCTCCACGATGTAATCCGGTTCATCGACCTTGATGCCCGCTTCCATTTCCTCGCCGGCCCGGTTCATCAGCTCGAGCAGCCAGAACGAGCCCAGCGCGCCGAGCAGCGCGAGTATCATGCCGATCGACAGCCGGTAGCGGTGTGCGGTTCGCTGGTTGCGCATGCCTTCTCCGTTATTTTCCTGTTTGTCCAGACCTGTTTGTCCGGACCCGCTTCCCAAGTCCGATTTCAAGCCAGATTTTCAAGCCCGATTTTCAAGCCAGATTTCAGGCCAAAAACTGGGCCATGACCCGATCGTATGTGCCCTGCGCCCGCATCACGAATTCGCAGATTTCGCGCACGGCGCCGTGGCCGCCACGGTGTTCGGTGACGTGGTGCGCCCGCGCCAGCACTTCCGGCCGGGCGTTCGGCACCGCTACCGCGAATCCGGCGCGCGACAGGATCGGGATATCGACGACATCGTCGCCGATAAAGGCCACCTGCTCCTCCGACAGGTTCTGCTGTTCCAGCAGTGCCTTGAACGGCGTCAGCTTGTCGTGGCCGCCCTGGTGCACGAATTCGATCGCCAGGTCCCTGGCGCGGGCCGTCACCTGCGGCGAGCGCCGCGCGCTGATGATCCCGGTCAGCACGCCCGATTCCTGCAGCAGCTTGATGCCCAGGCCATCCTGCACGTTGAACGTCTTGAATGCCTCGCCTTCGGCACCGTAGTGCAGGCCGCCATCGGTCAGCACGCCATCCACGTCGAAGATAAACAGTTTTACCTTCGCGGCCCGTTCGAGAATGGCCGCGTCGTAAGCAACACTCATCAGATCACCTTTGCACGGGTCAGGTCATGGATGTGCAGCGCGCCGACCAGCTTGCCGTCGTCGTCGACCACCAGCATCTGGTTGATTCGGTGCTCTTCCATGATCGGTACGGCATCGACCGCCAGTTTCCCGGCGCCGATGGTACGCGGATTCGCATGCATCACGTCGCCAATGACGACCTTGCTGAAATCCTGCACCTTGTCGATCAGGCGGCGCAGGTCGCCGTCCGTGAACACGCCCACCGGCCGGTATTGTGCATCGACCACGGCGGTCATGCCCATGCCTTTTTGCGTGATCTGCATCAGTGCCTCCGGCAGCCGCGTATCGACCGTCACGGCGGGGATCGCTTCGCCCTGGCGCATGATGTCGCGCACGTGCGTCAGCAGGCGGCGGCCCAGGGCGCCGCCCGGGTGCGAGCGGGCAAAATCCTCTTCCTTGAAACCGCGCAGGTCGAGCAGGGCGACGGCGATCGCATCGCCCAGCGCCAGCGTCACCGTGGTCGACGCCGTCGGCGCCAGGTTCATCGGACAGGCTTCCTTGGCGACCGAAACGTCCAGGTGCACGTCCGACAGCCTGGCCAGGCTCGACTCCGGCTTGCCCGTCATCGAAATCACCACGCCGCCCATGCGCTTGACCACCGGGAGGATGGCCATCAGCTCGGTGCTTTCCCCGGAATACGAAATGGCGATGAACGCGTCGTCCGGCGTCACCATGCCGAGGTCCCCATGCGCCGCTTCGGCCGGGTGCACGAACAGCGCCGGGGTGCCGGTGGACGCCAGCGTGGCGGCGATCTTGCGGCCGATATGGCCGGATTTGCCAATGCCGGACACGACAACGCGTCCCTTGCAGGCCAGCAGCAGCGACACGGCTTTCCCTACGCTCTCATCTGTTGCCAGGCGATCATGCAGTGCGATCAGCGCATCGGCCTCGATTTGCAGGGCTTCGCGCGCCAGTTCCAGCGCGCGGCTTGCGGTTGTTGCATCAAAAGCTTTCAGCATTGTTTTTTCATGGGTTACACTCATGGCCGAAAGTATAGCCGAATTGGGAAAGCAAAAAACTTGCCAGATGTTACAAACTTCGTACGCGCGCAGGACAACCCCTTCCCACCGCCGGCCATTCCCGGGACACTCCCGTGTTCTCCCCGCTTGAACTGACCCTCCTCCTGCTGGGCAGCGCCGTGCTCGGCGTGGTGGCCTTCCGCATGCTCCACCTGCCGCCGATGCTCGGCTACCTGGCCGTCGGCATCCTGATCGGCCCGAATGCGCTGGGCCTGGCCGAGGAAAGCCATGCCACCCACGCGCTGGCCGAATTCGGCGTGGTCTTCCTGATGTTCTCGATCGGCCTCGAATTCTCGCTGCCGAAACTGAAGTCGATGCGCAGCGACGTGTTCGGCCTGGGCATGGCCCAGGTCGTGCTGACGATCGTGGCGACCATGGCCTTCGGCTGGCTGATCGCCCGCGTGCTGCCTCCGGCCATCCATATCTCCTGGCAGGCCGCGTTCGCGCTGGGCGGTGCCCTGGCCATGTCGTCGACGGCGATCGTCGTCAAGATGCTCACCGAGCGCCTGGAACTGGAATCGGAACACGGCCGCAAGATCATCGGCATCCTGCTGTTCCAGGATATCGCCGTGGTGCCGCTGCTGATCCTGATCCCGGCGCTGGCGAAAGACCCGGACAACCTGCTCGTCACGCTGGGCTGGGCCGCCCTGAAAGCCGTGCTGGTTCTGGTGCTGCTGCTGTTCCTCGGCCAGAAACTGATGCGCGGCTGGTTCACCGTGGTGGTCAAGCGCCGCTCGCAGGAACTGTTCATGCTGAACCTGCTGCTGGTGACGCTGGGCGCGGCCTGGATCACCGAGCGCGCCGGCCTGTCGCTGGCGCTGGGCGCCTTCGTGGCCGGCATGCTGATCTCCGAGACCGAATACCGGCACCAGGTGGAAGAAGACATCAAGCCCTTCCGCGACGTGCTGCTCGGCCTGTTCTTCATCACCATCGGCATGCTGCTCAACGTGCGCGTGGTGCTGGACAACTGGTGGCTCGTACTGGCGCTGCTGGTATTCCCCGTACTGATGAAATTTGCATTGATCGCCGGCCTGGCGAAACTGTTCGGCGCCTCGGACGGCGTGTCGATGCGCAGCGGCCTGGCGCTGGCCCAGGCCGGCGAATTCGGCTTCGTGCTGCTGAACGTGGCCGGCGGGGTGGAACTGGTCGATCCGTTCGTGATCCAGGTGGTGCTGGCGTCGATGGTGCTGTCGATGCTGGCCGCGCCGTTCCTGATCGAGCAGTCGGACCGGCTGGTGCTGAAATTCTCCAGCAACGAATGGATGATGCAATCGCTGAACCTGACGCAGATCGCGGCGCGCACGATGGCCACGCAGCAGCACGTGATCGTGGCCGGCTTCGGCCGCAGCGGCCAGAGCCTGGCCACGCTGCTGCAGGAAGAAGGCATTGCCTACCACGCGCTGGACCTGGATCCCACCCGCGTGCAGGAAGCGCGGTCGGCCGGTGCCAGCGTGTCGTATGGCGATGCGGCGCGGCGCGAAAGCCTGGTGGCGGCCGGCATCTACCGCGCCAGCGCGCTGGTGATCACGTATGCCAGCACGCCATCGGCACTGAAGGTGCTGCACCTGGTGCACGAACTGGCGCCCACGCTGCCGGTGATCGTGCGCAGCCACGACGATTCCGACCTGGACCGCCTGAAGGCGGCCGGCGCCGCCGAGGTGGTGCCGGAACTGATGGAGGGCAGCCTGATGCTGGCCTCGCACGCGCTGGTGATGCTGGGCGTACCGCTGCGCAAGGTGGTTCATCGCGTGCAGGCCGCGCGCGAGGAGCGCTACGCCTCGCTGCGCGGCTACTTCCACGGCATCAGCGACGTGGGCGACGATGCCGAAGCGGCGCGGCTGCATACGGTGACGCTGACGGAGGCATCGAACTGCGTCGGCCGTACCGTGGGCGAGCTCGATGTCGACGGCGCCGAGGTGATGGCCATCCGGCGCGGCCGGGAGCGGCTCGACGCGGGTACCGACATGGTGCTGGAAGCGGGCGACGTGGTCGTCCTGCGCGGCAATGCGCAAGCGGTCGCGCGCGCCGAACAGATCCTGCTGGGATGAGGAAGCAATAGCGATGGAAATGCTGCGCCTGTCGCTGCTGTTCGCCGTCACGGCACTGGCCGAAATCGTCGGCTGCTACCTGCCATGGCTGGTGCTGAAGAACGGCCGCTCCGCCTGGCTGCTGCTGCCGGCGGCCGCTTCGCTGGCCCTGTTTGCCTAGCTGCTCACGCTGCACCCTGCCGCTGCCGGGCGTACCTACGCCGCGTACGGCGGCATGTACATCGCTGTAGCGCTACTGTGGCTGCGCTTCGTCGACGGCATCGCATTGACCCGCTGGGATGCGCTGGGCGCCGCGCTGGCGCTGGGCGGCATGGCCGTCATCGCACTGCAGCCGCGGGCCTGAGGCCTTCGAGCCCGGTGGCGTCATGGCGCCGCCGCGGCTTTGCGCAACACGCCCTCCTGGCCCACCAGAGGGCCAGCGTGACCGCTCCCTGCTTCGCCTGCTCCCCGAAAGGAACATCAATGTGTGGCGTACCGTATCACCCGGTTGCGCCCGCCCGCCTTGGCCTGGTACAGCGCCTCGTCGGCATGGGAGATCAGTTCCCTGGCCGCGACGTCGGCCGCAACATCGCCGCCTCCCTCGGCGCCGGACAGGCAGGCCACGCCGATCGAGCCGGTGATCGACACCTTCACGCCGCCCTCCAGGTCGATCATCGCCGTGGCGATGCCGGCACGGATGCGCTCGGCCACGAAGGCGGCGCTGTCCAGGTCCGCGTCGATCAGCAGCACCACGAATTCCTCGCCGCCAAAGCGGGCCAGCGCGTCCGACAGCCGCAGCTCGCCCTTGATGCGGCTGGCCACTTCGCGCAGCACCTGGTCGCCACCCTGGTGGCCCAGCGTATCGTTGATGCGCTTGAAGTGGTCGATGTCGATGTACATGAACGACAGGTCGTAGGACTGCCGCCGCGCCCGCGCGATCTCTTCCAGCAGGCGCCGGTCCAGGTAGCGGCGGTTGTACACGCCCGTCAGCGAATCGGTCAGGCCGATATACTTCAGCATCTCGTTGCTGATCACGTTTTCCAGGCAGATCGCGATGATCGACGCCATGTGTTCGACGAAGTCCGTGCCCAGGCTGGGCGTGAAGCGGGTGGGATCGGCACTGCCCAGGTTCAGCGTGCCGATCACGCGCCGGTTGCGCAGCAGCGGCACGATGGCCACGCTTTGCAACGGCGGCTCGGCGCGGGGAAAACGGAGCCCGTCGCGCTGTGCGTCGTACGCGCCGAGCAGTGGCTTCGGCTCGCTGTCCAGGCCGAGCTGGCTGGTGCCGGCAACGAACAGCAGGTCCGGGTACGCGGCGAAGTCGACACCCAGCCTTTCCATCACGGTGCGGATGTCGTCACCTTCGTCGACCAGCGACAGCGTCACGCTGTCCAGTTCCGAGATGACGGGCAGCGTACTGAAGATGCTGCCGATCAGCTCGGGAAAGCTGCCGGCCCCCACGATCTCCAGGTCGAACGCCTGGTGCCGCATCATGATGTCGTGGTTGCGTTCGGCCTGCTCCAGCATCCAGGCCATGCGCTCGCGCAGCGCGCGGTTTTCCGCTGCCAGGTCGTCGACGGAATCGGTCATCGGCGGGCGGCTCAAAAGGCCAGTTCCACGTCCACTTCCTGGCCCACGCGCACGGTTTCCCCATCGCCTTCGAGCAGGATGTTGTTCATGCCGAAGCAGATGGCGCCATCGACCTCCGGCTTGGCGCGGTAGCCTTGCAGGATATCGAGCGGATCGGGGCCGAACTCGCCGGTGGCCTGGTCGATCGACGGCATCGGGCAGCGCGGACACGGCTTGACCGGTTTCAGCACCACGCCGCCGGCACGGAACGTGTCGACGTAGTCTTCTTCATACGCGTCGATGCCGTCGACGACGAGGTTCGGCCGGAAGCGGTTCATCGGCAGCGGCGTGCGCCCTGCCCGCGCCAGGCGGCCGTTCAGGTCGCGCAGCGATCCGGCTCCGATCACGAGGATCGGGTAACCGTCGGAGAACAGCGTGGGTGCTTCGATATCGCCGGTCCATTTCGGATTGGCCAGGCGTAATGCGTTCGGGTGGAAGCGCACCAGCCGGCACGCCACGCCAAGGTAGTTGCTGAACCAGGCGGCCGTCAGCGCATCGCAGTCATACGCTTGCAGCGTGTCGTCCCAGACCTGCACGGTCAGCGTCGGTGCCGTGTCGGGGTCGGGCAGGCCGAGCGGGATTTCCAGGCGCAGCATGCCGGGCGCGCGCAGCTCCAGCGTGTCGAGCTTGAGGCGCGGCGCGATCAACGCCATCTTCGGATGCTCGCGCTGGGTCAGGCAGGCCCCGGCGGCATCCACCACCATCCATTCGCGGTCATAGATCTGCTCGGACATCAGGCCGGCGCGCGTGAGCGTCGCCGCTTGCAGCGCGATGCCGCCGCAGGACTTGATCGGGTACAGGGTGATTTCGGACAGGATCGCCATCGACAGCCGCCATGAGTTCTCGTGACGCGCAGTATGGCAGCAAAGCCGGCGGCAGTAAATTACCGTCGGCCCGGGATGGGGGGCCGGAAAAGCAAACTGCCGGCGGCTGCCGGCAGTTCGGGAGGACGATGAAAGCGCCGGCGGATCTGGCGCTTTCACTCAACGAAATCAGCCTTCGGCATCGCCTTCGGGCTTGCTCTTCGGCTTGCGTGGCAGCCTGCTGCGCGACGGCGTCCGCGGCTTCTTGGCGCGCTGCGGTGCTTCGTCTGGCGCCGGCTCGGCCGGCTCGATCGGTGCAGCGCCTGCCTCGGGTGCCGATACCGGCTCCGGCGCTTCCGGTGCGGCAGGTGCCGCTTCCGGCGCGGGCACCGGCTCCGCCGCAGGTTCCGGTTCCGCCGCAGCTTCCGGTTCGGCGCTGGCGACAGCGGCCTTGGCGGCCTTGCTGGACCGCGCGGGCTTTTTCGTCGCCGCCTGCTTGCGAGCGCTGGTACGGCTGCGCTTGGGCGGTGCGGCTTCGGCAGGCTCTTCGGCCGTCGCTTCGGTTTCGGCTTCGTCTTCGGCGTTGGTTTCGGCTTCCGCTTCAGGTGCAGCGACGCTTTCCGCATGCAGTTCGGCAAACGCCCTGGCTGCCTGTTCGGCCGCCGACAGTTGCCCGGCCGCGCGGGCACGGCGCGTTTCCCTGACTTCGCGGGCCATTTCTTCCAGCGCCTGCTCCGCCGAGGCCAGTTCGTTCGCGTAATCGGCGGCGGCCGATTCAAGCGCTACGGCCAGTTCGTCCTCATCCAGCTCGGCCCCTGCGGAGAGTTCCTCGCCCAGGTCTTCCGCCACCTCGCTGCCCGCCTCGTTGGACACCTCATTGTCCGCCTCATTGGACACATCGTCGGTGATTTCGCCGGCGGCATCGTCCGCCTCCTCGCTGGCCCCATCATCCTGCGCCTCGGCATGCGCGCCCCACGGTCCGGGATGAGCGGCGGCTTCGACGGCCTCCGGCGCACCGCCGCGGCGGTTGCGGCCGCCACGGTTGCCGCGGCCACGCCGGCCTTCGCGCTTGTCCTGCGCCTCGGCCGCTTCCGGCGCCGCCACCACCGCTTCGGTCGCCGATTCGGCATCGGCTGCTTCACCGCCCTGCACCAGTGCCGGCGCCGAGCTGCTGCGATAGACGTAGGCGCCGGATTTCTCGTCGCGGCCGAATTCAAGCAGGCCGCGCGCCTTCATTTCTTCCAGCAGGTTGCCGAAGGTGCGGAAGCCGTAATAGGCCTCGTTGAAATCGGGCTTGCGGCGCTTGATCGCTTCCTTCAGTACCGAAGCCCAGATCTTGCCGCTGTCGCCCCGCTCGGCGATCAGCGCATCGAAGGTCTCGTAGGCGATGTCGAGGGCCTCGACACGGCGCCGTTCCGATTCTTCGCGCTTTTTCTTTTCCTCTTCCGGCGAGCGCTTCGGCTGCTGCTGGTCGCGCACGTCCTTGCGCTGGCGGCGGCTCTCGCGCACCAGGTCGTCGTAGAAGATGAATTCGTCGCAGTTGGCCACCAGCAGGTCGGAGGTGGAGTCCTTGACGCCGACACCGATGACCTTCTTGTTGTTTTCGCGCAGTTTCGACACCAGCGGCGAAAAGTCCGAGTCGCCCGAAATGATGACGAAGGTGTTGACATGGGCTTTCGTGTAGCACAGGTCCAGCGCATCGACGACCATGCGGATGTCGGCCGAGTTCTTGCCGGAGATGCGCACGTGGGGGATTTCGATCAGCTCGAAGTTCGCCTCGTGCATCGGACCCTTGAAGCCCTTGTAGCGGTCCCAGTCGCAGTAAGCCTTCTTGACCACGATGCTACCCTTGAGCAGCAGGCGTTCCAGCACGGGCTTGATGTCGAATTTTTCGTAGTTCGCGTCGCGCACGCCGAGTGCGACGTTCTCGAAGTCGCAAAACAGCGCCATGCTGACATTATCGTTGGATGAAGCCATGAGTCTCTTGGGTAGCGGTGGAGCCGCTGATTATACAGGCAGCCTTGAGGCCGGCCGCACGGCTTTCATGCAACGGAATCCGGGCCGGAGTTCGCCAGCGCCGTGCCGCTGAGGTATCCTCGCCGTTTTGCCCGACAGGAGGATTCGATGAGGTCACTGGCCACCACTTTCGCCGCCGCGGCAGCCACTGCGGTGCTGGCCGCCGCGCCCGCGTATGCGCAGCTTCCTGATGCGGCCGAGTTCACCCGGCAGGTCAATGCCTTCGTCGACGGCTGGCACGACGATGCCGCGCATACCCGGCCGGCGTACTTCGACAAGATCGCGCCGAACGGCGTGTACATCGGTACCGACAAGACCGAGGTATGGACCCGCGACCAGTTCAAGGCCTGGGCCAGGCCCTATTTCGACGCGAAGAAGGCCTGGGCCTTTACCGCGCAGAAGCGCAATGTGTATTTCTCGTCCGACCGGCGCTACGTGTGGTTCGACGAGCAGCTGAACACGCAGATGGGCACATGCCAGGCCAGCGGCGTGCTGCGCAACACCGGCAAAGGCTTCCTGATCGAGCATTACCAGCTGTCGCTGGCGGTGCCGAATGCGCTGGTCGACGGCTTCGCGAAGGCGATCGCCGAGTTCGAAAAAGACCGCACCGGCAAGACCAGCGAGAACGGCAACAGCAGGGGCAACGCCGCGGCCGGCGCCAAGGCCAGGGCCGAGTAAATGGCGCGCATCCTCTTCGTTCACCAGAATTTCCCAGGCCAGTTCCGCCACCTGGCGCCCGCGCTGGCGGCCGAAGGCCACGAGGTGGTGGCGCTGGGCATGGCTGAACAGGCCGACCGCCTGCCCGGCGTGCGCTACGTCGTGCACCAGGCGCGCGTGCCGGCGGACACGCGGCAGCAGGCGCCGCAGCTGAGAGACCTGTACGGCAAGGTGCTGCGCGGCGAATCGGCCGCCGCGGCGCTGCACCGCCTCAAGACGGACGGCTTCACGCCCGATATCGTGTTCGCCCACCCCGGCTGGGGCGAGGCGCTGTATGCGAAGGACGTCTTTCCGCGTGCCCGCCTGCTGATCTACGCCGAATACTATTACGGTGCCGAAGGCGGCGATTCGCATTTCGACCCGGAGTTCTCCGGCCCGCCCGACCTGGCCAGCCTGCAGCGCCTGCGGCTGCGCAACACGCACCTGCTGCACGCCATGTCGGTGGCCGATGCCGGCCTGTCGCCAACGGTGTTCCAGGCCGACCGCCATCCCCGCTGGTTTCGCGACCGCATCAGCGTGATCCACGACGGCATCGACACCGGCCGCTTCCGCCCCGACGCGCAGGCATACGTGACGCTGAGCGGTGCCGGCGTGGTGCTGAAGCCGGGCGACGAGGTCGTCACGTTCGTCTCGCGCCACCTGGAACCGTACCGCGGCTACCACATCTTCATGCGCGCGCTGCCCGAGCTACAGCGGCTGCGGCCCAACGCGCGGGTGATCATCGTCGGCGGCGACGGCGTCAGCTACGGCGCCGCCGCGCCGGACGGCAAGTCGTGGAAAACCATTTTTCGCGACGAAGTGATGCCCCGGCTGGACATGCGCCGCGTGCACTTCGTCGGCCGCCTGCCGCATGCGCTGCTGACGCAGCTGATGCAGGTATCGGCCGTTTACACCTACCTCACCTATCCGTTCGTGCTGTCCTGGTCGCTGATGGAGGCGATGAGCACCGGCTGCCTGGTGGTCGGCTCGCGCACCGCGCCGCTGGAAGAGGTGATCCAGCATGGCCGCAACGGCCTGCTGACGGACTTCTTCGACCACGGGGCACTGGCGGCGACGGTCGCCGACGCGCTGGAGCGGCGCGACAGCCTGGCGCACCTGCGCGCGGCCGCGCGGCAGACGATCGTCGACGGCTACGACCTGCACCGCCATTGCCTGCCGGCGCAGAAGCGTTTCGTGCTGGGTTGAGCGGGCGGTTCGCCACCTACGATGCGCTTCCTGGCGTGGCCGCCCCTTTCGGCCGCCGCACGGCGCGCACCTTGCCGCTCGCCCCACCGCCGCAATAGAACAGGTCCGCCCCATCGGATTCGAGCCCGCTCACGCCCACGCCCGGCGGCATGTCGAGCCGCTCGAGGACGGCGCCGCTATGCGGGTCGATATGGCGGATGTCGCTGGCATCGCCCTCCCAGGTGCCATGCCACAGTTCGCCATCGACCCAGGTCACGCCGGTAACGAAGCGGCTGGATTCGATGGTGCGCAGGATCGCGCCGCTTGCCGGATCGATCCGGTGGATCTTGCGGCCGCTGTACTGGCCTACCCACAGGCTGCCCTCGGCCCAGGCCAGGCCCGAGTCGCCGCCGTTGCCGGGTGCGGGAATCGACGCCACGACCGCGCCGCTGGCGGGGTCGATCTTGTCGATCTTCGCCTCGGCGATCTGGTACAGGTAGGTGCCGTCGAACGCCGTGCCGGCGTCGCCCGGCAGGTCCAGCGTGCGTGTCACCGCACCGCTGCGGGGATCGAAGGCGACCAGCCCGGTGCCGGTGGCGGCCCAAACCTGCGTGCCGTCGTGCGTCACGCCATTGATCGCGGGGGTGCCGGGAAACGGGCCGTATTCACGGACGATCTCGGCGGCCCGGCTGCCGGGTTGCAATCCATCGCTGCTCATGGTTTCGCTCATGGTTTCGGTCATGGTGTCGCTCATTGTCGTTGCCTCCGGTTGAGGGCGCCGCGCAGGGGCGCCGTGGAACCACTCTAGCGAATCGGCAGCGCAGCGGGGAGTAACAAGATCGTCGTGAATCCCGTCAGCGGCGGTGCCAGCCAGCGGCGCGCCCGCCCGCCGCCGACGGCGCGTACCTGTCCGCCCGCTTCGAGCCCGGCAAGGGTGCGCTGGACAGTCCTCTGGCTCGCTCCCAGTGCCAGCGCCAGTGCGGAAGTGGACCACGGCGCGCCGTCGGACAGCAGCGCCACGAGCGACGCCCCGTCGCCGTCGATCGGCGGCTCCAGCAAGGCCACGTCGCATCCATCCCCCGGCTGGAGGGCAAAGCCCTGCGCGGTCGCGGCAATGTCCGCCAGCGGCGCAACCACGGCGCGCAGGCGGCCGATCTCGACCCGCAGGCGGGCCCGGTGCGTCTCGTCCGGCCGCCGGATGCGGAAGGCGCGCGCGATCAGTGCTTCCCGGCTGGCGCCGCCGGGCCAGGCTTCGGCAAGCACCCGCGCCAGTGCGAACAGCACCGGACGGCGCGCCAGCGGCCGCCACGTGCCGCCGGCGCCGAGGCCGCGGCGGCAGGCATCGATCACCAGCGTATCCGATGCCAGCAAGGCAGCCACTTCGCCGAGTCGCAGCACTTGCGCATTGCCGGCAGCGGCACAGCGGGCGGCCGGGCGATCGAGCACCGCGCGGGCCTCCTCGACTTCGGCCAGCAGCACGGGTATGCCGGCTTTGGATGCTGCCACCTGCGCCCCATCGAGGGCGGTACGCGCCGCATCGATGCGCAGCGAACGCAGCGCGAGTTCGGCCGCACTCAGCGCGGCAACGGCCGCCAGTGCCGGCGGCAGGCCATGGGTATCGAGCTGCGCCAGCATCGCTTGCGCTTCGGCGAGACGGCCCAGCAGCAACAGGCGGCGCGCCGCGACCAGCCGCGCCTGCAGCGCGTTGGCGTGATCGGCATGGGCATCGAGGGTAGCTGCGGCCAGCGCCAGCGGCCGCGGCGATCCGCCGATATCGCGCATGGCCAGCACCACTTCCGCTTCCGCCACCATGCACCGGGCGCGCGCCACCGCCTCGTGGGAACCGAAACCACGCGCGGCCGCACGCAGCAGGTCGCGCGCACGCGGATGCTCGCCCAGCTGGGCCATGGCGATGCCGCGCAGCGCCAGCGCGGCCGGGTCGCCACGCAGCGCGATGCGGTTCAAGGCACCGAGCGGGTCGCCGGCGGCGAGTGCGCGCGCCGCGGCCGAAATCAGGGAATCCATGACGAGAGGCTACACCATGCGCGACCGGCGGTGCCGGCCCGGCCGCGCCAGGCGTGGCCGGGCCGGGTGCTCACTACGACGTTGCGAAGGTTCAGCCCGGCGATCCCGTTACACCGAAATCGCCGACGGCTGCCGACGCCACGCCGGTCAGCGTGGCGATCTGGGTCAGCTCCGCCGCGCCGACCAGCGCATCGTTGCCGCTGCTGCTGAACAGGTACAGGGCCGTGGTACTGCCGCTGTGCAGCGCGAACAGCGCCGTGTCGCCGTTCGCGTAGGCTGTGGCGGCGCTGCCGATCGTTTTGGCCGCGGTCGTGACGGTCAGGCTGGTGGCGTTCTGCGTGAAGATCACCAGCTCGGCATCGGCAGAGAAGCCGCCGGGCGCGCCGACCACGATGGCGCCGTCGATCGCGGCGTTGCCGTTGCCGACAGCGCGATCGATCATCAGCTTGTCGATGCCCGTGGCGAAATCGGCGATCGTGTCCTTGCCCGTGCCGATGACGAACGTATCCCTGCCCGCGCCACCGGTCAGCTTGTCGTTGGCCGCGCCACCGGCGATGACGTTGTCCAGCGCATTGCCGATGCCCGTGAAGGCACTCTTGCCGGTATAGCGCAATGCTTCGACATTGGCCGACAGCGCATGTTTCGTGGCCGTCGTTTCCACGATGTCATGGCCGCCGTTCGCCGCTTCCACGACCATGTCGCCAGCCGCGTCGACGCTGTAGTAATCGTTGCCGGCGCCGCCATCGAGCGTGTCGCCACCCTTGCCGCCGACCAGGATATCGTTGCCGTCGCCGCCCGCCAGCACGTTCGCGGCCCCGTTGCCGGTCAGCTTGTTGTTGGCGGCGTTGCCGGTCACGTTCACCGCCGAGGTCGAGGTGATCGTGGCGTCTTCGACGTACGCGCCCAGCGTATAGGTCACCTTGGCCTTGATCGCGATGTCGACGGTATCGAAGCCTTCGCCGGCCAGTTCGACGGTCGTGTCGCCGGCATTGTCGACCCGGTAGGTATCGTTCCCCTTGAGGCCCCGCATCCGGTCCGCGCCGGCCAGGCCGTCCATCGTATCGTTGCCATCGGTGCCGGCCAGCGTGTCGTCGGCAAGCGATGCCTTGTTGAAGAAGATCTCGGACATCGTCCTCAAGCCATCGCTGAACTGTACCTGCTCGATGTTCTTCAACGTGATCCGCTGTTCGCCTTTGACGAGCAGGACATCGTTCGCGTTGGGTCGATCTCGGGTGTAGTCGGCAAAGGCGCCGCTCACCACGAACGTATCGGTGCCGGTGCCGCCATCGATCCTGTTGTTGCCGCTGCCGCCGGCGATCACGTTGTCGAGGCTGTTGCCGGTGGCCGTGAAGGCCGAGGTACCCGCGTAGGCCACGTTCTCGACATGGTCGGCAAGCGTGATGCGCGCCTGCGTCGTGACGATGGAATCGGTGCCCTCGCCCGCCTGCTCCGTCACCGTGTCGCCGGTCGCGTCGACATAATAAAGATCGTTGCCGCTGCCGCCGGCCAGCACATCGCTGCCCTTGCCGCCGTCGAGCGTGTCGTTGCCGGCGCCGCCCGCCAGCACATTGGCGCCGGCGTTCCCGGTCAGCGTGTTGGCCAGTGCATTGCCGTCGATGGAAACGCCGAGCTTGCCCTCCACGGCGCTGCCGTTCTCCACGAAACCGGCCAGCTGCCACGCCTTGCCGGCATAGGCCACCTGCGCGGTGTCGATGCCCCCGCCGTCCAGTTCGACCACCACGGTCCCGGCATTGCGGACCACGTAGGTATCGTTGCCCGCACCGCCTGCAAGCGTATCGGCGCCATCGAAGCCGTCCAGCCAATCGCTGCCGGCGGTGCCCTGGATGGTATCGCTGCCGTCGGGTGGCAGTGCGGCCAGGAACTCGGCCAGCGAATAAAAGCTGCCGGCCATGCCGAAGTACTCGACGTTGTGCACCGTCAGCGTTTGCCCGCTGCCACCGCCGGCGTTCTTGGCGGTGAACACCAGGCCGTCCGTGCCGGCGCGGCGGATCGCGTAGCTGTCCCGTGCCGCCATCGCGTACACCGTATCGATACCCGTGCCGCCGTCGAACATGTCATTGCCGGAAGCGGCGGTGACACCGTCGTTTCCCGCGCCGCCGATCATCGTATCGTGGCCGGCGCCGGCGGACAGGCGATCGTCGCCGGACCCGCCTTCAAGCCGGTCATTGCCATTGCCGCTGACGAGGGAATTTGCCAGCGCATTGCCAATGCCGGTGAACGATCCGGCACCGGCATACTGCAATGCCTCCACGTTGGCCGACAGCGTGAACCGGCTCGCCGTGCAATGTACGGTGTCGATCCCGCCACCGGTCACCTCCTGGACGACATCGCCGGTGGAGTCGGCGTGATACTCGTCGTCGCCCAGCCCGCCCTGCATCGTATCGTTGCCCGCGGCACCATCGAGCGTGTCGCTGCCGTTGGTACCGCCGAGAACGTCGTCGCGGACGGTACCGGCAATACGCAGCACAGCGCCCGGCGCGTCGATGCCGTATAGGACCCCGCCCGTTTCATGCGATGCAGCAGCCGCGGCACCGCCCCATCGAATCGCGTAACTGTCGACATTCTCCAGGCCTGCCGCCATGTCATCCAGTTTCGCCATGTTCAGTTTCGCCACGTTCAGTTTTGCCACGTTCAGTTTTGCCATGTCCACTTTCCTTTCGTTAACGCTGAGTCTGTTTCGGGAAGGGAGAGCGTACTTGCGCGGCTTGCCGGGGACGATGGCCTGGAACAACCAGTCGGACTGAACCAATCTGCACGGCGCGAAAAAAACCGTGCCGGAAGCGGCTGTTGCCACACCCCTTGCTACCGCGCCCTGTGCGGCATGCCAACCTAAGTAGTTTCCGCAGTGCAGCAAAAATTGGAAATTAGACCGATACAATCTCGCCTTTTCCGCAATATCGAAGAGGTTTGAACAATGAAGGCGTTTGCCAACATGAATATCGGGAAGCGCCTGGGCGCCGTCTTCACGCTGGTGCTGGCACTGACCGTGGTGATCGCCGTGGCCGCGATCTGGCGCATGAACACGATCGGCAACGAGACAAGCGAGATGATGGCGATACCGCTGGTCAAGGAGCGCCTGATGAGCGAATGGCATACCCAGACATTCGCCGCGGTGCGCCGCACGGCGGCCATCGTCAAGAGCAACGATCCGAGCCTGGCGGAGTTTTTCAAGGCCGACAATGCCAGGACATCCGGCCGTTCCAGCGAACTGATCAGGCAGATCGAGCCGCTGCTGGAAAGCGACGAAGAGCGCGCCTTGTTCAAGCGTATCGGCGAACTGCGCAAGGCCTACACCCAGGCCAAGGACAAGGCCATCGCGGCGCGTACCGCCGGCGATGCCGACGAATCGGCCCGTATCCTGACCGACGAGTACATGCCGGCCGCCGATACCTATGAGAGCACCCTGGACAAGCTGGTCAGGATGCAGCAGCGCCGCATCGACGCCATCGCCGCGGACATCCAGGCCGACAACCAGGACAGCGCGCGCATGATCGGCATCCTGGCCGCGGCGGCGGTGACGCTGGGTGCACTGTGTTCCTGGGTACTCACCCGGGGCATCGTGCGGCCGATCCGCGAAGCGGTCGAACTGGCCGAGACGGTGGCCAGCGGCGACCTGACGCGCAGGATCGACGTCACCACGAACGACGAAACCGGCGCGCTGCTGCGCGCCCTGCGCCACATGAACGACAGCCTGGTGAACATCGTCACCGAGGTGCGCGGCAGCACGGAAACCATTGCCGGCGCCTCGGGCGAAATCGCCGCCGGCAACATGGACCTGTCGCGCCGCACCGAACAGCAGGCCGCTTCGCTGGAAGAAACGGCTGCATCGATGGAACAGATCACGGGCACCGTGCGCCAGAATGCCGGCAACGCGGGCCAGGCCAACCAGCTGGCGATCGCGGCGTCGAAGGTGGCCACCGAAGGCGGCGCGGTGGTCGGCCAGGTCGTCACGACGATGGGTTCGATCAACGAATCGTCGCGCAAGATCGTCGACATCATCGGCGTCATCGACGGCATCGCGTTCCAGACCAATATCCTGGCGCTGAATGCGGCCGTGGAAGCGGCGCGCGCCGGCGAACAGGGCCGCGGCTTCGCGGTGGTGGCTTCGGAAGTGCGCACGCTGGCCCAGCGCTCGGCCGCGGCGGCCCGCGAGATCAAGGGCCTGATCGGCGATTCGGTCCAGAAGGTCGATGCGGGCACCCGCCTGGTCGATCAGGCCGGCGCCACCATGGAACAGGTGGTCGAGTCGATCCGCCGCGTCACCGAGATCATGGCCGACATCACCCAAGCGACGCAGGAGCAGGCCGCCGGTATCGAGCAGGTGAACGGGTCGATCGGCCTGATGGACGAAGCGACCCAGCAGAATGCGGCACTGGTCGAGCAATCGGCCGCGGCGGCGGGGGCGATGCAGGACCAGGCCGGCAAACTGGCGCAGGTGGTGAGGGTGTTCAAGCTGGAGGGGACTGCAGTGGCTGTTGCAGGCCCGGCAGTTCCGGCACCGTCACGTGGAACGGCGATGCGTCTGGCGCCGGCTGCGCGGATGTAAGGTTGCCCTGTGCGATAACTGCCCTGCCGGCCTGGCAGGTCAGTTACGCTGCCGAAGTGCGTTTTCGATCTTCTGGTCCGTCTTGTACTGGCTGAGCGCATAGACAGCCCAGATCGTTGCGGGGAGCCAGCCGATCAGGGTCACTTGCAGGATCAGGCAGATCACGCCCGCGATCGGACGTCCGATGGTGAAGAAGGTCAGCCAGGGCAGAATGAGAGCAATAATGAGGCGCATGGATCTTCCTTTGGTAAGCCCCCGCGCTGGCGCGGCGCCGGGGCAATTGTGAGTGTTTGGAGCGGCCGGCACATGCGGCCTGCCGAATCCCTGCAACGGCATCGGCGCAGTCGATCGAGCGGCTGCATCGATGGTTGCATCATTCATGCTACCGCAGCCGGCCTCCGGGAAAACTCAACAATTATCACATCGTATTCAATAGCATCGCTTCCGGCAGCCCAGGCAATACCGCTGCGTCAGTCCGGAAGCGCCGCGAGCATCTCGGCCAGCGCCTTCTGCGAATGGTCGTTCAGCCTGCGCGCCATCTTGAGGTGCAGCGTGGCCAGGCGGTCGGCGGCCTGGGCTTCCAGGATCACCGGCTGCACCATCCGCTCGGCGGCCTGGTGGAACTGCTGCGAGGTGGCATCGAGCTGTGCGCCCAATTCCCGGCGCGCTGCCTCCAGCTGCTCGCGAAACGCCTTTTCAAACATCTCGCGCTGGTGGCCCACTTCGTCCAGCTTCCGCTCCGCGGGATTCATCATCCACTTGAACACACCCGCGACGAGCAGCGCGCCGCCGACGATGGGCGCCACCGGCGCGATCACCGGCATCACCGCGGCGGCGCCCAGGAAATAGGCGGCCGCGCCTGTGCCGATGGCGGCCGCGCCGCCAACCTTCAGCGTCATGTTGGTCGCATCCTCGGCGCCGTTCCTGAGGCGCGTTCCCCAGCGCAGCGCCGGCGCGGCGCCGGCCAGTTCGGTGTGATGCAGCCGCTTCAGGATCGTGCTGCGCGACAAGGCCATCTCTTCCTGGAACAGCCGCAGGTCTTCATGGAGCAGTTGAAGCGATCGTTCGCGGCGGGAGATGACCCGGTTCACCCTGCGTTCGAGTTCCTTGCCGAACGTGGATTTGGCGATGCTCTCCCACGTCGCCGCGCGTTTCCACTGATCGGTATTGAGGCGATCCACGACCTCGCGCTCGAACGCATTGCCCGCGTCGTGGATGGACTCCTCCAGGTCTTCGTCGAACGTTTCACGTTCGAGCGCAATGCGTGCATCGGCGACAGCAAGGCGCTGGCCGACCTGCTTTTGCAGCCCGTGGGCCGATGCGAGAAAAGCGGCGGCGGTATCGCTGGAGCTTTCGAAATCCGCGATACGGTCGTTGAATGCCGAAATCTCCTGGCTGACGCGCGCGCACGCCGCGGTCATCCGCCGGGAAAGTTCCGCCTTGTCCAGCGTTCCCTGCTCGCATTCGAGTACCGCACCCGCCAGCGCCACATCGCCGGTGGCGCGAACGCACAGGTCGGCCAGGTCCGCATACTTGCGTCCCTTGAGCATGCGCACCGAGCCCAGGCTCACCTTGCTCCACAGGCTTTGCTCGTTCGCCGGAAATGCTTCGAGCTCGCCGGGGCGGACTTGATAGCGCAGCGCTTCGGCGAAACTGGCCGCCATCTCCCTGCTGCGCGTACCCTGGATCGACAGCAGCGCACGGGCCGCCTCGAACGCCTCGGCGGCGGTCGCCTGGTCGATGCCGGCGGAGGCTGCGTGAAGGTCATCGAAGGCGGTTTTCCAGTTCAGCGGATGTTCGACACATTCCAGCAATACCACCCGCGCCAGCGCCGAATCGTTCATCAGCGCCGCCACATCGTTCAGGGCATTGAAATCGGCAACGTTGAGAATGCCGTCCGAGCTGGCGATGGCCGCCACCGCCCTGAGATACGCCGTGGGAAAGGTCGCGTCATTGGCAACGTAGTGCCCCAGTTCGCGATGCTGGGCAGCGTTTTGCTGGCCGAAGTTGTCGAAACTTGCTGAAGACGGCTTGATGGTCATGGGCTTCCTCGAATGCGTCGCGGGGTGCGCGGAATGAGCTGCATTCTACTTGAGTGCCGGGGGACCAATGCCACGCGCGACAGGGTGCCGAAAAGTGAAAAACCCCGGCTTCACAGGGAATGCCGGGGTTCCTGGAGCGCATCGGAATCCGCAGATTCCAACCGCATCCTTACACGTTGAACAGGAAGTTCAGCACATCGCCATCCTTCACCACGTATTCCTTGCCTTCGGCGCGCATCTTGCCCGCTTCCTTGGCGCCGGCTTCGCCCTTGAATGCGATGAAGTCGTCGAACGCGATGGTCTGCGCGCGGATGAAGCCGCGTTCGAAGTCGGTGTGGATCACGCCGGCGGCCTGCGGGGCGGTGTCGCCCACGTGGATCGTCCAGGCGCGCACTTCCTTCACGCCGGCGGTGAAGTAGGTCTGCAGGCCCAGCAGCTTGAAGCCGGCGCGGATCAGGCGGTCCAGGCCCGGCTCGTCCATGCCCATGTCGGCCAGGAACTCGGTCTTGTCGGCGTCGTCGAGGTCGGCGATTTCCGCTTCGATCGCGGCGCAGATCGCCACGATCGGCGCATTCTGCGATGTCGCGTAGTCGGTCAGCTGGTCGAGCAGCGGGTTGTTCTTGAAGCCCGTGTCGGACACGTTGGCCACGTACATCGCCGGCTTCGCCGTGATCAGGCACAGCGGCTTGATCAGCGCCATTTCCTCATCGGACAGGCCCAGCGCGCGCACCGGCTTGGCGTCGTTCAGCGCCGGCAGCACTTTTTCCAGCAGCGTCACCAGTTTGGCGGCTTCCTTGTCGCCGGAGCGGGCCTTCTTGTTTTCGCGGTGGATGGTTTTCTCGACCGTGCTCATGTCCGCCAGCGCCAGTTCGGTCTGGATCACGGCGATATCGTCCAGCGGGCTGACCTTGCCGGCCACGTGGATCACGTTTTCATCTTCGAAGCAGCGCACCACGTTGACGATGGCGTCGGTCTCGCGGATGTGGGCCAGGAACTGGTTGCCCAGTCCCTCGCCCTGCGACGCGCCGGCCACCAGGCCGGCGATGTCGACGAATTCCACGATCGCATTGACGATGCGTTCGGGCTTGACGATGTCGGCCAGCTGCTTCAGGCGCGGATCCGGCACCTCGACCACGCCCACGTTCGGTTCGATCGTGCAGAACGGGTAGTTTTCGGCGGGGATACCGGCCTTGGTCAGCGCATTGAAGAGGGTGGACTTGCCGACGTTGGGCAAGCCGACGATGCCGCATTTGAGACTCATGGAATTCCTTGTGAAATATGTAATGCCGCCGCCGGCAATGCTGTGCGCGGTGGGGAAGATAGTTGCATTATAGCGCCGCAAGCCAGTGGCGGCGCCCTGTCAGGTGGCCGCCAAGGCCCCGTCGCGGCTGCCGCGTTGGGCCTTGGAGACGCCCCGGGCAGGTCAGGCGCTGTGCAGTTCCATCGTCGCCTGCGCCATCTTGCCGGCGACGGCGAGCGGAATGACGTTCAGGCTTTTCTGGACCGCTTCGTCGATCAGCAGCTGTTCCTCGCGGCGCGGGCGGTGCAGCACGAAATCGGCCACGTTCTGCGCCAGGTTCAGCGTGCGCGGGTGGCCGATCCCAATGCGCAGCCGCCAGTAATCCTGCGTGCCGAGGGCGGCGGTGATGTCCTTCAGGCCGTTGTGGCCGCCGGACGAACCGCCCTTCTTCAGCTTGGCGACGCCGGGCGGCAAGTCGAGCTCGTCGTGGACGACGAGGATCTCGTCAGGATTGATCTTGAAGAAGCGCGCCAGGCCGCCGACCGACTGGCCCGAGCGGTTCATGTACGTTTGCGGCTCCAGCAGCCACACCTCGCTGCCGCCGATCGACGTCTTCGTGGCCAGCGCATTGAAGCGGCTTTCGCGCTGCAGGCGGCCGCCGGCGAGGTTGTCGACCAGCCAGAAGCCGGCATTGTGGCGGGTTTGCTCGTATTCGGGGCCGGGGTTGCCGAGGCCGACGATCAGGCGGATGGTCATGGCGCGCTGGATAGATGGAAAAGGCGGATTATCGCGGAGTTGCGTGGGAAACAGAAGCGCTGCCCAGGAAAGTTGCTCGAAAAATGGGGACGGACCCTGTTTTCTGGGAAACAAATGGCAGCCCATCCCCGGACACGATGGCGGAGAAGCTGTACCCCTGTGCACAACGAGTGGCGGATCCGGGCACCCGCCAGCGCAAAAATTTCCTCAAAAACAGGGTCCGTCCCCATTTTTGGGGAAACATTGGCGAAAAAAAACCCGCCGGAGCGGGTCTTTCCGATGCGGAAGAGGATTACTTCTTCTCTTCGGTCGCAGCAGCGTCGGCGGACACTTGGCCGGCCGGTACCGATGCGGTAGCGATCGTCAGGTCGGAACCGTGGGTGATCAGCGTCACGCCTTCCGGCAGCGTCAGGTTCGATGCGTGCAGCGAGGTGCCGACGTCCATGTTCGTCAGGTCGACGGTGATGAACTCAGGCAGGTTGCCCGGCAGGCAGGAAACTTCGATCTCGTTGGTCACGTGGCTGATGGTCGCGCCGTGCAGTTTGACTGCCGGGGAGACTTCAGCGTTTTCGAAGTGCAGTGCCACTTTGACGTGCACCGGCTGGTTTGCGTCGACGCGCTGGAAGTCAGCGTGCAGGACCAGTTGCTTGTATGCGTGCATCTGGAAGTCGCGCAGCAGCACTTTCTGTACTTTGCCGTCGATTTCCAGGTCCAGCACGGCGCCGTGGAAGGCTTCTTTCTTCAGCGCGTGGTACAGCGCGTTGTGGTCCAGGGCGATCGTCACCGGGGCTTCGGTGCCGCCGTAGATGATGCCAGGGGTCTGGCCGGAAATACGCAGGCGGCGGCTCGCACCCGTGCCCTGCAGTTCGCGTTTGAATGCAACAACTTTCATTTGATACTCCAAGAAGAGCCGGGATGAATATCACCCCGTTGTTATGAAGCCTCCCGCGACCAGGAAGCTCCGAAAACCGGCAGCGATAAATCATCGCTGCCGGATAAAACTTTGGCGGCGCCGCTGACTGTCAGCGACGCCGCCTGGAATTGAATCGCCCGCCGAAATAAATCAGTCGACGAACAGGGAGATCACGGAATCGCCCTTGATGATGCGCTTGAACGTTTCAGCCAGCAGCGGGGCACAGGTCAGCTGGCGGATCTTGCCGCAAGCCTTGCCGGCGTCGGACAGCGGAATCGTGTCCGTCACCACCAGTTCGTCCAGCGACGAATTGGTGATGCGGTCGATCGCCGGGCCGGACAGCACCGGGTGCGTGCAATACGCGATGACTTTCTTGGCGCCGCGTTCCTTCAGCACTTCGGCGGCTTTCACCAGCGTGCCGGCGGTGTCGACCATGTCGTCCATGATCACGCAGTTACGGCCTTCCACGTCGCCGATGATGTTCATCACTTCGGAAACGTTGGCTTTCGGGCGGCGCTTGTCGATGATCGCCAGGTCGCAGCCGAGGCGCTTGGCCAGCGCGCGGGCGCGCACCACGCCGCCGACGTCGGGCGAAACCACCAGCAGGTCCTGGTGATCCTTCTTCTGCAGGTCGCCCAGCAGGATCGGCGATGCGTAGATGTTATCGACGGGAATATCGAAGAAACCCTGGATCTGGTCGGCGTGCAGGTCCATGATCAGGACGCGCTCGACACCGGCTTCTTCCAGCATGTTGGCGACAACCTTGGCCGAGATCGCAACGCGGGCGGAACGCGGGCGGCGATCCTGGCGGGCGTAGCCAAAGTAAGGGATGGCGGCCGTGATGCGGCCAGCGGATGCGCGTTTCAGGGCATCGACCATCAGGATCAGTTCCATCAGGCTGTCGTTGGTGGGAGCGCAGGTCGACTGCAGCACGAACACGTCTTTACCGCGGACGTTTTCGTTAATTTCGACCATTACTTCGCCGTCCGAGAATTTCGAAACGACCGCTTTGCCGAGGGGGATGCCGAGATTTTTCGCGACCCCTTCTGCCAACGCAGGATTAGCGTTGCCGGTAAAAACCATCAGGTTTTCGTAAGCCATGGGAGTCCCAGGAAGGTAAGCTTTGACTTGAAATACCACCGATACAAAAACAAAAAAAAATCGGCGTCTGAATAAAAAAGCCCCGGCTGAGCAGGGGCATTTTTTTGTTTTTCTTGGGTCTGGAGCCTCTCGCGTCGACAGACCCAAGGAATTGGTGGCAGGGGAACAAGGATTCGAACCTTGGTATGCCGGAATCAAAATCCGGTGCCTTAACCAGCTTGGCGATTCCCCTACGCTTGACTGACTGTGTTTCGTCAGATGGCGAGCATTATACTAGCAAAACGACGTAACACCAAATCTTTTTACGCTTCGCAACTTTCACACCGTTTAAAGTGCCAGCGGGTGCCTGCCGAGCGCCTTTGCTTTCCACCCCTTCCAGGTGGCTGGTGCCTGTCGCGAAAATTCCGCAAGCACCGCATCGGCCTGTTCTTCGCTGTGAAACGCGCAGAACACGCATGCACCGGAGCCAGTCATCCTGGCATCGCCGTAAGCCCCCAGCCATTCCACCGCCTGTGCTACCGGCGGGAACAAGCGGGTGGCCACTTGTTGCAAATCGTTTCTTCCAAACTGCCGCAATTCACTGCTCTGAAGTGCGTAGTGCCTGGAAAAGTCCGAGATTATGACGGCGGCTGTGTCCCTTGTCAATTGCTCCGACGTAAAAATGTGCGCAGTCGGCACCTGCACACCCGGTTCGATGACGACATACCAACAGTCGGGGCCGGCAACGGCTTGCAGCGCCTCGCCGACGCCTTCGACAAACGCCGTTTCGCCGAACAGGAAGAACGGGATATCGGCGCCCAGCGGCAGGCCCAGGTCCATCAGCTGCTGTTTCGACAGCCCGGCGTTCCACAGGCGGTTCAGCGCCAGCAGCGTGGTGGCGGCGTCGGACGAGCCGCCGCCCAGGCCGCCGCCCATCGGCAGGGTCTTGTGCAGCGCGATGTCCACGCCCGACGGCAGCGCGCCCGTGCGGCGCAGCACCTCGGCCTGCAGCAGGCGGGCCGCGCGGATGACCAGGTCCTGCTCTTCCGGCACGCCGGGAATGTCGGTTGCACGGCGGATCTGCTTGTCGCCGCGCAGCGTGAAATCAAGCGTGTCGCAGCGGTCGATCAGCTGGAAGACCGACTGCAGCAGGTGGTAGCCGTCCGGCCGGCGGCCTGTCACGTGCAGGAACAGGTTCAGCTTGGCAGGTGCCGGGCAGTTTGCCAGCCCCTTTATCAGGTCATTCATGGCGCGGCCGCCCCGTCGATCACGATGCGGATGTCGACGCGCTCGACGTCGCCGCCGGCACCGCGGCTGGCATCGATGCGGCGCGGCTTCGGCGGCGTCGCGCCTTCCTGCCACGACACGAATTCGAGTTCCCAGCCATCGCGCGTGGTTACCTTCGGCTGCGCCGGGCTGGCGGCGAAGCGCCGGCCATCCGCGGCCACCGCGTAGCCTTGCAGCCAGTCGCGCAGGCCGGACACGGGCAGCGGCCAGCCGAGCACCTGCGCCGTCAGCGTGTCGACGTCGGCGGCGCTGCGCGGCGGCTTGTTGCCCTCTGTCAGGATGGCTTCACCGGGCGTGACAGCGATCGTGGCGATCGTCTGCCCCAGCGGGGAGGCCAGTGTCACGTCGGTGCGCGCGGCGCGCTGGCGCCAGGCGAACTTGCCGGAAATCGATTCCTGCTTGCCGTCGCGCAGGTAGTTGACGGACAGGCGGCCGTCGAGTTCCACCGTATCGGCATAGGGTGCCACGGCGGCGGTGGACAGCGGGGCTTGCGGTCCGGTGGCGCAGCCGGCCAGCAGCACGGCGGCGCAGGTCATGACGGCGAAATGGCGGGTGAGATGGAGGGCGGAACAGGCCTTGGTCATGCGGTCCTTGTCATTGGTGATTGTCGTTGCTTGTTGTCGTTGCTTATTGTCGTTGCTTATTGTCGTTGCTTGTTGTCGTTGCTTATTGTCGTTGACTACAGACTGGTATTCAGCCGCGCCAGCGTATCGCGCAGCACGTCGTTCTTCGGGTCCTTGGCGCGCGCTTCGCGCCACAGCTTCTGTGCCTCTTCGCGCTTGCCGCGCTGCCACAGCACTTCGCCCAGGTGCACGGCGATCTCGGCATCGCTGCGCAGCGCATAGGCGTTGCGCAGCGTGGCTTCGGCTTCTTCCAGCCGGCCCTGGCGGAACTGTACCCAACCCATCGAATCCATGATGTACGGATCGTTCGGCGCCATGGCGAGGGCCTTGGCGACCAGCGCCTGGGCTTCGTCGAGGCGCACGTTGCGCTCGGCCAGCGAGTAGCCGAGCGCGTTGTAGGCGTGGTGATTGTCGGGCACCGCCGCCATCACCTTGCGCAGCGCCGCTTCCATTTCCTCCGGCTTGTCCTGCTTTTCGGCGGCCAGCGCGAAGTCGTACAGCAGATCGGGGCTGTCCGGGAAGCGCTGCACGGCATCGGCCAGCAGCGTGTAGGCTTCGGCGCCGCGGCCGGCGTCGCGCAGCAGCTGGCCTTCGGTCTGCAGCACTTCGGCCTGTTCGGCGGGATCGACGGCGGCAATCTCGTGCAGCATGGTGCGGGCCCGTTCCAGTTCTCCCTTCTTCGCCGTCAGGTGCGCACGCTTCAGGCGCGACGTCATGTACAGCCGCGGGTCCTCGCTGCTGACCTTGTCGAGCCAGCCCAGCGCGCCGTCGAAATCGCCCTGCTCCTCGGCGATCTGCGCCAGCAGCATCAGGCCCTTCGACGGGTCGCGTTCGGGATCGTCGCTCTCGCCCAGCACGGCCACGAAGCGGCGCAGGTATTCCCCGGCGGCCTTCTGGTCGCCGGCCTGGAGAGACATGATGCCCAGCGCGTACAGCGTGCCGGGATTGTCCGGCTCATCCTTCAGCATCTGCCCGAACTGGGCGCGTGCCACGTCGTAGCGCTTCTGCTCCACCAACAGGCGCGCGTATGCGGAGCGCACCTCGCGCGCGCCCGGGTTCTTCTTCAGGAAACCGGCGAACAGCTGGCCGGCCGCATCGGCATTGCCCATCACCTGCGCCAGGGTCAGCACGGACAGTTCCGAATCGGGCTTCAGTTCCAGCGCGCGTTTCGCCTCCGCCATCGCGCGATCGCGATCCTCGGCCGCATACGCGGCCTGGGCCAGCACCAGGTGGCTCTCCATCGTGGCGCCATAGGGAGCGAGCACCCGCTCCATCAGCGCGAACGCCGCGGCCTTGTCTTTGGCGCGCAGCAGGTACTGCTGCATCTGGAACATCGTTAGGCCGCGCGCCTCGGCCGGCGCGGCCGCCAGGCGCTGTGCGAACACCTGCTCGGACTCGGACAGGTCGTCGCCCAGCACGGAAAAGCCCAGGAAATACTGCACCGCCTCATCCGAATCGGGCGCCAGTTCGCGCCACAGGCGGATCGCGGCCAGTGCCTCGTTGCCCTGCTTGGCCGCCAGCGCCATTTCGGCCGAACGGCGCGCCAGGCGCGGGTCGCGGGTCTGCTGCGCCAGCACCATCATCGACACGTAGGCGCTTTGCCACTGGCCCCGCTTGAAATCCAGTTCGGCCTTGGTGAGCTTGTAGAACAGGTCGCTGGTGAGTTCGACGGCGGGCAGCTTTTCCTCGTGCTGCAGGGTGGCGGCAATGGCATCGGCACCGGGTTCGCCGTCCCCTGCCGCGGTGGCGGCCGGCAGCGCCGGCGTGGCCGCGGTGGGGTCGGTGGCGTCGCCACCGGCCTGTTTTTGTGGCGCAACAGCGCACGCGGACAGCAGGGCCGAGAGGGTTACAATGGCGAGTGCGTATTTCAAGGCTTGCATCCAGGTCGGGTCAAAGCCTGATTCTACGCCCAACCCATCGCCCGCGCGGCTTTGCACGTGTAACGCGCAGGCTTACCAGCAGTACAGCCAAACTATCGCCCGATTCTCCACCCGCTCCTATGCCAGAACTACCGGAAGTCGAAGTTACCCGGCGCGGTGTCGCGCCCCATATCGAAGGCCGCGCCGTGCGCGAGGTGGTGCTGCGCCGCGCCGGCCTGCGCTGGCCCTTCCCTGCCCTGCTGCCGGAGATCCTGGCCGACCGCACGGTGGCCGCGACGGGCCGCCGCGGCAAGTACCTGCTGGTGGAATTCGAACACGGCACGCTGATCATCCACCTGGGCATGAGCGGCCACCTGCGCGTGCTGCCGCCGGACGTGCCGGCGCAGAAGCACGATCACTTCGACCTGGTGGTGGACGGCCCGCAGGGGCCGCAGGTGCTGCGCATGACGGATCCGCGCCGCTTCGGTGCCGTGCTGTGGCACCCGAAGGAGGAAGGCGAGCTGGATTCGCACATGCTGCTGCGCGGGCTGGGCGTGGAACCGCTGGCGCCCGGCTTCACGGGCGAGCTGCTGTACCGGAAAACCCGCGGGCGCAGCGTGGCGGTGAAGTCCGCCCTGCTGGCCGGCGACATCGTGGTCGGCGTCGGCAACATCTACTGCTCGGAAAGCCTGTTTCGCGCGGGGATCAACCCGAAGACGCCGGCCGGCCGCATCGGCCGCGCGCGCTACGACAAGCTGGCGCAGGCGATCCGCGACGTGCTGGCCGAGGCGATCGTGCAGGGCGGCAGCACGCTGCGCGACTTCATCGCGGTCAACGGGCAGTCGGGCTACTTCCAGCAGTCCTACTTCGTGTACGACCGCACCGGCCTGCCGTGCCGCGTGTGCGGCGCGCCGATCCGGCAGATCAAGCAGGGGCAGCGTTCCACGTTCTATTGCGTGAACTGCCAGAAATGAGCCGTCAACGATGCGTTGCCTGGAGTGAGCCGACCATGAGGGTGGAACGACAGCCATGATGCGCGATCTCGAACAATACAGTGCCTGGCGCCAGGGCGTGGCGGCGGCGCTGCGTGCCTACCGCGACGGCGCGCAGGCGGCCGAGCTGCTCGATGCCGCCACCGCCCAGCGCATCGACCGCACGCTGGCGCGGCTGGCCGACGACAAGCTGTCGGTTGCCTTCGTGGCCGAATTCTCGCGCGGTAAATCAGAGCTGATCAACGCGATCTTCTTTGCCGATTACGGCCAGCGCATCCTGCCGTCCGCGGCCGGCCGCACGACGATGTGCCCCACCGAGCTGCTGTACGACCCGGCGCAGCCGGCCTCGATCCGGCTGCTGCCGATCGAGACGCGCGCCGCCAACCTGTCCACCAGCGACTACCGCGACGACCCGCGCGCCTGGACCGTGCTGCCGCTGAACGTGGACGCGGCGGCCGACATGCACGAGGCATTCCGCCAGGTCAGCCAGACCCGCGCGGTGCCGGTGGACGAAGCGCGCCGCTACGGCCTGTACGACCCGGACGACCCCGACCTGGCTGCCACCGTGGACGACGCGGGCATGGTGGAAATCTCGCGCTGGCGCCACGCGATCATCAACTTCCCGCACCCGCTCCTGAAGCAGGGCCTGGTGATCCTCGACACGCCGGGCCTGAACGCGATCGGCACCGAGCCGGAACTGACGCTGAACCTGATCCCGCATGCCCACGCGGTGCTGTTCATCCTGGCCGCCGATACCGGCGTCACGAAGAGCGACATCGAAGTCTGGCGCGAGCACATCGGCGCGGGCGCCGGCCGCATGGTGGTACTGAACAAGATCGACGGCATGTGGGACCCGCTGCGCTCGGAAGCGGAGGTGGATGGCGAGATCGCCCGCCAGCGTGCCCACGCGGCGCAACTGCTGGCCGTCGACGAGCGCCAGGTGTTCCCCGTTTCCGCGCACAAGGCGCTGGTGGCGAAGATCACCGGCGATGCCGCGCTGCTGGAGCGCAGCCGCGTCGGCCGGCTGGAACAGGCGCTGTTCGGCGAACTGATTCCGGCAAAGCGGGACATCGTGCGGCGGCGCCTGGCGGAAGACCTGGGCGCGCTGAACGGCGCGCAGGGCGCCATGCTGGCCGCGAAGCAGCGCGGCATCGCCGAACAGCTGCATGAACTGAACAGCCTGCGCGGCAAGAACCAGAACGTGATCGCCCACATGGTGCGCCGTGTCGAGGCCGAGAAAAAGGAATTCGAGGCGGGCCTGTTCCGCATGCAGGCGGCGCGCACCACGTTCACGCGCCTGTCGACGGAGCTGTACGGAACGCTGGGCATGGACGTGCTGCGCGACCACGTATTGCAGGTGCGCGAAGCGATGGCGCGCAGCCACTGGTCGGCCGGCCTGCGCGAGGCGGTGCGCATGTTCTTCGACAGCGTGCAGGCCGAACTGGAAGAATCGGACCGCAAGGCCGTCGAAATCCGCACCACGATGGAAGCCGTATACCGGCAGTTCTCCGCCGAGCATGGCGTGGCGCTGCCGCCGCCGCCCCAGTTCGCGCTGGCCAAGTACCGCGCCCAGGTATCGGATATCGAGCTGCTCTACCAGAAGCAGTTCGGCACCGCGGCGATGCTGACCACCAGCCGCGCCGTGCTGATGGAACGCTTCTTCGATACGATCGCCTCGCAGGTCAAGCGCTGCTTCAAGGCGGCCAACGCGGAGTGCGAAAGCTGGCTGAAGGTGATCATGGCGCCGCTGGAGGCGCAGGTCCGGCAGCACCGCGAACAGTTGAAGGGCCGGCAGGCGTCGATCGGCCGCATCCACGATGCGGCCGACACGCTGGAACAGAAAATCGACGCCTTCGAGCGCACGCAGCAGGCGCTCGAACGGCAGAAGGAACGGCTGGCCGCGCTGGCCGGCGCGATCGCGGCTGCCATCGAGGCGGAACCCGCGGCATTGGATTGATTCGGAAAGAGAATTTTGCAGTACGACGACCCTACTTTTTCGGCCGCGCTGATCGCGTGGCAGCAGCAGCACGGACGGCACACGCTGCCGTGGCAAAACACCCGCGATGCCTACCGCATCTGGCTCTCCGAGATCATGCTGCAGCAGACGCAGGTGGCAGCGGTACTCGGCTATTACTCGCGCTTCCTGGAACGCTTCCCCACCGTGCACGACCTGGCGGCCGCGCCGGTCGAGGACGTGATGGCGCAATGGAGCGGCCTGGGTTACTACACGCGTGCCCGCAACCTGCACAAGTGCGCGCAGCGCGTGGTGGCGGAATATGGCGGCGTGTTCCCGGCCGATCCGGCGCTGCTGGCCGAACTGCCCGGCATCGGCCGTTCGACGGCCGCTGCGATCGCCGCGTTCTCCGGCGGCGCGCGCGCCGCGATCATGGACGGCAACGTCAAGCGGGTGTTTGCCCGAGTGTTCGGCATCGACACCTTCCCCGGCGAACGCAGGACGGAAGAAGCCATGTGGCGCCGCGCCGAGGCGCTGCTGCCCGAGCAGGGCATCGAATCGTACACGCAGGGCCTGATGGACATGGGCGCCACGCTGTGCACGCGCAGCAGCCCGGATTGCGCGCGTTGCCCGATGCAGCCGCGCTGCGTGGCCTTCGCCACCGGGCGCACCAGGGAGCTGCCGGTGCGCAAGCCGAAGAAGGCGACGCCGGAAAAACACACGGTCATGCTGCTTGCCGTGCACGATGGCCACGTGCTGCTGGAACAGCGGCCCGGCGCCGGCATCTGGGGCGGCCTGCTGTCGCTGCCCGAGGTCGACGGCCATGTCGCGGCGGACGATGACGCCCATCCGCAGGTCGACGATGACGCGGTGGCGCAGGCGCTGCTGCCGTTCGGCACGGTCGAATCGCGGGAGCGCCTGAACACGGTCACGCACGTGTTTACGCATTACCGGTTGCAGATCGTGCCGATGCTGGTCACGCTGGCGCAGCGTGCGCCGCTGGCGGCGGATGGCCGCTACGTGTGGCTCGACACGGCAAGAGTGGCGGACGCGGCGCTGCCGGCGCCGGTCAAGAAACTGCTGGTCGAGCTGCTGGGCGCGAACGCGCAGGCACGGATGTTCTGACGGGGCGCTGCCGGGTCAGAGTTCCTCCAGCGAATACAGCTTCCGGTGCACATGGATCGCATAGCGGTCCGTCATGCCGGCGATGTAGTCGGCGATGCGCCGCGCCTGTTTCGTGGCGTCGCCGGACGGTTCCCGGTAATCCGGCGGCAGCAACTGCGGATCGGCCGTAAACGCATCGTACAGTTCGCGCACCATGCGGCTGGCCTTCAGCCGCATCCGGTTCACCTTGTAGTGGCGGTACAAGTTCTCGCGCAGGAAGCGTTTCAGCTCCGTCGCATCCTGGCGCATCGGGTCGGAAAAACGGATCAGCGGCGGCGCAGCGCGCACGTCGTCGATGCTCTGCGGGTTCGCCTCGGCGATGCGCTGCTGCGACGTGGCGATCAGGTCGTCCGCCAGCGCCGTGATCAGCCGGCGCAGCGTTTCGTAGATGGCCCGGCGGCCCGTCAGGCCCGGGTACTTGTCCTGCACCTCGCGCCACAGCCGGGCAAAGAAATCCACCTGCTCCAGTTGCGCGATCGTGATCAGGCCGGAGCGCAGGCCGTCGTCGATGTCGTGGCTGTTGTAGGCGATCTCGTCGGCCAGGTTCGTCAGCTGCGCTTCCAGCGACGGTTGTGTCCTGTCGAGGAAGCGCTGCGCCACGTCGCCGAGCTGCCGCGCGTTGTTGACGGAGCAGTGCTTGAGGATGCCCTCGCGCGTCTCGAACATCAGGTTCAGCCCGTCGAAGGCGCCGTACTGCTCCTCGAGGTGGTCGACCACGCGCAGGCTCTGCAGGTTGTGCTCAAAGCCGCCGTGCTCCTTCATGCAGTCGTTCAGCACATCCTGCCCGACGTGGCCGAACGGCGTGTGGCCCAGGTCGTGCGCCAGCGCGATCGCTTCCACCAGGTCTTCGTTCAGCCGCAGGTTGCGCGCCAGCGAACGGCCGACCTGCGCCACTTCCAGGCTGTGCGTGAGCCGCGTGCGGAACAGGTCGCCCTCGTGGTTCAGGAACACCTGCGTCTTGTATTCGAGGCGGCGGAACGCCGTGCAGTGGATGATGCGGTCGCGGTCGCGCTGGAACTGGCTGCGCGAGGCGTGCGCGGTTTCGGCATAGCGGCGCCCGCGCCCCTTGTCCGAATGTGCGGCGTAGGGAGCGAGCGCTTCTTCCATGGCTTACTCCACGCAGGCCGCGAGGGTGGCCAGCAGCGCCTCGTGCGGCGCCGTCGTCACGATGGCCGTGCCCAGCGGTTTGATGAGGATGAACTTGATGTCGCCGCCCTCGTTCTTCTTGTCGACTTCCATCAGCTCCAGCCAGCGGCCGATGCCCAGGTCCGGCGCCTTGACCGGCAGGCCGGCCGCGGCGACGACGCTGCGGATGCGCTCCAGCGTGGCGGCATCGATGTAGCCCAGCCGGTGCGACAGGTCGGCCGCCATCACCATGCCGCAGCCGACGGCTTCGCCGTGCAGCCAGGCGCCGTAGCCCATGCCGGCCTCGATTGCGTGGCCGAAGGTGTGGCCGAAATTGAGGATCGCGCGCAGGCCGCCTTCGCGCTCGTCCTGCCGCACCACGTCGGCCTTGATTTCGCACGAGCGGGCAATCGCGTACGCCAGGGCGGTGCGGTCGCGGGCCACCAGCTTCTCGATATTGGCCTCGATCCAGTCGAAGAACGGCTCGTCGATGATCGGGCCGTACTTGATCACTTCGGCCAGGCCGGCGGCCAGCTCGCGCTGCGGCAGCGTTTCCAGCGTGGAGGTGTCGGCCAGCACCACCTTCGGCTGGTAGAACGCGCCGATCATGTTCTTGCCGAGCGGGTGGTTGATGCCGGTCTTGCCGCCGACCGAGGAATCGACCTGCGACAGCAGCGTGGTGGGCACCTGGATGAAGTCGACGCCGCGCATGTACGAGGCGGCCGCATAGCCCGTCAGGTCGCCGATGACGCCGCCGCCCAGCGCGACCAGCGTGGTCTTGCGGTCGCACTTGTGGGCCAGCAGCGTATCGAAGATCTGCATCAGGCTGGACCAGTTCTTGTATTCCTCGCCGTCTTCCAGCACCACGGGAATCACGTCCTTGCCGGCCGCCGCCAGCGGCGCGGCCAGGCGCTCCAGGTACAGCGGCGCAACGGTCGTGTTGGTGACGATTGCCACCTTCCGGCCGCTCACGTGGCGCGCCAGCAGGGCCGCATCGTCGAGCACGGCCGGG
Source organism: Pseudoduganella umbonata (assembly GCF_014192225.1). GTDB lineage: Bacteria > Pseudomonadota > Gammaproteobacteria > Burkholderiales > Burkholderiaceae_D > Rugamonas > Rugamonas umbonata. Next base: position 61,069 of record NZ_JACHXS010000007.1, on the reverse strand, counting down.
CCGATCGAGATCGGGTAGCTGCGCTCGCCGAGGTCGACGTTCAGGAGGATATTGGTCTGTTCGTTCATGGAAGACTGTGCCCGCGTAATACAGTTCGGAGCGTCCTGGCACGCCAGGGCGTCGAGCTGGTTGATGATGATCTGCACCATCGATTGTACGTTAGGCCGGCCCGTATCGACGACGAGGCGCGCCATCGCGGTGTACAGCGGGTCGCGCTGGGCCAGCAATTCCTCGAGTTTCCGGCGTGGATCGGCGGTCTGCAGCAGCGGCCTGTTCTTGTCGTGGCCGGTGCGGGCGAGGATGCTGCTGATGCTGGCGCGCAGGTAGATCACGGTGCCGTGTTCCTGCAGCAGTGCGCGCGATTCGGGATTCAGGATGGCGCCGCCGCCGGTGGCCAGCACGATGCCCTGCTGGCCGCACAGGTCGCGGATCACTTCCGCCTCGCGGCGGCGGAAGCTGGCTTCCCCCTCGATCTCGAAGATCCACGGGATCGTGGCGCCGGTGCGCTCCTCGATCTCGTGATCGGAATCGACGAAGCGCATCCCCAGTTTGCGGGCGAGCAGGCGGCCGATCGTCGTCTTGCCGGCCCCCATCAGTCCTACCAAAAATACATTTTGCATCGCGGATCAGATTAGTGCGTATCGCACCATTGTAATCCGAGTGGCAAGCATGGCGGCCGCGGCATGGCCCCCGAAAACCGGTGACAGGCTCCTATTGATCTGCAATATTTCCCGAAAACCGGTGACAGACACCGGTTTTCCAGGAATATTTCCGGATAACTGGAGCCTGTCACCGGTTTTGACTGGAGCCTGTCACCGGTTCATGCCACCGGTTATGCTTTAGCGCGACGACAGCTTGTCGGCCACGATCTTCGGCGTGATGAACACCAGCAGCTCGGTTTTTTCGCTGGTGCGGCTGGTGGTTTTGAACAGGTGGCCGAGCACGGGCACGTCGCCCAGCAGCGGCACTTTCGACACGTTGTTGCGCTCGGTCTGCTGGTAGATGCCGCCCAGCACGACCGTACCGCCGTTTTCCACCATCACCTGGGTCTTCACGTGCTTCGTGTCGATCGCGAAGCCGGCGCGGGTTTCGGCGCCGACGCTGTCCTTGTTGACGTCCACGTCGATCACCACGTTGCCGTCCGGCGTGATCTGCGGGATCACTTCCAGGCGCAGGTTGGCCTTGCGGAACACGATCGACGTGGCGCCGCTGCTGGTGGCCACCTGGTACGGCAGCTCCAAGCCCTGCTCGATCGTGGCCACCGACTTGTCGGCCGTGACCACCCGCGGGCTGGAAATGATCTTGCCGGTGCCGTCCGCCTCCAGGGCCGACAGTTCCAGGTTCAGGAAGCGGTTCGCGGCCGAGTTGAACAGGCTCACGGCCAGGCTGCCCGCCGCCACCCCGTTGATGGGCGCCGCCGGCAGGTTGATGAACTGGCTGTTGACGAAATCGTTGGACGTTTCCGACGACACCACCTGCCCCGTCAGCCGGCCGGCGCCCGTCATGTTGCCGGACACCAGTGCATGGTTGCCGCCGGCGGTGCCCTTGAAGTCCGAGAAGCCCAGCTTGGCGCCCAGGTTGCGCGTAAAGCCATCGTTGGCTTCGACGATACGCGCCTCGATCAGCACTTGTCTGGTGGCGATGTCGGTCTTGGAAATCAGCTTGCGCACTTCCTCCAGCCGCGACGGGATGTCCGTCACGAACAGCTGGTTGGTGCGCGGCTCGATGATCGCGCTGCCGCGGCGCGACAGGATGCGGTTCTTCGCATCGCTGGCGCCATCGAGCCCGAACACCATCTTGAACGCCTCGGCCTTCTGGTAATTGAGCTGGAAGATTTCGGATTTCAGCGGTTCCAGGTCGGCGATCTGGGCACGCTGCTCCAGTTCCAGCTTTTCCTTGGTCAGCAGCTCTTCCTTCGGCGCGATCCAGATCACGTTGCCGTTCTTGCGCATGTCCAGGCCCTTGGCCTGCAGGATCACGTCCAGCGCCTGGTCCCACGGTACTTCCTTTAGGTGCAGCGTCAGGCCGCCCGTCACGCTGTCGGACGAAACGATGTTCAGGCCCGAGATGTCGGCCACCGCCTGCAGCGCGGCGCGCACTTCGATGTTCTGGAAGTTGAACGACACCTTCTCGCCGCGGTAGCCCTGGGTACCCTGCACCAGCTTGTTCGGGTCTTCCTTGATCGGCTTCACTTCCACCACCAGCTGCGTATCGCTCTGGTACACGTTCTGCTCCCACAGGCCGGCGGCTTCCACCTGCAGGCGCACGTTGTCGCCCTGCGGCGCCGTGGTCACGCGGGTGACCGGCGTGCCGAAATCGGTCACGTCCAGCCGGCGGCGCAGCGCTTCGGGCAGGCCCGTCTTCAGGAAATCGATGGTGACGCCCTTTGGGTTCTGCTTCACGTCGACCGCCACGGCGTTGCTCGGCAGGTCGACGACGATGCGCCCCTCGCCGCCCGTACCACGGCGGAAATCGACGGCCCGCAGCACGGGCTTGCCGGCTGCCTTGGCGGCCGCCGGGGCGGCGGCGGGCACGCCGCGCGCGTCGAGCGCCGCGGCCACGCCGCCCGATCCTTCGATCGTCAGGATCACGTTCTTGCCATCCACCACCGTCGCATAATTCAGCGCGCGCTTCAGGTTGAACACGAGCCGTGAGCGGTCGCCCGCCTGCACCGCGTTCACGCTGCGCAGGTCGCCGATTTCGATCTCCTGCGCCGTCTTCCCGGTGCCATTGCTGGTCTTGCCGAAATCGAGTGCGATGCGGGGCGGGTTCGCGGTGGCGAAACCCACCGGTGCCGCGGCGGGTGCATGGTCGAGCGCGATCTTCACGATCACGTTCGCGCCCTGCCGGCTGGCGCTCACGGATTCGATCGCATTGCCGGCCTGCGCGCGGGCCGGGATGCTGGCGAATGCGCAGGTCGATGCGATTGCCAGCACGGCGCCGAAGCGGCGCGCGGTGTCCATTGCGATCATTGGGGGTTCTCCTTGCTTTCCTGCAGTTCCAACGTGGCGATGCGCTCGACCCATTCGCCGCTCGCATCCTGTACCGTTTCCTTCACGTTCACGGCGGTTTCCGATACCGACGTGACGATGCCGTAGTTCTGGCCCAGCCGCTGGCCGGCCTGCACCTGGTAGACCGAACGGTCGATCTGCAGCAGTGCAAGCACGGTGCGGCCCTTCTTCAGCATGCCGACCATGTGCATCGTGTCGAGCGGGAAGCCTTCGAGCAGTTCCTTGCGCCGGTTCGTGTCCGGCGCCACCCCGGTGCCGGGGCGCGCGGCGGCGCGCTCGGTCACCAGCTTGTTCGGGTCGAATGGATCCGGCGCCTCGGCCGACGCATAGGCAAACGGCACGAACGTTTTCGGCTCGGACAGCGGCTTGACGGCGACGCGGGTCGTCGCGTCCACTTCCTTCATCCACTGGCGCACTTCCTGTTCGTCGCGGTCGCCGCAACCAGTCAACTGCGTCGCCATGAACGCGAACAGCAGCAGCGCGGCGGGATGCCTCGCCTGTTTCATCGTCGGCTTCATTTCTTCGCGCCCTTCTTCTTCTTCTCGGCCGCGGCCTTCTTCTGCGCCGCCACTTCATCCTGGTCGAGGTAGCGGAAGGTCTTGGCCACCGCGTTCAGCGTCAGCGCGCCATCCTTGTTCGTGACCAGTTCCATGTTGTTCAGCGTGACGATGCGGGGCAGGTTCGCCATGTCGCCGGCGAACGCGCCGATGTCGTGGTAGCTGCCGGTCACCTTGATGTCGATCGGCAGCTCGGCGTAGTAGTCGCGCGCGACCACCTGGCCGGGCTTGAACAGCTCGAACTGCAGGCCGCGGCCGACGCCGGCCTGGTTGATGTCCGACAGCAGGGCCGCCATCTCGGCCTTGCTGGGCAGCTGCTTCTCGAGGCGGACCACGTACTGGTCCACCTGGGCCTTCTGGGCCGTCAGCGCATCGAGGTTGATCGCCTGCGCCGTCTTCAGGCGGTACTGGTCGCGCAACTGCTGTTCCTGGGCGGCGCCCGCCTCCTGTTCCTCGAACTGGCTGCTCCAGTAGCCGAAGTAGCCCAGCACCATTACAACGATCGCAACGCCGATGCCGCACAGGATGCGCGGCGCCAGCGGCCACTGGCCGGGATGCACGCCGTTCAGGCCCTGGAATTGCGCGCCCAGCGAGTCCGCCAGGCGCCTCGGGTCGATCGTCTTGTCGACCGCCTTGTCACTGTGCTTTGCAGAAGCCATGTCAGCCCGCCTTCGCGGCACCGTTGCCGCTGCCGTTTGCGCCGTTGTTCGCGCCGTTGTTCGTACTGCCGCCGCTATCGCCGCCATCCTCGCCATCCTTGTCGCGCGGCCGCTTGATGCCGACGACGAGCGAGAATTCCACCACCTTGCGCGGGTTCTTCGCCTGGCCGATCACGCCCGCCTTCACTTCGATCAGGTCAGGCCGTTCCAGCCAGGGCGATGCGCTGGACAGGTTGCGCAGCAGTTCGGACACGCGCTCCTGCGATTGCGCGTAGCCGTCGACCGCCACGCGCTGCCCGTCCTGCCGGAAGCCTTTCAGGTAAATGCCTTCCGGGGTCTGCCGCACCAGTTCGTCGAGCAGGTAGACCGGCTGGTTGCGGTCGCCCTGCAAGTCTTCGACCGCCTGCTGGCGTGCCTTCAGCGCTTCGATTTCCTGCTTCAGCGTGGCGATGCGGGCAATCTTGCCGTCCAGCGCCGCGATCGCCGTCTGCAATACGGCATTGCGCTGCTCCTGCACCGCGATGGCGCGCGCGTTGTAGCCGCCCACCAGCAGCACGATGCCGATGCCGACCAGCGCCGACAGCACCATTAGCGCCATGAATGCGGCCTTGCGCTGCTTGCGCTTTTCCTCGCGATGCGGCAGCAGGTTGATGCGGACCATCAGTCGAATCTCCTTAAGGCGAGGCCGCAGGCGACCAGGTAGGCCGGCCCGTCGGCGCGCAGTTGCTGCTCCCGCACGCCCGGCGCCAGCACCATGCCATGGAACGGCGACGCCACCGCACTGGCGATGCGCGTGCGGCTGGCCACGATGTCCAGCAGGCCGGGCAGCATCGCGCAGCCGCCGGCCAGGAAGATCCGGTCGATCTTCGTGTAGGGCGTGGAAGTGAAGAAGAACTGGATGGCGCGCGTGACTTCCAGCGCGGCCGATTCCAGGAATGGCTGCAGCACGTCGGCCGCGTAGCCGGCCGGCAGGTCGGCGGCCGCCTGCTGGGTCGATCCCTGGCCGGCTGCCTGCAAACTCCACGCCTTCTTGCGCGCCTCCGCTTCCTCGAACGCCAGGCCATAGGCCCGCACGATGTCCTGCGTCAGCGAATTGCCGCCGAAAGGCTGCTCGCGTTCCCACACGGTCACGCCATCGATCAGCACCGAAACGTGGGTGGCCGAAGCGCCAATCTGGAACAGCGCGATCACCTGCCCCGCATCGGCGCCAGGGGTTTGCGCCGCAACGCGGGTGACCGCCGCGCGCGCGGCATACGATTCGATGTCCATCACCGATGCCTTCAGGCCCGATGCCTCGGCGACGGCGACGCGATCCTCGATCTTTTCGCGGCGGGCGGCGGCCAGCATCACTTCGATGTCGTCCTGCGAGCTGGCCATGGGCCCGATGACGTCGAAGTCCAGGCTCACGTCGTCCAGCGCGAACGGGATGTACTGGCTGGCCTCGGATTCGACCTGTACCTCGAGCTGTTCCTCGGAAAGGCCCGCGGGCAGCACGATCTTCTTCGTGATGACGGCGGCCGGCGGCATGCCCAACGCCACGTGGCGCGCCCGGGTGCCGCTTTTCTTCAGCAGGCGGCGTACCGCGTCGACCACCTGGTCCAGGTTTTCGATGTTGCCGTCGGCGACCGCACCGCGCGGCAGCGGCTCGACGGCGCACCGCTCGACGCGCAAGCCTTCCTTGCCGGCATCGGCCAGTTCGACCAGGCGTACGCCGGAGCTGCTGATGTCGAGCCCGACGAGCGGTGGCGCGGCACCGCCGAACAGCGTCTTCCAGTCTGGCATCATCGATGCGTTCCCCGCCTGGCACGGCAGGGAGACCGCCCAGGAATAATTAGCAAAAAGTGAAAAAATCGTTTGAAAACCGTCGCTTACGTGAATAATTCCGGACGGCAAGATGGATGCTAGCAATTCCAGCGGGCAACTGTAAAGGTATTTCCGTGGAGCACAATTACTTTCATGTGCGCGAGAAGCCACACTATTTGACGTGTATGTAGCCGGGCGGCTAACACAGTTGTCGGGTTGTTCACCAGCGCCGGAGTGGCGCGCTGGCAAGAGCGGCTCGCTTATAATGCCTGCACAAAATTTCAAAGGTTTTCCCCGCATGACTCCTCCGAACAACGCTTCCAAGAAGGTCAGGTCCAAGTCTCCGAAGAATCTGCTGCTGATGGCACTGGGTTCGGTGGTCGGGCTGGTGCTCGTCGCGGTGCTGCTCGTCGTGTTCGGGCTGGCACTGGCTTACCCGAGCCTGCCTTCGCTCGATACGCTGACCGACTACCGGCCCAAGATGCCGCTGCGGATTTATTCGGCCGACAACGTGCTGATCGGCGAATTCGGCGAGGAACGCCGTAACCTGGTGCGCTTCAAGGACATCCCGGACGTAATGAAAAAGTCCGTGCTGGCGATCGAGGACGACCGCTTCTACGAGCATGGCGGCGTGGATTACCTGGGCATCCTGCGCGCGGCATTCCACAATGCCACCGGCGGTGCACGCCAGGGCGCATCGACGATCACGCAGCAGGTCGCGCGAAACTTCTTCCTCTCCAGCGAGCAGACGCTCAAGCGCAAGGCCTATGAAGCGCTGCTGGCCTGGAAGATCGAGCAAAACCTGACGAAGGACCAGATCCTCGAGGTCTACATGAACCAGATCTACCTGGGCCAGCGGGCCTATGGCTTCGCGTCGGCGGCGCAGATCTATTTCGGCAAGGACCTGCGCGACATCACGATCGCCGAAGCGGCGATGCTGGCCGGCCTGCCGAAGGCGCCGTCGGCCTACAACCCGGTGGTCAATCCGAAGCGGGCCAGGACGCGCCAGCAATACATCCTGCAGCGCATGGCGCACCTGGGCTACATCACGCCGGCCCAGTACGAAGAGGCGAAGAACGAACAGCTGAAGGTGAAGACCGACAGCAGCGAGTTCGGCGTGCATGCCGAATACGTGGCCGAGATGGCGCGCCAGCTCGTCTACGAACAGTTCAAGGAAGATACCTATACGCGCGGGCTGAACGTGTTCACCACGATCACGAAATCCGACCAGGATGCCGCCTACCTGGCGCTGCGCAAGGGTGTGATGGATTACGAGCGCCGCCACCCCTACCGGGGACCGGAGGCCTATGTGGACCTGCCGAAGAACCGTGCCGAGGCCGACGAGGTGATCGAGACCGAACTGGCCGAGCACCCGGACAGCGACGACATCGTGGCCGCGATGGTGCTGTCGGCATCGCCGACGAAGGTGACGGCGATGACCGCTTCCGGCGAGGAGATCACGATCACCGGCGCCGGGCTGGCGATGGGCAAGGCCTGGCTGTCGGAAAAGGCGGCGCCGAACAAGCGCATCCGCCGTGGCGCGGTGATCCGCGTGATGCAGGAGGAAAAGGACTGGCAGATCACGCAGATGCCGGAAATCGAATCCGCGTTCGTGGCCGCCAGCACCGAGGATGGCGCGATCAGGGCGATGGTGGGCGGCTTCGACTACAACCGCAATAAATTCAACCACGTGACGCAGGCATGGCGCCAGCCCGGTTCGTCGTTCAAGCCGTTCATCTACTCGGCCTCGCTGGAGCGCGGCTTGTCGCCGGCCACCATCATCAACGATGCGCCGATTTCCTTCGATGCCGGCCAGACGGGCGGCCAGCCCTGGGAGCCGAAGAACTACGACGGCCGCTACGAAGGCCCGATGACGATGCGGCGCGGCCTGACGAAGTCGAAGAACATGGTGTCGATCCGCATCCTGCACAGAATCGGTGCCAAGTATGGCCAGGATTACACCACCCGCTTCGGATTCGAAGCTGACAAGAATCCTCCGTACCTGACGCTGGCGCTGGGCGCCGGCGCCGTGACGCCGCTGCAGATGGCCGGCGCCTACGCCGTGTTCGCGAACGGCGGCTACAAGGTCACGCCTTACCTGATCTCGAAAGTCACCGATGCCAACGGCCGCATCCTGTCGCAGGCCGCGCCGGATCGCGCCGGCGTGGAGGGCAATCGCGTGATCGACGAGCGCAACGCGTTCCTGATGGATTCGATGCTGCGCGACGTGGCGCGCTACGGCACCGCCGCGAAGGCCCAGCAGATCCTGAAGCGCCCGGACCTGGCCGGCAAGACGGGTACCACGAACGATTCGATCGACGCCTGGTTCGCCGGCTACCAGTCGAAGCTGGTGGGCATCGCCTGGATCGGCTATGACCAGCCGAAGAACCTGGGCAACCGCGAGACGGGCGGCGGGCTGGCCCTGCCGATCTGGATCGGCTACATGCAGAAAGCGCTGAAGACCATCCCCGTCGAGGAACGGCCGGTGCCGGACGGGATCGTGATGGCCAACGGCGATTATTACTATGCCGAGAATCCGCCGGGCGTCGGCGTCGAGAGCCTGGAAGGCGCGACGCGTGGTACGCCGGAAGAAGAAAAAGCGCGCGACGCCGTCAAGAACGAGCTGTTCTGATTCAAGAACAGGGACGGACCCCCCATAAATAGGCATAAATAGGGACGGCCGGATCGCCGGACCGCCTGTTTTCAAGGAAATTTCCTTAAAAACAGGCGGTCCGGCGTCCCGGTCCGTCCCTAATTTTTTTTCTCTTATTTTTAAGCCCATTTTTTACGATATGCCTGCATTGAACCCGGCGCAGCTGCGCACCGATGTCCTGTCCGGCATCACCGTTTCCCTGGCCCTCGTGCCGGAGGCCATCGCCTTTGCGCTGCTGGCGCAGGTCAGCCCGCTGACGGGCCTGTATGCCGCCTTCATCGTGTGCCTCGTCACATCCGCGCTGGGCGGCCGGCCGGGCATGATCTGCGGCGCGGCGGGCGCGCTGGCGGTGGTGATGACGAGCCTCGTCGTCACGCACGGCGCCGAATACCTGTTTGCCGCCGTGGTGCTGATGGGCGTGTTCCAGCTGCTGTTCGCGGCGTTCAGGCTGGGCAAGTTCATCCGCATGGTGCCGCATCCGGTGATGCTGGGCTTCGTCAACGGCCTGGCCATCGTCGTCTTCATCGCCCAGTTCGGGCATTTCAAGGTGGCCGGCCAGTGGTTGCAAGGCGGTGCGCTGTGGACCATGCTGGCCCTGGTGGCATTGACAATGGCGATCATCTACGTGTTGCCACGGCTGACGAAGGTGCTGCCGGCATCGCTGGCGGCGATCCTGATCGTGTCCGGCCTCGTGGCCGCGCTCGGCATCGACACGAAAACGGTCGGCGACATGGGTTCGATCGCCGGCGGCCTGCCGTCGTTCCACCTGCCGCAGGTGCCGCTGACGCTGGATACCCTGTCCATCGTGCTGCCCTATTCGCTGATCCTGGCCGCCATCGGCCTGATCGAAACGCTGCTGACGCTGAACCTGATCGACGCCATCACCGATACGCGGGGCAGGCCGAACCGCGAAAGCATGGCGCAGGGCCTCGCCAATATCGCCAGCGGATTCTTTGCCTCGATGGGCGGCTGCGCGCTGGTGGGGCAGAGCATGATCAATATCGACAACGGCGCGCGGCACCGCATCTCCGGCATCACGGCGGCCGTGTTCCTGCTGGGCTTCATCGTGCTGCTGTCGCGCTGGATCGAGACGATTCCGCTGGCGGCGCTGGTGGGGCTGATGTTCGTCGTCTGCGAGAAAACGTTCGCGTGGGGCAGCCTGCAAACGCTGCGCAAGATCCCGCGGCAGGATGCCGTGATCGTGGTCGGCGTCACGGTGATCACCGTGCTGACGGACCTGGCGGTGGCGGTGCTGGCCGGGGTGGTGTTCGCGGCGCTCGTGTTCGCATGGCAGCACGCCAAGGAGATCCGCGCCGAGGTGTCGACCGATGAACGGGGATGGAAGGTGTATACGCTGAAGGGCTCGCTATTTTTCGCCTCGACGGCCAACTTCGCCGCGCTGTTCGATCCGAAGAACGATCCGGAGCACGTCGTCATCGAATTCCGCGATGCCAAGGTGGTCGACCACTCGGCCGTGGAAGCGATCGACTCGCTGGCCACGCGCTACCAGGGAATCGGCAAGACGCTGCACCTGCGACACCTGAGCCCGGACTGCCTGGACATCCTGACGAATGCCAAGGGCATGGTCGAGGTGAACGCGTTCGAGGATCCCCACTATCACATCGCCGACAACCGGCTGGGGTAACGAAAAAAACCGGTGGCTTGGCAGGGGTTTCGCGGAGCCTGCTCCGCGCCTGTCAAGCGGCGATGGCATGCATGCCATCGCTCCTTCCAGGCTCCACTTATTTGGAAACAAATGTTCCAAAAAAACCGGTGTCTGTCACCGGTTTTCAAGAAATGTTCCAGTTTAATAGGTGTCTGTCACCGGTTTTCGGGTGGTTTCCAGTGGCCTGCCTTACGGGTTTTCGCTGACGATCACCGGGGCGCCGCCGGACTGTTCGGTGGCGATCTGCGACAGCGCGTCGAACAGCTCGCCGCCATCGCGGGTGTTGATCCAGCGGCCGTCGACGCGGCGGTAGTGGAAGCCGCCGGAGCGTGCGGCCACCCACAGTTCCTGCATCGCGGCCTGGCTGTTGACGATGACCTTGGAACCGTTGTGCAGGAATTCGATCTCCAGCACGTTGCCGTTGCGGCTGCATTCGACATCGAGCCGGTTGTCGTCGTTCAGGCGGTCCAGTGCGGCTTCGATCGCGTTCAGCGTGCTGTCGGCGAGGTCCAGGAATTCGGTTTCGGTCATGCTACACTCCAAGGGTTCTGTAATAACGAGATTCTAATCGTGAAGTCCACTCCAGCGCGTGTCTTGATTTCCATGCTGATCGCCGTGTCGCTTGCCGGTTGCGGCCAGACCGGCGCATTGTACCTGCCCAAGCAACCCGTCAAGCCGGACTCACCGACCGGCAAGCCCGGCGTGGCGCCGCCTTCCGCCCCGGTTCCGGCAACGCCCCCCGCATCACAACAGTAGATTCCCCGGTATCCGCCTCACTCGGTAGCCCCTCGCTCAGTAAATCCTCACTCAGTAAATCCTCAGTCAACCATGCCCCACTTCGATTATCAGAACGGCGTGCTGCACGCCGAAGGCGTTTCTTTGCCCGCCATTGCAGAGCAATTCGGTACGCCGACCTATGTGTACTCCAAGGCCCAGCTGCTGGACAATTTCGATGCCTACGCGAACGCCTGCGCCGGCCGCGATGCGCTCGTATGCTATGCGATGAAGGCCAATTCGAACCTGGCGATCCTCGACCTGCTGGCCCGCCGCGGTGCCGGTTTCGACATCGTGTCGGGCGGCGAGCTGCTGCGCGTGATCGCCGCCGGCGGCGATCCGAAAAAAGTGATCTTCTCGGGCGTGGGCAAGAGCGAGGCGGAGATGCGCCTGGCGCTCGAGCATGACATCCTGTGCTTCAATGTCGAATCGATCCCCGAACTGCACCGCCTGAACGACGTGGCCGGCGCACTGGGCAAGAAGGCGCGCGTGTCGCTGCGCGTGAACCCGAACGTGGATCCGAAGACGCACCCGTACATCGCCACCGGCCTGAAGGCCAGCAAGTTCGGCGTGGCGTTCGACGACGCGCTGGCCACCTACCGCACCGCGGCGCAGCTGCCGAACCTGGAGCCGGTGGGCATCGACTGCCACATCGGCTCGCAGCTGCTGGACGACACGCCGCTGCTGGAAGCGCTGGACCGCCTGATCGAACTGATCGACACGCTGGCGGCCGAAGGCATCCACCTGCACCACCTGGACATCGGCGGCGGCCTGGGCATCGACTACGGCGTGGCCGGCGAAGACCAGCCCGCGCCGGCCGGCGATTACGTGAGCCGCGTGTTCCAGCGTGTCGAAGCATGGCGCGCCGACAAGCACGCCGGCCGCGGCATCAAGGTGATCTTCGAGCCGGGCCGTTCGATCGTCGGCAACACCGGCGTGCTGCTGACGAAGGTGGAGTTCATCAAGCACGGCGAGGAAAAGAACTTCTGCATCGTCGACGCGGCGATGAACGACATGGCCCGCCCCGCCCTGTACCAGGCGTGGATGGACATGCAGCCGGTGGTGAAACGTGAAGCCGCGGGCGCCATGTTCGACGTGGTCGGCCCGATCTGCGAATCCGGCGACTGGCTGGCGCGCGACCGCGAACTGCCCGTCGAAGCGGGCGACCTGCTGGTGATGAAGACCGCCGGCGCGTATGGCATGACGATGGCCTCGAACTACAACACCCGCGGCCGCGCCGCCGAGGTGATCGTCGACGGCGGCCAGGTGCACCTGGTGCGCCGGCGCGAGACGCCGGAAGAGCTGTTCGCGCTGGAGTCGGTGATCAAGTAAAACGCCGAACCGATCACTTACTTCGAAATTAGAAAATTAGGGACGAAAATTAGGGACGGACCCTGTTTTACAGGAAATTTCCTGTAAAACAGGGTCCGTCCCCATTTTTTGGTCCGTCCCCATTTTTTGTCCCCATTTTCAGGCGCTGGCGCGAGCCGGCGCTTTGCTTTTCTGCCGTGCCCACCACACCCGCGCCAGCAGCAGCGCGGCGACGATGCAGGCGAACAGCAGCGGCTGCGCCAGGTCGTTCTTGGCGGCCTTCATCCACCAGTAATGCAGCACGCCCAGCGGTACGACCACGTAGACCAGCCGGTGCAGCCACAGCCAGTTCTTGCCGCCCATCCGCTTCACCATCGCCTTGGTGCTGGTCGCGGCCAGCGGGATCAGCAGCACGAAGGCGATGAAGCCGACCAGGATGAACGGCCGCTTGGCCACGTCCTTCAGCATGGCCGCCACGTCGAAGAAATGGTCGAACCACAGGAACGTGATGAAGTGCAGCAGGCCATAGAAGAAGGCGTACAGCCCCAGCATGCGCCGCAGCTTCAGCAGCCAGTTCCATGTCGACAGGCGCCGCAGCGGTGTCACGGCCAGCGTGATGCACAAGAAGTACAGTGTCCAGTCGCCCGTCGAATGCGTGATGTATTGCAGCGGCTCGACCAGCGCATCGGTGAAGACGAGATACACCAGGCGCGCGAGCGGCACCAGCGCCAGCACGTGCACCAGCGCCTTGATTCCCGTGAGCTGACTGGCGGAGGGCTGCGTCAGAACCATTTCTTGAGATCCATGCCGGTATACAGCGACGCCACGTCGTTATAGCCGTTGAACATCAGCGTCTTGCGCTTGCGCGACAGGAAGGAGTCCTCGCCGATGCGCCGCTCGGACGCCTGCGACCAGCGCGGGTGGTCCACGTCCGGGTTTACGTTCGAATAGAAGCCATATTCCGACGGCGCCGACTTGTTCCATGCGGTGCGTGGCATGTCGCGGGTAAAGCGGATCTTGACGATCGACTTGGCCGACTTGAAGCCGTACTTCCACGGCACCACGATGCGCACCGGGGCGCCGTTCTGGTTCGGCAGCACGTCGCCATACATGCCCAGCGTGAGCAGCGTCAGCGGGTGATTCGCTTCATCGATGCGCAAGCCTTCCACATAGGGCCAGTCCAGCACGCGGCTGCGTACACCAGGCATCTGCTGCCGGTCGGCCAGCGTGACGAATTCCACGTATTTCGCGTTGCCGGTCGGTTCCACGCGCTTGATGATTTCCGAGAACGAATAACCCACCCACGGGATCACCATCGACCAGCCTTCCACGCAGCGCAGCCGGTACACGCGTTCTTCCAGCGGTGCCAGCTTCAGCAGCGAATCGATGTCGAGCGTCATCGGCTTCTTGACTTCGCCTTCGATCGCCACCGTCCACGGCCGCGTGCGCAGGGTGCCGGCATTCTCGGCCGGGTCGCTCTTGTCGGTGCCGAATTCGTAGAAATTGTTGTACGTGGTCGCGTCCTTGCGCGGGGTCTGCTTTTCCAGCGCCGAGTAGGAGGGGTTGAGCTTCGCGGCCAGTTTCTGGCTGGTGCCTTGGGCGAAGGCTTCGCGCGTCAGCATCTCGAGCAATGCGCCGCTGGCGATCGTGCCCGCAGCGATCTGCCGGATGAAATCGCGCCGCGCTTCGAACACATGGCGCGGCGTGATTTCCGAGGAAAACGGCAGGTCGATGCCGTTGGGGGACCGTTTGATCAGCATGATGGCTCCGGGCGGTAATTTATAAGGACAAGTTACTGCGACCTTACACCAAACCCGGAAACCATTCGTTTAGGACAGCATTAAATCATCGTTACAGCACGCGCCATTAGCTCGCGCAGTTACAGCTCACCGTAGGAATGCAGGCCCGACAGGAACATGTTGACGCCCATGAAGGCAAACGTGGTGACCACCAGGCCGACCAGCGCCCACCATGCGCCCACGCGGCCGCGCAGCCCGGACATCAACCGCATGTGCAGCCATGCCGCATAGTTCAGCCAGACGATCAGCGCCCAGGTTTCCTTCGGGTCCCACGACCAGTAGCCGCCCCAGGCTTCCGCGGCCCACAGCGCGCCCAGGATGGTGGCGATCGTGAAGAAGGCAAAACCGGCCGAGATCGACTTGTACATGATGTCTTCCAGCACCTCCGCATCGGGTATACGTTCGGCCAGCCGGTTGCGCAGCAGGTTCGTCACGGCGAACAGCACCACGAGGCCGAGGATGAACTTGCTGGTGCCCAGCGTCGAATTGCGGATCGCTTCGCTCGCACCGGCGACGAAGGCCACCAGGTTGATGACGACGATGAATCCGAGCGGCGCGGCCACCAGCCAGATCCACATGGTGCGCGGCCGTTCGTACTTCAGCAGGAACGCCCAGCCCAGCATTGCCGCCAGCGCGAACGTGCCGTAGCCGATGAAATTGGCCGGCACGTGGATCTTCATCCACCAGCTCTGCAGCGCCGGTACCAGCGGCTGGATCTCGTGCGCGTCGCGCGTGACCGTGTACCACAGCAGGAAACCGACCGCCGCCGAGACGATCAGCATCACGAACGGGCCAAGCTGGCGAGTCGCGTAGCGTTCCTCGTAGTACAGGTGGAACATCGCCGTGATCAGGCAGAACAGGATGAACACTTCGTACAGGTTCGAGATCGGAATGTGGCCGACATCCGGCCCGATCAGGTACGACTCGTACCAGCGCACCATCATCGCGGTCCAGCCCAGCAGCAGGCCGCTCCAGCACAGCCGCGCGCCGATCGCACCGCCGGCGGCGGAACGGGCCACCAGGCCGATCCAGTAGAACAGCGTGGACAGGAAGAAGAACACGCTCATCCACAGGATCGCGGACTGGCTCGACAGCATGTAGCGCAGCCAGAAGCGTTTCTCGCCCGCCGCCAGGTCGCCGCCGTACATGGCGATCGCCCCCAGCGCCAGCACCGTCATGGCCAGCATCAGCCCGCGCATCGGCTTCCAGTGCCAGCCCAGTGCCGCGAACGTGGGCACGGACAGCAGCAGGATGGCCTTTTCATACCCGTCCATGTAGGCGCCGTAGCGATTCAGGCCGAACAGCGCGCCGGCCAGCAGCGCCAGGCCGAACAGCCAGTCGAAGACCGACAGCCGGCGGAAGTAGCCCGGGGTGGCCGCATAAGGTTGGTTCTGAGTAATTTCCATCATGGTCTCCAGCTTCGGTTTCCTGCCTGCTTTTTGCCTGCTTTTTTCCAGCTTTTTGCGTTCTGCCGGCTTTTTGCCTGCATCCTGCCAGCTTGCAGCTTACGCCTTCAGCGGCAGCTTTTGCTTCAGTTCGTCGAATTCGCGGTCGAAATCGAGCGTGCGGCGCTGCGTGCTCATCGCCATCAGCGCATGCGCCCCGTCATCCTGGCCACGGATCCAGATCCACAGGCGCCGCTCGCGGATGTAGAACATCGCAAACACGCCGAGCACCAGGAACAGGCAGCCCAGGTAGACCACCGACTTGCCCGGCGAACGCGTCACCTGGAACACGGAAGCCTTGACCTGCTCGAACTCGTCCAGCTGCAGGTACACGGGCGCGCCGTAGAAGAAGCTGTCGGACAGGCCGTTCATCGCCAGCTGCAGCCAGCGCGCGTGCGCTTCGTCCGGCGCGATGGCGGCCAGGCCGTCGCGCTCGCGGGCCGCGTTCCACAGCTCCCACAGCGTACCGTTGAGGATCTTCATGAAGATGTCGGCGGCCTTCTCCTGCTCCGCCTGCGGCACTTTCTCCAGGAAGCGGCTGACCGACATGTAGCCGCCCGCCTCCTTGTCGCCGGCAAAGATCTCCAGGCTCTTCAGGGCCGACAGCGCCAGCTGCGCCTGCACCGTGTCGTTCTTGCCGCTGTCACCCTTGCTTGATCCCGGCGACATGCGGCCCGCATAGGAATTCGCGGCCCGCTCGCGCAGCGCCGGGTCGTGCAGCGCGGCGCGCAAGCGCATCCAGTCGCGCACGCTGTGCTCATCGTCGGCCGGTATGCGCAGGTAGCTGAACGGATCGCCCGGGTTGGCGCGCACGCCGGACAGGAACATCGGCACGCCTTCCAGCGTGACCGGCTGCATGTAGTTCTGGTATTCGCGCGCCTGGCCGGTGCTGTCGCGCACCTTGTACTGCACGCTCGGGCCGACGTTCTTCAAGTCCTTGTTGTTGGCGTTCTTGGCCGCCGAGCCCAGGTGCTTGTCGAGCCCCCTGGCGAACGCGCTGCCCAGCTTCTCGCTCTGCGTCACGGCGCGCACGTCCTGGTTGGCCGTGTTTTCCACGTTGAACGGACGGAAATCGGCCCATTCGATCGTGTGCGCGTCGTCCAGCTTCGTGGTGTTGCCGACGACGCCGTCGAGCGGGAACTGGCCGCTCTTCGTGCCCTGCATCGGGAAGCCCGTCAGCTTCAGCTTGCTGCCGCCATCCTCGAAACTGGCCTGGTACACGGCCAGCCCCTTCCAGATGAATGGCTTGTTCACTTCAATCGTGGCCGTCTGCGTTTCACCGGTGGCGTTATCGCGCACCACGACATCGCTGGCAAACAGCTTCGGCATGCCGGTACTGTAGAAATCGATCGTGAATTTCTTCAGCTGGATGGTGAACGGCAGGTCCTGGATCAGCACGCCATCTGCCCGCGTCAGCACGGCCGAGCTGCTGGCCTGCCCTTCCGGAATCGCGGTATTGCCGCGGAACGTGGGGTTCGATACGCCCAGGCGGTGCTGTTCGGGAATTGCCGCGATCAGGCCGTCGCCGGTAAACGGCGTCTTGCCAAACGCCCATTCCTGCACGCGGATCGGGATATCCGAATCGAGCAGCCCGCCCACGCAGATGATGACGATCGCGCTGTGCGCAAAGATGTAGCCGAACTTGTTGGCCGCGCCGCGCTTGGCCGCCACCAGCAGGCCGCCGTCCTTTTCGACGACCTTGGCCTGGTAGCCGGCATGCACGAGGCGCTGCGCCATCTGGCCGGCCAGGTCGCCGGCCGGCAGCGGCGACTGCCACTCGGCCTTGTGGTGGAAATTGCGCAGCGACTGTTCGCGCACGTTCTCGCGCCAGCTGCGCATGTCCTTCACCATCTTCGGCCCGTTGCGCAGGATGCACAGCGAAGTGGAGACGACGAGGATGGCCATCATCAGCAGGAACCACCAGGCCGAATACACGGCGTACAGCCCCAGCTTGCCGAATACCTCGAACCAGAACGGCCCGAACTGGTTCACGTAGTTCGGCGTCGGCTGGTTCTGCTGCATGATCGTGCCGATGATGGCGGAAATCGCGATCATCACCAGCAGCGCGATCGCAAATCGCATCGAGGACAGCAGTTCGATCGCTTCGTTGAACGCCTGGCGGCGGGTATTGAGACGGATGCCCGTCGTGCTGGTGGTGCTCATGCGGCTGTGCTCATGTGAAACCCGGCTTTTTGTATACAATTTTGACGGCCATGGTAACAAAAAAAATGGCGGCCCCGTCGAGGTAGCCGCCTTTTTTTTCGATGCCCGTCATCCATCAACCGCGCGTGCCTGCTTCTTCAAGCCGGGCACCCGCTCATTTCAGTCCGGCCACGTAATCGGCCACGGCCTTGATCTCATCGTCGGACATGCGCTGCGCGATCGTCGTCATCTCGACACTGTTCTTGCGGCCATGGCCCTTGAACAGGCCCAGCTGGGCAATCGTGTAATCCTGGTGCTGGCCGCCGATGCGCGGGTATTTGGACGGATTGCCGGCGCCGGCGGGGCCATGGCAGCTGGCGCAGGCCGGCACGGCCTTTTCGGCCAGGCCGCCGCGGTAGATCTTCTTGCCCAGTTCGATCGATTCGCGCAGCTTCGCGGCGCCCGGCTTTTGCGATTGCGCGGCCAGGTAGGCGGAAATGTTCTTCTTTTCCTCGTCCGTCAGCATCTTCGCGTACGTCGTCATGATCGGCTGCGCGCGCTCGGGCTTTGTGAAGTCCACCAGCTGCTTGTACAGGTAGCCCTCGGGCTGGCCGGCCAGCTTGGGATTGGCGACGATCGTGGAATTGCCGGCGGCACCATGGCAGGACAGACAGGAAGGCAGGCCGCGGGCGGGATCGCCGTCGGCATAGAGCGTGGCGCCCTTGGCCGGATCCACTTTCGGCGCCTGCGGCGTGGCGGCGCTGGCCGTCCCCGCGAAGAGCGCCATCATTGCAATGAACATCGAGCGTACCACTGGTGAATACCTACGATTCATTCAGCACCTCATTTAGCCGGCTTAAGGAAACGAGTCAAAAAAATGTCGCAATGTTCGAGTGCCCCGGCCAGCATGGAAGCGGGCCGTAACTCCTTATTGTACAATAGCTTCCCGGCACGACTGCCTGTTCTCGTAGCAATTCTTCATGTCCAAGCTCTGGCAAGCCCGCTTTTTCACGACCGTCAACCACCTGCGCGACCTGCCCCGTACCACGGTGCCCGAGATCGCCTTCGCCGGCCGTTCCAACGCGGGTAAATCGACCGCCATCAATATCCTGTGCAACCAGAAGGGCCTGGCGTTCGCGTCGAAGACGCCCGGCCGCACGCAGCACATCAATTTCTTTTCGATCGGGGGCGCGCACGTGGCGATGCACCGCCATGATCCGATCAACATGGATGAACTGCGCTGCCTGATCGCCGACCTGCCCGGCTACGGCTATGCGGAAGTGTCCGGCGACGCCAAGCTGCACTGGCAGCGCCTGCTGGGCGACTACGTGCAGCGCCGCGACCAGCTGGCCGCGCTGGTGCTGATGATGGATGCGCGCCGCCCGTTCACCGACCTGGATATCCAGATGCTCGAATGGTTCGCCCCCACCGGCAAGCCGATCCACTGCATCCTGACCAAGTCCGACAAGCTGACCCGCAGCGAAGCGACGACCACGCTGCGGCAGGCGCAGGCCAAGCTCGACAGTTATGTCGACGAGGAAGGCGAAGGATTCCCGTTCACCGTGCAGCTGTTCTCCGCGCTCAAGCGCGTCGGCATCGACGAGGCGACCGCGAAGATCGAGGAGCTGGTCGGGCTGAACATCGATCCCCCCGCGCCCGAACCCGAGTCCGCCCCTGAGCCCGACCCCGAATAAGGAATCCCCAGCGATGCACAGTTCCCACTTTTCCGCCCAGTTCCCCGCGATGCGCATGCGCCGCATGCGCCGCGATCCGTTTTCCCGCGCGCTGATGCGCGAGAACGTGGTCACCGCGGCGGACCTGATCTACCCGGTGTTCATCCTCGAAGGCACCAACGTGCGCGAGCCGGTGCTGTCGATGCCGGGCGTGGAACGCGTGTCAGTCGACCTGCTGCTGAAGGTGGCCGAAGAGTGCGTGTCGCTGGGCATTCCGGTGCTGGCGCTGTTCCCCGTCATCGACGCATCGCTGAAGACGCCGGACGGTATCGAAGCCACCAATCCGGCAGGCCTGGTGCCGCGCGCCGTGCGCGAACTGAAGAAGAGCTTTCCCGAGCTGGGCATCCTCACCGACGTGGCGCTCGACCCGTACACCAGCCACGGCCAGGATGGCCTGATCGACGATGCCGGCTACGTGATCAACGACATCACCACCGACATGCTGGTGCGCCAGGCGCTGGCGCAGGCCGAGGCGGGCGTGGATGTCGTCGCGCCATCGGACATGATGGACGGCCGCATCGGTGCGATCCGCCACGCGCTCGAAGGCAAGGACCATATCCACACACGCATCATGGCCTACTCGGCCAAGTATGCGTCGGCGTTCTACGGCCCCTTCCGCGATGCCGTGGGCTCCGCCAAGAACCTGGGCAAGGGCGACAAGAACCAGTACCAGATGGACCCCGCCAACAGCGACGAAGCGCTGCGCGAAGTGGCCGGCGACCTGCAGGAAGGTGCGGACATGGTGATGGTGAAACCCGGCATGCCGTACCTGGACATCGTGCGCCGCGTAAAGGACGAGTTCAAGGTACCGACATTTGCTTACCAGGTCAGCGGCGAGTACGCGATGATCAAGGCCGCCGCGCAAAACGGCTGGCTCGACCACGACAAGGTGATGATGGAATCGATGCTGGCCTTCAAGCGGGCCGGCGCCGATGGCGTGCTCACCTACTTCGCGCTCGACATCG
The DNA here is from genome assembly GCF_014192225.1 of Pseudoduganella umbonata. GTDB lineage: Bacteria > Pseudomonadota > Gammaproteobacteria > Burkholderiales > Burkholderiaceae_D > Rugamonas > Rugamonas umbonata. The sequence goes on along the minus strand of NZ_JACHXS010000007.1, from coordinate 40,551 downwards.
CGCGCAAGCTGAAGGGCCTGTAACCGGTAGCGTGGCTGGTAAGCGAAAGCGGGCGATGCCCGCTTTTTTTTCGTCCCCGGCCGGTCAGCCGCCGGCCTTGCCGTAGATGCGCCCGTCGCCTCCGGAGGTATATAACGCGCCGGATGGATGCGCGGGCGGCTCGTCGCGCTGCTGACGCGGCACCTGCAATGGCGCGATGCGGTCGCCCAGCGCCGGCAGGGCATTCTGCACGGCCACGTCGAGCGCTGCGATGACACCCACCTTGACGTCGCGCCGCGGCGTGGTGGCCGCATCGAGGATCGCATCGGCTACCTGGTGCGGGTCGAGCTTCGGCGACGGCAGCGTGGGTTCCCGGTCCATGTAGTTGCGCGCATGCTGCGGCAATGGCGTGTCGACCGACGTCGGTTCGATCAGCGTGACCGACACCGGGGCCCCGTCGACATGTTCGACTTCCACCCGCAGCGTATCCGTAAAACCTTTCACGGCGTGCTTCGATGCCGTGTACATGCCCTGCATCGGTATCGGCACCTCGGAAGCCTCGCTGCCCACGTTGATCAAGGCCCCGCCCTGCCGGCGCAGGTGCGGCAGCGCGGCCAGCGAGCCGTTGACCATGCCCCAGAAGTTGGTCTCGAACAGGCGGCGGCTGTCCGCTTCGCTCACCTCCTCGATCCGGCCGTAGATCGTGCAGCCGGCATTGTTCACCCAGGTATCGATGCGGCCGAAACGGGTAATGGCGGCGGTTGCCACCTGCGCGACCTGGGCGCTGTCGGCCACGTCGGCCGGCATGCACAGCACCTCGGCGCCCTGCGCCGCGAGCGTTGCGGCCACGGCGTCCAGCACGTCGGCACCACGCGCCACCAGCACCACTTTGGCCCCGCGCGCGGCAGCGTTCGTGGCCGTGGCCAGGCCGATGCCGCTGGTGGCACCGGTGATGACGATGACTTGCCGGTCGAGCGGTTTCAACGTGTTGGCCATGGCTTCCCCTGTCTTACAGATGTACATGATGTGAAGCCGACAACTTAGCAGGAAACTCGCCAACGCAACGCCCGCCTCGCACGCTGCGCCATCGTGCACTGCGTCATCGTACATTGATCAGCCGGCAGCACGCGGCCCGGCCGCCGTGATCGCCTCAGCCCGCCGTGGCACCGGCGGGAAGCCGTAACTGGCGCGCCATGCGACGGCCAGTGCCGGTATCAGCAGCGCCAGTAACGCCCACGGCAACGCCTCCGGGCCGGCCATCTCCAGCAGCAGGCCGCCGCCGGCGCCGGCCGCCGCGATGGCCAGATTCCAGATCGTGACGACCATCGACTGCGCCACGTCGGCCGCGTCCCCGGCCGCTTGCGCGGAAGCCGTCTGGAACAGCGTCGGCACGCCGCCATAGGCCAGCCCCCACAGGGCCACCGCCGTCCAGACCACGGCCGGCTGCGTGCCGAACAATGCCAGCGCCAGCACGAGTGCGCCGAACAGCACCGTGCTGGCCAGCACGAGCTCGCGCAGCCGGCGATCGATCAGCATGCCCGTCAGCCAGATGCCCGCCAGCGATGTCGTACCGAACAGCAGCAGTACCGCATCCAGGCGTGGCGCCAGGCCGGCCGGTGCGACGAACGGCGCGATGTAGGTGTACAGCACGTTATGGGCCAGCACATAGGCCAGCGTGACGAACAGCACCGCGCGCACGCCGGGCAGCAGGAAGACCTGCCGCAGCGTCATGCCGCGCCCGCGCGGCTGGCCGGCAAAATCCGGCACCGCGGCGGCGATCCACGCCACTGCCCCCAGCGCCAGCACGGTCACGATGCCGAACGTGGCGCGCCAGCCGATGGCCGCGCCGATGAAGGCGCCGGCCGGCACGCCCAGCGACAGCGCGACGGGAATCCCGGCCATCGCGACGGCGATGGCCCTTCCCTGCAGGTGCGGCGCCACCAGCCGGGCCGCGTAGCCGGCGGCCAGCGCCCATAGCAGCCCTGCCGAGATACCGGCAACGAAACGGGCCGCCAGGGTCAGCGCGAAGTCCGCCGACAACGCCGTGACGGTATTGGCCACGGCAAAACCGGTCATCGCCCCGAGCAGCAACGGCCGGCGGCGCCATGCCTGGGTTGCCGCCGTCAGCGGCACCGCGGTCAGCAAGGTGCCCAGTGCATAGGCGGTGACCAGCTGGCCGATCATCGCCTCGGATACCGCCAGGCCCCTGCTCATCTGCGGCATCAGGCCGGCGGGCAGCGCTTCGGTGACGACCGTGATGAAGGCCGCCATGGTCAGGGCGAGCAGTTGCGCCAGTGGCAGGCGCGCGGAATCGGGAGGATGCGACATGGATGCTCCTTGGCGAATGGACAAGGCTGCCAGCATAGGCGCCTTCGAATCATGGGAGAATCAGGCCGCAGTTCCAAAGATATCGGACATATTCGTCCGCAATGGGGAAACACATGGATAACATCGGCGCATTGAACGCGTTCGTGCAGGCGGCCGAGGCGCGCAGTTTCACGAAGGCGGGGCAAGCCCTCGGGGTATCGTCGTCGGCCATCGGCAAGACGGTCGCGCGGCTCGAGGAACGGCTCGCGGTGCGGCTGTTCCACCGCTCCACCCGCTCGGTCACGCTGACGCCCGAGGGTGCGCTGTTCCTGGAACGGTGCCGGAGGATCTTTTGCGAGATCGAGGCAGCGGAACTGGAGCTGGCGCAATTGCAGGCGGCCCCGCGCGGCAAGCTGCGCATCAGCATGCCGCACGCGGGCATGCTGATGCTGCCGGCGCTGGCCGGCTTCATGCGCCGCTGGCCGGAGATCGAACTGGATCTCGATTTCAGCGACCGCTTCGTCGACGTCATCGACGAGGGATTCGACGGCGTGATACGGGCCGGCGACGTCGGCGATTCGCGCCTGATGAGCCGCAAGCTGGGCACTTTTCACCTGAAGCTCGTCGGTGCGCCTGCCTACTTCGCGGCGCGCGGTACCCCCGCAAGGCCGGCCGACCTGGCCAGCCACGCCTGCCTGCTGCACCGTTACGCCACCAGCGGCAAACTGGAGCCCTGGCCGCTGCGCCGCCCCGTGGAGTTGCCCGCCACCGTGGTGGCGAACAGCATCGAACCGCTGATCTGCATGGCCGAGCAGGGTCTCGGCATTGCCTGCCTGCCCGATTTTGCGATCCGCACGCAGCTGGCGGCGGGCACCCTGGTCACGGTGCTCGACAGGCACGTTCGCCATGCGGGCGTGTTTCGCCTGCTGTGGCCGTCGTCGCGCCACCTGTCGCCCCGCTTGCGCGTGTTCATCGACTTCATGGCCGAGCACCTGTTCGTTCCGTCGTGAGCGGTGCCAGGCCGGGATCGCGCGCCAGCAATGCCGTGATCCACTCCGCGAACACCCGCAGCTTCGGCGCCGCCATCCGCCCGCGCGGATACAGCAGCGACACCGGCATCGGTGCTGGCGGCGTATCGGCCAGCAATTCCACCAGTTCGCCCCGCTCGAGGTGGCCGCGCACCTGGTAGCACGCCGCCTGCGTGATGCCCAGGCCCTGCAGCGCGCACGCGACGTTGGCATCGGCGTTGTTGACCGCGATGCGTCCCGGCACCTGTGCCTTGACCACCGCGCCGTCGACGATGAAGTCCCAGTCGAACGGCCGCCCCGTGCGGCCGGAAAAATGCACGATGCCCTGGTGGCTGCGCAGGTCGTCGATCGAGCGGGGCGTGCCATGCAGCGCGAGATACGCGGGCGCGGCGCAGGTCACGAAGCGCATGCTGCCGACCTGGCGCCCCACCAGCGATGAATCCTGCAAGGCGCCCACGCGCAGCGCGCAGTCGATGCCTTCCTGCGTGAGGTCGACGAGGCGGTCGGAAAAGCTGAGCGTCAGCGCCAGCTCCGGCCAGGCCTTGGCAAAGCCAGCAATGTCCGGCAGGATCACATGGCGGCCGAGCGCGTCGGGCAGGTCGATGCGCAATGTCCCCCGCGGTGCGGCGGTGGCACCACGGAATGCCTGTTCGGACGCCGCCACCGCATCGAGGATCTGCACGCACTGCGCATGGTAGTCGGCGCCATCCGGTGTCAGTGCCAGCCTGCGCGTGGTCCGCTGCAGCAGCATGGTGCCGAGATACGCTTCCAGGTTCTTGATCGTGGCCGTCAGCGCCGCACGCGGCAGGCCCAGCGTTTCCGCCGCCTTGGTAAAACTGTTTGCTTCGACGATGCGCACGAAGACCTGCATGGCGCGAAGTTTGTCCATGATGCCGCCTATTGTTCACATGATGTGAAAAGTATAGGGCGATTATTGGTGGATTATCTTCTCTCTTTCGCTGCGTACACTTTCCCCATCCAATCCTGCCGGTCGCCGGCGCACCCGATGGCGGAGTACAGGCCATCGGGCGCTCCTTAAACTGGTCCGATCTACTCACATGGGGAACGCCATGACATCGCATCAAGAACCGCACGACCCGCACGACCATATCGCACCTTCGATGGTGCTGCTGCTGGCCGCGGCGGCCGGGCTTATCGTCGCCAACCTGTATTACGCGCAAACGCTGGTGGGGCCGATCGCCGCCGCCACCGGACTGTCGGCCGATGCGGCCGGGCTCATCGTCACGCTGACGCAGGTCGGCTATACGCTGGGACTGCTCTTCATCGTGCCGCTGGGCGACCTGCTGGAAAACCGCCGGCTAATCGTGGTTTCGCTGGCCGCCACCGCCGTTGCCCTGGCCATTGCCGCCTGCGCCACCAGCGCCCCGGTGTTCCTGGCCGCGGCGCTGGCGATCGGGCTGGGCTCCGTCGCCGCGCAGATCCTGGTGCCGTTCGCGGCCCACCTGTCGCATGAATCGAAGCGCGGGCACACCGTGGGCAAGGTCGTCAGCGGGCTGCTGCTGGGGATCATGCTGGCGCGGCCGGCGGCCAGCCTGATCGCCGACCACACTAACTGGCATGTGGTGTTCGGCGGCGCGGCCGCGCTGATCGCGCTGCTGGCACTTGTGCTGCGCGTGAAATTGCCGGTACGGCAGCCTCAGTCGGGCACGTCGTATCCACAGCTGATCGGTTCGCTGTGGACGCTGTTCCGGACCACCCCCGTGCTGCGCCGCCGCGCCGCCTACCATGCCGGCCTGTTCGGTTCGTTCAGCCTGTTCTGGACCGTGGTGCCGCTGGCGCTTGCCGGCCCGATGTTCGGCCTGTCGCAGACGGGCATCGCCATCTTCGCGCTGGTCGGCATGGCCGGCGCGGTCGCCTCGCCGATCGCCGGCAAGCTGGCCGATGCGGGTCACAGCCTGGCGGCGACGGCCGCCGCGCTGGCGCTGGGCATCGCGGGCTTTGCCCTGCCCTTGCTGGTACCGGGTTCGCGCGACGTGGCGCTGGCCATCCTCGTGGTGGCGTCGATCGTGCTGGACATGGGCGTGGCCGCCAACCTGGTGCTGGGCCAGCGCGCCATCTTCACGCTGGGCGCCGAGGTGCGCAGCCGCCTGAACGGCCTGTATTTCGCCGTGTTCTTTGCCGGCGGGGCCGTGGGCTCCGCGCTGGGCGGCTGGGTGTATGCCCGTTACGGCTGGCACGCAGCGTTGCTGGCCGGCATGGCAATGCCGGCCGCGGCCCTGCTGTACTGGATCGGCGAGGCGCTGGAACGCGCGCCGCAGCGGGCTTGACGTCCCGGCAGTGGCTTGACGTTCCCAGCGAGTTTGACAGCCCCTTACCGGCCCGCCGGGCGGATGTAGCGGGGATACATTTCACGCAGCAGGAAGGCGCGCAATTCCGCCTCGTCTTCCTTCCGGGCGCTCATCTTCACGACGCGGCCCAGCCGGTGCGATTCCCACTCGAAGTCGCCCGGCTTTTCCTTGCGGATCAATTCGATCATCTTCGTGACGACGGCGTTTTCGATGTCGATCTCGTTGCCCAGCTCGACCTTGACCTGCGACAGCCAGCGGCGCTTGAAGTTCGTGTTCCAGCCGCGGAATTTCAGGTCGGCGCTGTTGAACGTCTGGTTCTGCACATCGAAGATGCCGCCCGAATCCTCCCTCTCGCCAGCGGAATTGCGGCCCTGGGCGCCCATGATGTTGGCGACCGCGCGGGCCTTGGCTTTCGCATCGGCGCTCTCGGCGCTTTCCGTGGCCGGGGTCTCGACGGCGCCGCGGCGGCGCCGCGCCGCTTCCACCATCTGCGACATGTCGGTCACGTCCGGCGGCGGCGGGGTCATGTCGGCCTTCACCGGCGGCGGCGGGGTTTCCTGCCGGACCGGATCGGTGATGGCGTCGTTATTGGTGCGCTTGATCGGCGGCGGCGCCGGACGGGGCTTGGCCTGGGCGACTTTCGGTTGCCGTTGGGGCGACGGTTTTTCCGGTGCCGGCTGCGGCTGCGGCTTCGGTGGCGTCGGCGTGGGGGTCACGGGCGCAATCCACACCATTTCCCCCGCTTTCGACGGCGGATTGAGCTTGACGATCGTTTGCGGATTCAGCAGGGCCAGCACCAGGATCAGCAGGTGCAGGCCGATGGCAATGGCCAGGCCAGTGCGGTTCGGCTTGTTGTCACCATAGCGGGGCGATAGGCCGGCGGGCGGGAGAACCTGGCCGCAGGTGGGGCAGACTTCGTCGGGACCGTGGGTGTGGCTGTGCTGGAGCAAGATAAACCGTTTTCTGTGCGCAAACCGGCACTGCCGGGCCAAGTCGGGCAAGCTTACGCGAGCTTGCAGTTAACGGATGTTACCGTATGTATCCGCTCCATGTGAGCCAGTTGGGGCGGGGAAACGCGGCTTTCAGGCCTTCCTAATGGTGGTCGTTGCTCCGAAAACAGGGTCCGGCCCTATTTTCCTGGGAATAAAGTTGCCTGGAAAATGGGTACGTCCCCATTTTTGAGGAAACTTTCCTCAAAAACAGGGTCCGTCCCGGATTTTTCAGGACACGGCTTTCAGCTCCACCTTCTGCGGTTCCGGCGGCGGCTCGGCCAGTTCGGCGTCGCTCATCGGGCCGTTGCCGCTGTACCGGTCGAGGAACAGGTAGATCACGGGCGTGACGTACAGCGTGATCACCTGCGAGAAGATCAGGCCGCCGCACACGGCCAGGCCGAGGGGCTGGCGCAGTTCGGCGCCGGCGCCCAGGCCCAGGGCGATCGGCAGCGCGCCCATGAAGGCGGCCAGCGTGGTCATCATGATCGGGCGGAAGCGCAGGATGCATGCTTCTCGGATCGCCGCCGCCGGGGCCATGCCCCGTTCCCGCTGCGCCTGCAGGGCGAAGTCGATCATCATGATGGCGTTCTTCTTGACGATGCCGATCAGCATCAGGATGCCGATGATGGCGATCATCGTCAGGTCCATGTCGAACAGCCACAGCGTAAACAGCGCGCCGACCGCGGCCGACGGCAGGCCGGCCAGGATCGTCAGCGGGTGGATGAAGCTTTCGTACAGCACACCGAGCAGTACATAGATGACGGCCAGCGCGGCCACGATCAGGATCACCTGGCTGCCCTGCGATTTCTCGAAGACCGCCGCATCGCCGCCATAGTTGGTGATGATCGACGGCGGCAGGCCGAATTCCTGGCCCATCGCGTCGATCTTCGCCGTGGCGCGGCCCAGCGGCACACCCGGCGCCAGGTTGAACGCCACCGTGACCGCCTGCAGCTGGCCCTGGTGATTGACGGCGGTGGGCCCGACCGTGCGCTGCACGGTGGCAAAGCTGGACAGCTTGATCAGTTGCCCTGCCGCGTTGCGTACCGAGACCTTGTTCAGCGCATCCTCGTAGCGCCGGTCTTCGTCGGCCGCTTCCAGGATCACGTAATAGCTGGCGGCGGACGAATAGATCGTCGATACCTGCCGCTCGCCGAATGCCAGGTACAGCGCGGTGCGCAGGTCGCCGATCGCCACACCCAGCGTGCTGGCCTTGTCGCGGTCGATGTCCAGCGTGGCCTGCAGGCCCTTGTTCTGCGAATCGCTGGTCACGTCGCGGAAGTCCGGGTCGGCGCGCATGCGCTCCAGGTAGCGCTCGGCCCAGTCGTTCAGCGAATCCGGGCTCACCGACTGCAGCGTGTACTGGTAGCGGCTCTTGCTGGGGCGGCCGCCCAGCTGCAGGTTCTGCACCGGCGACATGTAGACCTGGATGCCGGCCACGTCGCGCATCTTCTTGCGCAGGCCTTCCAGCACATCGGGCATCGCCTTGCGTTCGCCGCGCGGCACCAGCACCACGAACATGCGGCCCGAATTGCCGCCGCCGGTAAACGACACCACGCTCTTCACGGCGGGATCGGCCTGGATGATCGCGGCCACGCGGTCCTGCAGCGCCAGCATCGCGCTCGTGGAGATATCCTCGGAGGCTTCCGTGTTGACGCGGAACTGGCCGATATCCTCTTCCGGGAAGAAGCCCTTCGGCATCGTCGCGTACATGGCCACGGTCAGCACGAACGTGCCCACCGCGACGGCCAGCACGATGTACCGGTGGCGCAGCGCCGCGTCCAGCGTGCGGCCGTAGCTCTTCAGCACGGCGTTGAAGCCACGTTCGAAATGGCGGCCGAGGAAGGTGTCGTCGCCGGCGTGTTCATGCGAATCGGCCGGCAGGAAGCGCGCCGCCATCATCGGCACCAGCGTCAGCGAGACCAGCGCCGACACCAGCACGGCCAGCGCCACGATGACGGCGAATTCGCGGAACATCAGGCCCATCACGCCGGGCATGAAGAAGATCGGAATGAACACGGCGACCAGCGAAATCGAGATCGACACGATGGTGAAGCCCATTTCGCGCGAGCCGACCAGCGCGGCCTGCAGCGGTTTCTTGCCGAGCTCGATGTGCCGCACGATGTTTTCCAGCACCACGATGGCGTCGTCCACGACCAGGCCGACGGCCAGCGTGATGCCCAGCAGCGAGATGTTGTCCAGGCTGTAGCCGAGCGCATACAGCAGCGCCAGTGCGCCCAGCAGCGAGATCGGCATCGTGATGGCCGGGATCAGCGTGGCCACCGCGCGGCGCAGGAACAGGAAGATCACCAGCACCACCAGTACGATGGTCAGCGCCAGCGTCAAATTGACGTCGTGGATCGCTTCGCGGATCGACACCGAACGGTCGTTGACGAGGCTGATGTTGATCGATTCCGGCAGCTGCGCGCGGAAGCGCGGCAACAGGGCCTTCACGCTGTCGACGACCTGCACCGTGTTCGCGTCGGGCTGGCGCTGCACCAGCAGCACGATCGAGCGCTCGCCGTTGTAGCTGCCGAACGACTTGGTCGACTGGAAGCTGTCCTCGACGACGGCGACGTCCTTCAGCCGCACCGGTTCGCCGTTGCGCGTGGCGATGATCAGGTCGCGGTAATCGGCCGCCTTCATCAGCTGGGCGTTGCCCTGGATCGTCAGCGTCTGGTCCGGGCCGTCGAGCACGCCCAGCGGCGTGTTGGCATTGGCGCTGCGGATCGCCGCCTGCACTTCGGCCAGGGTCAGGTCGCGGGCGTTGAGCAGGTCCGACTTGGCGCGCACGCGCACGGCGAAACGCTTCTGGCCATTGACGTTCACCTGCGCCACGCCGGGTAAGGTGGAGAGACTGGGCGCGATCAGGTTTTCCGCGTAGTCGTTCAGCTCGGACAACGACAGCGACGGCGAATTCATCGCCATGAACAGCACCGGCGCGTCGGCCGGATTGATCTTGCGGTACGACGGCAGGTCCGTCATTTCCTGCGGCAGCTGGCGCTGCGCGCGCAGCAGCGCGGCTTGCACGTCGACGGCGGCTTCGTTGACGTCGATGCTGGAATCGAATTCCAGGGTCAGCGACGTATTGCCCTGCGTGCTCGTCGACGTAATCAGCGTGAGGCCGGGAATCGTCGAGAACTGCTTTTCCAGCGGCAGCGCGACGGACGATGCCATCGTGTCCGGGCTGGCGCCGGCCAGGTCGGCCGACACGTTGATGATCGGCGTGTTATAGCTGGGCAGCGCGGCGACCGGAATGTACAGGTAGGCCAGCACGCCCGCCAGGATCAGCGACAGCGACAGCAGCACCACCATCACGGGACGCCGGATCGAAAGCTCGGAGAGGTTCATTCGATGCCGCCTTTGACTTTGCCCTGCTCGGCCAGCTGCGCTTCAGGCGCGCGTACTTCGGAGACCCGCACCTTGCCGCCCGGGCGCAGGTTCTGCTTGCCTTCGACGATGACCCGTTCATTGCCCGCCAGGCCGCGCACCGCGGCATTGGCGCCGAACGCATGCAGGCGCTCGACGTTCGCGACCCTGGCCGTGCCGTCCGGCCCCACGGTATAGACGAACGTGCCGCGCGTATTGGTGATGATGGCGTTCTGCGGCACCACCAGCGCATCGCGCAGCGTCTGCACGGTGACTTCGGTGTTCACGTACTGGCCCGGCCACAGCCGGGTATCCCGATTGGCGAACTGCGCTTTCACGCGGATCACGCCGGCCTGCGGATCGACGGTATTGTCGATGAACGACAGATGGCCCTCGATCGGCGTCTTCGAGTCGCGGTGGAAGACCTGCACCGGCACCTTGCCGGCCCGCTGCGCATCGAGCAGCGCGGCCAGGCTGGTTTCCGGCACCGTGAAGGCGACATTGATCGGGTCGAGCTGGGTGATCGTCGTCAGCGACGTGGACAGTTGCACCAGGCTGCCCGGATAGACGTTGATGCCGCCGACCCGGCCCGACATCGGCGCGCGGATCGCCGTGTAGCTCTGGCCCACCTGGATCGCGCGGGCGGCGGCGATATTGGCTTCCATCTCGGCGCGGGCCGCGTCGACCTGGCTCTTCAGCGTATCGACGGCGCCCTGGGCGATGAACTTCTGGCCCAGCAGTTCCATGCTGCGCTTGTATTGCCGCTCGAGGTCGGCCAGGTTCGCACGGTCGCGCGCCACCTCGGCCTGCGCTTTCTGCAGGTTGGCCGATTCGCTGCGGCTGTCCAGCGAGAACATCAGCTGGCCTTCCTTGACGAAATCGCCCTCTTTCACATGCACCTTGACGATCGTGCTGGTGGTTTGCGGATGCAGGTCGACCGTGCTGATCGGGCTCACGGTGCCGTTCGCCTGCAGCATGACGGGCACGTCCTGCCGCGTCGGCGCAACGACGTTGACGGTGGTCGGGCCCTGCCCTCTTTCCTGGCCTTTTTCCTGGCCTTTCCCTTGGCCCGCGGCAGCGTGCCCTTCTTCCTGCGGCGTGCGCGTGACCTGCCAGGCGCCGGCTCCCACGGCGACGGCGGCAGCGACCAGTACTCCCAGAGTGGACTTTTTCATTTTTTTTAATTGTTGCGTGATGAGGATGGGATTATTTCCTTACGGAATTAACCGGACATTGTCGCATTGAACTGCTACCGGCCGGTGACGTGCGGGACCGAATTGCCGGCCCGCTTGCCACTCATTTGCCGGCATAGAACTCGGGCAAGGTCAGCACGGCCTCGAGACCGCCGGCATCGCCGTTGGCCAGGCTCAGCGTGGCGCCGTGCTGTTCGGCGATATTGCGGGCGATGGTCAGCCCCAGGCCCGTGCCGCCGGACTCGCGCGAACGCGATGTTTCCACCCGGTAGAACGGTTCGAAGACGCGCCCCAGCTGGTCTTGCGGAATGCCGGGGCCTTCGTCGCGGATGCGGATGCGCGCCGCGCCGGCCAGCCGTTCGACCGTCACATGGGCTTTCTGGCCATACTTGACGGCGTTGTCGATCAGGTTGACGAGGCAGCGCTGCACGTCCAGCGGCCGGCCGAGAAGCGCCATGCCGGCCTTGCCCTTCAGTTCGACGCTCTGGCCGGCATCGATGGCGTCGGCGCATACGCTGTCGAGCAGCGAGTCGAGGTCCAGCTTCTGCATCGTGCCGTTGGTGTCCATGCTGCGCGCGAGGTCGAGGCCTTCGCGGATCATCTGTTGCATGGCCGACAGGTCGCCGATCAGTTTGTGCTGCAGGTCCGCGTCGCTGACCTTTTCCAGGCGCAGGCGCATCCGCGTCAGCGGCGTTTGCAGGTCGTGCGTGATCGCCGCCAGCATTTCGGTACGCTGGATGATGTGCTGGCGGATACGTCCCTGCATGGCGTTGAATGCCGCGCTCGCCTGCCTGATTTCCGCCGCGCCGGCCAGTTCGAGCGGCGGCTTGTTGATGTCGTTGCCCAGGTCCTTGGCCGCCTGGGCCAGCTGCTTGACGGGGCGTACGGCCATCCGCGTGACGAAATAGGCCAGGATCGCGATGCACAGCAGGAACGGCACGAAGACCGCATATTCGTTGTGCCCGGTGGGAATCGAGCCGCGCGGCGGCAGCACCGACAGTTTCAGCACTTGCCCGTCCGTCATCACGATCTTGACGGACTCGCAGGTGCCGCGCCAGGTGCCGGGCCCGAACAGCGTCATCGTGCTGGTGCGCTGTTCGCACTGCGGCGGCTTTTCCGCCATCGGGATCACCTGGAAATCGCGCGGCAGCCGCTGCGCCAGCGCGGTGGAGAATTCCGTTGCCGGATGCAGGGTGAGATCGTTGTCGGTGGTGATTTCCAGCCGCATGCTGCTCTTGCTGGACACGGCCAGGTACTGGGCGCGCGATTCCGGGCGCACCACGTCGGTCGTTTCAATGATCTGCTCGGCCCGTTCCAGCGAATGGTAAGTGCGGTAGCGTTCCAGCGTGCGCTGGCGTTCGTTGATGGCCAGCCACTGCGTCAGGGCGGCCGAGGCAACGATGCCGACCATCAGCGCGAGGAAGACGCGCCCGGTCATCGAATTGACGAAATTTTTCAGCGTGCTCACTTCGGCGGGCTCAATTCAGCGTGCTCATGTCATCGTCCCCGCTTCGGCGTGTTGCACGGATTGCAACGTGCGCAGGCAAGGTCTTCACGCGCGTGGCTCGACCGCGACGGTGCCGGCCAGCACATAGCCGCCGTTGCGGACCGTCTTGATGATCTGCGGCACCCGCGCGTCTTCACCCAGCTTTTGCCGCAGGCGGCTGATCTGGATGTCGATCGAGCGATCGAACGGGTCGGCATCGCGGCCCTGGGTCAGGTTCAGCAATTGATCCCGGTTCAGTACGCGGTTCGGGTGCTCGAGGAAGACCTTCAGCAGCCGGAACTCGGCACCGGACAGCATGATCACCACGCCATCGGGATTGAGCAGGTGGCGCGCGGTGAGGTCGAGCGTCCAGTTCGAGAAGCGGATCTGGGACGCCTTGTCCATGCCGCCGGACGGCATCGAGTTACTGCGGCGCAGTACGCTGCGGATGCGTGCCAGCAGTTCGCGCGGTTCGAACGGCTTCGGCAGGTAGTCGTCGGCACCCATCTCGAGGCCAAGGATGCGGTCCAGCGGCTCGCTGCGCGCGGTCAGCATGATGACCGGCAGGTTCGAATGGGCGCGCAGCTTGCGGCACAGCGTCAGGCCATCCTCGCCCGGCATGTTCAGGTCGAGCACGATCAGGTCGGGTTTGGTTTCGTCCAGCAGCTTCCACATTGCGGTGCCATCTGCCGCGCCATGGGTACGGTAACCGTTGGACTCCAGGTAATCCGCCAGCAGCGTGCGGATATCGCGATCGTCATCGACGATCAAAATGCTAGATGTTGGTTCCATCCTCCAATTATCGCCACTTCGGCAGGCGAAGACCAACGGCGGTTTGTATCGTCTTGTATATGGTCTGGCACACCGGTTCGGCTTCGGCAGGGAAACAAACGGATACAAAAAGCGGCGCCCGCGACACTTCATGGAAACACTGCGTTGAGAAACTGTTTTCCGTGCACTGCTTCCCTGGATGAGATCCAGGCATATTCGAAATTACCCTTTGAAGGATTTAAAATGAACTTCCTGCGTAAAAGTATTATCGCCACCGTGGCAATGCTCAGTATCGGCTCCGCTGCCATGGCAGCGCCCGCCCCGGAAACCACGCAGCACCGCGCTTATGCGGAAACGAAATTCGATCCTGTTAAACGCGCCGAGCGCATCGAGCAGCGTCAGCAAAAACTGCATGAAGCATTGAAACTGACTGCCAGCCAGGAAGCCGCCTGGAAAACCTATATTGCCGCCATTAAGCCGCAACAGGCTGCCGGCCGGGTCGATCGTGCATCGTTCAAGGATTTGAATGCCACACAGCGCGCTGAAAAGCGACTGGAGTTGTCGAAAGCGCGTATTGCACACCAAGAAACCCGACTGGCGGCGCTGAAGACTTTTTACGCGGCGCTGACGCCGGAACAGCAAAAGGTATTCGACCAGCACCCGGCACACGGCAAGCGCCACGGACACCATCGCCGCCACGGCTGACCCGGCATAGTTATCGGGGCGACACTGTCGCCCTTTTTTTTGCCATGTCATGCTGGTTTCTGGTTTGATCGCGCTCGATACTGGCTTGGTGACGGCGATAGGAGGTGTCACCGGACGGCGCGTAGGGGGACTGTCTAAAAAAAAGCGCCTTGCAGGCGCTTTCTGGGGGCTCAGCAGATCATCGCGATCTGCTCAACGATCCCAAGAAGGTATCGGCATCCTGGAATCCGACAACCCGGCTGTCGGCTATTTCGCGGCCATGGCGGTCAAAGAAAATAATGCCCGGCGGTCCGAATAAATTGAAACGCTTCAGCAAAGCCTTGTCCTGCTCGTTATTGGCCGTCACGTCGACCTGAAGAAGGATGGTATTTTTCAGTTCGCCCCGAACTGCAGGTTCGATAAACGTCAGCCTTTCCATTTCCTTGCAGGCGACGCACCAGTCGGCATAAAAATCCAGCATCACGTTTTTACCGCCGGTATTTGCCAGCACGCGATCCAGGTCGGCCACGCTCCGGATGCGCTGGAATGGCAATTCATCGGCCGCACCGTTGCGTAAATGGGCGAGCGGATCCAGCGGATCGCGTGCACCGGTTGCAACGCCAACCAGCTGGACAATACCGAAGCCGATGAATAATGCGGCAATGGCCCTGGCCCGCCAGCCTTTATGCTGCCGCAGCAAATAGATACCGTATGCGATACCCAGCAGCGTCCACCCGGCCATTTGCACGACGCCCGGCAATATGGGCGATACCAGCCACCATGCCATTGCCAGCAACAGAACGCCGAAAAACCGCTTTACCGTATTCATCCAGGGGCCGGCTTTGGGCAGCAAGGCGCCGGCCGAGATGCCGACCAATATCAACGGCACGCTCATGCCGGCCGCCATCGAAAACAACGCGGTGCCACCGGTGACGACGTTGCCGGTCTGGCTGATATACACCAGCGCGCCAGCCAGCGGCGCCGCAACACACGGGCCGACGATCAGGGCCGAGATCGCGCCCATCGCAAATACGCCGGCCAGCTTGCCGCCCGACCGGCGGCCGGACGCGGCGGCAAGCCGGGTCTGGAGTGCGGCTGGTAGCTGCAATTCATACAGGCCGAACATCGACAGCGCGAGCAGTACCATCAGCACGCCGAACGCGCCGAGCACCCAGGGATTCTGCAATGCGGCGGCGAGGCCCTCGCCGGCCAGGCCGGCGGCGACGCCCAGCGCCGTGTAGACGATTGCCATGCCCAGCGAATAACTCAGCGACAAAGCCAGGCCGCGTCCCCGGCCTGCCCGGTCGCCCTCGCCGACGACGATGGAGGACAGGATCGGCACCATCGGCAGCACGCAGGGCGTGAAGGCCAGGCCCAGCCCGAGCAGCAGGAACAGCGGCACGATGACCGCCATCCTGCCGCCGCGCAGCGCGTCCTCGATACGGCCCAGCTCGCTTCGAGCAGGTGCCGCTGCGCCCGGGACGGCGACCGGAGCGCCTTCTGCGGGCGCTCCTGCAGCTGCCGCCAGTGCCTGGGCTGGCACATCCATCATGGCTTCGCCCGGACGGCTCATCGCCGGCAGGCCAAAGGCTCCCCCGGAGGCTGCCGGGCCGCCTGCCGGCGACAGCCGCGCGGTCGCATCCTGCGGCGAATAACACAGGCCCTTGTCGGAACAGCCCTGGCCGGTCGCCGTCAGCGTGAAAGCGCCCGCTGCCTCGACCGGAACGCGGATCGTCACGCGATGGCGATAGGTTTCCACCTCCTTGTTGAAGGTTTCATCGAATTTCACCTTGCCGCGCGGGATGATGGGAGCGCCCAGCTGCGCGCCCGCAGCCTTGAACCCGAACTGCTCGCGGTACATGTAGTAGCCGTCGGCGATCTGCCAGGTGGCTTCGATCGTCGCGGCGCCGGCCATGCGTGCGGAAAACTGGAAGGCCACGTTCGGCGGCAGGAACTCTTCCTCGGCGCGCGCCGGCGACAGCAGCGACAGGAACGTGGCAAACAGGAAGAATCGGAACAACTGGCGGGGCGGGAAGGACATACGGCAACTCGGCGGAGAAGAACTTCGAGATGGTACACCGGAAAATGACGAGATGCGGGCGTTTGCCCCGCCGTTCTGCGAGCCGCCAGAGGTTCGCCCCGAGCGACAGCCGGTGGCGTGCTTTGTCGCCGAAGGGTGCTTCTATCACGTAAGCAAGAGGCAGGACGAAATGCTTTGCGTTACCGTCGATGCAATGCGCTTGTGCAGCTCGGCAGACCGAATGACAAGCCGGCGAGGCCGCCCTTGTTGGAGTTCGCTACTTCGAAAGGTTTCGATCATGATTCCGATGCTGCGCGCTGTTGTGCATTGCGCTGTTGCTTCCGCTGCGAGCGCCTGCATAGCGAGCTCTGCTATGGCAAATGGCGTCCCAGCCTATCCGGCCACCTTCCGGCTAACCGACGTCCAGGTCGACGGCGCTACCATCCATGTCCGGGTTGGCGGCAAGGGGCCTGCAGTGGTATTGCTGCACGGCTTCGGCGATACCGGCGACATGTGGGCGCCGCTGGCAGCGCGGCTGGCTGCCGGGCACACGGTCGTGGTTCCCGACCTGCGTGGCATGGGGCGTTCATCACGGCCAGCGGGCGGCTACGACAAGAAATCCCAGGCCGGCGACATCCGGACGGTGCTGGCCAGCCTGGGCATCGAGAAATCGGCGGTCGTCGGACACGATATCGGCACGATGGTGGCGTATGCCTACGCGGCACGCTATCCGCAGCAAACGGCAAAACTGGTCGTCATGGACGCGCCGGTTCCCGGCATTCCCCCCTGGGACCAGATCGTTCGCAATCCGCTGCTGTGGCATTTCTCGTTCGGCGGCCCGGATGCCGAGCGGCTGGTTGCTGGCCGGGAGCGTATCTATCTGGATCGGTTCTGGAACGAGTTTGCCGGCAACCCGGCCAAGGTCGATGAGGAAACACGCCGGCATTACGCCGCGCTGTACGCGCAACCGGGGGCGATGCGCGCGGCATTTGCACAGTTCAATACGATTCCCCAGGACGAGAAAGACAACCAGGTGTCGATGCGCACGAAGCTGACAATGCCGGTACTGGCGATCGGCGGCGAGAAATCGTTCGGTGCCAATGAGGCCATTGTGATGCGCAACGCGGCGAGCGATGTCACCGAGGTCGTGATTCGCGATGCCGGTCACTGGCTCATGGAGGAACAGCCCGGCGCGACCATCGACGCCATCGCGGGATTCCTGCGGCGCTGACAGAGCGGCTGCAACGCAGCGCGCAGGCATGAAAAAAGCCGGGCAAGCCCGGCTTTTTCCTGTGACGGCTGGAGATTACTCTTCAGCGGTCGGTGCTGCTTCGATGTCGCTTGGTTCCGGACGGTCCAGCAGTTCGACGTAAGCCATCGGTGCGTTGTCGCCGACGCGGAAGCCCATCTTCAGGATGCGCAGGTAGCCGCCGTTGCGGGCAGCGTAGCGCGGGCCCAGTTCAGCGAACAGCTTCTGGACGATTTCGCGGTCGCGCAGGCGGGCGAATGCCAGGCGCTTGTTGGCCAGCGTGTCGTTCTTGCCCAGGGTCAGGATCGGCTCGACGACGCGACGCAGTTCCTTGGCTTTCGGCACGGTGGTCTTGATCGCTTCGTGGCGCAGCAGCGAAACGGTCATGTTGCGCAGCATTGCCAGACGGTGGGACGAGGTACGGTTCAGTTTACGGAGGCCGTGACGGTGACGCATGGTACTTCCTTTCGAGGTGTTTAAATCCGGACTCTTCGATCGCCAGGCAGTCACCCGGCGCGGGTCGGTAATTAAGGTTAAAACGTCCAGCGCGACATGCGCCGGACGGGTACATCATTTGTAGCTAGGATTACTTCTCGAGACCGGCAGGCGGCCAGTTTTCCAGCTTCATGCCCAGGGTCAGGCCGCGGGATGCCAGCACTTCCTTGATCTCGTTCAGCGACTTGCGGCCCAGGTTCGGCGTCTTCAGCAGCTCGTTTTCCGAACGCTGGATCAGGTCGCCGATGTAGTAGATATTTTCGGCCTTCAGGCAGTTCGCGGAACGAACGGTCAGTTCCAGGTCGTCCACCGGGCGCAGCAGGATCGGATCGACCAGCGGAGCACGCGACGGCGCTTCGGCGGTGGCTTCCGTGCCTTCCAGCGCGGCGAACACGTTCAGCTGGTCGACCAGCACGCGTGCCGACTGGCGGATCGCTTCTTCCGGCGTGATCACGCCGTTGGTTTCGATGTTGATGATCAGCTTGTCCAGGTCGGTACGCTGTTCGACACGGGCCGATTCCACGGAGTACGACACGCGGCGGACCGGCGAGAACGATGCGTCCAGGATGATGCGGCCGATCGTCTTGTTCGTGTCTTCCGACAGGCGGCGCACGTTACCCGGCACATAGCCACGGCCTTTTTCGACCTTGATCTGCATGTCCAGCTTGCCACCGGCGGTCAGGTGAGCGATCACGTGATCCGGGTTGATCAGTTCCACGTCGTGCGGCAGGTCGATATCCGACGCCAGGACGGCGCCTTCGCCTTCCTTTTTCAGGGTCAGCGTGACGGAATCACGGTTGTGGACCTTGAAGACCACGCCCTTCAGGTTCAGCAGCAGGTCGACCACGTCTTCCTGCACGCCATCCAGCGACGAGTACTCGTGCACCACGCCGGCGATCGTGACTTCGGTCGGCGCGTAGCCGATCATCGACGACAGCAGCACGCGACGCAGGGCGTTGCCCAGCGTGTGGCCGTAGCCGCGCTCGAATGGCTCCATCACGACTTTTGCGTGACCGGCGCCCAGCGCTTCGACGTCGATGATACGTGGCTTCAACAAACTGTTTTGCATTGAAATGTCCTTTTCATTACCCTCGGCTCGTTACACCGATAAGGCTGATGGCATTAGTGAAAAAGCCCACTCGGTGAGTGGGCAGGTGATTCTGTGCTTGCTACGAACGGCGATTAACGCGAGTACAGTTCGACGATCAGCGATTCATTGACGTCGGCAGCGATTTCGCTACGTTCCGGGAACGACTTGAAGGTGCCTTCCATTTTCTTGGAATCGACCGACACCCATGCCGGCATGCCGACTTGTTCTGCCAGCGACAGCGCTTCCAGGATACGGGTCTGCTTCTTGGCCTTTTCGCGCACGGCGATCACGTCGCCGACTTTCACGTTGTACGAAGCGATGTTCACGACATTGCCGTTCACGGTGAAGGCTTTGTGCGATACCAGCTGGCGTGCTTCAGCGCGGGTGGAGCCGAAGCCCATGCGGTAAGCAACGTTGTCCAGGCGGGTTTCCAGCAGCGACAGCAGCGTTTCGCCGGTGTTGCCCTTGCGGCGATCGGCTTCGGCGAAGTAGCGGCGGAACTGGCGTTCCAGCACGCCGTACATACGCTTGACCTTCTGCTTTTCGCGCAGCTGGTTGCCGTAGTCGGAGGTGCGGGCACCCGACTTGACGCCGTGCTGGCCTGGCTTGATGTCCAGCTTGCACTTCGAGTCCAGCGAGCGACGGGCGCTCTTCAGGAACAGGTCAGTACCTTCACGGCGGGAGAGTTTTGCTTTTGGTCCGATATAACGTGCCACGGTGTTTTCCTTAAATATTAAATGACGCCCCGGATCACATCGGGTGCATGCATCGAAACGATGCAGCGGATGCGAACAGGCGCTAGTCTGACCCTCTAATCCGTCAGACGGTGGCTCAACAAGCCCGCCGATCAAAAATCGACAGGCAAAAATAGCCGGACAGTGTAACCGTTTCCGATCAACTGTTCCAGCGATTTTTACATCAGGGTGACGGTGGCCGGTTCGCGAAGGAACCGGCCATGGTCAATGCATCCGATGGTGCTTAGATGCGGCGACGCTTCGGCGGACGGCAGCCGTTATGCGGCACTGGCGTCACGTCCTGGATCTCGGTGATCTTGATGCCCAGGTTATTCAGCGCGCGAACAGCGGATTCGCGACCAGGACCTGGGCCCTTGATACGCACTTCCAGGTTCTTCACGCCGCATTCCTGTGCAACTTTACCAGCCGCTTCGGCAGCAACCTGCGCTGCGAACGGGGTCGACTTACGGGAGCCCTTGAAGCCGGCGCCGCCCGAAGTTGCCCACGACAGGGCGTTGCCCTGGCGATCGGTGATCGTGATGATCGTGTTGTTGAAGGAAGCGTGGACGTGCGCGATGCCTTCAGCGACGTTCTTCTTGACCTTCTTGCGAACGCGTGCTGCTGCAGCGCTGCTTTGTTGCTTAGCCATAGTGGTTTCCTAGATTATTTCTTCAGCGATTGAGCGGCTTTGCGCGGACCTTTGCGGGTACGTGCATTGGTGCGGGTGCGCTGGCCACGGACCGGCAGGCCCTTGCGGTGACGCATGCCGCGGTAGCAACCCAGATCCATCAGACGCTTGATGTTCATCGACAGTTCACGGCGCAGGTCGCCTTCTACAACGAACTTGCCGATCTCGTCACGCAGCTTTTCCAGCTCGCTGTCGTCCAGGTCCTTGATCTTCTTGTTGGTCGCAACACCCGTTTGGGCGCAGATGAACTGCGCGCGGGGGCGGCCGATACCGTAAATTGCCGTCAGGCCGATCACGGTGTGCTGATGATTGGGGATGTTGACCCCTGCAATACGTGCCATTCGTTATTCCTCGATTAACCTTGACGCTGCTTGTGACGCGGTTCGACGCAGATAACACGAACGACGCCTTTGCGCTTGATGATCTTGCAGTTGCGGCAGATCCGCTTGACTGAAGCGTTAACTTTCATTTTGCACTCTCTTCTTGGATTCGATACTTAAAATTACTTGGTCCGGAACACAATACGGGCCCGGGAGAGGTCGTACGGCGTCAACTCCACCGTCACCTTGTCGCCGGGGAGAATGCGGATATAGTTCATCCGCATTTTACCCGAAATGTGCCCTAGCACCACGTGGCCGTTTTCCAGCTTTACTCGAAACGTTGCATTCGGGAGATTCTCCAGAATCTCGCCCTGCATCTGTATAACGTCGTCTTTTGCCATAGTGACCTTATCGCTTAGCGGGTCGGAATGCCGCCTTTGAAGTTAGCCTTGCGCAGCAGCGAATCGTATTGCTGCGACATCACGTAGTTCTGGACCTGGGCCATGAAGTCCATGGTCACGACCACGATGATCAACAGGGAGGTGCCACCGAATACAAAGGACACTTTCCACTGGGCTTGCATAAACTCCGGCAACAGGCACACCAGGGTAATGTAGACGGCGCCTGCCAGGGTCAACCGGGTCAGGATCTTGTCGATGTAGCGGGCAGTCTGCTCACCGGGACGAATCCCTGGCACAAAGGCCCCGCTCTTCTTCAAGTTATCCGCGGTCTCCTTGCTGTTGAACACCAGTGCGGTGTAGAAGAAGCAGAAGAACACGATTGCCACGGCATACAGCAGTGCATGGATGGGCTCGCCTGGGCTCAACGAAGCTGCCAGATCTTTCAGGAAGCGTACAACAGGATTGCTGTTGTCCGCGCCACGTGCGAACCAGTCCACGATAGTGGCCGGGAACAAGATAATCGACGATGCGAAGATCGGCGGAATCACGCCTGCCATGTTCAGCTTCAGCGGCAGGTGACTGGTTTGCCCACCGTAGATCTTGTTACCGACCTGACGTTTGGCATAGTTCACCAGGATCTTGCGCTGGCCACGTTCCACAAACACCACGACATAGGTCACGGCAGCGACCAGGATCACGATGATGATGGCGGAGATCGCACTGATCGCACCGGTCGACACCTGGGTGAACAAGCTACCCATTGCGCTCGGCAGACCGGCAGCGATACCGGCAAAGATGATGATGGAGATGCCGTTACCGAGACCGCGCTCGGTAATCTGCTCCCCCAGCCACATCAGGAACATGGTGCCGGTCAGCAGCGTTACCACGGTGGTGAAGCGGAACGCCATGCCCGGATCAAGCACCAGGCCGGGCTGGGCTTCCAGCGCGACGGAGATGCCGAATGCCTGGAACAATGCCAGGCCCACGGTGGCGTAACGGGTGTACTGGGTGATCTTGCGACGGCCAGCTTCCCCTTCCTTCTTCAGCGCTTCCATCTGCGGAGACACGATCGACAGCAACTGCATGATGATCGAGGCCGAGATGTAGGGCATGATGCCCAGCGCAAACACCGTGAAGCGCGACAGGGCGCCGCCCGAGAACATGTTGAACATGCCCAGCAGGCCGCCCTCTTGCGACTTGAACAGTGCGGCCAGCTGTACCGGGTCGATCCCCGGCACCGGGACGTGAGCCCCGATGCGGTAGACTACCAGAGCGCCCAGCAAAAACCACAGACGGTTCCAGGGGAACCCGGCTGCGGCACTTTTAGCAAGCTGCGGATTAGTCGCCAATTTTCGCTCCGTTCAAGCTTAAGCGTCTCAGGCTACCGAGCCGCCAGCCGCTTCGATGGCCGCTTTCGCGCCGGCGGTCACTTTCAGGCCCTTGATGGACACTGCCTTGGTGATTTCGCCGGAAGCGATCACGCGCACGTCGCGCGCCAGCACGTTCAGCACGCCGGCCTGCTTCAGCACCAGCAGGTCCACTTCGGACACGGCCAGGGCGTTCAGGTCGGACAGGCGAACTTCAGCCTTGAAGGTTGCGTTCAGCGATTTGAAGCCACGCTTCGGCAGACGGCGCTGCAGAGGCATCTGACCGCCTTCGAAGCCGACTTTGTGGAAGCCGCCCGAACGCGATTTCTGACCCTTGTGACCACGGCCGGCAGTCTTGCCCAGGCCGGAGCCGATACCGCGGCCAACACGGCGCTTGGCGTGTTTCGCGCCTTCGGCTGGTTGAATGGTATTCAATTCCATTGTGTTCTCCAGATCGTAAGCCGGGGCTTACGATACAACCTTAACGAGGTAAGCGACCTTGTTGATCATGCCGCGTACCGATGGCGTGTCCTGCAGCTCGGAAACCGAGTTGACACGGCGCAGGCCCAGACCACGCACGGTAGCGCGGTGGTCTTGGCGGGTGCCGATCAGGCCCTTCACCAGTTTGACTTTGATAGTGCTCATGGTCATCCCCTTAAGCCAGAATGTCTTCTACCGACTTGCCGCGTTTTGCAGCGATATCGGCAGGAGTGCTCATTTTCGACAGGCCGTCCAGGGTGGCGCGCACCAGGTTGTACGGGTTGTTCGAACCGGTGGATTTCGCCACCACGTCCGTCACGCCCATCACGTCGAAGATAGCGCGCATTGCGCCACCAGCGATGACGCCGGTACCTGGCTTGGCCGGGCTCATCATGACGCGCGAGGCGCCGTGCTGGCCGGTAACCGAGTGCTGCAGGGTACCATTCTTCAGAGGAACCTTGATCAGGTTGCGACGGGCTTCTTCCATTGCCTTCTGCACACCGACCGGAACTTCCTTCGACTTGCCCTTGCCCATGCCGATGCGGCCATCGCCGTCACCAACCACGGTCAGCGCCGCGAAGCCCATGATACGACCACCCTTGACCACTTTGGTCACGCGGTTGATCGCGATCATTTTTTCGCGCATGCCGTCATCCGGCTTGTCGCTTTGCATTTTTGCTTGCATTTTTGCCATGATCGTACCCTTAGAACTTCAGACCGGCTTCACGCGCGGCTTCAGCCAGCGCCTTCACACGGCCGTGGTAACGGAAACCGGAGCGGTCGAACGCTACTTCGGTGATACCTGCCTTGATTGCCTTTTCGGCGACGCGCTTGCCCACCAGTGCGGCAGCGGCGGCGTTACCGCCCTTGCCCGACTTGCCGGCCAGTTCGGCGCGAACTTCTGCTTCCACGGTAGACGCCGAAACCAGAACTTTAGCGTCCGGGCTGATCAGGTTCGCGTAAATGTGCAGGTTAGTGCGGTGGACCGACAGGCGGTTCACTTTCAGTTGCGCGATCTTGATGCGGGTTTGACGTCCGCGGCGCAGACGAGATTGCTTTTTATCCATCGTCAGCCCCTAATTACTTCTTCTTGGTTTCTTTGATCTTAACCACTTCGTCCACATAGCGGACGCCCTTGCCTTTATAAGGCTCAGGGGAGCGGTAAGCACGAACTTCTGCGGCAACCTGGCCGACCTGTTGACGGTCGATACCCTTGATCACGACTTCGGTCGGGGTCGGGGTGGCCACGGTCACGCCAGCCGGCATCGCATGCACGACCGGGTGGGAGAAGCCCAGCGACAGGTTCAGCTTGTCGCCTTGTGCCTGTGCCTTGTAACCCACGCCCACCAGGGACAGCTTCTTTTCGAAGCCCTTGGTGACGCCGGTAACCATGTTGTTGACCAGTGCGCGCAGCGTGCCGGACATGGCGTTCGCTTCACGGGATTCGTTGGCCACATCGAACGACAGCGTGCCGTTGTTGTTTTCAACTTTGACCAGGCCGTTCAGGCTCTGGGTCAGGGTGCCCAGCGGGCCCTTGACGGTGATCGCTTGTGCGGAGATGGCGACTTCGGCGCCAGCCGGCACGGCGATCGGCATTTTAGCTACTCGAGACATGTGTTACTCCTTAAGCCACGAAGCAGATGACTTCGCCACCGACGCCGGTAGCGCGCGCTTTGCGATCGGTCATGACGCCTTGCGGAGTCGACACGATAGCCACGCCCAGGCCGTTCATCACGGTCGGGATTTCATCCTTGCCTTTGTAGACGCGCAGACCCGGACGGGACACGCGCTCCAGGCGCTCGATGACAGGACGGCCGGTGTAGTACTTCAGGCCGATTTGCAGTTCCGCTTTGCCTTCGTTGGAGGACACTGCGAAATCTTCGATGTAGCCTTCGTCCTTCAGGACGGAGGCGATCGCCACTTTGACTTTCGACGACGGCATTGCAACGGTGGTCTTCTTCACACCCTGTGCATTGCGGATACGGGTCAGCATATCGGCGATAGGATCGCTCATACTCATTGCTTATTCTCCTATTACCAGCTGGCTTTGGTCATACCCGGGATTTCACCACGCATGGCGAATTCACGGAGCTTGGTGCGGGCCAGACCGAATTTACGGAAGGTGCCACGTGGACGGCCGGTGATGGCGCAGCGGTTACGCTGGCGGGTCGGTGCAGAGTTACGCGGCAGGGCCTGCAGTTTCAGGCGGGCTTCGTAACGCTCTTCTTCCGACTTCGACTGGTCGTCGATGATGGCTTTCAGGGCGGCGCGCTTAGCGGCGAATTTCTCCACCAGGTCGGCACGCTTCTGTTCACGGTTAATCAGTGCGAGTTTTGCCATGATCGGTTAGTTCCTGAACGGGAATTTGAATGCGGCGAGCAGAGCTTTCGCTTCGTCGTCGGTCTTGGCGGTCGTGGTGATCGAGATGTTCATGCCACGCAGCGCGTCGATCTTGTCGTACTCGATTTCCGGGAAGATGATCTGCTCTTTGACGCCGATGTTGTAGTTGCCACGGCCATCGAACGAGCGGCCGGACACACCACGGAAGTCGCGCACGCGCGGCAGTGCCACGGTGATGAAGCGATCCAGGAATTCATACATACGGGCGCCACGCAGGGTCACCATGGTACCGATCGGGTAGCCTTCGCGGATCTTGAAACCGGCGATAGCTTTACGCGACTTGGTGGTCACCGGCTTCTGGCCGGCGATCTTGGTCAGGTCGCCAACGGCGTGTTCCAGGACCTTCTTGTCAGCGATTGCTTCGCCCACACCCATGTTCAGGGTGATTTTCGTCAGGCGCGGCACTTCCATTACCGATTTGTAGCCGAATTTCTCGGTCAGCTCGGAAACGACCTTCTCTTTGTATACTTGTTGCAGACGGGCCATTTTCAATTACCCCTTCACTACTTCGCCGGAGGACTTGAAGACGCGGACTTTTTTACCATCCACTTCCTTGAAGCCCACGCGATCGGCCTTGCCGGTCGCAGCGTTGAACAGAGCAACGTTGGACACGTGAATCGGCATGGTCTTGTCGACGATGCCACCAGTTACGCCCGTCATCGGGTTCGGCTTGACGGCCTTCTTGGCCACGTTCACGCCTTCTACCACGACGTGCTCAGCGTCTACACGCTGGGTCACTACGCCGCGCTTGCCCTTGTCCTTGCCGGTCAGGACGACGACTTCGTCGTTTTTGCGAATCTTATCCATTGTGACTCCTTACAGGACTTCCGGTGCCAGGGACACGATCTTCATGAACTTCTCGGTGCGCAGTTCGCGCGTCACCGGGCCAAAGATACGGGTACCGATCGGTTCCAGTTTGGAGTTCAGCAGAACGGCAGCGTTGCCGTCGAACTTGACCAGGGAACCGTCCTGGCGACGCACACCCTTAGCGGTGCGCACAACCACGGCGTTATAAATTTCACCTTTTTTGACGCGGCCACGAGGCTGCGCCTGCTTAACCGTGACCTTGATCACGTCGCCGATGCCAGCGTAACGGCGCTTGGAACCGCCCAACACCTTGATGCACATAACTTCTTTCGCACCGGTGTTGTCGGCTACCTCGAGCCGGCTTTCAGTTTGAATCATAGTATTCTCTTTCCCAACTTAAGCCGAAGAATCCACACAATGCGGACCTCTCGGTCAGTCTTGGTCCCGCCAGCCATGCTGCTGCATTGCTGTTTGGGTGCTTGACCTTCATACAGTACTGACCGCGAAACCGCGTCTGTGGAAAGACACTTAGCGGCGATACATGAACGAAGCCCGCAAGTATTACATACAACCTGCGGGCCTGCAAGAACTAATTGGAAAACGGACGGGAACGCAACGTCCCCGCCCGTGTTTCTTTTTAGACGATTTGTGCAGCTTGCACTACACGGGTCACCGTCCACGCCTTCGTTTTGGAGATCGGACGACCTTCCGAGATTTCCACCGTATCACCGGCTTTGACCTGGTTGGTTTCGTCATGTGCGTGGTATTTCGCCGAACGCACGATGATCTTGCCGTACAGAGGGTGCTTGACGTGACGCTCGATCAGCACGGTAACGGTCTTGTCCATCTTGTCGGACACCACTTTACCGATCAGCGTGCGCTTGAGCGACTGTTTCACTGGTTCGTTCATTTGGCTTCCTTCGTGTTCATAACCGTTTTGACGCGTGCGATGTCGCGGCGGACCTTCTTCAGCTGCGAGTTGTTGCTCAGCTGTTGCGTGGCGCTTTGCATACGCAGGCCGAACTGTGCCTTCAGCAGGTCGTTCAGTTCTTTCTGCAGAGCAGCCTGGTCTTTGCCACGGAGTTCAGATGCTTTCATATTTCACTCCAATTATTGGCCAACCTGGCGCACCACGAAGGTGGTTGCCAGCGGCAGTTTGGCAGCAGCCAGGCGGAACGCTTCGCGTGCCAGCTCTTCGCCGACGCCGTCCATTTCGTACAGCACTTTACCTGGCTGGATTTCAGCCACGTAGTACTCCGGGTTACCCTTACCGTTACCCATACGGACTTCAGCCGGCTTGTTCGAAATCGGCTTGTCCGGGAAGATACGGATCCAGATACGGCCGCCACGCTTGATGTGACGGGTCATGGCACGACGGGCAGCTTCGATCTGGCGTGCCGTGATACGGCCACGCGCGACGGCTTTCAGACCGAATTCGCCGAACGACACGGCGGTGCCGCGCGTATGCGAAATGCCGGTATTACGGCCTTTCTGCTCTTTACGATACTTCCTGCGAGATGGTTGCAGCATGCTTATTCTCCTGCTTATTCAGCTGCAGCCGGCTTCGCAGCGCGGCGAGCGGCTGGGGCGCCTGGTTTGGCGCCCGGACCTGGACGTGGGCGGCCGCCCGGCTTGCCATCATCGCGGCGCGGGCCGCGTGGCTTCTTCTCGTCAGCCGGGGTGTCGATGACTGGTGCTTCGCCGGTAGCGGAGCGGTCACCCTTGTACACCCAAACCTTGACGCCGATGATGCCGTAGGTGGTCGATGCTTCGGACGTGCCGTAGTCGATGTCCGCCTTCAGGGTATGCAGAGGCACGCGGCCTTCGCGATACCATTCGGTACGGGCGATCTCGATGCCGTTCAGACGGCCGGACGACATGATCTTGATGCCGACAGCACCCAGGCGCATTGCATTCTGCATTGCGCGCTTCATGGCGCGGCGGAACATGATCCGCTTTTCCAGCTGCTGGGCGATCGAATCGGCGATCAGCTGCGAATCGATTTCCGGCTTGCGGATTTCCTCGATATTGACGTGCACCGGCACGCCCATGATCTTGGTCAGTTCCGACTTCAGCACTTCGATGTCTTCGCCTTTTTTACCGATCACGACGCCCGGACGGGAGCTGTACACGGTGAAGCGGGCGTTCTTCGCAGGACGCTCGATGACGATGCGGCCGACGGAGGCGTTCTTCAGCTTCTTCTTCAGGTAGGCGCGTGCCTTCAGGTCTTCGTTCAGCATCGAAGCGAAGTTGCCGTTGGTCGCGTACCAGCGGGAAGCCCAGTTACGGGTAACGGCCAGACGGAAGCCGGTTGGATGAATTTTCTGTCCCATCTTGGCTCCTTAGTTTCCGACCGTCAGGTAGACGTGGCAGGACTGCTTCGAGATACGGTCGCCACGGCCCTTTGCACGCGCGGTGAAGCGCTTCAGGATCGGGCCCTTTTCGACGTAGATCGTTTTCACGTACAGCTCGTCGATATCGGCACCATCGTTGTGCTCGGCGTTCGCAATAGCGGACTCCAGCACTTTCTTCAGGATGGCCGCGCCTTTTTTCGGGCTGAACTGCAGGATGTTCAGCGCAGCGTCAACCTTCTTGCCGCGGATCAGGTCAGCCACCAGGCGACCCTTTTGATCCGACAGGCGTACGCCTTTGAGGATTGCTTTGGTTTCCATTATTTCTTCGCCTTTTTGTCAGCAGCGTGGCCCTTGAACGTACGGGTCAGCGCGAACTCGCCGAGCTTGTGACCAACCATGTTCTCGGACACGTACACAGGCACGTGCACCTTGCCGTTGTGCACGGCAATCGTCAGGCCGATAAAGTCAGGCATGATCGTCGAACGGCGGGACCAGGTTTTGATTGGCTTCTTGTCTTTCGTCGCTTGCGCGGCTTCGACTTTCTTCACCAGGTGGGCGTCGCAGAACGGCCCTTTTTTCAATGAACGGGTCATGATTTATCCTTATTTCTTGCCGCGGCGCGAGACGATCATCGAAGAAGTGCGCTTGTTCGAACGCGTCTTCTTGCCCTTGGTCTGCTGGCCCCATGGCGACACTGGGTGACGGCCAGCGGCGGTACGGCCTTCACCACCACCGTGCGGGTGGTCGATCGGGTTCATCACGACACCACGGACGGTCGGGCGGACACCGCGCCAACGCATCGCACCGGCTTTACCGATCTTGCGCAGGCTGTGTTCGGCATTGCCGACTTCGCCCACGGTTGCGCGGCACTCGATATGCACGCGGCGCACTTCGCCGGAGCGCAGACGCACCTGGGCGTAAGTACCTTCGCGGGCCATCAGCACGACTGCGGCACCGGCGGTACGTGCCATCTGGGCACCTTTACCTGGCAGCATTTCGACGCAGTGGATCACGGTACCAACCGGGATATTGCGGATCGGCAGGGTGTTGCCGGCCTTGATCGGCGCTTCCGAGCCGTTCATCAGCGTATCGCCGACGGACAGGCCTTTGGACGCGATCACATACTTGCGCTCGCCGTCGGCGTAGCACAGCAGGGCGATGTGCGCCGTGCGGTTCGGATCGTATTCGATACGTTCCACTTTCGCCGGAATGCCATCCTTGTTGCGCTTGAAGTCGACGATACGGTAGTGCTGCTTGTGACCACCACCGATATGACGGGTGGTGATGTGGCCGTTGTTGTTACGGCCGGCGGTCTTCGATTTTTTCTCAACCAGGGCTGCCAGCGGACGACCTTTGTACAGGTCGGCGTTGACAACCTTCACCATGCCGCGACGGCCTGGGGAGGTTGGCTTCATCTTAACGAGTGCCATTATTTAGCCTCCTCGGAGAAATTGATTTCCTGGCCAGGCTTCAGGCACACGAAAGCACGCTTGGTAGCATTGCGACGGCCGATGAAACGACCCGAACGCTTGACTTTACCTTCGCGGTTTACGGTCTGCACCGATTCCACTTCAACCTTGAACAGCAGTTCAACGGCGGCCTTGATTTCTGGCTTGGTCGCATCCGGAGCAACACGGAAAACGATCTGCTCGTTCTTTTCCGCGACCATGGTGGCCTTCTCGGAAATGACCGGCGCCACCAGCACCTTCAACAGGCGCTCTTCGCTAAATTTGACGGCGCTCATGCCAGCAACTCCTCAATCTTGGCCAGTGCCGCTTTGGTAACCAGGATCTTCTTGTAGAAGACCAGCGACATTGGATCTGCATGACGCGGTTCCACGACCAGCACGTTCGGCAGGTTGCGGGAAGCCAGCAGCAGGTTTTCTTCGATGTTGTCGGTGATGATCAGGACCGAATCCAGACCCAGGCCGGTCAGCTTTTGCGACAGCAGCTTGGTTTTCGGGGCTTCGATCGACAGTTCTTCGATCACGACCAGGCGCTCTTCGCGAGCCAGCTGGGAGAGGATCGAGCACAGACCTGCGCGGTACATCTTCTTGTTCACTTTGTGGGTGAAGTTCTCGTCAGGCGAGTTCGGGAAGATGCGACCACCGCCACGCCACAGTGGCGACGACGACATACCAGCACGGGCGCGGCCGGTGCCTTTCTGGCGCCAAGGCTTCTTGGTCGTGTGGTGAACCTGTTCACGGTCCTTCTGCGCGCGGTTGCCGCTACGGGCGTTCGCTGCATAAGCAACCACGATCTGGTGGATCAGGGCTTCGTTGTAATCGCGGCCGAAGACGGTGTCTGCAGCAGCAACGTTGGACGCGGCTTGACCTTCAGCGTTCAAGAGCTTGAGTTCCATGAATTAAGCTCCCTTCTTAGCTTTGACTTTAACGGCTGGCGAAACGACCACCTGACCGTTTTTCGCGCCTGGTACCGCGCCTTTGACCAGCAGCAGCTGGCGTTCAGCGTCGATACGAGCGATTTCCAGGTTCTGGGTCGTGACGGTGACGTCGCCCATGTGACCGGTCATGCGCTTGCCAGGGAACACGCGGCCCGGGTCCTGCGCCATACCGATGGAGCCTGGTACGTTGTGCGAACGCGAGTTACCGTGAGTCTGACGACCCGATGCGAAGTTGTGACGCTTGATGGTACCGGCGTAGCCTTTACCGATCGAGGTGCCCTGCACGTCGATCTTCTGACCGACTTCGAACAGCGAAACGGCGACGACTTCGCCAGCTTTCAGTTCGGCAGCTTTGGCTGCGTCGACACGGAACTCTTTCAGCAGAGTACCGGCTTCGACACCAGCTTTGGCGTAGTGACCCGCAGCGGCTTTGGTCACGCGGGAAGCGCGACGTTGACCGAATACGACCTGAACAGCGGAGTAACCATCCGTTTCAGGAGTTTTGATTTGGGCGATACGGTTGTTCGACACGTCCAGCACGGTCACAGGGATCGAATCCCCGTCGTCCGTGAAGATGCGCATCATGCCAACCTTGCGACCGAGGAGGCCAAGGCTCATTTTTTCTCCATTCCCACCTACGATTGGGCGGGGCTATGTTGAACTACAAAAATGGTAGGACAAAAAAAGACGTATCCATACCGAAGCCGGCTAGTGTACTTTGATTTGCCTCTTGACGCAACAAGTAAGTACGAGGTATGTCGTTGCCTGTTGCGCAAAATTTGCACAGTCAGTACGCACTGCTAGAGGTGATGTTTTCAGGGCATGGGAATCGACGATGATCGCCTGTCGATTCACGAGCCGATACGCAGGCGAAGGGCCAGCATTAATGCACAGCCGTCCGCTCGCCTTCACTGTCACGGTGCGATACCAAACAGCTCGATCCGAAGTTCCTTCATGCCGGCAGGCGTATACAGCGAAATGGCCTGGGATTTCAGCATCTCCTCGTATAGCTTGCCGTGAGGGGTCAGCGAGAAATAATACGTGTTCGGCCGCACCGGTATTTCGTTAGGTAGTTGTGCCATGTGCACCACCTCAACTCCCGGCAGCGCAGAGCTGATCATGCGCTCGACATCGTCCGGCGAGCCGATCTTGAACCGTTTTGGCACGGCGGCGACCAGTTCCAGCGCCGGCATATCCGCACTCACAGCCAGGCACAGCTGGGTGCGGTGGTCGACGCGGGCCGTATCGAGCACGCCTTGGTGGAGTGAGGTACGTGCCGGGGGCGATGCCAGCGGAATCGCGAAATAGCGTGACGAGATCACTGTATCGATCAGGTCGCGGATGATGGCATCGATTTTCTCGAAACCGGGGCCGGGCGCGTCGTGCTGATATCTGGGCAGGTCGGCCAGCGTGTATCTGGGCGAGAACGTCATCAGCCCGCCAGCCAGCGCAGTCATCCGGTCGAATACATATTCCGGGTGGTGATGGCGGAAGTTGGCGCAGTGCGTCAACGGCGCAGACGCCGTGCAGATCACGTTCAACATCCAGAATGTCGAGAAATCGCCACCGTACACTTCGAATGCCTGCCGGCCATTCATGCGGTGGCGTTCATACAACGCGGCGATCTTCGTATTCAGCTTGGCCAGCAACGCGTCGAGCAAAGTTGCCAGCCCCGCAGTGGAAGCCAGCGTGACGGCGGGCGGCATGAAGGTGGGGTCGAGTTCGAAGCCGCCGGCGGTGGCACGGCGGATGCGCACGACGGGGATCGAAAAATAGGCGCCGCGCGCCGCGGTATGGGGCAGCAATCGCACGTTCTTTGCCAGATAGGCAACGGCAGCCGGCTGCATGCGCGAGAACAGGTCGGCCGTTCCATTTTCGGTCCGCGCGTAGCGACTATCGGCTTCCATATTCTGGCCGTGGCCGTTCACGAACGGCAGTGCCGCGTAGTAGGTGAATGTCTGGCAGTCGTCTGGAAGTGTGGACAGGTCCACTGCCGCTGGCCCTTGCTCGGAGAGCGGCGCATCGTAGATCTCGCCGTCCTGGAATACCAGCGACAGCTCGGTGGCCAGCAATATATTGTTGGTTAGCGCGTCGACGTTCCAGCTTGCCTTGCGAACACCCCACAAACAAGGATTGATCGCCATGGCAATCTGCTGCAGCCGGGTTTCGTGGTAACGGTCCATTTGCTGCAGTTGATGCGGACCTATCGTGACGCCTTCGCACCACAGCACTTTTAACGGGATATTCATGATGCTCCTTTTGCGAGAAAGAGCCAGCATGAATGTTTCCTCACTGCATTACTTTGCGCGGACACAAATAGCTGCCGATGCGCGACAGGCACGCCCCAATTTCTCAAACGAAATACTTGCGCTGGCGCAACGAAGCCTGACTGGCACTTCCGGATAATCACCTCTCTACGGCGGAGGTGTCATGACTCAGGGTATTCAACAGCTACTCAGCTATTTCGAACGCGAACTGTCGATCAATGGGCGCCTTGGCCCCGAATTCGCCAAGCGCTTTCCGCAAGCAGCCAGGAGCAGGATGCGCTGCGTGCGCGCTTCAATGCATGGGAGGCCGGCAGCAACACTGATCCCAAGGCACACCCGCCCGCCGAGCCTGTCATCGCCATTACCGCCCCGGCTGGCATGGGATTCGCCACCTCGAAGGCCGTGGTGACGTATGCCGGAACGAGCATCGACACCGTGGCACAACAGCATTTGCAACTGACCGCGGGGCAACGCTTCACGCTCAATGCCGGCAAGGGTATTTCGCTGTTCTCGCACCATGACGGTCTGAGCGCCATCGCCCATCAGGGAAAACTGCTGCTGCAAAGCCAGCACGACGACACCATCGTGAACGCGGCGCGCAATCTCACGCTGACCTCCTCGGAAGGCAAGCTTCGCGCGATGGCGAAGGTGATCGAACTGGTGGCGGACGATGGCTCGTTCATCAAGATCGGCGACGGCAGCATCACTTTGGGCAGCAAGAACCCGCTGAAGTTTCTTGCGCCCGAATTCACCTTCGATGCCCCGGGCACGATGGCGGCCGAGCTGCCTGCTTTCAACAGCGCAGGCGCAGACCAGCAATTCCTCGTGCATTTTGAAGACGGCGTCCCGGGTGACGAGCCGCTCGTGCGCACCCCAGTCCCCGGCGCGAACGTGAAGATTGCCGTCGAGGATGGCAGCAGCATGGAAGGCCGCAGCGATGCTGCCGGCAAGTCGGAAGTCGTGGCACGGGACACAATGCAAATGGCGTCGATCGTCGTGATGAGCAGCACGGGCAACGCATAGGAGCAAGCATGGGCTACCAAAAGATTCCCTACGAGATCGGCTGCCGTGATGCCGTGCTGGAGCCGGGTCGAACGCAAACGAAAGGCACGGCAGTTCGTCGCCGGCTTCCCGGCAACATCATCGTTGTGCATGGCGTCAACGATGTAGGCACCAGTTACGCTGCCGTGGAAGAAGGGCTGTGCGCCGGGCTGGAAGACCGGTTGCTGCGGCGATTCAAGCCAGCCAGATACAAAAACCCTGCGGACGCCGATAAAAAGAGCGTGGTCGAAGATCCCGACGCGGTGTTCTACAAACGAACGGCGGATGGCGATACCAATAGTCCGATCATTCCTTTTTATTGGGGATACCGGGAGCTGACCGGAGAAACCAAGCTCGTCAATGGCCAGAAAGTGGATCGCTACGGGAACCGCCTGGACAAGGACCTGTCCAAGGGAGGCGGGCCATTCGGCAACGCCACCAATACCATTCCGGACATGTGGAACAAGGGCACCTGCGCACCCTTTGATCCGGTCGGAGATCCCATCCGTCCCCTTCTCAGTGCTCCAGGGCGCATGTACATGATCCTGGCGGCGCGCCGCCTGGCCGCCCTGATCTCAATGATCCGCGATTACGATGCCAACGAAACCGTGACACTTGTCGCCCATAGTCAAGGTTGTCTGCTGAGTCTGCTCGCGCAAGCCTTCCTCATGGAACAGGGGTTGCGTCCTGCCGACACCCTCGTGCTCACCCACCCGCCCTACGGCCTGGATGAAAACGCAAACTGGGGATTGAAGCAATTCGAGAAAATCCGCAGTGGCATCGATCACATGATGGAACCTTGCTACCACCTGATTGGAGCGCGGCAAACCATGCATGCTCGCCTGCAGACACTGGTCAATATCGTGCGCGGGGTAGCCAGTGCGAAGGCCAGCACTCCGGCATTCGCTTCGCTCAATGACGACGCCCAGCATTGCGGCATGGTCGACCAGCGCTGGAAAGCCACTGCCGACCGCGACAACCGCGGCAAGGTCTACCTGTACTTCTGCCCGGAAGACATGACGGTAGCACTCGACAATGTGCAAGGCATCGGCTGGCAAGGCGTGCCGGATTTTATCGACGGCACGGAATACAAGCCTGAGCAGGAAAAGGTGTACGACTACCAGACCGGAAAGACAAGGCTCATGGGGCCGGTCCGCTGGGCGCCCCATAGCGTCACGCGCAGGCCGCTGGAGGAACTGGGCGCTTCGTTTCTACAACGCGTGTTTACCGACAAGACCCGTTTTGATCCGCATACCGGCAAGTTCGAATGGACTTTGGTAGGGCAACCGCCGCACGACTTCCCGCTGCGTGTGGAAAGCAAGGACAGAGATGGGCGCACGAAAGTAGAAGACGACAAGGCGCACGTCGAAGCCGACGGACGCAGTTGGCGCAAGCGCTTGCCAGTGGCAACCTGGCCGGTCGACCCGCGTGCCAGTCCCATTGAACAGCGTTATGGTATTCGGCGCATCAATGGCGAGGCGCTGGCCAAGCCGTGCCGCGCCGACCTGCGCGGCAATCAAATCGATGCGGATAAGCTGCCATCGAATTCTCCAAGGTCGCGCTTGCCCGTTGAGGACCGGGGTCCCTGCGAAGAAGTGGACCCGATCGATGCCGCCATCGCTACAGCCAGCAACGACCTGCGTGTCTGGACAGAGATCCGCCCCGAGCCTGCTGGACCGCAGCGCTTTCCGGCATTCCGCGAGAACTTGACCAAGGCTGAACTGGACCTGCTGGCCAGGCAATACAACGCGGAAAAGGTTCCGCTCGCCAAAACGCCAGACGATCTATTCACCATTCCTCGCGCTTTTCGTACGCCCGAGGGCAAGGTGGTTGCCTATATCCAGGAAAGCCCCAATGCAGCCCGGCTACGCTGGCAACAGGACGTCAGCGGGAAATCCTTTCATGGGTCGATCATCGGCAGCCGGGAAAATCATCGGCGGGTGACTGCGTATGACGTGGCCATTGGCGGAGGAAAAGCGAGCAGTGATCCGAATTTTTATGCGTATTTGTGTGCGGTGGCGGATTGGAGGTTGAAGAAGATAGATTCTCTCGATAAGAATCGGCCGAAGATCGTTCTATGGAATGAGTTTCTCGAAAAATTCCGAATTTATTGGGAAGATGAGCTGGCGTGGCGTAAGGAGCTGATCGAAGGTAACGCTGATTATTACAGTAGTGGCGTTTTACCTTTGTGCTTACCGGTATTGACAGGAAAGTTATGGCGGATCGTCATATCAGAAACCATGCATGGAAAGCGGGTGACGCAGCCAAAGGATGCGGCATGAATGCTAATACCGACACTGTACGCCGTCCGCAGAAAAGGACGTATGCCGCTGGGTCTCTTGGGGTAATGCTTCTTTCAATTCCACTATGGATAATTTTCGGAGTCGGTGTACTTGGTATTGAATCGGAGACGACGATGGACAAACTGCAGTGGATTGGGCTGCCGATCGTGATCATTGGGTTCGTATTTGGAAGTAGTTGGGTGACTGCTATTCGAGATGCCGACGCTCGTGAGAAGGCTTGGAAGGAAAAAGCGGAACTACTCAAGCGCGAACAGTCCGCTAGCAAATCTGAGCAAACTCAGCGCGAATACGTACTTGAAGTGGTCAGCGTAGGCACGACCGTCGAAAAATATCGCCAGCAGAAATTATGGGATGTGCTGCAGTCCGGCACCGCCTACAAAACTATTCGTGAACAGGACCCTAAAAAATACGAATGGTCTGGTAATGACAAAGGGGGTGTTAGTGGTGGCCGCGCTTGTGATGCACTGGAAAATGCAATCGGCCCAATACCAATGTTTTGGG
This sequence comes from Pseudoduganella umbonata, assembly GCF_014192225.1. Classification (GTDB taxonomy): domain Bacteria; phylum Pseudomonadota; class Gammaproteobacteria; order Burkholderiales; family Burkholderiaceae_D; genus Rugamonas; species Rugamonas umbonata. The sequence continues at coordinate 3,516 of NZ_JACHXS010000007.1, read as the reverse complement.
GAGTCCCCTCCTTTTATGCGGGGGGGCCAATCCTCGACCCTGACCAGCAGCCTGGCCCGGCGAGACCAATCGCTGGATTAGCGGCAAGCGCAGTCGGCACGGGTTTAGCATGGCACTTGTTCGTAACCGCTCCTTGGAAACTGGCTGAAAGGCCCGATCGGTTGCTTGAAGAAGTCTTTAAATTTTTCGATCGCCATCCTGATGTGCCATTCATCGTGCTCTTAGCGGAAGATAGCTTGGACTCTCGCAACAGTACTCGCCCTCGTGGCACACCGAGTTTGATGCCAGATGGTTACTATATTCCCGAAATTCCCGACTCTACTTCCGTGATCGTCCTGGCCAGGCGCGAGCGCGTCGAACCTTTGCGTACCTTTGCTTGGGAAGATCCTGACAACAATTACCTGCAGGAGACCCTGCGCCGTACCTATTTCGCTCTGCAAGACAGTGTGCCGACGCTTGAGCGGTTGGCAAATCCCGGCAAGATTGTACCCGTTGGTCGCCAACCTACCGTCGCCGAATGGCTCGCCACCGCCGACGCCTTTGCCAAACGCAAGCGCACCGATGCCAGCGATGTCGCTCCTTTCCTGGGCTACTTCAATCGCTGGGGCGCTCAGCCGCCGAAGAACTGGAAACCGACGCCTTGGTTCCCTGTTTCCTGGAACAGCAACCAGCTCGCCGCGTTCGACAACTTGCCCACACTCGGCTTCATCCACCGCCCAGTGTTTGTCCGTTTCGAAGACGAACACGGCAAGCCAGTTACACGCCGCGAGCAGCGGCAAAAATTGCTCGAAGAAGGCTGGCAACAGGCGCTGCAAACGCTACCCGAAGCAGAGCGCACCAAAGGCCCAGCCCGCATCATCGGCGCATTCGGCAAACACCCTGAGCAACAAATAGCGTTCGAGACCTTGTTGCACCGGTACGCCGAGCAGGGTGGTCCGGAAATCGATACCGGCAAGACCGAGCAGTTCATCAATACCGACCATCGCATTGGCAACATGGGCGCCGCTACGTTCTTCGTACAGATGGCGCTGGGCGTCATGGGCAGCTATAACGCTGGCGGTACGTCAGCCGCCGTAAACATGCGCGAAACCGAGGGTGCCAGCATCGTTTTCATCAGTCCTCCTCCAGACGAGAAGCGCAAGAGCAACGCATGCCCGCCGGCCGCTGCCGGCCTTCCATTCCAGTTTGGGGAGTCGCGTATGCAATCTGTTCCTTTGCTTTTCCGTCATGTCATCCTTGCCGCGAGCCTGTGCGCGGCACCGGCCTTTGCCGACAACACGCTCACGGCACAATTGACCGACTTCAGCTACACGCTGACGGACCTCGATCCGAATGACGCCTATACGCCTGGCGGAGTGGACCCCGGACGGGGCTCTACGGACGGGTCGCTGTGGCTGCTGGGTTTCGATCCACGCACGGAGATCGACCGCGAGGTGGAGGCGCGGCCAGGCACTGCCGGCAGCGACAGCGGCCAGGTTGGCGCCTACGCAGGCGCGTGGTCGATCGGCGCAAATCTGGACCAGAGCGTCTCGTTGACCTCGAGCGGCTATGGTATCGGCTGGGTCGACACGGCCTTCCGGATTCCCGTCACGCTGCAACCGAACACGGCTATCACGCTCACGGGGCACCTGGCGATGGATTGGACGCAGACCGGTACTGAACTGCCCGGCACGGCGAGCGGCCTGACCAGTATCTTCCGCGTCGGCGCCGCCGACCAGGGCACCAGCGAATTCGTTTACGGCTTCGATGCGCCCGACAGCGTCGATACCGACTTGTCCATTACCTATACCCACCGCGGCAGCGCGCCGCTCATCGTCTATGTGTCGTCATCGCTGACGGCCCACAGTTCGATCTTCCCGCCCGTGCCCGAGCCCTCCACGTACGCGATGCTCGGTGTCGGCCTGGCCGTCGTCGGCTGGACCGCACGCCGGCGCCAGTCGCGCAGCTAACGCAGCCCCCTGTCCCCTATCCGTGGAGATCCAATGAAACGTCATCAAGCCATGGCCCTGGCGGCCATCCTTTGCGCCGCCGCCGGCGCCACGCACGCCGACAACCTTGCCTTCGGCACCTCGGGCATCAACTTCCACGTCGTCGACCTTACCCCGGACGATGGCGCCACCGCCGGCTTCGCCGTGACCGACACGTGGTCCGAGCTGGATGCCTCGCTGATCCGGCCGCAGGGTTATCGCAGCCACGAAACGGAAGTGCTCGGCCTGCGCAATTTCACTGCCGAAACGACGATCTACGGTGCGCACGCCGGGATCGGCGTATCCACCGTACTTGGCGATAGCACCGTCACGTATTCCGAGCCGGCATTGACATACACGTTCGCCTCGGTGCGCGGACTGCAGGAAATCACACTGACGGTGAAGGCGAACTCGCAGCTGGTGGTCGATGGCAACACGTTCACACAGCTGTCGGGCTGGAACGCCGCCAACGAGTTTGAAGGCGGGGTCTCGCTCACCCTACGGCCGGGGCCTTCTGGCACGTACGAGGATCCGTTCAGTGAACTGGTGCGGCCCATCGACTATTCGGCCGGTGTCGACGCGGTGCAGCCGTTCCAGCTCACGTATGCGAACTCGACAGCCGAGGATGCCACGATACGCCTGCAGATCCGCGATTACTTCTATTATTCCGTCGACGGTGCGGTGCTGGCACCGGTTCCCGAGCCAGCCACGTATGCATTGCTCGGCGTGGGCCTGCTCGTCGTTGGAGCCGCGGCCCGGCGCCGCAAGCCGGGCAAGCATGACCGTCGTGCGTAGCGCAGTCGTGAAACTGGCATAGCCCGTTTCGATCAGGAGCTGCGGCCAGAAGTGTTGGCCAAAGAAAAACGGGCACTCCGCCAATGCGAAGTGCCCGTTCTTTCATCCGGCGGCCGTCACGTCAGTGATGCCGCCCGATGCAACGAATCCGGATGAATCGATTACTGCAGCTTGATTTCGACGTCGACGCCAGCCGGCAGGTCCAGCTTCATCAGTGCGTCAACAGTCTTGTCGGTCGGATCCACGATGTCCATCAGGCGCTGGTGGGTGCGGATTTCGAACTGGTCGCGCGAGGTCTTGTTCACGTGCGGGGAACGCAGCACGTCGAAACGCTGGATGCGGGTCGGCAGGGGAACCGGACCTTTGACCACGGCGCCGGTGCGCTTGGCGGTGTCAACGATTTCCAGTGCGGACTGGTCGATCAGTTTGTAGTCGAAAGCCTTCAGGCGGATGCGGATCTTTTGATTCGGGGTGGACATGCTGATTCCTTAAAAAGAACGAACCGGCGCAGTGTACGAACACTTCTCCGGCAATATGGAAATATGCAACTCTTTACAACACTACAGCGACTGCTCAACATAAAAGCAGCGGGACCGGCATGATATCACGCCCTGTCCCGCCGCATCAACGCTAAAGCTTAGCCCAGGATCTTGGCTACAACACCCGCGCCGACGGTACGGCCGCCTTCACGGATTGCGAAACGCAGGCCTTCTTCCATCGCGATCGGGGAGATCAGCTTGACGGTGATCGACAC
>NZ_JACHXS010000006.1:310234-406002 GCF_014192225.1 Pseudoduganella umbonata | reverse complement strand
CAGTCTGCAGGAGCCAGCCAGCGCTGCCCGTCGAGGCCATGGCGCCAGCCCAGGTAGTTCGGCAGGTATTTGCTCGCCACGCCATTGAACCGCGATAGCCAGCCATGAAAGCGGCTGTGATAGCCATTCACGTGTTGCAGGTGGAGGGCACCGCGGGTGCGCACTCCTGCGCTCAGATTGACTGCTTCATGCAGGATGCCGGCGCGGCGCGCGAACGTGCGGTAAGCGGCAGCGCTGTCCGACACCAGCAAGACATCGGCAGCCAGTACCGGAGTCAGGTGGCGCGCCAGCTGCCGCGCCGTGACCGGGCCGCGGCCGCAGACGAAATGCCGGGTTTTGCCGTCACGGTCGCGTGCCACCAGAATGCAGTCGAGTTCGTTGGAGATGCCGCGCCGCCTGGCCTTGCCGCCGCGCCGGCGCGCCGGCCGGTCCAGGTGCCGGCTGCCTTTTTGCGATTCGAGCAGATAGGTTTCGTCCGCCTCGACAATGCCTTGCAGCCGGGGTGGCCGGTCGTGCCGTGCTGCGCCCATGAAACGATGGCGCCAGCGAAAGCTGGTGTTGCGGTGGATGCTGGTGATTTTGGCGGCACCCCCGGACCGTGCGCGAATCCAGCACCGCCTGCAGGAAAGGCAGCCATTTGCCGCGCAGGCAGGAAAGCGAAGGGTGTGCCGGTCAACGCATTGAAGGTGCGGCGGCACATCACGCAGCGGTAACGTTGCAGGCCGCCAGAGCTGCCGTGACGATGGATGCGGATAGCCGTGCAATGCGGACAACGATCGCAGGGCCGGCCGAACTTTTCGATCAGTTCCAGACAGGTTGCCAATGACGAGGCCGACTCGAGCAGGGCACGCAGTGTCGCCAACTGGGCGCCGGACAACCCGTCGATTTGCCCGCGCAATCGTTCCAGCAAGCTGTTGAAAACGCCGTCGTGCATCGCCGCCTCCATCGTCAATACGATATGAGACAGCGATTGCGGCGAATTGTTCAGTTCCCCCCACAGGCTCGGGTGACAGCGCCAAAAAAAAAGCGACACCTCGGCGGTATCGCTTTTCCCATGCAAAGGCGCCTTGCGGCGCCGCCATCAGTGGTGACCGTGCTCGGCCTCGTAGGCGTCCGCCTCGGCCTTGTCCTTGTGGATCGTGCCGTCCGGGTGCTCCGGCGGCGTGTACAGCGTGTACAGCTTGAGCGGTTCGCTGCCCGTATTGATGACGTTGTGATGCGTGCCGGCCGGGATCACCACACCGACGCCGTCTTCCAGCGCGTGTTCCTCGCCGTCCAGGATGGCCTTGCCCTGCCCCGCTTCCACGCGGATGAACTGGTCGGTGTCGTCATGCTTTTCGGCGCCGATCTCCTCGCCGGCCTGCAGGGTCATCACGACCAGCTGGCTTTGCGGCGTGGTGAACAGCACTTCGCGGAAATTTTCATTCGACAGGGTTTTTTCTTCGAGGTTGATACTGAATCCGGCCATGATTGCTCCTTATGGGTTACCAATATTGCTTTGTATTATATCGGGGAAAACCGCGCCGGCAGCGCTGCCGCCGCCGCGGAAAGTCGCTTCAAGAACGGGGCGGCGCGGCGCTCTGGCGCACCCCATTTCGAGCAACAAGCCTGCCGGGAACTTACGCCAGCGCGACCTTGTGCAGCCAGCCGTGCGTATCGGCCGCGGTACCGCGCTGGATGCCCAGCAGCGCATCGCGCAGGGCCAGCGCGACCGGGCCGTTCTCGTTGCTGTTGATGGTGACTTCAAAGCCGCGGCCCTTGATCAGCCCGACCGGGGTGATGACGGCCGCGGTGCCGCAGGCGAACACCTCGGAGATTTCGCCGGAGGCGATGGCCTCGCGCACTTCCGTCAACGACAGGCGCCGTTCTTCCGCTGCGTAACCCTCGTCGGCTGCCAGCTGCAGCAGGGTCGAGCGCGTAATGCCCGGCAGCAGCGTGCCCGTCAGCTGCGGCGTGACGATGACCGGCTTGCCCTCTTTCCGGTACACGAAGAACAGGTTCATGCCGCCCATTTCCTCGATGTACTCGCGCTCGATCGCATCGAGCCAGATCACCTGGTCGCAACCGTGCTGCGTTGCCTCGGCCTGCGCCAGCAGGCTGGCCGCATAGTTGCCGGCGCATTTCGCCTCGCCCGTGCCGCCCGGCGCGGCGCGCACGTATTCCTTGCTGGCCCACACGCTGACCGGCTTCAGGCCCTGCGGGAAGTATTCGCCGGCCGGCGACGCGATCAGCAGGAACAGGTATTCATTCGATGGCCGCACGCCCAGGAACGGATCGGTGGCGATCATGAACGGGCGCAGGTACAGGCTCTCGCCGGAACCGCCCGGCACCCATGCCTGGTCGATCTTCACCAGCGCATCGGCCGCGCCGATGAACAGCTCCTTCGGGATCGACGGCATCGCCAGGCGATGCGCGCTGCGGTTGAAACGCTCGGCGTTCTGCTCCGGGCGGAACAGGCTGATGGAATTGTCCGGCTGGCGGTAAGCCTTGAAGCCCTCGAAGATCGCCTGGCCGTAGTGCAGCACGGAAGCCGACGGATCGAGCGACAGCGGGCCGTAGGCCTTCACTTCCGGATCGTGCCAGGTGCCGTTGCTGTACTTGACGACGGCCATGTGATCGGTGAACACGCGGCCGAACTGGATGGCCTGCAGCTTTTGTTCACGGTCGGCGGCCGAGGCCGGGGTGGTCGAGGGGGTGATGTTGAACGTGGTGTTGGAGGACATGTCGAAACTGCGGAGAAACGGAGTTGGTCGTCGGGGGAGTTTAACACGCGGCATCAGTTTGGCACCGAGGGGAGAGATACACGGTCCGTTCGCAGTGAGCCAGTGCTGGACGTTCAAGGCCGACGATCGAGCATCTGGATTATTGACCCTACGCAACATCGCCAGCCTGCCGATCCCTATATTTCTCATTGGAACTTTTTGATGGGTGAACGGGGGGAGATCTTCATGACCGAGGCAATCAATCGCACCGAAACGACCTATGTGGATGCGCGCACAGGCACGGGCCGCTGCACGGTGCAGTGGCTTCTGGAAAACCGCAACCTGAAGGGCAAAACGACGCACCCGATCACGCATAACAACAAGCTGACGATGTTCATATGCGGGAAGGAAGGATTTCAGGATATCGCGAAGGAAATACGCAATGCGAAAGGCAGCATCGATATCTGTTGCTGGGGATTCGATCCGGGGATGGAACTCGAACGCACGCGCAACGGAACCTGGCCGCGCGGTGATACCTATGGCGACTTGCTTGTAGCTGCTGGACGCCGTGGCGTGCGTGTCCGCTTGCTGGTCTGGTACGACTGGACTGCCGCCAAGGCGGGCATGGCCCGGAACATGCCGGGCATGACGCATGACACGCACGTATGGCGAATGGATGGCGGATCGAAAACGAACGCCGGGACACTCAGTGCCGCCAACAGCATTGCGCTGCTGCGCAGTCGTCACGCGGAAGCAAAGGCCGGCAAATCCGATCCGCTCAGGAATCAGCGTGGCATTTTCCGGTTCACGGACGAGACCATTCCCCTGCTGGCGCGCAAGGAATACTGCTTCAGCTGGTATCGGGCCGCCCGTGGAGGCATGCTCAAGAATATCGAAGTACGGCTGCACAATGGTGATGGGGACAGTATCGAGCGGCAGCTGTCGACCGAAACCACGCAGCCGGGAATTCTCGAGAGAACGTGCATGGAGTCTTTCGGCACGCATCATCAAAAACCTCTGCTGATCGATTTCGACCACGCGGACGGTACGAAGGCGGTGGGTTATGTGATGGGTTTGAATTCTGTCACCGAATACTGGGACACGACATCGCATCAACTGGAAAATCCTCGTCGCGAAGAAGTGGGTCCAACTGAAGCAGCGAAGGCAAGCGTTGAAGAACGCGGCTTCAAGACATTGAAACCATTTCGCGACTACGCCTGCCGCATCGATCGAGGCGGTGCGTTGGTCCCCCTGTACAACAACTTCATTTGCGCGTGGAACAGGGCCAGATCGAATGCCCCAAGTGGCGGATCGGCCGTGGACTTCAACGCCGCGGCAGGAAACGGGGGAGTTCCGGCAGCGTTGCTGCGCAAACCCTGCCCGGACGACAGCACCGTCCAGATCGTTCGCACGCAACCGGCGGAGGATGACCTGACGATACGCGAGCTGTATTTCAAGGCCGCGGACAATGCCAGTCTGGCTTTCCGATACCTCTACGTCGAGAACCAGTATTTCCAGTATGAAGAATGGACTCAACGGCTGGTGCAAAAACGCCGCGATGTAATGAAACTGTGGAACAAGGCCCGTGCCGGATCCAACAAGCACTTGGCTCACATGCCTGTCCTGCATGTGTTTGTCGTGATTCCCATGCCGGAACGAAAGGAGATGATTTCTCGCACCTACGATGCGTTGGCGCACCTCGGTGAACAAGGTGCGATGAAGGGCCAGCAGGCCATGATCGGCGAAGAAAACAGGCGCGTGGCGGCAATCAAAGCGAAACCGTCGCATCCCCTGGATGGCACGCTCGGACGGCCCCAAAAGCATCATGCGCCGTTGCCGGAAGTAGTGCGGCATGCGAACAGCATCGACAAGCCCGATCCGAAAAGATTGGAGCGTGAAAGCGGCATCAAAGTCTGCACCGCGATGCTGAATGCATGCGGCTCGGATGACAAGCAGTGGCGATACCGCGAAATCTACATTCACTCGAAACTGCTGCTCGTGGACGATGTGTTTTGCACACTGGGCAGCGCCAATCTCAATCAGCGCAGCATGACGGCGGACAGCGAGTTGAACCTCGCTACGATCGATCCGAAGTTGACGACGGATCTGCGGTGGAGGGTTTGGAAGCAGCTCAGTGGAGGCGCGTTTGATGGAGGCGACGGGAGCAAAGCCGAGATTGAAAAGGCATTCAGCCAGTGCCAGGCTCTGATGCGCACCAATGCGCTTCAAAAAAAGATTGGAGGCAAACTGACTGGCTTTCTGTTACCCCTGGCCGATGAACGAAGTTCAACGATTCGCCTGGGCTAAGCCATGTTGCTCCAACATCACTTGCTCAGGAAACTCGTCGTCATTGTGACAGTCCTTCCCGCCCTATCCTTTGGATACAAGATGATCAATCTAAGTGAATATACGTTGCCACGCGACGAGGAATTGCCCCTGTTCGATCCTCACATGCCAGCATTCACCTGCACTCATGAAGCAAGGCATATTCCTCCAATCGATGCGGAAGCGGAAGCCTGGTTCCGGGAAGCACGCGCACTCGAGGATCCAGAAATCTACGTCGACGATCGCGACTATAAGAGGATAGTGGAATTGACCCGGCAGGCGGCGGAGAGACGCCACTGGAAAGCCATGCTGAACCTGGCCAGCCTGTATCTCGAAGGACGCGACCCAAAGCACGGCACGGGTGATGCACTGCTTTGGGTTGAGGAAGCGATGCGCTTGGGAGTACCTGCCGCATATGACCGTATGGGAACGTATTACAGCAACGGCACCGGCGTGCGAGGCAATACGGAAAGAGCCCATGCTTTCTGGCTGCGGGCTGCCGAAATGGGGAATCCCCAGGCAATGACGTTCCTGGCCAACAAGATGAATGCAACCTGGGACAGCCCCAGGAATGGATTCTGGGCAAACATGTCCATTGCGACAAAGATGTTCGAATGCGCGCTGGCTCAAGGCTTCGGCGAGGCGGCATATCCACTGCACTTCCGATATCTGCATCCACAAGGTTCACATGCAGAGATCATTGCCGCGGACCCTAGGGAAACACGATTGCATGCACTTAAGACGCTGCATCTGGGCGCAAAACTGGGCTGCGCCATGTGCGCAACTCATCTGTACATCGATTTCGATCACCCCTTCAAGCTGTCGGAGATGATTGCACCGTTTGTCGACAAAGCCCGCGGCGAGCGCTACCGTGTTCTGGCCAACTACCTGGATTTCAACCCCGACATCCGCTACCCCAACCTCGACCAGGTACTTCCCCTGCCCCCTGCCATTCTGCCCGCGTGGAACGGCGACACCTACACGCTCATCGAAGCGGCAATGGGGACCTGCTTTCCACCACGCCCCGGCACGGCCGCCTCCCCTGCGCAAACGGCTGCTTGCAAGACGCTCGATCCTGTATTCCACCTGCGCCGCAGTGGCGAACAAACGCAGGGGAAGACTGCACCATTCGCCGGTTACTGGCAGCCGAAAGCGCCCGACGAGCCGGACGCCGTCCGGAAAGCGGTCGAAGCCATCCAGCCCGCCCTGTATGCGCGGGACGAACGCTTTTTCGTCCCCCATGTGTACGAACCTTTCGGCAAACCGGTCAGCTCATGGCTGGTGTGGGAACATTGGCTCACTGTCGATGCCGGCGATGGCGAAATCCGACCGCAAGCCGCAAGGGGCTGGCACGCGTCGTGAAACACACGGCACCGCTACGATCCTGCGGCAGCGAAGTGCCGTGTACCTCCACCGGCATCTGGCAACCCTGGATCGATCCTGAGCATCCCCTGCAAAGGATTGTCAACGTCACGTGGCGGCAAGCCTGGTTGCGGGAAGGCCAGCCGTTCCCGCAACCGCAGCGCGACTGGCTGCTTGACCTGCCGAACGAACTGCTCACCTGGCACTTGCTGGATACCGGGGTCGATATCAACGCGGACCGCGACGGGTGACGCGTCGACAGCGACAAACAGGCCTCACACGTCCCACGCTATTGCCTGCTCAGAAACAGGACGCAAAAATAGGGACCGCAAAAATGGGGACGGACCCTGTTTTCCAGGCAATATTTCCCAGAAAACAGGGTCCGTCCCCATTTTTTAAGCAACATTTTTAGTAGTTGACCGGATAATCCTTCGCGAATTTCGCGCCCGAATATGCCCTCTTCTGCGTCCAGTCCTGCGCCGGGGCGGTCCAGTAGCTGTCCGTGGCGGGCAGCCCGAGCGACAGGAAGCCGGCGGTGGCGATGTACATGCTGCCGTTGTTCGAGTACCAGTCGCCCAGTTCCGGCTGGTGCCCCATGAAGCCGATCGTCAGGTAGCCGTCGCTGGTGAAGTTCGATGGCGTGGTCCAGATGGCGCGGTGGGCGGCGTCGAGCGCGGCGCATACCTGGCCTTCGGGCAGCGACTTGGGCAGCTTCTTGCGCCATGCCAGCAGCGCCAGCGGCTGGAACACGGCGGTGCGGTAGGTCAGCGAGCGGCCGACCGGCGGCCAGGTGCCCTGCGGCGAGATGAAGCGCTCCAGGTGCTCGCCGTAGCGCTGCATGCGCTGGTAGGCCTGCGCCAGCAGCTCGTCCGGCTTGCCGTTCCAGAACGGTCCCTTGTGCTTCGCCAGCACTTCCAGGATTTCCACCAGCATCGGATACATCACGTACGAGCTGTAGTAGTCGAAGTGGAACGCCTCGCCATCCTTGATCCAGCCGTCGCCGATGTACCACTCGTTGATCTTGCGGATCGCCACGTTCATCCGCATCGGATCGTGCTCCTCGCCGATCGACAGCAGGAAGGCCTCGTTCATCGCGGCGAACAGCAGCCAGTTGATGTACGGCGGCTCGATGCGGCGCAGGCTCTTGATCTCGGCGACGATGCGCCGCTTCGTCGTCGCATCCAGCGGCTCCCACAGCGCCTTCGGCGCGCGCATCAGCGCGTTCGTGAAATACGCCGAATCGACCAGCGTCTGCCCCGGCCCCTTCCACAGCAGGTAATCGGGGCTTTTCGGATCGACCGAATGCACGTAGCTCTGCACCGCGAGTTCGCGCAGGCGCTTGCGCGACTTGCCTTCCGGCGTGCCGTCATCCGGCAGTTCCAGCCACGGTGCCACGCCGGCGATCAGCCGGCCGAAGCATTCGAGGTACGTGACGCCCTTGTCGCGGCCATCCCACGTGGGGCTGACCTCGAGCTGGAAGGTTTTTTTCAGCTGTCCTTTGGCCATGTTGGCCAGCACCGGCTCGGCCATCCGCTGCATCAGGCCGAGCTGGAAGGCACGCGCATCGGCCGGTGACGGCGACACCGATCCAGGCTGGCCGGCAGCCAGCGCATCGCCACCGCCGGCCAGCAGCGCAGCCCCGGGTGCCGCCGCCAGGCCGCGCATGAAGTTACGACGTTCCATCAGTTGGCTCCTTTCTCAGTTGCCCCATCGATCAGCCGTACCATCTCCGCCCCGGCCAGCAGGAAGGCCCCCACGCCGAAGTGCGCGGTCGAGTTCTTGTCCACCACCTGGCCGGGGATTGCCCGGTCGCCGATCGGCTGCACATAGCCCAGCCGGCCGTCGTCCTGCACCGCCGTCGTGGTCAGGAATTTCCAGCCCTTCTGCGCGGTCGGCAGGTAGTCGGCCTTGTCCAGCAGGCCGTTGTTGATGCCCCACAGGAAGCCATACGTGAAGAACGCGGTGCCGCTGGTTTCCGGCCCCGGCGCGTGGGTCGGATCGAGCAGGCTGCGCGTCCAGTAGCCGTCGGCCTGCTGCGCCTTCTTCAGCGATGCCGCCATGTCGCGGAACATCTGCTCGTATTCGGCGCGGTGCGGATCGTCCTTCGGCAGGTCGTCCAGCACGCGCGGCAGCGCCGCGAACACCCAGCCCACGCCGCGCGACCAGAAGTCCTTCACGCCATTCACGCTCTTGTGCTTCGGATAGACATAGCGCGCATCGCGGAAGAACAGCTTGGCGTCCTCGTCGTACATGATCTTGCGCGAGTGCGAGAAGTACTCGTGCATCTTGGCCAGGTACTGCTTGTTGCCTGTGATCGAATACAGGCGCGACATCACCGGCATGCCCATGTACAGGCCATCGGACCACCACCAGTAATCGTCGTTCGGGGTGCTCATCTGGTATTCCATCACCTCGCGGGCGCGGGCGATCCGCACCGGGTCGGGCTGCAGCTTGTACAGGTCGGCGTAGACCTGGAAGCAGGTCTGCCAGTCGCCGAACAGCACGTGGTCGTCCGTTTCGCCGTAGGTGTACTTCCACGTCGATTTATCGGTGGACTTCGCGCCCATCCACTTGTTGTGCTCCGCCCAGTCCTGCGTGTAGCGCAGGTAGGCCGCATTCTTCGTGATCTTGTACGCTTCCAGGTTGCCCGTGTGGTAGGCCGCCACGTTCCAGAACGGCCACTCCTTCGACGGCGTGGTCTTCTGCCAGTAGCCGTTCACCTTGTCCATCGCGGCCACCACGTCGGCCCTGGCCTGCGGTCCGGCCGTCTCATTGGCGGCTTTCTGCGCCGCGCAGCCGGCCAGCACGAAGGCCGCGACCAGCAGCATGCCCTTCGCCGCGTATTGCCTGTTCACCTGTTGCTTCATCGATTCCACTCCTTCGGTTTGAACTCCAGCACGCGCACCATCGACGGCGCTCCCCGTGCCAGTCCTTCGCCATCCGCCTGCCGCACGTCCTGCACGAACAGGTTCAGTTCCCCGCTGCGCCGCCAGCGCTCCGGGTCCAGGTTCGGCTCCCACGCGCCGACCGCCGCATCGGCGAGATCGCGCACCGTCCAGCTGCCGCGCGCGATATCGACCAGCGCGGCCGACACCCGGTTGCCCCGTTCCTCGTCCCTGAACAGCAGCAGCGCATTGGCGCCCGCCGTATCGACGACGAGCTGCGGCCGCGACACGGGAATCGCCTTCGTGCCCATGCCCGACAGCGAGAACGGCGTGCGCCGGAAGGGTAGATCCAGCGTGCGCCAGCCGCCATCCCCCAGGTGGACGATGCGGTACTGCGGCACCGTTTCGCCGGCCTTGCGCCAGTACGTGGCGATATAGGGCCGGCCGGCACCGTCCGCGGTCATCGCGGTCTGGTTGATCAGCTCACTCTTCTGCGGCACACGCGCCGCCACCTCGGCGGTCGCCTCGGTGACCGGCAGCGCCAGCCTGCGCCCGCCGCTGTCCTCCCACGTCGCGCCGCCGTCGCGCGAGCGCGCATAGGCGATGTCGTGGTTGCTGGCGACATCCGGCGACTCGCGCCAGGTCCACGACACGTGCACCGTACCTTGTCCGCCGACGGCGGCCTGCCAGTAAGCGTTGCGCTTGCCCTCGCCGGAGATCAGGTTATCGTGCAGCCGCGCCCACCGCTGCGCCGCCGGATCGTAGCGGTTCACGACCAGGTTGCCGCGCCCCGATCCGCCGTCCCGGTACAGGAACAGCATGCCGCCGCCGGCCAGCGGGTGGAACTCGGGATAGGTCACGGAGCGCTCGTCGCGCCCCGTCATCGCCTCTTCCGCGCCCAGCGTCAACGCATGCGGCGCGGTGCCGCGGGCGTAGCGCAGCGGGCCGTTGTGGTGATCGAACGCCACGTGCAGGACGCCACTGGCATCCAGGCCGATGCTGATGCTGTTGTGGGCATCGCGCACGTTGCCCTTGTATTGCGTGGGCGCCAGTTCCCAGCGCGCGGCATCGGGCTTGCGCCGGCCCAGCACCACGCGCCCTTCGGCATCGTAGAAGGCGATGAACTGCCACTCGCGGTCGCTGACCAGCGCATGGCGCCGGAACACGACGGCGTTGACGGAGTTGTCGGCCCAGCCCGGCGCCACGTCGACGAGCTTCACATCGGCGCCGGCAGCCGGCTGGCCGCCGCTGGCACAGCCGGCCAGCAATGCCGCCAGCAGCGCGGCAGCCGGCCACGCCGCGGCCAGCCGCGCTGCCGCGGCACCTCGGATCGGTGCCCGCATTACAGCGAACCGCGGATGCCGATCTTGATCGTGCGGCCGTCGTACTTGGCGTAGTCCATCCGGGTCTTCTTGCCGCTGCCGTACACGCCGTTGGCATCCTCGAAGTAGTCGTAGGTCAGCGTGTTGGACAGGTTCAGCGCATCGAGCCGCAGTTCCAGCTTGTCGCTGATCTTGTAGCTGATATTGCCGTCCAGGTAGCCGCGGGCGGCGCGCCAGCGGATCAGGTCGTCGCCGTTGTTGCGCGGGTTGTCGCCGTGCAGCGAGCGGCCCTTGTAGTTCCACGACAGGCGCACCGCCAGCGGGCCCCGCTCATAGTAGCCGGTGGTGCTGTAGGCGAACTTCGGCACCGAGTTGACTTCGATCTCGCGGCCCGCGTTGGTGATCCAGCGCTGGCTGTTGAACGGATCGATGTGGGTGAAGCTGGCCAGCGCGCCGAAGCCCTTGAACGGATCGGGCAGGAAGTCGAAGGCCTGCTGGTAAGCCAGCTCGTAGCCCTTCAGCACCTGCTTGCCCGCGTTCGAGTACGTGCGCAGCGTCATCGGCAGGTTCGGATCGATGCGGCCGTTGGCATCCTGGAAGATCGGGCCCAGCGCCGTTTCCGGCAGGCCCAGCGAACCGAAGGTTACGTTCTGCGTGGTCGATACCGTGGCATCCGTCAGCACCTTGCGGAAGTAGCCGGCCGACAGCAGGCTGCCCGGCTTGAAGTACCACTCCAGGCTCGTATCGAAGTTCTTCGACTGCTGCGGCTTCAGGTTCGGGTTGCCGGCGGTGGCCGTGTTGTCGAACTGGTTCGGGATGACGGTCTGTGCGGCGATGATGCCCAGCGATGCGCGGGAAATGGTCTTGCCCCACGAAGCACGCCACATCAGGGTATCGGTCACGTCGAAGGCGGCGCTGATGGCCGGCATCACATTGCTGTACTTGCCTTCTTCCTCGTTCGGCACATAGGCGTTGTTCGCGCCGGCCTGCTTGAAGTTGTCGATGTAGGTCTTGGTTTCGGAATAGCGCACGCCGGCATTGAAGCGCAGTTCGCGGCCGAATACCTCGCCACGGAAGTCCGACTGCACGAACGCGGAACTGACCTTTTCCTGCGCGGTGAAGCTTTGCGCCGGCGTGAACGCGGAGTTCGGGTTGTATTCCAGCGGATTGAACGTGGAATACGTGTAGCCGCGGTCGAACGTGCCCCAGGCGCCCGGCCAGCCGCCACCCATGTCCAGGTTCGAAATCGGCAGGTTCGACGTCATGCCGGCGCGCAGGCCGGCATTGCCCAGCTGGTTCAGCCGCGCCGTGGCCAGCGAAGTGCCATTGCGCTTGTCGATGCCCTTGGTGGTTTCCACGAACGAGAAGCCGCTCTTCATCTTGCCGGTCCAGCCGCCCGGCAGCTCGTACGAGTACTCCGCCGCCGCGCGGGCCTGGCGGCCCTTGTCGAATTCCTTGGTCCAGCCGGTACCGATCTGGAAGCCCTGGAAGTTGTTCGGGTCAGTGTAGCTGGTCGGCGACGACAGCGACGGGTACACGTGGTCGTCGCCATAGTCGATGGTCGACGTGATGCCGAAGATCTGGCCGGACAGCGTGCTCTGGTACGACAGCGCGCTGCTGTTGTTGGCGCTGGCCTGGGCGGTAAACGTCAGCTTGTCGCTGGCCTTCCAGGTCAGGTTCAGCGCACCGTAGCCGAATTCCGTTTCGTCGTTGGCGTAGGTGACGCCGCTGCTGTACGAGGTGTTGCCGAAGGTACCCTCCAGCAGGTTCGATGCCGGATCGATGCTGACATCGAGCGGAATGAAGCCGTTGTTGCCGTTCTGGCCGGCCGGCGCATTGCGGTTGGTGGTGCGGCTGTTGCGCACCAGGATGCCGAAGTACATCTCGTCGCGCTCGTTCTTCAGCTTCGAGTACAGCGTGTCGAAACTGACGTTCAGGCCACCGTTCTTGTACTGCAGCGACGAGACCAGGCCATCGCGGGTGCGGTCGTTCTGCGAACCGTAGAAGCGGTAGATGCGCGGCAGTAGCGCGTTGTCGATCTGGTCGCGCGTGTAGCCGCCCAGGTTGGCCAGCGGCGAATCGTAGTCGAGCGCCACGGCGAAGTTGCCGCGCAGCGGAGTGCGGCTGCCGTTGGCCGAGCTGTTGTAGCCGCCGGTGGCTTCGAAGCCGGAGCGGTTGTTCTTGCTGCCCGAATGCGAGCCGCCGACCAGGAAGCCCCAGTTGCCCCAGGTGTTCGAATACAGCGCGAAGCCGGCCGGGTTGAAGCGTTCGGACATCGTGTTGTAGCCCGCCGTGATGCCGTAGCGTACCTGGCGCTTCGGATTGTCGAACGGGCGCGGCGTCTGCAGGTCGACGATGCCGCCCAGGCCACCCTCGGTCAGCTCGGCCAGCGGCGACTTGTAGAAGTCGATGCGGCCGAACAGTTCGGACGCGAACACGTCGTAGTTGAAGCCGCGCGCGGCGCTGCCGATGGTACTGGTCGACGTGGTGTTCACCGGCGCGCCGTTCAGCGTGGTGACGGAGTATTCGGTGGGCAGGCCGCGGATCGAGATGCGCTGGCCTTCGCCGGAGCTTTCGTCGCGGTTCAGGATCACGCCCGGCACGCGCTGCAGCGACTCGGCCACGTTCGCCTCGGGGAACTTGCCGATGTCCTCGGCCACGATCGAGTCGCGCACGCCGATGGCCTGCTGCTTCAGGTTCAGCGCCTTCTGCAGGCTGGAACGGAAGCCCGTGACGACGACGGTGCTGACCGCCTCCTGGTTCGCGGCGGGGCCCGCGCCGGTGGTGCCGGTAGTCGATTGCCCCGAGGCGCCGGCCTCCGGCTGCGCGCTGGCCTGCGGTGCGGCCGCGTCTGCGGCGGTGGCCTGCGGTGCGGCCGCATCCGCGGCGGTTGCCGTTTCCTGTGCACTGGCATGGGTGCCGTAGGCCGCGGCAAGCGCCAGCGGCAACAGGGTGGCGAGAAGCTTCTTGTTCATCTCCGTCTCCGATCTAATATGGTTATCTCGATGCCACGAGTTATGGTCACGTTACCACAAGGCGTTTTCAGAAAATCGCTCAACAAATTGAGCGGTTTGACGACGGTTCCCTAAGTCGTTGAGTTCATTGAATAAAGTCTTGACGGCAAATTCCGGCGATGTGGTAACGTGACCACATTCCCGCCTGAACCATGTCCGCTCTGGTACAGTCGGTGCCTCCAGAACAACACGTGGCCACCGTCCAGCCCCATGCGCAAGACCAGCAAGCTCAGTGAAGTGGCAAAAATCGCCGGCGTGTCGCCGATCACCGCGTCGCGGGCGATCCGCGGCGTCGGCTACGTGTCCGAATCGGCACGCGCGCGCATCATGGAAGCGGCCGCGCAACTGAATTACACGCCGGACATGCTGGCGCGCCGCATGCGCGGCGACAAGAGCAACCTGATCGGCGTATTCGTCAACAACTACGGTTCGCTGGTGCTGCACGAAGTCACGCGTGCGATCAGCACCGAAGCCCGGGCGCGCGGCTACGACATCCTGCTGTTCAATGCCGAGCGCTTCGACAGCCCGGCGCGCGCCGGCACCGTCGACATGTTGAGCAAGCTGTGCGACGGCCTGCTGCTGGTGATGCCGAACGGCGCGGACGGCTACCTGGATGTGCTGGAACAGCATCGCATGCCGTGCGTGCTGGTGCACTATGACGCGCGGCCGGTCAACCTTCCCGTGATGGCGCTGGAGAACCGCAACGGTGCCCGGATGGCGGTCGAACACCTGCTGGCGCTGGGCCACCGCCGCATTGCATTCCTGGCCGGCACCTCGGCCACCGGGCAAAGCGCCGAGCGCGAAAAAGGCTACAAGGATGCGCTGCGCGCGGCCGGCATCCGCGCCGATGCGTCGCTGATCGTGGGCGGCGCGTTCAACCAGGCCGCCGGCCACGCCGCCGCGCAGCAGCTGCTGGCCCTGAACCGCCCGCCGACGGCGATCTTTGCCGCCAACGACGAAATGGCCTATGGTGCGATCGACGCGATCCACAGCCGCGGCATGAAGGTGCCGGGCGACATCTCCGTGATCGGCTTCGACGACATTCCGCTGTCCAGCCACGTGTTTCCGCCGCTGACGACGATGCGCCAGCCGCTGGCCGAGCTGGCGGCGCGCGCGGTGGGCGACGTGGTGACCATGGCCCAGGGCGGTACCGTGCCGCCGGAACGGGTGCCGTTCGCGATGGAACTGGTGATCCGGCAGTCGACCGGGCCGGCCGCCACTGCCGGCGCAGGCCAGGCGGCCGATTCCGCCGAACCGGCCGACGGAAACGTCTGATGGCCCAGGCCGCCGGCACTGGCCTGCCCCGCGATTCCGTCGAGGAAGCGGGTGCGGTCGGCGGTGCCGGCACGGGTAAGACAGGCGGCGGCGCCGGCGCAGGAACGATAAGCAGCGCAGCGGCCGCTGCGGGCCTGGCCGGCATGCTGGGCTGGCTGCTGCTGGGCGACCTGGGCATCGCGATGCGCGACCGTGCGGCGCTGCCGTCCGCGCTGGAACTGCTGCGCGTGGCCGGCGCCTCGGACACGGCCACGTCGCTGCTGCTGTCCACCGTGCCGGCGCTGCTGTCGATGTTCGTCGTGCCCGTCGTCGGCTGGCACTCCGACCGGTACCAGGGGCGCCTGGGGCGCCGCCGGCCGTTCCTGCTGGTGGCGGCACCGGCCGGCTGCATCGCGCTGATCGGCCTGGCCTGCTCACCCGCGCTGGGCGCGGCGGCCCATGACTTGCTGGGCGACTGGTCGCCCGGCGCGCGTATCTGCCGGCTGGCGGCGTTCGGCCTGTTCTGGACCGTGTTCGACTGTGCCGCGCTGTGCGCGCTGTCCCTGTTCACGGGGCTGGTCAACGACGTGGTGCCGTTCGGCTGGCTGGGCCGCTTCTATGCGCTGTTCCGCATCGTCGGGCTGGGGGCCGGGATCGCCTTCCACACCTGGGTATTCGCGCTCACCGACCATTACCTGGCCGAGATCCTGGCCTGCACCGGCGCGGTGTTCGGCGGCTGCATCGTGGCGATGTGCGTGGGTGTGCGCGAACCGCCGGCACCGGCCGCACCGGCCGTCTCCGCCACCGCCGGGCGCGGCCTGCCCAGGCAGTTCATGACCCGGCCCATCCTGTGGGCGATCGCGATGTTCGTCTGCGCCGCGATCACGTTCAATCCGTTCAACACGTTCTACCAGTTCTTCGCCCACGCCAGCGCGGTGCCGAAGGCCACGCTGGGCATGCTGACGGCGATCGGCTACGCCGTCTCGATCGGTTCGGCGTTCGCCATCGGCTGGCTGGTCGACCGCTGCGGCGCGATGCGCATCTCGGCCATCGTCATCGCCGTGTATTGCGTGGTGGCCGCGCTGGGCACGCTGCTGGTCGACGATGCCGCCAGCTTCCAGGCCGTATACCTGTGCCACGTGATCGTTTCCGGCGCCTGGTGGACCGCCGCCGCGTCGATGCCGATGGCGCTGTTCCCGCGCGAGCGCTTCGTGCAGTTTAATGCCACCAAGGACTTCGCGGTCGTTTCGGCCAGCATCCTGGTGGGTATCCTGCAGGGGCCGCTGCTGGACCTGTCCGGCCACGATTACCGTCTCACGCTGGGCTGCGGCGCCGTGTTCTCGGCGCTGTGCCTGCTTTGCCTGGCGCGCCTGCGCGCCCTTCCCCAAGCTGTTCCTTCAACCTAGCCAGAAACACATGACCAACCAGCCATCCCGCCGGCGCGTACTGCTCGGCACCGCCGCTGCCGTCGGCAGCACCCTGCTCCCATCGATCGGCAGCGCCGCGCCGGCGCACCGGTTCGCCGTCGGCGACAACGACTTCCTGCTGGACGGCAAGCCCGTGCAGATCCGCTGCGGCGAAGTGCACTTCGCCCGCGTGCCGCGCGAATACTGGATCCACCGATTGAAGGCGATCAAGGCGATGGGCCTGAACGCCGTGTGCGCCTACCTGTTCTGGAACTACCACGAGTGGCGCGAGGGCCGCTACGACTGGAGCGGCCAGCGCGACGCCGCTGAATTCTGCCGGCTGGCGCAGGCCGAGGGCCTGTGGGTCATCCTGCGCCCCGGTCCCTACGCCTGTGCGGAATGGGAAATGGGCGGCTTGCCGTGGTGGCTCTTGAAGAGTGACGGAGCCGGCAAGCCGGACGCCTTCCTGCGCACCCGCGACGACAGCTTCGTCCAGCCCGTGCGCCGCTGGATGCGCGAGGTGGGCCGCGTGCTCGGCCCGCAGCAGGTCACGCAGGGAGGCCCGATCCTGATGGTGCAGGTCGAGAACGAATACGGCTTCTTCGGCGAAGACCTGGAATACATGCGGGTCATGCGCAAGGCACTGCTGGACGGCGGTTTCGACGTGCCGCTGTTCCAGTGCAACCCGACCAACGCGGTGGCCAAGACGCACATTCCCGAGCTGTTCTCGGTGGCCAACTTCGGCAGCGATCCGCAGCGCGGCTTCGCCGAACTGGCCAAGGTGCAGAAAGGCCCGCTGATGTGCGGCGAGTACTACTCCGGCTGGTTCGATACGTGGGGCGCGCCGCACCGCACCGGCAGCGCGGCCAAGGCGGTGGCCGACATCGAGGCGATGCTGGCAGCGAACGGCTCGTTCAGCCTGTACATGGCGCACGGCGGCACGTCGTTCGGGCTGTGGGGCGGCTGCGACCGGCCGTTCCGGCCCGACACCACCAGCTACGACTACGATGCGCCGATCAGCGAGGCCGGCTGGGTCGGCGAAAAATTCGACGCCTACCGGGCCGGCATTGGCAAGCACCTGGCACCGGGCGAGACGCTGCCGTCGCCGCCCGCGCACATGCCGGTGACGACGATCCCCGCGTTCACGCTGGCCGAGACTGCGCCGGTGTTCGCCAACCTGCCGGCGCGCGTCATTCGCGATGTCACGCCGAAGCCGATCGAGCAGTACGACATCAGCCGCGGCGTGATCGTGTATCGCGTCACGCTGCCGGCCGGCCCGGCGGCCACGCTGGAAGCGGCCAAGGTGCGCGACCTGGCGTGGGTCTACATCGACGGCAAGGAAGTGGGCACGCTGGACACGCGCTACCGGCGCTTCCGCGTCAACCTGCCGGCCCGCAGCAAGAGCACCACGCTGGAAATCCTGCTGTACACGATCGCGCGCGTCAACTTCGGCGTCGAGATCCACGACCGCAAGGGCCTGCATGGCCCGGTGACGCTGCGCGCGAAAGGGCAACCGGTGGTTGCGCTGGAAAACTGGGAAATCCGCGCGATCGATTTCGACGCCGACGGCGTGCTGCCGCCGCTGGACTGGAAAGCCGGCAAGACGAAAGGCCCGGCGTTCTGGCGCGGCAGTTTCGATGCCGCCACCGCCGCCGACACCTTCCTCGACATGACCACCTGGGGCCAGGGCATCGTGTGGATCAACGGCCGCTGCCTGGGCCGCTACTGGAGCATCGGCCCGACGCAGACGATGTACCTGCCCGGCCCCTGGATCAAGGCGGGGCGCAACGAGGTCGTCGTGCTCGACCTGACGGGCCCGCAGGACAACCGCATCGCCGGCGTGGCGAAGCCGGTGCTCGACCGGCTGCGCCCCGAGCGCGACCTGGCGCGTCCGCCCAGCACGGCGCGCCTGGCGTTGCAGGGTGTGAAACCGGTGCACGAAGGCCGCTTCCAGCCGGGCGGCGTCACGCAGGACGTGCCGTTCGCCCAGCCGGCCCGCGGCCGCCAGCTGTGCATCGAGGCGCTGGACGCTTTCGACGGCAAGCCGTTTGCCGCGATTGCCGAACTGGCACTGCTGGGCAGGGACGGCAAGACGCTGAACCAGACGCTGTGGACGATCGCCTATGCCAGCAGCGAGGAAGCGTCGAAGGAAGACGGCACGGCGCTCAACGCGATCAACGGCCAGAACACCGACTTCTGGCATTCGGCCTACAGCAAGTCGGTGGCACAGCCGCCGCACCGGCTGGTGCTCGACCTGGGCGCGCCGTTCGAGGTGGCGGGCCTGCGCTACACGCCGCGCCAGGGGCCGGACGGGGTGACGGGCCGCATCCGCCGCTACCGTGTCTATGTCGGCGACAAGCTCGTCACCGAAGAGGCGTAACGAAGAGACATGGGCGCTTGACTGAACGTCAAGTAGACACTCTGCTCATGAGTGCACACTCACCGCTGGCACGGTTGACCCGACCGTGCCCGCGGGAAATACTGGAGGCCTTCCACATGTTTTAAGGCCTTTCGGAATCCATGGCAACCGTTGCACAAGCTACCAGCACCACCCTCTCCGGCTACAACCATATCGACGCATTGCTCGGCAATATGCCGAACTGGAACTACGTCACGCCCGGCACCAATACGCTGTACTACTCGTTTTCCGTCGCCAGCAACCTGGAACCGGGCAATTCCTCGCTGCTGAGCGCCCCGCAGGCCTTCACGGCGTCGCAGGCGGCCGCCACGCGCGGCGCCATGACGTACGTCTCGAAGCTCACCGGCATCAAGTTCGTGGAAACGGCCGATGCCGGCCTGGCGCAGGTGCATTTCGCGAACGCCAACCTGGCCGGCTCCGGCACCACGGGCCTGGACAGCAACCGCATCGGCTATTCGTACAACAGCAGCGGCGTGGTGACCAAATTCACCGCCGCCTCCTATGTCTACCTCGACAACGCCGAATGGGCCGGCATGAACGCCAACCTGGCGCCGGGCACGCAGGGCCACGAGACGCTGCTGCACGAGCTGGGCCACATGCTGGGACTGAAGCATCCGTTCGAGGGCTCGATCAGGCTGCCGTCCACCACCGACAACACGTCGCACACGCTGTTGTCGTACACGCATACCGGCGGCATCCACTCGACGTTCAGCCAGTACGACATCGCCGCGCTGAAGTGGCTGTACGGCGGCGACGGCCTGGCCGGCAATCTCGGTGTCAATTCGGCCACCGGCGCGCGCTGGCTCGCGGGCACGAGCACCGCCAATTCGCTGGCGGGCGGCGCCGCCAACGACATCCTGGAAGGCGCCGGCGGCAACGACGCGCTGAATGGCGGCGCCGGTACCGACACGGCGTTCTACAACGGCGCCCGCAGCGCCTACACGGTCACCCGCACCGGCACCGCGTCGTGGAACGTGACCGGCGCCGAAGGCAGCGATACGCTGGCGAACATCGAACTGCTGCGCTTCACGGACGCGACGGTCACGCTGGCCACCGGCGCCGTCACGCTGACCCAGCCGTCCGCCACGACGGCTGGCCTGGCCGCAGCGGTGTCCGAGGCCGGCACCGTCGCGTTGCGATCGGTCCAGTCGAAGGACGTGGCGGCCGCCCTTGCAAACGCCTCGGCGGTCCATGGCGACGGCGACATCGATGTGCAGGTGGCCGGCCACCACGGGCACGGGCACGGGCACGGGCACCACGATGACGGCGCCGGCACGCACGCGCCGCATGCCGGCCACCCGAAGGGCGCCGCACTGGCCCGCGCCGAGGCGCAGGACCTGCATGGCGCCGGCGGCATCGACGTGCAGCTGGCCGGCCATCACGAGCACGGCTTCGCGCTCCACGACATGGCGTGATCCGGCCCCGGCGGCGCGTCGCATCCGCGCTGCCGGACGGCCTGGAGCCATCGCCATATTGCCGGCTCCACGGGCATTGCAACAAAGTGTAATCCGGCCGCCGCACGGCGGCCCGGCCGGATTATGCTGTCGGTATACCGACAAGGAGTTTGGACATGGCCTACGATGCGATTCCCTACCTTCCGCTGCTTCACGTGGCGGAAATGAACGATGCCCGGCACCTGCTGTTCGGCCCGCGCCTGGGCGACGACGGCTACGACAACGAGGCGGTGTACGCCAGCACCGTGCCGGGCGAAGGCTCGTTCCCCGTCTTCAGCTTCACGGCCGTCGAGGGCGCGCTGTACACGGTCACGTCGGAAAGCTGGTTCGATCCCTACCACCTGGTGGTCTACGACAACATGGGCAATCCGATCGCCGAGGACGACGGCTGGGGCCCCGCCGGCCAGGACGGCCTGAGCTTCATCGCCCCCTATACCGGCAAGTACTACGCCGATGCCTCCTGGCAGCAGGGCTACGCGCCGGACGGCGGCGTCGAGCTGGCGATCCTGGAAGAGCTGGACACGGTGCCCGTGCAGCTGGGCCAGGGCACGGCGAATGACGACGAGATCACCGGCACGCTGACCAACGACGCGCTGTACGGCAACGGCGGCTGGGACCTGCTGATCGGCGAAGGCGGCAACGACCTGATCGACGGCGGCAGCGGCACCGATACCGCCTGGTACGAAGGCGGGCGCGACGAATACGACATCATCAATGCGGGCCACCGGCTGTTCGTCACCGATGCCGTCGGCCTCGACGGCGAGGACACGCTGGTCAATGTCGAGCGGCTCGATTTCGCCGACGGCGCGCTGGCGTTCGACGTGGACGGCACCGCCGGCCAGGCCTACCGGCTGTATGGCGCCGCCCTCGGGCGCCTGCCGGACGAAGGCGGGCTGGGCTACTATATCGACCGGCTCGATGCCGGCGTGTCGCTGCGCCAGGTCGCCGCGGGCTTCGTCGCGTCGCCCGAGTTCCGCGACCTGTACGGCGCCAATCCGACCAACGAGGCGGTGGTGACGGCGCTGTACCGCAACGTGCTGGACCGCGAGCCGGAGCCCGCCGGCCTGGCCTACTGGGTGGACATGCTGGCTTCCGGCCGCGACACGCTGGCCGGCGTCGTCATCGGCTTCAGCGAAAGCCGGGAAAATTACTACCAGCTGGTCGGCGTGATGGAACAGGGCATGGAATACCAGGTCTACGGCTGATACCCGGCGCGCCGCGCTATTTCGCCCGGAAGCCCCGTCCCGTGGCGGCCCAGTAGATGCCGCCATACAGGTGGTGGCGGAACACCGGGTCGGCGTAGGTTGCCGGCAGGTGGCCGAGCGCCGTGTAGAACGCGCGGCCGCTGTCGACCTGCTGGTACCAGCTGACCGGGTGGAAGGCGCCCATCCCCTTGCCCTTGCCCGTCTCCGGGCGGTAGGTCGATTCGTCGACGGACAGCAGGTAGCGCAGCCCGCCCGACTGGCTGGCGCCGAATTCGTACCACTCCTCCGTCACCAGCGTGCGGGGCGCGAAGCGCTCCATGCCGGGAAAATTCCCATCCTCCACCTTCAGCACCGCCGATTGCACGGCCGGATGCGTGACGAACATGTGGCCCACGAGCTTGCGGTACCACGGCCAACCATGCTCCGTATCCGCCGCCGCATGTACGCCCACGTAGCCGCCACCCGCGCCGATATAGCGCTCGAACGCGCGCTGCTGCTCGTCGTCCAGCACGTCGCCCGTGGTCGACAGGAAGACCACGGCCTGGTACTTCGCCAGCTCCTTGTCGTTGAAGACGCGCTTGGCATCCTCGGTCCAGAACACATTGAAGTCATGCAGCCGGCCCAGCTCACGCAGCGCCGCCACGCCCTCGTGGATCGACTCGTGATGCCAGCCCGCCGTGCGCGAAAACACCAGCACATCGAACTGCGCCGCCAGCACGGGTGTGGTTGCCAGGGAAAGTACTGTCGCTACAACTAATCTCATGTCTCCTCCATAGATATTTCCTGAAACCGGGGTCTGACCCCAGTTTGAGGAAATTGTTGCCAATAATGGCTGTTTTGACGCTGCCGCAGCAAAAAAAATTGCCCAGACCGGCCTGCTGCCTATTCTGGCAACGGGACTTCAGTTCTGGGCAACTAATTTCCTGAAACCGGGGTCTGAAAGGAGAGATGGCTTGCAGGCCATCTCCGCTGCGCACGCGGAGAGCAATGCTTTCCGAAATCCCTGCTACGCCCCCGGTCTCAGGAAAGATTTACTTGGGCAAGGCCAGCGTGGTGCGCGAGGTGATAGCGTCGGAGGCTCCGCCGAGGTGGAACTCGTAGGTGCCGGGGGCGCGCTGCCAGTCGCGGGACCTGGCGTCCCACACGGCCAGCGTGCGCGGGTCGACGGTCACGCTGACGGCCTTGCTTTCGCCCGGCTGCAGTGCCACCTTGTCCCAGCCGGCCAGGCGGCGCGGGGCTTCCCAGCCGGCGGCCTTGGCCGAAGCCGCGGCGGGAGCGGCGTACACCTGGGCGACCGCCTGCCCGGCGCGCTTGCCGGTATTGGCGACGGTGAACGACAGCACCACCTTGCCGCCGTCGTTGCGCGCTTTCAGGTCGCGGTACTCGTACGTGGTGTACGACAGCCCGTGCCCGAACGCGAACAGCGGCTTCTTGCCGGTCTTCTCGAACCACTT
The DNA here is from genome assembly GCF_014192225.1 of Pseudoduganella umbonata. GTDB lineage: Bacteria > Pseudomonadota > Gammaproteobacteria > Burkholderiales > Burkholderiaceae_D > Rugamonas > Rugamonas umbonata. The sequence continues at coordinate 383,200 of NZ_JACHXS010000006.1, read as the reverse complement.
GTAGCCGACGGCCGCGCCTTCGATGTTGTAGTCGGTGCTGAAGCGGCCATCGCGGCTGGCCGGGTCGCCGTCGATCTTCGGCCGCGGCAGCTGGGCTTCCGAGGCGGGGAACGTGAAGGCCAGCCGGCCGGACGGGTTGACTTCGCCCGTCAGCAGCCGGGCGATCGCCTCGCCGCCCGCCGATCCGGGGAACCATGCGGCCAGCACGGCGCTCACGTTGTCCAGCCACGGCATCGTGACGGGGTTGCCCGTCTCCAGCACGACGACGGTGCGCTTGTTGGCGCCGGCCACGGCCGCGATCAGCGCATCCTGGTTGTCCGGCAGCGCCATCGACGGCGCGTCCAGGCTCTCGGCTGCCCATTGCGTGGCGAACACGATGGCGATATCGGCCGAAGCGGCGGCCTTCGCCGCGGCGGCGGGATCCTTGCCGTCGACATAGGTCACGCGCGCCTTGGTACGGGCCTGCAGCGCCTTCATCGGCGACGAAGGCAGCCAGACGATCGGCCCCGGGAAGCCCTTCGGCCCCTCGCCTTTTACCGCGCTGCCGCCATGCGGATGCACCTGCGCGGCGCCGCCGCCCGAGATCACCGCCTTGTCGGCATGCCCGCCGATGATGACGATGGATTTCACGTCGGCGGCCAGCGGCAGCACGTTGCCGGCGTTCTTCAGCAGCACGCTGCCCTCTTCCGCCACCTGCCGCGTCACCTTCGCATGCGCCGCGAAGTCGATCATCGAAGGCTCCACCTTCGGCTGCGGCGCGTCCATCAGGCCGTTCGCATACATGGCGCGCAGGATGCGGCGCGCCATGTCGTCCAGCCGCTCTTTCGGCACGTGGCCGTTGTCGACGGCTTCCTTCAGCGCGGGGCCGAAGTACATCGACTTGTCGAACGGCCAGCCGGACTGCTGGTCAAGGCCACCGTTGGCGGCCTGCGTCGTCGAGTGCGTGGCGCCCCAGTCGGACATCACGAAGCCCTTGTAACCCCAGTCCTTCTTCAGCACCTGGTTCAGCAGCCAGTCGCTTTCGCAGGCGTACACGCCGTTGACCAGGTTGTACGAACACATGACGGAACCCGGATCGCCCCGCTCGATCGCGATGCGCAGCGCCAGCAGGTCGGACATCTGACCGGCCGGCTCGTCGATCTTCACGTCGATCGTGTTGCGGTTGGTTTCCTGGTCGTTGAACGCGAAGTGCTTGATCGTGCCGACCAGGTTGTTCGACTGGTTGCCGCGGATCTGCTCGCCGGTGATGACGCCGGCCAGCAGCGGATCCTCGCCGGCGTACTCGAAGTTGCGGCCGTTGCGCGGATCGCGCATCAGGTTCACCGCGCCGCCCAGGATCACATTGTGGCCCGACAGCCGCGCCTCGCGGCCGATCATCGCGCCCGCCTCGTACGCCAGCTTCGTGTTCCAGCTCGACGCGGTGGCCATGCCCGACGGCAGCGCGGTGCGTTCGCGCGGCGCCGGCGACGGCTGCGTGGCCACGCCCAGGCCGGCATCGGTCTGCCACTGCGGCGGGATGTTCAGCCGCGGAATGCCCGGCACGTAGCCGGCCGTGTACGGAATCGCGTCCTTCGGCGGCTTGACGCCGGCGAATTCGGCACCGAAGTAGCCGAACACCAGCAGCAGCTTCTCCGCCTGCGTCATCTGCGCCACGGTGTCCTGGGCGCGCTTGTCGGCATCGGGCGCAGGATTGGCAAAAGCCCCGGCCCCTGGCGTCGCGCCGGCAAAGGCCGCCGCAAGGGCGACGGCCATTACCTTCCTGATTGCTTTCTTCATCACCGCCATTACAGTTTCACCGTCACTGGTTTGCCCTCATACGTGACTTCCTTGTCGGCCGTGTCGAACGTGTCGGCACTCGAAACGCCCGGCTTCACGAAGTGCACGCGGAACGTGCGCTTCGCCACCATGCCCTGGTAGCCGTCGCCGCCGCGCTGGCCGATGGTCAGCGTGCCGCTCTTCTCGTCCCACGACAGCGGGATACGGGAGTACTTGCCGCGCTGGTAGTCCTCGGTCACGCCGTCATCTTCATAGAAGCTGAACTGGCCGCTGGCGCCCGTGTAGACCTTCAGCGTGATCGGCGCGTCCGGCTTCTCGTCCACGTACTGCGTCACAGGACCCATCGGCACGATCGAACCTGCCTTGACGAACAGCGGCATGCGCGTTTCCGGCGCTGCGGCCGTCACCGTGCGGCCACCCTGCAGGCGCTCGCCGGTATGGTAGTCGTACCACTGCGCACCCTTCGGCAGGTATACCTTGCGCTCGCGGGCACCATACTCGGACACCGGCGCGACCAGGAACGCATGGCCGAACAGGAATTCGTCCTTGACGTCCTTCGAACCAGGGTCGGTCGGGAAGTCCATCACCAGCCCGCGCATGATCGAACCTTCGTTGAAATAGGTGCTCGACGCCGTCGCGTAGATGTACGGCATCAGGCGGTAGCGCAGCTTCAGGTACCACACCATCGAGTCGCGCATCGGCGAGCCTTCCGGCGCAATGTTCTGGATCTCGCGCTTGACCACTTCACCGTGCGAGCGGAACAGCGGCGTGAACGCGCCGAACTGCCACCAGCGCAGGTTCAGCTCGCGCCATTCCTTCAGGTCTTCCGGCTTGATCTCGGCGCCGCCGATGCCGCGGTTTTCCTGGGCCGAACCCAGTTCGCCGCTCTGGAAGCGGGTTTCCTGCGCATAGCCGCCGATATCGTGCGTCCAGTTCGGCACGCCGGACATCGACGAGCTGACGCCGGCCGAGATCTGGTCGTACAGGTTGTTCCAGCGGCCCACCGTGTCGCCGCTCCACGTGGCGACGTAGTTGCGCTGCACGCCGGCAAAGCCGGAACGCGACAGGATGAACTGGCGCTTGTTGGGCTGGTCGCGCTTCAGGCCGTCGTACAGGGCCTGCGTCTGCAGCAGGCTGTACGAGTTGAAGGTGATTTCGCCGGGACCGTAGACGGTCGGGCCGATCAGCTTCTTGAAGTCTTCCAGGCGCGTGTTCGACAGCACGTCCGGCTCGGTGTTGTCGAGCCACCACGCGTCGAAGCCCAGGTCGACCAGCTTGGTCTTCATCTGGCGGTAGTAGATGTCGCGGGCTTCCTGCGTGTACGGCGAATAATGGCTGTTCTTGTAGCCCGGGCCAACCCAGTCCAGCGCGCCATCCTCGACGTTCTTGGTCCACATGTGGCCCTTGGCCTTCAGTTCCTGGTAGTTGTCGGTGTTCTCGTAGAACTTGCCCCAGACGGACAGCATGATGCGCGCGTTCATCTTGTGGACTTCGTCGACCATGCCCTTCGGGTTCGGGAAGCGCTTCGGATCCCAGTCGTGCGAACCCCAGCCGTTCTCCGGCCAGTAGAACCAGTCCTGCACGATGTTATCCAGCGGCCAGCCGTTCTGGCGGTAGGTCTTGACGGTATCGAGCAGCTGGTCCTGCGTCTCGTAGCGCTGGCGCGACTGCCAGAAGCCGTAGGCCCACTTCGGCATCAGCGGCTGGGTGCCGGTCAGCACGCGGTAGCCGCCGATCACGTTGTCGATGCTGGTGCCGCGGATCACGTAGTAGTTCAGGCCCTCGGCGATCTCGGACGAGAACTGCAGCGAGTGGCGCTCCGGCTTCGGCAGCGGGTTGTTGTGCGCCACGTAGATCAAGCCGCCTTCCGGCTTCCACTCCAGCTTGAAGTCGACGGGTTTGTTGGCGCCGAAGTCCACTTCGAAGTTGTGGTACCACGGGTTCCAGCCCTGGCGCCACACGTCCATCACCTGCTTGCCGTCCACGGTCAGCGTGGCGTAGTCGGACGAGTACAGCTTCATCTTGTGCACGCCCGGCTTGTCGCTGGCCAGCTTGCCTTCCCAGACGACCTTGACGTCCTTCAGTTCCTTCAGCGGCTTCAGTTCCTTCGGCCAGAACTCGGCCACATCCTTCAGGTACTGGTAGTTGATGTTGTCTTCGCGGCGCTCCAGCGCCAGCTTGCCGCCGATGTAGTAGCGGGCCGTCAGCGCGCCTTCCTTGCCGGCGGCGTCCGTCAGCTTCAGGTCGCGGCCGATCGGGCCGTACGGACGCGCATCGCCGAAGCGGGTGATGCCGTTGTTGTCCCACAGGATGCCGTAGTTCTTGTCGGAGACCACCAGCGGGATCGCGATGTCCATATTGTGCTGGAGCAGGTCGACGTCCTCGCCGTTCAGGTTCATCTGGTTGTTCTGGTGCTGGCCGGTGCCGTAGAACGCATCCTTGGTCCCGTAGTTGAAGCCCTGCTTCACGGCCAGGTAGGGTTTTCCACCAATAGTGACCGGCTGCAGGTCTTCGGCATCCTGCTTCAGGAACACGGCGCCGCCCTTGTCGGCGAACTGCACGCGGCCATCCTTCAGCGACACGGTGGCCACCAGCTTCTTCGTCGTCAGCGTCACGGCATCGCCGCTCTTCTTCACGTCGAACGTACAGGCGCACGGCTTGGCGATCGTCATCAGCGACGGCGTCAGCTGCTTGCCGGCCTGGTCGACTTTCACCACGTGGACGATGTTGTCGGCCATGACCTGCAGGCGGATCTCTTTTGCCAGGCCATTGTCCGGCGCGATCGTCACGCCGGTCGCGGTCTGCTGGAACGTGCCGGCCCATGCCGGGGCGCCCGCGGCCACCATCAGGCATGCCAGGCTGACTGCTTTGATATTCGATTTGATCATTGATATGTCCCGAGTTTTATTTTGAGCACGAATGGCTTGCTGCCGAAATTGAGGCCGTAGTCGGTCTGGTCGCCATTCCACACGCGTTCCATCACCCACTTGCCTTTACCGTCGTACTGCCCTTCTTCCACGCGCGCGTACATCGACGGTTTTCCGGCATTCCGGCCGGCCGGGTCGAACTTGATGCGCGCATTCTGCGCGACGACGATGAATTCGTTGTCGGCGATCTGCGCGACGGCCAGGCCGCCGTTCGGCTTTTCCGTGCCTTCGATCGGATCGTTCTTCTCCATCGAATCGCCGAACTGGCGCTGGCGGAAGCTGACGGTGGCTTTCCAGCCATCCAGCGCGATGTCCTGCGGCTTGCGGTCGTCATGTTCGAACACGCCGCGGGTGCGGCCTTCGAAGCCCCATTTCGCCCACTCGCGCATCATCGGCCGGAACGCGCCGTACACCTTGCCGAACGGCTCGGTCATCGTCTTGTCGGTGGCTTTCGAGCCGAGAGGATAATTGGAGAACGCAAAGTAATCGATGCCGAACGGTGCGAAGCCGATGCCGCCCTGGCCGAACACGGCGTACGCCACCCGCGCGAAATCCTCCGAGTTGCCGATCTCCGGCACGAACAGCGGATTGTCCTTCGTGTGGAACTGCTCGAGCGTCTTCGCCACCTTGTCGGACTCGTGCAGGTAGATGTCCGGACCTGCCACGTCGATGTGCGGCGCGGCCGCCTCGTAGATGCCCAGCACGTCGTAGGTCGGGCCGCCACTGGCGAAGTTGCCCTTCCACGGCGCCATCGGTTCGACCGGATCGCGCAGCGCGTTATTGACGAACATCGGCAGGTCGTACACGGAGCGGCCGGCTTTCGCGATCTCCTCGATGTAGTTCGCCACCGCCCACGTGTGGAAGTACTGGTCGGCATAGTCGCCGTAGACTTCCTTCCACGTGCCGGAGCGCTTCCCGGCCACTGGCGCCTTCTGCTTCGCCAGCACGGCGGCCGGCACGGGGCCGTTGAAGGCCTTCTGCGCGGCCGGGCTGTGATCGCGCACCAGCCCATACGTGCCGACCTCGTTCTGCACCTGCACCATGATCACGGTCTGCCTGTCGCCGTCGATCGCTTTCAGGTGCTTCATGAATTCGACGAAGGCACGCCTGTCCAGCTTCAGCGTCTCGGCGCCGAACGGCGAATGGCTGTAGCTGCTCTTGCCCTTCTCGTCGACCATGCGCGGAAAGCGCCTGTTGTCGAACTTGACCCATTCGGGCAGGTAGGCCGGCGCGGTGTTCTTCCAGGTGCCGAACCACAGCAGCACCAGGCGCACGTTCTTCTCGCGCGCTTCCTTGACCAGCGTGTCGACGAAGCTGAAGTCGAATTTCCCTTCGGCGGGCTCGACCTGCTCCCAGGCGATCGGGATCTCCAGCGTATTGGCCTGCGCATCGGCGACGGCGGCCCACACCTGCGGCAGCGCCTTCGGATAATTGCTGGAGTTGTGCGCCTGCGCGCCCAGGATCAGGTACGGCGCGCCGTCGACCATCAGGGCGTGGCGCCCGTCCTTCGATACGACGCGCGGCAGCTCGGCGGCCATGGCCGCCGATACCACCATCATGCACGCACCGGCCAGCAAGCTCCTCGAGAAAATCTGCTTGGCGGTTTTCATCGGCTCCCTATCAGAACGTGTAGTTCAGTTTGGCGGAGTAGCGCGGGCCCGAGACGAACCATGCGCGGCCCATCATGCCGATCCCCTGCTGCATCAGCTGCTTGTACTTCGAGTCCGTCAGGTTGGAACCGTCGACGACGATCTGCACGCGCTCGTTGAACTGGTACGACACGGAAGCATCGAGCTGGCCGTAGTCGTCCGCCCACGTCGGCAGTGCCCAGCCGATGTTCCGGGCGCCGGGCGTGGCGCTGTTCGGATTGGTATCCGTGCCGTCGCCGCCGCGCGTGCCGTTCACGTTCACGCCCTGCAGGTTCTTCGAACGCCAGCTCCATGCCGCGCGGGCCGACCACTTGCCGTAGTCGTACAGCAGCGCCAGGTTGTAGGCGTTCTTCGACAGGTACTGCAGCGGCAGGTCGCCGAAGGACTGGCCGTTGGTGTCGCAGCCGTTCTGGTTCAGGTTGACGTTGGCCGCGTTGTTGCCGCCGGTGCAGTAGGCGGTAAACGTGCTGTTCGACAGTTTCGTGTTGCTGTCCACGTAGGTGTAGTTGGCCTGTACGCCGATCCCCGACCATGCGCCCGGCAGCTTGTCGAAGTACTGCTGGTAGGCGACCTCGAAGCCGGTGGCGCGGCCCGACGCGCCGTTCACGGGCGCCGAGACGTTGAAGTTGTACATCCGGCCGTTCACGTCCGGAATCGCATACTGGTACGTCTGGTTGACGATGATGTCCTTCAGGCGCTTGTGGAACATCGCCAGCGTGATCGAGCTGGATTTGCCGAAGTACCATTCGCCCGTCAGGTCCAGCTGGTCCGACTTGATCGGCTTGAGCATCGGGTTGCCCTTGCCTTCGCCCGTCTGGTTCACGGTGTTCACGTTCGTGTTGGATGGACGGTCCGGGAAGATGGTCGTCGTCGTATCCGTCGACTGCGACAGCGTCGTGTAGCCCTGCAGTTGCGAGAAGTCCGGACGCGAGATGGCGCGGGCCAGCGCGAAGCGGAACTGCAGGTCGTCGCGGGCCTTCAGGCGCAGGTTCAGGCTCGGCAGCACGTTGCTGTACGAATTTTCGTAGTTCTGCGCAGCCGAGTAGGCCGGGATGTTCGGGATCGGCACGCCGGTCAGCGTCTGCGGCGGATTGACGATGGCGCTCGTGTTGTTGAGCACCGTGTAGCCGTTGGCGTTCATGTCCGTCTTCACGTAGCGCACGCCCACGTTGCCGTCGATCGGCATCTTCAGGTCATCCCAGCCGAAGCGCAGCTGGGTGTAGAACGCCTTGGTCTTTTCTTCCTGCTCGTTGATGCCGGAAGGGTTGTTGCCGAACGCCGCCGGGGTCCAGGCGTTGCAGTTGGGCGTCGTGCCCGCGGTCGCAGCGGCCTCGCGGCACAGGATCTGGTAGTACTGGTGCAGCGCCGCATAGCTTTGCGGGAAGCCGGTGGCCACCGACACGTCCGGGAACACCAGCGAGGGCACGCTGGCCTTGCCATTGAAGAAGTTCTCGAAGTTGTGCACATGGGTATTGCCGGAGAAGCGCGGGTCCGACAGGAAAGCCAGGCCGCTGATCGACGTGCCCATCCACGGAGCCGTCACGGCGGCCCAGTGGTAATCCGGGTTCGACACTTCGGTGACCGCATCGCGCTTGGTGAAGCGCACGCCGAAGCGCAGGTCGCGCAGCACGGGATTGTCGAAGGTGTACTTGGCATCGAGCTTCAGTGCCTTCGATTCCGACTCGCTCTGGTCCAGGTGTTCCTGCGTGAAGTTCCAGTAGTACTTGCCCGGATCTGCCAGCTGGGCGCGCTGGGCGTCGTTGAAGATCAGGTTCGGACGGTTGCCGGTCAGGTCCAGCGTCTGGGTCTGCATCTTGACCGCGGTGGCCACGGTCGAATCGAAGCCGTTGCTCTTGGCCTTGATGCGCTGCAGGTCGCCGGTGAACGTCCAGCTGTCGCCGGCGCGCCATTCCACGTTCCACGAGATGTCGGTGGTGTCGGATTTGCGGCTGGCGATGCGGGTGTCCGCGCCGTAGTCGATGCCGCCATCCTGCGGCGACGAGAACGTGCCGGTCAGGAACTGGCCGTTGGCGCCGTACGTCGCGTCCGGGCCGACCTGGAAGTTATACGGATTTGACGCGGCGAAGATCGCGTTCTCGTCCCATTGCATCTCGTACTTCGACTTGAAGAAGGTCAGGTGCGAACGCAGGTTGGCATCCTTCTTCCACTGCAGCGCGCCGTACAGGCCCTGGCGTTCGCGGTTGAAATTCAGCGTGCGCCACTGCGCGCCCTTCGGGATCCACACGGTGCGGCCCTGGACGATATCGTCGCGCGGATAGTACGGCTCGACCTGGAACCCGTCGGTACGGGTACCGCTCTCAGAGTGCGCGAAGTCGACCAGCACGCCGAACTCGCCGAGGCCCGTCTTCCAGCGGTCCGACAGCAGGATCGACGCGGACGGCGACCATTTGCCGCCCTTCAGTTCCGAATACGTGGTGGACGCGGACAGCGCCACCTTGCGGCCCTTGAAGTCGAACGGCAGCGCGGTGCGCAGGTTGACCAGGCCACCGATACCGCCTTCGATCTGCTCGGCGGACGGGTTCTTGTAGATGTCCACGCCGGCCATCAGCTCGGGCGGCACGTCCTCGAAGTTCAGCGAGCGGCCGCCGTTGGCCGAGAACGAATCGCGGCCGTTCAGTTCCGAGCGCACCCACGACAGGCCGCGGATCGACACGCCGGAACCTTCGACAGAATAGTGTTCCGGATCGGAACGCGACATCGTGCGGTCGATCGTCACGCCGACCACGCGCTGCAGCACCTCGGTGACCGACTTGTCGGGCAGCTTGCCGATATCGGCGGCGACGATCGAATCGACGATCTCGTCCGAGTTCTGCTTGATCTTCTGGGCGTTTTCCAGCGACGCGCGCTGGCCCGTCACGACGACGGTCGCGGTGTTGGCGTTGGCGCCTGCATCGGCGGTTTGCGCATGGGCCGTACCGGCCATGAACGCGATCTGCGCGGCGGCCATGGCCATCGCATTGAGCTTGAATTGTTTCACCTGCATCTCCTAAAAAAAATTATTTTCCGGGCCCTGGTGTCCAGGGCTGCCATCGTCCGATGTGCGATGGGCCCGGCGCTACAGCGCGCCGAGCTCCCTTGTTTCACCCTGCTTCACTTTCAGAATCACGGTCTTCGCACCCGTGCGCACGCGCACGGTGCCGGTCCCGTTGCCCGGTTTCGCCCTGACGGTCGCCGACGTCAGCTGCCCGTCGCGCCACGTCATGTCCACTTCGTACCCGCCGCGCCCGCGCAGCCCCGATACCGATCCGTCGCGCCATGCCGCCGGCAAGGCCGGCAGCAGGTGCAGCACGCCATCGTGCGACTGCAGCAGCATTTCGCAGATGGCCGCGGTCACGCCGAAATTGCCGTCGATCTGGAACGGCGGGTGCGCGTCGAGCAGGTTCGGATACATGCCGCCTGCGGTGTTTTCCTCGGTGCCGGGTTTATGCTCTTGCGCCCGCGCGCCCGGCGTGGCGATCACGCCGCGCAGCATGGCGTGGGCCTTGTCGCCATCGCCCAGGCGGGCCCAGAACGCCGTCTTCCACGCCATCGACCACCCGGTGCCGGCATCGCCGCGCGCCGCCAGCGACACGCGGGCCGCCTCGGCCAGCTTCGGCGTACGGCTTGGCGTGATCTGCCGGCCGGGGAACACGCCGAACAGGTGCGACACGTGGCGGTGGTTGTCGTTCGGGGTGTCGAGCACCGGATCCTTCTTTTCTTCCATCCATTCGAGCAGCTGGCCCCAGCTGCCGACCTTCGGCGCGGCCAGCCGGTCGCGCGCGGCGGCCACCTGGCGGGCGAACGCCGCATCCGTCTTCAGTTCCCCGGCCGCTTCCACCGTGTTCTGGAACAGGTCCCACACGATCTGCTGGTCGTAGGTCACGCCGTCTTCCACCGGGCCGTGTTCGGGCGACCAGCCGTTGGGCGCCACCAGCGTCCCATCGGGAAGCTCCTTCAGGTAGTCGAGCCAGAACTGGCTGACTTCCTTCAGCAGCGGGTAGGCCACGGTCTTCAGGAAGGCCTTGTCGCGGGTGAACGCGTAATGCTCCCAGAAGTGCTGCGCGTACCACGCGTTGGCCGTCTTGTTCCACTTCCACTGCATGTAGCCGAACGGGTTGGTTTCGGTGCGCACCGTCCAGCCCCGCACCGGCTTGCCGTCCTTGCGCAGGAAGGTCTCGACCACCTGCCCGTCTTCGGCGTCGCGCGACGGATTGGCGGCGCTCTCGGCGACCAGCCGGCGGTACGACGGCACCATCGATTCGACGAAGCCGAACAGCGGCTGCGCCAGCTCGGACAGGTTGGCCGTTTCCGCCGGCCAGTAGTTCATCTGGATGTTGATGTTGGTGTGGTAGTCGGCATTCCACGGCGGCGTGAGGCTGTTGTTCCACAGGCCCTGCAGGTTGGCCGGCAGCGGGCCGCGCGAGCTGCCGATCAGCAGGTAGCGGCCATACTGGAATACCTGCGCTTCCAGCTCCGGGTCGTTGCCGTTTTTCGTGTACGCGGCCAGGCGGCGGTCGGTCGTCAGCGCGCGGCGCTGCGCCGCCGTGCCGGTGTCCCATGCTTTGGCGACGTCGAGCGACAGCCTGCCGAACAGGCTCTTGAAATCGTTTTCCTGCTCGGCCTGCAAAACGGACCACGGGCGTGCCGCGGCGCGGTCCACTTGCCCGGACACGCGGGAAAGCGGGTGGGCGCCGTGGAAGTTCACGGAACCGTCGCGCACGTAGCTGGTGCCGGCGCCCAGCACCAGCGTCAGCGCGTCGACGTTCTCGAAGCGCACCGTATCGCCTTCCATCGTGACCTTGCCGCCTTCGGCCACGACCTGGACCTGGGCGGCGTAGTCCATCTGGTTGCCGGTCACCGGCTGCTGTGCCGGCGTCCACTGATTGCCCCGTTCGCGCGGCACCACGAAGCCGGCCAGCGAACCGGTGGCGCGGATGCGGTTGCCGAAGGCGTTGATGTGCGCGCCGTGCTGGTCGGTCAGCCGGACCACGCCGCTGTGGGCGCCGGGCTTGTCGGCACTGAAGCGCAGCACGATCACGTCCGCCGGATAGCTGGCGATCGTTTCGCGCCGGTAGCGCACGCCGCCATGCGCGTACGTCACCGTGTGCAGGCCGCGTGCCAGGTCCAGCGTGCGCGCGTAATCCGTCGCGGCGCCGTGGCCGGGCAGGTCGACGAAGACGTCGCCGAACGGCTGGAATGCGCCCATCGATTTCGCATCGCCCGTCCACAGCGTGATGTCGTTGAACTGCACATGTTCGCGGGCGGGCTGGCCGAACACCATCGCGCCGATGCGGCCATTCCCGACCGGCAGCGCCTCGCGCTCCCAGCCGGCGGCATCGTCGGTGGCCGGGCGGTCGTAGCGCAGCGTCAGGTCCGGCGCCGAATAGGCCAGGACCGGTGCCGCCGCGAACAGGAACAAGGTAAGTACGGTCCGCATCATTGCGCGATCTCTCCATAGACGATGCCGCGGCCGGCGGTGCTCATGTAAACGCGGCCGAACACGTTCATGTCGCCGACGACGAAGCGGCCGTCGCCAGGCCCGCCGTACTGGTGCGCGTCGTCATTGATGCGCACCCAGTCGCTCCCTTCGTTGGTGGACCGCCAGACGCCGCGCAGGCCGTCGACCGTGCCCCACAGGTAGACCGCCGGATAGGCGCCGTCGCGTTCGGCCTTGCCGAAACCGACCGCGCCGGCATACGTCACGCCGTTCAGCACCGTGAAATTGCCGCCGCCATCGACCGAGCGGGCCAGGCCGCCGTTCTTCAGCGCCACCCACACGTCGCCGGCGCGGCCGGGCGCGGCGCGCACGAGGTCCGAGCCGCCCTTCGGCAGCTGCGCCTTGACGTTGAAGGTGCGGCCGCCGTCGGTGCTGGCGAGGAAGGCGCCGTCCTGGTAGGCGTAGAAGCGCATGGCATCGACCGGATCGGCAACGGGGCGGGTGCCCGCGATACCCTGCGCGGCCGTCCACGTATCGCCATCGTCTGTCGAAAAGAAAGTCACGCGCGACCCATTCTTAGGTCCTTCCGGACTATGCAGCAGCGTCTTGCCATCCGCCGACAACGCCAGTTGGCCTTTTGTGCCATTCATGCCGCGTGCGAGGCGCCACGTGGCGCCGCCGTCGCGCGTCACGTAGACGGACTTGCCGACGCGCGCCAGCACCTGCGGCTGCAGCGCCGCGTACGCGAGGCCGAACGTGGTGCCCATCTGCGGTTCATGGATGCGGCCGTATTGCTTCAGGTCTGCGTGGATGAAGCCGTCGTAGTCGCCGATCGTCGATACCAGCGGCGCGCCGGCGCGGCTGACGAGTCCCAGCGGCACCGTTTCCTCCAGCCCTTTTACGTCGAAGCGCCACGTCGCCGGCACCGCATCCAGGTTGGGCGTCCTGAAGACGCCATTGCCGGACGTGACCCAGGCGGCCTTCCCGTCGAACGGATCGAAGGCAACCGTGCTGGCCCAGTGGATCGCATGGCCCTTCACCCATGGCACGGCGGCGCGGTCCATGTCGAAGCCGCGGGCGACCAGGTCGGTCCACGTGTTGCCGCCATCGGTCGACAGGTACAGGCGATCGCCCTTGGCGTCGCCTTTGTTCCGGCCCTGCGGTGCATACAGGCTGATGGTCGACGCCAGCAGGCGGCGCGGGTCGTTGCGGTCGACGCTGATGCCGGAATAGGACGCGGCCGGGCCCTTTGGCGTGACGTCCTGGCCGCCGCCGTTGTCGATGCCGTATTTGCGGATGGCGCCCCGGTCCATCTTTTCGTCGCCGCGCGGGTGCGGACCGGCGCCGTTGGCGAACGTCACGTACAGGTGGCCGGTGCCGTCGAGCGCGGCGCGCTGCGGCATCAGGCCATCCGGCGTGGCGTCCATCGGGCGGAACGTGGCGCCGCCGTCGTCGCTGCGGAACAAATTGGTGCCGGCGCGCGATACGCCGACGAACAGGCGCTGCGCCCTGCCGTCCTTGACGCTGGCCGGATCGGCGATGACGAAGGCGATGCCGGCGCCGTTTGCCGTCGTCGTCACGTCGAGACCCGGCAGGCGCTGCCAGGTGGCGCCGAAATCGTCGCTGCGAAACAGCCCGTTGGCGCGCGTGCCGACGTACAGCACGTTGCCGGCAGCGGGATCGACGGCCAGGCGTTCGCCGTTGTTGCGGCCCGCGCCGTTGCCGTGGGTCTTGAACTGCCCGGTGACGTCGGCGATCGCGAAGGTCTTGCCGTAGTCGCGCGAGCGCAGGATCGCCGTGCGGCCGCCATTGTGGTAGGCGATGCCGGCCAGCAGGTACACCTTCGACGCGTCGCGCGGATCGACCGCCAGCGAATCCACGCCGAGCAGGCCGGTCTGGTCCTCGGACAGCCAGTCCAGCAGCGGCACCCACTTGTCGCCAGTCCACCGGTAGGCGCCGCCGACATCCGTGCGGGCATAGAACACGCCGCGCTCCGCGGTCGGGATCACAGCCGGCACGAAACCGCCGCCGCCGATGGCCACGCTGTCCCAGCGGTAGCCGGTCAGCAGCGGCTGCAGGATGGGGTCCATCGCCTTGCCCCAGATCTCGTAGCCGCGCGCGTTCGGGTGCAGCAGGTCCGGCATGATGTCCTTCGACAGCGTGCCCGCCTCGTCGAGGAACGCGCTGCCGATGTCGGCGAAGAACACGCGGCGGTTGTCCGCGAACGCCGCGATGCGCGCATTGATCGCGTTGTTGATGCGGCGCGACTGGCTGTCGGCCGCATCGCGCGGGAACACGCCCAGCAGCAGGATCTTCGCGTCCGGCAGGCGCGATTGCAGCTCGTCGATCACGCGGCGCAGGCCGGCGGCCGTGGTGGCCGGATCTTCCTGCCGGCTGCCGGTGTTGTTGGTGCCGGCCATCAGCACGACCACTTTCGGGTCGATGCCATCGACTTCGCCGTGCTGCACGCGCCACAGGATGTTCTCGGTCCGGTCGCCGCCGAAGCCCAGGTTGACCGGGTGGTAGCGCGCGTAGCGGCGCGCGAATTCTTCCTTGCCTTCCTTGGCCCAGCCTTCGGTGATCGAATCGCCGAGGAAGACCAGCTGCGGCGGCGTGCCGGCGGCGCGGCGTTCCGCATTCTCCCTGACCCGCTGCTCGTGCCGGGGCATCCACCAGTCGATGGCCCACGATTCGTTCAGCGGTTCCGGCGTGACGGAGCGCGTCCGGTAGTCCGGGCAGGCCGTGTTCGGCGTGCCCGTCTTCAGGATGCGCAGGTTGGCGATGGCCGCTTCGCCCTGCCCCGTCGCTTCCACTGAAAACGGTTTCATGACCGTTTCAAAAAAATCGCCGTCGCGGTAAAAGCATTTCAGCGCGAACGACACGCTCTTCCAGCCCTGGCCCGACGCGGCGCGGCCCGGCAGCACATACGGCACCTTGCGTTCGCAATCCTTGCCGCAGTCGAGCTTGAAGTCGATGCCGCCCCTGGTCATTTCGCGGACGTTCAGGTCGAAGGCGACGACGCCGTTCTCCAGGTATGAGCGCAGGTCCTGTGGCGCATGCTCGAAGCGCAGGCTGGCATACCAGGTGTTATTCCAGGCCAGCGTGACGGCGTCGCGGCCGGCGACCTTGCCGGTGCTGCCGCGCACCACGGCTTCGGGCTGCTTGACGGACTTCGGGACGACGGTGCTTGCGCCGCGCAGCGGCACGGCCTGTTCAGGGTCGGCGACCGTCACCTGCCAGCCGGCGCCCGGGCGGTTCTTGAACAGCGTCAGCTGGCCGGGCGTGGCCGCGCCGGCTGCCGCCGCGTGCGCGGTAGCCACCAGCAGGGAAGCCAGCAAGGGAGCCCGCAGGAGCCGCGGGAGAGGATGGCGCATGGTGTCTCGTCGTTATGGTTTTGACAGCAGGTACTGTCAGCATTCTGGACGTGGACGGTAACACGCATCAATTACGAAATTCACCAGTTGCACGAACGATATTTCACGCCTGCAGCGACACCTTGTAGACGGTGGTCTGCCGATACACCTGGCCGGGCCGCAGAATGGCGGCCGCCGCGCCTTTGCCGTTGAGCTGGTCGGGATACGCGCCCGCCTCCAGGCAGAAGCCGTCGTGTCGCGAATAAGTCACACCATGGCGGCCGCGGATGCCCGTCAGGCCGTTCCCGCTGTAGAACTGCAGCCCTGCCTCGGTGGTGGACACGTCGAGCTGGCGCCCGGAGCCGGGATCGAACACCTGCGCGACCTTGCGCAGCCGGCCCGGCTCGCGCGGGTCGGACGGCAGGCAATAGCAGTGATCGAAGCCGCCGATCGCGCGGATCTGCGGATCCGGCCAGCGCATGCGCGGGCCGATCGCGGCCGGCTGCCGGAAGTCGAACGGCGTGCCGGCCACCTCGGCGCGCGCGATCGGGATGCCCACGTCGTCGGTGGCGAGATAGTAATCGGCATCGATGCGCAGCATGTGATCGCCCACGTCGGCGCTGCCGCCGTTCAGGTTGAAGCAAGGGTGCGACGTGAGGTTGACCGGGGTCGGCGCATCGCAGGTGGCCTGGTACTCGATCGACAGGCTGCCGTCGTCGTCGAGCTGGTAGAACACCTGCACGGCCAGCGTGCCGGGAAAACCGCCATGCCCGTCCGGCGATACGTACGACAGCGCCAGGCCGCCGTGCGCCAGCTCGCCGTCCCAGTGCGCGGCGTGGAAGCCCGTGTCGCCGCCGTGCAGGTGGTTGCCGCGGTCGTTGACATCGGCCTGCACCACCCTGCCGTCGAGCGTGAAGCGGCCGTGGGCGATGCGGTTGGCCCAGCGGCCGATGATGGCGCCGAACCAGGCGTAGTGGAGCTTGCCGTTCAGGCGCAGCTGCTCGTGGTCCGGATAGCCGAGCAGGACGTCGGCCATGCGCCCGTAGCGGTCCGGCGCCATCCACGAGACCAGGGCCGCGCCGCGCTCGCTGATCGTCACGCGCATGCCCCAGGCGTTGGTCAGCGTGAACTGCTGGGCCCTGGCGGCGGATGCGGCGATGGGTGGCATGATGATCATCCCGGCACGTCGCTGGCCGCTTCGGCGCTGCGCTGGCGTTCCTGCCAGGCGCGCGGCGTGCAGCCGAGTTCGCGCTTGAACACCGAATGCATGTACTGGCTGGACGTGAAGCCGCAGCGCACCGCCACGTCGGCCAGGTTGCAGGTGCCGCGCGCCAGGTAGCCGGTGGCCGCTTCCAGCCGCAGGCGCAGGATCTCGTCGTGCACGCTGCGGCCCAGTTCCGCGCGGAAGTGCGCCTCCAGCGACGAGCGCGAGATGCCGACATATTCGGCCACCTGGTCGGTCTTGATGCCCTGGCAGGCGTACTGCCGGATGAAGTGGCGCGCGCGCATCACGTGCGGATGCTTGCCCGCCTCGTGCTTGCTGGATGCCAGCACGTTGATGCCGGACGGCGGCACCAGGATGCGCGTATCGGCCAGGCGCACACCGTGCAGCATCTGGTCCAGGAAGTGCGCGGCGGTGCGGCCCATTTCCTGCGCGCCCTGGATCACGGAACTCATCGGGATGCGCGTCAGCATGCGCGCCAGCGGATCGTTGTCGATGCCGATCACGGCCACCTGCTCGGGCACTTCGATGCCGGCCAGCGCGCACGCCTGCATCAGCTGGCGCGCCCGCGCATCCGTCACGGCGATGATGCCGACCGGCTTGGGCAGGCTGTGCAGCCAGGCGATCTGCTGCTCGACGGCCTCGCTCCACTGCTGCGCGCTGGTGGCATGGCCGCGGTATACCTCGGGCTGCAGCTTGTCGCGCAGCAGCAGCTTGCAATAGGCTTTCTCGCGCTCCTGCGCCCAGCGGTTTTCCTGCGCCTCGGGCAGGCTGAAACAGGCGATGTTGCGCAGGCCCGCCTCGATCAGGTGATCGTAGGCCAGCTTGATCAGCTTGAAATTGTCGGTGGCGACATACGGCACGCCGGCCGGATAGTCGGCGGCGTTCTCGTACGACCCGCCGACCGCCACCAGCGGCACGCGGGTGGACGCGAGCGCGCTGGCAACCCGCGGATCGTCGAAGTCGGCGATGATGCCGTCGCCCTGCCAGCCGTCGATGCCGGTCAGGCGCAGCCGGAAATCCTCTTCCAGGAACAGGTCCCACGCGGTGCGGGTGCTGGCCAGGTAGCCGGCGATGCCGGTGATGACTTCGCGGTCGAAAATCTTGTTGGCGTTGAAAAGCAGCGCGATGCGATGCGTTCTCAGCATTTGGTTTGTCTCCCCATGCTCCGTTGTGGGCGCCATTGTAATAGTTGAGAGGGCGCAACGGGCGATCGTGTGGCAATTCTGCTCACGGCGGGAGCGGCCGGCAATTATGAAATTCACCGGACTGCATTGCGATTCTTGACAACGTTTTCAAAATACGACGGAACAATGGCGCGAAAACAGCGGAACTGCACGCTGCCGCGCGGCGCAGCGTGCAACCGGCGCGATCAGCCGCGGCGGCGGCGCGCCAGCATCAGGCCCGACAGGCCGACGCCCAGCATCGCCCAGGTGGCCGGTTCCGGAATCGGGCTGGTGCTGACCCAGAACTGGGTTTCCGGCGTCCAGGAATAAAGCGTTCTCGAGCTGCTGCCATAGTGATTATAATAATCGCCGGTGCTTACTATAGTACTTGTGGCTGAATGTTCGTCCGACACGACATAGGTCGCGTCGACGGTCAGTCCCTGCTCGGCCGAGTAAGAAAAAACATACAGGCATTCGGTGACGGGGCCTGCCTGCCAGCAGGTATTGGTCGTATCCAGCCTGCCGAAACTCAGCGAAACAAGTTCATCCTTCGAATAGATACCGTCCGCATTCAGGTCGTTGGCGGTGAACGATCCGGTCAGGTTGGCGTTCGGCCGGTAGACATTGTATTCGTCGTCATAAAATCCCTTGTACGCAAAGTACAGGGTATCGGCCGAGGCGCTTGCCATGGCGAACAGGCCGAGAATACCGGCGACAGCAGCTTTTTTCACGAATAACTCCATTATCGAATTAACAATAGACGATTCTCGCCCTTAACGGTGACCGGCGCTTGCAATGTCCTGGTGAACGCAGTTTCTCCCGATTTGAAACCAACTTAGCGGGAAATTATTATTACCCGGCTTAAATACCCAAAAGCACTGTTCATGGCAATTCGTGGCGTGTCGATGCGCCAGCGCGCGCGATCGGCACCCGCGGATCCGGTCACAGCGATGTCAGCGGCGCCGGCGCCCTGCCAGCATCAGGCCCGACAGGCCAACGCCCAGCATTGCCCAGGTGGCCGGTTCCGGAATCGGCGCGGGAATCGGCGTCAGGCCGACCTGGAAGGTGGTTTCCGGCGTCCACAGATAGGTAACGTCCACATAGGGGCGTCCTTCGCCGTGCGAATAATGGTTATACGATTTGCCGGTATCGATCGAGGCGCCCCAGCCATGGTCCTCGACGGAGATCGACACCGATGCCTCGAGTCTCAAACCATTCGAATTCGAATATGAAAAGTCATCAAGGCACCAGTTCTCATACGGGGCGCTGCCGCAAGAATTGCCAACGCCCCAGCCGCTGCCGCCTTCAGGCGTGAAACCTACATTGAAGTAATCAAGTTCATTCTTTGAAAACGATCCATCCTGATTCAGATCGCTGGCGACAAAGAAACCGTTGATCTGTGCGATCGGATTAAAGACGCCGGTATCCTTGTTGAGCAATCCCTGATAGGCGAAATAAAAAGTTTCCGCAGACGCACTCGTTGCGAACAGCGTACCCACAAGGCCGGCCAACAGCATTTTTTTGTTCACGATGCATGCTCCCTTTCTGGATATGGAGGAGCGCACATTTTGCCACGCCGCATAAACACAGTTAATTTATTCTTAACTTTGTCGCACTTCGTTCATTGCGATGTAAAAGCCATGCCGCATGGCTGGCATCCCGTTACCGGCATCTTCTTCAGGCCGCATGGCGCAGCCGCTCCACCAGTTGCGCATGCAGCGCCCGGTCGCCGCAAGCCAGCACCGTGCCGCCTTGCTGGGCATCGCCGCCATCCCATGACGTGACGACCCCGCCCGCGCCCTCGATGATCGGAATCAGCGCCTGGATGTCGAACGGCTTCAGTCCCGCCTCGACGACGGCGTCGATGTGCCCGGCGGCCAGCATGCAGTACGCATAGCAGTCGGCGCCGAAGCGCACCAGCTGGGCTTCGGCGGCCAGCGCGTCCCACGCGGCGCGCTGGGCGGGAACGCGCAGGATCTCCGGCGCCGTCGTCATCACGCGGGCCGAGGCCAGGCTGGCGCAGGGGCGCGTGCGCAGCGGCTCGCCGTTCAGCCACGCGCCATCCGGCGTGCCCGCGTAGAACTCGCGCGTAAACGGCTGGTTCATCGCGCCGACCACCGGCCGGGTGCCGTCGTTCAGCGCGATCAGCGTGCCCCACAGCGGCAGGCCGCAGATGAAGGCGCGCGTGCCGTCGACCGGATCGAGCACCCAGTGGTACGGGCTGCTGCCCTGGTGGATGCCCTCCTCCTCGCCGACGATGCCGTGCTCCGGGTAGCGCGCGCGGATCAGCTCGCGCATCGCCCGCTCGGCGGAGCGGTCGGCGATGGTGACGGGATCGTAGGCGCCCTGCTCCTTGTTTTCCACGTCGAGGCGGGTGCGAAAGTGCGGCATGGCCGCGGCGGCGGCGGCATCGGCCAGCTGGCGGACGAAGTCCAGGTAATCGTTCATCGGATGCTCCTCATTGGAATGTGTTCCTGCAGGTAGTCGGCCACGCGCCGGGCGCGCGCCGGCAGCGGCCATTCGGCGCGGTGGATCAGCCACAGCGTATCGACGACCGGCGCGGCCATGTCGATGACGCGGATCGCCTCCTGCCGCGCGAACGCGCGCCGCGCATGGGTGGGGATGACGGTGAAACCCAGCCCGCGCGCGACGGGCTCCACCAGCAGGCCGACCTGGTTGGAAAAGCCGCGCGCCGGCACCGTGGCGATGCCGGGATTGCCGGGGAAGGCCCGGCTCAGCAGGCGGGTGGCCATCGCATGGCCTTCCGGGTGGTCGATGAAGCCCAGCGCGTGCAGGTCCTGCCAGCCGCGCACCTCGGTGGCGGCCGGCACCACCAGCTCCAGCGCTTCTTCGGCAAAGGGTATGGCGGCCAGCCGCGCGTCGTCCGGCTTCAGCGCGACGATGCCCAGGTCGTAGCGTTTGTCCAGCACCTGGGCCAGGGTTTCGCGGTCCGGCGCGAAGCGGTGGCGGATCGCCAGGCCGGGGTGGGCCAGCTGGAAGTCCAGCAGCAGCGGATACAGGAACAGGCCCAGGCTGCCGGGCGTGACCAGGCCGACGTCGCCGCAGCAGGCTTCCTCGTCGGCGATGCGCACGGCCAGGCGCCGGTCGGCTTCCTCGATTTCGGCGCAGTACTGCAGCAGCGCGGTGCCGGCCGGCGTCAGCTCGATGGCGCGCGGGCGGCGCAGCAGCAAGGGGCCAAGCCGGTCTTCCAGCGCGCGCACGTGCTGGCTGACGGCGGCCTGCGTGAGCCCCAGCCGTTCCGCGGCGCGGGTAAAGCTGCCGGTATGGGCCAGCGCGGTGAACGATTGCAGCCATTGGGGCGGATGCATAATGAATTCTAATAGGAGAGATAAGGTGCCATCAGTTTACATGATGCCGGCGGGCGCTTAAAGTGCTTCCTCTTTATTTAACTGAACACACATGTCCGCACTCTTCACCGAATTCACCCTGAAAGACGTCACGCTGCGCAACCGCATCGCGGTCCCGCCGATGTGCCAGTACAGCGCCGTCGACGGCTATACCAACGACTGGCACCTGGCCCATTACACGAGCATCGCGCGCGGCGGCGCAGGCCTGGTGATCGTCGAGGCCACGGCAGTGTCGCCGGAAGGCCGCATCACGCCGGGCTGCACGGGCCTGTGGGAAGACGGCCAGGCCGAAGGCATGGCGCGCATCGCCGCGGCGATCAAGGCCGGCGGCGCCGTGCCGGGCATCCAGATCGCCCACGCCGGCCGCAAGGCCAGCGCCAACCGCCCATGGGAAGGCGACGACCACATCGCCGAGGACGATTCGCGCGGCTGGCAGACGATCGCGCCGTCCGCGATCGCCTTCGGCGCCAACCTGCCGAAAGTGCCGCAGGCGATGACGCTTGCCGACATCGAGCGCGTGAAAGCCGACTTCGTGCAGGCCGCGCGCCGTGCCCGCGACGCCGGCTTCCAGTGGCTCGAGCTGCATTTTGCCCATGGCTACCTGGCGCAGACCTTCTTCTCGGCCCACTCGAACCAGCGCGACGACATCTACGGTGGCAGTGCGGAGAACCGCGGCCGCTTCCTGCTCGAGACGCTGGCCGCCGTGCGCGAAGTGTGGCCGGAAAACCTGCCGCTGACGGCCCGTTTCGGCGTCCTGGAATACGACGGCCGCGACGAGGAAACCCTGCTCGAATCGATCGCCCTGGTGCAGAAGATGCGCGCCGGCGGCCTCGACCTGCTGAACGTGTCGGTCGGCTTCACGATCCCGAAAACGGCGATTCCGTGGGGCCCGGCCTTCCTGGCCCCGATCGCCGAACGCGTGCGCCGCGAAGCCGGCCTGCCGGTTGCCGCATCGTGGGGCATCGACGCGCCGGCCAACGCCAACCGCGTCATCGCGGACGGCCAGATGGACCTGGTGATGGTGGGCCGCGCGCTGCTGGCCGACCCGCACTATCCGTACCGGGCGGCGAAGGACCTTGGACTGGATCGCCCGTCGTGGGTGCTGCCGGCGCCGTATGCGCACTGGCTGGAACGTTACGCGATGCAGGCCTGACCGGCCACCGGGGCTCTAAAAAATGGGGCCGGGCCTGATGCTGTTCAGTTAGCGATGCCCGATGCAGTCAGCGGCAATAGCGCACCGGTGTCGGACACCGGTATCTTGGTGTCCGACACCGGTTTGGCGTGTGATGAGCGTCGGCAAAGTACCGAAAACCGGTGTCCGACACCAGCGTCATCTGCCGTCCGGCACATATCCGGGACGGCCGTTACTCCCGGCAGCGGCTCAGGCGAGCGTATCGATGATGCCGCTGGTGTAGGAAGCGCCGATGACGAAGGCTGCGGCGGAAGGATTGGCCTTCAGGATCGCTGCCCATTGGCCGCTGCTGGCGAGGTCGGATGCGTTGTTGCCGGTACCGGTGCCGTTACCGGTATCGGTGTTGCCCGGCAGCGCCGCCGCGGTGCCGGCCTGCGCCAGAGTATTCAGTAGTCCGGCCGGCGAGTACACCTGCGCGCCGGACGACCCGCCCAGCGTGGCGACGATACCGGCCGTCGACGACAGGCTGGCCGCCTTGGCCGCCAGCGCGGGATTGCCGGTGCGGACGACCGTCGTCGTGGTAGGGGTGTAGACGCCGGAAGTCAGCGCGCTGGTTGCAGAGATGGCCATGACCCCATGCTAGCGCTGAAAGTTCCGCAAGACAATATCTTGGCGATATCCGGGGAAAAAAAGCGGCGCGCGGCGCCACAATCTTCGCGCTGCTCTACAACATGGCCTGCGGAACCGGCACACCGTGTCCCGCACCTGGCACTCGTGCCGTCCGCGCTCAGCGCAATTCGCCGCCGGCGGAAGCGCAGCTGAACCCCTGGTCTTCCACCTTCACGGCAACGCCCGTGCCGACCGGCCGCGCCCATGCCCACATTCCCATCTTCTGGCCCGTGTTCAGGTTGATCAGGGTATCGGCGCCGATGGCCCGCGCATCCGCAGCCATCAGCGGCAGCAGTTCGTTGACGCTGCCGTAGGTCTGTTTCGAACTGTTGATGTTGCCGAGGACCTTGTGCTTCACGTTGGCCGGCAGCGGCGAACGCAGCATGCAGACCTGGCCGCTGTGCGCTGTCAGTTTCGTGGCTTGCGGGTCGGACAGCTTGACGGTGGAGCGCGCCGCGCAGGCGGCCAGGGTGCCGCACAGGGCCAGCAGGATGATGGTACGCATTGCAATGCCTTTCAGAGGATTCGGGTGGCCGGATTATGCAATGTGGCCGTCCATGAAAATGTACTGAATTGTCACAAAAGCAAACCTTTTTTGCACCGGCAGGGCAGCCCCCCGCGCACGCGGGTCAACCTCCTGAGCGATTACCCCGCCTCTCCCCGGCGCCGGATGCGCGACGTACCATGCGCCATCGCATCCACGGGAACATCGCACCATGCCGACCTCCAGCAAGTCCTCCATCAACTTCCGGCGCCGCAGAATCATGCTTGCCGGCTTCGCCATGCCGCTGCTGGCGGGACCGGGCTGTTCTTCGCTGCGCCTCGGCGGCAGTACCATGCGCCACGAGGAAGTGCGGGTCGCCGCGCCGTTCGACATGCCGGCCATCCGCATTCCCGATTTCGCCGGTGCACCGCGCTTCGCCATCACCGATTTCGGCGCCGACCGGGCCGACCAGCGCAGCACGTCCGCGGCGATCGCGCGCGCGATCGATGCCGCCCATGCGGCCGGCGGCGGCATCGTGGTGGTGCCGCAAGGCGTATGGCCCACCGCGAAGATCCACCTCAGGAGCAACGTCAACCTGCACGTTGAAAAAGGCGCCACGCTGCTGTTCTCGGAGAATCCAGCCGACTACCTGCCGGCCGTGCACACCACATGGGAGGGACTCGAGTGCTACAACTACTCGCCGCTGGTGTATGCGTACCGGTGCGAGAACGTGGCGCTGACCGGCGAAGGCACGCTGCGCGCGAAGCTGGACGTATGGAGCATCTGGTACAAGCGCCCGAAGCCGCACATGGATGCGCTGGTCAAGCTGTACGACATGTCGGCAAAATTGTCTGCTGACGGCAGTACGCCCCTGCCGGTGGAGCAGCGCGACATGACGGTCGGCGCGGCCAACCTGCGCCCCCAGTTCGTGCAGTTCAACCGCTGCAGGCACGTGCTGGTGGAAGACATCACGATCCAGGACAGCCCGTTCTGGGTCATGCATCCCTACCTGACGAACGACGTGGTGATCCGCCGCGTGAAGATCGCCGCGCATGGCCACAACAACGACGGCGTCGATCCCGAAATGGCGCAGAACGTGCTGATCGAGGACTGCGTGTTCGACCAGGGCGACGATGCGATCTCCGTCAAATCGGGCCGCGACCGCGATGCCTGGCGCCTGGCCATGCCGGCGCGCAATATCGTGATGCGCAACTGCCGCATCAAGAACGGCCACCAGCTGTGCGCGATCGGCAGCGAACTGTCGGGCGGCATCGAGAACGTCTTCGTCGACAACTGCCACTTCGACAACCACGGTTCCGGCGCTGCCAGCACGATCAACAACATCCTGTACGTGAAGACCAACGAGCGGCGCGGCGGCTTCGTGAAGAACATCCACGTGTCAAACGTGACGGCGACCAGCATCAAGGGCGGCGTGCTGGCGGTGGAAACGGACGTGCTGTACCAGTGGAAGAACCTGCTGCCCACCTACGAAAGGCGGCTGACGCCGATCGAGGGCCTGCATGTTTCCAACATCACCGTCGCCGAGGCGAAGTTCGTCTGCCTGATCAGGGCCGAGCGCGAGGCGCCGGTGCGCAACGTGTCGATGCGCGGCGTGACGGTGGCGAAAGTGGCCGGAACGCCGGTGACGACGGAGAACGTCGAGGGGTTCGTGCGCGCGTGAATTACACTGCTCCCGTTATCGTCTCCGGGAGCATCCAGTGCCTGACTCCATCGCCGCCTATTTCAACTTAACAGGCATCAACCTGCCCAGCGCCGCGCCCGGCGCCGCGCCATCGCTCGACACGCTGGCGCAGCTCCAGCGCGGCCATATCCAGGCCATCCCGTTCGAGAACCTCAATCCGCTGGCCGGGCTGGCCGTGCCGCTGGAGATCCCGGCACTGGTGGAAAAATTCACCACGCGCCGCGGCGGCTACTGCTTCGAGCACAACACGCTGTACCGGCACGCGCTCGCGGCGCTGGGTTTCCACGCGACGCCGCTGCTGGCGCGCGTGCGCATGACGGCGCCGCCCGACGCGGTCACGCCGCGCACCCACATGCTGCTGCTGGTGGAGATCGACGGCGAGCGCTTCATTTCCGACACCGGTTTCGGCAAGATGACGCCGACCGCGCCGCTGCGCCTGGTCGACGGTGTCGTCCAGCAGACGCCGCACGGCCGCTACCGCCTTGCCAGCCTGGGAACCGCGGGCGGCGAATGGCGGCTGGAAGCGGAAACCGATGGCGACTGGCTGCACCTGTACGTGTTCGACCTGCGCCCCGCCTATCCGGTGGACGTCGAGATGTCGAACTGGTACGTCTCGACGCATCCAGTTTCCCACTTCACCCGCGACCTGATCGCCGTGCGCACGGTCGACGAGGGGCGGCACGTGCTGCACAACACGCGCTACTCGTTCCAGCCGGCCGGCCTGCCGGCCGTGCGGCGCGAACTGGCGTCGGGCAGCGAGATCGCCGGGGTGCTGGAAGACACCTTCGGCCTCGCCGCCGCCGGCGTTCCCGGCCTGGCGGCGAAGCTCGACGGCATCACCCGGTCACAATAAATAGAGACGGACCCTATTTTTCAGGAAATTTCCTTAAAAACAGGGTCCGTCCCTGATTTTGGTTTGAAGCCGGAGGCATGCTCGATACCGCCGGCCCTTTCACATCGTCAGAACTTGTAGCTCGCCCCCAGCACGAAGGTGCGCCCCGATTTCACGAACAGCAGCGTGTCCTGCCGCTGCGTGTCGTTGTAGTAGCGGGTCGGTTCGTTCGACAGGTTCTGCGCCTCGAACGAGATGCGCAGCTGCGGCGTGACCTGGTACGACGTGCTCATGTCGTACGTGGTGGTGCCGTCGGCGACCAGGTAGTCGTGGCCGTCGACGTTGCCGCGGATGCCCCGGTAGTAGCTGGAACGGTTGGCGCGCGAGACGCGGGCGCTGAACTTCTCGTCGTCGTAGTAGACGGTGAGGTTGTTGGCGCGCGGCGACAGGCCGGTGAAGTTGGTGATCATGAACAGCTCCTCGTTGTCCGGCGTGCGCGGATTGTCGAGGCGCGTCAGGTACTTGATCTTCGACTTCACGCGCGTCACGTTGGCCATCATGCCGAAGTTCGACCAGGCGCCCGGCAGGAACGAGAACGGCGTCTGCCACGAGAATTCCGCGCCGTTCAGCGGGCCGCCGCTGGTGTTGACCTGGCGGCTGACCGTCACGACCGTATCCGGCGTCGTCGGACACGCCGGCGTGCCGCCGGTGATCGAGCAGCCGGTCGGCGTCTGCAGCAGGTCGTTCGGGATGCCCAGCGACGAGTAGGTCTGCAGTTCTGACACGCCCTGGATGAACGACTTCATGTCCTTGCGGAACACACCCAGCCCGACCATCGCGTTCTTGGCGTAGTACCACTCGCCCTGCAGGTCGAAGGTGTTGGCGCGGATCGGGTCCAGGTTAGGATTGCCGATCGAGACCGACTGGCCGGTGGTGTTGACGGAGACCGATGGCGTCAGGCCCACGTAGTCGGGGCGCGACATCACCTTGCCGGCCGAGAAGCGCAGGAACACGTCGTTCGGCAGGATCGCCGTCAGGTTCAGCGCCGGCAGCCAGTCGCGGTATTTCTTGTAGCCGTAGTTCGGCTGCAGCTGGCCGTTCACGTTGATCATCGCCATCGAATTGAGCGTCGTCTCGGCGCCGCGCACGCCCAGGTTGCCGCGGAAGGTCACCGGACCCACGTCGTAGTTGAAGTCGACGCTGGCGAACACCGCGTTGATCTTCTCCTCGACCCAGCGGTTCGACTGCGTCAGGTAGTTGTATTCGGAGCCCGGGACGGCGGCGCAATGGCATTCGATGTCCCATGCGGAGCGGAACTTATCGAGGTCCACCGTGGCCCACGACGTCGGCACGCCGGTGCCGCCGAGGTTCTTGCCGAAGCCGGTGATCTGCTGGGTATAGTCGCCCACCGTGGTGCCGGCCGGCAGTGTCAGGCCGTTGCCGCCCGAAGCCAGCTCCAGGTTGCTCCAGCGGTTCTTGCGTGCCGACAGCCCGGTTTTCAGCGTGATGCGGTCGTTGACTTCCCATTCCACGTCGGCCTGCGTGGTCTGCAGCCGGTTGGTCGTGTTCAGGTAGCGGCCCACGAACTGGCCGCGCAGCGTGCCGTTGGGGTCCTGCGGACCGAAGGTGAAGTTGTCCGGGTTCGCCACGTCGATGCCGAAGTTCAGGATTGGCACGTCGCGGTTCTGGCGGAAGTCGAACGAGAAACCGTCCACGTTCGGCGCGTCGAACTGCACGGTGGCGCGCATCGGTTCGTCCAGCTCGGAGTCCGATACGCCGTGCATGAAGTTGGCGCGCAGCGTGTCGGAGAAGCGGTGGCCGACCGTGAACACGTGCTGCTTGAAGATGGTCTGGTAAACGTCCACCAGGCCTTCGCTGCGGATATCGACGTCGTTGAACTTGCCGTAGATCCAGCGCCCGTTTTCGTTGAATTCGGCATCCACGATCGACGTCTGCGGCTTGCCGTTGGCCTGCGCCATCGTGCGGCCGAACGAGATCGCCGAGATGTAGTTGTCGTAGCGGATGTTGTCGAACTTGCCGTACATGAGGTCCAGG
This sequence comes from Pseudoduganella umbonata, assembly GCF_014192225.1. Classification (GTDB taxonomy): domain Bacteria; phylum Pseudomonadota; class Gammaproteobacteria; order Burkholderiales; family Burkholderiaceae_D; genus Rugamonas; species Rugamonas umbonata. The sequence continues at coordinate 355,428 of NZ_JACHXS010000006.1, read as the reverse complement.
TTGACGTCCGTGTCGGCGTTCGGCTTCCACTGCAGCGCGCCTGTCAGGCCGAGGCGCTCGTAGTCCGTCATCGAGCGGCGGAAACGTGGAATGCGCGGGTGGAAGGCGCCATTGCCGGCCGCGGGGTTGGCCAGCAGGCCGCCGTAGTCGTCGCGGCGGCCGAACACCTCGTTATAGGCGGTGGCATCGGTGGGCCGGTCGGCGCCGAAGCCGCAGGAAGTGGCATTGACGCCTTTCACCGGGTCGTTCGGCGGTGTCTGCGGGCTGACGCCGGCCGGCGAGCAGAAGCCGCCGTCGGTATTGGCGGCCACGATGCTGACGGCCTCGTAGCCCTCTTCCTGCGCGCGCCGCTTCGACCATGCACCGGAAACCAGCGCGCCGAAGCGGCCGTATGGCGTTTCCCAGCGGTCGGAGATCAGGCCCGTCACGCGCGGCTGGGTTTTCTTGCCCATCTCGCGGTAGGATTCCTGCAGGCCGAAGCTGATCGTGCGGCCCTTGAAGTCGAACGGGCGGCCGGTACGCAGGTCGACGGTGGCGCCCAGCGACCCCTCCTCGACGGCCGCCTCGGCGGTCTTGCGCACCGACAGGCTGTTGAACAGCTCCGATGCGAACACGGAGAAGTCGAAGCCCCGGCCGCGGTTCGTGCTGCCGTTGATGTCGGATGCGCCGGTGGCCGCCACGCCTTCGATGCCGTTGATGCGCACCCGCGTAAAACCGGAATTGAGGCCGCGCACGGTGATCTGCTTGCCCTCGCCGCCGTCGCCGCGTTCCAGCGCCACGCCGGGCACGCGCTGCAGCGACTCGGCCAGGTTCGCGTCGGGGAATTTCGAGATGTCCTCGGCCTTGATGACGTCGATGATGCCGTCGGCATTCTTCTTCGTGTTCAGGGCGCTGTTCAGGCTGGCCCGGAAGCCGGTCACGACGACGGTGTTGGCTTCCGCGCCGCTCCCCTGGCTGGCCGGCTGGGCCGTGGAACCCGTTGCGCCCTGCGTTCCGGACTGGCCGCTGGATTGCGCGCCCGGCTGAGGGTCCGCCGGCACGGCTGCCTGCGCGACCTGTTGCCCATCCAGCTGCCCCGCCTCACCCGTCGCCTGTTGGGCATTGGCGTGGGCGGCCATCGCACACACAGCCAGTGCTGCAAGCGCTATCAACTTCGGTTGCGGTCTTTGCATGTCTCATCCTCTCTTGCGTTGATGTCGGGCGCCCTGAATGTTTATTACCGATTCAAGACACTTGCGAATGCACCAAGCCCGCGGCTGCGGGCTTGGTGTTACTGCGGAATCAGAACTTGTAGCTGAGGCCCAGCACGGCCGTGCGGCCGGAGTGCACATACAGCAGCGTGTCGTTGCGCTGCGTGTCGCGGCCGTAGCGCAGCGGCTCGTCGGTCAGGTTCTGGCCTTCGAGCGAGATGCGCAGGTTCGGCGTCAACTGGTAGGAAATGCTGGCGTCGTAGTTGGTGGAAGCGTCGACCGTGGTGAAGTCGTGGCCCTGCACGTCGCCCAGCACGGCGTACAGGTAGGCCGAGCGGTGCGCCTTCGATACCCGCGCGCTGAACTTCGCGTCCTCGTAGTACAGCGTCAGGTTGTGCGCGCGCGGCGACAGGCCGGTGAAGTTGGCGGTCTGCGACAGCTCCTCGTTGGCCGCCGTGCGCGGATTGTCGACCCGCGTGATATAGCGGATCTTCGACTTCACGTACGTGTAGTTGGCCAGCAGGCCGAAGTTCTGCCACACGCCGGGCAGGAAGGTGAACGGCGTCTGCAGGTTGAACTCGGCGCCGTTCAGCGGGCCGCCGGCCGTGTTGACCTTGCGGTTGACGACCACCGTGGTATCGGGCAGCGTGGCGCAGGCCGGGGTGCCACCGGTGATCGAGCAGCCGCCGCCCAGCAGCAGTTCGTTCGGCAGGCCCAGCGACGAGTACACGGCGCGCTCGGAAACGCCCTGGATGAACGAGCCGATCTCCTTGCGGAACACGCCCAGCGACACCATCGCGTTCTTGGCGTAGTACCACTCGGCCTGCAGGTCATAGGTGCGCGCGCGGATCGGATCGAGCTCCGGATTGCCGATCGAGACGGTCTGCGATTGCGATGACAGCGTGACCGAGGGCGCCAGGTCCATGTACTCGGGGCGCGACAGCGTCTTGCCGGCCGAGAAGCGCAGGAACACGTCGCTCGGCAGCATCGCCGTCACGTTCAGCGCGGGCAGCCAGTCGCGGTACTTCTTCACGCCCACGTTCGGCTGCAACTGGCCGTTCACATTGATCAGCGCCATCGACGTGGCCTTCGTGTCCGCGCCGCGCACGCCCACGTTGCCGCGCCAGCCGATGCCGCCCCAGTCGTAGTTGAAGTCGACCATCGCGAACAGCGCGTTGATCTTTTCCTCCACGCCCCGGTTGGCCTGGTTGATGAAGTTGTATTCCGAGCCCGGTACGGCGGCGCAGTGGCATTCGATGTCCCACACGGCGCGGAACTTGTCGAGATCGACGGCCGCCCAGGAAGACGGCACGCCGCCCCCGCCCAGCCCGCGGCCGAAGCCGCTGACCTGCTGCGTCACGTCGGCCAGCGTGGTACCGGCCGGCAGCGGCAGGCCGGAGCCGCCCGAGCCGACTTCGTAGTTGCTCCACGTGTTCTTGCGCGCCGAGAAACCGGCCTTCAGCGTGAGGTTGTCGTTCACTTCCCACGCGCCGTTCAGCTCCGTGGTCTTGAGCCGGTTGCGGGTATTCAGGTAGCGGCCGACGAACTGGCCGTGCAGCGTGCCGTTGGTTTCCTGCGGGCCGAAGGTGAAGCTGTCCGGATCCGATACGTCGATGCCGAAGTTCAGCCTCGGCACGTTGCGGTTCTCGCGGAAGTCGAACTCGAAACCGTCCACGTTCGGCGCGTCGAACTGCACGGTTGCGCGCAGCGGCTCGTCCAGCTCGGAGTCGGACACGCCGTGCAGGAAGTTGACCTTCAGGTGGTCCGAGAAACGGTGGCCGCCGGACAGCACGTGCTGCTTGAATGTCGTCTTGTACACGTCCAGCAGCCCCTCGGTGCGGATGTCGACGTCGTTGAACCTGCCGTAGTCCCAGCTGCCGTTCTGGTCGAAGTGGGCATCCACGATCGACGTTTGCGGCTTGCCGTTGGCGGCCGCCAGCGTGCGGCCGAACGAGATCGCCGAGATGTAGTTGTCGTAGCGGCGGTTCTCGAACTTGCCGTACATGAGATCGAGGTTGACGTCCGTGTTCGCCGAGGGGCGCCACTGCAGCGCGCCGGTGATGCCGGTGCGCTCGTAGTCCGTCATCGAGCGGCGGTAGCGTGGAATGCGCGGATGGTAGGCGCCGGAGCCGGCGGCAGGGCTGGCGACCGTGCCGCCGTAGTCGTCGGTGCGGCCCATCACGTCGTTGTAGGCCGCGGCGCTGGCCAGCCGGCTGGTGCCGAAGCCGCAGGACGTGGCCGTGACACCGCGCACCGGGTCGTTGGCGGGAGACTGCGGCGACACGCCGAGCGGCGAGCAGAAGCCGCCGTCGGCGCTGGCGCTGAGCAGCTCCACCGCTTCGTAGCCCTCTTCCTGCGCGCGCTTCTTCGACCACGCGCCGGAGACCAGTGCGCCGAAACGGCCGTAGCCGGTTTCCCACCGGTCGGAGTACAGTGCCGTCACGCGCGGCTGCGTCTTGCGCGACAGGTCGTTGTAGTTCTGCTGGACGCCGATGCTGACGGTACGGCCCTTGAAGTCGAACGGGCGCCCGGTGCGCAGGTCGACGGTGGCGCCGAGCGAGCCTTCTTCCACGCTGGCTTCGGAGGTCTTGCGCACTTCCAGGCTGTTGAACAGTTCGGAGGCGAACACGGAAAAATCGAAGCCGCGGCCGCGGTTCGTGCTGCCGTTGATGTCCGATGCGCCGGTCGCCGCCACACCCTCGATGCCGTTGATGCGCACCCGCGTAAAGCCGGCATTCAGCCCGCGCACCGTGATCTGCTTGCCTTCGCCGCCGTCGCCGCGCGCCAGCGCCACGCCGGGCACGCGCTGCAGCGACTCGGCCAGGTTCGCATCCGGAAACTTGGCGATGTCCTCGGCCTTGATCACGTCGACGATGCCGTCGGAATTCTTCTTCGTGTTCAGCGCGCTGTTCAGGCTGGCCCGGAACCCCGTCACGACGACGACGTTCGGATCCTGTGCCGCCGGTGCGCCCTGCTGCGCCGGCGCTTCCTGCGCGGCTGCCTGTGCCGCCAGCGTGGCGATCGCCAGCGCCACGCTCGTCAACCGCACGGCCGGCAGCGCGCGATGCCCCATGTGCTTCGTGGACTTCATACCGTCTCCTCGCTTTTTTATTTGTCGTGCTCCGTTTGCCGGAGTCGGTTCGATCTTAGGACGATTGTTTTTTATAAAGGAGGGACGCGCCGCAATCACTCACGTAGTTGAGCCGTTACGGCCGGTTTTGGTGCAAAAGTTGACGATGCTGTCGGCTGGAAGCAACGCCATGCGCCACTTGCGCGCGTTGCCCGCGCTGCTTACAGTGTCGCCTGTTCCCGCCATCGCGGGACTTCAACGAACCAGGAGACGAATTTGAACAACACGTTTGCGCCCGCGCGGCGCAGCCTGCTGGCCGCGGCCCTCGCGCTGGCGGCATGGGCCGCCGTGCCGCTTGCCCATGGCGCGCCGGAAGCCGGCAAGGACTGGGTCGGCACGTGGGGAACGGCGCCCGCCGATGCGGCGCCGAAGACGCTGCAGACGTTCACCAACCAGACGGTCCGGCTGATCGTCCGCACCAGCGCCGGCGGCAGCCAGGTGCGTATCCGCCTGTCGAATGAACTGGGCAGCGTGCCGCTGCGCGTCGGCGCCGCGCACGTGGCGTTGCGGGCCAATGGCGCCGCCATCGACGCCGCCTCGGGCCGCGCGCTGACCTTCGGCGGCCGTCCGTCGGTCGTGATTCCACCCGGCGCGCCGATGCTGTCGGACCCGGTGGACCTGGCGGTACCGGCGCAGTCCGACCTGGCCGTGAGCCTGTACCTGCCGGGCCAGGCGAAAGCCACCACGGTGCACGAAGCGGCGTACCAGACCAGCTACGTTTCCGGCCCGGGCAACTTCGCCGGCGCGGCGGCGTTCCCGACGCGCGCCACGATCGCGTCGTGGCCGTTTCTCACCGAAGTGGACGTGATGGCCGGCGGCGGCGCGATCGTCGCGCTCGGCGACTCGATCACGGATGGCGCCATCACCACGGCGAACGCCAACCGGCGCTGGCCTGACTTGCTGGCGCGGCGCCTGCCGGCCGGTGCGCAGATGGGTGTCGTCAACCGCGGCATCGGCGGCAACCGGCTGCTGCGCGATCCGGAAGGCTGGCCGCCGTTCGGCCGCGCCGTGCTGGCGCGCTTCGACCGCGATGTGCTGGCCACCGCCGGCGCGCGCCACCTGGTGCTGCTCATCGGCATCAACGACATCGGCCACCCGAAGGCCGCCGACGTGCCCCCGGCCGAAGAGCTGATCGCCGGCTACCGCCAGGTGATCGCGCGCGCCCGCACGCACGGCATCGCCGTCCACGGCGCCACGCTGACGCCGTTCGAGGGCACGGTCTTCCCCGGCTATTACACGCCCGCCAAGGAAGCCGTGCGGCAGGCCGTCAACCGCTGGATCCGCGACAGCCGCGAGTTCGATTCCGTCATCGATTTCGACCGCGCCCTGCGCGATCCCGCGCGGCCGGCGCGGCTGCTGGTGAAGTACGACAGCGGCGACCACCTGCACCCGAACGATGCGGGCATGGCCGCGATGGCCGACGCGGTACCGCTGGAACTGTTCAATGGCGCGCAGGCCGCGCCGCGCTGAAAAGGAACTGCGTCGAACCGTGTGCCGGTGCGGCCGGGTCAGCCGAACGGCCGCACCAGCATGATCGGCGTGGCGTTTCCCGCGCCGCCGGGCGGGTCGGTATCCTCGAGAGTGCCTTCGATACCGTCCCACACCTGCACCAGCGCGGCCCAGCAGGCCAGCGCCGGATCCGCGTGCGGTACCAGGTGGGCTATTGCCGTATCGTTGTCCAGCTTTACGTAACCTGCGTCCATGGGTCCTCCCGTCGATCAGCGCAAGGGTGGACCCATCGCGGCTTGCCGTCCGTTAGCTGGCGCACCAAGCGGGGAATGGAGGCGGCCCGGCAAGGCCGGGCCGTTCAATGCTCACCGCTCAGCGGCGCCCGTCCTGCGGCGTTGCCACCATCTCCAGCGGCACGCCGCCGCGCGCGGTGCGCAGGTTCACCAGCCGCACAGGCTCCAGCGCGTTTTCCTTCCTGCCGTCGGTGGTGACCGCCAGCGCGATCGTGTTGCGCCCGTTCGGGTTCAGGATGCCGGGCGGGATCACGAAGGTGCGCTGTGGGCCGATGTGGGCGATGAACTGGCCCATGTTCCAGCCGTTCACGAAGATCAGCGCGCGGTTCTCCCGCTCGGAACGGGGCTTCGACGTATCGCCGAACGCCAGCCCCAGCTGCACGTCGTGCCCCTTCGGCAGGTCGAGGTCGAAACTGGTCCTGACCCAGTAGGTACCGGGCGCCGGCGGCGCGTCGGTCGGCTTCGCCGCCGTCCAGCCGGCGCCGGGATTGCCGGCCGATGGCAGGTGCCAGCCTTCGCGTTCGCCGTGCAGGCCGCCATTGTTCAGCGGGCCGCGTGCCACGTCGGCCAGCGTCTCGCCGCCGCGCCGGCCCTGGATGCGCCATGCGATCGGCACGCCGAAGCGCTTGCCGCCCTTCGAGGTCAGCGACGCCGAGATCAGGCCGCGCGCTTCGCGGTGGTAGTCGTCGGCCATCAGGTTCCAGTTGTGCGAATTGTTGCGCACCATGACGGCGATCACGTGCTTGCCCGGCTTCAGCTCATTTGCCCCCCTCAGCGACAGCTTCACGCTGTCGGTGGTTTCGGGGAACGAGCGGCCGGTGTCCATTTCATGCTGGCCGACGAAACGGCCGTCGATCCACACCTGCGCCATGCCGGCGCCGCCGGCGCCGATGAACAGTTCGAGCTGGTTCGTCTTCCGGTCGGTGATGTCCACATGGCCGCGGTACCACACGTCGCCGTGGTGGAAGCCGTAGTCGCTCATCGCCAGCGTCGGCTGGCCGCGTTCCGGCATCGTCCAGGTCTGCGCGGCGGAGGCGCGGTTGTCCGCTTTCACCCATGCGGCGTCGTCGAAGCCCGGCTGCGCCTCGGGGCTGCCGGCACGGCGCGTCCACGGCAGCGCCGCCAGGTCCGGCAGCTTCACGGCGGCCGGGCCGGCCACGGCGTTCGACCTGAAACTGCCGTCCGGCTGCGCGCCCAGCGACAGGGCCTCGCCGTTGAACGTGGCGGCACTGAATTGCGGCCCCCAGATCTCGATCGTGCTGGCGGCGGTGGTGTCGCCCGTCAGCGCCAGCCTGCCGCCGGCCAGCGTGGCGCTGCGCACCATGGCCGGCGTCAGCTGCAGCACCTGCCCGGCCGGGGTTTTCTGGGTCCAGAACTGCTGGCTGGTCTTCTCGTCCGCCAGCAGCAGGAGCAGCGGCGCGCGGCCGCCGCCGGTAATGCGCACGCGCGCCAGGCCGTCATGCGTGTATGTCAGCTTCAGGTCGCCCTTCGCGGCGTCGTAGCTCGATGCCACCTTGCCGGCCAGGACTTCCACCTTCGGCGCACCGGTGAAGCGCAGCACCGTTTCGCCGGCTTCGCCGCCGCGGCCATGCAGTACCGCGATGTCGCGTTCGCCGTTGTTGAAGTGCGTCTGCAACTCGGAACTGGAATACACCAGGTGCTGCCGCTCCATCGGATAGGAAGCCAGCAGCATCTTGGCATCCTGGCCGTTCAGGCGCAGCGGCACCCGGTAGCTGCCGTCCTTCGTCGCCAGGTCGAACGTGAAGCTGTCGTCGGTCAGCAGGTCCGACGGGCTGTGCACGGCCAGCAGCACGTGCGCGCCCAGCTTCGGATTGACGTTGTGGTAGACCTTGACCTTGTCCGACGAGGTGGCGATGACCGGCCCCTTGTCCATCTGCGCCAGCGCCTGTTCGGCCGCCTGCACCATCATGCCCTGCTGCTTCAGCGCCAGCGCCTTGGGCCGCAGGCCGCGGTCTTCCGAGATTGGCGCGCCGTAGTCGTAGGACGTGTACACCACCGGGCCGGCCAGCCAGCCCCACGAGGTGCCGCCGAACGTCATGTACACGTTGTGGATGGTGATCCGGTTGATCAGGTTGGTGCCGTAGAACACGCGCTGGAAGCCCTTGCCCTGGCGCTCGGCCGTGCATTCGTAGGTGCCGTTCGAGCCCCAGTAGTCGAACCAGCCCGCGCCCAGTTCGGCGGCGAAGCCCGGCGTGTTGGGCGAGGACAGCGAACCGGCCTTCGGCCCCGGCTGCGCGTAGATGCCCCAGTCCGGCGCCTTGTTCGGGCCGGACGGATCGGCGAATACATTGCAGCTGCCGCCGGGATAGCCGTCGAACGCGTAGATGTCGGTCGGGCCCTTGTTGGCCCATGGCGCGGCCGAATCCTTCGGCGCCCAGTCGGGCAGGCGGCCGGCCGCGTTGTGGAAGAACGGCACCGTGATGCCGTCGGCGCGCGCTTTCTTCGCCAGGTGCTCCATCTGGCGCACGTGCTTCGGTTCCACCTTGCCCAGTTCGTTTTCGAGCTGGTAGGCGATGACGTTGCCGCCGCCTGTCGTGACCTGGTGGCGCGCGATGATCGCGTTAATCTGGGTCATCCACTCGTCGGACGCCGCCAGGTACGCGGGATCGTCGGTGCGCGCCTCGGCGCGGTTGCGGAACATCCAGCCCGGATAGCCGCCGCCGGTCAGTTCGGCGTTCACGTAAGGGCCGGTGCGGGCGATGATGTACATCCCCTCTTCCTCGGCGATCTCGATCGCGCGTTCGACGTTGCGGATGCCGTTGAAATCGTACACGCCCGGCGCCGGCGAGTGGTAGCCCCAGTCGAAGTAGAAGGCGATGCCGTTGAAGCCGACCGCCTTCATCTTCTGGATCACGTCGCGCCACAGCGAAGGATTGGGCAGCCGGAACGGGTGCACCTCGCCGGACCAGACGACGATGCGCTTGCCGTCGACCATCAGCGAATGCTGGTCCCACGACACCTTCTTCGGCTGGCCCTTCGGCTTCGTCGCGGCGGCGAAGGCCTTGCGCTCCTCGGGAATGACCGACGCGCTGCCGACCATGCCGGACACGCCGCCCACCTGCGCCCTCGGCGACCAGGTGCGCAGGTCGCGGCTGTCCGCATACCAGTACCGGCGGCCATCGGCATCGGCATCGGCGAAATACGCGCGCCAGGCGCCATCGGCCAGCCTGACCAGCGACTGGCCGCCCGCCGACGCACCGGGGCCGCTGCCCTGCTGCGCCACGGTCCACGGCCCCGCCAGCGCCGGCGCCGTGGCCACCTCCAGCACGCCGCTGGCGGCGTTGCGTACCAGTGCCGTATAGCCGCCCTCGGTGGCGATGATCGATGCGCCGCCGGCCAGGCCCTGTACCGCCTGCGGTGCCGACCATGCCGTGAAGCCGGCGTCCGGCGCGACCATGAAGGTCTGCGTACCCGCGGCAAGCACCACCTTCAGCGTGCCGTTCGCTTCGCGCACCCAGCGCGGCGCGGAAACCGGCCTGCCATCGGACATGCCGCCGGGCAGCGCCAGCGGCGCCATATTCAGCGTTTCCCACTTTTTCAGGTCGGCGGAACGGGCGATGCCCAGGCCCGCACCCTGCGCGTAGACGGCATAGTACTGACCGTCATGCCGCACGATCGACGGCTCGGCCAGCGCCGGGCCGGCCGGCGCATGGGCCTCGGATGCCAGTGTCGTGAACGTGACGCCGTCGCTGGACGAATATACGCTGAATTTCCCTTGCGCCGACAGCGGCACCGCCGCCATCAGGAATACCGGCGCATTCGCGCCGATGCCGGCCTGCGACTGGCGCTGCTGCATGTCGGAAGCCTGGGGAATGCCCAGCTCCTGGGCGCCGGCCTGCAATGCCAGCGCGGCGAGGCTCAGTTGAAGAAGGTGGGGAACGCAGCGGCGACGGAACGAGGCGGGGATCTTGGGCATCGGGGCTTCTGGGTTGGTCTATGGAACAGTGGCAGATCATAAAGCCTTTTGCCCGTGTGACATGACCCCTCACTGGTCAAACAATTGAGCGTTTCGCCGCGGCTCCGATTGTCTACCTGTGCAATCGAGCATGCCGCGGCCACGCCGGCAGCGTCACGGCACCGGACTCCACCCCTTCCCGCCATCGAACCCCGAAAAGTAGGCCGCCCGCGATCCGTAAGCCGCCTTCGCCTCATCGGCACTCAGCACCCGGCCATGCACGCGCTGGCGCACATCGAGCGGCTTGCCGTCCAGGTCCATCGTGCCGTATTCGCGCCAGCCCGCAGTGGCCGTGGCCAGCGATGGATTCGGCACCGGCTGCTTCGCATTCGGCCCGGCCCAGCCGGCCGGCGCGATGTGCGGGCCCATGCGGCAATCGATGAAGGCGATGTGATCCCACGTGTAGGCATAGCCGGGGCTGCGCGCCAGCCACGTGGCGCCGGCCGGCACGTCGTTGCCGGTAGGGCCGGGGCCGTGCGTGAGCCGGCTGTTGACGAACATGAAGCCCCGGTCGCCGGCCGACACGGTGCGCGCCTGCAAAAGGTAGCCACCGTTCCTGGAATTGGCGCTGTCGCCCACGGTGCGGATCTCGCTGTCCTCGAACAGCGCGGCGCGGTTGTTCCCCCAGATGAAGTCCACGTTGCCGGCGATGAGCGTGCGGTAGAACCACGCATAGCCGCGTACCTGGATCGTGTCCTGCTCGCTGAAGAAGCTGGCGTTCTTCGCGACCAGGCGCCCTTCGCTGTTGAAGAAGACCGCTTCGGCCTGGCCGCCGCCGGGCGAGGCGCGCAGCGTGCTGTTACGGATGGTCAGCGTGTCGAGCGTCAGCAGGTCGGCATCCTCGACGAGGAAGATGGCACGGCCGCCGTTGATGCCGGGCGATTGCGCGTCCTGGGCGGTGCCGGAGCCGGGATTGAGGCCGTCGCCGTTCAGCGCGTCGATCACCACGCCGTCGCGGCTCTGGCCGCGCAAGGTCAGGTTGTCCTTGCCGCGCAGGTACAGCTGCTCCTGGTAGCGGCCATTGTGGATGTCCACCATGACCGGCGTGGCGCGGGCGGCATGCCGCATCGCGTGGTTCAGCGCCCCCTGCACGGTGCGGAAGTCGGCTGCGCCGTCGTCGTCCACCACCAGGGTCGCCCGCTGCGGGACTGCGGCGCGAGTGCGGAATGTCCAGCCGTGCTCCTTGCCGATGCCGGCGAACGGCTGGCCGTTCAGACGGCCGGCGAAGACGCCGTCGTCGATGGTGACGACGTATTCCTCATCCGGTTGCAGCTTCGCGCTGTGCAGGTGGATGACGGCGTTGCGGCCCTCGATGGCGATCGGCTGCAGCCGCACCGCGCGGCGATATGGCTGTCCGTCGTAGCCCAGCCGGTCGTATTCTCCGCTGGCGTGGATCGTGTCGGCAAGAGCGCCGTCGCGCTTGCGGTGGATGCGGATCGCACCGGACGTGCCCAGGACCGGCATCGCGTCGAAGCGAAGGCGCAGCGGCGTGTCGTACGGCACGCCGCGTTCGCCGATGGCCGGGGTGACGGCGCCGCCGAGCCGGTATGCGGCAGTGGCTGGCGCCTTGCGTTCCGCGATGCGCACGGCAACCACGGAACGGACGTTCGGATCGTCCATGCTGGCCAAGGTGACCGTGGTGGCACCGGGCGCCAGCGGCGTCAGCGTGACCGACCCGTCCCCCGCCTCGGCGCGCACCAGCGCCGGATCGGCCGCCACGGCCGTGAAGCGGAACGGCACGGCGCCGAAGGCGGTCGCGTTCGGCGGGCTGGCGGCGGTCAGGAACGTGCCGGGCTTGCCGGCGGGCTGCGCCGCGGTGGGATCGCCGGCAAGCCGGTAGCTGCCCAGCGCACTGACGTCGAGCCGCAGCGGGCCATCGCCCAGCGTCAGCTGCGCCAGTTGCGGCGCGCGGGCCAGCGCCAGCCGCGCCGGCTTCAGCATGGCGTCGCCGGTGACGGGCACGCTGGCTTCGAAGGCGCTGCCGCTGGCGACGACGCCGAAACGGCCCGCCTGCGGCAGCGCGGTATCGGTCACGCTGGTGATGCGCTCGCCGTCCAGGTAGGTGGCCAGCGTGCTGCCCGCCATCTCCAGCCGTACGGTGTGAAAACGGCCATCGGCGGCGGCGGCCCGGCCGAAACCTTTCAGGCGCGTCAGCTGGCCGCCCTGCATGCGCACGATCTCCACCTGGATGCGCCCCACCGCCGGCTGGTAGCTCAAGCCCGCGCCATACCAGTTGCCTTCATCCCGGTAGCGGCCGACGACGTACAGCTTGCCGTCGCCGCCCTGCCCGGCCAGCGGCCGGAAGCGCGCTTCGACCCAGGCATCGGCAGCGGCTTCGCCGGCTATGCGCACCGGTGCGCCCGGTTCGATATGTACCGGTGCGCCGGGTTCGATAGGGACTACTTGGTCCGCCGCCGGCGCGGCCAGGGCCGCCGCCGACGCAGCCACCATTACCATGCCCATCCATCCGCCGAAAACCTGCATCGTTGTCTCCTGTAGTTGTTGTCCGCAGCCGAAAACCGGTGTCCGACACCATTTCCTTCGGAAAAGTGTCCGACACCAGGCGACATCTGGCCTGACCACTTTACAGCAGGTCGGGGGAGAATTGCCAGCACGACGATGTTCGGGCTATCAGCGCCTGTCATAGGGCGATGTGAGAAAACATAACGGGGCTAAGGCAATATCTGTTTGCGTAATCATGCATTTTGAGCCATCCTGAAAATAAGTTGGTCAGGCCAAATAATCAGCGGCCTGACCAATGTGCGAAACCGTAGTGCCACATAAAAAAACAGGAGACCCCATGCACCGTTTGCGACACCGGATCGCGCTGTCAGCGATCGCCCTTGCCGCTCATCTCGTCCCGTTCGCACAGGCCTACGCGGCCGAGGCCTGGGTGCCCGACCTGGGCAACGGCAGCTACCGGAATCCCGTGCTGAATGCGGACTACTCCGATCCGGACGCGGTGCGCGTCGGCGACACCTACTACATGACGTCGTCGAGCTTCAACAGCGCGCCCGGGTTGCCGCTGCTGGAGTCGAAGGACATGGTGAACTGGCGCCTGGTCGGCCACGCGCTGCCGAAACAGGTGCCGGCGGCGCATTTCTCGACACCGCGCCACGGCGGCGGCGTGTGGGCGCCCTGCCTGCGCCACCACGACGGCAAGTTCTGGATCTTCTATCCCGACCCAGACCACGGCGTGTACGTGACGACGGCGACGGATTTCGCCGGCCCGTGGAGCGAACCGCGCCTGCTGTTGCCGGGCAAGGGCATCATCGATCCGTCGCCGCTGTGGGACGACGACGGCAAGGCGTATCTCGTGCATGCGTGGGCGAAGAGCCGCGCCGGCATCAACAACCGGCTGACCTTGCGCAGCATGGCGCCGGACGGCAGCCGCCTGCTCGATACGCAGGGCAAGGTCATCGTCGACGGCGACAGGCTGCCCGGCTACCGCACGCTGGAAGGGCCGAAGTTCTACAAACACGACGGCTATTACTACGTGTTCGCACCGGCCGGCGGCGTCGAGCACGGCTGGCAGTCGGTGTTCCGCTCGCGCACCATCGACGGGCCGTACGAGGACCGCATCGTGATGGAACAGGGCGACACGCCCGTCAACGGTCCGCACCAGGGCGCGTGGGTGCGCGCGCAGGACGGCAAGGACTGGTTCCTGCACTTCCAGGACCGCAAGGCGTATGGCCGCGTGGTGCACCTGCAGCCGATGGCGTGGCGGGACGGCTGGCCCGTCATCGGCCGGCCCGGACAGAAGCCGGGCATCGGCAACCCGGTCGCCACGCATGAAAAACCGGTGGCCGGGCAGCCGGTCGCGGTGCCGGCCAGCACCGACGAATTCGACGGCAAGGTACTTGGACTGCAATGGCAATGGAATGCCAATCCACAGGAAGGCTGGCATTCGCTGGCCGCCCGCCCCGGCCACCTGCGCCTGCCGGTGCTGGCCGTGCCGGCATCGAAGGACTTCGTCCGCGCCGCGCCGAACATCGTCGCGCAGAAACTGCCCGCCACCACCTTCACCGCCGAGACCAGGATCGCGCTGCACGGCGCAAAGGACGGCGACCGTGCGGGCCTGATCCTGAACGGGCAGAGCTATGCGGCGCTGGGCCTGCGCCAGCGCGGCGCCGCGCTGCACCTGGTCTACACCACCTGCACGCCGTTCCGGCCGCGCTGCACGGAAAGCGAAACGGTGCTGCTGCACGAAGCGCCGGCCGAACTGACGCTGCGGATGGCGATGGGCGAAGGCGCCAGCGCGCGGTTCCAGTACAGCGTGGACGGCAAGACGTTCGCCGACGCCGGCGCGCCGTTCGCCGCCACCAAGGGCCACTGGGTCGGCGCGCAGATGGGACTGTACAGCGCCAGCGATGCGGCACGGCCTTCCGGTGCCTGGCTCGATGCCGATTACTTCCGGGTGACGAAATGAAAACACAGACGAAAGCGCTCACGCTCTGCATGCTGCTGGCGGCACTGGCCGTCACGTCGGCCCACGCCGCCGGCCCGTACCGCAATCCGGACAACAAGAACCTCAACGATCCGCTGGAAGGCACCTACCCGGTGCCCTATAAACTGCCGGTGGTCGCCGAGATCACCGCGCAGCTGGCCGCCGTGCGCGGTTTCATCGACCGCGCCACGCCCAGCCGGATCGTCGACAAGGCCACCGGCGAACCGGTCACCGATTTCAGCGCGCCGGTCGCCACGGCGATCGTGGAGCCGTCGCCGAACGATTTCGGCATCATGAACTATGAAATGGGCGTGATGCACGCCGGCCTGATGCTGGGCCGCCGTGTGACGGGCGACCCGGCATGGACGGCGATGACCGAGCGCCACCTGGCCTTCTTCCACCAGCGCATCGGCTATTTCACGGAGCAGGAAAAGCGCTTCAGCCTGGGCCGCGCGAACAGCTTCGCGCGCTGGGTGAAACCCCATGCGCTGGACGATTCGGGTTCGATGTGCGCGGCGCTGGTGCGCGCCCGGCTGGAAAAGATCGGCCCGGACATGTCGCCCGTGATCGCCACGCTGGCCGACTGGGTGCACAGCAGGCAGGTGCGGCTGAAGGACGGCACGCTGGCGCGCAACCGCCCGCAGGCATGGTCCGTGTGGGCCGACGACATGTACATGAGCATTCCCGCACTGGCCGAGATGGGCCGCCTGACAGGCGAGCGGCGCTACTACGACGACGCCGTGAAGAACGTGCTGGGCATCTCGAAGTACCTGTTCGACAGGCAGATCGGCCTGTACACGCACGGCTGGAACCAGAACAATCCCGATGCGCCCGAGTTCTACTGGGGCCGCGCCAACGGCTGGGCGGTGCTGGCGATGTCGGACCTGCTCGACGTACTGCCGAAGAGCCACCCGGGCTACCAGAAGGTACTGGCGCAACACCGCGCCGCCTTGCGCGGCATCGCGAAACAGCAGTCCGGCGAAGGCATGTGGCACCAGATGCTGGACCGGCACGACTCGTACCTGGAAACTTCCGGCACGGCGATGTTCGTCTACGCGCTGGCGCACGCGATCAACCAGGGCTGGATCAGCCCGACCACCTACGGCTCGATCGCGCAGGCGGGATGGGCCGGCATCTCGGCGCGCATCAAGCCGGACGGCAGCGTCGTCGACGGCGTGACCGCCACCACGTTCGCCAGCGACCACGTGTATTACTACAACCGGCCGACCAGCATCAACGCGATGGCCGGCTACGGCCCGGTGCTGCTGGCCGGCTTCGAGATGATCCGGCTGCTGAACAACCCGGACGTGGTCATCACCGACAAGGTGAAGACCTATCATTATGGGCCGAAGAAGCCGCAGCCATGAATGCCGCGGCCGTCATAGGTCGACGGGTCCGCGGGATGCGCCAGGCCAGTTGAACACGTTCTTGCGAACCGCCGCGTATCTGTCGATCACGGGAGAAATTACAAGATGTCCATGCCAAATAATCATCGCCGCCGCGCGCTCGCCGTTGCGGGCGGTTTCGCACTTGCCGCGTGCGTGGCCACGCCCGCCGTACTGGCACGCGTGGACTCGCCAGGCGAACTGCGCTTCGACTTCACCGGCCGCGCCGCGTCCGGCGCGGTGGCGGTCGGCACGAACGGCAGGGTGCCGCTGTATGACGCCGCCACCGGCCATGGCTTCGTCGACCGGACGGCCGCCCTGCCCGCCCGCGCCGTGCACACGCAAGGCATCCGCTGCGGCAGCGACGGCTGCACGATCGCCGAACCGGCGGTCGATGCCAATGCCGCCACCGACCATTACAACAACTTCGGCATGGCGTTCCGCATCAGGGCCGCGCCGGGTGCGTATGCGATCAAGGTGCGCACCACGTCCGACGCGGCCGATACCGTCGTATCGGTCACGGGCATGCAGACCAGTCGCCTGGTCAAGCCGGTATTCTGGGACGCGGCCGGCCTGGTGCCGAACCAGACCCCCGTGACGGCCCGGGGCCGCGACTGGTCGTACCGCTATGCCAACGGGCGCGGCTTCATCGACATCGAGATCGAGCCCGCGAAGGCCGGCGTGCCGGTCGGTGTCGCGCAGATCGTGCTGACGCCGATCGCGCCGCAGGCACGTGCCGCCGGCACGCCGCCGGCGCTGTTCACGCTGGGCGATTCCACCGTGAAGACCTACACGTTCGACGAAGCGCCGATGAGCGGCTGGGGCCAGGTGTTCGACGGCCTGTTCGATCCCGCGCGTGTAAAAGTGCTGAACTACTCGATGGGCGGCCGGTCGTTCCGCAATGCCTACGCCGAGGGCCGGCTGAACGACCTCCTGATGGCGGGCCGCGTGGGCGACGTGGTCATGATCCAGTTCGGCCACAACGACGAAAGCGCCGATGAAACGCGGCGCTATGGCCGCGGCGCCACCGAGGCGATGTACGAGGAGATGATCCGCGACGTGTACCTGCCGGCGATCCGCGCGCGCGGCATGGTACCGGTGTTCGTGACGCCGATGTCGCGGGTGAACGGGGCGCAGAAGCCGGACGAACCGTACGTGAACTCGTTCGCCAAGCGCCGCTTCCCCGACCTGATGAAGAAGCTCGGCGCCGGGCTGGGCGTGACGACCGTGGACCTGAATGCGCGCAGCATCGAGTACTACAACAGCGCCGGCCTCGACGCCATCACGGCGATGGTGATGTCGATCGAGGCGGGCGAAACGCCGGGCAAGACCAATGACGGCAGCTACGCCAACGGACACCCGGCCAACAAGATCGACGGCACGCACTACAAGGAGGCGCTGGCGAAGCAGTATGCCCGGCTGGTGGTGACGGAGCTGGCGCGCCTGGCGGCGCAGGGCGACCAGGTGGCGGCCGGCATCGTGGCGCAACTGAACGGCGACGTGCGCCAGGCGGTGGCCGCCGGCGACTGGTCGGCGATCTACCCGGAAATCGCCAACGACATCCGCAGCGGCGAAGGCGCGTATTACCGCAACCAGATCGAAAAGCTGCTGCAGCTGGGCGCGCTGCGCAAGGATGCGCACGGCGATTTCCATCCGCAGGCGCCGATGGCCACGGCCGAATTCACCGGCGCGCTGAAGCAGGTGATGGGCCTTCCGGCGGCGGCGCTGCCCGGCTTCGCGGACGGACCGCTGACGCGCGAAGCGATGGGTGCGATGCTGCACGACGCCTACCACGCGAGGTTCACGGCGAAGCCGGCCTACATGACCGACTACAACGGCAAGACCATCCTGCCCGGCTCGCCCGGCTACGACCCGAACCTCGATAGTGGCGCGCAGGGCGCGATGTACTACCCGCTGGTGCGCTGGGCGCAACTGGAGGACACGGCCGCCATCGCGCCGGCGTATGCGGCCAGGGTGCGCGACGCATATGAACTGGGCCTGATCCGTTCGGATGCGGGCATCGCGCGCGGGAAGATGGTCAACGGGCGGCTGCTGGAGCCGCGCACGGTGGTCACCCGCGCGAAGGCGGCCAAGGCGCTGTATTTCATGTGGGTGCTGGCGCAGCCGCCGAAGGGCGAGAACGACCGGCACTGAACCGGTGGCGCGGCGCCCCGCTCCCTTCACGCCCCGTCGAGCAGCCGCGCCAGCTCCACGGCCGAACGGATCGCCAGCTTCTCCATGATACGGCTGCGGTGCGCTTTCACGGTGCGCTCGGTCGTGCCGAGCGCCGCCGCGACCTGCTTGTTCAGCCAGCCGCGGGCCAGCAGCAGTGCCACCTCGTGTTCCCTGGCGCTGAGCCGCGCCAGCAGTTGCATGCGCTCCGCCTGCCGTGCCTGCGCGGCGCGGGCCCGTTCCGCCCGCGCCAGTGCCCGTTCGATCGCTTCGCCCAGCACCGCCCGGCCGACCGGCTTGGTGAGGAAATCCTCGGCGCCCGCCTTCATCGCCCGCACGCTCATCGGAATGTCGCCCTGCCCGGTGATGAAGATCACGGGCAGGCTGTCGCCATGCGGCGCCAGCCGCGCCTGCAGGTCGAGACCGGACAGGCCGGGCATGTGCACGTCGAGCAGCAGGCAGCCCGCTGCCGGGCTGGGCTCCGCGAGGAATTCCTGGGCGCTGCCGTATTCCTGCACCGTATGCCCGAGCGCGCGCAGCAGCCGCGCCAGCGCGCGGCGAAAGCCCAGGTCGTCGTCGACGAGGTGCAGCACCGGCGTCATGGCGACGGCCCCGCCGCGCATGGCAGGCTGAAACGAAACAGGGCACCGCCGCCGCCCGGCCGCTCGGCCTGCAGCAGGCCGCCATGGCGTTCCAGGATGCTCCGGCTGATCGACAGGCCCACGCCCAGGCCATCCGGCTTGGTGCTGAAGAACGGTTCGAACAGGCGCTCGGCCGCGATGTCCGACAGGCCCGGCCCGCTGTCGATGACGCAGACATCGGCGCCGCCGGCGGCATTGCGGGTGCTCCGGATGGTGACGCGGCGCTGTGCCGGCGCGACCTGCTGCAGCGCGTCGAGCGCGTTCAGCACCAGGTTCAGCGTGACCTGCTGGATCTGCACGCCGTCGGCCACCACGTCCGGTACCGTCTCGCCCAGTTGCAGCCGCAGCTCGGTCTTGCGCATATGGAGTTCCACCCGCAGGATGCGCGCCACGTCGAGCAGCAGCGGATTGAGCGCCACGCGCTGCTGCTGGCCGGCGCCGTCGGCGATCCAGGCACGCAGGCGCACCAGCACCGCCGCGGCGCGCGCGTTGTCGTCGCGGATGGCCGCGATGATGTCGCGCAGTTCGCCATACGGCGGGGCTGGCAGGTCGAGCAGCACTTCGGCGGTTTCCGCGTTGCTGAGAATGGCGCCGAGCGGCTGGTTGATCTCGTGTGCCAGCGCCGCCGACAAGGCGCCGACCGCGCCTATCCGGTCGAGCCGCGCCAGTTCGCCCAGGTGCCGGCGGGCGCGGCGCTCGGCGCCCTTGCGGCGGCGCCGCTCCAGCAGCAGCGCGGCGATCAGGGCGCTCTGGATGGCCAGCACCAGGGCCGTGGCCAGCACGGCGCCCCGATACGCTTCCCACAGGCCGGGCGGCCGGAACAGCAGCTCGCTGCCGGGCGGCAGCGGCGCACCGGCGAGCCCGGCACGCTGCAGCGCGCGCCAGTCGAACTGCAGGCGGGGCGCGCTGTGCGGTTCGATGCCGATGCGCGCGGGCGGTATGCCGGCCAGCAGCCGGTTCAGCTGCGATGCGATGTCGCGCGCGAAGACGGCCGGCGAATGCACCCAGCCGCCCAGCGCGCCGGTCCCGAGCAGGGTCGCGGCATCGACGAAGATGGGCGCCCGCGTCTGCGGTGCCAGCGCACGCAGCGTGTCGTAGGGCGTCATCACGGCCGCGTTGTGGCCCGTGTTGGGCGCGGCGAAATACAGCGCGGTGCGCGGCGGCAGGTCGCGCAGGCGGCGCGACAGCTCTTCCGGCGCCAGGCCGCCCAGGTCGATCAGCGTGGCGCGGCGCAGCCAGGGCTGCAGGGCGCCGCGCCAGTTGCGCCGGATGGGGTCCCGGTCCAGGCCCGCGCTGACGATGGCGATATGCCGCGTTGCAGGCGCCACCGCGAACATCAGCTCCAGGTTGCGCGCGACGGGGTCCTGCTTCAGCAGGCCCGTCACGCGCGGCGCCGCGGCCAGGCCGGCCAGCCTGGCCCGGTCGAGGTCGGGCACGACCACCGTTGCCGCCGGCCACAGGCGATCGCGCAGCGCCAGCGCGACCGGCAACTGGTCGACGGTCAGCGGGACCACCGCGGCATAGGCCTGCCCGGCGTACTTTTCCGTGAGCCAGCGCGGCGGTACCGCATGAGCAATGACACCCGCGCCGGCACCGGCACCGGCACCGGCAGGCTGCTGAAGGACTTCGAGATGGAGTTCGGCGCTTGCGTGCCTGCGCAGCACCTCGCCGCGCAGGGCTTCGCCAAGCTGCAGCGACCAGGGTGCCGATGCGCCGCCGGACATCAGCAGCAGGACCCTTGCCGGCGCCGCGCAACTGCCCGCCTGCGCCGCGCAGGACAGGGCGATTGGCAGCAGCAGGCGGAGCATGGCCTGGCGGGACAGGAAGATCATCGGGAAGGCCTTACCAGGAGGGAGCGGACCGGTACAGCGGGCCAAGGGTACGACGACCGCGGCCGGGGCGCAATTGTACCAAGTGCCAATAGCCGCCCGGCGCGATTGTGCCGACTATCGGGTTCCCAAAAAAATAACGGAGACACGCATGCACTGGAAGACATCGCCAGTCCTCGCAACGGCCTGCGCCATCGGCCTGGGCCTGGCCGGCTGCGGTTCGGGCAGCCCGCCGCCGCAGGCCGCCCGGCCCAACATCCTGATGATCATGGCCGACGACCTGGGCTATTCCGACATCGGCGCCTACGGCAGCGAGATCAGCACCCCGAACCTGGATGCGCTGGCCGCTTCCGGCCGCCTGGTGCCCAATTACCACACCGGCTCGACGTGCTCGCCGACCCGCGCGATGCTGATGTCCGGCACCGATCACCACCGCGCCGGGCTCGGAACCATGGCCGAAACGATCGGCAGCCTGGTCGCCGGCGGCGTCGCCCCCTACGGCGCCGCCAACAGCTACGGCTTCGACACGCTGCCGCCCGGCTACGAGGGCTACCTGAACGACCGCTCGCTGTCGATGGCACAGCTGCTGCGCGATGCCGGCTACCACACCTACATGGCCGGCAAGTGGCACCTGGCCAGCATGCCGAGCGCGGCGCCGCTGGCCAGCGGCGGCAGCCCGTGGGTGTTCCGGCCGGCCTCCTTCCCCAACGCCAGGGGCTTCGAACGCTCCTTTGTCCAGCTGCAGGGCGGCGGTTCGCACTTCGCGCCGGTGCCGGGCCGGCCGACGGTGGC
Source organism: Pseudoduganella umbonata (assembly GCF_014192225.1). Classification (GTDB taxonomy): domain Bacteria; phylum Pseudomonadota; class Gammaproteobacteria; order Burkholderiales; family Burkholderiaceae_D; genus Rugamonas; species Rugamonas umbonata. Next base: position 334,124 of record NZ_JACHXS010000006.1, on the reverse strand, counting down.
CGATCTCGGCTCGGTGCACCAGGAAGACGGCCAGGCGGTCGCGCTGCCCGCCGATTTCTACTCGTCGACGACCTATACCGACAAGCTGATCGCCTACATCGACAGCAACCTGGGCGACGGCAAGCCATTCTTCGCCTATGCCGCGTACACGGCGCCGCACTGGCCGCTGCAGGCACCCGATGCCGACATCGCCCGCCAGGCCGGCAAGTACGACGAAGGCTATGACGTGATACGGGCGCGGCGCCTGGCCCGGCAGAAGGCACTCGGCTTGGTGCCGGCCGATTTCACCGGCAACCCCGGCCTCGATGGCGCGCTCGGCCGCCCCCGCTGGGACAGCCTGACCCCGGCGCAGCGGGCCACCGAGGCACGCAAGATGGAAGTGTACGCGGCGATGGTGGAAAACCTCGACCGCAACATCGGCCGCCTGATCCAGCACCTGAAGCAGACCGGCGCCTACGACAACACGCTGATCGTGTTCACGTCGGACAACGGCGCCGAAGGCGCGGCCAGCCAGTTTCCGGACAATGCCAACGTCGACAATTCGCTGGCCAACATCGGCCGGCCGCTGTCCAACGTCACCTATGGCGAGCGCTGGGCGGAAGTGAGCGCGACGCCGTTCCGCCTGTGGAAGGGCATGCCGGCGGAAGGCGGCGTCAGCGCGCCGATGATCGTGCGCCTGCCTGGCCAGACCACAGGCCGCCCTGCCCTGAACGACCTGGCCCATGTGAAGGACCTGCTGCCGACGTTCCTTGCGGCGGCCGGGATCGCCGACCCGGGCGCCACGTATGCCGGCAAGGCCGTCAACCCGATCACCGGCCTGTCGCTGCTGGCCCGGCTGGATGGCGCGGACGGCCCCGACGTGCGCGCCGGCCAGGCGCTGGCCGACGAGCTGTTCGGCGGCCGCTACGTGATTCGCGATGGCTGGAAGATGGTATCGATGCAGCCGCCGTTCGGCGACAACAGCTGGGCCCTGTACGACCTGCGCAACGATCGCGGCGAAACCCGCGACCTGGCCGCGGCGCAGCCGGAGATCGCTGCCCGGCTGCGCCGCGACTACGATGCCTGGGCCAGCCAGGCGGGCGTGGTGTGGCTGCCGGTTCCCTCCCGGCGCCCGCCTGCGCCATGAGCCGCTTCGCCAGGGGCGCGGCGCTCGCGCTGGCCGCCGGCGCCGTGCTGGCCGCCGGCGCGGTACTGGCGGCAGGAGCCCTGCTGACAAATCACGCGCTGCGCGCCACGCCGGCCGCACCGGTCGCGGCCGCGCTGGGAAACAGTGCCGCGTGCGCCACCTATTCCGGCCTGCCGCCCGGCTGGGGCAGCGATCCGCATGCGGGCATGCAGCGCCTGCCGGGTGGCCGGTTCGTGCTGGGCGCCGACGACGGCTATGCCGAGGAGCGGCCGGTCCGCGAAGCCACGGCCGCGCCGTTCTGGATCGACCGCACCGAGGTGACGAACGCCCAGTACGATGCGTTCGTGCGCGCCACCGGCTACGTGACCGAGGGCGAGCGCCATGGCAGCGGCGCCGTGTTCCGCGCGCCGCCCGCCGGGCGTGGGCAGGAGGTAGCCTACGGCAGCTGGTGGCACGCCGTGCAAGGTGCCGACTGGCGCCATCCGGAGGGGCCGGGCAGTTCGCTGCGCGGCCGGGAAAACCAGCCGGTGGTGCAGCTGACCCGTGCCGATGCCGCCGCCTACGCGCGCTGGCTCGGCCGCAGCCTGCCGACCGAGGCGCAGTGGGAGTACGCCGCCAGGGCCGACGGTCAGCCCGAACGCATCGAACGCGGTCCCCGTGGCAAGGATGGCCGGCCCGCGGCGAATTTCTGGCAGGGCATCTTCCCCTACCTCGATTCGCGCGAGGACGGTTACGCCGACCGCGCGCCGGTGGGCTGCTACCCGGCCAACGGCATGGGCCTGCACGACATGATCGGCAATGTCTGGGAATGGACGTCGGATCGATGGCATGGCAGCCACCTGCCGCACGGCACCGGCGCGCCGGCGGCGTTATCGGCCGAAGAAGGCCTGATCAAGGGCGGCTCGTTCCTGTGTGCCAGCGATTTCTGCACGCGTTACCGGGCAGCGGCGCGCCATCCGCAGGATGCCGCACTGGGAGCGGCGCACGTCGGCTTCCGCACGGTGCTGCCTGCGGCGCCGTAGGCCGCCGCCGGCGGCTTCCCTTCAATCCGCTTGCGGGCCGGGCGGCCAGGCGCTGCCGGGATCGAAGACTTCGGACCGGCCACCGGCCAGCATGATGCTGAACGGCGAACTGTCGCGGTGCCCGCAGCGCGAGTTCGACAGCAGCGTGCTGAAATCGCCGAAGCCTTCGATCCGGCCGCGGCGCGGCGCGGGGCGCTCGCCGGGCGTGTTGGTCACCGTACCGGTCGCGTCCTGCCCTTCCAGCGTTGCCACGCGGGCCGACAGCGCGGCCACCGTGCGGCGCAGCTCGGCCAGTTCCTCGTCCTTCCGGCGCAATGCCCGGTCGCGCTCGGCCAGCAGCGCCTGCATGCTGCCTTCGGCATCGGCATGCAGGCGTTCGGCCAGCTGGCCGACCAGCGCCAGCAGCGCGTGCTCGGTTTCGTCGCGCCGCGCCGCGCTGTCGGTGCTTTCGCCGGCCAGCTCCTTCAGGTACTTGTGGATGGTCGATTTCGAGCCGGTGTCGCCCAGCGCGTGCCGTACCGCGTCGGCGGACGGGTAGCGGCCTGCGGCCAGCAGCTGGTCGCGGATCGCCCTGACCTGGTTTTTCGTGAGTCCGTTGCGTGCCATGTGCGCCTCCTTCAGGAACTGGCCTGGCCGACCAGGCCGCGGTTGGCCGCCCGGCTCAGTTTCGGGTGCACCACGGGAATCGTCAGCATCGTGCTGCCCACCGCCATCAGCAGCAGCGCGGTGAACGTCTCGCTGGTGATGATGCCCTTGTCGAGCAGGATGTTGGCGAAGATGATTTCGATCAGGCCCTTGGTCTGCAGCAGCCAGCCGATGATCGACGCTTCGCCGTCCTTCCATTTCAGGACCCTGCCGGCGATGTGCGCGCCGACCAGCTTGCCGCCCACCGAGGCAAACAGCAGCAGCCCGGCCGCGAAGAACACCGCATAGCCGCCCAAATCCCATTTGGTCTTCAGGCCGGTGCTGAGGAAGAACACCGGCATCATCACCAGCAGCACGGTCTTGAACAGGTTGTCGAGCTGTTCCTGGCCGAACCAGTCGGCATCCATCACCACGCCGGCCAGGAAGGCGCCGACCATGAAGTGCAGCCCGGCCCAGTCGGCGCCGAAACCGCAGGCCACCAGCCAGATCAGCGCCACGTACCAGCGGTCGCTCTGCTGCAGGCGCACCATCAGGCGCCGGAACAGCAGCGTCAGCACGGTGAAGGCGAGCAGGAAGCCGACCTGGCGGCCCATGCGTTCCCAGTCGAGCATGATCACCGCCAGCACGCCCCAGATCGCCACGTCGTCCAGGCTGGCATAGCGCAGGATGCGCTGGCCCATCGGCTGGCGCAGGATGTCGAGCTTTTCCATCAGCAGCACCAGCACCGGCAGCGCGGTCACCGCGCACGCCATGCCGGTGCCGAGCAGGAATTGCCAGGTGGCCGCCTTCGGGCCGATCCAGCCCGGGTAGGCCAGCAGCAGCAAGGCCGCGGCGCAGCCCAGCAGCAGCGGCATGCCCAGCGACAGGCCGGCCGCGGTGGCGCTTTCGCGGCGGTGCTGCCACACTTTCTTCAGGTCCAGCTCAATGCCGGCGAGCATCACGAACAGCATCACGCCCCACAGCGCGATACCGTTCAGCGTCTTGACGACATCCGGATTGAAGACGAACGCGTGGTATTCGGGCAGCGCGGCACCCAGCACGCCGGGGCCCAGCACGACGCCCATGATGATCTGCACGATGGCCAGTGGCGCGAAATAGTCGGTGCGGCCGAGGCGCCAGATCAGGAACGGTACGACGAAGATCAGCAGCATCGCCAGCAAAAACACTTCGGTGGTGTTCATATGTCTCCCAGTCGTTATTTGTTATGTAATTACGTACCGTCGGGAATAGTAGCGGAGAGTTGGCTGTTGTGAAAGCGTTTTCAGGGGTGGTGGTAGCGTTTCCACAACAGGCGGCTGGGAAATCGGTTGGTACAGGAGGATAGGTATGGCGGGAGGCATCTGGTGTCGGACACCGACGGGTGTCGGACACCGGTTTTTACTCGGGTGAGCGAGGGGATTGTGGCGGTGGGTGGCGTCGGTGTCGGACACGGAAATGCAAAACCGGGGACAGTCCCCATGCGGGGACAGTCCCCCTGCTGATCGACCGCTATGTGCGACTTCTGCTTTTGTTTGCGCCGGGGGTAATACGGCGGGAAGCAGACAGTGGTGCTACAGCCGGCCTACTGCCCACAGCACGCCGCGGGCGACGAGGTCGAGGTAGCGCGGGTCGGCCATCACGGCTTCGTTGTGGGCCAGCGTGGTGCTGAAGACGCGGGTGCGCCGGGGGCCGTAGAGGTGGGTCCAGGCGACGGTGTACGTCCTGGCGCGGTCCGCCGCTACCGGCGATTCCGGCTGGATACCGTACAGCACGGGCGTGACGTCGAACGCCGCCAGATTGTTGTACAGCTCGTCGCTGGCCGTGGTGTACGACTGGAAGCCTGCGGCGACCGGGTGGCCGGTGCCGGCGGCCGTCAGCCGGATCGGCGACTGCGGGCCATGGCCGCTGGACTGGATGCCGGTGAATTCGAACCAGCGCGCGTTCGGGGCGCCGGCCGTCACCGGTTTCTTCCAATCGCCGGAGCGGTAGGAGTGCATGGCGCAGTGCAGGTTCACGGCCGGCACGCCGGCGCGGTGCGGCGCCAGCACGGCGTCCAGCACCGCCGCGCTGTCCTCGTCGGCCGCGCATTCGTTGTGGATCACCACGTCGAAGCCGTCGGCGTACTTCGGGTTGCCGTGGATCGGCAACGCGGGCCGCGTGGCCTTCTCGCCCGCCCGGGGATCGTGGTAGACGTGGCTGACTTCGGCCGCCATGCGCGCTTTGAGGCCCGATTCCAGCAGCTTGCGCTGCTGCGGATAATCGTGGCAGCAGCCACCGCTGACGATCAGGATCTTCACCGGCCCGGCCGGCTCGGCGCCAGCCGACGCGTTGGCGACGATGGCGAGGACAAACGCGCCCGCGATGGATTTCAGCATGGCCAGCTTCCCGGTAGAAGAAAAGAAGATTTTAAGAGCAAAGCGGGCCGGCATCCGATCAATCGGCCGATTTTCCGGCGGACCGGCAGCGCGCCCCGTCGGCATGCACCCTACTGCGCGTTGCGCTCGACCGGCCACTTCATGAAGGCGAACATCCACAGGACGACGATGTTCAGCAGCGGAATGTACATCAGCAGCGACGCGAAGCCCGGGTAACCCGCCTTGACCGCGATGCGCCACATGGGAATGGTGAAGACCGCGATCCAGAAGAGGAAGAAAATGACGGTGAATGCCGAGTGAAACACGTTATACGATCCCATCGATGGTTCCCTTGCTTGTATTGCCCGGCGGACGCCAGGCCCCGGCGCACAGCGTAGCACCGCGCGAACGATTGAAAATGCACGCTTTGTCACAATGTCTACAATAGGGATTCCGGCACCAGCAAGATGGTGGCGCCGGGCCAGTCGTGCGACGCGGCGGCTGGCCGGCAGGGAGAATGCATCGGGGCACTGGAGGGCAGCATGCGCGCAGTCGAGAATGAACATATCGTTTCCTACCGGGCGTTACGCAACACCATCGGCTGGACCGGCCTGCTGATGCCGCTGGCCGTGCGGGGCGGCGGCCTCCTGCTGGAAGGCATCAGCACCACCGAATCGATCAGCGCCTATTACTACACCAGTATGCGCGACATCTTCGTGGCGAGCACGGTGCTGACCGGCGTCCTGCTGGCGTGCTACCGCACCCCTCGCCTGCTCGACAATGTGGTGGCCACCCTGGCCGGCCTGTCGGCGATCGGCGCGGCATTGTTCCCGATGGACCCGACGTACGCCGCGGAACTGCTGGCCCGCTATCCGGACCTGGGCACCCAGGCGCATTACTCGAACCACGGCATCCTCGGCTATCACCTGCTGTTCGCGATCACGTTCGCGGCGCTGTCGTTCTACCTGGTGTTCTTCCGCTTCGGCGCGGGTACGCCGCCGGACAATATCCAGGCTTTCCGGCGCAAGGTGGTGTACAAGATCTGCGGCGCCGTGATGCTGCTGTCGTTCGCGGCGATCGCCTACATGGGCCTGGCGCTGGAAGGCCAGTCCGTGTTCTGGCCGGAAACCTGTGCCGTGGCCGCCTTCGGGGTGGCATGGCTGGTCAACGGCCGCACCGTGCTGAAGGATCCGCCCGACGAGGCAGGCATGCAGCCGGTTCACCGGTAGGACGCCTCGCGCCCGCGGCGCTGGCCGTGCCGTCATCATCCGGTCATGTTGGCTGATTAAGGTTGTGGCTTTTCCAACAGCCAGACCATCACATGAACCGCAAGTCCCTACTCATCGCCGGATTGACCACGGCACTGCTGGCCGCCTGCGGCAGCGACAGCGACAGCGCCCCCGCTCCCACCCCCACCGTGCCGGAAACCACGGTGCCGAAGAACGTGATCTTCTTCCTGGGCGACGGCATGGGCCTGACCACGATGACCGCGGCGCGCATCTACTCGGTCGGCGAAGACGGCGACCTGACGATGGACACGCTGCCGGAAACGGCCTTCGTGAAGACGTTCTCGAACGATGCGCAGGTGACCGACAGCGCGCCGTCGATGGCGGCCTACATGACCGGCGTGAAGATGAACAACGAGGTCGTCTCGATGTCGCAGGACACGAAGGCGGTCGATCCCGTCGTCGACAGCGCCGGCAACCGGCTGGGCAACAACTGCGGCGCGAACAACGGCACGCCGGCCACCACGCTGCTGGAACTGGCCAAGGCGCAGGGCCTGGGCACCGGCGTCGTGTCGACGGCGCGCGTCACGCATGCGACGCCGGCCGCCACCTACAGCCACATCTGCCACCGCGACCTGGAGAACGATATCGCCGCCGCGCTGGTGCCGGGCGCCACGGGCTACAACAGCGCGCTGGGCAGCAACGGCCTGGACGTGATCATGGGCGGCGGCAGCCAGTTCTTCAAGCCCGCAAAAGACGGCGGCAGGCGCGCCGACGGCCGCGACCTGGTGGCCGAACTGAAGGCGAAGAACTACGCCGTCGCCAGCAACACCGCCGAGCTCACCGCGATCGACGGCACCAAGACCGACAAGCTGCTGGCCCTGTTCACGTCCAGCCACATGAGCTACGACCTGGACCGCGATCCAGCGAAAGAACCCAGCCTGGCCGACATGACGACCAAGGCGATGGACGTGCTGGCCCGCAACGGCAAGGGCTACTTCCTGATGGTGGAAGGCGGCCGCATCGACCATGCGCTGCATGAAACCACGGCGAAGAAGGCGCTGCAGGACACGGTCGCCTTCGACAACGCCATCAAGGCGGCGATCGCCAAGGCCAAGGTCACCGACCCGGACCTGAAGAACACGCTGATCGTCGTGACCGCCGACCACGACCACACGCTGGTGCTGAACGGCTACGCGAAACGCACCGGCAAGACGGCGGCCGGCAATGCCGGCGTGCTGGGGGTGGTGAAGAACTACGTGACGGGCGAAGCCGACAAGGATCTCGACGGCGCGCCGTATTCGATCATCGGCTTCGGCAACGGCGAGAACCGCGTGCAGGCCAGCCGTGCCGGCCAGGCATCGCTGGACGACAACGCCACCAGCGCCAACACCTACCACCAGGAAGCCGCGGTGCGCATGGGCGTGGGCAGCGAAACACACGGCGGCACCGACGTGTTCCTGGGCGCCATCGGCAAGGGCGCCGACACGTTCTCCGGCACGATCGACAACACCAGGGTCTTCAGCCTGGTGAAGAACGCCGCCGGCCTGTGAGCCAAGAACAACCCGATACGGAATCACCGCACATGAAACGCACCTTCCTGAAAAAATCCATGATGGGCGCCGCGCTGGCGCTTTCCTTCACCGCCGCGCATGCCGCCGGCGAGGCGAAGAACATCATCTTCTTCCTGGGCGACGGCATGGGCCCGTCCACCATCACCGCCGCGCGCATCTACAAGTACGGCGAAGACGGCAGCCTGGCGATGGACACGCTGGAACGCACCGCGCGCATCAAGACCTTCTCGCACGATGCGCAGACCACCGACAGCGCACCGTCGATGGCCGCCTACATGACGGGCGTGAAGATGAACAACGAGGTCGTCTCGATGTCTTCCGAAACGGTGGCCACCGATCCGGGCCGCGACGCCAACGGCAACCTCGGCATCAACAACTGCGCCGCCGGCAACGGCACGCCCGCCGTGACGATCCTGGAGCTGGCCAAGGCCAGGGGCAAGGCCGTGGGCACGATCACCACCACCGAGCTGACGCACGCCACCCCGGCCACCGCCTGGTCGCACATCTGCAACCGCAATGCGCAGTACGCGATCGCGGCCCAGCTGGTACCGGGTGGCGCCGGCTTCAATACGGCCCTGGGCGACGGCGTGGACGTGCTGATGGGCGGCGGCCGCAATCACTTCACGCCGTTCGCGGCGGGCACCAACACGGCCGGGCGCGCCGATGGCCGCAACCTGCTGGCGGAACTGGCGGCCAGGGGCTACACCGTGGCGGCCAGCAAGGCGGAAATGAACGCGGCGGCGGCCGGCAGGAAATTCATCGGCCTGTACAGCAGCCGCAGCCACCTCGAGTACGAGCTGGATCGCACCGCCACGCCGCCGCTGGGCGAAGGCGCCAGCCAGCCGAGCCTCGCCGAAATGACCGTCAAGGCGATGGACCTGCTGGCCTCGAACACCAACGGCTACTTCCTGATGGTGGAAGGCGGCCGCATCGACCACGCGCTGCACGGCACCAATGCCAAGCGCGCGCTGACGGACACCATCGCGTTCGACGACGCGGTCAAGGCCGCGCTGGCCAAGGCGAAACTGACCGACCCCACGCTGGCCAATACGCTGATCGTCGTCACCGCCGACCACGACCACACGCTGACAATCAACGGCTACGGCAAGCGCGGCAACCCGATCCTCGACATCAACCGCGGCTACCGCGACAACCAGCCGAGCCGCGACGCCGACGGCAACACGTACACGACGCTGGTCTTCGGCAATGGCCCGAACCGCCCCAGCCTGCGCTCCAGCCTGGACAGCGCCACCGTCCTGGCCGACAACTACCTGCAGGAGACCGGCGTGCGCCTGTCCACCGAAACGCACGGCGGCGGCGACGTGAAGCTGTTCGCCACCGGCGCCGGCGCGAAGACGTTCAAGGGCACGCTGGACAACACCAAGGTGTTCGGCCTGCTGAAGGCTGCAGCAGGGTTGTAAAGCATGAGCATGAGCATGAACACGAGCACGAGCACGAGCACGAGCACGAGCATGAGCAAAAGCGCGATCCTGTTCCTGGCGGGTACCCTCGCCTTGGCAGGCAGCGCCCGCGCCGGCGCCGACGTCGACCTGCGCATCACCCGCTACAGCAAGGTCGTCACCGCGGAAGGCGTGACGCGCGAAGCCCGCTACGAGGAAACTATGCTGCGCCGCGCCGGCCACGTGTGGACCGCCCGCGTGCTGCCCGGCACGGGGCATGGCCACGGGCACGGCCACGAGGACGAACATGGGCATGGGCATGGGAACGACACTGCGCATGGGCAGGGGAAAGCGGCGGTGGCGCACAAGGTGGCGGCCCGCAAGAGCGTCGGCCACAAGCACTTCAACCCCGTGACATTGCCGCGCCATGTGGCGATGGACGGCGGCAGGCTGCAGCTGACCTACGTCGATGCGCACGCGAAGGAAGTGATCGCGATTCCTCCTGGCGAATTCGACAACGTGGGTTTCGACGGCTCGTGGGATCACGCCTACCACCTGCTCGATACCGGGGGCCTGCGGGCGATGGCGGCGTCGAAACGCCCTTCCCCCGTGCCCGGCGCGCGCTGGCGCGAGCGTGAACGCGACGGCCTGTACGAGCGCGTGCTGTGGGACGAGAAAAAGCAGCTGCCGCTGGTAATCGAGAGCGGCGACAGGGCGGGAACGTTCTACAACCGCACCGAGCTGAAAGTGGCGGCCGGGCTGACGCAGGACCTGCCGTGGCGAAACCTGAAGGGATATGCGCAGCGGGAGTACGCGGACTTTCTGGATTGACCCGGACCGTATCATCCCGGGCCGGAATTCTGTATTCAGCCCCGCGGCCGCAGCGGATCGAGCAGCTGCCCGCCCAGCGAGGCCGCCAGCGGCGTATCGGTGCCCACCTCGGCCGGCCAGTGGCGCGGCAGGTAGTGGGTGCCGAACAGCCGGTCCAGGAACGGCAGCGTCGACGCGTAGTTGCGGTCGATGTGGTCGCGGCGGCTGTGGTGCCAGTGGTGGAAGGCGGGCGTCGTCACCAGCCATTCGAGCGGCCCGAGGCGCCAGCGCACGTTGGCGTGGATGAAGAAACCCCACAGCGTACCCGCCACCAGCAGCAGCGCCGGCGTGCCGCTGCCCGCGACGCCCGGACTGGCGAGGCCCAGCAGGTACAGCGGCACGAGGCCGAACAGCCGCGTGACCACCATGTCGACCGGATGCGAGCGGGTATTGGCGAGGAAGTGCATGTGCTCCGTGCCGTGGTGCAGCGCATGGAAGCGCCACAGCCATGGCAGTTCGTGGCTGAGCCGGTGCCCCCAGTAGAACCCCGTTTCGGCGATGACGAAGGCCAGCGCGATGCGGGCGGCCGCCGGCAGTTGCCCGATGGCGTGCGTCAACGCGCCGGGCACCACGTGCTGGGCGGCGGCGGCCAGCAGCGCCGTCGGCGCGGCCAGCACGACGACCGGCACCAGGCTGCTGATCACGTAGTACGCCAGGTCATGCAGCCGCTCGCGGCGCGAGCGCGGCGCATGGTGCGCGCCGAACCACCGTTCGAGCGGCACGAACAGCACCGTCAGAAGCACCAGCCAGGCGAACAGGCGCAGCGCGGTGATGGCGAATTCATTCAGCATGGCAGCCACTGCGGAGCACCGGATGCATCGGACAGGCTTGCGCGGCTTATGCCGTCTTGTTCCCGCGGCGGCGTGCCGCGAAGGCCACCAGGCCGAGACCGCCCAGCAGCATGCCCCACGTCGCCGGTTCCGGCACGGCCGACACCAGCGACACGCCGTCCAGCAGCAGGAACGGCGGCGCGCCCGGCGCGGTACCCTTGGCCAGGAACGACAGCACCTGGCTGGCGCCAGCGGCCGTGAACGTCATCGACGCCGTCTGCCAGCCGCTGAAACCGCCATTGGCGATCGACAGCGCCGTGCTGTCCTGCGTGGCGGTGCCGAAGCCCACCTGCCAGAAGTTGTCCACGTTGGCGCCGTCGAAGCCCACTTGCTGGGCCAGCGCGTAGTCGAACGTCAGCGTGTACGCGTTGCCGGCGGTCAGGCCGCTCACGGTCTGCGACAGCACGCCGGGCCAGTACTGCGAATCGGAGGCGAAGATGTTGCCGCGCCCATCCAGCGGGTCGTAGCCGTTGCCGCTGCCCTTCAGCCAGATCGCCGAATCCCACGTCGGTGCGGTCGCCGAGTCCAGCACGAAGTTGTAGCCGCCGTCATTGCCATTGCTGCTGGTCCAGCCGGAGATCGTGGTGCGTTTTTCTTCGCTGGTGACGGTGGCGGACAACTGCTTGTTGGTGCCGTTGGTGGTCTTCTCGAAATCGCCGTTGGCGACGAGATTGGTAGCCGCATGGGCCAGGCCGGTGCCCAGTGTGGCGGCGGCGAACAGGGACAGCAGGACGGTCTTGAGGCGCATGGCGCAGGCTCCAATGAATGACTGACAGAATGAGGGAAACTGCCGGCGATTTTTGGGCCGACGACAGCTCGACGACACACCTTGCCGAACTGCGGAGAGAGACGTGTTGTTGCTTTATGAAAACAACAATTGCATAGGGAAATTATATCAGACAATCCATGGCCGTGATCTATTGTCCAGAACAATTTGAACCGTGGACGACATCGTTGTCCAACACCGGCGCTCTGGCTGGAACCAGCAAGCGGCCATGCATGCCGCCACGCATGCGGCCATGCACGTGCCTATGTCCGCGCCCATGCGCGACTCTGCGCGCGGGTTTGCAAGCATCAGCGGCACGATCATCGACACAAGGACTGCTATCTGCGTGGCAACGGCTGTGTGGCGCCGCCGATACATGGTGTGGTTTCCGTCTGCAGTTCCCTAATGGAGAACACCTGAAACGCCCTGCTGGATCGCCCTGTGACGAACTATTTTTCGCTGAAACTGTCCAACTGAATAGCGAGCGATGAACTTCGCCGCTTTTCAGAGAATTCCAGAGCAATCCAGCCTGTTCCAGCAAGGAGATCCAGGATGATTCCATTAGTAGCCCTGCCGGTAGCACCACACACCATGCTCGCGCTCCTGCAGTTCATCGAGCAATCGGACTCTGCGCTCGCGCCGGGCGAGCTCGCGGACAAGGCGATTCTCGCGTGGCTGGAGAGTCGCCGCGCGGAGGCCGGGCGCCCGGCCGTTCCCGTGCTGCGCGGCTATCAGTGGAAATGCCTGTTCCTGCCGGAAGGCACGCGGTTGCGGGTATGGTGCCGTTCCGAGCATGGTTATGCGGAGGTCGTCGGCGACCGGCTGATGCACAACGGCCTGCCGGTATCGCCCAACCAGTTCGTGGCGGCCTGTTCGGACACGGTGCGCAATGCCTGGGTCGAGATCAATGTGCTGATGCCCGGCGAGAAGGCGTGGAAGCTGGCCAGCATGCGGCGGCGCGAGATCGAAGCGGCGGCGAGACTGGCCGGGGATCGCAACAATCAGCCGGTCATTCCGCCACCGCCACTCCCTTTTCCGCCACCAGCAGCCACGCCGCAAGACTGCGCGAGCGAGCCGGAAGACGACGGGTTCGGCAACCCGCCCCTGATCCGTCATGGCCGGCTCGCCAGCCACGCCCTGTCGTCAGCTTTTACGGAAGGCCGGCGCACGAACACCGTCGACCGGCGCCACCCGAACGCACCGCTGGACCGGCGCGATTGCTACTGATCTATTTCAGTGCCGGCGGGGGTGGTTTCATCGTGCCTCCCCGTTTGTCAGCAAACTTATAAACTTATATAAATAGCAATTATATAATTTCCCGCACGGTGGAGATGCGTGCCCGGCGCGGCCGAAGTGCACTATCATCCGGCAATGTCCAACTCGTCCATTCGGCTGCCCGGCAGCGGCCGGATCGTCACCAACGCCGGTTCTTCATGTTTCTGAAACGCCCTTCGAACTTTCTCCTGACAGTCACCTGCGCGATCGCGCTGCTGCATTTCGGCCGCGAGGTACTGCAACCGATCACGCTGGCGCTGGTGCTCAGCCTGGCGCTGGCGCCGCTGATCCGCGCCATCGCGTCGCTGGGCCTGTCGCGCACCTTCGCCACCTTCACCGCGCTGGTCGTAGCGATCTCGGCGCTCGTTGGCGCGGCCGTCGTGCTGGTCGCCCAGCTGTATGCGCTGACGGCCGACCTGCCCCAGTACCGGGCGGAGATCCGCGCCAAGCTGAAGGAAGTGCAGGTGCTGACCGAGCGGCCGCTGTCCCGCTTGCCGACGGAACTGCTGGAAGGCGTGCCGGCCGCGCCGGCGACCGGCACGTCGCTGCGGGCGCGCCGCGGGACCACGCAGCCGGTACCGGTCGTGATCCGCGAGCCCACGTCGACGCAGGATTCGCTGACGCGGGCCATCGGCGTCGTTTCCGGCCCGCTCGGCACCGTCGGCCTCGTGCTGGTGCTGCTGGTCTTCATCCTGCTCGACCAGGAGAACCTGCGCGACCGGCTGGTCCGGCTGGCCGGGCAGCGCGAAGTGAGCCGCACGCTGCGGGGCCTGGAAGACGCGGCGCACGGCGTCTCGCGTTTCTTCTTTTCCCAGTTCATCGTCAATATCGTGTTCGGCGCCGTCATCGGGGCGATCCTGTGGCTGCTGGGGATCCCCCACGCGGTGCTGTGGGCGGCCCTGTGCGCGGTGCTGCGCTTCGTGCCCTACATCGGCGCGCTGATCGCCGGCGGCGCGATCGCGCTGTTCGCCGCCGCGGTCGACCCGGGCTGGTCGCTCGCGCTGCTGGCGCTCGGGCTGTTCGTGGCGCTGGAGGTGGTGCTGGCGAACGTGATCGAACCGCGCGTGTACGGCCACAGCTCGGGCATGTCGCCGCTGGCGGTGATCGTGTCGGCGCTGTTCTGGAGCGCCGTCTGGGGGCCGGTGGGCCTGCTGCTGTCCACGCCGCTGACGCTGTGCCTGGTCGTGGCCGGCCGCTATATCAAGAGCCTGGAACCGGTCACCATCCTGCTGGCCGAGTCGCCCGACGCCAGCGCGGCGCAGCGCTTCTTCCACCGCGCGCTGTCCGGCGACGCGGCCGCGATCATCGGCGATGCCCGCGTCTTCCTGCGCAAGTCCACGCTGGCGCGCTACTGCGACCAGGTCATGCTGCCCGGCCTGGCGCTGGCCATCGGCGACCTGCGTGGCGGCGCGACCGACAAGGTGCAGGAAGGACGCCTGCGCGCCACCATCGCGCTGGTGGCCGACACGCTGGCCGCGGGCAAGCACATGGGGCGGGCGCGCCGCCTGAACGTGTCGATGCTCAACGAAAGCATCGGCGCGCACCTGCGGCACCTGCGCGAGGAGCGGCTGGGGCGCTGGCAGGGCTCGCTCGACGTGCCGGCGCGCTCGATCGTGCTCAGCGTGGGCTTCGCCAACATCCGCGAGGAATTCCGCAGCGAGCTGCTGGTGCTGGCGCTGCGCGAAGCGGGCATCGATGCGCGCAGCATCACGCTGGACGACGACGACGACGGCGAAGCGCGGCCCGATGCCGAGCACCTGGTATCGACCGTGTTCGTCGTCTACCCGATCGATACCGCGTTCGGGCCATGGTGCGAAGCCGTCGCCGCGCTGCGCGAGAACCTGCCCGACGTGCCGCTGGTAACGATCCGGCCGCGCGAGGACGCCCAGGCCGATCCCGCCCAGGTGGCCGAACGGGTAGACATGGTGCTGCAATCGTTCGAGGAGGCGCTGGCGTTCGTGGCGCCGGTCAAGGCGGCCAAGCCGGCCAAGGCATAGCGTCCTGTCGTCAGTCCGTAACCTTGCCGCGCAGCGCCTTGATCTTCCCGCTGCGCACCTTGGCATCGACCCGCCGCAGCTGCGAGCCGCGGGTCGGCTTGGTGGCACGGCGCACCACGGGAACGTGGGCCGCCGCGTCGACCAGCTCCTGGATGCGGCGCAGCGCCTCTTCCTTGTTCTGTTCCAGGCTGCGCGACGCCTGCGCCTTGACGACCAGCACGCCCTCCTGGGTGATGCGCCCGTCGCGCATGGCCAGCAGGCGCTCCTTCACGCGCGCCGGCAGCGACGATGCGGCGACGTCGAAGCGCGCATGCACCGCGCACGACACCTTGTTGACGTTCTGCCCGCCCGGGCCCTGGGCACGGATGGCGCTGAACGCTACTTCACTGGGATTGATGACCGCCATGCCGCCTCGCTGGAGCTGACCGGCCGCCCGGTCGCGATGCGCATGATAGCGCAATGCGCAGTGCGATTCGCCAAGGGCGGCACCATTGCCGGTACAGCAACGTGGACGGCCGGGCGCCCCGATGCATGGTACACTTGCCGCGTTCCCTGCAACGTTATGTCTATGAGACGATTATTCGTCATCTTCCTTGCCCTGCTGTTCCCCCTGAATGTCCTCGCGCTGTCGATGTCGGTCGCCGCGAACGCGCCGGCGCATACCGAGACATTAACCCTGTCCGCGGCATCGACCCTATCCAAGGCATCGCCCCTGTCCAATGCATTGACCGTGTCCATGGACAGCCAGGTCGGCGAAGCCATGTGCGACATCGATCCGGACGAGCCGCCGGCCGGCATGGATTTTCATGACACCGTGCACGCCGCACCGCGGCTGCCATCCGCCGCGCCCCCCGATGCATCCGTTTCCTCGTTCGTGCCACCGCGGCGCGGGCGCGATCCCCTGCCGCCGATAAAACCGCCTCCCGCCGCCTGACACGGCCCTGCCGTATCGGCTGCCGCTTGCCTGCGCCTGCCGGCGTGGCGGCCCGCGCTCCTGTTCTCCTTTCAAGAAGCACTGTTGTCTTAACGAGGTTTTATCAAATGGAATGGCTCTTCGACCCGGCAATCTGGGCGGGCTTGCTGACGCTTGTCGTCCTGGAAATCGTCCTGGGCATCGACAACCTGATTTTCATCGCGATCCTGGCGGACAAGCTGCCGCCCCACCAGCGCGACAAGGCGCGGCTGATCGGCCTGTCGCTGGCGATGCTGATGCGGCTTGGCCTGCTGACGATCGTGTCCTGGCTGGTCACGCTGACCACGCCGCTGTTCTTCATGGCCGGCCAGGGATTTTCCGGCCGCGACCTGATCCTGCTGGCCGGCGGCGTCTTCCTGCTGTTCAAGGCCACGATCGAGCTGCATGAACGGCTCGAAGGGGTCACCCATGCAGCCACCGGGTCGAAGGTATATGCCGGCTTCGGCGCCGTGGTGGCGCAGATCGTCGTGCTCGATGCCGTGTTCTCGCTCGATGCGGTGATCACGGCCGTCGGCATGGTCGACGAACTGGGCGTGATGATGGCCGCCGTCGTCATCTCCATCGGCGTGATGATCCTGGCCTCGAAGCCGCTGACGCGCTTCGTCAACGCGCATCCGACCGTCGTCGTGCTATGCCTGTCGTTCCTGCTGATGATCGGCCTGTCGCTGGTGGCCGAAGGCCTGGGCTTCCATATCCCGAAAGGCTACCTGTACGCGGCCATCGGCTTCTCGATCGTGATCGAGACACTGAACCAGTTCGCGCGCCGCAACTTCCTGAAAAGCCAGGCGCGCGTGCCGTTCCGCGACCGCACCGCCGATACCGTGCTGCGGCTGATGGGCGGGCGCAAGCGCACCGAAGCCGCGGCCGATCCGCAGGACACCCGGCCGGCCGGGCTGGACACGTTCGCCGTCGAGGAGCGCAACATGGTCAGCGGCGTGCTGACGCTGGGCGACCGCTCGGTGCGGTCGATCATGACGCCGCGCTCGGAAATGTCGTGGGTGAACCTCGACGACGACGCCGGCACTGTCCTGCGGCAGTTGCAGCAAACGCCGCACAGCCTGATGCCGGTGTGCCGGGGCCAGCTGGACAACGTGCTGGGCATCGCCCGCACCAAGGACATGATCGGCGACCTGCTGCTGCACCGGCCGATCGGCGAATCCGGCGGTCGCCTGCGCACGCCGATCGTGCTGCCCGATACGGCCGGCGTGCTGAAGGCGATGGAGACGCTGAAGCGTGCGCATGGCCAGGTGGTGCTGGTGACGGACGAATACGGCGTCGTGCAGGGCCTGCTGACGCCGGTGGACATCCTGGAAGCCATTGCCGGCGAATTCCCCGACGAGGACGAGGAACTGGCCATCCAGCCGAAAGCGCCCGGCCTGTGGGAAGTCGATGGCGCGGCCGACCTGCACCTGCTCGAGCAGGTACTGGAAACGGATACGCTGGTCAGCGACGATGCCGACTACACATCGCTGGCCGGCTTCCTGCTGGCACACTTCGAAGGTTTCCCCGAGGCGGGCCAGGTGCTCGAACTCGACGGTCTGCGTTATGAAATCATCGCCGTCGAAGAACGGCGCATCGCCAAGGTGTCGGTGCGGCGCATCGCCGCCGAAACCGCCGAGGAGGCCGTTCAATGAACAAAGAGTCGAATGGACCCGCCCTGTCCGAAGTGCTGCAGCAGCTGGCCGAGGACGGCACGCGCGAACGCATCTCGATCGGCGACCTGCTGACGGCGCTGGCCGACCGCGCGCTGGCCGCGCTGCTGTTCGTGTTCGCCTGCCCCAACGTGCTGCCGGCGCTGCCCGGCACGTCGGCGATCCTGGGCGCGCCGCTGGTGATCCTGGCCGCCCAGCTGGCGTTCGCCCGCAAGCCCTGGCTGCCCGCCTTCATCGCCACGCGCTCGATCGCGCGCAAGGATTTCCAGGCGCTGATCGGCCGCATCCGGCCGTGGCTGCTGCGCGCCGAGCGCATGCTGCGCCCGCGCGGCAGTGCGTGGGCGCTGCCGCCGATGGAATACGTGGTGGGCGCGATCTGCCTGATGCTGGCCATCGTGGTACTGCTGCCGATCCCGCTGGGGAACATGCTGCCGTCGCTGGCCATCAGCATGCTGGCGCTCGGCGTGCTGGAGCGCGACGGACTGTGGATCGTTGCCGGGCTGGCGACCGCTGCGGCCTCGGCCGTGCTAGTCTCCGGTGTTGTATTTGCTGCAATCAAGGCAATTTTGTATATGATGATGGCTTTTTGACATGACAGGATAGAAACGCATGACCGTAACATCGATCGGATGGCTGGAAGCTGCCTTGCTGGGACTGGTCCAGGGATTGACCGAATTCCTTCCCATTTCCTCCAGCGCGCACCTGCGCATCATTGGCCCGTTGCTGCCCTCCGGCATGGATCCGGGTGCCGCCTTTACCGCCATCACGCAGATCGGCACCGAACTCGCCGTGCTGATCTTCTTCCGCCACGACATCGCCCGCATCGCCGTCGCCTGGCTGCGCGGCCTGTCCGATCCGGCCATGCGCAAGCATCCGGACGTGCGCCTGGGCTGGCTGATCATCGTCGGCTCGCTCCCCATCGGCATACTGGGACTGCTGCTGCAGGATGCCATTGAAACCTACCTGCGCAACCTGTACCTGACCGCCACCATGCTGATCGTGTTCGGCGCGCTGATGGGCTTTGCCGACCGCTTCGGCAAGCAGCAGCTGGCGCTGGGCCAGATGACCTGGCGCGACGGCATCGTCTTCGGCTTCGCGCAGGCGATGGCGCTGGTCCCGGGCGTGTCCCGCTCCGGTGGCACCATCACGGCCGGCCTGCTGATGGGCTACACCCGCGAGGCCGCCGCCCGCTACTCGTTCCTGCTGGCGATCCCCGCGGTGATGGCCTCCGGCGGCTACCAGCTGGTGAAAAGCTGGGGCGTCGCCGGCCCCGTGGCGCCGGGCCCGACCGCGCTGGCAACCGTTGTCGCCTTCTTCGTCGGCTACGCCGTCATCGTCGGCTTCCTGAAGATCGTCAGCAGCCGCGGCTTCATGCCATTCGTGATCTACCGCATCGTGCTGGGCATCGTGCTGCTGGCGCTGCTGGGCACCGGACGGATGGCCCCGATCTGACAACCGGCGGTTGCCAGCACCAACGGCGGCTCCGGCCGCCGTTTTCAATATGAAGTCGCAAAAGGCGGCTGCGTACCAGGGGTCTGTCCCCGCCAGTCCGAGCCCGCTGCCCCAGTCGCCGCCCTCAAACAAGGGGACTGACCCCGGTTTTGACGTGCACTACTTGAAAATGCATTCTGACCCCGGTTTCGACGCACCCTACTTGATAATGCATTCTCATTATCGTATAGTTCAGGCCTTTCGCCCTTCCCGGAGTCCACCTTGCCTGCCCTGCCGCGCCGCGCCATCCCAGCCGCCCTGCCCGTCCATACCCTGCCGCGCGCGGTCCTCATCGCCTGCGCAGCCCACGGCATCGCCTGCGCCACTGAGGCCCCAGCCGACGCCCCCGCCCCCACGCAAGTCGTCGAAATCCGCGGCAGCCTGAACGACGACCGCATGACGCCATCCCTGGCACCCGAGGCACTGCCCGGCACCGTCAACACGATCACCGCCGAGGACATCGCCACGCTGGCAATCGGCCGCGACATCTCGAACATCTTCCAGCGCATCCCCGGCGTGGTGGCCAACAACATCGACCAGGGCGACACGGGCAACGGATTCCGCATGCGCGGCTTCGCCACCCAGGGCACGCACGGCGCCGACACCGCCATCTACATCGACGGCGTGCCGCAGAACATCCCGTCCAGCCAGGGCGGCGCGGGCCACGGCCCGGCCTTTCTGGAATGGATGACGGCGGACATGATCGACAGCGTCGCCGTGGTCAAGGGCCCCGTCTCCGCGCTGTACGGCGACCAGAACCGCGCCGGCTCGATTACCATCGCCACCCGCGAAGGCGGCGCCGCCACGCCGTCGAGCGCGGCGATCACGCTGGCCAGCCACGGAGGGCGCCGCGCGTCGCTGACGCTGTCCGGAGAATACGGCGCGGTGCGCTCGCTGCTGGTGGCGGACCGCTACCGCAGCGACGGTTTCCGCCACGGCGCGAGCAACGATCGCACGAACCTGTTCTGGAAGCTGTCGACGACGATCGGCGACGGCATCTACAGCCTGCGCGCCAGCTATTACCGGTCCGACTACGCGGGCGCCGGCTATCTGTCGCTGCCGGCGATGGAAGCGGGCCTCGACCCGCATTCGACGCAGTTCGGCCTGCCCGGCTTCGGCGATGCGCACCGCAGCACGCTGGTGTTCAACCGCCAGCCGACCGGCGCAGCCGGCTGGTTCGCCACCGTGTATGCCGAGGATTTCGAGCGCAGCCGCGCGATCGCCACCAGCACCACGCTGCACACCTTCGGCTACGACGACCGCGCGATCTACGGCGGGCGGGCAGGCAATACCTGGGCCTTCGGCGACAGTGCCGTGCTGACGGCGGGCCTGGAAACCCGCGCGGACAAGGGCGATGCGCTGCGCCGCCAGTACCGCGACCGCCAGCCCACCGCCAGCTACGTCAACAACCAGGAGCTGGACCTGCTGACCTACGGCGCCTTCGTGCAGGGCCAGTACCGCTTGCTGCCGGCACTGAAGCTGCATGCCGGCGCGCGCTATGACCGCTTCGAGTACGACCTGGTCAACCGCAAGCTGCCGGCTGCCTCCACTCCCTACCGCGGATCGGCGTTCACGCCGAAACTCGGCCTGCTGTGGAGCGCCTGTCCCGGCCTGGACGTGTTCGCCAATGTGGCGGAAGGTTTCCGTTCGCCCGCGGCGGAGCAAATCAGCGCCAGCGGCAGCCTCGGGCCGCTGGGCGCGCCGGGCGGCCGCATCAACGCCGGCATCGATCCGAGCAAGGTGCGCTCGCACGACCTGGGGATCCAGGCCCGCCCGGCCGCCGGCTGGAACGTGGCGGGCGCCGTCTACACCATCCGCAACGACGACGAGATCGTCAACACCGCGCCGGACGTGTTCCTGCCGTCCGGCCAGACCACGCGCAGGGGATACGAGTTCGACGTGAACTGGCAGCCCGGCCGCGCCGCCAGCGCCTATTTCAGCTACGGGCGCATCCTGCGCGCCCGGCTCGACAACCCGGCGCCGGGCGCGGGGGCGCTGCTGTCCGTGCCGGCGCACACGTGGAAGGCCGGCGCGCAGTATCGCGGCGCGCTCGGCGCCGGCATGCTCACGCTGAACGGCGACGTCTACGTGACCGCCCGCAACCCCTATTACACCGGCGCCCCTTCCGTGCGGCGCGACATGCCGACCTATGTGCGCTACACGCTCAGATCGGGCTACGACATCGGGACGGTGCAGGCATCGCTTGCGCTGGTCGTCCAGCCGCACCGGTTCGCCAGCGACATCGCCTACGGCACCGCTGCCGGCCTGCTGGTGTCGACGGTGCCGCGTACGCAGCTCGAAGGCTCGCTGCGCTACTTCTTCTGACCCGCCACCGACGAAAGGATCACCATGAACAAACTGACCGGCGCGGCCGATGCCGCGGGCCTGTTCGCTTCCACCCTGTGCATGGTCCACTGCCTGGCCATGCCGGTGCTGCTGGCCATGCTGCCCGCCATGAGCTGGGCCGAGGACGGGCACGTGCACGAGGTGCTGCTCGGCGTGGCGGTGATTGCCGCGCTGCTGTCGCTCGGGCCGGGCTACCTGGCGCACCGGCGCCGCGCCGTGCCGCTGCTCGGCGGCGCGGGCCTGGCCTGCCTGGCGGTGGCCATGTTCGTCGTCGAACCCCGCTACGGCCACGACGCGGAGGCGGTGGTCAGCGTGGCCGGCGCCCTGCTGCTGTTCGGCGCGCACGTGCGCAACCGGATCTGCTGCCGCCGCTGCGCGGGATCGCGCATCTTCTCATCCAGATGATTGAAAGCGGGTCCGTAACCGGTCGACAATAAGGTGCCGGCCACGCCAGTGGCCGTTCATCGTCGACCACCATCGGGAACCCCATGCATTCGAATTCCGCGACCAGGCTTGCCATCGCCGCCACCAGCCTGGCGCTCGCCGCCGCCGCGTCCGCCGCGCCGGACGGCAAGCGCATCTTCCAGAACAACTGTGCGATCTGCCACACGGCGACGCCCGACATGGCGGCGCTGGCCGGTCCGCCGCTGTTCAATACGCTGGGCCGCAAGGTGGCCGGCGTGCCGGGCTTCGGCTACTCGCAGGCACTGGCCGCCGTCGGCGCCGGCGGAAAACGCTGGACGGCGCGCGAACTGGACCTGTTCCTGAAGGACCCGGCGGCCTACGCGCCCGGCACGACGATGCCGATCGCGGTTCCGGATGCCGCCGGGCGGGCCGCGCTGGTTGCCTGGCTCGGTACCGCGAAGGGCAAGGAGGCCGCCGCCGCCGCGGCCACGGCATCGGCTACGGACCTGGTCAAGCCCGGCGAGGAGCACTGGAGCAACGACGCCCCGGGCCGCATCCACGAAGTACGCATGGCCGACCTGCCGCCGCCGTTCGCCAGCGCCAGCGCCGGCAACAACCCGAGCACCGTGCCGCGGCCGCAGGGCGTGCTGCCGGCCGTGCCGGACAGTTTCAGCGTCAACCTGTGGGCGACGGACCCGGACCGCGGCCGCGTGATGACCAGGGCACCGAACGGCGACATCTTCATTTCCTCGACGACGAAGCGGCTGATCAAGGTGTTCCGCTCGGCCACCGGCGAGAAGGCCGACCGGGTCAGCGTGTTCGCGGCGAAGCTGGACCGGCCCTTTGGCTTCGCTTTCTGGCCGGCCGGCCCGAATCCCCGGTACCTGTACGTGGCGAACGTGAACTCGATCGTGCGGTTCCCGTACAGGAACGGCGACCTGGTCGCCACCGCGGAGCCGGAAGTGGTGGTGCCGAAACTGACGGCGGAGACGGGCAGCCACTCTTCCCGCACGCTGGTCTTCTCGGCGGACGGCAAGACGATGTTCCTGTCGATCGGCTCGGCGTCGAACGTGGCCGAGGACATCGGCGCGGCGCCGCCCGAACCGCTGGCGCAATGGGAGAAAAAACACGGCCTGGGCGCACCGTGGGGCTCCGAATTCGACCGCGCCCTGGTGCTGGCGTTCGACCCGGACGGCAAGAACAGGCGCACCTTCGCCACCGGCCTGCGCAACTGCGTGGGCATGTACCTGTATCCGCGCACGGGCGACCTGCTGTGCAGCGTGAACGAGCGCGATCGCCTGGGCGACAACCTGCCGCCCGACTACCTGACGCGCGTAAAAGCCGGCGCCCACTACGGCTGGCCGTGGTACTACATCGGCGACCACGAGGAACCGCGACTGAAAGGCCACCGCCCCGACCTGAAAGGGAAAGTAACGGCGCCCGACCTGCTGCTGACGGCGCACTCCGCGCCGCTGGGCATGATCATGTACGCCGCCGGCCCCGGCGCGCGGGCGAAATTCCCCGCCGAATACGACGGCGACCTGTTCCTCGCGCTGCACGGCTCCTGGAACCGCGCCACCCGCACCGGCTCGAAAGTGGTGCGCGTGTTCATGAAGGACGGCGTGCCGACCGGGAAATACCAGGACTTCATGACCGGCTTCGTGGTCAGCGACAAGGAAGTGTGGGGCCGGCCCTCCTCCGTCGTCGTCCAGGACGACGGCTCGCTGCTGGTGGACGACGACGTGACTGGCGAGATCTGGCGGGTGGCACCGAAGTAGCAATTGTGAATAGGCGGCGCCGCAAGGTGTGCAATCCGATGTCGAGATAGCGGCAGAGCGGCAGGGGTCTGTCCCCGCCAGTCGCCACTGCAAACCCCAGTTGTCGGCCCGTATCAAGGGGACTGACCCCGGTTTCCCTGCATAGGATGTCGCAGATAGCAGTCGCGTTGCAGGGGGGCGA
>NZ_JACHXS010000006.1:0-310134 GCF_014192225.1 Pseudoduganella umbonata | reverse complement strand
AGCAGGGGTTTCGCGGAGTACACTCCGCGCCTGCGCAGCGGTACTCCCGTGCACGGGAGTACTCCTTCCTGTCCCCGCCAGTCCGCGACCACCGCTCCAGTTGCCGGCCTCAATCAAGGGGACTGACCCCGGTTTCCCTGCATAGGATGTCGCAGATAGCAGTCGCGTTGCAGGGGGCGAAGCAGGGGTTTCGCGGAGTACACTCCGCGCCTGCGCAGCGGTACTCCCGTGCACGGGAGTACTCCTTCCTGTCCCCGCCAGTCCGCGACCACCGCCCCAGTTGCCGGCCTCAATCAAGGGGACTGACCCCGGTGTTGCTTGTGTAGCAGTGTTGCTGACAAAAACCGGGGTCAGTCCCCTTGATACGAGCCGACGACTGGAGGTATGCAGTATCGACTGGCGGGGACAGACCCCTGCCGCTCCACCGCCATTTGCGACATCTAACTTGCGCAACCCCGCGCCCATTTGTCAATGCGAATGATTCGCATTACAATAGCTGCCCACCACAACCCTCCCCAAGGCCCCATGAACAAACTGCTGCTCTCCCTCGCCCTCCTGGCCGCCCCGGCCGCCCACGCCCACCACGTCTGGCTGGAACAGGACGGCAAGACCGTCAAGCTGCAGTTCGGCGAGTTCGCCCTGAACCAGCGCGAAACCACGCCTGGCCTGCTGGACAAGTTCGTGGCCCCGGCCGCCACGCTGATCGGTGCCGCGGGCGAGCGCGCGCTGACGGCCGACAAGACCGCGAAAGGCTTCGTGCTGTCCGCCGTGCCGGCCGTCGGCGAATCGATCGTGGCCGAGGAAGCGAACTACCCGTCGTGGGATACCACCGAGAACGGCAAGGTCAGCACGCATGTGTGGATTCCCGCCGCGCGCCTGGTGACGAACTTCGCCGCACAGGCGCCGAAGCTGGCGCTGGACATCGTCCCGACCGGCAAGGCCGGGCAGTTCAAGGTGTTCTACAAAGGGCAGCCGCTGCCGAAGGTGGCGGTGAATGCCATCGTGCCGAGCGGCTGGGCCAAGGAAGCCACGACCGACGAACAGGGCGCGGTGCAGTTCGACCTGCCGTGGCGCGGCGTGTACGTGCTGGAGACGGAGCACACCGACAAGGCCGGCGGCGAGCGTGCCGGCAAGGCCTATGCGAGCGCCAGCTACGTGACGTCGCTGACGGTCAGCCAGCCGAAGGGCCTGGCCGCGCTGCCGGCCGGGCCGGTCATGGCACCCGAGGCGGCGCACTGATACCGATGCCGCGCCACCCTGCGCGGCTGCCTACTGGTCATAGCTGTGATGGAAAGGCCGGTACACGTCCGTGGCGCCGGCCGGCTTGCCGAACCAGCGCGCCAGCGGCGCCGGCCAGGCCGGCGAAACGGGGTAGAGCCGGAACGTGCCGGCGATCTCGGCGATGCCGGCGACCGGCAGCGCGACTTCCGGCTTCGTCAGCTTGTTGCCCAGGCTGCCGATCAGCGCATTGTGGCTGACGAGGATCCGCCCTCCTTCCCTTTCGACCGCCACGTCGCCGGCCGGCATCGCGACGACGAAGCCCGCGCCGGCGGCCGTCGTCAGCGCCGCCACTTCCGTTTCGCGGCGGTTGCCGCGGAAACGCAGGTCGGCCTCGTTCAGGTGGAACAGCCCGAACTCATTGAGCCGGTCCTTGCCGGGATAGCCGGCATGCGGCCCCTGGCCGATCCAGCGGAATTCGCCCAGGCTGGCCGGCGCGGCGATGGACAGTCCCGCCTCCGACAGCGTGCCCTTCGCATGATCCAGCCTGAACGCATACCGCACGGCGATGGCGCCATTGGCATCGATATCGAGCCGGTAGCCGCCCGCCAGCGCCTCGTCGTCGGCGCCGGGCTTCGGATAGCGTCCTGCCACCTCCACCTGCACGCCATTGCCCTCGCGCGTCAGGATGACCTTGGCCTGCTGCAGCGCCGTGAGCGCCGTGGCATGCCACAGCCCGCCCTCCTTGCCGTTCAGCTGTTCGGCCATCGTCGGCCGCCGGCCGGTATGCGGATACAGGCCCGCCACCAGCACGCGGCCATCGCGGTCGGTGATTGTCAGGTTGCCCGAATGGCGGCCCACCGTCAGGATCCATTGCGCCGCCGTGACCTTGAACTCCGCGTGCGTCTCGCCGACCCGGAGCGCTTCGCCAGCCGGCGATGCCAGTTCGCCGTCGAGCGCCCGGTGCAGGGATGCGGACGGCAGGTCCAGCCGGACCACCCGTTCGTTGACCTGCATGCCCGCCTCGTCGACGGCGCGCACTTCCAGCGCCAGCACGTCGCCGGCGGCGTCGGCGGGAATCTCGACCGGGATGCGCACCGTCTCCGTGCCGCGCGCCGGCGCCTTCGGCGCTGCCTTCCCTTGCTGGACCGCCTTGCCGTTGCGCCGCAGCGCCCAATGCAGCGTGATCCCGGCCAGCGAACGGAAATCGTGGCGGTTCTCGACCGTCAGCGCGACCAGCTGCCTGCCGGGGCGCACGGCGGCCTGGCGTTCGGCGATCTGCACCGGCGCATAGACCTTGCGCATCTGCCAGAAATCGGACTGCGGCGTGCGGTCCGCGTAGGTCACGCCATCGGCGCCGTCCAGCCCATGCGTGTCGAAGTACTGCTGTTCGTTCAGCCAAACCAGCTGGGTGGGCTTGCCGGTATCGACGGGCTGCGCGCTGTTGCGCAGGATGCCCTGGTCCATGAAATGCCAGATCGAGCCGCCGGCGAATACCGGGTGCTTCTGGATGATGTCCCATTGATCCTGGATGCGGTCGGTCGCCAGCCCCAGCGCGTGCGCATACTCGGTGAAGATGGTGGGCCGGTCCAGCTTTGCCGCGTAGTCGGCCATGCGCGCATTGGTCGGGTA
Source organism: Pseudoduganella umbonata (assembly GCF_014192225.1). Lineage (GTDB taxonomy): Bacteria > Pseudomonadota > Gammaproteobacteria > Burkholderiales > Burkholderiaceae_D > Rugamonas > Rugamonas umbonata. The sequence continues at coordinate 307,284 of NZ_JACHXS010000006.1, read as the reverse complement.
ATGGGGCGCATGGAGTTCGACCGAGGCGGGAATCTTCCCGTGGTTGGCGGCGAAGTAGCTGCCGATCTTCGGGATCGTCACCGGCCGGCTGGGATCGAGCGACTTGGCCAGCCGGGCCGCTTCCAGCTCGGCCTCGGTGATCGGGTTTTCATTGCCGATGCTCCAGACCAGCACCGACGGCCGGTTCTTGTCGCGCCCGATGGTCGGCGCCACGCGCGCCAGGATATTGGCGCGGTATTCCGGCTTTTCCAGGTTCTTCTCGCCGTGGCCGATCGACACTTCGTCCATCACGTACATGCCCAGTTCGTCGCACAGTTCCAGCAATCGCGGGTCCGGCGGGTAGTGCGACGTGCGCAGGTAGTTGACGTTGCCCTTCTTCATCAGTTCGATATCGCGCCGCATCTGCTCCACGGTGATGGCGCGGCCGTGGCGCGGCTCCAGGTCGTGGTGGTTCACGCCGCGCATCTTGATCGGCCGCCCGTTCAGCAGCAGCACGCCGTTGGCGATCGAGACTTCGCGCAGGCCCACGCGTTCCTCGATGACGTGCACCGGCTTGCCGCCCGCCGACACGGTGACCCGCAAGCGGTACAGCGACGGCGTCTCGGCGGTCCACAGGCTGGGTTTCGCCACGCGGATGGTGCCGGCATTACCCTGCTCCCCGCTGCGTGCAAGCGCCGCCTCGCCCGCCAGGCGGCCATCGGGCCCGTACAGTTGCGCGCGCACGTCGCCATCGGGACGGCTCAGCGCCACCGCCACCGTCAGTTCGGCCGCGCCGCCGGCGCCCAGCTTCGTGGTGGCGGCCAGGTCGCGCACGTGGGTTTCGGGCACCGAGAACAGCGTCACGTCCCGGTAGATGCCGGACAGCGACCAGTCGTCGTTCAGGTCGAACTCGAAGCCGTGCGGCCTGGTGGTGACGCGCACTGCCAGCACGTTGTCGCCGCCGTCGCGCAGCAGTTCGGTGACGTCGAAGGTATGCCGGTTGAACGCGCTGGCCGTCGATTCACCGGCCTTCGTGCCGTTCACCCACACTTCGTAGCCGAACGCCACGCCTTCGAAACGCAGGAAGGTACGCCGGCCCCGCCAGTCCGGCGGCACGGCGAACGTGCGGCGGTACAGGCCGAGGCCTTCCTTCAGTTCGTCGGCATACGACGGTTCGGCGAAGCCCTTCAGTTCCCAGTTGGCGGGAACGGCAATCGTGTCCCACCGCGCCACGTCGAACTGCGGCGCAACGAAGCCGGCGTCGCCGCCGGCCTCCAGGCCCGGCACGTAGCGGAAAGCCCAGTCGCCGTTCAGCGAGCGGATGAACGCAGGATCGCGCGGCGCATGCGCTTCGGCGGCGATGGCGGGCGTGCCGGCGAGTGTGTCGGAAAACGGCGTGGCGAGCAGGAAGACGAGCAGGAAGACGAGCAGGAAGGCGGGGACGGTGCGTTGGCGGGTGTTCATCGGCGGTCGAATGAAAGTGGCACGAGGACGCATATCTTGGCGGCTTTCGCCACGCCATGCGCCCTCGCCCGTCAATCACTCACGCCGATGATCGGCTGCGCGCGCCGGGCGGCTCGCGCTGCAACTGCCTGCACTCCTCGTCCGTAAACAGCCGCGAACGGGTGAGGAAACGCCGCCCGGTACCGTTATCGAGCGAGAACATGCCGCCGTTGCCGGCGACCACGTCGATGATCAGCTGCGTATGCTCCCAATACGCGAACTGCTCCATGCCCATGTAGAACGGCGCGCCATCCAGGTCGCCCAGGTGCACGTCGGTGTCGCTCAGGTTGAACTCTCCGTGCGGGTAGCACATCGGCGCGCTGCCGTCGCAGCAGCCGCCGGACTGGAAGAACATCAGCGCGCCGTGGCGCCGCCGCAGCTCGCCGATGAAGGCCAGCGCGGCGGGCGTCGCGGTCACGCGTGCGATCGAAGTCCCCATGGCAGCGGCGGCTTCAGAAGAAGCCCAGCGCCTTCGGGCTGTAGCTGACCAGCAGGTTCTTCGTCTGCTGGTAATGGTCGAGCATCATCTTGTGATTCTCGCGGCCGATGCCCGACTGCTTGTAGCCGCCGAACGCGGCGTGCGCCGGGTACAGGTGGTAGCAGTTGGTCCACACGCGGCCGGCCTGGATGGCCCGGCCGACGCGGAAGGCGCGGGCGCCGTCGCGCGTCCACAGGCCGGCGCCCAGGCCGTACAGCGTGTCGTTGGCGATGCGCAGCGCGTCGGCTTCGTCCTTGAAGGTCGTCACGGAGACGACGGGGCCGAAGATCTCCTCCTGGAAGATGCGCATTTTATTGTCGCCCTTGAACACGGTGGGCCGCACGTAGAAGCCGCCCGACAGGTCGCCCTCATGCACGGCCCGTTCGCCGCCGGCCAGCACCTCGGCGCCTTCCTGGCGGCCGATGTCGAGGTAGGACAGGATCTTCTCCAGCTGTTCCTGCGATGCCTGGGCACCGATCATCGTGTTCGCGTCGAGCGGATTGCCGGCCCGGATCTTCGCCACGCGCGCCAGCGCCCGTTCGATGAATTTCTCGTAGATCGATTCCTGCACCAGCACGCGCGACGGGCAGGTGCACACCTCGCCCTGGTTCAGCGCGAACATGGCGAAGCCTTCCAGGCACTTGTCGAAGAAATCGTCGTCGGCATCCATCACGTCGGCAAAGAAGATGTTCGGCGACTTGCCGCCCAGTTCCAGCGTGACGGGGATCAGGTTCTGCGCGGCGTACTGCATGATCAGCCGGCCGGTGGCGGTTTCGCCGGTAAACGCGATCTTGGCGATGCGCTTGGACGATGCCAGCGGCTTGCCCGCTTCCAGCCCGTAGCCGTTGACGATATTGAGCACGCCGGCCGGCAGCAGGTCGCCGACCAGTTCGGCCAGCACCATGATCGAGGCGGGGGTCTGCTCGGCCGGTTTCAGCACCACGCAGTTGCCGGCGGCCAGCGCGGGGGCTAGCTTCCATACCGCCATCAGGATCGGGAAGTTCCACGGAATGATCTGGCCGACGACGCCCAGCGGTTCGTGGAAGTGATAGGCGTAGGTTTCGTCGTCGATCGTCGAGATCGCGCCTTCCTGCGTGCGGATGCAGCTGGCGAAGTAGCGGAAATGATCGATGGCGAGCGGGATGTCGGCCGCTGTCGTTTCCCGGATCGGCTTGCCGTTGTCGATGGTCTCGGCGGTGGCCAGCAGCTCCAGGTTCTCCTCCATGCGGTCGGCGATGCGGTTCAGGATGTTGGCGCGTTCGGCCGGCGACGTCTTGCCCCACGCTTCGCGGGCCGCGTGGGCGGCATCGAGCGCCAGTTCGATGTCTTCGGCCGACGAGCGGGCCACCTCGCAGAACGGCTGGCCCGTGATCGGCGTGACGTTGGCGAAGTATTCGCCCTTCACCGGCACGGTGAAGCGGCCGCCGATGTAGTTGTCGTAGCGTTCGCGGAACGGGTTGGCAACGCCCAGTTTGCTGATGTCGGCAAGATTCATGTCGTCTCCTGTGCTTTCTCTGTGGAAGTAAGGGAACGCTTGCGCGTGATGCAGTGCCCGCAAGCGCCGCGGCGCCCTGTTTCCGGTCTGCCGCCGGCTGGACGTCACCGGACGATTATTCCACAACGGAGCAGCTCAACAATGCGGCGCGGTACATCGTGGTGCCGGCCCGACGGCTATGGGGCAGCGATCAGCCCAGGAGAACGTGCGCCACGGTGCGCGCCCCGATGCCGATGCAGCCGCCGAGGACGGCGGGCGCGCACACCTTCGCCACGCGCTTGCCGGCGGAAATCAGGATGGCCACGCCGGGAACGTCCATCGTGTGGATCAGCCAGCCCGCGCTCTGGTTGACCAGCGCAGCATGGGCGGTTCCCTCGCGGTGCATGTCGTCCAGCAGGCCGAACACCGCGGTGCCGCCGGCCAGCGCCTTGGTCAGCGTCAGCAGCACCAGGCTGGGATCGATGGCGGCGGCCTGCAGCAGCGGCGCGAGCAGGCCGGTGAGCCAGGCGAACAGCCCGACCCCGCGCAGGATGGTGATGGCGACCAGCGACAGCACCAGCATCGGGATCACGCCGACGGCGATCCTGAAGGCTTCCGCCCCCGCGCGGTTGATGACGTCGAGGATGCCCTTGCCGTCTTCGGCCACCGGATGCTTCAGCGTCTCGTCCATCGGTTTCTCGGCGCCGGACAGGCCGCGGCCGAAGCCGTAGTACGTCGCCGCGGCGGCGAGCAGGCCGCCGGCCAGCGATACCGCCAGCGCGAAGCCCAGACGCAGGTCCAGCGCGGCCATCGGGAACATCACGTTGGCCTGGCCCATGGCGAACACCATCGCCAGCGTGGCCGCCAGGTGGCGGTCGGACGCGCCGCGCTGTTCCATCATCGCCAGCGTGGCGATCGGCGCGGCGAAGCTGACAAAGCTGATCTGCAGCGCGGCGAAGACGCTCAGGCCCGTCAGGCCGACCGGCTTCAGCACGGGCGCCAGCCTTGCCACCACCCAGTCCATCACGCCGCGTGCTTCGAGCAGGCGCATCAGGCACAGCATGACGACCATGATGGGCAGCAGGATGAACAGCGACAGTTCGACGGCCGAGCGGCCCGCCTTCAGCACGATGTCGATCAGTTCCATGGCATGCGGGGAACGCTGGAAAGTGCGCGAGGTCCGCGCGTGCAAAAGCCGCGCGCGAAAACTTCGCGGCGCGGCACCACGACGCTTACGCCCTGGCGAGTTCGGCGTCGATCGCGGCCACCAGGCGCGGATCGTCGGCCGTGACGTCCGGCGCGAAGCGGCCGGCGACGTCGCCGTTGCGGCCAATGAGGAATTTCTCGAAGTTCCACAGCACGTCTTCCTTGCGTGCCGGGTGCACGCCGTACTGCGTGAGCTTTTCGCGGAACGGGCCGTCGCCGGTGGCTTCCGGCTGCGCCGCGACCAGTGCGGCATACAGCGGATGCTGCGTGTCGCCGAGCACGGAGATCTTTGAATACAGCGGGAACTTGACGTCGTAGTTCAGCGAGCAGAACGAACTGATCTCTTCGTCGCTGCCCGGTTCCTGGCCCTTGAAGTCGTTGGCGGGGAAGCCCAGCACTTCGAGGCCCTGCGCGCGCTTGTCCTGGTACAGCGCCTCGAGGCCCGCGTATTGCGGCGTCAGCCCGCACTTCGAGGCGACGTTGACGACCAGGAGCACCTTGCCGCGGTGCGCGGCCAGCGTGTCGTCGGTGCCGTCGATGCGTTTCAGGGGGATGTCGGCCAATGCTTCATGCGTTGCGGTCATGGAAGTCCTTTCGTTGTCTGAAAGGCCATTGTACCGGCGCACGCCGGCGCGTGCTTCAAGGCCAGTACTTCAGACGAACGGCCAGCCGAGAATGCGTTTCGCGTGCAGCACCGAGCGCAGCACGAGATAGCCGACCGCGCCGCCGAACACGAGCAGGCTGCGCAGGTCGCCCATGAACGCCAGCCAGAAACCGCCGACGGTGGCGGCGGCCACGGCCACCATCAGCCACGTTTCGATACTGAGGAAAAACGGCATCGCTGCGCGGCAGGCGCGCAGGACGAGGGCAATGGCTTCCCTGACGGTGGTGGCTTCGCTGTTCATGGTACGTGGTGGCTTCTGGACGGGACCCGACATCTTACGCGCAATCAACTAAATTGACTACTTTTGCATGGCGGAAGCGGCCACGATGTTGCGCGATGGCACCCGATACATGCCCGATCCGTGCGCCCGTCAGCGGGGCAGTTCCTCCGCCAGTTCGGCGGGTGCCCGCTCGCCGCCCGCCGACAGCAGGATGGTCTGGTTCGGGAACGCCAGGTCGATGCCGGCCGCCTCGAGGCGCTCGTAGATCGCCAGCAGCAGCGCTTCGCGGATGACGACCTGCACGTCGAACTCGCGCACGTCGATATAGGCGAACACGTCGATGTTGAAGGAGCGCTCGCCGATGCTGCCGAGCCGGGCCCGGGCGCCGTCGGCGATGTGTTCGTGCTCGGCCAGCACGCCCTGGACGATGGCGATCGCCTCCTTCAGCTTCGCCGACGGCGTGGCATGGTCGACGGCGATCACGGGATTGAACAGGAAGCGGTCGCGCGCGGCGAAGTTCTCGATCTGGCGGGCCGACAGGTCGCCGTTGGGAATCGTCACGACGGTGCGTTCGCCCGTGCGGATGCGCGTCGAGCGGATGCCCACGTCCTCGACGGTGCCGACCACGTCGCCGACCTTGATGAAGTCGCCCACCTGCAGCGGGCGGTCGGCGATCACGGTCACGCTGCCGACCAGGTTTTCCACCGTTTTCTGCGCGCCCAGCGCCAGCGCGATACCGCCGATGCCCAGCGCCGCGATGCCGGTCGTGACGTCGATGCCGAACGTGTCGAGGATGCCGATGCCGGAAAACAGCAGCAGCAGGACCTTGACGGTACGGCGCGCCAGCGTGATGACGGAAACGATCTGCCGCCGGCCGCGCCGCTGCATGCGCGTGATGGCCAGTTCGGCGACCGCGTCGACCAGCCGCAGGCCGAACCAGACCACGGCGATCACGGCGACGATGCCGGCGTAGCGCAGCAGGGTCTGGCGCGCAACGATGGCGACGGGTAGCCGGTCCGCCCAGTTATAGAAGATGCCGACAGCGATCAGGAGGCTCAGCGGCGGCAGCGCCGCCTCGACGAACCGGTACATGGCATTGGCCGCCGGATCGGCCACCAGCCGGCGCGCGGCCGCCACCAGCAGCGCCGCCAGCATCCACAGGCCGCCGAAGACCAGCACGCCGAGCCCCACCAGGATCGCCCAGTCCTTCAGCGGCGCGCCGGCAACGACGAATTCCTTCTCCTGCGCCGCCTGCTCCGCCTCCTGCGCGGCGGTCATGCGCCCGGTGGCGGCGGCGATCTGGGACAGCGTTTCCTTCGAGACGCGCCATACCTGCCGCTCGCCATCCTGGCCGCGCGTCAGCAGCACCGGCACCGCCTTGCCCTTCACGGTGATTTCGCCGATGGCTTCCTGGTCGATCGGCAGGTCGTCGTCGAGCGAGCCGCCGGCTTCGTTCGACAGCGCGGCAAAGGGCCGCAGCGAACCGCCATCGTCGAGCAGCGCATGGAAACCGCGCGCCTGGCCGATCGCCTGCATGCGCTGCCGGTTGCTGCTCACGGCGGGTATGTCGAAATACAGCGCGGCGCGGTCGTAGTCCAGCTCGGCAAGAGCCTCGATCAGGCCGGACACCATCGCGCGCGGCGTTTCGCGGCCCAGCGGGTCGGGCTGGATGACGACGGCGGTCGGTGCGGGAGGCTTGGCAAACAGGGCGTGGCCCGGAAGGCTGGCCAGCGAAAACAGCAGGAAAATCAGGCTACGGAAAATATAACGCATGCGTGGGACGCCTCCTTCGGCTACTACTTGTCAAGATGTAAAGTTTAACATCGTTGCCGGCAGGCAGCCGCACAGTTGCCAACTTGGAAACTTTACCAATGCTCAACAACTTGAGCAACCGTGGATTTTTCACATGCTAAGCTCGTGCGCTACGAGGAAACCACATGATCCGCAGAGAATTCATCGCCAGCGCGCTGGCCGCCATCGCCACCGCTTCGGCCTCCGCCCTTGCTGCGCCGCCGTCCGGTACCCGGCGCCCCAACATCATTTTCATCCTGGCCGACGACATGGGTTATGGCGACACGGCCGTGTATGGCCAGCGCCGCATCGCCACGCCCAATATCGACCGCCTGGCCAGGGAGGGCATGCGCTTCACGCAGGCCTATGCGGGCGCGCCGGTGTGCGGGCCGTCGCGCTGCTCGCTGATGACGGGCATGCACACGGGCCACGCGCGCATCCGCGACAACACGGCGCTGGCCGGCGGCAAGCTGGGCACGAAGGGAAAAGGCAAGCAGCTGTGGCGCCGCCCGAACCTGCTGCCGGAAGACAGGACGGTGGCGCAGTACCTGCGCGATGCAGGCTACCGCACGGGCCTGATGGGCAAATGGCACCTGGACGGCTTCGAGACGCAGGCCACGCCCATCCAGTTCGGTTTCGACGAGTTCAAGGGCTGGCTGACGCCGCTGGAGACCACCCACGGCTACTGGCCGGCGCAGCGCATGCACGGCGACACGCTCGTCGATATCCCCGAGAACGCGAACGGCAAGCGCGGCCGCTACGACACCGCGATGATCACCGGCGATTCGATCGATTTCATCGAACGGCACAAATCGCATCCGTTCTTCCTGTACGCCGCCTACAACAGTCCCCATTCACCGTTCACCGCGCCCGACTTCGGCCCGTATGCCGACCGGGCTGGCTGGTCGGACGATGAAAAGACCTATGCGGCGATGATCCACTATCTCGACCTCGGCATCGGCCAGCTGCTCGACAAGCTGGCCGCCTCAAGCCTCGACAGGGATACGGTGGTCTTCTTCGCTTCGGACAACGGGCCGCGCTCGGAACCGACGACGCAGCAGACCCGGGTCGCCGACTTCTTCGATTCGAACGGCGGCCTCACCGGCTACAAGCGCGACATGTACGAAGGCGGCATCCGCACGCCGTGGATCGTGCGCTGGCCGGGCAAGGTCGCCGCCGGCGCCGTCACCGACGTGCCGGTGTACTTCCCCGACTTCCTGCCCACCGCGCTCGACCTGGCCGGCGCGCCGCGCGAGAAAAGCGATGGCGTGAGCCTGAAGCCGTTCCTGGCCGATGCGCAGCGCTCCGGTGAACAGCGCTTCCTGTACTGGGAGTTCTACGACCCGGAGTTCCGCCAGGTGGCGCGCTGGGGCAAGTGGAAGGCGCTGCGCATGAAGCGCGGCGGGCCGCTGGAACTGTACGACCTGGAACGCGATCCGAAGGAAAGCAGGAACATCGCCGACCGGCATCCGGACATCGTGAAGCTGATGGCCGACGGCATGGCGCGCGAACACGTGGCTTCCGTCGAATACCCGGACCCGGCGCCCGAACCCGTCAAGGGCTAGTTCACGCGACCGGCCTGGCGCAGCGGAAGCCGATGTTCGAGGCCGCGCTGTCCGGCGTGTTCATGGTGCGCGCGGCGGGCCGGTAGCGGTTGCAGTACGACGCGTGGCACAGGAAGGAACCGCCCTTCATCACGCGCGCGGTGCCGCGATCCAGACCTTCAGGGCCTTGCGGATCCCGGGCCGGCGCGGCGCTGAATCCGGTGCTCCAGAAGTCCGCGCACCACTCCCAGGTATTGCCGGTGACCGAATACAGGCCATGGCCGTTGGGCGGAAACGCGTCGACCGGGCTGGTGCCGGTGAAGCCGTCGTCGCCCGTATCCAGCACCGGGAACTCGCCCTGCCACACATTGCACAGGTGCCGGCCCTGCGGCGCCAGCTCGTCGCCCCACGGGTACAGCTTCTGTTCAAGGCCGCCGCGGGCGGCATATTCCCACTGCGCCTCGGTCGGCAGGGTCGCCCCGCTCCACGCCGCATAGGCCATCGCGTCGTTCCAGGAAACGTGCACCACCGGATGCGCCATGCGGGTGTCGATCGACGAACCGGGGCCCTCCGGCGTGCGCCACGCGGCGCCCCGCACCAGGCACCACCAGGGCGCCGCCGCCAGCGTATCCTCGACCACTTCCCCGTAGCGTTCGTCCGGGATCTGCCCCTGGAACACGAACGAGGTGCCGAAGCGCTCGGCCTCGGTGACGTAGCCGGTGGCGTTGACGAACACGGCGAAATCGGCGTTCGTCACCGGATGGGCATCGATCCAGAACGGCGAGAGCGAGACCGGCCGCACCGGGCCTTCGCCGTCGCCCGGATTGGCGCCGGCGTAATCGGTTCCCATCAGGAAAGTGGCGGCCGGCAGCAGGACCGCGGCGCGCCGCGGTGCCGCCATAGTGGAAGGCGACGGCGATGATGGCGGCTCCGCTATCGCCGCAGCACTGGTGCCGGCGCGCGATGCGGCGCAGCAGGGTTTCACGGGCGCGGCGGGAGTCGTGGGCTTGGTCGTCATGCGCGGTCGGCTACGAAGGCAAAACCCGAGTATAAGGGCGGCACGCTTCCCTTACTACAGACGGTCCGCGCATGGTAATGTGCCGGCATCGTCATCAGCCCGCGACCGCCCATGCCCAGCCATCCAGTATCGACCTCGCTAGCCACTTCCCTGTTGACCTCTTTCTGGACCTGCCTCGCCGTGATGGCGCCGGCTGCCGCGCAGCAGGCTCCGGTCCCGGCCCCGGACCTGCCGCTGTGGGAAGTCGGCGTGTTCGGCGGCGCAGCTTCCACGCCGGCGTATCCCGGCGCGGACGATCGCTCCGCGCGCGGGCTCGTGCTGCCGCTGGTGATCTACCGCGGCAAGATCATCCGCGCCGACCGTTCCGGCGTCAGCGCGCGCCTGATCAACAGCGACCGCGTGGAACTCGATCTGGGCTTCGCCCTGTCGCTGCCGGCTCGTTCCGACGACGTGGAAGCACGCGAGGGCATGCCGGATTTGAACTCGCTGCTGGAGTTCGGGCCGCGCCTGAAAGTGCTGCTGGCGGAACCTTCGCCGAACAGCCGCCTGCGGCTGGAACTGCCGCTGCGCATGCCGCTGGAATTGAGGAATGGCTTCGAGCGCCGCGGCCTCGTGTTCGAACCGCGGATGGTGTTCGAGACCGGCGACGGCACCGGCAAGTGGCAGGCCGACGCCACCGTGGGTGCGGTGTTCGGCAATGCGCGGCTGAACGCGTATTTCTATGACGTGGCGCCGCAATATGCGACCGCCGCGCGCCCGGAGTACCAGGCCTCGGGCGGCCTGTTGATGACGCGGCTGGGCCTGAGCCTGTCGCGGCGGCTGACGCCGGACTGGCGCGTGTTCGGATTCACCCGCTACGACAACCACAGCCACGCGGCCAACCGCGACAGTCCGCTGTTCCGCAAGACCAGCGGGGTGTCGGTGGGCGCCGGATTCACGTGGACGATCCACCGGTCCGCGGCGCGGGCCTGGGAATGAGCACTGCGCGCCAGTTGACGCCATACGGCAACGCATGCGCCGCCTCATCGAAGCCATCGCGCGAGACAGGCAGCCTATAACTCTTCCTCGACGATCGCGCCGGGCGCCGGCTTTGGGGCGGTCTTCGGCATTTCGCCGACGCGCTGGATGCGCAGCGCCATGTATGGCTTGCCCGGCAGCCTGATGACCCGGCTGTCCACGTCGGCCACGCGGTAGCGGGGCGGCTCGCCGATCTCGAACGTGTCCGGCACGGGCGTGACCGTCATGTTCCACGTGTCGATGATGTCGGCCCTGAACTTCATCCCCTTGCGCAAGGCCTTGACGGGCAGGACGAACGGGAATTCGGTGGGCCTGTCGTCGCCGAAATAGTAAAGATAGTATTCGCCGGCCTGGCCGGCGGCGTTCATCACGAACAGTTGGTCGATCGGCGCCAGGCCGCCCTTCGGACCGGTTTCGACGATCTTGCGCAGGAAGCCGATGCGTTCCGGGCTGGTGCCCGCCAGGTGGCCGCCGCCGGCGATCCAGCCGCGCGCCTTGCCCGAGTCCAGCACCTCGCCGTGGGTCGCATAGGCGCCGCCGACCAGCGCGACCCAGAAGCGGCGCGTCAGCTCCTCGCCCGACAGCTGCCCCCAGCGGCTGGGCGAATTGCCCTCGTAGTTGATCTCGTCGTGCACGATGGGCTTGCGGTACATGTCGCGCAGCATCGGCGATACGCCGAACACCTTGACGGCGTTGTAGTACTGCAGGCTGACGTGCGTGACCCACGGCTTGTTGTAGTCGTAGATGCGGTCGGCGTTGTGGATCGAGCGCAGGTGGTTGTACGGGTCGTACTTCCGCACGATCTGGAAGTAGCGGTCGAAATCCTCGTCCGTCAGGTGCCGGATGTAGCTGTTCTCGTTGGCCAGGCTCCACCAGATGTTCTGGAACGCGGCGAAGCGCGCCACCATGTAGCGCACGAAGCGCTGGTTGACCGCGTCGCTGGTCGTGTCGAAGCCCCATTGGCCCTTGTCGTACGGCCGGAACAGGATCAGGTCGACCTGGATGCCCAGGTCCGACAGCCGCTTCACGTCGCGCTCCAGGCTGCGGAAGTACGCGGGATTGAAGCGCGAGAAGTCGAAGTTGTCGCGCGCCGTGCCGACGAACGGGAAGTCGGTCAGCTTGCCGGGACCGTCGAGGTAGCCGGGCTTGTACGGCGGCACGGCCAGCATGCGCGCCTTGTTGAACGGCGCCTTCTTCAGCGTGGCCAGCGTTTCCAGCTTCTGCGCTTCGGGCTGGAACGCCCACTCGTAGATCGTGGTGCCGAACGGCAGGAACGGCGTGCCGTCCGCATGCGCGAAGTGATGCGTGTTGGCCACGCGGACCGGCCCCCTGTTCGCCCCCTTCACGACGGTGAACGCCCCCTTCTTGCCGTCCAGGTCCGGATGGTTGCTGTGCGTGACATAGGTCCACTGCCCCGCGCTGGGCGGCATGAAGCGCACGCGGTAGGTGCCGTCGCCGTCGTAGAAGCCCTCCGGCGTGAAGCTTTCGCCGCCCCGCGTGAAGGTGGCGGTCAGTTCCAGGTCGATGAACGGATTGCCGGCGTCCTTGCCTTTCAGGACGACTTCATGCACGCCGTATTGTTCCACGCGCTCCTGGGCGGCGGCGGGCGCGCACAGGGTCCATGCGAACAGCAGCGATGCCAGGAGGCAAGTGAGCCGATGAGCAAGCCGATGAGCGGACAAGCGGGTGCTCGTCCGTACGTGCCCGTGCGTTGCCGAGCCCGGCGGGAATGGTCGTGCCATGCCGTGGATGTCTCCGTTTTATCGTTCAGCAGCAGGTTGTCTGATGACCTTGCCACCGTAGCAGAGCCATGCACCGAACTCAAGCGCCGACGCGCGACGATCAACGGCGTGATCGATCAGGGCCGGGCAGCGTGCCAATCATGCGTGCCGGCTATGCGCGCGCATTGATGGCCAGCTGCGCGGCAAACGCGCGCCGGTAGGCCTGCCGGGCTTCGCCGCGGGCGACGTAGGCGGCCAGGTTCGGATACTCGTCCAGGATGCCCGACGACCTCGACCTGAGCAGCACCGACACCATCATCAGGTCGCCGGCACTGAACGGGCCGTCGAGCCATTCGGCGTCGCCCAGGCGGCTGGAAAGCAGGTCCAGGCGGTCGCGCACCCTTGCCTCGACCATCGGCAGGCGCTCGGCGTACCAGGGCTGGTCGCGTTCCAGCAGCGTGACGGTGGACAGTTCGAGGATCGGCGGTTCCACGGTATTGAGCGCGGCGAACAGCCAGGCGATCGCGCGGGCCCGCGCATTGGCGTGGTGCGGCAGCAGCCCCGCGTGGCGTTCGACGATGTGCAGCACGATCGCACCGGACTCGAACAGCACGAGATTGCCTTCCTCGTAGGTGGGGATCTGGCCGAACGGATGCTGCGCCAGGTGGGCCGGCTGCTTCATCGCCTGGTTGGCCACCAGGCGGACCTTGTACGGTTGCCCGGTTTCCTCCAGCGCCCAGCGCACGCGCATGTCCCGCGCGAGTCCTTTGCCGCCGTCGGGCGAATGTTCGAAGGCGGTAATGGTAATGGTCATCATGCGTCTCCTCGTCGGCAAACCGGCCAGCGGGCGGGCGCCGGTGCCGGACTGCTACCGGCCCGGACCGGCAACCCGCACCAGCCGTTCGACGACGAGTATAAATGAGAGTGCGGCCCGCCCGATTGGCCCTGCGTTGCCGTTGCGGGACAGCGCACGATTGAACCGCCGCTAAACGGACTGGTGTCGGACACCGGCTGTTCGGTGTCGGACACCGGTTTTCACGCATTTCCATTGCCGCGCCTGCCGCGAATTCAGAACACTACGCCTTCACCTCCGCCGCCTTGCCGCCTGCCGCCGCGTAACGCTGGGCAAGCACGGCGCAGGCCATCAGCTGCAACTGGTGGAACAGCATCAGCGGCAGGATCACGCCGCCCAGTGCGCCGCCGGCGAACAGCACCTTGGCCATGGGCACGCCGCTGGCGAGGCTTTTCTTGGAGCCGCAGAACACGATGGCGATGCGGTCGGCCCGGCCGAAGCCGAGCCGGCGGCCCAGCCACGCGGTGGTGCCCAGCACCAGGGCCAGCAGCACCGCGTTCACCAGCAGCAGTCCCGCCAGCGCGCCGGGCGTCAGGCGCGTCCATACGCCCTGCACCACGGCTTCGCTGAAGGCTGTATAGACCACCAGCAGGATGGCGCCCTGGTCGACGGCGCGTGCCAGTTTCTGGTGGCGCGCCACCCATGGGCCGATCCAGCGCCGGGCGACCTGGCCGGCGGCAAACGGCAGCAGCAGCTGGAGCGCGATCTTCAGCGCGGCGTCGCCCATCCCGCCGCCGCCGGCGTGGCCCGCCACGAACAGTCCGACCAGCAGCGGCGTGAGGGCGATGCCCAGCAGGTTGGAGGCGGACGCGCTGCAGATGGCCGCCGGCACGTTGCCGCGCGCGGCCGCCGTGAATGCGATCGACGACTGCACGGTGGACGGCAGCATGCACAGGAACAGGATGCCGACGTACAGTTCCGGCGTCATCAATGGTTCGAGCGCCGGCCGCAGCGCCAGGCCCAGCACCGGAAACAGCAGGAAGGTGCACAGCAGTACCGTCAGGTGCAGGCGCCAGTGCACGATGCCCGCCACCACCGCCTCGCGCGGCAGCCGCGCGCCGTGCAGGAAGAACAGCAGGCAGATGGCGGCATGGGTGACGTGGCCGAACGCTTGCGCGGCCGCGCCGCTGCACGGCAGGAGGCTGGCGACGGCAACGGTAGCCAGCATGGCCAGCGTGAAGCGGTCGAGCTTGAAGCGGTCGAAGTTTGGACGTGGCAGCTTCATGTCAGGCTCCGGCGCAGGCGCCGTCGGCGCGCGGATCGGTGGCCCCTTCGATCATGCCGTTCGGATGGAAGGCCACGGCGCCGGCATGGCCCATCATGTCCTCCCAGGCACCCACCACTTCCAGCTCGTGGCCGCTGGCCGCGAGCTGCCCGATCACTTCCGGTGCCACGCGCGACTCCACCTTCAGGTTAGTGGACGCGGCGCCCCACGTGCGGCCCAGCAGCCAGCGGGGCGCGTCGATGGCGGCCTGCATGTCCTGCCCGAACAGCACGTGGCGCGTGAAGAAGGCCGCCTGCGTCTGCGGCTGCCCTTCCCCGCCCATCGTGCCGTAGGCCAGCGTGCGGCCGTCGGCCAGCCGCGCGAGCGCCGGGTTGAGGGTATGGAACGGCAGCCGGCCCGGTCCCAGTGCATTTGGTCCGTCCTCCAGCGTGAAGCTGGCGCCCCGGTTCTGCCACAGCACGCCCGTATCGCCGGCCACCACGCCGCTGCCGAATTCCCAGAAGATGCTCTGGATGTAGCTGACCACCCGGCCATCGCGGTCGGCCGCGCCCAGCCACACGGTGTCGCCCGGCTTCGCCGGATGGGGCCACGGCGCGGCGCGCGCCATGTCGATCGACGCCGCCTCCCGCGCTAAATCGGATTCGCGCAGCCAGTCGGCCGGATCGAACGGCATGCGGCCGGGGTCGCCCACGTGGGCATTGCGCAGGATGAAGGCGCGCTTGGTCGCCTCCACCAGGCCATGCACGTGCTCACGCCCCTCGGCACGCGCCACCTCCAGCCGGTCGAACAGCGCCAGGATCATCAGCGAGGACACACCCTGCGTGGGCGGCGGCAGGTTGTACACGCGGCCCGCGCGCAGCTGCACGCTCAGCGGCGCCAGCGACCGTGCGCGGTAAGCCTCCAGGTCGGCCAGGCGCAGCGGGCTACCCACCCGCTCCAGGCCGGACGCCAGCGCGCGCGCCACGTCGCCCCGGTAGAAATCGTCCAGTCCCGCCTCGGCCAGGCGCGCCAGCGTGGCGGCCAGCGCTTCCTGCCGCTGGATCGCGTGCAGGGCGGGCGGACCGTCTGGCGCATACGTGGCGGCGTAGCCCGGCTGCGCCTCCAGCTCGGCCTTTTTCGACAGTGCCAGCGCGGCCTGCGACGCGGTGACGGGAACGCCGTTGCGGGCGTGCGCAATGGCGTCTTCCAGCAGGCGCGACAGCGGCATACGGCCGCCGGCGGCGCGGGCGTGGCGCAGCGCCTCGTCCCAGCCGCCGATCGCGCCTGCCACCGTCAGCGCGGCACGCGGGCCGCGCGTGGGGATGGCCGTGTCGCCGTGCGCCGCGTAGAAATGCGTATCGGCCAGGCCGGCGGCCGGGCCGCAGGCGCGGATGGCCACCGGTTCGCGCCCCGGCTCGGCGATCAGCCAGAAGCCGTCGCCGCCGATGCCGTTCATGTGGGGATAGACGACGGCGATGGCGGCGGCCGCCGCGACCATCGCCTCGATCGCATTGCCGCCCTCGCGCAGCACGGCGGCGCCGGCCTGCGCGGCCAGGTGGTGCGGCGCGGTGACCATGCCGCCGGTACAGGTTCGGCTACGCAGCATGATGGGCCTCCGCTTGCCGGGCCTGCGGCGCTTCGATCACGGAAACATGGGCGGCGACGATGCGCCAGCCCTGCTCCGTGCGCAGCCAGGTGTGGCTTTGCCGCCCGACTGTTGCCGAACCCTCGCGGCTAAATTCCGTGTTCGCCGTGGCGAAATCGTGGCCATAGGTCGTGATGACGGTGTGGCGCAGGCTGCGCGCCAGCCCCGCCGCCGGCCGCCCCTTGCGGAATGCCTGGATGGCCGCATGGCCGTGCAGGTTCTCGGCGGCGCCATAGCGGATCGTGTGTTCGCTGTGCCAGAACAGGTCGTCCAGCGTGGCGAGGTCGTTGCCCGTCAGCGCCAGCTCGTAGCGGGCGAAGGCCGCCGCGACTTCGGCGTGGACGGCGGGCAGGTTGATAGCGTGTTCCATGAAATCCTTTGGTTAATGTCCGCCCAGGTAGGCCTTGGCCAGGGCGCTGTCGCCGGCGATGTCGGCCGCCGTGCCTTGCGCGACGACCTTGCCGCCTTCCAGCACATAGGCGCGGTCGGCAAGCGCGAGCGCGAGCGACGCCATCTGGTCCACCAGCAGGATCGTCAGCGCTTCGCCGCGCAGCCGGTCCAGCACGGCGAACAGGTCCTCGATCACTTTCGGCGCCAGGCCCAGCGACGGTTCGTCCAGCAGCAGCACGCGCGGCTGCGCCATCAGGCCGCGGGCGATGGCCAGCATCTGCTGCTCGCCGCCGGACAGCAGCCCGGCGCGCTGGTGGGCGCGCTCGCGCAGCCGCGGGAAGCTGTCCAGCATGGCTTCCAGCCGCGCCTCGGTGCCGGCCGGGCAGCGGAAGGCGCCGAGCCGGATATTGTCCAGCACCGACAGTTCAGGGAAGACCTGGCGGCCCTCCGGCACCAGGATCAGGCCCTGCCGCACCACCTGCTCGGCGCTCATGCCGTCCAGCGCCACGCCGTCGAGGTGCATGCCGCCCTGCACGGGCCGGTGCAGCCCGGCCAGCGCGCGCATCAGCGTCGACTTGCCCGCGCCGTTGGCACCCAGCAGCGCCACCAGCTCGCCCTCGCGCACCTGGATGTCGACCTGCTGCAGTACGGGGGCGGCGCCATAGCCGGCGCTCAGCGCACCGATGCCCAGCAGTTCGGCGCCGGCGTGGCGGGCACTGCCCGAGGCGGCCAGGGCGGGCACGCCTTCGCCCTCGCCGAGATAGGCGCGGCGCACGGCGGGATCGTCGCGGATCTCGGCGGGCGTGCCTTCGGCCAGCGGCTTGCCGGCGTCGATCACGACGATCCGGTCGGAGATGCCCATCACCAGCGGCATGTCGTGTTCGACGACCAGCACGCCGATGCCGGCCCGCGCCACGCGCGTCAGCAGCTCGGCCAGGCGTCCCTTGTCCTCGCGCGACAGGCCGGCGGCCGGTTCGTCGAGCAGCAGGATGTCGGGATCTGTGGCCAGCGCGCGGGCGATTTCCACCAGCCGGCGGTCGACGTGCGCCAGCCCCGAGGCCGGCGTCGCCAGGTCGCCGCGATAGCCGCAGAAGGCCAGCAGCCGGGCGGCCCGCTCGCGCGCGGCCGGCGCCGCGCACCGCGCGCTGCCCAGGAAGCCGCCGAGCCGTCCGCCCGTCATGGCCAGCGTCACGTTGTCGAGCACCGTCAGGGAACCGAACAGCAGCGAGGTCTGGTACGTGCGCGCCACGCCGGCCCGCGCAAAGCGGAAGGCCGGGCGGCCGCCGCATGCAACGTCACCGACGGTGATCTGCCCTTCCGTCGGCCGATAGAAGCCCGTCAGCATGTTGATGACGGTGGACTTGCCCGCGCCGTTCGGCCCGATCAGGCTGGTCAGCGCGCCGGGCTGCACGGTCAGGCTGATGCCGGACGCGGCGCGCAGGCCGCCGAACACCATGGCCAGCCCGCTGGCGCGCAGCGGCTGCCGGTCCCGCACGGCGATCGCTTCGCCGGCCGGCACGTCCGGCATGGGTGGCAAGGCGATTGCCGCCGGGCGCGCAGCAGCGGGCCGCACGCGGCGCGCCAGTCCCTGCAGCAGCCCCACCGCGCCGCCCGGCGCCACCAGCAGCACCACCAGCAACAGCGCGCCGAAGAACAGCAGCCGGAATTCCTCCAGGCTGGCCAGCCACTCCGGCAGCAGCCCGACGATGACGGCGCCGATCAGCGGCCCGGCGATGGCACCGGCGCCGCCGATCATCACCACCAGCACGAACAGGATCGACAGCGGGAAGTTGAAGCTGTGCGGCGTCACGAACCCGGACAGCGGCGCGAACAGCCCGCCCGCCAGGCCGGCCAGCGCGGCCGAGAACACGAACGCCGCCGCCTTGACCCGTAGCGGATCGATGCCGAGCGACTCGGCCGCCGTTTCGCTGTCGCGCACCGCGCGCATGGCGGCGCCCCACGTGCCGCGCGCCAGCAGCGCGCAGACCCACATCGCCGCGACGGCCGCCAGCAGCGCCAGGATGGCCACCGTGCGCTCCGTTTCCAGGCTGCCGAACGCGGGCGCGGCGATGCCCATGATGCCGTTCTGGCCGCCCGTCAGGTCGCGCATCTCGACGATGCCGTGTTCGACGATGAATGCAAACGCGATCGTCACCATCGCCAGGTAGGGGCCGCGCACGCGCAGGGCCGGCACGGCCAGCAGGCCGCCGGCGAATGCCGCGACCGCCACGCCGGCGGGCCAGGCCAGCCAGAAGCTCCAGCCCGCACCGGTGGTGAGCATGGCCACCGTGTAGGCGCCCAGTGCATAGAAGCCGACATGGCCGAACGACATCATGCCGCCCAGGCCGATCAGCACGTTCAGGCCGAAGCCGACGATCGCCAGCAGGGCCACGCTGGCCAGCACGAAGGCATGGTACGCATTCAGCGTGAGCGCCAGCACGATGCCCGCGACCAGCATGGCCAGGACGCCGGCCACCTGCCCCGGCGTGCCGGGCAGCCAGGCGCGCTGGCGCAGCGGCGCGACGGCGGCGGGCGCCGCGGCGGACGATTTGCCGGCGAACTTCCGGTCGCCGCGTTTCAGATTCCCGGATTTCAGGTCGCCGAGCTTCAGGTCGCCCAATTTCAAGTCTCTCTTCATACCTTCCTCACCTGTGCGCGGCCGAACAGGCCATCGGGACGGACCGCCAGCACCGCGATCACCAGTCCGAACATCAGCAGCTGCGTGTAACCCGATCCCAGCGTGGCGGCGATCAGGGCCTCGGCGATGCCGAACAGCAGGCCGGCGATCATCACGCCCCAGGCGCTGGTGATGCCGCCCAGGATGGCGACGGCGAACGCCTTCAGCCCGAACAGCGTGCCCATGTCGGCATGCACGTTGAACAGCGGCGCCACCAGCACCCCGGCCACGCCGGCGAGCAGCGTGGACAACGCGAACGCCGCCGCCACCACGCGCCGGATCGGGATGCCCATCAGCCGCGCCGCATCGCGGTTCTGCGTGACGGCCAGCATGGCGGTGCCCCAGCGGGTGCGCCGCGACACCATATGCAGCAGGGCCGCCAGCGCCAGCCCGATCATGGGAATCAGCACCTGCAGCGGATACACGCCCAGGCCCGTGCCGCCGAACTGCAGCGGCGTCACCGCCAGCGGCGACGGCAGGTTGCGCGGCTCCTTGCCGAACGCGTACATCACCAGGTTGTCGAGCAGGATGCCGAGCGCCACCGTGGCCATCAGCCACGCATCGGAGCCGCGGCTGACGAACGGCCGCACCGCGATGCATTCCACCAGCAGCCCGTACAGCGCGCACAGGGCCAGCGCCAGCACGATGGACGGCACCAGCGGCCAGCCCAGCGTCTGGGCGAACATGAACGTCAGCACCGCGCCCAGCATCATCGAACTGCCCTGGGCGAAGTTGACGGTGCCGGACACCGCGTACGTCAGGTAGAAGCCCAGCGCCATCAGGCCGTAAATGCTGCCGAGGCCGATACCGCTGATCAGTGCGGACAGGAGCATGGCATCTTCCTTGTGAAGGTTATCGGGGACCGCGGTTTCACTGGCTCACGCCCACCGGCAGGATGCGCTCGCCGACGAAGCGGGCCCACACGTAGTCGTCCTTGCTCAGCGCATCATGCACGCCGGGCGCGAACGGTTTCTTGTACGTCTTGATCAGTCCCGCGTATTCGTCGATCTGGTAGAGCGACTTGCGCACCGCGTCGCCATTCGTCGTGCCGGCCTTGGCGATGGCCCTGGCCACCAGCTGCATGCCGTCGTAGGCATTGGCGACACCCACCGCCGGCGTGATGTTCTCCGGTCCCTTGACGTCCGGGTACTTGGCCATCATCGCCTTGATCACCTTGGCGCCGACCGGCGACTGCTGGCCGAAGAAGCTGTACGTCTGCACGAAGTGCACATTGGCCGCGCTGGGTCCGGCCAGCTCGGTGAAGCGGCCGCCCAGCGGTCCCCAGTGCGACACGATCGGCACTTTCCAGCCCATGCGGTCGAGCGAGCGCACCACCAGCGCCGACGGTCCCACGTTGCCGACCATGAACAGCGTATCGGCGCCGGCCGCCTTCAGCCGCGACAGCTGCGGTACGACGTCGACATCGTTGCCCTCGAATTTCTCCACGCCGACCGGCGCCATGCCCTTCTCGCGCAGCGCGGCGCGCAGGCCTTTCTCGTTCGATTCGCCCCACGGATTGTTCACCAGGATCATGCCGAACTTCTTGCCGTTGAAGGTCTTCAGCCCATAGTCCAGCATGGCCTGGTCGACGATCTCGTCCACCGCCGACACGCGGAACACGAAGTTCGGCTCGGTGCCATTCTTCGTGATGCCCGTGCCCGCGGCCCACGCGCCCATGAACGGAATCTTGGCCTGGTTGGCCAGCGGCACCACGGCCAGCGAAACCGGCGTATCCAGGCCGCCGAACAGCACCGCCACCTTCTCGCGGAAGATCAGCTCGCGCGCCGCCACCACGCCCTTGGCGGGATTCGATTCGTCGTCGCGCCGCACCAGCACCAGCTTGCGTCCGCCCAGCAGGCCGCCACTGGCATTGATCTCGTCGATGGCGATGGTCAGACCGCGCGTGATCGCTTCGCCGGAACGGGCGGACTGGCCCGACAGGGCGGTCATCAGCCCGATTTTGATCGGCTCGGCCGCCTGGGCGGGCGCAGCCAGGTGGAAGGCCGCGATGGCGGAGGCGGTGGCGATGAAGACCCTGCGTGACATGTTCATGCTGGAAAACTCCTGTAGGAAAAAATGCGGTCGTCCCACAGCAATGCAATCGCCGTGCCAGGTGATGGCAATTCAGCCACTTAATCTGCCAGCACTATGAAAATCAAAGTGTCGACACTCTGGCACTCATCTTGCGTGCAGTAGCGCCAGATACCGTTTTCGACCCAACCAGCACCCCACTGGTGCACAAAGGAGAATTTTCGATGCAGGACGCACCAATTCCAGTCATTGCCGACAACGACAGTGCACGGCGCGCCGCCGTGACGGTCGACACTTACCTGCGCACGCTGATGATCCCCGACCCGGACGGCGCGCGGCGTTTCATCGCCCCCGGCCTGCGCATCCGCTTTACCGGCGGGCGCGCGATGAACGACCCGGCCGAATGCGCCGCCTTCAATGCGACCCGCTACGCATGGGTGAAGAAGCGCTTCGAACGCATCGAGGTGGTGTGCGGCGCCACCGACGACGAGGCCATCGTCTACAACCTCGGCACGCTGCATGGCGCCTGGCCGGACGGCACCCCGTTCGAAGGCAACCGCTACGTGGACCGCTATATCGTGCGCCACGGCCTGATCGCCGAGATGCAGGTGTGGAACGACAGCGCCGAGTGGCTGCTCGACCGCGCGGAAGTGGAGCGGCCATGACCGACGCGTCACTCTTTGCACGGCCGGCCGACCACGGCCGCTTCGCCTACCAGCCCATCACGCGCCGTCCGGCCTACCGCTGGCCTGCCGGCAAGGGCCTGGCGGTGTACATCGGCTTCAACCTGGAGCACTTCGCTTTCGGCGAGGGACTGGGCGCGCGCCTCGGTCCCGCCTCGCCCGAGCCGGACGTGCTGAACTTCAGTTGGCGCGAGTACGGCAACCGGGTGGGCGCGTGGCGCTGCCTGGAACTGTTCGACCGGCTCGACCTGCCCACCGGCGCGCTGGTCAATACGGCGCTGTACGAGCACTGCCCGGAACTGGTGGCCGCCTTTGCCGCGCGCGGGGACGAACTGATCGGCCATGGCCACACCAATTCGGCGCGCCAATCCGAACTGGGCGAACACGCCGAGGCGATCCTGCTGGCAGGCTGCCGCGAACGGATCGCCGCCGGCAGCGGCACCGCGCCGGCCGGCTGGCTGTCGCCATGGATCTCGGAAAGCCGCCTGACGCCCGACCTGCTGGCCGAAGCAGGCTACCGCTACACGCTGAACTGGTGCCACGACGACCAGCCGATGCCGATGCGCACCCGCTCCGGACGTCGCCTGTGGTCGATCCCGTATCCGCAGGAACTGAACGACATCCCGATGCTGGTCGGGCGCGCGATGGACGCCGCGCCGTTCGCCGACATGATCATCGACAATTTCGACGAAATGCGCGAGCAGGCCACCCGGCAGCCGCTGGTGATGGGCATCGCGCTGCACCCTTACCTGGTGGGCCAGCCCTATCGGCTGCGGCACCTGCGGCGTGCGCTGGAACACATTGCCGCCGCGCGCGACCGCGGCGAGATCTGGTTTACCACGCCCGGCGCGATCTGCGACCACCTCGATGGACTGGCCAGCATGGACCACGACATGGGCCACGCCGATGCCGGCCAACCGCCCTGCCACTCCCCCTTACTCTCCACCGAACGATGCGCATGAACACGAATACCGCCCCGCACACCTGCGACTTCCCGATCCACGACACCGTCAACGCCTGGGTGGCGCACGGCCGCTTCACCGTGCCGCCCACCGCCAGCGGCCCGCTGGACGGCCTGCGCTTCGCGGTGAAGGACATTTTCGATGTCGCCGGCTACCCCACCGGCGCCGGCAACCCGCACTGGCTGGCCAGTAACCCGCTGCCGGTGCGCAGCAGCCCCCTGGTCGACACGCTGCTGGCAGCCGGCGCGACCCTGGTGGGCAAGGTGCTGACCGACGAAATCGCCTACAGCATCAACGGCGACAATGTCCATTACGGCACGCCGCTCAATGTGCGTGCTCCCGGCCGCGTACCCGGCGGCTCCTCCAGCGGGTCGGCCGCGGCCGTGGCCGCAGGCCTGTGCGACTTCGCGCTCGCCAGCGACACGGGCGGCTCGACGCGCGTGCCGGCCAGCTACTGCGGGCTGTGGGGACTGCGCACCACGCACGGCGTGCTGCCCTGCACCGGCATGGTGCCGCTGCATCCTTCCTTCGATACGGCGACCTGGCTGGCCCACGATGCCCGGACGTTCGCGCGCGTGGCCGCCGTGCTGCTGCCGCCGTCCTCGCACCGGTTCCGCCGCGTGCTGCATCCCGAAGCCGTCTGCGCGCTGGCCGATCCGGCATTCGCGGCGCCGCTGGCGCAGGTGCTGGCGGCAGCCACGCGCGTGCTGGACGCCGCCGCCGAACCGGTGAGCCTGACGCGCGACGGCGAAACGCTGGATGACTGGCGCCAGGCGTATGCCACCGCGGGCGGCCACGAAGCCTGGCAGACCCATGGCGCGTGGATCACGGAGCACCAGCCCGTGTTCTCGCCCGCCATCGGCGGCCGCTGGACCAGCGCGGCCGGCATCGGCGCCGAGGCGGCGCGCGCTGCGTGGGACCGCGTGCACGGCATCCGTGCGCACGTGCGCGGACTGCTCGGCAACGATGCCATCGCGGTCATTCCGTCCTCGGCCGGCGTGGCGCCGATGCTCGACGCCAGCGGCGCCGCGGTGGATGCGCTGCGCATGCGCACGCTGCAGATCACCTGCATCGCCGGCATCGCCGGCCTGTGCCAGGTGAGCATCCCCTTGAGCTGCGCCGATGGCCTGCCGCTCGGCATCTCGCTGGTGGGCCCCGCCGGCAGCGATGCCGAGTTGGTAAAATTGGCCCTGCATGTCGCCGCGGCGCTGTAACGAGCCGGCGCTGTAACAAGCGGAAATATGCAGCAGAACACGAATCGCCGCCCGCCAGTACGCCGGGCGGCCCATCCGACAAACACGATGAAGCAGATGCCCCCCACTTCCCACGCCGCCGAACACCAGCTGCATGACGACCTCGCATCCGCCGCGGCGGAAGCGAACGACGCGCCCTCCGGCGGCCGCCGCGGCAGCGGCGACATCGAGGCGCGGATCTACCAGTCGATCTACGAAGGCGTGATGAACCAGCGCCTGTCCCCCGGCACCCGCCTGCCGGAGGCGGTGCTGGGCAAGCTGTTCAAGGTGAGCCGCTCGACCGTGCGCAAGGTGCTGCAGCAGCTGGCGCACGACCACATCGTCGAACTGCGGTTGAACCAGCAGGCCGTGGTGGCCACCCCGACGCCGGAAGAAACCCGTGCCATCTTCGAGACGCGCCAGGCGCTGGAAGCGGCCATCGTGCGCCTGGCCGCTCAACGGGTCACGGCCGACGACATCGCCGCGCTGCGCACCCAGCTGGCCGAGGAACATGCGGCCATGCACCGCTACGACCAGCCGGCCTGGGCCCGGCTGGCCAGCAGCTTCCACCTGAAGCTGGCCGAACTGTCCCGCAATCCCGTGCTGTCCGGCTACCTGGCCGAGCTGGTGCCGCGCTGCTCGCTGATCGTCGCGCTGTACGAACCGCCCGGCAACGCCAGCTGCGAGCACGACGAGCATGGCCAGATCGTCGACTGCCTGGAGCGCGGCGATGCCGACGGCGCCGTGGCGCTGATGCAGGCCCACCTGGCCACGCTGGAACGCAACGTCTGCCTGGACCGCTCCGGCGAGGAACACGGCCTGGCGCGCCTGCTGGGACTGAGCTGACGCGTCGGCGGCAGGCGGCAACGGTCAGCGCCGCTTGCGCCTTGCCGCCGCGGCCTTGCGGCGCACCGCCTTGCTGGCGGCCGCGTTCGGCGTGGCCGGCTTGGCGAGCATGCGCCGGATGTTCAGCGCATCCGCGATCCGGGTAGCCGAGGTGCCGGCGTTCAGCAGCACCATCGTGGCGCTCTTGCCCGCGGCGCGGATCCGCATGATCAGGCAGCGCCCCGCCTCGTTCGTGTAGCCCGTCTTCGACAGGCGCACGTTCCATCCC
The DNA here is from genome assembly GCF_014192225.1 of Pseudoduganella umbonata. Taxonomy (GTDB): domain Bacteria; phylum Pseudomonadota; class Gammaproteobacteria; order Burkholderiales; family Burkholderiaceae_D; genus Rugamonas; species Rugamonas umbonata. Next base: position 281,878 of record NZ_JACHXS010000006.1, on the reverse strand, counting down.
CTGGCGCCGACCAGGCGGTTGGTGTTGTGGTATTCCACGTCGCGCCCCTTGATGCGGATGATGTCGCGCCGGTCGGTCGTCAGGCGCTTGATGACGGGATAGCCGGCCGCCGCCGCCGCCATCCTGACCAGGTCTTCCGCGGTGGACGTGTTGGCGGGCGACAGGCCGGTTGGTTCCTGGATGCGGGTATTGTCCATGCCCAGCGCGCGCAGCTTCGCATCGACCGCCGCCTGGAAGCCCGCGGGCCCGCCGGGAAAGGTGCGCGCCAGCGACGCGGCCGCGCGGTTATCCGACGACATCAGCGCCAGGTGCAGCACGTCGGCGCGCGACAGCGTGGCGCCGACCGGCACGCGCGACCGGCTGTATTTCAGGCGGTCGACGTCCTCGCTGTCGATCCTGATCCGCTCGTTCATGTCGAGCCGGGCGTCCAGCACGACCATCGCCGTCATCAGCTTCGTCAGGGAGGCGATCGGCATCACCCTGTCGGCGTTCTTTTCGAGGAGGACCTTGCCGGTGCGGTTTTCGACGACCAGCACGGACTGCGATCCCAGGGACACGGCGGCGACGGCGGGGACAGTGGCCACCAGGAACGGCAAGGCAGCAACGAATTTCTTGATCATTTGGCGAAGTGAAGGGAAAACGGACGCAGGATGGGAATACATTTCCGCAAATGTATTTCATCATAACATCGAAATCGCCGGCTGGTGCCGTTCCCGCAGCCGGGACGGCGGCCGCATCCCTGCCGATGCCTAATTGCCGGAGTTCCCGGCGCGGCAATCGTCCGCCGCATCGCACACGCTGTCGCAGCCCGCTTCACGGCAGCGTGCACGCACTCGCCTGCAGGAGATCGGCGTACGAGGTAACATGTTTTTCCCCACACAGAGATTCAACACCATGACGACGTCCAGCTATCCCGATACCCGCCTCCTCATCGCCAACGAGTGGATCGATGCAACCGGCGGCAAGACCATCCCCGTGATCAATCCCGCCACCGGCCAGCCGATCGGCACGGTGGCCCACGCCAGCGTGGCCGACCTCGACCGCGCGCTGGCGGCCGCCCAGCAGGGCTTCGAAACGTGGCGCGCCGTCCCGGCTGCCGAGCGCGCCGCCATCATGCGCCGCGCCGCGACGCTGCTGCGCGAACGTGCCGGCGACATTGCCCGCCTGCTGACCCAGGAACAGGGCAAGCCGCTGGCCGAAGCCAAGGGCGAAGCGCTGGCCGGCGCGGAAATCATCGACTGGTTCGCCGCCGAAGGCATGCGCGTGTATGGCCGCATCGTTCCCTCGCGCAACCCAGCCGCCCAGCAGCTGGTGCTGAAGGAACCGGTCGGCCCCGTCGCCGCCTTCACGCCGTGGAACTTCCCGATCAACCAGATCGTACGCAAGCTGTCGGCCGCGCTGACCACCGGCTGCTCGTTCCTGTGCAAGGCGCCGGAAGAGACTCCGGCGTCGCCGGCGGCGCTGCTGCAGTGCTTCGTCGATGCAGGCTTGCCGCCCGGCGTGGTGGGCCTGGTGTTCGGCAATCCTGCCGAGATTTCCGGCTACCTGATCCCGCATCCGGTCATCCGCAAGGTGACGTTCACCGGTTCCACGCCGGTCGGCAAGCAGCTGGCCGCCCTGGCCGGCGCGCACATGAAACGGGCGACGATGGAACTGGGCGGCCATGCGCCGGTCATCATTGCCGAGGATGCCGACGTGGCGCTCGCGGTCAAGGCCGCCGGCGCGGCGAAATTCCGCAATGCCGGCCAGGTCTGCATTTCGCCCACCCGCTTCCTGGTGCATAACGCGATCAAGGCGGAATTCACGCGCGCCCTGGTGCAGCATGCCGAGGGCCTGAAGCTGGGCGACGGCCTGCTGGAAAGCACCACGCTCGGCCCGCTGGCCAACGCGCGCCGCGTCAGCGCCATGTCGCAGGTGGTCGAGGATGCGCGGGCCAAGGGCGCCACCGTCGCCACCGGCGGCCTGCGCGTCGGCGATACGGGTAATTTCTTCGCGCCGACCATCCTGGCCGACGTGCCGCTGGACGCGAGCATCTTCAACGACGAGCCATTCGGCCCGGTCGCCGGCATCCGCGGCTTCGACAGCCTGGAAGACGCCATCAGCGAAGCCAACCGCCTGCCGTATGGCCTGGCCGGCTACGCGTTCACCCGTTCGATCAAGAACGCGCAGCTGCTGATGAACCGCATGGAAGTGGGCATGCTGTGGATTAACCAGCCGGCCACGCCGAGCGCCGAACTGCCGTTCGGCGGCATCAAGGATTCGGGCTACGGTTCCGAAGGCGGTCCGGAAGCGCTGGAGTCGTACCTGAACACCAAGGCGGTGTCGATGGTCGGGGTGTAACGCTAATGGCGCTTAGATAGCGCAATTAGATGTCGCAAACAGCGGTCGCGTCACTGGGGGCATAGCAGGGGTTTCGGGAAGCTTGCTTCCCGCCTGCGCAGCGGTAATTCCGTGCACGGAATTACTCCTCCCTGTCCCCGGTAAGTGAAGTCTCCAGCCACAGTTGCCGCCATTTCAAGGGGACTGACCCCGGTTTTTGCCAAGGCCATCGAGATGCGGCAAAAACCGGGGTCAGTCCCCTTCATCATTGCCAGCGCCCCGGATAGTGCCAACGACTGGCGGGGACAGACCCCTGCTGCTCCGGCGCCCTTTCGACATCAAACATCGCAGACTAAGCGGCTCTAGCGTCTGTGGCCCTTTACTACCTTCACATCCTGACGTTCAGGGAGACGTAAGCGGAACGGCCCGGTCCGGACGAGAACATCGGCTGGGCCTGGCCGGCTGGCCAGAAGAAATTGTCGTACCACGCATATTCGTAGCGCCGGTCGGCCAGGTTCTTCACCTGCACGTCGATGCTGGCCCGTTCGGACAGCCGGTAGCGCAGGCTGGCGTCGAACAGCACGAAGCCGCCGAACTTGCCCTGCTCGTTCGGGCTGTCGATGAAGTAATCGCCCTGGGCGCGGCCCTGCAGGCCGAAGCGCAGGCGGTCCGACGCGCGGTATTCGGCGCCGGCCGTGGAGATGTACCGCGGCGTGGAAAACACTTCCTTGCCCGCCAGCGAAGCGCCGGCCGCCGTGAAGGCCTTCACCACTTCGGCCTTCTGCAGCGAATGCGACGCCCACAGGTCGAGTTTCCCGGCCACCTGGCCGGAGACCTGCAGGTCCACGCCCTCCCGGCGCGTTTCGCCCAGGCCGACGGTGGTACCGGTGGCCGGCATGTTGGCCACTTCGCCGGTGGCGTCCTGCCGCCAGGCGGCCAGGCGCATCTCGGTATGCGGAGCCGGCTTGAACTTGATGCCCACTTCCTTGCCCGTGTTGATCGACGCGTCGAACGTGGCCTGGCCGGGCGCCAGGTAGGCCGGCGCGCCCGAGCCGGTGAGGACCTGGAATGTGCGCCCCCAGTTGGCGTACAGGCTCACGCTGGCGGCCGGGTTGTAGACCATGCTCAGCTTGGGCTGCCTGATCCAGCCGTAGTCCTGCAGACGCGCCGATCCGCCCGCCATCAGCGTGCTGTGGCCGGAAAATTTGTCGGCACGCCAGCCCGGCACGATCTTCACCGATTCACTCGGCCGGATGATGGCCTGCACATAGGCACCCACGTTGTCGAGCGTGTACGCATCGTCGTTCTGCACCAGCACGGGCGTGCCGAAATCGGTCGGGCTGGCATAGCCGAAGCGCATCCGTCCATACCGGTTGTCCTGCTGCTCGGCGTTGACGCCGCCATCGAGCGTAACGAGGTCGTTCGCACGCCACGTCAGGTTGCCCAGGTAGCCCACCTGCCGTTCGTCCCAGGTACGGCGCTGCCGCGGGGCGGAGCCCGCAGGGTTGCTGGTGAACGTGACGCGGCGGTCGTCGTCGTAGCGGTTGTAATAGACCCGGTTGCTGAAGAACGCGTCGGGCGTGATCTGCCAGTCCAGGTGCACGCTGGCGTGCCGCATCTCGCGCTCGCTCCGGTCGTTGGCGTTCTTCGCCGGCGACTGGCGCCGGTCCGCGGCCAGCTCCGCGGCGGTCAGAAAGCCCGGTTCGCCGGCATCGTGCTTGTAAGCGCGCACCACCAGGCCGGCCTTGACGGCCTTGCTGGCCGACGTGACGAACCACTTGCCGCCGACCGAGTATTTTTCGGAACCGGTGCCGCGGTACTCGTCCGACTGCTGCGAGGCGATGAAGTAATTCTGCGCAAAGGACCCGTCCTCGCGGCCGACGGCGAGCTGCGCCTCGCGCGTGTCGTAGCTGCCATAGGTAACGCGCCCGTCGGTGTAGTTGCCGCCCTGGCGGGTGCCGAAGTTGATGTTGCCGCCGATATTGTGCAGGCCGTAGCGCGGATCGTTGGTGCCGCGCACCACCTCGATGTAGTCGATCTCCAGCGGGAAGATCATGTCGATGAAGCGCTGGTTGCCGCTGTTGACGTTGCTCGGGATGCCGTCGATCAGTACCTTGATGCCGTTGATATAGCCTTCCCCGTTGAAGGCGCGGAACGTGGCCTTGCCGGATTCCGCGCCCATGCGCGTTTCGGTTAGTTGCACACCGGGCAGCTGGCCCACCAGCTCCCAGCTGTTCATCACGTTCTCGTCCTCGACCTTGTCGGCCCCCAGCACGTCGACCGACGTCAGGATGCGGTTACTCGCCAGCGGCCCGCCGGCACGCTGGGCACTGATGCGCACTTCGCCCATCACGATGGCGGGATCCTCCGCATGCGCGCTCGGGCTGGACAGCGCCGAAGCGGTTGCAAGAAGCAGGCACAGGCGTTTTTTCTTCACGGTCGACTACCTTATCAGGATTGAGCAGATTGAATATTCGCCGGCCCGCGCCGGCGCCGGCCCGGCGCAGTAATGCCGGTCAGTCAATAATGATATAGCATTCTCATTAGAGGCGGCAACTCCGCACCGTCGCCGATGTTCCCTGCCCCCCCGGCCGCCTGCACGGCCGGGAGGCGACCTAGCGCCCCTGCCGCATGAAACGCATGCCGCGCGTGCGCGTGGTGTCGATCGCCAGCTCCGTGACCACGCCATTGCCATCGCGCCGCACGTGGGCAATGCCGCGCAGCGGGATGTCGGCGCCGTCCATCCGCCACCCCAGCAGGCCGGGCCCGAACGGTTCGAAGCGCAGCACCGTTGCACCAAAGCGGCCCTGCACCCGCATCGTCAGATCCTCGCCTTCCTGCGCGATGGTGGCGCGCGCATCCAGGTCGGGCACCGTGTATTCGCCGGCCAGCGCCGCCGCGAAGGGTGGCAGGCCGCCCTCGGGTGCCACCAGCAGGTCGTAGGGCTCGGGCACGCCGGCCTCGCCGAACGGCAGCGTTGCCGGCGGCGCGCCCTCGCCTTCCAGCGCACGCGCATCGAGCACGAACGGACCGGCCGCGATATCCTCGAACGGCAGTCGCAGTTCGCCGCCGCTGCCGTACAGCGGCATCGGCGGCAGGTTCAGCAGCGATAGACCCAGCGCGCCCTCGACGTCCGCGAAGCCGATCACGAGACCGGAAGCCCGGCCCACATAGCGCGCGCCGATCAGGCGGCGGTACGGGGTGCTGTCGGCCTTGGCCGGCACCGGCCCGGCCAGCGCATCGCCCAGCATCTTGTCGAGCACCTGCATGGCCAGTTCGTGCGGATTGACCGGCGCGCCATTGCTCATGATGACGATGTCGAGCGCATGCGCCGGCACCGTCAGCATCTGGCAGGCGCCGCCGATCACGGCGCCGGCGTGGTGGATCACTTCCACGCCGCGGTACGGGTGGCGCATCAGGCCATAGCCGTAGGGCACGGCGACGCCGTTCGCCAGCCGCGTCGGCGCCGTCATCCGTTCCCAGGCCGCCGCGCTGCCGACGCGTTTCGGGCCGCGCAGGTGCGCGAGCCAGCGCAGCATGTCGTCCAGCGTCGAGATCATCGCCCCCTCGCCCAGCAGCTCCATGCTGGGGAAGACACCGCGCTTGTAGCCGCCACCCGGCAGCGGCACGTGCAGCGTGGCCAGGCCCGGATGGATCGCGAAATCGTCCGGCACGGACTGCGTATCGTGCATGCCGAGCGGCGCGAGGATGCGCTCCGCAAGGAAACGTTCGAACGGCATGCCGGCGGCACGCGCGATCGCCAGCGACAGCAGGTGATAGCCGCCGTTGTTGTACATGAACTTCTCGCCCGGCGCGAAATTCACATCGCGCATGCGCACCTGCCCGGCCAGCATGCTGCCGGCGGGCCGGACCGCCATGCCCTCGGCCAGGAACCCCGCGTCCAGGCCGCAGCGCAGGCCGCTCGTGTGGTTCATGAACTGGCGCAGCGTCGGCATCGCGCCTTGCGTGACGAGTTCGGGCACGTGGCGGCTGGCCGGCGCGTCCAGGTCGAGCAGGCCGTCCTCTTCCAGCAGCAGCGCGGCCAGGCAGGCGAAGTGCTTGCTGGTCGAGCCGATCCGCATCCGCGTCCACGGCGTGTTGGCCACGCCCAGTCCGACGCTGGCCAGGCCGAAGCCGCGCCGGTAGACGGGCTTGCCGTCGCGGGCCACGGCGACCACCAGGCCGGGGGCGTCGGCACGGTTGAACGGTGCGAACAGCGGATCGAGCGCGGCGGCCGCCTCGCTGGGGTTGTCCATATCGGCGGAAACGGTGTTCATCGATTCTCCTGGCTGCGGTTGAGATGGCGGCGACTGGCGGCGGGGCAAACCCGCTTCCTGAACCACTTTATCTGAATTAGAAAATTTTTACAAACGCGAAAAAATAGAAGTTTCCCCCACCATCACGACATCATTGCGCTCCTCCCGGAGCGCGGGGCAAGCACATTTTTCGAGATTAGAAATAAAAATTGACATGTTAGAAAACCGGGAATACGCTCCATTGCAACCTTCTCCGTTTTCAAGGAAACCCATGAACGCAGCCGCCTGTCTCCCTGCCCGCGCCGCGCGCCGCGCCGGCCCCGCCTTGCCTCCCGTCGCTTTGCCTCGCCCTGCTTTGCCTCGCCTAGTTTTGCTTCCGCTTGCCCTGCTGCTGCCGCTTGCTTTTGCCGGCGCCGCCAAGGCGCAAACGGCGGAGGCGCCTGCGGCGACAGCCGCCGCGGAGCCGCAGGTCGTCACCGTATCGGCCAACCGCCGCCGTGAACCGGCGCGCGAAGTGCCGATGCAGGTCGACATGCTGCCCGCCGGGCAGCTCGAGCAGGCGGGCGCGAAGATGCTGAGCGACTACCTGGCCAACCAGCCGGGCGTGGATGTGAAGAACGGCGGCGGCGCCGGCTTCGGCAGCATCAGCATCCGCGGCGTGTCGACCGGCGACCAGACCATCGCCACCGTGGGCACCTATATCGACGACGTGGCCTACGGTTCCAGCACCCCCTTCGCGCTCGGCTCCGTCACCTCGCTCGACATGGCCCTGCTGGACTTGCACCACATCGAGCTGCTGCGGGGCCCGCAGGGCACGCTGTATGGCGCCGGCGCCATGGGCGGCCTGCTGAAGTACGTGACGAACGAGCCGAATCCGCGCGAGTTCTCCGGCAAGGCCGCCGTCGGCTTCAGCGCCACTCGCGGCGGCCGGCCCGGCCATACGGAAAACATCGTGCTGAACGTGCCGCTGCGCGAGAACGTGGCGGCGCTGCGCGTGGCGGCGTTCACCGACAAGTCCGGCGGCTACATCGATGCGACGGGACCGGCGGCCGGTGCCAACATCAATGGCGGGCGCAACAGCGGCGCCCGCGTGTCGGTGCTGGTGGAGCCCGGCAATAAGCTGAAGGTGAGGCTGACCGCCACCGCCCAGAACACGCGGCGCGACAGCACCGATTACGTGGACTACGACGCCGGCACGGGCCGCCCCTCGGGGCGCGAGCTGACCCGCCACGCCGCGCTGCGCGAACCGTACGACATCAAGGTGCGCATCGCCGCCGCCGACATCGAGTACGACTTCGGCTGGGCGCGGCTGAACGCGATCACGGCGCGGCAGACCAACGACATCGACCTGCGCCTGGACTATACGGGCGTGTATGCCCCGCTGCTGGCGCCGCTGGGGCTGGACCTGGCCGGCGTGGGCGTGCACCAGTCCACGCGGGTGCGCAAGTGGACGCAGGAGTTCCGCCTCACGTCGCCGGCGCGCCGCACCGTCGAATGGCTGGCCGGCCTGTTCTACGACGACCAGCGGGGCGGCAACGAGCAGCTGCTCGGCTCCACGCTGGCCGGCGCCGGCGCCGCGCCGGGACCGGACCTGCTGCGGGCCAGCGTGCCCAGCGAATACCGCGAGCTGGCCGCCTATGGCGACGTGACGTGGAACGCCACGCCGCGCCTGGCGCTGACGGCCGGCGTGCGCGTGGCCCGCAACGAGCAGGACTACCACCAGCGCGCCTCCGGCATGCTGCTGGGCGAGGCAACCGACATCGTGTCGGAGTCGAAGGACACCAGCACGACGTACATGGCCACGGCGCGCTACGCGCTGGATGCCACCAGCAACGTGTATGTGCGGGCCGCGAGCGGCTACCGGCCGGGCGGCCCGAACGCCGTGCTGAAGGATTTCCAGACCGGCGCCACCGCCGCGCCGCCCACCTTCGACCACGACGAGCTGTGGAGCTATGAACTGGGCTACAAGGCCGACCTGCTGGGCCGCAAGCTGGGCGTGGAGGCGGCCGTGTACGACATCCGCTGGGACGATATCCAGCAGTTCTACGCCGTCAACGGCATCAACGTGATCGTCAACGCGGGCAAGGCGCACATCCAGGGCGCGGAACTGAACCTGCAGTACCGGCCCACGGCAAGCTGGCAGTTGAATGGCGCGCTGACATGGATCGACGCCCGCCTGTCCGAGGACGCACCCGGCCTGGCGCGCGACGGCGCGCGCCTGCCCAATACCGCGCGTGTCTCGGCCAGCATCGGCGCCCGCTACAACGGCGAGCTGGCTGGGCGGCCCGCCTACGCCGGCATCGACGCCCGCTACGTCGGCAAGCGCAACGCCGGCTTCGACGAGAACCCGACGCTGCCCAACTATGTGCTGCCGTCGTATGCGATGGTCAACCTGCAGGCCGGCATGACGTTCGGCGCGACCACGGCCAGCGTGTACGTGAACAACCTGCTCGACCGCCGCGCCCAGCTGGCCGGCGGCACCGGCTTCGTGCCCTACGGCGCGCCCGTGAACATGACGGTGCAGCGTCCGCGCACGGCCGGCGTGATGCTGACGCGGGAGTTCTGAATGCGCGTCTTCCTTGCCGCCTTTGCCCACGAGACCAACAGCTTTTCGCCGCTGCCCACCACGCTGCGCTCGTTCCGCGACGATATCCTCCACCTGCCAGGCGATGCCGCCACCCGCGACAAGGCGCGCGGTTTCGCCGGCTATGCCGACCTGCTGGCCGTGGCGGCCGCGCGCGGCGACGAGGTGGTGGCCGGCATGTGCGCCTGGGCCCAGCCGGCCGGCCCGGTGGCGCGCGGCGTCTACGAGGGACTGCGCGACGAGCTGCTGGCCGAGCTGCGCGCCGCCGGGCCCGTCGATGCGGTGCTGCTGGTACTGCATGGCGCGATGATGGCGGACGGCTATGCCGATTGCGAAGGCGACCTGCTGCGCCACGTTCGGGGGCAGGCCGGCCCCGCGATGCCGGTCGGCGCCCTGCTCGACCTGCACGGCAACGTGACGCCGGCCATGCTCGGCAGCGGCGCGCTGCTGGTGGCCTGCAAGGAATACCCGCACACCGACTATGCCGAGCGCAGCGCCGAGCTGTATGCTTTGCTGGCCGCGATGGCCGGCGGCGCGCCGGCGCCGCGCATGCTGATGCGCCGCGTGCCGATGCTCGGCCTGTTCGGCACCACGGAAGGGCCGATGCGCGCCTTCGTGCGGCGCCTGGAGGAGGCCGAACGCCAGCCCGGCATCCGCTCGGTGTCGGCGATGCACGGCTTTCCGTGGTCCGACGCCGTGGATACGGGAGCGGCCGTGCTGGTGGCGCACGATGCACCCGCCGCGCAGGCCGCGGAGGAGCTGGCGGGCCGGCTCGCTGGCGAGATGTTCGCGCTGCGGGGCGCCGCCGCGGCACGCCTGCCGCTGGACCAGGCGCTCGATGCCGCGCTGGCCATCGACGGCGCGGGCAGGCCGGTGGTGCTGGCCGACGGCGCCGACAACCCGGGCGGCGGCGCGGCCGGCGACAGCACGTTCGTACTGCGCGCGCTGCTCGAACGTGGCGTCGACAATGCCGCGCTGGGCATGATCTGGGATCCGCAGGCCGCCGCCATCGCCGCCGATGCCGGCGCGAGCGCCCGGCTGCCGCTGCGGATCGGCGGCAAGGTGGGGCCCCGCTCGGGTGCACCGGTGGACGTGGAGGCCGAGGTGCTGTGCGTGCGCGGCGACGCGCGCCAGCCGGGCCTGGGCGGCAAGGGCAGCGACGCCCTGGGCCTGGCCGTGGCGATCCGCGCGGCCGGCATCGACATCGTGCTGAACACGGTACGCCAGCAGGTATTCTCGCCCGAGTGCTTCACCGAACTGGGCATCGACGTGCGCGCACGGCGCCTGGTCGTCGTCAAGTCGACCCAGCATTTCCGCGCCGGATTCGATCCGATCGCGGCCGCCACCGTGTACTGCGACACGGCCGGGACGCTCAGCGCCGACATCGCCGGCATTCCCTACCGCGCCATCGCGCGGCCGATCTGGCCGCTCGATCCGGACCTGGGCGACCTGCCTGCCCAACCCGCATAACCGATAGGACTATCCATGCAAGCCACCGTTCTGCACCGCCGGCCCGCCGTCAACCTGACGCATGTCTCGATCGGCCTGCTCGCGCTCACGCTGTTCATGGGCACCGCCGCCAAGGTCGTGCTCAGCCCCTTGCAGGAACTGGTGCGCGCGGACCTGGGCCTCAGCGACAACGAGATCAGCCTGATCCAGGGCCTGGCGCTGGCCATTCCGCTCGCCCTGCTGTCCGTGCCGCTGGGCCGGCTGGTCGATTCGACCAACCGTTCCCGCCTGCTCGTCGTGGCCGCCCTGGCCTGCGCCGCCGGCAGCGCGCTGACCGCCTTCGCGCACGGCTTCGCGATGATGTTCGCCGCCCGCATGCTGGTCGGCGCCTCGGTCGCCGCGGCCGTGACGGCAGCCGTGTCGCTGGCCTCGGACCTGTCCGACGCGGGCACGCGCGGCCGCACGCTGATGCTGCTCGGCCTCGGCCAGGCCTGCGGCGCCGCCGCCACGTTCGCGCTGGTGGGCGTGCTGCTGGGCTGGCTGCCCGGCGTGCTGCCGGCCGCGGCGCAGGGCGCGGGCCTGACGCCGTGGCGCCTGGTCCAGCTCAGCTTCGCTGCCGTGATGGCGCTGGCGGGCCTGGCCCTGCTGGCGCTGCGCGAGCCGCCGCGGCGCGAGGAAGGCACGGCCGTCGCCGGCGATGTGCGCGCCGCGCTGCGCGAACTGTGGACGTATCGCCGGCTGATGATCCCGATGGTGGTCGGCATGACGACGATCGGCATGGCCGACGCGGCGGCCAGCATCTGGGCCGTGCCGGTGCTGACGCGCGTGTTCCACCAGCAGCCGGCCGACTTCGGCGCGTGGATGAGCGCGGTGTTCCTCGGTTCCGGCATCGTCGGTACCGCGATCGGCGGCTACCTGGCCGACATCGGCCAGCGCGCGCGCGGACGCAGCGGCATCCTGATCGGCACCATCGCCGGCGCGGCACTGTCGATTCCCGCCGCCTTCTTCCCCGTGATGCCCAGCGCAACCGCGTTTGCCGCACTGTTCGCGCTGCTGCTCACGGCGGGCGCCATCACCGGGATCGCCTCGACGGCGGCGGTGGCCGTGCTCGTGCCGAATGAACTGCGCGGCATGTCGATCAGCCTGATCAATGCGGTAGCGCTGCTGATGAGCTACGGCGTGGCGCCGTCCGTCGTCAGCGTCAGCGCCGGCCTGTTCGGCACGCCGGACGATATCGCCGTGCCGCTCGCCGTGGTTGGCGTCGTCACCAGCATCTGCGGCACGCTGGCGTTCCTGCTGGCGATGCGCGTAGCGGAACGCCGGCCGGACTGACCGGCGAGCCGCCTTTCAGCCTTATTCTTCAGCAAGCCCCGGCCGCGCCGGGCTGACGGCGGCCGGGTCGACCCCGGCCAGCGATGCCGGCAGCGCATGGCCCAGCGCCAGCGCGGCGCACAGTTCGCCCGCCGCCGGCGCCGTCTGGATGCCGTAGCCGCCCTGCCCCGCCGCCCATACGAAGCCGGGAACCAGCGGATCCTGGCCGATCACGCATTCGCCGTCGGCGACAAAGGAGCGCAGGCCGGCCCACACGTGCCGCGGGCGCCGCACGGTCAATGTCGTCATCCGCTCGATGGCGTCGATCGCGATGGCGATGTCGAGTTCTTCCGCCTGCACGTCATGCGGGACTACCGGGTCGGCGTTGAACGGTGAGCCGAGCAGCAGCCCCGCATCCGGCTTCACGTAGAACTCGTGCGCGGCGTCCATGAACATCGGCCAGCCGCCTGTCGCCATGCCTTCCGGGGCGCTGAACAGCAGGGCCGATCGGCGCTTCGGCACCAGCCCGACAGGAGCGGCGCCGGCCAGCGCGCCGACCGCGTCCGCCCAGGCACCGGCGGCGTTGATGACGACCGGCGCGCGGAATTCGCCGGCACCGGTCTGCACGCACCACTCGCCGCCGGTACGGCGCAGCGCCTGCACGCCGGCGCCGCAGACGACCTGGCCGCCGCGTGCGCGCACGCCGCGCAGGAAGCCCTGCAGCAGCGCATCGACGTCGATGTCCGTTGCGTCTTCTTCGAGGACGGCGCCGAGCAGGCCCTTCGGCCGCAGCACGGGTACCTGCGCCAATGCCTCGGCGGGGGTGAGCCGCCGCACCCCGGCCGACACGGAGCGCACCAGCGCCTCGTGCGCGGCCAGCGCCGCCTCGCCGCCCTCGTGCGCGAACAGCAGCGCACCGCGCGGTGTCAGCAGCGGGTGTTCCGCGAAGCCCGGCGGCGGCACGTCGAAGAACGGCCGGCTGGCGAGCGTGAGCGCGCGTACCTGCGGCGGCCCGTAGCTGGCCATGTACAGCGCGGCGGAGCGTCCCGTGCTGTGATAGCCCGGCTGGCTCTCCAGTTCCAGCACCGTGACGCTGGCCGTGCGGGACAGCCACCAGGCGGCCGAGGCGCCGGCGATGCCGCCGCCGATGACGAGAAAATCGCTGCGTGCCTGCATTGCACCTCCATTTTCAAATTAAGAAAGTTTTTCTATATTTGAAATATAGGGCACGCAGGCATCCGCTGGCAAGCACGGCGTGCCTGCCTGCGGGTCACAGCAAGATTTGCAGCACCCTTTACAGGATGCCTTTACAGGATGCCTTTACAGGATGTCGGGACGCGATTCGATCAGGTGTTCGGCATCGCCCGAGCAGATCGACAGTACCCGGCAGGCACCGTCGCCCACGGCCAGGTAGGCATGGCCCATGCCGCTGTCGAAGTAGATCGAGTCGCCCTGCGCCAGCCGCACGGGCGCATACAGTTCCGTGTGCAGTTCCACGGTGCCTTCCAGCACGTAGGCATATTCCTCGCCGGGATGGCGGATCAGTTCGCCGAACTCCTTCAGCGTGCGCGCGCGGATGTCAGCGATGATGGGCACGATGCGCTTGTTCAGCAGATCCGCCGCCGGGTAAAGGTGGGCGTAGTTCGATGTTTCGATCGCATAGCCGCTGCCGGCGCGCGTGATGCTGCGCCGCCCGCTGGGCGCGGGCCCGGCCACCGGCGCAACCGACGGCTCGGTGGAAAACAGCTGGCCGATGTCCACGCCCAGCGCGCGCGAGATGCGCAGCATCTTGTCGTAGCTGACGGACATGCGGTTGTTTTCGATCTTGGACAGCGTGGACACGGGCAGGCCGGCGCGCTCGCTGGCTTCGCTCAGCGTCATGCCGCGCTGCTTGCGCAGTTCGCGCAACGATTTGCCGAGCTCGCCGGCGGCGGGGTTGGCATGATTGGCAGGATTGGCGGAGTCCGGTTTCGTACTCTTGCTCATCAGAGTTTTCTTCTGCGATGGAAAATCCAACGATACCATAGACGACGGCGGAATTTTGCGGGATCGGAAAACCGTTTTTTCAAACGTGGAAATCCGGTTGATCTCGCCGATAGCAAGATCCCGACAGCCGCCGCAACCGTCCGCCTGACACCGCAAACCCGCCGGCCCATGATGTGTCCATCACACACCAACGGAGGACCACATGAAATACCGCACCATCGCAAACATGCGCGTTTCCGCGCTGGGCCTGGGCTGCATGGGCATGTCCGAGTTCTATGGCGCCACCGACGAAGCGCAGTCGCTGCGCACGCTGGAAGCAGCGTACGACGCCGGCGTCACGCTGTTCGACACCGCCGAATCGTACGGCAACGGCGACAACGAGCGCCTGCTGGGCCGCTTCCTGGCCGGCCGCCGCGCCGACGTGCGGGTCGCCACCAAGTTCGGCATCGTGCGCGAAGCGGGCAGGTACGAGCGGCGCATCGACAACTCGCCGGCCTATATCCGCCAGGCCGTCGAGGGCTCGCTGTCGCGCCTGGGCACCGACACGATCGACCTGTACTACGTGCACCGCATCGATCCGGGCGCTGCGCTGGAAGACACGATCGGCACGCTGGCCGGCCTGGTCGACGCGGGCAAGGTGCGCGCCATCGGCCTGTGCGAAGTGACGCCGGCCACGCTGCGCCGCGCCGCGGCCGTGCATCCGATCGCCGCGGTGCAGAGCGAGTATTCGCTGTGGACGCGCGATCCCGAGGACGGCATGCTGGCCGCGTGCGCGGAGCTGGGCACGGCGTTCTGCGCCTACAGCCCGCTGGGCCGCGGTTTCCTGACCGGGAAATTCGACAGCGCCACGCCGCTGGCGCCGGACGATTTCCGCAGTTTCAATCCGCGCTTCACGGGCGACAACCTGCAGGCCAACCTGAAGATCGCCGACACGGTGCGCCGGCTCGCGGCGGACAAGGGCTGCACGCCGGCCCAGCTGGCGCTGGCCTGGCTGCTGGCCCAGGGCGATCATGTGATCCCGATTCCCGGCACGAAGCGCGAGGCCTACCTGCGCGAGAACCTGGGCGCGGTCGACGTCGTGCTGGCGCCGGCCGAAGTGGCGGCAATCGGCGCCGCGCTGCCGCGGGGGATCGCGGCGGGCCAGCGCTACAGCGACGAAGGCATGAAAGGGCTGAACGCCTGAGCCGTGATGGCGCGGCGTGGCGGAGGTCCGCCGATGGACGTTGCCGGCGCGGCCGATCCCCACCATAATCGCGCTCTCGCCATTCACGATTGCCAGGAACCAGCCCATCCCGATGGATAACCTCACCGCCGTCCGCACCTTCCTGCGCGTCGTGGAAACCGGCAGCTTCGCGCGCGCCGCCGACACGCTGCAACTGCCGCGCAATACCGTCACCAAGCTGGTCCAGCAGCTCGAGGCGCACCTGCGCATCAAGCTGCTGAACCGCACCACGCGGCGCGTGTCCCCGACCAGCGACGGCACGGCGTATTACGAGCGCATGGTGCGGCTGGTGGAGGAATGGGACGAGGTCGAGGACGAACTGGCGCGCGCCCGCAGTCACCCGCGCGGACGCCTGCGCGTGGACATGGGCACCACGATCGCCTCGCTGCTGCTGATCCCGTCGCTGGCCGCGTTCCATGCCCGCTATCCGGACGTGCAGATCGACATCGGCGCCAGCGACCGCCCGGTGGACCTGGTCGGCGAGCGGGTCGATTGCGTGATCCGCGCCGGCACCGTCACCGATCCATCGCTGATCGCGCGCCACCTGGGCAGCCTGCCGCAGGCGGCCTGCGCCAGCCCGGCCTACCTGGCGGCGCGCGGCATGCCCGTCCACCCCACCGACCTGGAACAGGACCATACGATGATCCGATATGTGTACGCCGGCTCGAACCGCCCGCAGCAGGTCGTGCTGGCGCGCGGCGATGAAACGGTGGAGGTGAAGGGGCGCCACTTCGTGTCGGTGAACGAGAGCGGCGCGCTGCTGTCCGCCGCGCTGGAGGGACTGGGCATCATGTACGCGCCCGCGTTCATCTCCGGCCGCCATGTCGACAGCGGCGCCCTGGTGCCCGTGCTGGAAGGCTGGCGCGGGCCGGACGTGCCGATCTACATCGTCTACCCGGCCAACCGGCACCTGAGCGCGCGGGTGCGCGTGTTCGTCGACTGGATGATCGACCTGTTCCGCGCCAGCCCCTACACGCTGCCGCCCGGACCGCGCGGCTGAACCGTTACGACCGGTTCTACCCGGGCTGGCAGCCCTTCAAACGTTCGACGAACCAGCGTCCCGCCGGTCCCGGCGGCAGGTCCTTGCGGTGGATCGCGTGCATCGAGAAGCCGGCACCCAGGGTGGGACTGGTTTCCAGCGCGATCCGCACCAGCGTGCCGTCGCGCAGGTCGCCTTCGACCATGTGCAGCGGCATGTGGCCCCAGCCAAGCCCCGCGCGCAGGAAGGCGTGCTTGGCGCCCAGGTCGGCCAGCCGCCAGGTCTTGGCGGACAGTACGCCGAAGTTGCGGCCCTCGGTCAGCACCGAGCGGTCCGTCAGCACCAGCTGCACGTGCTGCCCGGCGGTCTCGCGCAGCACCACACCCTTGACCTGCGCCAGCGGATGCTGCGGCGCCACCACGGTGACGGCCCCCACCTCGAGCAGGTATTGAGACACGCAGTCGGCCGGCACGTCCGGCAGCGAACCGATGATCGCGATGCGGCACTGGCCCGCCAGCAGCGGCTGGACGACGGCGCCCAGCGCTTCCACGTGCAGGCGCAGCGGCGTGGACGGGAACTGCTGCTGGAACGCCTGCACGGCCGCCGTGAGCGTGGCGATCGGGAACATCACGTCCACCGCCACGGCCAGCTCCGGCTCCAGCCCCTCGGCAAGCGTGCGGGCGCGCGCCTTGAACGCATCCATGCTGCCCACCGCGGCACGCGCGCCTTCCAGCAGCGCCCGGCCCTGCTCCGTCAGCACGGGATAACGCCCGGTGCGCTCGAACAGCGCGAAGCCCACCTGCAGCTCCAGGTTGGCCAGCGTGTGGCTGACCACCGACTGGGCCCGGCGCAGGCGCCGGCCCGCCGCCGAAAAGCTGCCCTCCTCCGCCGCGGCGATGAAGGTGCGTAACTGGTCCAGCGACAGTGCGTCCAGCATCCATCTACTCCTTGGATTGAATGTATCGAATTATATCGGCTATTCAGATCGATTGTCGACGCCTACGATGGCTTCACTTCCCTCACACCTGCCAGGAGATCCATCATGAATGCACGTATCGACATTGCTTATCCAGCCGCCGCCGAACGCGGCATCGTCCACCGCACCCGCGGCCGTGGGCGCGGCGGCGTCACCCGTTTCGTCAGCCCGGGAGACCTGGGCGAACTGATCAAGCCATTCGTCTTCGTCGACCTGTTCGAGCTGGAATCGTCGCGCCACAAGATGGGCATGCACCCGCACTCCGGCATCGCGACCGTGACGGTGATCCTCGACGGCGCGCTGGAGTACCGCGAGACCACCGGCAGCCGCGGCGTGCTGCCGGTCGGCGGCATCGAATGGATGCGTGCCGGCGGCGGCGTATGGCACGAGGGCGGCCCCGCCGATGGCGGTGGCGTGACGGGCTTCCAGCTGTGGCTCGCGCTGCCCCCCGAAGACGAGAACGGCCCGACCCAGAGCATCTACCTGGCGCCGGAACATGTGCAGTCGGACGGGCCGGCGCGCGTGGTGATCGGGCAGTACGGCACCGCAAGCAGCGCGATCCGCCCGCGTGCCCCGATCAACTACCTGCACGTGACGCTGCGCGACGGCGAGACATGGCGCTACCAGCCGCCGGCCGGCCATGACGTGGCCTGGGTAGCGGTCGGCCGCGGCGCCGTCGACACGGCAGGCACCACGCTGGAACGGGAAGTGGCCGTGTTCGAGGAAGGCGGCGGCGAACTGGTATTCACCGCGCGGGGCGCGACCGACTTCGTGCTGGGTTCGGCGCCGAAACACCCGCACGACCTGGTCACCGGCTACTACTCGGTGCATACCAGCCATGCGGCGCTGGACCGCGGCGAAGCGGAGATCGCCCGCATCGGTACCGAGCTGCGCGCCGCCGGCGTGATGTAGGTTCCTTCCCGTCCGCAGGCAGCAAATCCCCGACAGTTCCCGCAAGCACCCGACTGACCGTGCCGCGCCAAGGCGGCACCATGGCGGCTCACCAACGCATGCGGAGAACTGCCATGTACAAAGACCTTCCCCCTTCGACCGCCTATCGCCTGCTGGAGTCCGGCCCGATATTGCTGGTCTCGACCGGCAACGACGAGCAGCACAATGTGATGACGCTGGGCTTTCACATGATGCTGCAGCACGAGCCGCCGCTGGTGGCCTGCGTGATCGGCCCGTGGGACCACAGCTTCGAGACGCTGCAGGAAACCGGCGAATGCGTGCTTGCCGTGCCGACCGTGGACCTGGCCGAGCAGGTGACGAAGATCGGCAACTGCTCCGGCGTCGATGTCGACAAGTTCGCCGGGTTCGGTTTGACCGCGCAGCGTGCGAAGACCGTGGCGGCGCCGTTGATCCGCGAATGCCTGGCGAACCTGGAGTGCCGCGTCGCCGATGCATCGATGGTGGATCGCTACAGCATGTTCATCCTCGAAGTGACGCGCATCCGTATCGACGAGAAGCGCGCCGAGCGCCGCCTGATCCACCATGCGGGCGATGGCCGGTTCATCGTCGACGGGGATACCGTCGACATGGGCCGGCACATGACGCGCTGGCGCTACCTGATGGACAAGTGACCGCGCCGGATCACCCCTCTTCGCGGTACAGCACCATGCCGGCGTGATACAGCACACCGTCGCGAAAATCGCCGTCGGCGGTAAACCCCGTGTCGTCCAGGTATTCGATGTGGTCGCCCGCGACCCAGTAGCGGCCCCGGTATGCGCTGCGCCGGCGGCCGCGCGCTTCGTCGTAGCGGCCGTTCGCCAGCAGTTCATGCCGGATGTAGCCATCCGCCGTGACCCACATGCCGGCATAGGGGTGGCCGGAGCCTTGCGGCGATCGCTCCCGATTGCCGGGGCGCGCCGCGCCGTTCGTGTGGAATGCCGTGTCATCCATGATCATCTCCCGTGGTGTGAATGAAGCAAAGTGTAGGCGCCCGCACCTGCGCGGACGATGCCGTTTCGTCGCCTTCGATTGCCTCATCCTCTTGCGCTTACCTTTACACGCCATCGATATATTCCACCGATTTACATGGCGCATTCGCGCCGCAAATCCACGACAGCACGCGCAAACACGCGACGGACAGCGCCGGCACGCGGCGGCAAGATCTCTCCACGGTCAACCACCAAGGAGAATCCCATGAGTACCCTGATCAACGTCGCATCCTTCCATGCGCGGCCGGGCCAGTCGGCCGCACTGGGCAGCGCGCTGCTGTCCCTGGTTCCCCTCAGCCGCTCCGAACCGGGCAATGTCCAATACGACATCAGCCAGGCCATCGACGATCCCGACACCTGGCTGGTGTTCGAGCAATGGCGATCGCGCGGCGATTTCGACTTCCACATGACCACGCCGTACGTCGCGCAGTTCCTTGCCGCCGTGCCGGACCTGTGTGACGGCGACCCCGACCTGCGTGGCTACACGCTGCGCTCGCGGGACACCGGCGAACAATCCCGACCTATCTGAGGAGGCCGCCATGAACCAGCACGCCCCCCAGGTCTGGCTGATCACCGGCTGCTCGACGGGCTTCGGCCGAAGCCTGGCCAGCCATCTTCTCGACAGCGGCCGCTGCGTCGTCGCGACCGCGCGCAAGCCGGAACAGCTGGAAGAATTCAAGGACCGTCCGAACGCGCTGCTGCTGCCGATGGACGTGACCGACGCGGCCAGCGTCGAGCGCTGCGTGGCGGCGGCGCTCGACCGTTTCGGTCATGTCGATGTCCTCGTCAATAACGCCGGCACCGGCTACTTCGCGGCTGTCGAGGAAAGCGACGAGGATGACGTGCGCGCAATGTTCGAGGTCAATTTCTTCGGCACCGCACGCACCATCCACGCGCTGCTGCCGCACCTGCGCGAACGCCGCAGCGGCACGATCGTCAACCTCACGTCGGTCGGTGGCTTCATCGGTTATCCGGCGGTCGGCTATTACTGCGCCAGCAAGTTCGCCGTGGAAGGCTTGTCCGACGCGTTGCGCATGGAACTGGCGCCGCTCGGCATCCACGTGATGACGGTCGAACCGAGCGCCTTCCGCACCGAATGGGCGGGTGCTTCGGCCGAGCCGGAATCGACCATCGCCGACTATGACGCGACCGCGGGCGCGGCACGGCGCGCCTACCGGGAATCCGTCGGCCACCAGGCTGGCGACCCTGCCCGCGCGGCACAGGCGATTGCCGCCGCGGTCGATGCCGAACGGCCTCCCGGCCGCCTGTTGCTCGGCAACGAAGCGGTGGATGAGGCGCTGAAACGGCTGGAAACGCTACGGCGCGACTTCACCGACTGGGAACCGGCCGCGCGCGGCGCCGACTTCCCGCAGGACTGAATTCCGCAAGACTATTTTCCACATGACTTAGCGACAACTTCACAAGGAGGACATCATGCAACGATTCGACGAGAAGGTTGTACTGGTAACCGGCGGCGGTTCCGGCATAGGCGCCGCGGCGGCAAAACGCTTCAGTGCCGAAGGCGCCAGGGTCGTCATTGCCGGCCGCAACGCCGACAAGCTGCACAAGCTCGTGGCCGAACTGCCGGCCGACCGGACGCTGGCCGTGACGGCCGACGTCTCCGACAGCGGCGAATGCGCACGGCTCGTGGCGGCGACGGTGGAACGATTCGGCCGGCTCGACACGCTGGTCAACAACGCCGGCGCGAACATCGTCGGCAGCGTCGCCGAAACGGATGACGAGACCTGGCGAACCTGTATCGGCGCCGACCTGGACAGCGTGTTCTACATGATCCGCGCCGCCCTGCCCCATCTTGAAAAAGCGCAGGGTTCGATCGTCAACGTGGGGTCCGTGTCGTCGCTCGGCGGCGGCTGGAGCCATGCGGCCTATTGCGCGGCGAAGGCGGCGGTGGCAAACCTGACGCGCTCGGTCGCATGCGATGCCGGCAAGGCCGGCGTGCGTGCCAACACCGTTTGCCCGGGACTGACGGTCACCGACATGGTCAGCGAAATCATGAAGGACGAGGCCCTGCTGGAGAAGGCCTGGGAACGCATCCCGCTCAGGCGTGCCGGCGAACCGGCGGAGGTCGCCGCGGCGATCGCCTTCCTGGCCAGCGACGAGGCGAAGTTCATCACCGGCGCGGCATTGCCGGTCGATGGCGGCCAGACGGCGACCGATGGCGGCCCGGAATGGGGTAAATAATGAGGTAAATGGAAGGTCACGTGCAGCCGGCAGCCAGTCCATCCGGCTGGCTGCCGGTGCCCTGTGCCGCGCTGGCCGGCCGATGACTGTCGAGGAGTGCCACCCTCCCCGGTACCGGACCACCCGACGCATGCCGGTAATCGGTCGGTGAACAACCCGTCGATTTCCGGAACACATGCGAAAAGTGGCTCGGGCTCCGGTAGCCCACGGCAAGCGCCACTTCGAGAATCGTGTGCCGGCATTCGCCCAGCATGCGGCTGGCCTCCGCCATGCGCAGCTGCGTCAGGTACACGGATGGCGAAACGCCGGTCGCCTTCTTGAACGAAGTGCGGGCACGGTGCCTCGCGCAGCCGGGTAGCCATGTACAAGGCTTCCACCAGCGCCCGCAATGTATCGTCGCGTTCGCCCATGACATCGCGAAATGCAAAACCGGAAGGCGGCTTGTTGACGATGTCCTGCACGGTTTGTGCCAGCAATGCGGGACTCAGGGACACCCGCAGCGTGGCATCTGGCGCGCGTCATTTGGCGTTCCGCCAGGCGGCAGCCGTCGTTGGCCGTGCCGAGTTGTGTTCCTTGTAGATCTTCCATCCGGCCGGGGTGCAGCGCCACAGGATCGACGTGCGGGAAATCAGGTGCATGACGTCGCCCTGTTTCGGCGTCACTTCGAACACGAACTCCAGCACCGAATGGCTGTAGCCGGGACCGACGGCGACCGCGTGCGGCTCTTCGGTGATCTTGTGGTGCACGCTCTTGAACTTCGGCACCAGGCCATACCAGACCTTGCCGTAGTCGTCGGCCGTGGTGCGCACGCGCAGTTCGGGATCGAAGTCGTCGAACAGGCTCAGGTCCGTGCTGGTGAAGTCGTACCAGCGGGCGAGATCCTTGCGGAAGTTGAACTCGGGATCGCCTGCTGCGCGCTCCCATCCGGTCATCACCCAGTCGCGGTGCAACGCGGCCGCGCCGTCCTTGCCCGACAGCGGGCAATCGGTGGGCAGGTCGGCGGCCCAGGCCGGAGCGAACAGCAGGGCGGTGGTGAAAGCCATGGCGGTGTGCTTCATGATGTCCTCCGTGATGTCGATGGAGACATCATCGGATAACGCCGCTCGGTTGTCCGCCGTGCGGTTGCGCCGGCTGTCGGTATTTTGCTGCCGGGAACGGGCCGGTAAAACGTCAGATCACGGCGAGCAGGCCGCCATCGACCTGCAGCGCAATGCCCGTCACGTAGCTGGACATGTCGGAGCCCAGCCAGACCACCGCGTCGCCGATCTCCTCGGGCTTGCCGAGACGGCGCAGCGGCGTGCGCTGGCGGAAGCCTTCGGCCGCGTCGGCAATGCCGGCCGCGGTGCGCAACAGGTGCGTGTCGATCGTGCCCGGCGCCACCGCGTTGACGCGGATCCCGTCCGGCCCCAGCGCATCGGCCAGCGATTTGGCCATCAGCACCACACCGCCCTTGCTGGTGGAATAGGCCACCGTCATGCCGGCGCCGACGATGCCGCCCATGCTGGCCATCAGCACGATGCTGCCGGCCTTGCCGTTCGCCTTCATCTGCCGCGCCGCGGCCTGCGCCGAGAACAGCGTGCCGTCCAGGTTCACGGCCATCAGGCGGCGGTAGCTTTCCTCGCTGACGTCGGCGCCGTCATCGCGCGCCGTGATGCCGGCATTGGCCACCATCACGTCCACGCCGCCGAATGCCGCCGCGGCCTCGACGAGCCGGTCGACATCGGCCTTGCGGCTCACGTCGGCCTGCACGAAGCGCGTGGCCACGCCCAGCGCCTCGATCTCCTGGGTGGTCGGAGTGCCCCCCTCGCGGGGCAGTTCGGCGATATCCGATACCAGCACGGCCTTTGCCCCATGCCGGGCCGCCGAGATGGCGATGGCGCGGCCGATGCCGCTGGCGGCGCCGGTGACGATGACGACTTTGTCCTGTAAAAGGTTGCTCATTGCTTTCTCCTGGTGATGGTCGTGCGAGGGGCGTTCAGGCGGCCGGGAACATGGCCGGCAGTGCGTTCAGTTGCTGCAGCAGCGAGTACAGGTGGGCCACACCCCAGTGCTCGGTGATGCGGCCATCCTGCACGCGCATCACGTCCACCGTATCGAACTGCACCTTGCGGCCGGTGGGCGCGATGCCGAACAGCGCTCCCTCGTGGGTGCCGTGGTAAGTCTTGAACGTGGTGACCCGGTCGCCCTCCACGGACTGCCAGTGGATCTCCGCCTGGAAGTCCGGGAAGGCCTGGCGCAGCGCCGCGTACAGCGTGCGGGCGCCCGCCTTGTCCGGCGTACCGCCCGGTTGCGGCGTGTGGTCGACGAAATCGTCGGCGAACAGTTCGTCGAACAGGGTGAAGTTCCCGCCGCCCTGCACTTCCTCGGTATTGCGGCGGACCACGGCCTTGGCGATGGCGCCGATATCGGTATTGGTGTTCATGTCATGCTCCTAGCGTTGAAGGGCTCAGCCCAGTTTGACGAGATTGACCGCCGGCAGTACGCCGCCGGGGAATTGCTGCAGGGCGCCGCCCACTTCCAGGCTGCCCAGGTCGATGCCGGCGAAGCCGAGGCGCTCGATCAGGCCGGCCACGACCGCTTTCGCTTCGCGGTCGTCGCCGGACTGGAACACCACGCGGCGCCCGCCGCCTTCGCGCGGGTCGCTGGCCAGCACGGCGGCCAGCAGCGTGTTGAAGGCCTTGACCACGCGGGCACCCGGCACGAGGCTGGCGAACACCTGGCTGGAATTGCGCCCGCCCAGTTCGGCCAGGCGGTAGCCCGGCAGCAGCACGGGATTGTTGGCATCGATGACGATGCGGCCGGACCAGTCGATGCCGGCCACGGCTTCTTCCAGGCGCGACCAGTTGACGCTGACGAACACGATGTCGGCCTGCGCCGCCTGTTGCGGCGTGCCAGCGGTGGCACGCGGGCCGAGCGCGTCGACAACACCGGCCAGCGACGCCGGGCCGCGGCTGTTGCTGAGGATGACGTCGATGCCGGCCCGCACGAGCTGTTTGGCGATGGCCTGGCCGATGGCGCCGGCGCCGATGATGCCGACGGACTTGATGGTGTTGGTCGTGGCGTTGGTCGTCGTATTCATGGTGTTCTCCTTGAGGTCGTTGGGAGCGCGTTTCCTGCGCTGATGGGATCAGTGTAGTGGGGCAGAATGCGGTGATAAATACGATTAATACTGCTTCACTATTCCCATATTGATGACAATCGAACGACTCGGAGGGCCGCTGCACGCCAGCGTGGTGCGCAGCGCCGAAGCTTCACGGGCGGGGCTGCGGCCGAACAGGCGCTTGAATTCGCGGCTGAACTGGGAGCAGCTCTCGTAGCCGACGAGGCGCGACGCGCAGGCGGCGCTGACGCCGTCGCGGGCCATCAGCAGCCTCGCATGGCGCAGCCGGGTCGACTTCAGGTACTGCATCGGCGTCGTCAGCGTCAGGGCCTTGAAATGGGCGTGGAAGGCCGTGACGCTCATGCCGGCTTCGGCTGCCAGCGAAGGGACATCGACCGCCTGGTGGTAGTCGGCATGGATGCGCCGCAGCGCCTTGCCGACACGCCCCGCATGACGGTGCTGGCCCAGCGCCGCATGCACCGCCCCGCCCTGCGGGCCGACCATCACGCGGTACAGCACCTCGCGCACGATGGCCGGACCCAGCACGCGTGTGTCGGTGGGCGAACGCAGCGTCTTGAGCAAGCGCACCAGCGGCTCTCCCACCGCATCGTCCAGCGCCACGGGACCGGCACCGCCCTCGCCAGGCCCGGCAGGGGAAGCACTGGCCGGCAGCAGCAGCATGATTTCCGCCGCGGCCTTCAGGTCGATGTCGAACCGCACGGCCAGCGCTGCCGTCGCGCAGCCGGGCGGCACCATGGTCAGTGCCGATGGCAGCACCAGGCACTGCAGCGGTTGTGGCTTGCCATCCGGGCAGCCGGCATCGAACCGGCCGATCACGATGGCCGGGAAACGGCCGGCCGGCATTGTCAGGTCGGCGTTGCGCAGCAGGTAGACACCGTCCAGGCCGCAGCAGCCGACGTCGTTGGCAAAGGTGCCCGCGTCGAGCAGGTCGACGAGGCGTCGTTCCAGGTTCGCATGCATGTGTGGTCCTCCAGTGATGTGCCGCCGGCGAAGTGACGCCGGCGCAGTGACGCCAAATGTGCTGCTAGTGTCGCTGGGGAAAGTATCCGGGCCCGTCGCGATATTGCTGCCGGTATCGGCCGCTTGCTGCTTCGTTGCGGGGGTGCGCATCCGGGCCCGGTCAATTGCACGATCGGGCAAACCGGCCATGCAATCGGGCATTTCCAGAGGGATATGCAGGGCTGATACTGCCGGTGACGCGGCGGCGCCAGGAGGCGCTGCCGGTTACTTCTGACTACCCATCACCGGAGATCCACAATGCCCAAAGTCCTCGTCCTGTATTACTCGTCGTATGGCCACATCGAAACGATGGCG
Organism: Pseudoduganella umbonata; assembly: GCF_014192225.1. Taxonomy (GTDB): domain Bacteria; phylum Pseudomonadota; class Gammaproteobacteria; order Burkholderiales; family Burkholderiaceae_D; genus Rugamonas; species Rugamonas umbonata. The sequence goes on along the minus strand of NZ_JACHXS010000006.1, from coordinate 256,219 downwards.
CAAGCCGTCGCGGAAGGCGCCCGCGCGGAAGGAGCGGAAGTCGATATCCGGCGCGTGCCCGAAACGGTACCGAACGAGATCGCCGCATCGGCCCATTTCAAGGTCGACCAGCAGGCCCAGGTGGCCACGGTGGCGGAACTGGAACAGTACGACGCGATCGTCATCGGCGCGCCGACGCGCTACGGCCGCATGCCGTCCCAGATGGCGGCCTTCCTCGACCAGACCGGCGGCCTGTGGGCGCGCGGCGCGCTGAACGGCAAGGTGGGCGCGGCGTTCACCTCCACCGCCACGCAGCACGGCGGGCAGGAACAGACGCTGTTCTCGATCATTACCAACCTGCTGCATTTCGGCATGACGATCGTGGGCCTGCCCTACAGCCACCAGGGCCAGATGTCGATCGACGAGGTGGTGGGCGGCAGCCCGTACGGCGCCACGACGATCGCCGGCGGCCAGGGCCAGCGGCAGCCCAGCGAGATCGACCTGGCCGGCGCCCGCCACCAGGGCGGCCTGGTGGCGAAGGCCGCGGCGAAGCTGTTCCCGCCGCGCTGACCCGATTATCCCCGTCGCGGGAACAGTGCTTCCCGCGGCAGGCCGTTTATCGGCACGCCGTGCGTGCCTATGATGGATTCATCGAAAACGAACGGAGCACATCATGGAACACGATTTTCACGGCAAGGTAGTGCTGGTAACGGGCGCCGGATCCGGCATCGGCAGGGAGGCGGCGCTGCGCTTCGCGCGGGCCGGCGCCCTGGTGTATGCGGCCGACCTGAGCGCGAACGGGCTCGAAGAGACGGGCGCCCTGGCCCATGCAGCAGGCGGCGAGCTGCGCACGGCGATCGTCAACGTGGCGCAGGAGGACGATGTGGCGACGCTGCTGGCACGCATCGACCGCGAGCAAGGGCGCCTGGACGCGGCGTTCAACAACGCCGGCATCACGGGCGGCACGCATCGCATCGAGGACTACCCGGTGGACGATTTCGACCGCGTGGTCGGTGTCAACCTGCGCAGCGTCTTCCTCGGCATGAAGTACGAGATTCCGCTGCTGCTGCGCCAGGGCGGCACCATCGTCAACACGGCATCCGTGGCCGCGATCACCGGCCCGGCCGGCATGAGCGCCTATGCCGCCTCGAAGCACGGCGTGCAGGGACTGACCCGCGTGGCGGCCATGGAGAATGCCGCGCGTGGCGTACGGGTCAATGCGATCGCGCCGGGCTGGACCGAGACGCCGATGGTGGTCGCCAACAGCGCGCAGAATCCGGCATTCGCCGCGCTGGCCAGCCGTGCGATCCCGGCGAAACGGGGCGCGCATCCGGGCGAGATCGCCGAAGCGGCACTGTGGCTGTCGTCAACAGCTTCCAGTTACGTGCATGGCCAGCTGCTCGTCGTCGACGGCGGCATGACGATCGGCGGTTTCGAACTGTAGGTCCGACGCGGGATGCCCGGCCCCGCCCTGCCGGTACACGGTGGGCGAGACGCCGGTCGCCTCGCGAAACACCTGCGCGAAGTGGCTTGGACTGCGGTACCCGAGCGACAACGCCACGTCGATGACGGGCTGGCTGGTTTCGCACAGCAGGCGCCGGGCTTCCTCCATGCGCAGGCGTGCGAAATAGCGCGACGGCGACATGCCGGTCGACTTCTTGAACATCCGGCTGAAGTGGAATGGGCTGAGGCGTGCCTCGCCGGCAAGCTGGCCCAGGTCGAAGGGTTCGGACAAGCTGTCGCGCATCGACCGTACGACACGCTGCAGCTTCCAGCCCGGCAGGCCGTCCGCATGGGCGGGTGGCGTAACGCCTGAGGGAACGTGGCAGCGGATCACGTGCGCAGCGATTGCCTGCGCCATGCCCTGCATGAAGTTCCTGCACGGGCGCGGATGGTCGGCCAGGACCGTGCGCAGCAGTTCGAACAGGGCGGCGAGAATATCGTCCCGCACGATCGGAGCATCAGGCAGCGCGATGTCGTCGAGCCTTTTACCGCGAACGTCGCGCAGCACCGCCGCCAGCAGCGGCAGCGGGATCTGCACGTGCATCGTCCTGAATGGCGCGTCGGTCACGCAAGTCCAGCGCAACTCGATCGGAATCCGGGAAGGACGCAGGTAAAAGGAGCCCTTGCCGATGGGCGCTTCGCTCCACTCCCCTCCCTCCGCCCGATGCGCCAGCCGCGCCGCTCCGGAGACGATCCATATGATCTCCAGTTCGGGCGCCGCCGGCACATCGATGCACTGCGCTCCGGCGTCGTGCTGGACGACCCGCACGCCGATATCGCGCACGTCAGCCGCCTTGCGCTCCAGCGGCAAAGGGCCGGGAAGGTGCTGCTGGACGGCTTCGATGCCGGCTTCGATGGCGGTGGTCTCGATCATGATCGCAGGGCGCAATGCAACGCTTCGACGGATGATCCGATTCTAGGTCCCGGCCCGGCCGACGACCATCCCTGTGTCGCGGTACAGCGCGAATCCCTCTTTCGAGGGGCCGTCGGAAAATCGGACACGAGGTAATATGGCAGCCGATCAGACTCCGCAAGGTCAAACCATGCAGACATCCAGTGAGAATGGCGAGATAAAGCACCAGGAGAGAGAGCAGAGAGCGTTCGCTCCCATCACGATCGTGATCGCGGACGACCACCCGCTGCTGCGTTACGGGCTGGTGTCGCTTCTCGCCGGCCACGCCGACGTTGCAGTCGTCGGTGAGGCTGCCAACGGCAGGGAGGCGCTGGACCTGTGCACGGCGCTGCAGCCGGACGTGGTGCTGATGGATCTGCAAATGCCCGTACTGTCGGGATTCGATGCCATCGAGGCGATCAAACGCATATCCCCCGAGACGCACATCCTGGTGGTGACCACGTTCGACGGCGATGGCCATATCGCCCGTGCGCTGAAGGCAGGGGCGACCGGATACCTGCTGAAAGCATCGCTTCGCACCGAGCTGCACGCGGCGATCCGCGCCACGCACCATGGCCAGCGCTACCTCGCCGCGGAGGCAGCGATGGCGCTGGCGCACCGCTTCGACGAACGGGACGTCGCACCGCGCGAACGGGAAGTTCTCCGCCTGGTCGGGCAAGGGAACTCCAACAAGCAGGTCGCCAGGGAAATGGGCATTACGGAAGAAACCGTAAAATGCCACATGAAGACGATTCTTTCCAAGCTGGGGGCGAATGACCGCACGCATGCGGTAGCCATTGCCATTCGCCGCGGGATCATTGATCTTTGATTGCTTCCCGCACCCGATAAGCCATATCGGCGCCGATCCGCAGGCACAGCAAAGTTCCCTTGCCGGGTGACGACTCGATATCGAGCGTCGCCCCCATGCCTTCGGCCCGTTCGCGCAGTCCACGCAAGCCCCAGTGGCCGTCGGGCGCGCCATCGGCCAGCACCTGCGGATCGATGCCACGGCCATCGTCGCGCACGCATAGCCGCACGAACCGGGCATCGCATTCGAGGGATACGGTGACCCGTCCGGCCTGCGCGTGCCGGCAGGCGTTGAAGATCGCTTCGCGGGCGAACAGGTGCAGCTCGTCGGCGACGATCGGATCGACATCGCGCCGCGTGCCGGTCGACGTGAAGGAAAACTGCACGGGAAACGCTTCGGCCAGCGATTGCGCCAGCGCAGTCAGGTCATGCTCGACATCCCGTGCCGGCGGCGCGCGCAGCGCGCTGACGTTGTTGCGCCCTTCCACGATGACATCCTCGGCCATGTCCAGCAGTTTTTCCATCTGGCCCCGCATCGTGCTCTGCGCCGGCAGCGAATTCGCCAGCCCCTGGAATGCGTACGTCAGGCCCTGCACGCTTTGCAGAAAGGTGTCGTGCAGCAGCCTTGCGATGCGTTCGCGTTCCAGCTGGCGGGTGCGCATGTGCTCGACGATGCGCCGCTCCGAGCGGCGCAGCCGCATGCGGTGCAAGGCGTAAACCAATGCCAGCGACAGCACCACGCATAACACGATGAACGGCCGCGACTGCGTGATCGTCGGTTCGATCTTGAAGGAAAACGTGACGGGTGCGGGATTCCAGACACCGTCTTCGTTGGTCGCGATCACGCTGAAACGATGCTCCCCTGGGCCCAGGTTCGTGTAGTAGGCGGCACGGCGGGTTCCGGCTTCAACCCAATCGGGGTCGACGTCGTCCAGGCGGTAACGGAAACGTATCCGTTCTGGCATCGTATAGCCGAGCGCCGTGTAGTCGATGCGTAAACCCGATGACCCAGGCGGAAGAACCATGCCGTCAATGCTGCGATAGCGTTGAGTGGGTGTTTCCAATGCGGTGACGAAGACCGGAAGCGGGCTCGCCTTCCGTAGAGGCGCTTTCGTGTCCAGGCTGGCTACACCTTCACTCCCGCCGAACCAGAGGATTCCTGCAGAATCGATGGCCATTCCCTCAATTAAGGACGTAGCCGCGCCGGGATAGCCATCAAGTGTGTCGATCAATGTATAGCGCAGTGGTTGCGTCGGCTGTGCGGTCATTGCGCGCCAATCCGCGGCTTTGACGTAGACAAGTCCTCGGGCGCCGTTCAGGTAGCGATCGCCATTTGGTGCTTTTGCAATCCCGACGACATTGTAAAGAACTCTCGGGTCTTCTGCCTGAATACGGAAAAAACGGGTGACACTCAGGATCGCTGTGCCGTCCGAGCCGCCAACAAGGATACCGTCGCGGGCGTCGACAAACGATGCGTTTTCGAAATCAAGCCCTTGCGCCGGACCGAATTTCGTAACGTTGTCACCTGTTATCCGAACTGCAGATCCATCACGACAACCAAACCATACCTCTCCCACCCCAGCCGGCGCCGAGGAGCGCGGTTTGCAAATCGGGGCCAGCCAGCTCCACGTACTCTCCCAACGTCCAGCACGATAGCGCCAAAACACTCGCCTACGAATGTATACCCACATTGACACGCCATCGTATGTCACGGACCCTACGTTAGGAATAGTCTCTCCTTCGGCTTGGGGCAAGGGTATCTTGCGCGCATCGGCTTCAAAGCCGAACTGGATGTATCCGGGAATTGCGAGCAGTGTGTCACCCGACAGCGAAGCTGTGAATGTGTCAACACCTTTTGCCACGACAGCAGAGTCATGCCGATTATGTAGCGCCCAAACGTTTTGTGAGGCAGCATGCACGTATGCCCGTCCTTCGCCATCCATCGCAATCTTCATTGATTTACTGGCGGGAATTGGCGCTTTTTTGATTCGTTTGTCTCTTAGTCGTGCAATTCCGATATTCGTACTGATCCAGATATTCGCGTCCCGATCCTCGAAAAGCTTCAACCCGACCGTGCCATACAAAGGACTGCGCGGACTCGGACGATCTAAGGCGTTTTTGTCGAGTACAAACGTCGTCCCCAGTTTCGTGCCCGGCCTAGCACCCACACCACGCCAGAGACAGACGGCCGCGCCTTCGCAATCGATTGTCCAAAAATTGCCGTTGCGATCGAATTTGCCGACATCTGAAGTGACTGCGTCTCTCCGCCGTTGACTGGAGTTCGCACTATTGGATAGTAGGGTGAGCTTCGTGCCTGCGCTATGCCAATAACGGCCATCCGGCGAGTGGATCAGCGAAGATGCAGTTCCATGAAGACCGACCGGCTCGAATTTTCCGCTCTGGCGCGCCAGGCGATATACCGTATGCGAATTCGTCACCCAAAGCTGTCCTGTCCTGTCGATGCCGACGTTGTCCGTGGTACCGGGTGGGGGTGGAATATTCGCTTCTTCTCCAATGATGTTCCACTTGCCCCCGCTGTAGTGCCTTAACCCCAACGAGGTTGCGGCCCAGACCGAATTATCGGTATCTACGACAATACTGTAAGTGGCCGAACTGATTGGGCTGTCGGGGCGACTCGAGGCTACGTGAGTCAGCTTACCCTGCCTTAATACGCTGAGGCCGGCCGAAGTATAGCCAATCCAGAGGTCGCCATTAGGCTCAGCGCGAAGTGTCGTGATCGGCGCTTTGGGAAGAGGATCACCTGAGACAGGCACAAAACGTTCGAAGCGTACGCCATCGAAGCGGAACAATCCATTGTGTCCCCCTAACCATAACCATCCGTCAGGTGTCTGGGTGAAGGCCAAAACGTCGGATGGCGCACCTTCCTTCGCCGTCCAGACATCAAGATAATAATCGGATAGCGTGGCATGGGGATCGAGTGCATAAACATTTGGCGCTATGACGAAGCTCACGCAAAAGACTGCCGTCACGCAGCAAATATGACTCGACGAGCCATTCAGAAAAGTGCGAAGAGAATTTATAAAACTCATAACATTATCGTCATTTTGCGGCGGACATGCGGATCCTTTTTGCACCAGATGCCATCGTGAGCTACCAACTGCAGTGAAATTTCTTACCCTTGCTTCAAGTCCAGGAACGGTGCATTAAATTACGGCCAAACGATGATTTGTCCATCAGCACAGGCCGCTGAGCCACGGCGTCAACGAACCCTCTCACCCGCCGAGCGTCCCATTTTGCCGGGCGCAGCTGTTTAGCTTCATACATGACTTCCTTCTCGTTTGCGCAAGCGGCCAGCGCCGACAAAACCGCCGCCGCGCCAGACCTCAGAATCATGCCGTCGATGCGTTTGGCGGCAAAAAATTTGGTCGCGCCATACGTCATTACGTGACGGAACGCGCGCTCTGGATAGGCCGGCGCGCGCCTGTGATTCCGGGCGAGGTTCCACCCGGTTTGCCTGCTTCAGCACGAGAGCTTCCGATGACGGAACGTTCAAGCGGATACGATAATCCGGTACCTGGAATTCACTCGGCTGAAGCAAGGATCTGGCTTGGCGCGACGCGATGTCAGCGACTGGCTATGTACATGGATGACACACTTCAAGTATAGCGGCGATTTGCTTCTTGAAAGCAGCACTGCCCCGCGAAAACCCGCAGGAAAATCGGATAATTCAGCCCGCACATGGTCATGGCTTCGCTACGCCGATCGCCGATATTCAAACTGGCCAAACCAATGTTCAAGTGATGTCAGGTGATGAGGGCGGGAACCCGGAGGCATTCAATTCACACCGGGTCGTAAAGGGGAGATCAGCATCGGTGTTAGCCCGTAGCCATCGGCTGGGCTGATGTTGTCGCCCAGCTTGGCGGGGATGGATGCGACAGCGTGTGGCGCTGCCCTGCATCCATCGCTGAAGAATTAATTAAAGTAATTTCATCGACGTTTTTCCCGCATGTTTGATGCGCTGATGCGGGATTCCTTTTTCAGTAGCGGTGCACGGCATGGCAACACGCCGGGCTCCGTTACTGAAGAAGGCTTGCTGCTTAGCCGATCTGCACGCTCATGCCGCCATCCGCCATCACAACCGAGCCGACGATGAAGCTGGCGCGATCCGACGCCAGGAAGGCCACGATCTCGGCGATCTCCTCCGGTTGCGCGGCACGGCCTATCGGCGCAGCCTTGCCGTGCTCGGCCAGGAATTCACGGCCGTCCTCACGGAAGTGATTCAGCAGGTTGGTCACCACGTCGCCGACACCGATCGCGTTGACGCGGATGCCGTGCTCGATGGCTTCCAGGGCCTGGGTCCGCGTCAGCTGCGCCAGTGCACCTTTCGACGCGGTATAGGCGGCGATGCCGGGGAAGGCGAAATAGGATGCATAGGAAGCGATATTGACGATGGCGCCGGACTTCTGCTTCATCATCGCCTTCATGGCTTCCCGCGAATGCAGGAAGGCGCCCGTCACGTTGGTTTCCATCTGCCAGTTCCAATCTTCGCGGCTCATGTCGACCAGGTTCTTGTACACGATGCGGCCGGCGTTATTGACCAGCACGTCGAGCTTGCCGAAATGTTCGATTGCCAGCGCGACGGCCTGCTCGGCGGTGCCGTCCTTCGTGACGTCTGCAACGAAAGGAACCAGCCCTTCACGCTTCAATTCGTTGACCGCCGGGTCGATATCCTCGGCGATGACGCGTGCGCCCCGCGCATGCAGCACTTCCGCAATGGCACGGCCGATGCCGCTGGCTGCGCCAGTCACGATCACGGTTTTACCTTCGACTTCGTTGACGTTGAATTTGCTCATTTTTGGCTCCTTTTGGGTTGGAAAATGCTGGTCGTTGCGTCGGATCGCTTCCTTCCGATTCGCTCGAAACGCCGATCCAGTGAGGTCATTGTGGCGTCGCGGCGATTGCGCGTCCCTCCATGATTTGCTGCCACTATCGCGATTTTGCTTTGCAGGTGAGCGGCGGGCGGCGGCGGTGAGCTGCGTGTATGCGGCGCAAGCGCGCGCTGAAGGCGAATGGAAAATCACAAAAAAGCCGCGCGGCCCGGCGGGCGGCGCGGCTTGCTGGATCGGCCGTTTGGATGTATCTCGACATCGCTTCCCTCCCTACGCGGCCCTCTGCCGCGCGGCGCGCCAGGCGCTGGGCGACGTGCCGGTAGCGTCCCTGAACACCTGGGCGAAGTGGCTGGGACTCGTGTAGCCGACAGCCAGGCCGACGTCGAGTACGGACTGGCTGGTATCGGCAAGCAGCCGGCGCGCCTCGTCCATGCGCAGCCGCGCGACATAGCGCGATGGCGACATGCCGATGGCCTGCTTGAACACGCGGGAAAAATGAAACACGCTCAGCTCAGCCAGTCCGGCCAGCCGGCCCAGGTCGAACGGCTCGGCCAAGCCGGCGTGCATGGCGTCGAGCACGCGGCGCAGCTTGTGCGCCGGCAGTCCGCCGCGCATCACTACCCGGCCATCGGCGGCGCACTCGTAATGCGCCACCACGTGCGCGGTGATCGCCTGCGCTACGCCGTGCACGAAGCTGGGGGCCGCGGGCACGGGGCCGGACAGCGCGCCATGCAGGGCCTCGAACAGGCCGCACAGCACGGGATCGCGCTCGCCGGACACCTCGCGCAATGCGAACCGCGCCAGCTCCTTGCCGGTCAGCTCCTTGACCAGGCGCGCCAGCAGCGGCAGGCCGAGGTACACGTGCATGACGCGGAACGGCTCGGCGCCTGTGTTCCGCCAGCGCATCTCCACCGGCGCGGGGGATGTCGTCAGGTAGAAATCCCCGCGCCGGACCGGCACGGCCAGCCATTCGCCGCCCAAAGGCCGTTCCTCGACGACAGGCTCGCCGGACACGATCCACACCAGCATCGGCTCCGGTACCGCCGGCACCACCACCGGTTCCTGCACCGGGGCGTGCGCGTGGATCTCGACGTGGATATCGTCCGGCGTGCGGGCCTTGCGCTCGCGCAGCAGCATGCCGGGAATATGGTCTTTCATCGATTCGATCGATGCCGTACGGGGCATGGTCATCCTCCTCATCGCAAAAAGTCGAAGCAAGTATGCGGACTGTCGCCCCGCCTGGGAATGAACAGGATTCCGCGCGGGTTGCCCGATTCTACAAAGTCCTCCACCCCATACAAGAAATCGATACATTCCATCGATTTATATAGGCTATCCAGATGGTTTGCCGAAGCCTAAGATGACTTCATCGCTGCAGACAACACGATGTGTGCAGAAACTCCAACCACTCTGAAAGGAAACATCATGAACGCCTTCTCCGCCAACTCCTTCGTTCCCGCCATCGGCCGCGTCCTGCTGGCAACCATCTTCATCTTCAGCGCGATCGGCAAGATCGCCGCACCGGAAGCGACGATCGGCTACATCCAGTCGGTCGGCCTGCCGTTCGCGACACTGGGCCTGGCGATCGCGATCGCCGTCGAACTGGGTGGCGGCCTGCTGCTCGTCCTCGGCGTCAAGGCCCGCGCTGTCGCGGCAGTGCTGGCGGTGTTCTCGATCGTCACCGGCGTCGCCTTCCACAGCGCGATCGGCGACCAGAACCAGCTGATCCACCTGCTGAAGAACTTCGCGATGGCCGGTGGCCTGCTGCAGGTGGTGGCCTTCGGCGCCGGCGCCTTCAGCGTGGACCAGCGCCTGGCCCGCCCGGCAGCGCGCCAGTTTGCCTGATCCGGTCTCCGACACCGCTTCATCCAGCGTCCCGCGCGGCCCCGCCGCGCGGGATTTTTCTTATGTACCTACTCGCGCGCCACTGCGGCGATCACGTCCAGCAGCCAGGCCAGCGCCGGATCGCGCTCGCGGCGCACATGGCCGATCGCGCTCACGTCGAACGCCGGCAGCGCGACCGGCACCGGGCAGGACACCAGGTCCGGCCACAGCGGCGCGAGCACCTCGGGAGCAGTGCCGATCGCCGGGCTGTGGCGCAGGATTTCGGGCACCAGCGAAAAGCGCGGCGTTACGTAGCGCACGTCGCGCCGCAGGCCCTGCGCGGCAAGCTGCTCGTCCGCCGCGCTCTCGAACGCGGCGCGGTAGCTGACCAGCACATGCGGATGCGCGGTGTAGTCCGCCAGCGCCAGCCTGCCGCGCCGGCGGGTCTTCACGAGCGCCGGATTGAACAGGCAGCGAAAGCCCATCGTGCGCAGCGGCGTGTATTTCTGCCAGCGCGGGCCGTCGCGAAACGCGCCGATACCCAGGTCGATCTCGCCCGCTTCCAGCATTGCCGTGCCCGTGAAGGGATCGCAGACCTTCACGGCGATGCGCACGCCGGGCGCCTCCAACCGCACCCGCTCGAACAGGCGCGGCATCAGCCACAGCTCGACCCAGTCCGGCATGCCGAGGGTGAACGTGTGCCCGGCCGTGGCGGGGTCGAACGCTACGGCGTCGAACAGCGCCGACTGCACGTCGCCCAGCGCCGGCGCGAGCGCCGCTTCGAGTGCCAATGCCCGCGCGGTCGGCTCCATGCCATGGGGACCGCGCACCAGCAATTCGTCGCCGAACAGTTCGCGCAGCCGCGCCAGCGCGCTGCTCGCGGCAGGCTGGCCGATGAACAGCTTGCGCGCCGCGCCGGACACGCTGCGCTCCCGCATCAGCACGAGGAACGTGACGAGCAGGTTCAGGTCCACGCCACGAAAATTGCGTTCGTTGATATTGGAAATCATGACAATCGATTTGATTGATATGCGATCAGCTTACATCATGGCGCCATCGCTGCGCCGTTGCGCGGCACCGCTGATGGAGAACGCCATGAACAAGACAAAGAAACTGATGATGACCCTGGTGGCCGGTGCTGCTTTCGCGAGCACGCTCACCGTACCGGCGGCACAGGCTGCGGCGCCAATGGTACTGGCGCAGGCGCCGGGCTACTACCGCATGATGGTCGGCACCGCCGAAGTGACGGCCATTTCCGACGGCACGGTGACGATCCCGCTGGACCAGCTGCTGACCAATACGACGCCGGCACGGCTGAACGCGCTGCTGGCGCGCAGCCACCTGGCGCCGCAGGTGGAAACATCGATCAACGCCTACCTGGTGAATACGGGAACGCACCTGGTGCTGGTCGATACGGGCGCCGGCAAGCTGTTCGGCCCCGGTGCCGGCGGGCGCCTGCAGGACAGCCTGCGCGCCGCCGGCTATGCGCCGGAGCAGGTGGATGCGGTGCTGATCACGCACGTGCACGGCGATCATTCGGGTGGGCTCACCGCCGACGGCGCCGCCCTGTTCCCGAACGCCACGGTGTTCGTCAACCGGCACGACGCGGATTTCTGGTTCGATCCGGCCAACAAGCCGCGCGCCGCGGAGAACCAGCGGGCGGGCTTCGACCAGGCGGCGGAGCAGTTCGCGCCCTACCGGGCCGCGGGAAGAGTGAAGACGTTCGACGGTGCCGCGGAATTGCTGCCGGGCCTGTCCACGCGGCCAGCCATGGGCCACACGCCGGGCCATACGGTCTATGTGCTGAAGAGCGGCGGGAAGGAACTGCAGTTCTGGGGCGACCTGCTGCACGCGAAGGATGTGCAGTTCGCCGCGCCGGACATCACGATCCGCTTCGACGTGGATTCGCCGGCGGCGGCCCGCCAGCGCAAGGCCGCTTTCGCGGATGCGGCCCGGCGCGGCTACCTGGTGGCCGCCGCGCACACGCCGTTCCCTGGCATCGGCTACGTGCGCACCGCGGGGACGGCATTCGACTGGCTGCCGGTGCCGTACACTGCGCTGGCGGCGCGCTGACGCGGATTTTTGCAACGACTTACGGCACCAGGATCGCGGCACCCGACAGGCGGCGTGCCGCGATGTCTTCGTGGGCGCGCGCCGCCTCGCCCAGCGGATAGCGCGTCACCAGCACTTCGCCGAACACGCCGTCGCGCATCGCCGCGAACAGCGTGGCGCTGGCCCGTTCCAGGCTGGCGCGCTCGCCCACGTACTGCCCGGTGCTGGGCTGGATGTAGCGGATGCCGCGTGCCGCCAGCGCGGCCTTGTCGACGACCGGGCTGCCCGAGGCATTGCCGACGTGGACGAGGTGGCCGCCATCGCGCAGCGCTTCCACCGATTGCGCAAACGTGTCCTTGCCCACCAGTTCATAGACGACGTCCACGCCGCGCCCGCCGGTCAGTTCACGCACTTTCGACGCCAGCGCCGGATCGTCCGACAGCAGCACATGATGGGCGCCATGGGCCTGCACGGTGGCGGCCTTGCCGGCCGAACCGGCAGTGGCGATCACGGTCGCACCCAGCGCCTTCGCCCAGCGCGCCACCATCGAGCCCACGCCGCCGGCCGCGCCGTGCACGAGCACCGTTTCGCCGGCCCGCAGCTGGTGGGCGCCGAACAGCATCATCCAGGCCGTCAGGCCTTTCGTGAACGTGGCGGCGGCCGTCTCCGGTGCGACCTCCTCCGGCAGGCGCACCAGCTGCTGCGCATCGATCAGCCGCTCGGTCGAGTAGGCGCCGAATGCAAAGAAGTACGCGGCGCGGTCGCCCGGCTGCACGTTCGTGACGCCCTCGCCCACCTGCACCACGATGCCCGCGCCTTCGACGCCCATCGCCAGCGGCAGCGGCACCTTGAATGCGCCGGAACGGAACAGCGTATCGACGAAGTTGACGCCGATCGCCTCGTGCCGCAGGCGCACCTGGCCGGGGCCGGGGTTGCCGATATCGGCAACGGCTTCGTACTGCATCACGGACGGGTTGCCGGTTTCGCGGGCGATGACTTGGTGGATCATGATGTGCTCCTGGTGAGTGGTTGATGGAGTCATCATAGTGGCCACCGACGGGATGACAAACACAGCAATTGAGGCTTCACTGTTCCCTTTTTGGTGATAATCCCCCATCTGGCCAGGCTCGTCGAATAGTTGCTGGTAGTGGTGGCGAGAAACACAGCTGTCGTAGGGGTGTACGGGACATGGCGTGGCAGGATGAAATCTATTATTGATAACGTCTTATCATTAGCATATAGTACTGCTTCCGGTCGAGCTTTGCAGTCGAGCCAGGCTTTGCCGGGATGGCACCGTCCCGCACCGCTCGGTGCTGGCTGCTGGTACGCCCTCCCCAATCATCACAGCATCATGAAGAAAAACATCGTTCCCTGCTGGCCGGCGCCATCGCTGTCAAAACCGATGCCGCCGGCCAGCGCCGACGAGCAGCCGATCGCCAGCGTCACCATCTGCGCCGCGTCCAGGCTGGCATCCGACGCCGTGACCGATGCCGGCTCGCGGCTCGGGCTGACGCTGGCGAAAATCCGGCATCGGTCGAGGTGATCGACCGCGCAGCGGCCCCTATCCATTCTTTGACATCACCAACCACGAGGAACATGCATGAGCACATTCGTCCAACAACGCCGCGCCTTGCTGCGCACCGCCGCCAGCCTGACCGCGGGGCTGGCCGCAGCCGCCGGCGGCGCCCGGGCTGCCATCCCGGCCGCCGACACAGCGCCGGTAGGCAACTGGCAGAAGCTGGCCGCCAGCTATGACGTGGCCAGCGACTTCGTCAACCTGGAAAATGCCTACTTCGGCATCATGGCGCGGCCGGTGGCCGACGATTTCAAGCGCAATATCGATTACCTGAACCGCTACAACTCGCATTTCCTGCGCCGCGAATTCGACCGCGACGGCATCGAGGCCATCCGCGCCCAGCTGGCGGCGCACGCCGGCGTGGCGACCGGGGAACTTGCCATCACGCGCGGCGCCACCGAGTCGCTGCAAAACCTGATCTGCAATTACCGGCTCGTGAAGCCCGGCGAGACGGTCATGTACGGCAACCTGGACTACGACACGATGATCGACGCGATGAACGACCTGGCGCGCCGCAGCGGCGCCGGGGTGGCGGCGGTGCAGGTCCCGGAGCCGGGTACCCGCCAGAACGTCATCGATGCGTATGAACAGGCCTTGCGCCGGCACCCGCGCACCCGGCTGCTGCTGCTGACGCACGTCAGCCACCGCACGGGACTGGTGATGCCGGTGGCGGAGATCGTGCGCATGGCAAAGGCGCGCGGCGTGGACGTGATCGTGGACGTGGCGCAGTCGTGGGGCCAGCTCGATTACCGTATCCCGGACCTGGGTGCCGATTTCGTCGGTGCCAACCTGCACAAGTGGGTGGGCGCCCCGCTCGGCCTCGGCTTCCTGTACATCCGCGAAGCGCGCCTGGCGGACATCGGCGTGCAGGCCGGCGCGACGAACTTTCCCGCGACGGACATCCGTTCGCGCGTCCATGCCGGCACCGTCAACATGGCCGCCATCATGACGATTCCGGCGGCACTGAAGTTCCATGGACAGGTTCCGCTGGCCGAACGCGCGGCGCGGCTGCGCGGGCTGCGCGACGAGTGGGTGCGCCAGGTAATCGACGTGCCGGGCGTGCAGATCCTCACGCCCGAGGAGCCCGGCATGAGCGGCGCGGTGACATCGTTCCGGCTGCGCGGGCGTACCGGTTTCGAGGACAACGTGGCGCTGTCGCGGCGCCTTGCCGACGATTTCGGCATCTTCACCGTGGCGCGCGCCGGGCCGGTGGGCGGCAGCTGCATCCGCGTGACGCCGTCGTACTTTACGCGTGGCGCCGACCTTTCCAGGCTGGCGGCGGCGATCCGGCAGCTGGCGCCGGCGTAAGCGGGTTCGCGGCAGCGGAAGTCTGAAAATTAGAATCAAAATGCGAAAAGGCAGCCACACGGGCTGCCTTTTCTGAAACTGGAGCGGGAGAAGAGTCTCGAACTCTCGACCTCAACCTTGGCAAGGTTGCGCTCTACCAACTGAGCTACTCCCGCATGGAGTGGTATTGCCTGCGCGCGTCCCCAGGAAAACTGGAGCGGGAGAAGAGTCTCGAACTCTCGACCTCAACCTTGGCAAGGTTGCGCTCTACCAACTGAGCTACTCCCGCGCGGAGCAGAACTATACCAGAGCCGGCGGGGGTTTGCCAAGCGGGGGGATGCAGGCACGCACCGGACCGGCCGATATCGTCGCATCGCCGTCGGCGCAGTTTCCCATGCCACGACGCGGAGACTTCCTGCTCCGCTGCCCCTCCCGCCGCAACATCGGTAAAACCGCACGCTCGAATCGGCAAAATCGTTTTTACACGCCAATTACTCGCTGCTATCTTCCAAACGGTGCGCGGTTTACAAAAATCCATTTACACGGCCCATCGCACAATCATCAGGAGACAAAATGGCATCGATCGATCGTTGTGTGCGTATTACCCACATCAAATCCATTCACCGCGCAATTCATCGCCCCGGCACTTTGGGGAACGATATTCGCCTGCAACATCTGTAATTGCCGCGCGCTGGCGCCAGCATAAGCCCCGGCCCGGCATTACCCCAGACTCTGCAAATCCCGGCAGGTGCGCAAGTCCCTGCCGGCAGGGACTTGCGCGCCGTTCCGCGGAGATTCTCCAGGCATTTTCCTTTTCCGCCATATCGCGCAGAGATGTTCATCCGATCAAGATGACTGCACACACAGGCGGATAAATCGGCAGCCCGTCGGCCGGATCAAGGGCTCCGGGATATTGATACCCCACCTGCCAGCTTGTTCTGGCGGCCCCCGCGCGACGCATTGGCGGTAATCGCACACACCGCGTAACACCGCACGTCGACGCATAAAACAGAAACAGAACAACCCAACCGGAGGAGATACATCGTGCATCACAATAACGCCGTCAGATTCAGGCCCATCATCCTTGCCGCGCTGATCACGGCCGCTTTCGCCGCCGATGCCGGCGCGCAGCAGACGGCCGGTACGGACAGGCAGGAAATCCAGGAAGTCATCGTCACGGCGCAGAAACGCCCCGAGGCGGCCTCGCGAACCCCCGTGTCCCTGACCGCGCTCAGCGGCGACGAACTGCAGAAGAAGGGAATCCAGAACGCCGAGGACCTGACCAATGCCATTCCCAACGTCCAGATCGGTACCGAAGGCGCCGGCAACACCAACATCTATATTCGCGGCATCGGCAGCAACAACACGACGGAGCAAGGGGACCCTGCGGCGGCATTCCATATCGACGGCGTGTATCTCGCCCGTCCGGACCAGGCACGCAATGCGTTCCTCGACGTCGAACGCGTGGAAGTGCTGCGGGGTCCGCAAGGAACGCTGTACGGCCGAAACGCAACGGCCGGTGCCGTCAACGTCATTACCAACAAACCGGCCGAACAGTTCGATGCAAGCGCCAATCTCGAGGTGGGCAACTACAACCTGCGCCGCGCCGAAGCAATGGTCAATGTTCCGGTGAACCAGACACTGGCGCTGCGCGCCGCCGTCCTGGCCAGGAGCGAAGACAATTACATCGATACGCCGCGTGCAACCGGCAACCGGGCAAGCCAGAAGACCGCCCGCCTGCACGCGCTGTTCAAGTTCACGCCTTCGTCGACGTGGCTGGTAACGCTGGACGGCTCGCGCTTCGAAGGACCGGCAAGTCCCGGCGTCCCGCTGCCCCTGACCGTGCGGCATGGCAGCGGCGGGCAGCGGAACGACACCGTGCTGCGCGCCGACGGCGACTCGTACTACACGGGCGTCACGTCCGAGCTCAACACCGCCGTGGACAACCTGACCTTCACGTGGCTGGCGTCGACCCGCAACCGCCGCCTCGACTGGCGCAGCCGGCTCATCACGCCGATGGCCCCGAACGGCAGCGAGAACGGTTCCTACACCCGTTCCGAACAGCTCTCCAACGAATTCCGGCTGTCGTCGTCCGCCAATGGCCCGCTGCGCTGGGTGGCTGGTCTTTATTTCTTCAGCGAGACGCAGGATACCCAGGGCGCCTTCTCGGACGGCTTCCTCGATTTCGACGTGAATGACGCCGATGCGAAATCGCGCGCCCTGTTCGGACAGGCGACCTACACCTTCACGCCCGCTCTTCGGGGAACCCTGGGGCTGCGCAGCACACGCGATGAAAAATCCTGCGGCGATTGCGTGCGCTCCGTGGCGGGCTTCAGCGCAACGACCAACGAGGAACGCTCCTGGTCGCACAATGACTGGAAGCTCGGCCTCGACTACGACCTCGACAAGAACACCATGGTGTATGCGGTGGCGGGCAGCGGCTACAAGGCGGGCGGCTACAACCTCGCCGCACCGGCGGTTCCCTTCCTGGGCCAGGCAGCAGCGCCAGCCCATTTCTACGATCCGGAACAACTGCTGTCGATCGAGGCGGGCATCAAGGGCCGCATCCTGGGCAACCGGGGCCGCTATACGGCGGCGTTTTTCGTCTATGACTACAAGGACCTGCAGGTCAGCACCCTGTTGCCGCTGGGGGGCGGCCTGACTACTGGCGGTGTCGGCAATGCAGCGAAGGCGCGGGTATATGGCTTCGAAGCCGAATCGCGGCTGCGCGCCGGACAGAACGGTACAGTGACCTCGTCCATCGGCCTGACCAGCGCCAAGTACGACACATACACCTCTTGCACCGATGAACTCGTTGGGACCCGTCTGGACTGCTCCGGAAACTACCTGCGAAACGCCCCCAAAGTGACCGTCACACTGGGGTATGAACACTTCATCCCGCTGGAACGGGGCGAACTGGTTGCACGTCTGGATACCCGCTACTCGTCGAAGTACTACAACGACGACGCCAACAGCGATGTGTTCATCCAGGACTCCTACACCCGTACGAACCTGTCGCTTCGTTACGATGCGCCGGGCGGCCGGTGGTACGCCACCGCGCATGCGCGCAACCTGGAAAACAACAACGTCGTGAATGCCCGCCTTTCCAACACGGTCTTCGGCGCATTCGGATACACGGCTTCGCCGCGTACCGTCGGCCTGTCCGTCGGCGCGCGCTACTGATCCACCAGCATGAGACGCAGGGTGCCGGCCGGTGGACGGCGGTGCCCTGCTTCGCCAAACGAGTACCATCCAGGGAGATACCATGAACGATTCGAACCACCGCCACAGCGCGGAACGCCGCCGCGCCTTGCTGGCGGGTGCCGGCCTGCTCGGCGCCACGCTGCTGCCACCGGTCGCCGCCGCGGCACAACCCGCATCCAGCAAGTTTTCCTTCCCGCGTGGCTTCCTGTGGGGCGCCGCGGTCGCCGGCCACCAGGTCGAAGGCCAGAACACGAACAGCGACGCATGGCTGCTGGAGACCATCGAACCGACGACGTTTGCCGAGCCTTCCGGCGATGCCTGCGACCACTACCGCTTGTACGCGCAGGACATTGCCATGGTTGCCGCACTGGGCCTGAACACCTTCCGCTTCTCGGTCGAATGGTCGCGGGTGGAGCCGGAGAACGGCATGTTCTCCGATGCCGCGCTGGCACATTATCGCGACGTGCTCGAAGCCTGCCGCAAACAAAAGATCACCCCGGTGGTCAGCTACAACCACTTCACTACGCCGCGCTGGTTTGCCGCATCGGGCGGCTGGGAAGGGACCGACGCGCCCCGCCTGTTCGCCCGCTACTGCGCGCGGGTCACCGAAGCGCTGGGCGACCTGATGGACTTGACGACGACCTTCAACGAACCCAATCTGGCCAAGCTGCTGTTCGGCTTCCCCGGCCCCCTGCAGCAGTTTTCGGGCAACCCGAAGGAAAAAGCGATGCTGGCGCGCGCCGGCGAGGTGGCAGGCACCGGCCGCTTTTCGGCCTGGATGTATGGCGACCTGGACAAGATCCAGGCCGGCCAGCTTGCCGCCCACGGCGCAGCCTACGAGGCCATCCACCGCATCAACCCGCAGATCAAGGTCGGCCTGACCATCGCGATGGCGGACGACCAGGCGGCCGGCGCCTCCGCCGAGACCATGGCGCGCCGCCGCGACATCGCCTACGGTCCCTGGCTGGCACTGGCGGCAACCCATGCGGATTTTGTCGGGGTCCAATGTTATACCCGCGCCCGCATCGGTGCCGACGCCGAACTGCCGCCGCCGGACGGGGCGCGCCTGACCGACATGCGCTATGAGTTCTATCCGCAGGCGATCGAAGGCGCGTTGCGCTACGCCGCCTCCCGTGTGCAAAAACCGTTCTACGTGACCGAGAACGGCATCGCCTCGATGGATGAC
The DNA here is from genome assembly GCF_014192225.1 of Pseudoduganella umbonata. Taxonomy (GTDB): domain Bacteria; phylum Pseudomonadota; class Gammaproteobacteria; order Burkholderiales; family Burkholderiaceae_D; genus Rugamonas; species Rugamonas umbonata. The sequence goes on along the minus strand of NZ_JACHXS010000006.1, from coordinate 237,059 downwards.
GCGAACCGCCAGGAGTACATCCGCGGTGCCGTCAGCGGCGTTGCACGCTGCATGCGCGATGGTATCGACGTACGCGGCTACCTCCATTGGTCGTTGCTGGACAACTACGAGTGGGGATTCGGCTACGGCCCCCACTTCGGCCTGGTGAGCGTCGACCGCAAGACACAGAAGCGCACGCCCAAGGCGAGCGCACGCCTGCTGGGAACGATCGCGCGCCAGAACGCGATCGCGATCGAGAAGGCATAGCCCGCGATGACCATGCATAAACTTGCTCTTGCATTCCTGCTGGGCGGTGCCACGTGCGCTTCCGCCGGCACTGCGGCTGCCGAACCGGCGCGCCACGGCGCTTCCCAGGAGTCCCGTCAGCGCCTGTTCGTGCTGACCGATATCGAAGCGGACCCTGACGATGCCCAATCGCTGGTCAGGCTGCTCCTGTATGCGAACCAGTTCGACATCGAAGGCCTGGTCGCCACGACGTCCGTGCACCTGAAGGACTCGGTCCACCCTGAAAGCATCCGGACCTTGATCCAGCGTTATGGCCAGGTGCAGCCGAACCTGCTCAAGCACGAGCCGGGCTATCCGGCAGCGGCGCGCCTGCTGTCGCGGGTCAGCCAGGCCCTGCCGGTGTATGGCATGGCCGGCGTGGGCGACGGCAAGGACTCGCCCGGCTCCGACGTGCTGGTGCGCGCCATCAAGGCGGACGACCGCCGTCCGCTCTGGATTACCGCCTGGGGAGGCACGAATGCGCTGGCGCAGGCGCTGTACCGCCTGAAGCAGACGACACCCGCCGCGCAGCTCGATGGACTGCTCGGCCGTCTGCGTGTCTACGCCATCTCGGACCAGGACGACAGCGGCGCCTGGATCAGGAAGAATTTCCCATCGCTGTTCTACATCGTCAGCCCGGGGGGATACGGCAACGCCACCTGGCTCGGCATCAGCGCGGTCGTGGAAGGCATCGACAACACCAGGGTCGGCAATGCCTGGATCGCCTCCCATATCCAGCAGGGACAGGGGCCGCTGGGCGCTGCCTATCCCGACGTGGCCTGGGGGATGGAGGGCGACACGCCCAGTTTCCTGGGGCTGATTCCAAACGGGCTGAATGTTCCCGATCGTCCCGACTGGGGCGGCTGGGGCGGACGCTACCTCCACCGTACGCCGAGCCTGGAGGAGACCGATCCCAAAGGCTTCAACGGCGGCGTGCCGGTGGCGGCGGAAACCCGGCCGATCTGGACCAATGCCAGCGACACCATCATCTCGCGCGCGCCGATGGAATACAACCGGTTCCACCGCGGCGGCAAGTCCGAACCCAAAGAATTCGCCGGACCGCAGGTATCGCTGTGGCGTTGGCGCGATGATTTCCAAAACGATTTCGCCGCGCGCATGCGCTGGACCACCCAGTCCTACGCCAATGCCAATCACCCGCCGAAACCCGTGCTTGCGCATGCCGACCGCTTGACCGTCCAGGCAGGTGCACCGGTCAGGCTCGATGCAAGCCGCTCGACGGACCCCGACGGCGACAGCCTGAGCTATCACTGGTTCCAGTATGGCGAGGCGGGAACGCTGAAAACCGCCATGCCGATCCCCGCCGACAACCTGGCGCGCCTGAGCCTCGTGGCGCCCGAGGTGAGCAAGCCGGAAACCGTCCACTTCATCGTGCGCGTCACGGACAAGGGTTCTCCGGCACTCACGCGCTACCAGCGCGTCGTCGTGACGGTCGTGCCGCGCAACTGATCCTACCTGCCCGCTTCACCGGCTGCGGATGGCGCGCGTGAGCGTACCATCCGCGGCACTTTTCCCTGACTTTCGAAAAAGGGCTTATGCCACACCATTCCCACGCCGCGCACGTTCGCGGCACCGACGGGCCGCCGGCCGACGCACGCGAACTGTCCAGGCCACTCATCGTCGTCACGCTGCTGTTCTTCATGTGGGGCCTGCTGACATCGCTGAACGATGTGCTGATCCCGCACCTGAAGGCCGTGTACACACTGACCTACGTGCAGGCCATGCTCGTACAGTTCTGCTTCTTCGGCGCCTATCTGCTCGTTTCGGTGCCGGCGGGCCTGCTGGTCCGGCGGCTTGGCTACCAGCGCGGCGCGGTGGCAGGGCTCGTCGTCGCGGCGCTCGGCTGCGCACTGTTTTACCCGGCCGCAGTATCGGGCTACGGCATCTTTCTGTTGGCGTTCTTCGTGCTTGCTGCCGGAATCACGGTGCTGCAGGTCGCCGCAAATCCTTATGTGACGGTACTGGGCGATCCGCGCACGGCGTCGAGCCGCCTCACGCTGACACAGGCTTTCAACGCGCTGGGTACCACCGTTGCCCCCATACTCGGCGGCATGCTGATCCTGTCCGGCGACATGCCCGATGCCGCGCAGCGGTCGGCACTGCCGGCCGCGCAACAGCTGGCGTATCGCGCGCACGAGGCGGCCAGCGTGCAGGTGCCCTACCTCGTGCTGGCCGGCGCGCTTTTACTGCTGGCTATGCTGTTCGCGCTGGCACGGCTGCCGAGGATCGCCGACGCCCCGGGCGACGCGCCCCCAGGCCGTTTCGCCGACCTGCTCGCGCACCGGCACTTGATGCTGGGCACGCTGGGCATCTTCCTGTATGTCGGTGGCGAAGTATCGATCGGCAGCTTCCTTATCAATTTCATGGAAGACCCGCGGATCGGCGGCATGACGGCCGCGCAGGCCGCCAATTACGTCAGCCTCTACTGGGGAGGGGCGATGGTGGGCCGCTTCATCGGCTTCGCCGTGATGCGCAAGGTCAGCCCCGGCAGGGCGCTCGCCTTCAATGCCGTCGTCAGCATCGCCCTGATCGCGGCCGCGGTTCTCGGTAGCGGAAAACCGGCGATGTACGCCATCCTGGCCGTAGGCCTGTGCAATTCGATCATGTTCCCGACGATCTTCAGCCTGGCCCTGCACGGGCTCGGCAACAGGACGGGCCAGGCGTCGGGCCTGCTGTGCATGGCGATCGGCGGCGGCGCGCTGGTGCCGTTCGCCCAGGGGGCGCTGGCCGACGCGGCAGGCGTACAGCTTTCGTTCATCGTGCCGGCGGCATGTTATGCATTCATCGCCTGGTTCGGAGTCAGGTTCGCGAATCTGCACAAGCGATAGCGCCGTCAGCCTCCGCTTGCAACGGCACGGAGCCTGTACCGGACGGATCGCCGCGCGCGATCTCCGCCAGCGTCGAGCGCAGCCAGACGTGCGAGGGATCGCGGTCTAGGATGGGATTCCACTGCATGCACATCTCCACCGCCGGAATCTCGAGCGGCAGCGACAGCAGCCTGATCGGATAGTAGCGCGACAGCGTTTGCGCCAGGCGCGTGTGCATCGTGGCGATCCGGTTGGTGCCGATGACAAAGTGGGGAATGCTGGTGAAATTGGTTGTCGTCACTTCGATACGCCGATCGTAGCCCGACACTTTCAGGAACCATTCTTCGAAGCTCATTGTCGCCGCACCGAAGCGGGACGAGACGTGGCCCAGCGCCATGTAATCCTCCAGTGTCAGTTCGTTCTCGATCAGCGTATTGCCCGTCCAGGCGACGCAGGTATAAGTCTCTTCGAACAGCACCTGGATCGGATGCACCTCGGACATGAACTTGCGCGGCAGGATGACCAGATCGGCTTCCGAGCGCTCCAGCAGTTCGACCGGATTGAATTTCATTGCCAGCAGGTTGAGCGTGATATTAGGCGCCGTTGCCGCGATCCGTTTGCCGAGATCGCCCAGCAGGACGGTCGCTATGTAGTCGGATGCCAGAATGCGGAAATCGCGCAAGGCAGTCGATGGATCGAATTCGGGCCGTAGCTCGATGGTGGCCTGGATCTGCAGCAGCACCCTGCGCACCGGATCGGCCAGGCTGACGGCCAGTGGCGTCAGGTTCAGGTTGCGCCCCACCTGCATCAGCAGCTCGTCGCCGAAGTATTCCCGCAACCGGGCCAGCGCGCCGCTGGTGGCGGATGGGCTCAGGTTCAGCCGCCGCGCGGTGCGAGTGATGCTTCTCTCGCTGAGCAGGACGTCCAGTGCGACCAGCAGGTTCAGGTCGAGGCGATTGAAGCGCATGGTGTCTCCTTGATGATTTTCAGTGGCGATAGTGCCACAGTCCGCGCGGGGCGGTCTTCGACAGGCGACGAGGGGGAAGTCGTGCAGTGCATGGCGAAAGCGGAGGGAGGCTGGCTCCACTCGACATCTTCCGCGGCGGCGAAGCCGGCGGTCGATGTCGCGCGAGGGAAGCGAGGCGGCGGCCCATGGTACCGCCAGTCAAAGTCTCTACCTGTCGTTGTAATTCCAGCGACGATAGCAGTGCTTTCCCTGCAAGGAAAATCGGTTTTTCCGATGAACGGTATTGGCCGGGCAGTTTTGACGGAATGGGCGATGCGGGTGCCACGGCGCAGCGGTCCCCGCCTCACGCCAACGCAAGCCCACTGCGCTCAATACGACAGCACCAGCAGCGACACCGCCTGGCGCGGCAGCCGCATCCGCAACGTGGCGACGCCGTCGCGCACGGTCACGGTGGATGGTTCGGCAAACTGCGCCAGCCCGCTGGCCTTCTGCAGCGCAGTGACCTGCGCGGCAGTCGGGCTGGCCGGCGATCCCATGCGCTTCCAGGCCGCATACGCGTTGCTATGCTCCTGGTCGATGCGATAGTGCCGCACGGTGGCGCTCTTTGCGGGGATGCCGCCCAGTGCCACTTCGACGGGCGAACCGGCGTCGATCACGTCGTCGTCATGATAGTTCCAGACCAGTACCGCCACCTCGCGCCCGTTGCGGCTGGCCAGCGCGTTGATGTCGGTGCGTGCGCTGCGCACGCCTTCACGCTGGATACGTTCGGCATCGTACGCCCGGTCGCCGCCGACCTTCAGCCGCGCGCCGCGCATCATCCCCAGCATGCGGAACACGTTCAGCACCGGCTTGTCGACGCCATTGGTGGCCAGGTCGCGGTAGCCGGCGAACCACGGCTGGTCCTCGAACAGGAAGGACCAGTTCACGGCGCCGATCAGGTTGGTGCCGCGGCGGTCGGCCAGCTCGTACAGGCGCGCCACCGATGCCGCCGTATAGCTGGCGTACAGCGTGCCGTTGCGGTAGGCGTTTTCCGGATTGGTCTGCATGCCGCAGGCCGCGCAGCCTTCCGGGTCCGATTCGCCGATAATGACAGGAATCCCCTTCAGCTCGGGATACTTCGCCACCATGGCGAAGCCGCGGTCGAGATTGCGGAAGTGGGTGTCCATGCCCATCCGGACAACACCGTCGACAACCTTCGGCGCGCCCTTCGCATGCCAGGCCACGAAGTCGAGCGGCGAACCTTTCTTGCCGGTCGCATGGTTGGTGCCGTGCAGCGCGTGCTGCAGGAATGCTTCCATGAAGTCGCCCGCCACGGCCGTGTGCGGGCCGCCGAACCGCGCGGTCGGCAAGGCACGCTTGACCGCGTCGGCGGCGTGGTCGTACATCTTGAAATAGGCCTGGCGCCGGTCCGGCGCGATCAGGTAGTGTCCATCGGGCTCATTCCACACTTCCCAGTACCAGCTCTCGACTTCCTGCTGGCCGTAGCGTTCCACGCAGTGGCGCACCCACTGGTAGATCAGCTCCGACCATTTCGCATAATCCTTGGGCGGATAGGCCCATCCCGTCATGATGTCCTCGTAGCGCACGCCCGGCTTCCAGCGGTGCTGGTACGGCTGGGGGTTGGGCGACAGCGCTTCCGGCATGAAGCCGATCTGCGCCAGCGGCTTCATGCCGCGTTCCACGTAGGCGTCGAAGATGGCGTCGACGATCTTCCAGTTGTAGACCGGCTTGCCGTCGGCATCCTCGCTGTACATGCCGGTCGAACCCCATTTGAGCGCATGGCTGCCGTCGCCCGAGGTCATCAGGTTGTGCGCGCGCACGTAGACCGGCACCGGGCTCATTGCCGCCAGCTCGGACAGCAGCTTCTTGCCGTTCGGCGTCGTAGTGTAGTTCGGCTCGTCGTAGCCGAACCAGGCCCACAGGGGCGTCATCGGGCCGGTTTCGGTGCGCGTGTCGACAGTGAGCTTCACGACGGCCGCGGCGGGCGACGGCTTGGCCGGTTCGGCCATGGCGGCGGACGGCAGCAGGCCGGCGGCCAGGCAGGCGCCGGCAAACAGGGTTTTCATGGATGTCTCCGAATGTAGTTATGCGCCCGAGTCTAGGCGAAACGGCGTGGCGCGACCAATGACGAATTTATCGGCTGCGATATCGATTCGACATGTGGATGCCCCCAACGGGCGCCGGCCGGGGATCACTAAACAAGGCTAAACACGGCACTGTTTCGCTTGCCGGTCTTGCTGCCGGCGGGCTGCTCGCCTACAGTGCGCGAACATCGCAACCAGCATCGGAGACTAGATGACCACGACCAGCCCGCCCGGCGGTGTCCGCCCCCTGCCGCCAGGCGCCACGCCGCGTTCCAGCCCGGCAGCCCTGAAGCTGCTTGCATCGCTCGCCATCCTGGCGCTGGCGGGGTGTGCCAGCGAACCGCCCGCCGTGGCGCAGACCTGCCTCGTCAATGCCAAGGCCTGGCCCGTGTGCGCCAAGGGCGACGGCTGGGGCTTCGAGGAAGGCCGCTATTGCATCGCGCGCAGCTTCTGCCCCGATGCCCGGAGCACCCTGCCGGCGGGGCCCGGGCGCGACACCCCGGTCGACGCGCAGGCAACGCCGGCCACCCGCGGTCTATTCAGCTACCTGCGCGGCACTTGGGGAAAATCCATCCTGTCCGGCCAGTCCGACCTGACCTGGCAGGATGCGATCGACATGGCCGAACGGGTGCATGCCGATACGGGCAAGTATCCGGCGCTGATGGGCTACGATTTCATGAACTACGGGATGCCGGCCGGTTCGGCCAGCGGCCTGCGGCAGACCGAGGAAGCCATCGCCTGGGCCCGGCGGGGCGGGCTGGTCACATTTACCTGGCACTGGCGCGACCCGGCGCTTCTTCGCACGCCGTCGGTCAGCAAGGCTAACTTCTACGTGCGCGACGACAACCCGGAGAAGAACACCACGTTCACGATTCCCGTTGCCAGGGGTGCGCTGGACAGGGCCAGTCCGGCCATGCGGCAGATCGACGACGGCATCGACCTGGTCGCGGCCGAATTGAAGAAGCTGGCGAGCGCCGGCGTGCCCGTCCTGTGGCGCCCGCTGCACGAGGCATCGGGCAAGGATGGCGACGGCTGGTTCTGGTGGGGCCGCACCCGCACCGACGGCGTGCCGCAAGCCTATGCCAGCATCCTGTTGTGGCGCCATATGTACGACCGCCTCGTCAACGTCCATGGCATCCACAACCTGGTCTGGGTCTGGAATGGCCAGGACCCCGCCTGGTATCCGGGCGACGACGTGGTCGACATCATCAGCCAGGACATCTACGACGAGGCCGACAACAAGACCTACGGCGCGCAGTTGCCGGCCTACCTGCAGGCGCGCAGGACCACGGCGGACAGCAAGCCGGTCGCTCTCAGCGAGAACGGCTACATTCCCGATCCGGACAAGATCGCCGCCGAGGGCGCGTGGTGGCTGTGGTTCATGACCTGGAACGACCGCGACACGCCGGCCGGGGTGACCGCGAAAGAGAATTTCTGGACGGGCGAGTACTACAACACCGATGCGCACAAGCGCAAGGTCTACCATCATCCGCTGGTGATCACGCTCGACAGGCTGCCGCGCGAGGTTGCTGGCCGGCCCGGGCAGGCTGCCGCGGATGGGGTGCCGGCACGATAGCTTCCCCCGCGACCGGCGCACCGGACGCCGGATACTGTCGCAGCTGCGACAGCCGGCGCAGGCACAGGTGTCGCAGCCGCACGATGGCGGCGCCACCCGGGCCGCAGCCCTGCCCGGGCAGCGGCCAATATGGCGCCCCGCCCCTGCCCGGATCGTCTTGGCACGCGTGTTGCTGTGTTCCTGTCTCCACAACAAAGGAGACAGAACATGACCGATCCGCAAACCGATACTTCGCGCACAATGCGCGCGGCTGTCTGGCATGGCCGCCATGACATCCGCGTCGAAGCCGTCCCGCTGCCGCCGCCACCGCCCGAAGGGTGGGTGCAGATCCACGTCCACTGGTGCGGCATCTGCGGGTCCGATCTCCACGAATACCTGGCCGGTCCCGTGTTCATCCCCGTCGCCGCGCCCCATCCGCTGACGGGTATCCAGGGGCAGTGCATCCTGGGGCACGAGTTCTGCGGCGAGATCGCCGCGGTCGGCCCCGGCGTGCACGGCTTCGCCGTCGGCGAACGGGTGGCCGCCGACGCGTGCCAGCATTGCGGGCACTGCTACTACTGCACGCATGGCATGTACAACATCTGCGAGCAACTCGCCTTCACGGGACTGATGAACAATGGCGCGTTCGCCGAGCTGGTCAACGTTCCGGCCGAGCTGCTCTACAAGCTGCCGGCCGGCTTTCCCGCCGAAGCGGGCGCCCTGATCGAACCCCTCGCCGTCGGCATGCACGCGGTGAAAAAGGCCGGCAGCCTGCTCGGACGCAGTGTCGTCGTGGTCGGCGCCGGAACGATCGGCCTTTGCACGATCGCGTGCGCGCGCGCCGCCGGCGCCGCGCAGGTGATCGCCCTGGAGATGTCGGCGGCGCGCAAGGCGCGCGCCACGCTGGTCGGCGCCAGCCACGTGTTCGACCCGTCCTCGTGCGACGCGCTGGCCGAGGTCCGCCGCGTCACCAATGGGCTGGGCGCGGACGTCAGCTTCGAGTGCATCGGCCACAGGGACACGGCGAAGCTGGCGATCGACGCGATCCGCAAGGCCGGTACCGCCGTGCTGGTCGGCGTCTTCGAGGAGCCGAGCAGCTTCAATTTCTTCGAACTGGTGGCCACTGAAAAGCAGGTGATCGGCTCGCTGGCCTACAACGGCGAATTCGCCGATGTGATCGCCTTCATCGCCGATGGCCGCATCGATGTGGCGCCCTTCATTACCGGCCGCATCGGGCTGGAGGACATCGTCGGCGAAGGCTTCGAACGGCTCGTCCGCGACAAGGAAAACAACGTCAAGATCATCGTGTCGCCCGGCCTTGCCGCGGCATGCGCGTAGCCATTACAGGAGACATCATGCGACTGAAACAGACCTTCGCCGGCGCCGCACTCGCGCTGGCACTGCCGTTCTGCGCCCACGCCGGCATGCCCGGGATGAAGGGCGCCCACCACGTGGGCATTACCGTGCCGGACATGCGCGACGCCGTGCGCTTCTTCGTCGACGTCATCGGCTGCGAGGAATCCATCGAGCTCGGTGCGTTCAAGTTCGCCGACGACTGGATGACCGTCCACCTCAACGTCGATCCGCGCGCCGAGATCCGCCGCTTCCAGATGGTGCGGTGCGGCCACGGCATCAACGTGGAGATCTTCGAGTATGCGGCGCCCGGCCAGTCCGCCACGCTGCCGCGCAACAGCGACATCGGCGGCCACCACCTTGCCTTCTATGTCGAGGACATGGACAAGGCGGTTGCCTACCTGCGCGCGAAAGGGGTGCGCGTGCTGGGCAGTCCCAGCACGTTCAAGGACGGTCCGGCGGCCGGGCTGACGTGGATGTATTTCCTCGCGCCGTGGGGATTGCAGCTCGAGATCGTCAGCCTGCCCGGCGGCATGGCGTACGAGAAGACGATGAAGCCGCTGCTCTGGGATCCGCGCTACCCCGACCGGTAGCACCGCCGGCCAGCGCCGCCGCGGCATGCGGCGCTAGCGCTGGTTCGGCGGAACGATGCCGAACTTGCGCATGTAGCGGTAGACGGTGGCGCGCGCCAGGTTCAGATCGGCCGCGGCGCGCGTGACGTTCCACTTGCTGCGGACGAGGGCGGCATGCAGTGCGCCGGCGTCGGCGTCGCCGCTCTCCTCCACACCGGTCTCCCGCCACGGCAGCGCGGGTACGGCCGACGTGCCGTGGGTGGCGGAGAACTGGTCGGTCAGTTCCTGCGGCAGGTCGGCATGCATGACCAGGGCCCCGTCCGAGATCGCCAGCGCATAGCGCAGCACATTGCGCAGCTGGCGGATATTGCCCGGCCAGCCGAAGGACAGCAGCGCATGCATGGCATCGGCGCTCAGCTGCGCATCCCTGCCGAGCAGTTCGGCTTCCTCGGACAGCACTTTGGCGATGAGATAGCGCTTGTCGTCGCGCAGGCGCAGCGGCGGCAGGTGCAGCGTGGCACCGCACAGGCGGTAATACAGGTCCTCCCGGAACGTGCCAGCGCCGATCAGGTTGCGCAGGTCGCGGTGCGAGGCGGCGATCACGGTCAGGTCCAGCGGCACCGGCCGGTCGGCGCCCAGCGGCAGCACCTCTTTTTCCGACAGCACGCGCAACAGCCGGGTTTGCAGGTGCAGCGGCATGTCGCCGATCTCGTCGAGGAACAGCGTACCGCCATCGGACTGCAGGATCAGGCCCTTCATGCCTTTCGCCCGCCCCCCAGTGAAAGTGCCCGCAGTATAGCCGAACAGCTCGCTCTCGATCAGCGACTCGGGAATCGCGCCGCAATTGACGGCCACGAAGGGCCTGGCGGCGCGATTGCTCGACTGGTGCAGCGCCCGGGCGACGACTTCCTTGCCGGTTCCCGTCTCGCCATGGACCAGGATGTTCAGCTTGCGGTTGACCAGGCGCTTGGCCTGGTCCAGCAGCCGGCGCATCGCCTTGTCGTCGCCCGCCAGCCGCTCCAGCTCGGGAAGGCTGGCCTGGCTATCGCCGGCCGCGTCGACGGCGATACGGCGTGCCGCCGGACGCTGCCGCGGCGGCCTGACGCTGGTGTAGAACATCCGGCCGCCACCGCGCGTGACGATCGAGCGATCGCTGGCGTCCTGGAAGCGCAGCAGCCGGTGCAGGTCGGCAGGGGCGAGCTCGAACAGCTCGGCCAGGGTGCGCCCCCCGACGCCGGCGGCGGCATCCCGGAACAGGCGGCGCGCGCCGGTGTTCGCCCCGACCACGGTGCCCTGTTCGTCGTAGGCCAGCATGATCTCGCCGCTGACCTCGACGAGCGCCCACGTGGTACCGAGGCGCAGGATCGCGCGATCCTCGAAGTGCCGCAGGAAATTGGCATCCTCGATCATCTGCGCGTACATCATCGTCAGGTGCAGTGCGAGATGCTGGCTTTTCTTGTCGGCCGGCGAGGTCAGCGCGGACAGGTCGAGCACGGCCAGGAACTTGCCTTCCGGGTCGAACAGCGGCGCCGCGGAACAGGTCAGCGGTATGTGCGTGGGATCGAAATGGTCGGCCTGGTGGCAGGTCAGCGCCGCCTGCTCGGCCACGCAGGTGCCCACCGCGCACGTGCCGGCCGACTGCTCGCTCCATTCGGCGCCCAGGTACAGGCCGGCCTTCTTCAGTTCGGCGGCATGGGCGTCGTTGCCGATGTAGTCCACCGTGACCCCGGCGGCATCCGTCAGCAGCAGCACATAGCCGAGCCCGGACACGCGCTTGTACATCTGCTCCATGCCGACGCGCGCCACGCCCATGAACTGCTCGATCTGTTCCTGGTGCGCGCGCAAGGTATGCGACGTGACGATGTGCGGCGCCCTCAGCCGGGAAGGATCGAGCCCGTAGTCGGCGATGCAGCGCCGCCACGACTTGAGGATCAGCTCGTCCCCGACTTCGGCCGGCGCGCCATGCAGCGCAGCCGACATCACGTGGTCGACGTGCCGGCTGTATGCGTCTTTTTTCATGCCTGTCTCCAGCTGCGCCGGCAATTCGTTGACTGCCGGTCGTTGAACTCCTGTAATGATACGTCAACCGGCCCGGCGCACCGCTACAGCGTGCCGCGCTTGAGCTCGGCGGCAATGTGTTCCGCCTGCCGGATCGCCAGCGCGACGATGGTCAGCGTGGGGTTGGCCGCGGAGCTCGACGTGAACTGGCTGCCGTCCGAGATATAAAGGTTGGCGATGTCGTGGGCACGGCCCCACTTGTTCACCACGCCGTCGCGGGCGCGTTCGCTCATGCGGTTGGTTCCCATGTTGTGGCTGGCCGGGTAGGCCGGCATGTCGATCACCCGCGTGGCGCCCACGGCTTCGGACAGCTTGCGGAACTGGCCCAGGCCATGGGCGGCGATGGCTTCGTCGTTGCCGTGGTAGGTCTTGCTCACGATCGGCACCGGCAGGCCATACTGGTCCTTTTCGGCAGGGTGCAGCGTGATCGCGTTCTGTTCGCGGGCCATGTCTTCGCCGCAGACCCAGATCGCCGTCATGTGGTCGTACATTTCCAGCGCCGAGGTGACGTCCCTGCCCCAGCCGCCCGGCTTCATGAACGCCGCCGCATAGGGCAGCCCCAGCGCCAGGCCTTCCAGGTAATAGCCGCCGTTGAAGCCGCGCCGCGTGTCGGGCGGCACCTCGTCGGCGATCACGGCGCCGATGTCGAAGCCGCGGTTCATGTACACCGGTTTGCGGTGGATCGCCAGGGCCGCCGCCGTCGAATGGTTCATGTAGTTGCGGCCGACCTGACCGGATGAATTGGCCAGGCCGTCGGGGAACATCGGCGACGCCGAATTGAGGAGCAGGCGTGGCGACTCGATCGAGTTGCCGGCAACACAGACCAGCCGCGCCTTCTGCAGCACCTGCCGTCCCTTGCGGTCGGCATACAGCACGCCGTCGACCTTGCCGGCCTTGTCGTGCCGGATCTGCAGCGCCATGCTTTCGGGACGCAGCTCCACCCTGCCCGTCTCCTGCGCGCGCGGCACTTCCGTGTACAGCGTGGACCATTTCGCGCCGATCTTGCAGCCCTGCATGCAAAAGCCGATCTGCATGCAGCCGGGGCGCCCGTCATACGGCTCGGAGTTCGATGCGACGGGCCGGATGATGCGCCGGTAGCCGATCTTGCGCGCGCCCGCCGCGACCACCTTCGTCTGGTTACTTTCCGGCATGGGCGGCAGGCCGCTGGCACGGCTGCCTGCCACGCCCATCTTCTTTTCCGCCAGTTCGTAGTACGGCTGCAGTTCCTGCAGCGTGATCGGCCAGTCCAGCACGTTCGCGCCCGCCACTGCGCCGTAGGTGGTGCGGGTATGGAAGTCGTGTTCCTGGAAGCGCAGCGCCACGCCGGACCAGTGCACCGTGGAGCCGCCGACGGCCTTGACGATCCAGGCCGGCAGGTTCGGATAGGTCTTCGTGTGGTGCCAGCCGCCGGCCGAGATCCGCTTGTCCAGCCAGGACAGCTTGTTGAACATGGCCCATTCGTCGTTCTCGAAATCGGCCTGGGTGAAGTGCCTGCCCGCTTCCAGCATCACGATCTTGTCCACGCCCTTGCGGGCCAGCTCGTGGGCCAGCGTGGCGCCGCCGGCGCCCGAGCCGATGATCACGACCACGTCCGGGTCGTTGAATGCAAATTTCCTGGTCATGCTGTCTCCTGTTGTCGTTATGTGGTACCGCCCTGCCCTACAGCCAGTCGATGTCGTCGAAGCCCCGCGTCAGGTAGCCGCCCTGCTCCCACGACGAGCCTTCGTAGCCGAGCAGCGGCCACACGGCCTTGTTGTCGTACAGGCTGGTCACCATGTCGCCGCGCACCTTCTGGAAGAACGGCGTGGCCTCGATGGTTTCCAGCAGGGCCACCCTGTCCGCTTCGGCCGGTAACGCCGCATAGGCGGCGCCGAAGCGCGCCGTGGCGGCCCGGTCCAGGTCGCGCACGCCGTCGCGCAGCAGCGCCGCCAGCGCCTTGTCCTTTGCCATGGCGCGCTCGAGGGGGCGCAATGCATCGGCGTAGTAGCGGTCGGCCAGGCGGTCATGAGGGAACACGTCGCGTGCCATGCGCAGCAGGGTCGTCGCCGCGGCTTCGCCGAAGACGGAGAACGTGCGGGCCAGGCCCCTGGCGGCGGGCGCGCCAAGGGCGGCGGGCGCCACCGCCGCGGCTCCCAGGGCAACGGCGCCGCCGTGCAGGAAACCGCGCCGCGTCACGGTGATCGTTTTCGGCAGCACGCGCATGCCGCCCGCGCCGCATGCCGGTTTGAGTGGTTCGTTCATGTCGGTCCTTTCGTCAGTGCGGCATGGAGAGATGGCGCGGCGCCTGCGCGGGCGCCCGCGGGATGGCAGGTGCGGTAGCCGGTGCCGTGGCCGTGCCGAGCACGTCCGTCAGCATGTGATGCAGGCGTTCGGCCAGCACCTCGGCCAGGATCGGCGCGCCCAGTTGCTCGGCGAACGAGGTGGTGCTGTCGTCCAGCAGCGCCGCATCGGTGGCGGCCTGGCCGAGCGCATCGCACAGCAGGGGCCAGTCGGGCGGGGCGATCAGCGTACCCGACGTCAGCAGCACGCCGGTACGCCGCCGCAGCTGGGCCAGCCCGACGATCTTGCGCCGGCCGACCACGACTTCCCACGGCGACAGGCCGCCGTAGCAGGCCCACTTCAGGCGTGCGTCGGCCTGCCGCAGCCGCGCCTCCTCCGGCGGAACCGCATGGGCGGCAATGCCCACGTCGCGCAGCAGTCCGGCATGCAGCGCGCCCAGCCAGCGGTAGCTCGACAGGGTGCCGCGGCCGAGCAGCGGGTGTTCCGGCGGCAGCACGATCGACGCGCTGACCATCCATGGCCCCGTCAGCACCGCGCCGCCGCCCGAGCCGCGCTGCACGATGGATGCGGCAAGCGCATGCCCGCCGTCGAGGCGCTCGCGCAGCGCTCCCTGCGAGCAGCCCAGCACCACGCCGGGCGCCCGGTAGGTCCACAGCCGCAAGCGCGGTTCGGTGACGGTTTCGCCGAGCTGCGCCGCGTTCCACGACTGTTCCTCCCGGCAGGTCACGGTATCGATGAAAACGGCCCTGTTCTCCATCACAGGCCCTCCGCGGTTTCCAGCCGGTGCTTCAGCGCACCCAGGAACAGTGCCGCCGGATAGCCGTCCACGGCGCGGTGGTCGAATACCAGGTGCAGCCCCATCATCGGCGCCACGGCCACCGCGTTCCCCCTGGCCACCGGCTTCGCGGTCACCCGCGTCACCCCGAGGATGGCCACCTGCGGTGCGTTGAGGATCGGCGTGAAGCTGTCGATGGCGGTACCGGCCAGGCTGGTCACGGTGAAGGTGCCACGCTGGTAGCTGCCGGGCGACAGGGTGCCGGTACGTACGCCCTCTGCCAGCGCACGCGCCTCGGCGGCCAGTTCGGCCGTGCTCTTGCGGTCGGCATTGCGCAGCACCGGCACCATCAGGCCTTCGCCCAGGCTCACGGCCAGGCCCAGGTTGATGTCGTCCATGACTTCGATCTCCCTGTCGGGCAGCCGCGCGTTGAGGCGCGGGTGTTCGCGCAGGCACAGCGCGACGGCACGCAGGACATACGCGGTCAGGCTGCTCCGCTCGCCCTCGCCGGCGGCCGCGCGCAGGTCCTGCAGCGCCGTGACGTCGGCCTCGATCGACTGGGCCACGCGTGGCACGCTCCAGCCCTGTTCCATATTGCGCGCGATGGCGCCGCGCATGCCGGTCAGCGGCACGGTACGCGGGCGGGCGGCAGTGCGCTGTTCCATATCGGATGTGGCGCTCATTGCCTACTCCCCGATCCGCGCCAGCGGCTGGGAGCGGCCGAACGTGTCGCCCGCCGCCACCAGCAGTTCGGTCACGCGGCCGGCAACCGGTGCGGTCACCTCGTGCGTCGTCTTGACCAGTTCGGCGATCGCCAGCGGCTGGCCGGCTGCCACCTCGTCGCCGACCGCCACATGCCATTCCTGCAGCAGGGCTTCCGTGCCCTCGTCCACGTCGTCCCACACCGCGCCTTCGAGTCGTGCTTCGGTCATGCCTGTGCTCCCTGGAATAATGGATTGACTGGTGGCCGCGCGCCCATCAGGCCGCGCACCGCGGCGGCGATCGCGTCGACCTGCGGAATCACCGCCTGCTCGAGCGGGCGGCTGAACGGAATCGGTACGTCGGGCACCGCCAGCCGGCGCACCGGGGCCCGCAGCGCCACCGTGTCGAGGTGCTCGGCCACCAGCGCGGCGATTTCGCCGGACAGGCCGAAGCTCAGGTAATCCTCGTCCGCGACCAGCACCCGGCCGGTCCTGGCCACGGAGGCCAGCACGCCTTCGCGGTCGAGCGGAACGATGGTGCGCAGGTCCAGCACCTCGACCGAGATGCCCTCTTCGGCCAGCTGTTCGGCGGCGATGGCGGCCTTGTGGACCATCTGGCTGAGCGTGACGATCGTGACGTCGCTGCCTTCGCGCACGATGCGCGACTTGCCGAACGGGATCGCATAGGGCTGTTCCGGCACCGCGTTGGTGCTGCCTTCGAAATACGACATCCACGACAGGCCCATGATCCCCTTGTGATAGCAGAACACCACCGGGTTGTTGTCGCGGATCGCCTGGATCATCAGTCCCTTGGCGTCATGAGCATTCGACGGTACCACCACCTTCAGCCCTGGCATGTGGGCGAAGCTCGCGTACAGGCATTGCGAATGCTGCGCCGCGTCGTTATAGCCGCCGCCGATGCCGGTGGTGATCACGACGGGGAGCCTGACCGTACCGCCGGACATGTAGCAGTTCTTCGCCATGTGGTTGTAGATCTGGTCGAAGCAGACGCCGAAGAAGTCGACGAACATCAGTTCGGCGATGGGCCGCAGGCCTTCCGCCGCGGCGCCCAGGGCCGCGCCCATGAAAGCCGTTTCCGAAATCGGCGTCTCCATGATGCGTTCGGGCCCGAAGCGGTCGAGCAAGCCCGTGGTGGCGCTGAAAATGCCGCCGTACTTGCCGATATCCTCGCCCATGACGAACACGGCCGGATCCCGTTCCATTTCCTGGCCGATGGCCTCCGCGATGGCCTGCGCCATCGTCAGCGTGCGCATCGCGCCGTCCTTGCTGCTCTCTTGCATGCTGGTCTCCTGTATGGCCGCCATCAATCGGCGAAAACGTGTTCGAAGGCATCCGCCGCCGCCGGATAGGGGCTGCGGCGGGCAAACGCAAAGGCCGATTCGATCCGGCTGGCGATGCGCAGGCGCAGCGCATGCTCGCGCGCCTCGCCGATCAGCCCCTGGCTGCGCAGGGCCGCGCCCAGCCGCACGATCGGATCGTCCTGGCGCAGCGCGGCGCCCTCGCCCTTGGGCCGGTAGTTTTCCGGGTCGCCCTGGAAATGGCCGAAGTAGCGGTCCGTCTTCACCTCGATCAGCGTGGGGCCTTCGCCATTGCGGGCGCGTGCGATCGCCGCGCCCGCGGCCGCGTACACATCGACGGCATCGTTGCGCTCGACCAGCACGCCCGGCATGTCATAGGCGGCGGCGCGCGTGGCGTTCGACGCGACGGCGGTGGAAACGGACTTTTCGACGGAGATGCCGTACTTGTTGTCTTCGCAGACGAAGATCACGGGCAGCTTCCAGACGGCGGCCAGGTTCAGCGATTCATGGAACGATCCCTGGTTGGCGGCGCCTTCGCCGAAGAACGCGATCGCCACCGAATCCCTGCCCAGCTTGCGCGCCGCGAGCGCCGCGCCGCAGGCCTGCGGCGCGCTGGCGCCGACGATGCCGCTGCACGAGAACCGCGTCGGCACGTGGAACAGGTGCATGTGCCCGCCCTTGCCGCGCCCCAGTCCCGCATCCTTGCCGAACATCTCCGCCGTCATCGCATCGAGCGGTACGCCCTTGGCGATCGCGAAGTGGTGCGAGCGGTGCGCGCCCACCACGCTGTCCCGGTCGCCCAGGTGCGCGCAGACGCCGACGGCAACGGGCTCCTGCCCGGCCGCGAGATGCATCTCGCCCGGGACCGGACCGGCGCCGATATCGAACGCCAGCCCTTTCTGTATCTTCGGCGGCAGCTTGCCTTCCATGTAGACCTTCGCCATGTTCTCTTCATAGGCCCGTATCTCGAGCATCTTTTCGTACATCCAGAGCAGGTGTTCCGGTGTCGGCTTCATCAGTGCTGTCTCCTTGTCTGTGTGGTCGATGCGCAGGCCCGCAGCCGGGCATGCCGCATACGCACGGAGACATTCAGCAAATTCGATGCCATGCTGGTTTACCGGCCAATGGGCGGGTTTTCGGGTGAAAACAAGGGAAAAACGTGCCGCGGGAATGGACAGGTGTCGCAAGCAGGCGATGGCGTGCGACAGGTGTGTCAGGCGGCCGGACCGTCGAGGCAATGCGGCAAGCCAGCGTGGGAACGGGAAGCCGTCCGCGTCCTGCCGCAAGTCGGCGCGCCCCGCCTTTCGGTGGATGTGCGGCGGTCGCCATCGGCGGTAGCATGCCCCGGCGGCCTGCTACCGCATTTCAACGAGACCGGGAAACAGCCATGACCGATACCGACCACTCCACCACCGCCATCCGGCTGCCGATCGGCAGCGCCGGCGGCGTCGTGTTCGACGTCGTCGCCTGGGGTCCGGCGCAGGCCGACGTGGACCTCAGCGTGGCCTGCATGTTCGAGCATGAGCTGGGCGGCGCCGGCATGCGTGGCGGACTGCTGGCACTCGACCGGGCACTCGGCGGGCAGCTGGGGCGGCTGCGGGAAGCCGGCGCGTTTCGCGCCCAGCCGATGGAGACCTTGCTGGTCACCACGCCGCCGCCAGGCCTGCCGCCGCGCGCCATCCTGGTCGTCGGCCTGGGCGACCCGGCGGCGCTGCACGGCGATGTGCTGCGGCAGGCGACCCGGGTCGCGATGCGCGAGGCGATCCGCCGCGGCGCCGGCGCGATGGCCTTCGCACCCAGCGTGCTCGACGC
The DNA here is from genome assembly GCF_014192225.1 of Pseudoduganella umbonata. GTDB lineage: Bacteria > Pseudomonadota > Gammaproteobacteria > Burkholderiales > Burkholderiaceae_D > Rugamonas > Rugamonas umbonata. The sequence goes on along the minus strand of NZ_JACHXS010000006.1, from coordinate 218,494 downwards.
CGGCCATACCGACAATGCCCCGCTCGACATGCAGCAGGTCATGCTGGACGGGATGCTGGGCGCCCTGCGCGCCGAACACATGCTGGCCGCGGCCGGCCTGGCTGCCGCACCGTTGCTGCGGCATTGCAGCTTCGATGTCGGCGCGCCCCGCGTACAGGCGGCGGGCGACGCCTTCAGGGCGGCATTTGCGCGGCTGGCCGAGGCGATCCCGGGAGGCGTCGCGGCGATCGCGCCCTGAGGAACGTGGCAAGTCCCGGCAGCCACCGCCGCGGCATGGTTCACCCGTACAGGCGATACAGCAGATCGACGCCCCGTTCGGCGCGCTGCCGGATTTCCTGGTCGGTCAACGGAGCGCGGATCTTCAGGTTGACCCGCAGGATCGTGTGCCCATACCAGATACCTGCCAGCTCTTCGGCCGCTGCCATGGGGTCCCGAATATCGAGCCTGCCGTCCTGCGCCGCCCTTCGCAGGATATCCGCCAGCATCGTGTAGAGCCGCCCGGGCCCCGCTTCGTACAATCGACATGCCAGTTCGGGATAGACGTCGTTCGCCGACGTCATGACCCGGTCCCACGCAGCCAGGCGGTTTTCGTTGGCGAACGCCAGATAGCGCACGCCAAAGCCGACCAGCAGTTCGCGCAGATCGCCACCGATGGCGGCGCGATATTCTTCGTCGCTCATCGTCCGGGCAGACTCGCGCAGCATGACCGCCTCGATGAAGGCCTCCTTGTCCTTGAAATAGGTATAGAAGGTTGTCTTGGCGACTTTTGCACGGAGCGCGACGGCATCGACGGTCATCCGCAGCCCGTGGCTGAGCAGCAGGTCCCTGCCCGCCTCCAGCAGGGTTTCCCTGCACTCCAGCTTCCTTGGCCGGCCCCGGCCCCGCCTGGCCTCGGTCATGCGCGTTTCAGGTACCAGGCCGCCAGCAGCAGTCCGCCGACCACGGTCAGGTGCTCCAGCGCGATGTGCAATTCCGCTGTTCGCCGCGGCTCTGGAAAGCTCCAGAATGCGTGACCGAAAGGAATCGTCAGCAAGGTGAACAGCGCCAGTGCCACCGCGCCCAGCCAGCCGGAGTTGCCGACATTGGCGATGACCATCAGCGAACCACCCAGTTGCAGGAAAATCGTGGCGGCGGCGAGCACTCGTTCAAACGGCAGGCCCACCGCACGCACCTCCTCGACCACGGCGGAATAGTGGAACAATCCGAATATTCCGGCACTCCAGAACAGTACCGTCAACACGGCGCGCAGCATCATCTCCATCGGCATTACCTCCACAAGAAAATCCCAGAATATCCTACTCTCCAGTAGGAAAAAACAGGACGATTGCGCCGATGCAAGCACGCCAACAGCTTTCGAACGAAAGCATAAGTGCGAAAAACACAAATACAACAGGCAATTCGAAAAAACGTAAGAAATTTTGTATTGCGTTCATTTTCGCTATAGACTCAATAGCACTGTACCCGTAAGCGCAATACCAGATTCTTTCGTTATCTCGAAACCGAAACCTCATCAAGTGCGGATGAACGCCATACGAAATCAAACGAAAGTGCCGAGATATTCCTACCAGCTGGCCGGGCCCCGGCTGGTAGCCCTGGTGACCGCGACCGGACAGCCTTCCGTTTACCAGCATTCGCCTGCGCTGCTCCAACAACTTATACAAGGAAGCGTTTAATGAGTTCTCACCTGCACCGCCGCTCGCACGCCGACAGTCATCCTCGCTTCGTGCTGAATCCGTTAACTTCGGCCTGCCTGCTGGCGCTGGCCTCTTTCGCGGCGCCGGCTGGCGCCCAGGAAGTCACGGCCACGCCCGCCGCCGACGACCTGGTGCAGGTCGTCGTGACCGGCACCCGCGCCAGCCTGCAGCAGTCGCTGACGCTCAAGCGCAACTCCTCGGTCGTGCAGGACAGCATCAGCGCGACCGAACTGGGCCGCTTTCCGGACAATAACGTGGCCGACTCGCTCAGCCACATCACCGGCGTCTCGATCTCGCGCACGGCCGGCGGCGAAGGCCAGCGGGTCAGCATCCGCGGCCTGGGGCCCGACTACACGATCACCACCTTCAACGGCCGCCTGCTGGGCACCGACAGCGCGGGCCGGTACTTCGCGTACGACGTGCTGCCGGCGGACGTCATCAGCGGCGCCGACGTCATCAAGTCGACCCAGGCGCAATTGATCGAAGGCGCCATCGGCGGCCTGGTGAACCTGCGTTCCGCCAGCCCGTTCGAGCAGAAGGGCCAGCGCGGCCTGCTGCGCGTGGAGGCCGACCGCAACCAGATGAGCGACCTGAACGGCAGGAAGCTGTCGGGCACGTACAGCAATACGTTCGGCGACAAGGTCGGGGTGCTGCTCGGCGTCGTCTACGCCAAGCGGGACGTGCGCACCGACACGGCCGGCAACGATGGCGGCTGGTCGCGCAACGCCGTGCCGAGCGACCCGAGCCAGTTCTGGGAATTCGGCAACACCTGGGGCGGCGCCATCGACCCCAACGGCAATGGCGTCCTCGACGCCAACGAGGAAGGCCTGGTCGGGCCGGGACAGTTCCGCTTCGGTTCCATCATGGAAAAGAAAGAACGCCTGGCGCTTTCCGGCAAGGTGGAGTGGCGTCCCACCCGGGACGTGAAAGTCGTCGTCGACGGTTTCAAGACCCGGCTGGACTCGCCGCAGGTCGGCTACCAGCTGTCGTTCTACCCGCTGTACGCGCCGGGCCGGTGGTCGAACACGCAGGTCACCAACGGCGTGGTGACCGACCTGACGCTGTCCAGCGACGATCCGGAACTGCGGCTCAATCCGGAAGTGCTGAACAAGACCGAATACCGCGTGGTGGATACCACGATGGTCGGCGCCAACGCCGACTGGAAGATCTCGCCGACCCTGAAAGTGACCGGCGACATCTACGAGTCCACGTCGAAGCGCAATTCCGGCGGCAAGGACACCTACGTGGTGCTGCGCATGAACCAGCCCAACACGACGCGCATCCGGCTCACCGGCGCCGCCGTGCCCGACGTGACGACCACGTTCGCCGACGGCCGTGACCTGCAGAGCGCGCTGGCGCAGGGCCAGATCAGGGCCAGCGACTTCAATACCCACTTCTACAGCCGCACCGGCGACAACATCGACGACAACATCCGCGGCGCGAACGCGCAGGCCGAATGGAAGCTGGACCGCTTCCACGTCGAGCGGCTGAAGTTCGGCCTGGGCCAGACCAACCGCAAGAAATCGCGCGACATGATCAACAACGCGTTCAACGCGGGCCAGGATCATTACTCCGGCGCGAACGCGATCAACGTGGGCACCCTGGGCGGCAATGTCATCACCCAGACCTTGAGCCCGAGCGGCTTCCTGTCGGGCGTGAGCGGCAACTTCCCGCGCAGCTTCCTGGGGTTCGACGTCGACAGCTACGCGCAGGCCCTGGCGGCGTACGACGGCAAGGCCCGGCCGGGCGGCGGCGTGTACAGCTCGACCATCTCGGCACCCGCCTGGAACCCGCTGGAAAGCTACCGCGTGAGCGAGAAGACCACGGCCGCCTTCGTGCAGGCCGACCTGGCCGGCGACAGGTGGAGCGCGGACGTCGGCGTGCGCCTGGTACGCACCAAGACCACCGCGCAGGCGTGGGACGCGAAGATCAACGAGATCGTGGAAAACGGCGCGTTCAACTACACGGCCGTGTACGCCGACCCGTCCGCCGTGCGGCAGGAGGCCAGCTACACGTTCGGGCTGCCGTCGTTCAACTTCACCTACGCGATCACGGACAACCTGCAGCTGCGGCTCGGCGCCGCCAAGACGATGGCGCGGCCGTCGGTGGACAAGCTGGCGCCGTCCAGCACCACCGCCAGCATCTCCTGGGGCGACTTCACGCAGATCTTCGGCGGCAATGCGGAGCTCAAGCCGTACAGCGCACGCCAGGCCGACATCTCGCTGGAGTGGTACTACGCCAAGGACTCCGCGCTGACGTTCGCCGTCTACCAGAAGAACATCAGGAACCAGATCACCAACGAATGGCTGACGGGCCAGGATATCGGCGCTCCCGGTGGCCGGCTGTTCAACGTGCAGCGTCCCATCAATGGCGACAGCGCCAAGGCGCGCGGCATGGAGATCGGCCTGCAGCACCTGTTCGACAACGGCTTCGGCGTGCGGGCGCAGTACACGCGCAACCTGTCGAGCAGCTGGGTCAACGGCGTGGAGCGGCCGCTCGAGGGTATCGCGCCGGCAACCGCTTCGTTCGGCGTGCTGTACGAGCGGGGTCCCTGGAGCATGAGCACCACGGCCGACTACACCGACTCCTTCGTCACCGCCACCAATGTGCTCGGCGCCGGCTGGAACGAGACGGCCAAGTCCATGACGTGGCTGACCGCCCAGCTGGCCTACGAAGTGAACAAGTCGCTGCGCATCAGCATCGAGGGCAACAACCTGACCGACGCGGAGCAGGCACCGACGCTGGGCAACGGCACCGTCAGCCTGCCCAACGGCTACTATCGCTATGGCCGCTCCATCACCCTGGGGGCAAGCCTGAAGTTCTGATGCAGCAAGGGAGGAGCGGGCGGCGAGCGCCGCCCGCCCCGCACTACCGATAACTGGAATACCGATGCCACTTTTTTCAATGCGACCCTTGCTTTCCACATCACTCTCCTCCTTTGCCGCCCTGCTCTCCGGGGCGGTTCTTTTCTCCGCCCACGCCGCGGAGCAATCCAGCTACACGATGGCCGACTACGCCAGCGTCGCGAAGATCGATGTGCACCTGCACCTGCACGATCCAGCGCCGGCGTTCATGGAAGCCGCCAGGCGCCAGAACTTCAAGGTGCTGACGATCAACGTCGATTACCCCGACTTTCCGCCGCTCGACGACCAGCAGCGCGTGGCCATCGCGCTGAAGAAGCAGTTCCCGCAGGACGTGGCGTGGGCCGCCAGCTTCTCCGTCGACGGCTCCGACAAGCCCTCCTGGCTGCCCGCCACGCGCCGCCGCATCGCTGCGTCGATGCAGGCCGGCGCAGTGGGCGTGAAGGTGTGGAAGAACATCGGCATGAGCCTGCGTGACAGGAACCAGCACCTGGTCATGATCGACGACGCCCGCTTCGCGCCGCTGTTCGAGGACTTCGCCCGGCAGGGCATTCCGTTGCTGGGCCACCAGGGCGAGCCGCACAACTGCTGGCTGCCACTGGAGAAAATGACGGTCAACAACGACCGCGAGTATTTCAAGGCCCACCCGCAGTACCACATGCACCTGCACCCCGAGATGCCGAGCTGGGAAGCGCAGATGGCCGCGCGCGACCGCATGGTGGCGGCGCACCCGGCACTGCGCTTCATCGGCGTGCACCTGGCGTCGCTGGAACGCGACGTCGACGAGCTGGCCGCATTCCTCGACAGGTTCCCCACCGCCGTGGTGGACATCGCCGCGCGCATCGGCCAGGTACAGTACCAGAGCCAGAAGGACCGCGAGCGCGTGCGCCGCTTCTTCATCAAGTACCAGGACCGCATCCTCTACGGCAGCGACATGGCGCAGGCGCCCGGCCAGGACGGCGCCGCGCTGGGCCGCGAGGCCGAAGAAGTGTGGCGCATGCACTGGCGCTACTTCAACACCGCGGAGTCGTTCAAGGTCGCCGATCTCGACAAACCCATCCAGGGCCTCGCGCTGCCGCGCCAGGTGGTGGACAAACTCTATCGCACGAATGCCCGGCGCGCCTTCCCCGGCGCATGGGGAGGCCAGCGATGACCGCCCGCCGTGCATTCCTGCAATGGCTCGGCGCCGCGCCGCTGGCCACGCAGATCCCGTCCGCCCGCGCCGCCGAAGGCAAGGGCCAGGTGCGCGTGCAGGATGCCGCCGTGTCGCTGCAGTTCGACGAACAGATGCGTTGCCGCATCGTCAGCCTGGCAGGCAGGCAGCCCGTCGCGCTGACCGGCTACGACACCAGCGAGCACCTGGTCGTGGGCGGCAAGCCGCTGGGCCGCTTCACGATGCAGAAGGCGGAACCGGCCCGGGTCGCGACGCCGTTCGGTGCCGGACAGGCGCTGCGCCTCGCCGGCCGCTCGCTGGAAGGCATCGAGAAGCGCGTCACCGTGACGCTGCTCGACGAGCATCCCGGCGTCGCCTTGCTGGATGTCAGCTACGTCAACACGGGCGGCAAGCCGCTGGCCATCGACGCGTGGGTGAACGCCGCGCACCGCCTGGCCGCCACGCCGCGCCACGCGGGCGGTTACTGGACGTATTCCGGCGCCAGCCATGCCGACCGCCGCGACTGGGTGCAGCCCGTCAAGCGCGGCTTCGAGCAGCGCAATTTCCTGGGCATGAACGCATCGGACTACGGCGGCGGCACGCCGGTCGTCGATGTCTGGCGCCGCGACGTCGGCCTGGCCGTCGGCCACCTGGCCCTCCAGCCGCTGCTGGTCGCACTGCCCGTGAAGGCGGCCGGCGACCGGGTCGACATCTCGCTGCGCGGCGACGTGCCGCAGACACTGGCGCCGGGCGCCACCTTCGCCACGCCGCCCACCTTCCTGGCGGTGCACCGGGGCGACTTCTATGTGCCGCTGGACCGCTATCGCCGCCTGATGGCGGCGCAGGGCCTGGCCGCTCCCGAGCCGCCGCAAAGCGCCTACGAGGCGCAGTGGTGCGCCTGGGGCTACGAGCGCGACTTCTCGCTCGACTACGTGCGCGCCACGCTGCCCAAGGTGCAGGAACTGGGCTTCAAGTGGGCCGTGCTGGACGACGGCTGGCAGGTGAAGACCGGCGACTGGACGCCTGACCTGGCCAAGTTCCCGCGCGGCGCCGCCGACATGAAGGCGCTGGTCGCCGACATCCATGCGCGCGGCATGAAGGCGCGGCTGTGGATCGCGCCGCTGGCCGTGGCGCCCGGCAGCGACGAGCTGCATGACCACACCGACCTGCTGCTGCTCGACAAGGATGGCGCGGCACAGGACGTGACGTGGTGGAACTGCTTCTACATCTGCCCCGCTTACGGAAAGACGCAGGAGCGCCTGGCCGAGACGATCCGGATGATCATCGGCGACTGGGGCTTCGACGGCCTGAAGGTCGACGGCCAGCACCTGAACGGCGTGGCGCCGTGCTTCAACCCGAAGCACCAGCACAAGCGCCCGGAGGAGTCGGTCGAAGCGGTGTCGGCCTTCTACAAGGTCATGCACGACGTGGCGCATGCGGCCAACCCTGAAGCGGTGGTGGAAGTGTGCCCCTGCGGCACCAGCTACGCCTTCCACAACATGCCGTTCATGGACCAGGCGCCGGCGTCGGACCCGCTGTCGAGCTGGCAGGTGCGCCACAAGGGCAAGACGCTGAAAGCGCTGATGGGCCCCTGGTCGGCCTACGCGGGCGACCATGTGGAGCTGAGCACCGGCGGGCAGGACTTCGCCTCCAGCGTGGGCATCGGCGCCGTGGTGGCGACCAAGTTTACGTGGCCGGTCGATCCCAAGCCGAAGGACTCGTTCCTGCTGACACCCGAGCGCGAGGCGCACTGGCGCCAGTGGGTGGACCTCTACAACAGGCAGCGCCTGGCCGAAGGCCGCTACCGCGGCGACCTGTACGACCTGGGCTTCGACAAGCCGGAGACCCACGTCGTGGAACAGGACGGTGCCCTGCATTACGCGTTCTATGCCGACCGGTGGGACGGTGTGGTCGCCTTGCGCGGGCTCGGCGCGGGTACCTGGACGCTGCGCGACGCGCTCGCCGGCACGGTGCTGGGCAAGGTCACGGCCGACAAGCCCACGCTGCCCGTGCGCTTCACGCACAGCCTGCTGATCGAAGCGCGCCCCGACGCGCCGGACGCGCTGCCGGTCGCCTTCGCCGGCACGATCGCGGATGTGGGTACGGACGGCTTCCCGCGCGCATCCCAATGGGCCGATGCGCCCGCGACCTTCTTCCGCCACGACTGGCAAGGCAAGCCGCTCGCCGGCCCGCAATCGACCCGCGTGCTGCTGCTGCGGGGCGCGAACCACCTCTACCTGCGCTTCATCTGCAAGTTCGAGGCGTTGAATACCTTCGACAGCGCCAGGTCGGCGACCGACATCTGGCCGCTGTGGGAGCGCGACGTGGTCGAGGTCTTCCTGCAGGCGCCGGAGCGGGCGGGGCTGAAGAGCTACCGCGAGGTGCAGGTGTCGCCCAACGGGCTGCTGCAGGAGATCGCCGTCGAGGTGTCGGGCAAGCGGCGCATCGCCGCCGAGAGCCGTGCCAGGGCGCACATCGATGCGCAGCACAAGGTCTGGACGGCCGACCTGGCGGTGCCGATGCGCAGCGCGGGCGGTGCCGGGGATGGCTGGCGCCTGAACCTGTTCCGCGTGGAAGGCCAGGGAGGTGCCGGCAAGCAGCAGGTCCTGTCCGCGTGGAGCCCGACCGGCAAGGGCAGCGGCAGCGGTACGCCCGACTTTCATGTGCCGGCCGCCTTCGGGCGCCTGCTGACCGCGGCATGATGAGGCGGAGCCTGCGACCGCTCGGCGCCTGCGCCCTGCTCGCGGCGTTCTCGGCGCAGGCCCAGGCGCCCTTGCCGCAGCGTGCCGGTACGCCGGCACGTATTGCGGGCGCCGTGGTCGATACCACGTTCCGCGCCACCGGCGAGGAAATCGCCAATCCCGAGCGCGGCATGTATGCCTGGGCGGCGGACAACCTGGCCGCGTGGACGCAGGCACAAGCCGATGCGCAGTTCGCGGCCGGCTATCGCCTCGTCTATGCGCCGGTGCGGCTGGACGATCACGCCGGCGGCCCGCTGCCCGGCAGCGTGCTGGCCGGGATATCCGGCGGCTTTGCCACGGCGCGGCGCGCCGGCCTGAAAGTCATCCCCCGTTTTCTCTACAACTACCCTGCCGGCGAGACCGCGTACCAGGCGGCGCAGGATGCGCCGCTCGACCGCGTACTGGCGCATATCGGGCAGCTCGAGCCGCTGCTGGCGGCCAACGCGGATGTCATCGCGTACCTGCAGGCCGGCTTCGTCGGCGCCTGGGGCGAATGGCACACATCGTCGAACGACCTGACGGCGCCGGCGTCGCGCACGCGGATTCGCGACGCGCTGCTCGCCGCCCTGCCCGTGGACAGGTTCCTGCAAGTGCGCTACCCGCCCTACCTGATGGCATGGGCGCCGCAGCCGCCGCGCTGGCGCGACGGGTCGGCCGCCTCGCGCATCGGCGTCCACAACGACTGCTTCCTGGCTTCGGAGACGGATGTGGGCACCTACAGCGACGATGCGACAACCCGCCGGCGCGAACGCGGCTATGTCGCGTCGCTTTCGACTGTCGCGCCGTTCGGCGGCGAAACCTGCAATCCCGCGGATGCGGTCGAGCCGACGCCGCGCACGAACTGCGACGACATCCTGCGCGAAGGAAAACAGTTCGGTCTCACCTACCTGAACGACAGCTACTACCGCAAGCTGTTTCACCTGCGCTGGGAAGCGCAGGGCTGCATGGCGGAGGTCAGGCGCCGCATGGGCTACCGCTTCGAGCTGGTGGCGCTGCGGCACGGCGCCGCCGTGAAGGCGGGCCAGTCGGGCGAGCTCGCGCTGACGGTACGCAACAGCGGCTGGGCACGTGCCTTCAATCCGCGCGGCGTGCAAATGCTGCTCAGGCACCGCGCCAGCGGCGCCGTCGTGCGGATCGCCCTGGCCTCGATCGATCCGCGCACCTGGCTGCCGGGTAGCGACGGCAAAGCGAGGGCAAGTTTTGCCGTGCCGGGCGGCACGCCGGCCGGTGCCTACGACGTGCTGCTTGCCTTCCCGGATGGCGCCGCCTCGCTGGCAGGCGATGTTCGCTACAGCGTGCGCCCGGCCAATGCCGCGGATGCCGCCAGGTCGCAGGGCTGGGACGCGGCACTGGGCGCGTTCCGTACCGGGACGACGCTGGACATTCACTGAGCGGGCAAGGACCGCCACTTCCCGTGGCGGTGGTTCGCTAATCGGCGATCAGCAGTTCGATGCCGGCGTCCCGAAGGCCGTCGCGGTATTGGGGATCGATGTCCGCATCGGTGATGATCGTGTTGACACGGTCGAGCTGGACGATGCGGTGCAGGCTGATGAAGCCGAACTTCGACGAATCGGCAAGGACGATCACTTTCCGGGCACGTTCCACCATCTTGTGGTTCAGGCTTGCCTCGGCCTCGTGGTGGGTAGTCACGCCGAACTGCAGGTCGAGGCCGTCGACGCCAAGGAACAGCTTGTCGAAGCTGTAGGCCTGCAGGCAGGCCTCGGCCTGCAGGCCCTGGATCGACAGCGACTGCTTGCGCAGCAGGCCGCCCGTCAGGATCAGGTCGACGCCGGGGGCGTTGACCAGCTCCCATGCGATATTCAGCCCGTTGGTCATCACCGTCACGTTGTGGGCATCGCGCAGATGGCGCGCCAGCGACAGCGTGGTGGTGCCCGAATCGATGATGATGTTCTCGCCCGCCTTCACCAGGCTGGCGGCCAGCGCGCCGATGCGCTCCTTCTGCTCATGATTGAGCGCGTCTTTCTGCGAGACCGTATGTTCGGTCGGCGGCATGCGTGCCAGCGTCGCGCCGCCGTGGCTGCGGATGGCAAGGCCCTGCGCCTCGAGTGCACTGAGATCGCTGCGGATCGTCACCGCCGAAACGTTGAGCTGTTTCACGAGGTCGCTGACTTGTACCGAGGCGTGTTCGGTAAGTGCTTTCAGGATGATGTCGCGGCGCTGACCGGTTTGTCCCATGGTCGGTCGAATAGTTTTGTTAAAACAGCAGCTTACCAGATTGCAGCAGGCCCGGCACTAGGCCTTGGGGCCCGGCGCGCCTGCCAGCCGTTCGAGCGCTGCCGGGTCCAGCGGCGTACCGGCGCTGCGCGCCGCATACAGCGCGGCACCGAGCACGGGCGACAGGCGCGGCGCCTCCAGCCGGTACGCTCCAGCGCCGCCGGTGGCCAGCGCCCGCGCGAACGGCACGCGCAGCGGCCCTTCGGCGCCGAACAGGCCGCCGGAGTACGACACCGCCACTTCCGTGCCGGGGTCGACGCCGAGCTGGCCCCGTACCGCATCGACCAGCGCGGCCACCTCGACGGCGGCCGACTCGAGGATCGCCGCCGCCTGCAGGTCGCCCTGCGCAGCCGCTTCGGAAACGAGCCGCGACAGCGCCGCCACCTTGCTGCGCTCCCCTTTCAGTTCGCCGTAGACGACCTGGCACAGGTCGATATCGTCGCGCAGCGCCAGGCGCGTGCGCATCAGCGCATGCAGCGGCCCGCGTGGCGTGCGGCCATCGCTCATGCGCGAGAACAGCGCCAGGCCGGCGCGGGCGATCCAGTAGGCCGAGCCTTCGTCGCTGAACAACTCACCCCAGCCGCCGGCACGCGCGCGCTGCCCGCCGACTTCGCCATAGGCCATCGACCCGGTACCGGCGATGACGCTGATGCCGTCGGCGCAGGCCAGCGATCCGGCCCAGCTGCACACCATGTCGTTGCCGCACAGGTAGCGCCCGTGGCCCAGCACGGCGCGCGGCAGCGCATCGAGCAGCGGCTGCACGTCGCGGTCCTCGCCGTAGGCCGGCAAGCCGAAGAAGGCGAATCCGACATCGCCCGCGGTGATGCCGGCCGCGGCGAACACCGCCGCGCAGCCGCGCGCCAGCACGCCGGCCGCGCCATCCATGCCCACTTCGAGGTAGTAGGCGCTGCTCTCTTCGTGGCGCGCCAGGACCTGCCCCTGCCCGTCGACCAGCGCGAACGCCGTCTTGGTACCGCCGCCGTCAACCCCGAGGAACATGGCTGTCTCCCGTCAGTGGATAAATGGTCACGCCGCGTACCACGCGGTTGACCGTGCCCGACACGCTCGGCGTATCCGGGCGCAGCCCCAATGCCAGCGACTGCAGCAGCGCGAAGGCCTGGCAGAACAGGATGTACGGCAGTGCCAGCGCCAGGTCGGCGGACAGCCCGACTCCCTGCAGCGTGACGCAATCGCCGCCCAGTTCCGATTCGTCGCGGCCGCTCAGCGCCAGCACGCGGCCGGCGCGGCCATCGTTGCGCAGCTCGCGCAGCAGGTCCAGGTCATAGCGGCGGGCCTGCGCGTCGTTCGACAGCATCACCACGACGAGGGTGTCGGCATCGACGATGGTCTTCGGACCGTGGCGGAATCCCAGCGGGGAATCGAACAGTGCCACCACCTGGCCGTCGGTCAGTTCCAGCAGCTTGAGCGAGGCTTCGCGGGCCAGCCCGCGCAGCGCGTTGCTGCCGAGGTAGACCACGCGGCGGAAGCGGCGCGCCACCAGGGTTTCCAGCAGCGGCACCATTGTGTCCAGCACGCGCGCGGCAGCGGCCGACGGCTCGGCCGTCGAACCCGGCGGCAGTATGCCGAACGCGCCGGCGGCAGCCAGCAGCATCGACGTGAAACTGGTGGTCATCGCGAAGCCGCGGTCGTGCGTGGCGTCCGGCAGCAGGATCGCATGGGCGTTGCCGCGCCCTTGCGCCATCTGGCACAAGGCACCGTCGGCATTGCAGGTGATGACCAGGTGATACACCTCGTCGACCAGCTGGTCGGCCAGCGTCACGGCGGCCACGCTTTCCGGGCTGCTGCCCGAGCGTCCGAACGACACCAGCAGTGTCGGCACCCTGGGCTGCAGGAACTGCTGCGGGCCGGAGACCAGGTCGGTGGTGGGCACCGCTTCCACGCGCCACCCGCCGCCGAGCATCGCCGGCGCGAGGCATTCGCCGATGAAGGCAGACGTGCCGGCGCCCGTCAGCACGATGCGCAGGTCGGCACGCGACAACAGCGGGCCGAGGAAGGCGTCGAGCGCGGCGCGCTGGTCCGCGACCAGTGCCTCGATCTCGGGCCAGATGGCGGGCTGCTGCGCGATTTCCCGCGCGGTGAGGCCGGCGCCGGCGGCATCGAGCCGCTCCGCGCCGATGCCGAGGATTTCGCTGTTCCTGTTGCTGTCTGCGACTAGCATGCTTCCAACTCCTTTGTTGCGGCGCCTGCCGTGCGGGCGTCCTTGTTACAAGCTTCCCTGGTACAAGCTTGCAGATACTGGCGCAGCACCCTGGCCACGCCCTCTTTCAGCAGATCGACCGGACGGTTGGCTACCCTCCCCTCGCGTACCGCTTCGTACTGGGCCGGCAGGTACTGGCTCAGCAGCGTAAGCGGCGGCGCATCCCGTTCCAGGCTGGCCAGCAGGCGCGCCTGCGCGGCCTGGATGGCCGGATGCGGCCAGTAGTAGCGGATCCGGTCGCTCAGGCTGTACTGCTGGTCGAAGCGCGCACTGCGCGGATCGCGCGGGTCGTCGCTATAGTATTTACGCCAGTATTCCGGCTCGGCGCGCATCACTTCCAGCACCGTGTCCTTGAAGCCGGAACCCTTGCCGTCGCCGGCCATCGCCGCGTCGATATCGGCCAGCGCCCACAGCGTCTCGCGCAACGCGAAGGTGGCGCCGGGGCCGACCTTCAAGATCGCGAAGTGGCCGGCCACCAGCGCGGCCAGGTTCGCCGGCGTCTGGTAATCGGTCGAATGGGCTTCGTAGACCAGCGTGGGCACCTCTTCGATCATGCGGCTGAGGTCGACGGCGCGCTCGGGCCGGAAGTCGATCACCTTGTGGTGATCGAACTCGACGCCGGGCTGCACCACCAGGCCGACCACGCGCGGCCATGCCGCATCCACACCCGCGGCGGCGAATGCGCTGCGGTGCGACGCGATCGTCTGCGCCGCCGCGGCGGGCGTGGTGACGCTCAGTTCCGCCAGGTCCTCGTGCGCGCCGCCAGGTACCGGCACCTCGGTGCCGACCACGTAGACGGGCGCTTCGCCGCCGGCCGCCTGCCATGCCTGTTCGGCGACGGCGCACAGCCGCGCGGCACGCGCGGCGACCACGTCATCCCGCAGCGGCACCGGATCGCCGGCGCACGACATCGAGCAATCCAGATGGATCTTGCGGAAACCCGCCGTCACGTACTGCCCGATCAGCACCTCGGCCTTCGCCATGGCGGCGTCGGCGCTCTCGCCTTGCCAGGCATTCGGCCCCAGGTGGTCGCCGCCGAGCAAGACGCGCCCGCGCGGCAGGCCCACGCGGTCGGCGATGCCGTACACGAAATCGCGGAAGGCGGCCGGCGTCATGCCGGTGTAGCCGCCATCCTGGTTCACCTGGTTCGACGTGGCCTCGATCAGCACCGGCTGGTCCGGCCCGGCCGCTGCCGCGACTTCCATCGCAGCCTCGATCACCAGCGGATGCGCCGAGCACACCGCGTGGATGCCGACCGGCTCGCCGGCCTTGTGGCGGCGCACCAGATTCAACATGTATTCCATTGTCAGACTCCTTCGGTTGATTCGGGGGATGCGGCGCCGTCGTCCGTCTGCAGCGCGAGGAACAGCGCCGCCGCCAGCGACAGGCCGATGCCGGCCAGCCGGTAGCCGCCCGGTACCGTGGCGGCCAGCGCCATCGCGATGACGGTGGTCAGCAGCGGCGCGCCGGCGTTCACCAGCGGCGATACCGTCAGCGCCTTGCCGTGCCGGAAGGCGTACACCAGCGTCAGCGCGCCGACCGCGTTCAGGATCTGCGTGGCGGCGGCCAGCCACGGCCCGGAAAGGCCGTAATTGATCGGCTGCGAGAAGTCGGTCATCGCCAGCGCCGTCGGAATGCACAGCAGCGCACTCGCGGTCATGTAGAAGAAGATGCTTTCGGCATCCATGCGCGTATTGGCCAGCTTGATGAAATACGCCTGCAGGCCCCAGGCGGCCAGCACGGCCAGCGCCAGCACGAACCACAAGCCGTACTGCTGCGGCGCGCCGCCCGGGTTGAAGTCGAACAGCGGCAGCGCGCAGACAGCCAGCACGATGCCGGCCACTCCCATGCGGCCGGTGCGTTCGTGCAGGAACACGAACGACAGCACGATCGTGATGACCGGGGAAAGCGATATCAGCGGAAAGATCAGGTAGGCCGGCCCGTCCTTCACCGCGTAAAACAGCACCATCTGCCCACCGGCGCCGAGCAGGCCGATGGCCAGGCCGTAGGCCACCGCGGTGCGGTCGCGGCGCACGCGCCAGCCCGAGCGCGCCAGCACGAACAGCGCCGGTGGCACCATGGTCAGCGCCCACACGACATACACCAGCGTTTCAGGAAAGCCGTGCTGGCTGGGCAGGCCGGCAAAGGCGCCCCATACGCCCCACAGCAGCGCGGTGGCCAGCGCGTAGCCGAGCCAGCGTGGCCGGCGCGCGGCGGCGGCGGCGTTTCGTTCTTGCGGCATCGTGGTCGTCGTCTCCATGGCCGGCGTCAGAATGCCGCTCTCGCCGGCGCACCATGCGCCAGGGCCGTCCCGCCAGGCACGGGCGCAACCGCCATCGCCTTCCTGCGGTACCGAACTCCACTGCTGATTTTGCGTTTCATCGTTGATTCTTCCTCCGCTACGACGGCATGGTGGGTATTGTTTGCGTTGCGAGCCGTTCCGATAGTAGTTAATTATCGAACGAAACGCAAAGAACTTTCAAATTATTTTCGTTTACCTGTTGTTTGGCGTGCCGGAAAACGCCTTTTGTTTTCGAATGCTTTCGATTATCATCGGGGACCGGGGCTTCCGCAGCCTGCCGGGTCGGGCCCGGTTTCTCTCTCGCAGGCAGCTGGACTTTCGAATTTCTTCGCTACACGCCAACGAAGATCGCTGTGCCGAAAGCTGAAGCGAGTGACCCATTGCCGATCGAAGCGACGTTGCACGATAAACAGGAGATGCGCATGAAAGACCGTTGGTCCAGGATGAGTCAACCAAGGCACCGTTCGGTGCTCCGCGGCGTGTTCGTTACGACAATGGCCTTGCTGGTTGCGCACGCGTACGCCAAGCCGGCGGCCGATGCGCTGGCACCGGCCGGCCGCTGGGAAGGCAAGACCGACGGCAGCGCCAGCACGCCGCCGATGGGCTGGAACAGCTGGAACGCCTTCCGGACGGAAGTCGACGAAGACAAGGTGATGGGCGCCGCGCGGGTGCTGGTCGACAGCGGACTCGCCAAACTCGGCTACACCCAGGTCAACCTCGACGACGGCTGGTGGCTGAAGCGCCGTACCAGCGATGGCCGCCTGCAGATCCGCACCGGCATCTTTCCATCGGCGGCCACCGGCGGGCCGGATGGCACCAGCTTCAGGCCGTTCACCGACAAGCTGCATGCCATGGGGCTGAAAGCCGGCATTTATACGGACATCGGCCGCAACGCCTGTTCGCAAGCCTACGACCTGCATTCGCCCAACCTGCCGCAAGGCACGACCGCCGAGCGCGAGGTAGGGCTGGACGGACACGTAACGCAGGACATCAACCTGTATTTCAAGGAATGGGGCTTCGACTACATCAAGATCGACGCCTGCGGGCTGGCCGATTTCGTGCCGGGCTCCGAGCTGGTGAAAAAGCAGGACTACCGCGCGATGGCACCGCTGATCGAACGCGGCTCGATCAACCGCACCGACATCGGCGCGGTGCGCGCCCGCTACGAAGCCGTCGCCGCGGCACTGAAGGCGGCCCGGCCGGCCAATGATTACGTGCTGTCGATCTGCGCCTGGGGCATGGCGAACGTGCGCACCTGGGGCAAGGACGTCGGCAACCTGTGGCGCACCAGCGCCGACATCACGCCCAGCTGGACCAGCATGCTGCACAACTTCGACAGCGCGGCGAAACGGCCGCTGTACGCGGGCCCCGGCCACTGGAACGATCCCGACATCCTGCACATCGGCCATGGCGACTTCGATGCCGCCCACCCGGTCGAGGTGCGTTCGCATTTCTCGCTGTGGGCGATGATCAACGCGCCGATGCTGGTCAGCTACGACCTGCGCAATGGCCCGGCATCGTTCCTCGCGGTGCTGGGCAACGCGGACGTAGTGCGCCTGAACCAGGACAAGGCGGGGCACCAGGGCGTGGTGACCTACGATTCCGACGATGCGCAGATCATCGTCAAGACGCTGGGCGACGGCCAGCGCAAGGCGGTGGCGCTGTTCAACCGCGGCGCGTCGCCCGCCCCGGTAACCCTGCTGGCCAGGCACCTGAAACTGTCGGACAGCGCACCGGTCACGCTGCGCGACCTGTGGTCGAAGCAAAGCGCGACGTTCACCGGCGAGAAAGCATTCACGCTCGCGCCGCACGAAACGCTGGTGTTCGAGGCAACCGGCAAGCGGCAGCTGGAAAACGGCGTGTACCTGTCCGAGATCCCCGGCTCGATCAACGTCGCCGTCGACGGCACGCGCCAGGCGCAGCCCGATCCGACCATCCACCGCATGATCGACCCGTGGTCGAACACCCGCTCCGGCGGCTCGCGGCCGCAGTACGCCGGCTGGGGCGGCGCGCAGGCCGATACGACGCCATTCGGCCAGACCTTGCAGGTGGCGGGACAGGCGTTCGACTCGGGCATCGGCATCATGGCCAACTCGCGGCTCCAGGTGAAGAACGATGCCGGCCATGCGCTGCTGACGGCTTCCGTCGGCGTGGATGACTCGACCGAGAACACGAAGCAGCCGGTGCGCTTCCACGTGTATGGCGATGGGAAACTGCTGGCCGAAAGCCCGCCGGTGGCCTTTGGCACCAAGGCGCACTGGTTGCGGGCGGACATCCGGGGCGTGAAAATCATCGAGCTGGTGGTGCGGGGAGCGGCATCGGACGGTGCGCCGCCTGTCGTGGCGACCTGGGGGGATGTCCAGCTGGTGCGTGCGGCGGGCCGCTGAGAAGCCAGCCACCCCTGGCCGGGCGGCTCCCGCCACCGGGGCGCTACAATGCTGCCTTTGCCGTGGAGCCGCCGTGAACTGGGACCATTCCGAGCCGCATGTCTTCCCCGTCAGCCCCGCCGCCGGCGATATCGACGGGCTGGACCATACCAACAATGCCGTGTACGTGCGCTGGTGCGAGCAGGCCGGCTGGTCACACTCGGTCGCGCTGGGCCTCGACCTGGGCGACTACCGCCGGCTGAACCGGGCGATGGCGATCGGCAGCGCGGCCTACGACTACCTGCTGCCGACCGGCCTGGGCGACGAGCTGCTGCTGGGCACCTGGCTGGTCGCCACGGATGGCCGCCTGACGATGGAGCGCCGCTTCCAGCTGGTGCGCGCGGCGGATGGCGCGACGGTGATGCGCGGGCGCTGGCAGCTGGTATGCATCGAGATCGACAGCGGAAAACCAAGGCGCATGCCGCCGGAGTTCTGCGCTGCCTATTTGCCGGCGGTTGCCGTCAATGGGTGAGTGTCAGACGACTTGGCAGTCGCCGACAAAGCGAAGTCGGGTAGGCCCGGCGCGACGCCACGTAATGTGTGTCCTGCGGGCAGACGGAACACTCAATTCACGCTGTGGCGGCTCGGGTGAAACACCTTGTCGTCCACCTTGTATTTCGAGGTATTACTGCGCAAAGTCCCGGAGCGAGCGGGCAAAGAAGGTGCCGACGAAATCGCCGCTTCGATCGGTGCGATACACGGAGAAGACCGGTTCATGGACGCGGTGATAGGCGTTCCACATCATCGCCAGGAACTTTACGCGAACCAGTCCGTCGGGGAAGCCAGGCTCCAGTCCGCGTGCTTCCTCGGTGAACCTGGCCTTCTTGTACAGTCGCGCCTTTTCTTCGGTCATTACAGCTGGGCTTCCCACGGTTTGACGGGCAATTCCTGCCAGGCCCTCGTCAGGTTTTTGTATCGTACCGGCTGATGCAGCCGGCGTCGCGTGCCCGCGTCCTGGATAGGGCCACTCCGGTTGTTCATTAAGTCCGCAATGGTAAACGCGCCGGGCGTGAAAGGCTGACACTGTTGGTTCAGGCCCTGGCTGCGGCGCTTCGATGGCGTCGCCCGCCAATGCGCATTTCCTGTTTCGCCGGGACGATTGCAACAAGGTGCTGCGCTCGAGCCGATGCCTGACGCGACCAGCCGCTTTTCGCTTGCCGGCAAAGCGATCTTTCACTACATGGGCACGTCCACCCTCTCCAGCTATGTCGTGGTGACGGATATCGCTCTGGCGAGGATCCGCTCCGACGCCCCGTTCCGCAAGGTGTGCTACATCGGCTGTGGTGTCACCACCGGCGTCGGCGCCGTTCTGTTCTCGGCGAAGGTGGAGGCCGGTGCGAATGTGGCGGTATTCGGTCTGGGCGGCATTGGCGTGAACGTGATCCAGGCGGCCAAAATGGCGGGTGCAGACAAGGTCATCGGTGTCGATATCAATCCCGCTCGCCAGCGTGAGCCGGCCGCGACCAGCGCAGCGTCTGCAATGCGGGTTTTGCTCTACACTTCCCACCGCCCCTATGGACCATACCTTGCGCCCCAACAACCTGGCATTAATCCGCGAATGGAGATCTGGAACACATGAATTTGAGCATGCTCGGCCTTGCCACTACTTTCTCGCTCACCCTGCTCGCGTTCGCCGCCGCCCCGGCCGCCGCGAACGCGCGGGCCAGTGCATCCGCGACCGGCGGCCTGCCTTTCGAGGTCAAGCCGGTCGGCACATTCAAGAACCCATGGGCCATGGCATTCCTGCCCAACGGCAACATGCTGGTTACACAAAAGGAGGGGACGATGATCCTGTTCGATCCCGCTACCGGTACCAGGCGGACAGTGTCCGGCACACCCGCCGTCAGCAGCAGGGGCCAGGGCGCGCTCATGGACATTGTGCCCGCTCCCGATTTCGCGGCCAGCCAGCGGCTCTACTTCAGCTACTCCGAGGCCGGTCCCGGTGCCGGCAGCCGGGTCGTGCTCGCCACCGCGACACTGGATCAGGCAGGCGGCACGCTCAAGGACACAAGGGCCATTTTCCGCGCCCAGGATGCGTCGACCGGCGGGCACTATTCGGGCCGTATCGGTTTCTCGCCGGATGGCAAGTATCTCTTCTTCACCAGTGGCGACCGCCAGCTTTTCGATCCGGCGCAGGACCCCAAATCGACGCTCGGCAAGGTGCTGCGCCTGAACCTCGACGGCACGCCGGCCGCCGGCAACCCGCTTGCGGCCAGGGGCTTCCATGCAGCCGTCTGGTCGTATGGCCACCGCAATCTGCTGGGCATCGCCTTCGACAGGCAGGGACGCCTGTGGGAAATGGAGATGGGGCCGCGCCATGGCGACGAGATCAACCTGATCAAGCCAGGCCTCAACTATGGCTGGCCGAGGGCATCGAATGGCAGCCACTATGACGGCCGGGACATCCCCGACCACGCACCCGGCGACGGCTTCGAGGCCCCGAAAGTGTCCTGGAATCCAGCCATTTCACCAGGCGGCCTCGCCTACTACGATGCGGACCTGTTCCCGAAGTGGAAAAATTCCCTCTTCATCACCGGTCTCTCGGGCCAGTCGCTGGACCGCATCGCCCTCGACGGCGAGAACGCGACCAAGGCGGACCAATGGGACATGGGCGAACGCATCCGCGCCGTGCGCACCGGGCCGGATGGCGCGCTATGGCTGCTGGAAGACGGTCCGCGCGGCCGGCTGCTGAAGCTGACACCGAAGAGGTAGGCCAGCGGGAACTGCGTGGCGCGGGCATGCCACTGTTTGGCGGCGGAGAGCCCAGGTTCAACAGGCGGCTTGCACGGCCGTTCGATCATCTCAAAATCAGAGTTTTCCGAATCAATTGGCTTCGTGCTCAGGAGCCAAACAATGATCTCTTGAGAACTACTAAAACGACTGGCTCCGGCGGGCGCCACCTCATTGAAGCCACCGATGGATGCCATGCAAAAAGTTGACGCATCAACATTCGCTCGCTTCACATATGTTTTAAACCAACAGACGGCGTCAACGAACAGGAGAGAAATCTCGAACACTAGGAACCTGCCGCCACGGTGACGGATGGCCGGAGCCAATACGCCGCACCCATGGCGGAGCACCGCGTGGCGCTTCCGGCACGTTCCTGGCCAGCGCATGGCCGATCAGCGTCCAGTTGACCAGGTCCTTCGAATGCAGGATCGGCAGGCCCGGAACGGTGCCGCACGGCGGCATCCCTTGTCACGTGCTTTCTACCTCGGAGATATCACGGCGCAAAGTCCTGCAGCGGGCGGGCATAGAAGGTGCCGACAAAATCGCCGCTCCAGTTGGTGCGATATACGGAGAACACTGGCTCATGGACGCGGTGGTACGCATTCCACATCATCGCCAGGAACTTTACGCGAACAGGTCCGTCAGGAAAGCCCGGCTCCAGTCCGCGCGCTTCCTCGGTGAACCTGGCCATCTTGTACAGACGCGCCTTCTCTTCGGTCATTACAGCTGGGCTTCCCACGATGTGACGGACACTTCCTGCCAGGCGCTTCAGGTTTTCATATCGTGCCGGGCCGATGCAGCCCAGCATTGCGTGCCCGCGCCCAGGATTGGGGCCGCTCGATTTGGTCATGGAAGCAATGGTAGACGCGAATGGGCATAAAAGGCCGGCACTGCTGGTTCGCGCCCTGGCTGCGGCGCTTCAACGGGCGACATTGCCGGCGAAACAACAGCGGGCGGAGCTCGATGACCAAAAATACAACTGAAGTGACCCGGTTTTATAACGTGCACATCTCGCTCCCGGCAGCGAATGGTGATTTAATAGCAACGCTTCATGGGCACTTTTTCTGTTTGACTTTCGCTTAACAATATCACAAAGGAAATTCAATGAAACGGATCGTCACGTCCCTGGCATTTGCCGCAAGCATGCTGGCAACTTCCGCTTTTGCCGCTACTACTACCTATACCGCACACCTGTCGGGTCCAGCCGAAGCAGTGCCGGTGTTCTCGCCTGGCTATGGCGTTTCCACCATCGTCATCGACGATGTGGCCAACACCCTGCAACTGACCACCAGTTTCAGCTGGCTGTTGGGCCAAACCGCCGCTGCGCACATTCACGCCGGCACCGACGAGCCATTGCTGGGCGCTGTCGGGGTAGCTGTACCTGCCAACGGCTTCCCGCCAGGCGTTTCCGCCGGCACCTACTCGGCCACCTTTAACCTGCTCGATGCCACCACGTACACCGTGGCCTATTGGGACGACGCCGGCGCCACCGGGGAAGGAGCCCGCGATTCGCTGATCTCGGACCTGAACACGGGCCGTGCCTACTTCAACATCCACACCGACCTGTATCCGGGCGGCGAGATCCGCGGGTTCTACATTCCGAGCCCGGTACCGGAGCCAGGCACTTACGCCATGCTGGCGATCGGCCTGGCCGGCGTCGGCTTCGTGGCCCGCCGCCAGCGCAAGCAGGAAGAAGTCGCGTAATACCGTAACGGCCGCTCTTTCAACGGGCTGTACCGGCGTGGCCGCGAGAAATCGCGGCCACGCCGGAATCATTGCATTGCTAATCTATTGGAGTGTCCAGTTACCCTCATGGTCCAGCGAGGCAGGACAGATCATTCGAGGGTTGTAAGGAGTAGAAACTTCGCGGGCTACCGGAACCGGTCATGCACTGCAACGACGTGGATGGAGACCTGAATGGCAACGGCGATTAGGCGGTGAACCGGTGTGGTACGCCACGCTTTGCGTGGCCTGGGCGGGGATTCAAGCTGGCGAAACATCGCTCAGAACTTGATTTGACTGGAGGCGAGGACGGGAGTCGAACCCGTCTAGACGGCTTTGCAGGACTTAACTCATCCGTAGGAATCAACAGGTTCCCGAAAAACCCCAAAAATCGCCAAACTTATGGCATCTAATACAACAGCTCTCGATATAGTATTCGGCTCAGCCGTCAAGATTTCCGTTTAATATATTGCTGAGTTGCAACGGCTTGCACGGCCGTTCGATCATTGCAAAATCAGAGTTTTCCGAATCAATTGGCTTCGTGCTCAGGCGCCAAACAATGATCTCTTGCGAACTATTAAAACGACTGGCTGCGGCGGACCCCACCTCATTGAAGCCACCGATGGATGCCATGCAAAAAATTGACGCACCGACATTCGCTCGCTTTCACATATGTTTTTAACCAGCAGACGGCGTCAACGAACAGGAGAGAAATCTCGAACACTGATAATCGAGGGCCAGTGTACTGGCGTGGCAAACCTTCCACAGGTTCGCGCGCTGGGTGCACTGGCTGACAGTCGAGTCTGGCAAAGACGAGCGGAGGATACCGTGCACGCCGCGCTATAGGTACTTGCTCACCCTTTTACTAGCGGGCTGACAAGGCAGCGAAGCTGGTGGTTACCGACTGGTATTGTTCGGCTTGATGCATTTGCCTGCGCCAGTGCCGCGGGATGAGCCAATGCGCGAAGCGGATTACCTGCTGCCCGGGCTCGCTCCAGGTATCGGGCATCATTCCGAAAACCGGAAATAATCGAACTCCCCATACCCGGCCCGCGTGGCCGTATTCGACGGCGTGCCGCCCGGCGCCTGCGCGAACAGGCCCACCTGCGTGCCGACCCAGCGGCCCGGCTGCGTGGTGAACGCGGGACCGAAAGGCTGGAAAGTAGTCCCATCCAGGCTGTAGCTGAACGTCACCTTCGCATGGGTCGAATGCAGCATCGAATGCCAGTAGTGCGGAAAGTCGGGCGCCGCGTCCGGCACCTCGACGGGACTGAACGACAGCCGCACATGGACCGGCCCCCTCACTTCGACGGGAGCGACGAGCACCGTCTCGTGGCTTTGCCGCACATGACCTTTGCTGAGCCCAAGATCGGCGCCCAGGCGCGTGACTTGCACGAGGCGCTGGCCTGCCGCCGTGTTTTCCAGACCGATCCACGCGTAGTCGTAGCCATATGCCACCAGCCCGGCACGCTCGCCTGGCTGTCCGCCCGGCTTCAGTTCGACGGCGGTGGTTACCGAGAACGCCATGCCTGGCAGCTTCTGGGTCAGCAGATGTCCGGCCTCCCATAGGTTGGCCGGCGACGACACTGCTTTCAGCCGCAGCTTGCCCTTGACCGCCGGATCGACCCAATCCGGCATCGGGTTGGCCATCCATTGCCAGCCCCGGTGATAGCCGTTGTCGAACTCGTCGCTGGTAACCGGGACGGTCACCGGCTGTGAAGCGACGTTTGGCTTGCGGTTGCGTGCGACCGGTGCGCCGTAGGGCTGGCTGCCCCGCCTTCGGCCAATGATCGGCCAGCCATCGGCCCCCCATTGCATGGGTTGCAGGAACACGCGGCGCCCATAGGAATCCGTGTCGGAGAAATGCAAGAACCAGTCTTCGCCGGACGGCGTGTCCACCCACGCGCCCTGGTGCGGGCCATTGATCGGCGTATCGCCCTGGTCCATCACATTACGGCCTTCATAGGGGCCGTCGATCCGGCGCGACCGGAACACGCCCTGCCAGCCGCCCTTGACGGAGCCGGAAGGCGCGAACACGTAATACCATCCGCCGCGCTTATACAGCTTCGGCCCTTCGGTCGTGAACCACGGCAGCGGCCCTTGCGACGTATGCGCTTTCGGCAGCCTGTCGGCATCGAGGATCCGCACCGCTTTCGCCAGATGGGTCGTGCACATGTCCTGGCGTGGCGCCGCGACCTGGAACGCCGTTCGCTGGCCGGCACGACGATTCGCCGCAAGCTGTCCGCACTGAGCTCATTATTTGAGGCACTTTGCGAAGCCAACGCCATTCAAGGTAATCCGGTCGATGGCGTCGAACGTCCGCGCATGGGGAGCCAGGAGGGTCGAACGCCCGCCATCGGTGACGAGCAGGCGCGAGCACTCCTGTCGGCACCCGACACCACGACCTTGCAAGGCCGGCGCGATCACGCCATTTTGGCCACCCTGCTCTATCATGGATTACGACGCGCAGAGTTGTGCTGCCTGCGCTTAGCGGATTTGCAGCAGCGCCGCGGATTGCGGCACCTGCAGGTACACGGCAAAGGCAACAAAATCCGATACGTGCCATTGCACCACGCCGCGGCCAGTGCGATTACCGCATACCTCAAGGCGGCGGGTCATGGCAACGCCAAGGCCGGACCGTTGTTTCGGCCAGTGAGCAACAATACACAGGGTGCCGTTCGTGCCATCACGCCGGACGGTGTGTACAAGCTGCTTGCCAAATACAGCAGCAAGGTCGGCATCAACGTCGAAGGTTTTGGTCCTCATGCGCTGCGCGCTACCGCCATTACCAATGCGCTGGAGAATAACGCTGACCTGGGAAAGGTACAGGAATGGGTCGGCCACGCCAATGTGGCGACTACGCGTCTGTACGATCGCCGTCAAGGGCGAACAGAAGAGAGCCCAACGTTCAAGGTCGCGTACTGACATCGCACGCCGCAGCGTCTTACCCTTGCGCTGCGCTGTGATCGCGTCTGCTGCGACTACGGCGATCAATGGATACGTAGCGCATCATCGCGCCCGGAGAACACCGAAAAACATGCGATCGGTCACATTAGTCCAACTTCATCGGCAGCGCAACGTGGTTATGCAACCAAGCGGCTGCACGACCTCACGTCGCGCCAGAGGCATTCCCTAGTCGAGATAACCGGGCAGCACAGGCAATTGCGCATTGTCTGCCGGCTCGTGCTGGATGATCAGCTTGGCCTTCGTGCGCGCAATCAGCCGCTCCAGTTTTCCTGAGGAGTCGATCGTGGCGTCATGATCGAAATTGAACGTTGGTACCTGGTTGTCGCGGCGGTTCTCGGGAAAGTGCCATTGGTCGCCCGACAGAATCACCACACCGCTGCGCGGTAGCGTCACCTGCAAGGCCATGTGACCGGGGGTATGCCCTGGAAGAGCGATGGCACGGACCGTCCCGTCGCCGAAAAAGTCATGGTCGCCATCGATTTCCTGTATCCGGCCTGAGGCAAGGTGTTTCCCAATTAATTCCGGCTGAATGAAGTGCTCCGAAGCAGCCTTCTCATCCCTCAGCACCGCGCGCTCGGCCTTCTGCAGGACCAGCGTGGCGGCCGGAAAGTCATTTGTCTGCCCCGCATGATCGAAGTGCGCGTGCGACAGCGCCACATAATGGATGTCGGTGGGCTCAAGACCGAGTCCCTTGATTTGCTTGTCGATGGTGGTCGACAGATTCATTTCGAGCGCCCCCTGTTTTAGGCCTGTCAGGAATGGACGCGCGAATCCCGTATCCCACAGCATCCAGGTATCGCCGTGTTTGACGAGATAGCAGGAAATGACGATATCGTACGAGCGGCCCTTATAGTGGCCCGCGTCGGACATCATCGACATGTCGCCGATATGCATGGTCCCGCAATCTAGACGGTAAAGCCGTACGTCCGTTGCGCCCCAGGTCTGGCCGGCGCCGGAGAACAGCACCAAAGAAAGCAGCGCAGTTTTCAGAATCTTCATAAGATACCTTTCGTTGTAAGAAGCGTGCGGCGCGCCGACAGGGCAAGACAGGCCCACGACAGAGCCAGCAATACCAATGAGCCAAACAAGTTCGCGTGAAAGCCCCAGCGCACGTACAGGAACCCTGCAAGGGCGGAGCCCAAAGCGATGCCTGCGAACACGAACGATGCCGTCACCGCCAAGGCCACGCCCCGCAGTTGCGCAGAGAGTTCGGCAATGCGTCGCTGCTGAGAAGGCCACACGATATCCGTGGCGAATGCCCAAAGCATCAGTACACCGAAGAGCTGCGCCAACGTGGGTGGCACAACAAGCAGCAGCATCAGGTCGAACCCCAGGATCGCCATCCCGGCCACCAGCAAAGTGTCGGCGCTGTAGCGTCGTGCAAGGCGTACCACGAAGAGATTGCCCACTACGCCGGACACTCCCAATACCGCCATCGCCAACGAAGCAGTTTGTTCGCCACCGTGGAACACATCACGGATGATCGGCACGAGAAAAGCGTAAGTCGCGTACACGGCAGCAGCCGCAAAGAACACCACGAAGTACGCTGGCAGCAATATGGGATCAAACACGACCCGACCCAAAGTGCTAGGCGAAACCTTCTCGCCCCCTGCTTGAGCCGGCACAGTGCTGCGGATCAGCACCACGGTCAGCAGGCCGGCCGCGCCGATTGCCAGAAACAACGTGCGCGGTCCCCATGCCTGCGCTGCCCAGGTTGCGAGTGGTATGCCGGCCAGACCCGCCATGCTCAGGCCCAGCAGGACCATGGCGATGGCGCTTCCCTGTTGCTCGTCTTCGACTAACCCGGCCGCTAGCGCACCCAGCACTGGACCGATCAACGCGGCCCCCAAACCCATAGCAATTCGGGCCGCCAGCAGTATGTAATAGCCCGGCGCAAGCGCGAATATTATTGCGGCGGTGCTGAACAGCGCGAGGCCGATCAGCACTTGTCGGCGCCGCGGCAAGTGCCCGAACGCCATCTGCAACAGCGGCGCTGCCAATGCGAAGGTGACGCCGAAGACAGTGATCAGCAGCGCCGCCTGCTCGTCGCGTAGATGCCATTCAGCGGCGATGGCGGCCAGGGTTCCTACCACCGACAGTGCACCCGTAGCCTGCACAAAGTACGCAAGAGCCAGCGAGCGCAGCGCCATTGCCGTCGATGGTGGGACGGGGTGCATGGCTTAGTGCCCGACTGGGATCGGATTTTCCTTCAGCGACTGGTTGAATGCCGTGAAGAAGGCATGTTCGCCAGAGCCGGGGTTGTCGCGCAGTGCCTGTATTCCTTCCACATACACTTCATCCTTGCCTTCCGCCAGACCTGCCATCGTTGCAGCGATGAAATCGGACAGCGGCATGGCGCGCGAATCCCCACTCTTATAAACGAGGTCGGTATCGACCCAAGGCGGCGCGATTTCGACCACACGGACGCCGCTCCCCTTCAGCATGAAGCGCTGCGACAACGCATATGAGTGGATGGCTGCCTTTGTAGCCGAATACACGGCGGTGCTGGCCAGCGGCACGAATGCCAGGACCGAGGAGTTGTGAATCACGACTGCGTCCTTTTGCTGCTTCAGGTGGGGCAGAAGGGCGGACGTCATGCGCACTGGGCCGAGCAGGTTCGTCGCCACGGTAGAGACGGCGGTCTCGTCGTCGATTTCACCGGCCGCGTCATCGAACGGCATGATGCCGGCATTGTTGAACAAGACGTTCAGCATGGGGAAATCGCGCACCAGCTGTGCGGCTACGGCCTTGATCTGCTGCGGGTCCTGGATATCGAGTTCCACCGCCCGCATGCCAGGATTAGCCGTCGTCACTTCATCGAGCAGTGCCTTTCGGCGGCCGCTGATGATGACCTGGTTGCCCAGCCGATGGAACGCTTCGGCGATGCCGCGACCGATGCCCGAGGTGCCACCAGTGATGAAGATCGTATTGCCGTTGGTTTTCATGGTTGTTTCCTTTAACGTGTGATTGGATGAGTGTCAGTTTGCGCTGGCCTGCACATTTCGGTAGGACATGGTTACCGCTTTTCCGGCCATCCTGTGACTGATTCAGCGGCAACAGCCACCATTACTGGCGCCCTTCTCGTCGGCGCAAATGGATGTCGTTTCGACTGACAGATTGCGCATCGCGAGGCCGGATCGACCGTACACACTGACAGAGCAATTCTATGAAGCGCGACTGCACCTGGACAACGCGCCGGATGGGATAACTCCTTGGAGTCAGCCTGGGTCAACCCTAGTCGGTCTGTCGATGGCGCTAGCCCTGTGGCGCTGTTCCGGTGGCGCGCGCATGCCTGTACCTAGCTAGGCACGGCCATCGGCTATCTGCCAGGCCGGACGCAGATGGAATGGTGTGCAGTGCGAACGCCGCTCAGCACCAGCGAGTGCCTCGCGCCGCTTTGTCGATATGGGCTACTACACAGTCCGGCCGCGCCTCGTGGACGGCATGGCTGGCTGCGGTTTCCGCGATTACAGCGGCGGCACGGGCTGCCATCGCTCTCTGTTCTTCCGGCGGAATCATCCGGTCACGTGCTGCGACCAGGTACCAGCTCGGCTTGGAACGCCATGCGGGGATCGATACCTCGCCTGTGAAGGCCGCAACGCCCCAGGGCCGTTGCGCACTGGCGAGGAATGCCGCACGATCAGCTGTAAGGTCGCCCGCGAAAGCGCTGGCGAATAGCTCCTGCTGCAACCGAAGAAAACCGTTCACTGGCGCCATGATCGGCGGAATTGCAGCGCCCGCAGGCGGGAAGGCGAGCAGCTTCTGCGCAGACTCGCCACAGTCGGGCACGAGCGCGGCAATGTAGACCAGGCGCGCCACCCGAGGATGATTGCCCGCTTCGGAAATGACGACGCCCCCGTACGAATGCCCCACGAGGATGACGGGTCCATCGTGCATGTCTATCATGGCCCGGGTCGCGGCAATATCCGCCTGGAGCGACGTGGCCGGAATCTGCGCGACGCTGACGCGGTAGCCTTTCGCGGTGAGTCGCTGGTAAACCTGCTCCCAGCTCCCACCATCGACGAATGCACCGGGCACGAGCACCACATCCCTGGCCTGCATCGGCGATGCCGGCAGGGGTAGTGTTGCCAGCACCTCACGCTTGCGGCCCGGTACATGGAAAAGGGAAATCAGCGACGCATCATGCATGGAGCGAACCTCGTAAATTCTGCATACGGATGCGCGAGCATGGAATCGCACGCACGGGCAGCAGTCTGGGGCAGGGTCGCGCAGGGCACAATACCCCATAGGAGTGTCGATTACAGAACGGGGCGCCCTGCATCCCTCGCAAGGCCTAGTGGTCCCCTCCCGGTCTCCCTGAGTTTTCCTCTGGCAATTATGTTAAACTGAGAGTTAATGAGCGGTTCTGGTGATGTTCTAATACAATGACTACAGATTGGCGGTTCCAGTTCGGACCATTCACCCTCTCTCCTGCAGAACGTCTACTCGAGCATGACGGCATACCGGTCAAGCTCGGCGGCCGCGCCCTGGAACTGCTAATCGTGCTGGTGCAGTCGGCCGGCGAAATCATTGGAAAGCGCGAACTGCTCGCCAGGGTCTGGCCGAACTTGGTAGTTGAAGAAGGAAACCTGCGCTTTCATATCGTGGCACTGCGTAAGGCTCTGGGCGACAACGGCAACGATCATCGCTACATCATCAACATAGCCAACAAGGGCTATAGCTTCATCGCACCGGTGCAGAAAACCAGCATCGCATCGCATGGCGACGCCGCGAAGCCAGACGCTGGCACGCGACTGCCGGCGCTCGCTACCGCGGTGCTTGGCCGTTCCGAAGAAATCTCCGCCCTCGCGACTGCGCTGTCGAAGTACCGGCTCGTGTCGATCGTCGGCTCCGGCGGAATCGGCAAGACCACGGTAGCCACTGCGGCAATGCACGCGCTCTACCGGGAGTTTGCCGGGGATGTCCATTTCGTGGATTTCTCGTGCATCACGGCTCGCGAACTGATTCGTGCAACCGTAGCGGGTGCAATGGGCGTGGCGCACTCCGTCGAGGATCAACGAGCACTGGAAGCCCATCTCGCCGAGCGCAAGTCGCTGATCGTGCTTGACTGCTGCGAGCATCTGATCGAAGAGATTGCGATGTTCGTCGAGAGGATCCTGCGCAACTGTCCCAACATCCGCTTCCTGATCACGAGCCGTGAGGTGCTAAAGGCGATCGGAGAATATGTCTACCGCTTGCAGCCGCTGGCGTTTCCGCCGCCAGGCGCCGGACTGACGAAGCAGGAGGCACTTGCTTATCCCGCCGTGGCACTGTTCGTCGAACGTGCCGCGGCGGGCGGCTTCGTGTTCTCCTTGACGGATGATGATGCCCCGCTGGTCTCCCGCGTCTGCCGGGAGCTGGACGGGATCGCACTTGCGATCGAGCTCGCTGCCAGCCGGATCGACGCGCTCGGCCTGCATGCCGTCACGCGCCACCTCGGCGCCGGGGCAGCCCTGTCGTGGCCGGGAAGAAGGACGGCGACGGCGCGCCACCAGACCTTGCGCGCGACCCTAGACTGGAGCTTTAATCTCCTGCAAGAAGAGGAGCAGAAGCTGCTGCGCCGCCTGTCGGTATTCGCCGGCACGTTCTCGCTGGATGCCGGGCTAGCAATCTGCTGCCACGACACCGACCAGTTCGTCGCGATGGACCGGATTGCGGGCCTGGTAGCGAAATCGCTGGTGGCGGTCGACGCGGGGGGAACCTCACTGCGCTATCGCCTGCTGGACACCACACGATCGTACTGCCGCGAGATGCTTCAGTACCGGAACGAGTACAACGACATCCTGCGGCGCCAGGCACTGTTCTATCATGACTGGCTCATGCTCGTCACACATCGGGACGAAGTGTTCACTACACTAGGACAGGAACTACCGAACCTGCGCGCAGCGCTGGACTGGCATATAGCCGATAGGAACAACCACGAGATGGCTGTCGAATTGGCCGCTATCGCCTGCCCGCTCCTATTGCGGGCCTCGCAGCTGATCGAATGCTCCCGCTGGGCAGAAGCTGCCCTGGCCGTACTGCCAGGACACTTCCTCGGATCGCATCTGGAGATGCGCTTGCAAGGGGCTCTCGGGCAGTCATTGATGTTCCTGGGACATGAGCGTGGCGGAAGTGCCGCTGCAGCCTACGACCGGAGCATTGCCCTTGCCGAACAGCTGGGCGACCTGCCGGAGATGCTGCACGTTCTGAATGGCTACCTGGTGCTGCTGCATCGCCAGGGCTCGTACACGGCGGCACTGGCGATAGCCAGCAAGGCCCGACTGCTGCTGACAGCGCTGGACGATTCCCAATCGCGCTTCGCCGTAGACTCGTTAATGGGTGTGTGCCTGCACTTGGTCGGCCGCGTCGGCGAGGCACAGCGGCACTGGGAGAGCTGCTTTACCGGCACTTGTGGCGCGCCACAAGTGCCCGATTCGTATGCCAGCTTCGAATATCACATTCGCGCATTGTGTGGCATGAGCAGGACCTTCTGGCTGACCGGTAAGCAAACGCAAGCGTACGCGCTTGCCGAGGAGACCATCCAGAAGGCAAGAGCGCGCGGCCATGCGGTCACGTACTGTATCGCCCTGATCTGGGCGGGGTCCGTCTACAGTTTTGCGCAAGACATGGAGCGCATCGACGGCGTCGCCCGGGAGCTCGAACGGATCGGCAAGCTGCATTCGCTCGAACCGTATCGCAATGTCGCAGAGGTCCTGCAAGGCCAGGTTCTGATACTGCAGGGGCAGTCGGCCGCCGGGCTCGAACGCATTCGTAAGGCCGTGGAATCGCTGCATGGTCATGGCTACAGGATGATTACCAGCGTCGCCCTGACGTGGATGGCGCAAGCCCTGTCCGACCTGTCGCTGCACGCGGCCAGCCTGTCGATGTGCACCGAGGCGGAGGCCATGATCCGCCACGGTGGCGATATGCTGCGCCTACCGCCATTACTCGTGACCCGTGGCAGGTCGCAATGGAAGATCGGCGCCATCTCAGACGCGGAAAACAGTTTTTCCGCAGCGATCGAGGTGGCTGCGGACCAGGGAGCGTGGACCGAGCAGTTGCGAGCAACGCTGGCACTTGCCGACCTGTACATGGCGCAACTGCGGAACGACGAGATCGCGCCCCTGCTGTTCCCGTTCGTCTCGGCGCCGGAAACGGACATGCCCGATATCGCGCGCGCGCGCAAGCTGCTCGATGAAGCAACCAAAACCGCCAAACTCGCCTGAAGCCGCGCGGCCCGGCCACGCCGTCCTGGTCGCCGCAGTCCTTTGCAACGGCATCGAGTTTTTCGATTTCGTCGCGTACGCATTTTTCGCGCACACCATCGGCAAGGTCTTTTTCCCCACCGCCGAGCCAGCCTTGAGCCTGTTGCTCTCGGTCGGTGTCTTCGGTGTTGGCTTCATCGCCCGCCCGGTGGGCGGGGTCATCCTTGGCAGATATGCAGACAGTGCGGGCCGCCGTCCCGCACTGCTACTCAGCGCCGTACTGATGACGGTCGGCACGGCCGGGCTCGTGCTGGTGCCCGGTTATGCGGTAATCGGCGTGGCCGCGCCAGTACTCATCACTCTGTTCAGGCTCATCCAGGGCTTCGCTCTGGGCGGTGAGACAGGACCATCGACCGCCTTTCTTCTCGAGGTCGCTCCACCCGACCAGCGCGCGGTGTATGTGTCCCTGCAGATCGCCAGCCAGGGCATCGCTATGATCCTGGCCGGCAGCCTCGGGCTTGCATTGTCGCTGACACTCACCGCCGACCAGATGCTAGACTGGGGATGGCGCGTTCCTTTCCTGGCCAGTGTGGCGCTGATCCCCATCGCGCTGTTCCTGCGCAGGTGCATGCCGGAAACCCTGACGGGCGAGCATCGCGCACCGCCAGGCGCGCCGGCACCGTCTTGGCGCGCGCACCCGGTCATCCTCGGCATCCTCGTCATCGCAGGAGGCACAGTCTCCACTTATGTCGGCAATTACATGACGACCTATGGCACCGTGATTCTGAAGCTTCCCGCGGCGGACGGCTTCCAAGCTGCCATGCTGACTGGCTTCGCCACGCTGACTGGCGCAATCGTCGGTGGCTATTTCGCCGATCGGCTCGGCTACCGTTCGATGATCCTGTGGCCCCGCGTCGCAGTCGCGGCGATCGCCATTCCCGCATTCGACTGGCTCGCCGCACATCCGGATGGACGCACCCTGCAGGCAATCTCCGCCACACTCGCATTCCTGACAGCATTGACAGCAGGCGGCGTGCTCACCGCAATCTGTGAGCTTTTTCCTCCTCATCGCCGGGCCGCAGGCTTGGCGATGGTGTATTCGATCGGCGTCTCCGTCTTCGGCGGGTCGACACAACCCGCCGTCACATGGCTGATCGCCATTACCGAAAGCCCGCTCGCCCCTGCCTGGTGTATCGCTGCGACCAGCGGCGTGGCCATCATCGCCACAATTTTCCTGTTCAGGCACAGGCCGTCGGCAGTACAACCTGCCTCGACCGCAGTCTAGCGGGAAGCCCACTCCGCGGCGCCTTTCGCTCGCTAACAAGATTCAACATCAGCTAACTCGACTCCGCCCGTGGCACTGGCGATGATGCAGCCTTGTCACGGCCTATAGTCAGGAAATTGAAATGAAGCCAATTGATGTCCCACGCATGATTCGTGTCGCGGTACGTATCAACGAGCCACTGCTGCACGCAGGCACCTGTGCGACATTGGATAAGCAGCCGGGCATCTACATCGTCGACGACCTGCAGCCATCTCAGCACCGGGTCGACGTACTGGTGGTGGATGATCTGTCGCTACGCGCGTTGCCCAGCCAGGAGGCACAACGCAATGAAGGCCCAGCGCGCCCGCGTATCGTGGCCGTTACCGCCAGCGTGCAGCCATATGCCATCCGGTCAGCCTTTCGGCGAGGCGTGCATGGCATGGTGCTGCGGGCCGTGACGGAGAGCGAGCTTGTCCGCAGCATACGCAGTGTCGCCGCCGGCGAGAACTTTCTCTGCCAAAGCCTGGCGACCCAGTACGCACGCACGCCCGGGAAGAAGGAATTGACCGGTAGAGAGGAAGAAGTACTGCAACTGCTGGCCAGGGGGCTGTGCAACAAGTCGATCGGCAGGGACCTAGGTATCGCCACGCAAACCGTGAAGTCCCATGTGAAGTCGATCATGGCGAAACTCAACGCGAAGACCAGGACCGAGGCAGCCAGTGTCGCCTTCGAGTCCGGCATGACCGCGACTGTATCCGAATTGCTGCCCCTGTCAAATGGTGCCGCCGGCGGCCAAGCAGCCGATCGAATGCCGGGCTGGACGACGTACTGACCCGCTACAGAGACAACGCCACTAGCTACCGCTCCTCAGAACCTCATGCGAACCGGAGGTGGCTAACTGCGATGGAGACTACCAGCGGCTCCAGCTGGTGGCCAAGATCTGGGTCACGGACAAAGATCAAGTGGCGCGTCGGCAAAGCAATACCTTGCGCTTTCACGTAGTCGTGGAAATAGTGTACGGCAGGTGTACCGCCATTGATGTCGACGTCGTAATCATGGCGACGCAAGCGGCCTTCGTCTGACACATAGAACGTCTGCTGGTTGCTATGCGTTGCCACCGATGTCGGATAGCGAACGCACAGGCGCTGCCAGGTTTCGCCGTTTTCCTGCCAGTCGCCAATCTGCTCGAATTCAAATCCCGGCTGCGCAAACGCGAAGGGCAACGTCAAATAGTTCCACATTGCATAGCCGACGAAATAGGCCAACTGCAGGTCGTTCCACGGTGTATCGAGCCCGGCGCCGGCGAACGACGCACGCGGCTCGACCAGTTCGGCGACGACCCTGCCCTCGGCGGTCTCGATCGCGGCTCGTCCGGGAGTGACGTCAGTGCGGCGGTCGGTCGCGCCAAATGGCGCGTGCGATGTCCACTGGCGGTGCAGGTCGACGGTTACATCGACTTCATCGAGCATGCCGGCCTTGCCCTTTAATGGCCACAGGATGCCGCCCTGACTCAGGTGGGCCGACAGGGTTGAGAACTGGTTCCAGCGTTCCAGGCCGCCATGGGCATCCATCATGCTTTGTACGATCTCGTTCATAGTTTCCTCATTGATGATGTAACAGGTCAGTCGGGGCAAGGCAGCCCCGCCTCTGCCCAAACTTTCAGGGCGCGCACGAACTCGTCGTGCGACAACGCCGGCTTGCTGCGGCCAGCGCCGGGATTCCAGGCCCACAGCACCAGTGGGTCGGTTTCCATGTGCTCGACCACTTCCCGCGGTGTCTTGCGATTGCCGTTCCGGGTGGGGTCGCGCAGTTGCCGGCAGATGCCCTTCTTGTCCAGCCCTTGCCAGTTCATGCTGAGCGGTGCTAGGTGCCAGTCCCGCACGCCGGGCACCCTTCCATCCGCCGTGTTCTCGGCTTGATGGCAGGCCTGGCAGCGCAAGGCGGCCGAGCCATGGCCGTCTTTGCCGCGCACGACCTTCTGGGCATGCAGCACTCCCATGTCCTTCTGGCGCGGCGCATCGACCTGATGACAGTTGAGGCACCTGGGTCCCATGACCACACTGGCCACTGGATCGAACAGCGCCGCCCTGTCATCGGCCGCCACTGCACCGCAAGACCAGCCAAGTGCCACCATTGCGGCCAGCACAGCCATCGCGCAGGACGCACGGCTACGCATTGCGCGCCGCCTTGTGGATCGCTAGCCGGATGCGCTGGTAGGTCCCGCACCGGCAGATATTGCCGGCCATCGCTTCGTCGATGTCCTTGTCGGTCGGATGCGGATTCGCTTTCAGCAGCGCCGTCGCCGCCATGATCTGGCCCGACTGGCAGTAGCCGCATTGCGGCACGTCGATGGCAGCCCAGGCCTTCTGCACGCGTTGCCCGACCGGATTGGCGCCGATCGCCTCGATCGTGGTGATCTTTTTGCCGACGGCCGCCGACGCTGGCATCACGCAAGCGCGGGTGGGCTGGCCGTCGACATGCACGGTGCAGGCACCGCACAGCGCCATGCCACATCCAAACTTTGTGCCGTTCAGATGCAATTCATCGCGCAGCACCCATAGGAGGGGCGTATCGCCATCCGCATCGATCTGGCGCTGCTTGCCGTTAATGTTCAGTTTCATATGTCTGGATTCCTTTGAGTTCAGGCCGGTAGCGATGCGCCGATGGGCATCTTTCGGATGCGCTTGCCTGCCAGCGCATGGACGGCATTGGCGACAGCAGGCATAACGCAGGCCGTGCCCGGCTCGCCCATGCCCCCCGGTGCCTCGCCGCTGGCGACGATATGGGTTTCGACGACGGGCGCTTCGTGCATGCGCAGCACGCGGTAGTCGTGGAAATTGCTTTGCTCCACCCGACCATTCTTGATCGTGACGTTACCGTACAGGACGGCGCTGATACCAAAGACAACCGCGCTCTCGACCTGTGCGTGCACGGTATCGGGATTGATCACCACGCCGCAGTCGACGGCGCAGACGACGCGCGGGACGCGCAACTCGCCTTCCGGACCGACCACCACGTCCGCCACCATCGCCATATACGTGCCGAAAGCGAACTGGACGGCCAGGCCACGCCCGGTGCTGCCGGCTTTCGATCCCTGCCAGCCAGCCTTGTCGGCCGCCAGTTCGAGCACCCTGCGGGCCCGGGGGTTGTGACCAAGCAGGTCGAGCCGGTAGCGCAACTGGTCAGCACCGGCCGCGTGGGCAAGCTCGTCGATGAAACTCTCCACCACGAACACGTTGTGGGCAGGCCCGACGCCGCGCCAGAACGCCGTGGCGACGCCCGGCGGCTCGTGGCGAACGTAGGAAACGCCGATAGCAGGAAAGGCGTACGGCGGCGCGTCGGCGCCATCGACCGTCTCGGCGTCAAACCCGTTGTTGAAGGCTCCTGGCATGAAGCGGCCCAGCACTGAGGACCCCGTGATGTGATGGGTCCAGGCGACCGGCTTGCCGGCGGCATCGAGGCCGGCAAGCATCCTGTCGTAGAAATATGGCCGGAACATGTCGTGCTGGATATCTTGCTCCCGGCTCCACACCACTTTGACGGGATGCGGCACCGCCTTGCCGATGCGGACGGCGCGTTCGATCATGTCCACTTCCAGGCGCCGGCCAAAGCCTCCGCCCAGCAGGAAATTGTGCACTGTGACGCGCTCCGGCGGCAGGCCCGCTGCGCGGGCGGCCACCGCGTGCGCAGCGCCCATGATCTGCGTACCGGTCCAGACTTCGCAGCTGTCAGGCCGCACGTGCACCGTACAGTTCACGGGCTCCATCGGCGTATGGGCAAGGAACGGCAGCTCGTAAGTCGCTTCCAGTACGCGAGCGGCACCGCGCAGTGCCTGCTCGGGATTGTTTTCCGAACGCACTGTCGCGCCGGCACCACGCGCGGCCTGCGCCATGTCTGCCACGATCGCCTCGGTCGTCAGCCCGGCATGAAGGCCATCGTCCCACTCCAGCGACAACGCAGCGATGCCCTTGTTCGCGGCCGACATGTTGTCGGCCACGACAGCAGCGCAGTCGTCGAGCCGCACTACCTGGCGCACGCCGCGGATCTTCATCGCGGCCGCTTCGTTGAGCCTGACCAGCCTGCCACCGCGCACTGGCGAGATCGCCAGTGCCGCCACTTTCATGCCGGGCAGGACCACGTCGATACCGTAGCGTGCCGAGCCATCTAGCTTGCCTTTCGTATCGAGACGCTTCGCCGCCGTGCCGATCAAGCGGAACTCGCTAGCCGGCTTGAGCACGATGTCCCGATCGTTGGGCACCGGCATGCGCGCAGCCGCCGCCGCTAGCTGCCCGTACCGCAACAGGCGCCCGCTGGCTACATGGAGGACAGCTCCGCGCTCGGCACGGCACGTTGCCGGATCGACCTGCCACTGACTGGCTGCCGCACGCACGAGAAGAATGCGTGCCACTGCGCCGGCCTGACGCATCGGCATCCAGGCCGCACGCATCGTCGTCGAGCCCCCGGTCATCTGGCCACCCAGTGCGGGATTGGCGTACTTGCCTGCGTCGGCCGGTGCATGCTCCAGTACCACTTGGTCAAGGTCGACCTCGAGCTCCTCTGCAATCAGCATCGGGATCGACGTGTACGTACCCTGCCCCATCTCGACGTAAGGCATCGTGAGCGTGACCTTGCCGTCACCGTCGAGCCGAATGAACGCATTTGGCGTAAATGTGACTTCCGCTGGCAAAGCGCGGGCCATGCGGCCGGGAATGGCGACCTGCAGCAACAGGCCACCCGCAACAGCCGCCCCGGCTTTCAGCCACAGGCGCCGGGAAGCATCAGGTAGCGCATTTGTCATTGCCAGCTCCATACATGGCGGCACTGCGCCGGACGCATCGTGGCTTGGCGGTACCGCAAGGCTTGAGTGGTCATGCTTAGCTCCAATAATTGAAAATGAAAATGGGTATAAGAACGAGGCCGGCTGGCAACGAATCAGAAATGCGGGGATTCGGGCCATTCGGTTCCCCCCATTGGCGAGAAGCGCGGAGCAGTTCAGGCGCTGCGGAGCAGCCCGGTGCGATTCATATGGGAGGTCATGTGGTTGATTGTTCGACGAGCGCCTCGTTCCGGGCAATCACCCGTTTGGTGCCTTGACTCCCGCCTTTCGGCCTCGCATCCTGCGCCATCGGCCAGAATCCGCTGCACGTGCATCACATTTGGGGAGTGCCGGCACGCCGCCGCGTGCGCTACGCTGATCCAGTGGCGGCGGCCGGGTGCCGGAAGATCAGGCCACGCTGCCCTTCTTGCTTCATGCCGCTCGCCAGCACCGTGCTGGCCTGATATGGGACACCAAACTTCAGAACAGGAATACCATGAACACCATCACCGGCGAGAAACCTGCGTTCCCTGCAGGGACGGCTTCCACTAGTACGATCGCCGCCTTGCCCGTCGCCCTGTTCGGTTCAGTCATGGGCCTAACAGGGCTTGCGCTGGCGTGGCGGTCGGCTCACGCGCACTTCAGCGTGCCGTCCTGGATCGGGGCGGGCCTCGGCTGGATGGCGATATTTGCTTTCGTTGCGGTCACCGCCGGCTATGCATGCAAGGTGCTGACCGCCGGAACTGCTGTGCGGGACGAATTCAACCACCCGATCGCCGGTAATATGTTCGGTACGCCGCTGATCAGCATCCTGCTGTTGCCGCTGCTGCTGGCCGACCTCAGCCTGCCGCTGGCACGGGCGTTTTGGGCGGCCGGGGCGATCGGCATGAGCGTGTTTGCCTGGTTCATCGTCAGCCGGTGGATGCGCGGGGCACAACAGCCCGTGCACGCCACGCCTGCATGGATCGTCCCGGTGGTTGGCATGCTGGACGTGCCGCTGGCCCTTCCCGCGCTGCAGTGGCCACGCCTTCATGGCGTCGCGATGTTCGGCCTGGCGATCGGACTCTTCTTCGCCCTCCCCCTGATGACCCTGATCCTCTCGCGCCTGATGTTCCAGGAACCGATGCCCGAATCGCTGCGACCATCGCTGATGATCATGCTGGCACCGTTCGCGGTAGGCTTCTCGGCCTACGCAAGCACGACCGGACACGTCGACGATTTCGCGACGGCGCTCTACATGCTGATGTTGTTCATGCTGGCCGTGTTGCTAGGACGGCTACGCAACCTGCCGGCCTGCTCAACATTCAAGGTTTCCTGGTGGGCCGTTAGCTTTCCCCTTTCGGCCTCAGCCACTGCCGCAATCCGCTATGCCAGCCATTCACCGAACCGGTACACGGACGGCATCGCTATCGCCGTTCTCGTCATCGCCACGGTCGTCATCGCCGGCCTGCTGATACGCACTTTATGGGGCATTGCGCGCGGTGAACTGCGCGCCGTGATGACGTGAACAGGATAGCCAGTGCTCCTGTCGCCTTTCCAACTTGGCGCTTGCTGATCTCCCTCCAAGGTTGCATTCCTTCGGGCGCGTTGTGCGACCAAGGTGGCGTTCCCTAGAATCGGATGCGCAAATGCACATCGCCAACGATAAAGGAACATGATGACTACCATCTCCCGATTGTTACCTGTCGCAGTCGCAGGTATGCTGGCAACCCATTCCTGGCTGCCCTCGGTCTATGCCGCCGACGCAGGCAGTCCTGTCGTCAAGATCAACGAAGCAACCGCCAAGGCCGATGTCGAGGTCGAGAGCCTGCGCGGCCACATCAGTGTGCTGTCGGGTTCGGGCGGCAATATCGTCGTGTACGCCAGCCCGGCAGGCAAGTTCATCGTCGACTCCGGGATCGCCGTATCACGAGACAAGCTTACCGCCGCACTGAACTCTATCGGCCCCACTCCACTCAGGTATCTGGTCAACACGCACTACCACTGGGACCATACCGACGGTAATGCATGGATGCAGGCGGCAGGCGCCACCGTTATCGGTTCGCCGATGACGTTCAAGCATCTGTCGGAGACTACCCGGGTGAAAGACTGGAACTACACGTTTGAGCCGCTGCCGCGCGAGGCACGGCCCAGCATTGTCGTCGCTGGCAGCAAGACCATGCGCTTTGCCGGCGAAACCATCACCATGCGCAATTTCGGCAACGGCCATACCGATGGCGACCTGTGGGTCTATTTCAAGCATGCCGACGTGCTGGCCCTGGGCGACACGTACTGGAACGGATACTACCCGTTCATCGATAACGAACATGGCGGCAGCATCGACAATGCCATCACGTGGGCGAACAAGGCGATTACGGCCAGCAGCGCACACACGCTGATCGTGCCGGGCCATGGCCCGACCGGCAACCGCGCCAGCCTGACCAGCTGGCGTGACATGCTGGTCGCGGTGCGAAAGGATATCGCGATGTTGAAGCGGCAAGGAAAAACGCGCGAGGAAGTCGTGGCCGCCAAGCCGACAGCCCAGTATGACAAGCGCTATGGCGGTTTCGTCATCGACGGCAATTTCTTCGCGAAGCTAGTGTACGACGGCTTGCCTCGCTAAACCAGCGTCCCGCGGCAGTGCAACGCGGCGCACTGCCAGAACGACCGACCAGGCGCCATCTTCATCGCCTCACTGAGCGGTGCATTGTTGGCGCATGACCAAGCGTGCGCTTGTACGCATTGCTGAAGGCACTTTCTGAGCCATACCCGAGCGATTGCGCCAGAGTCGCCAGCGGCACCCGCCGTTCACGCAGGGCTCGCTGCGCCAGCCGCATGCGCCACGCCGTCAGATACGCCATCGGCGCGAGGCCAGCAACGTTCTTAAAGCGTGCCGCGAATGCTGCTCGGGACATTGCTGCCGCAGATGCCAGTTCGTCGAGGGTCCACGCGCGTGCTGGATCGGCATGCATGAGGCGAATCGCGGGTGCCAGTCGCGCATCGGCGATGGCAGGCAACCAGCCGCCCTTTGCAACCTGTCCCGTGGCCGTGGCCGCGCGCAGGATCTCGATGAAAAGCAGGTGCGCCAGTTGTGCCGATGCCGTCACGGCGCCAGGCGCCTCGCCGTCACGCTCGTATGCCAAACGCCGCAACAACCAATGCGCGGCGTCCAGGCAGTGATTTCCCGCGCGGAGATGGATCAATGCCGGCAGCGCATCCAACAGCACACCGGCCGTTTCCAGTGCCAATTCCACCTTCCCCCCAATCATCAGGAACTCGTCGCCACTGCCGTGCCGGGCCAGCGCCCCCATGCGGTCGACCAAGATCTCATCAAGCGGCATCGGCGGCAACGCCGGATCGGTGGCCAGCACGTGCGCGCGGGCACATCGCAGGAGGAAGATGTCGCCGGCCTCCACGGATATCGCCTCGGCTTCGCCTTCCAATAGCAGCATGCAGCGGCCACGCAGCACGCCCCAGAATTTCAGGCGGTCTGTGGCTGGAAAGCGAATGGCCCAATGGCCGCCCGCCTGCAGTGCACCGGAGAGCACGGAGCGCGTCTCCAGCAGCGTGAGAAAGTCGGAGAAAGGATCGACACTCATTGGATTTTCGCGCATTTTTTTGAGATTCCGGATTATTCAAAATCTTGGTCTTCGCCGCTATTCTGCTACCACATCATGATTGAAAGGAGTGAACATGACGCACAGGACTTGGCTCATCACGGGCATCAGCAGCGGCTTCGGCCGCATGATGGCTAGCACGCTGCTGGCCCGCGGCGAGCGCGTGGCTGGAACGGTCCGTAACCTCGACGCGGTTGCCGACCTGAAGGAAGCACACGGCGATGCTCTCTGGCTGGCGGTACTGGACGTGGCCGATTTCAACGCCATTCGCCCGGTGATTGATCGCGCCTTTGCCGCATGGGGCCGCATCGACGTCATCGTCAGCAATGCGGGCTATGGCTTGTTCGGCGCGGCAGAGGAGGCGTCGGACGAGCAGGTGTTGCATCAGATCGCCACCAATCTGCTGGGCTCGATACAGGTCGTGCGCGGCGCACTGCCTCACCTTCGGGTTCAGGGCGGCGGTCGGATCTTGCAACTGTCCACGGTAGGGGGGCAGGCGGCATTCCCTGGCGCAGCGTTGTATCACGCCAGCAAGTGGGGCATCGAAGGGTTCATCGATTCGGTCGCGCAGGAAGTCGCGCCATTCGGCATCGGCTGCACGCTGATCGAACCGGGCGGAGCCCGCACTGGTTTCCGCTACCGTAGCGCGCAGCTGGCACCGCACATGCCCGATTACGATACGTCACCCGCCGCCCACGCCCGCCGGATGATCGAAGCACAGACCGCTGTGCCGCCGGGCAATCCTGAAAGGATGGTCGCTGCGATGATCGCCAGCGTTGACGAGCCGATGGCCCCGCGGCGGCTGGCACTTGGCAGCGACGCTTACAGCGCGATGCACCGCCAGCTGACGGAACGGCTCGCGGCGCTAGAGGCGCAGCGCGAGCTAGCGCACTCCACGGATGCGCCCGTGATGTGGTAATTGCGGACAGGCGGCGCCAACACTCCCGTGAGGTGCCCGCCGTGCTTCCGCCATGCCTATCATTGCAGCCGTGCGTCGATCGCGGTCACCACGTCGTTGCCTAGGTAAAGCCCTTCCAGCGCGCGGATGGTCCGCGCGTCGAGCTTTTCCTCGGCATCGCGTCGCATCACCAGCGTGGCCGCGTCGCGACCGCCCAGCATGCCCTTGGGCTCGCGCAGCGCGCGGATGCGGTGCCGGGCGTGCAGGAATTGTGGATGCCACAGCGGCACGACCACCCACTCCCCTTCCGCCACAGCCCGCTCGAACGTGCCGAAGCACTCATCCTCGGTGCCGCTGCGGAAGTGATATCCAAGTCCAGCCAGGCCGTAGGCCTCCATCATGGCGGACGAGAAGCGGCTGATGCCGGCGCCAGGATTGATGCCTTGGATCGTGCGGCGCATGCGCGCCAGCACTTCCGGCTTGCGCAAGTCGGCCACGGATGCCAGCACGTCTTCTGGCACGTAATCGGGCACGCCCCAGATGCAATACGGTTCGTACAGCACGGTCAGCTCGCGCACGCGGTC
Organism: Pseudoduganella umbonata; assembly: GCF_014192225.1. Taxonomy (GTDB): domain Bacteria; phylum Pseudomonadota; class Gammaproteobacteria; order Burkholderiales; family Burkholderiaceae_D; genus Rugamonas; species Rugamonas umbonata. The sequence continues at coordinate 175,100 of NZ_JACHXS010000006.1, read as the reverse complement.
ACGGATCGGCGCAAGGTATTTCTCGTGGCTGGCGGGCAGCCAGGCCGTTGCCATCACGTCGACCTCACCACGCCCCAGCATCTCGAACATGCGTTCGTGCGGCGCTTTCAAGAACTCCACCTCGTGACCGTGCAGGCGCAGCAAGGCTGCCACCACCTCGGCGCTGGCGGCGTGGAAAGACAGGTCAATATGACCCAAGCGTATCACTGGCTTCATTGGCTTGCTCCTTCGAGTTGCAGGGTGTACAGGGTGATTGGCCAACGTACGCGGGAAACGCCATCGTTGAACAGTGCGTTGCGATCCATTTGCGGCACGGGCAACCAGATTCGGTGGGCGGCGTCAATGACGGGGGCATCGACCCAGTGCAGGCGATCGTCCTGGATCACGGTCATAACCCTGCCGTCCGGCGTACGCTTTTTCAGGCTGCTGGTCTTCAGGTCCGAAAAGTACAGGTTGCCGTGACGATCCATTGCCGTGCCGCCAGTGGGCGGCAGGTCCGCCCACGGCTTGACGGCGCGCTCCAGGGCCGCAGCATCTACCGTCGGATCATCCAGCAGTCGCGTTTCGACCTGCGACCAAGGACCGCTCAGTGGGCCAAAGTACAGGTGCCTTCCATCAGGGCTCAGCTCGAATGGATCAGCATTCACCCGCAACGGTTTGCCATCGGCGCCGCGCATGATCCGGCCAGCCACCTCTATCTGGCGATCCGCCAGGGCCGTGGTAGCAGGCGAGCCATCCAGCACACGGCGCGTGTCGCCCGTCACGAGATCCAGCACGATAATGCCAGGCTTCCCGGCATCGGTCAGATAGGCATGCTTGCCGTTGAAGCGGATGTCGTCCACGTAGCTGCCGGGCAGCGCGACATCCGGTCCGAATTCGACAACGCGCGTGACACGATTCGTGCGCAGGTCGATCTGCACTGCCTTGGCGCCGTGCGGGAGCGGGTCGCCGCCAAAATCCGGTGATCCGCTGTCGACAACCCACAAACTGCCTTTTCCATCCATATGGATGGCATTGACGTTAACAAACGCGCGGGCACTGGCTGCGCCCTTTCGCCAGCCATTCCAGGCAGCATCAGGATAAGGTTGCGGCTTGCCGGCTGCATCAAGCAGGCCGACGGCCGGGCCTTTCGAACCGGTCCAGCGCGGCCCGGCGACGAAGACGCGCCAGCCGTCCACGGCCACGGCGTTCCAGACCATATCGTTGCTTTGCGCCACGACCTGCAACTGCGCCGCGCCGGCATTCAAGGCCAGCACAGCGCCCAAAACCGCCGCCGCGGCTACTTTCATCGAGAGAATGCGTTGCATGTTTGTTCCTTGCTGGTTGAATGGTGCAGCGTCCCTGCGCTCCGTGCTCGAGGAAGCACTGGGCGCGCTGCCGCACGCTGGCAACGTTGCAGTTACCTGGTGGGCGCAGGCTGCGCACCGATCTTCAATCGCAGCAACTCATACGGCTTGCGGCGCAGGTCGCGTCCCTCGTTGAAACCAGCCTGGCGGTGCAGTTGGTTGGCGATCACGTACAGGTAGCCATCCGGACCGATCGAGAACGTATCGGGCCACGACAGCCGCGGTGCCTGGGCAATCGTCTGCCAGGTCGTCGCGCCGGCATCGAGCTTACGGATCGCATTGTGTTCATAGTCGCCTGCGTAGACGGTGCCCTTGGCATCTGCCTCCAGTCCATCGGAGGCGCCCTTAACTCCAATATCGCGCACGGCCCGTGCCAAGTCGGCTTCGGATACAGCCGGGTCGCGCAACAGCCTCGTCGGCACGGCAAACAGGTGCCGGCTCGACAGCGCGCAGTAATATAGCGTCTCGCCGTCCGGCGACAGGGCGATGCCATCCGACGCAACCTTGAACGATGCGGGCATCGCCTTGCCATTGACCGCCGGTGCAAATCCCGGCTCCGGCATGACGGAAGCGTGCCCATTCAGGCGGCGCACGGCCTTGCCGGTCGCCAGGTCGAGAACGATGATGGCGCCAGGGCCGGAAAGCGACGAATCGGTGATATAGGCCACCCCTTCGCCGCCCCCGCGGAAGTCGAAGCGAACGTCGTTCACGTACGTCGACGGCAGCACCACATCCGGCGTGAACACATAGGTCTTCACGACCTTGTTCGTAGCGAGATCGATCGCGACCAGCCTGGCCCCGCCCGGCTTCGGCGCGGAGAACTTCGGTGCAGCAGTATCTAGGACCCAAACCCGGCCATGGCCATCCGCCACCACACTCTGCACGCTAATGAACGGATCGGCATCGGCCTGCGGATAGGGCACGGCCTTCCCATTGCGCAGTTCCGCCACCGTGAACTTCACGTCGTCGCCCCAGCGCGGGAAGTTCACGAAAATACGGCCGCCCTCGCTGACAGTGACGCCCGTGGGCATGGCCCCATCGAACGTAGCTACCCGTTCCAGGGTGCCGATGGAGAGCGCCTTCTCGGCAGCCCCAGCAGTTCCCGCGAGGAAGAAGACAGCGGACGCGACGAATGTCAATGCTTTCATGAGTTCATCTCCCGATCAGAAGCCGGCCAGCACGAACTTGCCGCGCGCCTTGTTGCTCTCCACGATGGCGTGCGCCCGACGCAGGTTCGCGGCATCGATCTTTCCAAAGTGCTCCCCCACCGTCGTCTTCAAGGCGCCAATGTCGATCAGAGACGCCACGCGATCGAGGATCTCACGCTGGCGCACCATGTCGACCGTCTCGTACATCGAACGGGTGAACATCAGTTCCCAGTGCAGCGAGATGCTCTTGCGCTTCAGCGGCATCGCATCGAGGGTGGCCGGATCATCGATCAAGGCAAACTGGCCCTGCGGCGCCAACATGTCGACAATGTCCGCATAATGATGGTCGGTGTGCGTCAAGCTCACCACGATGTCCGCGTACTCATGGCCAAGTTCTCTCAGCTGCGGCTTCATCGGCTTCGAGTGATCGATCACATGATGGGCGCCTACTGCACGCACCCACTCGGCCGTCTCGGTACGGGAAGCGGTACCAACGACCGTCACCCCCGTCAGCTTACTAGCCAGCTGCGTCAAGATCGAACCCACGCCGCCTGAAGCACCGATGATGACCATCACGCGGCCGCCACCTCCCTGCTCCGGCACTTTCAGACGGTCGAACAGCAGTTCCCAAGCCGTCAGCGACGTCAGCGGCAGCGCAGCAGCATCCGAGAAGGCCAGCGTCTTCGGCTTGTGGCCGGCGATGCGCTCGTCGACCAAGTGCAGCTCGCTGTACGAACCCGGGCGCATCAACGAACCGGCGTAGTACACCTCATCGCCCTGCTTAAAGGCGGTGACTTCCTCGCCCACGGATTCCACGATGCCGGCCGCATCCCAGCCCAGCACGCGGGGCGCGGTCACGGCCGAGCTGCGGCGAACCTTCGTGTCGACCGGATTCACTGATACCGCGTGCACGCGAACCAGCAGGTCACGCGGACCCGGCACGGGGTCAGGCAGCTCCACGTTGATCAGTGCCGCGGGGTTATCGATCGGCAGTCCATGCTGGGTGTAGGCGATTGCTTTCATTCTTCTTCTCCGTTGTCGGTTGCGATGTGTTCATCTTATGGCTTTGCCAGCTACGAAAAAACCCCATTAATTGGGAAGCATTTTCACTCTCGGAGTGAAAATAGTCATGTTGATGAGCTACCTTTTCCAGCATTGGCGGTGCCAGCCGTAAACGAAGACAAGGCATCGGGCTCTGAAACGACAAAGGTCAATTCGAGGAACCATTGCCGCCAAACCACTGCTGCTTACAACAGCATTACGACGGCTTCGTCATTGACGGCGACTTTTGTAAGCTGGTGTATGAAGGCTTGCGTCATCAACCCGTGATGGACAATTAAACAAGCGTAATCGCCCAATGGCCATGGCCACCAATGCGAACCACAGGTACCGTTACGTGATGACGCCAGTGAACGTTACGTTCCAGGCATTTATGGCGTTTATGTGTGTCACGTCGCCTTTCGCCATCCGACGAAGTCGTTCCGCAACTGGTTGAGGTGCTTAAGATCACGGTATGACGGTCGTGCAGATGTTGCTGCGCAAGCGCTTGCACGCCGAGCGGCGTCTATCCATCGTCGTCTCGATCGGCTACTACGATGCCAAGGCGGCATTCTTAACATCCGCAGCGGAGGCCAGTACTGCATCTAGGTCCGGCCAGTACCTTCATTGACGGGAGCGACAAGATCGCGCTGGCGCTCGTGATGATCATTCAGCTGATACTCAGCGCGCCCGCGTCGGGCTCGTTGTCGCCCGGCGCCGCTGTCGCGATGGCCGCAATACTGGGCTTCCTGAGGCTCAAGAGCACAACTAGGTCCTGATCGGCATGCTGCTGGTACTGTGCATGCTACTGGAGCTGATGTTCATGTCGGAACAGTGACAACCCTGCATCGGCACGGTCGACATGAGAGGACATGTCGCCTACGTAAACCAGGTGGTTCAATGCTGGCGTACCGTGCGCCGGTATTCTCCTGGGCCCACGCCGTGGTGGCGTTTGAAAACGCGGTTAAATGCTGCTTCCGACTGGTACCCCACCTGTTCGCCGATCTGGCCCGCGCTGAGCCGGCCGTGCGCCAGCAGGCGCGCCGCCTGCGCCATCCGCATTTGCGTCAACACTTCGGCCGGCGGCTGCCCCGCGGCCTGGCGGAAAGCCCGCACGAACGTCGCGCGCGACATATGGCACAGATGTGCCAGGTCGTCCAGGCTCCACGGATGCTCCGGCGCGGCCAGCATGGCGTGCAGTGCCGCCTGCAGGCGCGGTTCGGCCAGCACGGCCAGCAAGCCCTGACCGCCGGACTGTTCGAGCCAGCCGCGCAGCAGCAACGCGAACAAGGCCGACGTCAACTGCGCCAGGATTGCCGCGGTACCCAGCCTTTCGCCTTCCGCTTCCTGCTGCAGCAGCGCGATCAGCGCACGCAGGCTGGCCAGCGCCGGCTGGCCAGCCGTGCGCACCAGGACCACGTCAGGCAAGGTGCGCAACAGCGGTACCGCTTCCGCGCCGAAGCGTAATTCGCCGCACAAGATATCGCTAACGGAACCCGTGCCGTCGTTGGTTTCTATGGCCAGGAATGCGCCCTGCGCCTTGATCGGTGGCGCCGGAGTGCCATCGCCGGCGTGGATTCGGTGTGCACTTCCGCGCGGAAATAGCACCGCATCGCCCGATGCCATCGGCTCGCGAGTACCATTCTCCATCTCCAGCCAAGCCGTGCCGGATACGAGTACGTGATAAGGGGCACGGCCCTCGGCCGCATCGGGCTGGACCAACTGCCACGGGGCGCCGAAATGGCAGCGCACGTTCAAGGCGGTTTGCAGGGGATACAGGGAGAGCAGGCGGCTGAGCGGGTCCAAGGGCAAGCAGTGTGGATGAGCCGAAAGAGCAAATTATAGCGCCGCGCGGGCATTCAACGAACCTAGCCGGATGGGTAGACTGGCTCCATCGACATCACGAAAGGAGCACACTATGAACCGCCTCTTCAATCAGCCCGCCAGCGCCGCCACCGGCCATTCCGCCCAACTGTTCGGCGCCATCAAGGGCGCGATCGGCGTCGTACCGAACGCGTATGCCGCCATCGGCAGCAACAGCCCGGTCGCCCTAGAAGCAGCACTAAGCCTCGACGCCGCGCTGAAGGAAGGCAGCCTTACGGCACGCGACATCGAAGTAGTCAAGCTGGCCGTCAGCGAACTGGCCGGTTGCGATTATTGCTTGGCCGCGCACACGCTGGCCGGCCGCAAGGCGGGGTTATCGCAGGAAGCAATGCTCCTGCTGCGTAAGGGTGAAGCCACCGGCGATGCGCGCATCGACGCATTGACGGCATTCGTGCGCACGGTCGTAGGTACCAGTGGTACGGTTCCCGTCGAAGTGGTGGAAGCAGTGCGTGCTGCCGGTGTCACGGACCCGCAGATTGTCGACACGCTGCTGGCGGTTGCCAGCATCACGTTCACGAATTTGTTCAACCGCGTGCACGACACGGTGCTGGATTTCCCCGCTGCGCCAAAGGTATGATGCGCTGGGCGGGGACCGGGCACGAGCGCTACTGGCGGTGGGTGACACGACCATGTTCGACCAAGCGCCGCTGGCCGAAAGCGGCACGCTGGCAGAATCGGCCCCGTTCGTAAAGCGGATGAACGCGATGCTGTTGAAGTAAGCCGGCTCGTCAGATATACCGGAGGCCTCGCCCCACGGCAGTGGAGCGCGGCCTTTTTTATGGCGCTGCCTATGTGCGCAAAGCGCTCTGCAGACCACCGTTCCACGACCCGTGCGAATCGTTCGAAACCGCAAGCTTTTCCGACCGCAGCGCGGATCGCCTGTTATCTTGCATCGTTCAATGCAGGTAAACCCCGCTGTCGAATGCACTGTGCAGCTGATCCTGCTCGGCGCTGCCGCGCAGTGCCAGTCGAGATCGGCAACCGCATCGAACTCGCCGCCTTCGCGTATCTAGCCGTTCACTGCCTGCCGTGCCGCTTCGCCGACCGTGGATTGCACGAAGGGCTTGCGCACGCCACCGAGCGGCAGCAACGTGGCACTACACACCTTGAAGCCGTTGTCGTGCGCGGCGAATCAGCGCCCGTAGTTCGTCGATGAGCTGCGCGGCCGATGCCCGTTCGCTGAGATCGGCCAGCATGTCGCCCATGGTAATGTCGTTGATTCCCTGTGGCGATGAGGAAACAGACCAAGCCGGGTCGCCCGTCTGCCTACTGCATCAGCGCCGGTTCCAGCTCCGGCACATCGTACCCGATCTGCAGCCTGCTTTCCCTGAGCAGCGCCTGCGGCGACTTGCCGAAAGCGCGCACGAATGCGCGCCGCATCCTTTCCTCGTCGCCGAAGCCGGTCTGTGCGGCGATGCGGCCGATCGTGGCGTGGCCATCCTCGATCAGCGAGCGGGCCGCTTCCAGCCGCAGCTTCTCGATCGCCTTGGCGGGCGAATGGCCTGTCTGTTCGCGGAATGCGCGGCTGAAGTGGCGCGCGCTCCAGTGCACGTGTTCGGCGAGACGCTCCACCGACAATTCCGTCTGCAAGTTTTCCTTGGCGAACAGCAGGGCATTGCGAATACGGTCCGAGCCGCCATCCATCTGCGCCATCGACGAGAACTGCGATTGGCCGCCAGTGCGTCGGTGGTACACGACCATCATGCGCGCCACCGCCTTCGACACTTCCGTGCCCAGGTCGGCGCCTACGAGGCCCAGCGCCAGGTCGATGCAGGCGCTCATGCCGGCCGACGTCCACAGCGGGCCGTCACTGACAAAGATCTTGTCGTCGTCGAGTTCAATATCCGGGTACAGCCTCTTCAGCTCATGGCCTAGCGCCCAGTGCGTGGTGACGCGGCGGCCGGACAGCAGGCCCGCCTCGGCCGCCACGAAAGCGCCCGTGCACAGGCAGGCCGTGCGGCGCGCGCGCGGGCTGGCGTGGCGCAACGCATCGAGCAGCTCGGGCTCGGCTGGCGTGACGACAGTAGGGCCCGCGATCAGCAGCGTATCGTACGCGCGGCGGGCGAACGGCTTCGTGTCGACCGGCACTCCGGCGGAACTGGTCACGATGCCGCCGCTGTGCGAGATGGTTTCAACCTCGTAGCGCGCACTGCCGTGTATCTTGTTGGCGATTTCGAACACCGTGAGGGCAGCGAAGTCGAGGATCTGGAAACCAGGGAAGACGACAAGAGAAATGCGGGCGGCCATGATGTCCCTGAAAGGAGGGGTTGACGGTTCTGTCATTCTAGCTGCACCTGCCGAGCACTCCCATCGGCCGGATGGGGGATGGCTGGCGTGTCCGGAATCGAGGCCTTTTGGTCGTGTTCGTCGAGCGGATGCCAGACCATAATTCACTCACCGATAGCCAAGCACGCAACGCAACCAACCCTCAAGGAGAACGATATGACCCAGCAAACGAACAAGGGCACAGCCCTGATCACCGGCGCATCTTCCGGCATCGGCGCCATCTATGCGGACCGCCTCGCGGCGCGCGGCTATGAGCTGATCCTTGTCGCCCGCAACGAGACGCGGCTGCACGAAGTGGCTGATCGCGTGGAGCAGGCGCATGGCCGCAAGGTGACGATCGTGCAGGCGGACCTTGGAGAGCGCGACGACCTGGCCCGCGTGGAAGGGATCCTGAAGTCGGATCCGGCAATCACGCTGCTGGTCAACAACGCCGGCTTCGGCGGCGTGACGCCGTTGCTGGAATCGAACGTGGACCGCATGGAACAGATGATCGATATTAATGTGACGGCACCGACCCGACTGACCTATGCGGCCGCGCCGGCCTTCGTGGCACGCGGCGGCGGCACGATCATCAATATCGCGTCAATCGTCGCCGTTGGCGTGGAGATCCTGAATGGCGTGTACGGTGCGAGCAAGGCCTATGTTCTGGCGCTCACGCAATCCCTGCACTACGAGCTGGCGGACAAGGGCATCCGTGCCCAGGCGGTGTTGCCAGGTGCAACCGCCACGGAATTCTGGGATACCGCAGGCCTGTCGCATGCGAACCTGCCGGCGGCCATGGTGATGCGCGCCGAGGATATGGTTGACGCCGCGCTGGCGGGCCTGGACCAGGGTGAGGTTGTGACGATCCCGCCGCTACAGGACGGCAATGACTGGATCGAGTACGAAGCGACGCGCAGGGCACTGTCTCAGCGCTTCGCGCACAGCATGCCCGGCACGCGTTACCTGGTGGCGGCCGCAGCGTGAGTTCACGCGGGCGGTGCCGCCTCCCGAAAAGCCAGAATGCGACACCGATCAGCTAACGGCCCCGGCTAGCGCTGCGCTTTGGTCAATTCACTTGGTGCGCCGGGGCCGCGCCGCCATCAGCACGACCGGTGCACCCAGTGCAAACAGGACACGGCGGCTGGTTCCGGCACCGGACGCAGAGGGTCGCGGCTGTCCCCAGCTGGCGCGAATTCCGTATGAATGTTCAGGTAGTTCTGGCCTTCGTCTCTCCCTAAGAAACGGCTTCGGCACCGACCGCCGTTCCGCCGCTTGCCGTGACAAAGGCGCTGGTTACTTTTCTGGCGTTCCTTCATCACTATCCTGTCAGAATTCGAGATTTGCACCTCTAACGCGATCTTTACGTTGCGCCGCTGTGCCCAGACATTGCCTTTCCAGTCCAGCGTGCCATCTTCCGTGCGCTCCTCCGCCTCGACCTCGCCTTCTCACCCTACCTGTATCGCTGCTTCCGCGATCTGGGCCTTCAACCCCAGCGCGCCCTGGCGCTAGTGGTTTTTACTCGCACCGCGCTAGCGTATGACGACTACACAGGCGATGCAAAAGCGCCGTTCAGCAACCGCAGGTTGCGTGGTGTGTGAGACCGCCCTCGGGGTCGCGGGGCCTCCCCGCGAGTACAGTAGAGCAATGCAGCTTGGAAATTTGATCCACACGGGCATCATTTTCGTTGCACCTCCGCAAAGATGTCCACGGAAGTCGCCTCTCCCGTACACAGAACCGGCTTTCCGAGGCCACGTTATCGTCCACAACCCGACCACTTTATGTACACGCCGGTTCACAGCTCGTCCACGAACGACCTCACCTAACGTTGATTACCTCATTTTTCGGCAGAGGTCTGGCCCAGCTCAACACGAAGTTCGCTCCCAGAGCTATGAGCCTGAAACTGCGCCAGCGGAACTGTGCCGATTAGTGCATGAGCTGACACTCCTGCATATAGGCGAGATCGCCAACCGAACGGTGCGACGAGGTCGAGAGAACATTACCAACTTGGCGCAGGCCGATCTCGAATAACGTGACGACATCCACGCTGCCGACGTTTGCAATCCCGTATTTCAGGCTTGGACCGCAAATGGTCGCCACGCAGAAGGCGCAAGCGGTTGGTTCCTTTGCTATCGCGATTCTTCCCCAACAGCTGACCTCGATCAATCCGGTGCCCAGACCGCCACCTAAAGTGCAGCTAGCAAAGGAGAACGCCCATGACTGATCACATTGAATTCCTGTCCCGATATCCCCGGCGCCCCGGCAAGCTCGCGACCTGGCAGCCCGACATTGTCGGACTACTGAAAGGCGGTGCGTCTTATCGCCAGGTGTGCCTCTTCCTCGCCGAGAACGGCGTCAAAGCTGATCCCAGCGAAGTCCGTCGATTCATGCACCGCTGCGGGCGTCAACGCTTTATTGCTGGCGCCCCTCAGCGCCCCGCCGCCGAGAAGTCGCAACACGCGAAAGTCAAAAGCGGATTGCCGAAGTTCGAATGGAAGCCCGACAAACCAAGCGATTCAACCTGGTAGGAGACGAAAATGGAAACGAACACGATCAACTTCGTGCTGCAGGGCCGCGGCGGTGTGGGCAAGTCGTTCAGTGCCGCACTGCTGGCGCAGTACCTGATGTACCGCGGTGTGCCGGTCAGCTGCTACGACACGGACCCGGTCAACGACACCTTCCGACAGTACGAGGTGTTCGCGGCCCAGCGCATCAACATCCTCGGCAGCGATAACAATATCAATGCGCGCGCCTTTGACGACCTGGTTGCTTCGTTACTCGCGGAGTCCAAAATTGCCGTCATCGATAACGGCGCATCGACCTTCGTTCCGATGATGGCCTATCTGGTCGAGAATCACGTGATCGAGATGCTGCACGATGCAGGAAGGCGCGTGTTGCTGCATTCCGTCCTGACTGGAGGACAGGCCCTGGACGATACGCGCAGCGGCCTGAAAAGCCTGCTGGAGACGCACGACGCGCCGGTAGTCGTATGGATCAACGAGTACTTCGGCCCGGTGCAGAAAGACGGCGTCGAGTTCACGGAATCCCAGCTCTATGAACGGTATCAGGACCGCATTCGCGGTGTCATCCGCATCAGCCGGGGCAACGCCGATACCTTCGGCAAGGACCTGGAACTGATGTTGGAGAAGAAGCTGACGTTCGCCGAGGCCATCGCGTCGGAACGATTCGGCATCATGCCGCGCCATCGCCTGAAAATGATCCGCGATGACATTTTCCAGCAGCTGGAAACCAGCGGCATCTGACAGTCGGGCACCGCAGACAGTGCTGGCTCCCACGCCGCTGTCTGCGGCCCCGTTGCAATCGCCGCATGAAGACGGTGAAGCGCGGCACGACACATTATCGAACAAGACTCACCGCATGCGGGACTTACCCGCGTCACTGCCGTAAAGCGATCCTGGACTTTCCGACCGCATCAGTGATCCACTACTGAGCCCGAAATCGCAATCCCCTATCCGTCACCATTCCAATCACAAGGATTGCTCATCGTCGAGAAATCCGACTCTGTAAAAGATCCGCATGACGAATCGGCTACTTCGGAGTGATCGTGATCTCCGGCTGGAGAACACAACGGCGAATCGTGTTGATAATTCCAGTGATTCGATGGGCAGCCGTAATCGGGCTGTTGAACAGAACTTCCATAGTATTGGGAATCACCACCAGAGTTAGCAGGCCGGCCTGACCGTGATGCCGCTGTTACGTGCAGGTCGTCGGACAGCATGCCGGTCCCGCCATGGAGTCCCAGCAGGTATGGCCTCACCCATGGCGGGCCGTACCAGGCTGGTCCGAACCACCGCGGCGTTAGCCACCGCCGGATAGTCGCAATGGTGGCGAGCCTGGCTTTTCGGTCTTGCATCGCATCCGCCAGCAGCACCTCGGCCATCGCTTCGGCAGCCTCGACGGATAATCGCGCGTGTTCGCTCATATGGCCTCCGCTTGATCCTACGCGGTGGACAGACCGCGCACCCAAAAGTTCCGGCGTGCTGATACAAGAATCGCAGCAAAGCATGCGCGCCGAACCTTGCTGGACGTTGCTGGACACGACTGGACATCACCGGGCTTAACGCGGATCAGGATGATCTCAGAAGTTTCGTGAATCTGCCTGATGCAAGTCACATCCAGAGCGGAACGCGCCCGCCGTACACAGCGCTTGTTCTACGATCGAATTGGCGTCGAAGCGCGTGCAGCGCGGGAGCGTCCCCCGCAGTGAAGAAACACTCCTTCCCTCAAAGCTGACTAACGTATTCAGCCAACTGGCTGGCACGAGGACGGAGCAGACAACTTGCAAGCGGAGTTCCGTGATGCCCACATATGCCATCGCTCCCGATACGCTGAATGCCGCGCAGGCTGCTGATATGCTCTTTGCCGACATCGAAACGATCCTGATCCTGGCACGCAGCGGCGAACTGCCCGGCGCCAAGGTCGGCAAGAGCTGGGTGTTCCTGCGCGAAGATGTAATCGCATTCCTGCGAGGCAGGGTCCGTGCGGAGACAGGTCAGCGCAAGCGACCACTCATGCCCGACGCCGTACTGATGCCGCGGCCATCGCGACAGCGGCGTCAGCCTCCCGTGCTGCCGGCATTACCCATGCCGCAAGGCGAGAGCGCGCAGCACACTCAAGGTCGATCGACGACGAAACGCCAGCGCTTGCTTACGGACGATTGCATCGAGTAGCACGGCCCGACCAAGCCGGCCAAGCGTACCCCTTCACAGTTCAGGCACCCGGGCCAATCAGCGCCGCGCCGCAACGATCCCTCACCAAAGATGCTGTGCCAGATCCGACCCGCGCAAGCTGGCATACCGCTTGAGCATCCGTATGTCGCGATGACCGGTAATGCGTGAAATCAGCACATCGGACAACGAAGTTTTCTCGTACAGACGGCAGGTGGCCTCATGCCGCAGGTCATGGAAGTGCAGGCCTTCCACGCCGGCAGCATTGAAGATCATCGAGAAGCGGCGCGACACATACCTCGTCGTCTCGTCGAGTGCTTCCACGGACCGGTCACCATTCCAATATGAAAACAGGCGCCCTTCCCGCTGGGCGATTTCTTCCTTCTGCCCGGACAGATAATCGCGCAGGGTAGCCACGACCGTCGTCGATAACGGCACCTGGCGGCGGTCACCGTTCTTGCTGCGGTCGAGGCTGATCGTTCGCCGCGACAGGTCCACTTGCGTCACGTCCAGCGTATAGCATTCACGCATGCGCATGGCGGTCTCCAGCGCCAGCTCAAAGAACGTTTGCTCTTCAGGATGGCTGGCCAGCGTTGCCTTGATACGGTCGTGCTCCACGTCGTCCAAGCGCCGGCAGCGCTCGTCATCCACCTTTGGTGACCTGCCAGTTGCAGCCAGCTTCCGCTCGTCTTCGGGCGTATAGCTGGCGAAGCCGCGCTTCAGCAAACGCAAGGGATTCTGCGCCATGATGTCCGGATGCTTGCGGAGCATCCAGTCAAAGCACCGTGCCAGCGCACCGTGACGGTGCCGGATCGTGCCCGGGGCCAGGTTGTCGTCCCACTTCATCGACCGGATCCAGCCTTCCGCCCAGTCATAGTTCAAGTAGCCAGTGCTGAGCGTCGCCAGCTTGGGACGCAGCGTGTCCAGGAGCTTGATTTCCGATACCGGGACGGCATTCGCGCGCACGTACTCGGCAATGCAGCGGCTGACCGTCCAGATCTCGCGTGACGGCGTGGTGCGCTCGAGGAGGGCCGCAGGGACGATGCCTTGTGCCAGCAGCGCTTCGAGCTGTGCGGCATAGGCATGTGCCTGCTCTTCCGTATCGAAAGTCGCATAGAGCGGCTTCGGCAGAAGCTTGTTGCGTACGCACAATTGCGTCGCGCCATTCGGGGTTTTCTTGAAGGAGGCCATGCACTGCAGCGTAGTGCAGGAGGCCCAGATGTCAACGGCGATCAGGCCGTAAACCGGTGTGGTACACCACACTTTTCGCGTGGTAGAAGCGGCGTGCAAGGTAGCGAAAAATTCGCTAAGTCCTTGATTTATTTGGAGGCGAGGACGGGAGTCGAACCCGTCTAGACGGCTTTGCAGGCCGCTGCATAACCGCTTTGCTACCTCGCCAGAGGGAACTTTTACTGAAGACCCCAGCCGGTTATGAGCTGAAATCCTGGAAACCTGGAGCGGGAGAAGAGTCTCGAACTCTCGACCTCAACCTTGGCAAGGTTGCGCTCTACCAACTGAGCTACTCCCGCATGGAGTTACTTCATTTACTGCTGCTCCAGGTCTTTCGACTGGAGCGGGAGAAGAGTCTCGAACTCTCGACCTCAACCTTGGCAAGGTTGCGCTCTACCAACTGAGCTACTCCCGCATTTCAGGAACCGCATTATCGCAGAAACATCAAACGATGCCCAGCGAATTGTTGACTCAACACTAGACGCCTCAAGCACATTTGGAGCGGGAGAAGAGTCTCGAACTCTCGACCTCAACCTTGGCAAGGTTGCGCTCTACCAACTGAGCTACTCCCGCTTCGTACTTGCTGCTGCGTCGTCATCAACAACAGGCCAGCATTATAGAGCATCGAATCTGGCTGTCAAGGGAGAAACTAAAAATACTGTTTAGCTCAAATTTCCCGAGCGTTCCTTGATCAGCGGCCAGGCCTTCTTCAGGTAGTAGAACATCGACCAGACCGTCAGCACGCTGGCCAGCCACAGCAGCTTTTCGCCCCAGAAGCGGGTGTCGATGGCGCCGAAGATCACGTCGTAGTACAGCAATGCCGGCAGTGCCGTCATCTGCGCGGCGGTCTTGATCTTGCCGATCGAATTGACCGCCACCGATTTCGACGCGCCGATCTGCGCCATCCATTCGCGCAGCGCGGAGATGGTGATCTCGCGGCCGATGATGATGAAGGCGAGGATCGCGTTGCAGCGGTCCAGCTGGACCAGCACCAGCAGCGCGCCGGCGACCATCAGCTTGTCCGCAACGGGATCGAGGAAGGCGCCGAAGGCCGAGGTCTGGTTCCAGCGGCGGGCCAGGAAGCCGTCGAACCAGTCGGTGATGGCGGCCACGATGAAGACGACAGTGGCGGCGAGGTTGCGGTCCTGCAGCGGAAGCCAGGCGGGGGGAAGGTAGAACACGCCCACGACCAGGGGGATCAGCGCAACGCGCAGCCAGGTCAGCAGGATCGGTATGTTGAATGGCATAAGTGAGGCAAAGGCGGCGGGTAAAGGCGGCGACTGTAGGAATTGTAATAACGCGCCGCTAGTCTACCTTGCCGACCGGGGTAATGCCAGCAAGCACGGTTCAGCAGGACGGATGGGTAACCGATCCTCTGCATATAGTCGCGGAACCACAGCCGTCGAACCCAGGCAGTCCGCCTGCATTAGCGCGGTCAGGGCAAGGCGTAGCACCGCAGCCAGTGCTTCAGCGCGGCGAGGGGCTGCAACGCAGCCATGACCTCGCTAATGCAGGCGGCGGTAGATTTCTTCGGCCAGTTTCGCCGATATGCCCTCGACCGATTTCAGATCGTCGATGCTGGCATTCGTCACGCCGCGCAGGCCGCCGAAGCGGGCCAGCAGCCGCTGGCGGCGCTTGGCGCCGATACCCTCGATTTCCTCCAGCGTGGACGTCTGGCGCGTCTTGGCGCGCTTGGCGCGCATGCCGGTGATCGCGAAGCGGTGGGCCTCGTCGCGGATCATCGCCACCAGCATCAGCGCGGCCGATTCCTTGCCCAGTTCCTGCGGCGGACGGCCGTCGACGAACATCAGCGTTTCCAGGCCCACCCTCCTGCCCTCGCCTTTCGCCACGCCGACGATCAGGCCGATGTCGAGGCCCAGTTCGACGAACACCTGGCGCGCCATTTCCACCTGCCCTTTGCCGCCGTCGATCAGCACCACGTCGGGCATCACGCCATCGCCATTGGCCACCTTCTCGTAGCGGCGCATCAGTACCTGGCGCATCGCGGCGTAATCGTCGCCGGGCGTGATGTCGTTGATGTTGTAGCGCCGGTACTCGCCGTTCTGCATCTGGTGATGATGGAACACCACGCATGAAGCCTGCGTCGCCTCGCCCATCGTATGGCTGATGTCGAAGCATTCGACGCGCAGCGTTTCGAGATCGTCGTTTTCCAGGCCCAGCACGTCGGCCAGCGCGCGCGTGCGCGATTGCTGCGAGCCCTGTTCGGACAGCAGCCGCGCCAGCGCGATCTCGGCGCCCTTCTGGGCCAGCTCGAGCCATTGGCGGCGCTGGCCCTGCGGCTGGAACAGCAGGTTGATGCGGTGGCCGCACTGCTCCTGCAAGGCCAGGATCAGTTCCGGCTGGTCGAACTCGATGTTCAGGATCAGCACGCCGGGAATGGTCTTTTCCGTGTAGTGCTGGACCAGGAAGGCCGACAGCACCTCGACATCCATCGGCTGTTCGGCCACCGCCTCCGCATCCATCACGTGGGTGGGGAAGTAGGCACGGTCGCCCAGGTGGCGGCCACCGCGCACCATGGCCAGGTTGACGCAGGCGCGGCCGCCCTGCACCACCACGGCGAGGATGTCCACGTCCGAATCGGAGGTTTCCATGCTTTGCTGGTGCAGCACCTTCGACAGCGACTGGATCTGGTTGCGCACCGCGGCGGCCTGCTCGAACTTCAGGTCGGAGGCGTAGCCGTGCATCTTCTGCTCCAGTTCCTCCATCACCTCGGTGGTACGGCCGCGCAGGAAGCGGGCGGCGTTGTTCACGTCGACCCGGTAATCCTCGGCGCTGATCGCGCCCACGCATGGCGCGCTGCAGCGGCCGATCTGGTTCAGCAGGCACGGGCGCGTGCGGTTCTGGTAGACGCTGTCCTCGCAGGTGCGCAGCATGAACACGCGCTGCAGGATCTGCATCGACTCCTTCACCGCCCACGCCGACGGGAACGGGCCGAAGTACTGGTTCTTCTTGTCGACGGCGCCCCGGTAATACACCATGCGCGGCACCGCGTCGCCGGTCAGCTTGAGGTACGGGTACGACTTATCGTCGCGGAACAGGATGTTGAAGCGCGGCTGCAGCGTCTTGATCAGGTTGTTTTCGAGGATCAGCGCTTCGGCTTCGCTGCGCGTGACCGTCGTTTCCAGCCGGGCGATGCGCTCGACCATCATCGCGATGCGCGGGCTGGACAGGTTCTTCTGGAAGTAGTTCGACACGCGCTTTTTCAGGTCGCGCGCCTTGCCCACGTAGAGAACCTTGTCCTCCGCATCGAAGTAGCGGTACACGCCCGGCAGGTTGGGCAGCTTGGCGACTGTCGCCAGCACCTGCTCGCGCGCGGACGGCGTCGGCATTCCCGCCGCTGCGTCTTCTGTCATCTCCACCGTATTCTCGCTGCTCATTTCACTCATCAAGCCTCTCCACGATCACGAAAGCGACCGCGTATTCCTCTTCATCGCTGACGGACACCTGCACCGCCAGCCGGTGCTGCTCCATGTATTGTTTCAGATCGCCGCTGCAGACGATGCACGGCTTGCCCAGCGCATCGTTGAGCAACTGCGCGGCCGGCCACGTCATGGGCGGGCGCAGGCCGAGGCCCAGCGCTTTCGAGAACGCTTCCTTGGCGGCGAAGCGGGTGGCCAGGTAGCGCACGCCGCGCACGCTGTTGCGCTCGCTGCGTGCGCGGAACACGGCCAGTTCGTCGGGACCGAGCACGCGGCGGGCGAAGCGTTCGCCCGAGCGGGCCAGCGCTTCGCCGATGCGGGGAACCTTGCAGATGTCGGTGCCGATCCCGTGGATCATCGCGCTCCCAGGCGGGTGGAGACCATGATGGCCTTCATCTCCCGTACGGCGTTTTCCCAGCCGACGAACACCGAGTGCGCGACGATCGCGTGGCCGATGTTCAGTTCCTCGATCTGCGGGATGGCGGCGATCGCCTGCACGTTCGTGTAGTGCAGGCCATGGCCGGCATTGACCTTCAGGCCGTGCCGCACACCCCATTGCACGCCGTTGCGAACGCGCTCGAGTTCGCGCTGCTGCTCCTCGCCTTCGGCATCGGCATAGGCGCCCGTGTGCAGTTCGATGACGGGCGCGCCGACGTCGGCGGCGGCCTGGATCTGCGCTTCGTCGGCATCGATGAACAGGCTGACGCGGATGTTCTCGCCTTGCAGCTGCTTCACCGCGGCAGCCACTTCCTTGTGGAAGCGCACCACGTCCAGTCCGCCCTCGGTGGTGATCTCGGTGCGCTTTTCCGGCACCAGGCACACATCCGCGGGCTTGATGCGGCAGGCGAAGTCGATCATTTCCGGCGTGACGGCCGCTTCCAGGTTCATCCGCGTGATCAGTTGCGGCGCCAGGCGGATCACGTCTTCATCCTTGATGTGGCGGCGGTCTTCGCGCAGGTGCAGCGTGATGCAGTCGGCGCCGGCCTGTTCGGCCAGCAGCGCGGCGCGGATCGGATCGGGGTACTTGGTGCCGCGCGCGTTGCGCAGCGTGGCCACGTGGTCGATGTTGACGCCCAGGTCGATCATCGTGCCGGAGGGGTGCAGGAAGCTCATGGTCTGTTCTTTTCGGTAGCTTTTACAGTTGCATCAGGTCGATCAAAATCTGGCGCGTGTTCAGCGGTGCGCCGTTCAGCTGGTGGGCCAGCAGGAAGCGCATCAGCTGCTTGCTCTGCGCCTGCGTGGCCGGGTCGGTGTATTCCTCGCGCTCCATGTCGAGCAGCGTCTTGCCGGCCACGCGGGGGGCCGTATCGTTGTCGCGGGCCGGGCGCGGGCCCCGTTCGGGGTCCACCACGTACTGGATGCCGGGCTTGACCCTGCCGCGGCTGTCCGCGCAGCGCGCCAGGTCCGCCGCCACCCCGGTCTCTTTAAGTAAGGCCGTTTCGAACTTTCGCAAGACGATCGGCGGCGGTTCGTTGTGGGCGAGCTGGTTCAGCGTCGACACATAATGGTCGAACAATGCCGGGTGCGCATCGTCGCGCGCCAGCAGCTTGACCAGCAGCTCGTTGAGGTAGAAGCCGCACAGCAGCGCAGTCTTTTCCAGCGGCAGCAGGCCGCCGACCCAGTCGGCATCGGTCAGCGTGCGCAGCTCGTTCTTGCCGGTCCAGCCCGTCGACAGCGGCTGGAAGGTTTGCAGCACGCCGCGCAACTGCGAGTGCGGGCGCTTGGCACCTTTCGCGATCAGCGCCACGCGGCCGAAATCGCGCGTCAGCAGCTCGACGATCAGGCTGGTTTCCTTGTAGGGATAGCTGTGGAGGACAAAGGCCGGCTGCGCCGTGACGCGGGTGCCGACCGTGCGCGGCGCGGTGCGCTTGCGGGTTTGCTGCGGGGGCGCTACCGCCGGGGCCGTGTCCACCCCGGGGTCAGGCACGAAAGTGGACACGAGCTCATCCGCATTGGGGGCGTATGTGGCCGCCCGATCGCGCACTTCCAAGGTCGAGTTCGTGTCCACCTCGGTGCCTGGGCCCGAAGTGGACACGGGCACTTGGGCAGGGGATGCGTACGAGACGTGCTCAGGCATGGCTGCGCCGCCATCAACAGCCGGGCCCGTGTCCACTTTCGTGCCTGCCCCCGAGGTGGACACGGAAGTGCTTGCTACAGGGATCGGAGCTCCCTGCAGTCCGGAAGTTTCGGGGAGTGCGATAGCTTGCAAGCCATCTCCCGCTTCGTCGGCGGGGAGCGGGGCCCCCCGAATTCCCGCCTTCGCCATGCTGGTTTATTCGTAGCCGTAAGCGCGCAGGCCGGCTTCGTTGTCGGCCCAGCCGGATTTCACCTTGACCCAGATTTCCAGGTACACGGGGCCGCCGAACAGCCGCTCCATGTCCAGGCGGGCCTGGGTGGACACTTCCTTCAGCCGGGCGCCCTTGTTGCCGATGATCATGGACTTGTGGCCATCGCGTTCGACGAGAATGGCGGCGAAGATGCGCCGCAGGTTGCCTTCCTGCTCGAACTTTTCGATCAGCACGGTGCTCGTGTACGGCAGTTCGTCGCCGACGAAGCGGAACAGTTTTTCGCGGACGATCTCGGAGGCGAGGAATTTCTCGCTGCGGTCGGTAATGTCGTCCTCGCCGAAGATCGGCGGGTTCTCCGGCAGCAGGCGCTTGATCTCGTTCTGCAGGCCGTCCAGCTGGAAGCGCAGCTTGGCCGAGACGGGCACCACGGCGGCGAAGTCGAACTTCGACGCCACTTGCTGCGCGAACGGCAGCAGCACGGCCTTGTCCTTGACGCGGTCGGACTTGTTAATGACCAGCACCACCGGCACGTTCTTCGGCAGCAGGTCGATCACTTGCTGGTCGGCCTCGCCAAAGGTGCCCGCCTCGACCAGGAACAGGATCACGTCCGACGAATCGAGCGTGCCGGTGACGGTCTTGTTCAGTGTCTTGTTCAGCGCGTTCGAGTGGCGCGTCTGGAAGCCCGGCGTGTCGACGTAGATGAATTGCGCGTCGGGCAGCGTCTGGATGCCGGTAATGCGGTGGCGCGTGGTTTGCGCCTTGCGCGACGTGATGCTGACCTTGGCGCCGATCAGCGTGTTCATCAGCGTCGACTTGCCCACATTGGGGCGGCCGACAATGGCAATATAGCCGCAGCGAAAATCCGCGGGCGTGGTGGCGTCAGTCATGATGTTTCTCGGTTATTTGTTGGCGAGCTTTTTTTCCGCCGGCTCGTCGCCCTGGACGGTGGCGATGCCCGCCAGCTTCAGCTGCGCGGCGCGCGGCTTGGCACGGCGTGCGGCGGCCGGCGCTTTCTGCAGGGCCTGCTCGGCTACTTCCAGCGCCAGCTTGGCGGCTGCCTGTTCGCCGGCACGGCGGCTGCCGCCCCGGCCGTAGACCTGGATGCCCAGCTTGGGCACCAGGCACTCGATCTCGAATTCCTGGCTGTGCGCGGCGCCATGCGTGGCGACGACGTTATACAGCGGCAGCGAAATCTTTTTACTCTGCAAGAACTCCTGCAGCAGCGTTTTCGCATCCTTGCCCAGCGTGCGCGGGTCGACCGTGTCGAGGATGGGGATATAAAACGAACGCACCACCTTCGCTGCCGCATCGAAGCCGGCATCGAGGAAGATCGCGCCGAGCAGCGCCTCGAGCGTGTCCGCCAGGATCGACGGCCGGCGGAACCCGCCCGACTTCAGCTCGCCTTCGCCCAGCCGCAGGAATTGCGACAGTTCCAGCTTTTGGGCAATCTCGTACAGCGACTGCTGCTTGACCAGGTTGGCCCGCAGCCGCGACAGGTCGCCTTCGTCGATCTGCAGGTAGCGCTCGTAAAGAATCGACGCCACCGCGCAGTTCAGGATCGAATCGCCAAGGAATTCCAGGCGTTCGTTATGCAAACTGCTGTGGCTGCGGTGCGTCAGGGCCTGCTGCAGCAATCCAGCATCCCCGAACGTGTGGCCCAGCTTGGTTTGCAATAACTGTAGATTCATCGTCCTGTGTGTCCTGTCTGTCGTGCCTGTTGTATCTGTTGAATGACTGGGTATTGCTGGCGTATTACTGCTCGGCGGCGGTCTTGCCAGCCTTGGCGGTCGAGCCGCTGTATTCGAGCAGCACGCTGGCCGGTCCGGCCAGGTGGATTTTCTTGTCGTAGGCGAACGAGACCACGAGTTCGCCATCGATGCGCTCGATCGTCAGGTCGCGGCCACTGATCGCGCTGATGTAGTTTACCTCGGCGCTCCGGTCGAACGCGGCACGGATTTCCTGCGGCGTGCTGCCGGCGGTCCTGGCCTTGCCGATCGCGTCGTTGACCGCGCGGTATTCGGTGTACGTGGGCAGGATCTTCATCGCCAGCACGCCGATCAGGCCGACCAGTGCCAGCACCACGATCAGGCCGGTCAGCGAGATGCCGCGCTGCTTGTAGGCCAGCCAATCCATTTCCCGCATCGAAGCTCCCTGTTTTTCCCTGCCGGTGACCGGTGACCGGGCCGCTTACTGGATGCCGCCGATCCGGCGCGGATTGGACAGGTTCATCCATACCGCCACGGCCTTGCCGACGATGTTCCTGTCCGGCACGAAGCCCCAGTAACGGCTGTCCGCGCTGTTGTCGCGGTTGTCGCCCATCATGAAGTAGTTACCCGCCGGCACGGTGCACGTGAATCCGTCGTACGTGTACGTGCAGGCTTCCTTGCCCGGGAAGTCGCGCACGTCCGACAGGTTCAGCGTTGCGGCGCGGTCGTCGTTCAGGATGCGGTGCTCGGTGCCGGACAGGTTTTCCTTGAATTGCTTCTTGTAATTCAGGGTCTCGTCTTCGAGATAATCTTCCAGCGGCGCGTAACTGATCGGCTTGCCGTTCACGGTCAAACGCTTGTTTTCATAAGTGATCTTATCACCCGGCACACCGACGACGCGCTTGATGTAATCCTGGCTCATGTCCATCGGGTACTTGAACACCATCACGTCGCCGCGCTGCGGGTCGTTCAGCTGGATGATCTTCCGGTTGACGATCGGCAGGCGGATGCCGTACGTGAACTTGTTCACCAGGATCAGGTCGCCCACGAGCAGGGTCGGCACCATCGACGACGATGGAATCTTGAACGGCTCGAACAGGAACGAGCGCAGCACGAACACCAGGGCGATCACCGGGAAGAAGCTGCCCGAATATTCGACCCACGTCGGCTGCTTCAGCAAGCCCTGCTCGATCTGGGCGCGGGTCTGCGCATTGCTGTCGACCTTGATGCCGTCCGCCGTCAGCTTGGCGGTGCGGGCGTCGTATTCGGCCAGCGCCCTGTCGGCGGCGGCGCGGCGGCCTTTCGCCAGGTAAAACACGTCCAGGACCCAGACGATCCCGGTAACCACCATCAATACGAACAGGATCAGCGCGAAGTTACCAAGGATGCTTTGCAATGTCATTTCTCTTCCACTTGGAGGATTGCCAGGAATGCTTCTTGCGGGATCTCAACCGAGCCGACCTGCTTCATGCGCTTCTTGCCAGCCTTTTGCTTTTCCAGCAGCTTTTTCTTCCGCGAGATGTCGCCGCCATAGCACTTGGCCAGCACGTTCTTGCGCAATGCCTTGACGTTTTCGCGCGAGATGATGTTGGAGCCGATCGCAGCCTGGATCGCCACGTCGAACATCTGCCGCGGGATCAGTTCGCGCATCTTCGCCGCCACCTGGCGGCCGCGGTATGGCGCGTTGGCGCGGTGCACGATGATGGCCAGCGCGTCGACCTTCTCGCTGTTGATCAGCATGTCGACCTTGACCACGTCGGCCGAGCGGTATTCCTTGAACTCGTAATCCATCGACGCATAGCCGCGCGAGGTGGATTTAAGGCGGTCGAAGAAGTCCAGCACGATCTCGGCCATCGGCATTTCATACACCAGCTTCACCTGGCGGCCGTGGTAGGCCATGTCCAGCTGGACGCCGCGCTTGGCGATGCACAGCGTGATGACGGAGCCGACATATTCCTGCGGCATGTACAGGTTGACGGTGACGATCGGCTCGCGCACGTCGTTGATGTGCGACGGGTCCGGCATGCGCGAAGGATTGTCCACCTTCAGGATGGAGCCGTCGCGCTGCTCGACTTCGTATACCACGGTCGGTGCCGTGGTGATGAGGTCCATGTCGAATTCGCGTTCCAGGCGCTCCTGGACGATTTCCATGTGCAGCAGGCCCAGGAAGCCGCAGCGGAAGCCGAAGCCCAGCGCCTGCGACACTTCCGGCTCGTACATCAGCGCCGCATCGTTCAGTTTCAGCTTTTCCAGCGAATCGCGCAACGCGTCGTACTGGTTCGCTTCCACCGGGAACAGGCCGGCGAACACCTGCGGCTGGACTTCCTTGAAGCCCGGCAGCGGCGCTTCGGCCGGCTTGACGGCGGTGGTGATGGTGTCGCCCACGCGGGCCACCTTCAGTTCCTTGATGCCGGCGATGACGAAGCCCACCTGGCCTGCCGACAGTTCCGGCAGCGACACGGAACGGGGCGAGAAGATGCCGATGTCTTCCACCAGTTGCACGGAATCGGTGGCCATCAGGAGGATCTTTTCCTTCGGCTTCAGCGTGCCGTTGACCACGCGCACCAGCATGACGACGCCGACATACGGGTCGTACCACGAGTCGATGATCAGCGCCTGCAGCGGTGCGGCGGGGTCGCCCTTGGGAGGCGGCACCTTGGCGATAATCGATTCCAGCACGTCTTCGACGCCCAGGCCGGTCTTGGCCGAGCAGTGCACCGCGTCGCCGGCTTCGATGCCGATCACGTCCTCGATCTCGGCGATCGCCGACGGCGGATCGGCGTTCGGCAGGTCGATCTTGTTCAGCACCGGCACGACTTCCACGCCCAGGTCCAGCGCGGTGTAGCAGTTCGCCACCGTCTGCGCCTCGACGCCCTGCGAGGCATCGACGACCAGCAGCGCGCCTTCGCAGGCCGACAGCGAGCGCGAGACTTCATACGAGAAGTCGACGTGGCCCGGCGTGTCGATCAGGTTCAGGTTGTAGATTTCGCCATTGCGCGCCTTGTACTTCAGCGCCGCCGTCTGGGCCTTGATGGTGATGCCGCGTTCGCGCTCGAGGTCCATCGAATCGAGCACCTGGGCTTCCATCTCGCGGTCCGACAGGCCGCCGCACAGCTGGATGATGCGGTCCGCCAGCGTGGATTTGCCATGGTCGATGTGGGCGATGATGGAAAAATTGCGAATGTTGTTCATTTATAAAACGACGAAAAAAACGGCATAAGATCAGTAACTAAGTCAGCACTAAGTCAGCAACGAAGTTAGCAACGAAGTTAGCAACTAAGTTAGCAACTGAGGCAGCAACGAAGTCAGTACTAGTCAGCAACCAGGTTGGCAAACAAGCGGCCAATGCAAAAAAGCGCCCTGGGCGGAAAGCCCTGCCGAGCGCCTTTCAAGAAAACGTGCAAGGAAAAACCCTTGGCATTTTACCGGATTTCAGAGGGGAAAGCCCGAATTCCGATGTTCCGGGCAGAGGAAGTCGCTTAAAACACCCTTATCGGCTGCCTGAGCTGGCGGCACGCAGCGTCGACAGCACCTTGGGTTCGTCGAGGAAGTAATGGCACAGCTGCTCCCCGCCTGCGAACAGCACGGGCACCAGCTCGTCGAACCGTGCCACCAGGGCCGGATCGGCATCCACGTCGATCACATCGACGGTGAATGGCAGCTCGGGGGTGCGCAATGCCAGCAGCGCATCGAGCATGTCCTGGCACAGGTGGCAATAACTGCGGGAATAAAGAATGAAGTGCATGCTGGATGAGAGACATCGGCGTGGCGGGCGGTGACATGGCGGGAACCCGGCAACCGATGGTTGCCGGGTAAGCTGCCTGCCGCCGCCCTGCCCGCTTACTTGGCCGCTTACTTGGCCGATTACTTGGCCGCCGGGGCCGGAGCCGGACGCAGTATCAGGAAGCGCGCCACGTCGCCACGGCGCACCAGCACGCTGGCATTGCGCTTCGGATCGAGCTTCGATACCAGCGCGGCGAACTGCTTTGCATCGGTGATCGGCGCATTGTTCAGCTGCAGCAGTACGTCTTCCGGCCGGATGCCGGCGCTGGCGGCGACACCGTCGGCCGTATCCACCTTGACACCGCCCGGCACGCCCAGCTCCTTCTTCTCGGCGGCACTCAGGTCGGACACCTTCAGGCCCAGCGCGTTGCTGGCACCTTCGGCGTTCGGCTTGCTGCGCTCGCCCCGCGCGCCCTTGGCGGGCTGGTCGGATTCCAGCTCGGCCACGGTGATGGGCAGGTCGACAGCCTTGCCCTGGCGCCAGACGGTGATCGTGGCGCGGGAATTGGGCTTGGAATTGCCGACCAGCCGCGGCAGGTCGTTCGAGCCGTTGATGTCGGCGCCATTGAACTTGAGGACGATATCGCCGGCGCGCAGGCCCGCCTTGGCGGCCGGGCCGCCCTCTTCCACCATCGACACCTCGGCGCCGCGCGCCTCCTTCAGGCCCAGCGACTCGGCCACGTCGCGGGTAACCGGGCCGATCTGCACGCCGATGCGGCCGCGCGTGACCTTGCCGGTGGCCTTCAACTGGTCGGCCACGCGCATAGCCTCGTCGATCGGCACGGCGAACGAAATGCCGTTGTAGGCACCGCTCAGCGTGGCGATCTGCGAGTTGATGCCGATGACTTCGCCGCGCATATTGATCAGCGGGCCGCCCGAGTTGCCGGGGTTGACGGCCACGTCGCTCTGGATCAGCGGCAGGTATTCGCCGGTATCGCGCGACTTGGCGGAGATGATGCCGGCCGTGACCGAGTTTTCCAGGTTGAACGGCGAGCCGATGGCGACAACCCACTCGCCGACACGGATCTTGTTCGAATCGCCCATCTTCAGCACCGGCAGGTTCGCGCCGTCGACCTTCAGCACGGCCACATCGGTGCGGGCATCGGAGCCCAGTACCTTGGCCTTGAATTCGCGCTTGTCCGTCAGCGTGACGTACACCTCGTCGGCGCCGGCCACCACGTGGGCGTTGGTCAGCACGTAGCCGTCGGCGGAAATGATGAAGCCGGAACCGACGCCGCGCTGCACTTCGCGCTCCACCGGCGCCTGCTGTTGCTGCCGGCCGCGCGGCTGCTGGCCTTCGCGGCGCGGGGTCGGCATCTGGCCGCCGAAGAAGCGGCGGAAGAATTCCTGCATTTCGTCCTCATCCGTCATGCCGGGCGTAGGCTGACGCAGGCGCTCGGTGGTACGGATGTTGACGACAGCCGGACCGACCTTGTCCACCATGTCGGCGAAATCGGGCAGGCCGGCCACGGCGCCGGTGGCCGGCGCGGCATGGACGGGTGCCAGCCCCAGCGCGGCAGGCGCAAACAGGATACCCGCGCTGACCAGCAGCGCCGACAGGGTTTTATTACCAGCAGAGATATTGGTTTTCATAGGTTGTCTGTTTTCGGGATGGGTCAGGACGCAACGTACTATGTTAAGCGAAAAGCTGAAGTTGCAGCACGCACAAGATGTTGCAACAGATAACAAATTTCAAGGGGAGATTTGTAGCGCGCTGTAACGCCGCGCTAGCGGATGTAACCGCGGGGCGCGTACTGCAGGGAGAAGTGACGAGAGCGTGACAGCGGCGGGCGGGCGGCGTTGCGCGCGGGCCCGGGTGAGTCAGGGCAGCGTAACGGCGGGAGCGGGAGCGGCATCCTGGTGCACCGCAGGGTCGGCAGGCCGCCCCGGCAACTCTTCGGCAGCCAGGCGCTCGGCGAGTCGCGCCGTGAAATCGCCCGACAGCTCAGCTTCCGGCTGGTGCGCGCGCAGCGCGTCGCCTGCCGCGTGATAGAGGCGCCAGGCAGCCAGGCCCTCGGGCTCGGACAGCGCGGCCAGTGTCAATTCCACTTCGGATGCCGGCAATTCGTTATCTACCATCGCCGAGATGTTTTCCTGGAGGCGGTTGGGGGTTTCCATGACAGATCCGTGGATGGCAAAGAATGCGATTAACAAGCGACGATTGATTGGTAACGCGATGCGCAACGATTAATGATCAAAGGGTGACTGGGTAACTGGATAACTGGGATAACTGGATAACGGGGTGATGGGTAACGGAGTAACGGGCAAAGAACCATGCCTGGTGATCAATCGGTTAAAGCGCAGCGATGGTAATAGGCAAGGCGCAGCGATCGCATGAACCGGCCTGTCAGTTTCGAAGCCCTACCAGCGCTTGTCAACTGGCACATTCAATAGTGGCCGCAGTTTGTCGGCAATGACTTCGCGGGCCCGGAAAATACGGCTGCGCACGGTTCCGATCGGGCACGCCATGATTTCCGATATCTCTTCGTAACTCAAGCCCTCGATCTCGCGCAGCAGGATCGCCGTGCGCAAGTCGAGGGGTAGCGAGTCCATTGCGGCATTGACGGTTTCCGCGATCTGCTTGCTTGCAAGCATGGACTCGGGTGTATTGATATCGCGCAGTCCCTCCCCCTCGTCGAACCCTTCCGCACCTTCGGCATCGACATCGGTCGATGTGGGGGTGCGACGGCTCTGCGTGACGATAAAGTTCTTGGCGGTGTTGATGCCGATCCGGTACAGCCACGTGTAGAAGGCGGAATCGCCACGAAAGTGGCGCAGGCCGCGGAAAGCCTTGATAAAGCTTTCCTGGACTATATCTTCTGCCTCGGCGGGATCGTGCACGATGCGCGAGACCAGCCGCATCAGCCTGCGCTGATACTTCGACACGAGCAAGTCGAATGCTTGCCGCTCACCTGCCTGGACTCGCTCGACCAGCAGCTGATCGCTTTCACGGTCTGTCGTCACACCTTGTGCCCTCGGTGGCCCAGCGCCGGCGCTCCATATGCCTATAGAGGGCAACGCGAGGTAATTGGTTCAGGGGTTTCCAGGATTTTTTTTCGCACCGCCGACGCTGACCGCTCCGCCGGCCCGGCCTGAAGCGATCGCACGGACCGCCACGGCCAGCCGGCGCCGCACGTCCGGCGCGGCGCTGTCGGGCAGTACGATCAGCCAATGCACGCGGCCAGCCTTGCCGGCTTTGCCTGCGTCATCCGCCTCTCCCGGATCGCCTTGCAGGCGCAACAGCAGCAGACCGGGCCACAACGTAGAGCCAGGCAACAACCGCACGCTTCTCCCCATGCCCGCGTGTGGCGCCTCCCCCTGCTGGTATACCGTCAGGCGGATATGGCCGACAGCCGAAATATCAATGCGCGCAAGCTTGACAAGCCGCCGCTGGCAAAGCGCCGCGGCAGCGCCGGCGAATACCATCGCCATCCCGGCCAGGCTGACCCCGAACGATGCGCCGCAAGCCACCACGGCCCCGCACAACGCCGCCTGTGCCAGGCGCAAGGCGGCCGACGGATGGATGATGGCGGACATGGCGATGGACATCGTGGCGATCGAACCCGGGTGAGCGCAATGAACGCCTGCCGAAAGCTGCCGGACCGGCGCGGACAATCCATGCAATCCGGCAAACGACCGGTGGACGGCGGATAAGCCGGCAACCGGACGATCCGGCAATGGATCGGCAATCGCCAGGCGCAAGCCGGACAAAAGCGAGGCAAGAGTCCGGCTAAAGCCAGGCCAGAGTCCAGCAAGAGTCCAGCAAGAGTCAGGCAAAAGTCAGGCGAGAATCAGGAAAGAGCGAAGCAAAAGCAGGCAGAAGCCAGCGATAGACAAGTACAACCCATTGCAGCCAGGCACAGCCAGGGAACAGCCAGGAACGGTTACGATAAAGCTCGGGAAAATACGATAAAACTCGGGAAGCGCCGGCCTCTTGCCGGGCGATAGGGTGCCGTCGAATGCCGGCACCGGCAGGCCGCGGCGGTCGACAATGAAGTCAACCGCCGGGCCACTGGCGCTCACTCCGGTTTTGACCGGAGTGAGCCGGGAAAGTTCACATTTTTCCGAACACGAGGCTGCCGTTCGTTCCGCCGAAGCCGAACGAGTTTTTCACGGCATACTGGATGGCCATCGGGCGGGCGACGTTGGCGCAGAAGTCCAGGTCGCACGCAGGGTCCTGGTTGAACAGGTTGATCGTCGGCGGTGCCACCTGGTGGTGGATCGCCAGCACGGTGAACACGGCTTCGAGGCCCCCGGCGCCGCCAAGCAGGTGACCGGTCATCGATTTCGTCGAACTGACGACCAGGCTCTTTGCATGCTCGCCGAACGCATACTTGATGCCGGTGACTTCGGCTACGTCGCCCAGCGGCGTCGAGGTGCCGTGCGCGTTCAGGTACTGCACCTGGTCGGCATTGATGCCGGCATTCTTCATTGCCGCGATCGCCGATTTGGCGCCGCCGCTGCCGTCTTCCAGCGGCGACGTCATGTGATACGCATCCGCGCTCATGCCGAAGCCGAGCAATTCCGCGTAGATCTTGGCGCCGCGCGCTTTCGCGTGCTCGTATTCTTCCAGCACCATGACGCCGGCGCCTTCGCCCAGCACGAAGCCGTCGCGGTCCTTGTCCCATGGGCGGGATGCGGTCGCGGGATCGTCGTTGCGGGAAGACAGCGCGCGGGCGGAGGCGAAGCCGCCCAGGCCCAGCGGCGACACCGTGGATTCGGCACCGCCGGCCACCATGACGTCGGCATCGCCATATTCGATCAGGCGCGCTGCCGCGCCGATGCTGTGCAGGCCGGTAGTACAGGCTGTCACGATCGCCAGGTTGGGACCGCGCATGCCGTATTTGATCGAGAGGTTACCGGAGATCATGTTGATGATCGAGGCCGGCACGAAGAACGGCGAGATACGGCGCGGACCGCGCTTGTCGTAATCCGCTTTCTGTTCTTCGATCATCGGCAGGCCGCCGATGCCGGAGCCGATGATCACGCCGATGCGATCGGCGTTCTCTTCGGTGACGACCAGACCGGAATCCTGGATCGCCTGGATACCCGCGGCCATGCCGTAATGGATGAATGCATCCATATGGCGAGCCTCCTTGACGTCGAGATAACTTTCGACGTTGAAGTTCTTGACCTCGCCGGCAAAGCGGGTCGAGAACGCGCTGGCATCAAACTTGGTGATGTTGGCGATACCGGATTTGCTTTCGGTAATCGCGCTCCACGCTTCGGCAGTCGTATTGCCGATCGGGGACACGACGCCTAGGCCGGTAACCACCACACGACGGTTTTTGGAACTCAAGCGATTCTCCTGGAGTCGATCTGTGCTGCTGTTGCTGCTGCTTAGGCCTTGACGTGGGCCGTCGCGTAATCGATAGCCTGCTGCACGGTGGTGATCTTTTCAGCTTGTTCGTCAGGGATTTCCATTTCGAACTCGTCTTCCAGTGCCATTACCAGTTCAACGGTGTCGAGGGAGTCGGCGCCCAGGTCATCGACGAAGGACGATTCGTTCTTGATGTCGGCTTCGGCGACGCCCAGTTGTTCGGCGACGATCTTCTTAACGCGTTGTTCGATATCGGACATGTTATGGCTCCATTGTGTGTATGTTACGGAAAGCGCGCATTTTATCAGGTTTGCGCACTGAAAAACTAATTTCGGCTTCTGCACTCAGCTTTACCGAAATTACTGCTAAAAAACGGCATTACCCACATAAATCCTGTGCAATGCCGCCTAATTCCTCGTTCTGCTCATTTACCCCATGTACATGCCGCCATTCACGTGCAACGTGGTGCCGGTGATGTACGCGCCGCTTGGCGAAGCCAGGAAAGCCACCGCCGCGGCGATGTCTTCCGGCTTGCCGAGGCGGCCCAGGGGGATCTGCGTCAGCAGGGCCGCATGCTGTTCCTCGCCCAGCACTTTCGTCATGTCCGTGTCGATGAAGCCGGGCGCCACGCAGTTGACGGTAATGTTGCGGCTGCCGATTTCACGTGCCAGCGCGCGGGACATCCCTTCCACGCCGGCCTTCGCCGCCGCGTAGTTCATCTGGCCGGGATTGCCGGACGAAGCCACTACTGACGTAATGTTAATAATACGCCCAGTCTTGGCTTTCATCATGCCACGCAGGACGGCGCGGGACAGCCGTCCCACCGCGCTCAGGTTGGTGGCGATGACCTTGTCCCATTCGTCGTCCTTCATCCGCATCGCCAGCTGGTCGGCGGTGATGCCGGCATTGTTGACGAGAATGCCGATCGCGCCGAACTCCTTGCCGACTTCGTCGATCACGGCGCTGCAACGCTCCGCGTCCGTCACGTCCAGCACGATGCCTTTACCTTGCGCGGTGCCGACTTCCGAGGCGATCCCGGCCAGGTAAGCGGAAATCGCTTCGGCGCCGGACTGGGTGGTGGCGGTACCGATCACTTTCGCGCCCTGGCGCGCCAGCTCGGTGGCAATGGCCTTGCCGATGCCGCGCGAGGCGCCCGTGACGAGCGCGGTTTGGTTGGACAGATTCATGGTGTTTCCTTCGATATCATTCAGCCAGGTTCATCACGCCGGTTTCAGCGTGGCCAGCAGGCGTTCCAGCGAAGCCTGGTCGGTAATCGCGTCGCCGGCGAGGTTCGGGTCGATGCGCTTGGTCAGGCCCATCAGCACCTTGCCGGGACCGCATTCGATCACCTGCACGATGCCGCCGGCCGCCACCTTCCGCATCGTTTCCACCCAGCGCACCGGGCTGGCGGCCTGGCGTACCAGTGCATCCTTGATGCTTGCAGGATCATGCAATACAGCAACATCAACGTTATTGATCAAATCGATTTGCGGCACATTGAAATGGATCTTTTCCATGTAGTCGCGCAAGCGGTCCGATGCCGGCTTGAGCAGCGACGAGTGGAATGGCGCCGACACGGGCAGCCGCATGGCGCGCTTGGCGCCTTTTGCCTTGGCGATCTCGCAGGCTTTCTCGACTCCGGCGGTGTGGCCGGCGATGACGACCTGTGCCGGTGCGTTGTAGTTGACGGCTTCCACCACCTGGGTGGGATCGGCGGCCACGGCTTCGGCGCAGGCGGCGCGCACGTCCTCGTCGGACAGGCCCAGCACCACAGCCATCGTGCCCTGCCCGACCGGCACGGCTTCCTGCATTGCCTGGGCACGGAAGCGCACCAGCGGCACCGCATCCTTGAACGGGATCACGCCAGCGGCGACGAGCGCCGAGTACTCGCCAAGGCTATGGCCCGCGACGATGGCCGGCACCGGACCGCCGGCGGCGATCCAGGCGCGATAGACGGCAACGGCGGCCGTCAGCATCACCGGCTGCGTATTGGTCGTCAGGTCGAGGTCTTCCTTCGGGCCTTCGGCAATCAGCTTGCCGAGGTCCAGCTGCAGGGCGTCGGACGCTTCGGCGATCGTCTGTTCGACGACCGGATTACCGTTGAAGCCGGCCATCATGGCCACGGCCTGGGAGCCCTGGCCGGGGAATACAAATGCGAATGGGGTCATGTGTGTTCTCGTTATGAAAAGCGGATGCCTTCGGATGCATCCGCGTTTAGAGCACTACTTCTAAAACGGCGCGCATTGTACACCGCCGTTTGCATTCCACCTACAGCTTCCGGGCGATCACATCCTGGCAATGTCGTGGCGAGCAGTAGTAAAGCTCCGAGCGTTCACATCCTCGCCAAGTCCTGGCGAGCAGGTAAAGCTCTTATCTCCTACATCCTCGCCAGGACGGCCCCCCACGTGAAACCGCCGCCGACGCCTTCCATCATGACGACATCGCCCTTCTTCACACGACCATCGCGCACGGCGGTGTCGAGTGCCAGCGGGATCGACGCGGCCGACGTGTTGCCGTGCTGGTCGACGGTGACGACCATCTTGTCCAGCGGCAGCCCCAGCTTTTTCGCGGTGCCGTTCATGATGCGGATATTGGCCTGGTGCGGAATCAGCCAGTCGATCTGGCTGCTCGTCATGCCTGCCGCGTCCAGCGCTTCGTGCGCCACCTTTTCAAGCACGGTAACGGCCAGCTTGAAGACGGCCTGGCCATCCATGTACAGGAAGGCACTGCCCGCCACCGCGCCGCCGGCCACGTTGCCGGGCACGGAGAGGATGTCGGAATGCCGGCCATCCGCATGCAGCTTGCACGCCAGCACGCCCGGCTCTTCGGATGCGCTCATCACCACGGCGCCGGCACCATCGCCGAACAGCACGCAGGTGGTGCGGTCTTCGAAATTCAGGATGCGCGAGAACACTTCGGAACCGATCACCAGCACGTTCTTGTGCATGCCGGACTTGATGAAGCTGTCGGCCGAGGCCATGGCGTACACGAAGCCGCTGCAGACGGCCTGCACGTCCACGGCCGCGCTGGTATTGGTCATGCCCAGCTTGCGCTGCACGATGCAGGCGGTACTGGGGAAGCTGCCGAGGAAGTCCGGCGTGGAACTGGCCACGATGATCAGGTCGATGTCGTCCGGCTGCAGTTGCGCCATCTCCAGCGCGCGCCGGGCCGCGATCACGGCCAGGTCGGAGGAAACCTGCTCCGGCGCGGCGTAATGGCGCGCCGCGATACCGCTACGGGTGGTGATCCACTCGTCGGACGTTTCGATTCCCTTGGCCCCCAGCTGGTCGGCCAGTGCCTGGTTCGTTACGCGTTGTTCGGGCAGGTAGCTGCCGGTGCCGATGATTTTGCTGTACAGGGTCATGCCGTCTCATCCAATGGTTGTATTTTCGCGCGGCATCAGTTCGGCGATCAGGTCCGCCAGCTGCTGCTGCACATCGTTCTTGGCAGCATCGTAGGCCCGGCGGATCGCCCATTCATAGGCTTCCGCTTCGGCACTGCCATGGCTCTTGAACACGAGACCGCGCAGGCCCAGCAGGCTGGCACCGTTGTAGCGCGCGGGGTTGAGCCGCTGCCGGATGCGCTTGAGCGCACTGTTGGCGATCGCGGCACCCAGCATGGTGATGGGATTACGCTTGAGTTCAGTCGTCAGCACCATCTTGAAGAAGCCCGCCACGCCTTCCACGGCCTTCAGGGCGACATTGCCGACAAAGCCGTCGCACACGACCACATCGGTCGTGCCCTTGAAGATATCGTTGCCTTCCACATTGCCATGGAAGTTCAGCTTGCCGCGCTCGTGGTCGATCTGCAGCAAGGCGGAAGTGGCCTTGACCACTTCGTTGCCCTTGATGTCTTCGGTGCCCACGTTGAGCAGGCCGATCGTGGGGCGCGCGATGCCTTCCATTGCATGCACGAGCACGGAACCCATGATCGCGAACTGGTGCAGGTGGTGCGGTTCGCAATCCACGTTGGCACCCAGGTCCATCACGTACGTGGGGCCATCCTTCTGGTTCGGCATGATGCCGCAGATGGCCGGGCGGTCGACGCCGGCCATGGTTTTCAGCACATAGCGCGAAACCGCCATCAGTGCGCCCGTATTGCCGGCGGAGACGCAGGCCTGGGCCTTGCCGTCCTTGACCTGCTCGATGGCCACGCGCATCGATGAATCCTTCTTGCGGCGCAGTGCCACTTCAAGAGGATCGTCCATCAAGACCTGCTCGGACGCGTGCAATACGGTAATGCGGGGATGGTCGCCGGCGCGATGCTTCTTCAGCTCGGCGCGGAGCACGTCTTCGAGGCCCACCAGGATCAGTTCGGCATCGGATTCGCGGTTCAGGAAGGAAATTGCGGCAGGAATGGTGACCGACGGGCCGTGGTCGCCGCCCATGCAGTCGATAGAAATTTTAATTGTCATTGCGGGCAAGATGCAATCCCGGCGCGAGCGCCGGAGCCTGCGGTTTCAAGACACATCAGTTCCCGGCAGGCCGGGGAACAGCATTGCAGCACAGCGATTACCTGCGCCTGGCATGCTGGAAGGTGCTCGGGGTCGACGAAAAGAAAAAGCGGCGCCACGATAAAACTTTCGCGTGCACCGCTTTTGGTCTTTGGCCGAAACCAAAACGCCGATTACTCGTCGTTTTTGGTCTTCAGCACCTTGCGACCACGATAAAAGCCGTTCGGGCTGATATGGTGACGCAGGTGGGTTTCGCCGGTGGTCGGCTCGACTGCCAGGTTAGGGGCGGTCAGGAAATCGTGCGAACGGTGCATGCCGCGCTTCGACGGGGACTTCTTGTTCTGTTGAACAGCCATGATGACTCCTAATACTTAAGTTCTAAAATTTTAACACAATCGACCGGCAAATACATGCAAATCGAGTATCCCAGCGGCATCGCGTTTTTGACGCTCCGCCATGCTGCATTACTACTCAATGCCAATACTCGCAGCCCGATTGGCATGTTCTTTACAACTACTCGGCATATCCCGAAAAACCGCAATGGACGGCGCCGATCCCGTTTGAGAAAGCCGTGCGTATTATTGATACCCCGATCGGCTACACCGATCGATACGCCGGCCAACGCAATCCGCCGATTGGCGCCGTCCAATGAATTACTCGAGATTCCTTATTTTTTCAGCGCCTTCAGCACATCGAATGGCGACTTCTTTTCGCTGCGCACCGTATCGAGCAGCGCCGTATCGGGGCAGACATCGTGCTTCGGTGCTTGCGGCAAGGCCAGCAGGGCCTCGTCTTCAATCAGGTCCATCAGGTTCATCGACCGCGTGCCGACGATCACGTCGATCGTCTCGTCATCGATGACCTCTTCGATTTCATCGGCCTTGGCATCGTCTTCGCCCAGCATCAGCACGGTGGAAGAATCGATTTCGTAGGCAAACGGTGCAAGGCAGCGCTGGCATGCCAGTTGCACGGTGCCGGTAACGGCCAGGCGCATCTGCGGGAAACCCTGCCTGCTCGTGCCGCCTTCGGCCTTCCAGGCAATCTCGCCATCGGAGGACGCGCAATCGCGTACCAGGCGTTCCATCTGAGCCACCGGCGTTACGCCTTCGCGGGTGCCGCCTGTCCGACAGAATTCAAAAGCATCGATCAGCTGGGTGGTCATTGCAGCGCTCATCGGCTAAAACTTCCCTCGAAAACCTGAGATAATAACAGGGTTTCCTGCGGCCGGTCAAAGACTTGCGCGCAATCCGGCACATTTCGGGTGCCGGCACAGCGAATGTTCAACAACAATCCAACAACGTTACAATAACATTGCAACCGTGCAACGACCGCGATCCGACGGCGCACAGAGCATATAACAATTCAAAGCGCGTCGCCACAAGAAAATGTTTCCATGAACCAAAGCCAATCCCCCTCCCCTCCGCTGGTGCTTGCATCGAGTTCGGCTTACCGCCGCGAACTGCTGCAACGGCTCCGGCTGCCCTTCACCGTCGACGTGCCGGCAATCGACGAGACCCCGCTGGCCGGCGAGTCGCCGTCCGCCACCGCGCTGCGGCTGGCACGCGAAAAGGCCGGTGCCGTCGCGGCGCGCCATCCCGGCAGCCTGGTGATCGGCTCCGACCAGGTCGCCACGCTGGACGATGAACAGATCGGCAAGCCCGGCAGCCACGCCGCCGCCCTCGCCCAGCTGCAGAAGATGCGCGGGCGCGAAGTCGTCTTCCATACTGCGCTGTGCCTGTGGGACGGCCGTACCGGCACCTGCGCCGTGGAAGATATCCGGACCACCGTCACGTTCCGCGACCTGCCCGACGCCGAACTCGATGCCTACCTGCGCATCGAACAACCTTACGATTGCGCGGGCAGCGCCAAGAACGAGGGCCTCGGCATCGCCATCCTGGAACGCATCGATTCCTCCGACCCCACCGCGCTCACCGGCCTGCCGCTGATCGCCCTGACCGGCATGCTGCGCGCGGCCGGCGTCACCTTCTTCCAAGGCTGAACATGCCCGGCACCCTTTACCTGATTCCCAATACGCTGGGCGAGACCGCGGCGCTGGACCATGTCATTCCCGACCACGTGCAGGCGACCACGGCGCAACTGGCGCATTTCGTCGCGGAAAACGCGAAGACGGCGCGGGCGTTCCTGAAACGCGTGCATGCCGTCCATCCGCTTGCCCTGCCCCTGCAGGAAATCGCGATCACTGAACTGAACGTCAACACCAAGGCCGACGCCCTTGCCGGCCTGCTGGCGCCGCTGCGCGACGGCCACGATGCCGGCCTGCTGTCGGAAGCGGGCGTGCCGGCCGTGGCGGATCCGGGCGCCGACCTGGTGCGTCTGGCTCACAAGGAAGGCATTCCGGTACGGCCGCTGGTCGGCCCGTCGTCGCTGCTGCTGGCAGTGATGGCAAGCGGATTGAACGGCCAGAGTTTCGCCTTTAACGGTTACCTGCCCGTCGACGCCGCCGCGCGCGCCAAGCGCCTGAAGGAGCTGGAACAGCGTTCGCGTGCCGAGAAGCAGACGCAGCTGTTCATTGAAACGCCGTACCGCAACGGCGCCCTGCTGGAAGCCCTTGCCACGGCCTGCCAGCCCGGCACGCTGGTCTGCGTGGCCACCGACATCAGCCTGCCGTCGGAAACCATCCGCACACAGACGGCGGCGCAATGGAAAAGCGCACTGGCAGCGAACCGGGGACCGGATTTCCACAAGAAACCGACGGTATTCCTGCTCCTGGCGGCCGGCTGAACCAAGTCAACCTGGCGGCAACCCGACGGCAGGTCAGCGCACCGGCGTGACGCCGACGCCGCTGGTATATTCATTGATCCACTCGTACGCGGCCAGCTGGCTGGCGTACAGCGTGGATGGCGGCAGGCCCAGCCGGTGCAGCAGGCCCGTCAGCTCAGGGCCTTCCTGCGCTTCCTCGACCAGTTCGATCAGCTTCAGGACGTCGCCATACTCGCCGGTGCGGTGCAGCAGTGCCGCTCGCACGTCGTCCAGCACGTTTACGCTGTCGAGGATTTCCGGCATCGCCACCGAGAACAGCGTATCCATCAGCGACATGATGCCGACCGTGAAGCCGATATCGGCGCCGACGCGCTCGCCGGGGCGCAGCTGTTCGAGCAGGTTCTCCATCGTCTTGCCGCGCGTCGTCGCCAGTTGCAGCAGCGGCGAGTCGTATTGATGGCCTTTGACGTACAGCAGGATCTGCAGCCAGCGCTGCAACTGCTGGCGTCCCAGCACGATCAGCGCGTGGCCAACGGAATTGATGCGGAAGCGCGCGCCGACCGCCGGCGTATTCACCAGGCGCAGCAGGTTCAGCGTGATCAATGGATCGAGCTTGATGGCCCGTTCGATGTCGCGCTGGTCCGCGTCGGATGCCAGCAACTCCAGCAGTTGCATCACCGCCATTTGTGATGGCGCTATCTTCTTGCCGGAAAGGATGACCGGCCGGGCGAAATAATAGCCCTGGAAATACTCGAATCCCAGGTCCATGCAATGCCGGAATTCCTCGTGCGTCTCGACTTTTTCCGCCAGCAGCTTCTGGCGCGGATTCTTCAGCGAGCGGGTCAGCTCGGCCAGCGAATCGCGGCCCATGCCCTTGATGTCGATCTTGATCACGTCCATCAGCGGCTGCAGCTTGTCCAGGCTGTCCGACGCGCCGACCACGTCGTCCAGGGCAAACTTGTAACCAGCCAGCCTCAGCTCGGTAACGCGCGCCACCACGTCCGGTGTCGCCTCGACCGATTCGAGCACTTCGAGGATGACCTTGTCGTTGGGCAGGAAGTGAATGAAATCGCTCATCAGCCCGGCCGTGTCCACGTTCACGTAGGCCAGCTGCTCGCCGACCACTTTCTGCATGCCCAGCTCGGACGCGTGGGCAATGACGGACGCGGTGGCCGCCCTGCCGTCCGTGACTTCCACGTCGTGGCTGTTGGCGTTACGGTACAGCAGCTCATAGGCAACGAGCCGCTGGGAACGATTGAGGATGGGTTGCCGCGCCAGGAAAAAATGATTGGCGTAGGGCATCGGAATATCCGGGCTAACTGCCAGAGTCATGGGGGACCTGCTTGAAAACGATGCCGCTACCTTAACTCGTCATTAGCGATATGGCAATCAGTTTATGACCGCCGCGTGACATTCCGTTTGTCCTGGACGCGTGGCGTGGACTGGTCGCCACTGTCGAGCGTAAAGCCCGCTCCCTTGTCGCGTCCCAGCACCTGTACAAGGTAAGGCATCACGGTCTTCAGCGTCGCCGCCAGCGTGTACGGCGGGTTCAGGACAAACATGCCGCTGGTGTGCAGCGCGATGCCGTCCGGCGTCGGCCCGGAGATCGACAGCGTCACGTTCAGCCAGCTCTGCGCGGGCAGGTGTTTCAGTTTCTCGGCGAAATTGCGGGCCTCGATACGCTGCAGTACCGGGTACCAGACCGCATAGGTCCCGCTGGGAAAGCGCTTCAGCGCATCGCCCAGCATGTCGATCACCTTGCGGTAATCCTGCTTGTCCTCGTACGGCGGATCGCACAGCACCAGCGCCCGGCGCGACGGCGGCGGCAGCAATGCGCGCACGCCGAGGAAGCCGTCGGCCTTGTTGATGATCACGCGCTTGCCGCGCACCGTGCTGCGCTTGCCCTGCGCCGCCTGGTGCTGCTCCAGCTTCGTGAAATTGTCGGCCAGCAGGCGCACATCGGCCGGATGCAGTTCGAACAGGCGCAACCGATCCATTTCGCGCGCCGCCTGCTCGGCCACGTATGGCGAGCCCGGGTAGTAGCGCATCTTGCCGCTCGGATTCATCGCGCGGATCAGGTTGACGTACTCGGCCAATGCCTCCGGCAGGTCGGTGCGATCCCACAGCGGTGCGATGCCGGTTTCGAATTCGGCCGTCTTGGTGGCCTGCACGCTGTCCAGTGCATACACGCCGGCGCCGGCATGGGTGTCGATGTAGCTGTAGGCCACGTCCTTCTGGTTGAGGTATTGCAGCAACTGGAGCTGGACGAAATGCTTCAGGACGTCGGCGTGATTGCCGGCATGGAAGGCGTGGCGGTAACTGAACATGGTCTTCTAACGGAGGATTCGAGCCGGCATTATCCCAGAGAACGGCCAGGGCGCCAAAAACGGCAGGCCGTGCCGGATGCCTTGCGGCATGAAAAACCGCGGCGCGGGGCCGCGCTGCCTCACGCCAGCCGCTGCTGGGCTACCAGGATGCCGTCGGCATCCGCGTACAGCCAGTCGCCCGGGTTGACGGGAACGCCGGCGATCTGCACGCGGACATTGCGTTCGCCGGCGCCCTTGCGGGCACTGCGCTGCGGATGCGCGGCCAGTGCGCGGATGCCGATGTCGCAACTGTCGATTTCAACGGTATCGCGCACGCAGCCGTCGACGACCACGCCGGCCCAGCCATTGTCCTGCGCCAGCAGCGCCAGCTGGCCGCCGACCAGCGCGCGCCGCAGGCTGCCGCCGCCGTCGACGACGAGCACCTGCCCATCGCCCGGCGTTTCCAGCATGGCGCGCACCAGCGCGTTATCTTCGAATACCTTCAGCGTCACGACACGGCCGGCGAAACGGATGCGCTTGCCGAAATGGCGCAATACCGGCGGCAGCACGGCCAGGCGGCCATCCTCCAGCAGCATGGCGTTGTCGTCGCACAGGTCGGCAGTGGCGAAATCGGCAATGCCCGGCGCGTGGCCGGAAGTGTGATTGGGCAAGGCGTGGCTCATCGGAAACCCTCGGCAGTTGAACTGCTCCGATTCTAGGCGTTTTTCAGTGCTACCGCGCGGGTACTGCCCCCCACGCCCACCGCCGTGCCGATCGCCAGCGCCTGGAACAGCGCGATGCCGGCAAACAGCCAGCCGGGATGGCCGGCATCCATCACCGCGCCGAACATCAGCGGCCCCACCGAGAGGCCGGTGTCCAGGCCCGAATACACGACCCCGTACACGCGGCCGGTGGCATTCTTCGGCGCGGCGGCACGGATCATCAGGTCGCGCGACGGCCCGGCCACGCCGGAGCAGAAACCGATCAGCGCCATCAGCGGCAGCGCCAGCCAGCCCGGCACCACGGCCATGCCCAGCACCAGCGCCAGCACGGCGGCGATGGCGAACGCGATGGCGATATTGCGGTCATGGTTGCCGGAACCGGCGCCGACGAAGCCTCCCACCACCATGCCGGCGGCCGAGGCCAGCATGTAGGCCGTGTAGGAACTGGTGGCCAGCTCGCGCGAGATGCCATACAGCTGTTCCAGCCCGATCGCGGCGAAGGCCTGGATGCCGCCCAGCGCCACCGCGGTCAGGAAGAAGAAGGCAAAGCACATCCACACCGAAGGCAGCCGCAGGAATGCCAGCGTCCCCTCAGCGCCTTCCTGCGCGCCGGCATGCTGCGGCGGATTCGGCCGCAGCGCATGGCGGTTCAGCACGAGGATCGCCAGCACGGCAAACGGCAGCAGCGCGGCCAGCGCCAGCGCGGTGCGCCAGCTTGCCAGCGCCGCGACGGTGGTCATGAACAATGGCGACGCCGCCCAGCCGAGATTGCCGCTGATGCCGTGTACCGAAAAGCCGTGGGCCAGCCGCTCGCGCGACACGCGCTGGTTCAGCAGCGTGTAGTCGGCCGGATGGAAAATGCTGTTGCCGATGCCGGCCAGCAGTGCGCCGGCCATCAGCGCCGCATAGCTGCCGGCCACCGACAGCACCAGCGCCGACACGCCCAGCATGCCGACGCCGAAGAACAGCACGCGGCGCGCGCCGACGCGGTCGACCACGAAGCCGGCGCAC
The DNA here is from genome assembly GCF_014192225.1 of Pseudoduganella umbonata. Lineage (GTDB taxonomy): Bacteria > Pseudomonadota > Gammaproteobacteria > Burkholderiales > Burkholderiaceae_D > Rugamonas > Rugamonas umbonata. The sequence continues at coordinate 133,751 of NZ_JACHXS010000006.1, read as the reverse complement.
GCCTGCCCGACGCCCGACACGACGAAAAATACCGTCATCAGCAGGCCCAGCTCGGCGTAACTGAGGTTGAACGCCGGCTTCAGCCACGGGAACAGCGCGGCCAGGATCAGGTGGTAGAAGTGCGAAGTACCGTGTGCCAGGCCGACCAGGCCGATCACGCGGGCATCGTTGCGCAGGACGCTGGCCTTATTTACGTCCTTGCCCACGTGCTTATCCGTGTAGTGGTCCGTTTCCTTGTTCATTGCATCCTCTCAAAAGGCCAGTGTAGGAAAAACCCCGGCGTCTGTTTTGAGATAGGATGTCAATTTTTATCGAAATCCTGCCATGTCGGTTCCCATCGTCCGCCACACGCTGCCGTACCCGGATGGCTTCGAGCCCACGCCGGCCCGCCCGATCACGCTGATCGCCCGCGACCTCGATCGCCGCGATGCGATGCTGCCGCACCGGCACACCTGGGGCCAGCTGACGCACGCGCTCGACGGCGTGCTGCGGGTGACCGCCGCCGACAGCACGTGGATCGTGCCGCCGTCGCGCGCAGTCTGGATCGCCCCGGGTGTCGAGCACTCGGTCATGGTATTGCAGGCGATCCGGCTGCGGCCGGTGCGCATCCTGGCCGAGCGCGCACCGTTTCCGGACGAGGCATGCCGCGTGCTGGAAGTGTCTGCGCTGCTGCGCGAGCTGATCCTGGCGCTGGAACAGCTGCCGCCGCTGGCGCCGTCGCCGCGCGCCACCATGCTGTCGGAATTGATGCTCGATGAAGTGGCGCGTTGCGAGACACGGCCGATCCGCGTGCCGCTGCCGCGCGACAAGCGGCTGCAAAGCCTGTGCGGGCGCCTGATCGATGCGCCCGGTGCCGCACTCACGCTGGCCGACTGGGCCGGCCAGGTCGGCGCTTCCGAGCGCACGCTGGCACGGCTCTTCGAGAAAGAGCTCGGCATGAGCTTCGGGCAATGGCGCCAGCAGGTGCGCCTGGCCCACGCCGCGCCGATGATCGCCGGCGGCATGCCGCTGGCACGTGTCGCCGAAGAGCTGGGCTATGCCAGCCAGTCGGCGTTTTCGCAGATGTTTCGCAAGACCTTCGGCACCACGCCCAGCGCGTTTTTCAGCGAGCGCTGAGGGCTGCGCGCCGCGCCGGCCTGGCGCGCGAAGGCAACCCGGCCGGCAAGCCGGCAGGCAGGGCAGCCCCCGCATCGAGCTTGAACGTGCCCACCACCTGTTCCAGTGCCGCCGCCTGCACGCGCAGCGATTCGGCGGCCGCCGCCGCCTCTTCCACCAGCGCGGCGTTCTGCTGCGTGACATTGTCCATCTCGCCGATGGCGCCGTTGACCTGGCCGATGCCCTCGCTCTGCTCGTCGCTGGCGGTGGCGATCTGGGCCACCAGGTCGGCCACCTGCTGCACCGACTGCACGATGTCGCCCATTGCCCGCCCGGCGCCGTCGGCCAGTTTGCTGCCGGCGCCGACCTGGTCGACCGAGGCCAGGATCAGGTCCTTGATTTCCTTCGCGGCGGTGGCTGAGCGCTGCGCCAGGTTGCGCACCTCGGCGGCGACGACCGCGAAGCCGCGGCCCTGTTCGCCGGCCCGCGCCGCTTCCACCGCGGCATTGAGCGCCAGGATATTGGTCTGGAATGCGATGCCGTCGATGACCCCGATGATGTCCGAAATGCGCCGCGAACTCTCGGTGATGGCGCCCATCATGTCGACCACCTGCGCCACCACGGCGCCGCCCTTGCGCGCCGCATCGGCGGTGGTCGCCACCAGCGCGTTGGCCTGGGCCGCATTGTCGGCATTCTGGCGCACGGTGGTCGTCAGCTCTTCCATCGCCGCGGCGGTTTCTTCCAGATTCGAGGCCTGCGCCTCGGTACGGTTCGACAGGTCGAGGTTGCCGGTGGCGATCTCGCCGGTGGCGGTGGAGATCTGGTGCGCGCTTTCACGTACCTGCAGGATGGTACCGTTCAGCGAGGAAATGAAGCGGTTGAACGCGTCGGCCAGCGCGCCGACCTCGTCGGACGATTCCACCGGCATCCGGCGGCTCAGGTCGCCATTGCCGTCGGCGATCTCGCCCAGCATCGTGGCGGCCCGCATCACGGGTGCGGCAATGGCGCGGCTGATCAGCCAGATGCCGGCCAGGCCGATGGCGCCGCCGACCAGGCCCGCGATCAGCGCCGAGATCGTGGCCGAGCGCGCGATGTCGCCCAGCACTTCGTTCTCCGGCACCCGCGCCAGCAGGTACAGGTTCAAGTCCTTGATATAGGACGACGCCACGAACAGCCGGCCTTGCGGGCTGTCGACCACCACATGCGCAAACGCCTGGCCGCCGAACAGCGCCTTGACCACCGCGGCATCGAAGCCCGGCTGGTCCTGCACCCGGTGCTTGCCGTCGGCCAGTTGCGGATCGCGGTCGATCAGCAGCACGCCGCTCGGGCGCACCAGCGACACGGTGCCGGTCTCGCCCAGCCGGTAATCGCGGATCGTCTTCGCCAGGTCGTTGACGGCCAGCCCGACGCCCGCGACCGCCAGCTTGCCGCCAGCCGTCCGAGCGCGGTTGTTAATGAACAGCATGAAGTTACCCGACGCGACATCCTTGTCGATATCCAGGCGGTAAGGTACGTCGCTGGACAGGAAACCGTAGAACCAGGCGTCGCCCGGCTTGTCCTGCGCCAGCGTGCGGTCGTAGCCCCCATCGGTGAAATATTTCCCCGTGTCCTTCGATATCCAGAAGACCGTGGCGGCGCCGTTTTTCTCCTTCAGGTGGCGCGCATGGGCCTGCCACGCCGCCGCCCCCTCCTCCGGCAAGCCGGCGTCTTCCCACGCATGCACATAGGTGTCGTTGGCCAGCGTTTCCGACACCGCCAGCGTGCGGCCGATCTGGCGCAGCACGTCGTTGCGAATCTCGCCGACCTGTGCCGGCAGTTCCTGCGTCACCGCGCGCTCGCGTGCCCGGTTGCCGTTCATGGCCACGCTCATCACGGATGAAATCGCCATGAAGGCAAGCAAACACAGGCCCATGCTGAGCATGAGTTTCCGCTGAATGGTCAATCGCTTGATGAAATGCATTTTATTATTTCCGATCGTTAAGTATTTGCAGTCTTACTCAAGTGCAGATTGCAAGCTACATAAATATGCCATGCGGAAACATCACTATTTGATGCTGATTCTTATATGCAACAAGCTATTGACTCTTGTGAAACAGCCAGTATCGACATGTGTCCATGGCTGGGCAGCAGCCGCAGGCATGGCTTGCGGCAGCGCCGGCCCGGCACTATGATTGCGCTCACATCATGGGAGCCTTCTATCGAAAGACGCTGGCCGCGCTGACCTGCCTGCTGGCCGCCAGCCTGTTGCTGGCCTACGCCTGCGTCACGCGCAGCCACCTGCACACGCCGCTGCTGCCGGCCCAGGGCAACACGCTGCCGTGGCATTCGGGCGGCAGCCTGGACAGCCCGGCTGCCGCGTTGGCCGGCACGACCATTGCCATCCACGAAGACCGGCAGCGGCTGCGGTTCGGTTTCCGGCTGGTGCCGTCCACCGCCTACCCGTTCGCCGCGGCCGACCTGCTGTTCGAAGACCGCGACGGCAAGCCCGTCCATGTCGACCTGTCGCGCTACGATTCGGTCACGTTCGGCGCCCGCTGCGCGCCCGCCAATACGCTGATGCTGAGCGTGCCCACGTTCGACGACCGGGTGTCCAGGCGCGGTAACCTGCTGAGCTACCGCACGCCGGTCGCGTTTTTCGCGTGTACCGCGGGCCGCACGCAGGTCGACATCGACCTGTCGCGGATGGAAACACCGCAATGGTGGTTCGACATGTTCAAGCTCGACCTTTCCCACCAGGCGTATAAACTCGACCGGGTACCGAAAATCGCCATCGGCACCACGTTTCAAAGCCCCGTCAATATTGCCTCCACGGTCGTCATCGACGGCCTGGTATTGAATGGCCGCGATTACCGTTACCTGTACGGTCTTGCCGGCATATTGATGACTGCCTGGGGCGGTTTCGCCGTCTGGTTTTTCCGGCGGCACGCGGCCGCGCTGGTGACGGACGTTCGGGAAAAGCTGCAAAAGGATTTGCCGTTTGTCGCCTACCAGCAGCTTTCGCTGGAACCGCATCGCGACAAGGAAAAAGCGGCGGTATTGCGCTTTATCGCCACCCATTATGCCGATGCCGACATGGATGTCGACAGGGTCGTTTCGGCAACGGGCGTGAACCGCAATAAACTGAACGAGATCCTGAAAACCGAACTGGGTTTCACCTTCACCGCCTACCTGAATAAATTGCGGCTGACGGAAGCGGCCCGGCTGCTGTCGGAAAGCGACGCGCTGGCCGTCGCCGAGATCGCGTATTCGGTCGGCTACGCGAACGTTTCGTACTTCAACAAGCTCTTCAAGGAAGAGTACGGCTGCACGCCAAAGGCCTTCCGGACCGCGTGCGCGGACTGACACTGGCGCCCGTTTTTCTTCAACTATCCGCATTCCGCCAGCGTTTGCGCCCCGAATGCTAGCGGCGCGTGCCGCCGCACCCGCATGCTGCGCGACAGTGCGCGGGCCGCTGCCTGCGCCATTCAGACAACGCGGAGCGAGACGGAAATCCAATGCAACAACACCTCAACATGCAATGCATCGCCGGGGCCCTGCTGGGCGCCCTGCTGTCACTGTCGCAGCCGGCATCGGCGCAGCAGCGCAATATCGACGTCCATGTCGGCCAGGTTGCCGGCAAGCTGGATAAAACATTCAACGAAGTGATTGGCGCGGGCCGCGCCAATGAAGGACTGCGCGCCGACTGGCAACGGCAACTGGCCGACATAAAACGCGATGCCGGTTTTCGCTATATCCGCATGCATGGCCTGCTGTCGGACGATATGGGCGTCTATAAAATCGATGCGCAAGGCAGGGAACATTACAATTTCCAGTATATCGATGCGCTGTACGATTATCTGCTGAGTATCGGCGTAAAACCTTTCGTCGAACTGGGCTTCATGCCGTCGGCGATGGCCAGCGGCGAGAAAACCATTTTCTGGTGGCGCGGCAATGTCACGCCGCCGCGCGATTATGCGAAATGGGGCGAACTCGTCAAAAAGCTGACGGAACACTGGACCGGGCGATATGGCGAAGCCGAAGTGGCCACCTGGTATTTCGAGGTCTGGAACGAACCGAATCTCGACGGCTTCTGGGCCGGCACGCAGGCCGACTATTTCCGGCTGTACGACCACGCGGCGCGGGCCATCAAGAGCGTCAGCCCGGCCTACCGGGTCGGCGGCCCGGCCACCGCCGGCGCGGCGTGGATACCGGAGATGATCGCCCATGCCACCGCGAACAAGGTGCCGCTCGACTTCGTCAGCACGCACACGTATGGCGTGAACCAGGGATTCCTCGATGAATTCGGCACCACCGGCACCGTGCTCAGCAAGGATGAGAACGCGGTCGTCGGCGACGTGCTGAAGAACCGCCGCGAGATCGCCGCTTCCGCGCTGCCGGCCCTGCCGCTGCACTACACCGAATGGAGTTCGTCGTACACGCCGTCCGACCCGACACATGACAGCTACCACCAGGCCGCCTATATCCTGCAGAAACTGAAGCAGACAGGCTCCGCCGCGCAGTCGATGTCGTATTGGGTCTTCACCGACATCTTCGAGGAGGCCGGCCCCCGTTTCGAAGCGTTCCACGGCGGCTTCGGGCTAATGAACACGCAGGGCATCAAGAAGCCCGGCTACTTCGCCTACCAGTTCCTGAACCAGCTCGGCACGCAGGAGCTGCGCAACGGCGATGCGAAGTCGATTGCCACCGTCGACGGCAACGGCGATGTCGGCGTGCTGCTGTGGGACTATACGTACACGCTGCCCGAGGGCATCAACAACCAGCAGTACTTCATCAAGGACCTGCCGCCGCAGGCAAAGGGCGAGGTGCAGGTAACGCTGCGCGGCGTGAAGCCGGGCGCCTACACGCTGGCGATCTCGCAGGCCGGCTACCGCAGGAACGATGCCTTCACCGCCTGGATCGGCATGGGTTCGCCGGCACAGCTGACGCGCCGGCAGGTCGACGAACTGAAGGCGCAGGCTACCGGCGCGCCATCCGAGCGGCGCACGGTGCGGGTCGGCGCCGACGGCAAGGTCAGCCTGGCGCTGCCGCTGCGAGAAAACGACGTGTACCTGCTCAAGCTGAGCAGTGCTCCAGGCAAGCCTGCGCGGTAAGCACATCGCGCGATGCATGGCCTTCGCGGTAGCGTGCCAGCAGCGGCGCCAGCACGGCGGCGACGCCGTTTTCGCTACCGATTTCGCTACCGTCCTCGCCGCCGTGCTCACTTTCGTGCGCCCCCCTGGGCAGGCCGCCACCGTCGCGGTGCCTGCATGCCAGCAGCCGGGCCAGGCTGGTAGCGGCCCGCAGTTCCCAGGCCAGCGCGCCCTGCCGGTGCGCCAGCGCCAGCGCCAGCCGGAACACGCGCCCCGCCTGCCCGGTAGCGCCCACGCGCACCAGCTGTTCCCCCCAGCAGCGCAACAGCTCCGGGGCGGCCCAGCCGGCCCGGCCGTCGACCGCGCGGGCCAGCGACGCCGGCGTCATCAGGTCGACGTGCAAGGTGGGCAGCATGTCCAGGTGCAGGCCGGTGCAGGACGGATGGCGCAGCAGCGCATCGGCCGGTTCCAGACCGATGCCTTTGGTGCCCGCCGCGTCATGACGCTGCAGCGCGGCCTGGAATGCGCGGGCCCAGAACGACCAGTGTGCCAGCCGGTCGCGCGCCGCGCGCTCGGCCATCAGGGCGATGCAGTGCCGCGCCATCGGCAGGTCGCCGCTCCACAGTGCCACCGGGATCGCCAGCACCAGCGCGAAGCACAGCGACACCGAGTGGTCGAGCCGCAGCGCTTCGTCGACGCCCTCGCGCGCCGCCTGCACGGCCTGCTCCGGCAAGCCTTGCAGCCACAGCACCCGGCCGTGGATCGCCAGCGAAGAAACGCGCTGGTCGAACTGGAAGCCGGCGGCGCCGGGCGCGCGGCGGGCCGGATGCACGACCGCCTCCGCATGCGCGCGGGCCGCGTGCTGGTCGCCCAGGTAGTGCCGGGCGCGGGCCAGCAGCCTTTGCTGGACGCGGCCGTCGCCGTCCATGCCGCTGGCGCGGGCCAGCGGGCCGAAACGCCAGGCCAGGCCGAGCGCCCGTCCATAATCGCCCTGCAGCAGCGCATCGGCATAACAGCCCCACAGCGCGCGCACCGCGGTGCCATGGTCGCCCAGCCGCTCGGCCAGCGCCAGTGCCCGGCCGAACGCGTCGGCGCGCGGTGCCGCCATGTCGCCCGCGTGCAGCAAGGTATGGCCGAGCGCCAGGTACAGCGCGGCCGCCAGTGGTGCGCCGGCCGAACCCGCGGCGGCCGCGCAGGCCAGCGCCGGGCCCAGACGGGCGCGGTAATCCTCCATCATCGAGTGGCGGTACCACAGCGGCGCCGACACGGCGGCCAGCCTGGCGCCCAGCAGCGGCGCGCCGCCGGGACCGAAGGCCCAGTCGAGCGCGGCGCGCACGTCGTCCAGCCGCACCTCCCGCAGGACCGCGTCCAGCGCATCCACATCGTGCTCGGCGCGCGCCAGCAGCGTGCAGCAGTAACGCAGGTGGCGCTCCGCGACGGCGTGTTCCTCGCCAGCGGCGCGCAGTTGCTCGAGCGCGTAGGCGCGGGTCGTGTCGAGCAGGCGGTAACGCCCGTCGGTATCGGCGGTGAGCATCGATTTCGCCACCAGCTGCGCCGCGTGGCCGGCAACCGCCTGCGCGCCGATGCCGCCGCAGCCGGCCAGCGCCGCCGCGCCCTCGAGTGTGAAGGTGCCGCGGAAGATGGCGAGCCGCCGCAGCACGGCCTGCTCGGCGGGGGCCAGCAGCGCATGGCTCCAGTCGAGCGCCGCGCGCAGGGTCTGGTGGCGCGGCAGTGCCGTGCGGCGGCCCCGCGTCAGCACGGCGAAGCGGTCCGACAGCCGGCGTGCCAGCTCGTGCACGCCGAAGAACGCGGCGCGGCCGGCCGCCAGTTCGAGGGCCAGCGGTATGCCATCCAGGCGGCGGCAGATCTCGGCCACGGCGGCCGCGTTGTCCGCATCGAGCGTGAAGCCGCCATCGGCACTGGCGCGCTCGACGAACAGCTGCACCGATGGACACGTGGCCAGCGCCGCAAGATCGGCCGCTTCGGCGGGGACCGGCACCGCCAGCGGCGGCAGCCGGAATACGTGTTCGCCGTCGGCCCGCAGCGGTTCCCGGCTGGTGGCGAGGATGTGCAGCGCCGGCAGCCGGCCCAGCAATGCGCCGGCCAGCTGGCGCGCGGCATCGATCAGGTGCTCGCAGCCGTCCAGCACGAGCAGCACGCGGCGGCGATGTAAGGTATGCGGCAAGGTATGCGGCAAGGAATTGACCAATGCGTCAGCCAATGCGTCGGCCAGCGCTTCGGCCGACTGCGGCGCGGCCAGGCCGAACGCCCGCGCCACCACGCCCGGCAGCAGTGCCGGCTCGGCCAGCGGCGCCAGGTCCGCGACATACACGTGGCGGCCGAACTGCGGGGCGGCCCGCGCGACGAGCGCCTGCGCCACCGACGTCTTGCCCATGCCGCCCGGGCCGGCGATCGTCAGCAGGCGCGTGCCGGCCAGCTCGCGCGCCAGCTGCTCGAGCACCGGGGCGCGGCCCACCAGCCGCGGCTGCGCCGGTATCAGTGAACCGTACGGCACGATCGCCTGCGCCGGCGGCGCGTGCAGCGGCGCGACGAAGCTGTAGCCCCGGCCCACCACGTTTTCCACATAGGGCTGGTCGGTACCGAGCGCCTTGCGCAGCGCGCCGATGTGCACGCGCAGGTTGCCTTCTTCCACGACCGTGCGGGGCCATACGCAGGCGATCAGTTCATCCTTGCCGACCACCGTGCCGGCGCGCTCGACGAGTGCGACCAGCAAGTCGAACGCGCGCCCGCTCAGCCGTACCGGCTCACCGTGCCGGTACAGCGCGCGTTCCTGTGGCACCAGGCGGAAGGCGCCGAATGCCACCTCGCCGATCGGAGGCCGCCACTGCTGTCGGTCCATGTTTGCTTACCTCGAAAGCCGGATTGATTTCCGGCCCCGCAGATTCTAACGTAACGGTTCGCCGGCGTTAACCATTCGCCATCGTCATTCGTTCGTAATCGTTAGCCATCGATCACCGGAAAGAGGGATTTCATGATGCACATGTCCGCTGCATTGCCTTTGGCGCTGGCCGGCGCCGAGCAGCGCGCCCGCCTGCTCGACGGCATCGGTGCCGCGCTGGACGGGGTGCGGCACCGGCTGCCGCGGCAGGCCGCGTCCGATGCGGGCGTCGAACCCGCCATCGCACTGCGCCAGCACGACATGCTGCGCGGCTGGCTGCGCTCCCTGGCCGGCGCATTGCGCGCCGACGCGGCGGACGAGCGGCAGCGCACCGTTCCGCTCGGCCCTGTCGCGGCGGTTGGGGCGCACGGCAGCGCCTACGGGCTGGCCGGCATCTATGCGATGGCCGCGCTGGCGGCGGGCTGCCCCGTGCTGGCGCGCGCGGCACCGGCGCCCAGTTGCACCGAACTGGCCGAACTGATCGCGGCCGCCGCCGCCGCGGTCCAGCTGCCCCACACGCTGTTCGAACTGGCCGACGACGACGACGCCCTGCTCTCCCGGCGCGCGGTGCGGGGCGTGATCTGCCGCGCCGGCGCGCGCCCGGTGCCCCGGCTGTTGCCCGCACTGGCCGAACTGGACGGCACCGAAGCGGCGTTCGTGCTGCCGTGCGCACTGAACGGCCGCGCCGAATTCCTGGGCCGGCAGTTGCTGGCGCAGCCGGGCGCGTGCCCGGTCGTCGTCGCGATCGACGGCGACGGCTTCATCGACCTGCGCGAAGCCATCATCGACAGGCTGGCCGACGGCGGCGATACCTGTACCGGCCGCCCCGCCGACGCCGCCCTGCCGCCCGGCAGCGACGCCCGGCTGCTCGGCGATGCGCGCGAAGGCCAGGCGGCCGTCTTCGCGGAAGTGCCGGCAGCGGCGCTGCTCGCCGCTCCGCATCTTTGCTCCGCGCGCCGGGCCGGGCTGCTGGTGCGCTGCGCCGATGCGCGCGAGCTGCTGGCGCTCGCCTGGGCGCTCGGTCCGCTGGCGTGCGCCAGCCTGCACGTCGCGGCCGGCGACGCGGCATTGTCGGCGCACGTGCTGCCGGCGCTGGAACTGGCCGCGCGCCATATCCACGTCAACCGCTTCGGCAGCGCGCTGCGGCCCACGCCCGCCGCCGCGCTGGACGCGATCGGCCGCTTCCGCCGCCCCGTGTTCCACCATGCCGAAGGCGCGCATGCCAACTGAGCCGTCACCATCACGAAAGCCGGACATGGACACCCGTTCGTTCGCGCGCGCCGAAAAGGTCGGCGTCGCGCAGATCCGCATCCGCAAGGCCGAGCACAGCACCGCCGTGCTCGGCTCCTTCATCGCCGCCGACCGGCTGCTGAAAACATGGGCCGCGTCGCGCGACTGCAGCGAATGCGAGTTTGAAATCCGCTACCTGGACGGCTACTGCCTGTCGGGCCGCTACCCGATGTGGCAGAAGAGCACCACCCGCCAGTCGCTGGGCGCCCACGTCCGGCGCCTGCTGGCCGGCACGCGCCTTCCTGCCACGCTGCACTTCGCCCCCGGCAGCAGCCCCGACCGCTTCCTCGACCAGTACGAAGTGGAAGACTTCGCCGAATCGTGAAACCGACAAGTTTCCCGCAACCGGGGTCAGACCCCAATTTCGCAACCGGGGTCAGACCCCAATTTCGGGAAATGTTTCCTAAAACCGGGGTCTGACCCCGGTTGTTGGCAACAATTTCCCTGGGGACTGTCGCCGAATTTTGGCAACGTTTCCTGCCGGTGTCAGGCGGGCGTAATGAAAGGCATTTATCATCCGGCAATGACGGCATCTGGCCGTATCTACAACGAGGTTGCCATGACACTCCCAGCCCCCGAGTCGTCGGTCAAGCATGCGTCGTTCGGGCCCTTTCGCCTCTATCCGGCGCAGCGCGTGCTGCTCGAGGATGGCCGGCCGCTGAAGCTGGGCTCGCGCGCGTTCGACATCCTCGCCGCGCTTGCCGAGCGTGCCGGGACGCCGGTGTCGAAGGGCGACCTGATCGCACGGGCCTGGCCCGATACCATCGTCGAGGAGGCGAACCTGCGTGTGCACGTGGCGGCGCTGCGCAAGGCGCTGCGCGAAACGCCCGAACGCCGCTATATCGACAGCGTGGCCGGCCACGGCTACGCGCTGGTGGCCGACGTGCGGTGGCATGCCCCCGTGGGCGACGTGCACCGGGCGGACGAGGGTGCGCTGGCGCAATCGCTGGCGGCACTGGCGCAGCAGCACCGCCTGGTCACGCTGACGGGAACCGGCGGTGTCGGCAAGAGCACGCTGGCGCAGGCGCTGGCGCGCCGGCTGGCGCCGCAGTGCCGCACCTGGTGCATCGACCTGGCCGAGACGGCCGATCCGCAGGCGGCGCTGGCCGCGGCGATGGCACTGCCGGCCGGCACCGATCCCGTTTCGCCGCTGCTGGCGCATGTACGCGAACGGCCGGTGCTGCTGGTGCTCGACAATTGCGACCGTGCCGTCACGGCCGCCGCCGCGCTGGCGGAACGGCTGCTGCGCGCGGTGCCCGGCCTGTGCATCGTGGCGACCTGCCGCGAAGCGCTGCGTGCCGCCGGCGAGCGGGTCCAGCGCGTGGCACCGCTCGACTGCCCTCCGCCCGGGACGGTGCCGATACCGGCAGCGGCGGCCCTGGCCTACCCCGCCGTGGCGCTGTTCGCCGCGCGTGCCACGGCCCTGCACGGCGCGTTCACGCTGACCGATGCCGATGCGCCGGCGGTGGCGGAACTGTGCCGCCGCCTCGATGGCGTGCCGCTGGCGATCGACCTGGCGGCCGGCCGGCTCGACCTGTTCCCGCCGCGCGACCTGCTGGCCCGCATCGACGAACGCCTGCAGATCCTGAAAGGCGGCCGCCGCACCGCGCCGCCGCGCCACCGCTCGCTGCGCGCGTCGCTGGAATGGAGCATCGAGACGCTGGCGCCGGCCGAGCGCTCGGTACTGTCCCGCGTGGCGGTGTTCGCGGGGCCGTTTACGCTGGCGCGCGCGGTCCGCGTCGCGACCTGCGCGGCGATCGCCGATCACGCCGTGGAAGACGCACTTGCCACGCTGGCCGCGAAATCGCTGCTTGCCCATCACTGCGCGGACGGCACGCCGGCATTCCTGCTGTACGACAGCGTGCGCACGTATGCCCTGTCGCTGCTGCCTCCGCAGGATGCGGCGTTTGCCCGTTTCGCCGCCGATTGCACGGCGCTGGCCGCCGGCCCGGAAGGCGATCCGCGCCATCTGGCCGACGTGCGGTCGGCCCTGGCATGGGGCTTCGGCCCCCATGGCGACGCGCAGGCCGCGGCGGCGCTGCTGGCCGCTTCGATACCGATGTGGTGGGAAGCAGGCGAACTGGAAGAGCTGCGCGGATGGCTCGCGACAGCGACCGGGCGCGGCACGGGCGGATCGGGGCCTGAGTTGCAGCCGGAGCTGCAGCCCACATCACAGCTGGAATCAAAGCCAACCCTGCAGCCGGCCCTGCACACCGCCCTGGGCACGGTCAGCGTGTACCTGGAAGGCACCGGCGCCGGCCGCGCCGCCTACGCTCGCGGCTTCGCGCTGGCGGAAGCCGCGGGCGACACCGGCCGTCTGGCCGACGCGTTCTCCGGCCTGGTACTGGAACACGTGCTGGCGGGCGACTATCCGGCCGCCGTCGCATTGGCGCACCGGTTCCAGGACGGCATCCGCCACGCCGGTTCGCGCACCGCGCAACTGGTGCATGACCGTTTCGCCGCCCTGGCGCTGCACCTGTCGGGCGAGCAGGCCCTCGCTGCGCCGCTGGCGCGCGCCGTGCAGAACGGCACCGTGCCGGCCGTGTGCACGCGGCGCCGCACTGCCTTGCACACCGATGAAAACGTTGCCGCGAGCGCCGTGCTGGCGCGCTCCCGCTGGTTGCTTGGCCATCCGGACGAGGCGCTGCGGGTGGCCCGCAACGGCGTGCTGCGCGCCCGCACGCTGGGTGCCGATGCGCCGCTTTGCCAGGTGCTCGCGTTCGCGATGTTCCCGGTGGCGTGGTGGTGCGGCGACCGGCTGGCCGCGCGCGCCGCGCTGGTGGAACTGGAGGATGCCGCGCGCCGCTTCCCGCACTGGGAATCGCTGGCACGCCAGTACCGGCACGGCATCGTCGAGGATGCGCCCGGCGGCTGGCTGGCGCGCGCCCCCGCCACCGGACCGCACCGCGAAACGCTGGCCACGCTGAACCCGCGCTACCTGGACGAAGGCCTGCTGCTGCGCGCCGACCAGGGCGATGCGCGCTGGTGCGCCGCCGAACTGCGCCGCCTGCAGGGCGAGCGCCTGCTGGCCGGCGGCGGCCCGGCCGCCCGCGATGCGGCCGAGCGGCTGTTCCGTGCGGCGCTGCTGCTGGCCCGCAACCAGGGCGCGCTGGCCTGGGAACTGCGTGCCGCCACCAGCCTGGCGCGGCTGTGGCATGGCCGCGGCGCGGCATCCGGCGCCGAGGCGCTGCTGGAACTCGTGATGGCCCGCTTCGGCGCAGGCCGGCACACGGCCGACCTGCTGGCCGCCACCCGGCTGCTGGCCCAGTGGCGCAGGCGAAAAAAAACCGGCGCCGCGTCGATGGACGCAGCGCCGGCGCAGGCGGCAACCCCTGCGGTACTGCCGCTTACTGCTTGACGATATCGACCTTGCCTTCGGCGCCGAACACCAGCGCGCCGTCGCGCGCATCGATGCGGATGGTGTCCTTCGGCCCGAAGCGCCCTTCCAGGATCAGCTTCGACAGCGGATTCTCGATCTGCTGCTGGATCGCCCGCTTCAGCGGCCGCGCGCCATACACCGGGTCGTAGCCCGCTTCGGCGATCTTCTGCAGCGCCGCGTCGCTGATCTGCAGGCCCATCTCCATGCGTTTCAGGCGATCTTCCAGGATCTGCAGCTGGATCTTGGCAATCGCACCGATGTTCTTCTCGTCCAGGCCGTGGAACACCACGATCTCGTCGATCCGGTTGATGAACTCGGGCCGGAAGTGGCCGCGCACCTCGGCCATCACGGCCAGCTTCACCACCGCCGGATCCGAGTCGTCCATTGACTGGATCTTCTGCGACCCCAGGTTCGACGTCATGATGATCACCGTGTTCTTGAAGTCCACGGTGCGGCCCTGGCCATCCGTCATGCGGCCGTCGTCGAGGACCTGAAGCAGCACGTTGAACACGTCGTGGTGCGCCTTCTCCACTTCATCGAGCAGGATCACGCTGTACGGCTTGCGGCGCACCGCCTCGGTCAGGTAGCCGCCCTCGTCGTAGCCCACGTAGCCCGGCGGCGCGCCGATCAGCCGGGCCACCGAATGCTTCTCCATGAACTCGCTCATGTCGATGCGGATCATCGATTCCTCGGTATCGAACAGGAAGGCGGCCAGTGCCTTCGACAGTTCCGTCTTGCCCACCCCCGTCGGGCCCAGGAACATGAACGAGCCATACGGGCGGTTCGGATCGGCCAGGCCGGCGCGCGAGCGGCGGATCGCGTCGGCCACGGCGTTGATCGCCTCGTCCTGTCCGACCACGCGCTCGTGCAGTTTTTCCTCGATGTGCAGCAGCTTGTCGCGCTCGCCCTGCATCATGCGCGACACGGGAATGCCGGTCGCGCGCGACACCACTTCGGCGATTTCCTCGGCACCCACCTGCGTGCGCAGCAGTTTCGGCTTGTCATTGCCCGCGTTGCCGGCACCGCTGTCGCCGTTGCCAGACTCCGCCTGCTTCAGCTGCGCCTCCAGCTCGGGCAGCCGGCCATACTGCAGTTCCGACACGCGTGCCCAGTTCGACGCGCGTGTAGCTTCCTCCATCTCCTGGCGGATGCGCTCGATCTCTTCCTTGATGTGCGTGGTGCCCTGTACATTGGCCTTCTCGGCCTTCAGCACTTCCTCGTAGTCGTTGTACTCGCGCTGCAGCTTGGCGATCTCCTCGTCGATCAGGTCGAGGCGCTTGCGCGACCCTTCGTCCTTCTCGCGCTTGACGGCTTCCTTCTCGATCTTCAGCTGGATCAGCCGGCGTTCCAGCTTGTCCATCACCTCCGGCTTGGAATCGATCTCGATCTTGATCTTCGACGCGGCTTCGTCGATCAGGTCGATCGCCTTGTCGGGCAGGAAGCGGTCGGTGATGTAGCGGTGCGACAGCTCGGCCGCGGCGATGATCGCCGGGTCGGTGATTTCCACCTTGTGGTGCAGCTCGTACTTGTCCTGCAGGCCGCGCAGGATCGCGATCGTCGCTTCCACGGTCGGCTCGTCGACGAGGATCTTCTGGAAGCGCCGCTCCAGTGCGGCATCCTTCTCGATGTACTTGCGGTACTCGTCGAGCGTGGTGGCACCCACGCAATGCAGCTCGCCGCGCGCCAGCGCGGGTTTCAGCATGTTGCCCGCATCCATCGCGCCCTCGGCCTTGCCGGCGCCGACCATCGTGTGCAGCTCGTCGATGAACACGATGGTCTGGCCTTCGTCCTTGGCCAGTTCATTCAGCACCGATTTCAGCCGTTCCTCGAATTCGCCGCGGTACTTGGCGCCGGCCAGCAGCGCCGCCATGTCCAGCGACAGCACGCGCTTGCCGCGCAGTGAATCGGGCACTTCGTTGTTGACGATGCGCTGGGCCAGGCCTTCGACGATGGCCGTCTTGCCGACACCCGGTTCGCCGATCAGCACCGGGTTGTTCTTGGTGCGGCGCTGCAGCACCTGGATCGCGCGGCGGATCTCGTCGTCGCGGCCGATCACCGGATCGAGCTTGCCCTGGCGGGCCCGCTCGGTCAGGTCCATCGTGTATTTTTTCAGCGCCTCGCGCTGGCCTTCCGCTTCCTGCGAATCGACCTTGCCGCCGCCGCGCACGGCGTCGATCGCCGCCTCCAGCGATTTGCGCGACAGGCCGTTTTCGCGGGCCAGCCGGCCGGCGTCGGACTTGTCGTCCGCCAGCGCCAGCAGCACCATCTCGCTGGACACGAACTGGTCGCCGCGCTTCTGCGCTTCCCGGTCGGCCAGGTTCAGCATGTTGACGAATTCGCGGCTGACCTGCACGTTGCCGCCGGTGCCGGAGACCTTCGGCGCCCGCTCGATCGCGCCCTTCAGGGCGGCGGCCAGGCCGCCGACGTTGACGCCGGCACGCTGCAGCAGCGAGCGCGTGCTGCTGTCGTCCTGGTTCAGCAGGGCCGTCAGCAGGTGCACGGGCTCGATATAGGGGTTGTCGTTACCGACGGCCAGGCTCTGGGCGTCGGCGAGTGCTTCCTGAAGTTTTGTAGTAAGTTTGTCTTGACGCATGGCGCTTCGCTCCAAATTTTATCTTCCGATAAGGTGCGGCTGCGCAATCGCTATTTCAAGACGCCCTGCTAAATGGTTGGGTTCCGGCTGCAGCCCGGATTACTACTTCCACTTGTCCAGCGCCTCGTCGTCGCTGACCCGCGCATCGACCCAGCGTGCTCCTGCCGGCGTTTCTTCCTTTTTCCAGAACGGCGCTTCGGTCTTCAGGTAGTCGATGATGAACTCGCAGGCGGCGAACGCATCGCCGCGATGGGCGCAAGTGACCGCGACCAGCACGATCTGGTCGCGCGGCAGCAATGGACCGACCCGGTGGATGACCAGCGCATCATGGATCGGCCAGCGCGTGCACGCCTCGTCGATGATACGGTCGATCGACTGTTCGGTCATGCCCGGATAATGCTCGAGCTCCATCGCGGCCACATGGGAGCCTTCGTTCAGGTCGCGTACGGTGCCGACGAACGTGACGACGGCGCCCACTTTCGGATTGCCCGCGCGCAGCCGCGCGACTTCGCCGGAGAGATCGAAATCCTCCTGCTGGACCCGCACCCGCGACGCCTTGCCCTCGCGTGCCGGCAAGCTCATCGCCCCTCCCCGCCGACGCGGCGGAACAGCGCCTCGATGCGGCTGGCCGTGCGGTCGTCCAGCAGAGCCGGCAACGCGCACAGCTGCAGGAACTGGGCAGCCTGCGAACCGGCATTGCCGCCCTTGTGGCCGGACTTCAGCGAATCCTGCAGCACTTCGACCTGCATCCTGAGCCGGTCGCGCGCGAACTCGGCGCCGCTGTCGATGCCGGCGACGATTTCCTGCCGCAGCACTTCGGCCAGCAGCCGGGAACGGTTTGCTTCCAGCGTGCCGGCATACGCGCCGCGCGCGGCGGCATCGGCCGCGGCGGCCTGCAAGGCGGCGTTGAAGCGGCCATGCAGCGTGCGCTCATGGTCGGCGGGCAGTGGCGGCAGTGCGGCCCAGCGGCCCTGCCAGCCCTCCGCCTCGACCGGGCCGGGCGCCGCCACGGCGTTTTCCAGTGCCTGCACCAGCCGCAGCTTGTCGCGCAGCGCATTGGCCTGCGCCGTGCCGGCACGCTTGCGCAGCGTGTCCGCTTCGCCCTGCAGTTTCGCCACGGCGGCGCGGTAGCGGCCCTCGATGCGGGCCTCGGCCGCGCGCGGCACCGGGCCGCTCGCATGCCACGCGCTGGCGGCCTCGCGCAGGGCCTTGCCGATCGCGGCCTGCCGGGCCTTGTCGTCGCCTTCGGCCGTAAACTCCTCCAGCTGCGCGCAGATCGCTTCGCGCGCATGCAGGTGCGCCTTGCGCCCATGGTCGGCAGCGTGGGCCGATTCCTTGCGCTTCGCAAAGATCGTGTCGCAGGCGGCGCGGAATTTCTGCCACAGCGCCTGCTCCTGCCGGCGCTCCAGCGGCAGCGCCTTGGCATGGCCCTGCCACGCTTCCTGCAGGCCGCGCAGCGTATCCACCGTATGCCGGTCGGCCGGATCGAGCTTGTAGACTTCCTCGATCAGCTGTTCGCGGCGCGCCACCTCGATCGCACGCTGCTCCTCGAGCGGCGCCATCAATGTTTCCATCGCCTTGCCGAACGCGGTATCGAGGCGTTTCTTGTCCTTGCGGTCGATCGTGCCCAGCCGGCTCCAGGCCTGCCGCAGGCGCTGCGACGCGGAAGCCAGGCCGCGCCAGTCCTCGCGCGCAGCCGGCGAATCGGCGACCAGCGCGTTGACCTCGTCGACCATCGCCTGCGCCTTGGCGGCGTTGGCATGTCGCTCGTCGGCCAGGTGCCGGAAATGCGCGGCGGCCGGCGCGTAGGCGGCGGTGCAGGCGGCATCGAATTTTTCCCACAGGCTCTTCGGTGCCGCGCCGGAAACGCTGTCCAGCGCCTTCCACCGCTCGCGCATCGCGCTGACCTTCCTGGCCAGCTCGCTCATCGGCAGGTTTTGCGCGGGCAATTCCTCGACGGCGTGCACCAGTTCTTCGCGCGACACATTGCCGCCCCAGCGGGCCCAGGCCGACAGCCGCTTGTACTCGGCACGCACGTGCGCCAGGCGCTCCGATTGCTGGGCCGTCAGCCGGCCCGTCTTGCTGTCCTTCAACGTCTTGTCGAGCTCGGCGGCGGTGTGCAGCTGGCCCTGCGCCAGCGCCGCATCCATCGCCTCGACCAGCGCCATGAAGCGCTCGTTCGCTTCGCGGTCGGCCGGGGTGATCTTCTTTTCCTTCGGCGGACGGGGCGGCGCGGCTGCCGGCTGCGCCGGCGTGGCGTTCTCGCCGTCGCCCGGCTCGCCCGCCGCTCCAGGCTCGGCACCGCCGGCATCGACACTGCCGGCCTCGACACTGCCGGCCTCGTCGCCAGCCTGCATACGGCCCTGCTCGCCGTCAGGCGCAGACCCGGACGCTTGCGCGCTGGACACCGCACTTGCCGGCGCGGGGACCACCGCCGCCGGGGGCGGTTCAGCGGCGGCGACCGGGCGGACCAGCGCGGCGCGTGCCGCTTCGAGCGCCGCGTCCACGTCCGTCAACAGGTGGCGCGGCAACGTGCCATGCTCGGGTGCGGCGAGCCGTGCGGCATGCTCGGCGGACAGCCGTTCCAGTTCCTGCAGGGGTTCATCGCCATTACCTGGCGCGGCGGCCAGCTTGCGCAGCGCCGCCAGCGCGTCGATCGTGGCGCGCTGCAGGTCGACCTGGGCTTCCAGGCGCGCGCTGAGCGCGGCGCGCAGTCGGTCGAACTCGGCAGCCAGTTGCGGCGGGGCGTCGATCACTTTCCACAGGCGATCCAGGTCGGCGACCTGGTTCGGCGTCAGCTTTTCTTCCTGCAGCAGCCGCTGCGCCTGGGCGATGCTGGCCTCGGCCTGGCGCTGCTCCATCTGCCGGTGGCGGATCGCATCGAGCCGGCCCTGCATCAGCTTGGCCACGCGGCGGTCGGTGTTGCGCACGGCGGCCTGCACCTGTTCGAGCGCCGGCTGCGACACGACATGCTCGGCGGCGGCCAGGCGCACATCGGCGAATTCGCTCTGCAGTATCAGTGCGACCGCGGCGGCTTCGTCGCCCGCCAGCGACCTGGCGCGCGCGGCCTGTTCGGCACGGCGTGCTTCCTTGCCGTCGGCTCCGCCCGGGGCAGCGGAACCGCTACCCTGTTTACCGCGCTGATCACCGCGCTGATCACCGCGCTGGTCGCCGCCTTTGTCGCCGCGCCCGGCCTCCGCCTGTTGCCCCTGCGCGGCCTGCGTATCGGTGCCCTTTTCGCCGGGCCGCTTGAAGAGGAATTCAAACATGATGTGCTATGGATGGATCAAAACCGCCATCATAGCGCAGCACCGGTTTTCGCGGCGTCGCATCCTGCGGCCGGAACCGGCAGGAACCTGCAAGGGCGCCTTGCCGTTCAGTCGGCGCCGGCGGCGCGCGGCAGCGCGCGGGCGCGCGCCGCCTGTGCCAGCTGAACGGCCGGCATGCGCACGTCGATCGAATCCACCGGCGCCGCCGGCGGCGCCAGCCGGGGCGCCAGCGAGATCGCGGCGGGATCGTCGGCACCGCTGCGGCGCGCCTCGGCCACCTGGGCATCGTGCGCCAGCAGCTTGTTGGCGATGGCGAACCACGCGTCGCCGCAGATCGCGCTGCGGGCAATGGCGAACAATTCCTTCTCTTCCTTTTCCAGCCGCTGCAGCAGGGTCGTGCAGAAACTGTCGATCGCCTCGCAGAACGCTGAAACGTGCCCGAACTGGGGCTCCTCGCCGGATGCGGCGTGATCTTCCCGGCCCGCCAGCACGCCGTGCGGCGCCGCCCGGCCCGCACCATCCTTCAGGCGCCGTACCACGTCGAGCGCGAGGCCGTTCAGGCGCGACAGTTCGTCGAGCAACTGGTCGGCACGCTGGGTTGCCTGGCGCAATGCCGGGATCAGGTACAGCTCCACCTTGCGCCAGCTGCAGGCCTGGTACAGCCGCTCCAGCGTTTCGCATGCGTATTCAAGCTGGGCCAGCGTCAGGCTCTGCTGGCGGGTCAGCGTCGATTGCACATATTTCTGGAATGAAAGCACGCTGAGGCGAACATTGGCCTGTTCGACGGACAATGCGACCAGCGTATAAGTGGCGGTTAACATGCTGTCTCCCTGTAATAGTTATTGTCACAGCGTTCTTTGTCACGGCGCTTTACGACATTATGTGCACGGCAGTGCTGCAAAAGTGTGTCACGGCGTCTCCCGCATGTCACGGTGATGCCAAAGCGCGACAGATCGCGGAGATCAAAGTGTAAATAAGAGCGACATGGACACTTTGACGCAGCGCAAGGTTGGCTGCGGAGTTTCCGAGCGGACTAAGATGACTTCCCATGCAATGGGACGGTCAGCAGCACGGTGCCGGGCTCGCTCCCCGGCTGCACCGTGCCGCCGAAACGGCGTACCAGTTTCTGTACTCCAACGTTTTCCGACAGGGCGTCGCCGGCCAGGCTGCCGGTGCCACGGCTGCGGAAGTAATCGACCAGCTTGCCGAAAAGAATTACGCCGAGGCCCTTGCCCTTCAGGTCGGAGCGCACGGCGATCGCGAACTCGGCACGCCGCTCGTCCGGATCGGCGACCGCCCGCACCACGCCCAGCGTCTCGGCGGCACCGTCCGGGCCCGGCCGGGTGGCGATGAAGGCCATCGCACGGTCGTAGTCGATCTGCGTCAGCCGTGCCAGCTGGGCCGGCGGCAACTCCCGCAACGCCGAAAAGAAGCGCAGCCGTACGTCTTCCGGATCCAGCGCGGCGAAAAACCGCAGGTGGGCCGGCGCATCCTCCGGGCGGATCGGCCGCAGCACCAGTGGCGCACCGTGCCAGTCGATTGTTTCGGCCAGCGCCTGCGGGTACGGCCGGATCGCCAGCGCCGCTTCGGGCCGTGGCGGGCCGAGCACGATACGGGCGGCCGGCGCTGCCAGCACCCAGCCCGGCGGTGCGCCATCGGCCGGCGCGGCCTCGACCAGGCGAACCGGATCGAGCTCCAGTTCGGCCACCTCGGCCAGGTCGGTCACCAGGTCCGCCACCTGCACCAGCGCGCGGCAGACGGCGTCCGCCCCGGCCAGCGCGGCGCCGGCGCGGGTGCGCGCCACGATGTCGCGCGCCAGCACCATGTTCAGCGGCGGCAGGCCGGCGGCGCGGTCGCGCGCCACGCGCCCGGCGGCGCCACCCAGCCCGAACTCCAGCGCGGGGCCGAACACGGGGTCAGTGTGCACCGCGATGCGCAGCAGCGGCGTGTCGCCGAGGCCCGCTTCGCCTACGGACGGTCCACGCGCCCCATCCGATTGCACCCCCGATTGCACCCCCGATTGCACGCCCGGTTGCACCCCATATGCCGCCAGCACGCTGGCGCATTCGCCATCGTCCAGCGCGGACCGGCCGGCCTGCCGCGCGGCGGCGACGATGGCCCGTGCCGCCGACCGTTCCGGCTCGCCGGCGGCCGGCACCCCGGCCGGTACTTCGATCAGCAAGGCCTGGTTGCGGCGGTACTGAACGATCTGCCGGAACGCCCGCACCGCCTTTTCCGGCGTGTCGTAGGTGGCCAGCCCGGCATCGGCAAACACGGCCCTGGCGTCGGCCGCCTCGTCGCCGCCCAGCCAGCACGACAGCACGGTCTGCCGGGCCGCGCGCACCAGCGGCACCAGCGCGCGGGCCACGTCGCTGCTGCCGGCCGCCGGCGTCGGCACGTGCACCAGCAGCAGCGCGTCGGCCTGCGGCTCGTCGAGCAGCGCGCGCACGGCCACCACGTGGCTGGCCGTGTCGGCGCGGGTGCCGATGTCGAGCGGGTTGGCGGCCGCCACGCCGTCCACCACCACGGCTTTCAGCGCGCGCAGCGTGCCTGGCGACAGCGGCGCCAGCTGGCCGCCGGTCCATGCCAGCGCATCGGTGGCCAGCAAGCCCAGGCTGGCCGCGTTGCTGACGACGGCCAGCCGTTCGCCCGAAAGCGGCCGGGCGCGCGCCACCGTCTGCACCGCGTCGAACAGGTCGGCAGACGAATACACGCGCAGCATGCCGGCGCGCCGGATCGCCGCATCCACCACCCGGTCGTGATGCTCCGCGCCGCGGCCCGACTTCAGTACCACCACCGGTTTGCCGCGCGCGGCGATACGGGCGGCGGACATGAATTTTCGTGCGCCGTTGCGTGCCGCGCTCACGCTTTCGATGTGCAGCACGATCGCCTGCGTGTCGGCATCGCCGGCCAGCCAGTCGAGCAGGTCGGCCACGTCGACATCGCCGCCCTCGCCCACCGAGACCACGCGCGAAAACCCGATCTGGTGCTGCTGCGCCCAGTCCAGCACGGCCGTCATCAGCATGCCGGACTGCGACACGAACGCGGTACGGCCCGGCCGCGCCCCGGTATGCGCGACGCTGGCGTTGACGCCCGCCGCCGGGCCGATCAGGCCGATACCGCCGGGGCCGAGGATGCGCAGCAGGTGCGGCCGCGCCGCCTTCAGCATCGCCGCGCGCAGTGGCGGCGGCAGCGCCGTCAGCACGACTGCCGCGCGGGTGCCGCGCGCCCCCAGTTCGGCCACCAGGCCCGGCACCGTTTCCGGCGGCGTGCAGATCACGGCCAGGTCCGGCGCGGCCGGCAGC
The DNA here is from genome assembly GCF_014192225.1 of Pseudoduganella umbonata. Taxonomy (GTDB): domain Bacteria; phylum Pseudomonadota; class Gammaproteobacteria; order Burkholderiales; family Burkholderiaceae_D; genus Rugamonas; species Rugamonas umbonata. Next base: position 110,852 of record NZ_JACHXS010000006.1, on the reverse strand, counting down.
GCCGCCACCCTGGCGTAGCAGGGAATGCCGAGCAGCGTGTCGTACTTTGGATTGACGGGCCACAGCGCACCGGCAAAGCCGCTGCCGGCCATGTTGTCGAGCACCGTGGTGCCGATCCGCCCGGGCTTGCGCGACGCGCCGATGACCGCCACCGAGCGCGGTTCGAACAGGCGGTCCAGGTGGCGGGTGCTCACGGGTTCACCAGCGCGCGAAGTGCTGTTCGGTGACGCCGGCCAGGTGGCTCACCATCCGCTGCGGCGCATCGGGCGTGCTGCGCACCCAGCCGGAAAACGTGCCGAGCGGCTGTACGTAGCGGCTGGCGGCGATGCGCAGGTTGCGGTTTTCGTGGCGTGCCGCGACCGGCGTGAACACCAGGTCGAGGCAGTCGTCCTCGGTGAACACGCGCCATGGCTCCATGGGATCGGCGGCGGCGTGGATGAAGCGGGCCGGGCCCAGCGGGAACAGGCCGCCATCCAGCCACAATGCGTTCTCATTGGCGCCGAAATAGCCGGCCTGCAGGTTGAACCCGATGCCGCCGCCATGGGCGGAGGCCCAGCGCCAGGCCGTCTGCCGCGCCAGCAAGCCATTCGAATAATCGATGCTGGCGGTGCCGCCGTGCAGCGCAAACTCGCCGCGCCACGTGCGCACTTCGCCTTCCAGCGGCAGGCCGCCGGTCTTCTGGGTGGCATGCACGGCGCCGCCGTCGACCAGGGCGGCGGCTACCAGCGCCGGCGCGGGCGCCGTGCCGAAGCTGGCGTCGATTTCCAGCCACGGGCTGCGCAGCGACAGCCCGGACGGCCCCAGGTCGATGGACACGCCGCGGCGCGCGAACGTGCTGGTGCCGCGCGCATCGGCGGCCAGGGTGGCCGACAGGCGGCCCGGCAAGCCGTCCTGCGAGAAATTGGCCAGCATGTCGCCGTCGCCGCGTTCGAAGGCGTACGCGAAACAGGTGGTCATCCAGCCCAGGTCGACGATGGCGACGGCGCAGAACATGCCTTCGCTGGCTAGCGCCACGTAATGCCAGCGCTTGTGATGCAGCCGGCGCCACAGCGCGCTGCGGGCAAGCGGCGGCGCCAGCCGCTCCCAGTCGCAGCCGCGCAGGATGCCGGCGTGGCGGCCCAGCACGGGCCGGCCATCGGCGCCGACGATGCGTTCCGGTGCCGGCGGCAGCATGGCGTGGACCGCGTTCATGCGCCGCGCTCCAAAACCGTCGGGCGGCACATCCTTTGCGGCAACATGAGGTTCAAGTCTGTCAAGGCGATCGTTCCAGTGGCAAGGCGAGTCATTCTAAGGGATGTCGGCACCCGGCCGCACCGTTCCTGCCGGCCGGGACGATTCCGGGCAGAATACGTTCAGCCAATCAATCAGCGGAGAGCCGGTGGGGACGGATGGAACGAGCGCATGGCGCAGGCTGTACCGGGCAATGCTGCTGCCGGCCTTCGCGGCCGTGGTGCTGGCGGCGATGTGGGCGGCGGTGTACGGGCAGGTGCGGCAGGAACGCGCCGCGGCGCGCCACGAAGCGCTGCTGCAGAGCCATGCGCAGGCGCGCACGCTGGCCGAGAACACCGGCTTCCTGCTGCGCCAGGTCGATCATGCGACACAGCTGTTCAAGCTGAAGTTCGAGGAAACGGATGGGGCGCTGCGCCTGCCGGAGTTCGCGCGGAAAAACGGCATGCTGGCATCGCTGCTGCCGCCCCGGCTGACGCTGCCGGTGGCGCTGTACGGACCCGACGGCCGGCTGGCCGACAGCGTGCAGGGTAGTTTCGCCGCCGAGGCGGGAGCCGCCGGCTGGTTCCGTGCGCTGGCCGGGTCGCACGGCGACATGGCGCAGTTTTCCAACCCGGCCATCGCCCCCTCGCATGAATGGCGCATCCGCATCGCCCGCCGGCTGGATGGCGCCGGCGGCCGCTTCGCCGGTGCCATCGTGATCCTGGTCGACCCGGCACTGTTCGTCGACGACTATGACCGCGTGGAAGCGGGACCGGGCGGCTATGTCGGCCTGCTGAGCCGCGACACCGGCCTGTCCACCAGCCGCGTCGACGATCGCGTGTTCAACGACGGCACCCTGGCATTCGCCGCGGTGCGCCACGGCGGGGCCGCCGATTCCGAGGAAGCGGTAGCGCGCCAGCCGGTGGACGGCATCGAACGCGTCTATGCGTTCCGCGACATGCCCCGCTACGCGCTGACGGCGGTGGTCGGCCAGGCGAAAACGCATGCGCTGGCCCGCTTCGAACGGCGCCGCACGATGTACATCTCCGCCGCCGCCGTGGCCTCCGCCGTCGTGCTGGCCTTCGTGGCCGCGCTGCGGCAGCAGGCGCGCCGCCTGCGCGACAGCACGCTGGCGGCGCATGAGGCGCAGCGCCAGTTGCGCGCCGCCGCCGATGCCAGCCTCGATGCGGTGTTTTTGCTGAAGGCGTGCCGCGACGCGTGCGGCGGCGACTTCATCCTGGTCGATGTCAACGAACGGGGCGCCGCGATCCTGGGCCATGCGCGCGCCGAGCTGCTGGGCCGCCGCATCGGCGTGCTGGTGCCGTCATGGCGCGCCGAAGGCTTCCTGGACAAGTACCGCCGCGTGCTCGACACGGGCCAGCCGCTGGAAGAGGAATTCGAAACCCGTACCGGCACGCCGCGCTGGCTGCAGCACCAGATCGTGGCGATCGACGACGGCGTGGCCGTCACCACGCGCGACATCACGGCCCGCAAGCAGGCCGAGCTGGCAAGCCGGCAGCAGCAGGCGCGCCTGCGCACGCTGGCCGACATGATGCCGGCGATGATCGCCTACGTCGACGACGACCAGGTGTACCGCTTCCAGAACCTGGTCTACGAACAGGAATTCACGCGCATGGGCGTGCAGGCCATCGGCCGGCACGCCCGCGATGTCATCGGCGAACCGCGCTATGCGCAGCTGCAGCCATGGGTGCGGCGCGCGCTGGCCGGCGAGGCCGTCACGTTCGAGGAAGACGAGGATCCCCGGCCGGACGGCACCCAGCGCAGCTTCGAGGTCCACTACATTCCCCAATGGGACGAGGAGCACCGGGCGGTCGTCGGCTTCCACGTGGTGCGCACGGACGTCACCGCGCGGCGGCGCGAGAAGCAGCACCTGCTGCGCCTGTCCACCATCGACGCGCTGACGGGCCTGACGAATCGCGCCGGCTTCATGGACCGGCTGGACGCCGCCATGGCATACAGCCGCGCGCACGATTCCCTGATGGCCGTGATGTACCTGGACATCGACCGCTTCAAGCCCGTCAACGACACCTACGGCCACGCGGTGGGCGATGCGCTGCTGAAGGCGTTTGCCGGCCGCCTGACCCATGCACTGCGCGACACCGACATGGTGGCGCGGCTGGGCGGCGACGAGTTCACCGTCATCCTCGAGCGCCTGCACCGCTGCGAGGATGCCGAGCGCAGCGCCGCCAAGCTGGTGGCCGCGGTGGCCGCGCCGTTCGACCTCGATGGCGTGCGGGCCGACATCTCGACCAGTATCGGCGTCGCGTTCTACCGCGGTGGCGATCTCGATGCGGCCGGCCTGCTGGCGCGCGCCGACCTGCTGCTGTACGAAGCCAAGCAGGCCGGGCGCAATACTTTCCGCACCGGCGGCACGCTGGCGGGGCTGCAACCGGATGTGGCGGCATGAGGGCGGCATGAGAAGCGGGCTGGCGCCTTGAAAGAGGCCTCCCGAAGCGGCCTTAACAGTGCGCCGCGGTAATGCTCATCTTTGTACACTCCCGGTGATTGCCGCATGCGGCCAGAACCCCAGGAGTCGACGATGAACGCTTTTCCCGATAACCTTCCGCTGCCGCGGCGCCGCATGCCGGCGGCACTGCGCGGCACCGCGGCCCTGCTCGTCGCGCTGGCCGGTGCTCCGGCAATGGCGGACATCTATACCGTCACGACCCATACCGCGGGTTCGACCGCGGCATTCAACCTTCCCGGACTGTTCCCGCAGGCCGATATCGTCGGCAGCCGGGCCTTCGACCTGACGGTGACGAGTGTGTTCGACAGTGCCGACGTCCTCGCCAGCGCGGACAACAACTGGATGCAGGCCACCGATGCGACGCTGCAGATCTCGCTGCAGCTGGACGGGCAGCTGTACACGCTGGACGCGACCGGCCAGGTCAGCTCGCATATCCTGTCCGACACGGACGGCACCGGCCGCACGACGAAGCGCTTCTACCAGAGCATCAGTTTCGATCCCTCGACGTTCGGCGACCTGGCAACCATCCAGCAGTACGTGTTCCTCGGCGCCGATCAATTCGCCATCGGGTCGGTATTGGAACCGGCCACCGCCTACTATGCGGACCCGCTGACGAAGGGTTTTTCGGTCTTCAACTGGCGATCGATGCCGGACGACACGCTGCGCCTGCTGGGCGACGGTACCGGCCTGGCCCAGCGGTTCGACTACCACCTGGCCGTGGCCGTGCCGGAACCGGCCACGTATGCGATGCTCGGTGCCGGCCTGGCACTGCTGGCCGGCGCGGCGCGGCGGCGGACGAAGGCCGGCTGACCCGCCACACACGCCGTCCCGCGGGCGCTACCCGCCAGGGCCGCGATGCGCTACACTGTCGCGCTTCCGGCCTGCCCTCCATCGGGCTCCGCTCCCGACTGGTACGTTCCGTCAATTCATGCGCCTGCTGCACACCTCCGACTGGCACCTGGGCCAGTCACTCCACAATTTCGACCGGCATTACGAACACCAGTGCTTCCTCGACTGGCTGCTGGAAACCATCGTTGCCGAACAGGCGGACGCGCTGCTGATCGCCGGCGACGTGTTCGACAACGCCAACCCTTCCGCCGCGTCGCAGCGCCAGCTGTACCGCTTCCTGCGGCAGGCCAGGGCCGCGGCGCCCGGCCTCGACATCATGCTGGTGGCCGGCAACCACGATTCGCCGGGCCGCATCGACGCCCCCGGCCCGCTGCTCGAGGAACTGGGCACGCGCGTGGTCGGCAATGTCGAGCGCGACGCGGACGGCGCGGTCGACGTGGCGCGCATGGTGCATCCGCTGACCAACCGCGACGGCGCGGTGGCCGCGTGGTGCCTGGCGGTACCGTTCCTGCGGCCGTCCGACGTGCCGCGCGTGGAAGGCGGCGGCGACGCCTACCTGGCCGGCATCGCCGAACTGTACCGGCTGGCGCTGGCCCATGCCGAAACGCTGCGCCAGCCCGGCCAGGCCATCGTGGCGATGGGCCACTGCCACATGGTCGATGGCCAGATGTCGGCCGACTCGGAACGCCGCATCGTCATCGGCGGCACCGAGATGCTGCCGGCCGGGATCTTCGGCCCGTCGATCGCGTACGCGGCGCTGGGTCACCTGCACCTGGCCCAGCAGATCGGCCGCCATGCCCACATCCGCTATTGCGGCAGCCCGCTGCCGCTGTCGTTCTCGGAAGTGCACTACCAGCACCAGGTGCTGCGCATCGACCTGGACGGCGATGCGTTGCGCGAGACCGTGCCGGTGCCGGTGCCGCGCGCCGTGCACCTGCTGCGCGTGCCGACCAGGCCCGCGCCGCTCGAACAGGTGCTCGACGAACTGGAAGCGCTCGACTTCCCGCTGGCCCCGGCCTATGCCCAGCCCTACCTGGAAGTGCGGGTGCGCCTCGATGCCCCCGAGCCCGGCCTGCGCGCCCGCATCGAGGCGGCGCTGGAAGGCAAGCATGTGCGGCTGGCGAAGATCGAGACCAGCAGCGGGCGGCGCGGCTCGCTCGACGAGGCGGCGGTGTCGCTGGACCAGCTGGCGCAACTGCAGCCGGCCGACGTGTTCTCGCGGCTGTACCGGCAAAAATTCGGCAATGACGCGCCGGACGACCAGATGGCCGCCTTTGCCGAGCTGCTGCTGGCGGAGCCGGCACGATGAGGATCCTGCGTATCGGCGGCCGCAACCTGGCCTCGCTGGCCGATGAATTCTCGGTCGACTTCGGCAGCGACCCGCTGGCATCGGCCGGCCTGTTCGCGATCAGCGGCCCGACCGGCGCCGGCAAGAGCACGCTGCTCGATGCGCTGTGCCTGGCACTGTACGACCGCACGCCGCGCCTCGTGCATGCGCGCGGCAAGACGCCGGATGTGGGCGACCCGATCGGCTCGGACGACCCGCGCACGCTGCTGCGCCGCGGTACGCCGGAAGGCTACGCGGAAGTCGATTTCGTCGGCAGCGACGGCATCGCCTACCGGGCGCGCTGGAGCGTGCGCCGCTCGCGCACGCGCGCGACCGGGGCGCTGCAGCCGACGGCGATGACGCTGCACCGGCTGCCCGAACTGCAGCCGATCGGCGGCACCAAGACCGAGGTGAAGGCCGAGATCGAGGCGCGCATCGGCCTGAACTTCGACCAGTTCACACGCGCCGTGCTGCTCGCCCAGAACGAGTTCGCCACGTTCCTCAAAGCGCAGGACGACGAGCGCGGCCTGCTGCTGGAAACGCTGACCGGCAGCACGATCTACAGCGACCTGTCGCGCCGCGCGCACGAGCGCCACAAGGTCGAGGCACAGGCGCTGCAGCAGGTGCACGCGCGGCTGGCGGACCAGCGGCCGCTGTCCGGCGAGGAACGTGCGCAGACGGAAGCGCAGGTGCGCGACGCCGACGCGGCGCTGGCCGTGCTGGACGGCCGCAAGGCGGCGCTGGAGACGGACCTGCGCTGGCACGAGGGTGCGGCGCGGCTGGCCGACGGCATCGCCCAGGCCGAAGCGGCGCGCCAGGCGCGCATTGCGGACGTGGCGGCGGCCGCGCCGCGCCGGGCCGCGCTCGACAAGCTCGATGCGGTCCAGGAAGCGCGGCCGCTGCACGACGCGGTGCAGCGCGTGGCACTGGAAGCGGCCGGCGCACGGGCCACGATCGCCCGCTGCGAGCAGGAGGCCGGGCAGGCCGAACGCGCGCAGGCCACCGCCGCCGCCGCGCAGCAGGCCGCCGCGCACGGCGTGGAAGCGGCCGAAGCCGCCCGGCGCGACGCCGGCCCGCAACTGGACCGGGCCAAGGCGCTCGATGCCCGCATCGAAGCGATGCAGCCGCAGCACGCGCAGGCGCGCGCCGCACGCGATGCCGCCGTGGCGGCCGTGACGGCGGCCACGGCCGCGCTGACCGACAAGCGCAACGAGCGCCGCGGCCTCGTCGCCGCGCAGGAAGCCGCACATGCCTGGCTGGAGGGACGCCGGCACTGGGCGGTGCTGGGCCAGCAGTGGCCGCGCTGGGACGGGCTGTTCGCGCAGGCGGCCCGCGCCGCCCACCAGCTTGCGGCGATCGCCACCAAACTGGCCGACGCGCAGCGCCGCGCCAGCCATCACCGCGACGAGGAAATCGCCGCGCAGTCGGGCCTGGCCGCGGCAACGGAGAAGCTGCGCGCGGCCGAGGCGGAACGGGTCGCCGCGGTGGCCGCGCTGGCCGCCTTCGACGCCGACGCGCTGGGCACGCAGCGCACGGTGCTGGAAGCGCGCCGTACCGCGCTGCAGGAAGGCGAGCGGTTGTGGCTCGACCTGGCTGCGAAGCGCGACCGCCACGCGGTGCTGGCGGCGCAGGCCGGGCAACTGGACCAGGCACGCGCCACCGCGCAGGCGCTGGCCGACACGGCCAGGGCTGACCTGGCCGCCGGCAAGGCCGCGCTGGCGCAGGCCGAACGCGCGCTGGCGCTGGCCGAGGCGGCGTGCGGCGAAAGCGTCGAGCAGCTGCGCGCCACGCTGGAAGACGGTACGCCCTGCCCCGTGTGCGGATCGGCGGACCATCCGTACCACGGCAACGACCGGCTGCGCGGCATGCTCGACGCGTTGCGCGGCGACGTGGCGCGCTGGCGCACGGCGCAGGAGCGCACGTTCGAACAGGAAGCGACGCAGCGCGCGCTGGTGGCATCGAACGCCGACCGGCTGGCGCAGGTGCGCGAGGAACTGGCCGGGCTGGCGCCGGCGCTGGCGGCGCTCGCGCAACGCTGGGATGCCGCGCTGGCCAAGCTCGACGATGGCGCCGGCGTGGCCGATGGCGCGCGCGCCGCGTGGCTGTCCGCCCGCCTGGCCGAAGCCGCCGCGGCATTGCAGGAAGTCGCGCGGCAGGAGCAGGCCATGCGGCAGGCCGCCGCCGTGCGGGACCGCGCCCAGGGTGCCTGCGAACGTGCGGCCGCGGAGCAGGCCCGCTGCCAGGCCGGCCAGGCGGGCGCCGCGACCGCGCTGGCGCAGGCGCAGGCCCAGGCCGACGCGCTGCAATCGCAGCACATCGATGCGCTCCATCACCTGGATGCGCTGCTGGACGACCTGGATCCCGCGTTTGCCGATGCGCCGGAAACGGGCACCGAGGACTGGAAGGATCACTGGCGCCAGGACCCGGGGCATTTCCATGCGCTGCGCCAGGCCGAGAGCCGCCAGTGGCAGAAGCAGCACGCCGACCTGGAGGAGCGCGCCGCGAAGATCGCGGCACTGGACATCGAGCTGGCGGCGCTGCAGGAAGCGCATGCCAGGGTGGCGGCCGAAGAACATGCGGCGCGTGCCGCGTTCCTGGCGGCCGACGAGGCGCTGCAGGCGGCGCGTGCCCAGCGCGTGGCGCTGTGGAACGGGGCGCCCGTGGGCGAAGTGGAAACGCGGCTGCGCACCGCCTGCGAAACGGCCCACGCCGCGCTGCGCGCGCAGCAGGAGGCGGGCCAGCAGGCCGCCCAGGCGCGCGCGCGCAGCGACGAGGCGCTGGTGCATGCGCGGCGCCGCCTTGCCGAGCTGGACGAGGCGGCCGGCGTTGCCCACGAGGCACTGGCCACGTGGCTGGAAACGTTCCGCCACGCCCATGCCGAGCCGGACCTGTTCGCCGCGCCCGTGGCCGGTGTCGGATCCGTGGACGAACTGCTGGCCTTGCTGGCGCATCCGCAGGACGAGATCCGCGCCGAGCGGCAAGCCCTGCAGGCCCTGGACGGTGCGGTGGCACAGGCGCTTGCCGTGCTGCGCGAGCGCGAAGCCCAGCTGGAACAGCACCGGGCCGGCGCGCCGGCCGGTGCCGAAGCCGGTCCGCAGGCCTTGCGCGAGGCGCTCGACGCATTGGCCAGCGAGCGCAACGCGGCACAGCAGGGAGCATCGGCGCTGAAGGTGGCCCTGGCGCAGGACGACGAACGCCGCCGCCGCGCCAGCGCGATGCTGGCCGAGCTGGAAAGGCAGGAAGCGGCCGAACGGCGCTGGGCCCGGCTGGCTGAACTGATCGGCTCGGCCGATGGCAAGAAATTCCGCAACTACGCCCAGCAATTCACGCTCGACGTGCTGCTCGGCTACGCCAACGCCCACTTGCGCCAGCTGGCGCCGCGCTATCAGCTGCTGCGCATCGACAACCCGACGCAGCCGTCGCTGGGCCTGCTGGTGCGCGACCTGCACATGGGCGACGACCTGCGCTCCGTGCACTCGCTGTCCGGCGGCGAATCGTTCCTCGTCTCGCTGGCGCTGGCGCTGGGCCTGGCCTCGCTGTCGTCGAATCGGGTGCGCGTGGAATCGCTGTTCATCGACGAGGGCTTCGGCAGCCTCGACGCGGAGACGCTGCGGGTGGCGATGGACGCGCTCGACAACCTGCAGGCAATGGGGCGCAAGGTCGGCGTGATCTCGCACGTGCAGGAAATGACGGAGCGGATCGCCACGCGGATCGTCGTGCAGCCCGGTGCAGGCGGCCGCAGCCACGTAAGCGTGTCCTGATAGAATGGCGGCTTAACGTTTCCCGTTCCTGAAAACATGTTCAAAGCACCACGTACCCTGACGTTCAAGTGCGCGAAATGCGCCAAGGCGGTCAAAGTGACCGTCCAGAAAGTATCCGCCTGCTCGCACATCACGCCGTATTCCGGCGTGTGCTCCTGCGGCGAAGTGAAGCTGCACGCCGTGGGGCAGCCGGATGCCGTGCAGGCATACCTGGCCTCGAACGGCCTGTGGACCCATCATCACTGATTTCCTCAAGTAATCGGCGCACATGCCGATGTAGAGGGATATCGTCAAAAGAGGCCAGCCATGTCGTCGCTCTCTCCACTCGGCACCCGCCAGTACCAGAACTCCGCCCTCGCCGGCTCGACCCAGCAGCCGGCGCGCGGCAACAGTGCCGTAGCGCAGACGGCGGCCGGCAAGGCCAGCAGCAATGTCGCCCTGTCGTCCGGCGCGGTCGACCTGCAGCAGCGCATCGATGCGCTCGGCAACGACACGATCGACCTGGCGCAGAATTTCCTGGGCAAGTTTGCCCAGCAGTTGCTGGGCGACAGCGCGAAAGGCGCGACGATCGCATTCGATTCCGTGTCGCTCGACACGTCGTCGACCTTCGCCGCCGGCACGCTGCGCAGCGAGGGCGCCGAAGGCGTGAGCAAGGCCTCCGCGTTCAGCCTGAACGAGAGCTCGCACTTCCTCGGCAAGGGCACGATCACGCTGGCCGACGGCAGCAAGTACGATTTCGAAGTGGAAGTGCAGTACGAGGCGTCGATGACCGCCGGGTTCGCCGGTAGCGAGCAGGCCAGGCCGGCGGAACAGGACGCGGCGAAGGGCTTGCCGACCTTTGAATTCCCCGAGATCGACTGGCCGGGCAGCCTGGGCGACCTGTTCAAGCTGATGGACAAGCAGGTTTCCGGCGACGTGAAGGATGGCGACAACGGCGGCATCCTGGGCAACCTGTCGGTGCGGCTGATGCAGCTCGTCAAGAACACGCAGTCGCTCGACACGTATGCGCCGCCGTCGCCCGTGAAGGCTTACCAGGTCGAATCCGGCACGGAATCTCCGTTCGGACCGGCAACCGACAAGACCCAGATGCCGATCAAGGTACCGACCGAACCGGCCGCCGAGCCCGTCGCGGAGGCGCCGGCTGCCGGGCCGGCCGACGTGCCGATCGTCAAGTCCGCCGGCGACATCCCGCTGACCATCTCGACCACGCCACCGAAAGGCGACGCCGCCTGACCTTACAGTCCGACCACGCAGTCCGACCAGCGCAGTTGTAACGCGCAGTTGTAGAGCGCAGTTGCAACGCGCAGTTGCAACGCGCAGTTGCAACGTATAATAGGTGCCGCAATCCGAAACCGCCGTGCAGGCGGTTTCGCCGTTTACCACCCCCGCAACTCCACCCTCGCAACGGAAGCACATGGACACATCCCTCCTCCACTGGACCGAACAAGGAACCGAGCGTTCCGCCCGCTGGCATTCGGAGGCGGGCATGCCGCCGCCGAAGCGCGTGGTCGTTGCCGACGACACGCTGAACGCCGATACCGCCTACCGCCTGGCCTGCGAAGGCACGGCGCTGCTGTGGCGCGGCGACTTCCAGAACGCCCGGCAATTGCTGCAGGCGCTGGCGCGGCGCGCCGACGGCAAACAGGGCAAGGCCAAGCCCGGCAAAGGCAAGAACAAGCCGGCCAAGGTCGCGGCCAGCCCGACGGAAGCGTTCCACCTGCACCGCCAGGCGCAGTCGCAGCGCGCCCGCACGCTGGCCATGCTGCTGATTCCGTTCGAACCCGGCTACACGATCCCGCTGCGCCGCGCGCCGGACGTGAAGCTGGCCTGCAACGAAGCCTATGGCCGCGGCGAGGACGCTTTCGTGATCTCGCTGCGCGAACTGCTGGGCCTGGTTGGCGCGCACGAATGGCGCAAGACCGGCGTCGAGATCCCGGCGCTCGGCGCCCGCATCCACCCGCACTACGGCGTGTTCTCGCCGGTGCGCGGCGAATACGTGCAGCTGGTGGCGGAAACCCCGCTGCCGAAGAAGACCGGCGTGGCATTCGACATCGGCGCCGGTACCGGCGTGCTCAGTGCCGTGCTGGCGCGGCGCGGCGTGCCGCGCGTGATCGCGACGGAGATGGACCGCCGCGCCCTCTCCTGCGCCCGCGACAACATCCACCGGCTGGACCTGGAAGAGCAGGTCGAAGTGGTGGAAACGGATCTGTTCCCGCCGGGGCGCGCGCCGCTGGTGGTGTGCAATCCGCCATGGGTGCCGGCACGGCCCAGTTCCTCGATCGAACACGCGGTATTCGACCCGGACAGCCGGATGCTGAAGGGTTTCCTGGCCGGCCTGAAGGACCACCTGGCCGAAGGCGGCGAAGGCTGGCTGATCCTGTCCGACCTGGCCGAGCACCTGGGGCTGCGGCCACGCGAACAGCTGCTCGAGTGGATTGCCCAGGCCGGGCTGGTGGTGCTGGGCCGGCAGGATGTCAAACCGGTCCATCCGAAGGCCGGCGATGCGGAAGACCCGCTGCATGCCGCGCGCGCCGCCGAGGTGACGTCGCTGTGGCGCCTGGGCGCGGCCTGAATCGGGGGCAACCGCCCCGTTCTTCGGGCATGGAAGAACTTCTTTCATGCCTGCTTGCAAAATCCGGCACAGGCATATATAATTCTTGCCTCAGACGCGGGGTGGAGCAGTCTGGCAGCTCGTCGGGCTCATAACCCGAAGGTCACAGGTTCAAATCCTGTCCCCGCAACCAGATTCAAAGAACCGCCGGTTTCCAGTGATGGAACCGGCGGTTTTTTCTTGCCCGGCCGTCTTACCGACCCGGCTGGCACCATCGTCTTGACGCTGCGGGACGCCATGCCTACACTCAGCCCTTTGTTGCATTTGATAAAGGAGCCGCGGTGTCGGACCAGCACGATCTTCCATCGAAACCTTCGCGCCGCCGCCTGTTCGGTGCCGCCGCCGCTGCCGGTGCCGTGGGCATCCTGCCCGCCAGCACGCCGTCCGCCGCGCCAAAGCCGCGCCAGGCGGGCGGTTCGCTCGACGCCAAACTGAAGGCGCACGTGAAGAACGTGGTCGTCATCTACCTGGAAAACCGCAGCTTCAACAACCTGTTCGCCGGCTTTCCGGGCGAGGCATCGCCGCTTGCCGACGTGCCGGCGGAACGCTACGTGCAGCGCGACTACGACGGCTCCGTGCTGCCGGAACTGCCGAAGGTGTGGGGCGGCACGCTGGCCGCGCCGCAGGAACTGGCCGGCAAGCGCTACGAACTGAAGGAAGATGACGTGAAGGGCTTGCCCAACGCGCCCTATGCATTGAAGGACGCCGGCGGCAAGCCGCTGCCCGAAGCCCTGATCACGCGCGACCTGCAGCACCGCTTCTACCAGAACCAGATGCAGATCAACGGCGGCAGGAACGACGGCTTCGTCGCGTGGACCGATGCCGGCGGCCTGGTGATGGGCCACTACGCCCAGACCAGCACCAACCTGGGCCTGTGGCAGGTGGCACGCGACTATACGCTGTGCGACAACTTCTTCATGGCGGCTTTCGGCGGCTCCTACCTGAACCACCAGTTCCTGATTGCCGGGCGCACGCCGGAGTACTTCCATGCCAAGGACACCAAGGCAAGCAAAAAGATCTGCGTGACGGCGGACGGCCCCACCGGTGCGCGCCTGGCCCTGGCGCCGGACAGCCCGAAGTCGGCGCTCGACGGCAAGCCGAAATTCGTCAACGACGGGGCCATCACGCCGGACGGCTATGCGGTCAACACGATGGCCACGCCCTACCAGCCGAGCTGGGTACGGCCGCCGCTCGATGGCGACCCGATGCTGGCCGACCCGGACGACGCCGGCGTGCTGCCGCCCCAGACCTACGACACGATCGGCGACCTGCTGTCCCGCAAGGGCGTCAGCTGGGCGTGGTATGGCGGCGCATGGCAGGCCGCGCTCGATGAACTGGGCGGCGGTTCGAAGCCGAATTTCCAGTCGCATCACCAGCCGTTCAACTACTTCAGGAGCTTCGCACCCGGCACCGCAGCGCGTGAAAAACACCTGCGCGACGGCGGCCTGGGCGACAGCCCGATCTCGAACAGGTTCCTGGCCGACGTGGTGGCCGGCAAGCTGCCCGCCGTCAGCTTCTACAAGCCGCAGGGCAACCTGAACCTGCATGCCGGCTACTCGGACATCGAATCGGGCGACCAGCACATCGTCAACGTGCTGGCCCACCTGAAAGCCTCGCCGCAGTGGAACGACATGGTGGTGGTGGTCACGTTCGACGAGAACGGCGGCTGGTGGGACCATGTGGCGCCACCGAAGGGCGACCGCTGGGGACCGGGCTCGCGGGTGCCGGCCATCATCGTGTCGCCCTTCGCCAAGCGCGGCAGCGTCGACCATAATTTCTACGACACCACGTCGATCCTGCGCTTCATCACGCGCCGCTTCGACCTGCCGCTGCTCGACGGCCTGGCCCGGCGCAACCAGGCGTTTGCCGAACGCGGCGCGCAGCCGCCGGGGGACCTGACCGCCGCGCTGGCGTTCCGCTGAAACCCGGCCGGCGCCGGCCCGCCGGCGCACAAACCCGTGGCGCTGTGTTACACTGCGCGCCGCTTCAGATGAAAAGCCCGACTGCCAAAGCCGGGCTTTTGTTTTTGCACGCCACACGATGAGAGACAAGAAAGACAACGCGACACTCGACCTGCCCGGCTTCGGCCCCGCCGAACCGATGGAGCCGGAGCCGAAGGCGCCGCCCCCGCCACGCTTGCGCGCGCGCCGCGCGCAGGCCAGGCAGGAACAGCTCGAACTGCTCGAAGCAACCGATGCCAGCGGCCTGCCGGTCTGGCAGCGCGATGCACAGCTGGACGTGACCGGCCTGCCCGTCTGGCGCAAGGACTGAGTTCTCCCCCGTGCGGCGCACCTCGGCGCCGCTCTGATAGACTGATTTACCCTTTTGCCCCACGGGCCTGCCATGACTTCCTTCGCTTCCCTGCCGCTGTCCGACGCCTTCCTGGCCAACCTTGAAACGCTGGGCTACAGCACGATGACGCCGATCCAGGCCGAGAGCCTGCCGCCGGTGCTGGAAGGCCGCGACCTGATCGCCCAGGCCCAGACGGGCAGCGGCAAGACCGCCGCCTTCGGCATCGGCCTGCTGTACACCATCAACCCGGCGTGGTTCGCCACGCAGGCACTGGTGATGTGCCCGACCCGTGAGCTGGCGGACCAGGTGGCGAACGAACTGCGCCGGCTCGGCCGCAGCATCGCCAACCTGAAGGTGCTGGTGCTGACGGGCGGTTCGCCGATGCGCCCGCAGATCGCCTCGCTGGAGCATGGCGCGCATGTCGTCGTCGGCACGCCAGGGCGCATCCGCGACCACCTGTCGCGGCAGACGCTCGACCTGTCGTCGATCCGCACGCTGGTGCTGGACGAAGCCGACCGCATGACGGACATGGGCTTCTACGACGACATCGCGGCGATCGTCAAGGAATGCCCGAAACGGCGCCAGACGCTGCTGTTCTCGGCCACCTACCCGGACGATATCCGCCACGCCACCGAAGCCTTCCTGGCCGACCCGGTGGAAGTGGTGATCGAGGCGCAGCACACGTCGCTGACGATCGAGCAGCGCTTCTACGAAATCGGCTTCGACTCGCGTGACGAGACGGTGGCGCGGCTGCTGCGGCACTTCAAGCCGGCGTCGGCGATCATCTTCTGCAATACCAAGGTGCACTGCCGCGAACTGGTCGATACGCTGCGCGCGCAGGGCTTCTCGGCGCTGGCGCTGTACGGCGAACTGGAACAGCGCGAGCGCGACGAGATCCTGGTGCTGTTCGCCAACCGCAGCTGCCAGATCCTGGTCGCCACCGACGTCGCCGCGCGCGGCCTCGATATTACCGACCTGGAAGCGGTGATCAACGCCGACGTGTCGAAGGACGCCGAAGTGCACGTCCACCGGATCGGCCGTACCGGCCGCGCCGGCGGCAGCGGCCTGTCGCTGACGCTGTGCGCGCCGAACGAAAAGAAGTGGGTCAAGCTGATCGAGGAATACCAGAACACGCCGGCCGAATGGCACGAACTGTCGGAACTGGACGAGGACGATCCCGGCCACGGCGACCCGGCGCCGATGCTCACGCTGTGCATCAGCGGCGGCAAGAAGGACAAGCTGCGCGCCGGCGACGTGCTGGGTGCGCTGACGGGCGATGCGAAACTGGCCAAGGAACACGTGGGCAAGATCAACGTGACCGAGTTCCAGACCTACGTGGCGATCGACCGGCGCATGGCGTATGAAGCGTTCGACCGGCTGAGCGCGGCCAGTAACCTGGCCGGCGACTTCGGCAGTTTCAAGGGGCGCAACTTCAAGATGCGCTTTATTGACGTATAGGCGTGAAGTGTAATTTCTACCGGCCCATCTTCGGCAGCAGTGCGGCCAGCAGGCCCAGCAGCGGCAGGAACGAGGCGATGTGGTACACCTTCTCGATGCCGGCCACGTCGGCGATGTGCCCCATGGCCGCGGCGCCGATGCCGCTGACGCCGAACATCAATCCAAAGAAGATGCCGGCGATCATGCCGACCTTGCCCGGCACCAGTTCCTGCGCGAACACGACGATCGCCGAGAACGCCGACGACATCACCAGGCCGATCACCACCGACAGCACCGCGGTCCACGCCAGGTCCGCATATGGCAGCGCCAGCGTGAACGGCGCGGCGCCCAGGATCGACGCCCAGATCACGCGCTTGCGGCCGACGCGGTCGCCGATCGGGCCGCCGGCAAACGTGCCGGCCGCCACCGCGGCGAGGAACAGGAACAGGTACATCTGCGCCGTGTCGACCGACACGTGGAACTTCTCGATCAGGTAGAACGTGTAATAGCTCGACAGGCTGGCCATGTAGATGTACTTCGAGAACACCAGCATGGCCAGCACCGCCAGTGCGGCGATCACGCGGCCGCGCGGCAGCGGCGCCACGGGCTGCATGCCCGCCTTGCGCACGGTGTTCTTCAGGTGGCCGCCATACCAGCGGCTGACGCCGACCAGCACCACCACCGCGACCAGCACGAGCAGCATGAACCAGGCGATCCTGCCCTGCCCGTGACCGACGATGATGGCGGCCGCCAGCAGCGGCCCCAGTGCCGAGCCGACGTTGCCGCCGACCTGGAACAGCGATTGGGCAAAGCCGAAGCGCCCGCCTGACGCGAGCCGCGCGACGCGCGATGCCTCCGGGTGGAACGTCGACGAACCGACGCCGATCATCGCCGCGGCCAGCAACAGCATGGCGAACGTGTCCGCGGTCGCCAGCAGGCCGACGCCGGCCAGCGTCACGCACATGCCGGCCGGCAGCAGGAACGGCAGCGGGCGCTTGTCCGTGTACAGGCCGATCCACGGCTGCAGCAGCGAGGCGGTGCACTGGAACGTCAGCGTGATCAGGCCCACCTGGGTAAAGGTCAGTGCGAACTGGTCCTTCAGCAGCGGGTAGATGGACGGCAGTACCGCCTGAACGCAATCGTTGAGCAGGTGGACGAAGGCAATCGACAGCAGGATCTGCATGACGGCGCCTTGCTGCGCCGGGGTGGTGGTTGCCGCGCCGGTGGTCGCCGTGGTGCTGTTTGTCGTGGTGTTCGTCGCCGTGGTGGTGTTTGCCGTGGTGGTGTTTGCCGTGGTGGTGGTCGCCGCGCTGGCGGCGGCCGGGGCATTGGATGCGGAAGTCATGGCTGGTATATCGATGATGGTGTGACAGTGTAAGATGTTCAGCTCGAACGCTTCTTCCAATTTTCGTCGCCTAAGTGACACTCGCCCCTTCGACGCTCTACTGCCCGAAATTCCAGGCACTGCCGCGCACGGTGACCGCCGTGCCGTCGGAAGCGCAGCATGGCGAACACGTCGTGCCGCACAGCCACGGCTGGGTGCAGCTGCTGTATGCCAGCGAAGGCGTGGTGCGGGTGCGCACGGAGCTCGGCGTCTGGATCATCCCGCCCCGGCGCGCGCTGCTGATCGCGCCCGGCATTGTGCACGAACTGACGATGCTGTCGCGCGTCAACATGCGCACACTGTACATCGATGCCGCGGCGGCCACCGGTCTCGTCGACGGCTGCCGCGTGCTGGAAGTGAGCGCGCTGCTGCGCGAGCTGATCCTGGCGCTGTCGGCTGAACCGGTCGAGTACGCCGTGCCGGGGCGCGGCGAACAGCTGGCGCAACTGATCCTGTCCGAGCTGGGCTCCATGGAAACCGTGCCGATCGCCGTGCCATGGCCGCGCGACCGGCGCCTGCGCGCGCTGTGCACCGACATCATGGACGACCCCGGCAGCCGGCGCGCCCTCGAAGACCGCGCCCAGGACGCCGGCGCCAGCGCCCGCACGCTGATCCGGCTGTTCCCAAAGGAAACCGGGCTGTATTACCGGCAGTGGGTGCAGCAGGTACACCTCGCCCACGCCTTCCCGATGCTCGCCCGCGGCGAAAGCGTGGGCGCCATCGCCGCCAGCCTCGGCTATGCCAGCCCCAGCGCCTTCACCAGCATGTTCCGGCGCCTGCTCGGCAAGACCCCGCAGCACTATTTAACCGAATGGCGCGGCCCGGGCTGATGGTCGCACCCAGGGAACGGGGACTGTCCCCATTTATTTCCAAAAACCGGGGTCAGACCCCGGTTTTTGGAAATATTGCCGCGCATCACTGAGGACTCGGGCGAAAAAAAACGCTGCGCGAGGCAGCGTTTTTGGCAGCGATGCGATCGGCTTAGTTGCGGACCACGCGCTTGTATTCGTTGGTGCGGGTGTCGATTTCGATGGAATCGTCCTGGCTGACGAACAGCGGAACCTGCACGGTGTGGCGCTTCGATTCGATCGCGTTTTCGATCTTGGCTTCCTTCAGCACGTTACCCGAGGTATTGCCCTTGACGGCCGGTTCCGAGTAAACGATCTGGCGCACGATGGTGGTCGGCAGTTCGACGGAAATCGCCTTGCCGTCATAGAACACGGCTTCGCATTCCATACCGTCTTTCAGGTAGTTCAGCGCGTCGCCCAGGTTCTCTTCTTCGATTTCGTACTGGTTGTACTCTTCGTCCATGAACACGTACAGCGGATCGGCGAAGTACGAGTAGGTCACCGGCTTCTTGTCGAGGACGACCACGTCGAACTTGTCGTCGCCGCGGAAGACGTTTTCCAGCGGTGCGTTCGTCAGAAGATTTTTCATCTTCCACTTGTAGGTGAAGCCCGTGCGGCTCGAACCGTTGACGTCGGAGCGCAGCACGATGAAGGGCTTGGCGTCAACCATGATGATGTTGCCAACACGAATTTCTTTTGCGGGTTTCATAAGAGAGAGTACCTACTAAAAATGGGTTTCACTAACCGCTCATCATATCATGTTCTCGATAAGGCGCCTACCGCATGGAACGCGCGAATGCGAGCAGGTTCGAGGCCAGGTCGCCATTTTCCAACAGCGCATTTTGCCAATTGGCAGAGCGGCATGCCAATTGGTCGAGACGGCCGGACAAGCTTTGCCAAAGGCCCGGCCAATCCGCGTTTTGTTCGACGCCGTTGAATGCCAGGGCGAATCGCTCGAGCGGCCCGGCGTCGTCGCCATACTGCGCGGCGCAATACCGCAAGAGGAAAGCCCGCAGTTTTTTATGGTGCAGGTTTTCATCCTGCGGATAAATGTGCCATGCAAATGGACGGCCCGCCCACTGTGCCCGTACGAAGGAATCCTCGCCGCGCACGATATTGACGTCGCAAGCCCACAGCAGCCGGTCATAATCGGCCTGCGGCACGAACGGCAGCACGCGTACCGTCAGCATGCCCTGCGTGCGCACGGCGCCGGCCGCCGGTTCGCCACCGAGGAAGTCGCGCACCTCGTCCTTCGCCACACCCTCCGGTACCAGGCACGCCACCGGCGCCGCTCCACGCTGCCAGGCATCGAACAGGCCCGCTACCGGCGCATGGGGATAGCAGAACAGCGAAACCTTGCATGCCGCCTGTTCGCCCGCATCAAGGCCCAGCCCGCCGAGGAAGGCGGACCGTGCGGCGGGATCGCGCTGGAACCGGTCGCGCTCGTCGAACAGGCCGGCCTCGCGCAGCAGGCCGCCTGTCCTGGCGGTAAAGCCGGGGAAGAAGAAATGCTTGGTCAGCGGCAAGCGCGGATGCATCGACGGCAACGTGTGGCAGCCCTCGACCCACTCCTCGGCCGTCAGGCCTTCCAGGTTCAGCCACACAGGCTTGACCTGACGCTGCGCCATCGCCGTCACATAGCCGGGCGGGATGTCGACCGCGAAGAATTCGATGACGATGTCGGCCACGTCTTCCGCGTAATACGTGCCGTCCTGGTCGCGCCAATGGTAAATGGACACGCCCGCCACCTGCTGGGCCGCGGCGGCTGGATCGACCTGCGGGCAAATGCGGGCAAAACTGCGCAGGTCGTCGACCCACAGCGTGACGTCGATATCATGCTCGCGCACCAGTTGCCGCGCGAGCCGCCAGCAAATGCCGATGTCGCCGTAGTTGTCGACGACCTTGCAGAACAGTGCCAGCGTTTTAGTTTGATTCATGGCGGGATCGGTGGTGTGCAAAAGGCGGAGTGAAGATGCCGGATTCAAGGAGCGGCTCAGGCGCCCTATTCAACCCTGCATTTCGGGAGCCTGGATTCGGGAGCACCATTCCAGGACTTGATACCGGGGCTTGATACCGGGGCTTGATACCGGGGCTTGATACCACGGCTTGATTCCAGATCTCGAGTCTTCGGGTTTATTCAAGAACCTGACTCGGGAACCGAACAAAAAGCCGAACAAAAAGCGAAAAACAAAAAACCGCACTGAAACTTGGCGTTTCGAGTGCGGCTCGATATTCTTGGCGTCCCCACGGGGATTCGAACCCCGGTACTCACCGTGAAAGGGTGATGTCCTAGGCCTCTAGACGATGGGGACCCTGGACTGGCTTTACGCGTTGCATAAAAACCGTCGATACACAGTCAAAACCGGGGCAGAACCCTGGTCAAAAACCGGTAAAACGACCGCATGCGAAGCTTGGCGTCCCCACGGGGATTCGAACCCCGGTACTCACCGTGAAAGGGTGATGTCCTAGGCCTCTAGACGATGGGGACGTCGTAAAAGCGTGCGCGCATTATAGCACCGGGCCCAACGCCGTTACAAGGGTGAAACCGTACTGTCCGGCAATGCCGATTGCCGGCATCGGGGCCCAACAGCGAGTATCGAGGACTGCAGGGACTACGGGGACTACGGGGACTAACGGGAGTACATGCTGCGCAGCATAAACACGTAATCGGATTCGGCCGCCATCAATCCCGCCAGCACCAGCAGTGCCGCCGGCGGAATCACGACCACGCAGACGAGCGCCAGCCTTTCCCAGCGCAGGTGCATGAACACGGCAACGATCAGCCCGGCCTTCGCCATCATCAGCGCCAGGATCAGCGTCCAGCGCAGTCCGCCCTGCACATGCAGTATGTCGACCAGGTATGACAGCGCGCTGAGCACGAACAGCAGCCCCCACACCTTCAGGTACAGCCCTACCGGATGCTGCTGGCCTTCCATCGCGCCTCCTTACCACAGGTAGAACAATGCAAAGATGAAGACCCAGACCAGGTCGACGAAGTGCCAGTACAGGCCGGCAATCTCGACGATGCCGTACCCTTTGCGTTCATACGCTCCGCGGGCGACGCGCCGCGCGACGACGGCCAGGTAGACCACACCGGCCGTCACGTGCAGCCCGTGGAAGCCGGTGATCATGAAGAAGCTGGCGCCGAATTGCGCCGAGCCCATCGGATTACCCCAGGGCCGCACGCCCTCGGCGATCAGCTTGCTCCACTCGAATGCCTGCATGCCGACGAACGAAGCGCCGAACAGGGCCGTGAGCGCCATCAGTGCCGCGCAGCGCCTGCGCTCGCCCCGGTAGGCGTAATTCACGGCCATCGCCATCGTGCCGCTGCTCGAGATCAGCACGAAAGTCATGATGGCGATCAGGATCAACGGCAGGTGCACGCCGCCGATCGTCAGCGCGAACACTTCGCTGGGATTCGGCCAGGGGGTCGTGGCCGCCATCCGCACCGACATGTAGCCGGTCAGGAATGTGCCGAAGATGAATGTGTCGCTGAGCAGGAAGAACCACATCATCGCCTTGCCCCAGGGGACGTGGAACATGGCCCGGTCGCCCGCGAGGTCGGCGGCCAGGCCGGCGAATTTGCCAGCGGACACCGTGGGCCGGCCGGCTAGTGCGCGCTTCGGCACCGGGGCATCGGGTTGCGCGGACATCGCTCCTCCCCTCAACGTGCCGGAATGCCGAGCGTGGTGCAGATCTCGCGCACCAGTTCCGGTGTCATGCCGAACAGCAGGGCGAACACCGCGCACCACAGCAGCAGCAACACATGCCAGTAGCGCGCGCACAGCGCCAGGCTTTCGCCGAACCGCACAGCGTCATCCGGCCGCCGCCGCGCCAGCACCCAGGCGGCGGCGAGCATGCCGCCCGCCACGTGGACGATGTGCAAGCCCGTCAGCATGTAGAAGAACCCGGCGGCCGGCCCCGCGGTGACGACGATCTTCTGCGCGGCCATCGCACCCCATGCCCACAGCTGGCTCCCGACGAACGCCGCGGACAACAGCCAGCCGCACATGCCGAGGCGGTACGCGCGCCGCGGCCGCCGCGCCGCCGCCCGCGCCGCCAGCGGCCATGCCGCATCGCCGGCCGCCAGCAGTGCCGTCGACAGCCACAGTTGCCACGGCACCGGCGGCAGCAGGCGCCAGTCCTCGTAGCCGATGCGCATCAGGTAGGCCGCGCCGAACAGCGCGAACAGGGTACAGACGACGCCGATGAACGCCCACAAGCCCACTTCGCGGGTACCGTAGGGCGCGGGGCCGGAACCGGGCCAGTACCCGTCCGGCTGGAACGGGCACCGCATCTCGCAGAACCACAGCATGCGCATCGTCATGTTCGCTCCCCTCCTTCGATCGGGCCTGCCGGGCCCGGCATTGGCATGCCCGCGCGCCCCGCGCCGCCATCGGCTTCGTCGGGCTCGTCGGGACCGACGTTCTGCGGCAGGTAATCGCCCTCGGGTCCGCTACGGCCATAGCCGTAAGGTCCGCGGTACACCACGGGCAGGTGCGCGCCCCAGTTGCCGTGGGCGGGCGGTGTTTGCGGCGTGTGCCATTCCAGGCTGCCGGCGCGCCAGGGATTGGCGCCGGCCGGCCGGCCGCGCCGCGCGCTCCAGGCGAGGTTGAACAGGAACAGCAACTGGGCGATGCCGACGACCAGCGCGGCCACCGTGATGAAAGCGTTCAGCGCCTGGGCCGATGGCGGAATGAAGTTGTAGTTGTCGTAGGCGTAGTAGCGGCGCGGCATGCCGAGCAGGCCCAGGTAATGCATCGGGAAGAAGATCGCGTACGCGCCCAGGAACGTGATCCAGAAATGCCATTGCGCCAGCTTCTCGTGGTACATGCGGCCCGTCACTTTCGGGTACCAGTGGTAGATGCCGCCGAACACCGCCAGCACCGGAGATACGCCCATCACCATGTGGAAGTGGGCGACGACGAAGTAGGTGTTCGACAGCGGGATGTCGACGCTGACATTGCCGAGGAACAGGCCGGTCAGCCCGCCGATCAGGAAGGTGCTGATGAAACCGAGCGCGAACAGCATCGGCGCGGTCAGGTGGATGTCGCCGCGCCACAGCGTCAGCGTCCAGTTGTACACCTTCAGCGCCGTGGGCACGGCGATCACGAGCGTACTGACCGCAAAGAAGAAGCCGAACCACGGATGCATGCCGGACACATACATGTGGTGCGCCCACACCACGAACGACAGCGCGCCGATGACCACGATTGCCCACACCATCATGCGGTAGCCGAAGATGCACTTGCGCGCATGCACGCTGATCAGGTCGGAAATGATGCCGAACGCGGGCAGCGCGACGATGTACACCTCGGGGTGGCCGAAGAACCAGAACAGGTGCTGGAACAGCAGCGGGCTGCCGCCGCTGTAGCCCAGCTGCTGCCCCATCGAGACGATCGCCGGCATGAAGAAGCTGGTGCCCAGCACGCGGTCGAGCAGCATCATCACGCCGGACACGAACAGCGCGGGAAACGCCAGCAGCGCCAGGATCGTGGCGATGAAGATGCCCCACACGGTGAGCGGCATGCGCATCAGCGTCATGCCGCGCGTGCGCGCCTGCAGGATCGTCGTCACGTAGTTCAGCCCGCCCATGGTGGCTGCCGCGATGAAGACCAGCAGCGAGACGAGCATCACGACGATGCCGGCCTCGACGCCAGGCGTACCCGGCAGGATGGCCTGGGGCGGATACAGCGTCCAGCCCGCGCCTGTCGGCCCGCCGGGCACGAAGAAGCTGGCGACCAGGATCAGCACGGCAAGCAGGTAGAACCAGAAACTCAGCATGTTCAGGTAAGGGAACACCATGTCGCGCGCGCCCACCATCAACGGGATCAGGTAGTTGCCGAAGCCGCCCAGGAAGATCGCCGTCAGCAGGTAGATCACCATGATCATGCCGTGCATCGTGATGTACTGGTAGTAGCTGGCCGGGTCGATGAAGTCGAACTTGCCGGGGAAGCCCAGCTGCAGCCGCATCAGGTCGGACAGCACGATGCCGATCACGCCCACCACCAGCGCCGTCACCGTGTACTGGATGGCGATCACCTTGTGGTCCTGGCTCCACACGTAGCGGCGCAGGAAGCCGGTGGGGGCGTGGTCATCCGCCCCTTCCCCGTGCCCGGCCGCGTCGGCGGCGTCGCCGCCTCTCGCGTGGCTTTCCTCGATTTCGTCGGACATTCTGCCTCCGGTCCCGGTCTCGGTGAACAGCTCGGTGCGCGGCGCATTGCGCGGTTCATTGCGAAGTTCAATGCGCGGCCCAGTGCACGCTTGTGTAACGGCTCAGCGCACCGTCTTGATATAGTCGACGACGGCCGCCAGCTCCGCGTCCGACAGCCCGGCCGGCGGCATCACCGGCGGGTAGCCGCGCACGATGCTGGCCTGCGGCGCGTTGATCGCCTGCCGCAGGTAGGCATCGTCCACCTTCGCCGTGCCGCCGCCTTCCAGCGCCTCGGTACTGCCATACAGGCCCTTCCACGACGGACCCACGCCACGACTGCCATCCAGGCTGTGGCAGGCGATGCAGCCCTTCTGCTGCGCCAGCAGCCGGCCAAGCTTGCCCGGCTCGGCCGGCCCGCCGGGCACTCCCGCCGTTACCGATGTTCCCGCGGCCCCGGAAGATCCGGAAGGGCCGGCGCCGCCGAACGTGGGCTGCTGCGCCAGCCAGCCGGCATAAGCCCGCGGCTCGTCGATGACGACCCAGCTGCGCATGTTCGAATGCCCGACGCCGCACAGTTGTGCACACAGTACTTCGTAGCGGCCGGTGCGCTCGGGCGTGAACCAGAACTGCGTGGTCATGCCGGGCACCATGTTCATCCGCGCGCGGAACTGCGGCACGTAGAAGTCGTGCAGCACGTCCTGCGCGCGCAGTCGCGCCAGCGCGGGACGGTCCAGCGGCAGATGCAGTTCCTGGCCCTGCACCAGCACGTCGTCCTGCCCGTGCGCATCCTGCGGATCGATGCCGAACGGATTCGCGCCGGTAATGAAGCGCGCGTCGGCCATGCCCAGCCTGCCGTCCCGCCCCGGCAGCCGGTAGTGCCATTGCCATTGCCGGCCCATCACCTCGAACACCTGCGCCCCGGCGGGCGGATCGATGAGCTGTGCGTAGACCGTCAGCCCCGGCGCCAGCAGCCCGATGATGGCGACCGTGGTGACCGCGATCAGCCACCATTCGAGCCGACGGTTGCCATGTTCGGGCGATGCCCGGTGGCCCGCCCGATGGCGGTAGCGCACCAGCGCGAAGGCCATGAACAGGTGCAGCACGACGAATGCAACGCCGGTCATCACGAACGTCAGCCACAGGGCATCGTCCATCGCATGCCAGTTCGATGCGATCGGCAACTGCTGCCACGGACTGGCGAAGTGGAACACCACCGCGCCAAAGGCGATCAACACCAGCGTCGCTGCCAGCGCGATGGTCATGGCAGCCTCAGCGCCGCCGTTCCAGCATCCGGTAGATCAGCCCCGCCATCACGCCGAACTCGACGTGACCAAGGACGGTGACCCATCCGCGCATTTCTGCAAACCACGGTAATACGCTCGTGATCACGTAAAAATTGAACAGGTACAGCAGCAGGCCGAATACGGCGCCGGCAACAACGGCCATGACCACACTGGAATCGAGATGGAATGGCGCCATCAGCGCGGCCAGCACGAGGCCGAAGAAGGTGCCGAGCAGGTAATGCACGGCGAGCGCGGCGACGAGGACTTCGAGACTGTAGCCGCCCACCTGCAGCACGGGCGAACCCAGCGCCAGTGCGGCAACCAGCCGCGGTACACGCCACGGATCCGTGCCGATGGCCGCGGCGAACGCCAGCTCCATCAGCATCACGATACCGCCGGCACCGAAGCCGGCCAGTGCGCCGATCGCCCAGTCCGGCTCGCGGGCCGTCCAGCGATGCGACTGCACGCGCATCCGGTGAAGATAGGCGTTCAGGTGCGAACCCAGACGTAAACTGAAACCATGCGTTTCCATATGCGCCTCCCCAATGCATTCACAACGAGGAACACTTTGAGTGTAGGTCGGAACCGCGCGGGAACAAGGAGAGAATTTCAAACGGCAAGGGGAACTTCGGAACAACCGGGCGGACAACAAAAAAGCCGCTCGCGGCGGCTTGATCATCGATACTGCTTTGGCGTCCCCACGGGGATTCGAACCCCGGTACTCACCGTGAAAGGGTGATGTCCTAGGCCTCTAGACGATGGGGACCTGGAACTTCCGATACTGCTGCTGTTTCTGTTGCTGCTACCGCATTTGTCTGCCCGGTGGTGGAGGTAAGCGGGATCGAACCGCTGACCTCTTGCATGCCATGCAAGCGCTCTCCCAGCTGAGCTATACCCCCTCTGGTACAGACAATCTACTGCCACTGCTACTGCTACTGCCAAACCTCTGGCGTCCCCACGGGGATTCGAACCCCGGTACTCACCGTGAAAGGGTGATGTCCTAGGCCTCTAGACGATGGGGACCCTGGACTGCTGCCTACTCTTCCAACTATTCCGCCTGCGCCTTATTGGTGGAGGTAAGCGGGATCGAACCGCTGACCTCTTGCATGCCATGCAAGCGCTCTCCCAGCTGAGCTATACCCCCGCTGGCACAGACAAAATAAAAGCCGCTCACGCGACTTTTGTTACCACTGCCGCGACCTGGCATTACTACTTGCCGCGACAGTTACAACAAACTTCGACTACCAACTACAGCTACCAACTTCAACTGCCAAAACCTTGGCGTCCCCACGGGGATTCGAACCCCGGTACTCACCGTGAAAGGGTGATGTCCTAGGCCTCTAGACGATGGGGACCCGGAACTTCCACGCGGCTTCATTACTACTGAATTACCGCGGTTACCACTTCAACTTCTTCGCCAAACTGGTGGAGGTAAGCGGGATCGAACCGCTGACCTCTTGCATGCCATGCAAGCGCTCTCCCAGCTGAGCTATACCCCCGTTTGCGAAGAGACAGAAGTATAGCAGCGGTTTGAGAAAACGCAAATACCCAGATGAAAGATTTTCAGAGGTATTTGCCGACGCGCGCCTGCACGACATCGCGGCCGAACAGCTGCAGCACGGCATCGATCGCCGGCGTCTGCAACTGGCCCGTGACGATCAGGCGCAGCGGCATCGCCAGCTGCGGCATCTTCAGGCCATTGGCGGCCAGCACTTCCTTGATCATCGCCGCGATCGCTTCCTTGCTCCACTCGACCGTGGCGATGCGTTCGGCGAACAGCGCCAGCGCCGGCTTCACGGCGTCGGTGAAATGCTGCGTCATCAGTGCCGCGTCGGGTTGCGGATCGCGGTAGAACAGCATGGCCGCGTCGGCCAGTTCGTTGATGGTATTGGTGCGTTCCTTCAGCAGCGCCAGCACGGTCGGCAACGCGGGAGCACCGTCGAACACGGCACCGGCGTCCAGCATGCGCGGCTTCGCCAGTTCGGCCAGGCGGGCATTGTCGGCCTGCTTGATCCAGTGGTTGTTCAGCCACGCCAGCTTCTCGTTGTTGAACTGCGCCGGCGACGCCGTCAGGTGCTCCAGGTTGAACCATTCGCAGAACTGCGCCATCGAGAACACTTCGTCGTCGCCATGGCTCCAGCCCAGGCGTGCCAGGTAGTTCAGCATCGCTTCCGGCAGGAAGCCCTGGGCCGGGTATTCCATCACGCTGACGGCGCCGTGGCGCTTCGACAGCTTCTGGCCGTCCGAACCGAGGATCATCGGCAGGTGGCCGTATTCCGGCAGCTGGGCGCCGATCGCACGCAGGATGTTGATCTGGCGGGGCGTGTTGTTGACATGGTCGTCGCCGCGCAGCACATGGGTGATGCGCATGTCCCAGTCATCCACCGCGACGCAGAAGTTGTAGGTCGGCGTGCCATCGGTGCGGGCGATGACCAGGTCGTCCAGCTCCTTGTTGGAGATCGTGATCGGGCCCTTCACCACGTCGTTCCACGTAACGTCGCCGTCGAGCGGATTCTTGAAGCGCACCACCGGCTTGCGGTCGGCCGGGATGGCCGGCAGCGTCTTGCCGTCTTCCGGGCGCCAGGTGCCGTCATAGCGGGGCTTTTCGCCGGCCGCGCGGAAGCGCTCGCGCATCGCCTCCACCTCTTCCGGCGTGCAATAGCAGTGGTAGGCGGTGCCGGCTTCCAGCATCTGGCCGATCACTTCGCGGTAGCGGTCCATGCGCTGCATCTGGTAGAACGGGCCTTCGTCGTGGTCCAGGCCCAGCCACTGCATGCCGTCGATGATCGCCTGCACGGCTTCCGGGGTGGAGCGTTCCAGGTCGGTATCCTCGATGCGCAGCACGAAGGTGCCGCCGAAATGGCGCGCGTAGGCCCAGGAATACAGCGCCGTGCGGGCGCCGCCCAGGTGGAGGAAGCCGGTCGGGCTGGGGGCGAAGCGGGTGCGGACCGGGGTGGCCGGGGAAGTTGCTGGTGCAGTCGTCATTTCGGTCTGAGGCAATAGCTGTAAAGGGCCTATTTTAACCCGCAACCGCCGGCCGCCCGCCCGCGCCTCGCTTATACTCGGGCGTACCGACACTCGTGGAGCCAGACCTTGAACCACCGCCTGCCATTGCTGCCATCCATCCCCTTCCTGCTGTTCGCGCTGCCCGCGCTGGGCGCCGACGACCCGGGCCTGGCGGCGCGCATCGCCGCCGTCGAAGCGGGCCTGCAGCCGGCCATCGCGATTGCCGGCGCGCCGCCCGTGCAGCGCCGCCTGGCCGATGAAATGGCCCGCCTCGGCGTGCCGGGCGCCAGCATCGCGGTGATCCATGCCGGGTCGATCGAATGGGCCAAGGGCTATGGCGTGGTGACGCCGGGTGGCGCGGCCGTCACGCCGGGAACGCTGTTCCAGGCCGGCTCGATCAGCAAGCCGGTGACGGCGCTGGCCACGCTGAAGCTGGTGGAAGGCGGCAAGCTGGCGCTGGACGCCAACATCAATGGCTACACGCAGTGGTGGAAGCTGCCGAACAACGCCGGCGATGCGCCGATCACGCTGCGCCAGCTGCTGTCGCACACGGCCGGGACCACGGTGCATGGCTTTGCCGGCTACGCGGCGGGCGCGAAGGTGCCGACACTGGTGCAGCTGCTGAACGGCGCGGCGCCGGCCAATTCGCGTGGCGTGCACGTGTCGACGAAACCGGGCACCAGGTGGCGCTATTCGGGCGGCGGGTATGAAGTCATCCAGTACGTGATCGGCGAGCGCACCAGGACCGGCTTCGCGCAACTGGTGCAGGACACCGTATTGAAGCCGCTGGCGATGAACGACAGCACGTTCGCGCAACCGCTGCCGCCCGCGCTGCTGGCGCGCGCCGCCCTGCCCCATGACGCGGCCGGCAAGCCGATCGCCGGCGGACCGCACACCTACCCGGAGCTGGCGGCGGCCGGCCTGTGGAGCACGCCGTCGGACCTGGCCAGGCTGGCGATCGACGTCAAGCTGTCGGCCGCGGGCCAGTCGAACAAGGTGCTGTCGCAGTCGATGACGCAGCTGATGCTGTCGCCGGTACGGGACAACTTCGGCCTCGGCTGGCGCATCGACGGCACCGGCCAGGCCCAGACCTTCGGCCATGGCGGCGCCAACGCGGGCTACCAGAACCTGCTGGTCGCGTATACGGAGCGGGGCGATGGCGTGGCCGTGATGACCAATGGGGACCGCGGCGGCGAGCTGGCCGGCGCCATCGTGCGCGCCGTCGCCAGCGCCTACAGCTGGCCGACGCAGCGTGCCAGGGTACGCACGGCAATCGCCTCACCCGCCGCCGCGCTGGCCGCGCTGCCCGGAAAGTACGTGATCGACGGCCTGGGCGACTTCACGATCGCCCGCAGCGGCGACAGCCTGACCGTCGCGCTGCGCGACGGCGCCTCCGAAACGCTGTACGCGGCACCCGACGGCAGCTGGTTCGTCACGTCGATGGAGGCGGAACTGCGCTTTGCCGCCGGCAACGAGCGCGGGCGCGTCATCGCGCCGGGACTGGATGCGATATTCGAGAAGGCGAAATAAGGCGCCGTGCGGCGCCTTGGAGCGTGCTCTTATTTGACGATGACGGTGATGGTCCTGCTCAGCTCAGGACCGTAGGATTGCCGCTCGCCGTTGGCGAACTGGGCGGTCAGCCGGTAGGTGCCGGCGGGCAGCCGCACCTTGTCCTCGGCCTGGCCGTTCTTCCAGTGCAGATGCATGGCGTCGGCGGGAATCGCCTGGCCTTTTGCAAACGGCGCGCCGTCGACGATCAGCACATGGTGCCCGGCATTCGGTACGTCGGCGCCGGCCCTGGTGACTTCCTTGCCGACGACATCGAGCCGCACCACGAACGGGCTCCGGACGGTGGCGCCGTCCCTGGGTTCGACAAAGGAGATGGACGGCGACTGCGCCAGCGCCGCCAGGGGACCGCAGGCCAGCGCGGCCATCACCAGAATGCGTTTCATACATTCCTCCTCATTCGCCACGTACTTGCCGCGCATCGACGTGTTTGCCGATTATCTGTCCAGCGGCGCTCCCGTGTACTTCAGCACGAGACCCTTCGGTCCGACAGCCCAGCCGGCCGTCGCCGATGCGAAGCCGACCGTGTTGACCGGCGTGCGGTCCAGTATTTTCCAGCTCTTGCCGGCATCGGCAGAATATCCCGATCCCGCCAGGCCCGCCGCCACGAACGCGTCGGCCGCGCCGCGCACCGGCACCACCACCGACATGTAGCCCGCCGGCAGCACCTGCAGCGGCGTCCAGCTGGCGCCGCCATCCTCGGTACGGGCGCCGTTAACGCCCGCCAGGGTTGTTTCCTTGTAGTCGCCGCCCGCCGCGATGCCCACTTGCGCATCCCGGAAGCCGACCGAGAACAGGCCGCGCGCCGGCGCGCCGGCGGCAACCGGCACGGGCGCGGCCTGCCACGTGCGCCCGCCATCCTTCGAGTGGAACACCCGCGGGTTCTGCGCGCCGCCGGTGGCAAACCACGCGTCGCCGTTGCCGGCCACCGTCAGGCACGTGCCGCTGGCCGCGAACGCGCCTTCGTCCGGCAATGCGCGCAGGCCCTCCTCGTCGCTGACCGGCTGCCACGTGGCGCCGCCGTCGTGCGTGACGCGCACCTGGAAGCGGCCGTCAACCGGGTCGCCGAACAGGATACCCCGGCGCGCATCCCAGAACGCGATTGCGTCCCAGAAGCCGCGCGGGTCCGGATTGATGATGGCCAGTTGCCAGGTGGCGCCCCCATCCGCGGTGCGGTAGATGCGCGATGCTTCGCCGGGCCCCGCGCTCATCGCGATCGCCGTATCGGCATCGATCGCGTGGATGTCGCGGAAATCGAGCTTGTCCGCGCCCGGCACGGCCAGCACGCGCCACGTATTGCCGTCGACAGTGCGCAGCACGGTACCCTTCGCGCCGCTGGCCCACGCCACCGTGGGGCTCACCACCGACAGGCCGCGCAATTCCACCTGCGTGCCGCTGGCTTGCGGCTGCCAGGCAGCCTGCTGCGAGACAGCCTGCCGAGCGCTGGCCCGCGCATCGGCGTGCGCGTTGGCGTGCAAGAACGCCGGCGCCGCAGCCACGACGGCGGCGAGAGCGAACGACCGGATCATCGTCCCCGCCTCAATCGTTCTTGACGACGATGGTCGGGAACTTGCTGGTCATGTCCTTGGCTTTTTCCGCCACGCGGATCGCTACCTTGCGGGCGATCTCCCGGTAGATGCCGGCTACCGCGCCATCGGGGTCGGCGACCACCGTGGGCCTGCCCGAATCGGTCTGCTCGCGGATCGACATCTTCAGCGGCAGCTTGCCCAGGAAGTCGACCTTGAAGTCCTGGGTCATCTTTTCGCCGCCACCGGCACCGAAGATCTCCTCGACATGGCCGCAGTTCGAGCAGATGTGCGTGCTCATGTTCTCCACCACGCCCAGGATCGGAATGCCGACCTTTTCAAACATTTTCAAGCCTTTGCGTGCATCGAGCAGCGCGATGTCCTGCGGTGTCGTCACGATCACGGCGCCCGTCACCGGCACCTTCTGCGACAGCGTCAGCTGGATATCGCCGGTGCCCGGCGGCATGTCGATGACGAGGTAATCCAGGTCGCGCCAGTTGGTCTGGTCCAGCAGCTGCTGCAGCGCCTGCGTGACCATCGGGCCGCGCCAGACCATCGGCTCGTCCGGATCGATCAGGAAGCCGATCGAGGACACCTGGACGCCATGGCCTTCCATCGGCTCCATCGACTTGCCGTCCTTCGTGACCGGCCGGCCCGAGACGCCCAGCATCATCGGCTGCGACGGACCGTAGATGTCCGCATCGAGCACGCCGACCGTGGCGCCTTCGGCGGCCAGCGCCAGTGCCAGGTTGACCGCGGTGGTCGACTTGCCGACGCCGCCCTTGCCGGAGGCGACGGCAATGATGTTCTTGACATTGGGCAGGGGCTTCAGGCCGCGCTGCACCGTGTGGGCAATGATCTTGCTGTAGACATTCAGGGTGACCGGCAGGCCGAAGGCCGCCAGTGCCGCCAGCACGCTGGCGCGGATCGGCTCGATCTGGCTCTTCGCCGGATAACCCAGCTCGATGTCCAGGCCGATCTGGCCATTGTCGACTTTCAGGTTGCGGACCGATTTGGTCGTGATGAAATCCTTGGTGGTGTTCGGATCGACCACCTTGGACAGGGCTGCCTTGACGTCTTCGACTGTGATGCTCATGTAAATCTCCGTGATTGAAGCGGAAGTCTAGCGCAAATCGGCTGGGGACATGAGACGAAGAGCCTGCGCGGCAACCCCGCACACCGCCGCATGGGCTGGTAAAATGGCCCTTTTATATCACTTCCTTCGCGCTGACCATGACTCGCAAGCTGTTCGTCACCACCGCCCTGCCCTACGCAAACGCAGCCTTCCATATCGGCCACATGATGGAATATATCCAGGCCGACATCTGGGTCCGTTTCCAGCGAATGCAGCGCGACGGCGTGGACGGCGAATATCGTCCGCGCGAGGTGCATTTCGTCGGCGCCGACGATACGCACGGCACGCCGATCATGATCGCCGCCGAGAAGGAAGGCATCACGCCGCAGGAATTCGTGGCGAAAATCGCCGCCGGCCGTGCCCAGTACCTGGACGGTTTCCATATCGCCTTCGACAACTGGTATTCGACGGATTCGCCGGAAAATGTCGAGCTGTCGCAGGGCATCTACCGCAAGCTGCGCGACAATGGCCTGATCCAGACGAAAACGGTCGACCGCTTCTTCGACCCGGTCAAGGGCATGTTCCTGGCCGACCGCAACATCAAGGGCGAATGCCCGAAATGCGGCGCCAAGGACCAGTATGGCGACAATTGCGAGGTATGCGGCGCCGCCTACCAGCCGACCGACCTGGTGAATCCTTATTCCGTGTTCACCAATGCCACGCCGGTATTGAAGCCTTCCGAACAATATTTCTTCAAGCTGTCCGACCCGCGCTGCTTTGAATTCCTGCGCGACTGGCTCAATACCCCGGGCCGCCTGCAGCCTGAAATGGTCAACAAGGTATCGGAATGGCTGGGCGAAGCCGGCGAAAAGCTGGCCGACTGGGACATCTCCCGCGATGCGCCCTACTTCGGCATTCCGATTCCGGACGCGCCGGGCAAGTTCTTTTATGTATGGCTGGATGCGCCGGTCGGTTACCTGGCTTCGCTGAAGAATTACTTCGGCAAGCAGGGCATCGACTACGACGCGTTCCTGCGCGATCCGGCCGCCGAGCAGATCCACTTCATCGGCAAGGACATCGTCTCGTTCCACCTGCTGTTCTGGCCGGCGATGCTGAAATTCGCCGGCCACCCGGTGATCGACAACCTGAAGGTCAACGTGCACGGCCACCTGACGGTCAACAATGAAAAAATGTCCAAGTCGCGCGGCACGGGCATTTCGCCGCTGCGTTACCTGAACCTGGGCATGAACCCGGAATGGCTGCGCTATTACATTGCCTTCAAGCTCAATTCCAAGGTGGAAGACCTGGACTTCACGGGCGAGGATTTCGTCGCCCGCGTCAATTCCGACCTGATCGGCAAATATGTGAACATCGCCAGCCGCTGCGCCGGCTTCATCGCCAAGAAGTTTGACGGCAAGCTGGCCGGTGAGCTGTCGCACCACGCACACGACTGGATCAAGCGCGCGCTGACGAATGCCGAAGGCCACGTTCGCGCCGATGCGATCGCGCTCAGTTACGAAAACCGCGAGTTCGGCAAGGCGCTGCGCGAAATCATGGAAATCGCCGACGTGACGAACCAGTACGTGGACGAAAACAAGCCATGGGTGCTGGCCAAGGATGAAACGAAGCTGGCCGAACTGCATGAAGTCTGCACGACGGCGCTGATCCTGTTCCGCCAGTTGACGATCCTGCTGTCGCCGGTGCTGCCGGGCGTGGCCGCGAACGTCAGGGCTTTCCTGAACGACGGGGCGCTGACCTGGGCCGATACGGGGCTGGAAGCGGCATCGTCGGCCATGCTGGGCCGCACCATCGGCGCGTACACCCACCTGATGACCCGCGTGGATGCGAAGATGATCGACGAGCTGTTCGATGCACCGAAGCCGGCCGCCGCCGCGCCCGCGGCCAACCCGGTCTCGGCTGCTCCAGTTTCGGCCGCGCCGGCCACCGGCGCCGGCAGCGACACGTCCATCGAACCGCTGGCGGCGGAAATCAAGATCGACGATTTCGCGAAAATCGACTTGCGGATTGCAAAGATCGTCAATTGCGAACACGTCGAAGGTTCCGACAAATTGCTGCGCCTGACGCTGGACGTGGGCGAAGGCCGCCACCGCAATGTTTTCTCCGGCATCAAGTCGATGTACCAGCCGGCCGACCTGGTCGGTAAATTGACGGTACTGGTGGCCAACCTGGCACCGCGCAAGATGAAATTCGGCATTTCCGAAGGCATGGTATTGGCCGCGTCCGCCGCGGACGAGAAAGCCAATCCCGGCATTTACATTTTGAATCCATGGCCGGGCGCCGAGCCGGGCATGCGTATCCGATAAAAGGAATCTGCTCGCCGATGAAATTCGTCGTCCGGACTGCCTCTGGCACCGACGCTTCAATAATTGCCGGCCTCACGCGCAATGCGTGGGCCGGTAAAGTGAGCGTCACTTCCAGCGGCCACCGTGAAACCGCCGTCCTCGTCGCAGAACACCTGCGCCAGGGCGGCGGTTTTATTTTGTTGACAGAAAACGAGCCGATCGGTTCCGTGCGCTGGTTGCCCCACGATACCGAACAGGATTGCTGGGAAATATTAAGGATGGGGATCCTGCCTGAGCACCGCGGCAATAGCCTGTCCCAGCATTTACTGGAAGCGATCATTCACCACGGTATCGACAGCGGCATCGGCGAATTGCGCCTCGCCGTGCGCAGCGACCAGCGCAAGCTCGTCGATTTTTATGCCGCCTTCGAATTCGAATTGGCCGAAGAGCTCGAATACTCGCACGCCAATCCGCTGGAACCTGCCCCACTCGTCATGCGCCGCACGCTGCGTTGATCGTTGCAATACGGGTGCAACAACAGCGCCGTTTCGTGGACTTTATGCCAAAAACAAGCTTGATCAGGCCTCAAGTTAGCGTGACAACCTTCAAATCCCTGGATTTTATTGTGCAGTTAACAATATTTCCCAAAAACGGGGACTGTCCCCGTTTTTTAGAAATATTTCCTGAAACCGGGGACTGTCCCCGATTTTTGGAAACTATTTTGTTGGGGCAAATAAAAAGCCGGCGCTCAGGGCCGGCTGTTTTGCTGCAGGGTTTGCTCTGCAATGGGTTTGGGCGGTTTTGGCGGTGTGGACTGGTCGCAAGCCGTGAGGAAGGTGAATAGCAGGAATTGCAGTGCGGCGATGGCGGCGAGCTTTTTATGCATGGTGCCTCCGCATTCGTGGGGACGGAGCCACCATAACAGGTCTATAACCCGCCCGGCGCACTCATGACGTCCGGCGCGATGACACGACAATACCGCCGACGATCAGCAGGAAGGCGATGCCGTGGTAAATATGCGGTGCTTCGCCAAGAAAGGCGGAAGACATCAGCGCGGCGAACAGCGGCGTGAGATTACTGAAGAAGGCGGCAATTGCCGGCCCTGCCTGCTGCACGCCGGCGCCCCAGCAGCGGAACGCAATGATTGCCGGGCCAATGGCCACATAGACGAGCGCGGCGATCAATGTGCCATTCCAGTGAATCACCGGATCCATGAATGCCCATTCGCCCGCCGCGAATAAACCGGACCATGCCACGCCAAAACCTACCTGGGCGACCAGGAACGACGCCCAATTGCTCTTCAATTCGGCGGGCTCGGAAGTTCGCGTCAGCAGCCAGCTATATAAAGACCACGCAATCGTCGCGAGGATCATGAATAAATCGCCGGCGACGAGGTGCAGGTCCAGTAAATGTTTCCATTCGCCGCGCGCGAGCACGACCAGCACGCCGCCGATCGACAATACGGCGCCGATGATCTGCTTGCGCGATACGCCCGCGCCGAAAAACAGCCAGCCGGTTGCCATCATCCATACCGGCATGCCGGCGGCGACCAGCGTGACGTTGATCGGCGTGCTGCTCTGCAGCGCCAGGTATTGCAGCGCGTTGTACATGCCCACGCCAAGCAAACCCAGCAAGGCGTACCGCCGCCAGTGCCGCCACAGCCCGCTGTCGCGGCCGAACACAGGCCCCGCCAGCGGCAGCAGGATCAGCAGGGCGAGCAGCCAGCGCAGGAAGTTCAGCGTCATCGGCGGCACCAGGTCGTGTACCAGGCGGCCCACGATGGCGTTGCCGGCCCAGAGCAGAGGCGCGAGCGTCAAAAGGCCGGCGGTGCGAAGTGTCAGGCGTGAATTCATTGCAGGAAAGAATAACCGATCCGGCAAGGCGTTGCAGCGAAGGCAGAAATGCGCGATAGAAATTCCGGAAATTCCCTTGAGCATGCCGCAGCGCGGTAGAATACCCGCTGGTTTTCACCTTTCTTTCACGATATGAAACTCCTGT
Source organism: Pseudoduganella umbonata (assembly GCF_014192225.1). Taxonomy (GTDB): domain Bacteria; phylum Pseudomonadota; class Gammaproteobacteria; order Burkholderiales; family Burkholderiaceae_D; genus Rugamonas; species Rugamonas umbonata. The sequence continues at coordinate 73,735 of NZ_JACHXS010000006.1, read as the reverse complement.
TCAAACAACACCGCGGTTACGAGTCCGATCACACCCAGTTCATCAAGGCTCTCAAGGAGAAAAATCCGTCCATCGAAGCGGGCCAGCAGCAAGGCCGCTCGCTGCTGTGGGACAAGGAACCCACCTCGCTGGACGAGCAGTCGCGCCAGCGCGATTCCCGCATCGCACAACAGGCCTACGTTTACCAAAACAAGCTCTGATCCTTCGGGACGGCAGACATGCAGCCAACGGATGCGGCGGACGGCGCGGAAGGCGTCGCCACCGCGGATGTGCCGGGCACGGCTGAGGGCGGCGCCGCGGCAAGTGCCGATGGCGCCGCTTTTGCGCGCCTGTATGGCGAGCCGCTGCTGAAGCTGCCGAACGACCTGTACATCCCGCCCGACGCGCTGGAAATCTTCCTGGAAGCCTTCGAAGGCCCGCTGGACCTGCTGCTGTACCTGATCCGCCGGCAGAACTTCAATATCCTGGACATTCCGATGGCCCAGGTCACGCTGCAATACCTGAAGTATGTCGAGCAGATCCGCCTGTCCAACCTGGAGCTGGCTGCCGAGTACCTGCTGATGGCGGCCATGCTCATCGAGATCAAGTCGCGCATGCTGCTGCCGCAGCGCCCGCACGACATCGAGCTCGAAGCCGAGGATCCCCGCGCGGAACTGGTGCGCCGCCTGCTCGAATACGAGCAGATCAAGCTGGCCGCCTACGACCTGAACACGCTGCCCCAGGTCGACCGCGATTTCGTGCGCACACAGATCTTCATCGAGCAGAGCCTGGTGCCCGTGTGGCCCGACGTCAGCCCGGCGGACCTGCAGGCGGCCTGGCGCGGCCTGATGAAGCGCGCGACGCTGAAGCAGCATCACAGGATTTCGCGCGAAGAACTGTCCGTGCGCGAGCACATGACGAATATCCTGCGCCGCCTGCAATCGCAGCGCTTCGTCGAATTCGCCGACCTGTTCGATGCCGGCGCCGGCGTACCGGTACTGGTCGTGAATTTCGTGGCGATGCTGGAGCTGGCGAAAGAAACCCTGATCGAAATTACCCAGGCCGAACCGTTTGCGCCGATCTACGTGCGTCTGGCGTATTCTCCGGCATGACATGCCGCACAACTACCCGGCCAGATTTTTCGTCTGAACCAAGAACAATATTATGAAAATCATTTCCTCGATCGAAGAACTGCGCGACCAGCTCTCGGGCCAGTTGCGCACCGCGTTCGTGCCCACGATGGGCAACCTGCACGAAGGCCACCTGTCGCTGATGCGGCTGGCGCGCAAGCACGGCGACCCCGTCGTGGCGTCGATCTTCGTGAACCGCCTGCAATTCGGCCCCAACGAGGATTTCGACAAATATCCCCGCACCTTCCAGGCCGACGTGGAAAAGCTGGAAAAGGAAGGCGTCTACGTGCTGTTCGCGCCCACCGAGAAAGACCTGTACCCGGAGCCGCAGGAATACCGCGTGCAGCCGCCGGACGGCCTGGGCAATATCCTCGAAGGGGAATTCCGTCCCGGCTTCTTCAATGGCGTCTGCACGGTGGTGACGAAGCTGTTCTCGTGCGTGCAGCCCAAGGTGGCCGTGTTCGGCAAGAAGGATTACCAGCAGTTGATGATCGTGCGGAACATGGCGCGCCAGTTCGCGCTGCCGACGCAGATCATCGGCGCCGAAACGTTCCGCGCCGACGACGGCCTGGCCCTGTCGTCGCGCAATATGTACCTGTCCGCCGCCGAGCGCGCCGAAGCGCCCGCGCTGTACAACGCCCTCAATGTCGTTGCCAATGAAGTGCGCTCGGGCCACCTGGACGTGTTCCAGCTGGAGCACAAGGCAATGGACGACCTGGCCGCGCGCGGCTGGAAGCCGGACTACATCAGCATCCGCAAGCGCATCGACCTGCAGCCGCCCAACGCCGGCGACCTGGCGCAGGGCGAACCGCTGGTGGTGCTGGCCGCCGCCAAGCTGGGCACCACGCGACTGATCGACAACCTGGAAATCTGACGCCTGCGAAGTAGCGGCAGGCGCCGATTCCGAGGCGCCGATTCTGGAGAACCGTTTCAATAAAACTAAAAAACTGGTGTCTGTCACCGGTTTTGGGGAAATATTTCAAAAAAACCGGTGTCTGTCACCGGTTTTCTGGCAACAGCCTGGGTGGCCAGTGTCGTCGCCGGCTTTCAATGGTCATCCGGTGACGTTCTGCGTCCACGCCAGCGCCGACAGGTGCGCCTTGTTGACGTCTTCGGGCGTCAGTTGCAGCGATGCCGCCAGCGAGGAGACCAGGCTGGAGTTGAGTTCGCATGCCTCGGCCAGCGCCAGGTAAGGACCGAACCGCCCGCCCCGCTCCAGCAGCGCGTCGACGATTTCCGCCGATAGCGGCACCGTCGCCAGCACTTCCTTCATCGGGATTCCCAGCAACCGGTCCAGCAGGGAGAACATGCCGGCCACGAAGAGGTTCTCGGCATCGGCACGCCCCAGCGTGCCCAGGCCCAGCAGCTCGGCCAGCCGGCCCCGCACGACGGCCGTTTCCAGCAGGACCGGCGAGTACCCGCTCGTGCTTGCCGTCGCCAGCAGCAGGGTCAGCCAGCGGTACAGCGGCTGGTACCCCAGCAGCGCAATGGCCTGCTTGAGCGACTGGATTTCGCGGCCGGCACCGAAGCCGGCCGAGTTAATGTAGCGCAGCAATTTGTACGACAGCGCGGCATCGCGTTTCAGCACGCTTTCGATCTTCGGCACGTCGGCATTGGCCTGCACCATCTGCATCAGTTGCAGGATGGTCGTCTGCGCCGGGTTCATGCCCTTCACGTCGGCCCCCGGCCGCGGGGTCAGGTGCAGCTTGCCGACGAACGCATCGATGCCCAGCGCGGCACAGGCATCGAAATCTTCCCATGTCGCCACCGGCCGGCCGACCATCCGCACCGACGACTGCTTCAGCGCCGCATACGCACGCGCCTGCGCCGCCACGTCGGCGCCGGTGAAGCGCACCTCGACGAACGAGGCGATCATCGGCAGCCGGTTGCCCGCGCGGGCCAGGTCGCAATTGCGCAGCAGGATACCCACATTGCCGGCGCGCAGCGCGCGGACGGCGGCCAGCGTGTCGGGATTGGCCAGTTCGGCCGTGCGGATCGACAGCACCGTGTGCTCCGGCGGCAGGTCGTGCAGCGCATCCGTCGACAGCATGCCGGGCACCGCTTGCAGGAACAGGGTCTTGTTGCGCAACAGCCAGCCGCGTTCGGCATCGTTGACGTGGGCGGCCACGAAGCCGACCAGGTCTTCCAGGTCGGCCAGCGCGGGCGTCGCGCTGGCGTCGTGCTGCCACGCGAGTTCATAGCCGACCACGCGCTGCTGCGGGTCCAGCAGGGGCTCGCGAACGAGGAAATTCGTCTGGTGCATGGGAATGGGGGAAAGCGGGCCGCGAGCCCGCCCGGGATCAGAAACCGAGACTGTCGAGCAGGTCGTCGACCTGGCTCTGGTCGGCCACCACGCCTTCTTTCGCCTTGTCGATCTGCGGCCCGTTGAGCAGGCCGTTGTCGATCTCCTTCTTCAACTGCTCGGGGGCGAAGTCGATCAGCGTCTGCACCAGCTGCTGCTCGAGATTCTGCGCGATGGCGGTGACGCGCTTGATCACCTGGCCCGTCAGGTCCTGGAAGTCCTGCGCCATCATGATGTCCATCAGATGGCCCTTGGTCGCGCCGGTGGCCTCGGTGGTGGCGGCCAGCGCGGCGACGGTGCGCTGTGCCAGCGCGCGCCACTCGGCGTTGGCCGCATCGCCCGCCGGTCCGTCCAGCAGCGCCTGCCATGCGCCGGACAGTTCCTTGGCATCGCTGCAGATGCGGTCCTGCAGCGGGCCTGCCTCGTCGGTGGCATTGAGCACCTTCTGCGCCGCGTCTTCGGAAAGGCGGGCAACGTAGTCGAGTCGATCGCGGGCGTCGGGGATATCCTCGGCCGCCTTTTCGATCAGCTTGTCCAGCCCAAGCCCGCGCAGGTTCTCGTGCAGCGCACGGGTCATGTGACCGATGCGCGTCAGGAACTCCTCATGCGGGTCCACGCCATTCGCGACGACGCCGCCGGCTTGCTCGACCATGGGATCAGGCTCCCAGTTTTTCAAAGATCTTGTTCAGCTTTTCGTCCAGCGTGGCCGCCGTGAAAGGCTTGACGACATAGCCGTTGGCGCCGGCCTGGGCCGCCGCGATGATGTTTTCCTTCTTCGCCTCGGCGGTCACCATCAGCACCGGCAGCTTGGCCAGCGCGGGATCGGCGCGGATGTTCTGCAGCATCGTCAGGCCATCCATGTTCGGCATGTTCCAGTCGGACACGACGAAGTCGAACTGCTCCGAGCGCAGCTTGGCCAGGGCCATCACGCCGTCCTCGGCTTCGTCGACATTGGCATAACCCAGTTCTTTCAACAGATTCCGGACAATGCGGCGCATCGTCGAGAAGTCGTCTACTACCAGAAATTTCATCTTTGGATCAGCCATGAATTGCTCCGTTGTTTCTCTACGCAGTTATAAATAATGAGTGTCGGTTTGGGTCGCGCCACCAGCATCATTAAAGGATAGCATTTAAGTTGCCTCTAGGGAATGAAGCAACCCCATTTGCGCCTGAAAAAGCCACATCCGTATCGAATCCGTAACTAAACGCCACGCGCGATCCGATCTTGTTCGGTCTTGATCCAATCGTATGCCCGGTCGCATGCCATACAGTATCCACCGGCAGGCCCGACAGGCCCTGTTCTTTACGCATGCATTGCAACCCGCATCGACACGCGCCGCATCGGCACGCGCACTCATACGCGCATTTATACGCACACTTCTACGCGCACTTCTACGCAAACCTAGACGCGCAACGCGCGCATTCCGTGCTGCGCCAGGTAACCCAGCACCATGCCCGGCAGCGCCTGCAGCGCACCCACCTCGTGGGTCGCGCCGACGGCGATCGCCTCGCGCGGCATGCCGAACACCACGCAGCTGGCCTCATCCTGGGCAAAATTATACGCCCCGGCCGTTTTCATCTCCAGCATGCCGGCCGCGCCATCCTTGCCCATGCCGGTCAGGATCACGCCCACCGCGTTCTTGCCGGCGTGCTGCGCGGCCGAGCGGAACAGCACGTCGACCGAGGGCCGGTGCCGGTTCACGGGCTCACCGCCGTCGAGCCTGGTCATGTAGTTTGCGCCGGACCGCGCCAGCAACAGGTGCGAGTGACCGGGGGCGATGTAGGCATGGCCCGGCAGCACGCGCTCGTTGCCTTGTGCTTCCTGCACGGAGATCCTGCACAGCGAATCCAGGCGCTTCGCGAACGAGCGCGTGAATCCTTCCGGCATGTGCTGCGTGATCAGGATGCCCGGGCAGTCGGACGGCATCTGCATCAGGAATTCCCGGATCGCCTCCGTTCCGCCGGTCGAGGCACCGACGATGATCAGTTTTTCGGACGACATCAGCGGATTGCGTAATTGTGGCAGGGGCGCGTGCCCTTCGGCGCCCGCTTGGGGCAGCGTACGCGCCCGGATGCGTGCCTTGGCCGCGCCACGGATTTTATCGGCGATCAGGTCGGCATAGTCGCGCATGCCGGTCTGGATCGAAATCTTCGGCTTCTGGACGAAATCCACGGCGCCCAGTTCCAGCGCGCGCATCGTGATTTCCGAACCGCGCTCGGTCAGCGACGATACCATCACCACCGGCATCGGCCGTAGGCGCATCAGCTTTTCAAGGAAGTCCAGGCCATCCATCTTCGGCATTTCCACGTCGAGCGTCAGCACGTGCGGATTGGTCTGCTTGATCAGTTCGCGCGCGACCAGCGGGTCGGGTGCGGTGCCGACCACTTCCATGTCCGGCTGGCTGTTGATAATTTCCGTCATCACGCTGCGGATCAGCGCGGAATCGTCGACGACGACGACCTTGATTTTCATAAGTACCTCGTAACAGCGTCAGAACAGTTCGATTTCGCCGGCGACCGGCTGTTTCTTCAGGCGGCTGGCGTATTCGATTTCGCGTTTGGCCAGCGTGTCGTTGTGCGACTGCATCAGCTTTTTCACCAGCACCTTGCCGCTGCGGGGAAAGAAATACACCTTGCGCGGATACACGTCATTCAGGTCCTCGGCCACCACGCGGATCCGCTCGTTGCGCAGGAACGTCTGCACGAATGCCGCGTTGCGCTCGCCCACGTTCATCGCCGTAAAACCCTTCAGCACCGCGCCGCCGCCGAACACCTTGGCTTCCAGGTTGTCGCGCCGGGCGCCCGATTTCAACAGGCTGTTGATGAGGATTTCCATGGCATACGTGCCGTAGCGGGCCGATGCCGACACGGGGCTGTTCGCATCCGCGCCGCCGTCCGGCAGCATGAAGTGGTTCATGCCGCCCAGGCCCGACACGCGGTCGCGGATACAGGCCGACACGCACGATCCCAGCACGGTCACGATCAGCATGTCCTTGTGCGTGAAGTAGTACTCGCCCGGCAGGATCTTCGCCGCCTCGCAATCGAATGTGCGGTCGTAATAGACGTTGGTGGCGATGTGTTCGTTGTCCATCATGTGTCTTTCATTGGCAGGGGCGCCATCAGGCCCGCTGCTGCACGGATGCCCGTGCGGTGGTATCCAGTTCGTACACGGTTTTCCCGCGCAGCTTCAGCGAGTCCGACACATACAGGAAATTCTCCGAGTGGCCGGCGAACAGCAGGCCGTCGGGTTTCATCAGCGGCACGAAGCGCGACAGGATCTTGCGCTGCGTGGCCTTGTCGAAGTAGATCATCACGTTGCGGCAGAAGATCACGTCGAACGGCCCGCGAATGTCCCACCGTTCTTCCAGCAGGTTCAGCGGGCGGTAGGTGATCAGCTGGCGCAGCTCCGGGCGCGCGCGCACCATGCCGGCCTTGTCGCCCTTGCCTTTCAGGAAAAAGCGGCGCTGCTGCTCGGCCGTCAGCTTCTCGATCCGTTCCAGCGGGTAGATGCCGTTGGCGGCCGTGGCCAGCACATTGGTGTCGATGTCGGTGGCGATGATGTGCACCGGTGGCGTCAGCGTGTTCAGCGCCTCGCACACGGTGATCGCGATCGAGTACGGTTCCTCGCCGGTGGAACTGGCCGAGCACCAGATGTTGAGCGTTTCACCCTTGTGCTTCTTGACGTGTTCGGCCAGCAGCGGGAAATGGTGCGCCTCGCGGAAGAACGACGTCAGGTTCGTCGTCAGCGCGTTGGTAAACGATTCCCACTCGGCGGGCATGCGCCCCGCTTCCAGATCGTCCAGGTATTTCGCGAACGATGTGATGCCGGTCGCGCGCAAACGCCGCGCCAGGCGCGAGTAGACCATTTCCTGCTTGCTGTCGGCCAGCGAAATGCCGGCCCGCTTGTAGATCAGCCCACGCACGCGCTCGAAGTCGCGGCTGTTGAAGTCGAATTCCTTGACGGTATCTCTGGACATCATCGCTCCCGGGGCCTCAGAACTCTTCCCAGTCGCCGCCTGCCGGCGCCGCTGTCTTCGCCGGCGCCTTGGCCATCGTCACGGCCTGGACGGGCCTGGCCGCCGGCTTGGCGGCCGGCCTGGCGGCAGACGTGATGGCCGGCTGCAGCGCCGCCTTCAGCGCCGGACGCGCCGCCGCCGCGGGTTCGCCGCCCAGCTTGAAGATCGCCACCGCCTCGGCCAGGCGCTGCGCCTGGTCCTGCATGCTCTCGGCCGCGGCCGCGGCCTGTTCCACCAGCGCCGCGTTCTGCTGCGTCATGTCGTCCATCTGCGCGATGGCGAAGTTCACTTCCTCGATGCCCTGGCTCTGTTCCTGCGTGGCCGCGGTGATCTCGCCCATGATGTCGGCCACCTGGCGGATCGACGTGACGATCAGCTCCATCGTCTGCCCCGCTTCGTCGACCAGCTTGCCGCCGGCGTCGACCTTGGTCACGGAATCGTCGATCAATGCCTTGATTTCCTTGGCCGCGCTGGCCGAACGCTGCGCCAGGCTGCGCACTTCGGAAGCCACCACCGCGAAGCCGCGGCCCTGCTCGCCGGCCCGCGCCGCCTCGACCGCGGCGTTCAGCGCCAGGATGTTGGTCTGGAACGCGATGCCGTCGATGACGCCGATGATGTCGACGATCTTCGACGAGCTGGCCTTGATCGAGCCCATCGTGTCGACCACCTGCGAGACGACCTGGCCACCCTTCTCGGCCACCGACGAAGCGGAAACCGCCAGCTGGTTGGCCTGCCGGGCGTTGTCGGCGTTCTGTTTCACGGTCGAGGTGAGCGTACCCATCGACGATGCCGTTTCGCCCAGCGAGCCGGCCTGCGTTTCGGTGCGCGCCGACAGGTCGGCATTGCCCGAAGCGATTTCCTGCGATGCCAGCGCGATGGTCTCGGTACCGCTGCGCACTTGGCCGACGGTCTTGACCAGGCTGTCGTTCATGTCCTTCAGCGCCTGCAGCAGTTCGCTGGTTTCATCCTTGCCCTCGACGACGACGCGCGAAGTCAGTTCGCCGGCGGCGACACGCTGCGCCACTTCGACGGCGCCGGCCAGCGGCACGGTGATCGAGCGCGTGATGAAGATCGCGCACACGACGCCGACGGCCACGCCCAGCGCGCCCAGCAGCAGCGTCAGCATCAGCACGCGGTTATCCGCTTCCACCGAACGCTCCTGCAGCGTCTTCATTGCCGCGTGCTGGATGTCGACCAGGCGGTTCAACGCTTCCAGCGCGCGGGTGTTCAGCGGATCGATGCGGCCGGAGATGATCTTCGTCGCGCCTTCCGCGTTGAAGGCCATGACCTGCGCCATCGCGTCCCTGAACGCCGCATCCACATCCTTGTCCAGCACGGCCAGGTCGGCCAGCACTTTTTTCTCGGCGTCGTCCAGGCCCAGCTTCTCCAGCCTGCCCAGCGCTTCCGCATAGCGGACCTGCTGCGCCTTGACCTTGGCTTCCTCTTTCTGCATCAGCTCCACGTCCGACTGCAGGCCGATGTTGCGCATGGCGATGCCCGATTCCAGCATCGCGCCCTTCATTGCGATGGCGGCGCGGTTCTTCGCGCTGGTCAGCTCCAGCCCCTCGTTGAGCTGCGACTTGTTGCGGTGATTCAGTCCGTTGGCGGTCAGCACCAGCGCCACCAGGATCAGCAGGATGATGCCAAACCCGATGCCGAGGCGCGTACCAATCTTGAAATTGCGTACGTTCATATATAGTCCCGTTCCTCATTTATGTTGGCACGTCCTCTTGCCGGAACGCTGGCCTGCTTGTTGCATCGCAGTGATATTCAAGGGACCTCGAGAAACCGTAGCGAGCGGTGTCAGACCTGGTTGAGAAGCGGAAGCGTACTTTAGTACGCTCGGTCCGCCGCAGCGGAGCATCGGAGACCAGCGGCTGGCGCCGCGCAGTAGGTTTATCGAGGTTCCCTCACGCTGCGGTTTTGTCCATCAAGCCCATTTCCGGGCTCGACATCAGCTTGTCGATGTCCATCAGGATCAGCATCCGTTCACCAACGGTGCCCAGGCCGATCATGTACTCGGACGAGAACACGGTACCCATTTCCGGCGACGGCTTGATCTGGTCCGGCTCCAGCGTGGTCACGTCGGACACGCTGTCCACCACCATGCCGACCACGCGGCCGTTGATGTTCAGGATGATCACCACGGTGAACTGGTCGTACACCGGTTCGCCCAGGCGGAACTTGATGCGCATGTCCACCACCGGGATGATGATGCCGCGCAGGTTGATCACGCCCTTGATGAATTCAGGCGCGTTGGCGATGCGGGTCACCGCCTCGTAGCCGCGGATCTCCTGCACCTTCAGGATGTCGATGCCGTATTCTTCCTTGCCCAACGTGAAGGCCAGGAACTCGTGGCCCGCGATGTCGGCATGCTGGTTTGCGTCTGCCATGTTGTATCCTTTGCTATTCAGGTAGTTCAATTCGGTAGTTCGATTCGGTACTTCAATTCGGTCGTTCAGTCAGCCCAGCGCATTCAGCGTGGCTTCGCCGACCAGCTGGCGCGACGAGCGGATCAGCGCCGCCACGTCCAGGATCAGTGCCACGCCGCCATCGCCGAGGATGGTGGCGCCGGAGATCCCCGCCACCTTGCGGTAATTCGATTCCAGGTTCTTCACCACGACCTGCTGCTGGCCGACCAGTTCGTCGACGAACAGGCATGCCTTCCGGCCTTCGGTTTCCAGGATCACCAGGATCCCTTCCCACGGTTCGGCAAAGCGCGGCACGATGCCGAACATCTGGTACAGCGGAATCAGCGGCAGGTATTCCCCGCGCACCTTGACCACGCGGCCCTTGCCGGTGATCTCGCGCACATCCTTCCGCTCGGGCTGCAGCGATTCGACCACGAAGCCCAGCGGCAGGATATACACCTCATCGCCGACCCGGATCGACATGCCGTCCAGGATCGCCAGCGTCAGCGGCAGCGAGATCGAGATCGTCGTGCCGAAGCCTTTCGCCGAGCGGATGTCGACGGTGCCGCCCATCGCCGTGATGTTGCGCTTGACGACGTCCATGCCGACGCCGCGGCCGGAAACGTCGGTCACCTGCTCGGCCGTCGAGAAACCCGGCGCGAAGATCAGCTGCCACACGTCGGCGTCCGGCATCGTGTCCGATACCGGCAGGCCGTTCTGACGTGCCTTGGCCAGGATGCGTTCCCGGTTCAGGCCACCGCCATCGTCCGATACCTCGATGATGATGTTGCCGCCCTGGTGGGAAGCCGACAGGAACAGCCGGCCGGCGTCGGCCTTGCCGGCCGCGCGCCGCACGTCGGGCATCTCGATGCCGTGGTCGATGCTGTTGCGCACCAGGTGCGTCAGCGGGTCGACGATGCGCTCGATCAGGCCCTTGTCCAGTTCGGTGGCCGCGCCGTTGGTGATGAAGTCGACCTTCTTGCCCAGCTTGTGCGCCAGGTCGCGCACCATGCGCGGGAAGCGCGAAAACACGAAGTCCATCGGCATCATGCGGATCGACATCACCGCTTCCTGCAGGTCGCGGGTGTTGCGCGTCAGCTGGCCGACCGAGGCCAGCAGCTTCTCGTGCACCATCGGGTCCAGCGCATCGACGCGCTGCTCGATCATTGCCTGCGTGATCACCAGCTCGCCGACCAGGTTGATCAGCTGGTCCACCTTTTCGATCGACACGCGGATCGACGACGATTCGGCACCGGGGCCCTGTGCGACGGCGGCGGCCGCCTTCTCCACTTCCTTCTTCAGGACCTTCCTGTCCTCGGCCACCTGCTCGGCCACCGGCGTGTCCTTGATGCCGGCGGCGGCGCGGATCTGCTCGACCGGCTGGAAGAAGCCGTAGCCGCGCGCGTCATCGCTGCCGCTGGCGGCGCTGGCACGGATCTCTTCCAGCGGCTGGAAGAAGCCATACCCGTCGCCGGCCTGCGTGGCGGTCTTTTCCGCGTCCGACAGCGGTTCGAAGAAGCCATAGCCGAGGTCGTCCTCGACTTCCCTGCGCGCCGCCTGTTCCAGCGCCGCCTGCTCGTCCGTCAGCGGCGGCAGCTCGGCGATGTGCATGTCTTCCGTGTTCAGCACGAACGAGCAGATCGCCACGATATCGTCCAGGCTTTCATGCGTCGTGACGACCATGGCGTTGCGCTCGCCGTCGATCGGCGTGACGACCACGTGGGCCAGCAGGCCCAGCTCGGCCGCCAGCGCCGTGACCTCGCGGTGTGCCATCTTCGGCAGTTCGAGGCGCCAGCGGCGCCCGCCGCTATGGTCGACCGTTGCGGTTTCCGCGGCGGCGCCCTGGAAGGCCGGCGCCACGTGGGCGATCGCTTCCACCTGCACGTCCTGCGCCAGGTGCTGCAGCATCATCCGCACGTCGCCGACGGCGTCCTGGTCGACCGGAGTGCCCAGCCGGTGGCCGTCGAGCTGCATCTTCAGCGCGTCCTTGGCGGCCAGGAAGGCATCGACATGGTCGAGCGTGAGCGCCATTTCGCCCTTGCGGATCCGGTCCAGCAGGGTTTCCAGGATATGGGTGACTTCGGTCATGTCGGTCAGGCCGAACGTGCCGGCACCGCCCTTCACCGAGTGGGCCGTGCGGAAGATCGCGTTCAGGTCTTCCTCGGTCGGCGCGTCGATGTCGACCGCCAGCAGCAGCCGTTCCATTTCAGCCAGCAGTTCCTCGGCCTCGTCGAAGAAGACCTGGAAGAACTGGCTAATGTCGATGGTCATGGCGCAACTCCGCGTCTGCTGTTTGCCAGGCTTGCGGCACGCATGATCAGCCGATGACCTTCTTGACCACCTCGATCAGGCGCTGCGGATCGAACGGCTTGACCAGCCAGCCGTTGGCACCGGCGGCGCGGCCCTTGGCCTTCATCTCGTCGGACGATTCGGTGGTCAGCATCAGGATCGGCGTCTTCGCGTACGCCGGCAGTTCGCGCAGGCTCTTGATGAGCTGCAGGCCATCCATCTTCGGCATGTTCTGGTCGGTCAGCACCAGGTCCACCGCGCCCTGCTTGGCTTTTTCCAGGCCGTCCACGCCGTCGACGGCTTCCACCACCTGGTAGCCGGCGGCCTTCAGGCTGAACGCCACCATCTGGCGCAGGGAGCTGGAATCGTCAACTGCAAGAATCGTTTTAGCCATGTTGTTATCTCACTTATCTACTGATTACTGAATGTCGGGCACTTGGCGGCCCGCTGTGGTTTCTATCGGTATTGCGTCCGGGAACCGGTTTGGAAAGGCTCGCCTAGAACAGTTCGATGTCGCCGCTCTCGAGGTGCTTCTGGCTGACGGCCTTGCGCAGCACATTGCGCAATTCCAGGCTCTGGATCGCCAGCGCCATGCTGACCTTGCCCAGCAATTCCACCATCTCGTCGTTGTCGCTGTCCGGGTTCATCTCGGCGCCATGCGCGCCCAGCGTGGCGAGGAATTCGCGCAGGCCGGTCACGCGTTTCAGCGTGCGGTCGATCAGCTGGCTCGTCATGTCCTGGAACTGCATGCTGGTGATCGCCGCGTTGACGTACGTGCCGACCTGCTCGTTCATCGCCTCGAGCTTTTCCTTGGCGTCGAGCGACGGCGTGCCGCCGTCGAGCAGCAGGCGGATCGTGCCCTGCTGGTCGTTGACGGCCGAGTGGATCGCCATGAAGTTCTGCGACAGCTTCTCGATTGCCTCTTCCAGCAGCAGGTTGGTCTGCAGCAGGTCGGTCTCCACTTCCGTCAGGTGCCGCTTGCCGTGGTCCGATACACCGGACAACAGGCGCTTCACGTGGGAGCCGAGGATTTTTTTTCTGTTCATGTGCTTCTCGCGTTGACTCTTCTTGCGTGGTTGCTCGGGATCGCTGCCGCGGCGCGGTGCCGTCAGCGCCCTGCCGGCGCCGCCAGTGCCGCCGCGTCCTGCGTGGCCTCCGTGCCGGTACCGATCTCGAGCTTGCCGGCATCGCGCATCAGGCCCTCTTCCGTTTTCTTGTTCATCACGATGATGCTGATGCGCCGGTTGATCGGGTTGAACGGATCCTTGCGGTCCAGGTTCACGGCCGATCCCAGGCCCACCACGCGCATCACCTTATTGTCCTGCATCCCGCCCTGGACGAGCGCGCGCCGCGATGCGTTCGCGCGGTCGGCCGACAGTTCCCAGTTGCTGTAGCCGTTTTCCGAGAAGTACGGCGTGGCGTCGGTGTGGCCGGAAAGGCCGATCTTGTTCGGCACGTCGTTCAGGATCGGGCCGATCTCCTGCAGGATCTCGCGCGTATAGCCGGCCAGCTCGGCTTTCGCACTGGGGAACATCGGCCGGTTCTGCTCATCGACGATCTGGATCCGCAAGCCTTCGCTGGTAAAGTCGAGCAACAGCTGGTTCTTGAACTTCTGCAGCGCCGGCGAATTCTCGATCTTCTGCTGCAGCCTTTCCTTCAGCCCTTGCAGGCGCTGCGTTTCTTCCCGTTCCATCGCCTGCTTCGCCGCGGTCAGGTTGAAGGTCTTCTTCGTGGTGGCCGGGTCGTCGCCGCCCTTCACCTGGCCATCCTTGCGTGTCAGGTCCTTGCCGCCGCCGGGAATCACGGACGAGCTGTCGCCGCTTCCCGAGCCGCCCTGCATCGCCACCTTCAGCGGCGTCTTGAAGAATTCCGAGATCCCGTTCAGGTCGCCCTTGGTCGTCGAACCGAGCAGCCACATCAACAGGAAAAAGGCCATCATCGCCGTCACGAAGTCGGCGTACGCGATCTTCCAGGCGCCGCCGTGGTGACCGCCGCCGCCTTTCTTGATGCGCTTGACGATAATGGGCCGCAGGCCTTCGTCAGCCATGATGCTTACTCCACTGCAAGTTGATCTTGCCTGTCATGGACCTCGAGAAACCGTAATGAGCGGCGCCAGACCTGGTTGAGGCACGCAGTCGCACTTTAGTACGGCCGGTCCGCCGATGCGGAGTACCGCAGACCAGCGTATGGGGCCGCGCAACAGGTTTATCGAGGTCCATTATTTGGACTTGGACTTCTTGATGTGATCTTCCAGCTCGGCGAACGTGGGGCGTTCGGTCGAGTACAGCACCTTGCGGCCGAACTCCACGGCGAGAGCGGGCGCGTAGCCGTTCAGGCTGGCCAGCAGCGTGACTTTTACGCACTGGAACATCTTGGTCGACTCTTCGAGCTTCTGCTCGATCAGATTGGCCAGCGGGCCCACGAATCCGTAGGCCAGCAGGATACCGAGGAACGTGCCGACCAGCGCCTTGGCGATCAGGATACCCAGTTCGGCCGGCGGCAGGCCGACCGATTCCATCGTGTGCACCACGCCCATCACCGCCGCCACGATGCCGAATGCCGGCAAGCCGTCGCCCAGTTTGGCCAGCACGTGCGCAGGCACGGCCCCCTCATGGTGGTGGGTTTCCAGTTCGTTATCCATCAGGTTCTCGATCTGGAACGCATCCATGTTCCCCGACACCATCAGGCGCAGGTAGTCGGTCATGAATTCCACGACGTGGTGATCCTCCAGCACCGACGGGTACTTGGAGAACAGCGGGCTCTGTTCCGGCGTTTCGATATCGCCCTCGATCGACATCAGGCCTTCCTTGCGCACCTTGGAGAGGATGTCGAACAGCAGCGACATCAGGTCCATGTACAGTTCCTTGGTGTACCGCGAGCCTTTGAACAGCGTAGGCAGGGCCGCCAGCGTGGCCTTGATGGCCTTGCTGTTGTTGCCGACGAAGAATGCGCCAAGCGCGGCGCCGCCGATCATCAGCAGTTCCAGCGGCTGGAACAGCACTGCGACGTGCCCGCCCGACATCACGAATCCGCCGAATACGCTGAAACAGACGACAACGTAACCAATAATAACTAACAAGCCTGTTATCTCCTATGAGCTCGGCAAACCAAAATGATTCCACAGGGAACTACAATAGCGTGAGAATGGCAGCCTCGCAAGAGAAAGCCAATCAAAACACCCAAACAAATAGCGGCGGTGCTCCCTCTGTGGTAAAGATGGTCTTGTCCGGCTTGAAACCCGGGATATTAAATTCGTAACTGACTAACAAACTGCCAACTTTCATTTCCCGGCGCGCCTTATCAAATAAACCTGCCATTACCGCCGGTGATAAATAAGCAAACACCAGGTCATAGTCGCCGAAGTGAATCTTTTCATAATCGCCGCGGAGGAACCGCGCGCGGCTGCCGAGCATTTTTGCGCGCAATGTCGAATACAGATACGGCAATGGCGCCAGTTCGATGCCGGCGCATTCCGCATCCGGCCGCACCCGCGCCAGGTGCAGCGTAAAGCCGCCCAGGCCGCTGCCGACATCGATCGCCCGCACGCCGGCCCGGCGTGGCAGCAAGGCTTCGACGGCATGCCACACAGCCGGGTTGGACGGGAAATACGGCACCTGCGTACGGAACGTGGACCAATACCAGCCCAGCAGCACGACAAACACGACGAGGAACAGCACGGGCGGCAGGCGCAGCGCCAGCGCCGCCAGCAACGCAACCGGGAACAGCAGCTGGATGATGCGCCACCACGGTGCCAGGCCGATTTTCCATGTAATCAGCATGGCGATGGCGCCTTGCAGCGCGGCTGCCTCCAGCAACGTCAGGCCGCGGCCGAAGGCATCGAGCCCGACGCCCAGCGCGGCGGTGGGCAGCAACGCGACCAGTTGCGCCAGCAAGGCCCGCACGGCCGGCAAATGAAAAAGCCGGGGTCGCGTCATGCGCCACCCCGGCTTTCAGGAACGGAACGTCGAGGAACGGTCACGCAGCGACGGCCTCTTCTTTGGCTTTACGGGTCTTGCCGGCCCGCGACGGCATGTGGCACAGGCCACAGTGGTAATCGCCGTTCAGGTCCATGCCGTTGACGATGAACTTGCCCTGGCATTTCCTGCACGCCTTCAATTCCAGCATCCGGCTGCCGAAGAAGCGGACCAGCGTCCAGGCGCGCGTCAGCGACAGCAGCGGCTCTTCGCCCGGCGCCGGCGGCATCTGCTCCAGGTACAGCTGATACGCCTTCATCACGGCGTGGATGCCGCTGGCGCCCGCATGGCGCACCAGGAAGTCATGGATGTTGATGAACAGGGAGGCGTGGATGTTCGGCTGCCAGGTCAGGAACCAGTCGGTCGAGAATGGCAGCATGCCTTTCGGCGGCGACACCCCTTTCAATTCCTTGTAAAGCTTCAGCAGGCGTTCGCGCGACAGCGACACCTCCGATTCCAGCAGTTGCAGCCGCGCGCCCAGGTTGATCAACTCGATCGCGAGCCCGATTTCCTGCGCTTCGCTGACGACGCTTTTTTTGCCGGCATTGCTCATATTATTTCCCCGTCCAACGTGATAGGTCAGTGTACCGCTCAGGCGATTTCTTCGACGCCCTGTCCAGCCATCAGGATCGCCGCATGCGACTGCGCCAGCGAACGGTCCTTGTTGTAATTGGTGAGCATGCCGAGGATCGCGCTGTCGTCGAAGCGGAAGCGGGCCAGCATCATGTTGCCACCCGCCAGTTTCAGGATCTGGGCATTGCTCATGCCTTCGATCAGGTCGGCGATGTCGACCGAGATGCCCAGGCGGAAGATGGCGGTCACCTTGTCCGCGCGGATCATCTGCTGGGCCAGCATCAGGTAGGAGAGGTTCGCGTCGCGGATCTCGGCCATCATGTCGTTCGCAGTCATTGTGTGCTCCTCAAATCGTTTCCGTTGAGACACATTCTGCTGTAGCGTCGGGAGCACGAGAAGAGGCTGACGTCTGTATTTGCGGTAGGGAAATGACGATCGCACCCTGTCGGCGTTTGTCTGACAAACACAGGGTGATCATAGCGGCGCGCCAGAGCTGGCGCGGCTTTGCTGGTTGTGGCGGCGGCCGGAAAAACTGCTCAACCGCTCGCTGATTCAAATGCCGGGGTGACGCTTTTTAGCGACATCTGAACCATTAACGGCAGCCCTTTTGGAAACTTTAGGGTGATCAGCAAAAAATTTTAAGATTTTTTCCTGTCATCCAATGCAACGAACAGAAGGGCTTTTCCGGGCATCTGGATGGGGTAACGGCGCGGGCGACGGGAACTTTAGGGTTTTTTAAAAATAATCTTGATTTTCTTCCCGGGATTCCGCTGCAATAATAACAACTGACATTTGATTAACTAACATTTGATCAACTGCTTTTTTATCAATTGAATTATTAATCACTTCGTCCAGGATTTATCTTGCGCATCGGCAGTGTCTATATGACATCGCCACTATGCTACACTCCCGCCTTCGTCCGACAAGCGAGTTGCCATGAATTTCTCCCGTACCGATTGCCTCGCCCGCGATGCCGCCGATTCGCTGGCCCCGCTGCGCGAAGCGTTCGACTTGCCGGCCGGTGTCATTTACCTGGATGGCAATTCGCTGGGCGCGCGCCCGAAAGCCGCGGCTGCCCGCGCCGCGCAGGTCATCGCCGACGAATGGGGCAAGGACCTGATCACCAGCTGGAACACGGCCGGCTGGTTCGACCTGCCGAAGCGGCTGGGCGACAGGCTGGCGCCGCTGGTCGGCGCGCAGCCCGGTGAAGTCGTCGTGACGGACACCACGTCGGTCAACCTGTTCAAGGCGCTGGCCGGGGCGCTGGCAATGCAGTCGGCGGACCCGCGCCGTACGGCGATCGTTACCGAACGCAGCAATTTCCCTACCGATATCTACATGGCCGAAGGCCTGGCCGGCTGGCTGGCGCGGGGCCATACGGTGCGCCTGGTCGACAGTCCCGCCGAGATTCCGGCCGCGCTGGGCGACGACACGGCCGTGCTGCTGCTGACCCATGTGAACTACCGCACCGGCCACATGCACGACATGGCGGCGCTGACGGCGCTGGCCCATGAACATGGCGCGCTGACGGTATGGGACCTGGCCCACTCGGCCGGCGCCGTGCCCGTCGACCTGCATGGCGCGCAGGCCGACTTCGCGGTCGGCTGCACCTATAAATACCTGAACGGCGGCCCTGGCGCGCCCGCCTTCATCTGGGTGCCCGGCCGGCACCAGGCCGCGTTCACGCAACCGCTGTCCGGCTGGTGGGGGCATGCCACGCCGTTCGCGATGGCAGCGTCGTTCGCGCCGTGCGCCGGCATCGGCCGCGCACTGTGCGGCACCCAGCCGGTGGTGTCGCTGGCCCTGGTCGAGTGCGGACTGGACGTGTTCGCCCGCACCGACATGGCGGCATTGCGCGCCAAGTCGCTGGCGCTGACCGACCTGTTCATCGCGCTGGTCGAGCGGCACTGCGCCGGCCATTCGCTCGAACTGGTGACGCCGCGCGAGCATGCGCGGCGCGGCAGCCACGTCAGCTTCACCCACCCGCACGGCTACGCGGTGATGCAGGCGCTGATCGCGCGCGGCGTGATCGGCGACTACCGCGAGCCGCACATCATGCGCTTCGGCTTCACGCCGCTGTATACCAGCTTCACCGAGGTGTGGGATGCGGTGGACATCCTGAAGCGGATCCTCGACGACGCTGCGTATGACGTCAACGCCGCACGCGGCGCGGTAACCTGAAGGCGACGGGCATGGACGACGACAAGAACAAAGACACGAACGAAGACAAGAACAACGACGTGAGCGCAGCGCAATGGCACGGCGCGCAGATGGATTTCTCGAAGTCGATGAGCTACGGCGACTATCTGGGCCTGGAACAGATCCTGAACGCGCAGCATCCGCTGTCGCCGAACCACAATGAACTGCTGTTCATCGTCCAGCACCAGACCAGCGAACTGTGGATGAAGCTGATGCTGCACGAAATGCACGCGGTGCGCGAGCACATCCGCCGCGACGACCTGCCGCCGGCCTTCAAGATGCTGGCGCGCGTGGCCCGCATCATGGACCAGCTGGTGCACGCCTGGGACGTGCTGGCGACGATGACGCCGCCCGAGTACACGGCGATCCGCCCCTACCTGGGCGCGTCGTCCGGGTTCCAGTCCTACCAGTACCGCGAGATCGAATTCATCCTGGGCAACAAGAACGCGCAACTGCTGGCCGTGCACGAGGTCGCGCCGGCCACCCATGACATCCTGCACCGGGCGCTGCACGAACCCTCCGTGTACGACGAAGCGATCCGGCTGCTGGCGCGCCACGGCCTGCCCGTGTCGGGCGCCCGGCTGGCGGCCGATCCCACGCTGCCCACCGCGGCGGACGATTCCGTCAAGGCGGCATGGCTGGAGGTGTACCGCGACCCGGCGCGGCACTGGGCACTGTATGAACTGGCCGAAAAGCTGGTAGACCTGGAGACGGCATTCCGCTTCTGGCGCTTCCGGCACGTGACGACCGTCGAACGCATCATCGGCTTCAAGACGGGCACGGGCGGCACGGCGGGCGTCAGCTACCTGCGCAAGATGCTCGACGTGGTGCTGTTCCCGGAGCTGTTCGCGTTGAGAACTGAACTGTAAGGAAAACTGGTGTCAACAATGAAACATGCAATCCCCCGCGCCGCCCTGCTGCTGGCCGCGGCACTGCTGTGCGGCGGCGCCGCCGCGGCCAGGAACAAGGCCGTCGGCACGCCGGGCGAATTCGACTATTACGCGCTGGCGCTGTCGTGGTCGCCCTCGTACTGCGCCACCAACGGCGATCGCGACCCGAACCAGTGCGGCACCGGCCGCCGGCTCGGCTTCGTGCTGCACGGCCTGTGGCCGCAGTACGAAAACGGCTATCCGCAGAGCTGTTCGCGGGAACCGCTGCCGGAACCGCTGCGCCGCAAGTACGAACACATCTACCCGTCGCCAAAGCTGATCGGGCACGAATGGAAAAAGCACGGCACCTGCTCCGGCCTTGGCCCGGAGCAGTACCTGGCGATGTCGGCAAGGCTGAAGGATGGCGTGGTGGTACCGGCGGCCTACCGGGCGCCGGAGCAGCCGGTCCGCGTGACGGCGGCCCAGTTCAAGGATGCGTTCCGCGCCGCCAACCCGAAGCTGGCCGCCGATGCCATCGTGCCGTTCTGCGGCGGCGCCGGGCGCTTCCTGCGCGAAATCCGGGTGTGCTACCGCAAGGACGGCACGTCGCGCAGTTGCGGACAGGCGGAAATCAAGCTTTCGCAGAAAAGCTGCGGCCAGCCGTCGTTCCTGCTGCAAAGCGTGCGTTGACCCGGTATTGCGCTTTGATCTTGCGCAGCAGCGCGTGTTTGCCGGTAGAATTCTGTCCATGACACAGGCAAGCCCCACCATAGACCTCGGCAGTTGCGAGCGCGAACCGATCCGCACGCCGGGCAGCATCCAGCCGCACGGCTGCGTGCTGGCATTGTCGGCCGAAGGGATCGTCGTGCAAGTGAGCGACAACGTCGAGCGCTGGATGGGCGTCGCGCCGTCCGCCGCGCTAGGGCGCCCGCTGCACGAAGTGATCGATGCCGGGGCCGCGGCCCGGCTGGCGCCGGAACTGCCGGCGGCCGGCGAACGGCCGTCGTTCGCCGCCACCGTGCGGCTGCCGGGCGGCGTCTTCGACGTGCTGGTGCACCGCTACGACGCCCTGCTGATGCTGGAATTCGAAGCCGTGCAGCGCACCGGCGCCGCTGACTTCCGCCACCTGTATCCGCTGGTCGGCAATTTCCTGCAGCAACTGGACGATAGCGATCCGGTCGAAACGATGAGTGCCCGGGCGGCGGACGAGATCCGCGGCATCACCGGTTTCAACCGCGTGCTGGTCTACCGGTTCGACGCGGAAGGCCACGGCCACGTGCTCGCCGAGAGCAACGACGGGCAACTGCCCTCCTACCTGGGCCAGCGCTTTCCCGCTTCCGACATTCCCCGCCAGGCCAGGGAACTGTACGCGTCGAATCGCATCCGGCTGATCCACGATGCGGATTACGCGCCGTCGCGCCTGGTTCCCGCCGAAAACCCGCTGACCGGCGCACCGAACGACCTGTCGTTCGCGGCGCTGCGCAGCGTGTCGCCGGTACACCTGCAATACATGCGCAACATGGGCACGCTGGCGTCGATGTCGGTGTCGCTGATGGTCAAGGGCCAGCTGTGGGGCCTGATCTCCTGCCACAATGCCGCGCCGCGCCACGTCACGTTCGACAAGCGCACGGCCTGCGAGCAGCTGGGACAGATCCTCGCGCTGCGCGTGGAAAGCCGCGAAGTGCGCGACGAGCTGCAGTTCCGGCTGGACGTGCGGCGCATCATGGTGACGGTGCTGGCCGGCCTCACGCAGGGCGCCAATTTCATCGACAACATGGGCAGCGTGTTCCCCGAGCTGCTGCATTTCGCGCGGGCCGGCGGGGCGGCCATCATCGTCGACGACCGCATCGTCAGCTACGGCGACACGCCGGACGAGGCGCAGCTGCGCGAGCTGATCGCGTGGCTGCAGGCGAACAGCCACGAAGACCTGTATCACACCGACCGGCTGAGCGCCGAATTCGCACCTGCCGCGGCTTACCGGCAAAGCGCCAGCGGGCTGCTGGCGATGCCGATTTCACGCATCCACAAGCATTACCTGCTGTGGTTCCGGCCCGAATTCGTCTACACGATCGACTGGGCCGGCAATCCGCACGCGAAGGACGCCGTACCCGGCGCGCCGACGCAGCTCAGCCCCCGCACCAGTTTCGACTCGTGGCGCGAAACGGTGCACGGCACCTCGGCGCCATGGCACCCGGGCGAGATCGAGATGGCGCTGGAGTTTCGCACGGCGCTGCTGGGCATCGCGCTTGAGCGTGCCGAGCAGATGGCCGAGCTGGCCGAGGAGCTGGGCCGCGCCAACAAGGAACTGGAAGCGTTTTCGTACTCGGTATCGCACGACCTGCGCGCGCCGCTGCGGCACATCGTCGGCTTTTCCGACCTGCTGCTGGAAGCGGGCGGTGCGGGCTCGCCGGAAAAGCAGCAGCGCTTCCTCGTCAACATCAAGGAATCGGCGCGCCTGGCCGGCAAGCTGGTGGACGACCTGCTGAGCTTTTCGCAGATGGGCCGCGCCTCGCTGCGGCCGGTCCAGGTCGACATGAACGAACTGGTGCGCTCCTGCATCGACAAGATGGCGCTCGATATCGGCAGCCGCCGCATCGAATGGCACGTGGCCGACCTGCCGCCGGTGGCGGCCGATCCCACCTTCATCCAGCTGGCGCTGTACAACCTGCTGTCCAATGCGGTGAAGTTCACCAGCCAGAAAGATCCGGCCGTGATCCGCATCGACGGCCGCCGCGAGGCAGGCGTGACGGTGTTCACGGTGGCCGACAATGGCGTCGGCTTCAACATGGACTACGTGCACAAGCTGTTCGGCGTCTTCCAGCGCCTGCACCGGATGGAAGACTTCCAGGGCACCGGCATCGGCCTGGCGAACGTGCGCCGCATCGTCGAACGCCATGGCGGCGCAGTCACCGCCGCCGCCGTGCCCGGCCAGGGCGCAACATTCACCTTTTCCATTCCCAACTCGCTACCGACCGTATGTTAAAGCCCATCCTGCTCGTGGAAGACAATCCCCACGACCTCGAACTGACCCTGATCGCGCTGGAGAAGAGCCAGCTCGCCAACGAGGTGATCGTCGTGCGCGACGGCGCCGAGGCGCTCGATTACCTGTTCTGCCGGGGCGAGTTCGCGCAACGGCAGAAGGGCAATCCCGCCGTCGTGCTGCTCGACCTGAAACTGCCGAAGGTCGACGGCCTCGAAGTGCTGCGCGAAATCCGCGAGGCGCCGGAGCTGAAGCCGCTGCCGGTGGTGATGCTCACCTCGTCGCGCGAAGAGCAGGACCTGATCCGCAGCTATGCGATGAACGTCAATGCTTACGTGGTGAAACCGGTCGAGTTCAAGGAATTCGTGCGGGCCATCTCCGACCTGGGCATTTTCTGGGCGGTGCTGAACGAACCGCCACCAGGGTCGCAGCGCTACGTGCGGCCGATCGGCTGACCGGGACCAAAACCGGTGACAGACACCGGTTTTTTTGCAACATTCCAGGAAAACCGGTGACAGACACCGGTTTTTTTGCAACATTCCAGATTAACTGGTGTCTGTCACCGGTTTTGCCTGCAGGTTCTTCAGGCTCAGGCAGCCTTGCGCCGCCGCAGCAAATGCCGGATGCGCGCGCTCAGCACGTCCGGGCTGTACGGCTTCGGCAGCAGGCTGATGCCGGGATCCACCTTGCCTTCATGGGCCAGCACGCCTTCCGCGTAGCCGGAAGTAAAGAGGATCTGCACGTCAGGGCAATGGCGGCGCACCATGTCGGCCAGCTCCGTGCTGCTCATCCTGCCGGGCATGATCACGTCCGTGAACAGCAGGTCGACGCGCACGCCATTCTCGACGATGCGCGCGGCGTGGTCCGCATCCTGCGCCTGCAGCACGTGGTAGCCCAGCGCCAGCAATAATTGCGCGGTGGCGTCCCGCACATCGTCCTCGTCATCCACCACCAGCACGGTCTCGATGCCACCGAACAGCGGCGTCGGCGCGCCATCGTCGTCGGCCGGCTCGGCCTCGGTCGCGCTGCGGCGCAGGAAGATGCGCACGCTGGTGCCGTCGCCGGGCGCGCTTTTCAGCACGATCTCGCCGCCGGACTGCTTGACGAAGCCGTAGGCCATCGACAGTCCCAGCCCGGTGCCCTGCCCGGTCGGCTTGGTGGTGAAGAACGGCTCGAAAGCGCGCTGCAGCACCTCGGGCGGCATGCCGTTGCCGGTATCCGCCACTTCGATCATCACGTATTCGTCCTGGCCGACCTCGGCAAGCTCGGGCGACCCGGCCGGCACGTTGCGGGCGCGCAGCGTCAGCGTCCCGCCGTGCGGCATCGCGTCGCGCGCATTGATTGCCAGGTTCAGGATCACGTTGTGCAGCTGGCTCGGATCGACGGCGGTATTCCACACGCCGGGCGCGATATCGGTCTGGATGCGCGCCTGCGGGCCGAGCACGCGGCGCAGCATTTCCTCCATGTCGCCCAGCACCACCGAAGGATCGATGACGACCGCCTGCAGCGGCTGCCGCCGGGCAAAAGCCAGCAGGTGCGACGCGAGCCGCCCGCCACGCTCCACGCCGGCCAGCGCCGCATCGACGCGTCCCCGTGCATTGTCGTTCAGGCCGCCCATCAGCTTCACCAGTTGCAGGTTGCCGCCGATGATCTGCAACACATTGTTGAAGTCATGCGCGACGCCGCCCGTCAGCTGGCCGATCGCCTCCATTTTCTGCGCCTGGTGCAGCGCGGCCTGGCTGGCGCGTAATTCTTCCTGGCTGCGCGCCAGCGATGCGAAGGCTTCGTCGCGCTGGCGGCGCGCCGTGCAGGCGGCACTGTGGTAACGCAGCCGCGCCACCAGCTCGCGCGCGTCCGGCCATTTGACGAGGTAATCGTTGGCGCCGGCGGCGAACGCCTGCACCTTGACCTGCGCATCGTGCTCGGACGACAACATGACGATCGGAATGTGCTCGGTGCGGGAATCGGCGCGCAGGCTGCGCACGACGCCGAAACCGTCGGTGCCGGGCATGCGCAGGTCCACCAGCACTACGGTGGCATCGACTTTCAGTGCCAGCTCGACGGCGCGCTCGGCGCAGTGCTCGTAGCACAGGGCAACGTCGGCATGTGTTTCCAGGCAATGCAGCAGGTAATCCTGCGCCAAGGGCTCATCGTCGATGAGGAGGACGGAACAGGAACTGGATTGCATGGCGCGTGCGGCGCTCCCGGATGAATTGTAAACAAAAGGCAAGATTGCATTCTACTATAATCCCGGCGCATATTTTTGACTGCGATTTCAACCGTGCGCGGCGCCGGAGTGCGCCGGGCAGTCCGAAGCTGTCGAGGTATTTGACAGCTCATCCGTAATGACGGGCACGCGCATTTGCCAAGTCCTTGATTCTGCAATGACTGCGCATGCAGGCGCGCGACTTGCTTGTTCAGCTTCTCCACACATAAGGAGACTCGTATGAACACCGCAATGTTGCAACGGGTAACAAAGGGCTGCGCCGCCCTCGCGCTGGGCCTGGCATCGATGTCCGCCAGCGCCGATGTCTTTACGTACACCGCCACGCTTTCCGGCGCGATCGAAGAGCCGCCAAATGCCTCGCCCGGCACCGGCACGGTCAGGGTGGACTTCGACACCGACAACCATCTGCTGACCATCAATACCACCTTCTCCGGCTTGCTGGGGCCCACCACGGCCGCGCACATCCACTGCTGCACCGCCGTGCCGGAAACGGGCACCGCCGGCGTGGCCACGGAACTGCCGACCTTTACCGGATTCCCCATCGGCGTCACCTCCGGGACCTATTCGCATACGTTCGATACCACGCTGGCGGCAACGTGGAACCCGAGCTTCGTCACCAGCTTCGGCGGCGGCACCATCGCCGGTGCCGAAGCGGCCTTCCTGGCCGGGCTCGATGCCGGCACCGCCTATCTGAACCTGCATACGGAATTCGCCCCGGGCGGCGAAATCCGCGGCTTCCTGCAACCGGTGCCGGAACCCGCAACGTTCGCACTGCTGGCGCTTGGCGCGCCGGTGGTGCTGCTGGCTGCACGACGCCGCCGCGGCAAGCAGTAACACGCGACCAGCCAGGCGACCAGCGGGCACCGGGGCTGCGATGCCCGGTGCCCGTAACCGTCAATGTTCAGGCGGCAGTCCTGTCCAGGTAGCGCGGCGCCGGCGTGCCGTGGGCGAAGCGCTGCGCCAACGCCTTGCGGCCGGCTTCATAGTCGAGCCAGTCCTTATCGTCCTGCAGCGGCGGGATCGTAACGACCTCGCCCGCATCCAGGCCGGCCAGCGCGGCATCGACCATATCCTCCGCGCGCATCACCATCCCGCTCGGCAGGTTGGTGTGCGCCAGCCCGGCGGTATCCCAGAAATCGGTGGCGGTGGCGCCCGGCAGCACGGCCTGGGCGCGGACGCCCTTTGCCGCGAGTTCGTGGTGCAGCGATTGCGTCAGCGCCAGCACATAGGCCTTGCTGGCGCCGTACACGCCATTCAGGATCTCCACGCCGATGCCGACGATCGAGGCGATGTTGACGATCGTGCCGCCGCCGCGTGCCACGAAGGCCGGCGCCGCCGCATAGGCCAGCCGGGTCGGCGCGGTCACGTTGATGTCGATCATCCGCGCCATCCGCTCCACGTCGGATTCGAGCAGCGGCGTCACGGCGCCGAAGCCGGCGTTATTGACCAGCAGCGTGATCGACGGATCGGTCTTCAGGATCTGCTCCACGCCGGCCAGATCGTCGCGCTGGCCCAGGTCGGCCTGCACGATCGTCACGGCGCGGCCGTGGGCCTGCTGCACGCGGTCCGCCACGCCGCGCAGCCGCTCTGCGTTGCGTGCCACCAGGATCAGGTCGTAGCCGCGGGCCGCCAGCCGGTCCGCATAAATGGCGCCGATGCCGGACGATGCGCCGGTGATCAGGGCGGTACCCTTGTTCGTAGTCTGGTTCTGGTTCATGCTGTTCTCCTCGATGTGTGGGATGGTGTTTCGTTTGCTGTGAGTACATTATGGCTGCGCGTACCAGCGGCCGAAACGACCAAAAACCCTCTTTTCCGGACATTTCGTCTTCTCCCATCCGGCCCGTGCACGAACCCGTCCGCTACGGCTACAATCGCCAGGCAGTATTCCCAGAACCGTCAATCCCTCATTCCAGGACATCATGGCCGCCCGCATCGCTCTCGTCGTGTTCCCCGGTTTCCAGATCCTCGACTTCGCCGCCCTGACCGCGTTCGAGATCGCCAACAAGATCCATGGCAGCCCGCGCTATAGCGTGGAGACGGTCTCGCACAGCGGCGGCATCGTTATCAGTTCGGCCGGCGTACCGGTCGACACGAAGCCGATCGGGCGGCGCGCCTACGACACGCTGCTGATCGCCGGCCCCACGGTCGTCACGCCCCCGGAGCCGGAACTGCTCGATGCGCTGCGCCGCGCCAGTCCGCGCGCGCGCCGCACCGCCTGCCTGTGCACGGGCGCGTTCGTCGCCGCCGCAGCGGGCCTGCTCGCCGGCCGCCGCGTGACCACGCACTGGGCGCTGGGCCACGAACTGAAGAAGCTGTATCCCGACATCGAACTGGACGACGACAAGATCTTCGTCAACGATGGTCCGATGTGGACGTCGGCGGGCATGAGCGCCTGCATCGACCTGGCGCTCGGGCTGGTGGGCGAGGACCTGGGCACCGAAGTATCGAAGGCGGTGGCGCGCATGATGGTGGTGTACCACCGCCGCACCGGCGGGCAATCGCAGTTTTCGTCGCTGTCGCAAATGGACGGCGGCTCGGACCGCATCCGCAGCGCGCTGCTGTTCGCCAGGGAGAACCTGCGCCAGGAACTGTCGGTGGAGCGGCTGGCCGAACACGTGCACTGGAGCCCGCGCCACTTTTCCCGCGCATTCCGCGAACAGACCGGCCACTCGCCGGCCAAGGCGATCGAGAAACTGCGGCTGGAAGCGGCCCTGTCGCTGCTCGAGGATGGCCATGACGCCATCGGCAGGATCGCCGCGCAGACCGGCTTCGGCGACGAGGAACGGATGCGGCGCGCCTTCGTGCGCACCTATGGCAAGTCGCCGCAGGCGATGCAGAGGGAAGCGCGGCAGCGGACCGGCTACGACATGCCTGAAATGGCGCATTAAACATGGACAAGCATGCGATACCCAGGCCGCCCCCCAACCTCAACCTGCTGCGCTCCCTGGACGTACTGCTCGACACGCGCAACCTGACGGCGGCTGCCGGTGTGCTCGGCCTGACGCAGTCCACGCTGAGCCGCCAGCTGGCCCAGTTGCGCAGCCAGTTCGGCGATCCGCTGCTGGTCCGCGAAGGCCAGCGCTTCCTGCTGACGGAGCGCGCCCGGGCGCTCCGCACGCCGCTGAAAGTCCTGCTCGAGTCGCTCGACGCAGTACTGAGCGAACCGGTATTCGACCCCGCCGCGTGCACGCGGCGTTTCGCGATCGCCGGCTCGGATTACCTGGCCGACCACATGCTGCCCGTGCTGGTCGAGGCGATCGGGCGTGAAGCGCCGCGCGCGGAAATCGCGTTCCGCCTGTGGGAGCCCGGCTACTATCGGCTGCTCAGCGACGAGGGCATCGACCTGGTGGCCACCATCGCCGACACGCTGCCGGACAACCTGCATGGCCGGGCAATGGGAAAGGACCGCCCGGTATGCGCCATGCGTGCCGAACATCCATTGGCCTGCCAGGACCTTGCCCTGGCCGACTACCTGCAGTGGCCGCACCTGCGCGTCACGGGAGGCAGCGACAAGGACAGCTTCGTCGACCAGTATCTGGCCGCAAGCGGGCTGCGGCGGCACGTGCGCGCCGCAGTGCCGTTCTTCTCGTCCGCCCTGCGGATCGCCGGTAACGACGACCTGCTGTGGACCTTGCCCGAACACATGGCGATCACCCTGTCCCGGCAGGCGCCGCTGGTATGGAAACCCTTGCCGTTCTACGTGCCGGACTATCAGTACTGGCTGCTGTGGCATGCGCGCAGCCACCACGATCCGGTCCATCAATGGTTCCGCCGCCATGTGTTCAGGGTGCTGCACGGTTTCGACCACGGTGTCACCCAGTACGGCATGCAAGCGGCGCATGGCAGCCATGCGCCATCCGCCATTGTTGGGAAAGTAGCCGGCCCGTAGACTGGCGCCATCTCTTCCAGGGTACTCGCCGATGACATGCCATTCCCTCCTGCGCGCCGCCGCATTGTCGCTTGCCATGCTGGCCATGGCGCCGTGCCGGGCGGCTCCAGCTTCGCACTGGGTCGCCACCTGGGGTGCCGCGCCCGATTCGGCCGGCCCCGCGCTGGCGCCGCAGACGCTGCGCCAGGTCGTGCGCACCAGTCTCGGCGGGACGGCCGTGCGGCTGGCACTGTCGAACGAATATGGGACCGGGCCGCTGGCAATAGGGTCGGCGCAGGTGGCCGTGCGCCGCACTGGCGCCGACATCGTGCCGGGAACCAGCCGCGCCGTGACGTTTGGCGGCGCGACGACGGTAACGCTGGAAAAAGGCGCCACCATCGTCAGCGATGCGATCGATCTGCCCGTCGCACCGCTGCAGGAACTGGCGATCAGCCTGCACCTGCCCGCCGGCAGCGCTGCCTCGACGATCCATGGCGCCGCCATGCAGACCGCGTACATTGCACGGGGCATCGATGCCACCGCCTCGGAAGTGTTCCCGGCCGGGCCAACCGATGACAGCCGCCATTTCATCACCGGTGTCGATGTCGCGGCGCATGGCGGGGCCGGCGCCATCGTCGTCGTCGGCGATTCCATCGCCGACGGCATCGGCTCCACGGAGGATGGCAACGCCCGCTGGCCGGACGTTCTTGCCCGGCGCCTAGATGCCGCCGCGGTGCCGGCGGGGGTCGTCAATGCCGGCATCGCCGGCAACCGCATCGTTCGCAATGCGGCCAGACCCTTCGCCGGACCCGCCGCCCTGGCGCGGCTGGAGCGCGACGCGCTGGACAAGCCGGGCGTGAAGTGGATCGTGCTGGCGCACGGCATCAACGACATCACGGCGGGCGACATGCTCGCGGCTCCCGCCGAAAAAGTCACGGCGCAGCAGATCATCGATGCCATGCAATCGCTGGTGCGGCGCGCCCATGCGCGCAACGTCAGAGTGTGCGGCGCCACCCTGATGCCGCTGGCGGGAGTACGGCGCCCGTTCGTGCATTCGGCCGCCGGGGAAGCCGCGCGCCGGCAAGTCAACGCCTGGATCCGCGGCGGCGCCCCGTTCGACGCCACGGTCGACCTGGACCGCGCCATGCGCGATCCGGCCGATCCCGGCCGCCTGCTGCCCCGCTTCGACAGCGGCGACCACCTGCATCCGAACGACGCCGGCTATGCCGCCATCGCCGAGGCGGTGCAGGCTGCATGCCTGAAGTGAAGCGCATTGACTGCGCGGGCCGCGTCCGCAGGATCGAACGGACGTAAAAAGGCGCGGTGCCCGGTGCATCGGGCATCAAGGCTGGGTTATCGGCGCCGGCTGAACAGCGAAAGCGGTGTGAATCATGTTGTGCGGGAGCGGCGAAGACCACTTCATTCTTGAAGCAGGAAAAACGGGCCGTGCATCACGCATCCAATGGGTATTGAAGATGGTCCATGCCTTCCAGGGCAGCCCAGGTGGCAGCGTTTTCTCGTTACTTTTGGAGAGATTCAGAAGCTTGCGTAGCGATACAATCGCTTCGCACCACGACCTTTCATGAGCTTGCCATCCCAACCAGTCGAAAGGAACACAATGCGATCGCTTCCCGTCATCTGTTCACTACTATTTGCCATTGCCGCGACGCCGGCAAGCGCTTACGAGGTCACCGTAGAGTACAAGGTCCAGGTCAAGACACTGAATGAATTCGGTGATGTAGGCTACGTTCAACACAGCGATTGGCTCGGCTTCGATCTATCTGTCGGCGATGTCGTCACGGGATACTTTACCTACGACACGACAACGCCGCTCATCAGAGAGACGCACGATATGTGGGCGCTAGATGAAAATTTTCAGCAATCGGTTGTATTCGAGAATGCGTCGGGACCGATAGATCTCAACTACCTCGCCGGGCTCAGGGCGTGGGAACTCGACGTGCTCGACATCAACACACATAGCTCCAGCGGACCTGATGGCACGGCTACCATGGCGGCCAGTTTCGTCGACGAATCGCCATACAGGCCACTCAACTTCCACTTGCCGGCCGCGAACCAGTGGTCGAACTTTTCGCCAAGCCTGTCGTCCTTCAACTATTACCAGGGAGGGCTCCACGTTGCGGGGAACATGACGTCCTTCCGCGTCGTTCCAGTTCCCGAGCCAGGCACCCACATGATGCTGGCTGCGGGCGGCATGGTGCTGCTCGCCGCTCGCCGCAAGCGCCGTCCATCCTAGAAGCCTCGCGCACTGCAACCTCGGCCAGCGCGGCATCGGCCATGCCGTTCGCGCATAGTATCCGGTCGACGAGGCGAACCAGGACGCGCATGCCGGCGACGAGATTCGCGATGCGGCGTTCGTCGTCACCACCTGGCACGACGATGAGCAGCTGCCGGAAGTATTCTGGTTTGCCAGGCATGTGGTGGAGCACCCGAGGCTGGCGCTGGACCGGGTGCTGATCGTGCATATCGCCGCCGAGCCGCGCGAACAGGCATGGCGCGGCGCTTTAGTGCAAGCCTGAAGCGGACGCCGATGCGGCAGGGGCCGTGCCCGCTGGCGCGGACACGGCCCCTGCAACGACCGGACAGCCGGCGAACCCGCCGGAACGGTTACGTTGGCACGGTTACTTCAGCAGCATCTCGTTCATCCGCTTCACGAACGCCGCCGGATCTTCCAGCGTGCCGCCTTCGGCCAGCAGGGCCTGGTCGAACAGCAGGTGCGACCAGTCGCCGAACTTGCCGCTCTCCTCGTTCTCGTACTTCAGGCGCGTGACCAGCGGGTGGTTCGGGTTGATCTCGAGGATCGGCTTGGATTCCGGCGCGTTCTGGCCGGCGGCCTTCAGCATGCGCAGCAGGTTGCCGGACAGTTCGTGCTCGTCCGCCACCAGGCAGGCCGGCGAATCGGTCAGGCGGAACGTCACCCGCACGTCCTTGGCCTTGTCGCCCAGCGCGGACTTCATCTTCTCGACGAGTTCCTTGTACTGCGCCTCGGTTTCCTCGTGTTCCTTCTTCTCGGCTTCGTCTTCCAGCTTGCCCAGGTCCAGGCCGCCCTTGGCCACGGACACCAGTTCCTTGCCATCGAACTCGGTCAGGAACGACAGCATCCATTCATCGACGCGGTCGGTCAGCAGCAGCACTTCGACGCCCTTCTTGCGGAAGATTTCCAGGTGCGGGCTGTTCTTCGCGGCGGTGAAGCTTTCGCCGGTCGCATAGTAGATCTTCTCCTGGCCTTCCTTCATGCGCGCCACGTAGTCGGCCAGCGCCACGGTCTGATCAAAGGAGTCGGTGTGCGTGGAAGCGAAGCGCAGCAGCTTGGCGAGACGGTCCTTGTTGGCGTGGTCTTCGCCGACGCCTTCCTTCAGCACCTGGCCGAACTCGGTCCAGAAGGCGGCGTACTTGTCCTTCTTTTCCTGCTCGTCGGCGTTGGCCAGTTCTTCCAGCATGCCGATCACGCGCTTGGTCGAACCCTCGCGGATCGCCTTCACGTCGCGCGACTCCTGCAGGATTTCACGGGAGACGTTCAGCGGCAGGTCGGCCGAGTCGATCACGCCCTTCACGAAGCGCAGGTACGTCGGCATCAGCTGCTCGGCGTCGTCCATGATGAACACGCGCTTCACGTACAGCTTGATGCCGCCGCGCTTGTTGCGGTCCCACAGGTCGAACGGCGCCTTGGCCGGGATGTACAGCAGCTGCGTGTATTCGCTGCGGCCTTCCACGCGGTTGTGCGTGTAGGTCAGCGGCGCGCCGAAGTCGTGCGACACGTGCTTGTAGAATTCCTCGTACTGCTCCGGCGTGATGTCGCTCTTGGAGCGGGCCCACAGCGCGCTGGCCTGGTTGATGGTCTCGGGTTCGTCCTTCGTGACCATCTCCTTCTTCTCTTCGTCCCACTCTTCCTTGGCCATCTGGATCGGCAGCGAGATGTGGTCGGAATACTTGGTGATGATCGACTTCAGCTTCCAGGCCGACAGCAGTTCATCCTCGCCTTCGCGCAGGTGCAGGATGATGTCGGTGCCGCGGCTGGTCTTCTCGATGGCCTCGACGCTGTAGTCGCCCTCGCCGGTCGATTCCCAGCGCACCGCTTCATTTGCCGCCAGGCCGGCGCGGCGGGTTTCCACCGTGATCCGGTCGGCCACGATGAAACCGGAATAGAAGCCGACGCCGAACTGGCCGATCAGCGCGGCATCCTTTTGCTGGTCGCCGGACAGCTTGCCGAAGAATTCCTTGGTACCCGACTTGGCGATCGTGCCCAGGTGGCTGATGACTTCGTCGCGGCTCATGCCGATGCCGTTGTCGGAAATCGTGACCGTGCGCGCCGCCTTGTCGAACGCCACCCGGATCTTCAGTTCGTGATCGTTGCCGTACAGGGCGTCGTTGTTGATGGCTTCGAAGCGCAGTTTGTCGGCCGCGTCGGAGGCGTTGGAGATCAGCTCGCGCAGGAAGATTTCCTTGTTCGAGTACAGCGAGTGAATCATCAGCTGCAACAGTTGCTTCACTTCCGCCTGGAAGCCCAGGGTTTCTTTATTATCAGACATCGTTACCTCTATAGTCTTGTTAGCCGGAAATTTTCGGTTTCAGCGATATGGGACTGGTGATTTTATCTTTCAAGAGCTTTTTGACAAAGCCCCGGGCGCTTTTTCCCGCAGTTCTTTCTCCCGCAGTTCCTTTTCAAGAAATCGCCAGATCGCCGGATCCTGCATCGCCGCCACGTTCAGCCGCATGAACGTCGACGGCAGCTGGCTGGGCGAAAACAGGCTGCCCGGGGCCAGCAGGATACCCTGCGCCATGGCCCGCTCGGCCAGCACATTGGTATCGCAGCCCGCATCGGCCCAGACGAACATGCCGGCCGGCGGGGCCATGTTGATCTGCAGGCCGACGCGCTCCATCTGGCGCACCGTGCGCGCGCGCAGGCCGTCGAGCCGCGTACGCATACGCTCGGCATGCTTGCGGTACGCGCCTTCGGACAGGATCTTGTAGACGGCGCGCTCGCCGATGTCGCTGGTGGTCAGCGTCTGCAGCATCTTGCGGTCGGCAAGCCGCCGCGCCAGCTCCGGCGACGTGGCGATGAAGCCGACCCGCAGGTTGGCCGCCATCGTCTTGGAAAAGCCGGACAGGTAGATCACCCGCTGCAACTGGTCCAGCGCGGCCAGCCGGGTGGCCGGCTGCACGGCGCTGCCGGGATGCAGGTCGCAATAGATGTCGTCCTCGACGACCGTGATGTCGTGTTCGGCCGCGATCCGCAGCACCTGGTAAGCCTTGGCGGCCGACAGCGACGTCGAACTGGGGTTGTGCAGCACCGAGTTGATCACGTACAGCTTCGGCTTGTGCAGCGCGGCCAGCTCGGCCAGCCGGGCGATATCCGGTCCGTCGGCAAGCCGCGGCACGCCCACCACGCGCGCGCCCAGCGCCGCGAACGAACCGAACATCAGGAACCAGGCCGGGTCGTCGACGAAGACCGTGTCGCCCGGCCGGGTGAATTCGCGTGCCACCATGTCCAGCCCCTGCGTCACGCCGGCCGTCGTGACGATCTGCTCGGGCGCGGCGCTGATTTCCAGCTCGGCCAGCTTGCGCTGCAGTTGCTGGCGCAGCGGCACGAAGCCTTGCGGCACGCCATAGTTCAGCAACAGGCTGGCATTCTGGCGGCCGATCGCGCGCAGCGCATTGGCCACGCTGTCGCCATCGAGCCACTCGCTGGGCAGCACGCCGGTGCCCGGCATCTGCTGGTGGGGCATCTGGCGAAACATGTTACGCACCAGCCAGACCACGTCCAGCGAGTGCCCGGCGACTTCCGTCTCGACCGCCGGCATGGTGGCCACCGGCGCCGCACTGCGCAGCGGGGTGCGTTCGCGGATGAAGAAGCCGGCGCCGCGGCGCGATTCCAGGTAGCCGCGAGCGACCAGCTTGTCATAAGCCGCCACCACGGTGAACGGCGACACGCCGTGGCTTTCCGCGAAGCGCCGGATCGACGGCATCCGGCTGCCGCTGCGCAGCATGCGCTCGTCGATCCTTGCCGCGACGGTACGCACGATCTGGTCGGTCAGGGACTCGCCCGCCGCACGGCTGAGTGTGGCAACGGAGGCGGAAGACGGGGTGGGCGGGTCGGGCAGGGTCGTCATGGGCTTGCCGGTTACATGTGTATTGGGAAATCGACCATCACAGTAATTCAAATCATGCGGATCAGTGTATTGGCACTGTACTGGCCAATTCTTCTACGATACACCTGATTCCACTAGAAAGCCAAGATCATGAAAGCACTCTCCGCCGTTTCCCGTGCACGTTGCGTCGCCCTTTCCGATCGCTGCGCCGCCAACGCGCAAGGCCGGTATCGGGAACACCCATGAGCGGCCCATCCGTCGCCGTGCCACTCCCTGCCGCCACCGGCCGGCGCCGTTCCGACGAGACCACCGGCATGCTGCTCGGCCTGGCGGGCGTGGCCATCTTCAGCCTGACGCTGCCGTTCACCCGGCTCGCCGTGGCCGACCTGAGCCCGATGTTCGCCACGATGGGGCGCGCCGTCGTGGCCGCACTGCTGGCGGGCCTGTGGCTGTGGCGGCAGCGCGCGCCGCTGCCCGGCCGCGCTGCGCTGCCGGGTCTCGCCATCGTCGCGGCCGGCTGCGTGATCGGTTTTCCACTGCTGACATCGATCGCGATGCGCACGCTGCCGGCATCGCACGGCGCCGTACTGGTCGGCATCCTGCCGCTGGCCACCGCGCTGTTTGCCGCGCTGCGCGGCCAGGAGCGGCCGTCGGCCGGGTTCTGGTGCGTGGCGCTGGCCGGATCGGCCCTGGTCGTCGGCTTCGCGCTGAGCCAGAGCGGCGGCACGCTGCACGTGGCCGATGTGCTGATGCTGGGCGCCGTGCTGTCTGCCGCCTGGGGCTATGCCGAAGGCGGGCGCCTGTCGCAGGCGCTGGGCGGGCAGCAGGTGATCAGCTGGGCACTGCTGCTGTCGCTGCCGGTCGCCCTGCCCCTTGCCGTGTGGGACCTGTGGCGGCATGGCGGCACGCTGGGCAATGTCGGGCCCGCGGCCTGGGCCGGCTTTGCCTACACCTGCGTATTCTCGATGTTCGTCGGCTTCATCTTCTGGTACCGCGGCATGGCCAAAGGCGGCGTGGCCCGCGTCGGCCAGGTGCAGTTGCTGCAGCCGTTCCTCACGCTGCTGGGCGCCGCCGCCGTGCTGGGCGAGCCGCTGCAGGCGGCGCACCTGCTGTTCGCGCTGGCTGTGATCGGCACCGTGGCGCTGGGCCGCAGGATGGCCATCAGGCGATAGCGCAGCGCCGGGCGCATTGAGCGAAGCGCGCCGCTGGTCGTACAATACGCCGATTGCAGCTCTGGCTTTTCGCACTTTTTACACTCTTTTTCACATTCTTATTACAACCCATCTGGAGACCCCATGTCCGTCTACGAAAAACTGAAGTCGCTCGATATCACCCTGAAGGCCCCCGCCACGCCGGCAGCCGCCTACGTCATGCACGTGCAGACCGGGAACACCGTGTTCCTGTCCGGGCACATCGCGAAGAAGCCGGACGGCGCCGTGTGGGTGGGCCAGCTGGGCAAGAACATCGAGACGGCCGAAGGCAAGCAGGCGGCGCGCGCGATCGCGATCGACCTGCTGGGCACGCTGCAGGAAGCCTGCGGCGGGGACCTGAACCGCGTGAAGCGCATCGTCAAGGTGATGAGCCTGGTGAACTCCACGCCGGACTTCACCGAGCAGCACCTGGTCACCAATGGCGCTTCCGAGCTGCTGGGCGAAGTGTTCGGCGACGCCGGCAAGCACGCCCGCTCCGCATTCGGCGTGGCGCAGATCCCGCTGGGCGCCTGCGTCGAGATCGAGCTGATCGCCGAAATCGCGTAATCACAGCATTCATTGAATCAAGGGCGCGGCCTACCCGGCCGCGCCTCCATGAGCC
Source organism: Pseudoduganella umbonata (assembly GCF_014192225.1). Lineage (GTDB taxonomy): Bacteria > Pseudomonadota > Gammaproteobacteria > Burkholderiales > Burkholderiaceae_D > Rugamonas > Rugamonas umbonata. The sequence continues at coordinate 36,999 of NZ_JACHXS010000006.1, read as the reverse complement.
GCCACAAGCGCGCTGTTCCAACGGTGGGCGCCGCCCGCCACCCTTTCTCCGAGAGAGTCGTATGAAAATCGAAAACCCGAATCCGATCCAGTGGCGCTTTTCCGAACGCGCCCAGCAGCTGCAAAGTTCGTTCATCCGCGAGATCCTGAAGATCACGCAGCAGCCGGAAATCATTTCGTTCGCGGGCGGCCTGCCGTCGCCGGCCACGTTCCCGGTGGAAGAAATGAAAGCGGCGTTCGACAAGGTGCTGTCGACCACCGGCAAGACCGCGCTGCAGTACGGACCGACGGACGGCTACATGCCGCTGCGCCAGTGGATCGCCGATTCGCTCTCGAAGGATGGCGCGCGGATCGCGCCGGAACAGGTGCTGATGGTGTCCGGATCGCAGCAGGCGCTCGACCTGCTGGGCAAGGTGCTGATCGACGAAGGCAGCCGCGTGCTGGTCGAGACGCCGAGCTACCTGGGCGCGCTGCAGGCGTTTTCCGTCTACCGCCCCGAGTTCGCGTCGGTCCTGACCGATGACGACGGCCTGGTGCCCGCGTCCATCGCCCCGGTGGCGGAGGGCGCCCGCCTGCTGTACTCGCTGCCGAACTTCCAGAACCCGACCGGCCGCACGCTGTCGATCGCGCGCCGCCAGGAACTGGTGGAAACCTGCGCCCGCCTCGGCCTGCCGCTGATCGAGGACGATCCCTACGGCGCGCTGTCGTACAAGGGCGAGCCGCTGCCGAAGATGGTGGCGATGAACCCGGACGGCGTGATCTACATGGGCTCGTTCTCGAAAGTGCTGACGCCGGGCATCCGGCTGGGCTACGTGGTGGCGCCGCTGCCGCTGGTGCGCCGCCTCGAACTGGCCAAGCAGGCCGCAGACCTGCACACCGCCCAGCTGACGCAGATGGTGGTGCACGAAGTGATCAAGGACGGCTTCCTGGAACGCCACATTCCGACCATCCGCGAACTGTACGGCAACCAGTGCCAGGCCATGCTCGATGCGATGGCCGAGCACTTCCCCGCCGGCGCGACGTGGACGAAGCCGGAGGGCGGCATGTTCATCTGGGTCACGCTGCCGAAGCACATCAACGCGATGGAACTGCTCGACGAAGCCATCAAGCAGAAGGTTGCGTTCGTGCCGGGCGCGCCGTTCTATGCCAACGAGCCGGAAACCAACACGCTGCGCCTGTCGTTCGTGACGGTGCCGCCGGAGCGCATCCGCCAGGGCATCGCGGTGCTGGGCAAGCTGATCGCGGCACGGATGTAAGGCTGCCATCCCGCAGGCGGCAAGCCTGCGGGCAATGCTTTCAGTTCCGCGGCGGATACCCGGTAATCGCCGCAATCTCCTCATACATGGGCCGCAGCCGCCGGTACATGCGCAGGTAGACGCGCCGGTACAGCTGGTCGTAGATGCGCCGGCTGGCGGCATCCGGGATGAAAACCCGCCCGGTGCGCGTCATCGCCGCCACGGCGCCGGCGAAGTCGCGGTGCAGGCCCAGGCCGACGGCGCCGGCGATCGCCGCGCCCAGGCCGGAAGCTTCGTAGACGTGGGCACGCACGGCGGGCAGGCCGAAGATGTCGGCCGTCAGCTGCATCGCCGCGTCGCTCTGCGAGCCGCCGCCGGCCACGCGCAGCTCGGTGATGCGCGTTCCGCTGCGCCGCTCGATGCGTTCCTTTCCTTCGCGCAGCGCATATGCCAGGCCTTCCAGGATTGCCCGGTACATGTGGGCGCGCGTATGCACGTCGCCGAAACCGATCATCGCGCCCTTCGCTTCCGGACCCGGCACGCGGATGCCCGGGCTCCAGTAGGGTTGCAGCATCAGGCCCATCGATCCCGGCGGCACCGCCTCCACCAGCCGGTCGAACAGCGCTTCGGGGGCCAGGCCGCGTTCCGTGGCGGCCGCCAGTTCGCGGTCGCCGAACTGCTCCTTGAACCAGTTCACCATCCAGTAGCCGCGAAAGATCTGCACCTCGATGCTGTAGGCGCCCGGCAGCGCGGCCGGGTATGGCGGGATGAACCGCGTGACCTCGACATATTTCGCGCTGGTGGTGTTGATCGTGGCCGTGGTGCCGTACGACAGGCAGCCGATGTGCGGCGCCAGCGCACCGGCGCCGATCACTTCGCAAGCCTTGTCGGCCGCCGCGGCGATCAGCGGCAATCCCGCCGGGATGCCGGTCGCCGCGGCAGCTGCGGGCGTGACGGCGCCGATGACGGTGCCGGGCGGCACCAGCTCGGGCAGCATGTCCGGCCGGATCGCCAGCGCCTGCCATTTCCAGTCGCGCGCGCCAGCCCAGCGGTGGCGCCGGTAATCGAAGGGCACATAGCCCACCTGCGAGCCGGTGGAGTCGGCGAAACGGCCGCACAGCCGGTAGTTCAGGTAGCCCGACAGCAACAGGAACTTGTGGGTGCGCCGCCAGGTGTCGGGCTGGTGGACGGCGATCCAGTTGATTTCGGCCTCGCGCTGGAAATAGCGCAGCGTGCCGTCGACGCGGGCCAGCCGGAACGCGGCGCGCCAGAACGGGCCGACCCGCGGTACCTGCGCCAGGTCCGTGCGGCGCTGGTCCAGCCACGTGATGGCGGGGCGCAGCGGCCGCCCGTCTTCATCGACATTGACGACCGTGCCGCGCTGCGTGGTCACGGCGACACCGGCGACGCGCCCGCGCTCGGCCGGGGCGACCAGCCACAGACGGCGGCAGGCTTCGCACACCGCATCCCAGTAGCCTTCCGCCTTGTGCTCGGCCCATCCCGGCCGGTCGGCGTAATACGGCTGCAGCGGCACCTGCGCCTTTGCCACCAGTTCGCCGCGCAGGTCGAACAGCAGCGCGCGCACGCTCTGCGTGCCGTTGTCGATGGCAAGGATGCAGGGGCCGGTCATGGGACGCGGTTGATGCAGGGACCGGTCATGGGACGCGGTTGACGACACGCCGCTCATGGGACCGTCGGGCATCGACTGCGAGCGGCGAGCTTGCCGGACCAGGCGTCAGCGGGGTGCCTCGGCGGCCTCCTTCAGCTGTGCCAGGCCCTGCTCGAAATCGGGGCCGGCCATGTCTTCGACGCTGGTGAACACCTCGACCAGCTTCATCACGAACGGCCGGTTGCCGGACATCGACCAGCTCACCGCGGTGCCTTCCGGCCGCGGCGTCAGCACGAAGCGCACCTGGTTGTGCGATTCGAACGGCTGCACGAAGTCGAGCCGGATGCCGACCGTGCTCGGTGGCGTGCTCTCGACGATTTCCATCCTGCCCTGCCCCACGTCCTCGTTGCCGCTCCACGTGTAGATGGCGCCCGTTCCGCTCGCCGCGCCGCTGTAGGCGCGCTGCATCGCCGGATCGAAGCGCTCCCACGGCGACCATGCGGGCCATTGGCGAAAGTCGTTCAGGTAGGCGAACACCCGCTCCGGCGGCGCCTTGATCAGGGCGGTGCGTTCGATCCGGAACGTATCGGGCTGCATCAGAGCGAGAGCGCTGACGACAGCGCCGATGATGACGACGGCGAGCAGTAACCTCTTCCACATGGCGGCCTCGGAGCGTGCGCTTGGCGCGATGGCTCAAGGCTAGCACAGAGCACGTGGCGCTCCGCGCCGCGTTCGCGGGGACATTGCCCGCCCGGACCAGGCGACACCCGTTCGCAGGCTCAGCTCACGAAGTCGAGCAGGCGCACGCCGGCCAGCAGCCGGGTAAAGACGTCGAGGACGGCATACACGCCGAACAGGCCTGGCAGCAGTGCCGCGAACATCAGCGGCGACTTCATGCGGCAAAAGTACACGGTGCTGGCCGCGGCCAGCAGGCCGGAAGCGATCGTGAGCACGAACACGGCCAGGTACTTGGGCGAACTCATCACGGAGAGCAGGACCGCCAGTCCGCCGGCAAGCATTGCCAGCCCGAACGTTACGTAAGGCATGCCGATCATCATCGTCTCCTTGCCGATATTCAGAAGCTCAGCGGATAGTCGATTCGATTAACCATAAAATGAACGATGCACGAGAAAAACCCGCCAGCCATATTGGCTGAACCGGCAGCCGGAAATATTATTTCGTTATCTGAAAACGTCATAAAATCAGCCAGTTGGCATATGTTCTTTACGGTACATAAACACGCTGGATATTCCGCCACCATGAAACCGATAATACAGCAAAGATTTAAAGGAAATCTCACACATTATCGCCACACTGCGGCAATAAAAGGGCCGGAAATCCGTGCAGGAAACCCGGGGGCTGACAATACCAAGCAGGCAAACGCGGCAATCCGAACGGGGCAAGCAACCAGACGCATGCAAAGGGACGTGCCCATGCATCCCGCGCGCGCGGGATGTGAGCAGCAGGGAACAAAAAGCCGCGGCGGGTGCCGCGGCGGTGGCGCTTATCCGGCCTCGGGATACAGCACGACCTGGACGTAGTTGTCGAAGTCGAAGTAGCGCTGCGCGGCGGCCTGCACGTCGGCCGGCGTCACGGCGGCGGCGCGCTCTTCGAAGCCCAGGATGGACTCCGGTGCAAAGCCGTTCAGTTGCGCCGCCTGCAGCTGGCCGATCCAGAAGGCATTCTCGCGCAGTGCGCGGCGGTGGCTGGTCAGCCAGCTCTGCTTGACCTTCGCCAGGTCCGCCGCCGCCGGGCCGTTTTCCTGCAGCTTGCGGATTTCCGCGAACGCGGCGGCGATCACCCTGTCGACATTTTCCGGCCCGCAAGGCAGCGCCAGCGCCACCGAATAGTTCGGATACGGCAGCTTTCCGACACCGCCGCTGGCGCCGCCGCCGTAGATCAGGCCGAGCTGTTCGCGCAGCACCTCGGTCAGCTTGATGTTCAGCACTTCGACGAGTGCCTGCATGCGCAGCTGCTCGGCCTGGGAAAACGCGGCATCGCCGGTAAATGTGATCGAGACATTGCTCTTCGGTTCCTTGCCGCGGCGTACCTCCTTCTTCACCACGCCGCGCACCGGGCGCACGCCCGTGTCGCGGTAGGCCACCGGGATATCCCCCACCGGCAGCGTTGCCAGGTAGGTGGCCAGCAGCGGTTTCAGCTTCGCGGCATCGACACTGCCGACGAAGTAGAACGTCATGCCCTTGGCGCTGGCAAAGCGCTCGCGGTAGATCTGCTGGACGCGGTCGAGCTGCACCTTGTCGAAGTCTTCCGGCCGGGGCGTGCGCGCCACGCGCGGGTGGTCGCCATAAAGGGTGGTGCGTACCGTGTCCGAGAATTCCGCTTCCGGGCGCGCCAGCGCGTTGCGCGCCATGTCGCGCTGGCGGGCGATGAAGGAATTGAACAACATTTCGTCGCGGCGCGGCTGCGTGAGCTTCACGTGTATCAGCTGCAGCAGCGTTTCGATGTCGGCACTGCCGGCGCTGCCGGATACGTTGTCGGACAGGTCGGACAGCGTCGCACCCGCACTCACGCTCTTGCCGGCCAGGACCTTCTGCAGGTCCGCCGGCGAATAGTTCAGCGCGCCCATCTGCGCGGCCAGCGCGCTGGCATAGCGGGCATTGAAGATGTCCGCGTCGCCGAACAGCGACTGGCCGCCGAAGCGCACAGCGCTCATCAGCACCTGGTCGTTGCGGAAATCGGTGGGCTTGAGCACCACCTTCACGCCATTCGACAGCGTCAATTCGGTCGTGCCGAGCGCCTTGTTTTCCTGCTCGGCGACGATGCGGCCGGGTGCCGGCGGCTTGTCGAGCAGGCTGCTGGCATAGGCCTTGTCCTCGCGCGCGGTCACGGTCTGCCGGTGCGCCTGGTCGATGGCGGCCAGCAGTTCGGTGCCGGTCGGCGGCGCGCGGTCCTTCAGGGCGCCCATCAGGATGACCAGCTTCTTGTCGTCCGACGGGATGGCCGCGCGCACCGCCGCATTCACTTCTTCCAGCGTGATGCCGGGCACCAGCGCCTGCGCATAGGCATACTCGTTCTGCATGCCGGGCATCGGCTCGCCCTCGAGGAAATTGCGGATGTATTCGGCCACGAACGCGGCCGAATCGGTCTTGTCGCGCTCGGCGTACATGCGTTCGTAGTTGCGCAGCATGGTTTTCTTCGCGCGGTCCAGTTCCGAGGCCGTGAAGCCGAACTGGCGCGCCCGCTCGCCTTCCTGCACCAGCGCATTGATCGCCGGCACATGCCCGCCCTTGCCCAGCAGCGCCGTGGCGGAGAACGAGCGGTAGCCGCGCACCACCTTGCCCGTGCCGCTGCCGCCCTGGATGAACGGCGGGTCGGCCTGCTGCGTCAGCTCCATGATGCGCTGGCTCAACATCGCGCCGTACAGCTTTTCGACCAGGTCGCGCCGGTAGCCGGCATAGGTGGGGTCTTCCGGCTGCGGCACGATCGGGTAGCGGATGTACAGCACGTCGGCAGGCGCTTCGCGGTCCGTGATCACCAGCCCTTCGTCGGTCTTGCGCTCGGGGATCGCGGCATACTCGCGCGGGCGCGCATTGGCCGGATTCTTCAGCTTGCCGAAATGCGCCTTGACCAGCTTTTCCGCCTCGGCCGGATCGATGTCGCCGACCACCATCACGGCCATCAGGTCGGGCCGGTACCAGTCGCGGTAGAAGCGCCGGATCGCTTCGGGCTTGAAGGTGCGCAGCACGTCGGCCTTGCCGATCGGCAGGCGCTCGGCATAGCGCGAACCGTTGAACAGTTTCGGATACAGCACCTGGTTCATGCGGTCGCTGGCGCCCTTGCCCATCCGCAGTTCCTCGAGCACGATGCCGCGCTCGCTCTCGATGTCCTCGTCGTTGAACGTGATGCCGCTGGCCCAGTCCTCCAGCACGAGAAAGCCCTTTTCCACGGCTTCCTTCGAATCGGTCGGGATCGGCAGCATGTAGACGGTCTGGTCGAAGCTGGTGTAGGCATTCAGGTCGCGCCCGAACTTGACGCCGATCGACTGCAGGTACGACACCAGTTCGTGGCGCTTGAAGTGGGTGGAACCGTTGAACGCCATGTGCTCGGTGAAGTGCGCCAGGCCCAGCTGGTCTTCATCTTCCAGGATCGAACCGGCCTTGACGACGAGCCGCAGTTCGAGGCGCTTTTCCGGACGCCCGTTGCGCTGGATGTAATAGGTGAGCCCGTTCGGCAGCTTGCCGACCTTGACGTGCGGCGCCACCGGCAACGTGTCGCCGGGCGCCGGCAGTGGCGCGGCGTGCGCCAGCAGGGAAGCGCCGAGCAGCGCGGCGGCGGTGGCAAGCTTGAATGAACTCAACTTCATGGAGGGGCACGGTCGGGTGGGCGAAGCGCCACGATACACCAGAACCGGAACGCTCTGCTACAATCGCCGCGCCCGCCGCACGGTGCGGCCGGGCCTACTGTTAATTTACGTCTTCGGGGCGGGGTGCGATTCCCCACCGGCGGTATGGCCGTCAAGCCGAGCCCGCGAGCGCCCGTGATGATTCCATCATCGCGGGGTCAGCAGATCCGGTGAGATGCCGGAGCCGACGGTATAGTCCGGATGAAAGAAGATGTGCGTTGTACGTGCATGCCTGCACGCGTTGGGTGCCTGTCGCCCGCCGCGTTTACGGGTGCGTGCGTGTTCGCTTTGCCCTGGAGCGTTTTTCGCCATTGCGAGGAGCGTTTCAATGTCTGTCCAAGAACTTTTCCCTGTTAATTCCCCTGCCCTGCAAGGCGGCGACCTCTCTGCCCGTATCGGCGCGGCGCTCGATGCCATGCGCGCCGGCGTGCCCGTCATCCTGCTCGACGATTTCGACCGCGAGAACGAGGCCGACCTGATCGTCGCCTGCGACCGCCTCACCGTGCCGACCATGGCGCTGATGATCCGCGAATGCAGCGGCATCGTCTGCCTGTGTCTGACGGCCGACCGGGTGCGCGAACTGGAGCTGCCGCCGATGGCCAGTGAAAACGGCAGCCGCTACGGCACGCCGTTCACCGTGTCGATCGAGGCCCGCCACGGCGTGACCACCGGCGTGTCGGCCGCCGACCGCGTGGCCACGATCCGCGCCGCCACCGCGCCGGGCGCACAACCGCACGACCTGGTGCGGCCCGGCCATGTATTCCCGCTGCGCGCCACGCCGGGTGGCGTACTGGCCCGCGCCGGCCATACCGAAGGGTCGGTGGACCTGGCCGTCATGGCCGGCCTGGCACCGGCCGCCGTGCTGTGCGAACTGATGAACCCGGACGGCACGATGATGCGCGGCGACGCCATCGAACGTTTCGCCGCGCAGCACGGCATGCCGATCCTGACGATCGCTGAGATGATCGCCTGGCGCAAGCTGCACGGCTGACCGCCGGTCTACTCCACCGCGCCGGCCGCGAGCGCGCCGTTGGTGGCAGGTTGCACGCGGCGGTAAATCGCGACGCAAGCCAGTGCATAGGCCGTCGCGATAGCCACATAGGCGATGGCCAGCCGCGCGCCCCACACCGGCACCGTATGCAGGATGGTGCCGGCGCCTGCCACGCCGAGCAGCGCGCCGATCTGGCGGCTGGCGTTCAGGGCCGCCCCGGCGGCGCTGGCGTTGTCCTTGCCGCCGGCCCCCATCACGGTCGACGTCATGGCGGGAATCGCATAGCCGACCGCCAGGAACATCAGCGTGCCGCCGGCGATCACCAGCCAGGGCGGCGTGCCGGCGCCGGCCTGGGCCAGCAGCAGCGCCGCCACGGCGCCTCCGCCCATTCCCGTCAGCAGCGGCAGCCGCGCGCCATGCCTGGCCACGGCGCGGCCGGACAGCACATTGCCCACGCCGGCTCCGGCCGTCATCGGCAGGATCGCCAGCCCGGTACCGAGCGCGCCGCTGCCGTGGGCGCCCTGCATCCACAGGCTGACGACGAACATGTGGCCGAACGTGCCGACATTGATCAGCATGCCCGTCAGCACGGCGGCGCGGAACGGCGCGATGCCGTACAGCGCGCGTGGCAGGATGGGCTGCGCGGCATCGCGTTCGCGCAGGATCAGCAGTACCGCCAGCAGCACCGCCGCGGCCAGCGCGCCCAGCACGGGCGCCGATGACCAGCCCAGCACCGGCCCCTCGATCAGCACGAACGCCAGTGCCGCCAGCGCACCGGCGCCCAGGCCGTGGCTCAGCAAGCCCAGTATCCGGGCGTGGGGCGCGGGTGCCGGCGCCTTTGCCTGCGCCAGCACGATGCCCAGCAGGCCGAGCGGCAGGTTCAGCCAGAAGATGCTGCGCCAGCCGAACGATTCCACCAGCAGCCCGCCGGCCACCGGCCCGACGGTGGCGGCGGCGCTGACGATCGCCGCCCATCCGGCGAACATCTTCGCGCGGCGTTTCGGGTCGTCCTCGGCGTGCGTCAGCAGGGCCAGGGAACTGGGCATGAACAGCGCGGCGCCGGTGCCCTGCAGCAGCCGAGCCGCCACCAGCGCCACGCCGGACGGCGCCAGCGCGCACAGCACCGACCCCAGCACGAACAGCGCCAGCCCACCCTGGTAGACGCGCCTGGCGCCGTATCGGTCGGCCAGCGCCCCGCCGGCCAGCAGCAGCGCGGCGAACGTCAGCGTATAGGCGTCCACCACCCACACCAGCCCTTCCAGCGGCACGCCAAGGTCGGCGGAAATGTCGGACAGGGCCGTGTTCACGGCCGTCACGTCGATCATCGCCATCACGAAACCGATGGCGAGGGTAAACAGCAGCATGGTGCCTCCTTGTATAGCGATGCTGAAAGATAGCGATGCAGGAAGGTTAAGCCCCTTGCCTGATGCAGTAAACATGCATAACATCAGCATCCTGATGCAATATTGCATCAACGGAGAACGCATGGACTGGGACGACGCCCGCATATTCCTCGGCATCTACCGCGCCGGTACGCTGCGCGGCGCCGCCGCGCAACTCGGCATCGACCAGGCCACGGCGGGCCGGCGGCTGGCGGCGATGGAGACGGCGCTGAACGCGAAGCTGTTCCTGCGCACGCCCTCCGGCTACGTGCCCACGCCGGCCGGCGAGACGGCGGCGCGGCCGGCGGAAAGGATGGAGCAGGCGGCCCACCAGCTGGAGCGCGAAATGCAGGGCATCGACCACCGGCTGTCCGGCACGGTGCGGGTCGCCACCACCGACACGATGGCGCAGTACTTCGTGATGGACGCGATCCGCGCGCTGCATGCCGAACATCCGGACATCCGCGTTGTGCTGCACGTGACGACGGCGGTGGCCAGCCTGACGCGCCGCGAAGCCGACCTCGCCGTGCGCACGCTGAAACCCACCGATCCCGATCTGGTGTCGCGCCACCTGGCCCGGCGCACTTCCGGCCTGTACGCCAGCAAGGCCTACCTGCGCAGGCGCGGCATGCCGGCGGCGGACACCGGGCTGGCCGGCCATGACCTCGTCATCTACCATGCCTCGGTGGCGCCGCGCCAGGCCAGCCACGTGGCCGGCATGCCGGTGGCCGGCGCACGCATCGCGCTGGAGGTGAATACCGGCCTGATGCTGATGGAAGCGGCACGCGCCGGCATCGGCATCGCCGAGCTGCCGGTGCACATGGCGGACCAGGATGCGCGGCTGGTGCGCATCTTCCCGGACCGCGTGCACCAGTACGACATGTACCTGGTGATGCACGGCGACCTGCACCGCAGCGCGCGGGTGCGGGCCGTGGCCGATGCGATCGTGTCGCAGTTCGGTCATCCTGTACCGTAGCCGCCGTTACAGGATGATAAGATCGCAATATGTCCACCAATGTATCGCTCTTCCCGTCGCTGGCGCGGCTGCACCGCGCCACGATGATCTGGCTCACCAGCTGGTGGCGCCTGCTGCAGTTCGCCGCGCTGATCCTGGCGCGCGGCGCCGCGCCGTCCACCTACCGCCGCGACAACCACCGTGCGCTGGCCAGCCACCTGGTGCTCGGCACCGCGCCGAACCTGCTGTGGTTCTGCGTGCTGTCGGCGCTGATCAGCCTCGTCATCATCCGCATCGTCGTCGTCACCGCCACGTCGTACGGCCTGTCCGGCTATGCGCTGGAAATGGTGGTGCGCGTGCTGGTGCTCGAACTGATTCCGCTGACGGCGGCACTGTTCGTGGCGCTGCGCAGCACACTGCCGGCCGGCGTCGAATTCGCGCAGCGGCGGCTCGCCGCGGCGGCAGCGGCACCGGCGGGATCGGCCGGTGCGGCAGCCGATCCCGGCGAGGCGCTGCGCCGCGAGTTCTATCCGCGCGCCTCCGCCGGCATCTTCGCCGTGTGGCTGCTGGCCGCCGTCAGCTGCATCCTCACGCTGGTGCTGGCCTACCTGATCATCTACGGCTTCACGCCGTATGCGCTGCCGGGCTATACCCGCGTGGTGGGGCAGATCTTCAACCCGGCCGTGGCATTGATCCTCATACTGAAGATCTTCTTTTTCTCGCTGGCGGTCGGCATCATTCCACTGGCTTCCTCCTATTACGACGCGGCGGCCAACCCGTTCGCGGCGCGCCTGCGTTCAACGCACGGGCTGTCCGACATGGTGCGGATGTTTTCCGTGGTCCTGCTGATCGAGGCCGCCTCCCTGATGGGCAATTACTACTGAACCGATTCGACTGAGCGAACATGACTGACACCTCTCCTCCCGTCCCGGCCGCGCCTTCGGAACCGGCACCGGTGCGCAACGCCGAGATCAAGGCCGCGCTGCTGCTGATCCTGATGGTGGCGCTGATTGCCGGCGCCGGCCTGTACCTGCTGTACGCGCGCGGCGCGTTCGAACCCACGCAGCGCCTGGTGCTGACGGCCGACGATTCCGAAGGCGTGGCGGTCGGCATGGACGTGACGTTCGCCGGCTTCCCCATCGGCCGCGTGCGCAGCATCGAACTGTCGCGCGAAGGCAAGGCCCGCGTGCTGGTCGACGTGCCCGAGAAGGATGCGCACTGGCTGCGCTCGAGCAGCATCTTCACGCTGGAAAAAGGCATCGTCGGCGGCGCGAAACTGCGCGCGTTCACGGGCATCCCGACCGATCCGCCATTACCGGACAAGGCCGAGCGCCCGCTGCTGGTGGGCGACGTGGCGGCCGAGATTCCACGGCTGCTGTCGGCCGCGCGCGACATCCTCACGAACGTGACGGCGCTGACCGCCGCCGACTCCTCGCTCGGCCAAAGCCTGGCCAACGTGCAGGGCGTGACCGAGAAGCTGAACGGCCCGGGCGGCGCGATGGGCTTCATTGCCGGCGAAGACCGCAAGGCGCGCGAACTGCTCGCCAATGCGAACTCGCTGATCGTGCGCGCCGACCGGCTGGTGGGCAATGCCGACAGCAAGGTATTCGGCGACAAGGGCGTAGCCAACGATGCGCAGGCCGCGATCGTGCAGCTGGACGGCCTGCTGGCCGATGCGCGCGCCAGCATGAAGAAGCTCGATGCGGTGCTGGCGGAAGCGCAGGCGGTCGGCAAGAATGCCCGCGTGGCCACCGAGGACCTGGGCGCGCTGCGCGCCGATGTCGACGCCAACCTGCGCAAGATCGAGCAGCTCGTCAACGAGATCAACCGGAAGTGGCCGTTCAAGCGCGAAGCGGAGATCAAGCTGCCATGAAGCCATGCCTCATCCTCGCCGTCCCCGTGCTCCTGGCCGCCTGCAACAGCGGGCCACCCGTTCCCGACTGGAAGATGAATGCGCAAAGCGCGCTGGAACGGTCCACCGGCGCCTACATGGGCGGCCGCGACCTCGTCGAGCAGAACGAATTCGCCCATGCCCGCGACGACATTGCCGCCACCGGCAAGGTGGACCTGGTGATCCGCGCCGAATTGATCCGCTGCGCCGCGCGCACCGCCGCCCTGGTGTTCGACGAATGCACCGGCTTCGCGGCGCTGCGTGCCGACGCCACGCCGGCCGACATCGCCTATGCCGACTATCTGGCCGGCCGCGCCCGTCCCGCCGACGCGGCGCTGCTGCCCGAACCGCAGCGGGCCGTGCTCGCCGCCGCATCCGACAGCGCCGCCGCCACGGCCGTGAAAGGCATCGCCGACCCGCTGTCGCAACTGGTCGCCGCCGGCGCCCTGTTCAAGGCCAACCGCGCCACGCCCGAGCTGATCGGACAGGCCATCGCCACGTCGTCCGACCAGGGCTGGCGCCGGCCGTTGCTGGCCTGGCTGAACGTGCAAGCGCTGCGCGCCGACAAGGCCGGCGACGCCGACGAAGCCACCCGCATCCGCCGGCGCATCGCCCTGGTCGAGAACCAGCCCCGCTAATCTCCCAACCGCCGAGCCCGTTGGTTGTTTTACAACACCGGGGGCACGGCAGGGGTTTCGCGGAGCATGCTCCGCGCCGGCCAAGCGGTAATGGCATGCTTGCCACTACTCCTTTCAGACCCCGAATTCTGGAAATTATTGCCAAAAACCGGGGTCAGACCCCGGTTTTTGGCAACATTTCTCGGAGTAGTCCCGGGTAGTTATCGCAGCAGCCGGGCGACGGCGGCGCGGGCGTCGGCGGCGAGTTCGCGCAGGTCGAGGCCGGGGATGGCGTCGTGTTCGACGACGGGCTTGCCGGCCACGGTGAGCAGCCGCAGCGCGGGGCGCCCGCCCGAGGCGACAGGGCCGATGGCGATGTCGTGCAGGCCGAAGTAGCGCGGGTCGTCGAGCGAGTAGACGGCGATGTCCGCGGCCATGCCCACTTCGAGCGTGCCCAGGCCATCGAGGCCGAGCACGCGCGCGCCGCCGCTGGTGCCCCAGCGCACGACATCCTCGACGGTGGCGGCGTCGGCACCGCCTTCGAAGCTGCCGCCGCGGTGCGTGGGCCGCGCGTCCTGCCCGCCGCGCGCACGCTGCATCAGCCAGGCGGCGTGCGTTTCGGAGATCATGTCCGCCGCCTCGTTCGACGCGGCGCCGTCGACACCGATCGAGATCGCGGCGCCGGCCGCTTCCAGCTGGCGGATCGGCGCGATGCCGCTGCCGAGGCGCCCGTTGCTCTGCGGGCAGTGCGCGACGCCGGTGCCGGTGGCGCCCAGCAGCGCGATCTCCTCGTCGTCCAGCTTGACGAGGTGGGCGAACCAGACGTCGCTGCCCAGCCAGTCCTGCTCGGCGGCGAAGCGCACCGGCGTGGTGCCGTACTTGCCATGCGCGGAATTCTGGTATTCGACGGTTTCGGACAGGTGGCTGTGCAGCCGGATGCCCAGCCGCCGCGCCTCGGCCGCCACGGTGCGCAGCTCGCCCGGCGTCATCGAGTAAAGAGGCGTGGTCGGCGCCATCACGACGCGGCGCATGGCATCCGGCGCGGGATCGTGCCAGCGTTGCGCGATGCGCTCCATGTCGGCCAGGTAGCCGTCCAGCGTTTCCGGCCGCAGGCAGGCGGGCAGGTCCGCTTCCAGCTGGCGCGTCTGGGTGGCGCCGCCGCGGCACAGCACGAAACGCATGCCCAGCCGCTCCGCCTCCTCGAACAGGATCGCCGAACCGTCGAACGGCATGCCGGGCCAGTACAGGTAATTGTGATCGGCCACCGTGGTGCAGCCGGAGCGCAGCAGCTCGACGAGCCCGATGCGCGCGGCGAGGCGGAACAGCTGTTCGTCGAATGCCGCGCGGAAGCGGTAGGGCGTGGCGGCCAGCCAGGCCGTCAGCGGCAGGTCGATGCCGGCCGCGTCGCCCTTCAGCAGCGACTGGAACAGGTGGTGGTGCGTGTTCACCCACGCCGGATAGACGACGCAGCCGGTGGCGTCGACCACACGCTCGCCGGGCAGCGGGTCGAGCCGGCCCAGTGCGGCAATGCGGCCGTTGGCGACACGGATGTCCGGGCCGGCATGGCGTGCCGCCTCGCCTTTCACTCCGGTCACGATCGCGGCGGCGTTCCTGATCAGTAAATCATTCATCGGTTTTCCTTTTCAAAGATCCAGCACCAGCAGCGGCGTCCTGGAACGCGAGCAGCATGGCAGGAAACGGTCGCCCAGCGCCCGCTCGGTATCGGTGAGGTAGCAATCCTGGTGATCCGGTTCGCCTTCCAGCACGGTGGTGAGGCAGCTGCCGCACACGCCCTGCCGGCACGAAACCGGAATCGCCACGCCATGCTCCGCCAGGCAATCGACGACGCTCTGCCCGGCCGGCACGGCGATGGTCCTGCCGGTACTGGCCACGCGCACCTGGAATGCGGACGACGACGCCACATCCACCACCGTGTTGGCGTTGGCGAAGTGCTCGACGTGGATGCGCTCCGCCGCCACGCCATGCGCCAGCGCTGCCTGCTGCACCATCGCGATGAAGCCGGCCGGCCCGCACACGTACAGGTGCGTGTCCGCGCCGGCACCGGCCAGCAGCGCCGGCAGATCGAACCGCTGCGTCGCGGGTCCATCGTCGGCATGCACGTGCACGCAGTGTCGATAAGGCGCCTCGCGCAGGCTTCCGGCGAAGGCCGCTGTACCCATCGAACGCACACAATAATGCAGGGCGAACTGCCGGTCGAGTATGTTCAGCCGTTCCGCCATCGACAGTAGCGGCGTGATGCCGATGCCGCCGGCGACCAGCAGCGAGCGCCGCGCGCCGGTGTCGAGCTCGAAATGGTTGCGCGGCGCGCCGATCGTGACGTGCGCGCCCTCTTCCAGCGCATGCATCGCCTGCGACCCGCCGCCGTCCTGCAGCAGCACGGCGATGACGTAGCGCGCCGTATCGCGCGGGTCGTTGCACAGCGAGTACTGGCGCACCAGCCCACCCGGCAGGTGGACGTCGACGTGGGCGCCGGCCGTGAACGGCGGCAGTGCCGCGCCATCCGGATCGCGCAGTTCGAAGGCGTGGACGCGTTCGGCCTCGCGCCACTTGCGGGCTATCCGCACCTTGAAGGTCGTATTCATGCCTAGGCCTCGCTTTCGTGCCAGTGCTTCAGCGAGAAGCGCGCCAGTGCCGACATCAGCGCGAACAGCAGCACGCCCGTGACGGTGATCATGAACAGCGCCGCGAACAGCCGCGGGATGTTCAGCTCGAAGCCGGCCTGCAGGATCTGGTACGCCAGCCCGGTGCTGCTGCCGCCGGTGCCGGCAACGAATTCGGCCACGACCGCGCCGATCAGCGACAGGCCGCTGGCGATGCGCAGGCCGCCGAAGAAGCTGGGCAAGGCACTGGGCACGCGCAGCCGCACCAGCACCTGCCAGCGCGTGGCGCGGTTCAGCCGGAACAGGTTCAGCAGGCCGGGATTCACGCTGCGCAGGCCCAGCACCGTGTTCGAGATGATCGGGAACACGGCCATCATGGTGGCGCAGATCGTCAGCGCGGCGGCCGGCGTCTTGACCCAGATGATGATCAGCGGCGCGATCGCCACGACGGGCGTGACCTGCAGCAGGATCGCGTAAGGGAACAGGCAGGCTTCCAGCAGCTTGCTCTGCACGAACAGGAACGCCACGGCCACACCGACCACGGTGGCCAGCGCGAACGCGAAGAACGTGATGCGCAGCGTGACGAGCAGCGCGTCGAACAGCAGCGACCAGTCTTCCAGCAAGGTGCCGGCAATGGCGGCCGGCGACGGGACCAGGTAGACCGGCACCTGCAGCGTCACGCAGACTGCCTGCCATACCGCCAGCAACAGCAGGCCGAGTGCCAGCGGCGCCAGCGCGCGGCGCACGCGCGCATCGTCGATCAGGGGTTTTTCCAGCATGGCGGATCTCCTTCAGTGATGGCCGTTGGCCTCGACCAGCAGGTCGGACAGCTGCTTGCAATAAGCCATGAATTGGGGCGAGATGCGGAACTCGTCGTCGCGCACGCGCGGCCCGTCGATCGGCACGTCGGCGATCACCCTGCCGGGCCGCGCCGCCATCACCACCACGCGCGACGACAGGTACACGGCCTCGTAGATGCTGTGGGTGACGAACACCACGGTCAGGTCGCGCCGGGCCCACAGGTCGCGCAGGTCGGCATCGAGCCGGTTGCGGGTGAATTCGTCGAGCGCGCCGAACGGCTCGTCCATCAGCAGCAGGTTCGGCTCCGTGGCCAGGGCCCGGGCGATCGACGCGCGCATCTGCATGCCGCCGGACAGTTCGCGCGGGTAGACATGGCCGAACTTCGCCAGGCCCACCAGGTCCAGCGCCTGCTCGACGCGCGGCATCGCCTGCGCGCGCGGCACGCCTTTCAGGTCGAGCGGCAGCCGCACGTTGTCGAGCACCTTCGCCCACGGCATCAGCGTCGCTTCCTGGAACACCATGGCCAGCGTGCGGCCGGGCGTATCGACGGTGGCCATGCCCTCGCCCCACCAGCGAACGTGGCCGGCCGACGGGCTTTCCAGTCCGGCGAACATCTTCAGCAGCGTGCTCTTGCCGCAGCCGGACGGTCCCAGCAGCGACACGAACTCGCCGCGCCCGATGCGCAGCTTCACCGGGTCCAGTGCATGGGTGCCGTTCGGGTAGGTTTTTTCCACGCCGTTGGCATACAGCACCGCCGGCTCCGGGGAAGCCGCCGGCGCAGCAGGCGCCAGCAGCGGATCTTCGTCGCGTTTCATCATGCCTCCGGCGGGTTGTGCACTTCGCTTTCGCCATGCCGCGTCAACAGGTCCATCAGCATGCGGCGCATCATCAGGCCCGGCTTGTCGGACTCCATGTGGAATTCGACGCGGCGCCGCGTATCGACGCAGGCATCGGGATCGGTGGCTTCCAGGATGTCGCGGTCTTCGGACGTGATCGGCCGGTCCCAGTCGATCAGTTCCTGCGTCGAGCAGGCTTCCTCGCTGTCGTTGCGGTACAGCCATTGCACCAGCATCAGCTTGCCGTCGTCGATCGGCGTGGCGCAGTTGTAGATGATGTGATGGATGCCCGATGCCGGGTACACGCAGCCGAAGCGCCGCGAGAACGGCATGTACCAGCGGTTCGTCAGGTGCCGCTCGGTCACCGGCTCGGTAGTGCCGGTGATGCGGAAGCTCGCCTCCGGATTGCGCACCGGCACGTGGGTCTCCGCTTCGAAGCCCCAGTCGTTGGGCCGGAACTCGTATTTGGCCGGCACCGGGTTGTCGATCATGCCGAAGTTCGCCTTGTGCACGAAGCTGAAGTGCGAATTGTCGAACGAGTTTTCCATCACGCGCAGCGGCGACGTCTTCCATTCTTCGTAGAACTGCAGGATGCGGCGATAGCCGGGCGCTTCCTCCTCGGGGAAGTAGGGGATCGGCTGCAGCGGGTCTTCCAGCGCCACCCACACATAGCCGTAGCGCTCGTCGCAGTGGTAGGCCGTCACGCGCGCGCCGGCCGGAATGCTGCTGTCGGGGCTTTGCGGGATGCGCACGCAGGTACCGGAACAGTCATAGGTCCAGCCGTGGTAGCCGCATACGATGTTGCCGTTCTCGACGAAGCCTTTCGACAGCTTCGCGGTGCGGTGGCAGCAGCGGTCGCGCAGCGCGGCCGGCTTGCCGTCCGCGCCCTTCCACACGACGATGTTCTCGCCCAGCAGCGTAAATGGCTGCGGGCCGGCGTCCAGCGCGGACATCGGCATCAGCGCATACCAGAATTTACGCAGGACTTTTTGTTGGGTGACGAGCATGGTTGACTCCTGTTGCAAGGGTGGGCCGGCGTGCCAGAATGGTCGCCTTCGCCCGGTATCACGTTATTGCGATATGACGGTGGGGCGGCTGATCAGGGCAGCACTTTCAGGTCCTTGACGAACTGGGTGGTGTAGGCCTGCTTCCAGTCGGTTTCCTTCTTCAGCAGGCCGGCCGACACCATGAATTCATAGGTGCGCTGCCAGCGCGCATCGGTCATCGTGCCGATACCCTGCTGCGCCGCATCGCCGCCCGTGACGAAGCTGTATTCCTTCAGCTTGCCCACGGCGTAGGCCAGCTGGTCGTCCTTCATGTTCGGGTTTTCCTTCTTGATCAGCGCATTGGCCGGGGCCGGATTGGCCAGGTAGCTCTTCCAGCCTTCCATCGATGCACGCACGAAGCGGGCGACCAGGTCCGGCTTTTCCTTGACCAGCTTCTGCATTGCGACCACGGTGGTGCCGTACGGCGGGTAGCCGTCCTTGGCGAACAGGTAGAAGTTGGTCTTCGCGCCGGCCTTGGCGGCCTGGAACAGCTCGGACGACGGGTAGGCCTGCTGGGCCAGGTCGGGATCGGCCAGGAAAGGCTGCAGGTTGAACGTGTACGGGCGTCCCTGCGCCTCGGTCAGGCCATACTTTGCCTTCAGCCACGGCCACCACGTGGTGCGCCCGGACGTCGATACCAGCACCGTCTTGCCGTTCTTCAGGTCGGCCAGTCCCTTGACGTCGGTGTGCGTCATCATGCCCTGCGCATCGGTCTGGAAGCTGGCGGCGACGGTGGTGGCGGGAATCCCCTGCTCCACGCTTTTCAGCACCTGCAGGTCGTAGCCCATGAAGAAGTCGGCCTGGCCGCTGGCCAGCAACTGCATGCCGTTCACCTGCGGGCCGCCCATCCGGATCGTGACGTCGAGGCCGTGCTTGCGATAGATGCCCTCGGCCACGGCCTGGTAGAAGCCGCCGTGTTCGGCCTGGGCGTACCAGGAGGTGAGGAACGTGACCTTGTCGGCGGCGGCCGCATTGCCGGCGAATGCGCCGAAGGCGGTGACGAGGCAGAAGGCCAGTGCGGCGCGGCGCGCCGGTTGCAGGACTGGGATGGATTTCATGGGCACTCTCTGGGGTTGGAAAGGCTGGAGGACGCAATGCGGAATGCAGCCGGCCTGCCGGACGAAGGGCATGCGCGGCCGTGCATTGCGGGAAAATGAAACCGGGAGGAACGCCGCGCGGCTGCGGCGGATCATGCGAATCGGACTTGCGAAAATCGGGCTGGCGAAACGATGCAGCATGGCGTTCTCTCTTGAGGTCTGTAAAAAACAGATGCACATCCCGTCGGGGACGTGTCCACAAGAGCAATGCCCCATGTTTTCCGCTGGCGACATTGCGTCGCCGGAAAACACTAGCCGCTTCTACTCATACGACAGTTAATGCAAACGCCGTGCCAGCATTTCCTGGCCGCCTGGGCGCCGGCCGGAGGACCTTGGGCGCCCGCCGCGCACCATCGTGGAGCACGACGGCGCCGGCGGAGCACCAGCGCGGATGGCACGCTTCGTTGTTGTGCAGCTTATGTTGTGCAGCTCATGTTATGCAGCGTGATGCGCCGCTTACGCCGACGGCTTGGCGGCGGCCTCGCGCAGCTTGTCCTTCTTGCTCTTGCGCTTGCCCTTGACGCCGCCGTTCGGGTCGGCCACCGGCGCGGCGGCGGCCGCCGCGATGGCCGCTTCCGACGGCTCGAAGCCGGCGATGCGCTCGCGCGGCACGCGCCTGCCCTGCCGTTTCTCGATCAGCCGGAAGTGCGCCTCGGCATCCGGCGTGATGAAACTGACGGCGATGCCGCTGGCGCCCGCGCGGCCGGTGCGGCCGATGCGGTGCGTGTAGTCGGCAGCGGCGCGCGGCAGGTCGAAATTGACGACGACCGGCAACTGCGCGATGTCGATGCCGCGCGCGGCGACGTCGGTGGCGACCAGCACCGTCATGCGGCCGGCCTTGAAATCGGCCAGCACCCCGGTGCGCGCCCCCTGGCTGAAATCGCCGTGGAAGGTTTCGGCCGCCAGGCCATTGCGGCGCAGCTTGTCGGCCACGTGCTCCGATGCATACTTGGTGGCGACGAACACGAGGACCTGCTGCCAGCCGTGCTCCTTGATCAGGTGCCTGAGCAGCTGCAGGCGGCGCGCCCCGTCCACTTCGATGGCGCGCTGGGCGATGTCCGGCTCGTCCGCCGCGTCATCCGTCAACTGTGCCCGCACGGGATCGTGCAGCAGCGACGTGGCCAGCGCCTGGACGGCGGCCGGGAACGTGGCGGAGAAGAACAGGTTCTGGCGCCTTGCCGGCAGCAGCGCGAGGATTTCCGCGATCTCGTCGGCAAAGCCCATGTCGAGCAGCTTGTCCGCTTCGTCCAGCACCAGCGTGGCGACGCCGTCCAGCTTCACGGCATTGTGGCGTGCCAGGTCGAGCAGGCGGCCCGGCGTGGCGACGATGATGTCGGTACCGCCGCGCAGCGCCATCATCTGCGGGTTGATCGACACGCCGCCAAACGCGATCGACACCTTGATCGTGGACGGCAGGTGCTGCACCAGTGCGCGGATCGCGTCGCCCACCTGCGCGGCCAGTTCGCGCGTCGGCACCAGCACCAGGCCGTGCAGGCCGCGGCGGGTACCCTGGCGCGCCAGCAGCGCGTGAAGCATCGGCAGTGCGAACGCCGCCGTCTTGCCGGACCCGGTCTGCGCCGCGCCCAGCACATCCCTCCCCTGCAGCGCGGCGGGAATGGCGGCCGACTGGATGGCGGTCGGGGTGTCGTGGCCGATGGCGGCCACGGCATCGAGCAGGGCGGGCGCGAGGCCCAGGGAAGCAAAGGACATGGGAAGTGCAGGCAGGTGAATGAGCGCGCAGTATAAAGCACGCGGCCAGCCGGGCCGCCGCGCGCCGATTCGCCATACAGCACCGGCATGCTGCGCCGTTATATTTACATGCCCACGTCGCCGTAGGGCCCGGCGATGACGACCACGTAGCCATCCGGGTCGCGCAGCCAGATCTCGCGGTGCTGCGCGTTGCGGTTTTCCTTCGGGCCTTCCAGCACCGTGGCGCGCGCCTCGGCGATGCGGTCGACGGCGTCGTCGAAGTCGTCGCTCCAGAACCACAGCAGCACGCCGTTGCCATATGGCCGGCATTGCGGGTCGCCGATGTGCGCATGGTGGTGCGCATCCCAGCGGTGCAACTGCAGGATCATGCGGCCGTCGAACGTCAATTGTTCATACTCGCCGCCGCCGTGGGCACTCCTGCAATCCAGGATGGCCTGGTACCAGCGGCTGGCCGCTGCCACGTCGGACACGGCGATCAGGGGTTGCGCTTGCATGGACACCTCCCGTGAAGTTGAGGGCACAGCATAGCACCGGGCAGCTCAGCCGCGCGGTCCGTTTCCCGTGCCGCCCTGGCGGCCCCTGACTGGCAGCCACTGCACCACGCCCCAGGCCAGCTCCGGCACGATGAACAGCCACAGCATCGGCATGCCCGTCTGCGCCAGCGTCCAGGCCATCCACAGGCTGAAGCCGAAACGGCCGGCGCCGTCGTAGCGGCCGAAGCGGGGTTGCGGATCGCCGATGCGCAGGACGGACCACAGCACCACCACGGTGCCCATCAGGCAGGCGAACAGGATATGCAGCGGTGTGAAGGCGGGCAATGGCGCACCGCCCAGCGCCATGTTGACGGACGAAAGCTGGCCGTGCAGCAGCGCGAACGTCCATGGCGTGGCAAACGGCGCGGTGACGAGCAGGTCGTAGATCCCGCTGGCGCGGACGATGCGTGAATAGGTACTGGTGTGCACGGCGGCTCCCTGAAGATGGTGACCCGATGCTAAAGGCTGGAGTACACTCCATGGTCAACCACTATTTCGGGGGCGTGATGAGGATCGGCGACATTGCGCAGGCGACCGGCATCAGCCGGGATACGCTGCGCTTCTACGAGAAACGCGGCCTGCTGACGGCGCGGCGCAGCGGCAACGGCTACCGCGACTACCCGCCCGAGGCGGTGCAGTGGCTGGGCTATATCCGCACCGCGCAGTCGCTCGGCTTCACGCTGGCCGAAATCGAGGCCGACCTGCCGCTGCTGGCAGATCCCGGCGCGTCGTCGGAGGCGATCCGCGGAGCGCTGCGCGCCAAGCTGGCCGAGATCGACCGGCGTATCGATGGCCTGGCGGCCCTGCGCGCGGACCTGGCGGCGCGGCTCGACGACGCAGGCGACTGCCCGCTGCGGACCGCGGCCACGAGCGCGATGGCCGGCCCCGCGCGCACCGGTACCTGACCGCGGGCATGGTCACCGCCACCTTCCGCTTCGACGCGGCGCTGGACTTCTTCCTGCCGCGCAGCCAGCGCGGGCATGCGCTGGCCACGCCGTGCGCGCGCGCGGCCACCGTCAAGCACATGGTCGAGGCGCTGGGCGTGCCGCACACGGAGATAGGCGAGGTATGCGTCAACGGGCACCCTGCCCCGCTCGACGTGCTGCTGGAAGACGGCGACGACGTGGTGGTGCCGCCGGCCCCGCCGGTGGTGCTGGCGCCGCACGAGGCGCGCTTCGTGGCCGATGCCCACTTGGGCGGACTGGCCCGGCTGCTGCGGATGGCCGGCTTCGACACGCTGTACGACAACGACATCGGCGACGGCGAGGTGGAAGCCTTCGCGGAGCACGGCGGCCGCGTCGCGCTGACCCGCGACCGGGAACTGCTGAAGCGCCGCGGCGTGCTGCGCGGGTGCTACGTGCGGGCGCTGAAACCCGAACAGCAGTTGCGCGAGGTGGTGGCGCGCTTCGGCCTGCGGGAAACGATGCGCCCGTTTTCGCTGTGCCTGGCCTGCAACGTGCCGCTGCGGCCGCGCACCAGGGCGGAGGTGCTGGACCGTCTGCCGCCCTCGGTACGGGACAGCCAGGATACGTTCCTGGGCTGCCCGCGCTGCGGCGGCGTGTTCTGGCAGGGCTCGCACTGGCGCCGCATGCGCGCGCTGCTGGACGGCGTGCAGTGAAGCCCCGTCGCCCGGGTTGCCGCGGGCGAACCGGCCGCACGCGGGCTATAATGGCCGGCTGACCGTTCATGCATCACCAGAAAACACGCACAGACGTGCGCCTTTTTGAGATCCTACGTGAATCCATTACTCGACAAGCTGCACCCGTATCCGTTTGAAAAACTGCGCCTGCTGTTCGACGGCGTGACGCCCGATCCGGCCCACCGCGCCATCAGCCTGGGCATCGGCGAACCGAAACATCCGACGCCGCGGTTCATCTGCGAAGCGCTGGCCGACAACCTGGCCGGGCTGGCCGTCTACCCGGCCACCGTCGGCACCGAAGCGCTGCGCGGCACGATCGCCGCATGGCTGGAACGCCGCTATGGCCTGCCGCCGCTGAATCCCGCCACGCAGGTATTGCCCGTCAACGGTTCGCGCGAAGCCTTGTTCGCGTTCGCCCAGGCCGTGATCGACCCTGCCGCGGATGCGCTCGTGGTGTGCCCGAATCCTTTCTATCAGATCTACGAGGGCGCCGCGTTCCTGGCCGGCGCCGAGCCGTATTTCGTGAACTCGGACCCGTCGCGCAATTTCGGCTGCGACTACGACAACGTGCCGGCCGACGTGTGGGCGCGCGTGCAATTGCTGTACCTGTGCTCGCCGGGCAACCCGACCGGCGCCGTGCTGTCGCTGACGGACTGGGAAAACCTGTTCGCACTGTCCGAGCGCCATGATTTCATCATCGCCGCCGACGAGTGCTACTCCGAGATCTACCATGGCGACGAGCCGCCGCTGGGCGCGCTGCAGGCGGCCCACATGCTGGGCCTGTCCACGATCGACAAGCCGTATGCGCGGCTGGTGGTGTTCTCCAGCCTGTCGAAGCGCTCGAACGTGCCGGGCCTGCGCTCGGGCTTCGTGGCCGGCGACGCGGACGTGCTGAAGAAATTCCTGCTGTACCGTACCTACCACGGCGGCGCCATGAGCCCGCCGGTGCAGGCCGCATCGATCGCGGCGTGGAACGACGAGTCCCATGTCGCGGAAAACCGCGCGCAATACCGCGCGAAATTCGATGCCATCACGCCGCTGCTGGCCGACGTGCTCGACGTGGCACTGCCGGACGCCGGCTTCTACCTGTGGGCCGACGTCAGCCGTACCGGCCTGTCGGACACCGAGTTCGCACGGCGCCTGTACGCCGAATATAATGTCACGGTCCTGCCGGGCAGCTACCTGGCGCGCGAAGCGCACGGCACCAACCCCGGCCGCAACCGCATCCGCATGGCGCTCGTGGCGGAAACGGCCGAAGGGCTGGAAGCCGCGCAGCGCATCGTGCAGTTCTGCAAATCCCTCACTACTGAAGACGCATCATGACTCAACAACTCCAGCAAATCATCGAACAGGCATGGGATAACCGCGCCGAGATCAACCCGTCGAACGCCAGCGCCGAAGTGCGCGACGCGGTCAACCACGTACTGGCCGGCCTGGACGACGGCAGCCTGCGCGTGGCGCAGAAGGACACCGGCACCTGGGTGGTGAACCAGTGGATCAAGAAGGCCGTGCTGCTGTCGTTCCGCCTCGAGAACAATGTGGTGCTGCCATCGGACGGCACCATGCAGTTCTACGACAAGGTACCGACCAAGTTCGCCAACTACACGCCGGAAGATTTTGCCAAGGGCGGCTTCCGCGTGGTGCCGCCGGCCGTGGCCCGCCGCGGTTCGTTCATCGGCAAGAACGTGGTGCTGATGCCTTCCTACGTGAACATCGGCGCGTATGTCGACGAAGGCGCGATGGTCGATACCTGGGCAACCGTGGGTTCGTGCGCGCAGATCGGCAAGAACGTCCACCTGTCCGGCGGCGTGGGCATCGGCGGCGTGCTGGAACCGATGCAGGCCAACCCGACGATCATCGAGGACAACTGCTTCATCGGCGCGCGCTCCGAGATCGTCGAAGGCGTGATCGTCGAAGAGAACTCGGTGATCTCGATGGGCGTGTACATCGGCCAGTCGACCAAGATCTACGACCGCGCCACCGGCGAAGTGAGCTACGGCCGCATCCCGTCCGGCTCCGTGGTGGTGTCCGGCTCGCTGCCGTCGGCCGACGGCAAGTACAGCCTGTACTGCGCGGTCATCGTCAAGCGCGTCGATGCGCAGACGCGTGCAAAGACCGGCATCAACGAACTGCTGCGCGGCGTTTAAGCCTTTCAAACCAGTGCCAGGCACCCGGCCCGAGGCCGCTGCCCGGCACCATGCCTGCACGAGGTGTCTGCCATGATGGACCGGCTGTTCCAGCTGATGAAAGAGAAGAACGCGTCCGACATGTTCTTCGCGGTGAACTCGCCGGTGCACCTGAAAATCAACGGCAACCTCATTCCGGTCAACCAGCAGAAGCTGGAGCCGGAAAACATCGATGCGCTGCTGGCCGAGATCTGTTCGACCGAGCAGATCCGCGAACTGGCGCGCAGCAATGAACTGAACATGGGCATTTCCGTGCCCAGCCTGGGGCGCTTCCGCCTGTCGGCATTCCGGCAGCGCGGCACGATTTCCGCCGTGTTCCGCTATGTGCCCGCCAATATCCCCGCGCTGGATGAATTGAGCCTGCCGGCGATCCTGGCCGAACTGATCATGGAAAAGCGCGGGCTGATGCTGGTGGTCGGCTCCACCGGATCGGGCAAGTCGACCACGATCGCGGCGATGCTGGACCACCGCAACGAACTGCGTTCCGGCCACATCCTCACGCTGGAAGACCCAATCGAGTACCTGTTCAAGAACAGGAAGGCGATCGTCAACCAGCGCGAGATCGGCAGCGATGCCAAGGATTTCGAGACCGCGCTGCGCAACTCGATGCGCCAGGCGCCGGACTGCATCCTGATTGGCGAAATCCGCGACCGCGAAACCATGGCCGCCGCGCTGGCCTACGCGCAGTCGGGCCACCTGGTGCTGGCCACGCTGCACGCCAACAACAGCTACAACGCGCTGAACCGCATCATCGGTTTTTATCCGATCGAGAACCGCCCTGCCCTGCTGCAGGACCTGTCGTCGACGATCCGCGCCATCGTGTCGCAGCGGCTGGTCCGCTCGAGCGGCGGCGGCACGCGCACCCCGGCCGTCGAGGTGATGGTCAACACGCGCTATGTGTCGGACCTGATCGAAAAAGGGGAAATCGGGCAGATCAAGGAAGCGCTGGACCGGAGCCTGTCGCCCGGCTCGCAATCGTTCGAGCAGGCGTTGTATAAACTGGTGCAGGAAGGCCGCATCACGCAGGAAGAAGCGCTGGCCAATGCCGATTCGGCGACCAACCTGCTGTGGCTGCTGAACAACGGGCCGGACAGCCGGCAGGTGGCGGACGAGGCGGAACGCAGGAGCGCCCCGCCCGAAGCGTCGTTTACAGAATTTACGCTGAACGGCTGATGGCGGCCGCGGCCTTGCGGCGGCGCGCCAGCGCGACGATGCCGAGACCCAGGCCCAGCATGCCGTACGCGGCCGGTTCCGGCACGGGGCTCAGCAGCATGACACCACCGGCACCATTCCCATACTCATCGGTACCGCCGCCATAGGCGAGAATCTGGCCATGGTCATTGACTCCCGAGGCATAGAAGTACCACCAGTCGCCGGGCACCAGGTCGTCGACGTCATAGGTTCCATCATGGGTCGCCAGTATCGCGGGGGCCCTTACGCCACCGTAGGTACCAATCATGTAGCCGTTGGCCATATCGTCGATCCCTCCCGGATAGTTGTCGGACGGCCAATGCGCCCGCTGCAGTACAGCACCGTGGTAAGGTATGTCGTCCAGTTCATACGTGGACCTTCCGAAAATCTCCCCGTTCGGCCCGAATCCATAGACTATTTCGTCATGGCCGAGCGTGGACTGGATATCGGTCATCACGCCGTCCTTGTACAGGAAGGTGTGCCATGCGCCGGACGCGGTCTGCGCGCGGCCCAGGATTTCACCGGTCTCGCTGACATCGTACGCTTCGCTGCTGGCACCGCCGAGCGTGCCGATATCGCGCATGCCGCCGTCCTCGGTGTAGAAAAATGCACGGGTCCCGCCACCGGCGATATCGGAAGTGCCCGCCACCATGCCCGAACTGTTGATGCCAACGGCGTCACTGTTCGTACCACCGAGTGTGCCGAGATCCCGCATTGCTCCGTTCGCATAAACGAAGGCGTGGGCGGACGCATTCCCTGCCAGCGCCGACTGGCCCACCGCCATGTTCGAGTCGTTCAATTCCCTCGCATAGGCATACCTGCCGCCGAGCGAACCGAGATTGATCGTCTGCCCGGCGCCCACCATCAACGCCACCCTGCCGTCGTCGGGTTCGTTAGCGCCGGCATTGGCCTGTACCAGTGCCACGCCATTGTTATTCAGATCACCGGCGGCGTAAAAGCTCCCAAGGAGCTGATAATTGTATCGAGGAATGTCGGCAAGGACGGACAGCGGGAAGGCGGCAAGGGCAAGCGATAAAACAAGGCGCTTCATGTGTGAGATCTCCAGGTCGATGTGGAAGGACGCTGGCAGCATTGCACCCGTGAGATCCGGACCTGCTGCCGGGGGGCGACCGAGCGGCTCGAATGTGACTTGAAATAGCAGCGCGGGTCGCCCGACGATCATATCGGACTTGCGCGGCGAAGATGCAAATAATGCAATAACTATCGAACAGCAAGTTGCATGCATGACGGTGGCGTCGATGCCAGGCTCGACTGGCGAGCGCCATCCGTCGGACCTGATCGAAAAGCGAAAACCGGCACATCAAGGAAGCGCTGGACCGCAGCCTGTCGCCCGGCTCGCAATCGTTCGAGCAGGCGTTGTATAAACTGGTGCAGGAAGGCCGCATCACGCAGGAAGAAGCGCTGGCCAATGCCGATTCGGCGACCAACCTGCTGTGGCTGCTGAACAACGGGCCGGACAGCCGCAGGCCGATGCCGGGGCGGAACGCAAGGCGGCTCCGCCCGAAACGTCGTTTACCGAATTTACGCTGAACGGCTGATAGCCGCGGCCCTGCGGCGGCGCGCCAGCGCGACCACGCCGAGTCCCAGGCCCAGCATGCCGTACGTGGCCGGTTCCGGGACTGGGCTCAGCAATACGTTGGCGCAAAATTCGTCATCGCCGTAGTAGCACCCCCAGGCCAGCACCTGGCCGAGGTCGTTGACGCCCTCGGCGTGATGGAATGACCAGCCGTCGCCCGCCAATTCGTTCAGGGACCAGGTACCGTCTCTCGAGCTCAGGTACGTGATCGTGCCGTTCCAGTCCCAGCCGACCATGTAGCCATCGGCCATGGCGGACGCGGTGGCGACCCCGGGCTGCCAGTCGGACCGGTAGATCACGAGTTCAGGCAGATCCCGCCATCCAACTACCGAGCCGAAGATCTCGCCGTTCGGACCGAAACCGTTCAGCTCGCCTCTCCAGCTGTCGATGTCCGTCATGGCGCCGTCCTTGTACAGGTAGTTGTGCCATTCGCCGGAAGCCGTCTGGGAATAGCCCAGCACTTCGCCGCTTTCGCTGACGTCGGAGACCATGGTCTGCGCACCGCCCAGCGTGCCGATATCGCGCATGCCGCCCTGCGCCGTGTACACGAAGCCACGGGTGTCGCCGCTGGCGTTTTCAGCGTTGCCGACCACCGTGCCGGCATCGTTGATGGCCACGGCCCTGCTGTCGGTACCGCCGAACGTGCCGAGATCGAGCATGGAACCGTTGGCGTACACGAAGGCATGCCTTGCCGTGTTGCCGGCCAGCGTGGAGGTACCGGCGACCACCCCGGCGTTGTTGATCGCGCTGCTGCTTGTCATGGTTCCGCCCAGCGTGCCGAGATCGACACTGGAGCTCGTCGTCGTCAGGTAGGTGCGAAAATCGTCATTGGACGGGGCGCGGACGATCAGCGCCTGGCCGGCATTATTGAGGGCACCGGAACCATTGACGCCTTCCCGGTCAAGGATGTCGATCCGGTAGGCGGGGGCGGCGGCGGTTCCAAGCAAAGGCACTGTGGCGAGCAGCATCGCGAGCATTTTCATCTTCATCGTTATTCCCTGATAGCGTTGATCGGTTCGACCAAGCGCGATCACAGCACTCCGGCGCCGGTTCGCGGCACATTGTAGACAGTCTTTACGAATAATGCACTTATGACAATAACTTGCAAGGCGTAAGCCGGCAGCGCGGTGCGCGTGCGTTGCCGGGCACCGGGCGGGCGGGAACCGTGGTGACCGGATGAGGAGCGGACGATGCCTGAACGGCTATAATGGCGCACTTTAGCCGGCATCCACCGCCGTGCGCCCATCCGAATATCCATGATCACTCTCTACGGCATCCCCAACTGCGACACGGTGAAGAAAGCCCGCGTCTGGCTGGCCGGCCAGCAGCAGGAATTCACCTTCCACGATTTCAAGAAGCAGGGCCTCGACGCCGCCACGGTGCAGCACTGGCTGAAGCACGTTGACTGGGAAACCCTCGTCAACAAGAAAGGCACGACGTGGCGCGGCCTGCCGGACGAGCGCAAGGCCGCCGTCACGGACGCGGCCAGCGCGACCGCGCTGATGCTGGAGAATCCTTCGGTGATCAAGCGCCCAGTGCTGCGAACGGCAACGGCGTGCCACGTGGGCTTCAAGCCGGAACAGTACCAACAGATTTTTACCAACCAAGACCAATGACCGAATCCCGTACCCTCGCGCTGACCGAAAAACTGATCGGCCGCTCTTCCGTCACTCCCGAGGACAAAGGCTGCCAGCAGCAGCTGATCGAACTGCTCGAGCCGCTCGGTTTCCGCTGCGAGACGATCGTCTCGGGCGACGTCACGAACCTGTGGGCGCGCCGCGGCACCGAGCAGCCCGTGTTCGTGTTCGCCGGCCACACCGACGTGGTGCCGACCGGCCCCGTCGAGCAATGGACGTCGGAGCCGTTCTTCCCCACCATCCGCGACGGCAAGCTGTACGGCCGCGGCGCGGCGGACATGAAGACGTCGATCGCCGCAATGGTGGTGGCGTGCGAGGAATTCATCGCCGCCCACCCGGACCACAAGGGTTCGATCGCCTTCCTGCTGACCAGCGACGAGGAAGGCCCGGCCACCGATGGCACGGTCATCGTCTGCAACAAGCTGAAGGAGCGCGGCGAAGCGATCGACTACTGCGTGGTGGGCGAACCCACGTCGAGCGCGGTGCTGGGCGACATGATCAAGAACGGCCGCCGCGGCTCGATGTCCGGCTGCCTGACGATCAAGGGCATCCAGGGCCACATCGCCTATCCGCAGCTGGCCAGGAACCCGATCCACCAGGCCGCGCCGGCACTGGCCGACCTGGTCGCCGAAGTGTGGGACGAGGGCAACGAATACTACCTGCCCACGTCGTGGCAGATGTCGAACGTGAAGGCCGGCACGGGTGCGAACAACGTCATCCCCGGCCAGATGGTGATCGACTTCAATTTCCGCTTCTCGACCGCCAGCACGGCCGAAGGCCTGCAGCAGCGGGTGCATGCGATCCTCGACCGGCACGGCCTCGAATACGACCTGAAATGGACCATCTCCGGCTACCCGTTCCTGACGCCGCGCGGCACGCTGTCGACGGCACTGTGCGACGCAATCAGAGGCGAAACCGGCATCGAGACGGAACTGTCGACGACGGGCGGCACGTCGGACGGCCGCTTCATCGCGCAGATCTGCCCGCAGGTGATCGAATTCGGCCCGCCGAACGGCAGCATCCACAAGATCGACGAACACGTGGAAGTGCGCTTCATCGATCCGCTGAAGAACATCTACCGGCGCACGCTGGTGAATCTGCTCACCTGATCGCCCAAGCTCCCGCGTAACCAGAGGAACATCATGACCACCATTTTTGCCACGCCCCGCGACCTGCTGCGCTATGCGACCACCCGCTTCAACACGGAAAAACTGTTCTTCGGCCACGGCAGCGCCGAGGCCTTCGACGAGGCGGCCTACCTGATCCTGCACACGCTGAAGCTGCCGCTCGACAGGCTCGATCCGTTCCTGGATGCGCGCCTGCTGCCGGAAGAAATCCAGCGCGTCCTGGACGTGATCGAGCGCCGCGCCACCGAGCGCGTGCCGGCCGCCTACATCACCAACGAGGCATGGCTTGGCACCTACCAGTTCTACGTGGACGAGCGCACCATCGTGCCGCGCTCCTACATCGCCGAACTGATTCCCGACTACTTCGCGCCATGGGTGAACAACCCGGAAGGCATCGCCAACGTGCTGGAACTGTGCACCGGATCCGGCTGCCTGGCGATCATGATGGCCGACGCATTCCCCGACGCGCAGGTCGATGCCGTCGATATTTCGCCGGATGCGCTGGAAGTGGCGCGCCGCAATGTCGAGACGTACAAGCTGGAAGACCGCGTGAACCTGATCCAGTCGGACCTGTACGCGAACGTGCCGCTGAAAAAATACGACCTGATCGTCACCAACCCGCCGTACGTGAATTCTGGCTCGATGTCGCGGCTGCCGCAGGAATACCGCCACGAACCGCAGATCGCGCTGGACGGCGGCGTCGACGGCATGGACCTGGTGCGCCGGATCGTGGCCGGCGCGGCCGAGCGCCTGACGGACGATGGCCTGCTGATCGTCGAGATCGGCAACGAGAAGGCATTCGCGGAAGCGGCCTTCGGCGACATGGGCCTGACGTGGCTGACCACCAGCCAGGGCGATGACATGGTCTTCCTGCTCACCGCCGACCAGCTGAAGCTTTAACCGGCTTCCGTACATGCGAACGATCCGCCCTGCCCATTTGGCGGCAGGCCGGACACCGGGGTCTTCCCGACCACCGACCAATTGAAGCTTTGAAGAACCAAGAATGATTCGTCTCGAACAAGTAAGCCTGATGCGGGGCGTGAAGCCGCTGCTGGAAAACGTCGACCTGACGCTGAACCCCGGCGACAAGATCGGCCTGATCGGCGCCAACGGCGCCGGCAAGTCCAGCCTGTTCGCGATGCTGCGCAACGAGCTGCATCCGGACCAGGGCAACATCGATTTCCCCGCCAAGTGGCGCATGGCCTACGTGGCGCAGGAAACCCCGCCGCTGCAGCGCAACGCGCTCGATTACGCGATCGATGGCGACGTCAACCTGCGCAAGCTGCAGGCGGAACTGGAGCGGCTGGAAGCGCTGCCCGACTCCGCGGAACAGGGTCTCGCGCTGGGCAATGCCCACGTGGCGCTGGCCGATGCGGACGCCTACACGGTGCAATCGCGTGGCGAACAGCTGCTGCTGGGCCTGGGCTTCACGCTGGACCAGATGCAGCAGCCGGTGGCCAGCTTCTCCGGTGGCTGGCGCATGCGCCTGAACCTGGCGCAGGCGCTGATGTGCCCTTCCGACCTGCTGCTGCTCGACGAACCGACCAACCACCTGGACCTGGATGCGATCATCTGGCTCGAGGACTGGCTGAAGCGCTATGCCGGCACGCTGATCATCATTTCGCACGACCGCGATTTCCTCGACGAAATCGTGAATGTGGTCGTGCACATCGACGACCGCAAGCTGAAGCGCTACTCCGGCAACTACTCGAGCTTCGAGCGCCAGCGCGCCGCGCAGATGATCCTGATGGCCGGCGCCGCCGAAAAGCAGGCGCGCAAGAAGGCGCACCTGGAATCGTTCATCGACCGCTTCAAGGCCAAGGCGTCGAAAGCCAAGCAGGCGCAGAGCCGCATGAAGGCGCTGGCCAAGATGGAAGAGCTGGCGCCGCTGCGCGCCGCCGCCGAGTTCTCGTTCGAATTCCGCGAGCCGCTGTCGGCGCCGAATCCGCTGCTGGTGATGGAAGACGTCGATGCCGGCTACCGCAGCGAAGATCCGGAGACGTTCGAGGTCAAGGAAAAGAAGATCGTCAACGGCATCAACTTCAGCCTGCAGACGGGTCAGCGCATCGGCCTGCTGGGCGTGAATGGGGCCGGCAAATCCACGCTGATCAAGACTGTTGCCGGCGATCTCGATCCGCTGGCCGGCACGGCAACGATCGGCAAGGGCCTGATCATCGGCTACTTCGCCCAGCACCAGGTCGAGATGCTGCGCCACGACGAATCGCCGCTGTGGCACCTGCAGAAGATCGCGCCGACGGTGCGCGAGCAGGAGCTGCGCAACTTCCTGGGCGGCTTCAACTTCCCGGGCACGATGGTGACCAGCTCGATCGCGCCGTTTTCCGGCGGCGAAAAGGCACGCCTGGCGCTGGCATTGATCGTGTGGCAGCGTCCGAACCTGCTGCTGCTCGATGAACCGACCAACCACCTGGACCTGGAAACGCGCGAGGCGCTGACCGAAGCGCTGGCGCAGTTCGAGGGCACGCTGGTGGTGGTATCCCACGACCGCCACCTGCTGCGCGCCACGACCGACGAGTTCATCATCGTCGCCAATGGCAAGCTGCAGCCGTTCGACGGCGACCTGGACGACTACAAGGACTGGCTGTTCAAGACCAAGCTGGGCAAGGGCACCGACGTGCTGCCCGCGGCCGGCAAGGAGCACAAGACGGCGTATCCGTCCACCTCGCCGGTGGCACCACCGACAGCTGCGCCGACCGTGGACAAGCGCGAACAGAAACGGGTGGAAGCCGAGCAGCGCCAGCGCCTCGCGGCCCAGCGCAAGCCGATCGAGAACAAGATCAAGCGGCTGGAAGAGCAGATCGCCAAGCGCAACGCGCAGAAGGCCGATGTCGATGCGCAGCTGCAGGAGCCGGCGATCTATGAGGCAGCCAACAAGGCGAAGCTGAAAACGCTGCTGGCGGACCAGGCCTTCTACACGAAGGACCTGGCACAGCTGGAAGAAGAGTGGCTGGGCCTGCAGGAGCAGCTCGAGGCGCTGGCCGTCTGAGCGGGGAAAGCGGCCGCACTAAGGCCGCAAGTCATAGAAAAGAAAGCGCCGCCCTCGGGCGGCGCTTTCTTTTCTTGAACCCATCATGCCGCGGCGCCGAGCCTGTCGCGCGTCACGCGCCGGATGGCCATCAGCTTGTCGATGTCGACCACGATCAGCCGGCGCTGGCCCGTTTCGGCCAGCCCCAGCAGGTAATCGACATTCGGGGCGACTTCCGCTGCCAGGTTCGGGATCGGCCTGATGTCGCGGCCGGCCAGCATGACGAGGTCCGTCACGCCGTCGGTCACCATGCCCATCACGCAGGAAGAAAGCTTCAGGATGATCACGTCGGTGCGCGGATCGTGCGCCGGCGGCCGGGGACCGAATGCGATGCGCATGTCGACGATGGGCATGATGATGCCGCGTGAAACGGCCACGCTGCTGATGATTTGCCCGTCCGCGGCAAAGCGTTCGAGCGCCTGCAGCGGCCGCAGTTCCTGCACGTTCCGGTAATCCAGCGCATATTCCAGTCCGCCGAGACGGAAGGTGAGGTACTGCCGTACCTCGGTGTCGCCCTGCGGGCCGGGACTCCGTGCCTGCAGCGGTTCGGACGCGTCCATTATTGCCGGCGTGTGATTGGTTTGCATGAGATTCCTTTCTTCCGTCTTGCGGTAAATTTAGGCATTTCCCATGCTAAGGACGGCTCGCGTCAGGGTGTTGAGAACGCTCAATGTTTCCTGCTGGGATTATTCCGACACTCCATGCGTATTTTTCTTTGGCTTATGACGCTCTATTGCGCCGATGACCAGTCGAGCACGCCGTCGGCCGCATGCAGCACCGGCACGTGGCTCCATGAACCGGCCCGCAGGTGCCCCTTGATTTCCTTTGGTGCCAGCCCGTATGGCGGCCCGGCGTCGGGGTGGTACAGCATGGTGCGCAGGACCGTATCGCCATCCACCCGCTTGACCCTGCACGTCGCGGCGATCGCGATCTCGCTGCGGCACTGGCGCGCCGTGGCCAGTTGCGCCTGCAGGCGGGCGTGCTGCACGCGCGCCGCGTTGCCGGCGAGCGACAGCCTGGCCAGCTCGGTCAGTGCCGGCCCGACTTTTTTGGCCATCCTGTTGTAAAGCACCTGCTGGGTGCCCGTCAGCGTGACCTGCTTCGCGCGCACATGGGCCGATAGCGCCAGGTAGCTGCGCACATCGTCGCGGCTGGCAATCGCCTGCGAGGCACTGCCGCAGGCGCTTGCCTCGGCTTCGGCCTTGCCCGCGCGTGCCGCGAGATCGGCGATGGCTTCGTCATGACGGCGCGTATCGGGCAGCAGCGCGAACAGCAGCATTTCGGTGCCCTTGCGGGGGCCCGCCCCCCCAAGCACGATATTGCGCCCGGCGATCGCGCACCCGCTGGCAATACCGATCTCCACCTCGTCGGCCAGGATCTCGCAGTTGGACGCTTCGCCGATCATTACCCTGGCAGCGCTGATCACGCAGTTCTGCGCCTTGCGCACCCTCACCTCGCCGCCTTTTGCCTGCAGCACCGCGTTGGACGCCACGCCGCCGACACGGATCGCGCCAGCGGCATTGACGACAGTCCCGCCCATCAGGTTGCGCTTCAGGTGCACCGTGCCGCCACGCGATGCAATGCGGCCGAACACGTCGCCGTGGATCGTCATGCCGCCCCCTGCGACGACCCGGTTTTCCTGCACATCGCCGAATTCCTCGTATTCGCCATGCAGTTCCAGGTTGCCGGTGGTACGCGCACTGACGCCGTCGCGGCCGATGATCTTCGGTCCGATCGACACGCGGCCACTCTTCCTGTCGACATTGACGAAGCCTTCGACGGCGGCCACCAGGTAGTCGTGATCATCGACTTGTTCGACCATGGTGCCTTCGCCAGCTACGCCCGCCAGCGCGATGTCGCTGCCGGCCTCCGCTTCGACCGGCATGCCGCACAGCGTGAAGCCGGGTGTTCCCATGGTGCGCGGTTCCTTGCGCAGCAGGCGCACCCCCGCCTTCACCTGCGGAAAGCGGTTCTCGAAAGTGTGCAGGTCGAAACGACCGTTACCCAGCTCGCGCGGTGCGTTGGAGCGGTGCAGGTCTTCCGACACTTCGACGATCGCGGCATCCCGTCCCCGCACCGGGTCGAGGCGGCGCGCCACCACGCGGCGCCTGGTCTGGCGGCGGCGATTGCTTCCCGCACGGCGGCCGCATCGATGCCGAAACGCACGCCTTTTACCCACAGGTCGGCCACGAACTCATCGAAGTCCAGCGTGGCCGCCTGCGGTTCGCCTGCACCGGTTTCAAGGAACACCGGCTCGAAAAAATAGTCCGCCGCGCCGGTGACGATCTTGACGGATTTGTAGAGCCCGCGGCGACCCGGCTGGAAGGGGACGATGGCGTCGGCTACCCGCACCAGCGCAGTTCCCGGCATCGCGGCCGGTAGTCCGGGCTCCACGGAGCAGCCGCCGTACACCATGCGCAGGAACACCGCATAGTCGAGCCCCGCCAGGAAGGAACCGGACAGGAACAGGCTGCCGATGGCGGCCCGCAAACGCTGCGGCGCCCCGTCGGCGCGCATCCACACGCCCTCCTCGCGTCCCACGATGAGCGCGGCTTCTCCGTCGGCCGGCAAGCCGGACAGTAACGTGTCGTTCTCCACTGGCATCCGCATATTGCCCACCATCAACAGTTCGAATGGCTAATTTAAGAAGGTTTGCCAGGAAGGGATTTGATCGCGCACAAGGCCAGGCACCGACCAGGGTGGGTTTGGAACGCCAGCAACGATAGCGTTTCGCAAGGCACCCGGAGGACCGGCGAGTGGGGACGCCGAAGTGGGAACATCAAAGCAGCGCCCCAATGAAAAGGCAATGGGATGGACGCCCCCTCCGAAACGGCATCGATGTGCCAAAGTGGAAGTGTCAACAAGCCACGATATCGAGGGAGGCGTCATCATG